>OY821645.1:0-3043341 GCA_963682135.1 Methanothrix sp.
CTGTGACCTAAAGATTCTGCAGAGACCTGTCCGGTGAGATCGACTTGCAGAGCGCTGTTGATGGCCGTCATCTTACTGTTTTGAGCAATGATGAGAGGGTTATTGGTGTAGTCGATTGTACGAAACTCTATAGAGCTATTATCCCTCAGAAAATCGAAGGTCTGGCGCCGACCCATGCAGAAGGTGGCAATGCTCTTGCCGGGATTCAGGCTCTTTTGGCTGTTGTCCACAACCCCCTTTTCCATCAGAGCGGCAATACCATCGTTAAGCAGTTCCGTGTGCACTCCCAGATGCTTTTTTCCTTGCAGACTGCTGACTACTGCATTGGGAATGCTGCCATATCCCACCTGAATTGTAGAGCCATCTTCCACGATGCGGGCCACATATCTCCCAATCTTTTGAGCAATATCGCCGGGAACATCTTCGATATACTCCAGCAGGGGCTCATCTTTGGCAATGATGTAGTCGACATCATCCATGTCGATCCAGCCATCTCCAGCCACTACAGGCATAAAGGAGTTAGGCTGGGCGATCACAATTGCGGCCTTATCGACGGCAGCTCTGCAGATGTCCACGCTGACGCCCAGATTCATATTGCCGTCCTCATCAGGAGTGGTGGTCTGGATGAGGGCCACATCAATAGGTATCCTCTCTGATCTGATAAGGGCAGGTAGCTCTGAGAGGAAGATAGGTGTGTAATCGGCTCCACACCGGTTTACGGCCTTTCGGGTGTTGTCTCCGATAAAAAAGGAGTTGAGCCGAAAGTTGTCTTTGAACTTTTCGTCCGTGTAGGCAGCAACGCCAAGCGTGACTATGTTTATCAGCTCGGCATCCATGAAGGCCTTGGGCTGGCTCTGAACGAAATTGAGCAGAGAGCTGACCAGATGCACAGGCTCGCCACAGCCCGTGCCCACGAATATCCGGTCGCCCGGCCGAATATTTTGGAAGACAAAGCGTTCCTGATCATGGAACTTACTGGGCCATCTGCGTTTGATTCCGTCCGCTATCTTTTCATTCATGTGATTAACTCGTTGTATGGGTAATTGAGAATCATCCGGGCATTCTCCACCAGCTCGCCAGAGGGTAGCGATCCATACTTGTACCGCCTGCAATCGGATAAGGCATCGGCAGTGGAGCTTCCGGCTCGCAGGACCGGCCTGCCTTCTCCCGTGTCTTTTCCTCGAAGAGTCAAGAGGGGGGTTGTTATATTCAAATTGACATAGTACTCACCACTCTGCACTTCGATGATATCTCCCGGATGGGCTGAATCGAGAGCCGACTCGATCCTGTAGAAATCGCAGCCGTTCGGTCCGACAGTGATGACCGATTCCTGCGACAGGGCAACAGAGGCAATCAGGATGAAACCAATAACCAGATGGGCAATTGAAGGCATAATTATCCTTTTGAGACTGAAAATTATAAGTATTTATGGTTATGGCAATGGAAATTCATTATTTCAGGATGGTTCGAAAATTTTTCCAGTCATTGCTTCGATCGTATTTCCGGCTGAATGCCTCAATTCCCTTCGGACTGCCCATCAGTGCCAGAATATCGCCAACTTCTACCACTATCTTTTTGTCCGGCAATGCCATGGCCTGGCCCATCCGCTCCAGAGCCACAACCCGACAGCCGAACCTCTGCGGCAGATTCAGTTCTTCCAGGGTTCTTTCCGCCAGGCCGGATCTTTTTTTTGCGAGGAATATCTTCAGTTCCAGATCCTCATAAAGCAGATCCATCTTCCCCTCATCCCCCTGAATGATCCTGGCCAGCATGTGACTGGCCACGATTGGTAAAGATGCTACATAATCGGCCCCGGCCCGATAGATATTCTCGGCCGACCTGAGGTTATTGGCCCTCACCACCACAAATGCCTGGGGATTAAGATTTTTAGCGAGAAGAGTGGCATAAATGGCATCAGAGTCTTGGTTGAGCATGATCAAGACTCCAACTGCCTCCTTGATTCCTGCTTGCAGTAGGTCGGTCTCTGCCGTAGCATCTCCTATTATGTGCGGAAAGTCGGTTTCAGTTAGATCGCGCAGATCCAGAATCGTGGGGTTGGTTCCGCAGTCGGATAGCACTGCAGCCACCCGTTTTCCCACATCCCCGTACCCCAGGATCATTTGAGGCCCCTCCTTGCGAGTGCCCAGTGTGAGATCTCTGATGGCAGAGAGCTGCTCGATGTTTCCTACCGCCATCAGCACCGAATTGGAGTGCACAGTCTCCTCTGGACCGGGGCTGAGATGAAAGACACCCCTCTGCCAGATGCCTGCAATGCCTCCTCCTGATCTCTTCATGCCAATTTCTTCCAGCTTCTCTCCTATCAACTCCGCTCCCGGATAGATGGGCAGCTCCGCCAGAAGAAGATCGCCAAAGAGCTGGATTGATCCCGGAAACACATTTCTCATGGGCAGCGAGGTGATCTGGGCAATGAAGGTTCCAAGGAGCGTCTTGGGCGAGATTATGCGGGAGGCTCCCGCATACCTCAGGAACCTGGATCTTGTCAGATCGTCTACCAGAGCGATGATCTCGATATCAGAGATCTCTCGCAGTGTTAAAATGACCTCGGCATTCAGCTCGTCATTTTCATTGGTTATAAAAAGCCGGGCTGAACTGATGCTAGCTCTTCTTTGCACCTCTTGCCTAGAAGGATCACCCCATACCACAGGATAATTTTTATAGATACCTCTGGCCGCGCTCTCCGAACGCTCGATGATCAAGAATGGAATATTGAGCAGCGAAAATCTCTCAGCTAATGTATCCACAATTGGGTTATAACCAGAAATGATTATGTGCCCTTCCATCTTCTCGGGAGCTGAAGTGGGAGCGGCTCGGACTATGCGCTCCAGATTAGGAGTTATGCCCAGTGGCACCACCACTGCCCAGAGAATGGCAATTCCGGAGAGCGATACAATGATCGTAAAAATGTATCCAATAGGTGTTTTGAAAACGATATCTCCAAATCCCAGAGTGGTCATGGTCACCACTACCCAGTAGATAGCCGTGGCAATATTCACATTCACAGACTGCCCCTCAAGGCTCATCAGTGCCATAAAGACAAGGCTATAAACCAGCAAAATGAGAAGTAATGTTAGTACGAGACGGTAGTCTTTGCGCAGCAGAGATCCCCTTATGTCAATAACCCCTCCCCAGAGGGGATATACTTAACGGTTAAGTAATCTGATAAATTTCTTGATTTGCTGGTGCATGTGGCTGATGAGACGGTCGTACCGATCGCTATCTTCTCCGACAAATGCTACGGCTGCACCTTTCCATTTTCCGCCATCCAGTCCCGCCTCGGAAAATTGCAGTTCGAATTTATCGAGTCCCTCAGGCGCAGTCTGCATGTCCATCATGTACCACCAAAGCACTATCCATCCCAGGTCTTTCGCTTCTTGCAGCAGCTTTACTGCAAGCGGTGCGTCTTCGGGATCGATATACGCAGGATCGATGAAAAGAAGGCCGGGCGGAGATCTGCATAGCCGGGACATCATTCCTGTAAATCCGTCTCCCTGGTGAAAGACAATTCCTGCCGATGGAAGTGATCCCATCGACTCTGCCGCCTGAGTGAAGCTCTCCCAAGAGCCGGCTACATCCGCATCATTGTCCCAGACATTGGCCTGCAGATTTGCTCCTTTCCTCCTGGCCAGCTCATCGATGAGGCGGATGGACCCGGGATAGATTATAAGAGATGGTGAAACAATGGACTGACTATCCTTATTCAAATCGGCCAGGATATCAAAATAGGGAAAATTTCTAAGGGATGGTAGAAACGGCCAGATTTTGCCTATTCCGCCTTCCCAATCTCCAGGCGATCTCAGGACGTATTCGGGACGGCCTGCATGGCTTTCCGCATAGATCAGGCTACCGCCGGGTTCGAGGAGGCAATCTGCCGCCTCCAGCAGGAGGAAATGCTTCCAGACGTCGCCGGCATTGCCCGCATGCACTCTGTGATCATATCGGCCCATTCATGTCTGAGTTCTTCACTCTTTGTTCATCTTCTTGGCGATATTGAAGGCCTGAGCCGGGGTGGCCCGGGCAATCTTCTGGGAATCATCAAAGGAGGGCTTTGAGGCTGCAGCCGTGGCCGCTGCGGTTCGCAGAAGCTTCTTGTCCACCTCGTTGGTCAGCCAGCGGGCTCCGCCTATCCCTACCAAAACTGCGCCCGCGATGGATGCAATGGAGACGGTTATCTCATCCGTTCCCATTCCGCTTTTCGAGCCCCAGATAACTGCATTGCTGAAAGCTCCATAAAGGCCCCAGGAGATGAAGGCTGCCATTGCTCCCAGAAGTATGTTGCCTGCAAAGCCGGGGCGAATTATGGTGACTTCGCCGGTCGTCTCTTCACTGGGCCGGACAAAACCGTTGTCGCTCACCAGTGCATTCACAATTCCGCCTACTGCACCGCTCAGCATTACTATGCCGATAGGTATCAACATTGACGTTTTAAATACCCCCTTCACTGAATTCATTGAACCGATTCGGGAAAGCTTTACATCCATCCCCTCAGATGGCTGTTATAGGCCCGTATCACACATCATCTGTTATTCTAAACTAATTTTTTTAATAATGATTTGTTTTAATACTATTTGAACTTTATGTTTGAAGAGGCTCTTGCAAGGACAGGCAGATCGACGGGGGCCCAGGTCTGCACTCAGACGTAGGCGCATATGCGCGCGTGGGCAGACGCTTGCGGGCGCGGGATTTTGGAAAAGGAACGAATGCCTGCTAATACCATTGATTGATTATTATATCCAAACAACTGACGATCTTACCACAAATGCACAGAACACACAGAGACTACCCAATTTATATATTTCGGTCCATGTTCAAATATTAAATAGCTTGAGTTCTATCCTTGGTGGTCCCTCAATAATGCTGTCAAATTCTCTGGTGGATGCATTTCCATCCTTCCCTTTGCCGGGAATATAGCAGCGCTTCATAGAACAATTTTTTTGTACGTGAGCAGAACAAGCTGATGCAATGCGATTATGGCATAGCTTCTTCATTGAGTTCGTTGATCTGAAACCGTGACCTCTATGAATGAGATCTACAATGATCTTAGGATGAGGGCTACATTTTATGAGTGCATTCCGTATGCGTTCGTTGAAAAGTTCTCCACATAATAAAACGCCAGCAACTCCACCTTCTGTCGTGATAAGATGAACCGCATCGTAACTCTTTAGTTTGGCATCCCATTCGTTATCGGTTAGTATAATTTGCTGCTCATTTTTTTTATTCCATAGTCTGGTAGATGATCTTTCTTCCCAACAATATGCTATTTTGTCAACTGCGCTCCAAGCATATCCATATGCTTGGGGCCAACTATTATCGTCCACGCCAAAAACCACTGCAAGCTCTAAGCTGCGAGCTTCATCTATGAGTGCATCTGCTATTCGTCGCCTTGATTTAGAGTCATTACCGACTACGAAGCCCCCAGGAAGTACTAATATATCAGCACCCAATGATTTCGTCTTTGCCATCGCTAGCTTTCCGGCTTTTAGTCGTCCTTCATTTTTGGATTCATCTTCAGGCCCTTTGCACCCGACCGTAGTGATGGCAACATTCATTTTTATCTTCTCTGTGACTTGCTCACATAGCTATGAATAGTCATCTCAATTGCATTAGGGCAATTCATGAAACATTTTAAAACTTTGCTCGATAGAGCGACCTCTATGAGAATTGATGATGCAACCGATCAACAAGTTAAGACTCTGGTGTCAGTGGCTAAAAATCTTCGAGACAAGTATAATGAAGAATTGGAGAGAAAGAAAAAGGACGCTCTATACTCAAAAGACCTGATTTCTTGTGGCATGAGTTATTAGTGAGTTATTCAACTTGGGGCGGCATAAGCAGAAACGAAGATATGGTCACAGACAAAAATAAAAATCAACCGATCACTTATGATGAACTGAAGAAACTCAACAATGAAGACCGTGTGAATAGGCTGCGGCAAGTCATGAAAGGTGCTAAGATACACTTCTACAAGAAAAAAGCTCCGATGCTTGCACGATGCTTTGAGAAAATTGAAGAGATGGGTGGATTAGAGCAGGCCAATGCAATGCTGCTCAATAAAAAATGCGCAGCAGAAATGACGGAATTCCTTGACGATTTTCCTGGAATAGGTCCGAAATATGCGAATAATATTATGATGGATTGCTATCATCCGTTTTTCCGTGAAAAGATAGCACTCGATGCACGCATCCATTCCGTATCCAACGAACTGGGGCTGAATCTGAAGAAGTACTCGGATCATGAAAAATTCTACTTGAATATTGCAAAAGAAGCGGGAATAGAGGGCTGGGAATTAGATAGATTGATTTTTGCACATCGAGACGAATTTCTAATTGCCTTAAGATCCCACGCCGAGCCTTAATGCGTTACCATCTCCCAAACCTTTATCTCCTATCACCCCATCCCCCCTCTAGTTCCGGAATGTGACCCGTTTTGGGTCGAACCGGTAAAGGTGAAAAGAGAATGAAGTCTTTTTACGGTTATATCAGCGATGCCTGGTCATCTCCCCGAGAGGGATATGTAGGCGCACTGCGGCAGGACAGGCTCAAGGCCTGGCGCCAGGAAAGCACCGTGCAGAGAATCGATAGGCCCACCCGCCTGGACAGGGCGCGCGCGCTCGGCTACAAGGCCAAGCAGGGCATTATCGTGGCACGTGTCAAGGTAAGACGCGGCGGCCGCAAGAAGTCCCGTTACGAGAGGAACAGAAAGACCAGCAAGATGGGCGTGAACGCCATCAGCATGGGCAAGTCCATTCAGAGGATCGCCGAGGAAAGAGCTGGAAGGCGGTACCGCAACATGGAAGTCCTCAACTCCTACTGGGTGGCCGAGGACGGCAAGCAGAAGTTCTACGAGGTCATTTTGGTGGACCCCTGCGCACCCTCCATCATGAACGACAAGAACCTTAACTGGGTCTGCAACGATGTTCATCGCGGCAGAGCCGTGCGCGGCAAGACCAGCGCAGGTCGCAAGGGCAGAGGCCAGAGGCACAAGGGCTTCGGCACCGAGAAGACCAGGCCCGGCATCAGAGCCCACGACGGAAAAGGAAAGTAAGTGATTGACAAGGTCTCTTTCCGGGCCTTTGTGGCAGCAACGGAAGACGAGGGCCGCGTGCGCGAGGCGCTCGCAGTCTTCGTTCCTCTGGACAGAATCACAGGAGTTACTGCCGAGGGCCATTTCGGAAATGAGATAAAAATACTGGAGGCGGAGCTGCGCAAGAGAGAAGCTGCCGCCTTCTTTCAAATACTGCGCGAGCAGCTTCCCGCCGAAGACCTGGCAAAGCTTCGCCGGGAGATCCCGGACCGATTGGAGGGGGAAAGCCATTTTCACCTGCGTCTGGACAAACAGGCCGCCTACAAAGGCCTGCTGCGCCTGACCGACTCCAAGGATGCCCTGGACACAACAATCCTCATCAAGACCTATCCGGCCCGGCGCGAGTCTGCTCTGAAGATCATAAGCGAGCTCATATGAGCTTTTACGAATGTCTTAGCGTCTTTCCTGAAGGTGCTTCTTCAGCCAGCCGCATGGCTCTTACTGCCAAGGGATTGGGCTATCGGGGCATAATCATCTGCAACTGCGATCCTGGCAGGATCTTCATGCCCCAGGCAGCAGAGAAGATCAAGGGAATTGAGGTGGTCATCGGCGCAGAGGTAACGGCGCCCTCCAGCAAAGCACTCAAGAGCCGCATATCAGCTCTGCGAGCCAGATATCCGTTTATCATGATTCGGGCAGGATCCGAGGAGATAGTCCGGGTGGCATCTGAAGACCCAAATGTGGACCTTCTCATGCATCCCTGCGATTTTAGACGCCCTTTTACCATTGCCAGCGCGCGCGCCGCTAAGCTAAATCAGATCAGCATAGGTTTTGATCTCAGCGGCCTGGTGCATCTGCGGGGCAGCTCGCGCTCTCGCTGGTTGGGAGCCCTTCGCCGCAATCTTCAGCTGGTAAGAAAGTTCGAGCTACACCCGGTCATTACCATGAGTGCGCTCTCTCATCTTGACCTGCACTCTCCCCGTGACCTGGTCGCCATGGCAGAGGTGGCGGGCTTTGAGACGGATGAGGCACGAGAAGCTTTGCGTCGTCCTGGGATACTGCTGGCGCTCAATCGCAGAAAGTGGGTGGGTCCGGGAGTAGAGCTTCTATGAGAAGCAGATTTCCCGTGCTGCGGGAGCGAAGGCGGTATATGATCTTCGAGCTATTGTCTGAAGGCGAAATCTCGCCCAAAGATCTGATGAATGAGGTTACTTCATCTCAGTTATCCCTTTTCGGCGACGAAGGAGCAGCGAAAAACCGGCTCAAAATGATAGCTTTCAATGGCCGCTATGGCTTGATCCGTTTTTCCCATGAACATGTCCAGGAGACACGAGCGACACTGGCTACGATTCATTCAATTCATGGGATTCGAGTCGTTCTCCATACAAAAGGCGTCTCGGGAACAATCAAATCCGCTACAGAAAAGTATTTACCAAGACTGAGTAAAATATGTGCTGAAAGCGACGGAAGAAGAATCGAACTGAGAGACGTTTCCGGGTGTATTATCCGCACCCATGGTGTAAAAGTCGATCTCTGTCCGGACGACCGCAATAAGAGCACAGGATCAGACACCCAATACTTGGGGCTGACCTCTTTTGATTTAAGTGGAGGACACGAGGATGCAGATGGCACCGCAGATGGGTTATGATAGGGCGATTACCGTATTCAGCCCTGATGGCAGATTATTTCAAGTTGAATATGCCCGCGAGGCCGTGCGCAGAGGAACCACGGCAGTAGGCATCAAGTCAAAAGACGGCGTAGCAGTACTGGTAGACAAGAGAATCACCAGCAGGCTCATGGAGCCCAAGTCCATTGAGAAGATTTTTCAGATAGACACACATATCGGCGCCGCCACATCCGGCCTGGTAGCAGATGCCAGAGTGCTGATCGACCGAGCCAGGGTAGAGAGCCAGATAAACCGTTTGGTCTACGACGAGCCCATTGGAGTCGAGGCCCTGGCTAAGAAGATCTGCGACTTCAAGCAGCAATATACTCAGTACGGCGGAGTTCGTCCCTTTGGAACGGCGCTGCTCATCATCGGCGCAGAGGAGGATAGAACTCGTCTCTTTGAGACCGACCCGTCCGGCGCTTTATTGGAATACAAGGCTACGGGCATTGGAGCGGGCAGATCGGCAGTTATGGAGCTCTTCGAAGAGAAATACAGAGAAGACCTCACAATGGACGAGGCCGTGCTCATGGGCCTGGAAGCGCTCTACAAGGCTGCCGAAGGAAAGGTAGAAGCTGCCACAACGGAGATCGGGATAATCAAACTGGGCGACAAGAAGTTCTACAAATTGGCTGAGAAAGAGGTAGCCACTTATGTTGAAAGGATGAAGTCTGCCGTCTCGCCCGGCAAAGTTGAGAAGGGAGAAAAAGGAGAGGCATAGGAATGGTCAGACTGGATGACGCTGTTCCTGCCAGACTCAAGACCCACGGAACCATCTTTGAGGTTCTGGTAGATCCTGATGGAGCATTGGCTCTGAAAAGGGGGGACCACGTCAACCTGGAAGATATCCTGGCCGTAGAGGATATCTTCGAAAATGCCTCCCGTGGAGACAGAAGCCCGGAAGAGGATTTGAAAAAGGCCTTTGGGACGTTGGAAGTTCTGCCCATTGCCGAGATAATCATAAAAAAGGGCGATATCAGCCTGACGTCGGAGCAGAGAAAGCAGTTCATCGAGAACAAGCGTCGCCAGGTCATCGAGATCATAGCCCGGAACGCTATCAATCCTCAGACCAAAACACCTCACCCGCCGACAAGGATTGATCAGGCCATGACCGAGGCTCGCGTCAATATCGATCCTACTAAATCCACCGATGAGCTGGTCAAGATAGCCATGAAGGCCATTCGACCTCTCATCCCTATAAGATTCGAGATGGTAGAGGTAGCGGTAAAAATCCCTTCCGCATATGCTCCCAAGGCTTATGGCGAAGTTGCTGCCTTTGGCAAGCTCAATCGAGAGGCATGGCAGAACAATGGCTCTTGGATTGGTGTGGTCGAGATACCGGCGGGCATGCAGACCGAATTTTATGCCCTTATCAACCGGCTGACTAAAGGTGAATCTGAGACGAAGCTTCTTAAGCATTGAAGATGGGAGTAAAAAGCGCATGGATCGCAAGGTGGTAGTACCAGGTGATCTTCTCTCTGAGGAGGCCAAGAGGTCGGGCGAGGGGACGTATGTAAGAAACGGTGGCGTCTACTCCTTGCTATATGGTCTTGCGAACTTTAGGGATAAGATAAATGTCATACCCCTGGCGGGCAAGTATATACCCGGACCGGGGGACAACGTCATAGGTGTCGTGAAGGATATTACCTTCTCAAATTGGATCGTGGACATAAATTCGCCCTACGACGGGCTGTTGCATATCTCTGAGTTCCCGATTAGGATCGAATCGGATGAGATGTCCAAGTATTTGCGCATCGGCAGCTCGATCATGACGCGCGTGGCTGATGTAGATCCTACTATGAAGGTGGAGCTCACTTTGAATGACAAGAAGCTCGGGCAGATTAAGGCCGGCCAGGTCATTGAGATAAGCCATACAAGAGTTCCCAGGCTCATCGGCAAGGGCGGCTCCATGATCAGCATGTTGAAGAAAGAGGTAAACTGTAATATCTTCGTTGGCCAGAACGGCAGAATCTGGATCCACGGGGGTGCAGAGGATATGGATCTGGCTCTGAAGACCATAACTCTGATTGAGAAGGAAGCCCATACCAATGGTCTCACTGACAGAATAGTGGACTTCCTAAAGAAGGAGAAAGGGGCCAGAAGTTGATCGCTATGGATGAGACTGATATATCATTTTTTAAAGATGGACTGCGCCTGGATGGCCGAAGGGCAGATCAGCTCCGACCTGTGAAAATCGAGGTGGGAGTCCTGGCCAGAGCAGACGGCTCATGTTACATCGAGATGGGTGGGAATAAGGTCATTGCGGCAGTTTACGGACCCAGGGAGGTGCATCCCAGACATTTGCAGGAAGCAACCAGGGCCATTGTGCGCTACCGTTATAATATGGCCTCTTTCTCTGTAGAGGATAGAAAACGGCCGGGTCCGGACCGAAGGTCGCAAGAGCTTTCCAAGGTTAGCCGGGAAGCACTCGAGCCCGTGATTCTGACCAGCTTCTTCCCCAGATCGGTGATAGATGTTTTTATCGAGGTGCTTCAGGCCGATGCGGGAACAAGGACCGCTGGCATAAATGCCGCGGCGGTAGCTCTTGCGGATGCAGGTATTCCCATGAAGAGCATGATTTCGTCTTGTGCTGCTGGAAAAGTGGCGGATACCATAATTCTTGATCCAATGAAAGAGGAAGACAACTTCGGCCAGGCAGACCTGCCCATTGCCATGACTCCGGGTGGAGACATCACCTTGCTGCAAATGGATGGCGATCTCACACCGGACGAGTTTCATAGGGCCGTGGAGATGGCCATGAAGGGAGCCAGAGACATCTATGAGATGCAAAGAGCAGCTCTTGTGAAGAAATATAGCCAGATGGTAGAACAGCCCGTGCGAGAGGATGTGCATGTCTGTGACTAACGTCATCTCCGAGATAAAGAAGGACTTTATCTACAACCTGCTTCTCAAAGGAGAGAGGATTGATGGCCGCACTTTTGATGAGTACCGGGAGATATCCATCCAGAGAGATGTGATCCGCAAGGCGGAAGGTAGTGCGCTTGTTAAATTAGGATCAAGCCAGGTGCTGGTGGGCGTGAAGATGCAACCCGGGGAGCCTTTCTCGGATACGCCCAATAAGGGAGTCATCATCACCAATGCCGAGCTGGTGCCGCTTGCCTCACCATCTTTTGAGCCGGGTCCGCCCAATGAGATGGGAATTGAGCTGGCGCGGGTAGTGGATCGCGGCGTGCGCGAGTCCAAGGCAGTGGATCTGGAAGCGTTGTGCATTGTGCCCGGCAAGCAGGTCTGGATTATATTCATCGATATTCATATCCTGGATGACTGCGGAAATATTCTTGATGCCGCGTCACTGGGCGCTATCGCTGCGCTGCTGTCCACCAAGGTGCCGGCAGCCCGGTTCGGTCTGGGCGAGGATTACGTCTTGCCCATAAGAGATATCCCCATAGCGACGACGGCCATTGAATTCAATGATGTCTTGATGTTCGATCCCGGGGTCGATGAAGAGGCCATTGCCAATACCCGTCTCACCATGATATCTACGGTGGAAGGCAATATCTGCGGCTCACAGAAGAGTGGCGCGGGAATGCTCAAACCTGAGCAGATCTACCGCATCATTGATATAGCATGTGAGAAGGCGAAAGAAATCCGGGAAAAGTTTCTGGAAGCATAAACGGAAGTTAAGATCATGGCAAAGCAGACTACAAAAGGAAGGAAGAGCAGGTCCGCAGCCCGGTTTGGTCCCAGGTACGGCCGCAAATCACGAAAGCTCGTGGCAGATTTGGAAGAAAAGAGCAAGGCTTCTTATGACTGCCCCTCATGCAATAGGAATAAAGTGACAAGGATAAGCACCGCCATCTGGAGCTGCAGCAAGTGCGGCTATACCTTTGCTGGCGGCTCTTTCCTGCCTGAGACGTCTTTGGGACGCTCAGTGATAAGGTCTCTCAAGAAGACCCTTGAGGCGGCTTAGAAGATGGCGTATAAGTGCACCAGATGCAAGAAGACCGTTGAGGTTGATTATGAGTACAGCGGCATACGCTGTCCATATTGTGGGCATAGGATTCTGATGAAGGAGCGGCCCACCACGGTCAAGAAGATGAAAGCCGTCTGATGCTGCTCACCACTTCGCGAGATCCTTCCAGCAAGGCAAGAAGGTTTGCCAGGGCTCTGGCCTCGTTTCTCTCTCTGCCCTATGTGAATAGGGGAAAGCAAAGTCTGGGGGAGGACGAAACCTGGCTGGTGGTGATAGAGGACCACGGCAATCCGGCAGGTCTCTTCAAGCGCTCCTCGGGAAGAGAGGAGCAATTGAGCTTTCGGCTTTCAGGAGAACCGGAAGCAAGGCGGCTCAAGAGTAGCGTGCCGAAAGTTGCCGGCATGGCAGCGGTTGCTCTTCCAATTGCGCAGTTCTTTGAGCTGGAGTGGCTTGGCGAGGCCCCTCCGGCCCAGGGACGCATAATCTGGGTTGCACCAAATACTATCGAATTCATAGATGAGGGCCAAGCCAAATTCAGGCTTAAGATATGAAGGGCTGCGCAGAGTTCGTGTTTGAAAGCGAGCATGCCCCTGAGATCTATCAGGCGCTGGCTCCCGAAATTGAAGACGAACTGCATAGGTCCAATGTAATTCTGGGCCTGGAAGATGGTTCGATTAGATTGAGGATCTGGGGCGAGGATACAGTCTCTCTCCGGGCAGCCTTAAATACATGGATAAGGTTGGTTAACATCGCATTTGAGATGGTGAGTATATGAGTGGCGAATTGCCTCCGCAGATACAGAATCAGTTGGCTCAGCTCCAGCAGCTCCAGCAGCAGGCGCAAGCGGTCATGGCTCAAAAGGGCCAGATCGAAGGTCTGATCAGAGAGACTGAAGCGGCGCTCAAGGAACTGGAGAAGAGCGCAGACGATGCAGTTATATACAAGGGCGTCGGGGAACTCCTCTTTAAGGCCGACAAGCTCAAGCTGATCGAAGAGCTGAAAGAGAAGAAGGATATGAACGAGATCCGCAAGAAGAACATGGCCAATCAGGAAGAACGCATTCAGGGCCGGTTCACTCAGCTTCAAGAGCAGCTTAAAATGTCATTAGGTCAGATGCCGCCCAAGGGCGGCTAAAACCATTTGCGGGCCCGTGGCTTAGCCAGGATATAGCACCGGGCTTCTAACCCGGGGGTCGCGGGTTCGAATCCCGCCGGGCCCGCCTTATTATTACCATCATTTTTAGGAGGAACTATGTGCGAACTTACGGTTTACATTTTGAAGGGAAATTCTCGCGAAAAGGCAATGGAGGGCGTAGTGAGGCTCATGGCCCACAACGGCAAGGTGCTCATGGAAGGCATCTTCGGCGATTCCATGGAAGTGGAGGGCCGCATCGGTGATGTGGATATCATGTCCCAATCAGCCAATATCATCGCGAATTAGGCTAACAACGTGCCTTTATAGGGAGATAGGAATCGGAATATTGTTATAAAATCGTTCATTTTTTATCAAATTATAAGTGCTATAGGTGCTTGCGAATCGATCATATTAATATGGTATGGATACTTAAATCTCGCTGTGAGGAATAGACGATGAGATGGATTCGTATAGTTCAAATCATCTGTTTCATTATATCCTTCCTATCATGTTTAGGGGGATCTTTAGGTCAATCAGATGATGTTGTAGGTCCTTGGGCGATCAGAGGTGACCTTCCAATAGCCGGTGACTTCAATGGTGACAGTATAAACGATGATGTAGGTGTTTTCAGGCCATCAGAGCGCAATTGGTACTTTGACTATTTCCGGGATGGGACAACAGATAAAAAGATCGGACCATGGGGCAACCAGGGAGATCGGCCAATAGCTGGCGACTTTGATAGTGATGGTCATAATGACGATATCGCCGTATTCAGGCCATCTGACTCTAGCTGGTATTTTGACTACAATGCAAATGGAGATACCAATAAAGTCATAAAACCATGGGGCCTTCAAGACGATCTTCCTCTCGCCGGAGATTTTGACAACGATGGATATTGTGACGACATTGGTGTCTTCAGACCATCTGAAACCAAATGGTATTTTGACTTTGATGCCACCGGGAATACCGATAAAAAAATAGCACATTGGGGCTGGTCAGGAGATTTGCCAATTCCGAACGCTGCCGATTTTGAAGGCTCTGGCGAATATAATAACGATATTGGAGTATTCCGGCCTTCCGTGAAACAATGGTTCCTTGATTTTGATGCTAATGGGAATACCAATCAAGAATTCATTTATGGTTGGCCGGGGGATCTTCCAGTCGCCGGTGACTTCGACAGAGATGGATGGAACAATGATATAGGGGTGTTTCGGCCTTCCGAGAGGAAATGGTATTACAAATATCTATATTTGGGAAAGAGCTTGCCGGGAATGACAGGAGGAGCAACTCCTGGATATGTTAATTCCTAACGCCAAATGTCCTCGCCAATTAAGCGCGCTAATGCTTGATCAGTGGCACATACTCCACACCCGGTCGGCTTCTTCCCGCTTCCATGCGGTACAGGTCCATCAGGGCATAGACCTCATCTGGTACATCGGTCTGCACGCATTCACCCAGGAGAGATTGAGCCTGCTCGGCCATAAAAGGATGATCATGAGTATATTTTCCTGAGACGAACTCCTCGATGATGCTCTCCATCTTCTCGCCGCCGCACTTTCCTTCCAGGATCTTTTTGAGGAGATTTCTCATCTGGCTCATGGCCTTTTTCGCCTCCTCGGCATAGATGAGGGTCTTGTCGTCGATCTCATCGATCTTCTTCTTGCCGACGACTGCCAGGAGCGATGTTGCCGGATAGCTGCCCTGCATATCTCCCAGTTGCGGGTCCACGGGACCCAGGGCGGCGTGCGGGTCCATGATTATCTTGTCGGCGGCAAAAGCGATGAGAGTTCCGCCGCTCATGGCATAATGGGGCACAATCACTGTCTTTTTGGCGGGATGGGCCTTCAGCGCCATGGCAATTTGCGTGGCAGCCAGAGCCAGGCCTCCCGGGGTATGCAAGATGATGTCGATGGGCACATCTTTTTGCGCTGCGCGAATGGCCCTCAAGACTCGCTCGCTGTCATCTATATCGATATAGCGAGCTAAGGGGATGCCCAGAAAGCTGATGGTCTCCTGGCGATGGATAAGCGTTATGACCTGTGTGCCTCGCGTTTTGCCCAGCTTTGCCAGGACGCTCTTTCTGGCAGTCTGCAGGTAGTACCTCTGCGCCATGGGGACCAGGAAGAGAAATATGAATAGTAGGAACCAGATGTTGTTGAGCAATGCACTTGCCGTATCTCCGCCTACCTGGGCTTGAAGTAGATCCATCATTCAACATTATGTTCGAATCATATATTTATCTTGTGGGATCATTCATTAGCCTTCGCGTCTTCGCGGCTTCGCGTGAGAAATCGGTTAGTTCTGCGGCACTAAACCCTATCGGCAGCAAACACAGCAAAATCACTGAGGAAATGAGCCAATACGACATGGCTTTGATAAGCAAGCCTCCAGAAGAAGCTCGCTTTCGGTATCTATATTAATGATTATGGCTTAATAGGGACGTCTCAAATGAACAATAAAGGAGGTTACAGCCTTGATGATTAGAAATTTTGGTTTAATGGCAATTCTTCTTTTAACTTTCTCAGCATCTGTATCCATGGCGTCCGCTCAGGATGCCTCATCTGGCCATAATAGTAGCACGGCTCAATATGACTCATCCACAGCTTCCGCCAGCGCGCAGGGCATCTGGAAGGCCTCCTTAGGAGAAAAGGATATTATCATAGCTGTGAGCCAATCAGATCACTCTTTGTTTGGCCTGGCCAAATTCGAAGGAGACGATCCCTGGAATGGTGCAGTAGCCGGATCTATTTCTGCAAATGAGGTCTCTTTATCTCTGGCTGCTCTTGATAGCCTGGCGCTGGCATCTATTTACATTAGCGCTACCTTGGATGGTGAAACCATGAAGGGATTTTTCGTCCGATCGGACAGCACAGGCAAAGCAAGCAAGGGAGACTTCACAGCTAACATGATCAGCCCGGATACATCCGGTTACAGCCCTGTCGAGGTTACAACCGCCTCTGTAAAGGCAGATGAGACGGATCAAGTAAGCGCAGAGCAAACGGCTGAATTGCCCGCCAGCGAAGAGAGTGAGAAGCCCGCTGTCGCAAAGAGCGAGAGCCGATTCAAGGATGTTACAAAGCTGGCTAAAGGAATCAATCCGGATATATTGCCCAGGATGGCTGCATTGTAGGTGTTTTTAGTGAAACGCATATATCGCTCACAGACTTTCTTGATTGGGCTGGCATTGGGTCTGGCACTCTTGCTTACCGTGCATGGGCTTGGGTCCATGATGGATGAATTATCTGTCACGTCCTTCTCTGAGGACTGCGGCAAGTGGAAGATCAACTTCAACTGGTCGGAAATGGACGAATACAAAAGCAGCGTCTCGCATGGAGATAGCACATCCGGAAAAGTTGCCGTCGCGACAGATGCATTGACGCTGGAGTCGGCATCCGATAAATCCAAGATATTGAAGATCTCGGTCATAATGTACTCCCATAACGATGCATCTCTGATCAACCAATCTCGCTTGATGGACCTAGCCAACGGTACCCTAACAAAATCTAAAGTATGCAAAGATATCAGTATAACTGAGAGGATGATAGATGGACGCTCCGGGATATTTGGCAGCGGCCTGAAGTGTCCGATAGATGAGCCGGTTTACGTTGCAGTCTATCCCGTAGAATATCATCTGGATCGACCGGGAGGCATTCTGGCATCCACGGCTGTAGGATTGATTCTCTCCACCTATGGTCAAGAAGCTACAGAACGATTTATTAATTCGGTTAAAGTCCTGCAATTAAAATAACATCAAAGCATCAAAGACCGAGTTAACCGGCATCTTTGTCCAATATGGCCCTTGGGGTGCTCAAATCCGCCCCCCAAAAGACATAATTGACTTTATAGCCTAAGGCCAGAGGCCAAAGGCGATATTTAGTCCCATTACTACCACGCCTGCACCAATGCAGGCTCCCAGTACCATCTTAGGATTAAGCTTTATTGCAGTATCATCCGCCTCGAAGTACCTCATGAGGCCTGCTGATGACTGAAGACCGCTGCCTTCATTCTTTTTCTTTGCCATATCCAACTCCTATCTTTCTCCATCATATTAAGTATTGCGGCTTTGAGCGGCGGCAGCCTTTCGCCAGCCGCTCTCATCCTGGAAGGGATAATTGTCCAGCATGCCTGCGCCTTTGATCATCCTTGGCCAATTCTGGCTGGGATTGCCAATAGCCACATGATCCATCCAGTAATTGCCGCCCGTGACATTGCCTTCGTCCCAGCTATTGCTGCCCCCGATATCTTGAGAATGCTCCTTATTGCCCAGGAAGTTATTGTGGAAGATTCTGTTTCCAGTGGAATGCATTACCTGCAGGCCAATAGGATTGTTGCTGATGTTATTCTGATATAACTGGTTATCATTAGAGAGGTTTAGCCAGATACCTGTGGCAGCATTTGCATCAACCATGTTGTCACGAATGGTGTTCTCGCTACAGGAGAGGAGTGAGATGCCGTTCTGATTGTTTCGCGAGGCATTATTTCCTGCAATTTGGTTGCCGTCCGAGGCGTACAGGAATATGCCGCTAAATTTATTGCCAAGAAGGCGGTTGCCTGATATCTCATTCTCATCAGACTGAACGAGACGCATGCCGTATCTTCCAGAGATGTTATTCTCCTGGACCCTGTTATTTTTTGAATCAAAGAGGAATACGGCATCGTTGGTGATGGCATTATTCCTTACTGTGACATTTTCACAGTAGGCTAATGTAAGATGAGCGAGATCTCTATCCAGGATCTTACCTCCAAGATTGCCAAAGAGATATACTATGGGGCGGGAATCCACAACATTAGATTCATCAACGGAATTATTAAATCCCTCCTTGGTCTCAGCTTCTGCGTAAAAGCTCCACTCTACATTCTGGAAACGATTGGCCGAAAGCTGATTGGCTGATGATTCCAGCAGGATAATTCCTTTGGAACTATTTGCGATCAGATTGTCGGATAGAGTGTTCTCGTTGGAGGATGAAATCTGTATCGCGGTGTCTGTTATGCCGGAGATCTTGTTTTCGGAAAAATTGTTCTGTCTGCTTTGGCTCATTTCAAGGCCAACGGTGCCGTCTTCTATCTTGTTCTGACTGAAAGAATTCTTGCTGGAATTTTCCATCCTAATGCCATATTCAGTCGTGATGATGCTATTGTTTTTTATCTCAAGCAGATCTGCGTCCTTAATATAAGCTGCATTCGTGCAGCGGAGCATCGCATTATCCGTCAGTTTGTTGTTCTTGCTGCTGGCGATGATCAGACCAAAGGTAGCGTCATTGATTTCATTGCTCTGCAATGTAATTTCGCTGGCGTTCGCGAGATTTATTCCTTGTGTGATATCGGCGGCAGAACCTCTGATGCGGACCCTATTTTGAGAAATATCGTTGTAGCTGCTGTTCAAGATCCACATGCCATATCTCTTGCTTTGGATATCATTGCTTTCGACTTGGCAGCTTTTGGCATGATCAAGCCACATACCCCAATAAGCATCAGATATTTTATTGCTCAGGATTTTATTCTCAGCAGCTTCCCGCACTACTATGGACAGATTGCAGCCTACGATATTGTTTTCTGTAACCACGTTTTTGGTGGAGTTCTCCCAGATGGCCACCGCCCCCTGGCAGTCCATCATTGCGTTTTCGGTAATTGAATTCTCATGAGAACCGCGGACCAGTATAGCGGGATTGGAGTTTTTAAACACATTTTCCTTGATGGTGTTTCGGTCTGATTGAATATACATAGCAGGCCCGGAAAAGTCCTGTATGGTTAGGCCCTGCAGAGAGCAGCCCTCTGCGGTTATTGTGACCCCTGTCTCCAGGCCATTTCCTTTGAGGATTATAGGCCCGTTCTCACCGGTGAGAGGCATTAGGTTCAGGCTCTTGTTCAGGATTACCGCTTCATTATATTCACCAGGCTTGATGTATATGGTATCTCCATTACTGGCAGCAACAACGGCCTCTTGGATGGTTTCATAATTGGCAAAGCCGCTGTCGTCAACGATATATGTTCTTGCTCCATCAATGGGCATAAGCCAGATGAGCAAAGCCATGAAGATGATCATCGGAATTCTAAGCATGAGAAGCAAATTTACATGAAGCCTCTTATAGTTAATGCAAAATCCGGGCAGAGGAATTTCTCATCATCAACCCCTTTATTTCCAGTGGAAAAATAAACATTGAATTTTTTCTTCATTGAACTTAGGATACCTTCGAAAAAAATCAAACTGTATGTTTGTGATAATAATGTTATTTTGAAAGTAATATATTGTGAGGTGGTGGTGGCAAGGCAAAACCTTATTTACTCTCTCTTCTAAAGCCGTAGATGGTGATACGATGACAGAAATTATGCCGCACAAACACTGCATGGTCTGCGGCAATGCCGTGCGCCCTGACGAAAACTTCTGCGACGAGCTATGCGAGTCGAAGTTCAAATCGGCTCAGAGAAAGCAGCAGCTCTTATTTCTAGCATTTCTTGCCATAATGGGACTGATTTTGTTTCTGCCGTCGATCCTTAAGATGTATGGGTGAAGGATGCGCTCCATAGCTTTTTTTGCGTTTCTTATTCTGGGCGTTTTATCGATCTGTTCAGCTGTCGGCAGCGAATATATCGAGATAAGGGAAGTGACCATGCGCCTGGATGGCGACAATGCCACTTTTGAGCTTAACTACACCCTGGATACTTTTTCCCGTTTTTATGTCTCGGCTCTGGGATGCAGATATCTGGAGCCCGAACTGATATCTTTTCTAGGGGGATACAGAGATGTTATGCTCATAAAGGCGGATACACAAGGCGCGACCCTGCAGGTAGTGGGTGCTGGTAAATATAATAGCGGCTATTATCTTTTCGACTCCACGCCCTTCGGTAGCATGGACAAGCCCCTGAAAGAAAGCATTGCCAGGTTCTCGGTTGTGTATCCTAGTGGGCGGCTTAGGACATTTTATAATGTAACTGCCACGCAAAACGTCTTTTCTCAGGCGGCGCAGCCACTGGTAGATTCTGCCAGGGCGAAAAGCCAAAGCTAGTAATAAGTAATCTGCCATCAATTGATGGAGACTTCAACCGTCGATCAGATCATCGGCTTGAAGAGAGCCGATAGTGCTGTCATGGCGTAGATTACTGCACCAACAAGTCCCACTTCAATGGCGTAGAGCCCAATATTGAAGGGGTCCATCATGTTTATTGCATCTGTCACATTATTGCCTCAATCATCTATCGGTGGCCTTGTATAAAAAGAAATCGCGAGGTATATAAATGCCAACCATTCAGGACTCTACACTGGAACGTGGAGCGCAAGACGGTCATCAGTCATCTCAAAGGAGAAGCAGAAGCCGGTAAATATTATATTTTTATGAACATGACTGTTTTGATTGATTGTGACGGCTGAAGCGATTGAATATCTTTAATAGCTCACAGATTCAATATTCTATAATAGGTGAGGCTAACATGAGCAAGAAATTTGCAGCTTTATTGCTATTGCCAGCTCTGTTGCTGGTAGCACCAGTTTGCTTTGCACAATCTGATCATGAGAAAGAGCAGGTCTGGCTTCCTCCCAGTTGGGTTTTTGGCAGTGGATACACTCCCTATGATTATCCCGGCAGCGTGGGGGGCTGGGGGGGTGATGTCTTTTCCTACTATAACTATCAAGGGAAGACCTATCGACCAGATCGATATTACTACTATCCAGGTGGTGTCTGGTATCCGTCCTATTATCGATATGGGTACTACAATCCATACGCTTACCGCAATTATTGGTACCCTTACACTTACCATAGCGGTTACTGGTGGTCTTGATTAGCTCATTCTGAGTGGGGTGATCCTAATTGACCTGGATCGCCTCTGTTTTTTGTCGACGATCTACTACATGATATAAATTATTGGCTGCAAAAGAAAAAAAAGTAGTTTGAATCTTCAGCAAATTTGTGTCAGATCGGCGCGTAGCCTGCCAATTCCATGTAGCCTGTGCCTATCTGTTTGCCGCTTATATCTCCTTCACGAACTCGCATTATTCCTTCCCAGTACTTAACCTCACCTTGGGCGACATTCATAGTCTGTTCATCAAAGTAGGGCTGCAACGCGTATTTGCCGACTGGAGTATTGATGGTCCAATCCAACGGATATTTGAAACCAAACAGATCGGATTTCCACCATCGGGTTGCGGTCAAGTTTGCTGCATCTTCTCCATACCACCATTCAACTTTTCCGTTGCGATCAATATAGCTCAGGCCACGTTGATCGGGGATGTCGTTTAATGATGGATCTTTGAAATTGTACAGCATGACAAAGCTGCCGTCATCGAGGCGCAAGCTAAACCAATCCCATGCAGGTAAGCATTTCCCAAAACCACCCCATTGATGGTCAAACCAGCTGGATCCTTGAACATCAATGCTGCGTCCATCTATTGTAAGAGTTCCCGTTGTCGTCATCGATGGATGAGAGTAATAATAGGATTTTCCTGACATTGGTTGCGAACCCATATCCTGGCAAGCACCTTGGTCACTTAATCCATCTTGCCCGTGGATGTAATAATCAGCATTATCGTTTACTATGGTCAGATTAAGGGAAATGTTCTGCCCATGTCCGCCGTCATTGGATACATTTCCAGATGCTGCAATGTTCCAGGCGTCTAGATCTTCCCAATAAGTGAGTGTTGTTTGATTATCCTCGTAACGCCAGTATGGTCCCATATCAGCATCAGTGCCATTGGTGATATTGGCCTGATCGGGAAGAGCTACGTATCGATAACGCGGGTGCTGGCTATTGCGAATATCGCTAATGGCAGCATGATTGACGTAGCCAATCAATCCCGGTTGCAGGTTTTGCTGAAAGAGCGTATACTGGAAGCCATACAGGTCACCGGTCTTGATATCTTCTAATTCGCCTGTCCAGTAAAGCCACTCAACAAAGAGTTCAATATTCTCGACAATTGCCTCTGGCTGGTGCAGGACATGATCCTCAGGAAATTCGAATACATCCCCGGCACTACCTGAATTATTGCCTTTTGATAGAGCTGGAGCAATATTAGTATCATGCAATAAGTTTTCATCTGCCGAGACTGCCGGAATCAGGACGGCAATTAGACAACTCACGATAAGAAGCATTAGCCCCAAATCTGATTGATTGGTATACAGTTTCATCTTGATGACTCCTAGACTTTTGGTCAGGTGATGATTAGGTTCCTTTCATAAAGATTTAATATCTTGCGTGCCGTTTCCTCCTCTCCTTGCGGCACCGGGATCCCAATGTCGAAGGGAGTGCGGATATTGAGCCCGACAGACTGGGTGAAGGAGAATATTAGCACCGCAGGCTTTTTTCCTGTTTTCTCCTGGAATGTTGCTCCATCCATTCTCATAAGCAAGGATTGGAACGGATAGACTGCTCCTTCATAAATAATCCCATTCTCCGCGATGTAAGCTTCTCTAGGAGACGCAAGTGCATATTTCAGCACTATCGCCGGAGCAATCCTGGAGACAATGAAGAGGAAGACTGTGAATGCCAGAAGAAATACCCCGCTTATGAAGCCTCCTTCTCCGGCAAATATCATCATAACCAGCGAGGCGAGAGCAAGCATTCCTCCAATAATGAGAAACATAGCACGATTTCTTTCCTGATAATCTGCATATTCGCGCCTCGCACTCTGCTCAGCTTCGTCTGCTGAGTATATCCAATGGGCCAGTGGCTGTGTGCTGTTCAGAATGCAATCCATAACCCTGGCACGGTGGAAAAATAATGCAGCGACCGCAACTGCTGAAACTGCGAGGAAGAATGATACGAATGCGATAGCATAGCCTCCAGAGAAGCCGTCAATAAAGATGAATGCACAGATGCAAACGACTGAAAAGATTGCTGCCAGAAACAGCGATCTGTAGCACCATTTCCACTGAGTATTCTGCATCGTCTCTATCTTTTGTGTTATTGATCCAGATATAGCTATGTGTTTGCAGGCAAACCTTTTTTGCTCATGAGCCTCAATCGGCGTGGTGGAGGTTGATCTATGAGACTGCTAATTGGCGTTATGCTTCTTCTACTGATTATTGGCTTGGCAGAATCAATACAGGAAGGTGCAACTACAGGAAAGATGATCTTCCTTGGCAGCTTATCCAAGAATGCTATGATTCAAGCCAATGTTTCAAATGAGACCAATATCACAAATCAAACTAATATAACAAATCCAGCCAGCAAGGTAATTGCTATAAAGAATCCCATGAGCGTAATTCCTGTATCGAATAAGGTCAAGGGGTTAACTTTACCCAACTCCATACAAGCCAACTCAATTGCATACAGATTTACAACCTGAACTTTCATCCGTTACGACTGCATCGTAACTCCTGCAAACTCTGCGGAGTTAGCGAGATCACCCAGAAGGATGGGGACTTACCGATGTTTCGACTTCTCGTCGAAACTCTCGCTGACCCGCGGTTAGCGAAATCCGTCCTTCGCAATCCTACAAGCTAAAAGGTTTTTCTATTGGATGGCCTGCCATCTTGATTCGCCTTCTCGTGCGCCCCCTGTGCCCGCTCGCACGGGCACTCCTGCATGCGCGTGGGCCGCCGCTGAGGGGCCGGGCCCATGTGGCGGCGATCCGGTGAGCGAGAGCGGGAAGCAGAAAGCTTGGGCGGACCAGGCAGGACGGAGATCTCGTTAAGGGATTTCGTTTGCCTCAAAGACCTCTCTGCCAAAGGTTTCGATATGGAACTGGATGGCAGATTTCACATCGGCAAGAGCTTCTTCATAGGTATCGCCCTCTCCTACTACTATCCCTTTAATTCCGACTGGGTAGGCTACATAGCCATCAAAATGATTTTCTATAATTATTTTTACCGGTTGCATCCATTAGTAAGAGGCATTTCTCGAAAATAAATCTATGCCTTGGCTTGAGCACTGAGTTCACGGCAATAGTGGAGCCGGACTCATGGATCGCCTATCTCCGGTTAGAAGCCGCATGTGGATGGCCGGAAGCCCGCGAACATGAGCTTGATCGTGTCTGTGCGCTCACACGTGGGCAAGGCATGCCTGGTTAGCCGGTGCCCTCTGGCAGCTTGCCCAGATTGCCGATCTCGATCTGGTCTTTAAATATCACCACCATAATGTGGAGCCCTCTCGTTCACCTGGCCTCTTTACAGAGCTCTTCTTGAATCTTCAGTATCTTCTCCTTCAGATCCGGAAAATCCACTGTTGCCGCCTGCCAGACTGCTTCTAGATCTACCCCAAAATATTGATGGACTACAATATCCCTCATTCCTGCCATGTCTCTCCAGGGAACCTCTGGGTGATCTTTTCTCAGATCAGCGGGCAGGTTTTTCACAGCTTCTCCGATTATCTCGATCCTTCGGATGATTTTATCCTGCAGGCCAACTGAATTCATCAAATCCAGCTCGGTCTTTCCCCTGGAATAACTCTCGATAAGCTCAATGCTGTCTAATATATGGCCCAGGAAAACTGTTGGATCTTTCTTCATATTATCTGGACTTGCTCGGCCAGAATTCTATCTTTGAGACGGGGGTGCAGCGACTTGTAAGTCAGAACATCTACTCGTCTGCTAATGGCATCTTCCAGCTCGTTCTTCAAATGGGCTATATCCAGAAGGCTCTTTTTCCCTTTAAATTCGACCAAAAGATCCACATCGCTCTCTTCGGTCATCTCCCCTCTCACGATTGAACCGAAAAAGGATGCCTTTTTTACATCATTTCTGTGCAAGATGCCTATTATCTTTTCACGAACGGGCTGCATCTGGTCGTTCAAGCTTTTCCCCTCTCTAAAGACAATGAGGTCATGACATTTGACCTTTTCTAAGATGTAATCTGCGTTAGCCGGAATTCCAATATACTTTATCCAGTTCATCCTGACAGGCACGCTGCCCATGCCGCCTTCCCCGGATCATTTACCATTCTCGTGTGCTGCCTTCGCACGCCGGGGCCACTCGCCCCTGGATCCGCCTGCTCGCGCTCGTTCGCACGCGCGTAAGCCGGAGCCCTTTGGAGCTGGCTACCACAGCTACTGCGGCATCCAGATAAGGAAATTCCAGATCAATGCAAGATGGCGGGCAGCCTGGCGTCAGTTGCCATCTTCCAGCTTTGGAGCGTATTTGAGGCAGATTTTTATTCTTTGACATCACACATGTAATCGTGAAAATGGGATCGGTGACCTAACAATGAAGATTATCGACATCTTGAGAAAGCGTGATCGAGAAATAAAAGAGCGATTCCATGTCAAGAGAATAGGCCTATTCGGCTCCTTTGCTCGCGGGGATGAGAAAGAAACCAGCGACGTGGATATAATGGTGGAGTTTGAAAAGCCGACTTTTAACAACTTCATGAATTTAGCCTTCTTCCTCGAAGATCTCTTTGGCAGGAGGGTGGAGCTTGTCACACCTGATTCATTGAGCCCCTACATTGCTTCATACGTCGCAAGAGAGGTGGTATGGGCTGATCAAAGATGACTCTGTCTTTTTAAAGCACATTCTCGATGAAATTGACTTTCTCGACGAGAGCGGAATTGGAATCAAATTTGGAGACCTGATAAAAAATAAGGAAAAACAAAGAGCATGGCTTAGAAGCCTCGAAGTAATAGGTGAGGCGACAAAGAATTTGTCAGTCGAATTTCGTGAGAAGCATCCTGAGATAGAATGGAGAAAGGTGGCGGGACTTCGAGCCTGACCTCCCCATTTTTTAGGCACACATATGAATGGCATCCAGAATTTGACGCTGTTTCTTAGTGATCTCGGTCGTGATTCTTTCTCCATCCGGCAAGACCATGATCTTGATTTTTTCGAGTTCAGTGAACAATCCCTCAACCGAGTATCTTTTATTCAGCTCGGCATCGATCATCATTCGCATGAGCTTCATCCTCAAGATCAGAGCAAGGAATGAAATGAATAGGTAGCCCCTTAGACTACTGTTGGTCCTCAGGTTCGCGGGCATCAAATCGATGTCGTTCTTCAGAACATCGAATCCCTTTTCAACGATATCCTTGCTTCTATAAAGCGCAAGACATTCCACCCACGTGAACTCGCCTCGATAAAGCAAGATAAACTTTCCCATTTTATTAATAGCCTGGGAGACCGCATTTTTTCTAAGTGATACCTGAAACTTACCGTCTATTGCTTTCCATTCTATAAACTTGGCATCTCTTTTCGCAGTCGCCCTGAAAACTTCTCCAGGATTCATCCAGGGTTTCAGGTTCTTGGACTTGAGCACTTCCATCAAATCGTAGAGTCGCTTATAAAACGTATTTCTTTCCTGCTGCTCTCTTTTCTGATCGTAATATGCATATCCGTTCAGCTTGTTTTCACCAACATCGATCTCTACAGGCATCACAAACAGCGGCTCTTTTTCATAGAGTTTTAGATGCTCTGGATCGTCAATGCTTTTGTGGATAGCAGATATCGCTTCTTTGACGTTCTTGAGATTACTCGTTGGCGGAATAATGAACGACAGATCTGCAGATATCATCTCCTCGATATTGTCGGTTGAAAAGAAGCCTCTATCCATGATCAGAGTATAATTTCTGACGCCCTGTGCATTCATTTTCTTGATAGTATTCTTAAGCGTAGATACATCTGCGATGCTTCCTGGGTAGAGATCATACATCAACGGTATGCCCAGATCTTTGTCCACGACTAGAGACAGATTGATTTGAGGCAGGTCGAGGCCATCTCGATTATAGCCGTATTCAAGGAGGCTGATGCTCTGAGAGTAAGACGAAAAGGAGGTTATATCGTAGACTAGCGTGCTGGCTGTGGATACTTGCTCAATGAGTTTGCGAGAGAATTCCAGATTCACAGTACCTTCACCGATACTGCTTAGCATTCGTGAAAGGCTCTGTGATGATAAGGGAAGATTCGGATGGTCTTCAGACATGACCGTACCTTCATACCAGCTCTGGATATGGGTTAGTGCTCGGGGGTGTGTGGCATAGTTCATTGCCAGTGTCAAAATCGGCCGGACTTCTTTACCAGGAAGAACATCAGAGAGGATCTTTTCTAGCTTAAGGTCCTCTGTGATCTTCTTGAGTGGAACGAATTCGCCATGCGATAGCACTTTCTTGGGGATTTGGTCTTTGGCGCGAACCTTCACGGGAACTCCATTGACATTCTTTCCCAAGTATTTGCTTTTCTGCCGAATTTGCTTCTTTTCCTTATCGTAATAAGGTGTAATTTCATATATGTATTCCAGGCCATTTATCTTTTTGGTTCGAATAAAAGATTTCATGTTGTATTTAGGCACAGCATACTATTTATAGTTTTTGGTCATCGATGGCGAAAATTGATCAGATATGCCTAAATTTCGGGGAGCTTAGGTTCGAGATAAGCTCATCCATCACTATTTTGGGGTGAAGTGGGAAATCGTTTGGGATGTTGTGAAGAACGAGATTCCAGAAATCAGGCTTAAGATTGAAGCAATGCTCTACGAATTCGATTCAACTCACTAGTCTCAGATTTTCGGATCTGCTCTTATGGCGCGCATTGTTTGTTCAAACAATAGCGCCAGCTTCGGCCTCTCCGTTTCGCCTCTAATTCTCTCATGCGCGTGGGCCGCTCTGAGAGGCCGGGGCTTACCTGGGGTGGCAAGCGTTCCTGCGGGCGAGAGGGACTTTCAACGTTTCGCTAGAGGTCTACATCAGCCAATACATTTTGCATCATGAGTCGAAGCTCTGGAAATTCGATGGCAGCAGTTATCCAGACAATTTCCAGGTTCACTTTGAAATAACCATGTACGAGCCGATCCCTAATTCCAGCCATATCTCGCCAGGGAATCTCCGGATATTTTTCTCTAATCGAGTCTGGGATTTGCTTCGTCGCCTCTCCCACAATCTCAATGCACTTTGTTACCGAGAGAATTGTCTTTTTATCGTTTGCGAATTCTTCGAATGTCCTATATTTTATAAATTCTTCTGCATAACCCATATGCTCGATAATATCCTCAATATAACTCCCGTAATCACGTTTTTTCATACGTAAATTACCTCTTTCAGGATATGGCCGCTTATCCTGGGTTTGAGGCCTGACTTTGTTATAAGATCTACTCTTTCACCGATCTTGTCGCTCAAGTAGTTTTGCAATCCGACATAGCGGATGAGGCCGATCGGCTCCTCAAAGTCGATAAGCAAATCCAGATCGCTGGTCTCATTCTGTTCTCCTCGCACAAATGAGCCGAAGATGCCGATTTCCTTCACTTTGAACCTTTGCCTGATGATCGGCTTTTGGTCTATCAGAATGCTCTTTACCTCTTGAAGCGTTTTCATTGTCTCCTCTGAATCTTAAACGAATTGATAGTAAATAAATATGGTGAGATGTTTACATTACATCCAGATATGTCAAAAATTCTCAGGCATGAGATTTTTCTGCAGAAAGCTCGCTGGCTGCTTTGTCATCTTAAACTCGCATCTTATTCTTTTTGTGAACCGGATTTTGATGCCGTTCGCCCGAGGGCGCGCCTGCATGCGCCTGGGCCGTCGCTGGGAGGCGGGACCGGGGGCTGGGCAAGTGGTGGTTTGCGGCGGGCGGGAGGACCGGAAGAGGAAAGCCAGAGCGGTTGGAATGGATGAAGACTCCCCAATGCATTTGCGGTCCGATCGTGGCGACAGGATAGCCGTCCGGCAGAATGGACAGTAGAGAAAACCAGCTTGTTGGATTAGACAGCGTGCCAAGATCAAGCAGATCTGCAGAGCCCTTAGGAGCTTAAATAGACAGGTTTTTAATCTTCGGCGACATAATAATGGCGGTGGTTTCGATGCTTGTTCGAGCGATCTATGAGAACAGCGTTCTAAGGCCATTGGAAAGGCTGGATCTAAAAGATGGCGAACTGGTCGAGATCGAAGTGAAGAAAAGTCCTGTCGATCAACTTTATGGCATCATAAAAATCCAGAATAAACAATGGCTGGATGAGATCATTGAGAGTCCTGATTTGGAGCCAATTTAATGCCCTATGACATCGAAACAGGTACGAATTGTTTTTGTCGATGCGAATATCTTGCTTTATGCAGTGTCCGGCCATTGGAAGTTTGGCAATTCATCCAAGTGGCTTCTTGAGTCTATAAATGACGGCGAATATAATGGAATTACATCAGTTCTTGTGTGCAGTGAAGTATTTCATAGGTCACTAATAGCAGAAATTGTGGAAAGAGAATGCATAAGTCCAGAATCGGTTTTGAAATGCCTGAAGAAAGATCCTGGTCTGGTGAGTGAATCAACTAAGGCCTGGACTGCAATCGAGAAAATAAAGCAGATAAATAACCTGAAGATAGTAGGAATTGATGACAGCGCTTTTGATATGGCACTGAGATATTCAAAGAAATTCGGACTCTTATCTAATGACGCTCTTCATCTGGCAATTATGAAACGGGAAGGTGTGAATACAATGGCATCAAATGACAGAGATTATAAGGGTGTTAGTTGGCTGCAGATCTGGAGGCCCCAATAACTGCCGTACTTTGACTCGCCTCCCTTTCCCGTGCGCTGCCTTCGGTGCGCGTGGGGTCGGCGCGCTCAGGTGGGCCTGCGCCCTCGGGCCAGATCCTTGGTAGCTGGTCGAATCGGGCAGCATTTTGAGCTCTTTTTCCTTTAGTTCTCAGTCTTTCAGCTCATCCTCGATGCGCCGGAACTGCTCTAGCGCAGTCTTCTGGCTCTCCACGATCTCCAGCTCCAGAGCCACATGATTTGGCATGTTATTTCCAATCCACCAGTCGGACCTCATAGAGCTCTGTGAGACAAATATTTAATCCAGGAGACTGAATTGTTAAAGGGTGGCATCATGCTTGTTAAGGCGGTTTATGAAAACAATATCCTAAGGCCATTAGAGAAGCTTGACCTCAAGGAGGGAGACGTGGTCGATATTGAGGTAAAAAAGGATGCAGTAGATCGATTAGGTGGCCTGGTTAAGATCTCCCAAAGAGATGTTGTCGATGAGATAATAGAAAGCCCTGAGCTGGAGCCGATCTGATGCAAAATGCACTCCGACCAGGGATGATAATTTTTATTGACGCAAATATATTTCTGTATAAGATCCTGGAACATTGGAAATATGCACAACCGTGCACTGAATTCCTAAAGGATGTCAATTATGGCAAGTATTCCGGCGTTACTTCCGTATTCGTATGTAATGAAGTATTTCACAGAGTTATGTTCGCAGAGCTTTTTGAGAAGTACAACATTGAAGCCAAGCATGCTATAAAATATCTCAAAGATAATCCAGAAGTAATAAAAGAATTGTGCGCAGCCAGGGAGGCCATTGAGAATATTTCGCAGATCGACAACCTCATAGTAATAGGAGTCGGAAGAGATGTTTTGCATCTAGCCTTAGCGTTCTCTCAGAAGTACGGGCTTCTTTCGACAGATGCGATTCATGCTGCGACGATGAAAACGGAAGGATTGAGCATTTTGGCTTCGAACGACCGGGATTTTGAGAGGGTGGACTGGTTGAAACTCTGGAAGCCCTGAATTGCAGGGTCTCCGTGATTGGACGCTCAGCTAAATCTTTGGGATTCGCATCAGCGCAGCCTTGCGGTCTCGCTTCGCATTCACGTGCGCTGCCTTCGCATGCGGGGCCGCTCGTGGATGGCTGGCCGCTCGCCCGAGGGCGTGCCTGCATGCACGTGGGCTGTCGCTAAGGGGCCGGGCCGGGTTGTACTCAGCTCTCATCTTTAAGCTCACATGCTTCGTCCCTTTGCACCAGTTCTTTGGGTTAGGTTTTTCCCCGTCAAAATGGTTATTCAAGTTGTGTTTTGTCCAAATAGTTCGTCCAATGTGCGGTTTTGAGATTTCCTAGGAAGTTCGGGTTGCTTGGGTGGATAATATAAACCGACTATCAGCCAAGTAGGAAATTGAGAGAATGTTCCAACATAGAAATAAAGGTCGCTGCCCAACATAGATTTATAATATTGATCTTGCAGTTTCTCCCAAAGCAAATCCAAGTCACCGTACCACATCCCCCAGCGTCTGTAGGATTCAAACAGCTCCCAATCCTCGCATTGAATGTTATGCTCTTTTCCTTTCAGACATCCATTGCATCTGAATCTATAGCCGAATAGGTGAGGGATTTCTTCTATATCCGGAATCTTTGTCCCAAAAAGAGATTGCTGAAATACCTTCGGATCCTGATAAATCTGCAGGTCTCCTTTTTTATAAAACTCAAAGACTTCTGCGGGCTTTATCAGACCAATCGATGTTCTATCGTCATTAAATTTGGCTTGAAGATCTTCGAGAGACGGCGCGACATGACTGAGCAGTAACCTATTGCGCTCATTCCAGTCCACTCTTCCTTTGATTTTCCTCAAGCTGAGGTTTCTGTCGACGATTTTCAAAGAGGCATCTCTGATGCGATAGCTTTCTTTGCGGCTCAGCTTTTCTTCTGCTCTTTTGCATTCTACTTCTATCCAATCATATTTTCTGAGCTTTTGCGGTCCCGAAAAAACATTGAACGGAACCGGATAGAGGCGAATCCAGTCACCTTCTTCTGTGAGACCTATGGTGCATACGACCTGGCCATATTTTTTGCTCTTTTCGGGATATGCGGTTACGGTGACCAGTACTCGTTTCTTTTGCCAGGTCATAGGTCGATTACCTCGACTCCGCTTTCCCTGAGTCGCTCTGCGATTACGCCTCTGTGGCAGTACTTTACATCCTTCTCAAAGCACATCAAGGATACTTTTTTATTTTGGCTGATTGATTTTATTCTCTCCAGATAGTCCATTTTAGTCTCAATTTCCTGTCTGTAGCTGGCAAAGAGAGCTTGATAGTCCTCATAAGAATTGAGACTCTTCCGGGAGTCGCTGGGGATGCCAAGTTCAGGCATGTGGATGTAATCGATGCCCATTTTCTCCAAGTAACTTTTTAATTTATTTCGATGAAATCCAAATTTCATGCTGTAGGCATTTCTTCTCACGTCTGCGACTATGCCTATCTTATTTTTTATCAGCTCATAAAGGAATTTATCGATTGTCTTTCCCTCGTAGCCTATGGTCACAATACCGGATGAATTCCTATCGTATTCCATCTTTTTCTTGTACTGGCTGAAAATCGTGAATTCGGGATGCTCCTCATAAATATAATCCAGCAGCATCTTGTCGTCGAGGGCGGAAAATCTCTCCGAGTTCATGCGAACTACATTTTTTATCTTGAGATCGAGCGAGGGAAGTTCTGCCGTTAATAAATGCACAGAATCGTCATCGATAGATACAAAACCTTCTCTTTGCAAATGTGATAGATCATGATAAAGCTGAAAGGAGAATGGTCCGTACTTGTATGGTACAAAGTAATAGAGCGGTATTCTCTTTGAGACCAGGAACATGAGCTTGACGAGGCGAAGCTTTGACATATTATTTTTATTATTATTTAAAAGATAGATAATACCTTTTTCTCCGCTGGTCAGCATATCATGTCACCTCGCAGTGATATAATCAAACCATTAAATATAAGTCTTTTTGCCGTGGCCGGGGCGAAAGTGATGGCATGCCTCTCTTGCGTCTCGGACGCGGGGCCGCTCGTGGACGGCTGGCCGCCCGCTTGAGGGCGCGCCCGTGCGCGTGGTCCACGGCTGATGGGCAGGGGCAGGCGGCGGTGATCCGGCGGGCGGGAGGGCCTGACGTGGAAAGCTTGGGTGGATCGGGATGAGTGTGGGGCAGGTTCTGGGATCGCTGATCTCAGTTGGTGGCGGCTCGTGGACGGCTGGACGCCCGCCTGCACGCGCTCCCACCAGCGCCCGTGCGCCCACACGTGGGCTGACTCGCTCAGTTGACTGGTGCCCTCGGGCTGCTTATCTGGATTGGAGATCTTAATTTGGTAGTTGCAGATCTCCGCCAAAATGTTGGTGCCCTTTCGATTGCCTGGCCTCTTTACTTAACTCTGATTGGATAAATTTCTCTGCTCTGTCGATGAGAAGCTCACTAAATAGGGATCGAGCTTTAGTGGTACCCTTACAAGCGTAATAATGCTACATCCCATCAGCCTAATTAGGAACATACCATAAAAGTCTTATTATAATTTGATAAAAAAGTTGGAAAGTAGAGTAAAATTAAAAGTTGATATGCTGGCACTAACTTTTGCATACCTCTTCCAAAAATATTTTAATTTCATTATCGATTTCACCTTCTGCCATCAAAGCAGCTAATCTTTCTCCGTCTTTGACTTTGTTAAATCTTGTGCCATATTTTCTACATACATTGTCTATCAAGATATCTCCAGGAACGATTGATAATCTCATTGTCTCCCAATTACTATTCACAAAATTCTTTTGTGCATCATAAATTTCGTCAATTCTTTTATCTTTTTCCTCTAATATTTTGATCATTCTTTGGATATCAGCAGAGACTCTATCCTTCATCATCGGTTCGTCCATGTTTTCAAAATCAAAATCTTTCGTCGGATGGATGGGGGAGAATATTCGCAAAAATATACGCTTGTTAATTGCAAATTGCTTCAATTGATTTGCACTCTCAATTATGTCTTCTTTAATTTTATCTTCATTAGGCAATTCTTCTGATTTGCCTGAAGTATCTTGTTTTAATTTTATAAACTCCCTGAGTACACGCGGATGAATTAGATAATTTTCTAATTCCCGTTTGCTCAATACTTTCAGAATAGCTCTTCCATTTAGCATTTTTCGCATTTTATCAAAATAATCATCTTCTCTTTCATCCCTATCAAGCAAAAAACAAATTCCAACTCTGCGTTTTGTTAAAAATGATAAAGTATCTTCTGCGGCATAATAAGCAAAATTTCTCACGCCACTCATGCGAATAAATCCTACATTATATTGACCCAAGTTGAATTCCAATTTTGACGCCAATTCCCGAAGAACGTTTTCATCAGAAGGGCCTTCGACAAAAACAAGCTTATCATACATGAATAGGGAACTCAGTCTTATACCTAGCTCGTTCGGAATCTTAGCTTCTGCTTCTTCGAGATTTAGGAGTTCAACTGATGTTGCGGTTGTTTTAGATACTAAATATATATTTTTCATTTCTGCAGTATCTAGAAAGTTCGTCGAATGAGTTGTGATAAATATCTGACAGCTTTCACTTTTTCGCTTTAGATATTGCATCATACTCGTTTCAAGCGAGGGATGCAAATGCACCTCTGGTTCCTCAACTAGAAGGACATCCGGATGTAGAAATTCTACATCTAGTATTATCCTTAAAGCCTCTCTGATACCAGAACCGTTTGCTTGAACCAAAAAATCACCAACATCTAGTTCCGCAGGCACTTCCGATCTGCGTGATGAGACACTACCTTGAAATGCGTCAATGCTTACACCAAGCAATGTCAAAACAGTCTCCTGAATATTGCGAAGAACAATCGATCCACCTCTGCGTACTTTTAGATCTAATAGCCTAGCTGCTTCATCCTCACCTATCGGTTTGCGTCTTTCTGTAAGATTAAGTACTTTGGTTCTTGATATACTCAACAATAGATTGGAGATGTATTTTGGTATAGACGCCTCTTCGCCTGCGAACGATGTTATCTTATTTCTTAACTCTTCTTTTTGAATTGCTGTAAACTCTTCACCAAGGAATGATGAAATATTTTCTAAACTCTTGCTAAACTCTTCATATGTCTTAGAACTTCGAACAATTGAATAAATCTCGTCTCTGATTTTTTCACTTGATCCAGAAACCAAATCTCTGGTATAATATTTAAAATAGTTTTGATCTTCAGATAAGCGACGCCAATCACCAGGTTCTATTCGTTTAGTGAGATTCTCTATGCTCTTGATATCTTCGTCAAGTTGGCGTGATCTAGATAAGTTGTCTCTAAGTTCGATCGAAGCGTTATAATTAATGCTAAGTAAAATATTTTTTTTATCTAAAGTTACATTTTCTTTGGATTTTATTAATGCTAATTCGCTAACAAAGCTAAACGGAGAACTCGAGGGATTGATATTAATGGTTGCAGATAGTATCGATATGTCTATTCCCTCAACTGCGGTTTTCATTTGAGGAGTTTCTTTTATAATATTTTGTTTCAATTGATCGATTTCATAGACTGTGAGCACGAAATATATCGTAACTTCTATCGGTAATTTTCTTACATCTCTCGGATTAGAAGTCTTATAAAAATCAATTTCTCTGCCAATTGGTGGATTTAAATTTACAAAACTGCCTTCATCAATACAGGAGAAAAAGGCATTGATTGCTGAAAGAATATTAGATTTCCCCGAATTGTTTTTCCCTATCAATACATTGAATCCATCGCAATTGTTTAATGCTAATGTTTCAATGCTTCGATAATTTTTTATTACTATTGTATCTAGTTTCATTTATTACATCTGGAGTGCGGAGGGTCACGAATACCCCAACCTTCAGGTTGGGGATGAAGTGAACCCTCGCCGTTTTTTGCGTTAATTCATATCGATCAACCGTTGCTTCTTTTAAAATGAAATCGTATTTGGCACTTTAGCCACAGGTGGTGCCACCCACCTATGGCTAGGATGTGATAAGCGTTGGAATTGCGCAGTTTTAGCCATGGCTATGGTCAAATTACCTACCACATCGTACTGGTGCCAAAGTATCGATACAAGATATTCTATGATAAGCGAGTTAAAAAGGATTGCGAGCTAATTCTCATCAATATTTGCATGGAGCAAGGCTATAAAATTCATGCAATGGAAATTGTAGACGATCATGTTCACTTGTTTCTGGAATTCCACCCGAGCTCTTCTCTATCAAGAGTCGTTCAATTTTTGAAAGGAGGTAGTTCATATAGAATGTTCAAGCTTCATCCCGAATTGAAAAAAAGATATTGGGGCGGAAGCTTGTGGTCAAGTGGCAAATTCTTTCGATCCGTCGGAAATGTGACTGCTGACACAATAAAGCACTATATTAAGGAATCTCAGGGGAAAACAAAAGCAGAATCGCAATTTTGCAGATCAAAGGAATCTGGGCAAAGAAGGCTCGATGATTTCTGATCTCCAGCTAACTGGGCGTGCGTGCGGCCCGAAGCATACCCCATCCCTTTAGGGTGGGGTGGCCGCACGCAGTTTGATTCTCACTCCAATTAAAATATGTTATTCGGAAAAAAATGGCAAAATTATCCCATCTTCTCCCTCACCGGCGCCAGTATCTCGTTCATGCTCTCTGCACATGCCTTCTTGAGATCCATGGGGTGCAGCGCCCCGCTTACGAAGTCCGCCTCCAGCGTCTCGTAATTCTGGTAAGAAACATCCCCGCCGAACTTGGCCGGCCTCTTGATGGTCATCCCTTCCTCAATCCTGGGGAAGACATGATACTTGCATATGGCCAGCACTGCATTGTTCTCCACAATCTTGGCCGGACAAAATGCGCTCTTGATCTTCTTCTCGACGTCGGCAGCCGGCTCGTCCACTGCAATGTTGTTGCCCTTGGAGGAGGACATCTTCTCGCCGTTCAGACCGGGGATGAGAGGCGTGTGCATGCACACCGGCGCGGGCAGGCCCAGCCGGGGCAGCTCCTCACGGGCCAGCATGTGAATCTTTCTCTGGTCAATGCCGCCTACTGCCAGGTCGATCTTGAGGTCGGCAATGTCGATGGCCTGCATGAGCGGGTAAATCATCTGGGAGACCATGGGGTTCTCGGCATTTCTGCTGACCTCGTCCATGCTTCTCCTGGCCCGGTTGAGAGTGGTATTCCTGGCCATCTGCAAGATCTTGAGCATATAATCCGGCTTGAGCTGATAGTCGGTTCCGTAAACAAACTCCGTCCTCTCCGGGTCCAGGCCCAGAGCCATGAAGCAGTCCCGGTTGTAGTCGGCAATCTTTCGCACCTCTTCCAGGGTGCCCTTCTCGTTGAGGAAGGCATGCAGATCGGCTAAGAGGACGACGACGTCAAAGCCCACCTTCTGCAGGTCCAGGAGCTTGTTGGCCGTGAGCATGTGGCCCAGATGCACCTTGCCGCTCGTCTCGTAGCCCACATAAGCGCGCGGCCTGCGGCTCTGCTCCAAAAGGCCCTTGAGTTCGTCTACCGTCACTATCTCTTCTGTATTTCTCATCACCAGCTCAAGCTTATCCAATGCACATTCACCACCCTCACAGAGGAATGGGGATGTATAATGCTTTTGGTTCATGTCATGTCATAGGAAAAACAATTAATACTACCGTTGTTGATGGTCAGGCATGCAAAGGCGTAATTTTAGCCTGCCGCGCCCAGCCTTAAGCCGTGAGAAGAATCTGGTCCTGATATTGCTGGCTGTTTTAACAGCCGTGATACTCTGGAACACCTTCTGGTGGTTGATGCGCATTGTGCTTTTCGTAGTGGTAGTCTATGCGATTTATCAGATCCTAAAGCACTACGTCTGAAACATTGCATTCATGTTTGCAAAAATATTGATGCTTTTTGCAGTTCGGCCAGAGCATTCTGGCCTCTTCCAGATCTTCTCTCGTATTCAGATTAAAGAAGCTGAGAAGATCCGGGTCAATAGGACGCAGCAGATCCACAAGAATTCGTTTGATGCTTAGCTCCTGTAGCGGCGCATGAATTCTGCGCTCAGCCCTCTCCAGAGCTCTCTCGCAGGCGGAAAGCATTTTCTCCCGGTGGTAAACGCAGTGAAGCGGCTCGAAAAATCCGTTAGGCTGCACCGGGACTGCCGCATCATAGCTTTTTTCATCTTCATATTCATTTTCTTCGACCAGCTCGAAGAGTCTCTCTATAACCTGGGGGTTTAAAAATGGAAGGTCGCATCCCGTGGCGAAGGCAAAATCCCCACGGGCTTTCTTCATCCCGGCAGAGAGGCCGGCCACCGGCCCAAATCCCGCCACGCGATCCCAGGTGAAGACGACTCCCGTCTCAGACTGAAGGGCAAAATGCGAGATCATCTCTTGCAGATGCTCGGCATGGGCCTCATCCCGGGCCACTACTACTACTTCATCTGCAGCCTGAAAGAGCTTCTCCGCCGTCCAGCAGATCAGTGGCCTATTCTCGAACTCCAGGAGTGCCTTTTCCGCTCCCAGGCGGCGACCATTGCCGCCAGCCAATATCACTGCTGAGCGCATAGCCTCCAGCCACTCTCTTTACAGTCCTCCTCCAGAGCCTTTAGGAGGGCCGCTTTGGGATCGGACTGTTTGATATCGCTTCGCAGAACCGTGCTCTCCCGGCTTACTGATGCCGTACACTCCCCCGCCTTGACCAAAATGCTCTTGATGAGGGGCTCGTTCACCCTTCCACCCGCCCGGCCAACCTCATCGTAAGCCAGCTTCTGGGTGAAACGATTGCCAAAGACTGTGCACCCTACGCCGTCCCAGGCTCTGATCCTCGCCTCGCCATTTGCATCCGCAACCTTGCCACTTGTGATGTCTACCTGCAGGCTGGCTCCGGGTGCAAGGTAAATTCGCCTGCGCTTGGATCGCTCAAAAGAGATCTCAGTGACTTCTCCCACCAGCAGATCACCCCGCCTCCAGACCTTCTCCCGGCTGCTCGTGATATGTAAAATGCCGCCAAGCTCTCTGGCTCTGTCCAGAAGTTGCTGGTCATTTTTGATCAGCCCGGAGTATAGCTCCTCTTCTAACTTGGGGCAAGTTCCTAAGAAGGCGATAGCTCTCCTGTCGGCTCCAATTACAGCCTCCCGGCTGGCAGCCAGTGCAATGACCAGGGACATTTCAAATCATCTCGACGATAGGAGATAATACTTTCTTAAACCTTCCGTTTGCCAGTCCGCCAGCCGGAAAATGAATACCTTCGCTTTGCGGTGGATAACATAAAAAAATAAATTCTCGTGGATCCTAGATGGTACCTTTCACAGCTTTCTATGGCAGAACCACCAGTCTTCGCAGACCATATCGCCGCCCGTCTTCCTGGTGGCTGCGGTCTTTTCATCGCCCGGAGGCGGAATGATCACCTGATCGCCGATAAGCTCATTGTTGGGCCAGTTAGCGGGAGCTGCTACTTTGTTCTTGTCCACAACCTGCAAAGCCTTCACCGCCCTCAATATCTCATCCATATTCCTGCCTACTTCCTGGGGATAGAAGAGTATCAAGCGGACGGTTGCCTCCGGGTCGACGACAAAGACGGCTCGCACTGTATTGCTGGCCTTTCCGGGATGGATCATGCCCATTCTCTGAGCAATTTTCCCCTGATCATCGGCAATGATGGGAAACTTGATCTCTACCTTTAGATTCTCCTTTATCCACTGCGTCCACTTCATATGGGAGAAGACCTGATCGATTGACAGGCCGATCAGTTCGCAATTCAGTTTCTCAAACTCTTCTCGCCTCTTCTCAAAGGCCACAAATTCTGTTGTGCAGACCGGTGTAAAGTCTGCAGGATGGCTGAATAATACGAACCATTTCCCTGCGAAGGCATCAGGCAGGGTCATCATGCCGTGGGTGGTCTTGACTTCCATCCTGGGCATCTTGTCACCAATGAGCGGAAAACCACCCTCGCTTGCGCACATTTGATGCATCATTCCCATGTGTTTCATTCCCATTCCCATATGTTTTCCCATCTGCGTTTCCATCTGACACATAATATTTTCCTCATTTCCGATTAGATGATTGTTTTGCAGCTATGATAGCTACGTCAACCCAGTAATTAAAGGTTACTATCATCAGGTGAGCAAAAATGATTCTGCGTGGACAACAGGGTCTCTTGTCATGCAGCGTGCATAGAATAGATTTGAAACATGCGCGAAAAATGAGTCATCACTTTGGCTGTTCATGGCTTTACGCTTTTAGAGGATTTGTCCGATTCTCCTGCTTATATCCTCTGGAGTCTGGCGAGAATTTATCCCTAGCTATGCACACTGGATAAACGACCGCTCTCTTAGCCAGGGCATTGCAGCATCTCCGGCATTCCAGCTTTTTCTCAAGTTCCAGAGCTACCCAGGCAGGCGCATTGGACCGGCGTATCTCGGCCAGGATCAAATGCTTCATGATACTGCAATCGCGGTCATCCTCTGCATCACATGTGTGTTCATAAAGAATGCTCATCAGATCGATACTCTGCGGTTCGGTACCTTTTTCGACGAATTCGATCATAATATAACTATTAAGCGTTATAAAACTATTTAATCCTTGCCGCTAATTCAGCAGAAATTGAACAAGATTGAGGTTCGCGATGTCCTTCACCAAAACGCCTGATGATAGCTATAAAAGTGATTGCGCCAGAAAGTGCTGTGGCTGGAACTGCAAAATTGTAAGATCAGCTAGATAAATGGGCCGATACAGCGATACAGGGATATTGTCAGCACGGAAAAAGGCTAAATAGAATCAGCCAAAGGCGTAGCGAGGTGACTATATGCCAACAAGTAAAAAACAATTAGAGAAGCTGAACCGGGTGAAGAAAGCCAAGGCAGAAGAGCTTTCGAAGCAGGCGGCTGCGGGCAGCCAAGATGCTAAGAAGAAGCTCAAAAAGCTCGAGAAAAAGATGAAGTAAACCATCTGGTCTTTCCATACATTTTCGTTTTCTTTTTTAATTTTCAAAGCTGGGCGCGAAATAATTTCAGGACTCATCACTTCAATCCACTAACTTGATAACCCATAGCTCGGCATATATGCTCGCAGAGGTGCCGTCCCTGCCCAATATCATTCCCGAATTCGAATTATCTGTAGTCATGCGGCATATAGCCTACCGAAAAAGAGGCACTTTCCTCTCTGTGGCAGCTATTGCACTAGCTGTGGCCATATCTCTGATATCCGTATCCATGCAGGATGGGTTTCAGGGTATGCTTTTTGATATAATTGTTGAGGATCTTCCTCACGTTACCGTCACACCAAGGGAAGGCGATGACTACATTTACCTTTACAAGACCCTCATGGATCGGATTTGGTCCATTCCCGGTGTGGTTGCCGTCTCTCCCAGCCTGGGAACAGAAGTGACATTCGCCTACAAGGACAACGTGGAAAGCGTAGCCCTGTCTGGCGCAAATCCGGCGGATATAGATAAAATCTACCACATAGGAAAGCATGTTTTCCAGGGAGACCTCTCTTCCATCCAGAATGGCAATAAGGTGGTGCTGGGAGAAAAGCTGGCCGATAGGCTGAAGGTCAAGCTGGGACAGACGATCTTTGCCGGCATTCCTGGTGTTGGTGGCAGCAGCCTGGTAGTCTCCGGTATCTTCAGGCTGCCCACGGGATGGCCCGAGAATATAGCCTTCGTATCCCTCTCCACAGTCAGAGAATTCTCAACTGAAGGTGATGTGGTCTCTTCAGTCGATATAAAGCTGAATGATGTCTATTTGGCAGATGGCGTTGCCGCAAATTTGCGGGGGCAGGGATACAAGGCAGAGAGCTGGCAGACTCTTTACCCTGAGATCTTGAAGACGCTGGCCATAGAAGAGTTTCAGAACCGACTTGTAATGTTATTGATAATGATAATAGCCGCCTTTGGAATTGGCAGCGTAATGTATATGCTGGTTAATGAGAAGACCAGCGAGATTGGCATGTTCATGGCCATGGGAGCCTGCGGCAAGAACATAAGAAACATCTTCCTCTTGGAGAGCGCCATCCTGGGTTTGATGGGCGGCTTGCTGGGAAGCATCCTGGGTCTTGCCGTTGCCCTTTATCTGAAGAGCCTGGATATCAAAATGCAGGCGCCCGGGGGGCAGGAGATAGCCTTGCCGGTGGTGATCAATGCCGGCAGCTTCATAACAATAGTGCTGGTGGCGGCAGCCCTGAGCGTGGTTGCAGGCTTGTATCCTGCCTGGAAGGCATCCAGGCTTGATCCTGCTCTGGCCATCAATGGATGAGTGATGAGGATAAAATGTATGAGTTTACCATAGCCAAGAGTCACATCCTCAGAAATCCTAAGCTCGCATTCTTCACAGTCGCAGCAGTTACGCTGGCCGTAGCTGTGATCGTCGTCTTCATGGGCCTCTTAGGAGGCTTTGAGGAAGAGATCATCACGACTACTGTCGAGAACAATCCTCACATTTACGTTCAGCCCAAGTCAGACGAGAAGTACATCTATCTTTATAGAACCGTCTCCGCCCGTTTGTGGGATTATCCTGAAGTGGAAGCGGTCTCAGCGAGGCTGATTGGAAAGGGCGCGGCCAAGTACAAGGATAAGGTGAGGGGAGTAGAATTCCTGGGAGTCAATCCGACGAATGAAGACTTATTGATGAAGGTTAAAAAGGATATTGTCATTGGCAACTTTCAGGATCTGGAGAACAGAAAGCTTTCGGCCTTTATGGGGACCAAGCTGGCCGAAGAGTTGAAGCTGCAGCCAGAAGACGATTTTATCCTGGCGAGAGGAAACATATCCCTGCGCCTCAGGGTTGCCGGCCTTTTTGAGACGGGATCGGCCAAAGACAAGACTCTGATCTACATCCCTCTTAGCACAGCCCAGGATCTGGTAGGAAAAGGAGATGTAGTCTCCGAGGTGGACGTTGGGATAAGTGACATCTACCAGGCACCTTACATAGTCTCCGACCTCAAAACAAGATTCCGCTATGAATCCAAATCCTGGGAGGATATGAATGCCGATATCTTAAAGCTCATTCAGACCCAGTCCATCTTCTCCTGGATATTCTATATACTCATATTCGTTATAGCCGGATTTGGCATAGCCAATACCATGATAATGATAATTAGCAGAAGGACAAAAGAGATAGGCATTCTCATGGCCATGGGTGCCACCAGGCAATCTATTCTCAAGATATTCATGCTGGAGAGCCTGATCCTGGCCCCGCCTGCCGCAGTGCTGGGCAGCATCCTGGCTTTTATGGCAGCCCGGCTCATCATGTCCTACGACATCCAGCTTCCTTCCGAGATATACATGGTATCCAGGATGAACATCACCATGAAGCCGGAGTTCTTCATTTATGCCATCGTCTTTGCCCTGGCTGTTAACTTTGTGGCGGGGCTATATCCTGCCTGGAAGGCTTCCCGCATGGACCCGGTGGAGGCGATAGGGAGCATATGACGGCAATCATGAACTACTCAGATATCAGGCAAAACGTGATCTTGCGAGGGCCATTATTTCCCGAACCAGTCCAGGTTATCACAGTAATTCCAATGGGAGATGCAATCAAACTAATTGGAAAAGGACTAAACACAGGCAAGCTTCATGATCCCATATTATCCACAGAGCAACTGGCAACTCTAGAGATAACTCCGGAAGATGAACCATTTGATGGTGATGCCGGAAACTTCCGCCTGGGCGTTGAAGCTATGCGACTCGCCCTAGCCTACGAATACGATCCTTACTTCACCCTGTCGATTGCCAGAGTAGATCCACTGCCTCATCAACTGGAAGCCGTCTACGACTATTTCCTGAAGCTTCCTCGCATACGCTTCCTCCTGGCGGATGACCCAGGAGCGGGCAAAACCATCATGGCCGGTCTACTAATTAAGGAATTAAAGATTCGTGGCCTGATCAAGCGCATACTCATTGTCTCTCCTGCCAACCTCACCTTTCAGTGGCAGCGTGAGATGCAAGATAAGTTCAGAGAACATTTCGAGGTATTGAGAAGCGATATTCTCCGGGCTAACTACGGCTCCAATCCCTGGCAAGAGAGAAACCAGATTGTGACTTCCATGCCATGGGTTTCCATAATCGAGGATGCCAAAGAGAGCCTTCTGCGCAGTCATTGGGATCTCATCGTTGTGGACGAGGCCCATAAGATGAGTGCCTATAGCCAGGATCACAAAACTCTGGCTTACCAGTTAGGTGAGGCGCTCTCCGACAGAACCGATCACCTCCTTCTGATGACAGCAACGCCTCATAAAGGCGATCCGGAGAACTTCAGTCTCTTCTTGCGATTACTGGATAAGGATGTCTACGCCGATATAAAGAGCCTTGAAGAAGCGATGAGGCGGCACGAGGCCCCCTTCTACCTTCGCAGAGTAAAAGAGGCAATGGTAAGCTTCCCAGATCCGGATACTGGTAAGGTCAAGAGTCTTTTTACGAGAAGGCTGGTCAAGACTATTGAATTTGAAATCGACAGTGATGAATGGGATTTGTACAACTCATTGACAGAATATGTTCAGGCGCAGTCAATTAAGGCGTCGCAGGATGACTCAGCCCGCGGACGCGCACTTGGCTTCACGATGGCCATGCTGCAAAGAAGGTTTGCTTCCAGCATCTATGCCCTGCGGCGCAGTCTGGAGCGAATCAAGGACAAGCGAGAAAAGGTACTCAAAGACCCCGAGGGTTATCGTCAGCTGCAGAAGCTCAAGAAAGTGCCTGAGGATTATGAAGAATTGCCCGAGGACGAACAGCAAGAGATACTCGATGACCTGGAGAGCGTTGTAGCGTCCATCGATCCTGATGCTCTTAAAGAGGAAATATTCCAGCTTGGCAAGCTGATAGATCTGGCCCGACTTCTGGAGCAGCGGGAAGTTGAATCAAAGCTACGCAAGTTGAAGGACGTACTAACAGAGCAGGGTGTCTTCAAGGACCCGAAGATGAAGCTGCTCCTATTTACTGAACATAAAGACACTCTTGACTATCTAGCGGGGGATGGAAAGGATGGGCGACCCCTGGGAAAGCTACGAGATTGGGGCCTGTCCGTCACCCAGATTCACGGCGGCATGAAGATAGGCGACCGGGATACCCCCGGCACGAGAATAAATGCAGAACGGGTATTCAAGGAGGAGTGCCAGGTCATGGCGGCCACCGAGGCTGCTGGAGAGGGCATTAATCTGCAGTTCTGCTGGTTCATGATCAACTACGATATACCCTGGAACCCCATGAGGCTGGAGCAGCGCATGGGCCGTATCCACAGGTATGGCCAGGAAAAGGACTGCTTGATCCTGAACTTTGTTTCAACAAAAACCCGTGAAGGAAGAGTGCTGCAGAAGCTTTTCGAAAGGATCAAGCAGATTGAGAAAGATCTTGATCCCCAAAATACGGGCAAGGTGTTCAATGTCCTGGGCGAAGTTCTTCCCGCGAATCAGCTTGAGCGGATGCTGCGGGATATGTACGCCAACATTACTTCAGAAGATGCTATCAAGAGCCGCATTGTTGAGGAAGTGGACATAGACCGCTTCCGGCAGATCACTGAGCACACTCTTGAGGGGCTGGCAAAGAAGGAGCTGAACTTATCTGCCATCATCGGTAAATCGGAGGAGGCCAAGGAGAGGCGTCTGGTTCCTGAGGTAATAGAGGACTTCTTCCTCAAGGCGGCGCCGCTGGCCGGCATAACCCTGAAAGAAGTAAAGCAAAATCCGCATGTCTACCGACCTGGTGGAAAGGTTCCGAGAAACCTCTGGCCGATAGGCGAGGCTCAAGAAAGGCAGTATGGCAAACTGGGCAAGGAATACAAGCAGATAGTCTTTGATAAGGCGCTCCTTGCCAAAGACTCCACTGTGGAATGGGTGACTCCCGGCCATCCGTTGTTTGAGGCAGTCAGGGTCTGTGCAATGCGGATAGTGGAGGCGGACCTGAGAAAGGGTGCGATCTTCTTTGACCTTTACAGCAAAGAGCCTTCCCGGTTAGATGTGTACTCCGCGGCGATCAAGGACGGCCGTGGTAACGTCATACATAAACGCATATTCGTGGTCCGGACGGATATGGACGGCGCCATCACCATCCGGCAGCCTACGATCTTTCTGGATCTGATACCATCAACGAAACAAGTCTCGCCTCCGGATGGAAATGGCCTGCCACAGCGCGATCAATTAGAACAGTCCTTGTTTAATATGGCGCTTTTGCCTTTCCTGCAAGAGATAAACGCCCAAAGGACAAAGGAGATAGAAACTATCGAACGCCATATGGAGATCAGCCTCAACGAGCTGATCGTCAGGCAGAACGTGATCCTGAGCGAGCTGATTGAGAAGCAGCAAGCGGGAGAGACGGCGCAGCCCATTGCGGCCAGCAAAAAATCCACAGAGGATCGCCTGGAAGATCTATTTGAAAGGCTGGAGCGGCGCAGAAGAGAGCTGATCCAGGAGCATAATCTCACCATCTCCGATATCCAGCATCTTGGCCGGGCCTGGGTGCTGCCTCACCCGGAAAGAAAATCGCCGGGAATGGTACAGATGATTCAGGATGAGAGAGTTGAGAAGACTGCAATTCAGGCTGTCATCGCTCATGAGGAGGCTCGGGGCTGGAGGGTCGAGAGCGTGGAGCAGGACAGCCGGGGTTTTGATCTGATCTCAAGGAAACCCCATCCGGAAGATGCGCAGACGGCGGTAGAGGTTAGATTCATCGAGGTGAAGGGGCGAGCCGGGGTGGGTGAGATTGCCCTGACATCCAACGAATACAGGACAGCGGAGAGGCTGAAGAATGACTACTGGCTTTACGTAGTCTTCAATTGCTCCTCGAAGCCGCAAATACATCCTATCCAGAACCCGAGCCGCCTGGGATGGGAGCCGCTGGTGAAGATCGAGCATTATTATTTAAGATCAGAAAAAATTAAAACATTCGTTTTGTAATTGCCATTATTCAAATTGAATCCAAGGGAGTGAGGTGATATAATGAAGGATAGTATGTTAAAATTAAGTGAGCTATTCAATTATATTGGACCGTTAGCAGCTGTCACTTTGTTGTTCTTATTTATACGATATATATATCTTACATCCTTCTTTAGGAGATTATCACTCACCTATTCTATCTTTTCACTTCCCACGGATTTCCAATTAAATGAAATTATGGGTGTATTTTCAATAACACTATATGTATTGTTTATTATCCTAGCAATGAAAAGCCAGCTAACAGAAGATTTCGATAGAAATATTTTCGGAAAAATTTGGGTTTCAATTTTTATTTTCATTATATTTATACCGATTACATTAGTGATAAATTATTTTATTGATTACTCCGGATCTTTATTATTATTATTTTTATCTTTCTGTATTTTAGTATATTATTCTGATATGAATCAAGATAAGGTAAAGCATCATGATTTAAAGAAATGGCACGAGATATCACTGGATGTAGCAAACGTAAAATTAGAGTCCAGCGAAACAGATAAATCTCTTTCTGGCGCAGATATCGCATATTACCTATTTATATTATTCATATTAATATTGCCTACGATAGTAGTTGCTGCTTATTTAGGAAATTTGCATGCCGAAGAATTGATGGGAGGAAACTCTAATAATTGCATCGAAGTTAAATTGATCCTTGATGAAAGTAGAATCCCACTTCCAAACAGTACCTTTATTCTTATTTCTTACCAAAATGGAAACTATTTTTTGATTGAAAAGAATAAGTCAAAACCGAAAGATCCTACAGCTTATATTATAAATGATAACTATGTAAAAGAAGCTCGATTAAAACATTCGAGCAAAGATACAATTAATTGGTTGTCGGAGGAAATTGATTCAATTACCAACACAGTTAAGCACTATTTAACGCCAAGGATCAATCCAAGATGAATACATACCCCAAGCGCCTCATTGAAGTCGATTTGCCCATAAAGAAGATCAGCGCCCATGCCCGCCGGGAGAAGTCCATCCGGCACGGTCACATCTCGACGCTGCATATCTGGTGGGCGCGCCGGCCATTGGCCGCCTGCCGGGCGGTGATCTGCGCTGCTCTCTGGCCCGACCCGGCCCAGGATGACTGCCCACCAAAGTTTCGTGAGGATGCCTCCGCCATCATGGCCCGCTTCAGAAATCCCCTCGGCAGGAGCGATCTGGATTTTCACGATCCAATGGCGCTGCGCAAAGCCCTGCTGGACTTCATCGCCGACTTTGCCAACTGGGACAACTCGACCAGGAAGGAGTATCTGGAGACGGCCCGCGCCCTCACAGGCTCGGCGCACCTGGCCCTGGGTGGCCTGCCCGGCACCCGTCCGCTGGTGGTGGACCCGTTCGCAGGCGGCGGCTCGATACCGCTTGAAGCCCTGCGGGTGGGGGCAGACGCCTTCGCCAGTGACCTCAACCCTGTTGCCGTCTTGCTCAACAAAGTTGTCCTGGAGTACATACCGAAATACGGCCAGACGCTGGCGGATGAAGTTCGCAAATGGGGCGAGTGGATCAAGATCGAAGCGGAGAAGGAGCTGGGCCGGTTTTATCCAAAAGATCCGGATGGAGCGACTCCCATCGCTTACTTATGGGCGCGGACGGTCACCTGCGAGGGGCCGGGCTGCGGGGCAGAGGTGCCGCTCATGCGCTCCTTGTGGCTGGCAAAGAAGAGCCGCCGCTCGGTAGCACTGAAATTCATCCCGGACAGGGAAAAGAAGCATGTCGATTTTGAGATAATCCAGGATTTCAAGGCCCAGGATGTGAGCGAAGGCACAGTGCGGCGCGGCTCGGCCACCTGTCCCGTCTGCGGCTATACCACGCCCGTGGCATCAGTGCGAAAGCAGCTCAAGGCCCGGCGGGGCGGAGCGGCGGACGCCAGGCTCTTTTGCGTGGTCACAACGAGGCCAGGGCAGCAGGGGCGCTTTTACCGGCTGCCGACGGAGAGGGATCTGCAGGCCGTCCGGAACGCAGCGGAGGAGCTGGAGCGAAGGAAAGCGGCGCACACCGGGGCATTGAGCCTGGTGCCGGATGAGCCGACGCCGCTGGGAGGGGGCAGCGGAGCCGGAAGGGCTTTCTCACAGAGAAACTACGGCATGGATCTGTTCGAGGATCTTTTCACCCCCAGGCAGGCCCTGGCGCTGACCACGCTGGCCCGAATGGTGCGGGAGGCTGGCCGGAAGCTGGCGGAGGAGAACGACGCCGGTATGGCGGGGGCGGTGCAGACATGCTTGGCGCTAGTGGTGGATCGACAAGCTGATGCGACATCTTCTCTTTGCAGGTGGCATGTAACTGGAGAAAAACACACCGCAACGTTTAGTCGTCAAGCAATCCCAATGGTTTGGGACTTTTCCGAAGTAAATATTCTCTCAGCTTCTACCGGCGGATTCCCTGGCGCGATCGAATGGGTTTCCCAGGTTTGTGAATCAATTTCACTTGTTTTATCTTTTGGTCAAGCGGGGCAGGCAACTGCAACAACAAATCCGCTTCCCGACGACTCTGCAAGGCTATTTCTTACAGATCCGCCATACTATGATGCAGTTCCTTATGCAGATCTCTCTGATTTCTTTTTCGTATGGCTGAAAAGGACTTTAGGGGATCTGCACAGTACCATATTCAATGCAGTCCTAACTCCAAAAGACGAAGAATGTATCGTCGATGAAGTGAAGGGAAAGGACAAAGTCTATTTTGAGGCTAAAATGGGGCTTGCGATGTCGGAAGGCCGTCGAATTCTAACGCCGGATGGCATCGGCATCGTCGTCTTCGCCCACAAATCTACAAGTGGCTGGGAGGCCTTACTGCAAGCAATGATTGATGCAGGCTGGATATTCACTGGTTCCTGGCCCATCGACACTGAGATGGGCACAAGACTTCGAGCCATGGACTCCGCCGCTCTCGCCTCCTCGATCCACCTTGTCTGCCGCCCCCGTGAGAACCCGGACGGCTCCGTTCGGGAAGACGACGTGGGCGACTGGTCCGACGTGCTGGCCGAGCTTCCCCGCCGCATCCACGCCTGGCTGCCCGGCCTGGCAGCCGAGGGCGTTGTCGGCGCTGATGCCATCTTCTCCTGCCTGGGGCCCGCCCTGGAGATCTACAGCCGCTACACCCGCGTGGAGAAGGCCAGCGGCGAGGTTGTGGCCCTCAAGGTGTATCTGGAAGAGGTCTGGGCGGCAGTCTCCCGTGAGGCGCTGGGCATGATCTTCGAGAGCGGGGACGGCTCGGGCCTGGAGGAAGACGCCAGGCTGACTGCCATGTGGCTGTGGACCCTCTCAGCCGGAGCCGATAATGGAGATAGTAGTAGCAATAGTAGTAACGAGGGTGAGGGCGAGACGGATGAGGACAAAACGCCTAAAGCCACGCTGAAGGGCTTCGTCCTGGAGTATGATGCGGCACGGAAAATTGCGCAGGGCCTGGGCGCACATCTGGAGAACCTGACGACTCTGGTGGAGGTAAAGGGCGACAAGGCCCGGCTTCTTCCTGTCTCCGAGCGCACTTCTTATCTCTTCGGCCAGGTGCAGGCGTCTCCTGCCACCAAAAGAGAGCGCAAGAAGAAAACGGAGCAGCAGACCACGCTTTCCGGAGGCATCGTGCACCAAGCCGAAAACATGACGAGCGGGCCGGCGGGCGAACTCACCTCACCGGCCCCCGGCTCGACCGTGCTGGACCGGCTGCACCAGGCCATGCTGCTGTTTTCGAGCGGCAGAAGCGAGGCGCTGAAAAGGTTCATCGAAGAGGACATCAGCCAGGATCAGGGGCTGTGGAGCCTGGCTCAGTCGCTGTCTGCTCTCTATCCTGCCGGAAGCGAGGAGCGGCGGTGGGTGGAGGGGGTGCTGACAAGGAAGAAGAGCCTGGGGATGTGATGAAATTGGATTACTTTCGGGGTGCTAGCATCAGATCTATTAAGATGAAATTAACCTAAGAATAATACCGTCTGTAAACGCACGATCTGGTGGGGATAAATAAAAATGAGGATTCTGCTGGATAGTAAAATCTATGAGATAACGGCAGATCACGTTCTTTCGAACAATCTACAAGATCTCTTAGATGTCCTAAAAGGAGTAGGAGCAGAGGTAATTACCGGACCGTTATCTTTGAAGGACCTAGTAAGAACGGACTTCGTAACCGACTTCTTGGTAACAGAAGATAGAGACATTCATAAAGATGCTAGCACAAGAGACTTGGACGATAGAGTCCTTCTGGTCGAAGAAGCGCTACAAATTTTTAATAGTTATATAAATAAAGATATTAAAATAGTGCCGCTTCCTTTGAAGCGTGAGTTAGTTCGGAATTTGAATTATGATGATCATATTTTCGACACGCTAAAAGAAGAATACAAGCCGAAGTTTGAAGAATGGTTTAAAAAGATCTCAAAGGAGGGTCGAAAAAGCTGGGTATACTATAGGAAAGATGGAACTATCGGTGCAATTCTTATTTATAAATTGGAGACGGAGTCAATAGAGGATTCAAAGCCGCCTCTCCCGGAGAGAAAGAGGCTCAAAGTAGCTATGTTAAAGGTTACGTATATTGAGCACAAAATTGGGGAGCTATTTATCAAAATGGCGGTGGATGTTTCTGTTAAGAATAACATCGAGGAGATCTATTTAACTCATTTTACCAAACCTAATGACCCGTTAGTCAAATTGATATCCGAATATGGCTTCAATAAAATAGCCGTAAAGAATAATGGGGAAGATATCTTTGCCAAAAGGCTAATAGTCGAGGGTGTTGTGTCAAAGAGATTTTCTCCAATCGAAATATCCAAAATATTTTATCCTAGTTTTTATGATGGCGATCAAGTAAAGAAATTCGTTGTTCCTATTCTTCCTGAGTATCATAACAAGCTGTTTACCGACTTTTCCAGAAGACAAATTATGCTGCCAGAATACGCCGATGAATTCGTTGTTGAAGGAAATACCATAAAGAAAGCTTATCTCTCTCATTCGAATATTAAACGAATGGGACGGGGAGATCTTATATTATTTTATAGATCGGAAGATGAACAAGCCATAACATCTCTCGGTGTTGTAGAAGCAGTCTACACGGGCATAAAAGATGCTGGACAAATACTTCAACTCGTTGGAAAGAGGACCGTCTTCTCCCGTGAAGAAATCGATAAGTGGGTAGAAAAAAGCCCTGTATCAATCTTTCTTTTCAGACATCACTTCCATTTAATGAGGTCCGTGAACCTAGAGAAGCTAATCGATGGGCAAGTCATTAAAGCAGCTCCCCAGTCGGTGATGGAGATATCTAGCGAAAAATACGCACTAATAAAAAAAATGGGCGGTATCGATGAACGTTATATTGTCCATTAGGCCGAAATACGCGGAGTTGATATTGAGCGGAGCAAAGAGATATGAGTTTCGCAAATCAATATTTAGTAATAAATATGTTGAAGAAGCTTATATTTATGAAACATATCCGATAAAAAAGATAATAGGCGTATTTAATATTGGCAATATAATTAGAGATAGTCCTAAAAGCTTATGGGATCAATTCGGCCATCTTTCCGGGATGAATGAAGCTGAATTCTTCAATTATTTCCAGGATATCCAAATCGGCTTTGCAATTGAGATCAAACACTTGGTGATCCTGGACACTCCAATCGATCCAAGGGAAAAGATTTTGGACTTCACTCCACCTCAATCCTTCTGTTACCTGAAATATTCCTTAGTTCCAGAATGTGTAGCTATTAACGGCCATACCGAGCCACGATTTGGAAGCTTCCTGTGATCCTAACGAGAAATGAAGTTGCATGCTGTGCAAAATGCTGCATAGTAAGCTCTGCTGATCGATGATCGCAACTTTGCCTCATCATTGGAGCTTTCGGCCAGCTCTTCCGCTAGCTCATGGTAAGACTTCCAGTTGAACTCTGCATGCCGCTCTGCTATCTGTATTCCACCTTAATACAGATATCTGCAGGCGAAGTGCTTGAGGCACCAAGCCACCAGCTATCATCAAAAGCATCCAGCTTTCTGAGGGCATCGCTTGGCGGAAGGCTGGTAGATATGGAGATCAAAAGCTCTCTTTCATTCGGTGAGCCGGGATCTCTGAGTACTTCCATAAAGATCTCGCCCAGTGGAAAATGCTCTCGGATTCTCTCTTGCGCCTCTGAGACTAATGCAATGGCTGAAGGCTCCTTCTTTAAGAAGTCATACACATCATCAGGCCTCCGATGAGTATAATCCATGGCCATTGCCACAATATCCCTATTCAGATTATCAATTCCAGCGAACCTGGCTTCCAACTTTTGCACAAGCATCTCCTGAATAATGATCCGAGTCGATAATATTTATCTCTTTGGTCTGCGAATATTGTCGCGGATCGTGTAGAGATCCGACAGGCAGTAAAGGATGAACGGATGATCAATAATCGGTGGAAAGAAGCCTTCCTGGGAACTGTCCAGCATTACGAGAATGCCGGCCTGCTCCGAACGGCAGCCCTGGATGAGCGGCTGGCGGACTGGACGGCACACCTCACAGGTGCTGTGGTCCAGACCTGCGATAGCTTGGGCTGGGTTTCGGCTGCTAAGGGAAATAAGCTGCATATCCTGCCCATACCCCACTGTGAATATCTCACCCTGGACGTTATGGCTTTCGCTCCTGCGTCCTCCGGCGGCTGGTGTTTTCCAGTCGCTGTCGCTGAGCTGGAGAACAGCCCTGACGAAAGAAGGATCGCTTATTCCCTCTGGAAGGTCCTCTGCGTGAGATCAGACCTGCGGATCGTCTTCTGCTACCGCCATAGCTTCGCAGACGCTCCGGCGCTGGTCAGATACCTTGGTCAGGAAGTAGTAAAGGCATTACCCGTAGAAGATCGAATGAACCTCAAAGGTGAGACCTACCTGGTCGTCGGAAGCAGGAACGATTCCGCCACTTTCCCTTACGGCTTCTTCAAGTGGTGGCAGCTTGACAAAAACACCGGAAACTTTAACGTTATGTAATTAAATCGCTTCCATCAACGGGAGCATGGAAGAAATGGCACTTACACCCTGGCATAAATCGGCTACGCCGCGTGAAGACCTGCGCAAAGGCAAGCCAATGGACGCAGCGGAATTCGCCGTAAACCTCGATCGAGTCAGGGATGGCAAAGCGCCTGATGATTACAAGGACCCAAGGCAGTTCTTCGAGAGAACTTACCTCACCAAGAATCTGACCGCACTGGCCGCGGAGGTACAGCGCCGCTTTTCCGGCATTCGGACGGAGACTTCCGCCGTCTTCAATATGGCCACCCAGTTTGGCGGAGGAAAGACTCACGCACTCACCCTGCTTTACCACCTGGCCAGAAACGGCCCGGCCGCTAATGAGTGGCCAGGCGTTAGTAAGATCCTGGGCCAGGCAGGACTTGATAGTATTCCAAGGGCAGCGACTGCCGTCTTCGTGGGCACTGAATTCGACTCTATTGCCGGAAAGGGTGGCAATGGAAACGGCGAGCCCCTGCGAAAGACGCCCTGGGGCGAGATAGCCTTCCAATTGAGCGGTGCGCAGGGCTTTTCTGTAGTCGAGGAGCATGATAAACTGAAGACCGCACCGGGCGGCGATGTGATCCGCAGTTTTCTGCCTAAAGATCGGCCTTGCCTCATCCTCATGGACGAGCTGATGAACTACGTCAGCAGAAACCGCGAGTCCGGTCTCTCCGATCAGCTTTACAACTTCATCCAGAACCTGACAAACGTCGCCAGCGGTGAGGACCGGGTGGTCCTGGTGGCCTCCATTCCCGGTTCCCAGATGGAGATGAACGAAGCTGATTTTTCTGACTACAACAGCTTCAAGAAAATCATGGATAAGCACGGCAAAGCGGTGATGATATCCGCCGAGGCTGAAACCTCAGAGATCATACGCAGAAGGCTGTTTGAGTGGGGTCCTGAGGAAATATCCTCTGACGGAAAGATTCGGCTGGGCGCTGAAGCCAAAAAGACCTGCAAAGCTTACGCCTCCTGGGTCAAGGCTCATCGGCATCAAGTTCCTGGCTGGTTTCCTGTCGATCATGCCGAAGAAATGTTTGAGGCGACCTATCCTTTTCATCCCATGGTCCTCTCCGTCTTTGAGACGAAATGGCAAGCTCTTCCCAGGTTCCAGAGGACACGCGGCATTCTCCGTCTTCTTGCTCTCTGGGTATCCAAGGTCTATCAAGAAAACTATACTGACGCCCATTCTGACGCTCTAATCGGCCTTGGCACGGCTCCTTTAGAAGATCCGATTTTCCGTGCAGCTATCTTCGAGCAGCTCGGCGAGGATCGCCTGGAAGGATCAGTTACGACAGACATTGCAGGACGAAAAGAGGCCCATGCCGTAAGGCTTGACAATGAGGCCGGCTCTAGCATCAAGAAGGCCCGCCTGCACCGGAAGGTAGCTACTGTCATTCTCTTTGAATCCAATGGTGGCCAGACACACGGCACACAAGCGACTCTGCCGGAAATACGCCTGGCAGTGGCGGAGCCGGATCTTGATATCGGAAATATCGAGACAGTCTTGGATACTCTTTCCAGCAACTGTTATTACCTGGAGGCCTACGGGACGAGCTACAGATTCGGTCTGCAGATACAACTGCCCAAGATTCATGCCGACCGCAAGGCAAGTGTCCCTAAGCCGGAAATTGATGAGTGCTTGAAGAATGCCATAATTAAGGTCTTCAATGAAAGCAATATCATCAAGACGGTATTCTTCCCGGAGAAGAGCAGCGATATCCAGGATAATCCTGCCCTGGCCCTCATTGTCCTGTCTCCAGATCATCGCAGATTGGACCATGTGGCTATGGACCTTGTTGAGTCCATGACTAAAGATCATGGTACCTCTGCCAGGACGTACAAAAGTGCTCTGATCTGGGCTATGGTTGATAATGATGCGAATCTGACGAGCGAAGCTCGTAATGCTCTTGCCTGGGAGAAGATCCATGATGAGGCGGATCAACTGCATCTCAACGAGAGGCAGAATAGAGAAGTAAACGAGAAGATCGGCAAAGCTAAACGAGACCTTAGAGAAGCAGTCTGGAGAAGCTACAAGAACCTTGCTATCCTTGGAAAGGATAACAGGATCTCCTTGATAGATCTTGGCCTGATTCATTCCAGCGCCGCTAAGACCATTGTGGACCTTTATCTTATGCAACTGAGGCAGAAAGACACTATCACCAGCAGCATCAGCCCCAATTTTCTATTCAAGAACTGGCCCCCGGCTTTTAAGGAATGGTCGACGAAGTCGGTTCGTGATGCATTTTTTGCGTCACCTCAGTTTCCGAGAATATTGAATCCGGATGCTGTAAAGGAAGCCATCTCAAAAGGCGTTTCTAACGGGATCTTTGCATACGTTGGCAAGTCTGCAGCAGGCGAATATGATCCTGTCTATTACAATATTGGCCTACTACCCGAAGAGGTAGAAATATCAGAGGAATGGTTCATTGTGAAGGAGCCCAAGACACCAGAGCTTCATGAGATCATTGTATCCCCTAATCAGACAAGCATCAAGCCGGGTGAGGAAGTTGCATTTACTGCAATTGGGCTAAGCAAGCAGGGTTTAGAAGTTAAGATAGATGCATTAAACTGGATTGCAACAGGCGGCACTATCAATGCACCTGGTATCTTTAAGGCAGGGACCGAAGAGGGTGTTTTTTCTGTAAATGCAATTGCATGTGATGTCAAGGGATCGGCTTGTGTCACCATCTTAGCAGCGGGCGTGGGCCGAGCATTGAAACGTGTGACAGTATCTCCACAAGATTCGCATATCGGACCCGGCAAGACACAGGTATTTACTGCAAAAGGATTTGACAAAGATGGCCTTGAAGTGCCATTAGTTAAGATCGATTGGAGTGCGACAGGCGGCACAATCGATGGTAATGGGGTCTTCCAGGCAGGCCAAGAGGAAGGCGTCTTCAAGGTAACTGCGATAGCGAGGGATGCTAACGGCTCTGCATCTCTTAAAGTCGGGTGGCTAAGTCCTCACTGGGATGGAGAAATACCACATCAAAAATGGACACAATTCTATAACAGGATCCTATCTAAGTTTGCAGTCCGCAAAGGGTTGAAGCTGACGGTAGCCGTGGATATTTTGGATGCCTCTGAGGAAGAAGTTGAGGATATGAGGACGGCTCTACGCGAACTGGGTCTTGAGGATACAGTCATAGTGTAGATCAGATGTCATTCTCAGTCATTTTTCTTCCCCGACAGTTTTTTCCCAATGATATCTCGAATCGGCTGGATCTGGCCTCGCTTGGCGCTCATGGGAGCAATCCGGTCCGTCCACTGCGTCCAGGGGGGCATCATACCCAGCCTCTCGCAGATAAGATCCAGTGCTCCATCCACGTCCACCTTGGCGATGCGATCCATCTTGTTTGCCGCCAAAACCACATCCAGCCCCATATCGGTCAGGAACTGCCAGAGTTCGATCTCAAAAGGCACCTCTCCCCGTCCTTCCCAGCGATCGGCGATATCCAGGAAAGAGGCCGCATCGATCACCTGTATGGCCAAAATGATCTCCTCTGCATTCTGCTCGAAATAATGCACGATCAAGTCCTTGGTCTTCTCCTGATCGGCGCGGGTTGCTTTGAGCATGAAACCGTACCCCGGCATATCTACGTAATAGATGTCCCCGACCTTTGTCTTGAAGGGGTACTGAGTGATTCCGGGGCGTTTTCCTACCCGGACCTTTTTTCCCGTAAGCTCCCAAAAGAGGGTGGATTTGCCGACGTTGGACCTGCCGATGAGGACGATCTCCCTGGACATAATAATCATAAAGAAGGGCAAGATTGAAAAGGATGCCTATGCAAAGTTAGGTAGAATAAATGACTGAGATGATTCGGCTGAATAGAGATCCAAAATATGTCGCCTTGCAGCTCCTCTCAGCTATCTCCTTGCCGGACGGGCAGGTCTTCCGGGAGCTGGACGCTACCCGCTACACCACCGTTGATTACTATCGCATGGCCTGCCACCTGATCTTTGAATGCCAGAGGTGCGCAAGCTGCTGCAAAATGGGCGACCCGATAAGGCTGCGGCAGGAAGATGTAGCTCTACTGGCCAGGGGCCTCAAGATACCTATCAATAAGGCCCTTAAGAAGTACACTATCAAGGACCCGCAAAAAGAGGGAGTATTGAACTTCAAGCATATCTTGCCCTGCAAATTCTATGATCCATCAGCGAAGGGCTGCAAGATTTATGACATCCGGCCCTGGTCCTGCCGCATCTTTCCCTTCCTGGGAATTTACGGATCTGAGGATAGAGTCGTGGTGAATGAATCATGTCCAGGATCGATCGAGACCATGAATGTCCTGAAAGAGGCGATAGAGGCAGTCAGGGCAGATGCAGATATATCTAATGCTGCGAACCCAGCAGAAGTAAGAAGTGCAAAGCTGTTTTTGAGAGAGGCTTTGAACTCAATTCAATTCAAATAATCATTCATCGTCTTATGGCGATATGTTTATATTCGAATAGGCACTAGATCCGTTCTCATCATGACAGCAAAATCGGTCTCAAATCTGCGCGTTAAGATCCTCAGTGCCTTATCCGATCCCACCCGGCTACAGCTGCTGGAATATTTATCGGGTGGCGAGAGGTGCGTCTGCGAGATTCTACCGGCATTTCAAAGATCCCAATCTACCATATCCAAGCATCTGAATATCCTCTACGAAGCAGATATTTTGGAGCGCAAGGTAGACGGAAAAAGGACAATCTACTGCATAAAAGATCCAAAGGTATTGGAATTAATTCGCATGGTAGATTCTCTGGCCTTAACGCAGATATCACAGCTTGCCGAGGCTGGTAAAATTTTGGAGAAATCGCTCAGCAACAATCAATGAACCGCAGTTATCTAAAAAGGAGATGATCTGCAAATGGTTACTTACACCATCATGGCGGCCTTGCAGGCAGGACTATCAACATTGCTGGAATACTTATCAGCACATGTCTTAACCTGTCTTATACCGGCATTCTTCATTGCCGGAGCCATAGCCGCACTCTTGCACAAGGAAACTGTGCTTAAATACTTCGGAGCCGATGCCCCCAAGTGGCTCTGCTACAGTGTGGCAGCCACTTCGGGCACGATCCTGGCCGTATGCAGCTGTACCATCCTGCCCATGTTCGCAGGAATCCAAAAGAGAGGTGCTGGGATCGGTCCGGCCACGGCATTCCTCTTCTCTGGGCCGGCCATTAACCTCATGGCCATCATCCTCACGGCGCGGGTCCTGGGTCTCGATCTAGGCATAGCCAGGGCAGTGGCTGCAGTGAGCATGGCTGTCGTCATCGGCCTGATCATGGCTGCCATATTCCAGAAATCTGAAAAGAGATGCGAATCATCGCCTGCGCCAGCTTTCCAGGTCGATTCCGATCCCGAGGCGAAGAGTCGTCCCAGCTATATCACAGGCTTATTCATGGCCGTTCTGGTTGCCATATTGCTGGTGGCCACCTCCAGTCTCTTCGAATTGCTGCCCAAAGCAATAATCGTGGGTGTACTGGTACTCGTAGCGGCCTTCCTCATGAAAACCTACTATCAGCCCGAAGAGCGGGAGGCATTCCTCTCTGAAACATGGTGGCTCACCAAGAAGATCTTTCCCCTGCTGGTAGTCGGCACATTTATCACCGGCATAATCGGCTACTTCTTGCCTGTGGAGTGGATCAGAACTCTATTCGGCACGAACAACTTCATATCTTGCTTCGTGGCCTCGGCAATCGGCGCTCTGCTCTACATGCCCACCTTGCTGGAAGTTCCCATTGTCGGAACGCTCTTCGGCTACAGTAGCGGAGTTACCGCCGCGGGCCCAGCTTTATCTTTACTGCTGGCCGGGCCTTCTTTGAGCCTGCCCAGCATGATTGTAATCACAAGGATCATGGGCCTGAAGAAAGCCGGTGTCTATATTGTACTGGTTGTTCTGATATCGACGCTGTCAGGTATGATCTATGGAGCGATAGTTTAAATTGATAAATTCGGGTGATGAAAAAATGGTGAAGATTGAAGTCCTGGGAACAGGCTGCGCAAAGTGCAAGAGCCTGCTCAAGAGTGTGGAGAAGGCAGTTGCAGAATCGGACATAGCAGCAGAAGTGATCAAGGTGGACAGCATCCAGGAGATCATGGACCGGGGAGTGATGATGACCCCTGCCCTGTATATCGATGGCAAATCCGTGATGATGGGCAGGACTGCCACCGTGGAAGAGATCAAAAGATTACTGAAGAAATGATGTTTGGATTGATCAATAGGGGAATATTAGTATGCCATTTATGAAGGATATGCTGCCTGAGACATCTGAAGCTTTTGATAAGTTGAGAGATACGATTTTCAATGGTGGAGAGATAGATCGGAAAACAAAGGAACTTATTGCTGTTGCTTGCTCAGTTCTCATGCGCTGCCAATTTTGTGTCCATACGCACTCCCAAAGGGCCATTGCTCATGGAGCAAGCAAAAAGGAGATTTCTGAGGCGATTTCCATTGCCATGTTCATTGCCGGCGGCACCCAGCTTGGCTGGACAAATGATCTCGGCAAAAGCGCTTATGATCTAATATTCGAAGACAAAAAATCAGAAGAACTAAACGAAGGAAAAAGATGCAGTTGCGGGCAATAGGTTGTTGAACAATTGGAAATAGGTATGAGGTTTTATTCATGGAAGAGAAGAAGAAATGCCTGTGTGGCGGCTTAGATGTGCGCGTTGTGACCTGCTCAGGAGCCTCAAATGTGGGACAGATCGCAAACCAGGCGGCAATAATGCTTGCTAAAGAGAAAGTGGCAGGATTCTTCTGTCTGGCAGGAGTGGGCGGCCATATCCCTGGAATGGTCAAAGCGGCAAAGCAAGCGGGTCTGATGGTGGCTATAGACGGCTGTCCGGTGCAGTGTGCTGCAAAGACACTGCAGCATGCCGAGATCGAACCGGCCATACAGGTAATTGTAACTGAGCTTGGCATTGAGAAGTCTCATGATATTGCCATTGATGAAAAGGTCTGCTCCCGAGTTGTGGAGAAAGTGAAAGAAGAGCTTGCGGCCTGAAAAGAAAGGTGAAATAAGAGTTGTGGGTCGATGCTGCAAATTAGGAGCAAGATCGGCCCGGAGAATAAATGACATTACGAAATATTGTTTCAGATTCCGCAGGAAAGGCGATGCTCATTTACGGGATTGTATCCATTCTTTTGTATGGCCTGGTCCTGAGCTCGCCTGCCCTGGCGGAGACGCAAACTGACAGCCTTGCGAAGGCGTTTGTATCACCTGTTGATCTCTCGCCGGATGATATTGTGCTGGACATCAGCCCAGATGCTACTCGATTCTTGGAAGGTGCCGTCAATATCAACTATGAGGACTTCATGGGGGAAGGAGGTCAGCTCAAGTCCGTAAAGGAAATAGCCGCTCTGCTTGGCGAAGCTGGCCTATTGAGCAATGATTCACTGGTTATCGCGGGCGAATGTCTTCCTTGCGGCGGCGGGCCATCGCCGGCGATCTTCTCTTACTGGCTGCTCAAGTACCTGGGGCATGAAAGAGTAAGAGTTCTGAGCGGTAGCATGGATGACTGGGCCGCATCCGGGCTGAACATCAGCAATAAATCCGCCACAAGACAGAAGACGGAATATATTCCTCACCTTGTGCCCGAGCTTCTCGCCACCTATGAGTTCGTGGTTAATGGCGCAGCCCAGATCGTGGATGCCAGGCCGGCCAGGGACTACGGCATTGGCTTTATTCCCGGAGCCGTCAACATTCCTTACGAGAATGTGCTGGTAAATAAGAGCATTAAGCCGGTGGAGGATCTGTCGAAGGTCTTTACTAAGCTGGAGAAGGATCGGCCCGTCGTGGTCTACACCAACGTGGGCGTCGAGGCTTCTTTGGTCTGGCTGGCGCTGACCCTCTCCGGCTACGATGCCAGGCTCTATACATGGCGGGATTGGCTGGAAAACCAGCCCAAATTCAACTTCGAGCTGATAGACATAGGAGCCAAACCCAATCCCGTAAGGTCTGGCTCGACTACAACCATAACGGCATCCTTCCAGGAGAGACATATAGCCACTGCCGGCAATTCCTCAGGCGATGATGTCAAGCTCACGATCAAGGGATGCTCTACCTGCGGATTTGAAGGATTCGCTTTAGGAACCTCTGGTGCATCTGGTGCCTCTGGAAACAAATCTGGGACCATCCAACTAAGCTCCTCAGGCAAGACAATGCAGTCCAGCGCCGCCGGCCAGGATAACGCGTTGCACTGCACTGCCGTAATAAACGCCCCCGATGGCTCCAAGGTTGCAGGTACAAGCCTACTGCGCACCTCTGGATACAAATATGTAGGAATCTGGAGTGCCAATGTAGCGCCCGGCATTTACAAGGTGAGCATAGCTGCCACATCTTCCAAAAGCGCCGAGACCTTTGAGGATGTTTTAAAGATAGAGGTAACCGGATAGGCCGGAGGGCCTATCATACCTCTCATTTCGCATAAATTCCAGATCCCAGGAACCAGGTGTCATCGACTCTCGAGACGTAGCTGAGCTTTAACTGGTAGGATTGCGAAGGACAGAGCGGGAAGTCCCCATCCTTCAGGGTGGGGATGAAAGCGGAGTCCTTTGCCATGATTACTTTCGCGCTGCCCTCAACTAATATAAATATTAAGTATGCATATCTGTATTTATGATAATCAGCTACAAGTATCCCATCTTCCCTAACAAGGTCACTGCATGGAAGTTAGCGGAGAATTTGGATGCTTGCAGGTGGCTCTATAATCGGCTTCTCCAAGACCTGAATGAAGCAAAACGAAAAGGCATCAAGCTCAAGACCTATGATTCTCAGAACATGATTCCTTCTTTGAAGCTCATAAATCCGAAGCTGAATCTCGTCTACTCTAAAGTTCTTCAGATGGTGAATTATACTCTTTGGTCTAACATCAAAGGACTCTTCGCATCAAAGAAGAACGGTCGGAAGATCGGTCATATTCGCTTCAAAGGGTATGGTTGGTACAATACCCTGAATTACAACCAATCCGGATTCAAGGTCGATCAAGATCACAGCATTTTGCATCTATCCAAGATAGGAGATATGCGGATCAAGATCTATCGAAAGATCGAAGGTTGCATCAAAGCTGTCATAATCAAGAGAGAAGGCAAGAGGTGGTTCGCCATAGTCCAGGCCGATCAGGAACCACAGCAGTTACCGGAAACTGGAGAAGCAGTAGGTCTGGATGTCGGTTTGACTTCCTTTGTGGTTGATTCTGTTGGCAATGAGATAGAGAATCCAAGATGTGGCGAGCAATCTGCTGATAAACTGGCAAGACTGCAACGAAAGCTAGCCAGAGCAGTGAGGGGATCGAATAATTATAAGTTCCTCAAGGATAAAATCGCTAAACTGCATAAAAGAATCAACTGCCAACGAGACGATTTCCTGCATAAGTTATCTCGGATGTATGTCAACAACTTCGATATTGTTTGCGTCGAGGATCTTGATGTCAAAGGTCTGAAAGAGAAAGGCCATAATAATGGTATGCATCGCAGCATCCATGATGCATCCTGGTCTAAGTTCATATTCATGCTTTCGTACAAGGCTCAAAGTGCTGGTCGAAAGTTGATAAAAGTAGAACCCAGGAACACCACTCAAAGGTGTTCAGCTTGTGGAAGCATCGTAAAGAAAGATTTGTCGGTACGAATACATGAGTGCCCTTATTGCGGATTCTCATGTGACAGAGACTACAATGCTTCCAGGAACATACTCATCACAGGGATGGAACAGCCCGTAGCGCCCATAGAACCAAAACCTCTACATCACATAACAGTGATGCAAGTATTGGCGATGAAGTGGGAAGCCGCGCCCTTCAGGACGCGGTAGTTCACTATTATCATTATGACTATCTAATCGTATAAAATTCCCTCCTATACGAATTTTGCAGACTCTTCAGCCAATTCTCTGCCTATTGCATCACGCGGTCTCTTTGGCAGAAGATGAATATCAACACGGACTAGAACTCTCCCAATGTGAATTGATCCTGCAGCCCGATCTCTTTGGACCTGTGCTCTATCAAAAGCATATCCATCAGCAGAAAGGCGTTTTTCACCGACTTGGATCGAGCATGGTTGTTAAAGTACACTCTCACCTTGGCGGCCTTCAGCTCAGCCTCCTTGATGCGAGGCACCCAGGTCTCCAGTTGATCCTTCTTGTAGAGATAATCATATCTATTCAACCTGTGATCGTCCTCCTTTTCACCCTTGTCCTCGCCCTGATACCAGATATCGTAGTTGCGGCCGTGAAAACGCACATAGGCGTGATCCGCGGTCTGCTTTCTGCCGGCATGAATCCCGGGGCCGTCGATCAGAACATTGGCGACATTCCTCTCTCTCAGAGCCTGCAGAGCATCGGGATCAATCTCCTTCTGGCCCATGCATAGCCAGCTCCTGTGCCGAAACTCGACTGCGTAGTTGTACTCTTTGTGAGAGACTGAATCCAGAAGGCCTTTTAATGCGGCAAGGGCAGAATCATCATTCTTGAAGTAGGGGGAGAGCTGGAGCAGGACGCCACCCAGAAGGCCTGCTTCTGCCAGCGGCTTTATGCAGGTCTTCTCGAAAGAGGCGGCCCAGAAGACTGCTCGCTCTACATCCCCGTCCACGAGTGCTTTGTGGGTGACGAGCTGAGGCACTTTGACTGAGTACTCGAAGCCCTTCAAATCTCTAGCCTTCTTTATCCAGGACTGGACCTGCTTCTCTCCTGGAGGCCGGTAGAATGTGCTGTTGATCTCTACCGTCTGGAAGTAGTCTGCATAGTAAGAGAACCATTCGCCCTTCTTCCCGGCCAGATTCAACGGGTAGAATTTCCCCACCCAATCATCGTAAGACCAGCCGCTGCATCCCACCAGGATTGTCATATTATCTCTTTCGTACAGGTTCGTTAAACCTGCATTTATTACTATTTGAAGTATTAAGATTCTGGACACTTTGATTGCGGACACTTTCGCTCCGCTTCCGGCTTGCCCTCATATCCTCGTAGCTTTTTTGTATGGGGTGATTAGCTATGGGGCGAAGTTTCGAGAGTGTGAGGATGGGCGTAAAGGACGTCTCTCTCCGGTGGCTGAAGGCCAGCCGGGCTCTGAAGAAGGATGACCAGATTTACGGGCAAATGGTGGCACTGATGGCCAAGAAGCACTCCAGCGAGGCTTTCTATGCGCTGGATGATCCGCTGGAAGCAGCGGTGTTCTCGGTGCTGGTGGAGATGAAAAAGGAGCTGGAGAGGAGGCAAGAAGAATAAGCATATGTGGATCTTCGACTCTTACTACAAGGGCTGCGTGGAGCTGTGGGGCCGGGAGAGAGGTCTCACCAAAGCCAGTGCGACCTATCCTCAATCGTTCTACATGCATCTTCCGGACCCTCCCGCTCACAGGGAGATGATCGAGGCTCTGGAGAGTCGCTTCAAGGTAGAGGATTGTAGCTTTAAAACCATCTTCGGCACTTTTCAGGGCCACAGGATATATGCCGACCGAAAAGTTGCCGAGAAGATCGAGATCCAAACCCGCCACCAGGTCGAACTCTACAATGTCGATGTCCGCCAGGACCAGCGTTATCTGGCCGAGCACAATCTCTTCCCCTGTGGAGATGGTGATGATTCCCGGTTCTCGCCCGACTTTGCCGTTCCCCTGACCAGCCTGAAGCTGCAGCTGGCCGGTGATCCTTCTCTGCCCGGGGATATCAGCATCAGTCGCATTGAAATCCAGAATGGCCGCAAGCGAAGGCTGGAAGGATCGGAGAGAATGGTTCTCTGTGACCTCCTGGATCTCATCAAGGCTCATGATCCCGACCTGATCCTGTGTCCTCATGCCGACACCTGGATTCCCATCATCCTCCGCAAGGCCAAAAGATACGGCCTGCAGTCCACCATCAGCCGCAGCGGCTTCTTCAAGCCGATGGCCTCCAAGTCCTACTGGAGCTATGGAAAGGTGAGCCACAAAGAGGGCGCTCTCATCCCCGAGGGCCGGATACTCATAGACACTGCCAGGAGCTTCGTCTATGCCGAGAGCGGCCTGAAGGGCGTACTCATGGCCTCCCGGCTCTCCGGTCTCTCGCCGAACCTCACGGCCCGCTTCACGCCCGGAACACTCATCTCCAGCTACGAGGTCTTCGAGGCGCTGCGCCGGAACATAGCAGTGCCCTTTCGCAAGAGAGATGCAGAGGGCCACAGAAATATTTGCGAGCTGAGGGCCTGCGACAAAGGCGGCATGATCTTCCAGCCCGAACCTGGGGTGTACGAGGCCGTCCACCAGATCGATTTCACATCCCTCTATCCCTCGATCATTGTGAAGTACAACCTCTCCCCCGAGACCATCAGAGATCCCGAGCAGAAGGGCTTTTTGAGCACCGTTATCTCCTCGCTGCTCAATTTGCGCATCGAGACCAAGAGGCGAAAGAAGATCGACCCGGATTATGCCGGCATAGACTCCATCCTTAAGTGGATGCTGGTAACCTGTTTCGGCTACACCGGCTACCGCAATGCCAAGTTCGGCCAGATCCAGGTCCATGAGCGGATCACTGGTATCTCCCGGGAGCTGCTCATGCAGATCAAGGAGCTGGCCGAGGTAATGGACTTTCAGGTCCTGCACGGCATTGTGGACTGTTTATGGGTTATTGGTGAGCCCATAGCCGGCTTCAAGGAAGCTGTGGAGAAGGAGACCGGCATCCTGACGGAGGTGGATTCATACGATTGGATCGCTTTCCTGCCCATGGCAGACGGCTTTGGTGCCTACAACCGCTACTTTGGGCGGCTGGACACGGGCAAGATGAAGATCCGGGGAGTCATGGCCCGCAAAGCAGATACGCCTGAGTACGTGCTGCGCATGCAAAAAGAGCTGTTCGAGATCCTGGCTGGGGCAGGGAGCCGGGAGGAGCTGAGGAGGATGCAGCCAGAGGCGCGAGAGGTGCGCCGGCGGTACTTGGAGGGGCTTGCAGGGGCAGGTGTAGACATCCGGGAGCTGGCCATTCATCGCCGGGTCAGCAGGCGCAGCTACTCCCGCAGGTGTGCTGAGGCTATGGCGGTAGCCGCTCACCAGAAGCAGGGTATTGCCCTGGAGCCGGGGATGGAGATAGGCTACGTGGTGAAGGATGCCAAAAGGTGGGAGGTGGAACCGGATAGGACTGCATCGGAGTACGATGCCGGGTATTACCGCAAACTTCTGGATAAGGCCTGGGAGGAGGTGGCGTATGTATTTACCGTTTGATTTATATAGTATTACATTAAAAACATAATAAAGTTGTTCGACTCTTAATTCACATGTATTAATCAAATTGGAGTATACCATCATGATGTATTTATCTTGGTAGGGATGAGTATGGGGCGCCCCAGGAAAAACAGAGACAACTTGGTTGGCAGGGCAGGTCGGCAGGCTATAGAGCAGGAAGATCTGCAGCGTGAGTCGCAGAAGTGGATGCGTAAGAAAGAGACGCTGGCCAGGTTTGCGCAGCGAATCGATAGAAGCCGCTAAAATGAGATAGGAGATATAAAATGAGTGATGAAACGGTTAAGTCAAGGATTTGCCCTGCTATGGGTGTGTGCCATTTGGAAACGGGCGTGCAGGCGATCATCCCTATGCAGATAGAGCCGGAAAAGATTGTTGAGGCACTGGAAGCCGTTCTAAATGCCGTTAAAAACAATATAGCAGAGGGCGTTGGCTGTTATCAGATAGCATGTATGATGTCGAACGACGTTGGCGCGATGTTGGTGGTAAGCACTGATACCGATGATGGCATACCTGAATCACTTGATGCGCTCCAAGTCGCGGCTAAGGCATTTGCCCAGGGTGCAGTCAATGCAAAAGCCAAATGGGAAATGCAGAATAAGAATGAGTAATTGTATGATTGTATGATTGTATGATGGTTTTGGCCAGAGAGGCTAATTGCAATGGCCATGCGTGCTGCATGCTCCCACGTGGCAACCTGCGTGCCGGGCCTGGGGGCCACGGTGATTTTTTGCGATTTCTATAAAATGCAGTCTCAAAGATAGGCAAAGTCAACCATGAAGAGGGCTGCCAATTCAGCCGAATTAAGCTATAGTGGTTGCACACTTCTCATAATCGATAACCTCGATAACCGCAAAGTATATAATTGCCATAGTTCGTATCGTCATCTGTCGTAGAGTGGGACGGCATTTCGTGACTTGGGTAAATATACTCATGTTTGATCTAGCTTTGGCTCTATCGCAAAAATTAGAAGAACGACTGGAAAATGCACATGTGGGTGGTGTTATATGAAGTATTCGAAAAAAGCAGTATTTACAGCCCTTTTGATCGCCTTGATTGCCTTGATCGCACCCGTTCTTGCAGAATCGCCCTCGGAAGCTATAAAACCTAATCGTGATGCCAATAACCAGTCCATTAACAGGACTATAATAAATCCAATGGACCCGGGATATGTTTGGGGAAATCCGCGGGCCATAAATCTAACCAACTTGAATCCGGGCATATTTGAAAGCAGTGCTTTCAATAAGATTCCTGGCGGCTTGATGTCGGATATGTTCACTGCCAGCATCAATAACTTCCGCAGCGCGGACCCCAAGGCAGGCGTCAGCAATGCCACCAGGAAAGCGGCAAAGGTAGGATTGGTTAACTGGCCTTGAAATGAAATATGATGCAGGTGAAAAGCTAATAAATCCCTTTGCATATTAGCTATCGTGAAATCCTCTGGCCCCCTGGTCTTTACCTTATCTCGGATTGAGAACCTCATGTATCAGGTGAGCTTTGATCCGGTGAAGATGAATGGAAAAATCATTACCAACACCTCTCTGGTAGAAAAGCAATACCTTAATGAGACGTTAGCCGTCTTTTATGATATCATTCAAAGCGGCCTCTCCGTCTCGCCTTTGATTACGTTGGGAGAAGAGAGTGGACTGATACAGATTAAGACCGCTTGCAGTCTGACCATTAGCGGCGTTTTGCTCAAGTCCGGCATACCGGTGCGCCCCAAAGGCGGCGGCCTGATTGAGGTAATCGAGCGCGAGCCGATCAGATTCACAGACATGCTCATGTACTGGGCCACAACCATCGATCCCATAGACGTTCTCACCTCTCAGGAGCTGACGGACATCACGGGAATGATGCGTACGGGAAACGGTCGCATCCTGGGAAATCTGCAGGAGGCACCCATGCTGGCCAGGGAGAAAATCGAGGAGGTGCTTGAGCTTCTTTCTGCGGCAGAGTTTACCGGAGTCCTGGAGCTGTCTGAGCCGAATATGAATGTGTTGGGCGCTTCTGTGGAGAGGGATCACGTGGGAATAGCTCTAGTGGGCGGCACAAATCTGGTAGCGGCCGCTCGGGAATGTGGTATTTGTATTAAGCACGAGTCGATCAGTGGGCTGACCGATGTCGCTGAGATGAGGCATATTGAAGAGCTGATTTGATTTTTGATTGAATTAGCCGTATCCAAGCATGTCCTGCGTTCTGGGCGGCTCACGCCCTGCGGCGCGTTTTTTCGCGCGCGGCATCCCTGCATAGCGGATTACAGGAAATAACTTAAAAGGAAAAGTTAAGATAGTAGTAATGCCATCTCGCGGATGCACTAGATTTGGCGAGCATGCCCCTGCCGGGCAGGGCCGTCCGGGCCAGACGGATGGACTTAATGGGACGGAGAACGTCCCATTTTCACGCATCGAGGTGGTGTTCAGTTTCCTAGGAGATGCGTGAAAGGTCTGTGCATATCGAAAAGGGCCTTATGCAACTGTTAACTTTCTGAAAGTATTAGTATAAGTTGACATTATGCGTGAAAATCGTCTTTTTTTCGATATCTGTGAAGGCCGAAAAATGGCCGCCGTCTCCATGACTGAAAAGTCGTGGCCGAATTGAAACTAATGTACGTTCTGCGTATCAATGGTTCCCATGGTAGTCTCCATGACTGAAAAGTCGTGGCCGAATTGAAACTAAAAATCAGATACTAACGTTTCGGACTCACGGTCAGGTCTCCATGACTGAAAAGTCGTGGCCGAATTGAAACCATTAGCTAACGCAAAAGAATACCTCGCGCTAACTAAGTCTCCATGACTGAAAAGTCGTGGCCGAATTGAAACGCTCTGAAAGCTTGCGTTTCTCGCGTTCCATCTCTTTTGTCTCCATGACTGAAAAGTCGTGGCCGAATTGAAACCTTTTATCAGCCATTATACAGCTTCTTGTAAACGAGTCTCCATGACTGAAAAGTCGTGGCCGAATTGAAACCTTGGTTCGGCAGGGAATTCTGTGAGGTTGTCTGACTGTCTCCATGACTGAAAAGTCGTGGCCGAATTGAAACGGAGAGCTCTGACATTAAATCGCCTCCGACCCTCGCCAGTCTCCATGACTGAAAAGTCGTGGCCGAATTGAAACCATCTACATCATGTAGTTTTTTCAAACTCACCACTTCCCTTGTCTCCATGACTGAAAAGTCGTGGCCGAATTGAAACTTGTCAAAGTTCTCTTTGAACTTCAACGAGTGGGCATTGTCTCCATGACTGAACAGTCGTGGCCGAACTGAAACTCTCTATCGTTTTGATATACCTTCAGAACGCTATTTGTAGATATGCAGTCAAAAATAAGACGTCCTGCTAATTGAGACGGCCGGGGACGTGCGGCTGGAAAGTGGCGGCGATACCGATTATGAGCTATATGAGCTTATAGGCAAACACCCTGGACAGGGCGCTTATGAGCTCTCTAAGCTGAACGGCTGGACTGCAGGCCGCACACACTCATCAATATTGCGATTGGAGAAAAAAGGGCTCGTATTTGTGGAGCGCATTGTTCAAGGTGGGAGGACAAAGCTTGTGGTTCGTCCCAGGCCATGGCAGAATTTCTTCACACGATGAAATGCGTCGGCCCGGATACTTCGATGATGTCGAAAAATGGCTGAGCGAACAGAGGGCTGAAGGGCCACTATCACCGTCGGATCATTGAGACCGCTTTGGAAAATATCTTTCCCAAACCAAATCCGCTCTCATCCTTTAAAGACCAATCCTTTCCCATCTTTGCATCAGTCTCGCAAGGTATGACCTTTAGCATCTCATTTCCTGCCTGTTCCATTACTTCTTTGAGGAGCTTAGATGCTTTCGTTGCCTGTTTATCCGGAACTTCCAAAAGAATGCTGTCATGAACTGCATTAATAAGCCGAAAGTCGCTGTACGCAGGGGAAGCAATCTTTTCGTAGAGCCTGCCCAGAGCGATCTTTTGGAGATCAGCCCCTGTCGCCTGCACAGGAGTGTTTATCAGAGCATTTCTGTGCTGAGGATCAACATACCTTATGCGTCCCAATGCAGATCTGGAAATTTTGTATGTCTCACTGCCGATAGCAGTAAGCCTTGCTCTATCTGAGACCATTTGCTGCCAGCTCTTCAAACCGGGATAGGCGGCATAAAATCTATATAAAAATTCTTTTGCATCATCCTCGGTCAGGCTAGGCAGATTGGAGAGAATCATATTTACTCCGCCCCCATAAATGGTCCCATAATTTAAAGTCTTGGCTATCTGCCTCTCTTCATCTGAGATCCTTGTCTTTTGAAAGATGGCCTGTGCCGTCTGCTTATGGGGATCAAGACCTTTCTTGAAGATATTTTGCATGGCTTTATCTCCGGAGAGCACGGCAATAATCCTCATCTCAATGGCGGAGAAATCCGCCTCCACGAAAGTCATTCCCTGCGAGGCCACAAAGAGCTTTTTCAGATGCGGCTCCCTTGGGATCTGCTGAATGTTCGGCCTGGAACAGGTGATGCGACCACTTCTGCCGCCCAGCTGGGTCAGCCTTGGATAAATTCGACCTTCTCGGGCATTGTCCGTCCAATTTTTTAAAAATCCGATCTGCTGTCTGAGCTTTCTGTATTCGAGAAGAGAATTTATGAATGTCTCCTCTGGATGCACCAATAATATTCTCTCCAGGTCCGCAGCCGAAGTGCTCTCCAAGTTATATCCGTGGCTATGCAACAACTTCTTCACGTGAACTGGATTGCGGGGATTGAATCCGCTCATTTTCTTCGACTTTGCATATTGTTGCAGCTTCTTCTCCAGTCTGTCCTTTTCTTTGACCAGACTCTCCAAAAGCCGCCGGCCTTTATCTTCGTTGAAGCCTATCCCGTTGTATTCGATCTCCACTAATGCGGGCAGTGCCTCAAATTCGATTTTGGCAACTTTTTCCAAACCCTGCATCTTGAGGAGAGCCCTCTGTTTAGCCTGGATCCTCTCCAGAATTGCGCAGGCTCTGGCGGCATAATCCATCTCTCTCGCCGAAGGCTTGCTTCCTTTGTCTGATGCTTTAGGACTGTCGTCAAAATGCCATCCCAATAAATCCCTGCAAATTGATTGCAGAGAATATTCTTGATAGGAAAGGCCATTGTCTAGAAGCTGTGAGGCCAGCATGGTATCCCAGAGATTGGGAAGCTCAAGTCTACTGTCGAAAATCTTTCTGATGACACCTAGATCGAACAGCAGATTATATCCCACAACCTGACAAGACGGGCACTCCAACAAAGGGATGATCTCGTCAAGCAGCTCTGGAGCCAGCAAAGCCTGACCGTAGTCACCTGCAATCGAGATGAACCTGAGATTGGATGAGCTTGGCATGGAACCTGCGTCTGTACTCAAATGCAGATAGAAGGTGGAGGGCTCACTACGGGGCTTGCAGGACCAGGAAGAAAGAAGCGCTTTGGCCATTAGACCTCCTCAGATAAATCTTCATTATATGATTCTATTTCTGAAAACCTATATATCTTTCTGATGATAGTAGTAGCTTGGGGTTTTTTGGTGATGGATAATTCTGGATCAAAAGCGGATGTGCCGGATCTAATCCCGGCCCGTATGCTCAGCGAGTTCGCCTACTGTCCACGGCTCTGCTATATTGAGTGGATCGACGGCGAGTTCGCAGATAATGAAGAGACGGTGGATGGCAGGTTTGTGCATCGCCGGGTGGACGCAAAGGAAGATACTATTCCCGATGATGAGATCGAAACTGAGACCGAAACAGTTCACGCTCGATCTCTGTTTCTCACCGGCCCCAAGGTTGGAATTACCTGCCGGATAGATCTCCTGGAAGGTGATGGCGAAAGGGTGACGCCTGTAGATTACAAGAGAGGCAAAGCACCTAACATTCCCGAAGGAGCATATGAACCGGATCGCGTCCAGCTTTGCGCTCAGGGCCTGGTTCTGAGAGAGAACGGTTTCAAATGCGACAGTGGCATCGTCTACTTTGTCCGCTCCAAAAAGCGGATTTCTATAGCTTTTGATAAAGCCCTGATTAAGAGGGCAAACGATCTTATCTCCGATCTGAGGAAAATTGCAGAAAAGCGAGAGATTCCTCCACCATTGCAGGATAGCCCCAAGTGCAATCGCTGTTCTCTGGCGGGCATTTGCCTTCCTGACGAGGTAAACCTTCTGCGGGACTCGGATGGAAAAGAAGCTGGTGAGGGTGGGCTCCTGGGCAAGATCAGGAGGCTTCTCCCGGCCAGAGACGACACTATGCCGGTCTACGTTGTGGGGCACGGCAATACCGTTCGCAAGAAAGGTGACCTCCTGGAGATATGTTCCCGAGATGACGTCGCAGCAGGCAAAGAAGGCAGAATAAAGGAAGTGAGGTTAAGAGAGATCTCTCAGGTGAACCTTTTTGGTGGAGTTGATGTCTCGATGCCTGCCCTTGTCGAGCTTATGCAGCGGGGCATCCCCGTCCTGCACTTCACAAGGGGTGGATGGTTTCAGGGATTGAGCGCCGGGCATACTCATAAAAATGTGCAGCTACGCATGCGACAGTTTGCCTGGGCTGAGGACCGCAAGAAATCTCTGTCCATCGCTCGCGCTATAGTCTACGGCAAGATCAAAAACTGCCGGATTCAGGTACGCAGGAACTACGCTAAAGCCAACGCCCAGTCTCCTGATAATGCACTGGACAGGCTGGAGCGTCTTTCCAAGGATGCCAGAAATGCGTCCGGCATCGATAAGCTTCTGGGAATCGAAGGCGCGGCAGCCGAAGTTTACTTTGGCTGTCTTGGTCAAATGCTCAAAGCCGATCGTGGATTCTCCTTTGAAAACAGGAATAGGAGGCCGCCCAAAGACCCTGTTAACGCGGTTCTTTCCTATATCTATGCAGTGCTTGCCAAAGACATGTTTGTCTCCCTCCTGGCGGTAGGCTTCGATCCGTATCTCGGTTTCTACCACCAGCCCCGCTATGGCCGCCCGGCTCTGGCGCTGGACATGATGGAAGAGTTTCGGCCGGTGATTGCTGATGCCACTGCCATCACCCTATTCAACAAAGGTGAGCTATCAGATAAGGATTTTATCAAGACGGGAATCGGAGTGTCTCTGACCTCCAAGGGAAAGAAAAAGGTCATAGCAGGCTACGAGAGACGCATGGAGACGGAGATCACTCATCCCCTCTTCGGATACAGCGTCAGCTACAGGAGGGTTCAGGAAGTGCAGGCGCGGCTGTTGTCCAGAACAATTTCCGGTGAGATCAAGGAGTATCCTGCATTTTACAGGAAGTGATTTGATTTGAGTGGAAGGAATTGTTATGTTGTAAGCTACGACATCATGGACCAGAGACGATTACAGAAGGTCCACAAGACTATGAAGGGCTTCGGTGAGGCAATCCATTATTCGGTTTTTCGCTGTGATCTGACCGGCAAAGGCCGTGTGGAAATGGTGGCGGCGCTCACCGACCTGATCAAGCACGATCAGGACAGGATCATGATACTGGATCTTGGACCTATGGACGGCAGAGCGGATCAGAGGATTGAATTTCTCGGCATTCATGCCAAAGATCCGGACTCGCCCCGAAGGGCCGTTATCATATAAATTTTGGGTGCATCCAGCACGTTGAATCCAAGCCTGCCCGGCGTTAAGGGTGCCCGGGATCTACCGCGCGTTTTTTCGCGCGCGGCACCCCAGAAGATTGGATGAAATAAAACAAATAAGATCCATTGTAGTCCAATGCAGGTCAGACAATATCGCTGGGGAAAGTTTAGATAGTAGTAATCGCTAAAAGATCCTTCAAAATCTATTTCATGTTCCGACAATATCGCTGGGGAAAGTTTAGATAGTAGTAATGCCATCTCGCGGATGCACAAGATTTGGCGAGCATGCCCCTGCCGGGCAGGGCCGTCCGGGCCAGACGGATGGACTTAATGGGACGGAGAACGTCCCTTTTTTCCGCGCATCGAGGTGGTGTTCAGTTTCCCAGGAGATGCGCAGAAGGTCTGTGCATATCGAAAAAGACCATTTGCAGACAGTAACTTTCTGAAAGTATTGTAATAAGTTAACAACATGCGCTGAAATTGACTTTTTTTCGATATCTGTGAAGGCCGAAAAATGGCCGCTGTCTCCATGACTGAAAAGTCGTGGCCGAATTGAAACCACCATATTGATAGCATGGTTGCAACTATATTTTTTTCATGTCTCCATGACTGAAAAGTCGTGGCCGAATTGAAACATTACCGGACGTTTTGTCCGTGTCTAACCCGAACATGGTTGTCTCCATGACTGAAAAGTCGTGGCCGAATTGAAACCTCAACGAATAGTTGTTCTTCTCTTCGTGCCTGTGGTCTCCATGACTGAAAAGTCGTGGCCGAATTGAAACGAGCCGGATTGGTCGAGGGGCATCCAGCTCATCAAGTCTCCATGACTGAAAAGTCGTGGCCGAATTGAAACCCTTTGATGTTTGTTTCAAGGAACAGAAGTAAGGTTGTCTCCATGACTGAAAAGTCGTGGCCGAATTGAAACGTCCGAGATTGTAAAGGAAAGACATAAATCTTGACGTCTCCATGACTGAAAAGTCGTGGCCGAATTGAAACACGTTTACCGTTACGATATCACATTCTGCATAAATGGTCTCCATGACTGAAAAGTCGTGGCCGAATTGAAACTGGTTTGCATATGTAGTATCCCACAATGCCATAGCCTGAGTCTCCATGACTGAAAAGTCGTGGCCGAATTGAAACCTTGTTCGAGCTGTGCAGATTACATGAATCCGCACCGTCTCCATGACTGAAAAGTCGTGGCCGAATTGAAACTTGCCAATTTTTTGGAGCTCTTCCAAAATATACCTGGTCTCCATGACTGAAAAGTCGTGGCCGAATTGAAACTCCATTGTTACTCTCACGATTGACACCTTCTATTTTTTCAGTCTCCATGACTGAAAAGTCGTGGCCGAATTGAAACTATTTCTCGGTGCAAGAACCTCAACTTTCGCCATCTGTCTCCATGACTGAAAAGTCGTGGCCGAATTGAAACCTTCTTTTCGGTTGTTTTGAATACCGAACTGAAAAATTGTGTCTCCATGACTGAAAAGTCGTGGCCGAATTGAAACGCAGAATATCAATTTTTAAGTTTTTCGCTTTCTTTGACCGTCTCCATGACTGAAAAGTCGTGGCCGAATTGAAACTTCTTTCACTTCCATAAAACTCACTCTCCGTGAACGTCTCCATGACTGAAAAGTCGTGGCCGAATTGAAACCATCCTCAATACCGAACTGCTTCATACTTTGTCTCATCCGGAGTCTCCATGACTGGAAAGTCGTGGTCGAATTGAAATAGCCAGACGTTTGTGGGGGTCCAATCGCGTGAGATGAAAATAAAATATTAGATAATCTTTTCAAAATTAAAATTTAAATGCATTCAACAAAAAAACTTATCTATAAGTAAAAATATTGCTAGACGAGGAAGCAAAATTGAGCTGCGCTGAATTTGAAGGAAAATTTGACTTTAAGTTATTCTTCAAAGCAGATATAGTCCGCAAGCTTGTCTGTTCTCTGCATGCATTTACAGGAAGAAGTGCCGCATCAAACGCCATCCTTGGGCCGATAAATGCGTCAGTTGGAATTGAAACAATGATTAGTCAATTGTCATTTCTTGGCAGCGCAAGAGGATGCCGATGAGGCCCACAGTGGCTCGCTTTGCTGTGACCGGCCAGAAGCTACCGCATCTAACAGAGACCATTATTCTGGCGGAGAGGGTCCATGCAGCTCTGGTTCGCCTCTCCGACGGCTCTACTGTTTTCTCGGGATGTGATGAGCAGGGAAAGCCATTAGATGGGCATGGCCATGCCCATATCTTTTGCGAATCCAATATTGAATCCGGAAAATCCAATGAAGGCAAGATTACTCATATTACCATTTACGCTTCAATGGGATTTAGCTCTGAAGATATGCAGGCTCTGGAGAACCTCAGAGAGATCTGGGGAAGTAAAGACCCAGCGGTTCGTCTCCTTTTGCAGGGGCTGGGCAGCAGGGAGAACTCTTGCGGCCCGGACCCTGAGCGAGGCCACTGCCCGCTCTTGGCGAAGTCGAGAACCTGGGTCTCTCGCACGCCCTTCCTGCCTACGCGCCACCCCAAGGTCACGCGGGCGGGCGTGCCCAAGTGCAACGCGCGGGGCTTGCAGATCGGCTCCCCGGAGCACGATCTCTTGCGGCTGCTGGAGCTGGCAGGACTTCCGGCACCGGTGGTTCTGGAGCCGGTGGCCGGCACAATCTTGGGCGTACGGACGGTTCCCTGGGCGAGCTTCGCCTGCCGGAGGAGCGGAGATGAGGGAAGGCAGGCAGCGGGGGCGGCACGCGGCTTTCGCATGGAATTTGCGGAAGAGGTGCAGGGGCCGGTGGCGGTGGGGTATGCGAGCCACTTTGGGATGGGGGGATTTGGGGCGGGTAGACCCAAATAAATTAACCCTTGAGAAAATCTTATCACCAAAGGGATAGTAGTATTGGAGAGAGATCATGAGAGAAGAATCGACTATGAAGCCCATCTAATATCTGAATACCTGGATTTGAAGTACATGTATGATCTATTTGATCAAGCCTTCCTGGCAAGATCCTGAAGATGAGAACGTTATCAAATCTCCGAGAGCTGGAAATATCACTCCGAGATTGGGAAAGATACCGGCGCTATTCTTTACAGGACATCAAGAATTTTTTGGCGATATTGAAAAACGTCGCGCAATTGATTCGCCAATTCCTGTAATTACTTCAGATGGCTCATTTTCAGTAACTCAAGTACACGATCCAAATATCATGATTTATCATTGGCACCACCACGCTCGCACCACCATAGGTGCACCAACTATGGAATCAACAGAACCATTTGACGCTATCTTTATATAGAAGCTCAAACAACACATAGCCGTTAAATTAGCATTTGTAGAGGTAATTAATGTCAGGACAATTCAGCGGCACACCCATATATATTCTCAGAGAAGGCAGCCAGAGGACTGCCGGAAGAGATGCACAGAGATCGAACATCATGGCAGCTAAGGCTGTTGCCGGCGCTGTGAGGACCACTCTCGGCCCCAAGGGCATGGACAAGATGCTGGTAGACACAATGGGCGACGTTGTGATCACCAACGACGGCGTAACCATTCTCAAGGAGATGGATATCGAGCATCCTGCGGCCAAGATGATGGTGGAGATTGCCAAGACCCAGGACCAGGAAGTCGGGGATGGCACGACCACTGCCGTTGTGCTGGCTGGAGAGTTGCTTAAGCAAGCCGAGGAGCTGCTGGAGCAGGAGATCCATCCTACTGTAATTGCAGCCGGCTACAGAGCTGCGGCAGACAAATCAATGGAAATTCTCAAGGGGCTGGCCGTAGAAGTCTCGGCAAAAAATGTAGATCTTCTCAGGAAGATCGCCGTCACTGCCATGACCGGCAAGGGCTCTCAATCGGCTCGCGATGAGCTGGCTGAAATGGCGGTTAAAGCGGTCCAGTCGGTAGTGGATGAGGACGGGACAGTCGATACCGACAACATCACCGTAGAGAAGAAGGTCGGGGGCGGAATCACCGATTCCATGATGGTGAGCGGAGTGGTCATTGACAAAGACCGGCTTCATCCCAACATGCCCAAATCCGTCACTTCTGCCAGGATCGCTCTCCTGAATGCTGCCGTGGAGATCGAGAAGACAGAGGTTGATGCCAAGATTCAGATCACCTCTCCTGATCAGCTGCAGGCTTTTCTGGATCAAGAGGAGACTATGCTCAAGGGCATGGTCGATAGGATCGCGGCCACCGGCGCCAATGTACTCTTCGTTCAGAAGGGTATCGATGACCTGGCCCAGCACTTCCTGGCCAAGGCCGGCATTTACACAGTGCGCCGCATCAAGAAGAGCGACATGGATAAGCTGGCCCGCGCAACTGGCGGAAGAGTCGTCACCAGCATTCATGAGATCTCCAAGGACGACCTGGGCAAAGCCGGCCTGGTCGAGGAGAGAAAGGTCTCCGATGAGAAGATGACCTTCGTGGAAGACTGCGAGAATCCCAAGTCCGTATCCATCATTCTGCGAGGCGGAACTGAGCATGTGGTCGATGAGCTGGACAGGGCCATGGAGGATGCTCTACGCGTTGTGGGCGTAGCAGTGCAGGACAAGATGCTGGTTGCCGGCGGCGGAGCACCTGAGGTAGAGCTGGCTCTCCGGCTTCGAGCCTATGCTTCCACCGTTGGTGGGCGCGAGCAGCTGGCCATTGAGGCCTTTGCCAATGCCATGGAGGTTATACCCAAGACCCTGGCCGAGAACGCAGGATTGGATCAGATCGATTCCCTGGTCTCGCTGAGAAGCCAGCACGAGAAGGGCATAAAGACTTCCGGCCTGGACATGGACACCGGCAAGCCGGTGGATATGCTCGAGCTGGGAGTTGTCGAGCCTCTGCGGGTCAAGACCCAGGCCATCAACTCAGCAGCCGAGGCAGCCATCATGATTCTGAGAATCGATGATGTCATCGCCTCCAAGTCCGGCGGACCGGGCGGCATGCCCGGAGGCGCAGGCGGCATGGGTGGAATGGGCGGTATGGGCGGCGAGGACTTCGAGTAGAGTCCTAGCACCCTTTTTCACATCTTTTTTCTAGAAGCAAATTAATGCAGCCGGATTTTTGCCGGTCATCGAGCCCCGGCCCGAGGCCCTCTTGCCAACCTGAGCACGCAAAGCTCATATGCAAGGGTGCGGACAGGCGAGACGGTCCCGCCTTTCGTTAGCAGCGCATGGGAATGGGATGCGAGCCGAAGGCAAAGCATAATTACTCTTGAAGATATTCTCTTAATCCATGAATTCGGTCGCAGATACGAATCTATCCAAAGAGCTGGTTAGCGCCAAGTCAAGAGTTTATCGCTTCTCGGTAGTGATTGAGAAAGACAAAGAAGGCTATTTCGCCTTCGCTCCAGAACTGCAAGGATGTTATACTCAGGGCGATACCTATGAGGAAGCCTTAGAGAATATCAGAGAAGCCATACACCTTCATGTAGAAGATCGACTGGATAACGGAGAAGAAGTCCCTCAGCCGGAATCAGTCAGCCTGACATCTCTGGAAGTCGCTGTATGAACTTGGTTCCTATCTCAAAACATAGGTTGATAAGCGAAGATTAGTATTCTCGCATAGGAAGGTTTTGCTCATGTCCAACACAGAGAAGTTTCTAAAAGAGGCATTTGCCGGCGAGTCGCAGGCCAATCGCAAGTACAGCGCTTTTGCAGCCAAGGCGGATAAGGAAGGATTTGCCCAGGCAGCCAGGCTCTTTCGGGCGGCTGCGGCAGCAGAAGAGGTTCATGCCGTAAATCATCTGCGAGTCCTGAAAGGCATCAAATCCACCAAAGAGAATATGCAAGCTGCCATATCCGGAGAGGACGAAGAATGGGAAGCGATGTATCCGGAAATGATTGCCGCGGCCCAGGCGGAAGGCAATAAGGCGGCAGAAACATCCTTCCACTATGCCAATGAGGTGGAGAAGATTCATTCCCGGCTTTACAGGAAGCTACTGAGCGATCTGAGCCCGAGCCAGGAGACCTACCCCTACTACGTCTGCCCCTATTGCGGCAATACGGTGGAGCGAGAAGCGCCCGGCGTCTGTCCCGTCTGTGGAGCTGAGGGCAAGCTCTTCATGAGAGTGGACTGATTTTTATTTTGAGCCTGACCTCCCCATTTTTTAGGCACACATATGAATGGCATCCAGAATTTGACGCTGTTTCTTAGTGATCTCGGTCGTGATTCTTTCTCCATCCGGCAAGACCATGATCTTGATTTTTTCGAGTTCAGTGAACAATCCCTCAACCGAGTATCTTTTATTCAGCTCGGCATCGATCATCATTCGCATGAGCTTCATCCTCAAGATCAGAGCAAGGAATGAAATGAATAGGTAGCCCCTTAGACTACTGTTGGTCCTCAGGTTCGCGGGCATCAAATCGATGTCGTTCTTCAGAACATCGAATCCCTTTTCAACGATATCCTTGCTTCTATAAAGCGCAAGACATTCCACCCACGTGAACTCGCCTCGATAAAGCAAGATAAACTTTCCCATTTTATTAATAGCCTGGGAGACCGCATTTTTTCTAAGTGATACCTGAAACTTACCGTCTATTGCTTTCCATTCTATAAACTTGGCATCTCTTTTCGCAGTCGCCCTGAAAACTTCTCCAGGATTCATCCAGGGTTTCAGGTTCTTGGACTTGAGCACTTCCATCAAATCGTAGAGTCGCTTATAAAACGTATTTCTTTCCTGCTGCTCTCTTTTCTGATCGTAATATGCATATCCGTTCAGCTTGTTTTCACCAACATCGATCTCTACAGGCATCACAAACAGCGGCTCTTTTTCATAGAGTTTTAGATGCTCTGGATCGTCAATGCTTTTGTGGATAGCAGATATCGCTTCTTTGACGTTCTTGAGATTACTCGTTGGCGGAATAATGAACGACAGATCTGCAGATATCATCTCCTCGATATTGTCGGTTGAAAAGAAGCCTCTATCCATGATCAGAGTATAATTTCTGACGCCCTGTGCATTCATTTTCTTGATAGTATTCTTAAGCGTAGATACATCTGCGATGCTTCCTGGGTAGAGATCATACATCAACGGTATGCCCAGATCTTTGTCCACGACTAGAGACAGATTGATTTGAGGCAGGTCGAGGCCATCTCGATTATAGCCGTATTCAAGGAGGCTGATGCTCTGAGAGTAAGACGAAAAGGAGGTTATATCGTAGACTAGCGTGCTGGCTGTGGATACTTGCTCAATGAGTTTGCGAGAGAATTCCAGATTCACAGTACCTTCACCGATACTGCTTAGCATTCGTGAAAGGCTCTGTGATGATAAGGGAAGATTCGGATGGTCTTCAGACATGACCGTACCTTCATACCAGCTCTGGATATGGGTTAGTGCTCGGGGGTGTGTGGCATAGTTCATTGCCAGTGTCAAAATCGGCCGGACTTCTTTACCAGGAAGAACATCAGAGAGGATCTTTTCTAGCTTAAGGTCCTCTGTGATCTTCTTGAGTGGAACGAATTCGCCATGCGATAGCACTTTCTTGGGGATTTGGTCTTTGGCGCGAACCTTCACGGGAACTCCATTGACATTCTTTCCCAAGTATTTGCTTTTCTGCCGAATTTGCTTCTTTTCCTTATCGTAATAAGGTGTAATTTCATATATGTATTCCAGGCCATTTATCTTTTTGGTTCGAATAAAAGATTTCATGTTGTATTTAGGCACAGCATACTATTTATAGTTTTTGGTCATCGATGGCGAAAATTGATCAGATATGCCTAAATTTCGGGGAGCTTAGGTTTGAGAGGAGATTAGAGAAGAAACGAATAATCCGGTCTCCTCTCGCCTTATAATTTTTTTGCTTCGAGGCAATGTTGCTTTACTATTTGGTATCGAGACCATCTAATCCTGGAAAACTGCATTTCCCTTTACTTTCTGACTATTATCTCCACCCCGCCCGCTCTCGCCAGGTACAGCTCGTCCAGATTGTCGAATATGCCGTGCTCCACCACCCCCGGAATGGGGCTGATCTTCGCCGCTAAAGCCGCCGGGTCTTCGATCACGCCGAAGTCCACATCCATCACGAAGTTGCCGTTGTCAGTGATCACCGGCCCGTCCTTCCTCACGCCCTGTCGCAGCACCGGCTTTCCGCCCAGCTCCATAAGCTGCCGCTCGACAAGCCGCGAGGCAAAGGGCAAGACCTCCACCGGCACCGGCCAGGTGAGCTTCTCTACATACTTGCTCTCGTCGGCTACTATTACGAACCGCTTCGCAGAGCACGCTACCACCTTCTCTCGCGTGTGTGCCGCTCCCCCGCCCTTAATGACAGAAAGGTTATGGTCCACCTGATCGGCTCCATCAATGGCCAGATCCAGCACAGGGTGCAAATTGAGCGTGGTGAGCTTAATCCCAGAGGCGATAGCCAGGTTCTCGGCCTGAAAGGAGGTGGGAATCCCCAGAAAATCCAAGCCCTCCTCTTTCACTCTCTCGCCCAGCCGCTTGATGGTCCAGGCAACTGTGGAGCCCGTGCCCAGTCCCACCACCATGCCGCTCTTTACGAGCTTTGCCGCCGCTTCACCAGCTGCTTTTTTGGCATCTGTGTTGGCAGAAACATCTTTCATTGCATACCTCTGAAACCTTCAGCTCACGATCTCGCTCTTCACCGTGGTGAACACCGGCCCACGCAGGTCCATTTTGTGCTTGTAGCTGGTGATGTACCTCTCCAGCGCCGGATGAATTCTGATGTTGATATCACCAGGGCTTCTCACGATCCGGGCGCGCGTCTCCGATTCTTTTCCGGCCATGGTGGCCACCTCGATCTCGTAAGCGGCAAGAGCTGCAAAAGCATCGATATACTTGATGCCCGTGGTCACACCCTCGTTAAAAGCCTCCTCCCAGCGTGAAGTGTGGGGAATGCCCATGATGTTCTGTTTATGCACCACGATCTCGTTTTGGGCCGCCGGACCGCATAGCTTGGTGTTCTCCTCCGGCTCGACCACGGATACCTTGACATTTCGTCCGAACAGCTCCCCCTCCCAGGCTGCAAACTCGCAGGGCGAGGGTGTCTCCCCGTACTCGGTTGAGACGGCCACCACAGCATCAGCAATGGCCTGACCGGATGGTGTCGTGGGCAGCTTCTCGACGGATATCATCTGTGCCATCTCGCGAGCGGAAAGCTGCCAATTGGTCTGAAACTGCGGATAGGATAGGGCCCGCATATCCTGGGAGTTATGCAAAATCATGGCCAGCCTCTCTACTCCCAGCCCCAGGTTCATGACCGAATAGGGAATGTCGTACTGCGAGAGAGCTGTGGGCGAGTAGATGCCGAAGGTGGCCACCTCTACCCATCCGCTCGTGTACTTCGTGGCCGAGCCGACCAGGCCAGGGTGATAGGCATAGACCTCGATCTGCGTTCCCGGCGTGTAGTACTTGCTTCTCTTGTCGTCCGGCCGGAACTGAAACTTCTCAAAGCCAAACTGGCTGAGCAGGCCGTCTGCAACAGCTTTTCCATCCTCGACGCTTACCTCTTCACCCATGATGACGCAGCTTGCCGAATAGTAGCTCATCAGCCTGGCGGCATCCTCCGCCTGCTCGCGCCGGAAGCAGCGGTCCACAGAGAATAGCTTGAGAGGCAGCTTGCTGCGGTGATAAAGATTGGAGAGCGACAAAAACCACCCCGAGGTCATGTGGCTTCTCAGAGTGCGAGTGGTGGCCTCGGCCTTCAGCTCCCGAAACTCAGGGAATACCTTCTCCAGGACGACGGATATGAGAGCATCGTGCGCTCCCAGAGCTGCGGCGATTTCCTGTACGAGATCGTCGCCTTCCACCTTGCCCTTCTTGTAGCCATGCAAAATATGGCGCAGGGCCTCCGCCTCTTCCCCGGAAATCTCCCTGCCCAAAAGGGCGCTTACCTGAGAGATCCTCTCATCAGACATGCCGATGTCCGGCCTCGGCAGGCCGGCCAGGTAAAAGCAGCGATCCAGTACAGCCAGAGCCTCCGAACCGAACTGGCGGTAAACATCCGATGCATCGACCATCACCGGGTTCATGGCCTCGCTGAAGCCCAGGCGAATGTAGGCCTCTCGAAGCTTCTGAACGGTATCGAATATGGGGTGCACTGTCCCGAAAGAATAGCTATTTCTGGGATATCTCTCGTTCAGGGAAGGCTTGCCGAGATACTCCCTCCCCTGCTGCCATGCCTTATCGAAATCCTCTTTGGCAGCCTCTTTAATAATGCTGGGATCAAACTTCATGCGTTCAAGCTCCTGAAAATTGGTCTTTTCTAATTCTATTACCCTCTATTTTTTGGACTGCTCACGGTAGCTGCAGAGCGCTTCTTGCATCTTGGCCTGCTCCAGAGCATTTGTGAGGTCTCCGCGCGTCCTTTCCAGCATGCTCCTGGCGAGGTCGCTCTTGCGGCGCAGGCCGCGGGTTATGGCATCCGGATAATCGAAGAGCATGAGCAGGTGATAAATCTCCTCGATGATGTTCAGGAAATACTCGCCTTCCGCGGCTCTTCCGGCACGAATGAGATCCAGAATATGGCGACGCAGCTCTCCGGTGACATCTCCCAGGCCTGCCAGATAGTTGACGGCATCGACTCCCACCTCGTCGGGAGTCAGGATCTGGCGGCGTGTGGTTATGGAATAGACACACCTGGCTTCCGCATATTCCTGCTCGGCTCCATCCACAAATCCGGCGTAGCGTACATCCTGGTGATCCAACAACACCTCTCGGATTCGCTCCAGGCCGATGGCAGCTTCCTCGATGTGCTTTTCTGCCAGGGCCAGGTCATTCCTGTGCACAGACCGGATGGAGGAAGAGCAGAGACGAATAACCTTGCGGGAGAGACGGTAGGCCTCTTCCCGGGCACGGTCTTTGCAGTCAAAACCGTCCAGCATGCTTTGGGATAAATTATCGAAGATTGACATGTGTGTCTCTAGTCGAGGTTCATCATCTTCTTCAAGCGATTTACGGATCTTTGTCCCTCCTCTAAAGAGCGGGACTCTGTGACAATGCGGCCTTTATAATCCTTTAAGGCCGCAGTAACTTTCTTCCAGGGTACGGTGCCGTTTCCTACCGGCAGGTGCTCGTCTCTCTCTCCGTGATTGTCATGCACATGAGTATGAATCATCTTGTCCATAAGTGGCAAGAAGTTCTCTACATTCCCATTGGTATTGGCATGGCCCACATCAAAGATTAAGCCCACATTCTCACGGTCTACCGTCTCTATTATCCCCATAATCTCTTCCGGCCGGCGGCCCAATATAGCGGGCATGTTCACCATGTTCTCCACGGCAATTCTCATGTCCAAATTCAGGGCATGATCGCAGATCTGCTGGATGCCCAGGATGCTCTGCGACCAGGCGGCATCGGGCATATGTGCTCCCAGCGGCGAGAAATGACCGGGATGGAGCACGGCCAGGCGGGCAAAATCGCTGGCAAGATCCAGGCACTCTTTCATCTGCCGCACCGTCTCCTCCCAGATGGGCTGGTTCACAGAGGCCAGATTCAGGTCGGAGTAGGGCAGATGAATGGTAATAATAAGGTCCGAGGTCTCAACGATCTGTTTTGCTTCTGCCAGGTTTTCACGCGTTAGCTTCTGCTTTCCTTCGTTTACGATCTCCCAGCCGCTGTAGCCCAGATCTTTCAATTGATAGGCCCAGTCAAAGGGCCTGTCCACCAGTTTACTGGAGGAGAAGCTAAACATCTGCTCCTTCCTGCATAGCTTCTACGATCTCGCTCAGTTCAACCTCTCGGACCGGTATGCCATTCTCGGTCTCAGGCGCCAGCCAATTGATAACGCTCTCGCCTCCCGTAATCTGCACATGCAATGATCCCAAGGCCTCCTCTTCCGGAGGAAAGCTCACAACTCCCATCAATGCAGCTTGCTTGCTAAGCTGGAATGTTGTGGCACTGCCCACCAGTCCGCGCAGCAATACCTTTCGGGCGGTGTCCAGAATCTTTTGCCTTCTCAATAGCTCATGCAACGTCTTCAGGCTATCCGGGCCGTTGTAGGCCTCAATCTTGTCGGCGCGAATGTCCATGATCAGACCGGGAAAGAGGTTCTCAATGGCTGATACAACCTTTTCCACCCGTTCTGTAGACCGAACCGATGAGCAAATAGTAACCTCTATCGTTCTCATCGCCCCTAGATATGGCTGGTCTTGTATCTGAGGATAGCAGCAATCCCGCCAAAGGCCTTGTAAAGCTGTTCTCCCTCTTCAAACTCCGTGGAGATGATCTTGACCTCTGTTTTACTCTGATCAGCCAGTTTTGATAATTCAGAGACAATATCTTCTTCTTCGGTCATGGCGAGAGCTGCTCCACACTTTAAGCAGTTACCTAAAGGCGCAGCTACTGTGCTGCGAGTCTGATACTCAGAAAAGTCGCAACTTCTGCTGGTGCATTCGATCTTAGCTCGCGTCTTTCTCAGATCCTCAGAGAGAAGAAGAATCTCCACTGCCCCTAGCTCCAGGTTATGGCGGACCTCATCTTCACCGTAAGATGCCAGGCCTTTATCGGAAACCAGCTCCTTCATGAAGCGGCGCATGAGCATTTTGTCTTGAGTTACCTCCAAATCGGAGAGTTGCTCTTGAGCGGCATCCACCAGCTCGAACAATCCTGATTCGTCGGTATAAGATACATCCAGGGCACCCAGAATCTTCTTTTGCAGTTCATGATGCAAAAAGCCTCCCTCCACAAACTCCTCTTTGGTAGGGGATGGTCCACCAACCAGGATGCCCTGCAGATCCTTGGCATCGATGGCTAGGAATGCTTCGTTAGCCGATTCACCCACCCGTTTGTAAAATTCATGAATGGCGATGAGACGCAGTTGCTGGAACCTGTGGCTGGACTGGCCGCCTTTTCTCTGTTTGCCAGGCACGGTGGAGGTTAGGTGCTTTATCGGTTCTGTGTACTTGCCTTTCAGAACGCCGATGGTCGCCTCTCGACGGTCCAGTACGATGAGACCGAAGGTTTTCTTATCGGCCAGCATCTCTTCCAGCGGCTCCAGGAGAAATGAAGAATTGCAGTGGTATCGATAAGTGACGATGGGATCGGGTGGCTCCAAAGCCACGCTGTACATCTCCGTCTTATTGGCTCCGGCATCCACGCTGCCAATGAATATGACTACCCCGTTGGCAGGTGGCTTGGGAATGAGCTTGAGCCGAGACATGGCCGACTCAAGTGAACCCTGCACGGAAAGTCTGGTGACGCGAGATTTTATGTTGGCTGCCTGGCCGTACTCCTCACGTAGCTGGCTTGTGACATCATGAATCTGCTTATCGGGGGGGATATAGAGAGAAATCAGCTCCGTCCCTCGACCCGTCTTGCTTCTCAGGCCATCGAGAAGACGCTTAAATTCGTATTTTTCCTGTGCAGTGAACTCCATCGGGAATCTCCCAAAAACACTCACGGCCAAGATATAAAAGGCTTCTTCAAGACAGGAATTATAAAAAGAAGCCTTAAGTAAGCGGTCACCCTCATTAGATGCCGTGATAATATGGATTACCTATCAAGTGGATTCTCAGATATCGATCATTCAAGTGATTCCTCTTTTTTCACATCCTGCCTGGCTACCCTGAACTCGCTGCCCTACTTCCAGGAATACAAGAGAAAAAGCTTCGATCTTATGAATGCCCAAGAGGGTTCCAGGGTCTTGGAAGTGGGCTGCGGCCTGGGCTTTGATGCCATTGCCCTGGCCAGGATCGTGGGAAGCACCGGACGGGTAGTGGCGGTGGACTGCAGCCAGACTATGCTGGAGGCGGCCTGGTCTTGTGCTGAGGACCTCGGCCTTTGCATAGATTTCACGCTTGCAGATGCCGGCCATTTGGACTATGATGATGGATCATTCGACTGCGCCAGAGTGGACCGAACTCTTCAACATATACCCGAGCCGAAGAAGGTTCTAGCAGAGATGGCCAGGGTCACGAAGAGCGGCGGGCGTATCGTGGCCTATGAACCTGACTGGGGTACTTTCACCATAGGGTCTGTGGACCGACAGGTTACTCGCAAGATAACCGACTTCTGGTGCGACACATTCAAGAGCGGCTGGATGGGGCGTTACCTCTACGGGCATTTCATGGCGATGGGACTGGAGGGGGTTCAGGTTTACCCAAGCACCCTGGTGATCACTGATCTTGACCTTGCCGAAAAGGTCTTCGATCTCTTCAAAAACGCAGAGAAAGCTATGAATTTAGGCCTGGTATCAAGCTCTGAAGTTGCTGTCTGGTTAAAGGGACTCAGGGAGGATAACCTCAAAGGCAGGTTCTTCTGCTCCTATACCGGCTTTCTGGCCTATGGCAGGAAGCGATAAATTGAAGCTATGGGGCCTGGCCAGCCATCAAGCCCCTCGCTCCGACCAAAATTGCCTTCCTCCTCTTAATGGCTGACGTTCCGGAAAGTGTGAAGGTGCAGTCAGGCTATAAGCTTTTCTTTTGAATTAATATAAAGATAAGAAGGAGGGAGGCAAAAGTCAATTGGGTGTAGGAGGGAGAAAATAGTCTATCGACCTTTGCCAATACACTATACGTCAATCGTCGAATAAATAGTTTTCGGTCCCTTCTGGAAAAGATCACTTTCAGAACTACCTCTTCGGGCCGCACGCCCTCACGCCCGGTTAAAAGGAATCCAGAAATCGTGGAGTCGTCGTTGTTCAGATCCACTTGATCTGCATGAATCGAACTCTGTTTTCGCGTTTCCCTGAGATCCCCTATTTCAAGCAGAAGTATAAGATGTTAATAATTGGGTAAAAATTTGGGGCAGTCATCACCACATTATGAACGAGATTAGCATTAGGTCTCCCAACACCTTTATTAATCAAGTTACCATTTCCAGAAAGAGGCTTGAATTATGGAATTCCTTGACATTATGAGCATCTCACACCGCTATATGGAGATACTAAATCCTTCCACGCCTGAAAAGATCATCAAACTTGGCAAATTACTCAATTTGAAAAAAGGAAAACGGGTCATTGACTTCGGTTGTGGTTGTGCCGGCCCCCTTACTCTCTGGGCGGAGGAATTCGGTATTACAGGTATTGGAATAGATATATCCGAGGATTTCTGCGACAGAGCTAGGCAAAAACTGGCTTCGAAAGGTTTATCGGACCGAATCGAAATCGTTTGCTCCAATGGGGCGGATTACATATTCGAAGAAGGGGTTTTCGATGCCGCAACGTGTATTGGGTCAACGTTTATCTTTGGCGGCTTCCCGCAGACACTCCAAGTACTGAAGCGAGCTATTCATCAGAATGGACGCCTTGGCATCGGTGAAACCCACTGGCTTAGCAATCAGGTACATCCGGTATACGCCCAAAAACAGACAACTACCCATACGGAAACGCAACTAACACAATTTATCCGGGATGACGGCTTTGAACTCGAATACATCATTCGTGCCAGCTACGACGACTGGGACAGGTACATTTCCGATGGTTGGTATGGACTGATACGTTGGCTCGAAGAAAATCCCACCCACACTGACTATGAACAGGTATTCAAGCATTTGCGTACTGACCAGGATGATTATTTACAGTTCCAACGCCAATATATGGGTTGGGCCATGTATTGCCTCGCTCCCATGAAATCTCGTTGAAATGCAGTCATTTACGAAAATATTTTTTATTGACACTGCCTAAACACACTTGTATATGCTACCACCCTAGAGCAGACTGTTTTTATATAATAATTTTCCGAATAAATACTCAAAAAATAAGTTATCATGTCTCAGGACGGGTTTGCAGCGCATGCAAAATGCCTCTTCAGGCTTATGCGGTAATCTTGGTCCTGGCGATGTACTTGATCAGCTCCGGGCCGATCCTGGCTTTTCTCTGAATTTGATCGGCTACCTCGTCAGCAGATGCACCGCTGGCTGCCAGGGTGTGAATCTCCGCGAGTGTGGCATCGTCCACGGTGAAATACTCATCCAGGTCCTTTCTGTGGCCCCATACGTCGCCTTCCAGCATATCAATGCCCTGCATCTCCAGGAAGACCTGAATGGCATTGGACATGGTCTTGCGGTAGGATGGCGGAACCTGAATCATTCTCAGCCTGGGGCATCTCTGCATCAGATTAAGGAAATCTACATTACTGGCCCGAAAAGCCAGATGAACTGTCTTCTCATTGGGATTCAAATTGGGGATCTCATTTCTGGCGCTGATTACTCTTAGTCTCATTTTATCACTCCAGACCATAAAAGGCATTCATAATATTAATAGACACTTTCGCTGTACACATCAGACGCGATTCTCAGAGCCCGGTTCCCAGAGACAGGCCGGTTCGCAGCAGCACATCGAGGATGATGGCTGCAAAGAGCACAGCGCGGTAGTTGGCCGACTGGTAGAACAGCTCTTCACCCCTCTTTGCCGTGGGATGGCGCACGAAGTCCAGGTTTTGCAGCAACAGCCAGCCGCCTGCGGCTGCGGCTGCAGCCAGGTAGAGCCATCCGAGATCAGCAGAAAGTCCCAGAGCCAGGGAGAGAATTATGCCCACGACCCAAAAGCCGGCCACCATCTTTGCCGTGGCTGCAATGCCGTAGGTGGCAGGGGTGGTGGGAATGCCTTTCTCTTTATCGCCGGCCACATCCCGTGAGGCATCGCAGTTGGTGAAGCCCCAATCGGTAATGACGATCATGGCCGCCAGGACTAGAGCTGCCGGATGCAGGCCAGGGCCCGCTTTGAGCAGTCCGGCCGGCTCCAGTGCCAGCCAGACGCCCAGGGGCACCAGGCCGAAGGAGAGTCCCACAAAAATCCAGGAGAAAGGCGTATTTCTCTTGGCCCAGGCTGAATAGATGGTGATGAGCAGTGTGGCGACCAGAAGGATGACGAAGCTCTCCGGATTGAGATACAGGGCTATGGCCGCAGCCACAAGAAAAAGAAATAGAGACCAGAGCTGTGCCTCACGCTTGCTCAGCATGGCAGAGGGCAGGGGCCGATCAGGCATGGCGATGCTGTCCACATCGATGTCGCAGCAGTCGTTATAGACATAGGAGCTGGTGATGGCGCAGTAAGCTCCAATGGAGGCTATGATGAATGGAAGCATTGGCGGCAGAGCCCCCTGCACGGCGTAAACGGCTAATAGGGCAGCGGCGGCGGGCATGGCCAGATCCATTGGCGCGAGGGGAGGGCGCAAGAGCCTGATATGGGCCTTAAGTCGATTCATTGGCAAAAGCTCCCGAAACCATTCAGATGATTTCCGCGAAGATCTCCAGATGCTCCTCGGGCTTTGTCAGGTAATCCAGAAGACCCGGCTCTCTGAGCAGCGGATACATCTCTCTCTTCTTGGTCAGGCCAAGTCTGCGAAGGCTACTGCTATCAGGTGCCTGCACTCGGCGCAGCTCTCCCGCTTCAGGGCATCGCTCGTTCTTAATCCAGCCGTCTTTTGTGAAGAAGTAAGCTCCGCCCTTTTTCTCTCGGTAGGGTTCATAAAGTGATGAGAAGCTCCTGGCCACATAGTTGGCCATCTTCAGCGTCTTATTGGAGCGATTTATGGTGATATGGCCGTAACCTGGCGGTACGAGGACCTTGTCTCCTGCCGTGGCAGAGATCGCCACCACATCGCTGAGGTCCTGGTTTTGCAGAAGGTAGAGGGCATCTCCCTCGATTACCTCGTATAGCTCCGGATAGGTGACAGCGCTGCCGGGCACATTGGGATGATAATGACCGGCTGTCTTGATGTATTCGCATCCGAGCATACTTGGCGGGATAATAGTGATATCATAGCGCAGGTTATTTTGCAGGAGCTTCTCATTATCTGCTCGGCTCAAGGAAAGGTCGCGATACATATAATAGAGCTCAAAATCCTCAGCTCCGGCAAGCCAGTTCTGATCCAGGATGACTTCCTTCATGTCGATTAGTCTACGAACATCTGGCGTTAGTATTTTGCCGCTAAACTCCATTTGCATTTTTTGTGCCACCAATTGATATTGTGTATTTTCAGGAATAAATATGATCGCATCTTCTCCCTTTCTTTCATTCCGGCAAAAGATCACCAGCACAGCTAGGATCGACTAATCGCCAAGGCAAAATCCTTTTTATTCGGATGTACCTGGTGGCTTTTTCGCTGCAACTGCTTTAGCAGGCTTCTGGGCTGGTGATGGTGAAGTACTCCGTAAGCACCTTTCTGTAGTCCACGATCACGTCCACCTTCCAGGTTCCCGGCAGGCGAGCAACATCAGTCCCCTTGATCTTCAGGCAACTCCAGACCGGTGCAGCCCACATTCCCGTAAATCCATCGATGGGCGGTATGGTGCTAAAAGACCGGGCATATGTCCTGCCTTCTGGCCAGTACCATCTCCACTCCACACTGTGTACCTTGGCATCTCGCCAGATGAGCAGCCAGGAAGCGGCCTGCTCGTCATCGGAGGTAAATGTATACGTCCGGTAAAGCGGCATGCCGTTTTGGCTGATCTCTTTGGCGATGGTATGTTCGGAAAGCGGAAAGAACATGGGATGGGATGCCTGGCCTACCCCGCCCATGATTAAAACCGCCAGAACGACGATTGCTAGAACTCTTTCACTCATTGCTCCTCACCTATAACTTTGTAAGTTTATTGTAACCCCAATAGTATAATAATTTAATGTACCATAAAAAGATGACGATTGGATCTTTCCCGGAACAATCCTTGTGAAGGCTTTTTTTGCAGAGAACCATTAAATCAATAGCGGTCGTATGCAACGTCCTCTGGCAATTTCTCCCGGAAGATCTATCACACTCGATGCGGCATCAATCACATTTCCGTCACTGCTGGCAATTATGCTGCCGCAGACCTTGAGCTGATGGTCGACATCCCGAGCACACCTGGCCGCGCCCGAAAGAGCTCGCTTTGCCATCATGCTGCGCACTTCTCTGGCCAGTTCTCCGCTGCGGCTGATTTGCTGATCCAATAACACCTCCACGCGAGAAGTCCCGGCATAGGCCAGCAGATCTAATATCTCAGAAAACGCACAACAGGCAACAATCGATTCTTTTTCGCGTCTGAAAAATCCTCGCGTATCCCGCAAAAAGCCGTCATCGCAGAGATACACCGGATACCCGGCCAAGAGGCTGTGGGTGGTGATGGAGGTGTTGTATCCGTCCACAAACACAACCCTGTCACGCAAAGCATGCAATCGCAGGGCTTTGGCCATTCTGGCGAGTGCCGTATCAGCAGATAGGATGGTTCTTTGCAGAACAAACCTCAGCTCATCCGGCAGGCGATGATGATCCGAAACATAGCGAATTGCCGAGTCAGTGGGATAGCCGCGATCTATCAGGTACCTGGCCTCACTGGCGGCTGCTTTCAGTCTTCCTCCTTCACCCTGGCCGACCTTCTCACCTCCTGATAAAGGTCCTTTCCGTGAGCGTCTACGGCTACAATCATGGGGCCGAACTCTTTTGCCTCAAAGACCCAGAGTGACTCAGCCATGCCCAGCTCCGGCAAGTGCACGCCCAGTATCCTCAGTTGCTGCGCAGCAGCGGCTCCGCATCCGCCAGGATAGGCCAGGTAGACAGCTCTGTCCCGGAAGGGCTCGCCAGGCAGGCCACCTTTGCCGATGATGGCCCGTACACCCAACTCCAGGATCTCGTCAGTGTAACGGGCCATGCGTCCGCTAGTGGTCGGTCCGGCGGATAGGACCCGGTTGTCCATGATAAGCGGACCACAGTGGTAAAGGGCGGCCCCATCAAGAGATACAGGGCTTCCCGCGCGGCGTATCAGGGCATGAGCTTTATCACGAGCGGTAAAGAGCTGACCGCTTAAATATACCACATCTCCGGCTACGAGCTTTTCCACATCAGCGCCTGAAAGGGGTGTTTGCATATGATATTTCGTCATTGGACCGCCTCCGTTGCGCTGCGGTTGGCCCAGCACTGAAAGTTTATGGCTACCGGCAGGCTGGCAGTGTGGCAAAAGGCCTTCTCAATTTTTACGCCAAGAGCTGTGGTATCTCCGCCCAGGCCCATGGGGCCGATGCCTAGCGAATTAATTCTCTTTAGGAGCTGCAACTCCTCCTGAGTTTCGCCGGGCATGGTCAGCAGAGCCCGCTTGGCCATGCGGGCTGCCAGGTCGAAGCTGCCGCCCAGGCCAATGCCCAGGAAAAGAGGCGGGCAGGCGTTGGCAGCTCGCTTTGCCACCGTCCTCACAATGAAATCAAAGGGATCGTCCGCCGGATTGAGCATACCCACAAGGCTCATGTTCTCTGAGCCTGCCCCCTTGGGAAAGGCAGTGAGAGACAGGCCCCGGCCATCTACATAATCCAGAATAACATCGGGCATGCCTGGACCGGTGTTGTCTTTGCTGTTCTTGCGGGTTAGGGGATCCACGGCATTGGGTCGCAATGGGATCTTGTCCGTGGCGATTCTTACGCCCTCTGCTATCGCCTCGGAGAGGCTGAAGTCCAGAGACAGATCGCGACCGATCTTAACATGAAATATGGTAAGGCCCGTGTCCTGACAGAGGGGCAGGCCTTTGGCGGTGGCAACCGCTACATTCTCCAGCATGAACTGCAGATGCTGCCTGGCGAGAGGCAGGCTCTCCCGGTCCGCTGCCTCTTGGATTCTCAGCAGGACCCAATCGGGCAGAGATGTCTCCGCTCTTTGCAAGGCACGCACTGTGGCCTGCACCACCCGATCTCTCATGCCTTTTGCCCCTTCTTGCCAGGCTGGATCTTAATGGGTTTGGACTGTTCAGGCAGCTTGAGGTTGGTAAGCTTGCCAAGAGCCCTTTCCATGGCGTCCTTGTGCAGGTCTCCTGAGGTGTGAATGCCCCCCGGAGTTCCGCGAACGGCACGACAGGGATACTGCTGGCAGAAGAGACCGGTCATGGACGCCGCTTCTTCTACAGTCTTTCCCTTTATACCTGCGGCAGCATGCCAGGTAGCTCCGCAGGGCGAGCCGCGCACGACTTTTACATCGCTGATGCGCCCGTCCTTCGTTTCTACCTCCAGCTCCGGTTTGCCCAATTTCCTGGCAAACTGGTCGATAACGGGAACGCCGCATTCCTCCAGGGTGCAACAGATCTCATCCACCTCGATGTGGATGCCGTACTCTTCTGCAATCCTCTCTAGTTCGCCTATCGAGCCAGCCCGGCCAATGCCGCCGGGAATTATGGCCGCTTTGACTCCTCCTTTCGCCGCCAGTCGCACTATCTCCGGAGTCAGGTCGGGATGAAAAGTGTAGAGAATGAGCAAGTCCGCCTGGAAGATCCTGGGATCAAGGTTCAGCTCTTTGACAAACTCTTCCGGATCCTCGATAAAGCCGGGCAGCACCTGGGGAACATCGACTGAGACGACCGCAAAGTCGGTTCTAGTCTTGATGGTCTCCAACAGGCGCTCACCGTATTTTCCTCTTTTAACTACGCCAACCAGCATGAATCATTGGATGAATGCTGGTGTTAATAGAGATTTGGCTGGGAAATCAAAAGATGGTCATGTACTTGAGTTACAGAAAAGGTATCTTGAATCCCATCAGCTCCTTGATAGTCCATACATGATCAGTCATTCCTTCTGCCATTGCAGGTGTTCTTTGCTGCCACACACTGTGCCCGAACGCGCCCGCCCGGGGGCCCGCGAGCAGCTTTACGCAGTCTCATCGACACCTGGCTACCCTAATTTATGCGCAAGATTTTATAATCATTAATCAGTAACCTTAATAATATTAACGTTCACTATTAGCTTTCAGCGTGCTGAAAGCTAAGAATTTAGAGCCCGCATGCAAGAGGTAAGAATATGAAATCCAATAGAATAGCTGTCGGTATTATCATGATTGCCATGCTTGTCTCCCTTCTATCAATTTCATTGGTAGAAGGAAAAGATTTGACTCAATCGGATTATGAGGAGTACATTTTGAATTTTATCGGGGCAGCCTCTTATCAGTTGCCTGAACCGCCTTCTACTCTGTCGTCCCTTATCATGAGTTCCCCGAACCTCACGATGGGTGCTCTAAGAAATTGGGCATACAATAATATGCTGTCAACGACGCGTAACCTTTTGGATGCAGATCAGAGCGGCAACAAGGAGCAAATAGACTACTACAATAATCAGCTGGACCGCTGGCAAGCTGTGTATTCCTGCCTCAATGGAGATTGCGGGCATATGCAACAATTGGAGGCAGGTTCGGGGGCAGAACAGGCAGGAACAGTACAGGCCACAACTGTCGCAACACCTGCCACAGGAAGACTTGCCGCCAATGGAACCAGTTATCAGAAAGGGGCGCTCCTCATTGGGCCCGTATCTCTTACAGCCGAATGGACCGATCCCCAAGATATCTTATTTCTTGATCAGGGCCGGCCTTATATCATTGTGGGAGAGGGGACATGCAGCCTCTGGGACAACCCACCTGAACCGGATGGCGTGGATTCCTGCTTCGTTTATGCCAAATGGCGAATTGGAGATGTACCGCAAGTATGGGGTCAACTGGAATTGGTCGATCCTTCGGCTCACCTGAGCGATCTCATCGAGAGGAATACCGGAAAGCCGGCAGAATACAATCCATCCCATATCTATGAGGCAGTTGTCTTTGGAGAAGGAAAGATGCTCAAAGCCCGTGTCTTCGATGGCGGAGGCTACAGCGATAATCACGGAGAATTGAGAATCAGTGTCTACCAGGCAATCTAATGCTACAAATGGATTGGGATAGATGGATTGAGATGAGATATAATTTCAATTGCGCACGGCAGGCATACTGTACGCGCCCTGTAATCCATCGTCACTTATTTTTGGGCCACCGCGCACTGTTCTCACGTCCTCAGCCTGAAATGGCACACCCTGCCGCCCCGATCTCTTGGGATCAAGAGGTGCTGAAACGATAATCGCAATCGTCTATATCTATTATAAGTTATACGGCTGGTTGGCGATCCGCGGCAAACACTGTTTTTATCTTCCCTCCTTTACCCGGATCGCCATCCCTCATTTTATCTCTCGATCCTTTCATTAGTTCAAATATCCCAGCCCTTCGACTTGGTGGGGAGCTAGCCTAAGTCCGCCTCAATAACATTCATCATACCTTCTTTTGCATTCTGCCAAGTCGTCAAAGCGCGAGCCGCTCTGTCGGTCGTAGCGTCGCCTCGTCTTTTTCATGTGCTTCCCTCCATGAGTTGATGTTGCTTAACTCATTGTCTACTCGGAGGGGTTCACTTCAATTCTGATGCTATAGGGTTTCGAGACATTCAGGACTCTATAATGAATTGGTTTTTTCGCGAAGCTGTCTTCTACCAATCCCCAAATAATCCTCAAATATGCGGTACTCCAGGTTATACAAAGCTGCCAGATCGTAACTCTCTCTGTCCACCATGCTCGGATCAGCCTTAGGATATCCCATAAAGCCTGGCCTGGCAAATAGGCCGTCCTTAAATACCTGAGATTCTGTAAATAACAGGAACTTGCCTTTGCCGTAATGCGCTTCTGCCAATACCACCCGCCCCTCAATGGCAAGAAGTGGCCTGCCTCCTTTGATGGCCAATCCCCAGGGCTTTATGGGCAATCCATCTTTCCACGCCCAAACCGTGTCCCTCAAGGAATCGTTTGCAGCAATATCAGCAGGCTCTTGTAGATCATATGTTTGCATGCCGAAATTTTTTATTACATCCGACCAGGCCCCCTCTGAAGAAACCATGAGCAAAACGTTGTTTCCGCCTTTGATGTAATCTTGCAGTGATGCCAATTCTTCTCGTGACAATTCCGCCACTGGATCGATCACCACCATCGCTCTACCCTTGGCCATAGCATCCTGCATCCGCTCTTCCATCGCCGGCGTCAAATTGACCCTCTGCGTCCATATGTAAAAGGTCTCATACTCTCCCTGCAAGTCTCCCCGGCTGGTAATATTTCCAGAATGCTCCCCGTCAAATCCGACCGTATGGTTGTAATCATAGAACTGGCTGGGGATGGTGTTCTCCCCTTTTGTGGAAAATATCTGCAGCGCCCCGCCGACAGCAAGGGCTCCTATGGCCAGCACGACCAGCAGCGCTGCCATCTTCCGCTCTCCCCAGCTCTCTCTTCCCAGCAGGAATAGAGCCAGGCATGCGAAGATCAATCCCAAGAGGAATAGGATCTGCTTTTCATTCTCATAGGAATTCTTGCGATTGAGGTACTCCATAGCCCCGATGACAAAATTGCAGGAGCCACCGAAGAATATCCTAAAATTGGATATGATGGTGGAATCGGCAAATGCCACAACTCTTCCTTTTCCATATTTCACTGCCACCGCCTGATTTAGGAGACCCCAAGCTGTGTCCGTGACTTGCGTGGGATCGTTCTCCCTTGTCTCTCTGAAAAATCCCACCGAGGCAAACTCGCCGGGATCGGCACGAAGGCCTGAGCCCACGATCACAGGCTCGCTCCAGAGAGGTGCCTCAAGGCTGCAGCCGGTCATGAAATCCAGATTGGGCATATACTTGATGACCGGATGCAGAAAGTTTTCTCGCTGGAAGTAAAATAGTCTTCCCTTGATGGTATTGACGGCATCAAACCCGAATTCTATTCCGAATTTCCCGGATAGTTGGTTCAGATTAGTGCCGATGCCGGCGAAGTTGGTATGATCGCCGATCAGGAAGAGTCCGCCTCCGTTCTCCACAAAACGCACTATAGCGTTAATTTCGGATGGTTGATAAGCGGAAGGAGTCTTTATTATTAATATATCATAATTCGTTAGAATCTCATCAGTTATACGATCTGATATAATATCGGGGACGACTTTCGTTGCGCCTGTTACATTCCATTCCTCAAAAGACGGGCTTACGATACGGTCCACCTGATAGGTATCATTGAGCCATTCGATCATGCTGTAGGAATTGTAGGTGGAATTTTCCCCATACCAATTCCGGTCAAGCTTGAGTGTGGAGAACTCCCAGATGGAATGGATCTCATCCACCAAAACCCGTCCCTCCTTCTCTGTACCAGTATCCAGAAAGAGTGCTGAGGAGGTCAAACAGAAAACGCTTAGAATTGCCACCGTGAGAGCCATGGCCTTCTTTCTGTCCACCTGCATCTGGAAATCAAGCTTGAGTACTTCGGGAATTTTCAAACGGAGGAACAGCAGCACCAGTGGCACAAAACTCAATATCAGCCACCAGGAGTCTGTGAAGATATCATTCCTCACACCAGCTGCTTCAGGTAAATCTCTGTAAAAAAATATATGTACAAGAATGACATACCTCAGCAAGGAGTAGAGAATGCTGACGATAATGGTCAGAAGAGCACGTTTTAAGAAAGAAAAAATATTTTGCGATATTATGAATAATATTAATAATGAACCAACGTATATCAAGATCCATGGATAGAAGCCAAGCTTTTCGAAGGTTACCGTAAAGGGGAACACCTTCTCTTGGGCAAGGATAAAGACCACACCCCCATTTGCTGCTGCATCAATGCCCGTCAGGTCAAGGATGTATGCTATGCCGGAGGCCAGAGCCCCAGCAAAGTGATAATTTGCAGCCAGGATATAGTAGATGGAAAGGGCCAGAGACTGCAAGATAAGGACTGTCCCGGAAAATATGGCAGCCAGCCAGATCATAACCAATCTGGGAGCGACCAGAGCGACCGCAAGACCAACGATACAGATGATCAGGCCTGCATTATAAGGATAAGGGATCGCCCAGCTGGAGAGAAGCAGGGGGGGTAAAATGGCGCCGTATTTCTGATCAATAGATGCATCAGTCCTCCAAAAGGATATGACGGAAATTGCTATCCCCAGCAGAAGGGATGATATGCCCAGAATAGAGCTGGTTGTCTGGCCGTAAATATCAACAGAGAACAACCAGAATGCAGCTAATGGTATCACTGCCAACCATAATAATTGCTTCATGCTTTGCATCATGTCATCCCAAATTTTTACATAGTTAGAATCTTCTGCAATAGCTCGATATTTCCCAACCACTGGAGCTGATACTGCTCCCGGTTTTCTTTTCCTACTCCTTGCGACAGATGTTCCAGATTTTCATTGAGAAGGAACCTTGAGTCTCCGATGAGGATCACATTCCCCTGGCCTACATTTTTCTGAATAATCAGATTATAGGCGACGCCATTGTAGCGCATCCATGCAATCGGCTTATACTCACCATCCGCCTGGACCGGATAGGCCTCCATGAACTTGGGTTTATGCCAGTACCGTTTCAGATTTTCCTGGGATACGATTGCCTGTCCTCCGGTAGCGTGGGTTTCTTCAATCCAGGGAAACGAGCCCAGAGGAAGGTCTCCAATCCCAAGGCCAAAAGACTTCAATATCAAGTCCATGGGACCGGCGCTTTTATGACCGGCGCACAGGATCAGCAAACCACCAGCCTCTACGAATTCTTTGATTTCCAGGGCATCTTTTGCAGTATAGTCTTCATTGGGAGCAATTATGATCGCAACCGACCCTTTGTGGATATCGGAAATGCTATTGTCTTTCTGCAAAATCTGAGGCAAAAAACCATTTCGAAAGAGATTCAAGGTCAATCCTGCCACGCCGTCATCTCGGTAGTTCTCCAGATTGAACTGGTTTAGATGAGTGTAATCTATCCAGGCCACGTCCACCAGAGGCTCTTCTGCAGCTTTCATCAAAGAATTATTGATGCTTGCGGCAAGTCCCAGTGAGAGGGCCGCTGCCAAAGCGAGATATATCAGGAATCGCAGAGAAATTTTAATTCTATATATATAAGCTGCAAGGGCAAAAAGAAGGAAAATGGATGCATAGTATTGATAGGCAGCATAATCTGATTCGCGGCTTGTCAACCAGGATGCGGAATTGTAGACCAGGTTATATCTAAACGGCAATTCATTATTGAATATATAAGATGTGTCCCCAAATACCAGCACCTTTCCCTTGCCATAGGTATCGCATGCTGCAATGACCAGGTCGCCTAGGACTTCGCCTGGTTCATAAATCCTGTCTCCGAGGTGTCCTGGCGTACTCTGATTGGATTTGTCCGAAAAAGCGAACCGTCCTATGATCAGGGGCCTGGCCTTGCCGCTAAGACTTAGAGATGCGCCTACGGATGATGTGGTCAGATCAAAATCCAAATCTCTGGTGACCGGATGGGGAAGGGCTGTGGCAGCGTACTGCCAGTGTTCCGGGATATAGTCCGCGGTGTCGGAATTGATTCTAATTCCGGTTGGGTCAAGCACATCATTCAGATAATCTCTTCCGGATGCAAAATCTTGATCCGGGACAAACATAGATGTATGCTCGGCAAAGACCAGAAGGCTCCCGCCATTTTTCACAAATTCTCTAATTCTCTGCAGATCGGTGGATGAGAATCCCTTTTTGAGGTTGAGCAGTATTAGAATATTGGCATCTTTTAGGGCGTCTTTCAATTCACGAGAATTTGTCGAGTTCAGGCTCTCTACCACTCCGCCCATATTCTCCAAATATCGCTTTATAGCTCCCACGGAAAAACCATCGTTCGGTGCAAAGGATTGATTTGCCTCTGGAAAGTTTGGAATATCAAATCCCATCTCACTGTCCTTTTCATAAATCACTGCCCTGCCTATCCCCTCAGAATTAGAATAGGGAACTGTCGCTATTAGTAATATGGCAAAGAAGAGTGCTATTAAGATGGCCCCCTGCCCTGGCGATGGGACCCAGTTTCCAGGGTCAAGTGATTTGATCTTCATCTTTGATACAAAAATCAAGAATGGTATCATTAGCACAAAAAATATGAGAAATATGTGGTCAATATATTTATCCGCGCTGGACCAAATCCCAAGAACGGTCAGGAAATAGACCGCATAGAGCATTGCAAACCCCATCATGACCGCAATTAATGCCTTGATCGGATGGGATGATCTCTTTTCGGATAATATAAAAAAGGAGACGACGCAGCAGAGAAACGTCAGAAAAATAAATGTGCCGCTGATAGTAGGACCGAGAGAGAGGGGGATGCCCTCAAGTCTGCCAAAAAAAGCAGATGCGGTTAATGATAATGATGTGAAGAATCTCCCGAAGAATGAATCATTAATATTATATATATACAAGATTGAGTAAAATAGACTGCCCAATGCCAGAGCGGATATATATGGCTCATCTTCTCCTGCCGATCTCAAGAGCAGATCAAATCCACAGATGAATATAATTAAGCTTAATATCCAGAATTCCGGTTTATCTATGCTTACCAGAGCTGCAAATGATAATAATATCAGAGATACGCCGGCAACAGAAATAGAATTGATCTGTAGCTTTGTTAATGAGCTAATGTATGCTATCAGTAGTACGACCAGGCACAATATTCCGCAGACCCGCAGAAATATTGGCGAAGCGTACCCCATGTTGAGAGAAAAAAGGTTCAGGGAAAGCATAATTAATATAATTGAGGCCAATCTTTTGATAACGATAATTGCCTCCGTTGATGGACCTATCATGAAATAGTCAAGCACTCCTCAAGGCGATCTATTACCGTTCGTGTGTTCTTTAAGGTATTATATTTTTTTTTGTTATCTTCTTTGTAGATATAAGTCTTCCGCCTTTTATCAATTCCGAAAGGTACTTATATGGAACAGTGCAAAAAGATGTAAAGGTTCATTGAGCGCTTCAATTGTATTTGCATCCGTTGGGCTGGAGTCATATCTGCGGGAGGGTTAGGAATGATACGGGAACGATTGTCGTTGGTCATAGTCTTTTCTTTATTATCAATATGTATCGCTACAGCTTCGTCGGAGGCGGGATCTGATGCTAATTCAATTTCAGCAAGCAACACGCCTCTATTTGATTACAGATACAATCAGGTTGCAGAAGATTTAGGACTCTTGAAAAACGGCGCTTCCGAAAGCAAACTTGAATATGGGAGCATTGAGACTGCAAGCTTAACCCCTCTGGATATCCCTCAGAAAAAAGGCTGTAGACTCCAAATCAAGCAAGCTGACCTCACAATGGGTGTCTGCCAGTGGGAGACCGAGCAGACCTGCTTTGATAGCTGCGGCAGCACCTGTTCTGGTACCTGCGGCGGAACTTGCGGTAACACATGTGGTGACACTTGTAGTGGTACCTGTTTGCTCAGCTGCCGGACTTGCATTCTCTCGTGCGGTGCAGACACCTGCGGCAGCACCTGCCAGGATAGCTGCGGTGGTTGCGGTCAAACATTGAGTTACACATGTGGGGATACTTGCGGGAATACCTGCAGAGACACTTGCATACGCACCTGTAGCAACACCTGTGCAAATACATGTGGGCAAACGTGTCGCGGCACTTGTGCACGCACTTGCAGCAACACCTGTGCAAACACTTGTGGTCAAACTTGTGCCAATACATGTGGACAAACCTGTCACAACACTTGCTTTGCCACCTGTCAGATGACCTGTGCCCGAACATGTCTGGCGACATGCTCGGCTACTTGCGCAGCTACTTGCCTGGCCACCTGCCAGCCGACATGTTCCGCTACTTGCGGCCCATATTGCGCAGGATCTCAAGCGGCTGCTCCTCTCAGTTCAAACGCTCCCCCGATGGCAAAGTCATCAACCAAGGCCCCTTTAATGGCGGAACAAAATTCGCTCAGGTCCTACAATGTTGTGGCAAATCCGCCGACATCGGTCAGTTATTTGGGAGCATATATTCCCTGGACAGTCTTCCAGCAAAGCTTCTCTGGAAAAGAGATCTACGCCTGGGTTGAGACTGAGGGTGGCTGGGATATAGTCGCAAAGACACCAAAAGGCACATGGGTGCGCGAGTTCGTTTTCGTTCCGTCAAATGGAAATATGATCTTAAATGAAATCGCACCTGATGGAAATACTCGCAGCCAGAAATTCGAACAGGTAGTAGAGGGATACAAATATATCTGGATCTATGCGGGAAATCCGGGATATTACGTAAGCACTTTCGGAAATATTGACCAAAAAGGCAACAATGTGACCCTCGAAGTTTACTGAAAAAAGCAATCAGGGTGTCCCAATGAGACATTAAGTGCGAAACCGCGCTCAAGGGATGCTCCCCTATTTCTTTGCTCCAATTAAAAGCTTTGGCAGTACTCCCTAAACGCAGATGTTGTCGATATCGGAAAACGTGTGCTGTACAGTATTCTTTTTCAGGTTCAGGCACCTTCTGGCCGCTTGCACTGCTTTTTCTCGATCTTCATCCCGACAGTAGATGCCGAAGCGCCAGGTAGCCCTGTGGGCTCTCTCCAGAATGCTGACCAGAGGAGAGACATCTCGCAGGGGTCTTACTTCTCCTTCCACAAGAGCCGGAAAGTTGCCCTCTGGTGTATCCATAAGCGCCGGATTATCCACCAGAATGTAATCGGCATCTATCCCAGCTTCATGGGCAATCTCCTGGCCCAGCGTCTTCTCACTTACCTTGAGAATTGAGGGGTCAAGACGTTCCAGGCCAACGTAAACCGCCCGCTTGAATATTCTCCTCGATCGGATGCGCCAAGCCATCTCAGCCGCATAGCCGCCAGACCGATCCAGGGAATTGAAGAGCTCTATGTCATCCATATCTTTCACGCTGCAAGCACTGGTCCCCTCTTCAATCATGTGCCGGATGGCTGCGGCTATCATGCACTCCGATATGCGGCAGACATGATGATAATAAACGGATGGATGCATGAGCAGCCGAGAAATGAGCAGAGATGTCGCCGCCTGCACGCCTCCTGCCTCCACCACCAGCTCTCCACTGTGCAGAGTCATCTTTTGCAGCAGACGCAGTCGATCTATTACTCCGTAAGCTACGCCCGTGTAATGAGCATCTCTGATCAAGTAGTCCATCCTATCCACATCGATCTCGCCGCTCACGATCTGCCCCAGGCCGACTCCATTTACAGCGGCCTGGATCTCGGAGGCTTTCAGGCCGTATTTGTCTAAAACCGCCCGCAGTTCGCCTTTCTTCAGAATATCAATGATGCTCTCGTGCTCCTTTCGCAGGTAGGGGGCAAGAGCTGCTTCTGTGGCATGAGATAGCGGTCCATGGCCTACGTCATGCAGAAGCGCTGCGGCGCCTACCAGCATCCTATCCTCTTCCGGCAGGCCAAGATGGTTCGCGAGCAGATCCGCCAGGTGATAGGCACCCAGGCTGTGCTCGAAGCGAGTATGGTTGGCACCGGGATAGACCAGGCTTGCCAGTCCTAGCTGCTTAATCCAGCGCAATCGCTGCATCTGGGGTGTGTCTGCGATTTCCAGGGCAAGGCCTTCCAGCAACACATAACCGTGCACGGGGTCTCGGATCTCGGTCATCAGGCATAGCTGTGAGTTTCCTTACATTAAATATTAGTGTCCCAAATTTTTAGATACATTTATATACCAATGCCGGATTGTCCATTCCTCTCATGGAGTCAATTCCTGGCATGGCAGGTGTCTTTGTGAGGATTTGCAGACATTCTTCTTTGTCAAGAGATTCTATATCCGGCCAACGTGCCTGATAATTTCAGAAACAATTAAGTCTGATAAGATAATCTCCTTAATATTATTTCATCCGAAGGCGACATAAATGTCAATGGAATTTGGTTACATTATCCTGTTGTTAGGCACCCTGATAGTTCTGGCGTTGCCTGCGGGAAGATATATTGCGAAAATCTTCAACGGCGAGCCCACCCCAGTTACACCTCTCATTCGGCCAGTCGAACGGGCGTTTTACAGGATGGCGGGTGTGGATGAGACGAGAGAGATGTCCTGGAGGAGATACGTTGCCGCCCTCCTGATCTTCAATGCCCTGGGTCTGGCTGCCGTATTTTTGCTGCAGGAACTGCAGGGCTTTTTTCCTCTCAATCCTCAAAACCTGGGGGCAGTTCGTTGGGATACGGCTATCAACACCGCCGTCTCCTTCACCACCAACACCAACTGGCAGGCTTATAGCGGGGAACAGACGATGAGCTACCTCACCCAAATGCTGGGCTTGACTGTGCAAAATTTCCTCTCGGCTGCTGTGGGGCTATCTGCAGCCATGGCCGTCATTCGAGGCTTCACCCGCAAGAATGCCGCCACCCTGGGGAATTTCTGGGTCGACCTCACCCGGTCGGTGCTCTATCTGCTGCTTCCCCTGGCATTCATCTGGGCTCTACTATTTGCATCCCAAGGCGTAATTCAGACCCTGGGACCCAATGTCATCGCCCATACGATCGAGGGAGATGAGCAGGTTATCTCTTTGGGGCCCGTAGCTTCGCAGGAGGCCATTAAGCTCCTGGGAACCAACGGAGGCGGCTTCTTCAATGCCAACTCCGCCCATCCTTTTGAGAATCCCACACCTATCACGGATTTCCTGGAGGTGTTGGCCATGCTGCTCATAGCGGCATCGCTTCCTTTCGCCTTTGGCGCATTGGTCAATAATCCAAAACAGGGTTGGGCCATATTTGCGGCCATGTTCATTCTCTATCTCATGGGCTTGGGCTTCGCCCTCTGGGCAGAAGGACAGGGGAGCCCTCTGCTGGAGAAGCTGGGCGTGGCCGGCGGAGTCAATATGGAAGGAAAAGAGGTACGCTTCGGCGTAGCGGCATCGGTGCTCTTTGCCCATTCCACTACAGTAACCTCCGATGGGGCTGTGAACAGCATGCACGAGAGCATGATGCCTCTAACCGGCCTGGTTCTGCTATTCAATATGGTCATCGGCGAGGTGATATTCGGCGGAGTCGGTGTGGGACTGATAGGCATTTTCTTCTATGCCATCATGACCATGTTCTTGGCCGGCCTCATGATAGGCCGCACTCCTGAGCTCTTCGGCAAAAAACTTGAGCCCTTCGAGATGAGAATGGCAGTCATCGGTCTGCTGGCTCCTTCCATCGTTCTGCTGATGCTTGCCAGCCTGGCCATAATCCTGCCCCAGGGTCTCTTTAGTCTGAACAACGGCGGGCCGCATGGACTCACAGAGATACTCTATGCCTTCGCCTCAGCCTGCGGCAATAACGGGTCCGCCTTTGCCGGCCTGAATGCCAATACCGCCTTTTACAATCTTACTCTGGCACTGGCTATGCTGGTAGGCAGATTTGCCACGATATTGCCGGCACTGGCCATAGCCGGCTCCCTGGCGGCAAAGAGGATAGTGCCTGCCAGCACGGCTACCTTCCCTGTCGCCAGTCCGCTCTTCGTGATCATGTTGGTCGGCACGATCATCATAGTCGGGGCTCTGACCTTCTTCCCCGTCTTTGTGCTTGGACCCATACTCGAGCACCTGATGATGTCGGCAGGCAGGACTTTTTGAGGAGGGATCATATGCACATCAATAAGTCCGATTTATGGCAGACGTCCCAGATAAAACAGGCCATTTCGAATTCCATCCCCAAGCTGGACCCGCGCCGCCTCTGGCGCAGCCCAGTAATGCTCGCCGTGGAGATGGGTGCCATCCTGACCACTCTGATCACGGCGCGCGATTTGATCTGGGGTGGGGACGCGGCATTGGACGGCCAGATCAGCCTTTGGCTGTGGTTTACTGTACTCTTTGCCAACTTCGCTGAGGCTCTGGCAGAAGGACGGGGCCGGGCTCAGGCTGAGACTCTTCGTCAGGCGAAGAGCGAGGCCGTAGCCAGCAGACTGTTGGCTAATGGCAAGATCGAGCAGGTAGCGGCTCAGCTGCTTGTTAAAGGCGATCTTGTCCTGGCTAAGGACGGCGATACCATTCCCAGCGACGGCGAGATCGTAGAGGGGGTCTCGCTGGTAGACGAATCAGCCATCACGGGCGAATCAGCGCCCGTAGTTCGCGAGGCCGGAGGCGACCTGTGTGGCGTCACAGGCGGCACAAGAGTCCTCTCCGGGAAGGTCAAGATCCTCATCACAGCGCAGCCTGGTAATACCTTCCTGGACCAGATGATAGGAATGGTGGAGAGCGCCAAACGCCAGAAAACTCCCAATGAGCAGGCCCTGGAGATACTGCTCATAGGTCTTACCGGGCTATTCATGGTGGTTGTAATCACCCTCAATGTCTTTGCCGGGTACATGGGTATCATCGTTCCCGTACCTGTACTGGTGGCGCTGCTGGTTTGCCTGATGCCTACCACAATCGGAGGCCTGTTGCCCGCCATCGGCATCGCCGGCATGGACCGGCTGCTTTCTCATAATGTCATCGCCATGAGCGGCAGGGCCGTGGAGGCCTCGGGCGACGTGGATGTGGTGCTCATGGACAAGACCGGTACCATCACCCTGGGAAACAGGATGGCCACCCAGTTCCTGCCCGCTGAGGGAGTGACGAAGGAGGAGCTGGCTTTGGCGGCGATGTACTCCTCCCTGGCGGACGAGACGCCTGAAGGCCGCAGCATAGTGGACTTATGCAAGGAGACTCTGGGTATCCGCGGCAGGGATATACGGGCGCCAGAGGCTAGCGTATTTATCCCCTTCAGCGCTGAGACCCGCATGAGCGGCATAGACTGGGATAGTCGGCTGATCAGAAAAGGTGCACACGATGCCATAGGGCAATATGTAGAGAATCTAGGTGGCAGTATGCCGGAGGGCATCAGGGTTGCCGTGGAGAGCATCGCCCGGGAAGGCGGAACGCCATTGGTTGTGGCGGAAGGATCCAGAATCTTGGGTGCCATTCGATTGAAGGATGTGCTGAAAACCGGTATCAAAGATCGATTGTCAAATTTGCGAAAAGTCGGCATTCGCTCCGTCATGATCACAGGAGACAATCCCATGACGGCAGCAGCCATCGCCGCAGAAGCGGGAATCGATGACTTTATCGGCCAGGCTCGTCCCGAGGTCAAGCTGGAGGCCATTCGAAAGTATCAGAGGGAAGGTCACCTGGTGGCAATGATTGGAGACGGCACCAACGATGCTCCGGCTCTGGCCCAGGCCGATGTGGCCGTGGCCATGAATGCAGGAACACAGGCTGCCAGAGAGGCGGCCAACATGGTGGACCTGGATTCCAATCCTGCTAAACTGCTGGACATAGTGGAGATCGGTAAACAGATCCTGATCACACGAGGGGCGCTGACCACATTTAGCGTGGCCAATGATGTCTCCAAGTACTTTGCCATTATTCCTGCCATATTTGCGGCCGAATATCCCATGCTAAGTGTGCTGAACATCATGCATCTGGCAACTCCGAGCAGCGCTGTGCTTTCTGCGATTATATTCAATGCCATTATCATCCCTCTCTTGATACCGCTATCATTGCGGGGTGTGCGCTATACACCCACGACGGCCTCACAACTGCTGAGACGCAATTTGCTATTCTATGGCCTGGGCGGACTGGCCGTGCCTTTTGTGGGCATCAAGCTGATCGATATGCTGGTTATTTTCCTGCATTTGGAGTGAGGAAGATGTTCGAATATGCCAAAGAAATAAGGCCTGCAGTGATTCTGTTTATGGCCTTCTCTCTGCTCACCGGTCTTGCCTATCCTTTATTCATAACCGGCATAGTCCAGACTGCCCTGCCTGCCAAGGCAGCAGGGAGCCTGTTGATAGTTGACGGCAGAATCGTAGGCTCAGAACTCATCGGCCAGACTTTCCAGAGCCCCGGTTACTTCCATGGACGGCCTTCGTATGTCAACTACAGTGCCAGCGACTCAGGTGCCAGCAACCTCGGGCCAACCAGTGTCAGGCTCATGGAAGAGGTGAGCCGAAGGATAGATCAAGTCCGGCGCGAGAATAGTCTGCCTAATGATCTGAGCGTGCCCGCCGATCTGGTCATGAATTCCGGCAGCGGCCTGGACCCGCACATAAGCCGACAGGGTGCATTGGATCAGGTGGCGCGCGTGGCCGAAGCGAGAGGTCTGGCGCATTCTGTGGTGCAGGCGCGAATCGACCAGAATGTTGAGCCTGCCATGCTTGGCATACTGGGGCAGGAGAGGGTGAATGTGCTCAAGCTTAACCTGAACCTGGATGACATGACAAAGGAGAGTTAGAGAATGGCGAAGGATTTCCGTCCGGACCCGGATCAATTATTAGAGCGACTAACGCACGAGGAAAAAGTGGCCAGCAGCAGCCGTGGACATCTCAAGATTTTGCTGGGCGCGGCGGCGGGCGTCGGCAAGACATATCAAATGCTGGAAGAGGCGCAGCAACTAAAAAAGAGCTGTGTGGATGTCGTCGTTGCACTGGTGGAGACACATGGACGGCATGAGACCGAGGTTCTGCTGGAGGGGCTGGAGGTTATTCCTCGCTGCCGTCTCAATCGAGGCGGTCTGGAGATAGAAGAGATGGATCTGGACGCAGTCCTGGCACGCCATCCGGCTGTCGCCCTGGTGGATGAGCTGGCTCATGCCAATGCACCGGACCTTCGCCATGCCAGGCGCTACCAGGATGTAGAAGAGCTGCTTGTTGCGGGCATAAGCGTCTACACAACCCTGAACGTCCAGCACATTGAGAGCCTCAATGATATCATATTTCAGATAACAGGAGTTCGAGTTCGAGAGACTCTGCCGGACAGGATATTAGAGCAGGCCGATGAGATTGAAGTTGTAGACCTGACTCCGGAGGATCTGCTGCAGCGGTTTAAGGATGGCAAAGTGTACGTACCCTCCCAGGCAGAGCAAGCCATTCAGCGCTTTTTCCGCAAAGGCAACCTGCTGGGACTAAGAGAGATAGCTCTGAGATATGCTGCTCGCATGGTTGATGAGGACATGCGCACCTACATGGATGGGCATGGCATCCTGGGACCCTGGCCGGCTGGATCGAGATTGCTGGTCTGCATAAATGCCAGTGCCTTCTCCGAGCGTCTGATACGCATAGGGCAGCGCATGGCTGCAGACCAGGATGCCGAGTGGTTTGCGGTTTATGTAGAATCTCCTCAAGATACATCATCCACGGAGACTGCTCGGGATCAACTGGCGCGCAACTTGACGCTGGCAAGAGAGCTGGGGGCAGAGGTCCAGGTTCTGAGCTCCCAGAATATAGCTGAGGAGGTCATGGCCTTCTCCAGAGAACACAATATCACGGTAATCGTCGTCGGACTGCCGCGTCGCCGTTTTTGGAACCAATTGCGAAGTGGATCAGTGGTAAACGAGATTATAAAACGGAGCGGACTGATCCATGTGCTCGTCATAGGCGGCGCACAAGCCGATCAGGCCGAACATGAGGCAGCGTCGCTTGCAGGCGACATGAACTGGCGGCAGTTTTTCGGCAGCCTCCTAATTGTAGCGGCAACAGTCGCTTTTTGCTGGCCGCTGCAAAATCCCCTGGGCCTCATTAACATCGCCATGATCCTGCTTTTGCCTGTGATCTACAGCGGAATGACCTGGGGCAAGCGCTCAGGTCTGATCACGTCGCTACTGGCCGTAGTCGCCCTGGATTTCTTCTTCGTGCCACCTAAGATGACATTGGCAGTCGAAGATCTGCACTATTTGCCCGTGTTCATAGTCTTCGTTATAGTAGGAATAATAACCAGCTTTCTGGCGGATCTGGTAAGATGGCAGGGCGAGAGCGCTCGTCAAAGGGAACGTTTTGTCTCCGCTCTTTATTCCTTCAGTCGCAACCTCATGGCAGCCGGAAACGGGCAGGAGCTCTTAAGCTGCGCCGCCCGAGAGATTGCCCAGGTCTTCGAATGTGTTGTGATGATCCTTCTGCCTGATGAAACCGGACGGCTCAGGGAACGGGCCAAGATGGGAGAACACCTGATATTTGATGAACGCAAGCTGGGTGTGGCCACCTGGGTCCTCAGACACGGCCAGGAAGCAGGACACGGCACGCAGACACTTTCCTCCGCGACCCTCTCTTACCTGCCGCTCAAGACCAAAGAGGTCACCATTGGTGTTTTGGGTGTGGGACTGGGTAAGGAGGAGCAGCTCTTGCAGCCTGAGCAGAAGAGGTTGCTGGAAGCATTCACGAACATCCTGGCCCTGGCTTTAGACCGGAGAAATGAATTAGGCGTGCACACAGATGCAAATAAAAATCAAGCGGAAACTCTTATATCCTAAGATCGCTATTGAGGCGAGCTTCAGATGGAATCAATGGCACATTGGAGGGATTTATTACTACAGCTTTCGACAGGATGAATACCGTTGGAGGCTGCTCTCGATCCGCATGAGTGATCTTTTTTCACAAAATGGTATATCAATTCCTATATGTTCGAACCTAGGTTCTCCATTCCTAATGCTTGAATCCTGGGTTTGAATTATGGGGAGGGATAAATGAAGCTTCGAATCGTCTTTGATATAATAGGCACCGTGCTGAAGATCATGGGTTTGTTGCTCTTAGTGCCGGGAATGGTCTCGGCTTACTACCATGAAACCAGTGGAATTGCCGCCTTTGCTCTGACATCTCTCTTCTCTATAGGCACAGGCATCATCCTCAGTCGGCTGGGGACAAAAGGAGATGTGGGTGGTAAAGAAGCCTTCGCCGCCGTCTCTTTGGGGTGGCTTGCTGCCACGTTCTTCGGGGCTTTGCCCTTTGCATTTCTGGGCCTGGGGCCAGTCGATGCTCTCTTTGAATCCGTATCGGGCTTCTCGGCAACCGGGGCTACGATTCTTGTCGAGTCAAACGCCCTGGGGTACTACATTGTCAATTCCACTCTGGTCAATAATAGTATCTGCGCCGATCTTATTAATGGGGTGACAGGCGATATGGCAGGCTACAATATCGCCTTGCGGGCCATAAATAGCCAGACATTTTACGGCCTGCTCTTCTGGCGCTCCTTCCAGCAACTCATCGGGGGTTTGGGCATAATTTTGATGGTTGTGGCCATCTTTCCCCAACTGCGCGTGGCCGGTCGCCAGCTTTACCGGGCCGAGACTGTTGGGCCCAGCAAGGATACCATCACGCCGCGGGCCACAGCCACTGCCAGAATTCTCTGGAAGGTGTATCTGCTCTTCAACGGCCTGCAAATAATACTGCTTTACGCAGCAGGCATGCCTTTTTATGATGCAGTATGCACTGCTTTTTCCACACTGGCCACGGGCGGCTTCTCTCCCCAGGCTTCCAGCCTAGTAGCCTACAACAGCCCCATCATCGAAGCAATTGTCGCCGTTTTTATCGTCCTGGGCATGTCTAGTTTCACTCTGCACTACAAAGTCCTCACCTCAGAGCGGCTGGCCTGGTTCAAAGATGAGGAATTCAGGTTCATGATCACCATCCTGGTCATCGCCACCGCAGTCCTGCTCTTCTTTGGCGGGATTGATGGGGGGCTGACGGAGCGTTTTCGGTTTGCCTCTTTCCAGGTCATATCATTCATGGGAACGTGCGGCTTTGTCAATTCCCTGGATTACGATAAATGGTCTACTGCTGCTAAGCTGGCTATGATCATGGTCATGCTCATCGGGGGGTGCATCGGCTCGACTGCAGGTGGCATCAAAGTGGGACGGCTTCTGGTGGGCTGCAAGTATGCTTACAACGAACTTCGCCATATGATTCATCCCCATCTAGTGATGTCGGTTCGTCTGGGTGAGGCTCGTGTCCAGGAAGAGGTTCTCCGTCCCATGCTCTTCTATTCTTTCTTCTACCTGGCAATCTGGCTGGCACTATCTCTGGTTCTGGCCATGGTCTCGTCCGGTGATTCGCGAGTTGATCTCACGGTCGTGGCCTCGGCAATTGCCTCCTGCATGGGTGGGGTGGGTCCGGGCTTTGGCATTATCACCTTTGACTGGTCGCAGATGTCGAATGCTGCCAAGATGATCGGCTTCTTTGCCATGTACATCGGACGGCTGGAGCTGATGCCCATATTCTTATTATTTATTCCAGAACTATGGAGGAAATAACATGCGTATCTTAATTACCGGAGCTGGCGAGGTAGGTTTTCTCATAGCCAGCGAGCTTTACGCGGATCATGATGTAACCGTCATAGACAAGAACCCGGCTGCCTGTGCCAGGCTGCAGGACATGGACGTGAAGGTCTTGCAGGGCAATTCTGCCAACGCCCGTCTGCTCATTATGGCCGGCATCAATAAAGCGGACATAGTAGCGGCTGTGACAGGCAACGATGAGGTGAATGTGATCACCTGCATCATAGCCAGTCACCTGGGCGTGCGCCAGACCATTGCTAGAGTAAGCAACCCGGAGTACATTGATCAGCCGGTCCAGGATCGAAAGGAGATAGGCATAAGCTACATGATATGTCCGGAGCTGGCCATGGCTGAGGATCTGGCTAGATCTCTGTATTTTCCGTCCATGCTCCTGGATAGGGAGCTGGCGGGGGGCAAGGTCGAGCTGATCGAGTTCAAGGTCACCGAAGAAATGCCTCTGCAGGGGCCAGTCGGTGAGGTCAATGTCAACCTTCCGGATGGCTGCAAAATCATGGCCATAAACAGAAAGGGTGATATCAGCATACCTTTGAAAGAAGATCTGATCATTTCCGAGGATCACCTTTTCCTCCTTTGCGACCCGAAATCGCTTCCCGATTTGAGAAGAATGCTTCACGAGGAGTCCTCGCCACATAAGGCCCTCATCGTCGGAGGTGGAATGGTTGGATTTTATCTGGCGAGCCGGCTGGAGAAGATGGGACTGGATGTGAAACTGATCGAAGTGAATACAGAGCGGTGCATAGAGATTGCAGACAAGCTCTCCCGCACAATGATCCTCAACGGAGACGGAACTGACATCTCGCTCTTGAAAGAAGAGGGTGCAGAATTTATGGATGTGGTCTTCGCTGTCACCGGCCTGGATGAAAAGAACCTTCTCTGCTCATTGCTCGCCAAGCAACTGGGTACAAAAAAAATCCTCTCTCGAGTAAACAGGTATGATTACATAAAGCTCTTCGAACTGGTGGGAGTAGACAGAGCTGTCAGCCCTGGTCAGGTAACTGCCGATGCCGTGCTGCAGAGAGTTAGCGGAGGAGAAGAGGTTATAACCCTGAGCGACGAGAGAATGGAACTGGTGGATTTCATAGCCAAGGCGGGTGCTAAAATCATAGGAAAGAACGTCTGCAAAGAACTGCCCAAGGACTCCATGGTGGGCATGATCTTGAGAGATGGAAGACCGATGATGCCCGATGATGGCTTTAAGGTCAAAGAAGGTGACCGCGTATTTGTGATGTCCATGCCCGAGGTCGTCGCCAAGGTAAAGAAGCTCTTCATATCCTGATTTCAGTCCAGGCACATATTTTTATAGCAGGGTGAACGGAGAGTTGTCGACAAAAGGAGGATGCACCCCGGCCCCCTAGGGTGATATTGTTCAATGAGGATCAGGGTATTTCTTCGGCTTTTTGCCTCGCTTCTTAAGATTCTAGCGGTCTTGCTGCTTATACCCGGAGCCGTTGCTGCCTATTATGGAGAGACGGGGGGGGTCATCGCCTTCGCCGTAACTTCTCTTCTCACCCTAGCCTCTGGAATTGCTCTGGGGCGTCTCTCTTCGAGTGAGGAGCCGGGCCTCAAAGAGGGCTTTGCCCTTGTCTCTTTGGGCTGGCTTGGTGCTGCCTTCTTCGGCAGCCTGCCTTACGTCTTCCTAGGGCTCAGCCTCATTGACGGTCTATTCGAATCCATGTCGGCCTTTACCACTACCGGCTCCTCAATACTGACGGAGTCAAATGCAGAAGGCTACTGGATTATCAACAGCGCGTTAGCCAACAGCAGCCTGGCGCATAGCCTGGAGCTTGGCGTAAGGAGCCTGACTGCCAACAGCACATGGCTGCAGATCAGCAGCAGCCCGGATAAGACCTATATGGGACTGCTCTTTTGGCGGTCTTTTGCCCAGTGGCTGGGCGGAATGGGTATAATACTACTATTCGTGGCTATATTGCCGCGCCTGGGAGTGGCTGGACGACAGCTCTACCGGGCAGAGGTGCCAGGTCCGGATAAGGATGCACTCACTCCGCGCATAAAACAGACCGCCCGGGTGCTCTGGGTGGTCTACATCTTTATGACAGTGGCTGAGATCGTGTTCCTCTATGCGGTAGGAATGCCCCTCTTCGACTCGCTTTGCAATACCTTTGCCTCCATGGCCACAGGCGGCTTCTCTCCCCAGGCCCTCAGCATAGCCGCGTATAAAAGCGGGATTATTGACGGCATTATCACACTGTTCATGTTTTTAGCCGGAGCCAACTTCGCCCTTCATTACAAATTCCTAAACTCCGATCGAAAGGCCCTTTTCAAGGACGCAGAGTTTCGATTTTACAGCCTGATAGTCCTGGCGACTACCGCCATTATCGTTCTCTGGGGGGGCCTGCAGGGCGACATCATCCGTAAGATCCAGCTGGCCGGCTTCCAGGTGGTCTCCGTCATGACCACTACCGGCTTTGCCACGACGGATTTCGATCAGTGGACGGCTGCCGCCAAATTCACTCTGCTGCTGCTCATGCTTATCGGCGCATGTGCCGGTTCCACGGGTGGAGCCATTAAGGTGGTAAGAATACTGTTGGTTCTAAAAAGCGTCTACCGCGAGCTGCTTCATTCCCTGCATCCCAAGGCCGTGATTCCCCTGAAGCTGGGGGGAATTTCGGTCAAGGATGAGGTGCTGCGGCCCAGCAACATTTTCGTGGCCACATACTTATTCATCTTTGCCGTAGCCTCGCTGCTCCTGGCCATCATCTGCTACGACGATCCGCGCATGAATATCGAGTCCATCCTTTCTGCGGTGGCGACAACGCTTGGCAATGCTGGACCGGGATTTGGCAGCGTGGGACCGATGTTGAGCTTTGCCGAAATTCATCCTGCCGGAAAGATGCTGCTCTTCTTTTGCATGTGGATCGGTCGGCTGGAGATAGTGACAGCCCTGATGCTGCTGGTGCCTGAGTTTTGGAGGAAATAAAATAGCATAATTTCGGTTTTAGAGAGCATCGTCATTTTGGGGCGCATATTCTTTTTACTTTTCCCGGATTCGCGCGTTGATTACCCTGTCCGACCTCAACAGAGCCTCATGCGTTCCCCCATAGTGCCTGGCCGCCTCTACCATAATCTGCTTGAAGCCCTCCAGATCACCAGCGTCTGCTTTTTCACTAAGCCGCATGCATTCCGCCACAAAAGTCTGCCGAACGGCTGCCGCCTTGGGATTCTTCTGGATGGAGGCATAAAGCTCAGGATTCTGATCCAAGATTCGGCCCACAAAATCGATCATGATCTCGTAGACCGGAGACATGAATTTTCTGGATCTTTGCACATCAAAGTCCAGAGTGCGCAGCGCCGCTCCTATGCCGATGTAGGCAAAATGAGTGAGCGCCTGCACCACCGCCATGATCTCGTCGTGCTCCTCTGCATCCAGGATTTCCACGTTGGCTCCGTCCGACGCGAAGAGCGACTGCATGATGGAAAGCCACTTTCCCGTCTTTCCCTCCACCGGCGTGAGGATGATGGTCTGGCCGCGAAGCGTCGGCATGGTAGGCCCGAACATGGGGTGCGTGCCCAAAACCTCCACACCCTTGGGGGCATAGGTCTTCATGGCCTTTACAGGCCCGGACTTGATGGAGGTCACATCCATGATCAGGCTGCCGGGATGCATGTGGGGCGCTACCTCACGGATTATCTCCACGGTCTTCTCGATAAGCACACTGACCAGGACGATGTCGCTTTTTTCGACTTCCTGCATCATGTCCTGAGCATAGCGTACTCCCAGTCGCTCGGCTACCTCCACCTTGCCGCTCGGTCCCCAGACCGCCACATCAAAGCCCTTTTCCTTAAAGTAGCGGGCAAACCAGGAACCGGTCTCGCCCGTGCCACCCAAAATCAGTATGCTAGCCATTGCGCCATCGCCCTCCACGTCATCTGGTTATGAAGATGCATTTAAGCTTCCTAAAGCTTTGCATTTTGCCCATCTTCGAGCCAGTCGAGACTTTGCGCGAGATTCAACCGTGTCCGGGTTCACGCGAAGGCGCAAAGTCGCGAAGTCCCGACGACACATGCCCATCGTCCAACCAGATTTCGCCTTCAAACAGACCGGGAGCCTGAGGGCCCCGGCCTCTTCCTAGGCAATGTCTCCCGCCCTTGTAGACTCCATGCACTTCACTTGCGAGCCGCTGGGTGAGCGGGCAGCCTTCTGCAAGGTCCTTCCTGCAGTTGCCTGAAACGGACCGGTGCATGAAAGGTGGTTCTATGGCACTGTTTAAAATTTGTAAATATGCTATAGAATTATAGGAGACAAGCAGGCCAAAATTCACGATTTTCTAAGCGTCACTCTATTTCTCGCAGACAGGCACATGAATGCAAAGATATACATAACTATCGCATAACATTAGAGCACATGAGCGAGATAGTCTTACAGGTGCCAGATGATGCTGGAAGACTATCATCCGGAGCAGCAGCCAGACTGGCAGGAATACCAAGAACGCTTTTCCTTACCAGATTGGCGAACTATGGTGTTGATACCTTTCGCCTGACAGAAGAAGACCTCAAGGCGGAGGCATCTCTTGCCTGAGATCAGGTGCATCATCTATCTCAAGACACTCCATCAGCACCAGCAAATTGACCCCAAGCCGAGCACGATCATCTGTCATCTATTCCTCTCTCATCTCCGTCTGCCCCCGCGCCAGCCTTATGGCCTCGTGCAGCTTTGCCTCCAGCAATCCCTTTGGCGGCAGCTCCACCAGATATTCAGCCACCCGGATCTCGCCCCGGTCGAGCTGCAACAGCTCAATCTGCTCCCGGTTCTTCTCGCCGCACAGTATCAGGCCAATGGGCAGATCCTCGCCCGGCCGGCGCTCGTACCTATCCAGCCAACGTAGGTAGAGTTCCATCTGCCCCTTGTGAGCGGGATCGAAACCCCCCAGCTTTAACTCTATGGCCACCAGGCGACGCAAGCTGCGATGGTAGAAGAGCATATCCAGGTAAAAGTCCCGATCGCCAATGGTCATGCGTTTCTGGCGGGCGATGAAAGAAAAGTCGGTGCCCAGCTCCAGCAGAAACCTCTCCAGCTCCCTCAGTATGGCCGCCTCTAAATCGCGCTCACTGTAGGTGTCCTCCAGCCTCAGGAAGTCCAGTAGATAAGGGTCCCGAAAGACCAGATCGGGCGTCATGAGGTCCTCTTCCTGTAAGGCTTCCAGTTCCTGTCTGGCCAGTTTCTCGGGCTTGCGGGAGATGGCGGTGCGCTCATAAAGCATGCCCTGAATCTTCCGTCGCAGCGTTCGCACGCTCCAGCGTTCCACCCTTGTCATCTCTGCGTAAAACTGGCGTTGCAGAGGGTCCTTGAGGTAGATGATTTCAATGAAATGGGACCACGACAATAGTCCAGACAGTGTCTGGACTATCTTGGGATCGTCGAAAACCTCGGCAAAACGGATCATGTGAAACACATTGCTGCGGCGAAATCCCTTGCCGTACTCTGCAGTCAGCCTCTCGCTCACCAATTCGACAACTTTCGCTCCATACTCGGCCCGGTTCTCGGCTGGCAAGTCCTCGAAGATGCGCTTTCCTATCTGCCAGTAGAGCATGACCAGCTCGGAGTTAACCGACTGTGCTACACGGCGGCGTGAATTTTCGACTAAGAAGCTGATATCGTCAAGGAGTCGCTTGGAGTCGATGGCATCGGTGTTTATCCCGGATTCTTTCATCTTGCCTGCCGATGGTAGCTCATCTTTAACCTTGAGATCTTTCGTCATGCCTTCACCGCTTGTCTTGGCCAGATTTCAGCTCAGCTTTTATTTTATCCCTTCGTCAGGAAGTCTCTGCCATTGATTCTTTTTGTTTCTTTCTTGTCGTCCTCGCGCCAGGAGGCCATTTCAGTTAGGTGCAAGTCTTGCAGTCCCTTCTGGCTCTCGTTGACTGATCTCAATTATCCCACATGGTCAGATCCTCCGACCTGTCTTGGACCTTGAGGGCCGCCTCCGCCTCTCCTTGCAGCCCTTGCCCCTCGCAGAGGCGGGCCCGCAGGCGCACGGGCGGCCTTCTGCAGGGCTCGGGCGTGCCTGACCAGCTACCAGGCGGTTCTTCTCAGGGCCTTCCTGCGCTAGCCGGCAGCGGTGTCGTGCATGAGAATAGTTTTAAGGCATTTTACTTAATGCTTATTATAATGTCATAGAACTATTTGGACTGGCATGCTGAAGACCTGCAAGTTATATGTACTACATTATACAAACCTCTCAACTCGGCTTAAATCGCCTTTAGCCTAACTTCCCATTTCACTACACTATGGAATGATTTATCGACAATTGCCCGTTATCGGATTTTCGGTGTCAGTGAGGATAAAAAGTCCCTGCAGAATCCGCCGTGCAACATCTGGGGGTCTGGCTCAGAAAGTATTCTTATAATAACATCCCTGTGGTAAAAAAGTTATCAAAAAAGAGGGGATAAAAGTATAGGTTACACATATATAGCCTCTTCTAGTGAGGGATGCCTCCTACACGAAGTGACGGATCTCCAAACAGTGGGAGCCTCCAAGGCTCAAGATAGCAATATACATCCTGTACAGTGACATCTCCTTTTTTGGGGGGAGCATACTTCTTGTAATGCTCTTGGACCATATAAAACCACATATCTCCCAAAATATTCTTACCATCTTGGAAAGCCTTAAAAAATAGTTTGAGCAAATCAGGTGCGGGGGAATTCCCAGTAATTGTACTTCCCATATAAGCGATTGCGCCCGTATCCTTGGACATTGTCATTTCTTCAGCCATGCTATCATAATCGTGGTTGGCCTGGATGCAAGCGGGCTGCGGGGGCGTGGCGTTGAACTTTTCAGATTTTTCGGTTCCATCGTGTGGAATTCCAGCAGTGTCTAGATAGCTATTTAGCGGAGGTATTGGGGCAAATCTTCCTGTATCGCATGCTGCCGCTACAACCACAGGCAACCTATTTGAGTTCTTCAGATTTTGTACATGGGTAGTTGAATATCCTCCGTTAGGAATTCCCCAGCCTTTTGTGCCGCCATGACCCATATAGCTAACGAATCCGACTCCTTGGTCTATATAGAAATTAATCCATTCTGGACTAATTGGTTCCGTCGGGGATATCCCATTAGCGATCGTACTTTGACAACAATTTCCTTTCTGATAAAGTTTATGCGTAATGAACCCCGGAAGATTCTCAGCTATGTATTCTTGCTTTTTGCAGATATCAGAGACCCAGTTTGTAGTAGCAATAAGCAAAGCGGATTTTGCCCAAGATGACCTGTAGGCATTGCTTTCATAGTATATTAACTTTGACACATAATTTTCAACATCCTTTTTCGTGGAAGCCGGAATTCGTCCTACTGCAATGTTAGGAAATAGGTGTACATTGTCTGGATTTAAATCAAACTTATTAGGTATATTACCGATATACACTTCCCCAAAAGATCCATCTTTATCTTCATCCCAGTCATCAAATGATTTACTAAGATATTCTTTAAAGATACACGCATAATAAAGATCTACGGGAACAAAGATGGTATGAAAATCTTTCTCATACTTTACAGGATCCCAGGTCCATTTTACATAGCGTACCGGGAATCTATCCACGTCGCCCAGGAGCATTACGTATTTAATATTATCGGAAATGCAAAATGAATGGATACAACGCTTAACTTTTTCAGCCTCATCTCTGCCAGGATATGTTTTATAAATATGTTCAAGGCTGATAAGCATAGTAGGGATACCGGTGCAGTTCTTGTGATCCGCAAGCGGCATCACGGCTTCCGCGAATTCCAGTGGAGTAATAATAATAATGAAATATTGGACATATATATTCCGACCTCCTAACTTAATTTTGCCTTTTGAATGTCTGTATATATAAATGTTTTTCTATTCGTATCTAAGCTGACAGATATTCAGGGATGGCCTTTTGGGGCCTTTGACCGGAGGCCGCATCTTGCCTTGAGCCAGAGGAGAGCTGCCTCTTGTGACGTGTGAGGAAATCCTCTTGATGCATAGTTCGAGTGTGCATGTCGGTTTATATCAAATAAGATGACATAACAGAAGGTTGCGTTGGAACCGTATAAGAAGAGCATTGGGTGGAATTTGATTTTGTACCGGATTGTGTTTGACTGAGTCAAACAGCGGCGTCCCACTCCGATGCAACAAGTATCGGGGCATACAAGATGTCGCCGCATGAAAGTGGAATCAGGTTAATCTGATCCAAAATCCTAAGTTGAATACGCATGCCCTTTATCCCAGCCGCAGCAGGCAGTCGGGTATTACGTTTAAAAATAGAATTTTTAACATATTAACCTTTCATCTTTTTGAGTCTCTAATGATTGATAATATATACGGTTATTTATTCCGGTATGAAATAGATAAATTGAAGCATTACCTTTAGAAGGAACGCCAATTCCTGCCGCTAAGAGATTATTTGTAACTCCTCCACCGGGCACTTCTTTCCAGCCCGTCCACGTTTCAATAAAACCTGTTGCTTTTGTACATTTTAATATATTATAGTATATTCGTCTAGAATTTTCATTTGTTTCGTGGGATTTTGAACTGAATAGGTACAACTTATCCCAAATGCGGCAAGTTTCTGGTGGAAATAGAGCTCCCACTGAGGTTGAGTCTAATTCGCTCCATCCGCTCCATATTTGATCTCTCCCCATGTGACTATAATATATACTGTATCTGCTGAGGGCGTTTATTCCACGATAAAAAAGGTAGAGTTTGTCTTTATCTGGGGAATATGGTACATGATAATATTCTGCAGCCAATGGGGTAAATGTTGAACCTCTTCCTGGAACTTCATACCAACCATCCCAGGTTTGGCTATTGTTCTTGGAGTTCATTTCCAAGGTACTCATATAGATGCAATCATTATCTCCAGTATGAAAGAGCCAAAGTTTCCCGAAAACGCGTGCAGCTAGCCTCATAGCTGTAGAACCTCTAATTGGTACTTCCTTCCAATTGCTCCAAGAACCGCCCTCCTCATAATTGTATAAAATTCTAGATTTGTTATCCCTAAGGAAAAGGTAAATCCTATCATAATAAAAGCATGCCCTTAAACCCACATCTGTTGTAGCTCCACCTGGCACTTCGCTCCAATTGCCCCAAATCTCTCCTGCTTTCATGACGTTGTAATAAACGCGTTTATTTATGCCTTTGAAGAAGAGATACAAATCCTTTCCATCTGCCACAGCTGATAAAGCTCCATCGGTTCTGACTCCACCAGGGACCTCTTTCCAGATTCCATCCATAATGTTGTATCTCCGTATAATTCCTCGATGCAAAATGCTATTAAACTATAAGAAAATATCCATTGAATCCTTTATTGGTTCACGTATGGTAGTGGACATGTCACAACTGGCAGGTCGTGAATAAGGATCTATTGGAGAAATCCGGATCGTTATATACTGATTTTCTCAGGATAGTACTTAGTGAAGCTCAAAGTGTGCATGTCATCTTATATCAATATTATGACATCAATATCTTTAGATGGGATGATTTGTGAGCTATGGAAATGATGATTCAGGGTATATAAAGGAGGCATGTTTTCAGCATACAGATAAGTAGGATTTTATGTCGTAAGGACTAGCGGAGAGATCACTAGGTTGAGGCAATTTATTAGACGAGACAGACCAGATAGATCGTCAGGATATCATTTAAAATCTTCGAAGTCGTGTATTCCATCGAGTAATCTCTTTATCGCTTTGGTATTGCTCCAGACCTCGATGATCTCTGCTTTTTTGATTCTGTTGAAATGGTTATCGTTAGTAATCAGAACCGCATTGGCATAAAGGCAAGTCGCAGCATGAACGATATCCGAAAATTCGCTCTCTGGAAAGAACGCTGCACAGATATCTATTTCCTCCTGAGACGGATTCACTTGGCATATTTCTCATATTCAAAAATAAGGAGTTCATTGGCAAAAAGCTCCGCTGAGCTATCCAGAAGATGATAGATAAGTTCCGTGCTCTTGGTCTATCTATGCTTTACTGCTGCGATAAAGACGGTGTTATCGAGAAGATATCTTGAACTTTTGGCGGGCAAGCTGGTTGCTCTCCTCTTCGATTTCGCTTTCGAGCTTATCAAGATCGATTGACTTAGCTTTTTCTATTGCATCTTCAAGCAGCAATCGCAGGTTGATCTTCTTGAGGACGATCGTATCTTCTCCCAGATCCTCCGCTACGAACTCATCACCCTCTTTCAGCTTCATCCTGTGTCGAAGGTTGCTGGGTAGCTGCACTCTTCCCCTATCATCTACTTTAGCGAGCGGCATTCTTACCCATTTTACCCATCTATATTATAAATATTTATGGCCTAAGACTCAAGGTTCCCGGCTATGAACTATCCGAATCTGCTCAGGCACGTTTTTGCGGTCTAGAGCCTGGATGACAGCGTACCTGTGGGTGACCGCAAGGACCGACATGGACATGCCTCCCTGGAGGCGCAAGGGCGAGAAGCAGCTGGACCTGCGTGGAAATTTCGTCGCATCGCTCTGACTTGATCCCAGAGGTCGCAAAGGGCAAAGACCGCACAACGTGCCCCTTTTCAATCCCTACCTCGCAGCCAGAGCCTCTCGAACCGCCCTCTCCATCACATCCACCGGAGCCTTTTTGCTCGTCCAGATCTCCAGAGCCCTGGCGCCCTGATAGACCAGCATCATGACCCCGTCCACTGCCACCGCTCCGGCGGCGCGGGCATCCTGAAGAAGCTGCGTCTCCCGGTTGTAGACGATATCAAAGACCGCCTGACTGCTCTGCAAAAGGCCACCGTCCAGAAGTCTCGGGTCGCCTGCTCGCATGCCTACCGATGTGCAGTTTATTATTATGTCCGCCTGAGGTACGAGCCTCTCCAGCTCTTGCAGAGAAAAGCCCCCGGCACCGACGCAGGCCGCCAGCTCCAAAGCTCTCTTTAGGCTGCGGTTGGCGATGGATATCTCTGCCCCTTCCTGCGCCAGAGTGTAGGCAATGGCCCGCGCGCCGCCACCCGCACCAATTATCAGCACATTCTTGCCCCTGATTTCGACGCCCGCATCCTGCAATGCCAAAAGCGCGCCCCATCCGTCTGTGTTGTAGCCCGCGACGACCTGCGGGCCGAAGGCCACTGTGTTCACCGCGCCTATAGCCCTGGCGAGAGGATCGGGCTGCAAGAAATCAAATTCAAGCGCTTTTTCCTTGAGGGGAATGGTCAGATTAAGCCCGGAAAATCCCATGGCTGCGGCACCACGAAGGGCATCTTGCAGATCCGCACAGCTTACCCGAAAGGCATGGTAGCAGGCATCTTCACCCAGCGCCCGCAAGGCAGCGTTCTGCATGGCGGGAGATAGGCTGTGCGTTATTGGATCACCAAATATGCCGAAGATCTTCATAATAATCATCAAATAATTTGCAGAATATACCCGAGGAGGCCACCCACCAGAGCGCCGAAGGCCGTCGCTACGAGGTTCACGCCATTGTTGCTTAAAATGCCCCGGCTTTGCAGCGTTGCCCCGAGAAGGCTGTCAAAGTTCGTGCCCAGGAATCCGCCGATAGCAGCGACGACTATGCCGAAAACGCCTGCCATTCCCATGCCCGTGGCCAGCAGGCCGATGATAACGGCTCCGGCAAGAGAGGCGGCTTCGCCCAGAGGCGTTACGCCTCCATCCACACCCGGCTCTGTCTCTTTTAGAGTGGTTATCATGCGGGGTTTGGATCTACTGGTCTCACCAATCTCGCTGGCCAGAGTGTCCCCGTTGGCGGTAGCCACCGAGGCAATGAAGGCGAAGATGAAGACATCATTGCCATAGACTCCGTAGCAAATGGCCAGAACAAGAGGCACCAGGCTGTTGCTATAGACGTTCTTGTAGCCGCGTCTGCCTCCGTGAGACTGAGCTATTCCCAGCTTATGTTTATGGGAGTATCCGTAGCGAGTAAAAGCCCCTCCCAGCAAATAGAACGCGAGCAGAAGGATAAACCAGGAGATGCCGGCAAAGAGTATCACCAGCAGGCAGACTATGGTCTCGCTCAGCACGGCATCCGAGTCCGCGGCTTTGGCCCAGTAGGCACCAATGCCCAGCACCAGGGCGAAGATGCAGATGAGAAGAATGCGCTGCAGCTCAGGCAGCGGGTAATCGAAAGAGAAGAGCCACATCACCATAGCGGTGCCAAAGGGTACTGTAAAGTCCCGCTCTTTGGAGACGTGATGCAGAAAAGCTCCGGAGAGTCCTCCCAAGATGACCAGGAACAGTATCCTCTCAGAGGAGAGACTGCCTGCGGAGATCAGGCTCGCGACGGGATAGCCCAGACCAACATTGATGAGCAGATACATGATGCTGCCCGTCAGGGAATCGAACTTGCGAAAAGCGAGAGGGGCAAACGTTGAGGCCACAAAAGAGATGGCTATGACGTATTCCGGCAGATTGGTGTCCGTGAGTATAAGCGCCGGCCTCATGATGAGCAGCATGGCCAGGGATGCACAGAGCAGGCGAGATCCCCGGTCCAGGAAGAATACGGCTGCTAGGGGAATGACTGTGAAAGAACCGGCATAAGGCAGCAACAGGACCATCAATCCGATAGCTATCCGGGCTATATCTTCCCGCTCCATAGGACTACATGACAATTTTCATTGCAAAAATACTTTGCCTATGGGAGAAGTGCATCAAGACCAACTATGATTTACCGCCTCTACGAGCATCTCCTACAATCCAGGATCGCAAAGAGCAATCTGCCAGGCTGTGTAGCTGTTGTTCTTTGCAGCGGCGATCTATTGGATGAAGGTCTGTTGCGCCTTAGCCAGCTGCTGGAATGGAGCCGATCCATTGGTCTAACCTCCCTGGTGCTCTATGTGAACGATGATGCGCCCCTGCTTCTGCGCAAGATTGCCGCAGAGCTTGCGGCCGCGCCCGCCCAAATCAGCTTGCACACCGCAGAGGGCGTAGAGCAAACTGGCACCGGTGGCCCGCTCAAGGTAGTAATATCTCTGGGATTGGGAGGCAAGCGCGAGGTGACAGAGGCATTCCGAGGCATTCTCAAGGAGGTGGAAAAGGGAAATCTAAATCCCGAACAGATCGACGAAAAGGCCATTGAATCACATCTGCGATTTTCCCAGAAGCCTGATCTGGTGATTCGGGCGGGCGGAAAGAGACTGAGCGACTTCATGATCTGGCAGGCGGCTTATTCAGAGCTTTATTTTACCGATGTCAACTGGCAGGAGCTGAGAAAGATCGATTTCCTGCGAGCCATACGGGATTGCCAGAGAAGGAAGAGACGCTTCGGACGCTAGTCTACTAATATTCGGATATTCCTATGGCTTTGGTTTAGCAATGTCTTTCGCGGCAAGGATGGAAAGGAACCGGGCTGGAATCGTATCCGAGATGATGATATCATCGTTCACGGTCATCATCTTCACACCGGCCATTTGCGCCGCGGCGGCATCGGCCTGAATCACTCTGGGGTTGCCGGTACGAAATGTCGCTACATGCCAGGCTTTCTCGGGAGTGGTGGACAGATGAACATACCTTTGTGATGCAGATTTGATGCCGATCTCCAGGATCCTGTCCGCTTCCTCTTCGCTTGCTCCATAATAGAGTTTGGGCAGCTTATTTTCCGGGTGATCAAGCTCCACATCTACAGAATGGCCATATCTGGCTCTGACTTTATCATCTACTATCTCATATCGCTGCTTGGAGTCAGACATTACGAGCGCAATCACCAATTCTTTGCTGGCCCAGCGATGCCTGCTCGTCACCACCTGGCCGAGCTTGTTGAGATCTACCCAACCGCGCGAGTCCATAACCAGGCCCAGGTCACCAGGGAAATGCCGCAGGCCTCCCGCGACCAGCCGACCCAGCTGCTCCGTCTTGGTCTCATCCAAAAGAAGCTGACCGGCAGAGCCGCACTCGCAATGCTCTCCCCTGAAAAAACCGTGTTGAGGGCAACGCTTGATCATCTGTAGAACTCCTATCTCTCAAGGTAGACCTTCGCATAGATATATCTGACCGCTGAGCAAAGTCTCAAATATGTCCGCGCCAGATGAACTTTTATGCCCGACTCCAATGATGTCGAGAAAATGATATGCAAGATGCTTGATATGGGCGATGAGGAGTTATTGGCGGAAATGGAAAGGTCTTTCCGACTCTCGGATGAGCGCCACCAGCGGATCAGCGATACCCTGGAGGAGATGATGCTGGAAGTAGACCGACTCATCTCTAAAATTGACGAAATAGAGGACGAGCCGTTCGAAGATGAGGATGAGTAATCAAGCACAAGGTGACTTTAGTGGACAGCCTACCTGATATTCAAGCTTGCGAACCTGATTATCCCTTCAATTTAACCAGAGTGGGTGTGACCGGCGTCAAAAAGCTGGTGAAAGTTGAGCGAGGGAACGATGAGAGGCCCGTAGTTCTCATCTCCAACTTTGAGGTCTTTGTCGATCTTCCTTCTGACCGCAAAGGGGCCAATCTCTCCCGCAACTTTGAGGTGATCGATGAAGTTCTGGAAGAGGCCATAAACCGCCCTGTTTATGAGATCGAGGAGCTTTGTGGAGAGATTGCTAAGAGACTTCTATCCCGGCATGAGTACGCTTCCCGGGCGGAAGTAAAGATGAAAAGCGAGTACATTGTACGCAGACAGACACCGGTGACAAAAGTCAACTGCCAGGAAGTGGTGGACATCTTTGCCGAGGCGGTAGCCCGAGCCGGGCCCACCGGGTATGTGCGAAAGACTGTAGGGGCTGAGGTGCTGGGCATGACTGCCTGTCCCTGCGCTCAGGAGATCATGAAAGAGCAGGTTCGCCAGGAGCTGGCCAAAGCTGGGCTCTCTATGCAGGCGGCAGCAGAGCTTGCACAGCAGCTGCCCGTGGCCACGCACAATCAGCGCGGACGGGGCAGCATATCTGTTGAAGTTCATGACCGACGATGCGTTTCCATCGACCGGATCATCAAGATCATTGAAGAGTCCATGAGTTCTAAAGTCTTTGGACTGCTCAAGCGTCCGGACGAGGCTGTGGTAGTGAAGAGAGCACACAGCAACCCGAAGTTTGTGGAGGATTGCGTACGAACCATGGCCCAGAAATTGGTCGAAGCATTTTCCGATCTTCCTGATGACGCCGCGGTGACCTTGAAGCAGATCAACGAGGAGAGCATTCACCAACATAATGCTTTTGCGGAAAGAACGGCAAAAATGGGTGAGCTGCGAGCAGAATTAGCTCGCGTTAAAGGGATTGATGAATAAGGGACTGAAAATGACTGAAATACAAAGCATAGCCGGTCCTCTCAGAGAGCTGCTCCAAGAGAGGGAGATCATATCCAGGTGTGAGCTTCTCCTTCGCACCTATGATATTGTTCGGTCTGCAAAATTAAGCGACCAGGAGCGAATGGAGCTGGTCGAAACCGTGGGTGAGAGAATTGCCCCCGGCATCTTTGCGAGCATCATGAGCAAAGAGCCAGTATTTCCCGACCTGCCCAAGCTTGATACCTACACCCAAATCGATGGTCGCATCTTCCATTTTTCGCATTCCAAAAAATACAGCAAACAGGACTTCAAAAAAGCAGCGGACATGCTTCTTGCCTCTCTTCCCGAGTTGAAGATCATCCTGCAACAATGCCTGGCGGATAGACTTACGGCTTTCATGAATGAAGCCGGGTACACCCTATCGGCACATAGCCCGCAAGAATTGACATTTTCAGCTGCAAAACGCAGGGCAAAGGTGTTTGTAGCCACAAGCGTAAAGTCTCTGGATATCAATAATTACACCACCGAGACGGGAATTGACTATATAATCCTGGTGCCAAGCAGCGAGACTTTGGAACCATTTGTGCAGTTCTTCCAAGAAAATGGACAAGCTGCAGAGGATAAATGTCTTAATATTTGGATAATGAACATGGAGAAGGGTACCATAGATCCATTTGTAGGTTATACTACCGATCTGGATATCTACAATCAGTTCACCAATCCTCGTCTGGCAGAAATGGTGAGACTTAATTGGTCCCGGGGCAGCAGTCAATAGCTTGCTTGCCCGGGCATTTACATTTTTTGTTAATATTATTATAAGTTAATTGGCTTCCTGCTCTCGGAACTTTAGGCTAAGTATTATATAGATAGAGCACTCTAAAAAGAATGGAGAAAGCAAAATTCATGGGGTGAGGTGGGGTGTATGAAGTTTGATCTTAAGTTGTCAATCATGTTTCTGTTAATGATTAACACTGCCTTAGGTGCAGTAGGCGATGTGGGTATCTCGGATATGGATACAAATTCTTACCTATCAGAACAATCCGGCCAGGCATCGACGAACCAGCCATTGTTATCATCATACGGCAGTTCGTCCTATGGCAGTTATACCGCGCAGGGCCAGGATAATTCCCAGAGCCAACAATCCGCTTACCAGGCACCTCAGATCAGCGGGCCAATGCAAGAGCAAATGACTGCGGAGCAGCTGGGACTCTCCCAGCCGCAAATGGAGAGCTTCGCTCCCGACGGGAGTCTGGGTTTCGTGCCAGCCTCGCAGCCGGCCGACGCAGCTCAGATAATATCCGCGCCTGCGCAGTCTTCAGTTCCGTCTTCAACATCGTCTTTTGTTCAGGCGACATTTCCGGGTTCCAGCATCTGGTATTATCCCAGTTCTTTAGTTTCCGCCAACAGATTCTATGTACAGACTGCTTCCGGCTTGAGAACGCTGGGAGGGTGCAGCTATAGAGGCTATCTTCCTCTTTGGGCGGATATCAAATCGAGCGGCAACTTTTTTGTCTATGAATGGTATCCCGGACGATCCACTCCCTCGGTGCGATGGTGGGGCTGGACAGGAAGTGGCTGGAAGAAAGGCTGGTTTTGCGGAGATGTCTCCGGCTGGCATATCCTCTGCTACAACAGCGGCATATGGTCCAACTACATCTACATTTATGTTTATCCCAGAGGCGCCACACTATCAGCGCCATCAGGTTACACAAGTGCCGCGTCAAGCATGAGCGCAGCATCTCTGCCCCTGAATGCGCCCATTGCTCCTGATCCGGCTGCCGAAAGGATTGTCTTGCCTGATTTCAACCAATACAGGCCGATCACAGATCAGTCCTCTCAGAGTGGCTACAGTTATCCGGCGCAGGGAGGCGACCAGCTTGCTGTTTACCCCAGTTCAGCGAATCCCGCTTTGATCAACTCACCAAGTCAAGGCGCTTATGCTGGTGGGGCAATCCTTTCCGGCCAGGCAGGCACTTCAAGCAAAACCTGTACTACCTGTACAAGCTCCACAGTGATTACAGGCGGTGTTTCCAGCAGCTATCCCTATGAGACGGGTTGCCCAACCTGCGCCGCTCCAGCAAGCCAGAGCGCGCCTTACGGCTACGCTGCGCAAAGCTATCAAGCAGTCTATCCTGTGCCTTCTGTCTGCAGGTGCAATGAGTACTATGTCCAGAGCTGCCCGGGAAGGCTGGCAACAGTGGCAGGCGTATTTTGTGGGTCATGGCTGCCTCTCTGGTCTAAAGTAAGCCGGCCAGGTGCCTATTGGTCTTTTGAGTGGACGGCTTGTGGCAGCGGACCCGGCTACTATTGCTCTCCTGAGATCAAGAACTTCGGCTACAAGAGCACTGGATGGTACCAGACCTGGTTTAAGGCAAATAATCCCGGTTGGCATATACTCAGCTACTGCTGCAATGATTGGTCCAACTACGTTTACGTCTATGTCTGGCCGGCAGACTAGTCTTGTTGCGACTATTTCATTTTTTGCATCTCATCTTTTTGGGCGATCGGTTTAAATACCGTGAGCTTGAACGAACTTCGGATTGATATTACCTCGGAGGATGTTTATTGGCAAGAAGATCACAAAGAAAGGCTGAGAGCAGAAAGGCCAAGCAATGGTATAAGGTTGTAAGTCCGGAGATGTTCGGCAGAGTTCCCTTTGGTGAAACGGTAGCTAACGATCCGGAGAGGGTTGTGGGAAGGATCGTTGAGACCACCCTGGGAGACCTCACCAACAACTTCTCCAAACAGAACACCAAACTTAAGTTCAAAGTAGATCGCGTGGCAGGAGATTCGGCATATACCAAGTTCCTGGGCCATGAGATGACCACAGATTATGTGCGCTCCCTGGTCAAGAGGAGGACCTCGAGAATAGATTCCATTGTGGACGTAATCACCACTGATGGCTACCATGTTCGGGTCAAGCCCAGTTGCTTCACAGTGAAGCGGGCGCGGGCCAATCAGGTCAAAAGCATCAGAGAGCTCTCCAAGAGAGTCGTCTTAGAGAGGTCAAAGAGTCTGGACCTAAACCAATTGATCCAAGAAGCTGTGGGTGGCAAGATCTCTTTGGATATCTACAAAGAGGCCAAGACTATCTATCCCCTCAGGCGCGTGGAAGTGCGCAAGACTGAGATCAAGTCCGAGCCAACCATGGCAACAGCAGCGCCTGCTCCCACACCGGAAGCTACGACAGCCCCATCTTAAATCTCATACGCCAAATCTAATGGCGATCTCCAGCGCCTTTCTTGCTGCGGAGCTTGAAGGGCGCGGTTAGAGATTTTTGTAGAATATAGCTTTGCTTTTTTAAAAAATCCCTCTCGTCTGAACAAAGGCGGTCATGTGATCATTCTTAAGGTCACTGATGCGGCTGGCGCCTCCGCCCAGGTAAGCGTCTTGGTAGAAGTGATGTTAGACGCAAAGTATTATAATACACTCTCGCGTAGCTAAAACGGCATGACAAACGTCCCTGATATCCCCCTGGAGCAGATCCAGCAACGTGTAGTGGCCATGTGGATGGGCAGCTTCTATGGCAGCAGCGGCTATGTGGCTCGCAAGCTCGGCAAGAAAGGTCTGCGCGAGTTTCAGGGTATCGGCGCTCATCAGGTAGCGGCCACATTTAAGCAGTTGGGCCTGGAGAAACCGGAAGATGTGGCTCTGGCCATGGCAACCAACGACAAGAACCTCTTCGGAAGCGTGGTGGAGGTCACGGAGAATAATGGCGTTGTGGAGATCAAACGTCATCGCTGCGGCTTGATGGAAGGCGCCAAATCCTTTGCTCGCATCGGGGCCGGCCTGATCGCTAAGGAGCACTGCAAGACCTGCGTAGAAAGCCACTGGCAGAAGGTCTTCTCCAATCTGAAGATGAAGCTAGAAGTAGAACATACCGAGGACGGATGCATCATGAGAATATCAAATCAATAAATTCAAAAATAAAGGGAGGATCTGCATTACCAAAAATGCAGATTCAGCCTCGCAAAAAAAATATTCTTTGCAAAGAATGATGCAGGGCTTGCTGGGGCTCTCTTCAAGACACTAATTTTATGCAGCTTTGCTTCGCAATTGAGCCGCTTTCTTCTTCATGTTCTGCTCAATGCGATCTTTATTAGCTTTCATCTTATCTCTGGCTTCCTTTACCTTTGCGGCTTGGCTCGATGCAGTCAATTTGCTATTCTTCAAAGAAGCACTCTTCGTTTTAGCGGTCTTTAATTTGATATTCTTCTTCGAGACTTTCGAGCTTTTTGCTTTATTAGCATTATCTGAGACTGATGCGCCATCGGTACTTGCACCGTTATCTTGACTAGTGACTTGCTCAGATTTCGGACTAATAGTCGGCTCTGTCTTGAACTCAATTATTGATACAGGCTCTCTTGCCGGGGTGTTTTCTGCGAGATTGGTTAAACTGCCGATAGCGGCTGATGGCAAGGATGTGAGAACCTCTGTGCTCGCGACCTCTGCTCCTTGAGAGTTTGCGCTCTCTTCATCGGACGGAACGCTGCTTTGTCCTTGGCTGGAAAGATCGCTGCTTGTGATCGTGCCATTCGCAGCATCTATCTGAGGCAGACTCACAGTGCTGTTAGCATTTGAGAATAAAGATTCTTGTTCTTGTGAATTGTTCAGGGATTGATTAGTCGGCATTGGTACTATTGCAGTCTCATTAGTGGGCATTGGCACCATTGCAGTCTCATTAGTGGGCATTGGTACTATTGCAGTCTCATTAGTGGGCATTGGTACTGTTGCAGTCTCATTGGTCAGGTTGTTCATGTCGCTGCTTTTTTTTGCAGAGCTTGCAGAAGACGACGTGGAAGATGACGAGCTATGATGTCTTGTAACGGGAGAGTTGCCGCTCTTTTCATTGACAGAACTCAGGGAGCTGCTGCTCGATGATTTGCCTGTGGCAACGACTCCCTTTGCGATCTGACCGGATGAGAGCGACACATTCATCTTCGAGAGGTTGGCAGGGCTTTGTTCCTTGGTTTGACTGCTCGTGTTTAGGGAAGAATTCGTGCTGATATTTCCGCTATTCTCATTATCGCTCGCCGTAGATGGGATGCCGTTTTCCGGACCATTGAGATCAAGGCCAGCACCCTTGTAGTCTGGATTCGAAGCAAAAGAGACGAGATCGGATATGAGAAATATGGCCAGACCAGTCGTGCAAATCAACGCCAATATGATGAGAACGCTTATCAGCCTGGGATATTTATTTATTAATTTTTCGCGAGCCAGACCATAGTAGGTGATGCTCGACCCCGCAAAGTCCTTCATACATAAACAGATATTTTTTAAAGTTTATAACTTTTACGATCGATAAAAAATTTATTGAGTTATACTCTCGATCAATCTAAGTGACAACAGGCATTCCTGCCGCCTGCCAGGCAGCAATTCCGCCCGAAAGGACGAATGCTTCGCGATCTCCATAGACTCTCAGCGTCTGAACGGCAAAAGCGGCGTTGGTATCAGTCGCGCAGTAGACGGCTACCTTTCTGCCGGCAGGAATCATTCCCATCTGAGATATGAGATTTTCCAAGGGGATGTTCAATGCTTCTGTAATATGGCCGGCCATGTATAGCTGCGGCGTCCTGACATCCACTATGGCCCAGTTCTTATCCTGGCTGGAAATGCTCAGGAACTCTGCAACGCTCATGAGATAGAAATCATTGTTCTTTGCCTCTTTAAGGAAGGAATCCGTCTTGACCATGTAGTCGGATGACTGGCCCAGAGCCGAAGAGACCTGGACGGGGGATATGGATTCTACCGATGTGGTTTTCTTATAGGAATCATTAAGCGATGAAGTTGACCAAGGCTGGCCCTTATAGCTGTCTGTATTTGTTTTTTTCTCACTGAGGATCTGCTTATTCATTAGATCTACTTTGTCTTGATCATCCTGCACCTGGCTCTGTCCCCATGCACATGTTTGGATCAGAAGGCAAGCCAGCGCTACTAAACAGAGTAATAGGTTAGTTGACCTCATCTATAAACACCATTCACTACAGTATTTCTGCTCCTACTAATAATGTTTGGCTTGCAGTCATAGCGCATGTGTGGGAAGCAACTGAAAACCTTTGGTCCATCTCAATCATTTTGTCTTACTAATATAATATTCATTATTCCTATATATAAAATGATGGTGCTGTAATTAAAACATTTGTTAAGTAAATTATATATACTGTAATAGACAAATTTAGCTGACTGAAGGTGAGTGGTATGAAGAAGTTCATTTGTAGAAACTGCGGCGCTTTAAATGTAGCATCGGAAGCGGATCTTAAAAGCAATGACGATTGGCTGCAATGTGCGCTTCCTCAGGGTTTCGAATGGATTTTGCCTGCTGGGAAAATTACCCCTGTTATTGGCGAAGCGATATACATTTCCGGAATGGGGGAGCATCTCTCTCGCGAGGAATATTTAAATAAACATGGCATTGATCCGGAAATTGCCTACAATCTGATGCGTGGAAACCATGGCTACCGATCCGCGTCGCGCAATCTTGCCGGATCGTCTCCAATAAAGAGTCAGATAAATACAAATAAAAAGGCTAAAAACTGGCTTGATGAGGATGACTGGACCTCATGATGCCTAATAATAGCCTTGCTGCAATTTTATTCCTAATGAGATTAGGGGGCAATCTCTTCACAAAGGCGGTAAATAGCCCCATTCTTTAGAGCGGCAACCTTCACTATCCCCGTGCATCTCCGATGCATAACCGTTTGGTATTTCATGCATACCCTTTACACTTTCTTTTTTTGCGGCAAGACCAGTTTACCATGCTTTTCCCGTTGATATCTAAATCCAGGATTTGCCTGCAAGAAAATTGCTCATGATTAGATAGATTAAAATATGCATGTGAGGCAGTCACAATGCGCTGAGGAATGAGTATGAAGGAGAGGCTTGATGAGATAGGTTCACGTCTTCGTGAGCTGAGGGAGCTAAATATGGTATCGTCCGAGGAGATGGCAGAGCACCTTAATGTGCCTGTGGGGACATACAACTGCTATGAAGATGGAAAGCTGGACATTCCCGCCAGCATTCTCATCGGCATTGCGCGAAAACTCAACGTTGATACAGGCCTGCTTCTCACTGGCGAAGAGTCCAAGATGAGCATATTCACTATTACTCGAAAGGGCGAAGCGGTTGAAGTGGAACGCAGAGAACAATATCACTACCAGAGCTTGGCCAGAAAGTTCGCTCATAAAAAAGCTGAGCCGTTTATAGTCACCATCGATCCCAGGAAAGACGGCCCGTCATTCTACAGTCATCCTGGCCAGGAATTTGAATATGTGCTGGAGGGGTCTTTGAAGATCACTATTCATGACAATGATGTAGTGCTAAACGCTGGAGACTCCATCTTCTTCGATTCGTCTTATGATCATTATATGCAAGCCCTAAACGACAGGCCAGTGAAGCTGCTGGCTGTGGTCATGTAGTTGAGAAAGAGGAACTAGAAAATGACGTCATTATTGCCTAAGTTCGTATCTCGGGTCGATTACAAGTCATATGAGGATTTTAAAGAAAATCTTAAGATCCTAGTTCCCGAGAACTTCAATTTTGCCTACGATGTAGTCGATGCCTATGCCGCAGAATATCCAGATAAGCGTGCCTTAGTCTGGTGCAATGATCACGGTGAAGAGTTGATCATCACCTTCAAAGATCTGAAGATCCAAAGCGACAAGGCCGCCAATCTCTTTTCTAATTACGGACTGAAAAAAGGGGATACGGTCATGCTCACCCTCAAGAGCCGCTGGGAGTTCTGGGTATGCATGGTGGGCTTGAACAAGATCGGGGCAATCTCCATTCCTTCTACGCATATGCTAAAGGCCAAGGACTTCGTTTATCGCATCAAGAAGGGCGATCTGAAGATGATCGTTTGCATAGCTGAGAACGGGGTTCCGGGCGAGTTTGATGAGGCCCACAAGAGTTTGGGAAATATTTCCCTGGTTAAAGTCCTGGTAGGAAAAACTGACCAGACGCGCGATGGCTGGATAAATTTCAATAATGAGCTGGCTATGGCATCGCCGGATTTCGTCCGCCCGACCGGAGATCAGGCGACGAGAAATGAGGATATCCTCCTCGGGTACTTTACTTCAGGAACTACGGGATATCCAAAAATGGTCAAACATGATCAGACATATCCCCTGGGTCATATTCTTACTGCCAAGTACTGGCAGAATGTGGAGGATGATGGGCTTCATTACACCGTGGCGGATACGGGATGGGCCAAATGCGCCTGGGGCAAGATCTATGGCCAATGGCTGGCCGGCTCGGCGGTCTTCGTCTACGATTATGATCGATTTGATGCCGGGAAGATGATGGACGAGATGGGCAAATACGGGGTGACGACCTTCTGTGCTCCCCCGACGATCTTCAGATTCATGATCAAGAGCGACATGTCCAGATATGACTTCTCCCGGCTAAAATATGCGGTCACGGCAGGAGAGCCGCTTAACCCGTCGGTTTATGAGAGCTTCCTCGCGACCACTGGCCTGCGCCTCATGGAAGGATTCGGCCAGACGGAGACAGTGGTCTGCATTGCCAATTATCCCTGGATGGATCCCAAGCCCGGCTCCATGGGAAAGCCCGCACCGGGATTTGATATTGTATTGGTGGGCAAGAACGACAAATTATGTGAGGTGGGTGAAGAAGGCGAGATTGTGATCAAGACGGACAAAGGAAAGCCCGTCGGCCTTTTCACCGATTATCATTCCGATCCGGACAAGACCAAGAGCACCTGGCATGATGATTACTACCACACGGGAGACACCGCCTGGCGGGATGAGGACGGATTCTTCTGGTTCATAGGCCGTACGGATGACATGATCAAGAGCTCTGGCTATCGGGTAGGACCTTTTGAGGTGGAGAGTGCCCTCATGTCTCATCCATCTGTGATGGAGGTGGCCATTACCGGTGTGCCTGATGCCATTCGTGGACAGGTAGTGAAGGCGACTATAGTCCTGGCCAAAGGATTTGCCGCTTCCGATGAGCTAAAAAAGGAGCTGCAAGACCACGTAAAGAAGGTCACTGCACCCTACAAGTACCCAAGGATCATCGAATTCGTAGAGGAGCTGCCTAAAACCATAAGCGGGAAGATCCGGCGGGTGGAGATCAGAGATAAAGACAAGCCCTATCCGGTCATCAATACCCTGGAATGCAAGGCATGCGAGCGGTGTATTGAGGCATGTCCCGCGGATGTATTGAAGATGGGTGACGAGCTGAATTCTCGAGGGTATCACTATGTGCTCTATTCAGGTGACGGCTGCATTGGCTGCGGAGCATGTTATTACACCTGTCCTGAGCCTCTGGCCATTGAGGTTCATGTGCCCCAGAAAGAGAAAAAAATAGAGGAGAACTAAAAAAATGGCGTCTCAGTTAATTGATGGAAACAAAGCCGTGATCGTGGGTGCTCTTTACGCTGGGTGTGACTGCTTCTTTGGCTACCCAATTACACCCGCCAGCGAGATATTGCATGAAGCTTCTCGTTATTTCCCCAAAGTGGGCCGTAAGTTTGTGCAGGCTGAATCGGAAGAAGCAGCAATTAATATGGTCTACGGGGCGGCAGGTGCAGGGCACCGAGTGCTTGCGGCATCTTCCGGCCCGGGCATGAGCCTCAAGCAGGAGGGGATAACATATATCGCCGGTGCAGAGCTTCCCTGCGTTATTGTAGATATCTGTCGGGCGGGGCCGGGCCTGGGCAACATCGGGCCGGAGCAATCGGACTACAATCAAGCTTGCAAAGGTGGGGGGCATGGCTGTTATCATAACATTGTTCTGGCACCGGCAAGTGTGCAGGAGATGTGCGACCTTACTCGCAAGGGTTTCCTTCTGGCCTTTAAATACAGAAATCCAGTAGTGGTTTTGGCTGACGGAGTGCTGGGGCACATGGTCGAACCTCTGGAGTTTCCCAAAGAGGCGCTCGCACCAACCATTGACACCACCTGGGCAGTGAATGGTCGAGCCGAGACAAGAGGCAATCTGATAACCTCAATTATGCTCAACTTCGATGAGATGGAGAGGCACAACTACAAGCTGCAAGAGAAGTATGAACGCATAAAGAAGAATGAAGTGGCATGGGAGGGCTATCGGCTGGAGGATGCCAGTGTGGTGCTGGTCTCCTACGGCATCAGCAGCAGGATCGCCAGGTCAGCAGTGGATGCTGCACGAAAAGAGGGCATCAAGGCCGGTCTCTTCCGGCCCATCACTCTCTTCCCCTTCCCGGAAAAGGCGGTGCGTGCGCTGGCCGAGCGCGGCTGCAAGTTCATCTCCGTGGAGATGAGCGACGGACAGATGCGTGAGGACATTCGCCTTGCCACCGGCTGCATGCCGGTAGAGCTGGTCTGCCGCTACGGAGGAAATTTGATCGGCATGGATTCTGTCTTGGAGAAGATAAGGGAGGTGGCTTAGAGATGGCAGCAATAGAGAAGGTGATCGGAGGTCATCCCGGCATATATGCAAAGTTTCCCAGGAAGGGGGGGGCCGCACCTACTGCCACCCATTACTGTCCTGGTTGTGGCCACGGCATTTTGCATAAGCTCATCGGTGAGGCTATGGCTGACCTTGGCATCCAGGATCGGTGTGTCGTGATCAGTCCTGTGGGATGCGCCGTTTTCGCCTACTACTATTTGGATTGCGGTCATATGCAGGCCGCCCATGGTCGCGCTCCGGCTATCGCTACAGGTATATCGCGGTCCGAGGACAACGCCATCATCATCTCCTACCAGGGAGACGGCGATCTGGCCTCGATTGGACTGAACGAGACCATTCAGGCTGCCAATCGGGGCGAGAAGCTGGCTGTATTCTTCGTCAACAACAGCGTCTACGGCATGACCGGCGGCCAGATGGCACCTACTACCTTGATTGGAGAGGTCACGGCCACCACTCCAGGCGGGCGCATTGCCAGCGAACAGGGCTATCCCATTCACATCTGCGAACTGCTGGATACGCTAAAAGCACCGGTATTCATCGAGCGAGCATCGCTTTCGGACATCGAGCATATCAGAAAAGCACGCCGGGCAGTCAAAAAGGCTCTGGAGATTCAGAGGGACAAGAAAGGATACGCCTTTGTGGAGCTGCTTTCCCCCTGCCCCACTATCTTGAGGATGGATGCCAAGGCCATAGCCAATTTCGTCAATGAGCAGATGGAAAAGGAGTTTCCGCTAAAGCGATTCCGGGACAGATCCGCCGAAGCACAGGCCATAACCAGGGCTGAGAGTGACTTTTCTCAAGAAGCACTGGATAAGACCTTTGGCTGTGAGAGCGGGATATGCGTTTCGTTCCAGGAGGACCCGGAGTTTGCGGCCAAGGGCGTGAAGATCGCCGGCTTTGGAGGACAGGGCGTGTTGAGCATGGGCCTGACCCTGGCCCAGGCAGGCTTTGGCAGCGGACGCTATGTTTCTTACTATCCCGACTACGGACCGGAGCAGAGGGGCGGAACCTCGAATTGTACTGTGGTCATTTCCGGCCGGCCCATCGGCTCGCCGGTGGTGGACCATCCCGACGTGCTGGTGGCCTTCAACCGCCCGTCTCTGGAGAAGTTTGCGCCCACCGTCAAGAAGGGCGGAGTGATTCTCTATGACTCTTTAGCCGGACAATTCCAGGCACCGGAGGGCGTGAAAGCCATATCCGTTCCGGCCACGGGGATCGCTACAGAACGTGGGACTCCGCAGGCGACCAATACGGCTATGCTCGGAGCCCTGATGCAGGCGGGAAAGCTGGGTCTGCCCCATGAGGCTTATGGGAATGCCTTCCGCGTGACTTTTGCCAAGAAGCCCAAGCTCGTTACCAAGAACCTGGATATTCTGGAGGCAGGAGCGCAGGCTGCTAAGGTTCTGGAGATGGCAGCGAAAAAGTGAGGAATTGGTTGGCCCACTCGCAGGGCGGGTGGGATGATTTTCGTTTTTTTGCAATTCGGGACTCTACATTTATCACTGAGAAGCAATAAGGGATAGAATATGGGAGTTGATTTGGGAGACCTGTTGCATCGAAAGAAGATCGAGATAAAGGACCTCTCCGGAAGATGGGTGGCAATCGATGCCTTCAACACCCTCTACCAGTTCCTGAGCATAATCCGGCAAAAGGACGGCACGCCGCTCATGGACAGCCAGGGAAGGGTGACCTCGCATCTATCCGGTTTATTATATCGCACCACTAATCTCATTGAAGCCGGGGTTAAGGTGGCCTTTATCTTCGACGGAAAGCCGCCCACCTTTAAAGCTGAAACGCTTGCGCAGAGGTCAGAGGCTAGGGAGAAGGCAGCATCCGCCTGGGAAGAGGCAAAAGCAGCCGGCCAGGATGGATTCAAGTATGCTCAGGCGGCCTCCCGCATCAACTCCGAGATCCTGGAGGACGGAAGAAGGCTGATCTCAGCCATGGGGCTTCCCGTCATTCAGGCCCCATCGGAGGGCGAGGCGCAGGCTGCCAGCATGTGCGCCAGGGGAGACGTTGAACTGGTGGGAAGCCAGGACTACGATTCGCTCCTCTTCGGGGCACCTCAGGTGGTGAGGAATCTGGCCATCACCGGCAAACGAAAGCTTCCCAAGAAGAACATTTACGTGGATGTGGAGCCGGAGATTATCAATTTAGAGGAAGGGCTGGCACGCCTGGGCATCAGCCGAAAGCAGCTTGTGGAGATCGGCATTATGTGCGGCACCGACTACAACGCCGGATTAACCCGGGTCGGCCCAAAGACGGCTCTAAAACTTATCAGGGAAAAGAGAGACCTGGAATCCATCCTGGCCGAACAGGAAGAGATGATCGAAAGCTTCGCACAGATTAGGGAGTTCTTCCTTCATCCCGATGTCACAGATGATTACGAGATCAAGATGAAAAAGCCCTGCGTGGATGAGATAGTCTCCTTCCTGGTTTCTGAGAGGGATTTTGATCAGGAAAGAGTTGAAAAAACAGCATTGCGGCTGGAGGAGGTTTACAGACGTGGCCAGAGCACCCTCGACCGATGGTTCTAGCTGCACCGTCTCCGCCATCTCCGGCTACGACCTTGACCTGGATAAGGCTATTGATCTTATCCGGAAGAGCGGGGCGCGCCTTGTGGGATTGCAGGCTCCGGAAGGGCTGAAGAGAGCCATCCCTGCTCTGGCTCGATGCATTGAGGAGAGGACTGGAGCGAAGGTCATAATCTCTGGTGACCCTTGCTTCGGGGCCTGCGACGTTGATATGCAGCTGGCCCAGGAGGTGGATCTGATGCTCCATCTGGGCCATGCACAGCTTGAGGAAGGGCCCGGCAATGTCATCTTTCTGGAGGCCAGAATGAGAGAGGACCTAAGAGTGGTGGTGGAGAAGGCCGCCCAGGTCCTCAAGGCCAGAAGAGTAGGCGTTACTACTACCATTCAACATGTGCACAAGCTTGACCAGGCACTGGAGGCCCTCAAGAAGCAAGGCATCCAGGGCCTTGTCGGACCGGCAGGGGGCCGGATAAACCAGGCGGGCCAGGTACTGGGCTGCTGCTACTGCACAGCCCGGAACCTGGATGTGGAGGAGTATCTCTTCATCGGCACGGGGCAGTTTCATCCTTTGGGCATCGCTCTGGCCACAGGCAAGCGAGTGGTAATCGCAGACCCGGCTAGCGGCGAAGTATCGGAAATCGATACCGATCCCATGCTTCGCAGACGATTTGGGGCCATCGCACGGGCAGGGGAAGCAAAGCGTTTCGCTGTCCTGGTTTCAAAGAAACCCGGACAAAAACGGATGGATCTGGCAAAAAAGCTCAAGACCCTGGGAGAAGCCAGGGGATTGGAGATGTTTCTGGTCTATTTGGACAACATCGAGCCTGACAGGCTGCTAAACCTGGGAGCAGAGGCGGCAGTCTCCACTGCCTGCCCGAGAGTAGCTCTGGATGATGCAGCCAAGTACAGGATACCAATCCTCACGCCGCCCGAGTTCGAGGTGCTGCTGGGGGAGAGGAAGTGGGAGGATTACAGCTTTGATGAGATAGAATAGATCTATTTAGCAGAATATGATCTGTTCAATATTTTTTATTAAGTGGCCGCTCTAACAAATCGGAATATGTTATTGATTAATTAGCGATTCTTGCATAATGGCATAGAAAACGAAACGCGAAGGAGGCATGGAAGATGAAGTATTATTTAATTTTGTGCTATTTGATCTGCATTATGGCTGCAGCTAATGCAGGATACGGAGCAGATTCTGAGGCGCAGGATATCAGGATAGGTGTAATGCTCCCCATTACAGGGGACTGGTCTTCACAGGGGGCCATATCGAATGTTGCACTGGGCATTGCCGATGATGATGTAAACAGTCTCCTGAAGGATATCGGCTCTTCTTGGAGGGTTAATCTAACTACTGAAGATACTGGGACGGATCCTGAGACTGCTCTACGGGAACTGAAAAATCTTGGCGGGCAGGGGATACGTCTGGTAATTGCTGCTGTATCCAGCTCTGAGCTGTATGCTATGAAAGATTACGCTAATGCCAATAATATAATGATAATAGGAACTGCCAGTACATCCCCAACTCTTGCAATACCTGAAGACAACGTTATCAGGCTGGTTCCAGATGATGTAAATCAGGGCAAAGCTATGGCAGAGTTGCTAAAATTGGAGAATATCACTGCGATAGTCCCCATAACCAGAGGAGATGTTTGGGGAGAGGGACTGCTAAATGCCACCAAATCTAGTTTTGAGGGCTATGGAGGAGTTGTGCTGGAAGGCGTGAGCTACGAGCCGGGAACTGACCTTTCTTCTGGGATCAATAAATTGAGTGCCATTGTAAAGGAGAGCAAGAGCAGATTTAGTCCCGCTGGAATAGGCGTCTACATGGTCTCATTTGACGAGGCAATACCTCTAATGGCTATGGCTTCCAGAGATCCTGAGCTATCATCGGTGAGATGGTTTGGATCAGATGGAATGGCGAATGGCTCCAGCTTAGTTGAGAACTCCACTGCCGCAGAATTCGCCTGCAAAACAGGACTGATCTGCCCCATCTATGGAGTTCTACCTGGACAATTCATCCGGAATATGAGTGATTACGAAAATGTTATCGAGGTGATCAAGCAGAAGACCGGCTCCTCGCCCAGCGGCTATGCCTTGGCGTCTTACGACGCGCTATGGATCGCATCTGAATCCATGATTTTAAGCGGATCCGGCAACACATCTCAGCTTAAGGAAGCTATTACCAACATCGCCAATAGGTTCACTGGAATTACAGGACCGCTCAGCATAAATAATGCAGGGGACAGAGAATCAGCGACATATCAATTTCTGGAAGTAAATAAAACCGACAACAATTACGTCTGGCAGATAGCGGGAGACTTCAGATCAGGACCAAGTGGCGGAGTGCTCAATTTCAATGGACAGACCGCAAAGGTAAGGACTGTGCACTAATGAAGATTGGCTCTTCGCTGGGTCGTTTAGGCTGGACTTTGCGGAGAAATCTGATGCGGATAGTCCTTTATTCCTTTTTGTCTTTCAATAGCAGCGCTGCTCTCCTCGCGTTCTGCCCTGTATGAGCCACACCTGATAGACACACCTGCAATTCGAATCGACTATCACCCGCAGGCGAAACCTTGGTTGGGGAAAACAAGCAGGCTCGGGAAGCCGGGGAATAAATCGACTGGCTATGATCCTTACGATTACTACGACATCGGCAACTTCGATCAGAAAGGCGGTAGATCTACATGGTTCGGTTCCAAGGCAGATCCGATTGATCTTATTGAAACTGCGCACAACCATGGATGCAGGTCTACGCTGATATGGCCTTCAACCATAATAGCGGGGGAGAGGCAGAGAAGCAGAATCCCATCGATTCCAAGATGCGTTGGACCCAATTTCGACCTGAGTGCGGACAATTCCACCGTGATTGGTCCTTGTGTTGAACAACCGCTGCACATGGAATGGCGCATGGGTCCAAACCCGGAGGACCAACGGCGACCGCTGGACTGAACTTTGGGCGCCACTGCGAGGTTGTGCCGTGTATATCTCACTGTATTAATATATTATGATACTTTGCTAACGTCTGGCAGAATCATCGAACGCAATCTTCTTTTCGGTTTGGAAAGATCCCGAATAGATTTGCTCACTTTTATTCATATTGATCGACCAGCCTCGCATGTTCTTGATATCCCAGAGCCCCTCAAAGGCCAGTGCCGTGTCATAATGCATTGTATTATTGAAACGATTAACGGACCTGATGATATTACTCTCACTCTTGTCAACATGGCTCAGATTGAACCTCTCGCTCACGCTGGCACCGATGCCTTTTTCGAATAGCGGCAGTCTCGTGCTCTTGCTATTTTTGAGCAGTCCCCCCGTAAAGACCAGATCGGATTTCTGGGTGAAATCGACCTCTCTGCCAACCTTATTCAAGTTTCGTATAGATTCGAGGTTGATTGATCCATAGCCTTTCATCCATCCTTTGGAATCAATGGCACGATCGTGAAATGACCCTTTGATGGAAACCTCTCCCCTACCACTTACCGTTGATGACTCATCAAAGAAGAATCCTTTATCTGCAGAAGGCTTCTCATTTATATGGTGCCTGAGACCATAGCCGGGAGTAAAATAGTTCACATTGGGCCCATAATCAGCCGCTTCGACACTGCAAAAAAAGCCCGCTGTCAACGCTAGGGCCATTGCCGCCATGACGATCAGACCGAGCAAATTCCCTTTCACTGAAATATCTTGATGGCGAGATGAGATAATTAATCTTTTGATCCAATCTCATCTCGTCGCATATTTCATCTCGTCGCATATTATATCTCATTTGCACCCTTGCGCGGCTGGTGATCCGCGGCGCCATCATCCTCTTTCAACTTTTGCAGATTATAGGGAGCTCAAACTCGCCTCGCAGATCTAGCTGAAATCGCCCCTCATATACCATTCCTTAGCTTTGGACCGAGCAGCATCTGATTCTCTGCTATTGCCAAGTGCATCATGCTTGCCATGCTCAAAGAGAGCCATGCTTTTGTAGTACCATGCCCATCTATATTCCGGATTCATACCTATGAACTAAAAATTTCTCTGACAACGTAGTACCTCAAAGAATCTGAATCTGCCGTCTGGAGATAAATATCTCCTGCCAGAGATACCTGTTTATTCCTGCTCAACTTGATGGGATTGTCTTTGTTGTTCATTGAAATGTGATTCCTATCAATCTCAGAGATCACTAACTTGCCGAAGTATGTCTTTTCCTTGATTGGGGTGGGCGAATCGGAAAGCTGCCAGACTCCGTCTATGGTGGCCAGGTCCTGATCAGCACCTTTAAAGCCATTCTTGAAATGAACGGCTATAATGACCACGTTTTTAAGATCTCCCACATCTTTTTTGTAGATGTAGGTCTTATCAGCCATGCTAGCAGCCTCCTGAGAAGGATATATGATTGCAGAATGCATAACAGATCCATTCTTGGACAGTTCCAGATAGATATTGTTGGCGTCAGTGGAAATGGACTTTATGGCAAGCTCATAGCCCTCTTCCAGCTTCAAGGGGGTGTTGGTTGTGATTGTCATCTCTGTGTCATCATCCTTGAGGATTTTCAATAGCTGCTTCTTGGCCAGAGCACTCTTGTCTGTGGACTTATCGAAAAGGAAGGCTTTTGAGGAGTCTGATTCCAGGTTGCCATCTTCGAGGCTCTCATCTCCTCTTTCATATTCTGCAAAGTACTTCTCCCCTAGAAATCCGATAATTCCATACGATCCCCAATCCTCGAATTCAAAGCTGGTTGTCACGGCACCAGTGGTATATGTAATACCATCTGGATCGGCAAGCTTGCCATCGGTGACAGTCATTCTCAGCGATTCCGTCTTAATATTTTTGTCGAGATCATAGTAGAAACCGGCAAAGTTGTCCGCCGTCCAGTCGTATGTATCCGATGCCACAGCGCCTCTCAGCTCGTAGGTATCGGGGTTGGTGATATCCTTGTAGATATAGTATCTGATACTATCGGCATCGGCAGTCTTGATTCCCATGCCGGGCATCAGGGAGATGTCCTTATTCCTGCTGAGGGTTAAGTCGTTGTCCTGATTATTCATAGTGACGCTGTCGGGCGTGACTGTCAGGATAGTCATCTTGCCGTAATTTGTGCCCTTCGACACATCTATTGCCTCATCAGAGAGCTGCCAGATTCCATCGACGGTTGCCAGGTTCAGATCTGCACCCCGGAAGGCGTTCTTGAAATGAACGGCGACTGTGACCGCATCCTTCGAATTGCCGATATTCTTCTTGTAGATGAAGGTTTTATCAGCCATGTTTGCGCCATCCCTGGACGGAAAAATCTTCTTTGTGGCCAGCTTTGTACCGTCCTTAGTGAGCGTGAGTGTTACCGTGTTGGCATAGATGTCAATTGAATCGATAGATATCATGTATCCGTCTTCAAGCGTGAGTGGCGTGCCGCTGGTGACGGTTATTTCAGTACCATCATCTATGAGGATCTTGAGAAGCTTATTGTCGGAGAGAACATTCTTGACCCCGGATTCCTCGAATAGCCTATCGTCGATGCTGCCGGTGGTATCAAGGTATCCGGCAAAGCATTTCTCCCCCATGAAGCCTATGGCTCTGTACGAACCCCAATCCTCAAAGGCGAAGTCATTCTTTTGGGCAGTGGTTTGATAAGAAAGCCCATAAGGATAGCTTCCGCTTAACTTGCCTTCCTTCAAGGTTGCAGTTAGCACCTCCGTACCCACATTGCCGTTAAGATCGTAGTAGAATCCCGCGAAATTCTGGGGATTCCATTCAAAGTCTCCCGTGGCCGCTTGGCTATGAATCTCGAATAGTTTATCGGATCCGATCGAATATGTGCTCTTCTCAATGAAAGCAGGTTCTGATTTTTGCTTGGCTGCAGTGCTCTTTTTTATTGAAGATGATATGGTTTCAAGAATGCCATGTGAATCTGCCTCTTCATCTCCAGCCTCATCCTTGCCAAGCTTTTGCTCAGGTGAAGCTGCGCTTGATACAGGTTCTCTTATGCCTGTCCCAGGAGCATCAGTCTCCCCGGAAGCATCTGTTGTTGCAGCATATCCTTCAACCTTGGTGAATCCGCAGGGCGATTCGGAGTTTTGAGACCATGTAGCCGGGTCCGAGTCTTGGACTGTATAGGTGCCTGCCAATATGATTTCATTGGGATGGACAATCCAGTAGCCTTTGGGCACCTTGCCCTGGTCGAGACTGGTCTCAACCTCCCAGGGTCCATAGAGTTTGCCATAACCATTTCTCAGGCTGATAGTCCCTCCAGGTGCATCTGTGCCATGATTCCAGTGATAGGTGTCGATGTAGGTAATCATCTGAGGTTTATCGATAGTGAAAAACGGACTGCAGGTTGGATTGTTATCAACAGAGACTTTATTCCAGCTATTGTAGATCACTTCGCTTTCTTCAGGTTCAGTGACCTCAGTCTTGGAGTGGTATGGTTCCAGGATTGCCTTCTCGGTTTCGACATCAAAGGATTCTTGACTGGATAGGCCAGATGTGGTTGCGGTTGCCATCTCACCAGCGTGGACAAGAGTCTCTTCGCCAGTAGCTCTGGACTTGAGGGATGCGGTTCCAGTTAGAACCTTCAATATTGATGAACTTCCAGTCTCTTCGCAAACAATTGTAGTGCCTTTGATTCCTGCCACTGCTTGGCTCATCTGAATTTCCATCGAGCCATCTTTCAGCATTCTTTTGAAATTAATCCAGACTTTGCCACAGACAAGAGCGATTTTGCTGTCTTTCTCAGGCGGCGTGTCTATAATAATTTCAGATTCAGGCTTTAATTCAAATGTCGTCATATCATCAAAAGATAGTATCGCCCGGCTCTCTTCTGCGGTGCGTATATGATCATATAATTGAATTATTGATTTCAATCCGGCTCCCCGCCATGCATCCTCATCAGAATCGGGACGAATGTCAACCTGGCCGGTTAAAGCACTGAATCTCACCCCAGAATCACGGGAATACATTGTCTCTGGCAGGTCTCCGCCAGAATCTTGTGAGGATTTAGACTCAGACCACCAACTTTTATAGTCGCATGATCCTTGGCAGCAATATTTATCATCGGCAGGCGGAAGTTGTGTATCTTCCGCCTTAGTCTCTGCGGGAACGGGATTAGGTTTTGCAGGTGCGCCTTGATATTTATAATTGTAAGTAACATAGCCGTGCAGACCGCTTATCAATATAAAGCTGGTATATATTTCCAGCTCTTCGTCTTGCGAACCATCAGGCACCGTGTAAGTAGCCGTATTTTTTCCCTGTGGATTTGTGGACCGTCCTTCCAAAAACATCACGCTATTAGCATAGATCCCCCCACTGATTGGAATATCATTGAAAGGGGAGGTGAAGGTCATAGAAAAGCCGATGTTGCTGCCCGGATCCATATAATCCGGAGGTTGCGTCCATGTAACGTCGCTGCTGTGTGTGCCGGATCTTTCCTTGAAGCAATCTGCAGACCACTTTACACTGTCATGCCCCTCGCCGTTGGTCACGGTAATTGTCTTGTCGATATAGCAGGGAGGAAGGTCAATTTCCTCGTCCCTGGTTATCACTGGATCTCCCTGAAGGTACCATCCGTCACCGTTATCCTGCGACCAAGCCAGACTGGATAAGGCGAATAAGGCAAGAAATAGGATCAAATTTAGTCTCTTAATCATAGACAGTTATTTAGATGGAAAGTATATAATTATAGCTAAGGCTTGATCTCTGCGGCTGTGGGTTGGATCTGGGTGGCTTGCAGGTCTTTGCACCACTGCAATTGTGCCGGCTGTAACACTGCAAGTCATCAAGGCCCCTATCACTTATATATTGTATATTCTCTCGTACTTGCTGTCCAGGTATCTTAGAAAATCATAGGCTTGCGTCTCGTTTCCTGTTGCTATTTTCATCAGCTGCGGCGTATCATAGATGGCACCATACTTGTAGACATGTTCTGCCATCCAGTCGACAGGTATGGAGAAATCGCCACAAGCAAATCTCAGGTCAAGATCTGGATGGTCTCTTCTCATGGCTCCCTCCAATTGAGCGGAATTCATGGAAGCAATGGCATAAGCCGGGAAGTAGCCAAAGTTTCCATAGGCCCAATGAACATCCTGAAGTATGCCGTTATTATCATCAGTTATGTTCAAACCCAAGTACTCCTTGTACTTTTGGTTCCATATCATCGGCAGATCGTCAACGCTGATCTTTCCCTCGAAGAGGTCGCGTTCTATCTCATAGCGAATAATTATATGAAGTATATAGGATACCTCGTCGGCGTCAATGCGGATCGGGATGATATTGAGCCGATTGATGTATCTATGCATATCGTCCACCGAGACATTATCCATGTTTGGTCGAAACTCGTTCTTCATCTGAGGCAGCCAGTACTGCCAGAAAGCAATGCTGCGGGCCAGATTATTCTCGAATAGCCTGGCCTCAGCCTCAGCCATATCCATGCCCGGTTCCGTTGCAATGGGCATTCCCACGTACTCATCAGGAATCCTCTGGGCGGCTATGCCGTGACCGCATTCGTGAATCACATCCAGAAGGGCTATCTCTGGATTGTGATTGTCATAACGCAGGCTGGTTCTGACATCATGCATACCTATACTGTAGGTTGACGGGTTCCTCTTGGCTTTGACCATAATTCCTGCTTCGTAATCGAATCCCAGAGCAGATGTGAGATTCCTGAGCAAAGCCTCCTGTTTTTCTTTTGGATAGGTGGCGTTGCCATAGACATTTATGTCGGAGCCTTTTAAGCCCGACTCATTTATCTTGACGATCAGTTCGATAATGTGAGGCTTTATGGTTTCAAAGAGCTCATCGCACTTGGCCGCAGTCATTCCCGGCATAAAGTCATCCAGGAGGGCGTCATAAGGATGCTCCTCATATCCCCACGCTCTTGCCTTCTCCCGGTTCAGTTCAACCAGGTCCTTTAGGTAGGGCTGGAATATAGAGTAATTGTTCTTCTCCCTGGCATTCTCCCAGGCAACCAGAGATTTGGAGACCATCTCCGACTCACGCATAGCGAAATCTGGCGGAAGCTTTATCCTCTTGTTGTAGTCGCGATTCCACAGCCGGAGGTTTGCGGTTTCGATCTCAGACCAATTGCTGCCGTTATTAGCAATAGAGAGAAGCCTTCCGAATTCCGGATCGATCCACTTTTTATTCTTCAGGTCCTCCATATAGCTCTGGGCCTTGGCCCGATATTTCGTAGCATTCTGAGGCATGGAAATATCCTGATCCCATTGGGAGAGGCCAATCATGGTATCGAGGTAAGCCATCTCCATGGAAGTGTTCAGGAGTAGGCTATATGCCTCTTTTGGAGTAATATCCGTACTATTTTTCTGGTCGGTCCTGCCCTGCATCTGGCAGCTTGCGCCCAGAGTGATAAGCAGTATCGTCATTATCAGGATGAATCCTATCTTATGGATGTTGCAGCTCATTATCTCCCTCTGTACGCAGACTGAAAACCTTCGAATATTTACTTGTTTCATCTCTTTGGTCATGGATCTTGAGAACGAGGGCAATATGGGGCACCACTGGAGCGCGGTAGACAACCTCTTCTTCTTGTTCCCATGCTATTTTATTGAATTGGAGCATTTCGCTTTCAGCATTTTTCAGATTCATGTTCGCGATGAACATCGCCTGATGTAGGCTATCGCATATCAGCGAATTTGCGCAGATCTGCATTGCCACAAAGGACCTCGCTTTTGTTGTTTTTGCCCGACAGTGATATGATTGTAAAGATCCCATGCGTCAGAGCTAGGAGATGCAAATGAGATTTCAAAGCAGCACAACTCTGGCATTGCTCTGTGCCTTAATCATCATCTGGTTGGGGGCGGCGCAGGCCACGGTGGTCGTCAACGAGGTGGAGTCAAATCCGGCCGGGGATGAGAGCGCCTTCAAGACCGCCATAACTGCCTGGTTTGAGCTTTATAATAACGATGATAAGGATGTTGACATCAGCGGATGGAGCATAAAAAACTCAGAGGGCAGATCGATTATCCTCCCCCCGGACACAGTCATCAGAGGCCTGGATTACTATGTGCAGGATGTCAGGCCCGGGTGGCTGGCCCAGACCGGCGAGATCCTGGTGCTGACCGATTCCGGCGGAACGGAGGTGGACCGGACGGCTGTTCTCAGCGACGAAGAGGATAATGAGATGGCCTGGACCCGAGATCCGGACGGAAGGAACACCAACAGCACGGAAGACTGGAAGTTCCTGGCCAACAGCCGCGGATTTTAATGGGATACGAGGCGTCGCTGGAGCTGGCCTGGGATGAGCTGGAGGCTCTGGCTCTGCAGGACTGCATGGTCTCGCTCCTGGGAGACGACTACCAGGTGAGGGCAAAGGAAAGAGAGGTGCTGCTGGCCAGCGGTGCTCTGGCCGGCCAGATGCAGGCCGTGCTCATCTTGCACTACATGATCGGCCTTTTAAGGCACGGCTACCATCCCAGAGGCGAATGGATCTCCTTCAAAGAGACCAGGGACGGTACTCTTTTTTGGCCGGCTTTCCAGAAGAGCACCATAAAACCGCTGGTGCAGAGCTTCCAGACCGACCCGGAGGGCCTGGTGCGAAATTTGGTGGAGCGCCTGGGCGGCAGGGAGGTGGATGGCGGAGATGTGGCATTCGAGGTGGCTACGTTTCCCGGCGTGTTCGTGAGGCTGGTCTTCTGGCAAGGAGATGAGGAGCTGCCGCCCGAGGCGAGCCTGCTCTTTGACAGAGGGCTGACGGAGATCTACAGCACCGAGGACGTGGCGGTGCTGCTGCTGGCGACGGTGCAGAAGTCAACAGAATGAAAGCAATTGAACAGGCGTAGATATTTATTCGATCGAGCATATCGTAAAGCATGCGACAGGTCATAGTCTACCCCGGAGAGAATGGCTACTTTGTGGCAGAAGTGCCCAGCCTTCCCGGCTGCATCAGCCAGGGAAAAAGCAAAGAAGAGGCACTACAAAACATCAGGGAAGCGATCCGGCTTTATATTTCCGTTTTGCAGGATGATAACATTTCAGTTCCTGAAGAGCATTTTGACGTCCTTGTGGCAGTGGTATGAGCAGGCTTCTTGGCCTATGGATTAAAGATAACTGCATCAATTGAAAAAATCTATATTATCGATACTATTATTCTACATATTCATAATGCCGGTATCCCTGATGATCAATTCCCACCAGGGCAAACTCACCCTTGGGCGGCAGCACGCTCTCTTTCTTCTTCCCTTCGTGAAGCTGCTCATAATCCTGCAAAGATATCTGCTTTCTCTCTGCTAGCCTCTGCATCAGACCTCTCAAGGGCACAGATTCGGCCTGCGGCTGGACAATGGCTGAGAAGAATAGTGCCGAGCAGCCGCTGCCGTAGGCTCCGAAGCACACTCTCTCTTTGGCCTGAATCTTCTGCAGCTCCAGCAGGCTTGCCAGGCCCAGGTAGATCGATCCGGTGTAGATGTTTCCGATCTGGCGGGAGAGCGTGGCCGTATCCCTGACCTTGGCTCCGAATGCCTGCAGGAATTGCTGCGACTTTGCAAAGCGCCGGGCGTAGTCCGCCTCTGCCGCCTGATATTTTTCTGGATCATCGTAATCCAGGGCGGCAGGCTCCCTTCCCAGCTCCCGCTCGATCTCGCTAGATCTGCGGCTCTCTCTCCAGTCGTGCCTCAGAATGGCAGCGGAAGCGTACTCGACCATTCTGGGATAGGGAATATGAAAGAGAAGATGCTCTACGAAATCTGTGACGCACTCGCCTTTTTCGGGAGTTATGACCCCCAGGCGCCTGGATTTGGCGGCAAATGAATCGAAGGCTCCTTGCATGGCATCCAGATAGCACTGGTTGCTGTGCTTTCCGTTTACAACCGCAGTGGTGCAGCCCATGGGCCGGAAGAAGTCATTCTCGTCCCTGGTGAAGGATCCGTAGATCTGCTCCAGGGCCAGCAGACGGGGATTCTTCTTTACCAGCAGGGCAATGCTTCCCGCTCCCTGGGTGTACTCGCCTGCTGAGGCAAGCGGGTACTTGGCCACATCCGAGGCGATGACAATGCCCACCTTGCCTTCCTCTTCCGCCGCCACCCAGTAGCTGAGGCTCTCCAGAGCAAAGGTCGTGCCGATGCAGGCTGCCTTGAACTCGACGGTGCTGCATTCCTGGAAGGAGCCATTGCCGTAGATCTGCTCCAGCATGCCGATGACGTAGGTCCCCAGGGCCTTGGCCTCATCCGGAGCCGACTCAGTTCCCACATAGATCTTGCCGATCTCTTGCGGACGGAGACCAGTTCGCCGCATGAGATCCAATAGAGACATGGCCGCCATGCTGGCCGCGTCCTCATGCGCATCGGGAACGGCCATGCGTTCGATGCCGATTCCTTTAATCAATTTGCCGGGATCAATGCCACGATTAGCGGAGAACTCTCCTGCCAGGGGAAGAAAAAGCCTGGGCACATAAACAGATAGATCATCGATTCCCACTGCCTTGCATACAGGCACATTGTTTCCAGGCATGTCTTCAGTACTCCTGCTCAAGATTTGGCATCTCCTTGCTACCGGCTCATGCGTGGCTGGATATTATTTCAGGTTTTTGCTTATCTCTTACCCCTTTCGGAAAATATATCAATGAGAAACGCCTAACTACAATCTAGAATTTTAGGAGTGATAGAGATATGGCAGACGGAGATGTGTACAAAATAATAGAACTGGTCGGAACTTCCAAGACAAGCTGGGAAGAAGCAGTCAAGACCGTTGTTGATAGGGCCACTAAAAGCCTGAGAGACCTTCGTATTGCCGAAGTCAAAGAGCTGGATGTCCGGTTGGAGAACGGAAAGATCGCGGAGTACAGGGCTAAGGTAAGGCTCTCCTTCAAATATGAGGGTGAAGAGTAGATCCAGCTCAAAATATATTTTTTAAATTCAAATATAGTTCTCAATTCAGATATCTTTGGGCACGACCTTGATCTCGAAGAGCCTGGGCCATAGTTTTCCAGTCACAAAGAGCCGATCATCTTTCGCGTCGTATGCAATGCCGTTTAAAACATCTACTTTGCTGCCCTGAAGATCGCTCTCCTGCAAAATCCCCTGCAAATTTATTTTTCCTTTCACCTCGCCGCTCTCAGGAGATATTATCGCAATCCAATTTGTCGGCCAGATGTTGGCATAGATCTGCCCTTTGATATACTCCAGCTCATTTAGGCCCTCTTGCGGCCTGCCGTTGGTTGTGACCAGTATCCGACCCTTCTCTGCAAAGCTCTCAGGATCGAGAATATGCAAAACGTCTGTGCCATCGCTCATGATCAGACTCTTACCGTCGGTGGTTATGCCCCAGCCCTCCGTCTGGTAGCTGAAGTTGCCAATCAGGGTCATATTCTCCTTGCCATAGACCAGGCCCAGGCCTGACTGCCAGGTAAGCTGAATGATGCGATCTTTCCATAGAGCTATGCCTTCTCCGAATAAGTTGCCATCCAGGAGCGTCTGCTTAAGAATCCGGCCCGTTTGCAGTTCGACGTGACATAGCATTGATCGCCCATACAGCCCCGTTCCCTCATAGAGCAGTCCATCATCATAAACCAGGCCTTGAGTAAATGCCTGGCTGCTGTGGGGATAGACATTGATGATCTCGTAGCCGAAGAGGGGTATCGTACCTTCACCTTCCCGGACCAGATCAGAGCTGCCCTGCGCGGCAAAGACTACAGCTGCCGGGAGCACAATAGCCAGGAGGGCCAGGAGAGCGAATCGCGGTGTTGAGGCTTTTTTCATCGGCATGGCAATCATCTTCGGCACAATTTAAAAAAGTCTATTGGCACGGGGCTTTAAGAATTTTCCGCAATTTATCTGGGGCGATCTTGTAAAGCAAAGAACTAAAATGCAGGGATAGTATCATGAGATCAACGAGAGGTTTTAATGCAGATGGCATCCAGCAAGATATCCATAGTAATGGCCGATATCACCACACTCAAGGTCGATGCCATCGTCAACGCCGCCAACAACTCTCTTGTGGGAGGTGGAGGCGTGGATGGTGCCATTCATAATGCTGCGGGCCCACAGCTCTGGGAGGAATGTCGTCGCATCGGAGGTTGTCCGACAGGCGAGGCCTGTATCACCGGGGGATACCATCTAGCTGCAAGATGGATCATTCATACCGTAGGACCCATCTGGCGAGGCGGAGACAACGGGGAGGACGATCTATTGGCCTGCTGCTATAGAAACTCTCTGAATCTGGGCAAGCTGTATGGCATAAAGAGCATAGCATTCCCGGCAATCAGTGCCGGAGTCTATGGATTTCCTATGGAACGAGCCTGTCGCATTGCCCTTAGAGAGATGAACTCATTCCTGGAGAAAAGCTGCGGGATTGAGATCATCGCCGTCTGTTTCAGTAATAGCGCCTACCAGTGCTACCAAGATGCTATGCGAGAGATTTGATAGATCATTTTGGATCAGCTCACACAGTATATGCCTATCGCTACCACAAGAAACGAAATTCCCTTTTGTTTCAACGAGCACCAATCTGTTTTTTCATTAATCACATTGGCCAGCCTCGGGGTGAGAACTCCCAGGCCCAGGATGATGAGCACAGTTACGATGGGCTGAAGCGCTCCTATGCTTGATACCAGGGTAACTGATCCGATGGCGTAGGCAAAAATGGAGAAGATGATTCCCAGGAATTGGAAAGTCTCCTCTGAGATCAAAGCTCCTACAGCCAGGCCACCCTGACCAAAGAAGCTCTTGACCTCGCTGCGAATGGAAGAGATGCCTATGAGAGGCAATACCGCTATAAGACTGCCCAGAGATGACCAAACGTAGAGATTCCACCCATCGATGGAGATGAGCAGATACTTTAGGGAAAGATAATAGACCGCGGTTAAAACCCAGTACGACAGGAATGGCTTTATGGCAGGAGAAAGGTCACTTATAAATTGTCCAAATGGCTTGCTGATTAAGCTATTGTTAGTAAAGCCATTACTGTATAAATCAGTTCGATTAGATAAATTATTTTTGTAGGAGATGAGCAGAGTGCCAACGAGAAGCAATAACCCTCCAGCATAATGTCTCAGCTCCAGAACCTCTCCTAGAAGAAGTGCAGAGCCTATGAATACAAATAATGGATACACATATTCCAGCGCAGATACTTTAGAAATTTCTTCAATCGCTAAGGCCTTCATGTAAAAAATACAAGGAAATACCTGCAGGCTTCCGAAGAGAAGAGCAAAGAGGGATTGCGGGTACACGAAGTCAGCGCCTGATATCAAAAAAACTGGGATGATAAAGAGCTGCGAAGCTAATACCTGGCATACGATGTACGCATTGGAATCGTTGGTATAGCTGCTGAGAAGAAACTTATCCAGCAATCCTGCAACTGAGTAAAATATCATTCCCAAGAATGCGAATGCAAACCATTCCAGTTCGAATCCCTCCTTACCAAGCAGCAATTTTTTGAGTAAGTTCAAAGATATGGCTATCGTTTACACCAGGTTACTGTTTCAATCAATTTAAGATCAATGTCATACTAGTTATACTTATTCAATTCTCTATTAATGAAACAACACCAATTATAAAATTTTTTATAAAAGTTGGATATTAATTACATTATTTGCCTTAATAACTGAGATATATGAAAAAGCAATAATGGATGGATTTGCAAAAAGCTCTTCTTTCTACTATTATTATTATATATTTTCAAATATGATCTAACTCGACCCACTTTGTTTAGAATAGAGCCTAATACAACATATTCATTTTAATAGTAACGATAACATTCCAACTCACATTCGCCCCGCGCGTTCCTCAGGTTTATACTCTCAGAAGGGAGGAAGGATCTTTGGGGATGATAATCAGCATGCATAAAGAGTATTTTACTCAGGAAAATGGCAGGGCGCGCCGGCAAGGGCTTCTGCTAAGAATTGCCGAGAGACGCAAACGATCCCAACTGACCGGACACATTCGGAGGTTTTCTGATAGGCCATAGCTTCAAAATGCGAGCATGCACATGAGAATATTAGTGAATATATAGGACTAAGCCGAAAAGGAGTTTGCTTCGACGTATGTGTTTAGCTCTCAATCAATCATTCCCAAATTTGCCACAAAATGTTTTTAACCAGAATAATTAAATAATAGGATAATAATACTTGACCATTAGGAGTATGCACGAAGGAGCAACAATCAAGTAACCTCAAGAGCGAATTGAACAATTGGAACGCGAGAATATTCTATCGAGAAAGATCTTGGGCGCACTGCGCAACGACAAAGGAACTTCGACTCATGAGCGAATCATGACGACACTGGCACCTTGGGGACAGAATGGCCTGGACAGTCTCCAAATGCTAACTATGAAGCTGGCCAGCTAAACATGTACCAAAATTAAAATCTATTAAAGGTTCACGACCTCAATTTTAATGAAGTAGAAAATCCTTCGTCCTATCGTTTTCTTTGGCTTGGCCTTCATCTTGTTTTACGGAAGTTTTGACCGCCCGGGCCTTCTTGGACTTCTTTGGTGGCTTGCTTTTGCCGTGCTTTGATTTTGCTTTTGGCTCATGGTCTTCCATAGTCATCTTTGGGGGCGCTTCCAGACGTACTTCTGACTCTCGCAGTGAGAATATCATCTCTCTTCCTTTCTGTTCCATTATGATCTTATCCTCACGGCCAAGCCAGCCTAGTGCTCCGAAGATTTCTTCACGGCTCATAGATGTGGTCTTTACAAGTTTGGTAATGTTGCCCGGACCGTTTTGGTTAAGTGCTCGCCATACAACACCTGCTTTCATGCCAAATATTGATTCAACAGTTGTTTGCGTCATAGTACATAAAAAGTCTGCAATTCTTATATATGAATACATTGGGAAAATGTGTGATCTTTAAAATTACATAGAAAATGCAACTTCTGATTTCGCTATGCGTTCTACCACACCTGCAGATCGCTCCCTTCTATCCGCATAGTTGACCCTTTTTTGCGAACCGCCACAGCCCAATGCACCCGCTCCCGCGCACGCGAGCCCGAAAGCGACTATGCCAGTACTCTGAGCTTCTTTGCTCGTAATATCTTCGTTCTGCTTTGTTCCCGCCTACTGCCACCGTTGGCAAGCATTCTGAGTAGATAATCAGCTAGAGCCTATTGTTATCGAAAATGGAAAAAGCCGGAGTTGATAATCTTGAGTCCTGCATTCCAAATGCACCTAATTTGATTATCCTATTATCGGATGTTGTGTTTGTCGGGTTATTGTCTACAGGAGTAGTTGTAGAACTGTTCTGACTTGAATTGCCATTGCTGGTTTGGTTAAGGGATGAATTGGTGCTCAATTTAGTATATTGCGAGAGCGATTTCGCCTGTAATGTCGCTCCAGGATTGCTGCCAAGGTTGTCCCTGACAAACTCATCAAAGTTAGACATATCGATGTTGGTTGCCCGGTCGCCCATGAAGCTGGTTGAAGAACCTCCTCCGCCGGAGACCGAACAACCCCCTGCACAACCTCCTTTTACCTCTGGAAGAGAGATGAAGAATGAGATGACCACCAGAAACAATATCGTATGCTTGATACTAATCCCCATGTTCTTTCCGGTTAGGAGATTTCTGGTTAAAAGCCCTTCGATAATGGCTTCATTTTTCACAATCATGCAAAATGACTGCACGGTATTTCCGATAAAAAACTTCGGCGGCGTCCGTTTGCCCACCCCGCGCGTCCGCCCGGCCCGGATGGCAGCCACCGTCTCTTCCGCGTCTGCGGCTGCATGCTGTCCAGATTGATAGGGTAGCACATGAACTGGCCAAAAGTGCGACCCTCCTCAGAGAAGCCCTCAATTTTGATCGCCTGCCCTTCTGTCGGGAAGGGCTCCTCCAGGAGCACATCCAGGGTGCCGAAGAAGTGGACGAAGCCAAAGCGCTCCAGGAACTGGCGGCTGTAGCCCTCACAGGTGAGGAAGTACTGGGCCTGATCGAGACCTGATAGGATTTTTCCGCGCATGAATTCGACCTGCTCGTTCTCAAAGTGGAGTTAGAAACGGTGATCATCTGCAATTCAAAGCATTTTGGCAATAGCTTCCGAGATCGTCCAGACCTCAATTATCCTTGCCTCCTTGATCTTGTCAAAATGCCGGTCATTTGAGATCAGGATTCCACCTGCACACAAGCATGTAGCAGCATGGAGTATGTCCGCGTCTTGTCCCACCGGAAAAAGAGGCTTGCATTGAGTTATGACTTCATCGGAGATCTCTAAAACAACTACCTCATGCAAAAGCTGATCAAGAAGAAGTTGGCCGTAATCGCCAAGTTCGCGGGCATACTTCCTGTACTCACCGATGAGGGCTTCATTGGCGATGAGATCCTCCTCGCCATCGACAAGCCTTAAGACCAGATCCGTGGTCCTTGTCCATCCTCTTTTTGCAGCAGCAATGAAGACGTTAGTGTCCAGCAAAAATCTTGTACTTCTCTCGCGCAATTCTGTTGCCTTCTCCCTCGACATCCCTCTCAAGCTTATCGAGATCCACCTTACGGGCCTCTTTTATAACGCCTTCCAATATGGTTCGCAGGTCCTTCTTTTTCAGGAGTATCGAGTCGCTTGTGGCTTCGCCTATGACAAACTCGTCGCCAGGGTTCATTTTGAGCCTGGCTATCAAATCGGTAGGGAGGACGATCCTACACTTTTCATCAATCTTTGCTGTGGACATAGGGCTTTTCATTCACCTTGCATTTTATAGATCTGCTAATGATATTAATTTATCGGTATTGACAGGTCTTTGGAGAGTTCTGAGGGTGTCTCCGTTTGCTGAGCAGCATCAGCATCTCCCACTTGCTCTTGGTCCCTGCCAGCTCTGCTGCCTTGCCCAAGGAGAGCCTGCCTTCACGGTAAAGCTCCACAGCCAAAGAGCGCTTTATGAAAGGGCCTAGCTGGTCTTTATCGACTTTAATGAGGGCCAGGACCGAGCCCGGGAGGTCCACAACAGCACTAACCGTTTTCATCACCTGATTATCGTCTCTGAAGTCAAACTAGATATTACTATCTTAGTTTTCGATTCCAAAAGGATCGTCGTCTTCCAGCCCCATAGCTCGCAGCTTCACGGGTGCTATGACCTCGATCAACTCCGGAGGATAGCGGCTCTTCTCGGGCCGGACCACAGCGGCCTGCATGCCGTTCAGCTTGGTGGGATCGCATCGGCACTGGCCAAAGTGCGGCCCTCCTCGGAGAAGCCCTCGATTTTGATCGCCTGATGTTCCACTGGGAAGGGCTCGTTGAGCAGCACATTCAGGGTGCCGGGAAAGGGGATGAAGCCCAGTTTTTCCACGAACTGGCGGCTGTAGCCCTCACGGGTGAGGAAGTACTGGGCCTGACCGAGGCCGGATAGAATTTTTCCGCGCATGATATTGACCTGCTCGCGTCCTATAGGTTCCTGCGATTATGATAATCGGTCTGCAAGAAAATCATGCCCGTCTCAGCGAACTTAACCTTGCGGTCGGAGGGCACTGAGTTGAAAACTGCAATTATCTTCCTGGCAGAGATTCTAGTGTTGTGAGATCCTTTTCAGCATCAATGGCCATGTAGTCCAGAAGGGCTCCGCTTTGCTGAGCAGCACCATCTTCCATTTGCTCTTGACCCCCCGCCTGGCTCTTGGTCTGGTCATGAGATAGCCTGTCTTCGCGACATAGCAGTCTGGCATGGAGATCCTATTTTTCCCCCTACTATTAAATTCATAAATTTGAAAATCAAACTGCGTGCGGCCACCCCACCCTAAACGTCTATGTGCCTCAGGACAATGGCACATACGAGGCAAATGAAAAACAAGATCTATCGACATCATAAGTATTGTTTTTCATGGGAAAGGGATGGGGTATGCTTCGGGCTGCACGCACGCCCGGTTAGCTGGAGATCAGAAATCATCGAGTCCTCTTTGCCAGGTCTCCCTAATCTGTGCAATTGAAACTCTGCTTTCGAATTCCAGCTTATCGGTTTAAGTGAGCACAAATAACGTGCGAGGGTTCACTTGATCCCCAACCTGAAGGTCGGGGTATTCGTGACCCTCCGCGCTCCCGATGTAATAATTGGACAATTTTGCGCAACCATTGACACAAAACACTAGCATGAAGAGTTATTTTCATTCATTCATCCTCCAATCCACAAAAACGGATTTAACGAGATAATTTAATTTAAATTCTGCTAATATCTTGAAATAATAAGGTTCTCCATAAATTATATCATCAAAATTAGTTCTTATTGACGAAAAAATATCATCAAACTGCTCTTGATCTTTTACATGCAATTCAATTTTTACTTCCCATTTTCCCGTGCAGAATATGATATGGAATATTTGCAAATAGTTTGACATAAATTTCATAAAATTATCTTTTTCCTTTTTCGATAATTTTTTTAATCTTAAGAGGATTATGTACCATTCAAGTCCTAGAGCCCTAATATCGCATACGGGCATTAGTCCTATAATTATATCTTTTGATTTCAAGTCATACACTATATCGGCTAGTCTCTTGACATCTAATTCAAATTCTGACGAAAAATTTAATTGATAATATTGTTCAAATTCCGAAATTCTTAAAAGCATCTTGTACTCTTCATTATGGATATAGCTATATGCCTTTTCTTCAAGCGGTATTCTATATTCTCGATATGAGAAATCTGTTTCTTTTTTCCCAGATGTAAACAGATATCTTTGGCCAAAGAAATATTCGTCGATTAACCAAAGCATCTCATAATCTTTTAATTTATCTTGGCAAATTTCCTTTATTTGCATCATTATTTCATTGTAATGATGCATGCTCTTAGCGAAAATAGCGATTAGATACGTCCATTGACTAACTCCACCAATGGATGCTATCCATGGTATTGCTTGATGATTCATAAGCCCTTCGAGAATATGATTTTGAGTTTTTTTATCTATTATATCTATTGATAAAAATACATTAAAGCTAATTAGACCAAATCTACTGATATTGATAATTGGGACAAACTTATCCAAAAATCCGCGACTATGAAGGTCCTTTATCCTCTGTTTTATTACAAACTCATCAATATGTAATTTTTTCCCTATAATTTTAGGAGTTTGAGGCATTCCCTCCTTCCATGCTTCCCTCCATATTTCCTCTAAAATTATTGACTCCTGCTGGCTAAGATTTGCAGGAAGATTCTCAGATTTCCTGAATCTCACATTGCTGTTATAATTGACAAAATTAGCTTTTTTTCCCCATTTATCCAATATAATATCGATTTGATCTATAAGAATATTTCCAAGCGTAATCTCTTCGACATATTCGCCATTATCTTCAGGAATTATCACATCTCCATTCGGCTGAATAATGAAGTAGGACCTATCCCTTTCCTTTCGCCTTGAAACAACTATCTGAAACGGTGATTGCCCTTTAAGATTACTGCGGAAATCCTGAATGGTATTTGTGAATGTGCTTTCCAGATATCCGCATCGTATCATGTTTAAACGTGCCCCTGCTTCTGGGATAAGTTCGTATATCTTCCAAAGGTCAATTGAATATTTTGCTAATAGATTATAAATATTTAGTAGATTGTTGCGCACATTGATGTTTTTGGATGTCAACAATGTACATACTCTTATTTGAAATGGTCTTGCATACTGTTGATAGTAATCTAGAATTGAAAGAACGTTCTTATAGTTATTTTCCCTTCCATTTTCTGAATGAATTTCATTTGTCGATCCGTCAAGAGATAGAGAAAGCCTATTTACATAATGTTCTATAGGCTCTTTATGATTCCAGAAATGTTCGCCATTGGTAGAAAGACATACTTTGATCCCTTTTTCATAAATATATTTTAGCATTTCGTCAATATATCTATATTTTAACGGTTCACCTCCAGAAATACATATTGTTTTTATATATAATCTGTGTAGTATATCAACGACCTTTTTAGCACATTCCAAATCTAAATCAGGTATATTCTTTGGTTTAAAACAACAACGACATGCGTAATCGCATTCGGAAGTTATCATCCAATCAACAATTGCTAGTTTATGATCGATATACTGGTCTGGAATATTGTTTTGGAGGCGTCCGCCAACGGAGCATTTTTGAAGAATCATATCAGCAATCTGCCTAAGATTTTCTTTGCGGCCATCTAAAAATCCGATAGCCGATGATATGCCCGAAATCTCTGTATTATCAAGCAGTACGGGAATAACATAATCATACTTTTCTGAAATCGCTCTTGCTTGAGCACATTTTAACTCAAGTTGCGTCCATTTACTTTTTAAATAGTATTTCGAAATAAATATAACGCAATAGCGTGCGCGTTCTTTAAAAATCTTTTCAAGTAGGTTGGGCAGATTTTCTCCAACTAGGTTACTCTTTTCATAAAAATCATAGAATACATTAATTTTGCCTTGAAGAGCTTTTAAGACATTTTCTACATATGGTCTATCTTCTCTAGCAAAAGAGAAAGCAACATCATACTTAATAGTACTATTTATTTCGAAATCTGCGAGAAGATTCCAAATCCAAATAGAATTATCATTAGTGCCAAAGACAGCTCGATGACCGTCTGGTGTTATCGCTATACTCGTAAGATACTTAGTTGAACCTATACTCTTTACACACTCTCTATTGATAAGATCCCAGATCCGCACTGTTTTATCAAGAGAACTAGTAAGTGCCCAGCGTCCATCTGAGGTCACAGCTAACCTGATAATCGCATCATTGTGTCCTTCCAGAACAGCTAATCCTTTGCTCGATCGAAAATCCCATAGGCGCACGGTATTATCGCGAGAACCAGAGATAATTAATTGCTCATCTGGTGTTATGGCAACACAATCTACTGACCTAGAGTGACCTTCGAGCGTGACGATACATCGGGTAGTCTCCAAATCCCATACACGAAGGGTTCTGTCTGCAGAAGCAGAAACCACATAACGACCATTTGGCGCTACTGCAACACCGAAAACTGAATCAGTATGCCCCTCGAGAGTGGCAGCGCACTGAAAGGTCTTCGCATCCCATATCCGTAAAGTCTTATCAAAGGACCCAGAAATTATCCGTTGGCCATCTGGTGTCACAGCAATGCTGCAAACTCCCTTTGTATGACCTTTAAGTATAGCGACACAATCTCCATTTGAAGCCAAGTCCCAGACCAGAATGGTTCCATCTGCGGAGCTCGAAACGGCAAATCGTCCATCTGGCGATATTGCAACCCCAAAGACTCGATCGGTATGACCGGAGAGTGTGTTAAGCGATGCCCATGATTGCAGATCCCATACTCGGAGCGTGTTGTCGTAAGAGCCGGAGATTGCCCGCCTACCATCTGGCGTTATTGCTACACCCCAAACTTGTCCACTATGCCCCCTAAGCACTTTATAAGGCTGTAACCCACTTTTCTGCTGAAAGGATTCGCTTATATCATTTTGTTCAAATAATTTTTGATCTAATGAATAAATATGGCCATCAAAAGTCCGTACGCGAGTTGGGCTTGGCCTAACTGGAATATCAATGGATTCCCCAGGAAGGATAACTAGCGATCTCATGGCATTACTGGAACCGTCATGTTGTAAGATATCGATTGTAATCGGTTGGATGTTTGGAACACGAATTCCGAATTGACCTGAGCCGGACAGATAACCAATTCGAAAATCATTTCCAATCTTAAGCACATCAAGAACGACATGAGGTACGTTTGAGAAATCCAATTCTGCAAGATCCAATGATGTACTCGATTTTGAGAAACGCGAATCGTGCCTAATGATTCTTGCTGTAGAAATATTTCGCAATCGAGAAAATAGCGGATTTAGATTGGCAGCTTCTGGCAAGCGATTCCCCATCTCGACAATCCATTCATCGAGTGCAGGCCGATCATTCTTGGAAATGGCCTTGACCACACGCCAGATATTTTGTTCAAAGACCCGCTTATGTTCAGGTTCCGCCATGTTTTCTTTTAGGCTCAGGTAAACCAATTCCTCTTCCCATCGAATTACCGGGGAGACTAACTGATGGCAATCTTCTACAACTTTGCGGGCCGCATCCAAAAGCCCTTGGTCGGCCCTAAGCCGTTCCCGCAATAGTTGGCTAAATTCAGGAAGCAGAGTTATATTATCCGGGCCGCGGCTTTCAATAAATGGGCTGAACCATAGAGTCGCTTCTGTAGCTACGGTAGGACGAAGTTCTGCTGAAAACCTATCACTCAAAGCTAACCGCAGTGCACGAAGAAGTTCGGGCTCAATCCTTCTTGCTAGCGAAGCAAGCATCGCCAATGTGACAACATCGGGTCTTATGCATCCGTACTTACTCAGACTCACGCGTGCTCCATTTATTTCCTTTTCAGTCAGTGATCCAAACATCATCCTTCCCTCAATGGATTCATTGTCGGCGTCGTCGTACGGTTGTGATCGAAGTATCACGATCCCATACATATGAATAGGGAATAAGCTGTTTCAATTCATTGGGCCAATACGATTCAGGTGCAGGGATCAAAGCAACTTGTGGACAGCAGTATCTTTCTGCTAAATTTAGCAAGGATCGCCATTGATCAAAACCAGTACAGCTGCCTGATATTTCGCCATCGATTCCAAAGTCAGAAACTATCAACAACGGTGTTTTTTCGGGAAACTTATGAGGATGATCGGAGTACCATTTAATCTGAGGACCATCAGGTAACCAGCGATCGACTTCCATCCACCAGACACGAACCTTGGATCCTCCAAGAACCCGCTGAAGTCGCCTTAAGAGCTTTTTTTCGTCACGCCAAAATGGTTGCATAGACTCGGAGCGATCTAGAATCAATAATACTCCACGTTGCAGTGTCGGTCGTTGCCGCAAAGGCAGTCTCTTTAAGAGCAGTCCTCTAACCAGTTCTCTTTCCAGCACAGTCCATTCAATATCCTTCGAGGCTCTTGAAGTTGCCAGCATCGCGCCCATAATTCCGCGAAACCGTATATCGTGCAACAATGGTTGGTATCTTGGCCGTACCATATGCGATTCTATATTTGTTGGTTCTAGCGGTTCGGTTGATGCTAAGATCGGGTCGTCAAGCAGGATCTCAAAACGCTGATTCTCACGCCCTACTGGAGCAAGAATTTTGCCATGAGAATCTGCCTGGAACTCAGAATCGAATGATTCTGTAGGTACCTTTAGCTCAGGGGTAACCTCATCACCACTATTCTTTGAAAATTCAAAGACTGAAATGGCCCTCCAGCTAAATCCCAATGATTCAGCCATAAAGGCTTTGGTATCGTTGCTCTTAGGTTTGAGTACCACCATAACCTTTAGAAGCTCTGCGAGTCCAATTTCAGAGCAATTGCGACCATGAAGCATACCAGGCACTAATTACACTCCCCTCATCACCAGTCTTCGCGAAGTCTACAATAAGCTATCATTATTGCTTAATGACCGTATTTTGTACGACATGATCCCAAAGCTGTGATTCGACATCTATTCCAAGCTTAAAACATACTCTCAATGTATCCAAGAACTCCGCCGTGCTAGGCTGTCGGCCTGGGCGCCCTTTTTCGTTTTTCCGTAACTGGCAGTATTTTTCTGCTACTTTACGGATCAATTCCTCCCCATAATGGTGGGACTCTATTAAGCTGCGCATGTGAAGATTAGCAATTTTTTCTAGGCGTTCGATTTGTTCCTTCTCATCATCCGGTTCTTTTATAGTGTGAACTACACACCTTCTAATGAATGCATCTGGAAGATCGCGTTCTTGATTTGTTGTTATTACAATTAATAAGCTTCCAAAATGATTTGGTGATATCGGATTGGGATCACGTTCTGGGGCGTTTCTCTCGATGTTTAAATCCAATTCGTCGACTGTGAAACGATTTAAGCCAAAAACCTCTAATAGATCGTTGGGCAATTCGGGATCTGCTTTATCGATCTCATCAATGAGAACAACAGCACGCTCAGGATCGCGTTTAATATCAGACTCTGCAAAAGACTCGTCCTTCTTGCTCCCCTTAGAAGTAGTCGCTTTGGAGAGTATTCTTCTCTGAGAGATTTGCTCCATTGCAGTTTCACGATTGAACGCCCACCACAATACACCTGGAGTGACATAGCGCTTCGGATCAATATTAGATCTTGCCTGCGCATCTCGCAAGCGAGCCAACGCATCGAACTTCCAGAGCAAATCTTTAGCTTCCGTACGACCAGTAATCGTCGCTTCGTAATAGCTCCAGTTGAGGTTCCGAGCGGCGAACGGAGCAAATGATGACTTGCCCGATCCAGGTTGACCACGAATGAGCAGCGGGCGTTGAGTCACAATAGCGATCTCTGCAGCCAATTTCAGATTCGGATCACACAAATAAACCATGCCGGTACGATCGTCCGGTCCAACCTCAATATCTGTAGCATTAGGATTATTCATCCACGGGAGGAATTGGTTATAATCGGCATAAGAGCTCATAGTTTGCCTCGCTAATCTCCTAAATATATTTGCGAAATTGCAGCATCTAAACGACTTTTCAATTCAGTCAACTCGTCGCGTTTTCTTTCATCCAAGGGAGGTAATGGTTTCCCTCCAATGGTATCAAAACGTTTCAAATCATCTGCAGAATTCCCCACTTGTACTAGAAAAATGATCATTGGATATCGCTGACGCAGTTCCTTGAGAATCCGCTCTTTGGCGTACTCAAACGGAAGCGCACAGATTGCGACATCGCCTGGCATATGCAATCGTTCCGCAACAGCCTGAGGAAGATGCAACATATCACCGTCTTCATCATCCAGGGGCTTGAGAATCCTATCTCGAATTGTCCGCTCAATCTGGTGTTTAATTGCATCATCGCCTTCGCCAGCACCACCGCTCACAGAAAATGCCCATATCGAACCATTATTATCGTAAATCTCGATCTTTGCCCTATTTAGGTATTCGTCGATTATCGCTTGCTCTTTTGCATTAACGGTTATGAGTCCAAGTTCTCCAGGCTTACGAGAAGCGCACAGAATGATTTCCATTGTATCGTTCGTGACCCATTTTGCAGTTAGATACTTTTTGAAGTAATCTGCCTTTTCACGTTTCAATTCACACAAGAGCTCGCGAAATGCTCCAACGCTTTCTATCGAAGGCTTGTGATGCATGAGTTCCGCAATAGTCTGGCATAGGCAGTACTGCTTGCGATCTCCAAGTTTGTTCCATAAATCTCCTCCGATAGGCGACTCTAACTCTAACTGTTCTGCAGCATCCTGCAGAACAATTATGTCAACCGTTCTCATCAAACCAACTACCTGATGGACCCAAGGACTCATCGGTGGTTGTTTAGCTATATTGGGATCTAGATTTGATAAAATATCCTCTGCAAACTCTTCAGGTGAACGCGATTTGTCATCCGTGATAACCTGAATTTCCTTCAGTTGAAATGGCTCATATTTTTTAAAACATGTGTCTTTAAGGCACCTACCATCTAGCAATACTGGAATAATCTGAAAACTTGGATCGATAAATTTGCGGAAGCAAAGGATTAAGGCTTCATCCATTACCCATGTTGACTTTGACACTGCCCTCTCGTTAAAAAGAATGATTCCCGCATGCGCTTCAGCGAGATTATGCAGAATCTCCATCCGCCATTTGACTCCAGGGCGGATGTTACTATCAATGAAAACGTACCACTTCTTTTCTTCTTCGTCTTCTTTGGACAAAACTGCACATAGGCATTCTTTAAGCTTGACAGAGCGATCCTCTGGGGGTAATCCGTTCGTCGAATGACTTATAAACAATATTGGTTTGCTCATGATTCTAGCGCCACCAGTCGATGGAACAACAATCTTCGCCATCAAAACCATTGAGATAAGGGCGATTGCCTCCGATTACACCCATGATCCTTACTTGCGACGCTTTCCAGTTATCAGGCTTGTGGTGAATGCTGTAGAATATCCTTCGCGCCATAAGGTACTCCTTTCGCTTCTTTTTGTCAAACGCTACGAATGAAGCTCGACTTTGCCGCTGCAATGGGCTGTAATTTCTACCCAAGGTTATAAAGCTATTTATTTCATTCTTGACTAACGATCAGTAACACTCCCTCTTTGGGCAACAAAACCTTCCAATCAACTTTCATTAGCAGTCCTATTCCTATCGCCGTCAGGACCAGATTGGTCTACAATCAGCTATTGAAAGCATGCCCGTGGCACTCTCCATCGTATCTCTAATTTCATCATAGCATCATCACCCCTAGTCGTCGCTGTCAAAACCCCGGCGTCTCAATAAATGACTTTTTCCAGATCAATCTACCTCTCCTCGACGTGCTGCGACCTCTTTATCGATCTCATCCCATCCGAGAAGAGTCTCCCCTGATGCAACAATCCTTTTTCGGATGGACCAGAGTCGCCGACCTAGGAGTGTTTTCGGTTTGAATGAAGAGACAATCCCCTGAAGATTGTAACGAACCGTAACCATTGCAGCTACACCTTCCTTCCTCTCCTCACCCTCTTCCTCACAATCAGGCATATCGACTGCACGGTATTCCCGATAAAGAACCGCGGAGGCGTCCGTTTGCCCACCACCCGTGTACTCCCGGCCCGGATGGCCGCCACCGCTTCTTCCGCGTCTGCGGCTTCGATCTCCGTAACACCCAGGCCCACCGTAGCGGCAAAGTGCGAGTCGCTTCCCGCCACCATGGGCAGACCGCGCTTCTTTGCGCCCATTCTCGCCCGCGCGTTGGCTATGCCGAAAAGGTGTTTGGAGTTGTAGACCTCTACCGCATCGCAGTCCGGTATGCGCCCGATTGCATGTCGAAAGGGATGGTAAGGATGAGGAACGATGGTGATGCCTCCCTGCTCGCGGGCCATATCCGCTGTCTCTTCCGGGCTTCTGCCCCGGGGCGGCAGCTCCTGCACACCTAAAACCAGCAGATGCCCCTCATCGGTGGTGACCTCCCCTCCAGGGATGAGAATCAGGTCGAGCTTCTCTTCCCGGATGATCTTCAGGGCTTTGAGCGAGCCCTGCAATGTGTCGTGATCGGTTATGGATAGACCGGCTAATTTGCGCCCTGCTGCGGCGCGCAGGATGGTACGAACATCATCGCGGCCATCGGAACAGTTGGAATGCACATGCAGATCAAATCTCATCTTCGCCAGGGTCTCCATCACCGAAATACATTAGTGCTTACTACCTACCTTCACCACAAAGACACAAAGGCACAAAGACGACTTAGCGTTTCTTAGTGCGTCCTTTGTGGCTTTGTGCCTTTGTGGTGGAATCGTCGTTATCCACTGGTATAACCAATAGTTGCGACTACTATCTGCTGATTTCCGGTACGGTCAGAATGCCGTTCAGCGCCGAGGCCGCCGCTGTGGCCGGGCTGGCCAGGTAAACCAGCCCTCCTTTACCCATCCTTCCCGGGAAGTTGCGATTGGATGTGGAGACACAAACCTCGCCTTCTGCCAGGACGCCCATGTGCGCCCCCAGGCAGGGCCCGCATCCCGGCGGCCCGATCATCGCACCCGCTTCTACCAGCGGCTGGATGATGCCGCTTTGCATTGCCTCCAGCAAGACCTCTCGTGAGGCGGGGATGACCAGGGTTCTCGCTATAACCCGCTTTCCTCTGAGGATGCGGGCCGCCAGATCCAGATCCTCCAGCCTTCCGTTGGTGCAGGTGCCTATGAAGACCTGATCCACCTCCAGGCCCTCCAGCTCTGAGACTGGCTTCACATTATCAACCCGGTAGGGCACCGCCACCTGCGGCTCCAAATCGGTTATGTCGTACACGTATTCGTAATCGTATGAATCCGGATCAGATTGTACTGGCTTGTAAGGCTGCCGCGCCCGGCCTGCCAGCCAGGCGTGCGTCTTCTTATCAGGCGGAACTATGGCTGATTTGGCCCCCATCTCCACACCCAAATTGCACAGCGTCATCCTTCCGGATATGCTCAGAGCCTCAATGCTCGGGCCGATATACTCTACGGTCTTGTAGGTCGCCCCATCCGCGCCATGCTTGCCTATTATCATCAGCGCAATGTCCTTGGCAGATACGGACGATTTGGGCGTGCCTGATACTCGCACGGCTATAGTTTCTGGAACCTTGAACCACAAACGTCCCCGAGAATAGATCTCGGCCATGTCCGTCGCTCCCACGCCGGTGCCAAAGGCTCCCAGGGCCCCATAGGTGCAGGAATGCGAATCAGCCCCTACTAACAAGAGGCCGGGCAAGGCAAAACCCTGTTCGGGAAATACCTGATGGCACACTCCGCTGCCGCAGTCAAAAAAGTTGGAGATATTCTGCTCTTTGGCCCAGGCTCGCACATCCCGTTGCAGCTCCGCCGCTGTCTCATTGTTGGCAGGAACAATATGGTCGAAAGGTATTACGATTCTTTTTGCATCCCATACCTTCCCAGACCCCATCTCCTGGAAGGCCCTGATTGCCAGAACACTTGTTCCATCATGAGACATGGCATAATCCACACCAGCCTCAACAATCTCCCCCGGCTCCACCATTTTAGTGGAACCGGAGGCTCGTGAAAAAATTTTTTGGCTTATAGTTCCAGTCGCCATTACTCTCGCCCGCCTCTGGGCCTAAATGGCGATTCTATCACTTAAGCTCAACGCTTGCATAATATGTCCTCATGGGTGGGCATCATGTAAGCGATGTCGTCTGCCGGATGGCGGTAGAGCCTTGAACCCAAGCGCTTTTGATCCAGGATATGCCCAATCAAGCCGATGCTTCTTCCCAGGGCAAACAGCCCATTGAGATAACCCAGGCGCACCACTTCATCGATCTCCGCCATGCTGAATGCTCCGCAGGAGGTCATCAGATCCAAGAAGAGAATGCCTATGCAGCCATCTACATTCAAGATCAAATTTCCTTTCTTGGCTGTGGTAAGCTCCTCCACCTGCAGGGCGTAATCGAGCAGCTGTGTGCTGGGGAAGTTCGCTTTGGCGTAGCTGATGAGCAACTGAACACGCTTGTCCGGGTTTTTAACGCTCTTAATCTTATGGCCGATGCCCGGGATGTTGATGCCCTTTCTCTTCATCTCCTTGACAAACTGCTCAGGCGTAAGATCCGTCTCTTTAGCATGCTTGAACTCACGAGCTGCATCATCGATAGCTCCGCCGAAGCGCGGGCCGATGGTCAAGAGTCCGCTGCACAGTGACGAGATGAGGTCTTTTCCGGCACATGAAGCCACAATGGCGTTATGGGCCCCGGATACGGCCGGCCCATGGTCAGCCACGATCTGCAAGACCAGATCAATGAAACCAGTGGCATAGCGGGGCAGCTCCTTCTTGAACCAGAGCAGACCGATGACGCCGCCTATGCCCATCTTTTCTTCCAGGACGCTGGAGAGTCTCTTGCCGGCATAGAGCACCTCTTCTCCGCTATCGTCGGATATCGTGCAGATGAATGTGGTCGGCTTTCTGATATCGCCGGATGCCATTGCTTTGCTGTAGTCCGCCGGGATTTTGGGTACTTCCGGCTCAATGAGCGGCACTACTCTGCCCTGGGCGAGCAGCATCTCGTAAACCAGTCGAACCGTATCGCCATATCCATCAAATGATGTGGGAACATAGGCACCTGCCGCTCTAAAGGCTTCATTCTTGGCCTGAGCCGTCTCCTTGTGAGTATCTGCCTTGGCTCCGGCATGGCCGAATTGAACGCTGGCGGGAAGAACCGGTGAGCAGGTTCCAGTCACCCAGGCTACCAGCGGCTTCTTGATCCTGCCATCTCTTAGTGCGGAAATGATCTTGTACTCATCCTCACCGCCAAGTTCGCCAAGGCAGGCAATCATCTTGATGGCGGGGTTTTCCTCATAGCGCAGGATATGGTCGAGCATGGTTGAGCCTGGATAGCGATCTCCTCCAATGGCCACGCCCTCGTAAATGCCGTCCGAGTTTCTGGAAATGATGTTGAATGCCTCGTTGAGCATGCCTCCCGACTTTGATACAAATCCCACACATCCCGGCCGGTAGAGCTTGGAGGCGATGATGTTCTCAATGGTTCCGGCGGTATTGCCTATGCGAAAAGCTCCCGCCGTCATTCCTCCAACCGTGGCTGGACCGATGACCATCTTGCCCTTCTTTTTGGCTGTGATGCTCATGATCCGCGACTGCCTCTCCGGTACACCTTCGGCAATTACCGCCACAACACGAATGCTCTTCTCAGCCAGTGCCTCCATGGTAGTATCAAAAGCGGAGCGATGCGAAGCGAAGTTGACCATCACATCCGCCTCAGGGTAGGCCTTGGCTGCCATGGGAATGCTCTTGTACATGGGCAGGATTATCTCTTTGGTTCCCCAGAAGGCCTTGTGAATACCGGCTCGGCTGGGATTGATGATGGCAGAGATGCTGGGGCCGTTACGATTGCAGATGTAATCGAAGTCCAGCATGCGCTGGATGGCATTTGTCTGATAGCCGTAGACGAAGGCTTTTGTGTTCTTATCAAATAGAACGTAGCTCTCTTTAGAAGTTTGGCTCATTCCGATGCACCACCCAGGGCCAGGGGAACAATTCTGGTCATATGCGTCTCAGGTCCGTAAACTTCAATGGGCACACCCAGCCTCTTACCTAAGCTGCGCATGAGCTTCAGTCCCTGCTCATAATTTGGGCCGCCTCTTCTAACGTAGATCTTGACGCCCGCATCCTGCAGCTTTTGCCGGTACTCCTCTAATGCCATGACCACTCCCTTGAAGGTCTTGGCCACATCAGTAAAGTTGGCAATAGCGCCGCCGATCAGCAGCATCTTTCCGCGAGGGTCATTGCGACGTGTCATCAGGTCCAAAATGGTCCTGGTGTAATAGTAAGTCTCCTCTGTATTGGGATCGCCGCTGTATTCGCCGTAATTGGCCATCTCCTTAGCATGACCCAGATCGCAGATGGTATCGGCATAGATCACACTCGCTCCACCTCCGGCTACCATCGTCCAGACCCTGCCTTCCGGATTCAAAATAGTCAGCTTCAAAGAGGCACCTGTCTTGGAATCTAGATCCTTGATGAACAGCTCTTCCTTGGACAGGCTTTTGCCGAATTGCTCAGGAAAAGCAAGACCCAACCATCTTTTCCTCTGCCAGTACTCCTCGGCATCATCGAGCTTGGCCACCATATCCAAAGGTACAATGGTGCCGTCCTGGAAGGTGAAGGGATTGATCTCCAGGTAGGAAAAGCCCGTTTCTGCATAAAAGCGCCACAAAGCCTTGATGAAATTCTCAATGGCTGTGCTCTTTTCTTCAAGGCCCTCCGGCAACCTGGACTTTATATCCACGCCCTCCATTCCGTCTAGTAGATCTACATGAAAACGAATTACTTTGTCCCAGTTCTCTTCGACAAATACGCCGCCTTGCATGGAGAAGAAGATGTTGTCGCCATCACCGTCCGAATTGATGGCCACATAAAGCTCTTCTTCATGGGGTATGAAGGGTTCAATTAAGAAATGAGATAGCCTTCCGGTTATACTCCCTACGGTGACCGATGCACCCATATTCTCCTGAAGGTATTTCTTCGCCATATCCCAATCTGCATCCAGAAGAACCAGCCCGTGCTTGCCTCTCTTTCCAAAGAGCTGATCCGGCTTAACGACAAGCTTCTTCGTCTTCAGCCAGGGATGAGTTGATGCCAGCTCCTCCAGATCGGTCTCCGGTCCCACAAGGGCGAGATCGCCTTTATAGGAGAATTCACTGAGGTACTGGGGAAGGAATCCGGCCAGCAAGCGCTTTGCATCGTATTCCCTAATGCCTCTCTGTGCCATGTCCAAAACCACCTTCGCCGCCTTAATGTTTTTCTTATTTACAAACCTTTCTAAAGGAAAAAGCCAAAATACCTAACGAATGGCGAAATACTCCAGGGAGGCGGTCATATTATGAAGTGTCCTGTTTGTGGAAAAGGTTGCATTCAGCCTGCAAGAGAGGTTCTGGCAGAGATAGAGAGGAGGTACCTTGCCTGCCCTGCTTGCGCACCTGAACCAAATTTGGACAAGACGAAAGGGGCAAAGCTTCTTTTGGAAAAGGTAAAGCGGTGCCCCTCCTGCGGCAAAGCGACGCTTGATGGCGTAATGCTCGATGTTCTGCGCCTGTTGCAGGAATTTGGCCTGCGCGACGAAGATGATACATTGCGCAGTGTAGGCTCGCCGCTCATTGAGGTGGGCTATCCTCTGGCATACTCGCCCCGGCTTGGGCCCAGGAGCCTGATAATCACAGGTAACAGGTACAGCAAAGAGGCCGCAGAGGCGATGCTGGAGCAAATACCGGAGATCAAGGGAGTGATTCTGAGCCGAGGAGTTGCCGGCATAGTCGACCCGGAGATCGCGCCGCGAGAGAACCTGCTGTTGGCGGGCTGTGACATGCGCGCCGATATTTCTCAGAGCCTATTTGGGGAAGCCGTTATCTACAAGAGCCAGTCGCGAATTCACATAGAATTTTCCCGGCAGAGCGCCCCCAAGATGAGAATTCTTGAGCAGCTATATTTGCAGGGAAAGCTTCGCGATGTGGTAGATGGGCTTTGCGGTCCGGGAACGCTGGGGTTGATGTGCGTTTTGGCCGGAGCCAAACGCGTGGTCTTCAATGATGCCTGGCTGGCGAGCGTGCAAAATGTGCTGCTCAATCTTGATGCCAACAAAAGCTTGCTTGGAATCGATGAGATCGAATATCCTGAAGTCTCCAAGAATGCCGTAGGAAAGGAGCCGGTGCTCGTCGGTCGCGCCCACGGATCTTGCGAGATCGAGGTCTATCACGGCGACCTGCGGCAGCTCTTTTCCAGAGCAAAGCCTGCCGACATTTGCCTGATCGATCACTTTCCCGGCGCGAAAACTGGGGAGATGGAAAGGGCCAGCCGCTGCTGTAATGAGATAGTAATCGTGTAATGAATGAGCAATAATTGAAAGACAAGAAATTAATGATTGGTGGGACAGCGCGGATTCGAACCGCGGTCCAAGAGTCCCAAACCCTCGAGGATAGACCAGGCTACCCCACTGTCCCGAAATGAAGTAGGCCCTACTGGTCTGTAGTCTTTAAAAGGCTTTTGCTTAGCTACTAGCCTGCTGCAGCCAGCAAAGCATTGCGATTCACGAAAACCCTAATCACAACCTTTTTAAATCCTGCTTTAATAGGGTCATCTCATGGGAAAGACAGGAAGCATAGTTTGGGTCAAGGTTAAGGGCAGAAAGGGTCAGGTTCGGCAGGTTACTAAAGCTGAGGTCACTCACAAGAAGCCCGGTCCAATGCAGAGATACACCGCAGCAGGTTCAAGAGTCAAGAAGATAAAGAGATCCGCGAAGGCTACTCAAATCAGAACATGATCTTCCAGGACGTAGTGTTGGTTCGCTACGGGGAGATCACACTAAAAGATAGCTGGACCAGACAGAACTGGGAACGCATTTTAGCAGGCAATATAGCTTTTTCCTTGCATAGAGCCGGGGTAGAGCATAAGATAGAGAGGGGCGAGGGCAGGATCTTCGTCCATACCTCTGATCCCCAGGCAAGCGAGATTGTGGCAAGGGTTTTTGGTGTAGTCTCCACCAGCCCCGCCGTGACAGTAGCCTCTGATCTGGAGCAGATAAGCCGGGCGGCGGTAGAGCTGGCAGGCCACGCTAAACCCAGCACTTTTGCCATCCGGCCCAGGCGTTCCGGGGTCTCATTCACAAGCGAAATGATAGGACGGGTGGTGGGGGAAGCTGTTAGAGTGGCAACGCTCTCCACGGTGGACCTGGATAAGCCAAAACTGGAGATATTCGTTGAGGCTCGGAAGAATCGGACCTTCGTCTTCAGCAAGGTGATAAAAGGCGTGGGCGGCCTGCCCCTGGGTTCACAGGGCAAGATGCTGGTGCTTATTTCCGGAGGCATTGACTCGCCTGTGGCTGCTTGGATGATGATGAAGAGGGGCTGTCCGGTCACACTCCTGCATTTCGACTCGCGGCCCTATGCCGATGCCATAGACCAGTCCATGAAATGCGCAAAGGTTCTGGCAGACTGGACTACCGGTCGAAAGATAGATTTTATCACCATTCCCATCAGCCGGGGAATTGAGAAGATAGCATCTCACTATCCAAGAGCAACCTGCGTTCTCTGCCGGCGTTTGATGTACCGCATAGCTACAGAGGTCATGCAGATGCAGGGGTGCCTGGGCATTGTCACCGGCTATTCCATGGGTCAGGTGGCCTCACAGACGGCAGATAACATTATGGCTGAGCAGGCGGCGCTTGGAGTTCCCGTATTTCATCCACTTATCTCTCTGGATAAAACAGAGATCACGGACCTGGCCAGAAAAATAGGTACCTACGGTATTGCCGCAGAGACCAAATCCTGCACTGCCGTGCCGATCAAGCCCATGACAAGGGCCAAGAAGGACGAGATACTCCAGGCAGAAGAAGAGCTGGGGCTGAAGGAAATAGCCAGGGTACTGGTCAATGAGATGACGCTGACCAGAATAGGATATCTAGAGCAACCGGAGACGATGGTTTGAAAGAAGAATTCGAGAGGAAAACCTTTGAGGAAAAGGTATCCTATTTTATAGAAAACCTGAGAAAATTGCCTGACGAATTGGCAAAAGAAGGCGTAGAGATACTGGCAAAAGCAGGCGAGATGGAGTATGCCGTCGTTTTAGCTAGAGACAAAGGAATGACCGATAAGGCCATCGCCATCCTGACAGATGAGGGAGACTTTCTTTGGGCGGCATTGATTGCCAAAAACGCAGGCCAAGAATCTCTTTGCGAGAGGCTCTACAGAGATGGCCTGCAGTATTACATCGAGATGGAGATGTTCGGAAGGGCCATTTCTGCGGCAACTGCCCTGGGCATGTCTCAATATGAGATAGATGATCTCTATCGAAGGGGCGTTGCCAAAGAGAGTCAGGGTGTCGACCTTGCTCACAGCAGAGATATGATCGATTGTGCTATGCAATCACTGGATATGTCGATTATTGGCAGGGACGACGAGCTATCCCGACAGGTTATGCAGGCCGTGCGTGAGGAACGAGAAAGAAACGTAAAACAGTGATTCGCGCACAATCATCGAGCTTTTACTCATCTTTCAGGTAGATTTCCAGGGACATCAGATCCTCTGCCACAATAGTCCTCTCGAAGATGGATTTTGCCTCTCTTAGAAGCTGGGAGGTATCCTCAGAATAACGGGAGCTGATATGAGTAAGAACGAGCTGACCCACATCTGCATTTTTAGCGACTAAAGCTGCCTCTGCCGCAGTGCTGTGCTTCGTCTCTTTAGCCCAATCCGCCATATCATTTGCCAGAGCGCAGTCATGGATGAGCAGATCAGCTCCCCTGCCGGCCAGCTCAACGGATTTGCAGGGCCGTGTGTCTCCCGTGTAGACGATCTTTCTGCCCGGTCGGGCTGGGCCCATAACCTGATGGGGCTCTATCTTTTTACCGTCGATCTCTATTTCCTGGCCATGCTGCAGCTTTCCGAAGAGCGGTCCGGGCGGTATGCCCAGGGAAGTGGCCGCATCGCGGTTGAATCGACCAAGGCGCGCGTCTTCCTCCAGAGAGTAGCCCAGGCTGGGGACGCTATGATGAGTTGAGATGGCCCTTACCTGGCAGCCTTTCATCTTCAGCACGTCTCCCGGCTCAAGTTCGATCGCCTGGACATTAAAGTTGCGAGAGAAGTAGCAGACTGACTTGAAGCTCTCCACCAGATGCTTGGTATGAATGGGACCGACAACAATTATTGGATTTCTTCGTCCCTGGAAGGCCAAAGTCTCCAATAGGCCGGGAATGCCCAAGATATGGTCGGCGTGTAGATGAGTTAAGAAGATGTAATTTAAACGCATCATACCTGTTCTCGCCCGCATCATCTGTCTTTGCGTACCCTCTGCGCAGTCGAAGAGCATCATCTCTCCCTCGCGGTTGATGAGGATGGCCGAAGGATTTCTCTCCGGCGTAGGAAGCGATCCGGCAGTTCCCAGGAAGGTCACATTTAGCATCTTTCGGCCTCTTTAAAACTCTCCGGGGAGAGACACATGTTTTCCCATATCATCTTTTGCATGCAAACCTTTATCTGATAAAGAGACGGCACATCTGTTGGTGTAGGAAATGGACGTTATTACTATTGTCGAGTGGCTCCAGGGCCTGCTGATACTGGCAATCTTCCTGGGAATCATGGCAACAAGCTTCAAGGTCTGGCGCTGGAATTACGCAACGCCGCCCAGATAGAGCGAAAGCATAAAACGAATCTATCATTTGTTTTATTTTCCATTTTTGCGACAATAGCGGGCGGTTAACGCCAGGAATATCGATTTATCCAAAAAATGAGAGTTTTGCCCCCCTCACACCCAGAATGTGGGAGGAGCACTTCCGATTGGTGTCCCAACAACCGGCCTTGCAGCCGACACCAGGCCGGTAGTCGCTTGAACAGAGGTCTGCGTGAAGACATATCCCTGAAATTCTGCATTGACGAGATAAAACCCCGTGGCTACATCAAGGGCATAATACCCAGCGAGGTCCGTCATCGTCGAGAACTTTCCGCCCTCGTTATTGGATACTATTACCTTAACATTGGGCATGCCCAGACCGCCCTGATCCTGCACTCTTCCCGTCAGACTAAAAGATGTGGGATAGCTTCCCGAGCCGACCATGATGGATAGATTATTGCTGGCAAATCCAGCTGATACAAAGCGATAGATGTGCGCACCGAGATAATTTGCATAAGCGCCGTTTATCCTATACCAACCAGGTGTGACATAACCCTGGTTTAGGATTTGGCGGTTATAATCCAAAAGCGAGAAGCTGCCCTTCCCGTTTATTCGGGCCCAGAGCACATATTGCTCGCCCAAAGAGACTGTTCCCTGCGTTAAGAGGTACTTACCCCTTTGCAGGAAAAGCCCATTGACTAGCTTCTTGTCGCCATCGACAACCAGTCCCTCAATTGCCGGATTTGCAGGCTCAAGCAGCAAGCTGAATGCGCTCAATCCCTGCCCAAAGGGGTCCAACTCCAAGCTTTGGGCGCCGGATGAACTTAAGTAGTCCGGCATTATCGTACTTGCCTGATCTCCACTCGACACCGGAGTGCCCATCCAATCGTAGCCGCTCTGATCATACGATTTCGAGCCGCCCATGCCCTGTGAAGCAGACAATCCCACCAGGAGCAGAGCAAATATCAGTCCTGCGATGATAAATATAACTTTACCCATACCGAATTTCCTCCCTGCTTCCATAAGACGCAGAGCACGTGAACTACCGCGTCCTGAAGGGCGCGGCTTCCCACTTCATCGCCAATACTTGCATCACTGTTATGTGATGTAGCGGTTTTAGTTCTATGGGCGCTACGGGCTGTTCCATCCCTGTGAGGAGTATGTTCCTGGAAGCATTGTAGTCTCGATCACACGAGAATCCGCAATAATGGCACTCATGTGCTCGTACCGACAGATCTTTCTTTACGATGCTTCCACAAGCAGAACACCGTTGAGTAGTGTTCCTGGGATCCACTTTTATCAGCTTTCGACCAGCACTTTGAGCCTTGTACGAAAGCATGAATATGAATTTAGACCAGGATGCATCATGAATACTGCGATGCATACCGTTATTATGGCCTTTCTCTTTCAGACCTATAACATCAAGATCCTCAACACAAATGATATCAAAGTTATTGACATATGTCCTAGATAACTTATGCAGGAAATCGTCTCGCAGGCAGTTGATTCTCTTATGCAGCTTAACGATTTTATCCTTGAGGAACTTATAATTATTCGACCCCCGCACTGCTCTGGCTAGACTTCGTTGCAGTCTTGCCAGTTTATCAGCAGATTGCTCGCCACATCTTGGATTCTCTATCTCGTTGCCCTCAGAATCAACCACGAAAGAAGTCAAACCGACATCCAGACCTACTGCTCCCTCTGTTTCTGGTAACGGCTGTGGTTCCTGATCGGCCTGGACTATGGCGAACCATCGATTGCATTCTCTCTTTATTATAACGGCTTTGATGCAACCTTCGATCTTTCGATAGATCTTAATCCGCATATCTCCGATCTTGGAGAGATGCAGTATGCCGTGATCTTGATCGATTTTGAAGCCTGATTGGTTGTAATTTAGAGTGTTATACCAGCCATATCCTTTGAAACGGACATGACCGATATTTCGACCATTCAACTTGGACGCTGCAAGTCCCTTGAAATTAGACCAAAGAGTATAATTCACCATCTGGAGAACTTTGGAATAGACCAGATTCAGCTTCGAATTCTCAAGCTTCAGAGATGGAATCATATTCTGAGTATCATAGGTCTTGAGCTTGATGCCTTTCTCTTTAGCATCATTCAGATCTTCGAGAAGCCGATTATAGAGCCACCTGCAAGCATCCAAATTCTCGGCTAACTTCCATTGAGTCATCTTGTTTGGGAAGATGGGATACTTGTAGCTGATCATCATACGAATACTGATATGCATGCCTATTATTTATATAGGTTGAGGGCGACGCGAAAGTAATCATGGCAAAGGGCTCCGCTTTCATCCGTTGCGACTGCATCGCAACTCCCGCAAACTCTGCGGAGTTAGCGAGATCACCCAGAAGGAGGGGGACTTCCCGCTCCGCCCTTCGCAATCCTACAAGTTAAATGTTCTGTACTTTCGTGATTCGAACGATGCGATCGTGATCACATTTATAAATGAAAACTGCATCCTTGCACAGTAGATAGCTTATAACAATTATTCATTGGAGGAGATCTATGGATCATGTCAGGGTCGGTGGAGTCTGTCTGCTTCTCATAATAATAGCTGCGGCTCTGCCAATTAATGTATTGGCGCAAACCCCTTCACAGAACGATAATGCAGCGGACGGGACTGCCCCAATCATAAGCCAGAGCTTGCTTTCTAAGAGCACACAGGGAGAGACGATATCTGCAGAAAAGCTGGCCAAGCGTAATACTGGACTTAAGCCGCTGGCATCTTCCGGGCAGGCTGCAAAATCTGAAACCTCAGCAGCCCCAGAAGAGGCTGCAAACACCGCCCCTTCTGCCCCGCAGAGCGATGCAAAACAAGAAACCGCGAACCAGGAGCCTGCCCAGGATGCGACGACAACGCCGGATATGATCCCGAAAGAAGCATCTGTAGAACCATCCGCGATATCAAATGACGCAGCTACATCGGATCAAACCGCAGAGGCTGCAACAGAGACGACTATTGCTCCTCCTGATGATGTAGCTTTGGGAACGACAGTCTCGCCGGACGCGACAGCAACCAGCATTACCGACTCACAAAATGCATCTCAGTCCAATGCGGAAAATGCATCTCAGACCGAAACAGAAATTGTGTCCAATAACGTTTCTCTGAATGAATCGGAAAATTCTACTGAAGAAGTGGCTGCGGTGGCAGTTGAAGAGACTGATGAGACTGATGAGCCGGCAGATCGTATCTGGCGAGAAGGGATCAGCTCAGATAAGTACACCTGGGATTACAGAAGCTTCTCCGGCTTCTTCTACGACATGAAGAATAATGTCGGCACAGAGAAGCTTACCGTCGATCTGCAGGGCAACGACAGGTCCATTGATTCCGGCAATCTGGTATACAGCACAACTGCTGAGAAAATGGATTTCGAGTTTGGCGATTGGGGAGAATATCAGGTCATCGGCTTTATGGCTGAGAAGTACTTTGCCGGATATCTGGAAGGAGACGGCGAGATCTTCGACAATGATGTCAGCCTCATCAATGACGGCCAGCTCCGGCGGGTGCTGGTAGATAGCGATGATGAGAGCACCATCACCACCGGATCGGTCCTCACATTGGAAGAGGGATATGAGCTGCGCATCAAGCAGATCGACATTGACGGGAATAAAGTATATCTCGGTCTGGCCAAGGATGGAGAGGAGATCGACAGCAAGGTCGTCTCTCCTGATAGCAGCTTGAAGAGCGCCACTTATTTGTATAAAGTGGAGATCTCCGGAGAGGACCAGCCGATCATCATGGCCCATATCTCCAATGTCTTTGCCAGCACCGAATCCGATCTGGTCACCGTAGACGGCATCTTCCAGATATCCGATACATACAATTCAGTTGAAAGCGGCGATGAATACGGCAAGATGCAGGTGAACAGTCTCTCTGATACAGGTCTTGAGATGGATAACGATAACACCATCTCTCTGAGAAAGGGAGGCACTGCTGAGATCTTTGGTGATGTTGGATTTATAGTGGCAGATTCTGATGAGCTGCGTTTCGCACCAATCGTCGAGAGATCCGGACCTCAAGAAGTGAGGGGAACAGTGATAAATCCGTCAGAAGTTAAAGAATTTACCTGGACGGTTTATAACTTCGAGGGCTTCTATTACGATATAGATGATGATGTGGGAACTGAGGAGCTTACTGCCAGGATAACAGGCGGTAGCAAGATCGAAGAGGGTGATCTGCTCTATTCCACAAGCCCGGCACCGGTTGAATTCGAATTTGCGTCCTGGGGCAAGTACGATGTCGTCGGTTTTATGGCCGACAAATACTTCGCAGGATTCAATAACGAAACCAAGTTCACAGACGAAGTCAGCGCCATCAATGAAGGGCAGCTTAGAAAGATCTTGATTGATGACGACGACAGCCGGACCATTGCCAGCGGATCGGTTCTATCTCTGGAAGAGGGATATGAACTGCGCATCAAGCAGGTGGACCTCAATGGAAACAAGGTCTATCTTGCTCTGGCCAGAGACGGTGAAGAGGTGGACAGCAAGGTGGTGACGCCTTCATCCAGTCCGGAGGACAAGGCCTCCAACTACATGTACAAGGTAGACATAGGTTCTGAGAAAGATGTACCGATAATCATCGTACATGTCGAGAGCGTCTTTAGGAGCACAGAGTCGGATCTGGCTACTGTAGACGGCATCTTCCAGGTATCCGATAGCCCGGAGTCTGTGGAAGAGGGTGAGATACACGGCAGGATGAAGGTGGAGACGCTGGGCGATGACGGCATCACCATGAAAAATGACGGCTCAATCAGCTTAGGCAGGGACAAGACCATTGAGATCATGGAAAACCTGAAGTTCAGGGTTGCCGACAGCAGTGATAGGCTGATGGCGCCTATTGCCATCAAGCCGGGAGAAGGGAGCGACATGACACTTAGCGTTCCTGCGGCGATTGTGAACACGCCGGTTATCATCAGCGTCAAATCGGGCACATCCGCCATTTCCGGAGTTCAGTTCCTGATTAACGGCAGCAGCGCCGGAACTGCTGATGCTACTGGTTCTTTTACCTACACACCAGCATCAGTAGGAACCTTCCCGATTGTTGCCAAGAAGACGGGATACAATGACGCTAAGGCTGATTTGGTAGTAAAGACGGCAGCCGAGGCCGCCAGAGTGTCTGCATTCGAGAAGGCCAATGCAACGCTTGCCAACCAGCTCACCATCAATGCGCCGGCTGAGGTAATCAAAGGAGAGAACTTCCTGATAACGGTTGTCGAGGGCATCAACCAGACGCCTGTGGATGCAGCATCCCTGTTCCTGGATGAAGAGAGCATCGGCAGCACCAGCGCCCAGGGAACGATGACCTATTCCGCAACTGTCACGGGCGATCATACCTTGAAGGCAGAGAAAGAGGGCTTTAATTCCACTACCAAGAAGATCATGATAACCTCGTCTCTAAGGGTTGTCAATCTGACTGTACCGGAAAAGGCCAACGCAGGCAGCGAGATCAAGATCTCTGCCATTGTAGAGAACGCTGGCAGCAATGAAGACACCCGCTTGCTGGAGCTGAAGGCCAACGAAACGGTTGTAGACTCCCAGAATGCGACAGTTAAAGGTGGCGAGAACACCACGGTCAGCTTCAGCTACAAGCCCGTAGACCCGGGATTGACCAGAATCAGCCTGGATGAGCAGAGCAAGACGGTAAATGTGGAGAAGGCTGGGAGCAAAAACTGGATCATTGCCTTGATCCTGGTGCTGCTCATAGCCATAGGGGCAGGTTACTATCTCTACTCTACAGGAGAGCTGGACGGTTTGCAAAGGCAGGTTAAGAGGATGATGCAAGGGCGATAGGCAGAGTCGCCCTTGGATTTTCTTTCTTTTTTAAAAAATGCATTTTCATTTTTTCCAGTCTACACTTGTCGATAATCCTCACCGGTTTTTTTGACAGCATGGGAATTATTGATATACCCTGACGTTTTCTCTCATGGCACAGTATAGCATAGATAGAGCAAATTAAATTTCACCAAGGTATGGAAATGAACTACTGGCAACCGAAATTGGAGCTCATGGAGAGAAAAGAGCTGGAAGAGCTGCAACTGCAGCGTCTCAAGACCGTTGTAGAGAAGGTTTACAAGAACGTTCCCTTTTACCAGAACAAATTCAAGCAGGCGGGCATCACCCCCCAGGACATCAAGAGCCTCAAGGACCTGACGAAGCTGCCCACTACCAGAAAGCAGGACTTGCGGGACAACTATCCCTTCGGCCTCTTTGCCGTCCCGCGAGAGGAGGTAGTGCGGGTACATGCCTCTTCCGGCACTACCGGCAAGCCCACCGTGGTAGGCTACACCGCCAAGGATATTGAGAACTGGTCGGACCTCATGGCTCGAGACTTTGTGATGGTCGGAGTCAAGAAAGGTGATATCTTCCAGAACGCGGTAAACTACGGCTTTTTCACAGGCGGTCTGGGTGTGCATTACGGAATCGAGCGCATGGGGGCCATGGCTGTGCCCTCCGGCGTGGGCAACACGGAACGCCAGCTCGAGATCATGATGGATTTTGCTGTGACCGTACTGCACTGCACCCCATCTTACGCGCTTTATCTGGCAGAGACTGCCAAGGCCAAGGGCGTGGTGGACAAGCTAAAGCTGCGCATCGGCTGCTTTGGAGCCGAGCCCTGGTCGGACGAATCGAGAAAGGAGCTGGAAGATGCACTGCACATCAAAGCCTATGACTCATACGGCCTCTCGGAGATGATGGGTCCAGGAGTGGCTTTTGAGTGCCAGGAGCAGAACGGATTGCACATCTGGGAGGACCACTTTCTCATCGAGATTCTGGATAAGAATGAGCAGTCCTGCGCGCCGGGAGAGCCGGGCGAGCTGGTCATAACTTCGCTTACCAAAGAGGCCATGCCCCTCATCAGATACCACACCGGGGATGTGACCTACATCATGGAAGAGAAGTGCAGCTGCGGGCGCACCAGCCGAAAGCTGCACAGGTTCCTGGGCCGGGCGGATGACATGCTCATTGTGCGCGGCATCAACGTCTTCCCCAGTCAAATTGAGGATGTGCTGGTCAGCATCCCTGAGATTGGCAACTACTTCCAGGTGGTCGTGGACAGAAAGAAGCACGGACTCGATGAGATCAGCATTCAGGTTGAACTTAAGGAAGAGGCCTTCACCGGCGAACTCTCCGACCTGGCAAAGATTAGGAAGAAGGCTGAAGATAAGCTGAAGTCCGTACTGAATGTGAGAAGCAAGATCGAGCTGGTGGAGATGGGCTCCATTCCCAGAACGGCCGGAAAGTCAAAGAAGGTCGTGGATATGAGGGATGTTTACGCCAAGGACGAGAAAGCGGTGAAAAAAAGCTGAAAGATCGGACGGCGGCTGTAGTATTCCCTCTGCAGCCTTTTAATTTCCTTTTAATATTTATTACTCTACCTGGTTACCTTGCTGATGAGGTCCTGTCCGATGACTGCGCTCTCATCAACTGCAGATAGCAGCTCGTCATGGATGGAGCTTTGTGAGTAGTAAAGCGTCACCAGCACACCTGCCTCTTTTGCCGCCTCAATGGCCGGCAGGAAATCGCTGTCTCCAGTGACGATAACCGCCTTGCGGATCATTCTGCCGCAACTCAGTCGCACCAGATCAACAGCCAATGCGATGTCCACCCTCTTTTGGATAAACTCACCACCCACACACCCCAGGCGCCCAAGTTTTACTTCAAATCTGGGCAGCTTTCTTAATGTATAGACGAACTTATCCATAGAGGCAAACCTGCGACGCTCGTCCTCAGTTGGAGGGCAACTCTGGTAAGGCATGCAATTGTAGTAATAGGTCCTCAGCCGCTCATAATCGCCACAAAGAATATCCGAAAATCCAGCCAAGTCAATCTTGGGTTTGCCAAAATCGACATCAAGAATCTTAGTTAAATAAGCTCCATCAATGAATACCGCTGCACGGTCAGACAAGATAGTTTCCCACCTTAATTTATAATTACTGCCGTCCCCTCCGAACGGCAGTGGACATTATCTTCTTGTGTCCACTCATTCAATGATATATCTAATTTGCGATCAGCACAAATCCTACCCACCCAAAAGCCAATTATCCGATGACCGACTATAAAAATGTGTGGTACATTGCTGCCGAATGCATTCCGTTCTCGGCCAAACATCCGGGTTTGTGCAACGAAACGGACTGAACCGTGACAGCTTCCTCCTTGGTAAGCCTTTTCTCCTACCGTTTTCTTATTTTTCCGTCGCTTCCTGACTCTTCGCTATCTCCACGAGCGTTATTTCGAAGGTCAAGGTCTGTTCGGAGAGCGGATGGTTGGCATCCAGAGTAACAGCGCTCCCTTCGATCTCGGTAATCTGAACAGGAACCATCACTCCATTTGAGGCGCATACTTCAAGAGTCATACCCTCCTCAGGTACAATATCATCGGGAAGGTCTTTTTTGTCGATTTTGAATATTCGATCTTCCCTGTACCTGCCATAAGCTTTCTCAGGAGGGATTTGTACCGTCTTGGATTCGCCAGGGCTCATTCCCACCACAGCCTCTTCAAATCCCTGGATGAGATTTCCACAGCCCAATTCGAACTGCAAGGGATCGGAGCCGGCTGAGGTATCAAAGAGAACGCCCGTATCGAGCTTGCCGCTGTAATGCACCTTCACGGTGTCGCCTATCTTTGCTTGCGTCATTGGTGTCCACCTCAAATCTATCAGGATAATGCCTTCCTGAAGTGTATATCTTCAACTATTTAGATGAAACTATTTGTACAAGGATCCTTATTTCAAAGAGAAGGTCTAATATCCTAGTAGCAACAACATTCAAGGAAAAAGTAAGATAGAACAAGCAAGAAAGAACAACAAGGTGAAATTGAGATATGAATAGATGGAAGTCAGATCGAGGACTCGAAGCGAGAATGCTCCTTACTATGGGCCTGCTGGCAGTGCTCTACCTTGGTTTTTTAGCAGTTCTGCTGACCATGGGCGTCAGCCAGACGGTGATAATCCTGTTCATGGGCGGATTCATGTTCCTGCAGTATTTCTTTTCCGACAAGATGATCCTCAGTTCCATGGGCGCGAAGATAGTCACCGAGAGCGAGATGCCAGAGCTTCATCAGATCGTGTCCAGGCTCTGTGCCAATGCTGATCTGCCCATGCCCAAGATTGCCGTAGTGAAGACCAGCATGCCCAATGCCTTTGCTACCGGTAGAAATCAGAAGAATGCCGTGGTGGCCGTAACGACGGGTATCATGGAGCGCCTCAACAACAACGAGCTGGAGGCAGTGCTGGCTCATGAGCTGACTCATGTCAAGAATAGAGATATGATGGTCATGACCATTGCCACATTCCTCTCCTCCGTGGCTCAGATAATGGTGCAATGGTTGCCATTCATGGGTGGAGGCAGTCGCGATCGCGATTCCAGCAGCAATTTCATAGTGCTGTTCCTGATCTCCCTGGTGGTCTGGATAGTGAGCTTCATTCTTATTCGAACTCTCTCTCGCTATAGGGAATTTGCAGCCGATCGCGGTGCAGCCATCATGACCGGCCAGCCGTCGCATCTGGTCTCAGCCTTAAAGAAGATCAGCGGCTTCAGGGTGCCCACTGAGGACCTGAGGAAAGTGGAAGGGCCGGTAAGCGCGCTCTTCATCACGCCTGCTATCTCCGGCTCGTCCTTCATGAGACTGTTCTCAACTCACCCTACTCTGGAAGCGCGCATTGCCGCTCTGCAGAAGATCGAGATGGAACTGGGGGCCTGAGATGGGGTTTTTGGACTCCATCCTGGGAAAGACCAAGCTGCCTGAGGCCAAGACGGATAAGCTCTTTGCCATATCCACGGCTGCGGTCACATTAGAAGCAAACCTGGGCTACAGTGCAGACGGCAAAGCCGGGGTTTGCATCAAACCCATGGAGTCGTCCCGATATGAAGCGGCCCGAGCTGAGATAGAGGATCTGCTCAAGTTAAGCATCAAGGAGACGGGCACGCAGTACAGGATCGAGAAGGATGAGTACAATTACGTTTGGGTCGTTTTATCAGACCCGGACTTCGAAGATCTTGTGACCAACATTCAGATGGTCAGCCAGGTCCTGATGGAGCAGGGCTTCGGAACGCAGCTTCTGGCTGCGGTCTACCGTTTCCGGGGAGAGGCGGTAATCTACTGGATCTATAACTTCAAGCTGGGCTCTTACTATCCTTTTGTACCGGCGAGTGGCAAGCAGCGTGATACATCCCGGGAATTCCGGCTGAAGGCTATAATGGAGAAGGAGATGCCCATCGAAAAGGACGAGAGCAAGTGGTATCCCATGTGGGGGATGCCGCTGTAGGAATGTGCAGCTAAACACGTGGGACTCCATTCGCTCCTTATCCCCCGAGAATAGTCTGAAAGCCGCTACACAACCATCTATTTTTCGACCACAGAAGAAAAGCAGCACTGGGATACTTTCGCCAAAGAGCGCGGCACCAATATAGGCAAGCTCGCCCTTGAGGCCCTAAGGGCCCTTCAGGCCAAAACAGAATCTTCCCCTCGTCCAGACCTTCTGAAAGAGATTGAAGGCCTCAAGGCAGATCTGGCCAAAGCTCAGAGGGAGCTGAAGCTCCAAGGCAATGTGCTGGAAAAATATGAGGCGGAACTCTATCGGGCCAGATATGCAAGCTTCCAGGAGCCGGTCCCGACAGGCAATGGCATCCGGTATCACGACCTGGAACTACTCTCTTTTCTACGATCATCTAAAATCGCCCAGGATGGTGGCAAAATCCTGGCTCATCTGCAGATTGATCCGGGTGACAGGGAAGCCGTGCGCCTGGTCAGGAGCCAGCTCGAAAATCTGGAGAGATACGGACTGATACGCCAGGATAGCCACGGCTGGAGATGGAAGAAATGAACAAAATGCTGGCTCCTCAGGAAGTAAAAACTCTGGGTCCAACTCGCCGACAGCTCGACAATTTGACAGAAGGCTTCAGGAAAGACTGTGAGCTGAGAAAGTTCTCGACTGCAAGGATATATGCCCAGACGGCCCTCTGGCGCAGATCATCATCCGACTCCTTATCAGTTCCGCCCGCGAAAGGCGCATCGTTGGTGACTGTCGTGATGCCTACGACAGGGGACCGTATGATCGTGACCAGGCCGGTGTTCACGTTGCTGGCCGTGCCAGATACCTGCGCGGTTGCATCTTTTGTGAGACTAGCGCACACGGCAGCCTGGATCGAGTGAGAGCCGGCACGGATCCGGGCTATGCTCCTGGCCGCGGGCCTGCCTCCTTGGCAATCAGGCAAAAGGTTTTTCGTTATAGGCTTGAATTGAATCACATGCTAGGAAAAGAACAGATCGATTTGCTTTTTAGATTAGTTGAAGCTGCTCGAAATACCCCCAGAGAGAATCGACAGCCATTTTTCGTTATGCAAGCTGCAGGCCAAAATTATGCCAAGGTAAATCATCCAGGAATTTCAGATAAAAGTGTATATGTTGGAGATATTGACTTATTGGCAGATGCAGGCCTCGTTAGGTTATCGCCCCCGGTTGGGATATATAAAAGGATATTCGATGTCACTCCAAAGGGATTTGAGTATTACAAGCAATCTATTGAGCAAAATACAGAACCAGTAAATAGAGTAGAGTTTTCAATAGGATCTTATTTGGATGCTGATGATTTCAAGCTTAAATATCCTAAAGCGTATGATAAATGGGCAGAAGCTGAATCCATTGTATGGGGTGATAATTATGAACAACAATTGACTGTAATAGGCCATCTTTGTCGAGAAGCTCTTTTGGAATTCGCGAACGAACTGGTAGAAATATATCTACCTCCAGAAGTTGACAAAAACCGAGACAATACAGCCAATAGAATTGAAGCAGTTCTAGCTCAGCAATATCATCAGTTGGGGATCGACTGAGATTCCGTTCCTTGAAGCACTATTACGCTATTGGAGAACTGTTAGTGATATCGTTCAACGCCAAGAGCATGGTGCTCAGAGGGATGGAGCATTATTAACTGGAGAAGACGGACGCAGAGTGGTTTTTCAGACAGCTGTCGTGATGTTTGAAATTGATAGGGCATTATCGAGAACTAGAACAAAGGGTAAGAGAAAAGGCCAATCTGATCTATGATGCATTTTTTGCCATCCGCACGGCAAACGAGATCGATGAGCTTTTCGCGAAGATCGATGCAAGAGTCCGCTCTGGCAGGAAGCAGGCTTGCGCTGCGAAGGCGGCCTCCGGCCATTTCAGGATAAGCGAGTGTAGCCACCGGGAAAAGCCCAGGATATCGCAGCGATCCTGAACCTAAGCTCCCCGAAATTTAGGCATATCTGATCAATTTTCGCCATCGATGACCAAAAACTATAAATAGTATGCTGTGCCTAAATACAACATGAAATCTTTTATTCGAACCAAAAAGATAAATGGCCTGGAATACATATATGAAATTACACCTTATTACGATAAGGAAAAGAAGCAAATTCGGCAGAAAAGCAAATACTTGGGAAAGAATGTCAATGGAGTTCCCGTGAAGGTTCGCGCCAAAGACCAAATCCCCAAGAAAGTGCTATCGCATGGCGAATTCGTTCCACTCAAGAAGATCACAGAGGACCTTAAGCTAGAAAAGATCCTCTCTGATGTTCTTCCTGGTAAAGAAGTCCGGCCGATTTTGACACTGGCAATGAACTATGCCACACACCCCCGAGCACTAACCCATATCCAGAGCTGGTATGAAGGTACGGTCATGTCTGAAGACCATCCGAATCTTCCCTTATCATCACAGAGCCTTTCACGAATGCTAAGCAGTATCGGTGAAGGTACTGTGAATCTGGAATTCTCTCGCAAACTCATTGAGCAAGTATCCACAGCCAGCACGCTAGTCTACGATATAACCTCCTTTTCGTCTTACTCTCAGAGCATCAGCCTCCTTGAATACGGCTATAATCGAGATGGCCTCGACCTGCCTCAAATCAATCTGTCTCTAGTCGTGGACAAAGATCTGGGCATACCGTTGATGTATGATCTCTACCCAGGAAGCATCGCAGATGTATCTACGCTTAAGAATACTATCAAGAAAATGAATGCACAGGGCGTCAGAAATTATACTCTGATCATGGATAGAGGCTTCTTTTCAACCGACAATATCGAGGAGATGATATCTGCAGATCTGTCGTTCATTATTCCGCCAACGAGTAATCTCAAGAACGTCAAAGAAGCGATATCTGCTATCCACAAAAGCATTGACGATCCAGAGCATCTAAAACTCTATGAAAAAGAGCCGCTGTTTGTGATGCCTGTAGAGATCGATGTTGGTGAAAACAAGCTGAACGGATATGCATATTACGATCAGAAAAGAGAGCAGCAGGAAAGAAATACGTTTTATAAGCGACTCTACGATTTGATGGAAGTGCTCAAGTCCAAGAACCTGAAACCCTGGATGAATCCTGGAGAAGTTTTCAGGGCGACTGCGAAAAGAGATGCCAAGTTTATAGAATGGAAAGCAATAGACGGTAAGTTTCAGGTATCACTTAGAAAAAATGCGGTCTCCCAGGCTATTAATAAAATGGGAAAGTTTATCTTGCTTTATCGAGGCGAGTTCACGTGGGTGGAATGTCTTGCGCTTTATAGAAGCAAGGATATCGTTGAAAAGGGATTCGATGTTCTGAAGAACGACATCGATTTGATGCCCGCGAACCTGAGGACCAACAGTAGTCTAAGGGGCTACCTATTCATTTCATTCCTTGCTCTGATCTTGAGGATGAAGCTCATGCGAATGATGATCGATGCCGAGCTGAATAAAAGATACTCGGTTGAGGGATTGTTCACTGAACTCGAAAAAATCAAGATCATGGTCTTGCCGGATGGAGAAAGAATCACGACCGAGATCACTAAGAAACAGCGTCAAATTCTGGATGCCATTCATATGTGTGCCTAAAAAATGGGGAGGTCAGGCCTGAACGAGGTGCGGCCTTCCCGAGAACTTCACCATCGACTGGAGGGATGGTACTGAAGGCCGGTCGTTGCCCCTCAATACGCGAAACCACCAAAACCTCTTTCGCTAGATCTCCTAATAAAGGAATAGGAGATCATATGATAGACATACCGACTTGCCTAAACGAGGACGATAAAAATGTTTTAAAGACCATATATGAAACAACTCTAACGACAGGGAAGACGTTTATCAATTTGAGCGAAATATCCGATCGATTTGGCAGGCTTGGAATAACGAAAGAAGTAATACAAGAATCACTCGAAATGTTAAGCGGACTCGGGTACATAAGGGCGGACTCTTGTCAGATAGGGATAATAGCTCTTCATGCCACAGGAAGAGGCTTTGCCTATTACGTCGATGAGTTTGAAAACAAATATCTTCCTGACTTCGTGTCTGTTGGTGAGCAAATTGTCAATTCTGGTGTGAAGTCAAATCTCGATATAATGAACTCACTAAATCAACCTTTAGTCATTATCGACATGATTCTCGATTATTACAAAGAATTGGGCCACCTAAAATTATCAAATACATTTGGTTCTACTTTTATAGGAAGCTCATCAATATCATTCAAGCGCAGGTTTAGAAATAAATAGGCATTTGTATTGAATTGAGGAGAGAGGATGCTAAAGTTGTTGGCGAAGGCCAAGCATCTAGTCAACTGGTGCAAATAGGTCCTGGGTGTGAGTGGGCCTTCCCAAGAGCAGATTTCAGTCTAGAATGGCGGATGATGTCGTTTTCTAGTTTGGCATAGGCAATTTGATTCACGCCCATCATCGGATAAAACCAGCATCAATCAAGCTATTCACAGGAACTAAACACATACTAAATCTTTAGTTAAATCAAACTGGACGTTAGCGATTTGCGTTCTTTCTCGGATTTGCATAAGGTTAGGCTCGCTAATTTGACCGAATTAATTGGAACGGCATATACTTGTGTATAATTATGATTGGACTCATTAAAGTCCGGCCCCTGTTTCTCAATAAAATAATAGATTCCATCTTGGTGCATAAAAAAGATTAGAGACTTATTAGAGAGATTTATACGTGAATCGTTCATCAATAATTTTAACTCATATCTGCCTGGGTCGCCCTCATATAGCAAGGGTTTGCCTTGTACCAAGCGAATTGCGTCTTCAGTGCCCATTTTAACAACCAACGAATCGTTAAAAAATATAAACATTATAAAGAATAATAAAAGAAATAGATAGATAAAAAATTCAGATTTTTGTCCATTCTGCGAAGGCTTGGAAGACCCAAATGGTCGCCTACGAATAGTTAATAAGTTCTTTGCAGCATCAATATAACGATCTCTCCTGAGGCTAAATGCAAAACAAAGAAAAATATAGAGCGATATGAGAATATACAATCCAAACTCATCATTTTCCGCCAGGACATAGTTTTCCTCAATAATGCTATTTAAAATATAATTCTTATATTCGTAAGCAAGGAGCATAATTGTGTAGGTTATAATTGAAGAAATCGATAGCACCAACAATTTGTTCGATCTATAAAATAGTACTATCGATTGCCAGTTTAAACGTGGCCAATTGGATTTGCCTATCATGGCAGTAATAATTTGTGTAATAAATTCAAATAGTATTATTATAAAAACAATCGCAAAAGGCATAAAAAGGAAAAACGAAAAATTCCAAAACAAAAGATCCAACATATTAAGGAGATAAAAATTAATAGGCAAAGCTGTACGTTCATCGGGAAATGAAAAGATGCTGAAGAAAGCTTCATTGTAACATATAATAAAAAGATAAAGGAAAATTGAAAATAATAATAATAATAATTTAACTACATCATGGCTATTTTGCTTCATCTTTGAGTCATCATGTTTTCTCTGATTGTACATTACAATGTAGCACTATGTGACTCTGTTATTATTTAATGTTACCCCGAAATTTGCATTACAGGCGATATAGAGCAATAACCGCATTGGACCTCGCGGCCATATGGCTGAGGTGAAGAGTATGCAATCTGAATTCGAAGACTACCGCGCCCGTGCGGCAAAAGAACAGGCCTTCGGTCGCAGGAGAATCGCAGCTTTCGAAAAGGGCAAAATCCAGCCTGCGCAGAAGGATCGAGGCGAAGTGCTGAAAGCCCTCTTGGCCGCGAACGGTGGCAAAATGTTCGCAAAGGATGCCCGTCATCAGATGCGACTGCCTGAAAACATATTCTCAGAACTTCTGAAGACTCAGAAAGATTCTATCCATGCAAGGCATTTTCACCTTGACAGGAGGCGGATAGTACTTGAGTAAATATAATTCCCTTCTTATTACTTCAGCTGAAGTAATTCGCGAGAGACCAAAAGGTTTTTCGCTAAAACCTCTGATTATCCGAAAGGCGAAAGATAATGATGGGGCAGATATTATCAGTGTTAGCAACACTAATTCTTTTAGTGTCTGGTACTTACGGCACGGAACCAGTGCCTTATAAAGACACGCTTGACTTGATGCTGCGTGTATATCTCCCTGGAACGGGTGCACAGGCCATAACGCAGGGTGATGAAGTTGTTATTTGTCTTACCAATCCAGAAGAAGATGCGACCGTATCTGGGGTCAATGATTTGCAGGACCATATAGGAAGCCTGGCTAAAGAGTTGGGCAAATCCTTCCATGTCAAGAAAGTTATCGCACATATTCAATTTGCGTCGGGAAATGAGACCATACATTACACGTTCGAAGTGACGCTTAATTTGGTCGGGGATAGTGCAACTGCTGACCTGAGCAAAACCTCCAAAAAATCGATATCATAAAAATATCCAGTATCTTTGCTATATGGCAGAAATGCCTTGGTCTGCTATTACTTTGCCTCGGACTTCACGGGATGCTGTCATAGGTACTAATAGGTACTTGTAGCGGTGACGTTGCCAGAAGATGCGAGGATATTTTTAGAACAGGAATCTGAAGAAACCGGAGTGCAGCTAAGCAATTTGCTGAGTTATATTGCAGTTAATTATGTGAGAGGATAGAAAAGAAGAGATCTATTAATTAAAATCCGCCCCGTTCAATATGCGAGATCACACGTTTCGATCTCCTAATAACATCAGCAGTTGCATCGTCTAGGTTGCCTATTTTTCTAACATCGTCATCATAATCGACGTTGCCTCTAAAAACGCGCATAATATTCAGATCTTTTCCAATTATCAATCTTGTGCCTTCCACATCGGATTTACTTTCATCCAAATCCCCTTTATAATACTTGACTAAGTATTTGTGATGATCGTGTCTAAGAGGAAACGGATTATTATCTTTAGTTAGCATATAATTTCTGGCATTACAAAAGGCAGCATAGTACGCTCTGCTTATTGAAGCCCGTAGTTTAGCTTCATCCGTTCTTGACTCGGCCAAATGCTCTGCTAAGTCTAAATAGTGTTTCCAGCAAAATTCTACTGGTACTGCAGTTTCACACATATATTTACATAAGGATCATTCGAATCCTTATTCCATCTGACATCTTCAACTCTATCTAATAGTTCAATCGCATCATGCACTGGGAGAGACGTTTCTACAGAAACCACGATATCCCTTTCGCTAGAATGCGGGGGGTCTGAGAACACTTCAAGGGTTATTTTTTCAGATGGAAACTCCTTCCGTATTTTCGAGTATATAGTGGATAACATCCCTCTTAGAGTATTGTTACCACTCAGAAACGATTTAACTTGTATGGGTTCTCGAAATTCATATTGCTCACCGAGCCATTCAACCGCGCCACGAACCACATCATCGATCTCGGCATTTATACTAGCATCTGCAATTGAATGGATCGCGTTCACCACCGGGTTGGAATAGGTTCCTATCGATCTGTCTTCTTGAAAATTGTTATATATATCTGGTTCATTGGGTCTGTACATAAATCTGTTCTGGTTCGAAGTCCCGGCAGCGCTCTGCTTTGAGACCGGCCCTCCGATTGAGACAATCGGTGTGCGGATTCTTGCAAACCGCTCACCTACATTGATTCCCGTACCATATTTCATTTATGTGCATCCTTCTTTGCGCGCGCAGAAATAGCTTCTTCAGCCTCTGTTATTTTCCCATTGAGTAACACAACGAGATCTCTCGCAAAGGTCGCATTCATGACTATACCAAATTTAACATCTCGCGTATAGTCCCCCGCTTCCACAAAAACCGATTCCATCACAAGTCCTTCATCTTCGGAAACCGCAATCTTTTGCTCAGCGGGTCTATCTCTCGATTCAAGATGGAAATCGCACACGATTTCCCCGCGCGCTGTTATATTGCATATTGCTCCATTGATGAACGCTAAATTGTAATTGGGTGATCTCTGTGAGAAGATGCTGAATCTACGTAGATTCTCTGCTGGCTTTCCGTTCTCAACGATTTCATCCATGTGATCACCTCAGTTTGCTTGCCGATGGATTTGCATGTATTTACCTCTTGTGATATCGAGGTATAAAAAAATTTCTACTAAAGTTCTATGAAAATGGTTGCTGATTTGTATTACCAATTTACTGCATATCTATGTCACCTTACGTGCAAGCTCGCGACTTTACGTGCAGAAGGGGATTACGTGCAAAGCCGTTCATCCAAAAGACTTTTCCTCAGAGACGGACCACTTGTAACAAGGTGATTTAATGGGATCCGAAATACCACAGAGCATCTCAAGACTTTTTAGTGGAGATGAGGTAGTAAGCATGGTGGTCGAGCCGTCAAGTTTCAAGCCTAAGATCCACCCCACCAAACTTATCATAACAAACCATAGAATCGTGATCTATAAGCCGGATTCGTAGGATCTGAGACGGAAGAGTATCCCTTCGAGTCAATAGATAAAATTGATCACAAAAAAGGCTTCATGCGCTCTGAAATTGAAATTCATACACATGGCAAGAAGATTGAGCTGGACAATATTTCTAATGACGATGCAGTTAAGGCCATCAGCATTATTCGTCAGAATATGCAGACCCACAAGACTGCCCAGAAAACCGTGATTTTGCAGGCACCCACGGCCCCCTCTACACAAGAAGATCCTGTTGCTAAGCTCAAGCAGCTCAAGGAAATGCTTGATGCCGGCCTGGTCAGTCAAGAAGAGTACGACAAGACCAAAGCGGCAGTTCTTGCCAGGATGTGACGATACAAACCCGGTAGGCTCCGCCTATCCGGTATTTTCGCCATAACATTCATTTAGGTAAGATTCGGCGCACCTTTCGCCGATCCTCATTTCGTACCGTACATAAATTATATCCTGTGGGGCATGCCGCTGTAGTAAAGGTACGTCTCATCAACCCTATTTTTATAAACCACCCATTTTTACCAGCCAAGCTCTTTTCATTTTCGCGAGACCGCAACAAGAGCTAGCCGAGCTAGCATCTGCCCCCTGGCGTGCGTCCATCCGTGCTCCTGCCTGCCCAAGACCACGCGGCGATCCACGCATAGTCACTACTACGAATTATGGGCCAATGGAAGAGGTTCTTTATCCAAGAAGACCCAGTTGCCAAGCTCAAGCAACTCAAAGAGGTGCTGGACGCCGGGCTGGTCAGCCAAGATGAGTATGACAAGACCAAGGCCGCGGTTCTGGCGAGGATGTAGGCCAGCTTATGCCAAATCCTTTTATCTCTGCAATTCCAGGTATTGGTATGCACAGGTATCACGTAATTGGAGAAAGAATACCAGAAGAAGATAGGAAGAAGGCCTTAAGTGCCCTTCCACCTGAAGTACGGGATGCCTATCTGGATGTCACCAGAAGTCATCGCCGGTTGCTAGAGCGCCTGGCTCAGAGGTAATCGAATATATTTCTCTGCCGGGCTTTGAACCAGGTCTTACTCTTCTTCTTCAGCCATCCCTCGATGCACACTATCTCACATTCTTTCTCAGTATCGGAGATCTGTTGAAGGGCGTTGATGATTATGAAGTTGGCATATATTCTACTCGCCTTGGCTTTACTGGTGCCCCTGGCTTTATCGGCACCAGCAAACGACGGCGACATAAATCTTGCAAGAGAAGCAATTGATGTAACACATTCTGACCACTCCCTGGGCGAACCCCTTACAGCATCCGAAAAGGTATTTGTGGGCTCTACTAAATCCGATAAATATCATTATCCGAGTTGTAGCTCAGCCAAGAACATCCGCCCGGAGAACGAGATTTGGTTCTCCAGCTCGGCGGATGCGAGATCACACGGCTACGTGCCATGCGGTCGATGCAATCCACCATGAATCTTTGAGGGGAACACATCGATCTATTTTTCTACCGCAGAGGAAAAAGAAGTATTTGGAGAATTCTGCCAGGGAGCGCGGCGCTACCCTGAGAAAGCACTTTCTTCAGGGATTGCTGGCGCTCAAGGATAAGAGCAACTCCTCTTCTCGTCCGGGCCTGCTAAAGGAGTCTGAGACAGACCCTGAAGGCGGACATGTCCAAAGCCCAACCGGCCAAGCTGAACTCAACCGGATTTCCGCTCTGCCATCCGCGCCGCCGAGAGGACCGCCCAGGTGGCTCCTGCCTGCCCGGCACCTCGCAGCGATCCTGGCCGGGGTGCTGGAGAATTTGCGGTCAGGCCAACGAATGAGAATGATAAGCTATCGGCATTGCCAAAATAAGTTCCTAGAATTGCGACGGGTTACACCAAGAATCTTTCAGATACCACAGCAAGCCATCGGCGCCTGCCTTAAATAGGTAAATCCACATGGAAGGTTAACGTGAAATAATGCCATTAATTGATATTCAATTAGCTGTATCCGGCTTGGATTCTAGAACTCTGGAGCAAGCGGGGATCATTGCGAACTTTTTCGCAGGCTTCCTTCTGGCCTCTGAGTATTTCCTTATTAATGATAAAATCATTAAGATAAATACTTATCTAGAGCGTAATTTATCAAAAATCTACAATAGGTTTTCTAAAAGAGTTAAGATATATTCAAAATGGAATAGACGGTTGATATTAGTGGTCTTTTTGGTGATTGCTTTCCTGTCGGTTTATCAAACCCTATTTTATTCCTCGTCCAGCTTGCTGGATTACATCGCATACTACTACGGCCTGGCAAAACATATTCTTATACCTTTACGCAGAGCGCTCCTGGTATCATTAGCGATCTTAGCAGTTATGTTCATTATCCTGTTCGTGGCTCGATCCACACCAAAGAAGATGATTGGCGCATTCGCTATCCTGCTCTTTATATTTGGGAATATGTTGCTCTTTCTCAGTACTATCTTTGAGTAAAATCAGATGCCTGCACAGAAGCGAAATATGCCTGGACCATATCGATCGCATTGTGCAGCCGTTCCTCCCTCAGCTACAATCCTGCAGGCACCCCGACCGGAAAAAGACTGCGTTACAGCCTGCCATGACCTCGCAGCTATACTGGCCAAGATAGCGCCGCCAGGAAGTGCAACTTCGAGAGAGATGAGGCTCGACAAACAACTCTCGGTCTTTCCTCTTACTGGAACATAACTTAAATCAGAATCTTTGATAAGTACTTTGCTTGATAAATATGTATGATTCTGTATGGTATATAACTAATTAATGCAAGCGTCACATAATAGCTTTGATCCCTGTTGATGAATGAAATAAGGCCCAAACGCCCCCGCCACCTGGGAGGGAGAGCAGGGAGGGTTTGAGCCGCTTCTCTTTTCCGCTGATAGTGAATAAAAACCTTTTGGCCAAACGACCAAAACAAAATATAGGAGTTCCGGCCAATAGACTTTTTCTATGCGCCTCTGATCATGTATTTATCCTATGCAATTTATTTGTTCGAGGTATCATATGAACTTTTTTAAGAATGTATGTCGGCTGCATCTATGGGTCCATCCATCGCGCCAATGTACCACAGCCACCAAAATCATTATGGCAAATGCGTCTGTTCGGCTTCCGCCACCGGGAACTTGGCCCGAATCTCCCGGCTTCTCAGCACCGGCAAATCTATCTCAGCCAAAATGCCCTCAATTCTTTTTCTCTCAGCAGAGCGCAGAGACTTCCTATCAAGATAGGCATGGGTAGCATTCGACTTGCGGCAAGCCTCCTCCACTACCTCACGATTTACTCCTGCTATCTGGTAATTGGAAAAGAGATGCCCAAAGGCTACATTTGCCTTGAACAACAACTCAGTCTGCCTGGCCACATAGTGCCCGCCGCCAAAGCCCAGGAATACAGGAAGCTGCTTGCACTCAATGGCCAGGATTGCCCGTGCTACCGTCTCCCCCGCCTGCCGATCCTGCCATTCTTTCAAAGTGCTGCCAATCTCCGCAAAAAAGCAGGGGGTCTTCAAGTCCACTGGCCCGTGATGAGTGGCCTCTGCTGATACTGCAAAGCCGGGAAGAGATATGTTATGCAAAAATGATCGCAGGCCGCAGGGTGAAGCCGTTGAAAGCTTACTCTGTCCGTCTTCCAGTATGCCTGTGAAGTGCCCACCCAGCCAGGGCAATCCAGCTTTCGCCTCGTGGCGGCTGGCAAAGACCACCATCTCCGTCTGCAATCCTAAATCAGACAGCCGATCATCCAGGCCGCTTAAACGTGTCTGCTTTTCGTCGTGAATTATCAGACGCCACCGGCCATAGGACCTGTAGCCTTCCTCACACTGCCAGGAGCACAGCTCCCGTAGACGCTCACAAATATTGAAGCTTGCCGGATCTGCCCTAGAGCAGATTACGGCAATCTCGCGTTCCGATGCAATCTTCAGATCTCCTTGCTCACATCCAGCATTTTAGCTACCATGGGCGCGTAATCGATCTTGCTGGCCTTTATCTCGGCAAGCGGCATGATAACGAGCATGGGTCTCTCAATGATCAGACCCTGAGCTGAGAGAGCACGAAGCTCCTTATCCATGCGGTTCTTTAGGTCCGGATATCCTGTGGACAAAAAGGCGCCAAAGATCTCTCCCGGCTGCAAATAACTGAACAGAGGCGCTCCAATCCTGCGGAAGGCCTGGTAGACCTGAGCAAGATCCTGGCGATCGTGACCATGCCTGATGCGCACATGATAAAAGGACATCAGTTCGCAGCAGATCTTCTGCCAATCCACATAGGCCTCGCGAGTCAGTAGCCCGCTCTGGAAGAACTTGGTTCGCTTTCCAGAGATGGTAGGCCGAGAGATGCCGGTTCTCCGGGAAAGCTCCAGGTCTGAGAGCATGGGATACTTTACAAATGAGTAGAGCGTGAGCTTATCCTTCTCTGTGAGGCGCGAGTCCTCAGTTATAGCTGCTTTGGGCGTTATTACCTCATCAGATAGATCGGATCTTGTGAGATCAAAAAGGCCGTCTACTGCGAGAGCCGCATCAGCCGAGTAGCTGGAGACCTGGAAAGGATAGTGGAAATAATGAATATCTTCCACAAACTCGCTGCGGTAGTACTCGTCGATTATAGGATCAAAGTTTACCCGAAAGTCAGTGAGGCTTCTAGAGTAGAACGTAGACACTGAATCGGTATCTGTGGCAATGTGCGAGACACAATTGGGGTAATTCACCCAATTCTGATACGAGGTGGATCCTTTCCTTACCTCAAAGGAAGCGGTCGGATTGTATTTCACGAAGACGGAGGTCAGGATTTCGGCACCTACAGCTTCACCGGAAGGCACATTCAAAAGTTTTATGAGTTTCCAATCTCTAAACTTTCTTTTGCTCTTGAATATTGTTGAGCGATCAACGCCTATATTAGAAGCGAGATCTATGTCACTGAGCCCCGGATATCTGGCAAGACCATAAAGAACTAACCTCTCCTTTGATGTCAATTTTAGCTGCATTCGCATAGCATATACATTTTATAAGTATTTATAGATTGCCTAATCTTAGATTTCCGGGTATATCTCTGCGTCATATACAAGGGATCGTAAGATCAATTTTGCCAGAATTTAATTAAGGAGCCAAGAGCTTGCACTTCTCTTGCGAGATCACATTCTAAATGGATGGGAGAGGTATTCTCTTCTCCTAATAGAAAACGGAAAATCATGTCCTGGAACCACAATATCGCAAAGCGCTATTATTCTCTGCATACTGGCAATGGCCAGGTCACGATCGACGTGTAAGGCAGGAGGAACTTTTTTAAGAAAATTTCCAAAGGTAGGAAGAGCATCACCGCATATTACTATTGTTGTTATTTGCGATTCTACATCACCCATATCAACTACTACGGAAATACTGTCCATGCTGTGGCCCGGAGTTGCCATGACCCAAACGCCGGGTGCTATTACATCTCCCTCCTTTGCCATCAGGATCTTCGCACGGGAAAAAAGATGATTGTTGCCACAGTGATCCGGATGGGAATGAGTATTGACAATGCTTTTGACCTCCTCCGGCTTTACGCATAGTTTTGCCAATTCCCCCAGGATCAGCTCCTCTTCACCCTGAAGACCGCTGTCCACAATAATTATCTGCTGCCCGCTGATTATCAATGTCACCGAAGATCGAGCGTCCAGGATCCGACCATACTCGTCTCTCTCAATCGATCCGGGCTTGACAAGGAATACGGCGGGCATTCTTTGCTATCCTCAAACAAGTCTTGCCATGTTCAACTTGCCTTGCTCAAGCAAGGTAGAGCTTTTGCAGCTTCTCGCAAACCCTCTCTACCTGAGCCACGGCGGTTCCGATATACCGGTGCGGATCAAGCAAGGCATCTATATCGTTGGCACTCAGGTGGCGCAAGACTGTCTCGTTCTCCAAAAGGACCTCTGCCAGCTCCCTCTTCTGCTCAAACGCAGTCATAGAACTCTGGCGCATGATCTCATGTGCCTGCTGGCGGCCCACGCCTTTCTTGGCCAGCTCCACCATCACGTTCTCGGCCATATTCAGTCCGTGCAGCATAATCAAATTCCGCTCGATATTCTCAGGCCGCAGCCGCATCCGGCTGAGCGTGCGCGTGGCCAGAGTGATAAGGTGGTCGGTGAAGATGAAGGCTTCCGGAAAAACGATGCGCTCGCAGCTACTATTGGTAAGATCGCGCTCATCCCAGAGGGGAATGTTCTCAAAGGCAGGCAGGATTTGTGCTCGCACGATTCTGGACAGGCCGCAGATCTGTTCCGACTTAATCGGATTTCTCTTGTGAGGCATGGTCGAGGAGCCAACCTGTTTTTTGCCGAACCCCTCTTCTACTTCAGCGATCTCTGTGCGCTGCAAAGTGCGCATCTCCACGAAAATCTTGTCCAGGGTGGCAGACACGAGCGCCATCCAGCAGACCATCTCAGCATGTCTATCACGCTGCACGACCTGATTGGAGACATCTACCTCGTTAAGACCGAGGTGCAACATGACGCGTGCCTGAATCTCCATTCCATTAAGCCCGTAAGCGGCCTGAGTGCCTACTGCACCACTCATCTTGCCAACCGCAGCGCGGGGCCGCATCTGTGCCAATCGTTCGATATGGCGCCCGATTTCTGAGGCCCAGATGGCGAATCGCAGGCCATAGGTGGTGGGCACAGCGATCTGGCCGTGCGTTCTGCCGGCGCAGACCAGGGCTTTATTCTTCATGGCCAGATCGAGCAGTAGCGCCAGGAGATCTTTCAATTTAGGCTCCAGTACATCCAGAGAAGCCTTGATCTGTAGGCCTGTGGCCGTATCCAGGATGTCGTTGGAGGTGGCGCCCAGGTGAATCCACTCCCCAAATTTCGGAGCGCACTCCGCCATGGCCAGGACGGTGGCCATCATGTCGTGGCCGATCTCGTCCTCAATCTGCTTGGCCCTTTCCGGAAGCGTCGACTTTGCAGCAGCGGCAATCTCCGCAGCTGCACCCTGGGGAATCATGCCCAGCTCTTCTTCGGCCTGAGAAAGGGCGGCTTCTACGCGAAATAGACAGCGCAGCCGATAGTCCTCTTCCCAGATATCCTTCATCTCTTTGGTGCCGTATCTAAATTCAATAGGGTGAATAGACATGTTGGGGTGAATAGTGCGGGGGGTTGATGGAACTTTTGGTTGCGCCTTCAAAGGCGGATGAAGAGACTGCAGGAGAATTCATTCTTCACTATTCCTCAATCGTATTTCTTCTTATTATTCCTGACAGATGCTGCAAAAAAATAATAAAGTATATGAAACAGTAAATCAATCAAACAATGGGTGATGAATTGCCAAGGATGAAATCTTTTGCAAGAGGCATAATCGTATTCATAACGGTCATGCTCTCTCTGGGGTCTATTGCGATCGGTGCGAGCACTGATAAGGGCGTAAGCCCTGACCAGAATGTGAAAGCCTCGTTTTCCGGGACGGTTCACTCAATTGGCGCAAGCCATGGCAGTGGCTTTTTCAGCGGTCAGATTGTGGCAATCGCCTTGAATCCACGGCCCGAGCCGCCGATATACAGGATCAGTGTGAACGTCGGCAAAGGCATTTTCAGCGGCCAGATTGTGTACGGGGCCATTAATCCTCAGCCGGAGCCTCCTGGAGCAGGGACCAAACCTTAGAAACGATATTGAGAGTGCACCTCGCAAAGACACAAATGACAAACTATAATTTTTTTCTCGAATTGATTTAATCAATATTAAGGAAAAGAACCGATACATTCAAATTATAATTAATATATAATCGACTAAAAATATAATAAATTATTAATAGTTAAAGCTCAATAAGATTAAACGAAAGGAAGAGAGGATGCTGATGTTTGCGCCGGAAAGAAGAAGCTTGATTTTGACATTTTTATTGGCATTTATAATCGTGATGGTAAGTCCTTCAAACAGTTCGATTTATCCATTCGGCAGCAAAGTCTTGCCAGGTGACCTGGATATCGGCAGACCCCTTTTCCGTCTTCCCGCAGAGACCACCATTGCTTATTGGGATATTGGAACTCCGGGTTATGATGAAAGCGACCCGGTCTATCTGCACATCGGGCATTCTGCCAGCGGCACGACCAACGCCAACGATGTGAGACTGACTTTTATTGATAATGTATCTCCCGGATCGAAGGTGACATTTCAGGATTTCGACATGAATAAGCCTCTAAAGCAGCTTTATTCGATAATCAGCTTCCTAGATATTCATGGCAGTCGCGCATATGATCTCGATGATCCTGTTTACCTGCACCATATCGACTGCATGGACCATTCCGATCATCCTGACGATATTTGCGTTGAAGATTCTGAAAATCCTGCCGATATGATGACAGGCTTTAGTGAGCGCCTTCCATACCGTGGAAGAGAGGTCTCTTCACCGGGATTGGGATTCGCCCAGTTTACAGATAATTATAAATTGTTCATTTCAGATAAAATCCTCGATAAGAAACCAAGGAAAGTCGGCGAAATGCGGGGACTGGCCATTGAAATGGTTCACGGCCTGAAGGCCAACTATTATCATGTTCTAGGAACCTGGCTTATCAAGATTCAAATCCCTAAGGATGATGAATCTTCTGGCAGAGGATGGGAAGATCTTTCTGATCAGTTTATCCAAACCAATGATATCCGATTAAGCTGCATGGGAAATCTGATAGCTGGGACAAAAGTCACGAATTTTGATGAGGATCAGAATAAAATACTGGCTTGGCCACCTCTGGCAAGCTTACTCGGACCTGTCATAGATACCGTAAAGCTGGGCTTCTTCGATGTAAACGGCAATGGAGTTTACGACTACGAAGACGACGTATACTTGAATGTGCCTTCTGGTCTGTCCAAGGGTGTGGTCACGGCAAATAATGTGAGGCTCTCCGGGCCAATCCTGTAAGTTAACGGGATATACTTCTCTTTTTGATTCGGCGAGGTTAAGCTGATTTTGGAATTATGGTGAAGCGGTAACGCTTCAGACCTTTTTTCTATTTGAATTTAAAATCATCAGTTCTCCTCATAAATCGGCTTTTCCGGCACCAGGTAGATCGTCCAGAAGACCAGCGCGGTTACCAGTGCTTTAACGATGATATTGGTCCAGACCATCTGTTGCAAGCTCTCCACTCCCAAAACCCCGGCAAAAGCGATGATGGGAAACATCAGACTGTCCACGGGAATGGAGATGGAGTTGGAGGCGAATACTCTCGTCCACTGCGGCCATTTTTCTCTGCCGCTCCGTGTCCAGATCTGGTAGACCTTGGTGTCGATCAGCTCGGCGACCAACGCCGTGAGGATGGATGCCAGCACGATCCTCATTTGCAGGGAAAAGAGAAATTCCCAGGCAACCTGGCCTCCGGCATTTGCCCAATCCGTCTGTGCCGGCAGCAGGACCACCAGTTGAAAATATAGAGCAGCAAGAAGGTTGACTGCTGCCGACAGCCAGATGGTGGTGATTGCCGCCTTCTGGCCGAGCTGCTTGTGTATGAGGTCGCGCCAGGTGAAGGTTAATGAGTAAATGAAGCCCGCGTCCATTACCAGGCCGCCGAAGTAGGTGACCTTGGTGGCAGCGATGTTTCCTGCCAGGGAGAAGAAGAGGTAAAGGCCGGATAAGATTACGGCAGCCTGAGTCCTATCAATCTTCAATTTGCAGCCAGCAATCCGGTTGTTATCGGATTTCTGCGTTTTCTGGCCAACACATCCACTTTGGTCCTCTATCCTCATCGGCATCCTAAATCGTTCTCAGCCATCGTTCTTTCATTTCCGCAAACGTACCCGTTCGTATGCTTTCTCTGATCTCTTCCATGAAGCTGAGTATAAAATGTAGATTATGAAGCGTGGCCAGCCGGAAGTAGGACAGCTCTCGTGAGACATAGAGATGGCGAAGGTAAGCTCGCGAGTAGGTGGCGCAGGTCGAACAGGTGCAATTGGAGTCGATTGGCGAGCCGTCCTCTTTGAATTTCGCCGATTTGATATTAATGTGGAACTTATTGTCCTGTGATCCACCTGCTTGAGGCGAGAGCAAGAGGCTTCCTCGCCTGGCGATTCTGGTGGGAGAGACGCAGTCAAAGGTATCGATTCCTCGGGCCACGCATTCAAATATATCGTCGATCTCGCCTATGCCCAGGAGGTGTCGTGGCCGGTCGTCATCCAATCTGGGAACAGTCCAGTCCAGGACCTGATGCATGTCTTGCTTGCTGTTCCCCAGAGAGCCCCCAATGGCAATGCCGTCAAAAGGCTGGGCAGAGATGGCCTGTGTGCTTTCCTGCCTCAAATCCTCAAACCACCCGCCCTGTATTATGCCATAGAGAGCCTGATCTTTATCATGATATGAAATGGACTCCTGCGCCCAATCATGGGTTCTTTGCATTGCCTTCTTGGTGTAATCGTAGTCTGAGAGAGGAGAAGTGCATTCGTCAAATGCCATGATGATATCAGACCCGAGGTTAGATTGAATCTTCATCGACTTTTCTGCATTTAAAAAATGCCAGGCTCCGTCGGCAAGGGACTTGAAAGAGATGCCCTCATCGGTGATCTTAGTCAAATTCTCCTTCTTGGCCACCTTATGCTTTGCTTTCTCGCGATCAACGGATCTTATGCAATTGTCATCATATTTTTTCCGGTAGTCTTTATAAATCTCGGCATGATCACTTGATGCCATTTCTTCCGGGAAGATATTTCCGATTTTGCTGATGTTATGCTCTCTGGCAAAGCCTAAGGAAAATGCCTGAAATCCGCCGGAATCGGTGAACGTGGGCCGGTCAAATCCCATGAACCGGTGCAGTCCGCCTAGCCTCTTTATCAGCTCGTCGCCCGGCGACAAATGAAGATGGTAGGTATTGGCAAGGGTACACTCTGCGCCTAAACTGAGCAGGTCATCGGAGCCCAAAGCTCTTACGCTGCCCATTGTTGCCACCGGGACCAGGTAGGGTGTCTGTATATCTCCCCGCCTGGTTTTTATCAGACCCAGTCTTGCTGAAGATTGCTTATCCTGCTTTAATATCTCAAAAGATATCGCGCCCATATCCGATTACCTGAATGAAGCCATTATTTCCCAAATCCCGCCACATGAAAATTGCCCAATCTTGCTCTCATGCCTAGTTTCCCTTTGCAGTCAGCCGGCGGAAAAAGCTTTTGCATGAATAACGTATGAATGGAGTAGGCTACTCTATAAAATTGTGTATCCGAAATGAAAAAGTTTAAATGTTGTCGAGGATTGAAGATGAGCGTGCATAGCGGCGGAATTCTCCTATTCAGGTTTAGAGCAAACAAGCTGGAAGTGCTGCTAGTCCATCCAGGTGGCCCTTTTTGGTCAGGGAAAGATGAGGGTGCCTGGTCGATACCCAAAGGCGTTTTTAGAGATCATGAGAGCCCACTGGACGCTGCGAAAAGGGAATTTAGAGAGGAGACGGGCTATGAAGTTGCAGGGCAGTTCACAAATCTTGGCACGATCCGGCAGCCCAGCAAAAAGATTGTGCATGTGTGGGCAAATCAATCTGATTTAGATGCCTCTCTGGCCAAGAGCAATAAATTTAGCATGGAATGGCCGAGAAAATCCGAATCATGAGAGAATTTCCCGAGGTCGACAAAGCCGAATGGTTCGAGGCTGGGAAAGCCAGAAAAAAAATCCTGAAAGGGCAGGCCGGTTTTATTGATAGACTCCTGAAGGCAGTCAATTATGATCTAAAAAAAGAAGCCATTACAGAGCCTTCTTGACCATTTCCACCAACTCCTTCTGTATTGCGCTCCTGCGATCTCCTCCACAGACGATGCCGCGCACGCCGATGATGTCCGGCTGCAACCTTCCCAGAAGCTCCAGATGGGCGAAGTTGATGCTTCCGGCAATTGCCACCTCTAGACCGGCGGCATGGCCCAGATCGATAAAGTCTCTTAGATCCTGCTCGCTCATGAAATCAAAGGTAGGCTTTCCGTCTTTGACGGCTGTGTCTACCATTACAAGGTCTGCGCCGGCTTTGGCAGCAGCCGCGGGCAGGAGTTGGGGAGAGATGGATCCAACTCGGGCGTAGTCAGAGTAGGCTGATGCAACCACCTTCTTGCCGGCATCGTAGTCCTTGACGGCTCGTACGATACCCACCAGCATCTCTTCCGCTTGGGCTGGAGTCTTTACGCCTAAGAGGCCCGCCTTTACGTACTCGGCACCGGAGACCGCCGCACCTAGAGCCGCCAGGCTCGCGGTGCCCGGCTTGAATTCCAGGTCGCCGATTGTGGCGGAAACCGGCACCCTGCCTTGGGCCAGGTCTGCCACAGCCCGGATAGCCCAGGGAAAGTTCGCGCCAAGCGATCCTTCTTTGGGATTTTTAACGTCTATTATGTCTGCACCGCCGGCCAGAGCCGCTCGTGCTTCATCAATATTCATGGGGCTAACCAACAATCTCATATTCATCCAATCCCGAAAGGAGCAATCGTGCGATGCATCTTCGTCCTCGATATACTTAATGGTGCTGTTGTCCATGCCGTGCGCGGAGAGAGGAGTCATTATGAGCCTATTGCCGGCTTTTCTAGAATCGTGTCCACATCCGAGCCGCTGGGCATTTTGCATGAGCTTCGCCCCAGAGAGGTTTACGTCGCCGACCTTAACCTGCTGATGGGTCGAGGCGATAATTTGGCGGTCATAAGGCAGATTTCGTCTCTGACAAAGACCATGGCAGATACGGGGATTTCCAGGGCCAGCGATCTGGATCGGCTGCCTTCATCCGTATCTACGGTACTGGGTACGGAAACCGCCTCGCTGCAGCTCATGCAAGCGGCTGCAAGCAAATACGGGATAATAGTAAGCATTGATATGAAGAAGAGGAAGGTATTGGCCCGCGATCCCCGGCTAGCCGGGCAGACGCCCTTGCAACTCTTGAAGAGTTTAAACGACCTGAACTTGGAAGGAGTTATCCTTCTAGAGCTGGATAGGGTGGGCACTTCTGCAGGACTTGATATACCGTTTCTGGAGGAAGCTGGGACAGCTGCCGAGCATCCACTCATACTGGGAGGAGGCGTAAAGGGGGAGGAAGATCTGTCGGCTTTGGAGGAGATGGGCTTTTCAGGAGCATTGCTGGCAACGGCACTGCACAATGGCCGAATACCAGTGGCGCGAGTGCAGTAATTGGAGCGTCCGTCATTCCTGCAATAGCATATTATTAACTCTACTTATTGTCTCCTGCATATTTGCGCCTTCCTTAGTTGTTTTATATAATATGTGATTCTCTTGGCTGGCCTCTAATAGATTATTTTTAATGAGGGTATCCAGATAGGGATTTACGGTTCTGAAGTTGAGGTTGGCTTGGTATACGATTCTTGTCTTGCTGGCTCCGTTTAAGCATATTTCAAGAATTTTAGAAAATATCTCCTGTTTGCTTCTCTTCATGACCTGACTTCCTGTATTTTTCCCTTCTTATTTAGAGAAGAGATCATCTATGATCATATAGACGATTATGTAAAGTCAGAAACTACAGATCTGACCAACACTATTCTCCTTAACAATGATACGTATCAATGATCACTAGTAATATCACTGTTCATATCACCGGTCATAGGTGAGAGCTTCAAAAAACTCGATGAGCCATAATTGGCTAATAACAGAATAAACAATATGGCATAGGAGGCTCCAGCTTGGATTACTATTCCCTATATGTGGCTCTTTATCTTGTCGGATTTGCAGCTTTGCATAGTCTTCTTGCCGGTCTGCCGGCAAAGAAGATGGCGAGAAGGCACTTCGGCTCCAAGGTAGATGCCTGGTACCCTGTATTCTTCAGCACTGTGGCGGTTATTACTATAATTCCTCTTGTGATTATGCTATTTCAGTCTCCCGGACCGGTGCTGTACACTGTCCCCTATCCCTGGATGTGGCTTTTCTTTCTGGTCCAGCTTCTCATGGGAATTGCCACGCTGAGGGCGTTCCTGGATGCGCCGCACCGATTCCTGATTCATGCCCAGCTTGCCAAGCCTCATAGTCCGGATGCATTTGCTCTGGGCATAAAAGGGATCTATTGCTGGGTTCGGGATCCTTTCCTGCTTTCCGGCCTTATCCTCATCTGGCTCACACCCATTATGACAGAAAATTTGTTGATGGTTTATATTATAGCCTCCGTCTACCTATTCGTGGGCTCGCTTCATTGGGAAAGCAGACTTGTCGTCCAGTTTGGCGAGGATTACACTGCCTACCAGGATCAAGTTCCTCGCATGATTCCCCGTGGATTTAAGAAGTGGCACAAATGTCGCAGCAGCAAATGATGGCATTTAATCCAGCCAATAAAATAGAGTCCAAACAGATCCATTAACTTTAAATCTTTCAAGCACATAATTAATGATAATTGATTAGGGATAGGTGGAAGAAATGACGAGCACAATTGATGAATATAAAAGGCTCTTTAGAGAGGCTCACGTCTCAGACCAGATGAAACTGTTCCAGCTTCACATTGCAATCTATCTGGTAGTGAATATAATTTGGCTGGCTCTAAACATGATGGGCACGATCACGATTACTCCTGCCTGGGCAATGTACTACTCACCAGTTGGATGGGGCCTGCTGGTAATTGTGCACTACTGGTTCTATGTACGTGGCGCAGAGAACCTATGCAAACTTCGGGAAGAGATGGTGGAGGCAAAGATCAGATAGATCTGCACCTCGCCTTTGCCGTTATTTTTTTCACATGGGTTGTGAAAAGCCATACGGTTGGCATTAAATATATTAGCTGCTTATGCTATTTTGATTCCATTGCTACCCCATATCAATTATACAATGAGGTAGCATTAAAATATTTCAGTAAAAGAAGTACACAACCAAGATTAGTGGCAAATCATGAAAGGAGGCATATAAGAACGCGGGTCCCCAGATTAAAGATAGTCTCTCATGAATCGGGATTTGTGTAGGGCTACAAGGGCGAATCATAATGCTTCCGTCACCTCACCCCTCCACCCTCGCCACCCCGTCTTCCACCCTGACCCAAACCGATCCGTATCCCTTCAGTGACGGCCTGAAGGCGGGCTCGGAGTTGGCCATTTGCGCCCTGACCAGTGGGTCGTAGTATTCAATGGTCCATGAACCGTTTTGCTGCGAGGTAGCATTAATAGCCACGGCATAAGCTCTCCAGTAAAAGAGCTTGACTTGCGGCAGTCTCTCGCCCGCACCTATGGCAGCCTTCGCCTGGGTGAGGCTGGAGGCCACGGTTATCCTGGCAAAGGTCGAGCGGTTGGTGACTTTTCCCATGAGTGAGTCATACTTATAAACCTGGAACTGATGGCTGTCATTCTCCAAAACGACCCACGAGAAAGGATTGGAATCCGGGTAGACCCTTGCGTTCTGGCCATCGAAAAAGCTCTCTGCCGATGCTTTCCCCTCAATTCTTATCCCGCCCATGATCACGAAAAATAGCACAAATATTAATAGTATATTTTTATTAAACTTTATTCTGTGCCGCTCTCTGATCAGCTCGGCTAAAACCAGCAGGCTGGCAATAAGGGCCGCCGGCTCTATTTGGGAGAAGATGTCAGCCGAATACCTGGCTGCCTGCCAGGGATAAAAGAGTGGAGCGCCTCTTGTGGTGGTATAGTCCACAAGGAGATGCATGAGGACTCCGGCATAGAGAAAGGCCAGGCTTTTTGCGGAAAATTCAAGATCATATTTAATGAACCGGCCAAGAAAGGCTTTGATCTGCTCACGGGATGCGAGATAGAAGATAAACAGAGCGAAGAAGAAGCCAAAGAAGAGAGTATGGGTGATTCCTCTGTGCACCAGGAGTAGAGTGGTCGGATAGACGTTATTGATCAAAGAGAGAGAGACATCCAGGTCGGGTGCGATCCCGCCCAGCACCAGGGCCGCAAGGAGCCTTTTATCAAGGCCGAGATAGCTGCCCAGCAGGTAGGGCAGCAATGCATGGGAAAAGAGGTCCATTCCGTTATTCCTTGATCATTGTCTTATTTTTCTCTTGCGGCCAGGCAATTTGTGCATATCATTTTTTATTTCGAAAAAATGAATAGCAAGAAACCTCAAATGGGTTAATTGCCTATTCAAGACTCTTGTTGCTCAGCAATCTGCCGGCCAGGAGGGCTGTTGTGCCGTCCGGGATTGTCTGCAGATCATCGGAAGTGTTTATCTGCAGTTTTGTCCTGCTCATATTTTCGGAAAGAGCCGTCGTCTGATCGGCAAGCAAGCTCGAATTGATCGTTAAATCGGGCTGCATAGCTGCCTCTGGCGAGAAAGCCGGATAGGGCATTATCATCAGGCAGGGCCCCTCGCCGCTCTCTCGTGGCAGGAATGATATTTGCGCGCTGCTGTTGCTGATGGCCTCCAGGAGGAAGGATATCCTGTCCCCTTCATCTAAGGCATCTCTCAGCTTTTGGGAGACATCAAAGGCAAAGATGCGATCGCCATCGGTGTTGCTGCTCATGAGGGTGGCATCGTTCTTCTTGATGATATTCCAGGCGGGAAGGATATTGACCAGAAATGTGGTATAGTCCGAACTTTCATCCCAATCCGAGCCGATGGACATCAACGCCACCATGGCAGGATCGCCCTGGGTTTGCATGGATCTGGCTTTGAGCACCAGAACTGCAACATCGTTATCTGTGATATTAATGCCGGAAATGTTGAATTGAATTACAGGAGCGCCGGGATAGCTGGTCCTCTCTGTCTCTTTGCCATCCGTTACATCAACGGCACATAGAAGCGCCTCAGTTTGATTATAAACCGAGACCCGGTTTTCTCCCATGCTTATGTAAACATCCTGCGAAGCAGGAATGGCAGTCATATCGCTCTTTGCAGCATCCTCGCCCTGCGCGCTGCCGGCGAGAATTGCCGCCAGCAGCAATAGTATTAACCCCCTTCTCATCATTATCTCATCCCCTTTTTTCAGTAATCTATCTATCTGATTCATATTTAAATTTTTAGATACAGATTGGAATTCCGATTCGGCTTACATGAAGTCTGCCAGCCCGGTCTGCTTGGCCTTATCGTTCTTGAAGAGGGAGTTGATCTCGATCTTCAGAAGCTGCAGTCTCTGCTTGGTGTAGCTGCTCACACCGTACTCCTCTGCCACCTTAATGGAGACCTCCAGATATTTCCTGACACTGCCCTCATGCACTGTGAGGATAATCCTGCCGCCGCACTTGGGACAGGTCTCTTTCAAAGGAGGTCGCCGGAATTTGGCTCCGCACTTCACACACCTCACCTTCTGCTTGGAGAAGGCATGCAGATTGCCGATCAGATCGGGAAGAAAGTGGGAGTTGATTACCCGTTCCGCTACATCCTGCTCATCCACCGCCCGGATCATGCGCCCCAGCTCCAGCTGGGCATCCATCTTGTCGATCATGGTCTCCAGGGTCTTGTAGGCACTGTTCTTGGGGCCGGCGGCGATATCCGTTGTGGCGTGGCTGAAATTGAAGCCCACATACTGGGCATCAGATCCCAGCCTCTTGGATACCAGATCAAATTTTTTCTCCATGTCTTTGGGGTTGCCACCCAGGAGGGTGGCTTCATAAAACTCCAGAGGATAGACGGTTGTCAGATCGAGGTTATGAGCCTCTTTATCAACTTCTGATGGATTGAGGATGGTGGTCATGACCAGGCAGGCATCCATCTTTCCTCCTCGCTTGGCAGGAAGGTAAGACATGGAGAAGTTGAGCAGCGCATCCATGAGCAGCATCACGCAGTCCTCATCCCCGTCGCAGTTGCGCCTCTTGGCGGCATGAAAGAAGGGATGGCCAAAGCCGGCTGAGGCAGGACTGTAACCGATGAGGCGGCAGAGCACTCCTGCTGAGGTGTGGGGAGCAAGGCCTATCATGAGGGTGCCGATCAGGTCAGCCGGAGTCAACGCATTGTAGTATGGCGCAAGGCCGTAGAACTTGACGAGAAGCTCATCCACGAATTTGGCCACTTTGACCAGGTATTCCCCGGCATCCACTGCCAAAATTATGTCCTGCACGCGAAGCTCGCAGACCTGATCCGATGTCGTCAGGGGAAGGTCGTGCATGTCCTCGGTGTAGCCCAAACCGCACAAGATTTCTGGGCTGGTGCCGATCTCATCCGGGCGGAAGTGAGTAAGGGGCAGATCGGTCAAATCGTATCGCACTGTGCCGTCTTTGAAGATGTTCACGCCATGTTTGGCACGCAGTATGCCTTTCTCCAGAGGCTCGGGAGTTTTATCCCGAGAGGAGAGGCCCAGGACGCCCTTGAGCGACTCCGGTTCCCGCTCGCCCAAATTCTCCAGAGCCTGATGATACAGCTTCTTTACATCGATCTGCATCTTGGCCACGGCCGTTGTCTCTTTATCGCACTTGGGGCACTTATCCGGAGCGGGAATGTTGCACTTGGGGCAGACCCTCTTTTTTTCTGTGTGGCTGCCGCATTCGCAGCGGAAGGAAAAGCCCTCTTTGCCGCAGGCTTTGCATACCCTCCGCTCGATCTCCACATTGATGATGCCGGTGGTATTGCTTGTGGAGTGCTTGGCGGCCTCTTGAATGGATCTTGATTTGCCGCCTTCTTCTCCTGCCGGAAAGAGCACATGCGGTGGTGGGCGCATCAATCGTTTATCCGATTTCTCGGGCCGGCCCATGCGAGCACCGATGCGCGTGGGAGCCCGAGCGCGAACGACCAGACCGGAAAGTTCATTGACCAGTTCTAATGCAGAGCCTTCTTTCTTTTCGCCTTCATTTCCTTCGTTATTACCTTCAGCCTTTTGAATGCTGCATTTCTTCAGGGCCTCGCCATCAGGCTCCAATCCCAGGCAGAGCAAGAGCGGCAATGGATCTTCGATGATGATCTTTCCGGCTCTGACTTTGTGGAGTACCAGCAGCTTCTCCAGTGCTTGCTTGGCTGTTAGGGGGAGTCGGAGGGTTTTGGATTCAAGAACGCCTTCAGAGAATGCCAGAGTGGCAAGCTCCTCATACTCCTGCCGGGAAAGATCATGCCACAGATAGGTATGAGCCGGATGGAGGGGCACGCCGTATTCCCGGCACAAAGCAATGGCTTCCTGTCCGTCGATCTTCTCTTTGCCGACGGGATCTCCGCCTGCCTTGAGCATCTCCTCCGCCCACCACTCAAAAGCATAGGAGGCGACAGCCAGAGGTCGATTGTTTTCCAGGAACTCGCCGTAGCTGATTAAAATTTCACCTATATCTAAAATGCTCGATATATGGGCTTTGAGCGCCGTATGAATGGTCCTGGGATCTTTGCAGCTCTTGGGCATCCATTGCAAAATATCCTGATCGCAATCGATGCGAACCACGTCGCCGTTTAAGAGCCTCACCGTCGGCCCCTCTATGGAGTCGACGGGAGCCACAGCCGCAGCTTTTCCCGGCTGCTCCACCTTGATCTGGGTTCCGGCAGCCATGAACTGGCCCAGGAGCATCATGGTAGCGGGGTTGATGCCGGCGGCTGCAAGGCCCGTATTTCTGGCCCGCCCGTAACGCAATCGAAAGCCGCCTGCCCGGGAAGGATGGGAAAAGACGGGACGTCCTGCAATCAGATCCCGCAAGAACTTGGGGGTTGAGTCTCCTCCGTCTTTTTTGCCGCTGGAGAGTGTATCGAGCCACTCCCAGCCCGTGATGCCCAATTTGGTGACGTGCTTCTTGAGTTTGGGCCTCTTCAGGGCTATTCCCTCAGCTGAGACAAGAGCTATGCCGCCCCTCACGCGGTTGGTCTCGATCCTGGGAAGGTCGCGGTATCCTGATACCTCTTCTTCTTCGGTGGGCTCGCCCTCTATGCAGATGGGGCAGTTGCGCACAATGATTCGAATCTCGTCATCGGAGGGAGAATACTGCAGTCCGGCTACGCGTTTGTATAGGCCGATCTCCTCTACATAGCGTTCCACCTCTTCGGGCCTCGGTTTCCAGGGAGCGATGCCCATGGCTCTTCTCACATAATCGGCCACGAGAACGGAGAGAGCCTGAGCGGTTCCGCCTGCAGAACGAATGGGACCGGCATAGTAGACCTTGAGATATTCAGTTCCGTCATCATTCTTTCCCATATCCACGCGAGCTATTCCTTCTATGGGGGCAGCCACCACGCCCTCGGTCAGCAGGGCCACAGAAGTTCTGATAGCGTTTTCTACCGACTGAATCTTGCTGGCGCCCTTTCCCAGACGCCCTTCTGCAAAATCTATGCCTATGGCTAAAGCCGCTTCTTCCCGGCTCAAGCCCTTCTCTTCCAGCTCCCGAACGCGCACCGCAATGCCGGGAATGCCAATCAGCTTCTCTACTCTTTCCGCCAGGTCTACTGCCAGCGGTATCTCAACATCGGTGGTGGGGTCCAGTCCACGGCTTCTTGCTGCCTGGGCTATCTGCATGGCGTTTTTAAGGCCCTGCTCTAGATGCTCGAAGTATTCGGAATTTTTCATTATTCTTTACCCCATAGATTCAGGCCCGTGACAGAATCAGGGACTCTTATCAGGGGCAGGCCGGAAAGCTCCTGCAAATATAGTTCGGCGGCAAAGATGGTGCCAAAGGTCAAATGGCCGCCCCACGCTCTTCCCGTCCTGTCCGATAGAACGGCGTGAGCATGCACGAAGGGCCGGCCGTCCTTCAAGGATATATTTCCAGAGCAAGATGCCAATTCCACTGGTTCTTCCAGGGAGACTTCGCCGTATTCATGAGAAATCTGATCGTAGCAAGCCAGCTTTGCCCGAGAGAGAGCACCTATAGCGCTCAGAATGCCGGTCTCAATTCCATTCTCTTCAGCCAGATGGGTGAACTGGCTGATAATATCCTCTTCGTGATCGAGCCTGGCACAGATGATGCGGCCTTGTCTGAAATTCCTGATAAGCATTAATTATCCTCTATCTACCAACGATGCATGAGATCATAATGCTTTCGTAATATCTGCATGTTGGAAAGTGAGTTCTGCTTTTCTCCACTTTTATGGATAATATTAAAACGGGACCTCATTGATGGAAATTGGTCGCTTGATCTCTTTTTAAGCAAACTTTATAAAATATATTGCCCATCAACCCCTCAGCTTCGCGTGGGGTTATGCCATGACTTAGATCGGTTGCATGCAAGAAATTTACATTTACTTATTATTATTTTTTATTAACTCACAGATTTCCTATAGCTGTAGGAACTATAAAAATTTTTTTGTGCCATTTTTCCTGTGGAATCCTTCCTGGCAGAGAATCTTCTCTCCCGAAGGCGGGACTTTCCATTCTCGGCCAGGAGTTTAAAAACTTTGCGCCATCTCGCCATCTCTCACTCAATGCCTCACTCAATGCCTCATTTAAAGTCCCACTAATAATATCTCTCAAAGCGTCATCTATTTTTGATGTGAGATCCAATAATCTGCGATGAATCTGGAGTCTCTGGCATCCCAACTGCGAGGATTTGTAGGCATCACTCGCAAAAAGCAGATAGGCAGCCTCATGCAGTTCTTTCCCATAGAGTCTGAGCGCATCATCGCCTCCTTTGGTGAGGATGCAGCCGTGATTGACGACGGGGAGGAGGTCATGCTCCTGGCGGCGGACGGCATCTGGTCCAAGCTCATGCAGGTCGATCCGGAGTGGTCCGGCTACTGTTCCGTCCTGGTCAATGTGCACGATATCGCGGCTATGGGCGGCTGGCCGGTGGCCATGGTGGATGTGCTCTCCGTGGACAACCAGGAGATAGCAGAGCAGGTCCTGCGAGGCATGAAGAAAGCAATAGAAAAATTTCAGGTGCCAATCGTCGGCGGGCATCTGCATCCGGACACGCCCTACAGTGCTCTGGACGTCTCCATTCTGGGCAAAGCAAAGAAGAGCGGTGTCATCCTGAGCAGCACTGCCCGAGAAGGTGAGGTGGTAGTGGCTGCCGCCGATATGGATGGCCATCCGCATGCCAAATTCTCCATAAACTTCGACTCCACCAGCTTCAAGGACAGCAAGACCCTGCTCACACAACTGGGATGTATGCAGGAGCTGGGCGAGAGGGGGCTGGTCAAGGCGGGCAAAGATATCAGCAATCCGGGACTGCTGGGAACCCTGGGTATGCTGCTAGAGACAAGCCGGGTGGGCGCAGTGGTGGATGTGGAGAAGATAGCCGTTCCCGCCGGCCTGGATCTGGCAAGCTGGCTGAAGATGTATCCGGGAATGGGATTTGTCGTGACTGCAAAACCCGAAAACGCGCCGGCCGTCCTGGAGGTATTCGAAAGGCGCGGCCTGACGGCAAGGGTGATTGGACGGGTCACCAAGCAGAGAAAGCTCGTCATTTCCCTGGGCGAGGAAGAGACTGTGCTCTTTGATCTGGAAAAGGAGTGCGTAACCGGAATTCACTGATATGGACGCAGACTTCGTAAGCTTACTGAAGCAAACGGCAAAAGCCAGGCGGGCTCGCATCGGCATAGGCATCTGGAAGGCAGACGCAGAGCTTATCGCCTCTCTGCAGTCGGCCAGCGAATATGCCGATCTGGTCATGGTGGGCGACCCATGTTGCGACTGCTCACTTGATTATATCGCCAGCAAAGAGCCCTGGAAGGAGCTGGTGCGTCTTTTGGCTGAGGGGGAAATTGATGGCGCCGTGAGGGGGAACCTTCCCGCGGGAAGGACCATGCGTGCCCTGGCGGAGCAGTTTAAGATCCGCGTGCGGCGTTTGGCTCTGCTGGAGGTCTCAGGATGGGCTTTCCTCTTGGGGCCGGTGGGCATCGATGAGGGTGAGACTGCGGCTGATCGTCTGGAGCTATTGCTGGGCGGCGGTAGATTTCTGCAGGAGATGGGCCTGCAGGCGAAGGCGGCCGTGCTCTCCGGTGGCAGGATGGAGGACAGGGGCCGCTGCGAGCGCGTGGACCGAAGCCTTCTGGAAGGCGAGCTGATCGCCGCCCAGGCAGAAGAAGCCGGTCTCGTGGCGAAGCACAAAGGGATACTCATTGAAAGCTGCCGGGGGGATGATATTGTCATTGCGCCCGAGGGAGTATCCGGCAACCTCATCTTCCGCACGCTATTACTATTATGCAAAGCTTCTTCCTACGGCGCGCCGGTGCTGATGGACCGGGTATTCGTGGATTCCAGCCGGGCCAGGGAGGGATTTGACGGGCCGGTGATGCTGGCAAGTGCCATGACAGGCATGAGAGAGAGGAATGGTACTAAAATCGAGTTCAAATGAGATCTATTATTATGATGAATAACACATATATCTTCTAATATTTCCTTTTCAGTCCGATGATATATTGATTATCAGGGAACTGGACCATCCTGAAGTAGCTCCCTTATCATCCAGGGCCATGGCTTTGACCTGGTAGGTTCCAGCCTGACCCCATTTGTGAGATACGCTCTCATTCTTCCCCGAATCAATGAAGTCCAAGCCGGTCCAGGAAGTTGTCTTATCTCCCCAGTCGAAGACATACTTGACCGGGTCTCCATCCGGATCGTTTGCAGATGTGGCATATTTGTAAGTCATCATGCGTCTTCCACTGGTCGGTCCCGATGGAGGGATGGGAGAATTTGGCGGATCATTGTCGCGAATTGTCACATTCATTAGATTTATCCACCCAGATGATGCGCCTTTGCTGTCTGTAGCTTTGGCTAGGACCTGGTAGCATCCTGCTCTGACCCAGGTATGAGATGCGCTTTCCAAGCAGCCGGATTCGACCATCTTTGTTGAGGAGGACGCCCCATCACCCCAATCGTAGCTGTAGCTGATATTGTCACCATCGACATCTTTGGCCATTGTAAAGTAGCTATGTGCGAGTCCTTTGTAACCGAAGCTCGGGCCGAATAGTTCCGTTGGCTTATTGGGTTTGTTGTTAGCAATGACGGTGACTGTCAGATCTTCTGACCAATTTGATGCGGCTCCCCATCGATCCCTGGCAATGACTCTGATCCGGTAGTCTCCAGCTCTGCTCCAACTGTGCACCGCACTTGCATTGCCTGCGGAGCTGGTCAGATTGGTGCGGGATGTATTTTTATCTCCCCAGTCGAAGGTGTACTCCACTTCATCTCCGTCAGGATCGGATGCGAATGAACTGTAAGCATATTCGGACCAGGCGTAGATCGATCCCGGTCCGGATGGTGCGGAGGGTTTATCGGGAGGCATATTTATGGTGATTTCAAGGGGCGCAGACCATGGAGATAGCGCACCCTTGCTATCAGTGGCCATGGCTGTGATCCTGTATCTCCCTGCCTTGCTCCAGTTGTGACTGGCATTTGCGGCTAGTCCCGAGTGCAAGAGCGGCGTGCTCGATTCAGTCTCGTCGCCCCAGTTGAACGTGTATCTCAGCTGATCGCCATCCGGATCGATGGCTTGGACGAGAAAGCTATACGATGCTCCAGGAACGCCATTGGCTGATCCCTCTGGGATGAGGGGCATTTGCGGAGGATGGTTGCGAATTTCCGGGCAGATCAATGGTCCAGGACAGCAGGGCATGATGCCATAGTTCGCAGTCCAATGTAGCAGTCTGACTGCATCAAAGGCTGATTCACGAAAACCATTGCTCACATTTTCTGAGCAAAGAGATCCCTGTGAAAATATGATGGATGACCCGAGCAATGTCAAAACAATGAAAAGCCTTACTTTGCGGCCAAACTTCTTTTGGGACACACAATAGAGAGTAATATGAATAGTATTTAAATTTTTCTACAGACATGAGTAAGATTTGTTTGTCCATGCTGGTGCGATCCAACCAGTCTTTCAACTTTGTCCCGGGCACCCTCAATGCTGGGCCGGCTTTTCAATGATGGCAAACTCTAAATTCTTTCAGGATATTTTGATATGAAATACATCTTCGCATGGGAGGTTACGTTATGAATCAGTTCTGCCTGATTCCTGCAAACATGCTACTGGCATTTATGCTAATTCTGATGCCTATGACGGCATTGGCCTCAGATCGCATCTCTGAAGATCTTGTTCTCCAGAAAGATCTCAATCTAAAGAGCTTTGATTTCGAACCAAAACATGTCAAATTAGATGGCTCTGCAAAGACAGTGACCTTCCTGGCCACGATCCACGCTGATAAGGGCCTCCTGGATAAAAAAAATTTAACAGACTTTTCGACCTCGGCTACTTTCCTCGGGCCGCATTCCTTTTGGGACCCCTTCCACAGAGACAGAATGAATGTGACTATCCTGCCATCTCCTATCTTGGGTGACGCGAAGAACGGATCCTACAAGGGAACTATGACACTCGAGAGCGGGACTGGGGAAGGGTTCTGGCAATTGGATTCAATCAAGCTGGTGGATGGCAACGGCTCTGTGAGAGAGCTTGTCGGTGATGATCTGGGCAATCTTCCCAAGGAACTGGAGGTAGAGGTAGGCTTAAAGAGATGGATACTATTTCTGCTGCTAATTCCGCTCCTGTTCATTGGACTTCTGTGCGTTATATACAGCAGGGGATCTAAAAAGATGCCTATCTCCATGATATGGAAGGGATATGATGGTGCGACCAGTACCTCAAAATTGCAGTTCCTCCTCTGGACAGTGGCTGTATTGTATGCATATATTATAATAATAATTGATGCTTACTACAATCACAACATTGTCTCGATTGGTCTATCGATCCCTCAGAACCTTATCCTGGCTATGGGGCTTAGCGCAACTACTATGCTAGTGGCAAAAGGAATATCCACCAACTATGCGGATACAAATAAGATCGATAAGTCCGACACAAGCAAGGGCGGCCTTTTCTTTGACGACGACGGCTATCCCGACCTGGCAAAGATACAGCTCATGGCCTGGACGTTCGTTGGCATTGGCATCTTCCTCTTAAAGACCCTAAACGATGTCGTCGGATCAACCGGCGTATCTGCGCAGTTACCTGATATCGATGGTACTCTCCTGGCATTGATGGGAATCGGCCAGGGTTCATACGTCGGCAAGAAGATCATCACAAAAGATGATCAGAGTGCACCGAGTCTGGATTCGATCAGCAAGAGTGAGGGCAAACTTGATGATGATATAACAGTTACTGGTACGAATTTTGGAGATGAGCCCAGCAATTGTTTCATAACTATTGGTGGCAAAAAGGTCAAGTTCACCACGGCTCCAATATGGAAAAAGGGCGAGGTCTCTTTCCGACTGAAAAATATCGACACCTCGGATGAAGAGAGCAAAAAGGCTCTTCCTGATAAAGGAAAGATATTAATTGGCGTCATTGTCGGCAGCAAAGCCAGCGTGCAGGACAAGCCCTTCGAGATCACCTCTGCATGATCTCTCAGAGATTAATATTTTTTATTAAAAAGAGGTTCGAGGAACTGTCGAATTGTGCCAGTCGCTAATTAAATCATCTTGGTGACGATAAGCCTCCACTCCCTACCATGAAGCTCAGCCGTTGTCCAGTAGCTCTCTTTGGTCACTGCTTTTCTATTGCCTTGCGTGACTATGAAGCTGTAGTACCCATGTCCCGATCTTGCGGCAATCATCTTCTCTCCTAAGGCCAAAAGGCTGGGGTACGGCTCGTAAAGGGGATCCTCGAATAGATACTTGCCAATCTGGCTGGCATCCCGGTCGTATGCTATTAGTCCATCTAAGTGCATTAACCAGAAGCTATAGTCGGTAATATTACTCCTATTATCGATATTGAAGTGTAGTTGGGGAGCTACCACGGCATTGAGCAACTTATCAGGTTCAATGATTGCGCTGATGCCTCCCAGGAACTCACCTTGTGGTGAGAATACCGGGTATGCCAGAGCTGTGCCGTTGTATCCTTCTGCCAGAAGGAACTGTTTGCTGAGCGTAGGGGTTTTGGTTTTCAGGACATGAGCTATATGTTCCTGGCTGCTTATATCTGCACCCTCACCGCCTTCGCATCCTCTGCACTCGGCTGCAATGATCTTCCCCTCTTTGTTGAAGGTCACTGCTTCGACCAGGTTCGAGTTGGTTTCCAATAGTCTGCGCAGGACCTCATCAGCTATGGCTCCCTCCAGGTCCGTTGCTGATAGATCACTGGATGCATTGGCTACGTCCAGGTCTACATCATTCAGGCTTCCCTGCACATCTGCCTGGATCTGGAGCAGCATGAAGAGCATATCTGCTGTAGTATTTAGGGCAGATACATTACCTTTTGTCGCATCCTGGCCAACAGCAAAGAACGTGCAAAAGAGCAGAGCAATGCCAAAAGCCAGACAGGCAAAACAAAATCTGCTTTTTACTGAATCTTTCTTTTTATTCATTTATCGTCCACCTTTCAAATAAGACAGATCTGCCTGATCCACTCCATTATCTCGTCTCTGACCCTTCGGAAAGCCTCAAGCTGCTCCTCCTCCGAGCCTGCGGCTGCGGCTGGATCGGCAAAGCTTCTGTGGATGACCTCTCTTGCTCGGGGAGATTGGCTGGGCTGCTGCAGATGTGTGCTGCAAATCGGGCATGCCTGTTTGGCCTTGTCGCAGACAGTGACCGCCAGGTCGAAAATCGTATCCTGAAATTCCTGGGCGGTTTTGGATCGCTGAGCGGAAATATCAATGCCGATTTCCGCCATGGCCCGTACTGCACGAGGATCGACAAAGGTAGCGGCAACCCCGGCGCTGTAGGCCTCATATCGATTCGGATACATGGCCCGCAAGAGGCCTTCCGCCATCTGGGAGCGAGCCGAGTTGTGGGTGCAGAGAAAGAGAACCTTCTTCTTTTCCTGATCTCTTGAGGTTGAAGCCATCTTCTGTCTCAATGATCATCATAATAGATCAGCATTTTGATTGTTTCTCTGTCTGGATTTTTGGTAATCTTGCGGAGGCGATAACCTTGAAATGCTTCAATATCCTTTTTACTGGGGAATGGCCAGAGACGGGCAAAAAGCGAGAGAAATCTTGCAGGAGATCGAGGCGCTCTCTATGATGCACGAGAGGATCACGCAGTCCTCGGAGTGCCGGGAGTTCAACCGACGCGCTGCTCTGCTGCTGGAGAGGCTGGAAGACGCAGGACTGTCTCGGATGGCGGACAGAGCCATGGATCTTTTGGCCGCCTGCAATCCTAAGGATCTCTCCCAATGCGACAGTGTGCAGCGGGCCAGGGATATCCTGGAGAGGCTGAGAGTGCTGGCTGGGGGGTTAGCAAATGATAAATAAGCATACGATAGGCAGCAGGGTTTTTATGACTTTAGAGATGAAGCCGAGGCGGAAACGCTAAGCAGCCTCATCCTCACCACATCTTGTATCCCAGGTACCTCACTGCATAAATCAGCCCGATCACTATCACCGCCAGCCCGAAGATCTTGGTGACATACTTTCCTGCCGAGATGTATTTCTCGCCGATCTGCCCGCCCACTGCTCGGGAAAAGGTGGCAATGGGAATTACAGGCACGCCATGTCCGACGCCGAAGACGAAGAGCATCAGGCCGCCTGCCAGGGGCGTCACATTCTGAGAGATGAGCCAGATGAGCACGGGAAAGACCAGTGACACGGCACAGGGTGCCCAGCCCAGGGCAAAGAAGACCCCTAAAGCGAAAGCGCCGATGAAAGCCGAGTACTGGAAGAGGCCCATGGAGAAGTGAACCAGCCGCTCCATGATGCCCTTCTTCTCCACCGCACAGTCTCCGGGAATAGCATCGGAATGGTCCTGATACACAGAGAGGCGGGAGCGCACCGGCTCGATTATCTCGCCAATGGGCTTGATGATATTGATGCCCATGATTACCATCAGCAGCCCTGCGGCCAGGTCAAAGAAACGGGCCTGGCGGATGAAGACGCCGATGTCGGAGAGAAACAGCCCCACCAGGAAGAAGACCATGGCCATGCCCAGGGTGAAAGCCACCCCGATCATGAAGCCCTCCTTGGATGCGGAAGCGGACTTCTTGAGGTACTCCTCCTTCCTGCGGGCCGTCATGACATAGGAGAACATGGCCAGGAGAAGGGCTACTGAGCAGGGAGAAAGAGAGGTTACAATGCCCAGGCCGAACATGCCCAGGTAGTTTACCCCCTGGCTACTGGCTGTGCCCGTGAATCCGGATGCAGAGGAGGAAGCTTCGCCTTGCTCCATGGAATACAGATCGCGGGATAGATTCTCTGCGCTCTGGATGCCGTCTATCTCTCCTTTGCCAAGCTGGTAGACGTGATAGAGGCCGGCCGCCTTTCCAGCTTTATCGATCAAAACAAGCGTGGGATTGGCAAAGCCGCCATCCAGGGTGGAGTAGTCGATATACTTGCCGCTTAGAGGGTAGGGCTCATAGTCTTCAATCCAGGGCCAGGTTACATTGATGTTCCACCAGGATTTGACCAGGGTGGGACCGTCTTTAGAGTAGGGATTCTTCCGGACATTGAGGGTTATGATATTTATGCCCGGATCATTTTGTGCCAGCAGGGAAAGCTGGTCGGTCTGAGCATTTAGAGCGTGCTCGCACTCCCTGCAGAGGGGGTTTTCAATGTTGGTGATATGCAAAAGGACGGCTTCTCCCCGAAAGTCGCTTAGAGATATACTCTTGCCATTCTGGTCCACTGCCTGAAAGTTGGGAGCCGTCGCCTCCTGAGACAGGCAGGAGGGGGCGCACAAGAATAAGATCGAACAAAGGACAACAAAAAATTTGACTGACCCTGATATCAGGGATTCTTTACATTTTATTGACATGGAAGCGATCCTATTATCTTAAAGTCCAGCATCAAGGATTCCAGTCAGCGGAGTTTTCATCATATTGGACTATGGCATCCTCCACATAATTTTTAACCCAATCATCGCCCGTGACCTCATCGGTGCTGTGCCAGACCGGAACGACTTCGCCTTCGGAATTGGGTGCCAGAGTTAACACAACGGTCAGAGGCACATACGTTTTGCCGCCATTGGGATCATAGGCCTGCAGGGTTTCCTCTGACCTGGCATCACTGCCATCACCCATTATCTCGAAAAATGCGATCTGGCCTTTGAATTTTTCAGTAATATTTTGCACGGCCAGGGTCTGAGGCGTACAATAACTGCATGATTTGTGCACATAGATAAGAACGGGCTTGTCTTTCAGGGCATCCAAAACCCAGGAAGGATGATTCACATCGCCGCCGGCGCCTGGGGACTGGTCTGGATAAGCCGTCCACCAGTCATCATTTCCCGCTCCTACAGAAGAGACCGCTCCCATAGCGTTAATGCCGGATGCCAAAAGGAGGATCGCAACCAAAGATGATATCTTCGTGATTATGTCCATTGAAATACACTCTCCACGTTGTTTATTATCTATTCCACACTCATTCCCAATGCCGGTAGAATCGACATTATTGGATATAAGTCTTTCGACTTTATGATCTATATCGCCATACATCAAAAAATTATTGGACCAAATCCTAAAGGATTAACTATATTTCAGAGAGCTTATGTATTATCAATTGTTAATTCCAACTTGCCTGTTTTGTAAATGTATTATCGAATAAATTATATTAAATTAAAGACAGATGTCGTACTTGAGCTTAACAATATGACGGGAAAATTTTATATATCGAAATAACTGGATATGGGTGTCCAAAGAGACCGGCCGTAAGGGCGGATTCATGATGCATTAAGATGCATTAAATGCATTAAAGGTGATCGCCAAAATGATTCCTGTGAAATGTGAAATTTGCAGCAGAGAAGTAGAATCCCTCTTCATTGTCAGTCATAAAGCGAGAGGAAGAATAAGGATATGCGAGGGTTGTTTGAAGCAAGAAGAGCATAACCTTCTCTCTAAAAAAAGCTGCGATTGCTGTTAAGTGAGGTAAGTGAGGATCGATCCATGACATGCATACCAAAAGAGGCTGTGGGCAGGATGGCACGGCTGATTGGAGATGCCGATAAGGCTCTGTGCAAAGTCAATAAGCTGCGCTCCATTACCAGCAAGCTGGACGAAAAGGAAATAGAAGTTGAGGCGGAAATTTTCAAGGCCATGGCTGATCCCTGCCGCCTCAAGATCCTATCGCTTCTGCGGGAAGGCGAGCTATGCGTCTGCGAGATCATGGTCGGCGTGGACAGACCACAATCCAGCACTTCCCACCACCTCTCCATCCTCAGAGATGCCGGGCTCATCAGAGAACGCAAGGACGGAAGATGGTCAAGATACAGGCTGTCCGAAGGCGCGGTAATTGAAATGCTCAATTTGGTGAAGCTATTGAAATGAAAATAATGTCCGAAAGATGCAACAATGCTTAAAAGAGGCAACCATCAATGACAAAATTCAATACCATCGGAATTATGATAATTTTCTTGACAGCTTTGGCTCCCGCGGTGGACGCAGGCTGCAGCTGCGGTGGGGGCAACTGGGACCCCAGTGCTTTTCTGAACTCAGAGGATGGCACCGGCCAGACTGTACAGCACGACAGCACTCATAATGGCGCGGCGGGAAATTCAGGCAGCAGCGCGCAAAAACCGATAGATTCGAAAGATCCGATAGATCGAGTGGCATCCTTCCCCAATGGTGCGCTATTCAAGGCCATGAAGAGCGTTTCCAGCTCAGATGTGGTAATGGACGTGTCCAACGAAAACAGCTATTCTACATCCCACATTAAGAATGCCATTCACATTCCGAGCATTGATTTCCTCAATAGTGCTGGCAATCTCAAGACTGGTGAAGAACTTGCCAAGATCCTGGGCGATGCCGGCATCTCCAGAGATGACTCCGTAGTCCTTTACACCGGCAAAGAGAGCTCAGGCGAGGCTGAATTTGCCTTCCTGGTGCTGCGCTATCTGGGACAGAAGGATGTGAGGCTTCTGGATGGAAACCTGGCTGACTGGAAGGCTGCCGGCCTGCCGGAAGAGGCCTCTGAGAAGGTGCTGCCTGCTAAAGAATACAATCCTTCGCTCAGGTCAGACATAATAGCCGAGTACCAATATGTGAAGTCCGGCCAGGCCCAGATAATAGACGTTCGGCCGTTCGTCGATTTTGGCAAAGGCCGCATACCCGGCTCTATTGCACTGGACCCGTCCAATGTGATCAAAGGAGATAAGCTCAAGACCAAAGCGGATTTGAGCAATGTCTTTAGCAGGCTGGACAAAGAAAAGCCGATTGTGGTCTATTCCGATGATTATAGCCGGTCTGCTCTGGCCACGTTTGCTCTGCAGCTCATGGGATATAAGGCCAGCATTTATACCTGGGGGGATTGGAAGGCCCACGAAGCATCAACTGAGAAGGCAGAGGCTGCACAGGTGCAGGCAGAGGCCGGGACCGCTCCCGCCGGCGGGAATGATGCCGTGTCTAAGTACACAAAGCTGGGCATGACGTGATTTCTTAAATTCTAATTGTTAATGGAGGGAAGATCAAATGTCAAACAGTGTCAGCAAGGGCCTGGATTTCCTATCCCGCTACCTCACGATCTGGATCTTTGTGGCCATGTTTCTCGGCGTGGCCGTGGGCTACTATGCGCCGGAAATTACCCGGTTCATCATAAGCTTACAGATCGGCACAACCTCAATTCCTATCGCCATCGGGCTAATTCTGATGATGTATCCGCCTCTGGCCAAGGTGAAGTATGAAGAGCTGGGAAGGGTCTTTCAAGACCGAAAGGTTCTCGGCCTTTCCCTGATACAGAACTGGATCATCGGCCCTATTCTGATGTTTGCGCTGGCGGTAATCTTCCTGAGGGATTATCCTCATCTCATGTACGGCATAATTCTCATCGGTCTGGCCCGCTGCATCGCCATGGTCATCGTCTGGAATGAGCTGGCTTGCGGCTGCACCGAGTACTGCGCCGCCCTGGTGGGGCTCAACTCCATCTTTCAGGTGCTCTTCTATTCCGTTTATGCTTATGTCTTCATCACAGTGCTGCCCGCTGCCCTGGGAATAGCTGAGGGAACGCTTGTCAATGTAACCATCTCCCAGATTGCCCAGAGCGTCTTCATCTATCTGGGCATACCCTTCCTGGCGGGCATAATCACCAGATTCAGCCTGATCAAGGCCAGAGGAAGAGTCTGGTACGAGAAGGTCTTCATACCCAAAATCTCGCCCCTGACCCTCGTTGCCCTGCTCTTTACAATTGTGGTGATGTTCTCACTGAAAGGCGACTACATCGTACAGCTTCCCCTGGATGTGGTGCGGGTGGCCGTGCCTCTGGCCATTTACTTCCTGGTCATGTTCTTTGTCAGCTTCTTCATGGCTTACAGGCTGGGGGTCAGCTACGAGAACACAGCCGCTCTATCGTTTACAGCGGCCAGCAACAACTTCGAACTGGCCATTGCCGTAGCTGTGGGCATCTTTGGCATCGCCTCCCAGGAGGCATTTGCTGCCGTCATCGGGCCGCTCATCGAGGTTCCCATGCTGATCATGCTGGTGAATGTGGCGTTGAAGCTGAAGGAGAGGTATTTTGTGGGGGATAGGGCGAGGTGCGAGAGCCGTAACGAATAGAAAAGGATATCTATTTTTTATAGCCCATCCAGCCGCCATAGAGAAATCCTGAAAAGTATTTGGACACTCTTGTGAAGCCCGCCGTTTCCAGCAATTCCATTATACGCCACTCTGGAACAAATTGGACTGTCTTCATAATAACTTCATTGAATATGTTTTCCACCGTCTCGCTTGGCACACCGCTGATAACCGGATAATTCTTCCAGGCCACCTTGATTTCCTCGAAATTTGTGCTGCCCGGCTCTCCAAAGCCGTCTATCAATACCAAAGGTGCACCATGCTTCAAGCGTTTAGATATACTCTCAAGTAGATTCAACTTGGCTCCGTCGTCTTTCAGGAAATGCATTACCAGAATGCAGGTGGCAGCGTCGAAAACCTCCCCCTCTTTCAGGTCATCAACATATCCTTTTCTTAATTCGATTTCGCCGGCCAGATTCATTTTAGAGATCTTTTTTCCTGCAAGAGCCAGCATATCCGCAGAAGGATCAACGCCGCAAAACGACCATCCGGGATTCAAAGGAGCAAATTCCAAAATTTCCATACCTGTGCCTATGCCTGCTACAAGAATTCTGGCCTGCTTGGGAAGTATGGCTCGCAGATAGCAGTGAGTCAGTTTAAATATCTCCTCGTAAGCCCCGCAAAATTGCCTGATGAACTTATCATATTCTTCAACATTCATCGGCGGTTTTTCATCGAAATTTCCGGCTTTGGGTAAATTGGCCATAACTGAAACCTCTTGAGCATGCAGAGCTTAAACTTTGCCGAAGCGACGGGCATCGCTTCCCAGGAGGACTTAGCTGCGGTGATCGGGTCGATTATCGAGGTGCTGTATGTTGATCGGGTGATGTGAGGTAGGCAGAGATTGAAAAATTAGAATTCTATCTTTGCTGCAACCGGGGCTTCCATTTCATGTTCATGTATAACCTTCCGCCCTCTAGCTCGTCGAGCATCTGATTGAGGCGCTTTGTCTTCGTGGCCTCAAGCTTTGCACGGGCAATCCAGCCGAGGTAATCGTTTTGCTGGTAGGGAGGACGCATAAGATAAGCATCCATTAGCCCGCGCTCGTTAAGAGCATCTCGAACGAATTGTGTCATTGGATTCCTGGGACGTTTCAGTGTGCTTTTGGATTCGGACATGGCCTACCTCCACGGAGCTGACTCTGTGTTTCGGTTTCGTTTTGATATCATCGCGCTGGTCACCAGCACGAGAAGCCCATCAGATGATGATAGAATATCAGTGCAACAGAGATCGCAGTAAGCTATTCGCTTCTGATCCATATAATTCTACTTACTATTCGGAACGAAGGCTATGAATCCATCTCATGTCACTGTCCATGGCCATCACCCTATTAGCCCTTGGTCTTTCTCTTCTTCTGTTTGGCTGCTTCAGGAGGCTCCTTAACAACAACTGCTCGCTTAATCGCCCTGAGACGTGTCATGACATCATCTCCGTATGGAGTGAGTGTCCAATATGTGGCGTTGTCTTTGACGCTTCGCGCTTTTTCGCTCTTGGCAATTAGACCGAGTGCACGAAGCTGCACTTTTATGGTCTGGAAGTCTTGGCCATTCAACGAGAAATTACTCAGCATGCAATCCGTCAGATCCTTGTCTCTGGTAAGATTTTCGCGGTTCCTGTCCTCAGAGAAGCGATCAAGACCAGCCTTAAATGTGCGCTCGGACGCCTCGTTGATCATTAGAGGCGCCAAAACCGCGAATATTTCATTCCATGTTGCCTGAAATGTTCCCGTCCAGTCAGAGGTATCGTATATCTTGTTCTCTGATGAGAAGCTATATCTAAGTATGTGAAGTTCTTCGCCTTGTGCCAAATCCTCAGTTCCCTTTGGTGCTGCCGTCCGACTTCGTGCTAGTTCTGCCTGTAGTTCGTCGACGCGCTGCCGCAACTTTAGAAGCTCGAGCGTAGCATTCCGGTCGGGCAATTCGTCCGCTCTTACCCAGCCGATGGCTGGTGTTGTCTTCATCAATTGAATGAGACTGCGGCTAACCACAGAGCCAAGTTCTGAAGGGGATGCCCATTGCTTGCACAACTTCTTCTCCACGAAGGATCGGAAAGCGACGAGTTTCTCCTTTCCTTCTTGTGTCGTCTCGCACTTGTTGGACTGAATTGTGCCGGGGTCTTTGTGGAGGAAAGCGATTGTGGGTTTCCCAATCTCAAGAGCATACCTGTATTCCATCTCAGTATAGCTCAACCCATCTGGACCACAGGAACCGTATCGTCCACCGAGGATTAGCACATAGTAGTCGCATTCTTCGATAACGCGCTTGATTAATGACCATTGGCTCTCGTCGGCTGCAGGGAATAACTCCATTCCTGCAGGGATACAGTCTAACTCCAAGAGCGCATGCATAACTTCTTGACGCTCCTCCTGAAGGTCTTGGTATGTGCTGCTCACAAAGATCTGGTACCGTTTTTCCATTGCTTAATCCTCTTGGGCTAATGACGTAAATCACCAGCGGCTAAAGGTCGTTCGAGGGATGGGCTTACTTTCGCTTTCCATAAGTTCTTTGACCATTTCTACCGCTACAGTATGCTGACAATAAAGACAATGTGATCATGAACACAGAATATCTCTCTGCGTTTGGGCATCTCCAACATTTTTTTTCATTTCAGATGAATTTTAATGAACAAGGCGGAAATGGCCTCCATTTGGTCTTACTTATTGCTGAATATGGCGCTCATCGCCACAGATCTGAGCCATAGCACCCTGTTCCTCCCCTCTGCCTCCTCCTCCATTATCTGGTTGCAGCAAAGGCATCATTAAATGCCACAGTACCGCTGGCTTTGCTTTCAACGAATGGCAATGCCAGAACGTACTCTTTGGGAACCCCCTCAATTACCAGGTCTTTGGGACTTCTAAAGCCAAACCGCCCGTAGAATCCGGGATCTCCCACGAGGATGCAGCCCTTTGCGCCCATTGACCTTAACCTGGCCAGGCCCTCCTGCATCAGAGTCTTTCCGATACCTTGCTTCTGCAATTCCGGCAGCACCGAGATGGGTCCCAGACCATACCAACCTGAGCTGCCATCGGAGATGGTCACTGGCGAGAAAGCTATGTGGCCGACCACCCGATTGCCAGCCACTGCCACCAGCGAGACGGAAAGCATATTGGCATCTCGCAGCGCATCAACAATGAACTGTTCTGTGTGTTGGCTGATAGCAAGACTTTCGAAAGCAGCTATCGTGATCTCTGATATTGTTTTGATGTCCGACTCGGTCTCATTGCGAATAATGATGTCCATTTCTAAATCACATCTCCTGTTTTATCTATTGACAATAAAGACATTGCGGCTTACGAACGCGGATTATCTCACCGCATCTGCAATAATTTTATATTCTAGTCCCTGCTGTTATATGCTGGTGAAAAGATGTGAAGTTTGGAGAAAAGAATGTTGGCATGATTGATCGTGTGGTCAGGATCGTTCTTGGAATTATCCTGCTCTATCTCTTCGTGGTAAATATGGTTGCAGCACCATGGTCGTATCTTGTTGCGCTTATCGGACTGATCCTGCTGGTGACCGGAGTTGTCGGGAGCTGTCCTCTCTATTCGATGCTCGGCATGAATACGCTAGGCAAGAATGCGTAAGAAGAAAGATTCGACCTCTAGTCAGGCAACACTAATTTGCCTTGCGCAAGTTCAATAAGCGGATTGTATGCCACTTCCCATGGATGGCCGTCAGGATCTGCGAAATATCCGGAATAACCTCCCCACTCGGTATTGCCTGCCGCTTTAAGAAGTGTCCCGCCAGCCAGAACGGCCTGCGACAACGCTTTATCAACTTCCTCTTTAGACGAGACATTTTGCGCCAGAGTGATTCCACCGTAGCCTCCCAAGTCCTCAACACAGGCATCCTTGGCAAGCAGATGACGGGGATAAAGTGCCAATGCAGTCTCGGTACTGATCTTGAATATGGCAAAGTCACCTCCGCTGATGCTGGACAGCGGCCAGCCCAGGCCGTCCCTGTAAAACTGGATGGCTCTCTCGATATTCTTAACCCCAAGAGTGACGATATTTAGACGCGGCTGCAATATTTTACCTCCTGTAGCTTGACTATTCTGCATGCTGTTGTGCAATCCGATGACCTGGTGACTTTATCAAATCCTAACGCCAGGAGTGCTGGCAATAAAGACATTGTGGCTTGTGAACGCAGAGCATCTCACCGCATTTTGGGCAGACCCATCGTTCTTTTTCGGCTCTTATGAAATGCCTTATGCCGAATTTTCGAATGTTCTCAAGATTACTGATCATGCTCATGCCGTACTTGGTTTTGTACCGCTTATCCAAATGCTTGAGCCTGTCACAAGGGAAGCTGTTACAGCCAAAGCAGTACCTGGCTTTGGAGTTTGCCATCTCCTCGCAGTTCTTGATTTTGCATTCTACACACGATTTGGATTTGAGGCTGTCGTCGTACCGGCAACCTGAGCATGGTTTCCGCTCTCTTGTAAATGCGCGGCAGAGACGGCAATTCATTCCACAGGGAGCGAGCAGCTTCGTGGAAATTGCCATTGTCTTTGTCGATCTTCTAGATGTCATGTCAAGATCCTTAAGAGGCTGAGTTCTCTGTTCCGCCCTCGGCCCCAGCGCCATTGTTATCTGGTTGCAGCAAAGGCATCATGAAATGCCACAGTACCGCTGGCTTTGCTTTCAACGAATGGCAATGCCAGAACGTACTCTTGGGGAACGCCTTCAATAAACATGTCCGGGGGACTTCGAAAGCCGAACCGCTCGTAGTAGCCGGGATCTCCCACGAGAATACAACCCTTTGCACCCAATGACTTTAACCTGGCCAGCCCTTCTTGCATCATGGATTTTCCGATGCCCTGCTTCTGCAATTCCGGCAAGACAGAGATAGGACCGAGACCATACCAATCCGGGCTGCCATCGGAGATCGTCACAGGCGAGAAAGCTAAATGGCCGACCACCCGCTTCCCTGAAACTGCCACCATCGAGATTGTAAGCACATTAGCATCTCGCAGTGCATCAATAATGAACTGCTCCGTTTGGTTACTAACTGCAAGAGCCTCAAAAGCTGCTTTCGTGATCTCAGATATCGCTTTAATGTCCGACCTGGTCTCATTGCGGATAATGATATCCATGTCTAACTCACACCTCCTGCTTTTCCTTTGATCATTTGTACCGCCATGTTTGTTGACAATAAAGACATTGCGGCTTGTGAACGCTGATTTTTTCATCGCATTTCGGGAAGCTGCATCTTTGATATATGTTTAGGAAAAGAGAATCTAATCCAGAAATCCTTATATATGAATAGATTGATATGACTAGTAATAAATCACGTTGGTAGGCTATGCTGATGCTGGATAAAGAACTCCCAATGCTCCCTAGAAAAAGATTGCTCCATTCTCTGCCTGGAATTGAGAAAGCCTCCTGTTGCGACGATAACGCTTGCTGCGAGGCAGAAAATACTCTCTTCCGGCTTTATGGAGATAGAAGCATAGCCAGAGAGCGATGTCTCCGGGTATGCGCTCAGGTAAAAAAGATAGACGAAGAGGATTTGACTGTCGAGATGAAGGTCTTTAAGGCCGCAGCGGACGCCACCCGCCTCAAGATTCTCAAGCTTCTCAGCAGCGGAGAGCTTTGCATTGTTGAAATGATGCTGGCTCTGAAAAGACCGCAGTCTTCCATATCCCATAATCTCTCCATACTCGAGGACGCGGGGCTTGTAAAAGAGAGAAAGGAAGGAAAATGGTGTCGCTACAGGATCTCGGATGGGACTGTCACTGATATGCTCAACCTAGCCGGACGGTTCAAGCGAAAATGATATTTCAATTGTCTTGATTGTTAAAATGCCAATGGGGTGGATGATATGGTTGGAGGACAGACAGACGTTAAACTCGTGAGCAACGCTATGGCCAATGCCACGAGAAGAAAGATCATGACCATGTTGGTTGAGAAAGAGAGAACTAGAGCTGAGGTCGAGCAGACAGCCGGAGCCAGCATGCTCGACTACCACCTGCAAATGCTGCAGCAAGCGGGCCTCGTCGATATCAAGGACGAAGTGATCATCCTGACCGACTTCGGCAAGAACTTCATGGAAACGAAGGCCGAAAAGCCAGCCCAGGCCAGAAAGGACCTTTCCGGGACAGCGCCCCTGCAAATTACACAGGTCCGGCAGCTTCTCCCTTGCATTGCCGATGTCTCCAAGTTTCGCATCATCGCCCGGTTGGAGCCAGAGCTCGGCGGCGCCCTGAAGCTGCTGGAGCCCTTATTTCCGCGGGCCAGATACTCGGAGAGGATCGGCGCCCTCATCATCCAGAAGGGCAACATCCTCATCACCCTTTATACCACTGGCAATGTGACCATGACCATGATCAGCAGCGAGGCCGAAGCCCGGGCAGTTCTGGAAAGCCTGAAAGAGACCATCAATAATGCCATCGCCAGCGGCATTACGCCCGCGGCCAGGGAGAGGGTTATGGTGGATCATGCCGAGGTTTACAAATATCTGCCTAAAACAGACTGCAAGATCTGTGGAGAGCAGAGCTGCTATGCTTTCGCTATCCGGCTGGTAGGTGGAGAGACTACTCTGGAGAAGTGCACGCCGCTATTGGAGCCCAAGTTCGCCACCAGCCTGGAGACCCTGCGGGCCCTTCGAGAGTATCTGTGATGCGAGAGTATCTGTGATATGCATGAGGACAGGTAAGAAATGGGCACCCTAACCATCATTCTCACGGACGGGCCTTACATCTCTCAATATGCCGAGATGGCCTGCAAGATTGCCGGAGCGGCGATTGGAAAAGCGCACAGGGTAAATATCTTCCTCTATCTGGATGCGGTCCATATTCCCAAAGCCCGCCAGAGTCCCGCCTTCTTTGCCAACGTGGGAGAGCTCTTTGCCGAGATGGCCCGGCTGGGGGTTAAGGTGGAGGCCTGTCCCAGGTGCGCTACGGCGCGCGGCTACGCTCTCCAGGGTGAAACGAGCGAGGATTACATCGAGAGGATAAGGATCACCAGCCTCTACCGCCTAGCAGAGATGCTGCAAGAGAGCGACAGGGTGGTGACGCTGGCAAGATGAGATCTGTATTCTTTCTCCTGGACAGTGCCCCCTACGGCAGCGAGAAGGCATTCGGCCTGCTCAACGCCGCCGCGGTGAGCGGCGAGATGGATGTAACTGTTGGCCTTTACGCAGACGGCGTCTACCTGGCCCTGGCCGGTCAGGACAGCCGGGATTTGCACCTGCCCAACCACTCTGACATCCTCTACGCCTATCCGGAGATGAGGTTACTGGCCCATGAGCCATCTCTGGCGGATCGGGGCCTCATGAGCATGGGCCTGGTGGAGAGGGTGGAGCTAATGGATGAAGAGCAGTTCTTTGAGGAGATGCTGCAATCGGACGGCATCATACTATTATGATGATAATTCTCCTGACAAAAACGCCTCAAAGCGAGCGCGCAAGACTATGCCTGCGACTCCTGGAAGGCTCCTGTGATGCTGTGGTCTATCTGGCAGGAGATGGTGTCTACAATCTGCTCGGCCAGGACGAGCCGGATTGCACCAGCCAGGAGACCCGTCGTTTGGATAAGACTCTCGCGGCACTTCTGCCCAGGGATAAAATCATGGCCTGCCGAGAAGACCTGGCTGCTAGAGGCCTCTCTGCTGATGGCAAAGCAACGGTCCCCGTGAATTTCTATGAGTTGCTGGTTGATGACATGATGGAGGAAGGCAGCCGGTTCTATACTTTTTAGCCTATTGGACGGAATGCGTTCCTGGGTTGCGGCAATCGGCAGAAAGTAGTGAACTACCGCCTCCTGAAGGATGGGGACTTCCCGCTCTGTCCTTCGCAATCCTACCAGTTAAAGATATGAGCCGGAACGTGCGATACCTTTGTACCTATTCTTGAATAGTGAAGTTCTGAATCAACAAAGGCGCGGCTCTTGCCAAGCAACACAGATACGATGAAGCATTAGCGCATTTCGACCGGGTGCTTGAGACGATCCGCTGAATGCCGATGCCGGGGTCAGCCGGGGCGAGGCTTGTAGCGCATGAACCGGTACGCAGAAGCTATCGAAGATATCAATCGGGCAGATCATGTAAAATGAGGAGGGTGGGCGAGAGAGAAGGAGCGCATGAGCCTGGAGATCTGATGTCCGCCGAATAGGAGGAAGGCAAAAGTCTTAGTGTAGGAGGGATTAAATGATGGTCTTCGACTTTTGCCGAATAGACTGTAATCGTTCGCCGATATTTAAGGATTTCGCCTCAGTCAGCTTTCTTCATCGAAAGCGATATCCTCTTCCTCTGCAGATCCACATCCAGCACCCTGACTGTGACCTTTTGCCTGGCCTTCACCACGTCAGTTGGATTCTTGACATAGCCATCCCGCAACTGGCTGATGTGCACCAGCCCGTCCTGATGAACGCCAATGTCCACAAAGGCCCCGAAGGCGGTGACATTGGTCACAATGCCCGGCAGCTTCATGCCCACCTTGAGATCCTCCATCTTCTCGATTCCCGGAGCAAAAGAAAAGGCCTCAAAATCCGCTCTGGGATCGCGGCCCGGCCTGGATAGCTCCTCCAGGATGTCCTGCAGAGTGGCAGCACCCGCTTTCTCGCTGATGTATTTATTAGGGTCCAGCTTTTTGAGGAGGCCCTCATTATGCATCAGCTCTTTTACCGTGACTCCCAAATCTCTCGCCATCCGCTCCACCAGAGAGTAGCTCTCGGGATGCACCGCCGTGCCGTCCAGAGGATTGTTTGCGTCACGAATGCGCAAAAATCCCGCCGCCTGCTCAAAGGCCTTGGGCCCCAGGCGCGGCACTTTGTGCAGATCCTGGCGCGAGCAGAAGAGGCCATGCTCATTTCTGTACTTGACCACCGCCTCGGCCAGCTTGGGCCCCAGACCGGAGACGTAAGCCAAAAGCTCCCGGCTGGCGGCATTCACATCCACCCCCACCAGGTTTACGCAAGAAGAGACCACATCGTCCAATGCCCGCTGCAGCGCATTCTGGTCCACGTCATGCTGATACTGGCCGACGCCGATGGCCTTGGGCTCGATCTTGACCAGTTCCGCCAGCGGGTCCATGAGCCGCCGTCCAATGGAGACTGTGCCGCGCACCGTAGCATCCTCCCGGGGAAACTCCTGCCGGGCCACTTCCGAAGTAGAATAGACCGATGCCCCGGATTCATTAACCATGAAGATAGGCGGCTCTAGCCTCAGGCTCTGCAAAAATGATTGGGTCTCTCGGCCAGCCGTACCGTTGCCCACGGCGATCACCTCGATGCCTTTCGTATTGCAGATCGCACCCACCAGGGCTGCCGCTTCTTCCCTCTTTTTCTGAGTGTCATGAGGATAAATCACATGACTCTCTTGCAGCCTGCCCATGTGATCGAGCACTGCCAGCTTGCAGCCCGTACGAAGACCAGGATCAACGGCAAGGACACACTTTTGTCCCAGCGGGGGATCCAGGAGAACCTGACGCAGGTTTTCGGAAAAGACCTCGATGGCTTTCTCCTCGGCATGGGCGCGTGCCGCCCCTAGCATCTCATTTTCCAGGGAGGGGGCCAGGAGCCGACGATAGCCGTCCTCCGCTGCCAGCATAACCTGACCGGAGGCCGAACCGCTTCCCTTAATGAAGAGTTCCTCCAAGACAGCCAGTCCATCCTCCTCAGCTGGGGCTACATGCAGGCTGAGGGCCCCTGCCCGTGCTCCTCGCAGCATGGCCAGGAGCCTGTGCGGGCTTGCCCTGGCGAGGGCTTCGGAATAGTCCTGATAGTCCCTGAACTTTGCGTCGTCTCTCGCCTCAGACGGCTCTCTCGACTTTCCTTTTCCAGCAATTGCTACGGAACGCAGAACGCCCTGCGATTGATAAAGGTCTCTCATTCGCAGTCGCGCCTCAGCGTCCTCACTCATCCACTCGGCCATGATGTCTCTTGCCCCGGCCAGGGCCTCTTCTGCCGAGGCGATCCCTTTCTCGGCATTCACAAAGGATAATGCCAACGTCTCCGGGTCCAGGTTGCGATGGTCCTGAGCAAAGATCCTCTCAGCCAAAGGCTCCAGGCCGCGTTCCTTCGCCACAAAAGCCCGGGTCTTCCTCTTGGGCCGGAAAGGAAGGTAGATGTCCTCCAAGCGGGCCAGAGTCTCGGCTGCCTGCAGCGTTGCTTGCAGATCCGCTGTGAGTAGCTCCCGTTTGGCCAAAGAATGCAGGATTGCATCCCGTCTCTCTTCGAGCTGCCGATTTTTGTAGAGTTGATCACGAATCCTGGAAATTGCCACCTCATCCAGATTTCCTGTGGCCTCTTTTCTATATCTGGCAATGAAGGGAAGCGTTGCACCGCTGTCCAGCAACTCCACTGTAGCCAAGACCTCTCTCTCGCCCAGGGATAACTGCAAAGCCAGCTTTTTGATCTGAGAATGGGACATATCGTATTCTTCCTGGAAATAGATGAATTTAAATGTATACCTGGAAATGCAATCTGTAATCGATTATAGAAAAAGGAGATGGGGTAGCTGCTATTCACACGCATGGTAGCCAGTCAACGCTGATGGCTCCGCATGTGGAATTTCCCCAAAGCTGGATGAACTTCTCGATGGAGAAGACGCCGGTCAGGTCCTCGACCGATCTGCCGTATTCAGCATGACGGCCCTTGAGCTGATCGTCAGCTTTGGGATCGCGGGAGATCCAGCCGATGTGGGCAACGCCAATGACGTTGCTGTTCAGGTTTGCTTCCAGGACACCGGTGCAGCAAGCTGGACAGCCACTATTTGAGAGATCATAGAAGCCCCTCTGACCGGAGATGGGTACAAAGGAAACGATTCCATATCCTCTTGTCTTGACCTCGGTGGTCTTTTGCAGGTGCTCAGCATGAGTGTACATCTCGGTCAGCACAGCGCCGATTCTGTAGTTTTGCACACACAACTTCTCAACCCACTTTTGATCGTAGGTGCCTGTTTGGTAAGAGACGGGCATATACTCAAATTCAGCTTCCTTGGTGAAATTGATATAGTCCATCGGGCAGAACACACCAGTTGGCCACTGACACATAAAATCAACTCGAACGAGCTGGCCATTATAATAAGTATATTTATCACCTATTGCGTAACCAGTCCTGTTGAGCTGCCTCTCAGCCTCAAGTTCGGTCTTCTCGGTAATTACGTTGCCGGATCCGGACTCCTTCTCTACCAGCTTCTGGCCGTTAAAGCCTGTCTGGGTGGACACGATCATCTCTACATTCTTGTAGCCGACACCCTTGACAGATGCCTTTTCGTACATGTAGTTTGCAGCTGTAGCCATGCCGATCAATGCAATAGCTATCACTGCCAAAACAAGTATTCTCCTCGTTCGATTCCCTCCTTATTTGATCCCAATCACTAACATGTACAATCATATTTAAACGTTAGGAACGGAAAAATCTAAGCATTTTCCGAAACACCTAAAGTAAGCGTATGCACCTTCTTTTAATGGATCTGCAAAGTAGATCCTTCAGTTGCCAGTCTTAACCAGCCTGGCATAGATCTTGGCGGCCTGGTCGGCGGCAATGCAGCCGCTGGCACATTTTTCGCAGTGATTGCATAATTTTGCATCAATTGTCATGGTCTCTGCCACGGTAATTGCTCCTCGATTGCAGTTCTTCTCGCAGATCTTGCATCTCGTGCATAGCTGCACGCGCAGGACCGTCTGGCAGACATCTTGCAGCAGCTCCTCAGCCTCATCTTTGCCGGCAATGATCAGGATCTGTCCGTTGGCAAAGACGGTGACCCTTCCTTTTTCGGTCTTTATCACCGCTGCCCCCAGATCTTCCGCATATTTCACCTCGCCCAAGATATTGAGGGCCGAGGCCACAGAGGAAAACGGATGATTCTGGGGCGTGCATAAATTCGCTTCGATAGAGTATTCGAGACCGCAGGGCGATCTGCCCCGCACCGCCTGCAAAGTAATCTCTTTCTTCCCGGCATTGCCGGCTAAAAGAACGATATTGTGCTCCTTTGCCATCTCGAGCATCTTGGGGGGATGCCTCTTCCAGCGCCAAAAACCCCAATCAATGTATCTCTTATCCAGCTTATTCTCGTCCGCCCATTCTCCTAAAAAGGTCGTCCACCGGTCATAAAGCAGGGGATGCGTCACTCTCAGGCTGGCAAACTCAGATTGCAGCGCAGCCGGGCACAGCCAGCAGCCTATGCGCTCGAAATCCTCCTCATAAAGCGGATTGGGGAGCATCTTATTCCAGTAGATGTAGAGCATGACCTCCAGCGCCCGCCAGCTCCTGATAGGCGCCAGCGTGGTTTGGCTGGGAACGTAAGGATTTCTCTCCACGGCCTTGATGGTAGAACGGTTGAAGGATTCATAGATGCGCCGCCCTTCGATGGTCACGCAACCCCTGGGATAATGCTCTTTAAGAAAAGCAGTCATTGGCCCCAGCTTATTGGTCTTGCAGCACCAGCGAAAATCTTTGGCAGGGGGGCCGAAGCTCTTCACCTGCTCAAAAAAGTCGCTCTCTCCTTTGATCTCTTGCAACCGCAGCTTCTGGGCAGCGCACAGCTCTTGCACATATTCCACGGTCTCAGGAAATTCCAGACCGGTATTGATAAAGAGGACCTCTGGCCGGGAGAGTATCTTCTGGGCAAGACAAAGGCAGGCCAGGCTGTCTTTTCCCCCGCTGAAGGATACGTTTACGGGAAGCCGGTTTTTGGAGAGATATTTCCGGATCTCATCTATTGCCGCTTTTTCCAGGCCTTTTAGAGATTGCTCATTGGCGGAGACAATATCCTTCAGGGACTGCCTATTTTCGCTCAGAGTAAAATCACTCTTTGTCACATCCTTGATGCGAATGGACTGCGTGCCGTCTGCCTTTCTGCGAACCACGCCCACACCGGAAAATTTCCCTATTTTCAGGGCGACGTTCTGGCCTTCTTCCAGGACGAGGGGGCCACTTATGATCTTCTCCTCTGCCAGCCATTTGCCCTTTATGTGGCCTCTTAATATTGAGTCGTCACATACAACCAGGCCACTCTTTGCTCTGCTGCAAAGCAGGGCTGCGCCGGCAGTCTCTAAATCCAGCTTGTGGTAGCCGTTTTTGACATCAAACCAGAGAGTTGCGATGTGGCAGCCTTCCAGGATCACCTGATCGCGACGATCCAATCCGGCAATCTTATTGAGCAGGATTATCCTGCCCTCCAGGAAATCAGCGCAGCCGTAATTTTGAGTGAAAAGCAAAGATAGAAGCTCCTTTGCCGCCCTGGAACAGAGACGGATGTCTCCTGGCGGCGCAAGCTCTATTTTGCGGCCAAGGCTATGGCAGGCTGAACATTTTTCGGCCAAAAGGGGAATGCTGCATTTCTCGCACCAGAATAGCTCGCTGTTGCCTGGAGAAAACGTCCTGCTGGAATATATCTTGGTGGAATATGCCTTGCTGGAATTATGCATGGATCTATTTGAGGTAAATCCAGGGTGTATTTAACGACTTTCATTGCTCCAAATCGGTACGCGTTATATTATGGAAAGATTACTGGATTAGAATATCGAAAGAGTTAAATACTATGATGATTACATTGTTATTATTAATATTATGTAAGAACAAAAACAAAACAAAGAAACGGCACAGGGGCTTTTCTGCTACCCTCAGCCATCCCCTCACCCTGGGCCGTTTTATTCCATCAACTCATTACACGATTATTTTATAAATTAAAGAAAAAAGAAAAACGTTAGTTTTAATTCTCAATCAAAATTGGGGCCACTTCGGCATATTGACATCTGTGTACCAGAAGGTGCCATACCAGGCGTCGACTCCCAGATGCATATCATCCCATGGATAACGTTTCTCCTTGTTTTCAGTTTTTTCCAGAGAATAGACGGAGTCAGAATTGACTGAGTCAGGACAGATATGCCTTGGGCATTTAGCAATCTTCTCAGGTGGTGAGATAGTTGTATTTAGTGCCTCGCTTCCGATGATCTCCAGATCCACTTTTTCCATACCGGATGATGTGATCCTCGTATTATCGGTTGAGCTTCCCACGATATCCACAACGATTGATCCTGGACCGCCAAATGCATAGGCGCTGCAAGCCGACAGCATCAGCGCTAAAGCTAATAGAATTGATTTCCTCAACACCATTCCCCTCCAGCAAATTTAACATTTAAACTGAACATATTTAACCTATGTTTTATATATACAGGAAGTAGAAATATCTTTCGGGCCGATCAGTCCGGATTACTTATACATTATTGGAAAATATTTTAAATAAAGATGACAATTACCGGGAATAAATTCGAGAATGCTATGGGTAAAGTATAAAAAGAAGATAAAAATAATACTTTTAAACTTATGCTTTTGTCGTCACACTCCCCAGAGTGAGGATCTTTGGCGCAGTGCTTATGTATGCCTGATCTTTTCTGATGAGCGGACGGTTGTATCTGGTGGGAATATAGGAACTCCAGGGGTAGCATAGCGGCCTCTTAAAGTCGTCCCATGGGGTTTCATAGCACTTCTTCTCGCCGCAAGGAGCGCATCCCCCGCACTCATTTCCATGCCGGTCGATCACTTCTGCCGGGCGGCCTATCTGGATATTGCTGGCGGTACTGCCGATGATATTCACCTCGACGGGAGTGCCATCTTGCGCTATGATTGTAGTATTGTTCGCCTCGCTTCCCAGGATGTCCAGACCATTAGCCTCTGAGCCTGCGCCGCCATGCGCGGCTGATGCCCACAGGATAAATATACCGATCAGAAAAATGTTCTTTCTCAAACCTTTCGCCCCCTTTTATAATTAAGTCTAATAAAATGTCTAGGAAGTAGAAAAACCTTTTGTTGCAGCGCAAAAACATTAAATCCCCCTGAGAAGATGGGAAAGCTATGAAACTGATCTATGTGGCCGGCAAAGGAGGCGTGGGCAAAAGCGTCTGCTCGGCAGCATCCGGCATCTGGAAAGCGCATCAGGGCAAAGATACCCTGGTCTTCTCCATGGACCCGGCCCATTCGCTCTCGGACATCTTCGACATCGACCTGGGACGCCAGCCACGAAAGATCCGCGAGCATCTCTATGCTTATGAACCTGATCTGGCAGAGGAGGCCGGCAGCTTCTTTCGCAGATACAAGAACATCTTCACAGCTCTCTTCGGTCTCTTTGAGGTGGAGGTTAAGCCCGAAGACTTTGGGAACATGCCCGGAGTCTCCGAAATGATCTTCATGGACAAATTAAATGATATCTACACAGAAAAGAAGTACGACTTCGTGGTCATAGACTCGGCCCCGACTGCCATGGTCCTGCCTTTGCTGCAACTGCCTTCCATCACCACGGGATTTGTCACAAAAGTGCTGGGCATGAGAAACAGGTGGATGGGGATGCTCGACCTTCTGCAGCCGGGGTTTGCCGACCGCATTCTCTCGGAAGTCCGGACCATGCGCCTGAAGGCCGAGACCATGCGATCCGCCCTGATCGATCCGCAGGCATCCAGCATCACTATCGTCACCATCCCTGAGAAAGCGGCAGTAGAGGAAAGCCGCCGCCTGATTGAGACGGTGGAGTCGCACGGAGTTACAGTCTCTTCTATTATCATTAACCATGTGATTCAGGACTGCGACTGCCGCTTTTGCCGGGATAAGAAGGCATCTCAAACAGCTTACATCCAGGAGCTAAAGGACCGCTACCGGGAAAAGCGCATTACAATACTGCCTGACTACGGAGGAGAGGTATTGGGAGAAGGCCTCATGCAGGTGGCTGAAGATCTCTATGCAAAAGAGGAGATGTAAATTTGATAATATAATCAATTAGATGTCGACTAAAGGAGATCGAAAGCATTCACAACCAGCTCTCATTTGCTTTTTCTGGAAAGCCAAGATATTCGAGCGCAATATTTCGAATTCTGATCATATCCCTTGTGTGCAATGAATTATCGTTATTATTTTGCTCAAGATAGTTCAGGGAAAATGTCACCCTGCCGCAGACACCTGCGCCGCCAAGGATCAGGGGAATATCCTCCCCGGCTGATGGTATGAGAAATAGGCGATCGAGTCGAAGGTTTCCGTAGATCTCGGGATAGTCCTGATGCCCAAGGTTTGTGGTTATCAAACCTGGAAGCTTGGATACGGCATTATTGGATATCTTAAGTGCTACACTCTTTTTATCGCTGGCAAAAGCTGAAAGATTCTCAGTCTGGTTGAATGCATCCGGAACTTTTTTTATATATGGAGCTAAGTTGAAAAATGCATCGATAAGCGTTGGATTGAATTGTTCCATATCCAGACCTGAATTGTCGAGCTTCTTCACTCGTCTTTGAATGATCTTATGCAGATCCTCAGCATTTCTCCAGAAGGATTTTTTCTGGTCATAGGCAAAAGGAAAATTAAATCCCCCTGATAAGAAGCAGAAGCCATTGACGGTGCCTTTTTTAAGGTGCCTTCGGAGATCGAATGGTATAGAGATCACCCTCTTGTTTTTTGGAAGCGGGCCTATGACTTCGTAATATGCGGCAAGAAATGCGGCCGTTAGCGCAGATCCGATGGTCACACCATTCTCTCGGCATCGGGCTGCTAGGTCGTGGGTCTCTTCTGGTTCTAGCTGGAGGAGGGCGATGTTATATCTGTATTTTTCCCAATATGCAGCGTGAATCTCATTAAAGTCCTCTTGAGTGATGTAATATGGTTTCTTCAGCCACTGATTGTTATAATGATTGATAAAGAAACTGCCGATAATCGTGGAGATGGAAAAACTATCCTTCTTTTGAAGGTAATCAGTGATCGCTGGCGGCGAGATGACCGAAACCTCTCTCTTGGGATCGGCATAGCAATCGAGAATGTCATGTATAAGGTTTGCAAGAGCTGTTCCATCGCAGATGCAATGCTCTGAAAACACCAATAGTTCTGAAACCTCTGACGAATATACAAGCACAAACCGGATCAGAGGGCCAACTTCAGGCTCGAAAGGTACCTGGTATTCCCGTCTGATCTCGTCGAACCATTGCGAGTCTGAGGTCCTTGGAACTATACGCAATGCGTCTCTTGGAACGCAGTCCCCTGAAAACCAGGCATCGTGATGCTCATCAAAGGTTATCCTGCACCTGGTCAGCAGATGCATGCGGCAAACTATATCAATAGCCTGCTCAAGTTTCTCTTCTTCTACGTCTCCCACAATCCGGGCTGCTACTGCTATATTGGTTTGGAAGCTCCATAAGAAGAGCCGTTCAACGTTGGAGAGGCGACGTATACAATTCGGCAGGTCGGTAGGAGGGGATTTTTGCATTATTTGCTTCATTTTGATCATCTATTTCCAAAGATTGTTCCTTGTCTGTCGTTAGCCTAATTTTCTGCACTCATTGTATTCCTCAGGACATCTTCTGATTGCTGGATCTATGAAACAGGAATAGCTATCTAGGAACTGGTGGAAACTAATTCCTGAGAGTGCAAACGCTTTTTTCCAGGTTGGCAGGGGAGATACTACAGATATGGTGATAAGCGTGATGTAGAATCCTATCAGGACAGCATCGATATCTTTCCTGATCGTTCCATCTTCTCTGCCCTCTTTGATTGCATCATAAAGAAGAGCATTGTACTCATTGGTTTTTTCCGCAAATGCTTTGTCATCATCCTCATCCATTCTCAACAAGATCACGGGCCCAAAGGTGCAGGCCATGTCGTTATACTCAGGATTTCTTTTGGTGAAATCGACAGAACACTCAATGATGGCCCTCAATTTCTCTCTGCCAGTAGCCTTATCTTTTAAGCGCTCCGCCATAAGATCCACTAACTCCGTCTGCTTGCGGCTGACAATGGCGAAGAATAGAGCGTCTTTCTTTTTGAAATAGAAGTAGATAGCGCCCTTGCTCAATTCAGCCTCCTTAGCTATCTCATCCATGGAGACGTTATCATAGCCCCTGGCGTAAAACAGCCTCTCAGCGGCAGTGATGATGCTATTTCGCCTCTGCTCTTTCTCCCGCTGCTTTCTATCTGTGATTGCCATGATCTCCTGCTGTCATCGACTCAAAGTCGGATTTAGGCTACTGGCCTATCCGAGACCATAAAAGGATCATTCATGAATACTACTCGATCACTGCATGTGCAAAGGATAGAAGCTCGGAGACGATCTTATCCTTATCTGTTTCAATCCCTCTATCTTGTATGCACGGGGGTCGTATCCTGCGCCGAGGATGACTAGCTGCTCTATTCCCTCTCCTGGGACCTTTGTGTGAAGTCATCGAAATACCTGACTCTGGCGCTGATGGAATTCAGAAATCCCGGGTTTCTTCTTTCGTTCTCATCTCTCATGGCTATTACGTTATCCGGATGGAGAGCCCAATCCATCAGTTTCTTATCAATGAAGTAGGCCGCATATTGATCGTTGCAGATCCTTTCTCCTACAGTTTTCAGCGATTCTCCAAACCTGTTGAACAAGGCTGCTACAACAGTCTTGCAGTCTAATTTAGACCTAGAGTCGATATTAGACTCATAGTCAAAATAGATATAAAAAGGTAATGCCTTAAATTAGAGGTAAATCTTGACCATATCAGTATGTATAACCTGAAACCCCGTCGATCCATTTTTCTAATCTTCAAAACGAGATCCCAATTTTATAAATATCTTCTTTGACTGCAAAGCTCTGATGGTGCGCTCTGGCTTCCACGAAGTTTTCTAATCTCGATGATGCCGAAAACCCATTATCTGGCAATTGTCGATAAATCATTCCATAGCTTACTGGAATTGGTATTCTTACAGAAGAGGATTTTAGAGTAGTTGAGATGACTCACGAAGTAAGTATGTATAACTTGAGATTTGCATGCGAAAAGGAGGGAGGGAAAGCCGAGATGGGTAAATGAGGGAGAAAACCGCTATCGACTTTCGCCGAATAGTATATAGTCAATTGCCGGGCTATATAGTTTTCGATCCCTGCGAAGATTTCTGCTTTTTTGTGAATCAGCTAATACTAGTACATCCAATTCATCATCAATTTGATATATTTGAGCGGTAGAAGACAGGAGAGAGGAAAGACTATGTTCAAAAAAGTTCTGGTTCCAACCGACTTCTCCAGCTATGCCCACAAGATGCAAGAATGCCTGGCGCAGATGCCGGGCATAGAAGAGGTCGTACTTCTTAATGTCGTGGACGGCGGCAATCCCATGAACCTGGAGAGGAAGGGATGGAGCTATGACTCTCTTATCGACGAGGCAGAAACCAGGCTTGCCGAGCAGGCCGATCACCTATCCCATTTGGGCGAGAAGGTACTCTCTGTCCGGCCGATTTTGAAGATCATTGTGGAGCCGATGAGCGGCGCGGATGGGGTTGATATGAAGAGGCTGAAGCCTGCATCGGGGCAGATGATAGTAGAGGGGGGCAGTGTGGGCGAAGCCATCAGTAAGACGGCTGCAGAGGAGAAGGCCTCGCTCATCTGTATGGGAGCGCAGGGCAAAGGGCTGATAGAGGGCATGCTCCTGGGGTCTGTCTCTACTGAGGTACTCAGGCACGGCCATACAGATCTGCTCATCATCCGCCACAAGATCCTGGATGAAGGCAAAGACGGAGATACGGAAAGATTCTGCCGGGACATGTTTTCCAGAGTGTTGCTTACCACCGACTTCTCCCCAGCTGCGCAGCGGGCAATATCTGCAGTAAAGGATCTGACAGGCGTTCGGGAGATCCTGCTGGTACATGTGATCTCAAAAGAGGACGATTTCGATGAGGCGGCAAAGAGACTTAACTTGCTGCGTGAAGAACTGGCGGGCCAGGACAGAAAGATCACGGTTCATGTCCTGATGGGCCATTCTGCGCAGGAGATCCTCTCTTTGGCCAAGAGCCAAGATGTCTCCCTGATTATGATGGGCTCTCAGGGAAAAAGCTGGAGCCGACAGATTCGCGTGGGGAGCACGACCTTTGATGTGGCCCGCCTGGCATTAAGCCCTGTTATGGTGATCCGTCCCATAACAAGCTAAAAAGGCAACGCATAGCCAAAACAACCGAAAAGGCCAGCAGAGTCGTTCTCTGCAGTTGATATTTCAATCAGCCGCAGAGAACGATCTAATTTGCCGACGATTAAGACGATTAATAAGCCTTTTATCTTGCCCGGCAGATCATCCTTCTCATGCCATCCCTTTCCATTCATGCCGGCGGCCTGCAGCTCAATAATCCGATACTTCTGGCGGCAGGCATCCTGGGCACCACCGGTGCCTCTCTTTGTCGAGCCGCAAGAGCCGGCGCAGGCGGCGTGGTCACCAAATCGGTGGGATCGTTGCCGCGGGAGGGCCACCCAGGCCCCACCATTGTTCATGTAGACGGCGGCCTTCTCAATGCTATGGGCCTGCCCAATCCTTCTTACAAAGACTTTCAGGATGAGATCGATTCGGCGCGCGCCAGCGGGGTGCCGGTCATCGCCAGCATCTTCGGATCTTTTGCCGCAGAATTCGCCCAGATCGCCCGCTGCCTGAAGGCCGACGCCTTTGAGCTTAACCTCTCCTGCCCCCATGCCGAAAAATACGGCAGCGAACTGGGTCGTTATCCCGATCTGGTGGAATCTGTCACCGGAGCCGTAAAGGCTGCCTCAAATGTGCCGGTCTGGGTCAAGCTGACCCCCAACACTGCCGATATCGTCGAGCTGGGCCTGGCAGCGCAGAGAGGCGGGGCAGACGCCATTGTGGCCATAAACACACTCAAGGCCATGGCCATCGATATCGAGACAGGCTATCCCATCCTGGGCAACCGCTTTGGCGGCCTGTCCGGTCCGGCCGTTAAACCTGTGGCTGTGCGCTGCGTCTACGAGCTGGCCAGCCGCCTGGAGATTCCAGTGATTGGCGTAGGCGGTGTCTCCACCTGGGAAGATGCCGTGGAGATGATCATGGCCGGTGCCTCGGCTGTGCAGGTGGGAACAGCTCTTCTCAGAGGTTACGGCGTCTTCGAGGAGATCACAACCGGCCTATCCCGCTATCTGGAAAGAAAATCGCTGACACTGGAGGAGCTGTGCGGCCTGGCCCAGAAGGAGAGGCTTCAATGAGACCCATAAACTGCGTGATAGAAGAAGTGCGCTCGGAGGCTCCCCTCATCAGGACCTTCCGGCTGGATAGAAACCTTGACCCGGCACCCGGCCAGTACGTCATGGTCTGGATCAGGGGAGTGGACGAGATTCCCATGAGCTTCTCGGGCCCTGATACCATAACGGTTCAGTCGGTAGGTGAAGCCTCAGCCGCGCTCTTTAGCCTGGGAGCAGGAAACACTGTGGGCCTGCGCGGCCCTCTGGGAAATGGCTTCGTCCTGCGGGGCAAGAGGATTCTGCTCATTGGAGGAGGCGTGGGCACTGCCCCTCTGGCTTTCCTGGGTGAGCAGGCTAAAGGGGCTGGCTATGAAGTAGCCTCCCTGCTCGGCTTTCGATCTATTGATGACTTAATCTTCCAGGACAGGTTTGAGGCTCTGGGAGATACAATTATCACCACAGATGACGGCTCCCTGGGCATACACGGTCGCGCTGCTGCCGGGCTAAAAGAGCTGAACCTGTATGATTACGATCAGATCTACCTTTGCGGTCCGGAGATGATGATGTGGGACATAATCTCCAGAACACGAGAGCATGCCGAAAAGACACAGGCCTGCATCAACCGTTACTTCAAATGTGCGGCAGGCATCTGCGGTTCTTGCTGCCTGGACCCGGATGGCATAAGGGTCTGTGTGGAAGGACCGGTGATCATGGCTGATCGACTGCTGGAGAGCGAGTTTGGACGATACCGGCGCGGCCCGACCGGCGGAAAGGGTCCATGCCGGGGATGAATCAAGAGAAGATAAGAGATAGGAGAGAAGGGTGGAAATGATAGTCCGTTTTATGAAGGATGGAGTAGTCCGAGGGGGATCGTACAGCAAGGAGAATGGCATAATCTCCGGAGGAGAGGTGCTGGAAGTGGAGGGACTATTCCTTCTGCCCCCCTGCCAGCCAACCAAGATCGTCTGCGTGGGCTTAAATTACACAAAACATGCCGAGGAGCTGAAGATGCCGCTTCCCGAGGAGCCCATTCTCTTCTTAAAGCCGCCTTCCTCTGTCCTGCACCCGGAAGGGCATATCATCTATCCCTCCACCAGCTCGCAGGTGGACTATGAAGGCGAAATGGCGGTGGTCATTGGAAAACGCTGCAAGAATGTCACGGCAGCGGAGGCGGAACAGTACATCATGGGCTACACCTGCTTCAATGATGTGACGGCCCGAGATCTACAGCGCAAAGACGGCCAGTGGACGCGCGCCAAGAGCTTTGACACCTTTGCGCCTTTCGGTCCCTGGATCGGCAGGATCGATCCCTCCAACGCAGATATCCAGACGCGGGTCAATGGAAAGGTGGTGCAGAAGTCGAATACCTCTGACCTGATCTTCGATGTGCCGAAATTGGTGCAGTTCATAAGCGGCGTCATGACCCTTGAGCCGGGCGATGTGATTGCCACAGGCACGCCTCCGGGAGTGGGGCCTCTGAAGAGAGGAGACGCGGTGGAAGTGGAGATCGAAGGAATTGGAGTGCTGAGGAACTTTGTGGTTTAGTTGAGGGGCATTAGTGGGATGATGTACTTTGGAGGAGGGATCAAATAATTAATTTAATAGAATTTTTTAATATCAATAGTGGTGCTGTTACAGCAATATCGACCGTATTTCTAACGGTTGTAACAATTTTTTATGTTATTTTAACGTGGGGTATAAGCTCAGAGACTAAAATGATGAGAAAAGCTCAGACTGAGCCGCATATTTCTGCAATTATTCAATCAAAAGAAGAATACATAAATTGGATAGATATGATTATACAAAACATTGGATTAGGTCCCGCTTATAATGTGAAATTTGAAATTAATCCAGATTTCGAAGACGGGAATATTAAACTATCTGAGGTAGGATTTATAAAGAACGGCTTACCGTATTTTGCCCCAAATCAAAAGTTTGAATTTTTCTTGACAAATCTAGCGGAGAATTATCAAGATAAGATAAAAACAGCTTTCCAAGTGAAAATCACATACGAAAACACTATCCATGAATTGCGAAGTAATACTTATTTGATAGATTTATCGCAACAAAGTAGCTTACCTAAACTTGGCGTGCCGCCAATTTATCAAATTTCTGAGAATTTAAAGAGCATAGATACTACCCTGAATGAAATCAGCGAGAAGCTCAAATAAATATTTTATAATTATAATCTGGTGAGGTATAAGCGAAAGAACAGGTAGCAGTCCTTGCAGAGAGATTAGTAAAGTTAAACAATGACCATGGAGGGACCACCGAGCTAATGCCCATGATTCCAAGCCACCCTCTCGCAAAAGGCTCATGTGCCGATTGAAGCGTTCTTGGAAAACAACCAAATAGCTTGCCGATGCATATTAATGGTGACATGAAGCAGCAAGCCAATATCACAGGTCCCAAAGTGCATGATGTAGGCTATCGCATATTCCTGATGGAGGCTGCATTGGATTGCGGGGTGATGAGAATTTCTGCTTACTGGTGGGAGGAAGACAGCTCGCAAGCAGTCATCTGCCTGGTTGAGGCTGATGAGGAGAGAATCGCCGCCTTCCTGAAGTTCATAGAAAGCCATAAGCCTGAGCATGCTGATGTATCGGATATCACTTGGGAAGATTACAATGGAGATGTGATGCGCATCGGCGAATTTGCGCAGATCTGCACGTGCAGAATCCTTCAAAAGCTATTTCAGTAGACGATCTATATCTCCCGGCTCAAGGACGAGAGCCGGGACGCCGGGCGGGATCGATTCCGGGGCATCGAGGACGAGCTGAAAGACTGATATCCATTCGTCAAAGAATATCGGAGAGCATCTGCCGGCGCGGACCTTCCGGGTCTCGCAGGAAGAATCTTGGCTTCAGCTTCCCTCTAACCCGCACTCTTGTGTAGACAATGACCTTATCCTTCTGCCCGGACTTTTCCGCCAGCAGAGCCTCTAAAGTCTCTTTTTCCCTTTGAGATAACTCTATCTCGCCCTCTCTGCCGGTCGACCAATCAAATATCCTGACCATGTACTGGGTTTTGATATGCAAAAGTCTGCCCTTTTCTCTATCCTCTTTCGTGCCTATGCCGCAAGCATACTCCACGGGACTCTCGAACTTCCGGCAGGCCTCATCCGGTCGGCACAGTCCAATGTCAGCTACTCCCAGGTCAGGGTAGCCTTTGCTATGCCGCTTCATAACCTTGCATTTGGGGCAATGCATCTTCAAGAACCACTCCTCAAAGATCCGCTCTTCTGTAGCCGCCACGCTCGACCAGATTCGTTTTGCCTCCTGGCGGCTGTATCCTGTCTGTCCCAGGAATGCTGCCAGAATGGCGGCAGTTCTGTGCTTGCCCTTCTCGCCTGCTGCTTTTACCAATATGCCTTTGATGCAGGGCGCAAAGGCCTGCTCCTCTGCAGGCTCCTCTGCCGTCCAGAGCATCTCCTCCCTTCGTTCAATGGCCTGAATGGATATTGGTATCTCCTTTCCCTCGGAGATAAGTTGGCGATGTCTATTGGAAGGCATCTTCTATACTCTCTTGTGTCCTCCCACAAAATAAGCCTGTGTGTCCTTGTCCCCTCGCGTCTGCTGGGGCACGGGCGCCGCGCCCTTGGAAGACTCGTAGTCCATTCTTTCCTTGAGGATGCATCTGCCGCCTCGCCTGCCTCCCAGCGGGTTCTTGGGAGTGCCCATTGAGTTCATGCAGCGCGCCATGACAGCCGCACCCCGCGCCAGGCCGTCATCCACGAAGACCACGTTCTTCTCCACCTGATCGTACACCCCCAGTTTCTCGATCTCCTCCAAAATGAGGGCAGGCTTGCCGCCGCTTATCCCTGCCCTGCCGGTCACTCCCAGAGCGGTATTTTTGGTAACGACTCCCTCCTCGATGCCCACCTGCACCAGCCTGCGGGCAACGCGGGCCATGGCAATATCCAAAGTGCCGAAAAGGGTCTTCAAGTTGCGGGATTGGTAAATATCGGCGCCAATCTTGTTGAGCTTGGAAAGATCACTGCCGTTCACTCCCACATCGCAGCCGATGAGTACCACGTTATTCTGAGCTGCAGCCTGCGGGCAGACGGGCACTAGACCGTATTTAGTGCGGCTTGCCGGGACTTTCTCAATTGTCACCAGCTCATCAATCTGATCGGCGTACTGATGCGCCTCTTTGCCATAATCTGGTTTGATATCGCCGTTAAAGATATCCAGTGTGGCTCCGGTCATCTTGTCCACCAGTCCGGTTCCCTGGACGACGGCATCGGGAATTGCACCCGCCAGTCCCAGAAGATTACCGATGGTGTAAGCGTAGGGAAGATCGCTGCTTGTCACCCTTCCGTCCAGTGTGGTGCCAAAGTCCATGGAGAGGCAGGGATTGCGAAAGTCCACATCCGTCCAGCGACTGCCTTCCTTTATGCCGGCAGTGGCAAGCTCTCCCTCCATCTCGTTGGCTACGACTTCCACGCCTGTCGATCCTTGTGGTGGAAAACAAGAGGCTACGGCTCCCATGAAGATCACCTTCTCAATCATGGTGTACCGCTTGAACCTTTCCAGGATGTTGTGGATGCTCATGGCAGGGGTCATGAGCCGGGGCGGAACGCCTGCATCGAGGCAGCCCTTGGCCAGCGCCTGGATGAATGCGCCCACCTGATCCGGCGAGTCCAATTCGGCCACCACGCCCGTAGAGCGTACCACGAAGTGCAGGTCGGTCTTGATATCCAGCCGGGCTCTCTCGTGACTCTCAATGAGGGTATTTTTTACCAGCTCGGCAATTGATTCTCTGGTTAGAGGCGTGCCGTTGATGGTATGGGCAAATGTCTCCTCTCCAGCTTTGGGCCTTCGCACGTCTCTGGTCATCTTCACAGTCTTATTGACGATGTAGGTCTTGCCGGTGTTCATGTCCGTAGCGGTAAGAACGCATTTGGTGGTGGTATTGCCCACCTCTACCGAGGCCACGATGTAAAATGGTTTGGTTCGAAGATCAAGATAATTGAAGGGCGGGCTGCTGGCAATGCGAGGCGATGGTTTTGACTTGAAGAGTCGAGCGAAGTTCATGGTGAGAGGAAAAGGAAGAGGTGAGATTAAAGCTTTGGGTGGGACGATTCCTGCAAGGCATCGGATTGAGACGGGGCGAATAATCCGTGCAATCCTACATAGCCTTTATATAGATTCATCTCCATTTAATAATTGAGTATTTTCTGTTCGCGCATTTAGTCTACAGAAATTTATCCATTATCAATTAAGGTGAAAAGAGCATGGATCAAGATGTCACGGATCAAAAGAGCACGGATCAGCCAACTATAGATCAGACGAAAAAGAAAAAAAATGAATTGGCAAATAAGTCGGGACGCATGGCCATACTGGAAGAGGATAAAGCAAGAGAGGCTCGCAGGTGGCAGCGCAAAAGAGAGACGATCAAACGATTCGCAGGGACGAAATAGTATTGCATTAGCTTTCTTTTCATAGAATTATCCGCAATAGACTATCGCAATTGTCTATTTCTATTGCGAATAGAATAGGATGAACGGCGATCCGAGGCAAAATACTATTTTTGTTCTCCCTCCTTTACCCGGATCTCCCTCTACTCATACTGACAAGGATAACAAAAGAAATATATATCAGATGTACATAGGTAGTGTTAGGTGATGGGGCCTCTGTACCGATCAAGACTAGTGTCCCTTCAAAGACGCCTTATCACCCTATTCACCTCTAATCCTTCAGCCCTTCCATAGTCACGGAGAAGACCGCCTCGCCGTCCGGCAGATTGGGCGAGTCCACCAGTCTGGCAATTCGTTTTTCGCCCTTGGACTTGCGCAGGTACAACCTGAAGGTGGACGTATGCCCCAGCACATGCCCGCCCACAGGCTTGGTGGGATCGCCAAAGAAGGTATCCGGCTTGCTCATGACCTGATTGGTCACCAGAATCAGGGCATTGTTCAGATCGCCAAAGCGCATCAGATCGTGCAGATGCTTGTTCAGCTTCTGCTGGCGGTTGGCGAGAGTGCCGCGCCCCACATACTCTGCCCGGAAGTGGGCGGTTACCGAGTCCACGATGATCAGGCGCACAGGATATTCCGACTCCCTCGCCTTTTCCGCCAACTCCATGGCGTTCTCCGCCAGAAGGATCTGGTGATTGGAGTTGAAGGCTCTGGCCACGCTGATGTTTTTTAAGAAATCAGCCGGATCGCGGTCCAGGCCGTCCGGTGCGGGGGGCAGGCCCTTCACCATCTGAGCGATGCGCTCCGGTCGGAAGGTGTTCTCCGTGTCGATAATAATAACCGAACCGTGCAGGCCGCCATTTTCCGTTGGCAGTTGCACGTTTATGGCCATCTGATGGGCCACCTGTGTCTTGCCCGAGCCGAATTCGCCGTACAGCTCCACTATGGACTGAGTCTCCATACCCCCGCCCAATAGCTCATTGAAGCTCTTGCTGCCGGTGGTGATCTTGCCCACCAGGCGCCTGCGCTCCAAGATTCGGTCGCCCGTCTCAAAGCCGCCCACATCCGCAGCTTCCCGGGCCCCGGCAATGATCTTGGCAGCTGTGGCTTCTCCTACTTCTGCTGCGGCCACCAGCTCTCCAGGAGAGGCAACAGCTATAGCTTCCACGGAGCCAAAGCCGGCCTCGCGCAGCTTTTCCGCAGTGGCCGGACCCACACCCGGCAGATCTTCCAGTAATTTTGTCGGCATCTTTCCCAGTTCCTCAGAATCTTCCTCAAAGAGAATTCACAGATCTTCTTTAACAACGTTATCCAGGCGGAGCGAAAGTAATCCGGGTGCGCCATCCGCAGGACAGCTCCAGTTCCTCGTTCCAGCCGCTCTTGGCCAGGGCATCTATAATCTCTGCTTTGTAGCCCAGATCCAGGGTACGCAGTAGATCGACATGCTCAGCCCAAAGAACCACTTTGATGCGACCCGTATCGTCTGAGATGTAGATATTGGCAACTCGTCCCGCCTTTCCGTCATCTCTTTGAAACTCTCGCACCTCTCCCAGACCCGTCACAAAGCCAGAGACGCTGGCGATCATGCCCGGTTTGAGATCGGCGATTTGCGTCATCTTCTCGGAGAACTGCACAATTTCGCAGCTCTTCTTAATTGTGCTGTAGCTACCCGTCTGAATCTCCAGCGATCCATACCTCTCACGGCATGAACCGTTCATGACCTCGATCGTCTCACCCTTCTCGAGCGGCATGGCGGCCTGCAGATCCCAGAGGGTAAGCCTGATCTTGCCAGTCTCATCTCCCAAGAGCACTGAACGCACTTGCCCCTGTCCTCCGTCTTTACGAAGGAACTGCCTGATCTCGCCCGGATCCACAACTGTGCCCACAAGGCTGACATCGCTCATGTCTGCTTTGATCTCAGCAATTTTGTGGAGCGCAGTCCTGGGGGATATGTCCAGTTCCACCTCCTCGATGCCCCCGCCTCTGCCTAAGGTAACCTCAGTCCCGGTGTAGCCCTCTTTGGCCAGACCCCTAACTTTGAGGCACTGTCCCTCTTTCAAATCTCCGGAGCGGACCAGCTCTACTGTCTCGTCCCAGAGAGCCACGCGCACAGATCCTGTCTCATCAGCCAGTGTTAAGTTGGCAACCCGTCCCATGGATCCGTCAGAGCGAGGAAACTCGCGTATCTCTGAGACGGCGATCACCCGGCCCGTGAAAATAACATTTCCCGTCTCCGGTCGGATGCTGCCAATCTTGGTCAGCACCTCGGATGCACCCAGGTCCCGGGCCACGAGCATTGCCGCCGTCCTGCCATCGCATAGGCCCGCCATGAGGGCTACCTTCTCATCCACTCTTGCCTGAAAATCCTCCGGAGTTATCTGATCTGCCAACTGGCGGTAGATCTCCTCTACTTGCTCGTCCATTCCCGATCATCCATGAACTCTATAGCGCTCTTCCAGGTACTTCAGATAGGGAGCATGGCAGGAAGCCAGGAAGGCGTTACAGACCTCTGCCGGATCTCCGTCCGCCGCAATAGCTCCGTTATCAATGAGCATGGCCCGGTGGGAGATCTCCTTAACGAAATCAACATGGTGGCTGACCAGGATTATGGTGGTGCCAAGCTCTGCATTGATCTTCTTGATGGCGTTAGAGACCTCACGCATAGTGATGGGGTCGATGTCTCCGAAAGGCTCGTCCAGAATCAGGATCTTGGGCCTGGCTGCCAGGATAATTGCTAAAGATGCTCTTACCAGCTCTCCGCCGCTCAATTGCTCGGGCAGCTTCCACATGGCTTCTCGATCAAGAGATATCAGATCAAAAATAGGCTCAGCATACTTACGGGCCTCTGTTGTCGGAAAACGGGGGAACAGATCTTTGAAGATATCTCTGGTCAGTCCCAGTGACTCGAGAGCGGCTTTAGCGTCCTCTTCCGACATATCAGTCATGGCATAAATGACATCAAGCACCTTGTCGCTTATGCCCAGCTCCTCGGCCACAGCCCGGGCATGATCAATAACATCATTGCCCTTGATGCCCATTTTGTAGGCAATCTGATCAAGAATGGTCTCTCCGGCATAGAGAGCAAACTCCTGATACATGATACCTAAAGACCGGCGCACATTCATTCTGCCGGGCGAGTAGGTGACCATGTCCACCCACTTATCACCATAGCGATAGCACACACTGCCTTCATCCGGCAGCCTCACGCCCTGCATGATCTTGAGAAGTGTGGTCTTTCCCCCGCCACTGTTGCCTATGATGGATGTGATCTCGCTCTCGTTTATGTCGAAGTTAAGATTCTCCATTTTAAGGACATTAAGAACCTCTCCTGTGCAAATCTGGCAGCCTCTCTTAGATAAACCTCTCACTTTAATGAGTGGCTGGGCATTGGGCCAGGATGCCATAGGCACCATTTTTCCAATACCGTCCAGAAATCGGTCCAGGATCTCTCCCGGCTTTCCATCGGCAATGATCTTTCCTTTCTCCAGCCAAATCAGCCTATGTGCCAGATATTCATGAATCTCGGGCAGATGTGATACTACGATTATGGTCAGATCCAGCTCCTTGTTCACGTTCTTGATGGCATCCAGCACCTCTTGCTTGGTGGCCGGACAGGCCATGGTGGCCGGTTCATCCAGCAGCAATATTTTAGGTTTTTTGGCCAGTTGCCTGGCAATAAGAAGCCTCTGCTTCTCACCGCCGCTGAGGATGGTAGCCAGATGTTGTGCTTTTTCGCCCAGGCCCACCAACCGCAGATAGTACATGGCCTCCTGGTACAGCTCATCATAGTCCTCGTCCTCGGGAATAGGCAAAGCCTCATAGCCGGTTTTCCTGGCTTTAACTCTTCGCACCACGTTTTTAAGAGCAGTCTCCGTCCAGAGTGCGAAGTCTCTTTGCAGGTGTATGGCAGTAACTGCCAACTGCTCCCTCTTCACCTCGTCGCTGGAATCTGGTGTGATGGTCAAGTCATCCAGGATTATCCTTCCGGAATCAAAGTTCTCCATGCCTCTCAGGATCTTCATGAGAGTGCTCTTGCCACCACCGCTCTTTCCCACCAATCCCAAAATCTCACCTGGTCTGGTGGTGAAGCTGACATTTTCAAGGGCCACAACATCTCTGTCCTTCACCCTGTATGTCTTGGACAGATTTTCTATCTGGAGCAAAATAAAAACCTCCTACCTTACCTTAGTTCCCGTTTCCACAAATTCACGAGGCCGGAGCAGCACTGCCTTGCCGTCTGCATCTGCAGCCAGGAGCATGGCTTGCGACTCCACACCAAAGAGCTTGGTCGGCTTGAGATTGGTCAAGACTACCACCTGCGTGCCAACCAGCTCTTCAACTGAGTAAGCCTCCGCAATGCCTGCCACTACCTGACGAATCTCGCCTCCGATATCGACCTGAAGCTTGATCAGCTTCTTTGAGCCCTTAATGGGGCCCGCCTCCTTAATTTCCCCGATACGCAGGTCTAATGATCCAAACTCCTCAAAAGAGATCTCACCCTTCTTAACGTCTGCTTTTTTCTCCGCTTTCCCCTTTGCTTCAGCTTTTTCTATCCTTTCTCGAAATATGGTGTCAAGCTCTTTGACGAATGATTCTTCCATACGTGAGAAGAGGATCTGAGGAGTGCCCAGCCGGCCATCCTCCGCCAGGGGAACCATAGCCTCCTGGAAGGATTTTTCTGCCACTGAATCCACCAGGCCCAGCTGCTTCCAGGCAGCCTCCATCTTTGTGGGCATTACCGGCTGCATGAGGATGACCAGAGCTTTGGCAATCTGCAGACAGCTTCTCAGCACGGCGCCGGCGGCTGCCTTATCACTCTTCACCAGCTTCCAGGGTTCATGACTCTGGAAGTAGATATTGCCGTAGTCCGCTAAAGTCATCACGCTGTCTATGGCCTTCTTGAACTCGTACTCTTCCAGGTCTGCTACAACTTCGTTTAAGGTCTGGCTTATCCTGGCCATGACCTCTGGGTCAATTTCGCCTCGCGGAACGCTGCCCTCATAGTTCTTCACTGTGAATGTCAGAGCACGGTTTATGAAGTTTCCAAGCGCCCCCACCAGCTCGGTGTTTACCTTGTCGGCAAAGATCTTCCAGGCGAAGTTGACCTCCTTGTTGTGAGCTGTGTAACTGGCCAGATAGTAGCGCAGCAGATCGGGATGAAGGCCCTTTTCCAGATAATCGTCTTTGACCCAGATGACATTGCCCCTTGATTTAGAAAATTTCTTGTCGTCTATCTTTAGCATGCCGCTGGCTACTACCGCCGATGGTAGGGTGTAGCCGGCTCCTTTGAGCATGGCCGGCCAGAAGATGCAGTGATGGTAGACGATATCCCCGCCGATGAAGTGTACGATCTTGGCCTCATTCTTCCAATAGGCCTGCCAGTCCAGGCCCTTCTTGGCGCACCACTCCTCGGTGAAGGCAATGTAGCCGATGGGTGCATCCACCCAGACGTAGACCACCAGATCATCATGTCCTGGGAACTTGACACCCCAAGTCATATTGCGGGTGATGCACCAATCCTTCAGCTCCTGGCGCACCCACTCCATAGCATAATTGCGAGCCGATGCTGTCCCTCCCAAAGTCTCAAGATAGGAGAGCAGAAAATCCTTGAACTGGGAGAGCTTGAAGAAATAATGGATTTGCTTTCTGTACTCAGCCTTCCCGCCGCATACCTTGCAGACTGCGTTTTTTATCTCCCCTGGCTCCAGATGGCGCCCGCATCCCATATCGCACTCGTCACCGCGAGCGGGCTTTCCGCAGTAGGGGCACTCTCCTTCCACATATCTATCCGGCAGGAAGCGCTCGCATTTGGGACAGAAGGCCAGCTCGATCTCTTTGGAATAGACGTGGCCACCATCCATGAGGACCTGTACCATCTCTTGCGTGCGATTGTGACAGGCAGGATCGTCAGTGTCCCCGAAGAAGTCAAAATCGACGCCCATACCTTTGAAGACCTCGTCAAAATGCTGGTGGTATCTGGCGACAAGTGCTTTGGGCGTCATTCCCAGGCCTTCAGCATTGACCACGATGGGAGTTCCGTGGGCGTCCGAGCCACATACGAAGAGGACATCTTTGCCCATCTTCTTCAATCCTCGAACAAAGATGTCCGCAGGTACATAAGTTCTTAAATGGCCCAAATGACAGGGCCCATTGGCATAGGGCAGGCCGCAGGTAACAAGGATAGGCGATGACAATCTAGAACACCGCTTCTGCTTATGATGAAACAGGCAGATATAGGTTTCCCAGCCTGAGCGGTCTCGTCGTTTCCTGGATAAAATGTATATAATTGAATGGCACATAGAAATTCGAGACAATAGATAAACGGGGGTATTCAGATGAGATTAATTGTTATAGCCCTTCTGCTGGTCTTGGCCTTGGGAATGGCCCAGGCCGTGCCGCTGCAGGGCAGCGATGGAAACGCGACTGTTGTGCTCTTCGGAGCCAGCCGGACGCCAACGGATGATGAGAACGCCACTCACGAAATCTTAAAGGTTGATGTCGGCCTAATGGGTGTCGAGAATGCCACATATCAACTGGTGGATGCGGATAATAATATCTACCCGGCCGGCTTGTACAAGCAGCTCTCTTCCGGAAAACAGACAATCTGGTTCCTCACCAGCAACGATCGCCTCTTCAAACTCATCAATGTGACGCCAAATGGGGGCGCGCCCATTTACATCAACTGGTGGGCAACACCCAAAGGCAGCAACAATAACTTGATTGTAAGGTATTATGGAATCACCGACTGGCTGGTCAATTCCGATGAGCAAGGGATAGTAGTTCAGGTCCGCGTGCAGAATAACGGGACCAAAGACCTCATTGTCAGTCCTGAAAACTTCACACTCTTGGACCAGTGGGGCTGGCCCTATCATCCTACCCTTGGCTTTGATCCGGAAACCGTCGGTCCGCAAAATGCCACCTCAGATCGTGTCAAGTTGGGCTTCACCGGAATCTCGCTTATTAGTCGTCCTGCCGCACTGGCTTATGACTATTTGATGCCGGACCAGATTTTAATAGAGTTCGATCGAGACTATGTGCCTCTCTCGGATGAGACGGTCTACGGTGCCAATGCCACAAAGAGCGCTGCTCCTGCCCAGCCACTGCCAACCGTCGCACTGCCTGCCGCGGATCAGACCGTACCTGATCAGACCGCCGCAAGCGAGGCCGTGCAGGCTTCAGCCAAAGAGAATACAACCACTAAGATCGGCTCCATAAAAGAAAGAGTAGCCGCCAGCAAGGCGCGGCTCGCGGCCACCAAGGAGAGTCTAGACAAGAAGACGCCGGACGCGAGCGACAACTCCAGCATATCAAGCAACGCTTCAAATAGCACATCGAGCATTTCCGCCTGAAGTCCTGATAAGCAGCTCTTGGGGGTGATTGCCTGCTGCCCCAAGAGCCTAGGTCATTTCTTTTTGATAAGCCAAGATTTATGAATAACATCTGTCCATTCGATGCATAGACCCAAAGAAAAGCACCCAAAGGAATATATCATAACATTGGAGGTATGTTATCGATGAGATGGCTGGCTCTGGCACTGTTCATGATCCTATTACCGGGAATCGCCCAAGATTATCCTCTGCAAATAAGCAACGGCGTCGTCAACTGCACCATCTTCGGCTCCTTCAAGGACCCCGGGTTTACGGGGACCACTTATTCCGACTCATATTCCGTCCTGGTTGTAGACGCACGCCTGACCAGATTAAACGAAAGCGATAAAGAGACGATTAATGCTGCCTATAGCCTCACCGATGGAAACGACCGGGTTTTTCAGTCCAGTGCTCTCAATATAAAAGAGTTACAACCAGGCCGCCGGTTGATTGGTTTTGTCGTCCCCAAGGAGACAATAGCCAAGAGCCTGACCATAGATTTGTCTAAGGATAAAAGGGGAGGAGAGCAGTTTTCACTTCGTTTTCCTGAGCTGGTCAACATCAGCAACGCAAATGTGACCTTGCTCTATTATGGAGTGCTCCGGTCCAGTGTATACTCCAATAAGAAGACGATCGAATTGGATGTGGCGATAACCAATAACGGCACAAAAAAGCTTGTACTTGATGCCGATAACTTTACATTGAAGGACCAGTGGGGCTGGAAGTATGAGAGCAAAGAGTATGATAGCTATGGAAAGAAGGGCATGTCTCAAAAGGTGCTTGTGCAAAATGAGACCATTAGATCCGGCTTGATATTCAATTCGGTCTCGCCGCTGAGCAGACCGGTGGAACTGGTCTATAGATATTCCAATAACAGCTATATGACAATGAATATAGACCTCGAGGCAGGTCTTGTCTCTGCCGTCCCGGAGAAGGTTTGCAGTGATTGTGAGAGCCCGGCGGACTCCGCCTCTAACCTGGCCGGTTCCATTAAAGCCACCAAAGCTCGTCTGGCAAAAGTCAAGAAGATTAACAGCACATCAGAGAGCGCTCAAAAAGGGAGAGATGAGCTCTGAGAATATGATGAGTTGAACATGGCAGAGCCTTTGACTGAAATAGAATATGCAGTGTGTTTCAATGCCTTCAAAAAAGCATCCACGGAATGGATGGCTATTCAAGGATGGTTAGCGGATGATTTTATTCCCTCACTTGCAGGCAAAGAGTCTGCAAAAATACTGAGCATCGGCAGCGGAACGGGAGATTTCGACCTTACCCTGATGCGCATGCTTCTTGGCAAGATACCAAACATCTCCTATATTGCACTGGACCCTAATGAGACGCACAACCGAATATTTTTAGATCAGTATAGAGCGTCCGGTCTCAATCTTTACCAATTTCAGATCATTGCCAGGCCTTTTTGCGAGGATTTGCTTGAAGGGGGATTTGATATTGTTCATTTGACGCACTGCCTCTATTACATCCCGGACAGGAAGATGGCTATTCGCAAGTCTTATGAGATGTTAAATCCGGGGGGGGTGCTTCTCATATTTCATCAGACTCCTTTGGGAATTAACGAGATCCAGCGCATTTACTTGAAGAAAGTGAAAGGCAACGACAAGGAACTTTTTTCCTCCTATGATATTCAACTCATCATGAAAGAACTGGATCTGAGGTTCAAATTCAACATCTTGATCTCTGATATTGATGTGACGGATTGCATAACAGGAACTGAAACAGGCAGGAGGATCTTGAGCTTCTTCCTGGAATCTAATCTAGAAGGACTCGACCGGACACAGTACAATGAGATAATTCAGACTATGAAGGAGATATGCTGGTGCAAAGATGGAAGATATTTTCTATTTCATCCCAGCGGCATCTTCTGGATAAAAAAGCCCCTTTAGCATTGTGTCCGAATCCCAATCTCGGGAAAAGAAAAAAATAATATTTAGGTCGCCTATGCTTGCGAAATTCCGTCTACTGTGACCAGATTTGCATCTGCTCCACGAAACGCATTCTTAAAATGCACCTTTATCATTTGTGATTTACCTGGTTTGGAGTAGACAAAAGTGTCATCCACTTCGTTAGCAGCTATGATCACCTTGCTATCGACTACTTGCCCATCTTTGCTTAGCTCCAGGTACACCTTATTTCCATCGATATCAACGGATTTGATCGCCAATTCGTAACCTTCGTCTAAATTCAAAGGCGTTCCTGAAGTAAATGTTGATAGATTGGAGTTATTAATCAATACAAAAGAGGAATCTGATTCGGAGGTTTGCAGAACACCGTCTACTGTGACTAGATTTGCCTCTTTTCCCCGAAAAACATTCTTAAAATGCACCTTTATCATTTGTGATGTGCCTGGTTTGGAGTAGAGAAAAGTGTCGTCCACGTCGTTAGCGGTTATGATCACCTTGCTATCGATTACTTGTCCGTCCTTGGCCAGCTCCAGGTATACTCTATTTCCATCGATGTCTACGGATCTGATTGCCAACTCGTAGCCTTCGTCTAATATCAAAGGTGTTCCTGATGTAAATATTGACAAATCTGAGTCATTAATCAACACAAGAGATGAATCTGTTTCGGAGGTTTGCAGAACTCTGTCTATTGTGACTAGATTTGCATCTGCTCCACGAAACGCATTCTTAATATGCACAATTATCAACTGAGATGTATCGGGCTTTGAGTAGACAAAAGTGTCATCCGCCTCGTTAGCAGCTATGATAATCCTGCTATCGACTACTTGTCCATCCTTGGTCAGCTCCATGTATATCTTATTCTGATCGATGTCTATAGACTTGATCGCCAACTCATAGCCGTCATTCAGCTTCAACGGCTCAGAATCATCGGTATCGATAGTTATTTCTGGATTGTCTTTACCAGGCATCGAGATCTCACTCTCATTTACAGAGCTAGGGTATGCCGTACTAATCAAATTTGCAGATATGAACGCTAAAATTATAATTATAAAATATCGCATAGTTTACTTCCTCGAAAACACATAGTGCATTGATCTTAATAATCTTTCTTAAAATTTAGGATAGTAGAACTTCGACGAATTCCAGATACCTTTCCTTAAACAGGTTATCGTAAAAAATGAAAACAAAACAGGAAATAATCTAGCGGCTCAGACTCCTCCAAGGAAATCTGCACCCTGGGCTTTCCCTTGTTCCGATGTCGCATATTTTGCGATGGCGGCGTCCGACATGAGGTTGACATCGTTGGTAGTATATTTCGCTCCGTCACCATTTATTTCATGGGTTATGCCCTTGCTAGTTGTATTGTTTCCGGCAGCGATATAGGGCTTCTGCAAATTGACGGGTACGGTCATCTTTGCCATGAGCAAAGCAGTGTCATTTCCAAGGTTCTTGGAGACCCATGCATTCCACTGATCGACCAGGGCATTGAATGCCGGGACATCCTGACCCTGGATGGCTTTATCGTATGCCTGGCCGAGCTGGAAGGACAGGCGCACGCCGTCCACGGTGGCTTGTTGTTCTGGGGCATATGCAGCAGCCAGAGAAACGGCTGCCAATAGGCTTACAAGAATAATAATAGTCTTCATGCTAATGGCTTTTCTATCGAGATTATTAATACCTCTTGGTCAGCCAATGAGCATAAGTAGGGTAGAGCAATGAGTGCTAGAGCGGCTTTGCCATGGGCGGCCGGAAATCACTTTCGCGGCGCGCGGATGAGCCTTTTCTATTATTACTACTATGTATTGATCGGAGACAGCCACCCCCTCGTTCTACTCCCTTAGGCGGTCTCCAGCTATCTCTTTATAGGTGATTGCCCTGGACAATTTCGTGATCTCACCTGTGACTGCCTTGCTTTCCTTCCCCTTTCTCCTCCTGGCCTTCCGGCAAGCTTTTGCGCTATCCAATGCAGTCCTCTTTATGCCTTCACCGCTTGGCCGGGTTTGGGCTCCGGACTGCTTTTTTTGCCGGCTACTTCTTAAGCTCAATGACATACTCGCAATGGGGATCGCCGGTGCACATCCTCTTTGTGTACCTCATGGTGTACCGCGGGCTCAGGCTTTCGACTGAGTTTTGGCAAAAGGCCTGGCAATGAGCAGCCGTTCCTGCAGTCGGCCGATGCCCGATGTTCCTGTGAGCATTGAGCATCGGACAGCCTGTCATCTTGCCGATTACATGATCCTCATTTGCCACCAAGATCTCGCCCCTAAGCTCAGGCCCCAGAATTATGGTGGAGATGATGTCCAAAGTGCTCTCGATTTCTATAGCATTGCTCGCGGGAAGGCCCAGAGATCTTGCCAAATTCTTTGATTCCTTTCCACATTCTGTCATGATCGCATTCCAGATCTCATCGATCTTATCGCCGATAATCTGCCGAACGAGCATGTCATAAACTACCGATTGGCTATTTGCAGCCTTGGTGGCAATCTCCCAGCGCACCTCTGCAGGAATATCCTTTATATTGACCATAGAAAGACCTCATTGCAAAGATAATGACGTTAATAATTAAATATTTTCTTCCCTAGACATAAATTCGGTCTTTCCCATCAAATGGTGGTGTAAAGATAGAGATGAGCTGCAAAGTTCCATTGCCGGTTACTTCTGATCCATGGATCGTTAATGCCGGTATGTACATCAGATCTCCGACTTTCATGACTAATTGCTTTCCTGATACGTTCATGACAGCCTGGCCTTTAATGCAATAGGTCATCTCATCGCTGTATTGATGATAGTGCAACTTTAGGACCGAGCCGGGGGGACCCATTACCAAATTGACGCTTGCATTTTTTCCGGATGCCACTTGAGTTATATTGAGACCGGCTATCGTGCCCACACTCTTTTGTTGGGCTAGATCAATGAGATTGACCTTTTCTGTCAAATTTGCTGATAGATTGCTCTGCTCTTCTGCCAAGACCAGGAGACAGGAAGATAAGATGGCTAAAGACAGAGCCACAAATATTTTTTTCATGCCATGCGTATGTATTCTGACATTATCTATACCTTACGGTTCTTTGATCTGAGACATATCATCCTTCATCTTGACCAGGATCCATCCTCGCGTGGTGCGGGTGAGGGCATAGCCGCCTTTGAGCTTCTTGCCCTCCAGCCGGAAAGAAGCGTGGCCGCTATGCAGGGCCACCTTCATGGGGATCTCCTGTCCATCTTTTTGGGTCATATTTTTATAGGAACCACTATCCCATACCACCACAGTTCCGGCTCCGTACTGGCCTGGCGGAATGGTGCCTTCAAAAGAGGCATACTCGATGGGATGGTCCTCCGTCTCTATGGCCAGGCGCTTATCCCTGGGATCAAGGGAAGGCCCTTTGGGAACAGCCCAGGACTTGAGAACGCCGTCCACCTCCAGACGTAGATCATAGTGCAAGCTGCGGGAGCTGTGTTTTTGAACAACGAAAATACTGCCGCCTGGGGAGGAATTGCCGCCAGTGGGCTCGGAAGTGATGAGAAAGTCTCTCTTCTCTCGGTAGATCTCTAATGGGTCCAACTTTTTCGTGCAGGATTCTAACGGATCAGATATCTTCGTGCCTTCATTCATGAGAACACCAGTAACTTTTTTCTCCTCACGAATATTAATTATTCTCTGGAGAGATCCCATTGAATTCATCCCATTCATACCATGAGCCCATGGATCATGAGAACACGGGAAAAACCGAACCTCAAATGAAACACTCCGGTCATGCCGGACAAAGCCACGCCGGACAGAGTCATGCAGGACAGGGCCATCAGGACATGCTGGCTGATTTCAAGCGACGGCTGATCTTCTCACTCATTCTTACCGGGCCGGTGCTATTGCTCTCTCATCACGTACAGCAATTCTTTGGATATCACTTCCAGCCTTACGGCTCCGATACCATCCTTTTTCTGCTCTCTTCGGCAGTCTACTTCTATGGCGGCTATCCTTTTTTTATGGGCCTGAAGACTGAATTTCGCAAAAAGCAGCCGGGCATGATGACGCTCGTGGCAGTAGCCATAACCGTGGCCTACGTCTACAGCTCTTCTGTAATCTTTGGCTTTGCCGGCATGGACTTCTTCTGGGAGCTGGTGACACTTATAGATATCATGCTCCTCGGTCACTGGATCGAGATGCGCTCAACCATGGGAGCCTCGCGCGCCCTGGAGGAGCTGGCAAAGATCCTGCCCACCCAGGCTCACCTGATCCGAGACGACGGTGTGCACGATGTATTTATTGCAGACTTAAGACTAGAAGATCATGTCTTGGTAAAGCCCGGCGAAAAGATTCCTGCTGACGGAAGGGTGCTGGACGGGACCACTGATGTAAATGAGTCAGCACTTACCGGGGAGTCTTTGCCGGCGATCAAGAGAGCTGGAGACGAGGTCGTGGCCGGCTCGATAAATGGCTCGGGAGCAGTGACATTGTCCGTTACGAAGACCGGCAAGGATAGCTATCTTTCCCAGGTGATCCAGCTTGTGCGCGCCGCCCAGGAGAGCCGATCAAAGACGCAAAACCTGGCTGACAAAGCAGCATTTGCGCTTACGGTTGTGGCAATAGCGACAGGCAGCATTACCCTGGCCGCCTGGTTCGCCTACGGAGCAGGTTTTGCCTTTGCGGTGGAGAGAGCCGTGACCGTCATGGTTACTGCCTGTCCTCATGCCCTGGGATTGGCCATTCCACTGGTTGTAGCCGTGTCCACCTCTCTGGCCGCCAAATCCGGGCTTCTGGTTCGAGAACGTCAGGCCTTCGAGACGGCCAAAGACATCTCTGCAGTGGTCTTCGATAAAACAGGTACGCTTACTGAAGGGCGTTTTGGCGTGACAGACATTCTGCCTCTGGCTGAGGTGAATGTGAACAGGATCTTAGAGCTGGCTGCCTCTCTGGAGAGCCGGGCGGAGCATCCCATCGCCCAGGCAGTCACTAAAAAGGCTGTTGAGATGGGTTTGGCCATAGCCGCGCCCCAGGAGTTTCGGCTCATTTCCGGTGTTGGAATCGAAGGTCAAATAGGAGACCGCAAGCTGAAGATAGTCAGTCCTGGCTATCTAAAAGATCTGAAAACCGTTTTTCAGGACGAGAGGCTGGAGCATCTTCTCGGGCAGGCAAAGACGGTGGTGATCCTGCTAGAGGACGAAACGCCCCTGGGTGCTATTGCCCTGGCCGACGTAATCAGGAAAGAATCCCGCGAAGCGGTGGACCTGCTCAAGTCCATAGGCATAAAATGCATGATGCTCACCGGAGACAATCGATCGGTAGCCGAGGCTGTCTCCCGGGAGCTAGGGCTGGATGAGTTTTTCGCCGAGGTTCTTCCCGGCGAGAAAGCAGCTGCCATCAAGAGAGTGCAGGAGAGATTCACCGTGGCCATGGTGGGGGACGGGGTGAACGATGCTCCCGCCCTGGCTTCGGCGAATGTGGGTATCGCTATTGGCGCAGGAACGGACGTGGCCATCCAGGCAGCCGACATAATATTGGTAAGAAACGACCCGCGCGATGTGGTCAATATCATCCGCCTATCCCGCAAGACCTATGCCAAGATGCTGCAAAACCTGCTATGGGCCACGGGCTACAACGTCATCGCCATTCCCCTGGCAGCGGGCGTTCTATATTCCTACGGCATACTGCTCAGCCCGGCGGCAGGAGCGGTGCTCATGAGCCTGTCCACAGTGATTGTTGCTGTGAATGCCAGGAGGCTTGCGATGTGATGGCTACAGAAGATGAAGTTGCAGCAAGCCCTGGTTAGATCCAAATACAAAATATTTATGTGGTGATATTATGGAAAATGCGAAGAAAAGCCTGAAAATGGGATTTCTTGTGGTCCTCATGATCATATTGGGGACGAGTTGTATAGCATGTGCATCGGACGCAGCGAGCTTCGGGCCGCAGACGATAAGTGGAGAGCCATTGTGGAGACTGCTCTCTGCCTCTGATGCCGTGAACTCCAACCTTTCCAGAATCGAGACTGCCCTTGTCGATGCCAGCCTCGCTCTCTCAGAAACAGGCATTGACGGGCCTGCCGCTCGTGCCGTCCTGTCTGACCTCACGAAGGTGGTGCCTTCAGTAATTGACTGTATAACCATTGACGCCAATGGCACAGTGCGTGAGGTCGAGCCCATCTCTTTTGAAAGCATGAAGGGAGAGAACTTGAAGGGGCAAGAGCATGTGAATGATACAATAAATACGAGAATGTATTCAGGTTTCCATTTCATAAGGGCTGTCGAAGGACTGCATGCAATCGATTCTGAGATGCCGGTCTTTGACAGGAATGGGACATTCATGGGAACCGTCAGCTTAATGTTCAATAGCAGCCAGTTTTTTGGAAGTGTCCTGGAGGCATTTCAGCCGGCGGGAAATTCAAACATTTGGGTGAGCAAGGCAGATGATGCCACTATCCTGTACGACACCGATCCCACCCAGGCATTGTTCAACAGAAGCTCTTCTCTCTACCAGGATTTCCCTGAACTTTTGAGGCTTTTCGATAGGATGAGCGTTGAGAGAACAGGTTACGAAGCCTATGAGTTCCTGGACGAATCTCATGCCGGGACGATAAAGAAAGGCTGCTTCTGGACCACCATCCCCAATAGAGGTACGCAGATGAGGCTTGTACTCACACTGGAACTCTGATAGGACGGATGATCGGACGGGCACCGGAAAAGCCGCTTAATTCCAGGAGGGCGAAGAAAAATGTCGGGAATCTGATCCTCAGAATCCCGACAATCTATGCAGTGGGAACCATCTTGTAGATCTTTCCCGTATCTCCGGCAGGTCCTGCTACATCCGAAGTCAGGACATATTGCTCTCCCTCATCGTCTTGGCCAAAGGAGCGAATGTACTCATTGATCCTTCCGCCCGGTCTGTCCGCGACATGAATCTCCTCCATCTTCCACAGCCCCTCCCCGCTAGAGTTGGCCATGTAAAGTTTGCCGTCTCCTTTGGCAAAGCTGCTGGACCAGTCGGCAAATAAGTAGCTGCCGGCAAGCGGCATCAGGGCCTTGCCCTCGTATACATATCCGCCTACAACCACGGTGCGATTATTATGATCGTACTCGATTATCGGTCCCAGAAGCGGCTCACCTTTGCTGCCCAAGTCGGGACATCCGGATGGTGACTGCCTCGGGCTGTTGGGGTCGAAGCAGTGAGTCCCTTCTCTGATATTCCAGCCATAGTTGCCTCCTTTGCTGACCATGTCCACCTCTTCCCAGAGGTTTTGCCCGGCATCGGCCACAAAGAGACGACCGGCTGAATCAAAGGAGATTCTGTAGGGATTCCTGAGGCCATAAGCCCAGATCTCAGGCAGGAAACCCGTTCTATTTACGAAGGGATTGTCGGCAGGAATGCCATATCTCGCGCTGGCGTTATTCATAGTTGAATCAACATCAATGCGCAAAATTTTGCCCAGGAGAGTCGAGGTATTCTGGGCGTTGCCGCCGGCTACATGTCCTAAGGCAACATCGTTCGCGCCGCCTCCGTCACCCAAGGGCAGATACAAATATCCATCCGGGCCGAAGGCAATGGTTCCTCCGTTGTGGTTCATTTGAGGCTTATCAATCTCTAGAATAACCTTCTCTGAGTTCATGTCAATAACCTTCGGATTGTCATTGGTGACGAGAAACTCAGAGAGTTTATTGGTGCAGTTCCAGCCTTGCGGCGCTCCCGACCGCAGAGGCGCGCTGTAAAATACAAATACACGACCGTTCCTGGCGAAATTGGGATGAAACGCCAAACCCAGAAGCCCACGCTCATCATACCTTGGCGATATTTTTACCATGCGATCGCTAACATTCAGAAAAGGCTCCTCTTGCAGCTTTCCATCCGCGGTCATCAGCTTGACAAGTCCAGTCTGGTCGACGACAAACATTCGTCCATCCTTTGAGCTGACAAACTCCATAGGTGCGGCAAAGCCCGACGCAACCAATTTCAACGCGACCATGGGCCCGCTTTGATTCGTCATAACATTACCAGCATCCATCTCCGTGGTTCCTGGGTCAGTAGAATTGACCTTACTCGGATCTGTCTTTCCTGAAGCATCTGCGACTATTACATAGCCCATCATAGAAGGATGAATCAGGCATTGGTACTGGTATCTTCCCGGCTTTGTGAATACAAAATTAAACCTGCCACCGGCGGCCATATTCCCTGAGCTGAATGTGCCGTCTGAGCTGGTTACCGTATGCTCCACAGGATCATTATTTACCCAGGTCACTGCTGTCCCAGGAGACACCGTGATCGAATCTGGCTGAAAGGAAAAACTGGTGATCTCTACAACATTTGTCTGCATCTGTGGTAGCGTTTTTTCCACGCAACCTGCCATGCTGGCGGTCATTATCAGCAGCATGGCTATAGAAAAAAATTTGTAGTTTTCCATTTTGATCGTTCCTTACGATTTTTGAAAATTTTTCAGATATTTATTAGGTGTCACTCCGATATATAATTTATCCAAAGAACTGATGCATTTGGATCGAGATATCAATGCCCGCTTGGACATTCGCATAATTTGGAAATTGCTGCCTTATCTCGAATCAGACTTCGATCTTCACGTTGCGCTTTTCAAAGAACTCCTTTAGCGCTTCCTCTACAACTTCACTCTGGGCACGCAGGCTGCTCTTTGTTTTTGCAGTATACACCTTCAATGTTTTGGCCATGGGTTCGGAGAGAGTTAATGTCGTTTTGGGCATAAAGTCCTTGCAACAGAATATTATGTATTTATAGATTCTGATGCTTACAAATTTAGGTACCAACAGCTTTATATTTAAAAATATCGTGTTAAGATAATATAAAAATAAGTTTAAATGGAGAATTTAAAATGCAAAATAAAAAGGATAAGAGAACAAAGGGTGTTACTGTAAAAGCAACGCCTGATGTGAAGAAGACAGGCGCTTCTGGAAATGCGGATGCAAAGAAAGGAGCTGCTGACTCTGGGAAGAAAGGTGTCCCCGCGAAAGGTGACGCGCGGAAAGGGTGGAAAAAGTAGAAGATCACAGCGCTCAACCAATAGCGGTCTTAAGGGTAAAGAAAGACCGGTGACCATTCCCGCCAATGAATTGGCGGGCATCTAGGCTGATGCCAAAGACTGTAGCCCCAGTCTTGCGATGTTAAGAGCAGCATTGAGATCTCTATCTGAAATAGATATTAATTGGATTTATATAAACTAAGAGCCATATACGTTAATATACAATGCCTGAAACTACATCTAACATCTGAATGCAGGAGGCGAATGAATTGACTAAAGATGTTTTAACCGAAAAAGATCTGGACGTGAATGAGAAGAAGGTATTTGGCCGAATTATAGATATGTGGAGCCTGGGAAGCGAGGCAGATCCTTATGCTCAGAGCACCAGGTCTGAAGTTATAAAATACTCCAAGAAGGACGGACTCTCTGAAGAACAGATTTTGAGCATATTGAAGAGACTTGAGTCATACAAACTGATCCACGTTGATGAGGTGAACGGCAAAGCATTTATCAAATATAATGTCGAAGCGGTCCATATTGTCAAAGAGCTTCAGAAAACAGAATATGTTAATAGCAGAACGAAGTTCATACCGCCTCATCATTGAATGAGATTCCAGAGAATTCAGAATAATATTGGAGCCAAGAGTCGAATTAGAGCTCTAGACTCCTCTCTGCCAAATACGCTCTGGCCTTCTCGGGATCACTAGCAAGTTCATCAATTCGTCTCTCCGACATCTCCCAGAATAGATCATCAATTGCAGTCTCGTCATCTCTCTTCAGCCACCAGGATTGACAGATTTCAGCAGCCAGCCTGCAGGCGTCCTCGTCTGCCAAATTGAGTGACGAGCAGAACGTCTCGCCAACGCATGCACCCACCGACGCTCTAGTACAAAGATCACAGGTCATTTTAGACTCCATTTTAAGATTTCCGGCATTTATTAATGATATTCATCATCAGCTATTAATTATTCCACATGCAGCATTTCACATCACAGTTTTCCTTCCAGGATATCGCGCATTCTTTCATAATCTTCTACAGGAAAGCGGATGGATACGGATAACTCAATTGAGCACGATTGGGTGGGGTTCAATCCGATGCAACCATCCTCTTCGTCGATGTATTCTCTGGCATCATGCGGATGAGCGGTATATTGCCAACCACCATTTGCACCCGTTATTCTGGAGTAAAGCCAGTTGTCGGCTTTTGGGTTGTTGATAGGGTCAAGGCCCGATACTATGCGCGTTAAAAAAGCTTCTGCATCTTCAGCAGCGAGAAACTCAATCCATATTATGCCAGGCTTATTTTCTTGACATGAATTAGTAGTAATGATGCCGTAGTTCCAGATGATTTGCAGCAATGGAGCTATCTCTTCGTCCACCTCGATCACCATGTTTGATGCCGGGTCGAGAATTGCGGTTTGCTTGTGCTTAATCAAAATTCTCCAGCTCCTTTTTGTTGCTCTGGGACGTGATGTCTCTCTTGTCAGGCTTACCTACCAAATGCTTTTTGAAATAGCGATTGGTGAGGCAAAACCGTAAGCTGCCAAAAAGTTGAAAATCTGCAGGGCAGTATGTCGCCCCACATAGCCGATTATAGACGGCTAGAACAGATTGCTCAAATCAAATATGTCTAGTATCTTCCAGGTGACCTGGCAGGTCTGTGCTTCTGGTAGCACTCGCTGCAGTAAACCGGCCTGGATCCATCCGGCTTGAAGGGAACCTGGGTTTGCTTGCCGCATTCGGAGCAAGTTACATCTGTCATTTCTCTGGGACCGCTATTGTAGCCGCCTCTGCTGCCGCTACCACTGTTCTCATATTTTCTCTCAAACATTTAATTCACGTACCTTTTGAATCGATTCAAAGAATCGAATCTCGCTACAAAAAACATCTCAACAAATCTCTTTGAATCGACGAGAATGTAACGGCTTATAAAGGATTAACTAGATGATATACCTGTTGGTCGAATTAACAAATTAGTTGGCAAAAATAATGAGGCTAAATGATCAATAGTGCCTCTTCCTTGATGACCTTTCCCAGCCTGGTTATGCCCTCGAAGATCCGATCTTTATCGGAGGCGGAAAAGTTCAGCCGCATGGTATTGCTGCCGCCACCATCGGCATAGAAGGCCTGACCTGGCACGAAGGCCACTTTTTCTTTAATAGCCCGGTTGAAAAGATCAAGAGACGACATGCTCTCCGGCAGTGTCGCCCAGAGGAACATTCCGCCCTCCGGTCTGGTGAAGCTGACGTTCTCAGGGAAAGTCTCCTGCATGGTCTGCACCATAAAATCCCTTTGATCCTTGTAGGCTCTTCGTATCTTGGCTATGTGCCGTTCTATGTCGTTGTCATTGAGGTACTGATGTAAGATCCTCTGACACAGATAATTGGAATGCAGGTCTGACGCCTGTTTGGCAACTATCAGCTTCTCCATGATCTCCTGGCAGGCACAGACCCATCCCAGACGCACTCCTGGTGCGACGATCTTGGAGAAAGAGCCGAGCAAAACGGCATTCTCCCCCAGGTAATTTCTCATTGACGGCCTGTCCTCGCCCATGAACCTCAGATCGCCATAAGGATTGTCCTCTATGAAGATCGTGCTGCTGTCGCTCAGCTCTTGCGCTACGGCTCCGAGTTTATCCCGGGAGTAGGTTATGCCTGTGGGATTCTGGAAGTTGGGGACGGAGTAGAACAGCTTGGAGTCACCCTTTGAGAGAACCCTCTTCAATGCCTGTGGGTCAACTCCGTCCTCTTGCAGCGGTATGGAGTGAAATTTAGGCTCGAAAAAGCCGAATGACTGAATTGCTGCCAGATAGGTAGGCCGCTCCAAGATGACGCCGTCACCTTTATTCAAGAATACCTTGCCCAGGAGGTCGAGGGCCTGCTGAGAGCCATTGGTGATCAAGATCTCGGATGCACTTACCTTTACGCCCCTTCTGGCGTACCTCTGCGCGATCATCTCTCTGAGTGGAAGGTAGCCTTCCGTTGTGCTGTACTGTAAAGACGCTTCGCCGCATTCAGAGAGAACCTTCTCAGCGGCCGATGCTATCTCTTGCACCGGGAAATATTTGGGATTGGGAAGCCCTCCGGCAAAGGATATGATTTCGGGGTCCTCCGTCACCTTCAGGATCTCTCTCACAAACGATCTATGGACACAACTCATCCTATCTGCAAATAATCTGGTCATTTTGGTTTCTCTCTACATTCTCTAAACCTGCCTTAAGATAATGTTATATCTCCTTAGCGATTGACAAGCAATTTCATGCCAGGCAAAGTCTCATACAGCTATGCTTTTCGCGGCTCGGAAAAACCGCTTATTGGAAAGACTATCGGAGATCTGTTCGATGAAATGGCGGATAAATATCCCGATAACGACGCAATTGTATCCATCCATCAGGGAACGCGATACACATACCGTGAGCTGCAAAAGGAGCTGGACCGCGCCGCTAAGGGTTTCATTGCACTGGGCCTCAAGAAGGGCGACCGTCTGGCCATTTGGGCTACAAACCTGGCAGAATGGATAATCACCCAGTTCGCCACAGCAAAAGCCGGCATCATCATGGTCAACATCAATCCCGCCTACCGGACGCACGAACTGGAGTATGCTCTGCGCCAATCAGAAGCGCAGGCTCTGCTGCTCATGGACCGCTTCAAGAGTTCTGACTATGTGCAGATGTTCTACGAGGTCTGCCCCGAGGCCAGGACAGCCCAGTTAGGCAAGATTCACTCCGAGAAGCTGCCATTTCTGCGCACAGCTGTGATGATCCGAGGCGAGAAGCCGCAGGGCATGTGGTCCTGGGATGAAGTGCTCAGGATGGGAGATGAGGTGCCTGATGAGATTTTGCAGGAGAGGGAGGAAAGCCTGGACTTTGACGATCCCATAAATATTCAGTATACTTCAGGCACAACCGGCTTCCCTAAGGGCGTGGTTCTCACGCATCATAACATATTGAACAACGGCTACTTTATCGGCGAATGCATGAATTTTACAAATAAAGACCGGCTTTGCATACCTGTACCATTTTATCATTGTTTTGGCATGGTGCTCTCCAATTTGGCCTGCATGACGCACGCAGCCACAATGGTGCTGCCTGCGGAGTACTTTGATCCCGTCATGGTTATGTCGGCCATTGAGAAAGAGCACTGCACAGCGGTGCACGGTGTGCCCACCATGTTCATCGCCGAACTTGAGCACCCCGATTTCTCCAAATACGATTTCTCAAGCCTGCGCACCGGAATCATGGCCGGATCGCCCTGCCCCATTGAGTTCATGAAGAAGGTCAGCACTCTCATGAACATGCGAGAAGTGGTAATCACTTACGGCCAAACGGAAGCCTCGCCAGGCATCACCATGTCCTCCACCGATGATTCCCTGGATCAGAGAGTCTCGACCATCGGCAGGCCCATGCCCCATACCGAGATGAAGATCGTGGACCCCAAGACTGGGAAAATGGTCCACCGCGGGGAGACGGGCGAGATATGTGCCCGCGGCTACATGATCATGCGCTGCTACTACAACAATCAGGTGGCCACAGACCAGTGCGTAGACAAGGAAGGGTGGCTGCACACCGGCGACCTGGGCACTCTGGATGAGGTGGACTACTGCAAGATAACAGGCCGGCTCAAAGATATGGTCATCCGGGGCGGAGAGAATATCTATCCCCGAGAGATTGAGGAGTTCCTCTATACCCATCCGGCTGTAAGCGATGTGCAGGTCATTGGTGTACCTGACAAGAAGTATGGAGAGGAGATCATGGCCTGGATCAAACTCAAGAAAGGAGTTACGGCCAGCGCAGAGGAGATCAAGGCTTTCTGTAAAGGAAGGATCGCGCACTTCAAAGTTCCCAGGTACATCAAATTTGTGGATGACTTCCCCATGACTGTTAGCGGCAAGATTCAGAAGTTCAAGATGAGAGATGAGTCCATCAAGGAGCTGGGACTGGAGGAAGCAGCCAGAATGAAGACGGCCTGAATGGCCTATTATTTTCCCATTGGGTCGAATGTGATTCATTTCAATTCGTGCCGCAATCAGAAGGTATCTTATATCACTTACTCCTAAGAGTCATTGATGTTACGCCAAAGGTTCGTGCTGGATACGACAGCCCTCACGGACTCTTTAGCCTGGGAGAGCGAGGGTGCAGCCAGCATCTGTGAGGGAATGAATGCCATTTTAGATCGGGTGGCAGAAGGAAGACTACATCTGGGAATCAGTTGCTACATCCCGTATCCTTCAGTCTACAATGAGATCAAGGATTTCGCCAGGCATAATAATTGTGATGCTCGAGTCCTGGGTAAGGTCGATACCTGGCTTGTCAAAAAGTCACCGGACAGATACAAGGTGAAGGTGCCTTCCAAGATATTTTATGAATATGTCGACTACATGAGAAGCCGCATAAACAAAGGCATGAACATCTCCGAAGAGGCCATATGGGAATCCGTCTCCCGATGCATATCCCTCTCCGAGCGCGAGAGCGGCCTCGCGAACATGAAAGATGAGATCGAGCGGGAGATTGTGGGCAGCATAATACGCAAATTTAGAGAGAAGTACAGGGCTGCACTGCGCTATGGCATACTGGACAGCGCTCCGGACATCGACGTATTGTTATTGGCAAAAGAGCTGGATGCGGCGGTTGTCTCTCAAGACCTGGGTATACAGCGCTGGGCAGAACAGCTAGGCCTTCGATTTATGGAATCCAGATCATTTCCAATTATGATTAAAGAGTACCTGAACGCCTTGCCCGAACTGTACATAGAGGAGAAAGAAGAGGATCGAATGATTTGATATCCAGAAAATTATTTATGAGCCACTCGTTTCAATGACTTGTTCGCATTTTTCCAATGCCAACTTCAGTTCTTCTATACGTATCGGTTTGCTGAGATAGTCGTCCATGCCAGCTTTAAGAAACTCCTCTCGATCCCCATCAAGAGCATAAGCCGTCATGGCTATTATGTAAGGCTGTTTTTTCATTTTTTGCTCGCGGATACTGCGCGTGGCATCCAATCCGTCCATATCCGGCATTTGTATGTCCATAAGAATGAGATCATAATCCTTTCTTTCCAAAGACGACAGAACATCAAGGCCGTTGCCAGCGATATCAGCTCTATAGTTTAGGCGTTTTAGCATGCTCAGAGCCACTTTCTGATTTACCAGATTATCCTCAGCCAGGAGAATGGCAAGATTGCTCTTCCTCTCAGGCTTGCCTAAAGGAAGCTGTCCTTTTGCGGCTTCATTCTCTTTGCTCTTAGGAGTGAGCAAGCCGACCAGCAGACGCTTGAGCTGGAGAGGCTTGACTGGTTTGGTTAACCAGCCGCTCACAGAAGGGTCTCGTTCTATCTTGCTTCCTATGTGACTTATCATCACAATAAATGGATGCCTTTGCATGGACTTGATCCGTCTCAACAAGAGCCTGCAATCCATATCAGGCAAGAATGCATCAATGATCACATAGTCATATTTTTCACTTTCCAGGATCTTTGCAGCATCCATTCCACCAGCTATTGCCTTTGCATTCATTTGCCAGGACTCTGCTGCCTTCGTGAGCATATTTCGCACTGATTCGCTGCCTTCTACTATCAACAGGCTCTTTTTGGCCAAAATTGGATCGCTTGGCAACATCGCTTTATTTTCAACTGAAACGCCGCATAAGATGGAAAAGTAAAAGGTGCTGCCCTTTCCAGCTGTACTGTCTACGGAGATCTCTCCTCCCATCATCTCCACCAGCTTGCGGCTTATGGCCAGCCCAAGGCCGGTTCCGCCGTAATACCTGGTTGTGGATGAGTCAACCTGAGTAAATGACTGAAATAGCTTGCCCAGGTTTTCCTGGGATATGCCGATACCTGTATCTTTAATGGCAAAATGGAGCATGACTTTATCGCCCTGCAAGGGAGAGGAGGTTACCAACAGTACGACCTCGCCCTTTTCCGTAAATTTCACGGCATTTCCCAGGAGATTGGTTAATATCTGACGCAGCCTGATCTCATCGCCCATAAGCATTGTAGGCACATCCTCCTCCTGGAAATAAGTAAACTCCACCCCTTTCTCCGCCGCCCTGGCAGCCACCAGATCCATCGAAACCTCAATGCATCTGGCCAGATCAAAGGGCTGGATATCCAGCTCGAGTTTATCTCCATCTATCTTTGAATAGTCTAAAATGTCGTTGATTATTGCGAGCAGGGCATTTCCGCTGCTACGAATGGTCTCCAGGTAATCACGCTGCTCGATTTTTGGATCCATCTGCAAGAGAAGATCGCTCATGCCTATGACGGCATTCATGGGGGTGCGGATCTCATGGCTCATATTGGCCAGGAAATTCGATTTGGCCTTTGTGGCCGATTCCGCTCTATTCTTGGCACTCTTCAGGTCTTCTTCTGCCATTTTTCTATCTGTGATATCCCTTATGGACTCGATGGCCCCATAGATCGTCCCCTCTGAGTCATAGAGGACCCCTGCACTTCCCAATAGATATGCCGGCTCGCCCAGCATTTCGGAGACAAAGGAGTCTCCCTCCAATGTGCCGTCTTCTTGCCATTTGATGCGCTCATATTCCTTTTCCAAAGTGGCATCGGGCTTTAAAACCAGATCGATTAGCATAGGCCTTCTCACTTTGTAGAATGGAAGAGCATACTCATAGTTGCCTTTACCCAGAATATAAGCGGCCTTGATGCCTGTAATCTTCTCGATTGCCCTGTTCCATGCAATTACCACGCCGCCTCTGTTTATGACAAATGTAGCATCGGGCAGGAAGTTTATGATATCGGCCAATCTGCGCTCGGAGTCCTTAAGAGCATCCTCTGCCATCTGACGCACCTGGATTTGTTTCTGCAAATCTATGTTGGACGCCTCGAGCTGAGAGGTGCGCTCTGCAACTCTTTTCTCCAGTCCTTCATTGAGGCGTATGACTTCCTGTTGCGCAAGATCGCGCTCGACGATATCTTGCTGTGCCTCATGATAGAGCTGAGAATTTTCATTGAGGGCCAGAACCTGGCGTATTATAGTCAATCCAATTATCAAAGCTACAGCCCAAGACAGTGATTCGAAGGATAAACCAATAGTATGATCATGACTCCAGATGAGCAACGCAAACGCACCTGCCGCACAGAAATAGGGCAGATAAAGTGGCCAGGTGAGCTGTCCATAATGAGTATTTTTATTCAAGAATGCGCAAGATGCACCCCTATGAATAACGTCGACCTGAGACATGGCTGCAAGCCCGATCAGGACATATGAGATCGGCCAGCCCATATCCAGTAGCCCTCCCGCAACATATGTTTCATCTAGAGACTGGCGAAAGAAAATAGCATCAGTTATTATCAGAGCGGATATTCCGCCGACAAGAAATAATAATGGTGTCTGTCTTTTCTCATAAATCCTCTTGAAAAGCAACTCCAGGACCGCAAAGAGCAAAACTAAATCCGCCACAGGATATGCAATGGAAAGTGCTAGAGAGATGGCATCGGTGTCTCCTGATTCCTGGATAGTAGGGGAGATGATGAGACTCCAGAAGATAAGAATCGCCGAAATCATCACTATTCCCGTATCTATCATCATCTTGAGCCGCTCGCTAGTGGAGAATTTTATGCTGGGCAAAAAGAAGATGCCGAGCAGAAATAGCGGGTAATATACTATATAGAAATAGTCAGCAATAGAGGGAAAAGGACTTTCCTGGAGGACGATTTCCGTATAAGTCCAAATGGTATCAGCAACGGTGAAGTCGAGCCTGGCTATTGCCAAAAACAGCCAGGCTAAGTAGACCCCATTTCCATGGAAATAGGAGTACATGGAACAATAAAACAGAGCCAGAGTTACGATGAAGTCAATGACAGATGTGGCAATATCTGTGAAAATGGTATTCGCCTCTTGATCTGGGCTCAGTGCCATCATCGACAGGTAAAAAGAGATAATAATCAAAGCCCCAACAGCCAAAGAATAACGAAATGGCGGGACCCAACCCATTGTAGCAGATCCCGCCCCTGCCGCTAACCTGAAGATGCTGGCGGAGAGAGAATCATCAGCCATTTCTCTCGCTTCACCCGAAGATTGCATAATTCATCATCCATGCCACTATTCAACATCAATCGCAGAGGGCCTTCCATTATCAACTCTACAGACCTATTATGTGTTCTAGCTTCAGATATAACAATATATCCATTTCGTGCCAGATTATGATTTAGAACGGAATCAGGGCTAATCCCCGCCTTTTCAAAGGCAGGAGTGTTTCGATATAGACTCAAGCCAACAAAAGCTCAAGTAACCAAGCTGAAATGAGCGACTGAAGCTTTGCCGATGGGTCTATAACGAAACGTTGGATATGCGAAAGAATGCCTTTGAACAAGATGGGAAATATGTAAGATACTTTGAATCCAAGAGGATGCTACCGATCTGGAAAGAGATGAAGCCGGAACTGAAAAAAGTTCATTCTCAGGTATTGCAGGACGTGGTTCTGAGGGTTGACCTCGCATTGAGAGCATTCTTAAAACGGGTTCAATCTGGCGAAGAAGAAGAAGTTTGTTATCCTCGCTTCAAGGGAAAGAACAGATACGATAGCTTCAGTTATCCACAGAGTGGCTTTTGCATAGACGGCAACATGATTTGGTTATCCATTGGCGAGTTTGGCGAGAGTCGTGACGTGAAAGGAGAAGATAAGACCTTCTCCCGGCCTATGCTGCGCAACTGTTTCTCACGCCTTCGGCTCCAGCCTTCTTCTAACTGATTCGGCATGTGCCTTCAGGCCTTCCGCCTCGGCCAGTGTAGTAATAGTATCCTCCAGACCCAGGAGCCCTTCATCGGTTATCATCTGCACTGATATCTTCTTGGTGAAGTGGTCCACATTTAATCCTGAAAATGTTCTGGCGTAGCCGGAGGTGGGAAGCACGTGATTGGTGCCGCTGGCATAGTCGCCAGCCGCAACAGGCGTGAACTTGCCCAAGAATACGCTGCCAGCATTGCGAATGTGCCTGAAGACATCCATGGGGTCACGGGTGATTATCTCCAAATGTTCCGGCGCAAAGGCATTGCAAAAGTCCACTGCTTCGTCCATGTCATCGGCCAGGAGAACGGCGCTGTGATTCAGGCTCTGCTCTACTATCTCGCGGCGCGCTGCTCCTGCTGCTTGAATGCTCAGTTCCTCGATCACAGCACTGGCCAGCAGGTCGTCTAATGCCACCAACACGGAAATGGACCTGGGATCATGCTCGCCCTGAGCGATCATGTCAGCGGCGATAACCCCCGGATCGGCGGTCCGATCGGCCAGGATGAGAACTTCGCTCGGGCCTGCCGGAAAGTCTATCTCCACGCTGCCACGCAGAAGCATCTTGGCGGCAGTGACATAGACATTGCCCGGTCCCACGATCTTTTGCACTCGCTCGATGCTCTCAGTGCCTAGACCCATAGCAGCTATGGCCTGAGCCCCGCCCAACTTGTAAATCTCATCTGCTCCGGCCTTGTCGGCTGCCACAAGAGTCAGGGGAGTTATGGATCCGTCCGCTTTGGGGGGAGTGCATACTACTATCCTGGAGACGCCGGCAACTTTTGCAGGAATTATGTTCATCAATGCAGAGCTAGGATAAGAGGCTCTCCCGCCGGGCACATAAGCACCCACAGAGTCGATAGGCACTACCTTCTGGCCAACAGAGACGCCGGGAGCAATCTCAGTCATCCACAATTGCCGCTCCTTTTGCAGCCTATGGAATTGGAAGATATTTTCTGCCGCATCAGACAGGGCTTCCATCAGCCTTTCCTCCACCAGATCGTAGGCTGCATCAATCTCTTCTTCGCTTACCCGCAGGTCGTCGAGACGAGCACCCTCAAACGTCTCTGTGAACTTGAAGAGAGCTTCATCACCTTTGCTTCCCACGTCCATGACAATATCATTGACTGCGGAAAGCACCTCGGAAATGCCCACATCTCGAGAGAGAAGGGCTTGCAGCTCTTCATCCTTCAGCTCACTTAACATCTTTGTAATCATCTCTTATTGCCTCCAATGGAATTGCTCCTACCCCTCTGTCCTTTGTAGAGGGTAATGACGCGCTCCAGGCTGTCCGCCTCCTCCAGAGATTTATCGTACCTTACGGCGACCATCCTGGGAAAACGCAGCGCATATCCGGAGGAGTAGTTGGGACTATGCTGTATCTCCTCGTAAGCCACCTCGAAGATCACCGCCGGCTTGATCTCCACCTCCATGCCCTTCTCCAGAACAATCAGCTCCCGGAACATTTCCGTGAGTTCCGTCAGTGACTCATCTGAAAATCCTGTGGCCACAAAGCCCATATCCAAAAGATTACCGGTAGCAGTGTCCTGGCATGCCAGCCGGAAGGATCCCAATAAGCTCGCTCTGCGGCCCTCGCCCCATTTTGCGCCGATTATCACCAGGTCCAGAGTCTCCATAACCGGCTTAATCTTCAGCCAGTTCTTGCCCCTCTTTCCCGGAGCGTAAACTGAGGCGGGATTCTTTAAGATAATTCCTTCATGGCCGGCAGCCAGAGCATGACGGTAGATATCTTCCACAGCTTCAACGCTGCCGGACAGAACCTGACCGGCAAGAAGATTGGGACTGGCAATCTTCTCCAGGAGTTGTCGTCTCTCGGAAAGGGGCAGATCTGTCACGCTCCTCTCATCCAAATAGATCAAATCGAAAAGGAAAAGGCGTAACGGAATCTGAGCGGCAAGCTTTTCTACATTGTATTTTCTGCGAAACCGTTTCAAGATATCCTGAAAGGCCATGGGCCGGCCGTCTTTGCCGATGGCCACTGCTTCTCCATCCATTATGGCACTCTTGGCGGTTATCTCTCTGGCAGCCGAGACAATCTCCGGCAGAGATGCCGTCACATTCTCCAAGCGCCGCGAGAATACTGCAACATGGTCTCCGTCTTTATGGATCTGAACCCGAGCGCCGTCATACTTCCACTCGATAGCAGCAGTGCCGATCTCCCCCAGAGCCGACGCAATGCTCTCGCCGAGCTGTGCCAGCATCATCTTGATGGGGTGATTGATCATGACCGATAGATCCGCCAGAGTGCCTTGCCTGGCGTTTCTTGCCACCAGGCCCATATCGTTGGTTAGGTTATAGGCCTGTTCTACAGTATCCGCATCTACCCCGCTCTTGGAGAATGCCCGGGCGACAGCATCCCGCATGCCACCTTCACCAATGCCGATCCTCATGTCCTCAATGGCCAGGCGGGCGATATACCTGGCCTCCAGAGGGCCGGCCAGGCTGAATAGAAATTGCAGGTTCTTGACTTTGATATCCTGGCTTTTCTTGCCGGAAGCGCGAGCTGTTGCCACAAATCGCTCATAAACTTGCGCAATGGTGAGCGGCTCTGCTTCTTGGAAGGCGGCAAAGCCAATCGGTCTTCTCTTCTCTACAACGCCGGCGGCCACCAGTCCCGGATCACCGGTGGCACGAAGCATCTGTGAGATCTGCTCGGCCGGGCAGCCACAGGCTTTCGCCAGGGCCTCGTAGAGGATGCTGGGCCCCACGCCCATTACCAGATTCTGGCTGGGGGGAAAGAGCGTGCCCATGACAAAGCTACAGGCCACAGAGAGTTCAGACTCATCCAGGCCTGATAGGAATGCTGCGACTAGGTCGATCTTCTCCAGGGAGCCGGATACGGCCTCAACCTTCTGGCAGAGCTGTGCAAAGGCAAGAAAGCTGGTCATTTAGAATATGGCGTCGATGCGTTTCGTCCGGTAGATGCTGATGATGTCGGTCAGAATGGCGGAAGCAGTCTCGATGGATCCGGCGCCTAGGCCAGTTACAGTTATGGTTCCAGATAGATCGGTGTAGATTGCCGCGGAGTTCAGGGTTCCAGACACCGCTATGGGGCTGCCCAGCGGCACCAGAGTGGGTCGCACAGTGAGGGCAGGCACATCACCGATGAGCTTGATGGCATAACCGCGCTTCTTGGCCAGAGCCAGGGCCTCGGGTGTGACGCCGGTAATGCCGGTCACATCCACGTCGCTGTACTTGATGTTCATGTTGAAGAGCGAATTGGCCAGGATGACTACCTTTCCGGCAGTGTCCACCCCCTCAACATCATAACTGGGATCAGCCTCGGCGATTCCCATGTCCTGGGCCTCGCTCAGAGCATGAGCGTAGGGTATGCCCTCCTCAGTCATACGGGTGAGGATATAGTTGCAGGTGCCGTTGAATATTCCCCTGATGCCGAAGATGGTGTTGCCCACCAGGGTGCGTTCCACCAGGCTGATGAGGGGCATGGTGCCGCCCACGGTTGCTTCAAACTTCATCATCACGCCGTTGTCCTCAGCCAGCTTTTTCAGGCGGCTGTAGGAGACTACCAGCGGTCCTTTGTTGGAGGTGACGACATGCTTGCCGCTGGAGAGGGCAGCTTCCATGTGACCAAGGCCAGGTTGACCGTGTACGATGTTGGTAGGAGTGACCTCTATCACCAGATCGGAATCGATGGCAGATATGGCCTCTTTGCCCTTCATGCTGGTGGTGGCCACATTGGCCAGCGTCTTCTCACCCAGAATCCTATCCGCATCCACACCATCTTCCGCCATAACGGTACCGGTGTGATCGGTGACGCTGATCAGCTTGAGATTCAAACCCATATCCTTGAGCATCTTCTTCTTTCGATTGAGAACGTCTACCACGCCGTGGCCGACGATGCCGTAGCCCACCAGGGAAACTTTGATGTCCCTCATATTCAGACCGCCTCCGCTTCTATCGGCTCAATAACAAGCAACTTCTTCTCTGCTCCTACTTCGCGCAGGATGGCCAATGCCTTCTGAATCTCGGCCTTTCCGGTGGCCCGGATCTTGAGATAGGCGGAAGACGGCTCATCCACACCGGTCATGGTCAAAGAAACATCCATGACCTCGGCAAAGCCGGTGGAGTCGATGCGGTTTACGGTATCACCCAGATCGCTGTGCAGCACATGGCCTACGAGCACCACTGAGACGGCCTCGATGAGGCGGTCTTCGCCGGCTCGCACAACGGAGATGCCGCACTCCTTGAGCTTGGCGTTGACGGTCTCGATCTTGGTCCGGTCCATCTCCACTACGAAGCGAACCGGGATCATGCCGCGAGGTGTCTTTCTGTCCCTGTGATGAACCACGCTGATGATATTGGCCTTATTGTCCCTAAAGGGCTGCAAAGCCAGAAGAAGCTGACCTGGTATATCCTGTAGCTCTAAATCCATGGAAAGTCGCATAGCATTCCTCATAATCTGATGAGGGTGTGGTTTATGTGATGGGAAATAAAGGTTGTGCAGAGACAATGCAAAAACCGATGGCCAACATCTCCTCTGAGTCCTAATGATTGCATTTGACGGAAGGTTTATTGTAATTTTAAAATTTTATATACACTTTCGCACTGCATGGATTAGGGACATATATGAGCAAATATGAATATACACTTGATGAAAAGGCTAATTGCATACGTATCGGGAAGTGTTCAAAAATCCGGTTATCGGTCCAAGGTCATAGACATAGCGAAGCGTTTTGAAATAAAAGGCCATATAGAAAATCTTGCCGATGGCAGGGTCCTGATAATAGCCGAAGGTGAAGAAAACGACCTGGAGAGATTTGCGAAAGCCATTGTCATCCAAAACACCATCATCAATGTTACGGGTATTGAGAAGGAATACAAGACAGCTACAGGTGAATACAAGAGCTTTGCCAAATTGGTGGAAAGCGGAGAGACGGATTCACGACTTGACGCCGCCGTAGATCAATTAAAAGCGCTCATAGTCGTAACTAAAGAGGGTGTAGATGTAAGCCGAGAGATTCTAGCAGTAACATTGGAGAACCTGTCAGTTGGAAAAGAGACACTTGCGGTTAGCAAGGAGACACTTGCGGTTAGTAAGGAGACACTTGCGGTTAGTAAGGAGACACTTGCGGTTAGTAAGGAGACACTTGCGGTTAGTAAGGAGACACTTGCGGTTAGTAAGGAGACACTTGAGGTTAGTAAATCCGGCTTTTATGAGATCAATAGCAAACTCGATTGCATGCTTTCAAAACAAGACTTGATGATAAGCAGGCAAGATTTGCAGCTAGACAAAACCGATCTGATCCATGACAAGCAGGATGGAACAATGGATATGTTGGGCAAAGTGATAGAAAGACAAGATATTATGATTGAAAAGCAAGACGAGCTGGTGGAGAAAATGGATGAGTCCAAAAAGGAGATCGTTAAGGAGACCAGGGATTTGCGTAAAGATCTGAAACCGAGCTTGGAGGACAGACTATTCCGAATCGAGAATGATATAGCTCAAATTAAAGCCAAGATTGGGCTTGAGAAGTAGGCGGAAGATGGCTCGTCCACACCGGTCATGGTTAGAGAAACGTCCTTGTGCTCGGAAAGCCGGTGGAGTCGATGCGGTTTACGGTATCTCCCAGATCGCTATGCAGAACATGGCCTACCATCACCACTGAGACGGCCTCAATGAGGCAGTCTTCGCCGGCTCGCACAACGGAGATGCCGCACTCCTTGAGCTTGGCGTTGACGGATTCGATCTTGCTGCGGTCCATCTCAACAACGAAGCGAACCGGGATCATGCCGCGAGGTGTCTTTCTGTCCCTATGATGAACCACGCTGATGATATTGGCCTTGTTGTCCCTGAAGGGCTGCAAAGCTAGGAGAAGTTGACCTGGTATATCCTGTAGCTCTAAATCCATGGAAAGTCGCATGCATTCCTCATAATATGATAGACGTGTGCTTCGCCTGATGGCAAATAAACCTTGTGTAGATGAGATAGCTATTTCTGTGGTAAGAGGATGATTAATTTTATGCAGTAGGTCGAAGAAGTAATGACCATAATCGTCTTGCGCTCGTCTCGGATATAGACCTGCGACCTTTTGCTGAGGCTGAAGACAATATGGATCTCATTCTATCCTTTTATCTTGCTGCAAATAGCAAAGATGATGGTTTGCTGTTGCAGTTCAAGCTGAAGGCTATAAAGAGAGCCCTGCTCGCAGATCTCCGGAAGACTTTCTGAAGACCTTGGATATAATCAAGCCCGGAGAGGGCTGCCTACCGCATAGTTGAGGCGGATAAAGCACAGGAGGAAAGCCGAGTTAATCATCTTGCTTCTCCAGCGGCTTTGCCCTGCCTTCGATGATATGCAAAAATGCCACTTTGCCCATGAAAGATGGAAGGGCAGATGCGGGCCATGAGCCTGGAGAGGCTTTGCTAGCAGGCAGAAAGGACATAACTGAAGTGACAATAGACGATGGCGATAAATTTCTGGGGATATCTGAGGAATTGATGGAACGGGCCTTTTGCTCTTGCTTCCCCAATTGCTGTGTTGATTAATTGAATCTGAACCTAATGTTGAAATCAAATGATTTAACATATTTAGTCATAAGCTCAAAATTATACTATAAAACGCGAGCATCCTCCATACTTCATTGAATATTTGCTCAGTTGAGGTTGCTCTTACAGTCTCACCAAAGATTCGCTAATCGCCGAGAAAACGCTTTCTACAGCCCATCTTCTATATTGATGCACTATTCTGGAACTGCAGAACCGATTCAGCCCTTTCAGATCCTGCTTTGACAACCGCGTTCTTCTTTATTTTTATTCCAGGTAGTTTCACACCTTTTTGCTTTTGAATTTGAACACATCTTCTTTGTCATAAGCTCCGTCCATCAGAGCATCTTCCAGGTTTATATTTTCGAGAAGCGGCTTTGCCATTTCATGATCAGCAGTCTCCTCATCAGTTATCTCGAAAGTTATCGGCTTTCTCGTTTTGACGTCCACAACAACATGTACTTTGATCCAACCTCTACGTTCGACGCCATGCTTTTCTCTCATCCAATATCCTCTATTTAGTAACCTTCATGCCGGTTGAATCAAGAGCAACTACAATATCATTTTCGGGTATCAAAACATTAAGTTGCACTTTCGTGATCCTCTGCCATAGCGTAGTATAATCAGCAGACCTTAGTTCAGGAATAAATCCGCTTAATGCTTGCAGGTAGCCTTCCAATTAGCGATACGGAAGACGCAGAAAGGTGTAAATTAGGCCACTGAATTGAATGAATGTCTCTGGAAATTTAAAGGGCTGTCCGTTCTTATCACATCACGGTTCATATCTTCTAATTCTTCATCCCAATGTTCCAGAAACCGGTGGAGAGATAGAACCAGCCTCTTCTAACCAATTGATCTTTGTATTCAGGCCAGTTTCGTTTGTCTTCATAAACCATGTTTAATTAATATTTTTACTAAGTATAATAGTTAATCGACACCGCATCTCCAATTATACTGAGGATATATGCTTTTCTTGCAGAAGCTAATTCTATTTTTCGATTCTAATGGTCAGGATCCGGAACGAAAGCTAATAGATAAAATATAAAATAGTATTAATCTAATAGATCTAATATCAATTGACCTAAGCAAACTAATGCAGGTATTGAGAGAAGAAGAGTTGTTTCGAATATAAATAAAGGTAAAATCTTATTAAGATCATATAATATCTCCATATGCAGTGGAGGAATAGTCCTTATTATCATACCACATATAGATATTATAATTACGGTTGTATATAATATTATAAAATTTTTGATTTTAAATTTTATAGAATTAAGTTTTTTAACCTTTCTTGCATTGAGATGATGATTTCCCCTATTATTACTATCTCGATTCATTGCTACCATAGCTACAATTGCTAAAATTGCTCCGAAAGTTTGTGTCATCATGCTGTAATACCAGAATATATAATTATAAATTATCGTTTCATAAATACCGGGGATGCTTTTGGTTATCTCTAGATCTGATGATAACTCAGGAATAATTAAAATAACAAGCAATGCAAGGACAAGCATGCACACGATAGTCAAATACCATATTTTCCAAGTATTGAAGTCGAATATAATCTGCTCTCGTAGGGAATTTAGTTGTATTTCTCTAGATTTAGGAAATGATGAAATTATAAAGTAACTTGCATAAGATATAATTAGTGATAAAATAAATAACTCTAAGATGCCAACATTTAATGCCAACGTCTTATGAAATACATACATATATATGTACACGATTATTATTACTATCATCGATATTACTACCCTTGACAGATTATTGATATGAATCTTAAACATCCCAAACAAGAGTATTAGCACGGCTAATAGAATCGATGCAGGCAATACCAGAGAATTATAGTATTCGGTTTTCGTCTTCCACTCTACTCTAAGATTCTCATTGAGACTTGATCTAGTTTTTAAGCCGCCTCGGTCTTTTACAATCAAATATAACTCGTCATAATTTCCTATATCTAATTTTTTTGAGATATTCATTCCTTCGCCGATTTTGTCTTTGCCGTTAAACCATTCATAGGTCAAATTTTTTCCATTTTCCAAATCATAAGCTTCACATGAGAAAGAAATAGTCTCATCGCTTGATAGCTTTTTAAATCCATTTTCGATGGGCCAATTTTCTGTGAAAGACATGCATGTAGACAAAATATCTGGATTATTATTACGTGCATAAATCCTCAAATTAGGAAAGATCGGTGCTCCATCGGAACGATTAAATCTTATTTGATAGCTCTCTGATTTGAATGAATAGTCACTTGGAAGATCTTTTGCGATTAGAGCGATATATCCGAATTTAACCGATTCGTTTGGCCTCAAATCGAAATTTTCGTAATTGAAACCTAGGATATTGTCATTGAACTCGCAATTTATACAGGATATATTTGAGAAACAAGAGGATATATTCTGCTTAAATCTAATGTCCGTTAATGTGATATTATCTAGGACATTTGGATTTGATAACTCATAAAATACTTCAATGGTTCTTTTTTGATTTGACCCACTAATATTCGAATATATATCCAAATTTAATAATATATTATATAAATTAGCATCAGATTCGTCTGAACTTTCGGATTCATGAAGCCGTTCGCCCTCTATTCCTTTTTTTTCAACCATCGCTTTAGCATCGGGGTCCTTAGATTTGGTTGATGAGCTATCTGACATCGCTTTAGCATCGGAGTCCTTTGATTTGGTTGATGAGCTACCTGACATCGCTTTAGCATCGGAGTCCTTTGATTTAGTTGATGGGCTACCTGACATCGCTTTAGCATCGGAGTCCTTTGATTTGGTTGATGAGCTACCTGACATCGCTTTAGCATCGGAGTCCTTTGATTTGGTTGATGAGCCATCTGACATCGCTTTAGCATCAGAATCTCTTGATTGAGGATTGGAGTCGTGAACATCTGCTTGAGAAATACAATTGGAACAAAAATATAAAATCAAAATGAATGTTATAAAAATTTTGCTTTGAGTGTTCGATTTTTTAGCAAGCATTGACTAGCTCCAAATAATCAGAGCAATAATTACCAACTTCCCTTATGTTTAAGCAATTACTTAATTTTGTAATGAAGTTGCCACTAAGATTATATCGGTTTCGGTTGATATCTATTCTACTAGAATCTTTCAATCCAATTGCATTAGCACCTAAAAATATATTATTTGTAATGTTCACTATACTGCTATTTTTTATGAAAATTCCAGTATTGCCGGATCCTGAATTGATTGGACTGAAGCAATTTTCAGATATATTGGTCTTTTTTGTATTGCATAATTTTATTCCAAATCCTAAAACCTCAAACTTATTTCCGATAATTGTGTTATTTATGCCAGTAATATTTAAAGCTACATCGAAGTCTAAAAAACTAATATTTTTAATTATACTGTGGTTAGCATTGATGTGAAATCCATCTGGCTCGTTTCCGCTTGTACTCAATGGACGCAGGAATGTTCTATTTTTTCCTTCGCCATTTATTACTACATAATTTGTTACATTCACAGGGTTATTAACATAATATACCCCGTCTTTTATCTCAATTTTGCTGATATTATTTTTGTAAGAGTCATTAAGACCATCCTCTAATTTTGCCCATTTATGCAAATCAGGATAATTAATTGTTAGAGATGAATCGACAACTATCACCGACGACATATTAGCCCCTTGCAGCTCATCGCCTTCGGATCTCTTATCTGCTTCTGGATTTTCCTCAATATTCGGCTGTTTTTCTGCATCTGACCTTTCCTCTACTGAATGCTCTTCGTCTGCCCTCGGTGTTTCCCTTATCCAAGGCTGTATTTCTACATCGGACTCATTTTCGTTGGTTTGATTTCTAATCTTACAAATCTTAAGATCATCAATCCAAGCTGATGATACCTTATTCCCTTTCTGAGATGTATCTCGCAATCTATAGTCGAACGTAATTATATAATCACCATCATCAACCTCAAGACTCTCATTTCCCCAATTATAATTCCATTGCTTTGAATCATAAACCATAAATATTGTATTTTTATTATCATAAACGACCAATTCCAATGATGGGTCGAAATCTCTTTTCCACCAGAAATCGATTTTAGCTGGTCCAACAACATGCCTTGACGCAAAACTTGATGTCCCATTTGGTGGAACTAACATTAATGATTGAGTTCCTTCATGGCTTTGTTTTTTATCCAAAGAGCAAGCACCTTGATACGAGAAATTCCATCCTTGACCAAAGCTTTTTTCGAAATTGAATTCTTCGCACGCTATTGCCATGGGTGCGAATAACGTTAATCCAAACACTATTATATAAATATATTTTAAAAAGTTCATACCAATAAACGTCCCCATAAAATACCCTTCCCCCATACGTTTCAAATGTTGTTCTCCGAGTATCAAAGCTATCTCAAAGATCTCAAATAAATAGCTTCCTGTAGTCCTGGATCAGTGGAGGAGTGATTACGAGAATGTCCATGTGCTGCCGCGGAAGACGCAAATAGGCAGATGATTAAAACCTAAGTTGAATACGTGGGACCTTTCTACCCGCAGCAAAGCGGTAAGATATTATTGGTAAATCCATTCGCAGTATTTAATATTAAATTATGATCTGGTGTGCGGCCATTTGACTTTCTTTATTTCTAAGACATCTCCGGCATTTAAAAAAAAACGTGTACAGAAAGATAGCATGGGCCGACTTGAGATGCGATTGCATATAACCACGCCGCCCCCCTCATCTCCTCGTCTCCCGGCACCCTCGCGAGCCCCAACCTCCTCGCCAGCAGCGCAGCCTTTTCCCGCCCGAAGTAGATCTCCATGCCTTTGAGGCGCAGCAGAAGAAGAAACAGCTCCTCCTCAGGCCGAGCAGACTTAAAGAGCCCTTCCAGTTCTTTCTTAGCCTGATCATCTTCGTCGAGCCTCGATCTAAAATCCGCTATCCTGGCTCTCAGTTTTTTATCCGCAGAGCATATCGGAAAATCATTAATCTTTCTCTGCTCTTCGCATTTGATCAGATTCATTTTAGTCAGGTAAAGTGCAGCCACGCATACCCGCGGCTTTACAGAATGGATGCGACATCCCGGCAAGCTGAAGTCAAAAAAAGGACAGGGCTCGCCCTCCTTTTTGCCGAGCATCCTGGCCGATCCCACTATTTCGCTCTTCAGATCATGAGGCCTTGTGTAGTCTCTCATAAAACTCTTCAGGCTCAGGCCCAGATGCCGGGCAAGCCTGCGGCAGTCATCGATGGAGACAGCAATTCCCTTTTCTTCCAGACAGCACCGGCCGCATCTCTCGCAAACGGACAGCAAGTGCAATGCTGTGTTTGACAGAAAATAGGGCTCGAATTCCGGGGAGATCATCTCATCCATCTCCTCCTTGACCAACTCCAGGTTTTTCAGCCCTCCTTGCGGTACGAGTTTTTGCAAAGCCTGCATGGCCCTTACGCCGCGATCAATTTCTTCCATTCCTAAATCCAATTTACGGTTATCTCATCCCCAATCTCGATGAGCACTGCAAATCCCTGTCGCAACTCTCCCACATTGACGATCCTGGTGGTTCCGATGAAGCTCATTCCGCGCGCCTCGTGGATATGCCCGCAGAGCAATAGAGCGGGCTGATACTCTTCCACGAAGCGGCGCAGGCTGACCGATCCCGAGCTTTCCCCATTGTAAAGAGTATCCTGTGCCCCCCGAGGCGGCTGATGGACAACCACTATCTTGATTCTTGCATCAATTATATCCTGATAAGCCGTAGCTAGAGTTTCATACACCTCAATATCATGGTGATAGTAGCGAGCAGGGTCTACCAGACGCCGGGGATCTTTCGCTATCATTCCGCCCATGCCCAGAAAGCCGATGTCTCCAAGGCAAAAGGAGGAGCGATGTATCATTTGCAGACCCGCTTCATCCCATAGATCAGGCACTACATCTCTGTGGTCCATATTTCCGGGAACGATGAGCACCGACGGCCCCAGACCGGCCAGGGCAAGAGCCGCAGGACGGGCTTTCTCCCTGTTGCCCCCATTGTGCAGATCGCCGCAAAAGACAATGAGATTTGCATCAATACCCCTCAGTCGATCAAGCATATCGATGCGGTCATGCAGATCTGCTAGCCCTAAAATCCTAAGAGTTTTCTTTGCTCCGGCCATATTCCATTCAGATATTTCCAAGCGCCAGGATGATATAAATAGAATACGAGGAGAAAACATGAAAGAATCAATATTATTTCTCATATGCATGGCATTTCTGGCTTGCATTGTAGGGCTGGCTTCTTTTGCATCCGCCGAATGTTCATCTTGCATGAAAGAAGGCGACTGGAGCCAGAGCGCCAACAACTTTATTGAAGGCAAACCCACAAGCGACGTGCCCGTCGATTTCGGTCCAAAAGTAGCAAGAAAGACCACGTCACAATTCGATAAAACAAATGCAGCTACCGATGCCGCGTCGCAGCCTCAAACTGCCGAATTAATTCTCAAAAGCATCAATGCTACTCCAGCTTTGGCATACTCTTCAAGCACGGTAAAGATCACAGCCGCTTTTGCCCAAAACGGCTCTACAGAGGAGGAAAACCAGGCGGAAATACAGTTAACAGCAACAGCTTCCATCAAAGATGCGACCGGCAAAGAGGTGGAAAAGCTCAACCTGATTAAGACATCAGGAAATGAGTATTCCAAAGATTGGACGGTTAATGTCCCGGCCGGTGTCTACAGTGTGGACATCGCTGCCTCATCTCTCGATGGAGCAGGAAATTTCGTCAATGCTCTGCAAATTGAGGTAGTCGACTCCGGAAATGCTACAGGGGCAGCTCCAGTAGCATAAGGCAATTGAAAGGCAAAGCTGGCGAAAAAGCCGGCTTTCCATTTTTTTTTTAATCGTTAAATAATAATATCTTAAAAATTTTTAAAATATTGCTATGGACTTGACGGGATTCGAACCCGTGGCCTCCGCCTTGCGAAGGCGGCGATCTACCACTGATCTACAAGCCCAACAATAAAGAGAGTGGTTTAGAGGAGTCCGACCTCTTCCACCTCTGCCGATTCTACGCCGGGTAAATTGCGGACTGCTTCTTCAATCTCATCCGGGCTTCTGCCTCCCTTATCGTCCATTATTGTTACGACGATCAAGGCCTTCAAACCAAAGGCTATGGGCACTTCCTGAATGGCATGCAGCCTGGCAAAGGATGGCACTACCTTCTTGATCTCCTCGGCGAGCTTTTTCAGATCTACATCCATGCTCTCCGGCATAACCTTCATTCTTACTGCTGCGTCTCCCATCGATTACACCTCACGGTCCTGAGAAGCCACAGACTTTGCAGGAATAAACGTTGCTCTGCTTTTTACATTTGTTGCATCTGGCAATTACGGTTCCGCAGCTGGGGCAGGGAAACTTCGTCCCACCCACGCCGGTCAGCGCAACGCCACATGATATGCATTTCTCTGGTATTTCTTCCTTCATGTTATCTCCTCCCAAGTTGATGTATTTCTCTGTATAAACCTTCCCATAGATAGACCGAAATCAGGATGATTTTTGCCGCAATTGCTCTCTTGCCAGGCCTTGATAATTGTACCGCCCTCGTTGCTCTTAAGGGCTCTGATGAATTGCTGCGCATCGGTGCCGTTGAGCACCCAGATGCTGTTTCCTCTAAGAGGACCACAGAGAAGCTTAATTGTGCCCTGATCTACGCAGCTTTTGCGTCCCAGCATGCAGTTTGCCGGCACCTCTGAAACTACTTTTCCGTCAAGCATCACTCCATCCACATCAGTAGCCTTAATGAGTGGGGCAGATAGCTGTGCGGCGACAAGAGCCGCCACTGCGTCCGAGGTATAGTCCCAGTTATGCAGAAGACCGCGATCATTCTTAAGGAGGACCTGGTAGGGCAAGAGAACTTGCACGCCGCAATCCTTTTTCGGGCGGCAAATTTCCCTGGTGAGAACATCCCCATTTCCGTCCGCCAGAAAATAGGCATATTGCTCCATGGCTAAGATAGCCATCCAGTGCGCGGCCTCCTGGCTGAGATCGCCACGAGAGTAGATATCTCGCACCAGATCGGCCATGGGACCGCCGCCCGGTACCACCAGGAAGCTGTAGCCTTCCTCCGCGAGGGCCAGGAGGGCGCGCATGAGTGGCCGGGCGCAGGCCATGAGGCTACCTCCCATCTTGAGAACATAAAATGGCATGAATCGAGAAATTGCCCTAACCAGTATTCATAGTATCTTACTATCTTGTTGAAAAATTAGCCAAAGGCCGATTGGATGTAGGGTAGGGAAGGATTTTGCATTTCATCGACCTTTGCCGTACAGACATCCGACTTGAGCCGTAGATAAGCCTTTTGGTTGCAGCAACGTAAATCCAGCACAATGAACGAAACGAAAAGGATTGTGACTCCCCTTCTGGCGGTGGATGCCGTCATATTTTTTGCGGGGGGAATTGTGCTCATCAAAAGAGATAACCCACCCTTTGCTGGCTGCTATGCCCTGCCTGGAGGATTTGTAGAGATGGGCGAGACGGTTGAGGCGGCGGCAGCCAGGGAAGCCCGCGAGGAGACGGGCCTGGTCATTGAACTGCTGGGACTGGTGGGCATCTACTCGAACCCCGCCCGCGATCCCCGTGGCCATGTGGTCTCCGCTGCTTTTCTCGCCCGGGGCAGGGGCGAGCTGCAAGCCGGATCGGATGCCAGAACGGCTCAGGTCTTTTCCCTGAAAAGCCTGCCGCCTCTTGCGTTTGATCACGATAAAATCATAAGCGATGCGCTTTCTATGAACAATCAAATTAAAGTAGAGTGATCGAGATTGGCTCAATCACCTTGAAGGGAAGAAGAGAGGGCATCAATTTCCCCTCGATCTTCCGGGCCTTTGGGAGATGTTTCATGGAAGAGATCAGAGAGCTCGTAGAAAAGTATGCGCTGCAAAATGCCGTGAAGTACAAAGCCGCACCCAATGCCGGGGCGGTCATGGGCAAGCTCCTGGGCGAGCACGCGGACCTTCGCGCCCGGGCCAAAGAACTGTCGCCTCTGGTAAAAGAGGTACTGGAGGGCGTGGAGAAGACCAGCTTGAAAGAGTGGCAAGAGAGGCTGCAGGCCATCGCCCCGGAACTGCTGGCTGAGCTCTCTGAAAGGAAGGAGCCTGACAAGGGCCTGCCCGCTTTGCAGGGGGCAGAAAAAGGCGTGGTCATGCGCTTTGCTCCCAACCCCAATGGACCGCCGACGCTGGGCAGTGCGCGCGGCATCATCGTCAACTCAGAGTATGTGAAAAAGTACGGCGGCAAGTTCATCATTCGCTTTGATGACACCGATCCGGTAAAGAAGCGGCCCATGCCCGAGGCCTACGGTTGGTATCTAGAGGACTGCAAGTGGCTGGGCGCCTTGCCGGATCTGGTGATAACGGCCAGCGAGCGGGTTGACCAGTACTACCCCATTGCCGAAGAGCTGATTTCTCGGGGCGGAGCCTATGTTTGCAGCTGTGCGCAGGCCGTCTTCAAAGAGCACAAGGATAAAGGAATAGAATGCGAGCATCGCAGTCAGAGCATCGAGCAGAATCTGGATCTGTGGCAGCAGATGCTCGACGGCCGCATGCCGGAAGGCGGTGCTGTCCTGCGGGTTAAGACAGACATGCACCACAAGGATCCGGCCATACGCGACTGGCCTGCTTTTCGCATCGTCACCGCCTCTCATCCTCTGGTAGGAACAAAGTATCGCGTCTGGCCGCTGCTCGATTTTGAGTCGGCAGTGGAAGACCACCTGCTGGGGACCACGCATATCATTCGGGGCAAGGATCTGGCAGACAGCGGAAGCCGGCAGAGGTATCTTTACGAATACTTGGGCTGGCAATACCCCCAGGTGATTCACTGGGGCAGGATCAAGATTCATCAGTTCGGCTCCTTCAGCACCAGCAAGCTTCGCAAAGCCATCGAGGCCGGCGAGTATTCGGGCTGGGACGACCCGCGCGTCCCAACCGTGCGGGCCATGCGCTGCCGGGGCATCCGGCCTGAAGCGCTGCGCAAGTTCATGATCGACCTGGGCGTGGGCGAGACGGACATCTCGATTAGCATGGACTCTATCTATGCCGAGAACCGCAAGATCATCGACCCCGAGGCCAACCGCCGCTTCTTCGTCTGGGATTCGGTAAAGCTGGAGATCGAGGGTGATGTGCCCGCATTAGCGCATGCGCCACTGCATCCCACGATAGATCGGGGCTTTAGGGAGATTCCTGCCGGAAACCGGATCTTCATCTGCAAGAGCGACCTCGCCGGCATGCAGGTGGGAGACAATATCCGCCTCAAGGATCTGTGTAACGTGGAAATCACAGGCCTGGAGCCGGCCAGGGCGCGCTTCCTGGGCAAGGATATGGGCAAGAGGACCAAGATCATTCAGTGGGCGCCCCTAGACGGACCGAAGGTGCGGGTGCTGAAGCCCGATGGAATGGACGAGGGCGTGGGCGAAGCGGGCATTGCCGAGGAGCTGGGTAAAGTGGTGCAGTTCGAGCGCTACGGATTTGTGCAGGTCAACTCAGTGGGTGAGATGATAGTGGCGAACTTTGCGCATCGATAAATTGAGTAATTTTTTATTTATTTTACTTAATAGCCTATGACCACATATACAATTCATTTGGGATAACTCTATTAAGGAACGCCACCGAATTGATAGCATATCGTCCTTCTGGAATCATATGAGATATTGATATATTAATTGGAGCGGAATAATGACCCGAAAAGAAGAAAGAATGCCGATGATTGTCGAAATTAAACTTAGCAATCTGCTGTCTTTCGGACCCGATACGGAGCCATTAGCTCTAAAGAATCTCAATATGCTAATAGGCACTAATGGCTCGGGAAAGTCCAACTTCATTGAGGCAATATCCCTCCTGCGCTCCGCTCCGAGCGACATACGCGCGGTCATTCGTCGCGGGGGAGGCGTTAGTGACTGGATATGGAAAGGGGATTCAGAAGGTGTTGCCTCTATCGATGTCGTAATCGGAAATCCTCAAGGAAGCATGCCGCTACGCCATGTCCTAGCCTTTCGAAAAGTGAATCATGCATTCAGCATGGTGGAAGAACGAATCGAGAACGAGAAATCCTATCCAGATTATAATGCGCCCTATTTCTACTATAACTATAAGGATGGAAATCCGGTTGTCAACATCAGGAACAAAGGCGAAGATGACAAAACAGAACAACGCAAACTAAAACCTGAGACAATCGATTCGGATCAATCCATACTAGCCCAGCGACGAGATCCTGAGACATATCCAGAAATCTCATATCTGGCAAACGCTTATGATAAGATTAAGATATACCGGGAGTGGTACTTTGGACGTAACGCAGTCTTCCGCGAGCCGCAGAAGGCCGACATGCGTAATGATCGACTGGAGGAAGACTTCTCGAACTTGGGCCTGTTCCTGAACCGTCTGCGTAGAGTGCCGAAGGCGAAGAATATGATTCTCGAAGCACTTGGTGACCTCTACGAAGGCTTCGATGACTTCGATGTGAGCATCGAAGGCGGCGCGGTCCAGGTATTTTTCACCGAAGGAGATTTTACAATCCCAGCAACCAGGCTATCGGACGGGACTCTGCGATATCTCTGTTTGTTGGCGATTCTGTGCGATCCATCACCGCCACCGCTCATCTGTATCGAGGAGCCAGAACTCGGTCTTCATCCAGACATCCTTCCTAAAGTAGCCGACCTGCTCTATGCCGCCTCAGAGCGCACTCAGTTAATCGTAACCACACACTCGGACATACTCGTCGATGCGATGACTGAGCAACCAGATGCTGTCCTCGTCTGTGAGAAGCATGATGGCCGGACAAAAATCAGAAGACTCGAAAGCGAGAAGCTTGAAAAATGGCTGATGGACTATCGTCTGGGCGAACTCTGGACCCGTGGTGCGCTCGGGGGTACGAGATGGTGAGCGTAACGATATTTGTCGAAGGAGGCGGTGAGAGCAAAGAACTCAAATCGCGATGCCGTGAAGGTTTCAGCAAGCTCATTAAGAAAATGGGCTTTGTCGGACATATGCCGAAAATCGTTGCTTGCGGAGGACGCAAAAATGCCTATGACATGTTCAATATAGCTATGACATCAGCTGGATATGATGAATATCCGATACTTTTGGTCGATAGCGAAGATCCGATTTCCTCGGACCGTCCTTGGGATCATCTTCATGTCCGCGACAGATGGGACCGTCCAGTTGGTGCAAACGATGATCAAGCTCAGATGATGGCGACTTGCATGGAGACGTGGATAATGGCGGATCATGAGGCCCTGCAAAAAGTATTCGGTTACTGCCTCCGGAGAGGATCTCTCATCCCGGCAAACAATTTAGAGGAAAGATCAAGGCAAGAACTGCTGGAGGCGCTCAAATCTGCTACGGATAATTGTGGAAGAAACAAAGGATACGATAAAGGAAAACGTTCATTCCAGATTTTGGCTGAACTGAATACCAGATCGCTTGAGAACTTGAGCTATTTCTGCCGGTTCAAAGAAGCACTTAGCAGGCATCTATAATCGCCATGCTTGTTCGGACTACTTAAATTGGGTGCAGATTCAACGGCAGCAATGCCGCCGCGAGAAAAGCCGCCAGCGCCACAGCCATTCCCTTTTTCAGCGCCTTTTGACAGCCTGTCGCATCCCCGCGGGCGATCTTCTGCACGGAAAGCAGGAAGAAGAGATCCGCCACTACTACTATCGCTAAATACACTTTGCCGAAAGGAGCAAAGAATCCTAAGCCTACCGCCGCCAGAGCGAAGGCCGCGGCCAGCGCCGCGCTGGCGCGCTCGCCTGCCAGTATGGGCAATGTGCGCGCCCCGCCTTGCCGGTCGCCTGCCATATCCTCGATGTCTTTGGCGATCTCCCGGCTCATGCTGACCAGAAAGGAGAGGAAAAATGGAACCTTGTTGGCCAGCAGGCCCGCTGCGCCTGCTGCTGCGCCTCCGAAGAGAAAGGTGGAGCCGGTGAGAAAGGCAACTGTGATGTTCCCGGCCAGCGGCATGGCCTTGAGGCTTCTGGCATAAAGAAAGAGGAGAATCGAGTTAAAGGCAGCAACAGTCAGACATATCTGGTTCACCAAACCCGCGAAAAGGCATCCTGCCGCAAAGAGGGCCAGAGAATAATAAAAAGCCGCTTGCGCACTCATGCGCCCGCTGGGAATGGGCCGCCCCGGCCTATTTATGGCATCAATTTCTCGATCGTAGTAATCGTTAATGGCGTTTCCCGCGCCCGTAATCAGGAAGACTGTGAGGAAGATGAGTGCTGCTGCTTCTGCATGCAGACCTCGGGCGATGGCAAGACCAATGATAGCCGCAGCTGCCGCCATCATGCAGTTGAATGGACGCAATATCTCCCAGTATGCTCTCAATGTAAGCCAAGCCCCTGGCGGCCTCTAGCCTGAGATGCCGCGCACCAAGTAGAGCAGATAGAACTCAGTTAAGTAGCTATCGATGTTGCGCCGGGCTGGTTTGTCGAAGGCTATCTCCTGGACGGGCCGGGTGAGCTTTAAAAGATAGGTGCTGCTGGCGGGAACTTTCTCGCGATAAATGAGACCGCAGCTTTGCATCTTGCATACTATCTTTGAGCACTTGCTGCTGTCGATGGACATGAGACGGCGCAGCTCCGACTGATAAAGGCCGTCTCCTTGCGAGCCGATAAGATCAAGTGCTTTCTCCTGCAGAGCAGAGACGCTGTTGGAGGGATCGTTTATCGAATTTTTTGACATTTCTACCACAGAGCCAATCTTAGACTTAATTTAATTTGATATACTGTCATGAGGTACTTTTAGTATAAAATCTTTTTGTAATTGTGTCATATTTGGCTCAAATATTGGGAGAAATCCTAATAGCAGTAAGATAAATTCATGATTGATTTTTATTAATGTATTCTAAATAAAATATACGATTTTATAGTAATTCTTTTCAAGAAGTACGTCTTTCGCCTAATTGGATATTCATCTCATTACGATCCGATTGATGCTGAAATACCTCTGGCTCATGCTTTCCTTCTCAAAGAGATCATTGGAAATATTTATTAGCCATCCGAACAAAACCACGTTTTATGTCAGATCCATTTATTGGCGAAATCAGATTGTTTGCAGGCAATTTTGCGCCACTTGACTGGGCATTTTGCGACGGCCAGATTATGCAAATAGCTCAAAACACGGCTCTATACTCCATCCTGGGCACAACGTACGGAGGAGATGGAAAGACAACATTTGCTCTGCCCAATCTCATGGGAAGGATTCCCCTTAGTTTTGGGCAGGGGCCCGGACTCACTAAACATGAACTGGGCGAGACATTTGGAAGCGAGACCATCACACTGAGCGCAAATCAGATGTCAGCGCACAGTCATTCCGCCACCGTCAAAGCTGCAAACGCTGGCACCACCAATCAGCCGCAAAATAACCTCTTTGGCAAGATCGCCAGATCTAATATTTATAATACGCCTGATGCAGCTCTAGCAAACATGGCCGAAGGATCTCTTTCCCTGTCTAATTCCGGTGGATCTCAGCCTCATTCCAATATGCAGCCATACTTGACTTTAAGCTTCATCATCTGCGTTTATGGACTCTATCCTGTAAGGGATTAGAATTAAGGTAAAGATGCAAAGGCAGATAAAAAATTACAAGAAATATTTAATAGCTTAAATATCGATGGAGAAACTATGTCAGAAGGATTTATTGGTGAGATAAGAATGTTTGCAGGCGGTTTTGCTCCACAAGGTTGGATGGAGTGCAACGGACAGGTCCTGACCATATCTCAATATAATGCGCTCTACAGTATTCTGGGTATAGCATATGGCGGCAATGGAACGACGACCTTTGCTCTTCCCAATCTCAATGGGCGGGTGCCGATGCATTTCGGCCAGGGACAGGGACAAAACCACATCATTGGCGAGTCGGCAGGATCGAGCAGTGTGGCATTTTCAGTTGATCAAATGCCTACCCATTCGCATAACGCCAGACTGAAGGGAGCGAGCCAGGGCAACAGGGATTCGCCCGCTGGAAATGTACCAGGCGCTACTGCAGGCATCAAGGCATACAGTCAGTCCTCCGGAGGCACTCTGGCCAATATGGATGGGCAGTCTGTGGTCATCGGCAATGCCGGTGCATCTGCGCCACACGAGAATATGCAGCCATATATCGTTACGAATTTCATAATCTGCGTGTCAGGAATCTATCCGTCGCGATCATAAATTGGAGGAAATTACATGGACCCATACCTAGGCGAGATAAAGATATTCGCAGGAACATATGCACCCATGGGCTGGATGATGTGCCAGGGTCAGATTCTACCTATATCTGGAAATGACGCACTTTTTGCAGTAATAGGTGCCACCTACGGAGGAGACGGCGTAACCAACTTCGCTCTACCGGACTTTCGAGGAAGAGTGCCTCTTGGATACAGTACAAGCTATCCATTAGGGCAGAAAGACGGATATGAGACGGTAGCGCTCGCTGCAGATAATCTTCCGGTGCACGGCCACCCGGGTCAGGTAAAATGTACCAATAGGAGCGACTCTGAAACTCCAGGCGGAAATGTACCTAGTGCCGCAGTGATTTCCAGTACTGATGCTCCGAGGAACGAATATGTCCCGTCGGCAGGTCAGACGCTGGTAGATCTTGCCAGCAGTTGCGTTTCCATCGATCCGGCAGGCGGATCCGTTGCTCATCAGAATATTCAGCCTTCTATGGCATTGAACTTTATCATAGCAGTGGAAGGGATCTTTCCAACCAGGGGATGAATGAAAGGAAGAGAGTCGGGCAGTCCGGAAGGCTGCTGTTGGAGCTATTTAGGCTCGCGGCTGACACTGCGCCCTGCATGCCGGGAGGATGATCTGTTTCTTTTTCATCTCTTTTGCAGCATTCGCGAACCTGACTTCGCCTTTCTTGGAGAATTGGAAAGGAAAAAAATAATGGAATTGCAATTTGCCGCCCAGCAGAGACACTATCAGGCGAATATGCCTGAGGCGGAGCACCTGATTGTCCTTCAGGATGGCGGGTCGATTGGCAGAATGATCCTCCTTCAGAGGAATGATGAGTTGCATCTGGCAGAGATCGCCCTTTTGCCTGAGCATAGGAACCATGGGATCGGCAGCATATTGATTAAAGAACTTATTAAGGCTGAGGCAGAACAGGGGCATGCGATCAGGCTGCAGGTCTACAATCATAGCGCAGCGGTGCGTTTCTATCAGCGATTGGGTTTTGTAAAGGCAAGAGATGATGGTGCTTACTTGTTTCTGGAAAAGCTTCCCACAATCGGGGGCGATGGTGGGAACATATTTTAAAATAGCGATTAAATTGAAATTTAATTAATAATATTATTATTAAGCGGCATGGTAGGGGGCCAAATTAATGAACTATATCGGTCATTACGGCAATGAATCCTTAATTGAGGGTCTTTCAGGGCAGATATTCCGTATTTTATTGAATGAATTGATTATTCCTTTAAAGGTTCAAGGAGACGCGCAATGTCTCCAATAATGGCAAGATCGGCAGGAATCTGCCTTGCCGCACTTCTTATTATGCTGGCGGCGACTGCTCCAGCCAGCGGCGCCTGCACTATGAGCGTTTCCAGGATCGGGACGGCTTCTGATGCCAACGGCGTTTTCGTCTTGAATGATAAGGTGTATATCGCATCGACAAATGGACATTACATCATTATGCCTTTGAGCAGCCTGGTTGCAACATCGGATTTTAATATTGGAGGCTCACCGTATGACGTATTTGTATCGGGTAGTACTGCTTATCTGACCGATTTTTATAGCAGCAATGGAGTCAGGGTTGTCAATGCAGATACGGGGGCCCCTCTGGGAGAATGCACCAACTGGCCTTCAGGTCTTTCTGCCATCGGCATTTATAACTCCGGCAGCTACGCCTATGTGGGAGCAACTGACTACACGAACGGCTACCTTGTTGTCTTGAGCCTGACAACTCCTAACTCACCGAGCGTTGTCAATACCATTTCAAGCGGCCCTATGGCTCAGGGCGGAGGCGGCCTATGTGTTACCGATGGCAAGATTTACCTGGCAACCGATAATGGCGTGGATGAATTCACCCTCGGTAACCCAGCCAGTCCCTCCTACTCGGGAACCATTTCTACGCCCTATGGCGCATATGATGTTCACGTATTCGGCACCAATGCCTATGTTGTTATGGGAACAAATCCGCCTTCCGGCCAACCCAATGTAGTGGTCCTTGACCTCGCTAATTCAGGCACCCAGACAGACTGTTATTATGATAGCACTCCGTCTTATGCCCTCCCGCCTTATGCCATCCAGTTCTACAATGGAAAAATATACATCGTTGATCCGAACGGACTCAAAGAATTGAGCGTAGGATCGGTGTCGGGATCGCTGACCGTTAACCTGGATGCCGTTCCAAATAATGCTCAGGACTTCACCTTCTCAGGCGACCTGGGAAGCTTCATTCTAGATGACGATAGCGATGACACCTATCCCAGCACCAAGACATTCAGCAGTCTGGCAGCAGGATACTATGCATTCCATCAGACGGTGCCATCAGGCTGGATCGTGAGCAGCATAACGGCATCAGATGCCAGCAAGGTCACGTACAGCAGCGATGGCAACTCGTGGCACAGCACCTTCACTTCCGGCGATACCTGGGCGAAGGCCTCAGTACAGGCCGGCGGCAGCACCCTGACGGTAAATTTCCAGGATACCAGAGTTTATTCCATCTCCGGGCATGTGATTTACGATCTGGACGGCAACGGGGCTAAGAATAATTTTGAAGGCTACGTGCCCAACGGCTGGGTGGTGCAGCTTTGGAAAGATGGCACACAGACCTCTCAGACAACAACTCTGAGCGGCGCTTATTCATTCAGCAATCTTCCTGCCGGAAATTACGAGGTAAGGTCCATCTTGCAGACCGGCTGGGTGAATACCATCCCTGCAACCGGAATTCGCAGCTATTCGCCTCTCTCCTCAGATCAGACCAATCAGGACTTCGGAGTCCGCGGCAGCCAGTCCATTGCCGGCATGAAGTTTCACGACCTTGATGGCGATAGAGCCAAGGATGCAGGCGAGCCGGGCCTGGCGAGCTGGACCATCGATCTGAAGAAAGACGGCAATAAGATAGCCAGCACTCAGACCGCTGCCGGAGGCGCATATTCTTTTGCCGGCCTGGCGCCGGGCAGCTACACCGTCGAGGAGACTCTGCAGTCCGGTTGGATACAGTCCTACCCCGCCTCGCCAGGCACACATGCAGTAACACTGGTCGCAGGAGTTGCCGGACCGACAGATAAGGACTTTGGCAATTACCAGACTACCGGATTTTCCGGCGTGAAATTCGAGGATCTCAATGGCAATGGTGCCAAGGATGCGGGCGAGCCGGGCATCTCTGGCTGGACCATTAAACTCAAGCAAGGCGCAACTGAGATCGCCAGCACCCAAACAGGCACAGTCGGAGCTTATTCCTTTACCGGAATTGCCCCTGGCAGCTACACTGTAGAAGAAGTGGCTCAGAGCGGCTGGACGCAGTCCTATCCTGCAACGCCCGGCACTTATCCATTAACTCTAGTCTCGGGAGTTGCCGGGCCGACGGACATCAATTTCGGCAACTTGCGATCCACCGGATTTTCCGGCGTGAAATTCGAGGATCTCAATGGCAATGGTGCCAAAGATGCGGGCGAGCCGGGTCTATCCGGCTGGACCATTAAACTCAAGCAAGGCGCAACTGAGATCGCCAGCACCCAAACAGGAACAGTCGGAGCTTATTCCTTTACCGGAATTGCCCCTGGCAGCTACACTGTAGAAGAAGTGGCTCAGAGCGGCTGGACGCAGTCCTATCCTGCAACGCCCGGCACTTATCCATTAACTCTGGTCTCGGGAGTTGCCGGGCCGACGGACATCAATTTCGGCAACTGGCGGGCCACTGGATTTTCCGGCATGAAGTTTGAAGACCTCAACGGCAATGGAGCCAAGGATGCAGGCGAGCCGGGCATCTCAGGCTGGACCATCAAACTCAAGCAAGGGGCAACCGAGATCACCAGCATCCAAACCGGTACAGGCGGAGCCTATTCCTTTACCGGAATTGCCCCCGGCAGCTACACTGTAGAAGAAGTGGCTCAGAGCGGCTGGACCCGATCCTATCCTGCCTCGCCGGGCACTCATTCATTAACTCTGGTCTCGGGAGTCGCCGGACCGACGAATATTGATTTCGGCAACTGGAAATCGACCGGTCTTTCTGGCGTGAAGTTTGAAGATCTCAACGGCAATGGGGCCAAGGATACAGGAGAGCCCGGCATCTCAGGCTGGACAATTAAGCTCATGAGCGGCGCAACCGAGATTGCAAGCACCCAGACCGGCGCGGGCGGAGCCTATTCCTTCGCCGGCATTTCTCCCGGCAGCTATACCGTCAAGGAAGAAGTCGAGAGCGGTTGGACGCAGTCCTATCCTGCAACGCCCGGCACTTATCCATTAAATCTGGTATCGGGAGTCGCCGGCCCGACTAACATCGACTTTGGCAACTGGAAATCGACCGGTCTTTCTGGCGTGAAGTTTGAAGATCTCAACGGCAATGGTGCCAAGGATACAGGAGAGCCTGGCATCTCAGGGTGGACAATTAAGCTCATGAGCGGCGCAACAGAGATTTCAAGCACCCAAACCGGTGCCGACGGCAGCTATTCCTTCGCCGGCATTGCGCCCGGCAGCTACACTGTAACGGAAGCTATGCAGCCCGGCTGGACGCAGTCCTATCCTGCAACGCCCGGCACTTATCCATTAACTCTGATCTCGGGAGTCGCCGGACCGGCGAACATCAATTTCGGTAACTGGCGCACCACTGGTCTCTCGGGCATGAAATTCGAGGATCTCAACGGCAACGGTGCCAAGGATGCAGGCGAGCCCGGCATCTCAGGCTGGACAATTAAACTCATGAGCGACGCAACCGAGATTGCAAGCACCCAAACCGGTGCCGACGGCAGCTATTCCTTCACCGGCATTGCACCCGGCAGCTACACCATAGAAGAAGTAGCCCAGGGCGGCTGGACGCAATCCTATCCTGCAACGCCCGGCACTTATCCATTAACTCTGATCTCGGGAGTCGCCGGACCAACGAACATCAATTTCGGTAACTGGCGCACCACTGTTTTCTCCGGCATGAAATTCGAAGATCTCAACGGCAACGGGGCCAAGGATGCAGGCGAGCCGGGCCTAAAGGACTGGACCATCAAGCTCATGAACGGCGCAACAGAGATTTCAAGCACCCAGACCGGCGCCGATGGCGCCTATTCCTTCACCGACATTGCGCCCGGCAGCTACACCGTAGAGGAGGCTATGCAGGCTGGCTGGGCTCGGACTTATCCCGCCTCGCCAGGCACGCATACGATAAACCTGGTCTCAGGAGTCGCCGGCCCGACTAACATCAATTTCGGCAATGCCAGAGCTACTGGTTTTTCCGGAATGAAATTCGAAGATCTTAACGGCAATGGTGCCAAGGATTTAGGCGAGCCGGGCCTCGAGGGCTGGACAATTAAGCTCATGAGTGGCGCAACAGAGATTGCAAGCACCCAGACCGATGCCGATGGAGCCTATTCCTTCACCGACATTTCTCCTGGCAGCTATACCGTCAAGGAAGAGGTCAAGAGCGGTTGGACGCAGTCCTATCCTGCAACGCCCGGCACTTATCCATTAACTCTGATCTCGGGAGTCGCCGGCCCGACTAACATCGACTTTGGCAACTGGAAATCAACCGGTCTTTCTGGCGTGAAGTTTGAAGATCTCAACGGCAACGGTGCCAAGGATACAGGAGAGCCCGGCATCTCAGGCTGGACAATTAAGCTCATGAGCGGCGCAACCGAGATTGCAGGCACCCAAACCGGCGCCGATGGAGCCTATTCCTTCACCGACATTGCGCCCGGAAGCTATACTGTGGAGGAAACTGCGCAAGCTGGCTGGACGCAGTCCTATCCTGCAACGCCCGGCACTTATCCATTAACTTTGGTGTCGGGAGTTGCCGGACCAAATAACATCGATTTCGGTAACTGGCGCACCACTGGTCTCTCGGGCATGAAATTCGGGGATCTCAACGGCAACGGTGCCAAGGATGCAGGCGAGCCGGGTCTAAAGGACTGGACCATTAAGCTCATGAGCGGCGCAACAGAGATTGCGAGCACCCAGACCGGCGCCGATGGAGCCTATTCCTTCACCGGCATTGCTCCAGGCAGCTACACCGTAGAAGAAGTAGCCCAGAGCGGCTGGACGCAGTCTTATCCTGCAGCGCCCGGCACGTATCCAGTAACTTTGTCTTCGGGATTGCTGGCTGCTAATATCGATTTCGGCAACTGGAAAGCAACCGGTTTCACGGGCCTGAAGTTCGAGGATCTCAACGGCAACGGGGCCAAGGATGCAGGCGAGCCGGGCCTCGAGGGCTGGACAATTAAGCTCATGAGTGGCGCAACCGAGATTTCAAGTACCCAGACCGATGCCGATGGAGCCTATTCTTTCACCGACATTGCTCCCGGTAGCTACACCGTCGAGGAGGCTATGCAGGCTGGCTGGGCTCAGACTTGTCCCGCCTCACCAGGCACGCATACGATAAACCTGGTCTCAGGAGTTGCCGGACCGACGAACATCAATTTCGGCAATGCCAGAGGTACCGGCTTTTCCGGCATGAAATTCGAGGATCTCAACGGCAATGGTGCCAAGGATGCAGGCGAAACGGGCCTTGAGGGCTGGACCATTAAGCTCATGAGCGGCGCAACAGAGATTGCAAGCACCCAGACCGATGCCGATGGCAGTTATTCTTTCATCGGCATTACTCCCGGTAGCTACACCGTGCAAGAAGAAGCCCAGGCAGGCTGGACGCAGTCTTATCCTGCAACGCCCGGCACTTATCCATTAAATCTGGTATCGGGAGTTGCCGGGCCGACTAACATCGACTTCGGCAACTGGAAAGCAACCGGTCTTTCTGGCGTGAAGTTTGAAGATCTCAACGGCAACGGTGCCAAGGATACAGGAGAGCCCGGCCTCACTGGCTGGACCATTAAGCTCATGAGCGGCGCAACAGAGATTGCAAGCACCCAAACCAATGTCGATGGCGCCTATTCCTTCACCGGCATTGCGCCCGGCAGCTACACTGTAACGGAAGCTATGCAGCCCGGCTGGACGCAGTCCTATCCTGCAACGCCCGGCACTTATCCATTAACTCTGGTGTCGGGAGTCGCCGGACCGACGAACATCAATTTCGGTAACTGGCGCACCACTGGTCTCTCGGGCATGAAATTCGAGGATCTCAACGGCAACGGTGCCAAGGATGCAGGCGAGCCCGGCATCTCAGGCTGGACCATTAAGCTCATGAGCGACGCAACCGAGATTGCAAGCACCCAAACCGGTGCCGACGGCAGCTATTCCTTCACCGGCATTGCACCCGGCAGCTACACTGTAGAAGAAGTAGCCCAGAGCGGCTGGACGCAATCCTATCCTGCAACGCCCGGCACTTATCCATTAACTCTGATCTCGGGAGTCGCCGGACCGACGGACATCAATTTCGGCAACTGGCGCACCACTGGTTTCTCCGGCATGAAATTCGAAGATCTCAATGGAAATGGTGCCAGGGATGCAGGCGAGCCGGGCCTAAAGGACTGGACCATCAAGCTCATGAACGGCGCAACAGAGATTTCAAGCATCCAGACCGGCGCCGATGGCGCCTATTCCTTCACCGACATTGCGCCCGGCAGCTACACCGTAGAGGAGGCTATGCAGGCTGGCTGGGCTCGGACTTATCCCGCCTCGCCAGGCACGCATACGATAAACCTGGTCTCAGGAGTCGCCGGCCCGACTAACATCAATTTCGGCAATGCCAGAGCTACTGGTTTTTCCGGAATGAAATTCGAAGATCTTAACGGCAATGGTGCCAAGGATGCAGGCGAGCCGGGCCTCGAGGGCTGGACCATTAAGCTCATGAGCGGTGCAACCGAGATTTCGAGCACCCAGACCGATGCCGATGGAGCCTATTCCTTCACCGACATTTCTCCTGGCAGCTATACCGTCAAGGAAGAGGTCAAGAGCGGTTGGACGCAGTCTTATCCTGCAACGCCCGGCACTTATCCATTAAATCTAGTATCGGGAGTAGCCGGCCCGACTAACATCGACTTCGGCAACTGGAAAGCAACCGGTCTTTCTGGCGTGAAGTTTGAAGATCTCAACGGCAATGGTGCCAAGGACGCAGGCGAAACGGGCATCTCAGGCTGGACAATTAAACTCAAGCAAGGAACAACCGAGATCTCCAGCACCCAGACAGGCACAGGCGGTGCTTATTCCTTTACCGGCATTGCCCCCGGCAGCTACACTGTAGAAGAAGTGGCTCAGATCGGCTGGACGCAGTCCTATCCTGCCTCTCCGGGCACTCATTCATTTACTCTGGTATCGGGAGTTGCCGGACCAACTAACATCGATTTCGGTAACTGGCGCACCACCGGTCTCTCGGGCATGAAATTCGAGGATCTCAACGGCAACGGTGCCAAGGATGCAGGCGAGCCGGGCCTCAAAGACTGGACCATTAAGCTCATGAGCGGTGCAACAGAGATTGCAAGCACCCAAACCGGTGCCGACGGCAGCTATTCCTTCACCGGCATTGCACCCGGCAGCTACACCATAGAAGAAGTAGCCCAAGGCGGCTGGACGCAGTCTTATCCTGCAGCGCCCGGCACTCATTCGTTAGCTCTGGCCTCGGGAGTCGCCGGACCAACGGACATCAATTTCGGCAACTGGCGCACCACTGGTCTCTCGGGCATGAAATTCGAAGATCTCAACGGCAATGGTGCCAGGGATGCAGGCGAGCCGGGCCTAAAGGACTGGACCATCAAGCTCATGAGCGGCGCAACCGAGATTTCAAGTACCCAGACCGATGCCGATGGCGCCTATTCCTTCACCGACATTGCGCCCGGCAGCTACACCGTCGTGGAGGCTATGCAGGCTGGCTGGGCTCAGACCTATCCCGTCTCGCCAGGCACGCATTCGATAAACCTGGTCTCAGGAGTTGCCGGCCCGACTAACATCAATTTCGGCAATGACAGGGCTACTGGTTTTTCCGGAATGAAATTCGAAGATCTTAACGGCAATGGTGCCAAGGATGCAGGCGAGCCGGGCCTTGAGGGCTGGACCATTAAGCTCATGAGCGGTGCAACCGAGATTGCAAGCACCCAGACCGATGCCGATGGCGCCTATTCCTTCACCGACATTGCACCCGGCAGCTACACTGTCAAGGAAGAGGTCAAGAGCGGCTGGACTCAGTCCTATCCTGCAACGTCCGGCACTTATCCATTAACTCTGGTGTCAGGTGTCGCCGGACCGACTAACATCGACTTCGGCAACTGGAAATCGACCGGTCTTTCTGGCGTGAAGTTTGAAGATCTCAACGGCAACGGTGCCAAGGATGTAGGCGAGCCGAGCCTTGAGGGCTGGACCATTAAGCTCATGAGCGGCGCAACCGAGATTTCAAGCACCCAGACCGATGCCGATGGCGCTTATTCTTTCATCGACATTGCACCCGGCAGCTACACGGTCAAGGAAGAAGTCAAGAGCGGCTGGACTCAGTCCTATCCTGCGTCACCAGGCACGCATGCAATCACTCTGGTCTCGGGATTGCCAGTTACTAATATCGATTTCGGCAACTGGAAATCGACTGGATTTTCCGGCGTGAAGTTCGAGGACAACAACGGCAATGGAGCTAAGGACGCAGGCGAGCCGGGCCTCAAAGACTGGACCATCAAGCTTATGAAAGGCACAACAGTGGTTTCGGTCATCCCGACCGATGCCGATGGCGCCTATTCCTTCACAGACATTGCACCCGGCAGCTACACCGTCGAGGAAGCTGCGCAAGCTGGCTGGACGCAGTCCTATCCCGCCTCGCCAGGCATGCAGACCGTTAACCTGGTCTCAGGTGTGATCGGGCCGAAAAATGTCGATTTCGGCAACTGGCGTAGCACAGGTTTCTCGGGCATGAAGTTCGAGGACCTCAATGGTAACGGTGCCAAAGATAGCGGTGAACCGGGTCTGTTCGGCTGGGCCATCGTGCTTAAGAAAGGCGAAACAGTTGTTTCGGTCACCCAGACTGACCCCGACGGCGTTTATTCCTTCGCAGACATTGCACCCGGCAGCTACACCGTCGAGGAGGCTATGCAATCAGGCTGGACTCAGACAAATCCCATATGGCCAGGCACGCATTCAGTGACACTGGTATCAGGAATAGCTGGACCGAATAATATCGATTTTGGTAACGCGAGAACTACAGGCTTTTCCGGTCTGAAGTTCGAGGATCTCAACGGCAATGGGGCCAAGGACGCAGGCGAGCCGGGCCTCAAAGACTGGACCATCAAACTCATGAGCGGTGCAACCGAGATCTCCAGCACCCAGACAGCAGCCGATGGCAGTTATTCTTTCATCGGCATTACTCCCGGTAGCTACACCGTGCAAGAGGAAGCCCAGGCAGGCTGGACGCAGTCTTATCCTGCAACGCCCGGCACTTATCCATTAACTCTGGTGTCGGGAGTTGCCGGACCGACGGACATTGATTTCGGCAACTGGAAATCGACCGGTTTTTCCGGTATGAAGTTCGAAGATCTCAACGGCAATGGGGCCAAGGACGCAGGCGAGCCGGGCCTCAAAGACTGGACCATCAAACTCATGAGCGGTGCAACCGAGATCTCCAGCACCCAGACAGCAGCCGATGGCAGTTATTCTTTCATCGGCATTACTCCCGGTAGCTACACCGTGCAAGAAGTAGCCCAGGCAGGCTGGACGCAGTCTTATCCCGCCTCGCCAGGCACGCATGCAATCACTCTGGTATCAGGAGTGGCCGGACCGACGGACCTCGATTTCGGCAACTGGAAATCGACCGGCTTTTCCGGCCTGAAGTTCGAAGATCTCAACGGCAATGGAGCCAAAGATGCGGGCGAGCCGGGTCTGGCTGACTGGACCATCAGGATTATGAAAGGTGCAACAGTGGTTGCCAGCGCCCTGACATTGGCCGACGGTGCTTATTCTTTCACCGGCATTGCGCCCGGAAGCTACATTGTGGAGGAAACTGCGCAAGCTGGCTGGACTCAGTCCTATCCCGCCTCGCCAGGCACCCAGACCGTTAACCTGGTCTCGGGAGCAGCCGGACCGAATGACATTGATTTCGGAAACTGGAGAGCGACCGGTTTCTCGGGAATGAAGTTTAATGACCTGGATAGAAATGGTGCCAGGGATGCAGGCGAGCCCGGCCTCTCAGGCTGGACCATTAAGCTCATGAAAGGTGCAACCGAGACCTCCAGCACTCAAACAGCAGCCGATGGCAGCTATTCTTTCACCGACATTGCTCCTGGCAGCTACACCGTGCAAGAGGCAGCCCAATCCGGCTGGGTTCAGTCCTATCCAGCAACGCCCGGAATGCATCCAATCACCCTGGTATCGGGAATAGCTGGACCGACTGACATTGACTTCGGCAACCGTGGCTCTCTCGCTATCTCCGGCATGAAATTCCATGACAAGAATGCCAACGGCATACAGGATGATGGCGAGCCGGGTCTCTCAGGCTGGGATATCCAGCTTAAAGATAGCAGCGATAATCTCTTGCAGACCGCCACTACCAGCGCGGAGCCTGGCAAGGAGGGAGTCTATGAGTTTGCGGATCTGCCGCCGGGAACCTATCGGGTCTACGAGGCACCCAAAACCGGCTGGGTTCGGACTGCACCCGCGGAGGATCACTACGTAATAACCCTAACTGATTCATCCTCCCGGGGAAATCTCTTTGGCAACAATCAGCTTGCCATCTCCGGTATGAAGTTCCATGATAAGAACGCCAACGGCATAAAGGATGATGGCGAGCCGGGTCTCTCCGGCTGGCAGATTCAGCTCAAAGACGGCAGCGACAACCTCCTGCAAACCGTCACCACCAGCTCAGATCCTGGCAAGGAAGGAGTCTACGAGTTCCTGGATTTGCAGCCCGGCACCTATCATGTCTACGAGATCCAGCAGGATGGCTGGATTCGGACTGCTCCAGATCAGGAGTACCATTCTGTGACCCTGTCCAACATGCCCTCCCGGGGAAATATGTTCGGAAACAATCTTGTGAATCTCTCCGGCACGAAGTTTGAGGACCTCAACGGCAACGGAGCGAAAGATAGCGGCGAGCCGGGTTTGGCTGGCTGGACCATCAGGCTCATAAAAGAGGGAACAGAGATCTCCAGCACATTTACGGACGCCGATGGCAGCTATTCGTTTGCACGCATAGCGCCCGGCAGCTACAGTGTGGTGGAGGATGTCAAGGACGGCTGGACCCAGTCTTATCCGCCCTCCGGAAAGCATACTTTTTCTCTGGCATTTGGAGAATTCGGCCGGAGCGGCCTTAATTTTGGCAACTTCAGACCAACTGGTTTTGCCGGGACCAAGTTCGAAGATCTCAACGGCAATGGCGCTAAAGACAGCGGTGAGCCCGGACTCTCTGGCTGGACTATCAGGCTCATGAAAGAAGGCGCACTTGTCTCCAGCACAGTGACGGCTGCCGACGGATCATATTCTTTCACAGGCATTTCTCCCGGCAGCTACACTGTCGAAGAGTCAGCCCAGTCCGGCTGGACCCAGTCTTATCCCGCAACACCTGGAACCCATGAAATTACTCTGGTTTCCGGAGTTGCCGGACCAATTAATATCGATTTCGGCAACTACTGGTCAACCGGTTTGTCCGGCATGAAGTTTGATGACAAGAACGGCAACGGTGCCAAAGATAGCGGCGAGCCGGGCCTTGAGGGCTGGACAATTAAGCTCATGAGCGGTGCAACCGAGGTTGCCAGCACAGTGACTGCCGCCGATGGCAGCTATTCGTTTACTAACATCGTTCCCGGAGAATACACGGTTGAAGAAGTGCTTCAGTCTGGCTGGCTTCAGACCTATCCGACAGCACCTGGAACCCATGCAGTAATTCTGGTCTCAGGAGTTGCCGGACGAACAGACCTCGATTTCGGGAACTGGAAGACCACTGGCCTCTCCGGCGTGAAATTTGAGGATCTCAATGCCAATGGCGCGAAAGATAGCGGAGAGCCGGGCATCGCAGGCTGGACCATCAAGCTCATGAATGGCGCAACCGAGGTTGCAGGCACAGTGACCGCCGCTGATGGCTCATATTCGTTTGCAGGAGTTGTGCCCGGCAGCTACACCGTGCAAGAGGATGCCCAGGCCGCCTGGACGCAGTCCTATCCTGCCTCACCAGGCACATATCCCGTAACTCTGGTCTCAGGTGTTGACGGTCCGAAAGATCTCGATTTCGGAAACTGGCGAAAAACCAGTCTTTCCGGCATGAAGTTTGATGATATCAACGGCAACGGAGTCAAAGACAGCGGAGAGCCGGGCATCGCAGGCTGGACCATTGTGCTGAAAAAAGATGGCGCACAGGTCGATAGAAAAGTAACCAACTCCGATGGAGCCTACTCGTTTGCAGACATTGTTCCCGGCAGATACACCGTCGAAGAGGAAGCTCAGGATGGTTGGCTTCAGACCCGTCCTGCCTCGCCGGGCGTATATTCCTTGGATCTGCTCTCGGGAATAGCAGCATCGAATATCGATTTCGGCAACTACTGGTCAACCGGTTTGTCCGGCATGAAGTTCGAGGACAAGAACGGCAACGGCGCAAAAGATAGCGGCGAGCCTGGCCTCTCCGGCTGGACCATCAGGCTCATGAAAGATGGAACCGAGGTTGCCAGCACAGTGACTGCCGCCGATGGCAGCTATTCGTTTACTAACATCGTTCCCGGAGAATACAAGGTTGAAGAAGTGCTTCAGTCTGGCTGGCTTCAGACCTATCCGGCAGCACCTGGAACCCATGCAGTAATTCTGGTCTCAGGAGTTGCTGGACCAACAAACCTCGATTTCGGCAACTGGAAGACCACTGGCCTCTCCGGCGTGAAATTTGAGGACCTCAACGTCAATGGCGCGAAAGATAGCGGAGAGCCGGGCATCGCAGGCTGGACCATCAAGCTCATGAATGGCGCAACCGAGGTTGCAGGCACAGTGACCGCCGCTGATGGCTCATATTCGTTTGCAGGAGTTGTGCCCGGCAGCTACACCGTGCAAGAGGATGCCCAGGCCGCCTGGACGCAGTCCTATCCTGCCTCACCAGGCACATATCCCGTAACTCTGGTCTCAGGTGTTGACGGTCCGAAAGATCTCGATTTCGGAAACTGGCGAAAAACCAGTCTTTCCGGCATGAAGTTTGATGATATCAACGGCAACGGAGTCAAAGACAGCGGCGAGCCTGGCCTCCCAGGCTGGACCATCAGGCTCATGAATGGCGCAACCTTGGTTGCCAGCACAAAAACTGCCGACGATGGCAGTTACTCGTTTGCAGACATTGTTCCCGGCAGATACACCGTGGAGGAGGTTGCCCAGGATGGCTGGCTTCAGACCCGTCCTGCCTCGCCGGGCGTATATTCCCTGGATCTGCTCTCGGGAATAGCTACAACGAACATCGATTTCGGCAACTTCAAAGCAGGCGGCTTTGCCGGAATAAAGTTCGAGGATAAGAACGGCAACGGCCTCAGAGACAGCGGCGAGCCCGGCCTGCCCGACTGGACCATTGTTCTGATCAAGGACGGCGCTGAGGTTGCCAGCACAGTAACAGCCTCCGATGGTTCCTATTACTTCGCCAACGTAGCTCCCGGCAGCTACACAGTCAAGGAGAAGCCTCAAGACGGATGGACAGAGACCTCTCCCGCCGGCGATACCTACACTGCCGTCTCCAGCAGTGGCCAGGTTAAGATAACAAGAGCGGACCAATCAGAAGTTCCTGCGATTGAGGCCAACTTTGGCAACCGCAAGCTTGTGGAGGCTTTCAGGGTTGAGATAGTCGCCGATCACCAGACGGTCTTGCCAGGCGAGAATCTCGTCTTTACCATCACCATCAACCGTGTGGGAGATATCCTGCTCGATAGCCTGAGCACGCAATACACTCTGCCAAAAGGCCTGAAGTACGTATCCGCAAACCCCATCCCGCAACAAATAATCGAGAATCCCGACGGCAGCACCACCCTCATCTGGACTGATATTGCCTTCAGCTCACTTCTCGCAGCCCAACTGGCCAGTTCTCAGGACGTGTCTGCGAGCCCAACAGATGCTTCCGCGCTTTCGACTATCATAACCGTGAACTCGGAGGTCCAACCGGACGCGCCGCCTATCCTGACCGGCGTAGTAGAGGTGGAGGGCAGCACAATCGAGGCAGAAGTGGACAAGGCCAAGGACACTGTCTCTGTGAGCGTGCCTTCTCAGCCTATCTACCTGAACAAGACCTCCGACCAGAAGGAGGTCTGGCCGGGAGGTACCATCGGATACACCATCAATTACCAGAACCTGGTTAGCCTCCCATTAACCCAAGTTACGATCACCGAGCAGGCCTCTTCCGATCTCATCTTCCTATCCGCCTCGCCTGCTCCAGACCAGGGCACGGATAACGTCTGGAGCATTGGCGATCTGGCAGCTCACGGAAAGGGCACCATCAGCGTCCTCTTCCAGGTTAAGAACGCTTCTAACCTGAGCTTCTTGAGCCAGTCTTCCGTCTCGGGCAGCGGATTTGCGAGCACCTACCGCCGTCTCTCCACAGAGACGCAGAACCAGATCTTGAAAAATAGCGTCACCCTGACCTGCAAGGAGTTCTCGCCCGTCTCCACATCCTATTTCGTCAAGCTGCGGAATAGCGATGGAACGAGCCTTCTCAAGACGGAGCACGGCAGCGGCGAGTACAGCAGCGAAGAACTGGCCTCTCTGCAGATGCAGAACCGCTCGATAAGCAGCACGGGCTCGCTCAAGGCCGTCTACCGGCCCACCAGCTTCGCTCTGCCCGGAGGCAGGTCGATAAATTACAGCAGCGAGATCTCCTCACTGACCAGAAGCCGCAACCGGGCCACCCAGGCCTCGACCAGCAATGAGATCCGATATTCTAAGAGCCTGGAGATGGACGAACGGCTCCTTATCGACAAGAACGAGACTTCTATCTCAGTCGAAGGCTCTCTACAGGGCCAAGCTCATCTGGGCGTCCTCAAAAAAGACGGCCAAGCGGTCAAGCCCGCCCCAATCTTCGAATCCTCTCAGGACTACACCGGAGCCTTCCGGTTCAACCAGAGCCTTGAGGACTACGGCGGCAATGTTCGCCTGATTGGCAATGCCTCCGGCCAGGGCAAGGCAGCCAGCGACCAGCGCCTCAAGAAGAGCCAGAGAAGCTACGAGCACGGTAACGGCAGCTACGAGAGCGAGCAGCAGGCCAGCACCGCAGAGAGCTACCTGGCCAAGGATCTCTCTGTCCGCTCAGATCCAGCGTACGGCTACGGCAAATGGCAGTCGGGCATCTGGTCGAAGAGCTCAGGCAAGAGCTACCTGGGCCAGCAGATCAGCGGCGCCGATTACATCAAAGAGGAGACAAAAGCATCAGGGTTGAACGATCTGTCCAGCAACATCAGCTATCGGGGTCAGGGCAGCTTCCGGACGATCTCCGAGCCGGACAACAGAAGTGCTCTGGACCTGGACGAGGAGTACGTGGGCGAGTATTCCATTCAGCGCAAGGTCCGCCTGGGCGGAGTCTCTCGCTTCGACCGGCCTCACCTCACCCTGAACAAGACCGGCCGAATGGAGGATGGAAGGGCAGCCGCGGATTACACCATCGCCATCCTCAATGACGGCAACACCGCTCTGGGCCCGGTCTACGTCTGGGACATCTTCCCGGCGGGTACCGATTACCTCGGCTCGTCGCTCAAGCCCACCCGGCTGCAGCCGGGCTACGCGAATTGGTCGCTGCTCTACCTGGGCATAGGCCAGTCTGTGACCATCAACCTGCGGCTGAATGTAACCGACTCCCAGGATGAGCTGGTCAACCTGGTCTACGCCTCAGGTGGACATAATGACGAGTGGGTGACTGCCGGAAATATGAGCGTCATCCAGTTCGGCTGGCTGGGATGCTGCCAGCCAGATCTGCTCCTGGAAAAGCAAGCACGAATTGACGCCGCGGACAACCGGCTCATATGGTATCGCATCCTTTTGCAGAACCGGGCTAATGTGAGCCTTGTAGCAGAGGTCAGAGACAGCCTGCCCACGGGACTAAGGATCCTGAATACATCTGCCGAGCCCCAGGTAGAGGGACAGGATCTGGTCTGGGTGACGACAGCCATACCTGCCGGCGAGAGCCGGTTCATTGAATACCGGGCCCAGGCCGTGCAGAATGGAAAGTTCGTGAACACCGCTCGGGTGGAGGCTCATGCTCTGGACGGATCAGGCGGGGCATCGACAGAGGCCAGCGCCACGGTAACGGTAGGCGAGGCGACATCTTACGCAGAGGATGGCTGGAAGCCTCCGGAGTGGGGGCTGGACAGATCTGAGGTGATCTGCGACGATGTGATTGCCGGGAATGGAGGAAGCTGTAGCTGCCCTCTGAGCGAATAATTAAGAAGATGGGCCTCAAGGAAAGTGGGGCCTATTCTCTCAAAGATTATTCTCGGGAAATCTGCCGGCTCACCACGCTGTCCATGAGCGCCAGAAACTCCTGCTTGGCCTGGGGCGGAATGGTGGCCCCGGCAGCCACGTTGTGCCCCCCGCCCACGCCGCCCACTGCATGGGCACAGCGCGACAGGGCATCGGCCAGGTCCAGGCCGGAGCGCACCAGATCCTGAGTGCCTCGGGCCGAGACTTTGAGCTGCCCTTCTGCAGTCCTGGCAAAAGCAAGGATAGGCCGGGTGCGATCACCCATCTGAAAGCTCATGCCGGCAACAATGCCCACGATGGTGTCCATTATGGCATCTCCGGCATCAAAGTACTGGATACTCTTGAGAGCTGTAATGCCGCTCTCGCGAACCAGCTTGAGGCCGTTCACCAGGTTCTGGCGGTGCTGGCCCAGCAGCCTCTGCGCCTCGCAAAAGGCCTTATCTCTGTCGCCCATGCACACCTGCAATCCCACGTCGGCATAACCGTAACGAGCGGTAGCATTGAGAAGAGTGGAGTACTCGCTGGCGTCCCGCAGCTCTGTTCCTTCCTGCTCGCCTAAGAGAATGTACACCTCTCCGATCAGGCGCTCCAGCTTGACATTGGAAATGCCGCTTCTCAGGCCCTTGCGCAGGATGGCCGTTACAACGCTGGCCCTCTCTTCCTGAGATAGATCGATCCAGCGCCTCCACCTCTCTCCGCCCAGACGTATGCCTATCTCCTTAAGAAAGGCGATGCAGGCGTCCTCATTTCCCGAGAGTCCTGGCAGATACGGATCCGAAGAGTACTCCAGCATCTTGTAGACGGGACGGGTCTGTCTGCCAAAGAGCTTGATGTCGCGGGAGAAGGAAACAGCCCCGGCATTCCTGCCGATCTCCAGGATATGACGGTTGATGCCGACCAGCTGACCGCGTGCCATATCCTGCAGATCCCCCACCGCTCCCACCATCGCTAAGGCTGCCAGATCATCATTGCTGCCCGGGGTGGATGCCAGAGCCCTGGCCAAGAGAAATGAGGTTCCGCTACCGCTGAGCTGTGTTGCCCCATCCGCACCTACCAGATGGGGATTGATGTGGGCGATGGGCCGGGCTTCACAGGCAGCAGGTTTGTGATGATCGGCAACAACAGCCAAAAGGCGATGGTCGCATATCTGCGCAACCATTCCGCTGCCAAGATCTGTAAATATAACCAGGTCGGCACCATAATCAGCAACCTCGTTTAATGCCGTCTCATCAAGCTGGCGGAAAAATTTAGGCTGGAAGTCCAGGCCGCACCTCTCCAGGGCGGTGCAGACAATTGCCGCTGCCGTGAGTCCGTCTGCATCTACATGAGAGACAACAAGAAGATTCTTTTTCGTCTTGATGACCTCTGCAGGGCTCTTGCACAGCTCGCAAAGCGCGCTAAACTTCCCGGCGATCTCCTGGCTTTCTTGCATATATATCGTAACTTTAAGGGAGTGTTCAATAAATCTTTGCCATGCAGAGCGAAACTAATCACTTTTTTCGCTGCTATTTTGCGGGGTAAGGTTTATCTTTGCGGCCCAGCTCGTCCCCAACAGGCGAAAGCTTCCTGGGATTATTTTCATCTGAGGATAGTCGCGAATAGTGATCTCGTGGGCGATAGGTGCTTTTGTAAAAAGGAACTGGTCTTCGATGGAGACGTTCTCTGAGTTATTGCTGGAAAAAACGTATTTGTTAACAACCTCTCCGCTTCCCCTTATTCTTCCCACTGCCTGCGTGCTCTCATCGGACCCCATCTTAAAATCGGTCATTACTGTTCCCGTGCCTATAACATTATGGCTGTAATCAATATCCATATTTGTAGAGGCGGCATATGCCCCTGCTATCATCATCAGAGCTAAAAACAGCAAGGCTAGTGGTAGCATAGCACAGCAATGCGGGAGCGAATGAGCATTTCTATTTTTCATGTTTTCATTGCCTGAGCATCATGCCTTATCTTTATCCTTATTTAAGTCTGCGCAAGCTTCATTTTCTGATATCGAGGCCTAAACAAAGAGACATTATTATATGGCAGAGAAAAATAACAAATAACCTCATGACAACTCAAGAGACCACGAAGCCATTTAGCCAGCTAGACATCGCACCTACCGCAGCCCTTATCCTGGGCCTGCAGCTTCCCAAGCCAGACGGCCGTCCAATTGATCTTGCCGTGGCCATGGGCTGCAAAAATGTCGCAATCATTATTATCGACAGCCTGGGATATGATCTATTGATGTGGCTCTTGCCCACCCTGGAGAACATGAGAGGTCTAATTACTGTTGGGAAGCTCTTGCGCATAACTGCAGTATCCAATCACACTACTCCGGCCATCGCCAGCATACTGAGCGGACTGCTGCCAGAGCACCATGAAATTTTCGATAAGGCGGGCGCAAAAGAGTCTCGCATCCTCAGCCTGCCGGAAATCGCAGCCATGTCCGGCCAAAGTTGCGCCGTGATAATGGAGCAAAACGGAGCCGATGTCTATCAGGGCCTGGTCGAGATGGTGCACGGCATATCAGACAGGATCCCATCGCAGGACTTTGATCGAGAGGCTTGCCGCATGACATGCTTGGCACTTCAAGAGAGGCCCAGGCTTCTTGTCTCCTACTTCATAGGAATAGATAAGAGCGTTCACATGGGCCTGGGCCTGGAAGGGATTAGAGAAGCGGCTTTGCTTATTGATCGCTGCATAGGTGAGATCGTAAAGACGGCAAATGAAGAGACTCTATTCATCATCTGTGGGGATCATCCTATACACGCCGGGCCGCTAAAGAGAACCGGAGGACCTTACTGTGTGGCTATGATCCTGGCTTTCGGGAAGAGCGCATAAATGAGAATCTAGCGGGCTTTCGATAAGTTTAAATGCCCAAAGCGGATATTGTGAGTCCAATGGATGAAGATCTTTCTGAGGTTTTTCAATTAATTGTCGAAGATGAACGCAAGCGCAGATATCTCAAGGAGGTCGGCGACTGGCTTGTAGAGGAATACTTCGAACTTCGTCAAGCATCTTGAACCATTTATAAATTTCTTGCTTTTCTTTTATTTAAATTTCTGAGCAGGTTGCGCGGCAAATTCGCGCGCAATAATTCTCAATTTTTTGGTATTGGAGCAGACTTTTAGGTAATTTTTCCGAATAATTACGCATCTGTAGGTCGTTGTGAAATGGTTTCACAAGGGTAAGCGGCCCTCCGCGCATAGGCATAGGTCTTACTGATGGCTATTATTATGATAGTATTCGCCTGAAAATTCTTTTCACAACATATTATAATGAGTTTTCCCTGTCTTAAGCATTCCTTGTGAAATACTATTCTGAGTACTATCAGGCCTTTATTTCGAAAAATAGCTTCAAATCATAGTTTTAAGCTATTAACCACATCTACCAACTATCAGAAAGGTTTATATATCTCAAAACCTAGGTAAATAGTGTGCCAGAACGGCCAGACAACCTGTCTGAATACATCGGATAGGATGGCTAAAGAAGGCTTATTCGTCTGAGGGGATGGATGGACCTTGGCAATATATCAATGCAGTAAGAAAAGCGTATATGGTGGATAAATCTGAAAAATTTATTCGCCTTTGTGAAAGCATAACGTCACTGTAAGGGATGGCATGAGGAGTAGCAATGAAGGGGGAGATCGAAGCCTTGAAAGGCATCTTCGATATCCTGCAAAATGTGCTTCACAGTAATACACTTTCTTGCATATGGCACAAGGGGTAGCGAAAGGGAGTTCGTATCGGAAACGGACAATACGCCTGTACACAGACTGTTCACTGTCGGAAAGGGACGACTAAATAGCTCAGTTATGATGCAGACGATGGATTCCTTGGCCGATAAAATCCTTGTTGCTGGAAAGGGACGGCAATAAGGATTAGAAGGGAACGGCAAAGGATTGGGTCCGATACGAATTGTTGTAGGCCGGGATGTGAATACGAGGGCAATTGTCTACTGCTGTATTTCACAACCGGCCCGAAATTGGGGATGGCACGAGAATTTCAAGAGGGTAAAATTATGAGAGGGCATATCAAATTATTTACGCTGCAGATGAATCTAGATAGGGCCAGGCAATATAAAAATGCTGCTAGGACAGAAGATGCCTGCTTTGGCACCTGCCGAAATGAAGCCTCCTCTTTGCAGCATATATTCCTACCATCTTTGAAGATAACATCCGCAAGATGATTGAAGGGGGATTTAAATGAGGATCCGGATAGAGATAGAAGACAAGGGCCTTAAGTCCTCCCATGAGTTTGAGTCGCAAAACATGGATGGAGAGGCCTTAAGAGACAGGATCATTGGCTTTCTGTCAGCTTCCGGTGTCTTTGAGAATAGAGGAGAGAGCGTTGCATCAGCAATGTCTTCTCGTGATTATAGCAGCGGAACGCTCATGGACCGACTGGAAAGCTTCATTCGACATGAGTTTACCAATACCTGGTTCACAACTCAGGAATTAAGAGAGCAATACGAGACCGTAGCGGATGATATAAAGCTCTCCACAGTCTCAACCTATCTATCTCGCATGAATCATGATGGTCTGCTGGATAAAAGAGGGAATAGAAATAACCGGCAGTACAAATTGATGGAAATTGTCGATGAGGGCATGGCATCGCAACATAATTATCAACGCCAAACTAGCTATGAAAAGAAGAGAGTAGAAAGCAGATGAGAAATAGCCAGACCGGAAAAGAATCTTATGGATCTTTCCCACCACTGATACATTCTTTACCAAAGATTTCCGGTCCTGCTCCTCTGCTATAACCTTGATTATTATAAAACCATGGATCTGCCACCCACCTAGGCTGTAGCATTTAGGCGAGCCTGAGTTAGATTGATGGCATACTGAGCGAACGAATTATTCTCATCCATCTCTAAAACATCTCTAAAAACCCTGAGAGCTTCTTGGTAATTGTCCTGGGCCACCAATGTCAGGCCCTGAAAATACAATGCATCGATATTTTGCGGCTGCAACAGCGACGCGGTCTCAAAGCTCTGCAAAGCCTCATCGAACTTTCCCGTCTGATTTTGCGCTATTCCCAGTCTCATCCAGGCGTCTATGTCCTGTGAATTTAGCCGGGTCGCATTGTGCAAAGCATCAACCGATTGACTGTAGCGGCCCAAAGAGTAGTACACCGCTCCCAGATTATACCATATCTCCTCATGAGATGAGTCGGCTCTGCATGCCTTTTCCAGGCTCACGGCTGCTTCCTCATACCGGCCAATAGAGGCCTGCATGCTTCCCAGATTGGACCAGGCAGCATAGTCTCCCGGATTTGCAGATACAATCTCCTGGAAGCATTTTATGGCTTGAGAGATGTTGCCGAGAGCTGCCAACGCCAGGCCCTTGCCCTGCAATGCATCAACATCAGACGGGTTGAAGCTAAGGGATCTATCGAAAAGCGGCAGAGATCTGTTGTATTCTTCCAGGGCAGCGAGAGCATTGCCCTGCCCCCAATAGCCATGGCTGCCGGGACTCAATACCGTGGCCTGCTCATAATAATGAAGAGAATCACTGTAGCTCCCTCTTTCATAGAGCACGTCACCCATGCCCAGGAGGGCGGCTATGTCTTTCGACTCAATGGCAAGAGCCCGCTCATAGCTTTGCCTGGCGAGATCAAAATCCTTACCGCACAGCTGCACATTGCCAAGTCCAGCCCAGGCAGCCGCATTATTTTCATCCAGCGATAGGACCTGATCATAGAGTAGTTCTGCTGATTTGCAGTCATCCAATGCATATTGAATCTCGGCTTCTCCCAGCAATGCTCTAATATTTTGCCGGTCGATTTGCAGAGCGTTCTCATACAAGGAGAGCGCCCGATCAAAGAGGCTATTTTGCCGGAAAGCATCTGCTTTGCCTAGCATTGCCCGAACATTGTCAGGCTCCAAATTCAGGATACGGCCATAGGCAAGCATTGCACCAGAGAGATCGTTTTGCTCCAGTAGCATGTCGCCCTTACTCAGCAGTGTTGCCGTATTATCTGGGTCCAGGAGAAGTATCCGGTCATAGCAGCTTAGTGCCTGCTCTTTATCTCCTTGAAGGTAGAGTGCCTCTCCTTTCCCCTGCAGAGCAGGCAGGCTTTTAGGGTCCTGGGCCAGAGCACTGGTAAAGTTTTCCTGAGCGCCAGGATAATCATGCAGCGCCAGAAGGCAGTATCCATTGCCAATCAATGCCCGGAGATCAAGTGGATCAATTTTCAACGCTACCAAAAATGCCTGCCGAGAGGCGTTGTAGTCCTGCTGAGCATAAAGAGTCTCAGCCTTTCCCAGCATTGACGCCATATCGCCGGAGTTATACAGGAGTGCTGCCCCGTAGGACTCTAATGCGGCATCGTATTCCTGGAGAGCAAAGCAGGCATCGCCCATGCCCTGCAAGGCAGCCGCATTTCCCTTTTCGTTCTTTGTTACGGAGGAAAAACACTGCAAAGCCTCCTGATATTTTGTCAATTGCAGCAAGAGACTGCCTTTGCCAAGCAGAGTCTGCGTATTATTATCATCGATCTCAAGCGCCCTATCATAGCTTTGCAAGGCGCCGTTATAGTTTTGCAGCTCTTCTTGCACCTGCGCTAGATCATTCCACAGGGTGATATTCTCCGGACACTGGCGCAGGGCAGAATCGATGAATAGCCCGGCCATTCTATATTTCCCCATCGTCGCCAGAATGCGCCCCTTTAATGCCAGGGCTGGGACGCTGGACTGATTGATCTCTATTGCCCGATCCAGTGAATCAAGGGCCTCAGAATGCCTGCCCTGATGATAGAGGATCTGTCCTTTGAGCAACCATGCTTCTGGCCGGGCATCAAGCGCAAGTGATTTGTTGAGGCTCTCTAAAGCCAGTGAATAGGAGCCGTTCATGCTTTGCGTTCTTGCCAGTTCGAAATAGCGAGCGAAATCTGAGGCCACCTCGACCTCTTGTCGGGAAGCGTTCCCTGATTCGGCTTTTTTCATTTTGGCGGCAAGTGCAGCCGATGCCTTTTCTTTTCCGGCCAGGGCGCCCGTATCCAAGGGCAGAAGGACCAGAGCCGTATTGTAACTCTTGATGGCTTCTGATAAGAGACCATTGTCCAAGAACGTATCACCTTTCGCCGTGAGAGCCTTGACCATACCGGAGACTGCCTCAGCACTTCTCGGAGCCAGGCGGGAAGCCTCCTCAAAATTTTCTAATGCCAGTGAGACATTTCCTGCATCCAGAGCTTCTTCGCCCAGGCCCAGCCGAGCCCGAGCAGCTCCCTCCTTGCCCATCTCATCGGATGGATTGCCGCGGAGGATTTGGTTATAGCAGGCCAGAGCTTCCTCATATTGGCCCAGGCCGCTTAAAGCGTCTGCCTCTTGCACCAGCGCCCGGGCATTTTGCATATCGATGGCAAGAGCCTCATTGCTACTATTATAGGCCGCCGCAAATTTGCCTTTCTTGAGAAGGCTTGAGCCTTGAGCGAGAAGCACTCTGACCTGGCCCGCCTTGCCGGCGTCGTTCTGGCCGTAAAGTGAGGCATTCTTGAAGCTTTGCATAGCCTTCTCATAACTTTCCAGAGCAAGAGACGCATTGGCCATGCCCAGCCATGCCTCGACCAGGTTTGACTGCAAGGCCAGGGCCCGCTCGTAACTCTGCCGGGCGTCGTCCCACTCACCGGCCAGCTCTTTGGCCTTGCCGTCTTCTTGCCAGAGGCGGGCATTTCGGGGATCTCTTTTCAGGGCATTGCTAAAGCATAGCTCAGCCATTTTGTATCGGCCCTGCCGGGAGAGTGCAGTACCTTTGCCCCCCCAGGCAGATGCATTTTCGGGATCGATCTTTATGGCCCGGTCAAAGCTTTCCACGGCCTGCGGAAAGCTGCCGTTTAAGAGAGATGCCTGGCCATTTTCCAGCCAGTAGGCGGCAGTATCTTGAGCTGCCGAGGATGCCGGAAGGAATAACAGCAGCATACAAGCCAGAGTAGCGCTAAAATGCACCAGGGACGGGATGGAAAAGGACCTTTGCAAAGCAATCACTGACCTACTGAGAATTGCAGATGGGATATATTTCCAGCGCCTTAATGATATGCCGCCCTCATATGCTCCCTCAACTCGGGGGGAAACTAAATAAGATTAAAAAGCTAACAATTAAACAATCAGAAATATCATCCGCACCAAGGGCATAGTCCTGGAGATGAGAGGGCAGCATTTTAGGAGATGAAACATGTGAAAAGAATGGTTTCTCAGACGAAGCTTTACCTGATAATAATGGTATTAGCAGCATCGATCCTTACTATAAGCACAGTCGCTATGGGAGTGGATAGTCATAAGGCGATAACTCAAGATCTCATAAATTTAGTAGAGAAAAATCCAGAAATCGCGATGATGTTGGAAGAATCTATTGCAAAAGCTAAAGGAATAAATCCCGATCCGCAAACAAATCCGGTTCAGAATTTATCGGACTACTATGATTTCATAGACAGTGCATCTGAGCTGATCCCGCAAGATGTACTTGATGATCCGGCTAATCTCACACGCGACCAAATATTACAGAGCATCTGCTACTTCTATTTTCTGGTTGACCAGCCCCTGCCTGAATTAGAAAACAAAGGCCTGTTCAACAATACAATTCAGTATTACGAACCATTCTCTACGTGGCTGCGCAGTTTTGCTGATACCTGGGGAATGTTCCTTGATACTGAAGAGTCATGGAACAATGAAACCTACCAGCAGTTTTATGACGATCCGATCTACGGTTTGCAGGGACCGTGGTATGAGTCTTCTTCCAATTGGACCACATTCAACAGGTTCTTCTCCAGATACCTGGCATCGCCTGATCAGCGGCCTATCTCTTCGTCAAACGACACGAGTGTCGTTGTTTCGCCGGCTGATTCCGTGCCCCAGGGAACGTGGGCAATTGACAACAACTCAACCATTCTGGTGGATGGTGGATTGCAGGTCAAGCTTGTGCGCTATTACAATATCGAGGATCTGCTCGGCAATGACAGTGAGTACAAGGATGCCTTTGCCAACGGCGTGCTCACCCACACCTTCCTGAATGTAAATGACTACCACCGCTATCATTTCGCGGTTGGCGGAAAGATTGTAGACAATCGGTCCATAACGCAAAATGTGGCTTTAGAAGTTAAATGGAATTCGACAGGAAAGAAGTATGATCCAATCGACTCGACCGGATGGCAGTTCTCTCAGACCCGCGGCTATGCAATAGTAGATACAGGAAAATACGGTCTGGTGGCGCTTATTCCTATGGGCATGGCCCAGGTCTCTTCCGTCAACTTCGAGAAAGGCGTTGTTATGGGATCCGATCATGAGAAGGGTGAAATGCTCGGCAACTTCCTGTTCGGAGGGTCCGATTTCGTTATGCTCTTCCAGAAACAGGCCGGATTTGAACTTACGGCGACGCCTTATGTTCATATTCTCATGGGCGAGAAGTATGGAGTGATGAAGGGAACGGCTGAGTAGAAAAAGACCAGTGACTGGACCAAATTAAAAGTTAAGAATGCGGCGGCGCCCCGAATGCAGCTGATTGCAGCGGGTGCGCCGTGGAATTTTATCACTCTGATTGCCACTTGCCCCACCGGGAATGACTCCCCCAAAAGCACTGCAGGATGCAGGGAAGGGACGAAGCCCAAGTGCTCCACGAACTGGCGGCTGTAGCCCTCGTGGGCGAGGAAGTACTGGTCCTGCCTTAGACCTGACGCAATCTCTCCACACTACAGGCAAAAACCCTTCACCCATACGTCTTATTAATCAGGTCTAGAGCCGATTTCTGCGCCCTGTCCACGATCTTTGCAGGAATGTAGGATCTCGGCGTCTGGGAGCGAGCCCAGGCAAATGAATTGCGGTCCGGCCACACTCGCCAGAACCTTGCGGACTTCAGCCAGCCTCTTTTTAATGACCGCATCCGGTGAACCTCTGTCGCCGTTCCCGTACAGGCCGTCCAGATCAAATCCTACCGCGGTGGGAAGAAGGCAATCTTGCATATCCCTATGAAAGTCGTTCAGGGTAATCTTTTGCGGAACGGGAATGGTTTTAACGCTGCTGCCCAGAAGCCGGGTTGAGTTCTCATCCCAGACAATCCATTTGCCTTTTCCTTCCCCGGAGAGAGCTCTCTTCTCAGCCGTTCTGGGTGCGTCGATTGTCTCCCATCCGGATACTCTTCCGTAGGCATCTATTTGATCATCCTTCGGGTTAAAATGTTACAGAGCTCCTATGGCACCGTAGTGAAATGCAGGACAGGTGAAATTGCCTTCGTTAACTTTTTCCTGAGAATAAACTTGCAGGTAGGGCATTAATCATGAATGAAATGTACCATTAGACTAATAAATTTATCGCATCCGAAAGATGCCGTACGTCGCCGACTGCATGGCCCCTTCCAGCCAGTTGGCAGGAGCAAAGGCAGATTAGGTCCCAATGCAATTGGAGGTAGAGAGAGTTCAACGATTCTTCCCATATGTTCCTTCTTCGGCATGATGGTGATTATGTTCTTCTTTAGATATGTGTACGTGACTTTTATGCTCATCCCCATGCACATGCAGATGCTCATGCACCAGCTTGCCGTGCAAATGAGTATGCTCGTGCACCAGATTGGAAGATAGCAGCAGCTCGTAATCGGAGAGAACGCTCTCTGCATCCCGGTCTATCTTAACGCCGTGATCCTCCCCCATGACAATGGCCCTCTTGCTGATCTGATCGATGATCTCCAGGTCATGAGTGGCAGTTATCACAGTCTTGCCGGCATGCGCCAGCTCCTGGAGAAGCTCGACCAGCCAGAGCTGTGTTCTGGGGTCCAGGCCTGCTGAGGGCTCATCCAGCAAGAGCACATCGGGATTATTGGCAAGGACGGTGGCTATGCACACCTTCTTCTTCTCTCCCCCGGAGAGGGTATGAGGCGATCGATCGCGCAATTTGCCGATCTGCATCATCTCCATGACATCTTCCACTCTGGATTCGACCACATCAAGCGACAGGTTAAGCTGTCGTGGTCCAAAGGCAATCTCCTCATAGACCGTGGAAGAGAAGAGCTGAACATCCGAATTTTGAAAGACGAATCCCACCTTTGTCCGGAAATAGGACCGGAATTCATTGTCTTTAATGGCATCAAAGATTTCTTCACTTATGAGATTGCCAAAGGCGTAGAATTCGCCTGAGCTGGGATAAACAAGCCCATCCAAAATGGCCAATAACGTCGACTTGCCGCATCCATTGGAGCCGATAATTGTGACCTGCTCCCCGCGATTTATCTTCAGGGTTACATTCTTGAGAGCGTCGATCTTCCCTACATAGGAGTAAGAAACATTCCTCAAATCGAATATATTCTCCATTATTTTTTCCATCATATGAACTTCGCCGTCAAAGCCTCTGGACAGCATGGCCATATGTACCTTTCCGCTCATGGAGAGCGATCTAATTATTATTTAACCATTATCGCAACCTGCATAATCAGCATCAGCTATATAAAGATCAAATCTAATTCCCCTACTCAGGTGATTGCATGAAGAAGACGATTTTATTGATTTCAGCCTTCTGTTTTTTGAATCTAATGGGCATGTGCATGGCTCAAAGCGATGCTAATCAGACTATGACAGTCCTCAAGCAGGATAGTGGCAGCAATATTTCCAATATGAATCTGACACTGTATTCTGTCGGTCAGGATTGGGGGATCGATGCATTCGGTGTCGGTGAAGCTGTAAAATTCACCGCGCCAAAGCCTGACTGGAAATTAATGCAGATACGGGTACTGGGCTGGAACGGCTTCAATGAAACAACTCTAGCAGTCCCTTCGCCGAGCAATTTCCTCATTGAGATCAGAGATGAAAAACTTAACCTGCTTTACCGACTTGCAGATACACAGAACGCATACTTCACTCTGTCAGCTCCAGGTCTTATATCCATAGATATTCCCGCACTTCCTTTGACAGGCGTCTTTTACATTATCTTCTATGATCGAAGCACCATGAGGATCGGGGTAGAGTTGGAGAATGGAACCGGAAACTCCTATCAATTCAATAGCATGAATGGTGAGCTGATTCCTGCGGATTTCAAAATTGATAATGAGACGATCAAGGTAAATTGGGTCATCAGAGCCGTAGGTGAGTAGAAAAAGTTAACACCATTGGCTTGCATCCTTACTTGCGAGCATGGACATATTTGATGTGGCAGTCATCGGCGCCGGGCCAGCCGGTTCTATGGCTGCCAAGTATGCCGCTAAAGCCGGTGCCTGTACAATTTTACTGGAAGAGCACGCCGGGGCGGGATGGCCGGTGCAGTGCGCTGGCCTCTTGGGCCTGGAGGCTATGGCCGAGTCGGAGCTTTCGCCCGGCCCCCACGTTCTGCGCGCCATGAGAGGGGCGAGCGTTTTTTCGCCGGGAGGTGCACGCCTGGACTTCAAAGCCAGAGTTCCTAAGGCCTGGGTCGTGGACAGAAGGCTCTTTGACCAGGCGATGCTTGCCCAGGCCGTGGCCAAGGGTGTCAATCTTCGTATCTGTACAACTGTGCGACAGATAAGGCGGGAAAAGGATGGCAGTATCCTCACCCTCTCCGGGGACGAGGAGATAAAGGCAAGGATTGTGATATCAGCGGAGGGCGTCTCCTCCCTTCTCGCCCGCCGGGCCGGCATCTCGCCGCCTCAGATGATCCTCTCCGGTGCCCAGGTGCAGATACCATTTGCAGTAAATGATCCCGAAAAAGTGGAGGTCCATCTGGGAGCGGCTCCCGGGCTTTTCGCCTGGGTGATTCCCCTAAACGAGGGCTCGGCTCGCATCGGTCTGTGCGCCCGCGATCGAGGGTGCGAGCACCTGCGCACTTTCTTGAAAACGGATGTTATCAAGAAGAGGCTGCAAGGCTCCCCTGTGGCCCTTAATGTGGGCGGCCTGCCCCTGGGACCGCCCACGGCCACTGCTGTGGGCGGCCTGCTGGCCGTGGGTGATGCGGCAGGCCAGGTCAAGCCCACATCAGGAGGCGGAATCTATCCGGGTCTGGTGGCCGCCAAGATTGCGGGCGGCGTGGCGGCGGCTGCGGCAATGGAGGGCGATATCTCCGCTATGCGGCTCATGGAGTATGACCGGCTCTGGAGGGCGGCCCTGGGCCGAGAGCTGGAGATCGGCATGAGGGCCAATCGCATGCTGAGCAAAATGGACGATGCTGAATTGGATGAACTGGTGGGCTATCTGGCCCGAAAGCCCCGCCTCATAAAAGCCATTGAAGAGCATGGAGATATCGACCGGCCCAGCCGTCTCATGGCTCGCATGCTGCGCCACCTGGATTGGGATGCCATCCGTCTGGCCTGGCTGATGGGATATGCTTTGGGATAATAGTAGTATTTTATTAAGGCGCAATGGCTTTGGAATTATTTAATGCTGAGAGGGCATTGTTCTTACCGGCCAATGCATTTGCATTACCAGGTTCACGATTGAGCAAAGCCTCGTATGCATCTAGTGATGCCTGGTATCTGCCCAGGAAGTACAGGGAATTTCCCAGATTAAGCCAGCCCTTCGACAAAGTTGGATCGAGATTGACTGCTTTGGCATATGACTGCGCAGCTTGTTCATACGATCCCGTCAGGTAAAGGACGTTTGCTTTATCCAGCAAGCCGGCAGCATCCTCGCCAGCAGTATTCGAGCTACTTGTATTCGAGCTGCTTGTATTCGTGCTATCAACGGGTGCGTTACTTGCTGATGCACCAGGAGTCTCTCCGGCATAAGGAGGGTTATAAACGCCATGGTTCCCATAATAGCATTCGCAATCACCATAAAGAAAATTGTATATATCTGCATACCACAGGCGCTGCTGCCATTCTGATCTTGAAGAGTAACAATTTGATCTAAAACAATCCTCAGATCCTTGTGCGGTAATCCAGGGCAGCGTCAAGAAGACAACTACCAGGGCAATGATGAGTATTAAAGGCAACCTGTGATGCGTTACAGCCATATCTAACCCTCCTGCATAGGTCCTCAATCCTATGATACAATTGTCACACAGATACAATATATCGATTGTGGTAGATATGGACCGCTGGTATCAGACATTTTTGAGTGTATCGGAAATTATTCCCATATTATGCCCCTCATTATTATTGTCATAAGGTATTCACGATTACATAATTTAACTGGTAGGATTGCGAAGGACAGAGCGGGAAGTCCCCCTCCTTCAGGAGGCGGTAGTTCACGACAGATAAACTTTTATCCAAATAATAATCATTATCAATTAGGGATTGATATGTCTTTGAAAAAAGACGGGATTCATTGGTCTTCACTGCAATTATATGCAGTGTGGTTGGCAGTTTTTTGTCTTGCCATTTCAAATACGAGCATTGCAAGTGATTCGATTCAGCCAATTTTAGTGTCCAAGGAGGATGCTGCAAAGAAGATAATTGATAATGTCATTCCGACAATCAACAGCACAAGCCTGCGAACAAATCAATATCCAATGATGCTGGATGCAGGATCGCGGGTGATGCAGGCAGTACCTGATGGGGGGAACGGATCTGAATATCTGTTATGCAAGAACAGTAGCTGGCTGTTTTTTATCGACTTGGAGCCAACTGCGCACTTTGCCCATCCTGTTATGATCACTTTACTGGATGCAGTCAGCGGAGAGATCAGAAGCTTGGATGCAGAGTGGTGGCCGATTATTGAGATGCCGGTCTTCAAGAATCAGGATGATAGGCTAGATTCAAGCACGATTATTTACGAAAGATAATTGCACAAAATTGTATAGGTGGTAGTTATTGTGATTGCACGATTATTAAGGTGGAGATCTGTTGCCTTGATAGTAGCTATTCTTTTATCCAGTTTGCTATTTCAGGCAATCGGAGTAATGGCAATTGAGGAAATGCAGATCGCCTCAGAGCAGATGAGTTCCAAGATGATATTAAACAAAGCAGATGCGTCTGCACTTGTACGAGATTCCATTATCAATCCTCTATGGGAGGCAGCTGACAAGGAGAATGGGCTTAAAGTGCTCCAATATGATGTGACATTGCCAGAGGGTACAAAGATAGAACCAGCCTATGAGGCCGCAGGCATGAAGACTGTAACATTCGTCAGCCAAAACCCAAGCTGGCTCTTCATGATCGACGAGATGCCTGGGGCTCATTTCGCTCATCCGGTAAAGTACGTTGTAGTTGATGCAAAAACAAAAGAACTGCAGGTCATGGAGGCGGAATGGTGGCCGAAGGTCAGTGGCCGCCAGGTCTTCGAAAAGGAGGATATAAGAGCTGATCCGTCTTTGATAGTCTTCTACAAAGAGCCAGCTACGCTACAAAAAGCAGTCTCAAGTGCGAGGATGATAAATCCAAACCTTCTCGCTCCTGCAGTGCAGTGCGAGTCCTGGGCAGTGATAGTCTGCGGATTTAATGACCTTCCCGATACGTTCGATGAAGATACAAATGGAATATACAACGTTCTCAAGAGTCTAGGACTGGATGATGACCACATCTACTATCTGAGCCCTCATGCAGATGCGGGCGTGGATAGGGTAAATACAGCTGCAAATGTGCAGTGGGCATTAAGTGAGGTAGCGGCACAATCAGGCAACAATGATAAGGTGCTATTCTTTTACAGCTCTCACGGAGGTGTCGATTACCTCGTCTGCGATACGGGAACTTCAGCTGGTGGCATCTGGGCAAGCGATCTGGATAACTGGTTGGATGCAATTACCTGCAAAGAGATGTCAGTAATCGTGGAGGCCTGCCATAGCGGGAGCCTGATTGGCAAGTACAAAAATGGAAATTATCTGCCAGCCGAGAGCGACCTGACTGTAGACGGCGAGTCCAACCGTGTGATATTCACCTCGGCCTCGACTGACACATCATCCTATGCAGATGTAGATGGCCCCGACGATCCCAATCCATCTGACAGCGGCAGCGAATCGATCTATGGATATATCATGGCTTTTTCTGAAAGCTCGGCGGACACGAACGGAGATGGTAAAGTCTCTTTCGGCGAGGCCCAACAATACGCATGGGATAACGATGTCACGCGCTTGAGGGGTGACAACATGCCCCAAATGCTACAAGCTGGATTAGACAGGGCTATAGTCTACCACCAATGCCTGGATTCCCAGGCGGGAAGCAAATTCAAGAAGCCTCTGTACGAGGTTGTGGAAAGGATTAGACCTGATGTGGACATCAAGGTGAATCCAAAGATGGAGGCCACATTGGAAAGATAGATCCGAATTGCAGTCGCCTAGAGCTTTTTTTTTATACTCTGCCCTCTTCCTCATTTTGCATGATCTTCGCGCCCCTGGCAAAGGCTGCATCCGCCTCAGCATCTTTGCCCAGAGCCATGAGAGCCAGGCCCCTGCTGTTCCAGGCCCTGGCGTTCTCGGCATCGATCTCGATGGCCCTATCAATATCATCGATAGCTTCCGCGTACCGGCTCAGGCGCCGCAGGGCCTCGCCCCGACCGTACCAGGAATCGGCATTTAGCGGATCGACCTCCAGCGCCCGGTCGAAATGCGCTACTGCCTCATCGTATCTGTGCAGTTTGGCAAGAGCCGCGCCTTTGTTGTTCCAGAACTCGCTTCTTTGCGGCTGCAGGGCGATGGACCGGTCAAAGCAATCCAGAGCCGCCTCATAGTCGCCCATATTTCCCAGAGATGCGCCTCGGTTGCTCCACACACGGGCACCATTGGGATTCAGCTCAAGAGCTTGATCATAATAATCGACTGCTTCCTGATATCTTCCCAGCCGGTTCAGAATTACGCCTTTGTTGTACCAGGCTCTCACGTAGCCGGGAACGGCCTTGATGATGGCGTCAAAATAGGCAATGGCCTGCGCGTATCTCTTCAGTTTGTAGAAGACAACGCCTTTATTATTCTGGGCATCGGTATATTGAGGGTCGATATTTAGGGCAGCATCAAAGGATACAATAGCCTCCTCATGCCGGCCCAGTCGGCATAAGGCCAGACCTCTGCGGTTACAAAGAGTTGCGTCTTTCGTGTATTTTTCTATGGCCCTATCATAAAATGAGAGGGCTTCATCAAATTTGCCGTTCTGGTATAGTTCATCAGCTTTTTCTGCCAGGGAAATAGCATCCATGATAGTCACCGCCTGATTGAGGTGAGAAGATAACTCCTAGTGGGTGAACTTAGGTCAAATCCATTTCTTTGTGCGTCTCTGCCCAGTGCCATATTATTCTATGCAGCCGCTGCTTACGGCAGGATTTTTCAATGATCTCGGCTCGATATAAATCCAGACGTACCTGACGCGCACAATCTCAGCGTATAATGCTACTTATTTAGGATAATATGCTTTAGTCGCTCAAAAGTTTATACAGATTTATATAATATCTTGTTTCGAATTTTCCGGGCTTTATTGCTTCCATTCAAGTGAACCCTAGGCCAGATTTTTGATAGAAATCGAGAGATTCTGTTTTAGGATCTACTGTTATATATCTGCATCCTACAGATTTGCAAACCACGTTGGTTATGAGTCCAATAGCCCAATTTAGAATATTGGTTCCAATACCAAGGCGTTCATATTTTCTTACAACAGCCACGCGGCCTATCAAAATACACGGAAGACTCGAATACATAGGTTTAATGCTGTCTTTTTTTCTTACCATATCCTCTCTTTTTAGGCGCGGTGCTAAAACAGAATCTGCACTAAGCGAGACAAACCCGACAACTGAACTCTCATGAAAGAATAAGTAGGTCCTACTCAGCATGCACTCTTGCTCATGTAGGGCATCATTTTTTATAAAATCATTCAAATCATCACTGAAGCAATCGAAATCGCTAACGTCGTGATCGCCGCTTAATGGTTCAACGCGGATAGCTTCCCATGGGATACGGGCCATTAAAACTTTATTGGATGGGACTGATAAATCCGTTGCGCTTCTCTAAGCTGTCTCTTCTGCTGCGGTGTGACAGAGTAGGCTTCTTCGCTCTGCAAAAATACTTTTGCGTCCTCTTCGCTTAGAGTTAAACCGAGCCTGAGTGCCCTAGACATATTGCGCAGATCTCCGTTATCTCTGTTATTAGTACGTAATATCAGGCCTTGCGCCGTCAAAGCTTAATAACTTTTCCTAGGAAAACCTACCAGAAGGAAGTTCTTTTCATTGCCCCAACCTGGGCTCCATTCATGCGCATTATATCGATGCAGTAAATAAATCGATATTAATGGGTCGATCCTGGCTTATTACCTCAGAGCCCTAAGATTAGGACAAAGATTATCACGATCACCAAGGGCAGAAACAATCGCGCATGGTTTTTCGGACTCCTGCTATTTCACATCTTAATGCCGCACTCACGCAAATATTGTCCTGCTTGGAGCTGGGAGTAAAAATGAAACTATTTTAATCTGTTGTCCACAAAACTCGCTGGCCATAATCAACAATTTATCAACAATTATGTTAACGCAAAAAACGGTGAATTTTCTCTTCGTCCTCACTCTAAAGAGAGGAGTATTCGTGATCCTCTGTACGCAACATGTAATAAATAATAAATAAGATTTACTCCACGGGGTGAAGTTTAATTGATCTTTTCTACGTGGATGGTTTTCAGTAGTTGCAGAGTTCCTTCGTCCCATGGATACATTGATACTATTTCAACTACCACACGGCTTGGATCAAATGCTGTTCCATAGAGAATATGATATGATGAAAATGATGTCATAAGTGGATTTTTTGGATCAATGACGATTCTTGCCGAATCAACGGCTCCCATTATCAGCAACGTCAGGAATGCTATAATCGATATAAATCTCATCTCATACACCATTTATTATTTGAGATTGAGATATCTAGACAAAAGCCTTTGGGTAAAAAGAGGGCCCGGAATATACGCACGAATACTGTCATGGGGCGAAGTTTCCAGCCGGACGTTGCTGTAATTTTTTAATCTGGTAACGATCGAATGCAGCAGCCTACAGCGATGCCTTCCAGCGTGGCAATCATATCAGGCTTCTCCCGCTTTTCGCTGAAGGAAAGCGCCGCCGCCATGGTGGCCTCTAGTAATGCGCTCTTGGCTTCATCTGAGGAGGAATATCGCCCCAACATCAAATCCCTGATGTTCCAGCTTCGCTGCATTGAGTTTCGCGACGGCCTTTCGGTACGCCGTCCACATTCAGCCCCCAAGGATCGCCAGGCCCCTGTTTTTTTATACTCCGGCGTACATATATCCAGCAGGAGAGAATTGCTATGGCTATTACTACCAGGCTCTTTGGAAAGTCAGGCCCGCCCGTCACCCAGGTGGGCCTGGGCGGGGAGGGCGTGCTGCGCACCCACGGGCGCGAGCAGGAGGCAAAGGCCGTGATCGAGCAGGCTGCTGCTCAGGGCATAACCTACTTCGACTCCGCCCAGGCTTATGCCGGCAGTCAGGGCTACTACGGCATTTTCTGGCGCAGCCATCAGGAGAAGCGCTCCGGCATATTTCAGACCAGCAAATCCGCCGCAAGAGACTACCTGGGCGCCAGGGCCGATCTGGCAGAGTCCCTGGAGATAATGGGCCTGGAAAGCCTGGACCTGTGGCAGATTCACGATCTACGGACTCGCCAGGATATCGAGGAGATCGAAGGGCCGGGCGGAGCCTTGCGGATGTTTGTCGAGGCCAAAGACGCTGGACTGGTGCGCTTTTTGGGCGTCACCGGACACCATGACCCCAAGATCCTGGAGCAAGCTGTGAAAAACTGGCCGGTTGATGCCGTACTTATGCCCGTCAACCCAGCGGAAGCAATCCTGGGCGGATTTCTGGATCGGGTCATGGCTGCGGCCCAAGATCGCAGCCTCGCTGTTATCGCCATGAAGGTGCTGGGCGGCTCGCACTACATCTCTCCGCAGGATGGAGTGACTGCGGATCTGCTCCTGCGCTTTGCTCTTTCCCGGGAGATCAGCACGGCCATAGTGGGCTGCGGGAGTGCGGGGGAGGTAGAGGCGCTGGCCCGGGTGGGCATGCAGTTTCAGCCCCTGGCAGCAGAGGAAGAGGTGAGGCTGTTGGATCTCTTCCGGCCCCATGCCCGCAGGCTGGCGTACTACCGGGGAGTGATCTGATGCAGCCTTGATGTAAAATCAAACAGGGTTCGGTTTCACGCGAAGCCGCGAAGCTGCGAAGTTAAAGAATTGGTTAATTTCTGCATCATTGTTATGGCAGGAATGGATCTCTCGAATAGTAGTAATAGATTGAACGAATACTCATTGCCAAAATTATTATGGAATGAATTAAATGAACAGGACATATACAATTATAGGGGCATTGCTCTCCATCATGGCTTTGGCTCTGCTTCCTGGCGCAATGTGCGCAGATGACGACGTACTCTTCCAGGTATCCACCATTGATGCTCTGCTACAGGGCGTCTTTGACGGCTTTTACAGCTTCGACGACCTGGAATCACATGGCGACTTCGGCATAGGCACCTTCGACTCGCTCGATGGGGAGATGGTAGCCGTGGATGGCGATTACTATCAGGTCAAGGCAGACGGCGTGGCTTATCCTGTGCAGGGCAATATGACCACACCCTTTTCCACAGTTACCTACTTCAAAGCCGACCAGACCATTGCCGTTCAAAACGCCAGCAATTACACAATTCTCTCCAGCCAGATCTCCGAGAAGCTTCCCTCCATAAATATGTTCTACGCCCTGAGAATCGACGGCACCTTCCCCTACGTCAAGACGAGAAGCGTTCCCGCCCAGAAAAAGCCTTACCCGCGCCTGGCTGATGCCACCAAGAATCAGTCGGTCTTCGAATTTACCAACGTCACAGGAACGATAGTCGGCCTCTGGGCACCAGAATTCTCAAAAGGTCTCAACGTCGCTGGATATCACCTTCATTTCATAACCGCGGACAGAAAGGCAGGTGGGCATATCCTCGACCTTAAGGTTGACAAAGCAGATGTCAAAGTAGACATAACACCCGGATTTGCCATGCAGCTTCCCACAACCGGCGACTTCTACAACGTCGATCTGACCCAGGATCTGCAGTCCGAGCTTGAGACGGTAGAGAAGTAAGTGGCAAAACAAATATTTTTTTTTGATATTTTATAGCACTTCTATTAACCAATGAATCCCTGAAAAGGATTAAGTCCTTCCTCCGCCTAATTAGCTCTCCAACCGACCAGAAAATCTCGTGAGACAAGCCAAATGAAATCAATCATAATAAAAGGTGCCCGCGAGCACAACCTCAAAGACATAAACGTAACGCTTCCCCGTGATAAGTTCATCGTCATCACTGGCGTATCCGGTTCAGGCAAATCCACCCTGGCTTTCGATACCATCTACGCCGAGGGCCAGCGCCGCTACGTAGAATCGCTCTCCGCTTACGCCCGCCAGTTCCTGGGCCAGATGGACAAGCCTGATGTGGACAGCATTGAAGGCCTCTCCCCGGCCATCTCCATCGAGCAGAAGACCACCTCCAAGAACCCGCGCAGCACAGTGGGAACGGTAACCGAGATCTACGACTACCTGCGCCTCCTCTTTGCGAGAATTGGCATTCCCCACTGCCCGGTGCATGGCATGAAGATTGAGTCCCAATCGCCGGAGAGGATAGCAGAGGGCATTTTAGAGGAAGCGAGAGCCGAAGGCCAAACAAAGAATGAAGAAGGCTCAGGCGAGAGCAGCAGCCAGGTAACGATTCTCGCTCCCGTCGTCCGTCAGAAGAAGGGAACCTACGGCCAGCTCTTCACCGACCTGAATGCAGAAGGTTACACAAGGGTGCGGGTGAATGGAGAGATACGCAGAACGGATGAGACAATCGAGCTGGACCGCTACAAGATGCATGATATTGACGTGGTCATGGACCGGCTGGACCCTGCCCAGGATCGGTCCCGGCTGGTGGAGGCTGTGGAGAATGCTCTTAAGAAAGCGGAGGGCCTGGTCGTCGTTCTTTTCGGCGAAGGCCGGGAGCGACTCTACTCAGCTACCATGGCCTGTCCGGTCTGCGGCATGGCCTTCGAGGAGCTTCAGCCGCGCATGTTCTCTTTCAACAGTCCCTTTGGAGCCTGCGAGTCATGCAATGGTCTGGGCATTCGCATGGAGTTCGATCCGGATTTGATCATTCCGGATAGAGAGCTATGCATCGCCGACGGTGCAGTGGCGCTCTATCGAAATGCCATCGACGGCTGGCGGGGCCAGCATCTGGCTGCGGTGGCCAAGCACTTCGGCTTTGACGTCCTCACACCCATCAAAGCCCTCTCCGATGAGCAGTACAATGCCCTGATGTACGGCTCAGAGGAAAGCATCCAGTTTAGCATGAGCATGAAAAATGGTGATGCCTACTGGATGCATAACGGCCAGTGGGAGGGCTTAATCCCACAAAGTGTCCGCCTCTACGGCCAGACAGCATCCGATTACAGGCGCGAGGAGCTGGAGAAGTTCATGCGCGTTCTACCCTGTCCGTCCTGTGGCGGTCGCAGGCTGAAGGAGAAGGTGCTGGCCGTAACTGTGGGAGAAAAATCCATTGTGGATGTGACCGATCTATCCGTCGGCGATAGCCTCGAATTTTTTTCTAATCTCGCTCCCAGGATCTCGGATAAAGAGCAGGAAATCGCCCGCCAAATCCTGAAAGAGATCTCCTCTCGCCTGGGTTTTCTAGAGCACGTGGGTCTGGGATATCTTACCCTATCCCGGAACGCCGGAACCCTCTCGGGAGGCGAAGCGCAGCGTATCCGCCTGGCTACGCAGATCGGCTCCAATCTGACCGGCGTTCTTTATGTGCTGGACGAGCCTTCCATCGGCCTTCATCAGCGGGACAACGCCCGGCTCATTGAGACACTGAAAAAGCTGCGGGACCTGGGTAACACCCTCATCGTAGTAGAGCATGATGAAGAGACCATACGCAGCTCTGACCATGTTCTGGACATCGGGCCGGGAGCGGGAATTCACGGCGGCTACGTGGTGGCGCAGGGTACACCCCAGGAGATCGAGAAGAATGCCGAGTCGCTCACTGGCCAGTACCTCTCCGGGAAACAGAGCATCATAGTTCCGGCAAGCCGCAGGAAGAGCAATAAATTCATTCGCCTCAAAGGCTGCCGGGAGAATAATCTCAAGGGTATCGATGCTGCTATCCCTTTAGGTGTCCTGACAGTTGTCACCGGTGTCTCCGGCTCAGGCAAATCTACCCTCATCTATGACACTCTCTACCGGGCGCTCATGAAGAAGATCTACAAATCGAGCACAGAGCCGGGAGCTTACGATGAGATTATTTTCGACTGCGAGGTAGACAAAGTCATCGTCATCGACCAGAGCCCCATCGGCAGAACGCCTCGCTCCAATCCTGCCACCTACACCAAGATCTTCGATCCTATCCGGCTGGCCTTTGCCGAGACGAAAGAGGCCAAGGTGCGCGGCTACAAAGCAGGTCGCTTCTCCTTTAACGTTCGGGGCGGTCGATGTGAGGCCTGCCAGGGAGACGGGCTCATCAAGATTGAGATGAACTTTCTGCCCGACGTCTACATCGAATGCGAGGAGTGCAAGGGCACCCGCTACAATCGCGAGACCCTGGATGTCAAATATAAGGGCAAGTCCATTGCCGATGTGCTGGATATGACTGTAGAAGAGGCCCGGGAGCACTTTCAGAACGTTCCTGCCATCAGAAGCAAGCTGGATACCCTTTTGGGCGTAGGCCTCGGATATATCAAGCTGGGGCAGAGCTCGACTACCCTCTCGGGCGGCGAGGCGCAGAGGATCAAGCTCACCCGGGAGCTGGCCAAGAGGGGCACGGGAAGGACTATTTACCTGCTGGACGAGCCGACAACCGGGCTGCACTTCGCTGATGTCAAGAAGCTCATCAGCGTCCTGGACGACCTGGTGGCCAAGGGCAACAGCGTGGTGGTCATCGAGCACAACCTGGATGTTATCAAGTGCGCCGACTACATCATCGACCTGGGGCCGGAGGGCGGCAACGCCGGCGGGCGAATTGTGGCAGCAGGAACGCCGGAAGAGGTGGCTGCGGTCGAAGAGAGCCACACCGGACATTACCTGAGATCGAGGGTCGGTGGCAGCGAGCCGGGAGCGAAAGCGACGGGAAAGAAGGGTTCAAAGGCCAAGGCCAACGGAAAGTAGTCTTTCTGCCCAACCGCCATGCTAAATATGAAGTGGCACCTTCGCCAGAATCAGGATATACGATGACCCGAATAATCGCTCTATCAGATACTCATCTAGAAAGTGAGATGCTCCCTCCTGCTGTTGCTGCGCTTGCCGGCAGCGCCGACATCATCCTTCATTGCGGCGATTTTGTCTCTCTGAAGTGCCACGCTGCTCTCGCAGCCCTTGGTCGGCTGGAGGCAGTGCATGGAAACTCCGACTGTCCCGAGCTGAAGAAGGCACTGCCGGAGCGAAAGGTGATCGAGGTGGAGGGAGTGAAAATCGGCCTGGTGCACATGGCCTCGCACGGCTCAGATCTGGTAGGAGCGGAGATGATGGCCAGAGAGATGGATGTACAGGTTTTGGTCTTCGGCCATATTCATCGCCCTCTCATCGAGAAGGGCAAGTTGCTCCTTATCTGCCCGGGCAGCACCACACTTCCACGCATGTCTGCCCCCTCTGTGGCCGGGCTGGAGATTGAAGACGGCAATGTGCGGGGCAATATCATTCCCGTGGGCAGCCCCGCCTGCAATTATCTCAAGTTCGCCGGGGAACTGGCGAAAAGGAGCTAGAAGCTTCTCTTGGGTATCAGGTTCGAGATTTTTAGGTGTGACAAATCAAACATGCTTCAGAATAAACCAGATACAATACAACTGCAAAAGTTAGAAATGACACTATTGATGCAATCACCATATCATGCAAATTAGCCCCCAACATAATCATCAATTGAGGTATGTTATATTTATATCTACTGCATCAGTTTTATATACACACATGACCTTTCACGTTCGATAAATATGGTCGAAAATAAAGGAGAAACAAGAGTGGCAAGAAGAAGCCGCAATGACTTGATCGCCCAAGATGGATCTAAGCCAACTGTTGCAAGACGATCCCGATGCAAGTAATATTCCGACATTATTTTTTCAGTTTTCAATCCAGTTCCTTTCTGCTCCACCCATAGCGTAAGCTTAAACCCTCTTGATGAGCATCACTCCCAGGATTGTCTTGACTGCAGATTCCTATGCCAAAGCCGTCATCGAAGCTGCCCTCTTCGCTTCAGGCAGAACCCTTGCACCACGAGAGCTGGCCGATCTCTCCGGCCTTTCCGAGGAGCGGGCGCAGGCTCTTGCGGAGGACCTGGCAGCAGAGTACGCCGCTCGCGACTCGGGGCTAGAGATCAAGGGCATCGGCGAGGGCTATTCCATGCAGGTTCGCTTTGGTCTCGCCGGGCGTGTCCTCTCTTTTGCTCCCAAAGAGATCGAAGCTCCGCTCATCAGAACATTAGCCATCATCGCTTACAAACAGCCCATTAAGCAGAGCGTTCTGGTGGAGATCCGGGGCAACAAGAGCTACGATCATGTGAAAGAGCTGGAGGAAAGAGGCCTCATCAAGTCTGAAAAGTTCAGCCGCACCAAGCTTCTCACCACCACGAGCGGCTTTGCCGATTACTTCGGCATCAGCTCTGCCGATCCTCAGGCCATCAGAAGGGCCCTTCTCCAGGACAAGAGGCTCGTAGGCGTCTCCCCCATGTACGAGAGCCTGGCCTTGCGCCTTGCCCTGGATTACATAGTAGTAAACCCCTATAAGCCAGAAGCAGATGACCTGGAGCGCCTCAAAGAGATTGAGCTGTTGGTGCTTGCCCCCGGCTATGCAGAAAGAGTCAGGCAGCACTACAGCGGCCAGATGCTGGAAGCGGGAGTGCGCACCCTCTCTATGCTCAAGGAGAGTGCAGAGAGAATCTGCCAGGAATCGGGGAGCGGGGACGTCGAGCCCCTGGCCGCGGAGGTGGACTCGCTGCTCAAGAGATTCCGTCAGAGGGCAAAAACCGCCCGGGCAATCAAGCCGCTCACCTCCATGATCGAGGAGATGGCCCGCGACCTGCGACTGATGGTGCAGGAGGGCGGCCTGACGGTTGCGCCCGACTCTGCGGGAATAGAGGCGGATATCCTGGTGCCCGTCCACCAGCCCTACGAAATGGACATTCTGGAGAGAATTGTGCAACGCTACGAGAAGATCCTGGGCGGAAAGTCTTAATTAATCCATATCAAACCCATTCCTTTCTGCGGAAGTAGACCATCATTACCACTACGACCAGCAACATCAGTATCAAAACGGCCGGGTAGCCGAAGGGAGACTCGAGCTCCGGCATGAACCTGAAGTTCATTCCATACAAGCCCGCCAGAAATGTGAGGGGAATGAATATGGTGGAGATGATGGTGAGTAGCTTGATCACTTCATTAAGTTTGTTGCTCAAACTGGAGAGATAGGTTTCCAGCAGCGAGGCTGACATATCGCGGAATGTCTCAATGTTCTCGATCACCTGGATGGTGTGGTCGTAAACATCTCTCAGGTAGATCTTGATCGCTTCTGAGACTAGGGGCGAATCACTCCTCTGCATCTTGCTGATGGCTTCTCGCAAAGGCCAGACCGATTTTCGCAAAAACAGCATATCTCTCTTCAGATTATAGATGGTGGGAAGAATGCCGGGCTGCGGGTCGGACACAACTGAGTCCTCCAGATCCTCGAATCGATCTCCCAGCTTCTCCATGATTAAGAAATAGTGGTCCACAATGGCGTCAATCATGGAATAGGCCAGATAGTCCGCACCTTGCTTTCTTATCTTGCCCTTGGCCGTACGCAGCCGATCTCGCAAGGGATTAAAAACATCAACCTCTTTTTCTTTAAAAGATATTATAAAATTGGGCCCCAGGATCATGCTCACTTGATCCATATCTAAGTTGGTATCTCCCAGATCATCTTCATCGTCTTCATCCTCTGTTTTCTTATCACCCTCTTCATCGTAGTAGAGCATCTTCAGCACGATGAATATGTAATCATCATAATCCTCAATCTTAGGGCGCTGATCGGTGAGGATATCTTCCAGAACCAGAGGATGAATTCCATAGCATGAACCGAGTTTCTCTAAGACTTCCATCTGATGGAGGCCGTCAATGTTTATCCAGGTCACTGTGGGCATATTTTTAAACCTGAAACACTCCTCCACCTCTTTGGCCTCTGCTTCATGATAATGCTTCTCATCATAATCGATTATGGTGATCTTGGGCCTTTCCAGGGGCTTTTCGCTTGCCATCGGCAGAGGGTGGGCGGCGAGTTCCAAGATATCTGAGTTGGACCCTTTTTCTTTCGAGGGAAGGTCCTGCTTCTTTTGTCCTCTTTTTGCAATTTGGCCCAAATCGTTTATCCTCAATGGGCCCAAACCTTTTGCCTTCTCCGTAATGCTTCTGAATGTAGCCATTTCAACCTCTAGACCGGAGATGTCTCATCTTTTGCCCGCTCTACTACCACAATCTCATGCAAGTCTTCAATGCCTTCAATTGACCGTATGCGATCGTTTATGAGGGTATTCAGCTCCTCGAGGCTCTTGGACCAGACCTTAAGGAAGAGGTCATGCTCTCCCAGTATCCCATAGACCTCAGTTATCTCTGGAACCTTCGCTAAAGCCTTGACGACCTGATCATGTTTTTCATTATCCGTTTGCACAAGCATAATCGCAGTTATCTGATAGCTCGTAGCTGCCGGATTGGCCATAATGGTGAACCGCTCTATGACCTTATTGGCTTTCATGCGTTTGAGCCGAAACTGTATGGTAGCATCAGAGATGCCGGATCTTCTTGACATCTCTTGCAGGCTCATACGCGCATTCTCCCGAAGACTGCGAAGAATGACCCGATCCACTTCGTCAAGATCTATGCTATTGCCCATATTACTCTGGTATTCTCCTTAGCAATACTTTATTTCATTGGTATATTACCAATAGTACCATTTAAAGGTTACTCTTTCCCCAATATTAATTATTAATATATATCATTAAGAGATTCGTCCAAAAAAAAAAAATAAGATGGTGTAGGGATAGCTTACTTGTCAGCTTCCCACTAATTGGTTCTGGGCAGTCTTTCAAGGCAGACTGTCGTCACCAGTGTCCATGCACGAGGCACAGGACGGCAAGACCACTGTGTTCCCTGGTTCACCAGTTCCACAGGTGTAGCAGGGTACCCAGTCATCATCATAGATCAGACCGCTGCAATTAAGCCCGAAGCACGTGGGCGGCTGCCAGTCTGAGGATGTGGACGAAGGCAGTGCCCCTCCGACGCCTATATCGACGCGAGACTCAACATCTGCCGCAGCCCCCTCCGGCCCGTCCACTGAGAAGGCTTCGATATGAGCCACATTAACATAGACGCCATCCGACTGTGCCTCAGTCCTGTATACGATGGTCCTATTCTCTCCTGGTGCCAGGTCGAGGATGGTCCAGGTTATCAGGTTAGACCTGTTCTCAGAAGGCTCCTGAGATGAGTTGAGCAGCTTCATGGATGCAGGTAGCTGGTCCATCAAGAAAGCCACCATGGTGTATTTCTCACGGTTTTTGAGATTCAGGCTGTACCAGACCACCTTCGCGTCCAGAGCATCGACCCTGGCGGTCTTGCTAGCGGAGATCTGGGGTGGGCAGCAGGTCAGCCAGTTCATGCGGACCACGGAGAAGTTCCTGGCCAGCGTCCATCCGTTACCGTAATTGCCTGCCGCCTCCACCCGGTTCACCAGATTGGATGGCTCCTCTGTGATGTTTAGTCGCAAATCGATGATTGTCTTGCTGCCGATACCCATAACAGGCAGCGACCAGTTGGCATAACTTGTCGTCAGCTCTGCCGGCCGCAGAGATGAGGTGATGTACTCGGTTCCCGTCGGGAAGACGTCCTTGACATAGACCGGCCCTAAAGCCCGGTTGCCGTTGTTCTCGATGGTGATCCGATAGTCCGCATAGGAAGTGTTAAGCTGGTCCACTTTAGCCATCTTGCTCAAAGAAATATGCGGTCGATCGTACTTGGCCACGCCTCCAAGGGAGGTCTTTCTCCGCATATCAAATTCTCCGACATATGTCTCCTCTTGATCTACTTCATCGGTGCTATTCGGAGAATTGTCCCTATAGACTGTGCGGAAATCAGCCTGACCGGTCACCTTAGCCTCTGTTACCATCTCGTTTAGGCCTCGGGCGGTTGACTGGAGATCCAGGTTCTCTACTGAGGAAAAGATCTCACTAATCAGGCTGGTGGGGGTCTTGGACCACATGCCTTCCTTCCACTTTATGTCGCTGGACGTGGAGAAGGTGGGCGTGTAAATGTAGCCGGTCGGCAAGTGAGTGAGGTTGATATCCTTGGCGATATAGTTTACCACCGAACTGATCTTCTCCTCACTCTGGTAATTGCCCGTGCCGGACTCGTAAGACGACTGGGCTTTGCCAAGATCTCTGCTTGCAGAAACATAACCCGTGCCGTTCACGGATTTCTCGTATTCCACATTCTTGCCGTATTCATCAAATTTCTGATTGATTTTAAAGCTGCCCACATAGTCTTCTTGGGACTCGAAGACTTGGCTCGCGTTCCAGGTTCTATTCTCATCGGCATCTTTTTTGACGAGACCGATATGACCAACGCCTTCGAAGTCGGCTTCGGTCTTCATAGTGCTGCCGTTCTCGTCCAGCTTCAGTGAGCTGTTCCGGCTGATGCGATTCGCGTGGGTATACTCCTCGTTTGTGGAGCCACCTGTGGCGTAGTTCTTGGATTCGGCTTTCTCCGACCACTTGCTCTGGAAATCGACATCACGATTATTGGGCAGTGAGAAGGTGGTTGGCTTGTGAGTTACAGTCAGGCCCTTGGTCCACTGAATAGAGCGGTTGGAGTTCTGGTACTTAATCACATCCTCGCTGGCATATTCGCCGCTGCCGTGCTCCTTGAGGGCGACATATGTCTGAGGCGGGCCGACGTTGACTTCGGTGGAGGCAGTCATGGGTATATTTCCATTTGAATCCACCATTTTTGCTCGATTTGTAAGGATTAGGGGCTCTGTACGGATATCATTGTGAACATTAACGAATCCCTTTCCGATCACGCCTTGATCCATGTCAAAGGAGGTGTTGCCGAGGTCTTGCGCCACCAGAACTAAGATAATGATGGTCCCGGATTCTTGCCCATCTATTATCCATTTGTTGTTATTGCCATCATCAACGGGTGTTGGGGACGCGGATACGAAGGAGACTCCTTTCGGGTAGTCATCCACAATCATATGTCCAGAAATACCACACCAGGTAATGTTCCATGTAATGTTATATGTCACATAGTCTCCTGGCTTCACAACCTTAGGTGAGGCTGTCTTCGTAAGGCTGCAACCTATGAGAATCTTTACGTTTTCTGTTGCTTTCCCAGTAACCACGTTTCCATCTGGATCCAATGCAGTGGCGATGACTATATTTACCAACTGCGGAGCGTCTCCCGCTTTCGCGATGTAGTTCATGTAATAGCTGCGTGACTCGCCCGGTTCCAGGGGATCTGGATCGTTGAGCACAATAATGCCCAGCTTGTCATCGTTGAGGGTTAAGGAGGTGAGAGCTATGGTGCCATTGTTCACCACTGTGTACTTGTATCTTATATTATCGCCAGGTTTAGCTACCTCCCGGTCCGCCTCCTTGAAGACGAGCAAACGCAGCAATGGTTGAGGGGTCTGGCAGCTCCATCCCAAATCAACACAGGCCCGCTTGCTCACCACCTGTTCATCTATTTCTCCCATTTTCCCATATGCTGTTGCACAATTCGTGAGGTATTCCGCTACTGCAAATCCTGGAGTTCTTCTATATTCAATGCTGATCATGTTGCCATAGGGGTCAACTATCATGATCAGGGTGTCTCCTGTGGCATAGTAGCGCACCGTGTAGGTTCTGTAGCCCTTTTCCGGTTTATTGTACTCTATCTTTAGAGTCTCCTTGGTTGGCGAGAATCTATAGAACTCCAAGATAACCTCGCCTTTCAAGCCGTAGGTTGTGACAAGGATGTCGTACTTATCCGGCCTGTTGTACTCTGACGATACCAGGAATCCTGTAGCATTTAGCTGCTCGTTTAGAGTCTCTCCAGTCGATATATTCGTGTAGTTGTTAAATGTGTAGTTGGCTCCAGCAATGCTCTTTATGCACGATTCTCGAGTCACGTTGGCCTTATCGAATGCATCTCGATGTTTCTTAATGCTTTTCAGTTTGGCTTCCAGTTTGGTCTTATTTCTGGATAGAGCATCAATTATCTGCACAATATTGACAGGGTCGTTTCCTGCCGCCATGACTTTCAGCTTCGTCTCATCAGCAGCTACGATGGGAGGGATGGTAGTTGAGGTCGAAGATGCGCTGCAGGCATCCGGACTCAATTTAACGCTGTAAGCAATGGTCCAGGAATTTCCTGGTTGCAGAGAGCCGAGAGGGCCCAGATCAAAGATCAGATTGCCGCCGTCAAAGGTGTGCTGGATTAATGTACTTCCTGAATATGCATAAGGAATAAATTCCAGCATCGGGCTTAGCTCGTCAACGATTTTAATATCATGAATCTCTATTTTTCCGGTATTCTTCACAGTGATAGTAAAAGTGGTTTGCGTATTTGGATTTAAGATTTCATCTGTAGTAGTCTTCGTGATCTCCAGAGGTGACTTCTGTCCGCCCGAACCTGTATATTTGTTTCCGAAATCTGCATTGTTCGATGCAACTTCAGTCTGGTCAGACCTGGTTACTGTGATCTGACCGGTTTCTGAAACCACAATGCTGTAAATATTGTCCGCCGGGTAGGTCTGGGTCCAGTCTGACGAAAAAGAAGGCACCTCTTCCAGCGTGTAGGTACCTGGCAAGATGCCTGTAAATCTATATGATCCAAGAGTTGCGGTTTCAGTAGACGTAGTAGCACTCTTGACTACAGTATCACCTTGCATCAGATTTATCGTCCAACCGCCCAGCAACTCGTTTCCCTGTTTGGAGCCGTCACCTTCGCTATCGTTAAACTTTACGCCAGATAACGAGACATCTGCCCCTATTACCTGGTTGCCAAAGTTCACCTCTGTCGATGAGACCACTGTCTGCCCGGTGTCTGACATTCTTACTACTATCTGGCCAGTATTCGATATTTCTACCGTGTAAACCTTGCCTGACGGGGCTGTTTGAATCCATCCGAGCCTCTGTTCTTCTTCAACCGTGTAGCTGCCGGGAATGATTCCGGCAAACGCATAGCCTCCGTCTGAACCGGTTGTGGTCGTAGCAATTATTGTATCAGCATTTTTCAGATTGATGGTCCAGCCTTCCAATCCCGGTTCATCCGCATCCCTGGCGCCATTGCCATTAAGGTCCTCGAACTTTATGCCGCTAAAACCAGCAGTACGCACATTGCCAAAATCCAGGTCATTGGGTCCGGCTGCATTTGAGACCAGGGTTACGGTGTGGCTACCAGGTGAAGAAGGATAAGTCTGAGACCAGCCTGATTGGGCAACCTCCTCCACAGTGTAAGTGCCGGGAGCGATTCCGGTGAACACATAGACTCCGTCTGGACCGGTTGTTGTCGTGGCGAAAATTATACCGCCATTTTTCAGATTGATGGTCCAGCCTTCCAGTCCAGGTTCACCAGCATCCTTGACGCCATTGCCATTGAGGTCCTCGAACTTTATGCCGCCAAAGCCGGTGGCACGCATATTGCCAAAATCAATGTTCGTAGGTCCGGCGACTCCCGAAACCATGGTTACCGTATGGATGCCAGGCGATGCAGGATAAGTCTGAGACCAGTCGCTCTGCATTACTTCTTCAACTGTGTAGCTTCCGGGAGCAATTCCTGTAAACTCGTAATTCCCGTCTTGGCCGGTTGTGGCGGTGGCGACTACTGTATCGCCACTCTTCAGGTTAACCGTCCAGCCTTCCAGTCCAGGTTCACCAGCATCCTTGACGCCATTGCCGTTGAGGTCCTCGAACTTTATGCCGCCAAAGCCGGTGGCACGCATATTGCCAAAATCAATGTTCGTAGGTCCGGCGACGCCCGATACCAGGGTTACCGTATGGATGCCAGGCGATGCAGGATAAGTCTGAGTCCAGCCGCTCTGCACTTCTTCTTCAACGGTGTAGCTTCCTGGAGCAATTCCTGTAAACTCATAAGTCCCGTCTTGGTCGGTTGTAGCGGTGGCGACTACTGTATCGCCGCTTTTCAGGTTAACCGTCCAGCCTTCCAGTCCAGGTTCACCAGCATCTTTGACGCCATTGCCGTCCAGATCTTCAAATTTCATCCCAGATAGACCCGTCTGTCTCCAGTTACCGAAATCAATGTCAGTCGGTCCGGCTACACCCGATACCAGGGTTAGGGTTTGCGCGCCCGGTGAAGCAGGATAGGACTGAGTCCAGCCGCTCTGTACAGCTTCTTCAACTGTGTAGCTTCCTGGAGCAATTCCTGTAAACTCGTAAGTCCCGTCTTGGCCGGTTGTGGCGGTGGCGACTACTGTATCTCCACTCTTCAGGTTGACCGTCCAACCTTCTAAGCCCGGCTCGCCCGCATCCCTGGCACCATTGCCGTTGAGGTCCTCGAACTTTATGCCGCCAAAGCCGGTGGCACGCATATTGCCAAAATCGATGTTCGTAGGTCCGGCTACACCCGAAACCAGGGTTACCGTATGTATGCCAGGCGATGCAGGATAAGTCTGAGTCCAGCCGCTCTGCACTTCTTCTTCAACGGTGTAGCTTCCTGGAGCAATTCCTGTAAACTCATAAGTCCCGTCTTGGTCGGTTGTAGCGGTGGCGACTACTGTATCGCCGCTTTTCAGGTTGACCGTCCAGCCTTCCAGTCCAGGTTCACCAGCATCTTTGACGCCATTGCCGTCCAGATCTTCAAATTTCATCCCAGATAGACCAGTCTGTCTCCAGTTACCAAAATCAATGTCAGTCGGTCCGGCTACACCCGATACCAGGGTTAGGGTTTGCGCGCCCGGTGAAGCAGGATAGGACTGAGTCCAGCCGCTCTGTACAGCTTCTTCAACGGTGTAGCTTCCGGGTGCAATTCCAGTAAACTCATAAGTTCCGTCAGGACCGGTTGTGGTGGTGGCGACTACTGTATCGCCGCTCTTCAGGTTGACCGTCCAGCCTTCCAGTCCAGGTTCACCAGCATCCTTGACGCCATTGCCGTTGAGGTCCTCGAACTTTATGCCGCCAAAGCCGGTGGCACGCATATTGCCAAAATCAATGTTCGTAGGTCCGGTGACGCCCGAAACCAGGGTTACGGTTTGCGTGCCCGGTGAAGCAGGATGAGTCTGAGTCCAGCCGCTCTGCACTTCTTCTTCAACGGTGTAGCTTCCTGGAGCAATTCCTGTAAACTCGTAAGTCCCGTCTTGGCCGGTTGTGGCGGTGGCGAAAATTATGCCGCTATTTTTCAGGTTGATAGTCCAGCCTTCTAAGCCCGGCTCGCCCGCATCCCTGGCACCATTGCCATTAAGGTCCTCGAACTTTATGCCGCTAAAGCCCAAAAGTGGAAGTACTGTGATCGTAACAAGGCACGTATCTTTGCATCCATCTGGTGCCCCTGTTGGGCCCAGAACAAGAGTAATATGATAATCAGTGGAAGCTGTAACCTCGGGCGCAACAAAGGTGAATGACCAGGCATCGGTTCCCGAATCTCGCACTATTTCAGGATCGCAGGCCCAGTCATAGCTGTATCCAGTTCCAGATGGTTCTGCTATTAATGAAACATGCTGTCCACTGTAAGCGGTAAGAGATACGGGACAGGATTGGGGTGCGCTACTACCCGTCGGGCACATGAACGATAAGCATAGCAGCACCAGTATCCAGGCTAAGGAGGCTTTGAAGCGAAAAGGATCGTATGAAGTAGCTTTTTGCATCTGTTGTTGACGTAAATGATCAACCTGCACAAATTTGTCACTCATTTTAACTTCCTTTGGCTTATCCGATAAGTGCCTCGACATTTATGGGGGGAATTTCCCATATTACTATCTGCATTTGATCCACGGATTGGTCAGAGCATCCGGTTGCTGTCAATGTGATTGTGACTGAACCTGCAACTTTATCTGCTGCGCTCGGTATGTAGTAAGCTGTTGTGAGAGATGTGGGGTTTGAAATGGTACCTTCTGTCCCTGATGATGTCCAAAGATAAGTGGCAGCCCCACCAGAATTGGTGCCAATTAGAGGCACCTTTTCTACATTATCGCAGACGTCCTGATCGGACCCGGCTGATACTATCGGGCTGCCCAGGATCGATACTTGTTTGCTGCATAGAGGAGTGGTGCATCCTGCTGGCGTGGTTAACGTCACTTTGATGAAAGCTGTGCCTGCTGTGCCTGCCGTCCAGGTGATGCTGTTCGTGTAAGGCGGTGAAGATGTTATCGTTCCTCCTGTGATCGTCCAGGCATAGGTCGCCCCGGCCCCGGCGTTGGCAACTGAAGCCGTGTTGCTTGTCGATCCCGCGCAGATCGAAGAATCTGCATTTATGGTGCAGTCCGGTAGAGGATTGATCGTAACCTCCTTGCTGCATTGAGGAACGGTGCATCCAGCCGTCGTGGTCACTGTAACTTTGATGGAAGCTGTGCCTGCTGAGCCTGCCGTCCAGGTGATGCTGTTCGTGTAAGGCGGTGAAGATGTTATCGTTCCTCCAGTGATCGTCCAGGCATAGGTCGCCCCGGCCCCGGCGTTGGCAACTGAAGCCGTGTTGCTCGTCGATCCCGCGCAGACCGAAGAATCTGCATTTATGGTGCAGTCCGGCAGAGGATCGATCGTAACCTCCTTGCTGCATTGAGGAACAGTGCATCCTGCTGGCGTGGTTACCGTCACTTTGATGGAAGCTGTGCCAGCTGTGCCTGCCGTCCAGGTGATGCTGTTCGTGTAAGGCGGCGAAGATGTTATCGCTCCTCCTATGATCGTCCAGACATAGGTCGCCCCGGCACCGGCGTTCGTGACAGACGCTGTATTTCCAGTTGATCCAGCGCAGACGAAACTAGGTGAAGTTATGGTACAGTCCGGCAGAGGATTGATCCTAATCTCATTGCTACAGGCTTTTGAACAATGAGCATCATTTACCGTCACTCTAATGAAAGCTGTACCAGTCGAGCCTGCCGTCCAGGTAATGCTGTTCGTATAAGGTGGCGAAGAGGTTATTGTTCCTCCTGTGATCGTCCAGGCATAGGTCGCCCCGGTTCCTGCGTTCGTGACAGACGCTGTATTTCCCATCGATCCAGCGCAGACGAAACTTGGAGATGTTATGGTGCAGTCCGGCAGAGGATTGATCGTAACCTCCTTGCTGCATTGAGGAACAGTGCATCCTGCTGGCGTGGTTACCGCCACTTTGATGGAAGCCGTGCCTGCTGAGCCTGCTGTCCAGGTGATGCTGTTCGTATAGGGTGACTGAGAGGTTATCGTTCCCCCAGTGATCGTCCAAGCATAGGTCGCCCCGGCCCCGGCGTTGGCAACTGAAGCCGTGTTGCTCGTCGATCCCGCGCAGACCGAAGAATCTGCATTTATGGTGCAGTCCGGCAGAGGATCGATCGTAACCTCCTTGCTGCATTGAGGAACAGTGCATCCTGCTGGCGTGGTTACCGTCACTTTGATGGAAGCTGTGCCAGCTGTGCCTGCCGTCCAGGTGATGCTGTTCGTGTAAGGCGGCGAAGATGTTATCGCTCCTCCTGTGATCGTCCAGACATAGGTCGCCCCGGCCCCGGCGTTGGCAACTGAAGCCGTGTTGCTCGTCGATCCCGCGCAGACCGAAGAAGCTGCATTTACAGTGCAGTCTGGCAGAGGATTGATCGTAATCTCCTTGCTGCAGGCTTTTGAACAATGAGCATCATTTACCGTCACTATGATGGAAGCTGTGCCTGCCGAGCCTGCCGTCCAGGTGATGCTATTCGTATAGGGCGACTGAGAGGTTATCGTTCCTCCCGTGATCGTCCAAGCATAGGTCGCTCCGGTCCCTGCGTTAGGAACTGAAGCCGTATTGCCCGTTGATCCTGCGCAGACGGAACTGGTTGACGTGATGGTGCAATCCGGCAATGGGTAGACGATTACATCATAAATCCTCTGGGATGAATGGAGCAGACTATCTGTAACGATTAGTTTAACTGAATATGTCCCTGCAGATGCATATGTGTGAGTTGGATCTTTTGCAGTGCTTGAGCTGCCGTCTCCAAAAGTCCAGGCATAGCCATAAGGTGCAACTCCGCCGGTAGTTTTGTCTGTGAAGGAAGTCGAAGTGCCAAGGCAGGCCTTCGTAAAGATAAAATCTGCTATTAGCGGGGGTGGGACATTGATCGTAGATCCTGAATAATAGCACTTGGCAGGGATATAGTCGGCACATCTGTCATATGCGCATGCTCCTGAATCGGTATTCCAGGCTGCATAAATATCCTTTACCTCCAGCGATTGCCCACAGATGTAACTAACTTGAGATATTTGCAGCTCGAAATCGCTGGTGGGCAACTCTCCAATATGATTTTCGATCAGTCTCCAGCTTCCATCTAGGTTTTTAACTTGTATTGCGGTATGTGCGCAATGTCTGGCACTGCTCGATGATACGTGGAATTTTGCCCAGAGGGTCGCAGTTGCTGCAGTTCCTGGTGTACACGTACTGTCTGATGTCAGCCATACATTTGTAATAGCGACATCATTCGCGGTACAACCACTGCAACAATAGGGCCAGGTTCCGCTGCAAGCCCCGTGAACAAGAGGTATTTGCACGATAGATATTATAAATATAGTAATTATAAAATTCAATTTCATAATAAATCCCTCGTCATACCAAATTGCCAGGCCTTTGTAAGGTAACAAGGTTTTTGAGCGGTAAAAAGACTAATGCTAGGAACATATTCTTCGGGCATGGTTCTATTTCCCTCTTTCTGATCTCATAGATGTGCGAAACATTATATTTTGAATTAAATAATTATTATATATTCTATCCTATGTTCCGGTCTAAATTACCATTATCGAAAAAATGTCAAGGCATTGCTTAAATGCAGTGCCTTGAAGCAGTCTTTTCTAGGTAATAGCCGAAGCCATGGTTGCCGTCGGATTGTAATATAGTGTAACTAATTGGCTGCACCACTTTAGTATCGTGTCCGGACCACCCTGGCCATCCGCATCCTGCCTTACTACGAATGTCACATAAGTTGTCTTAGATGGGGTACCAGCATCAGGCACATTGAATCCCGTCCAGAGAGGCGATGGGGTATAGGTCTTTGAGTCAGCTACTATGACGCTGCCCCAGGTGCTCATATCCGTTTTGATTGGTATGGTGGCCACATTGGTCTGGAGATACCACTCATAGAACAATGAATCTGGTGCGCTTTCGCAGACGTATGCCCATGTTGTTGCGTCAGCTATACAGGTTTCAGGAATCGATGGACAGGCAGTGCATAAGCCGCTGCACGTCAATACTATGTCGCAGATGGATTTACATGTGATTGGCGAACCTGTGGGGTTCATCATCAGAGTTACCGTCCAAGGACCGCCGCAAGCAGGGACATTGAACTCCATTATATTAGCTCCATCTGCGCTTTGCCCAGTAAGAGCCGAAGGTACAGTCCAGTCGTAGGTATATCCCGCACCTGATGGAGACGCCGTTAATTTGACATGCGATCCTTCTGTGACTGTTAAAGATAGACATGGTGCAGGCAGAGTAGCTGATACAGGAAATACAATTGCTGCTAGCAGGACTGCAAACGCAATCGTGATATAATTACTAGATTTCATCGTTGTTTTCCCTCCATTTATCTTACAGGTCGCAGGCTACTGGAAACGATCCGCAAATCAACCCATGATATCACATCGAAGAATGAATACTTGAGTCAATTGATCGCATCTCTTTTTTCTCAGATAACCGCCATTTTTTTAGCTTCACATCTAACTTAGTACAATCTCATAATAACTACTTAAGTCTTTCTTTGGATCGTATTAGATCTGGATCGTAGAAAAAATTTGTATATTCCAAAAACCATAATCTGTAGTTCGGTTAAAATATCGAAAAGACTAAAATAAATTTATTACTTACAAAAAATTAATGATAACATCTAGAAATAAACTAAAATTGTTAAAGCAAGATAAGCAAGTACAATAGATCAGCGATATGTTTGCTGGTTAATTGTCTGGCTTTGAGGAATACGAATTAGATCATATTGGCATTCAGGGAACCTTCAGCACTAAACAAGTTAATTGACTGATAGAAATTTTTATTAACTAGTAAGTAGGCCTATATTCTAGTTTGGATTTAAGAGTGCTCTCTTGCATATCTAATTGAGCAGGGTGACAAGTTATGAGATATTTGATCCTATGGAGTTTATTGGCATTATTATTAGTAACGATAATGCCAGGGGCATCTCAACTTTCAGATAAGCCAACAATAATAAATTTGATGATTGATGCTCAAATGCCATCATCGCCGACAGAGGAGCAGGCATCAATAGCTGAAAAAGACCTCGAGAATATATATAACCAAATTAATGATAGAGGTCTGATCGCAACCATCTTCTCAACACAAGATATCCTTAGGACTGATCTCAACCTGGACCTCACACGCATAGGTTATCTATCCAAATTTGAGCTGGGTATGTCGGGAAATAATTCTAATGAAAAGATAAGCATTATGTCTTATGCCGATCAGATTGCTTCATTGAAGATATCAAAACGCTGGGTAGAAAGCTGCATGATTTGCGGCAAAAATAATGTAACTGTGTATGGTTTTATGCCCCAATCCTTCGATCAGAACCAGGATACATACAGGGTTCTCGACGAATTGGGCATCCTGTATGATGTCGGTTTCCAGGCCGGGCTTTTATACACACCAGGACATGAGAACGACGTCTGGCCATATCTGGTAGCTGGCCACAAATTCTATGCTGTGCCGGTAAGCACTTACACTCTCTCAGACAAAAAGATGGTCCTGCAGGACAGCTACTTTGTGGTTAACGACATGGACGCCACTCAATGGTACGACGCGCTGGTTGGAAAGTTGGACGAAATTCAGGGTAAGGATGAGCCTATGGTGGTCAGCCTGTCGACGTCCGTTTCCGGCTCGGGAGACTATCTGAATTCGTTGGAACGTTTCATGGATTACTCTATCTCTAAGAAGGCAAGTTTTGTAACCACTGCGGATCTTGTGTCTTTGGCTAAAACCAGCTCGCATGATGCATCATCGTTACCATCTAACGTAACTAGCGAGTGTCCGACCTGCGACCAGAATAACAACCTCATCAACATAACGGCATTTGTGTCCATCAACGAATCCATTCAAGTAGCCAACAATACAACAACCGTTATAACTCCAGAGAGTGTAGTGACCGCTAAATGAGGACAAAGGATCAATATTCACTGCATTTCCTGCGGTGTTGCTTTTTTTAAATTTTTTTTTCTCACTGATTTCATGAATGCACGGAAATGGCAATCCACATGCTGACTCATATATCCATCTATCTTTCAGCGAAGTTATAAATAACTCCCATGTAGTTTAACTTATAAATGGACCGCCAGGGATTTTATGAAGGAAATGCAGGTAAATGGATAGCGAGGGCACACACATATGCTCACTGAAATCCTGATCATTTTTCTTCTGTTCCTGGCCACGGGTGCGTTTTCCATGGCCGAGATGGCTGTGGTCTCCTCCAGCAAGGCCCGGCTCAAGGCCAGGGCGGAAGAGGGTCATGCAGGTGCAAAGGCGGCCCTGCAGCTGGCTGAAAATCCCAATCGTCTCTTCTCAGCCGTGCAGACCGGCATTACTCTCATCACTACCTTGACAGGAGCCTATGGAGGCGCAACAATCGCTGATGAGCTGGCGTCTTACATCAGCACTATTCCCGCACTCTCTCCTTACAGCAGCGGCCTGGCCCTGGTTGCCGTCGTCCTGATGATCACATTTTTCAGTCTGGTCATTGGTGAGCTGGTTCCTAAGAGAATCGCGCTCAGCAATTCGGAGCGCTTCGCCTCTCTTGCAGCCGCTCCATTGGCAGCATTCTCCCGTCTTGTCTCTCCTGCGGTTATCTTGCTAAGCTTTTGCACCGATCTGGTGCTGAGGGTTCTGGGTGTGAAGGCCTATACCGAGCCTGCCGTAACTGAGGAGGAGATTCGTATCCTCATCGACCAGGGAACGACGGCAGGTGTGATCGAGGAGGAGGAGCAGGATATTATGGAGAGGGTCTTCTCCCTGGGAGATCGGAGAGTAAACTCTATCATGACTCCCAGAGGCGATATTGTGTGGCTGGACATCAACGATCCCGGAGCAGAGATTTGTAGAAAGATTGCAGGTGGAGCATACTCCATGTATCCGGTCTGCAACAGGAAGCTTGACAATGTTCAGGGAGTAGTTCAATCCAAGGACCTGCTAAGCTGCAACCTGTCCAACGAAAAGGTTGACCTCAAGGCATCCCTCCTGCCGCCGCTCTTTGTACCGGAGAGCATGAGAGCTCTGAAGGTGCTGGAGAAGTTCAAGCAGACAGGAATTCATCTGGCCATTGTCCTGGATGAATACGGGTCGGTGCAGGGAATAGTGGCCCTGGTAGATCTCCTGGAAGGACTGGTAGGAGACATACCGCACATTGATGAGCTGGCGGAACCGCAAGTAGTGAAGAGGCAGGACGGCTCCTGGCTGGTGGACGGGTCTCTGCCGGTGGATGACTTCAAAGAGTTGGTCGATCCGGAAGGGCTGCCTGAGGAGGAAGAAAGTCAATACATAACTTTGGGCGGATTTGTGATGACGCATTTGGAGAAGATACCTGCGACAGGAGATCACTTCGAGTGGGGAGGCTACCGTTTTGAGGTTGTGGACATGGATGAGAGGAAAGTGGACAAGATTCTGGTAACATCCATATGATAAAAAAAAATATGGATATCGAAAAAGCTCGACCAGCGGAAATCATAGACTTCATTCCCGATGCCATCCTGGCCATAGACCTGAGTGGCATCGTAATCGCCTGGAATAAAGCTATGGAAGAGCTGACCGGAACCCTGGCCTGTGATATCCTGGGCAAAGGCAATTATGAGTATGCACTGCATATCTATGGGGTTAGGCGACCCACTTTAGCAGATCTGGCTCTAAAACCAGATCCCGAAATTGAAGCAAGATATTCGAATCTTCAAAGAGACGGCAATAGCATTAGCGGCGAAGCATATGTTGCCTCTCCCGGAAAGTGTTGCACCTACATATGGGGCAAAGCCACGCCTCTTTATAGCTCATCAGGAAATATCATCGGTGTGATTGAATCCATACGCGACATCACTGAGCGCAAACTTGCTGAGAAAGAACTGAGAAGAAGTCGAGAAAAATATCATAATATATTTGAAAATTCGATACTTGGTTTGTACCAGAGCATACCTGAAGGCAGATACCTGAGTGTGAATCCAGCCTTTGCGCGGCTCTTTGGATATAGCAGCCCGCAAGAGATGATAGCCAGTGTTACCGACATAGGCCAGCAGCTCTATTTAAATCCCAATGATAGGGAGCGGGCCATAACGCAAATCATTGAGCAGGGCTACCTGGAAGGATTCGAACTTGAGGTGCAGCGAAGAGACGGCACGAAGTTTTGGGTCTCCATGAACACCAGTATAGTGCAGGATGAAGACGGATTGCATTATGACGGCACTGTCGAAGATATTACCAAGCGCAAACGAGCCGAGGATATGCTTCGGGCGGCCAAGGAAGTCGCAGAGGCTGCAACAAAATCAAAGTCGGATTTCCTGGCAAACATGAGCCACGAAATTCGAACCCCTATGAATGCCGTGATCGGCATGACCTGCCTGCTATTGGACGAGGAGCTTACGATTGAGCAGAAGGAGTATGTAGAAACCATACGTAGCAGCGGGGAAGCCTTGCTGGACATTATCAACGATATTCTTGATATTTCCAAGATCGAGGGGGGGATGATGGATATGGAGCAGCGGCCCTTCAGCCTGCAGAGGTGCATTGAGGAATCGATAGGTCTTGGCGCTGAAAATGCAGTCGAAAAAGGCCTTGAGATGGAATATAAAATCGAACAGGATATTCCGGATGTGGTTTTAGGAGACTATGCCCGTCTTCGCCAGGTCCTGGTTAATTTAATCGGCAATGCCGTCAAATTTACTGAAAAAGGCTGCATATCAATCGCAGTCTCGGGAAGAAAGATAGATGATGGCAGCTATGAGATTCATTTTGCTGTCAAAGATACGGGCATCGGAATTCCGGATGATAAAGCGGATCGACTATTTCAGCTCTTCAGTCAGGTTGATTCCTCAACGGCACGCAGGTATGGAGGCACCGGCCTGGGTCTGGCGATAAGCAAAAAGCTTGTGGAAATGATGGGTGGAAGGATTTGGGTTGAAAGCCGGACAGGAATAGGTTCGAGATTTCATTTTACAATCAAGGTGCAATCAACGCAAATCGCACCCGCCAACGAAGACATTCAAGCCTCCTGTATCAAGGCCGTTTCTCACCAAGATCAAGGCCTATCCTTGCGTATATTGCTGGCTGAAGACAACCCGGTTAATCAGAAAGTTGCTCTGCACATGCTTGCCAAGCTGGGGCTAAAGGGGGATGTTGCCTGGAATGGCCATGAAGTCCTGCAGGCTCTGGAAAGCCATAGCTATGACGTGATCTTGATGGATGTGCAGATGCCGGAAATGGATGGCCTGGAGACTACCAAAGCGATTCGAAAGAAGTGGTCAGACGGCCCCAGGATCATCGCCATGACGGCTGCCGCGTTCAAGAGCGACAGGGAGATGTGCATTGAAGCCGGCATGGATGACTACATCAGAAAACCTGTGAGAATAGATGAGCTGGCAGCGGCGTTAAGATTATTGCGGCGGGATGGCGAGGGATGAGGAGGAATAAATGAGAGGCGTTTTAATTCTTTCCGGTGGGGTGGATTCTACCACATTGCTCTACAAGATGTTATCAGACGGCTACGAGGTGACGGCTCTCACCTTCAACTACGCCCAGAGGCATAAGAAGGAGATAGACTGTGCCAAAGCGATTGCAGAAAGGCTGGGTGTCGTTCACCGCATTGTTGATCTCAGAACGCTTGCCTCTCTCTTAGGCGACAGTGCTCTGCTGGGGGGAAAAGAGGTGCCCAGCTGCCACTATACCGAGGAGGCTGCCAAGAAGACGGTGGTGCCCAATCGCAATATGATCATGCTCTCTGTGGCGGCAGGCTACGCCGAGGCTCATGAGATTCCTGAGGTCTTTTATGCGGCTCACAAAAATGACAGCACTATTTATCCCGACTGCCGGCCGGAATTTGTCCAGGCGCTGCGTCCTGCCATCCGCCTGGCTACCGCCTGGCATCCCGTAGAGCTGCAGGCTCCGCTTGTGGATATGAGCAAGGCGGAGATCGTGAGGATGGGCCTTGCCTTAGGGGTGCCCTACGAGCTAACCTGGTCCTGCTACCGTGGGGAGGAGCGTCCCTGCCGGACCTGTCCCACCTGCATCGAGAGGGAGGAAGCGTTTGCCTTGAACGGAAGGCGGGATCCGCTGGTGGAAGGAGAGGATTAATGGGCTGTTTATTGTCTATCGATTGCTGAACAATCGGTAGACTTTAATCCAATAACCGCCAAAAGCTCTATTTCTCATCCTCGCAATCTCTCTCCCAAATGCCTGCTTCCCCTCTAGCCACCCCGCCCGTCTCCTCCGAAGACGCCGCCATCCTATCTCTATTTCATCCCATCGTGCAGGACTGGTGGCTCTCTTCTTTCCCATCAGCCGATAGCCTCTTCACCCCGCCCCAGCGCCAGGGCGTGCCCCTCATCGCTCAGGGCAGGAATGTGCTCATAAGCTCGCCCACCGGCTCGGGAAAGACCCTCTCCGCCTTTATCTCCATCATCAACCAGCTCTTCGTAATGGCAACCAAGGGAGAGCTGGAAGACATGGTCTACTGCCTCTACATCTCTCCCCTCAAGTCTCTGGCCAATGATATTCACAGGAACCTGGAGCAGCCTCTCCGGCAGATTCAGAACCTGGCAGAGGAGCGAGGGTTGAAAGTGCAGGAGATCAGACACGCCATCCGGCATGGAGATGTTTCTGCTCAGGAGAAGGCCCGCATGCTGAAAAGGACGCCGCATATCCTCAACACCACTCCTGAGTCTCTGGCTATCCTCCTCAGCTCTCCTCGCTTTCGGGAGAAGCTAAGGAGCGTGCGCTGGGTTATCGTGGATGAGATTCACTCCCTGGCCGCCTCCAAGCGCGGCGTTCATCTCTCCCTCAGCCTGGAACGGCTGGAGGAGCTGAAAAAGGAGCGGCAAGAAAGTTTCGTTCGTATCGGCTGCTCGGCCACCGTTGAACCGCTGCAAGAGGTGGCAGACTTTCTGGCGGGATACTTGCGGCCTGTGCAGGTAGTGGACTGCCGCTTCTCCCGCTGCTATGATCTGCGCCTGCTCTGTCCTGTGCCCGATCTCATCCTTGCCGATCAAAAAGATCTGTCCGACCGGCTTTACGATCTGCTGCACCGCCATATTCAGGAGCAGAGGAGCACCCTCATCTTCACCAACAGCCGCAATGGCGCAGAACGGGTGCTTCAGAACCTTCGGCTGCGTTTCCCCCCATTTTATAGCAGCGAGAACTCCGCCTGCCACCACGGCTCCATGGGCCGGGAAGGAAGGCAGGAAACTGAGAGCCGTCTTAAGCAAGGAATGCTGAAGGTTGTCTGCTCCTCTACTTCCCTGGAGATGGGAATCGACATGCCTTATATCGATCTGGTCTTGCAGATCGGCTCGCCCAAATCCGTAGCAGCTCTCTTGCAGCGCTTCGGCAGAGGGGGGCACAGCCTGGACAGGGTCGTAAAAGGCCGGATAATCGTCCTGGACAGAGAGGAGCTGATGGAGTGCGCTGTGATGCTGGAGAGAGCCAAAGCCGGTGATGTAGACAGAATTCATATTCCCCAAAATGCCCTGGACGCTCTCTGCCAGCACCTGGTGGGAATGACTCTGGAGAGAGATTGGACTGTTGACGAAGTCCTGCAAGTGGTGAGGAGATCCTACTGCTATCGTAACCTCCGTGAAGAGGAACTGATGAGCGCTGTGCTCTACCTCTGTGCAGCCCACGAGGGGCAGCAGGAAAGGCAGATCTACCCCAAGATTCGCTACGATGCCAAAAAGAGGACGATAGGAACGAGAGGCGGCAGCTCTCGCATGATCTACTATACCAACTCTGGCATGATACCCGACCAGTTCACCTGCGATGTGCTCACCCGGGAAGGCCGCTTCCTGGGAAGGCTGGATGAGAAATACATGGAGAAGCTGGACAGGGGTGATGTCTTTTCCATGGGAGGAGGAGCCTATTCCTTCTGCTACCGTCGGGGTGGCAAGATCTATGTGGATGCGGCAGCAGGCCAGCCCAATATCCCCACCTGGTCCTCGGAGAGGCTGCCCTTATCCTTTGACCTGGCAAGGAGCATTCTATCCTTCAAAAGCGATATGCTCTGGATGATGAAAAATCATAGGCAGGAGGATAAGTATGATGATAATAATAGTAGCGCCATTATCCACTGGTTGCAGAGCCAGTACCCCATCGACGGGAACAGCGCCCGCTCCATCTGCGAGATCTTTCGCCGGCAGATCGACTTCCTGGGAGAAGATGCCGTTCCCACCAACTGCAGAATAGTGGTGCAGGAGTGCCTCGACCAGCGGGCGGAGCGCCGGATCTTCTATTTCCTCTCCGGCTACGGCCTGCGCTTCAATGATGGGCTCTCTCGCATGGTTGCCTACCTGCTGGCCAGGCAGCGGCTGAAGGATATCATCGTCACCGCCGACGACTCGGGCTTTGTGCTCTCCCTTCCCATCTCTTGCAAGGTTAACATTCCAGGCGTCATCAGCTCCATCCGGGCGGAGAATTGCGAGCAGCTCCTCTACCGGGCGGTGCAGAACACAGGCCTCCTAAAGAGCGTCTTTCGAATCAATGCCACCCGCTCCTTCATGATCCTGAAGAGCTACAAAGGAAGGCAGAAGAGCGCCCGGCGTCAGCAGCTGGATGCCGACATGCTCATCGGCTTTGCCGGGAAGCTGGATGATTTTGCAGTGCTGCGGGAGAGCTTCCGGGAGATCATCGAGGACCGGTTTGAGATAGAGAACATCAGAGAGGTGCTGCGCGGACTGGCCAGCAGGCAGATCGAGGTAGTGGTGAAGAGAGGAAAACCGCCCGGCCCGATGGCGTTTGGCCTGGCGGCGGCGACGGGCGCAGGTGAGGAGAGGCGGGAGCGGATGAGGGAGATGCAGAGGACGGTTATGATAGCGAAAGGGAAGAAAGAGGATTCGGCCAAACCTATTTAAATGCGGAAGTAATCATGGTCTAAAGAGAATACTATGAGTGAAGTTGCGGCAAAATCAAGTTTTCAGGAACTTCTTGAATCTGTAGAATCTCTGCCCCTTGATGACCAGCAGATGCTCCTCGATATCATTAACATGCGCATAATCGAGAAAAGACGCGACGAGCTGATGGCGGATATGGAGGAATCTCTTGAGGCTTACAAGAAAGGCGAGGTCCGAATAGGGACAGTCGATGATATCTTGAGAGATCTCGATAAGGATCTGATGGATTGAAGAAACTCATTTATGGAAAGACATTTCGTCGAGCCATCAAGAGACATATTCAACAGAAACCTGACCTTCGGCATAAGGTTGAGAATGTCCTGAGACTTCTTTCAGATAATCCATTCGATCAATCTCTCCATTCTCACAAATTGAAAGGAAAATTGGCACCATTATGGGCCTGTACCGTGGATTTTGATTGCAGAATCCTCTTCATGTTCTTGCCTAATCCAGAGACAGGAGAGGAAGCAATTTTGCTTGTTTCCGTGGGAACTCACAAAGAGGTTTATTAAAGCGAATATCACAGCTTGCCAATGCATGGCTGACATTCCCTTCGCTCCCAGGGCAAGATGCTGCTCCGGTTAAAGCTTCCTTCCTGCGGACAGGTAAGGCAATTCGCATCAGGGTTATCCATGAATCGTCCCCATTCCTCTCTGGTCATATTCCGAGTTACGCGGCTGCAAGCCTCGTCCATGACTTTGCCGTTATTCAATGTCCATATTTGTGCGGCTTTATCGTCGCAGCCAGTTGCAAGTTTGCTGCCATCTGGGCTGAAGGCCACCGCATTCACTGAGTCATCATGCTCAAGCCTTTGAAACTCTCTTCCTGTTTGTATATCCCACAATCGAGCCGTTTTATCAGAGCTCCCGGTTGCTAGCCAGCGTCCGTCTGGGCTAAAGGCTACTGCGTTCACTGAGCCATCATGCTTAAAAATCCTCAGCTCTTTGCCCGTCTCTATATCCAACAATCGAGCTGCTTTATCAAAGCTCCCGGTTGCCAACCAGCGCCCATCAGGACTGAAGGCAAGTGCTGACATCACATAATCGAATGCCAGACGCTTCATCTTTTTTCCGGTTTGAACGTCGAAGATTTGAATCACCATGGCAAAGGCCGAGACAATTGTGGCCAGCAGTCTCCCATCAGGGCTGAATGCCATCGCCCACACCGATTCATGATTCTCCAATCTCTGCAACTCTTTTCTGGTTTGAACATCCCACAATAGAGTTGTATTGTCAGAGCTGACTGTAGCCAAAATTATTGCATCCAAGCTGAATGCCATCTGCTCCATCGAGCCATCATACTCTGGACTCCTCAGTTCTGTTCCGTTTTCGATATCCCACAGATGGGCTGCATAATAATGATCGATTTTGGCATCATCAACACTGATAGTAGCCAATGTTTTTCCGTTAGGGCTGAAGATTACCGAATGCACTCCATCATTATGCACGAGTCTCAATAAACCTCTATTTTTCGGTACATCCCACAATCGAACCATCCTGTCAGTGCTACTAGTTGCAATCCAGCTTCCGTCCGGGCTGAATGTCATTGCTTTTACTTCGCCATGATGCTCAAGACTCTGTAGCTCTTTGCCTGTCTCGACATCCCACAATCGAGCAGCAATGTTTCCGAAGAGAGAGTGGGACTCTTTGTTGCGGGTGACTAATTTTCTTCCGTCCGGGCTAAATTTCACCATATCTACTACACCATGATGCTCAAGACTCTGTAGCTCTTTACCTGTCTCGACATCCCACAATCGAGCCATAGTATCATCGCAGCCAGTAGCCAGCATTCTTCCGTCCGGGCTAAATTCCACCGCATGCACTGATACATGAAGCTCAAGCCTTTGAAGATTTTTTCCTTTTTGAGCATCCCACAAATAAGCACGATCTTTGCAGATAGTTGCCAGTTTGCTTCCATCTGGACTGAATGCTACCATTCTCACCCAAGAATCGTGTTTCAGCCTCTGTATCTCTTTTCCGGTTTGAACATCCCACAGTAGGGTTGTATTATCATTACTAGCCGTAGCCAGCCTGTTCTTATCCCGGTCAAATGCCATCGCTCTGCCCGAGCCATCATTTTCCAGCCTTAGCAACTCTTTTCCAGTTTGAACATCCCACAAATGAGCCGTATAATCATTGCTGATCGTGGCTAGTCTGTCACCATCTGGGCTGAATGCCATATAATTTAAGCTGCTATCATTACCCAGCCTCTTCAGCTCTTTACCGGTTTGGACGTCGTAAATTCGAACCGCATTATAAAAGCTGCTGCTCGTGGCCAGCGATCTTCCGTCCGGGCTAAAGGCTATCTTTGAAGCTGACTGAAATCCCTTCTGATTGTCATTACGCTCTATCCTCAGCAGCTCTTTGCCAGTTTGAATGCTCCAAATTCGAACCGTTCCATTATAATCTACTGTTGACGTGGCCAACAATCTTCCGTCTGGGCTAAATGCTACATTATTAACCCAATCGCTATGCTCCAGTTGAGCAATGCAAAGAGGAAATAGAGCCAGGCTACGTCTGAGTGCTGTGTTTCCTTCAAGCGTCTCTTTATGCCTCATAGATTCAACTGCCAGAAGAACGCTCTCTGTCAATGATCCGGCAACGCCTCTCATCTGCTCTGATTGCGCGGCTAGGCTTCTAGCCAGGGCTTCCGCCGTTTTTTCATTTGCCTGCTCTTTCTGATATTGAGCAACTACTGCAGCGCACAGGGCAATGGTAGCAATGATAGCCAATACTTTTATGTACCGCCATCTAGTTCTCTCTTTCTCCGCCTTTGCTCTCTCTTCCTTCTCTCGCTCCCTTTCCCTCAAGCCCAGGCTGGCATTGATGAACTCCTGGTCAGCCTCGCCTAGGTCCTTCTCCCGCTCCTTTTGCCACCGCTCCGCCTCATCGAGCCGACTGCCCCGCAGCAGCCGGCCTTCGTCTCGACCGGACAGATCGGATGGTGAAGTCTGCTGCCATTCCCGTGCGTCCTTCTCCAGCTCCCTCTCCCAGGCCAGAAAGCTTCGATCTTTCTTCAGCCAGCGCTGGAGAAGCGCCCACTCCCGGATTAGAGAGTCGTGGATGATCTGTACGGTCTCTTCTCCATTGTCTAAATAGGTGGTCACGAGCCTGGCATCTGCCAGCCGCTGCACAACCTTTTGCACAGTCTCCCGCTCATTTTCGTCGTTTTCGTCATGCAAAAAGTCCGCCAGCCTTCTCTGCCTGCGGCTGTCCGGCAGCCTTTGCTTCTCGTCTCCCAGGTTGACCAGATCGGTGAGGATTCGCCTGGCAACTGCTCCGCGCCCCTCCTTCTCCAGGCTCCGGCAGACCTGATCCGCCCACGATGTTAAGCTGCCCGTCACCTTGCCTATGGTCTGGTAAGCATGGTGAGTGAGCAGGCCCTGCTCCCGCCTCTCCCAGAGCTGGGTGAGGGCAAACTCCAACAGCGGCAAGACTGTGCTCCTGCCCGCACGCGCGTTGCCCTCGCGGCTGCTCTCCAGGACATCGTTGATGATCACCTCGGTTAGGCCTTCCTCCAGATGCAGGCCAACGCGGCGGGCAGGCTGCTGGATTATCTCACGCAGCTCCTCATACTCCAGGTTGGAGCCCACCTGGAAGAAGCCGCGCTGGGTCCATGCCAGAACCGCAGGGGGCGCATCATCGGCAAAGCGGCTGAAGAAATCATCCCGCATTACGGCAAGAACATAGATCTCAATATCCGAATCAAGTAGATCCTCGAGCTCGGACCAGAAATTGCGGCGAATATCTGATGGACAGGTGACCAGAAACTCCTCAAACTGATCCAGTATGACAAGCAGCTTCTCCTGGCCGGGGTTCCTTGATATCCAGCCCCTTGCGGCCTCTGCGAGGCCAGCGAAAGCTCCCCTCAGCCCTGCTCTCTCCAAGTTATCGAAGGGCCGGTCAGCAGGCTGGGCCAAAATTATTCCCCAGCGATCGCTCCCCGGAACAGAGCCACGTCGAAGCTGCGGGATGAGGCCCGCCTGCACCACAGAGGATTTGCCGCTTCCTGAAGGGCCCATGACCAGAAGGAAGCGCGGCCTGGCACGCAAGGCCTCCTCCAGCCCCTCCACCAGATGCCTTCGCCCGAAGAAGAACTCCGCCTCTTTTTCCGTAAAAGGGGAAAGGCCCATGTAAGGCCGCACATTGGAAGGCACAAGCTGCGGATAGATGGATATGAGCGTCTCGGCGGGTGTGATGAAAGCCGTATCTGCCAGTCTTCCGAATCTGTCGGGCGCAGCGATGGATGTGACCATGCCCACCACCCGGCGTGCCTGCATATCGAAGATGGGCGCCCCGGAAAAGCCGGGCGTGATCTCGGAGCTCTTCACCTGCAGAACCCTGATTCCAAGAATTGTCGTCTTATCCATCAGCCGGCCTTCTCCGCAGATGCCCTCTTCCTGACTCTGATCAGGAAAGCCGAATGTCTGAAGATCATGGCCTGCAGCTCCATCGGAGCAGCCGATAGAAAGAGGTACGACCTCCGGTGGCAGCGGCCCTTCCAGTTGCAGCAGAGTCACATCCTCAGTCTCTGCCGCCCGCCAGGCCTGCGGCAGCAGCCGTGCTGTTCCTCTCTGGCCATTGACGCGAAAGATTACCTCTATTTTCTCCGGCTTGGAATAGACTCGCGCCTGCAATTTCTCAGCTTGAATGACATGCGAGCAGGTGGCAATGATCCCCTTTTCCGACAGGACAAAACCGGTTCCTGTGGTAGTCGTGCCATCTGCGGCCAGTATTCTGACTATCCCTGCCTTGAGGTCAAAGGGCATTTTTCTGCTATCCCTTCTTCTCTCGCACCCATTTCAGATTGATCTTGAAGTTGGCCTCAGCCCCTACTTTGGTAATGATAACCCCAGTATCAGCCTTCAGGGTCAGACCGAACTCCACCGTCGCCTCCTGCGGAGGATTGCTGATGTTTATGAGCTTGGAGACAATGCTGCTCGCTATGGGGCTGAGGCTGTTTATGGTCGCCTCAAAGGACTGAGCCGCTTCATCGGGAAGGCTACGTCCGGCTTTGACCAGCCCACCTCTCTCGACATCCGAAACCTCCGTCTCAATAAATACAAAACCGCCAGATTCCAGAGGATATTTGACAAGATCTCTCATGGTTTTAATCTGTGTTTTTATTACAATTAATAATCTTTCTCAATCATCTCATCCACAAAATATGCGCTTCTTCCAGGGGAATGAAAGCATGCTCATGATATGGTACAATTCGTGGGGTGTAGTCCTCCACCGCCCTTTTTGCCGGCACTCTTGCACGGTAAATAAATCCGTTAATTGCGCCCGCCAGCGGTCTTTGCTGCGTCATAATATTCTTCTCAGGACCGCTCTGCATGGGCAAAGGATCGGCATAAAGCTCCACCTTAACATCTTCCGAACGTAGCTCCCCAAAATATACTTCCACAGAAAAACTCCAGGAATCGCCCTCCTGGCTTGTAGTAAGCCTGCCGAATCGCAGCCCCTTCCAGTCCTCATTAAGCCGCTTCTGCCACTGGGCCAGCTCCTCTGCCAGCCTGGCCCCGTCTGCCGTTCTATTCCGATAGGCAATCGTTGCCGGACGGTAGATATTTTCTACATACTCCTGCATCATCCTGGCGCTGTTAAACCTGGGTGTAAGTCGAGCCATGCTGGCCTTCACCATAGCCACCCAGCCTTTCGGTATGCCTTCAACATCTCGCTCATAAAAGAGAGGAACAACATTCTCCTCCAGCAAACCGTAGAGCTGCTTCGCATCAGCAACATCGCAGCCCGGCTCGCTGTGCTCCTGGTCATCTCCCAGGCACCAGCCCACCTGCGGGTTGTAAGCCTCATCCCACCAGCCGTCTAGATTGGAGAGATTGAGTCCGCCGTTGGCCAGCACCTTCATGCCGCTCGTGCCGCAGGCTTCGTTGGGCCGGCGTGGCGTGTTGATCCAGACATCCACTCCCGGCTCCAGGTGCTGGGCCAGGTCGATGTCGTAATCCTCCAGAAATACCACCTGATTGGAGATCTCCGGCCGGGCAGCAAAATTGACCATCTGCTTTACCATTCTCCTTCCCTGCTCGTCAGAGGGATGAGCCTTGGCTGCCATGACCAGTTGAACGGGATGCTGGCTGTTTGTGAGAATGGCAATCAACCGTTCCGGATTTCTAAGGAGCAGGTCGGTTCGCTTGTAAGCGGTAGCCCTTCTGGCAAAGCCCAGGGTGAGGACATTGTAATTCAAGACATGTCGGGCAGTCTTCAGTTCCTCCTGGCCGGCTCCCCTTTCCTCAAGCTGCCGAGCATGACGGCGTCGAACATAATCCACCAAATCTCTTCTGGCCTCAGCCCTGAAGCTCCAAATTTTTGCATCGCTCAACTGAATGATGCCATCTTTCAGATAGTCAATTCCTTCCGGCCAGCAGTCGCCCGGACAGGCCTCAGCCCAGAGCTTCTGGGCAGCCGGTGAATCCCAGGTGGGAATGTGAACTCCGTTGGTAACATACCCCACAGGCACCTCAATCTCCGGCCAGCGGGCAAAGTGAGGCTGAAAGATCTTGCGGCTTACCCTACCATGCAGACGGGATACGCCATTGACGTGACTGCATCCGTTCAAGGCCAAATGGGCCATGGTGAAAGGAATATTCTCATCTTCCGGTCGGATGGCGCCCAGAGCCATCAGATCAAGACGGGAGAGCCCCAAAAGATCCGCATAAAATTTGGCATATTTATCGACCAGTATTCGGTCGAAACGATCAAAGCCCGCTTCAACCGGGGTGTGGGCAGTAAAGACATTTCCCGCTCTGGTGGCCCAGAGGGCCGCTGCCAGAGAGCAGCCTGTCTTCTTCATGAAGCTGTGGGCCCTGGCCAGAACCACAAAGGCAGCATGCCCTTCATTCAAATGGCAGACCTCCGGCTGCACACCCAGCTTCTCCAAAACCTGCCAACCGCCGATGCCAAGCACAATCTCCTGGATCAGCCGCCGTTCCTGGCCGGGAGCATAAAGGTTGGCAGTAATTGCCCTATCCCAGGGACTGTTCATGGGATCATTTGAATCGAGCAGATAGAGATTCACCCGGCAGACATTGGCCTGCCAGACGCGCAGGATAAGAGACCTTCCTGGAAGGCTGATCTTGACTCGCAGCCTTGATCCGTCTTTATCCCGAGCAGGAACCAGCGGCATGGTATCAGGATCGTTATAAGGAAATGCTTCCACCTGAGAGCCATCCGGCGCTAAGAGCTGGCGGAAGTATCCCTGCTGGTAGAGCAGTCCAATTCCTGTGATGGGAACCGCCAGATCGCTGGCCGTCTTGAGATGATCTCCCGCCAGCATGCCCAAGCCTCCCGAGTATATGGGCAGCGCCTCGGAAAGGCCGAACTCCATGCTGAAGTAAGCAATACAAGCAGGATCATTCTGCCCGGCTGGGAACGGCCTCTCCAGAAAGCTGGATCTTTTCTCCTGCCAGGATGAGATTTCTTTAACCAGCTCCTCATCTTTGGCCGCCTCTCGCAATCGTGCCGAAGAGACATTCTGCAAAATCAAGTAGGGATTTTTGGTCTTCTCCCAGGCCTCGGCATCGAGCAGCTCCCAGATCTTATCTGTGGTCTGACGAACCGTCCAGCGCAGATCCAGAGCCAGTTCAGCCAGACCTTCCAGGCCGGCGGGCAGGTCAAGGTCAGAATGGAGTAACATCACCTACCAATTATCAAGCTCATGTGAAATCAAACTTTCGTGCAAAGATAGGGACTATTGAAGGTGATCTTAAATAGAAAAAATGCGTATTGATCATCATTAGATTGTTCTGGATGGAGTGGGTTATGAGAATCAATCGGACTATATTGCAATTGGCAGTAATTGCTATCATCTGCCTGTATCCCGTTGCAGCTTCGGATCCGTCATCTTCTGCATCTGATCAGGAATCCGGCTGGTATGTTTATGAGACCCCCGAAGACTCTTCCCGGCTTGTGGAGAGTGCATCGATAGGCGCTCTACCGGATAAGAGCAGCCTTTTGATAATCGATTCCCAGGGCCGGCAGTCGCGCACTGCACTGGAGATCCCCTCCGGAACTTGGGCGCAACTTCGGCTGATGCCTCCGGCAAGCGGAGAGATGCAGCTCTTTTGCCTCTATCCCACCGGTTCAGTTGCCCAAATGCTCAGTGCCACCGTAGAGAAGGGCAAGAGCTACACTGCATGGTATCAGGCCGGCCTGGAAGGCGATTATGAGCTGTGGTTTACAGTAGGCGAAGCTACGAGCAATTCCGTAAAATTCCAGGTCATCGAAGCGGAAGTTGCAGATGAAAGCGCTCCCATGGCAGGCGCAAATATGGGTGGCGCAGGCATACTCTCAAGAGCCATCGTCAGCGTGCCGGGGATGTCCTACAGCGCGGCCCCTGCGGCTGCCCCTGCGATGGCTGCTGCCCCCAGTCCCAGTATCGGATTTTCTGCGGGCGGAGCCAAGGACATCAGCAACTTCCGGGAGAATATCTTGCAGGACTATTTACCGCTGCCCAGCGACGTAACATACGAGGGCCTGTTTTATGATTATTACTTTGATACGGGAGCGGCAAAGGAATGCAAGAAGCTCTTCTGCCCGTCCTACAGCTATGCCGTCTCTAAAGATCCATTCTCACTACAATCGCAATACTATCTCTCAGTGGGCCTGAACTCCGGAATGACGGATTTTCAGAGAAAGAAGCTGAACCTGGTAGTGGTGCTGGACTTCTCCGGCTCCATGGGCAGCCCCTTCGATGAATACTACTACGACAGATTTGGCAACAAGGTAGAGCAGAAAGGCGACGATTCGAGCAAAAGCAAGACCAAGATGCAGATTGCCGATGAGTCGGTGGTGGCCCTCCTGGATCATCTTAAGCCGGAAGACCGCTTCGGGATGGTATTATTCAGCGATGATGCCTTCCTGGTCGATCCGCTCACCAGTGTTGCCGATAAAAATCCGGATCGCCTGAAGAGCCGCATCCTCAATATCAAGGAGACATACGGGACCAACATGGAGGCGGGAATGAAAGAGGGAACTGCTCTCTTCGATCGGTTCTTGCAGGCCGACAAATCGGAGTATGAGAACCGTATCATCTTCTTGACCGATGCCATGCCCAATATCGGCGATAGCAGCGACCTGGGGCTCTATCGCATGCTGGAGGATAATGCCGATCAGGGAATTTACACCACATTTATCGGCATCGGAGTAGACTTCAACACGGAATTGATAGAGAGCATCTCCAAGATCAAGGGGTCCAACTACTACTCTGTACACTCGGCAAGCGAATTTGGGGAGCGCATGAACGATGAGTTCGATTTCATGGTCACACCGCTGGTCTTCGATCTGCGCCTCAAGCTGGATGCGCCGGGCTATGAGATTGAAAAGGTCTACGGCTCTCCTGAAGCGGACCAGGCCACGGGCGAGCTGATGAAGGTCAATACCCTCTTCCCCTCCAAGGCCGAGGAAGGCCAGGTTAAAGGCGGAGTGATCCTGGTGAAGCTGAAGAAGCTTTCCAATCAGGGGAACATGCGGCTTAGCGTGAGCTATGAGGATCGAAATGGGGTGAAAGATAGCGATGAAGCCGAAGTGAATATGGCAGAGGAAAATGCGGATTTCTACCAGAACAGCGGTATCCGAAAAGCTGTGCTTCTCTCTCGCTACGCTGATCTGCTCAAGAACTGGCTAATAGATGAGAGAACGGCAGCAGATAATGGCTGGAAGATTGTGCCGTCTGTGACATTGGCCAATGGAATTGTCATCCCCATTGAGCTAGGAGAGTGGGAACGCCAGTCATTACCTCTTACTGTCTCAGAGCCCTATCCAGATCTGTTTGGCCGGTTCTCTGATTACTTCCAGAGTGAGTCTCAGATATTGGGCGACAGCACTCTGGAGCAGGAAGAGGCGATACAAAAGAAGCTGGCGGGTTTTGCCGGACCCACGATGAACGGAAACACAACGCCGAAAGGGGTATAAAAGAGAATAAGATCAAAAGAGTTAGAAAAGCGGCTTTGAGATGACCCAAAAGCCGCTATCTTTTTTTCCAGTATTTTCCGTCTGCATTACTTGGTTATCAGCACATCTTTTAGCGGCCTTCTTGTCGAATGCTCTTCGGCTGATCCGGCATATCCCAGCCGGAAGGCCTGCTGTACCTGCCTCATCTCTGATGGGCCAGGCAGAAGACCGGTCAGATTTTCCTTTGTCTGCTCCGTCTCCAGTGCCTGGCTCATGGGATGCAAGCTTATTCCCAGAGCCGTTGCACAAAGCCAGAATCGCTCCAGTGCCCTTCCCGCTTTGATGGATGATATGCTATCATTATTTGCGGTTCTGATGAAACCGAGGTATGGAGTGCTGTTGATCAGCAGAGCATCCTTTTCTGTCTGCTCCGGCCCCACATCTAAGAATACGACCGCAAGCTGTGCCATTTTAGCCTGCACGCCCGTGGGCCCCATAACGCCCTGGCTCAGCCAGTGGCCAAGCTCGCTCTTAAAGTCGGCATCGGAATACTGAATGCCGTTTGCCTGCACAACAAGATCTTGGAAGCTTTTCTTTATGGCGAGGTCGCGGGTTATGAAAATACTTGCATCCGCATCGGAGCTTAGGCTCTTCATGCTCTCCAGATCAGACTCAGAGATTGCCCGCGTCTCGTAAGGATTGCGGTTTGTCTGGCGGGAAAGGATGGCTGAGAAGAGCCGGGGATCTCCTGATGAGTTGGTCGAGGGCTGCAATATCACTTTAGCGGCGAGATCTTTTTCACCTGGAAGGTAAACGACACTGGAGTTGTAGCCGAAATGATCAGCGGCAACGATCAGATTTTCCAGGGCACAGCCCAAACTTATATACAGCTCTCTTTGATCTTCATCCGCAACCTGCAGCCATCTTGACTTATCGGCAAAGATCAGGATACTGTTATTGGTGACGTTAAACTTCCAGGGCTGGCTGTTATGGCTGGAGGGCGCGAGGATGGCATAATTGAGCAAGAAGGTAAGCATCTCCTCTCTGCTATCGTTTGCAGGAAAGTCGCTCTCTTTCACATTCCAGGCTTGCAGCGAAGCTTCAGGCTGCATCAAAACGCCTGCCAGCACCATCCCCAAGATCAAGAATATGCTAATCACTACAACTTTAGTCGTCGAAACTGCCATGATCGGTTGCCTCTTGTCTGCCATCGAGACTGATGAAGTCCTATTTATAATCAAGCAAAATTTGTTTTTTGGCAAGGTTTATTTGTGAGTAATTACAGAAATCCACTGATCTGGAGGAATTGGATTGTTAAATCTATTAATTTTTAAATTTATGTATGATCGTCCTGGAAAATCTCTTGTTAGATGGGGCCTACTTACCATCGCTCTAATGTTGCTTGGCACTTCATTAGCAGCCTGTGACCCCGTCAATTCCACGCAAGAAACAGTTGAGCTTCAGATATTGGCCTTTAACGATTTTCACGGCCAGATTGAGCCGCCCTCCGGCAGCGAGATTCTATACTACAACGCCAGCAATTATCCTTTTCAGGCTGAGCTTGGGGGTGCGTCATATTTGGCAACTCAGATCAAGGCGCTTAGAGCCACCAATCCCAATACAGTAATTGTATCGGCTGGGGACTGCATTGGCGCCAGCCCGCCGGTTTCGGCGCTTTTTCACGATGAGCCCACCATCGAGGCATTAAGCAAGATGGGTCTTGACTATTCTGCCGCAGGCAACCATGAATTCGATGAAGGCGTATCTGAGCTGCAGCGCATGCAGCATGGCTGTTGCCACCAGGTCGACGGCTGCCAGGATAAGGATCGATTTGTGGGGGCGGGCTACTATTACCTCACGGCAAATGTGGTCAATAACAGTACTAACAACACGCTTTTTCCGCCCTACGAGGTCCGGGAGATAGAGGGAATCCCGGTGGCTTTTATTGGCGTATCCCTGAAAAATACTCCCACCGTTGTTACGCCATCAGGTGTCAGGGGCTTCTCTTTCCTGGATGAGGCTGATTCGATCAATGCCGTTGTTCGGGAGCTTAAGGAAAAGGGCATTAAGACAATTATTGTCCTGATTCATAATGGCGGCCAACAGGATGGACTGCCCAGCGAGAGCCGAAATTTCTCCGGGTCCATCATTGACATTGTCAAACGCAGCGATAAAGAGGTAGATGTATTTGTCACCGGGCATACTCATGAGTATTATGTCTCCAACATTGATGGGCGCATTGTGACCCAGGCAGGCTGGCAAGGCAAGTTCATTACCGATATCGATCTGGTCATAAGCAAAGAAACGGGGGACGTTCTCCTGGCCAGAGCCAAGAACGTGGCCGTCACCCGTGACGTACCCAAAGATGCAGATGTATTTGAAATTGTAGAAAAGTACTCGGCATTGGAAGAACCATTGACTCAAAAAGTAATCGGATCGATAACTGGGGATATTCTCAAGAAGCCGAGCAATTCAGGCGAATTGGCTACAGGCGAATCGGCTTTGGGAGACGTCGTCGCCGACTCACAGCTCTACTCTGCAAGAGAAGCTGGCGCAGTAGTCGCTTTCATGAATATTGGTGGTATTCGCACCGATCTATTTTACAGAGCGAGCGATAACGAGGGTGCAGGCAATGTGACCTATGGCGAGGCTTTCAGTGTGCAGCCCTTTGGCAATAGCATATATACTGTGAATCTGACGGGAAGCCAGATCGATGAGCTGCTGGAGGAGCAATTCGACAATCCAGAAGTCGAGAGAAATAGCATTCTTCAGGTCTCTCGCGGCTTTTTCTACACCTGGAACAAGAGTGCTCCCACCGGTCAGAAGGTCGATATCAGCTCCATCAAGATCAATGGAACGGCCATAGATCCAGAGGGAAGCTATCGCATCGCTGCCAATCTATTCCTGGCGGACGGGGGAGATAACTTCAGCGTCTTCAAATCAGGTGTGGATCGGGTCTGCGGAGTTAGCGATCTTGATGCCTTTGTGGAATACTTCCAGGCGTTCTCGCCTGTATCGCCCGGAAAGATGGATCGGATTGCAGTTATAGGTTAGCCGATTAGGTAGAAAGAGTAGGCTTAAGATCCCAGGCGGAGCAGTACCGGCGTCTTGGTGCCAGCTTCCTGGTCTGGGATCTCTTAAAATCAAGGGTATTAGAGCTTGAAGCACTAAGATTGAGATTTCAAACCCCACTCACCCCTATATCACAGGCCTTGCTGCCGATCTCGCAGATCCGACAGACCTCGTGCTCTTCATCTAGCTGGCGGGATGCCGTGGCCAACACGCTGGCGCTTAAAATGTTTCCCGCAAGAAATACAGCAGCTGCAATCTGATCATCCGGAACGCCTAAATTTGAAGCTAACCGGATATGCAATTTTAAGCAGTGACTGCATCTCATGGCAGCCGAGACTGAAATGGATATAAGCTCTATGGTTTTGGCATCTAATGCAGAGCTCCTCAGAATGGAATTGTTGTAGAGCACTTTCGTTATCAGAATATCTGGATTATCCTTCATGAATGAAAATACATAAGGAACTTCACCATAGGTCTCCTCTACAGCTTGCATGATGTCTTCTGCAGCCTTCTCCTTGCCTTTGGCCAAAATGGCATCCAGCTCATCATCTAAACTTATGATCATATCCATCTCCTAAAGGATTACATAAATTCAAAAAAGTGTTCTTTACCAAATTATCCTGATAATTTTACAAATGATAATCCGGCTAGAGCTACCAATGCATCACCTACCAACATATACATTGTTGCTCCTCCTGAGACAAGTATTGCTCCAATTCCTACTATAAATAAAACAGCCGGTATGATTGCCCCTATTCCCATATCATTACCTCCTCCACGCCATCAGATTTGCCCTTGCATCCTTTACGGATACATGCTAATTACAGCGGCTACGATCACAAATATCGCTGCAAAACCCATTACCAGTTTATGTGTCTCAGGCATAAGATGCACCTGTTTATCCATGCCTGGAAACCATTTAGGATTATGCTCAACAACCCATGCGATCCATTTCTCATGTTGAAGCATGGCATCAGATTTCTGTACGGCCATAGTCCACCTTCATCTCCTCTCTTCTTCGTCCTTGCACAGATGGGGAAACAGGCCAGAAGATCCTTCAGCTCCTTCAGCTTCTGGCCTGCATCGATTGCTGGCTAGGACATTGAGCTACATTATCTACTAGCTTATCAATATTGTGGTAAAAAGACATAAATATTACCCTTTTACGCTAAAATTTACTAATTAATTTTTCAATAAATAGTAGAAATACATAAATATGAAAAACGGAAATCCCCTCGAAAGGTATTTTACCCTAAAAAACAGTAGCCTGGGAATGTGGGACAAAGTGATGGTCTAATTTCTGTTAATATATTAGAAGCCAGGCTTTGGGGCATATGCGACAGGAGATGAGGCCGGCCTTGCTGGATCAGCCAGAAAACCAGCACGAAAATCAATATTCAGTTTTGCCTGCTCGGAGAAGATTTATAAAGCATCAGAAGGATAAATTCAAAAATTAACTCAGGTAGATGGAGAACATCAAATAAAAATGAAGAGGCGCATTACTAAATGCCCAGCATCAAATATACCAGAATAGAGATAACTTCCAATGCCTACAGGTCTTTAGAAGCAGAAGCCATATTACAGGGTAAGACTCTAAAGAAATTGGCTTCGGAATTGATACTAAAAGGTGTCTCCAAGAAAGCTATAGATTTTGTCAAGGAATCTCCTGAGCCGTCTATTTTTAGCGAGCCTGATATGAAACTTGACGAAAAAACCGCAGAAATTATCGAACGGATAGGCGCTGTGGGAATTCATATTAGCGACGCGACACTAAAGTCGGTTAAAGAAGCTATTTTACATGATGGCTTTCAAGGAGCAATGCTGCATGTTGCCCAGAATACTGCCTCTTTGGAAAGAGATGAGCTTCACCGGGTGCTAGCCATCTGCAGGAGCAATAAGCTTTCGATAAAGATAGCTGCCTACCTCATCGAAAATTTAAATGAAATAGAATCAGGCAAATGGAAGTAATACATATAAGTGACGGGCATACAGGACTTCTCGCAGTTTATTGAGGCAAAAGTCGAGGTTGATACCGATTCTATTTTAAGAAAACGGCAGAAGTTTGGCCGTTTTGTCCTTGCCACTAATAAAATGGATCTGGAAGGGGAGACCACTCTTGCCAATTAAAAAGGGCAACAGAAGGTTGAGCATGGATTTCGCTTCTTTAAGGATAAATGCTTTCATGCTGCAAAGATCTATCTCAAGAAAGAGGAGCTAACAGAATCGCTAGCCATGATCATGGTTCTCGCTCTTCTCGTCTATGCTTTCGCGAATGGATCTTAAGGAAAAAACTAAGTTAAACCGGACTGTACCCAATCAGCTCAAAAAACCGACCCAAAAACCAACTATGAGATGAGTGTTCCCGATTTTTATGGGGGTCACACACACGGTATTGATTGAAGACGGTCATGTGGTCAAAACAATAGTTCACCTAACCCAAGAACAGGTAACGATACTCAAGCTACTTGGACCGGAATGCAAAATACTATGGGTTGTAGGGTTAATGCGGAATGTGGGATAATTGTCCTTATTGTGGATTATCGATAGATCGAGATCTCAATGCTGCTCTTAACATCGCAAGACTGGGGCTAAAGTCTTTGGCATCAGCCTAGATGCCCGCCAATTCATTGGCGGGAGTCGTCACAGATTCTTCTAGCGTACCACAGTTTTCTAAAAGTAATATATATATAGTACGTTTCTCTTTTACGTTTACAACTAAATCAGCCTGGGGTAAGGATTTCCTGTGTACCTAACTAAAATTTATAAAAATAGCAGCTGCATAGATGGGGAGGGCATATTTGCAGGAGAACCAATACCAAAAGGAACCATAGTATTTTATTATAGCAGCAATGATATTTATGTATCCAGAAAAAAATTTCAGTCATTATCTAATTTCGAAAAACAACAAATATATAAACTTGGCGTAGAGGATGAAAACGGAAATTGGATTGTTACAGATGGTGATGCTAACCATAGTTGTGATGCCAATATTCTTTCAATATTCGTTGATGGTCTCTACTGCGACATCGCAGTCAAAGACATCCGGATCGGAGAAGAGATCACCATTGATTACGGCCTCTTCTACAGTTCATTTCCATGGGAGATGACATGCAGATGCCATTCATGCAACTGCCGCGGAATTTTCGGATCGGCCATTGCAATCGATTCCCAAACACAGGAACTATGGCATTCAAGAATCTCCGAGGCCGCAGGTCGAATCCTCCATGTAAGGCAGGCCTTATTCTCCCGAGAAGATGAGTCTGCGAGAGCACTGACCTTTGCGTTAAGATCAAGACATAGTCCTAAGATATTTCCTTATATCAAGTTCTCCTTGATTAGCACCTATCCTGAAAATGAGGATGCAGTCATGAGATGAATGGTTTGCTTTCAAATCCATATAAAATAAAAATCGCCAAATGCTTGGCGAAAGTAATCATCCAAAAATGAGAAGAGCCGCCCAAATAACCTCTCTCGCTTCTATTTTTGCTTTTTCTTCTCTGGCTCTGCAAAGAGCTCATAGCCTCTCCTGCTCCTGCATGCTCGCAGTACCTTTTCAGCCTTCTGCATTTCGAATTTGCGCTCACGTTTCAACTTTCTATCTCTGGCTTCACTCATGATTTCACACTCTTCCTTTTTGGTATTGATTTTCGCTTTTGCCTTTGGCTTTCGGCTTTTTTAGCTTTGTCCTCATCTGCCGCCGGTCCCAAGATTTCGATATCTCAGACTATCTAAAGCCACTGGTATATGCACGTAACGCCTTCATTGCCAATCTCCTCCTAGTATATCTATTTTCTTGCAGGCAGTTCTACTTAAAAGCCATTTGGCTTTGCGGGCCGCGAAGCTATCGAGCCTGGGCTAATGAGGTCAGTATTAATCGTGGCAATCGTGGTTGAAGCATCGCGACAATGATATATAGAGTATTCTCGCCAAAGCTCGCTTGCGCGCCGAGCAACACAAGTTTATTTAAATTAAGTCTACTGCCGTTGGTTTCATATAGGTGCAGACTGAGCCTATATTCATGCCAAACTGGATCTATCCCGATTTCGAGCCACTTCCCCAGCGGCCATTATTTCTTTGCATCATCTCCAATACCGACACCGGTAAGATTCCCGGCTTATCTGCCGCCGGAACCACGCCGGAACTGACCGACTACACCCCGGGCGCCGATGCCGAGCTGGTGGAGACCAACCGCATCATCACCATGCCCGAGCTGCCGGAAGCACCCGGCGGCTCACCTACTCCTGCTATCGTCACCAAGGCAGCTTTGAACCTGACCGGCATACCTTCCTTATTCGTGGCCTCAGGCCTTCGTAAGAAGCCGGCCGTTCCCTATGCAGAGCTGGGCGGATCTGCAGGCAGCGACATTCGCAATGATCCCGCGGTTGCGAAAGCCTGCGAGCTCTATGAAAATGCCGTAATGCTTGGAAAGAAGCTCGCCAGACTCTCTGACTGCATCTTTATCGGTGAGTCCATCGCCGGAGGCACGACCACAGCTATGGCCGTTCTCTGGGCTCTGGGCTATGATGTCAATGTGAGCAGCAGTTTCCAGTCCAATCCCACTGCACTCAAGCAGAGCGTGGTTGCTAAAGCATTTCAGCGGGCCGGCATCAATGTCGGCAGCCTGAAGAATGATCCTTTTAGAGCAATCGAGCAGGTGGGCGATCCCATGATGGCCGCGGCTCTGGGACTCATGCAAGGCCTGAGGGGCTGCCGGGTGGTCTTGGCCGGCGGCACTCAGATGGCCGCGGTGCTGGCTCTGGGAAAAGCCCTGAAGGTCGAGGGAGACATTAGCATCGCTACAACCAAGTATATTGTGGAGGACAAGACGGCCAACTTCAGGGAGATCGTAGAAGCTACCGGTCGGCCTTACTATTACTCAGATCCGGGATTGGAGAACTCCAAAATCCCTCCTGTGCAAATCTATGCCAAGGGCTACGTCAAAGAGGGGGTGGGCATGGGTGGAGCGGCCCTTCTGGCCGGGATTTATGGATTCAGTCAGATGCAGCTCGTCGAAGAGACGGACCGGGTGCTCATGACGGTGGAGCTTCCCAAGAAATGTTAGCTGCTGTTCTAAAAGCTCCGGGTGTTATGGAGCTGGACGATATTCCTGATCCGTTGACCCCCAAGGGGGGAGCCCTGCTGGAGATATTGGCCTGCGCCGTGTGCGGCACAGATCTCAAGATGCGAGAGCATGGCCACCGTGACCTGGATCTTCCCCGCGTGCTGGGGCATGAGATGGTAGGCAGGATCGTCGAAATTGATAGAGACTCATCTCTGGCCGAAGGAGACGAAGTACAGCTGTGGCCGGGCGTCGCCTGCGGAAAATGCAGGCCCTGCCAGCAGGGTGCCGATAACCTTTGCCCAGAGATCGGGATCATGGGCTTCAACTGCGACGGAGGTTTTGCCCAGCTTCTGGCCCTGCCGGGAGAGAGCTTACCAGGGGGCGTGAATCTGCTGCCGGGAAATTTCGATCCGGCTATTGCCGCTCTGGCTGAGCCTTTAGCGTGTTGCATCAACGGCCAGGAGCAGGCCTGCGTCGGTCGGGATGATCGGATTCTCATCTACGGCGGAGGGCCCATCGGTGCTCTGCACGTCCTTTTAGCCGAGCTTCACGAGGCTAGGAAGATAATAGTAACAGAGAGAATTCCCGGCCGCATCCGAGAGCTTAGAAGGCACACAAGCGCAGTGGTTGTCAATCCTGCGGAAGAGTCCGGGAAGGCCCTCCTGGCCGCAGAGATCGGCAGAGAAGGCGTGGACGTCATACTCACCGCTACACCGGAGGTGCGGGTGGAGGGGGGTCTTCAGAAGCTGCTCTCTCCAGGCGGAAGGATCTGCATCTTCTCCGGACCGTCTCCGGGAAACAATCAGGAGATTATCGACCTAAGCTCTATTCACTATCATGAGCTTACCCTCTGCGGGGCCTACGGCTGTAGCAGTCGGCAAAACCGGCAAGCCGTTGAGCTTTTAACGTCCGGCATGATCAAGGCCGGCTGGCTTATTACCAAGAGGACGAGTCTTGCCGGAATTGATGATGCATTTTTACATTCGTCTCAAAGAAGAGGGATGAAATCAGTTGTTTGCATGAGTTAATGGACAGATTAAGTCGTCTAAGCGATTAGCTGAAAGCCATTTTAATAATGCGAAGGACATGATAATGAAAGACAGTCTGGGATATTTTGGCAGCCGGGTGGACGGGCTGATTAGGGGCAGCAACCTGACGAGAGTTGAGGCGTCCTTTCTTTTCAAGCAGATTTTGAATAACCAGCAGCCCGATTTGCAGCAGGGCGCTTTCCTGGCCGCCATAACCGCCAAAGGTGCTACGCCCGCGGAGATCGCAGGCATCTGGGAAGCCATTTACGAAATAGACACCGTGCAGGTCCATCCTGATGTAAACGGCCCTCTGGTGGATAATTGCGGCACCGGCATGGACGGCATCAAGACCTTCAACATCAGTACCGCTGCATCGCTGGTGGCAGCCGGCGACGGCATAACAATGGCCAAACATGGAGCGCGGGCCATAACCTCAAAATGCGGCGCCATCGATATCCTGGAGACTCTTGGGGTCGATGTGGAATGCGACGCGGATTTGGTGAAAAGAAGCATTGAGTGCGCCGGCATCGGCATCTTCAACGGCATGAGTGCCAAGGTGCACCCCTCTGCCCTCTACAGAATCTTATCTCAGATCAGATTCGGCACAATCCTCAATGTGGCCGGGTCTCTGGCCAACCCGGCCAGGCCTGCCTATGCCGTGCGGGGTGTCTACTCCGAGAAAATGGTGCAGCCCATCGCCGAGTCCATGAGAGAGATCGGCTACAAAAGAGCCTTTGTCGTACATGGCAGGAGCCGGGATGATATGCGCGGCATGGATGAGCTCTCCACCTTAGGCAGATCCTTTGTAGCAGAACTAACTGAAGATGGAATGATTCGAACCTATGCCATAAAAGCGGAGGACCTGGGAGCAGGAGAAGCTGATGAATCATCTATCCTTTACAGCAGCGACAAAGAGGCAGAAGCCATTAACCTGCTGCGGGTTTTGGCAGGGGAGGATCATAGCTGCAGGAGAGATATCGTATGCTTGAATGCGGCACCTATACTCTGCATTACCGATCATGCCCGCGACCTGCGTGATGGCATGCAAAAGGCCGCAGATATCATAGATTGCGGCAAGCCCATAAAAAAGCTAAAAGCCTGGGTGGCGGAGCAAAACCAGAATGCTGGCCGGCCACTGGAAAAATTAGAGGAGATGCTGGCCCTGGCATGCGCCTGATATTATAGGCATAACAAATATCTATCAGAGAAACAAGATGTCCTTTCAGTTGTAATGCATGGACTTTGATCCCGGTAAATGGTGCTCTGAACATAGAGGAATGCTGATCATAGCTCTGGCCTCTGTGCTCATGATATTCTATTTCTTCTTCCCTTTTCTGGACGGCATAATCCTGGGTACCGTCTTCGCCTACGTGGGCAAGCCCATCCGGGATAAATTCGGCAAGAGAAAGCGGCTGGGGTCATTGGCTGCCGCCGTTTGCATAGTATTGCCTATCTTTCTGATCCTGGGGATGGGAATGATAGAAATTGCCAACCAGATCTTGATCCTGGCTAAAAACCAAGAGGCGATCAGAACTGCTCTTGGCATTCTGACGGAGCAGACCTCTCAGAATCTGACACCATGGATGAAGGATCTATTGACCAGCAGCCTGGAGAATGCCGCAAGCACCATTGCCCCCATCGCCTCCTCCGTCCCCGTCTTTCATATTGGAAGAGTTGCCTCTTTGGGAATCATCAACTTCATAGTCTCCATCCCGGTCTGTTACTTCGTGCTGGTGGATGGAGAGAGCTTTGTGGAATCGATAATATCTTTGCTGCCGCAAAGAGAGAAAGAAGCGTATAGAAAATACATGAGCCGCATCGATTATATCTTGAGCGGCATCTATATCGGCACGATTTATACCTCCATTTTGGGAAGCATCATAGCCGCTTTCATCTTCTATGCCTTCAGTCTGCCCAGACCTTTTGCCCTGGCCAGCATCGTCTTTGTGGCCGGAATGGTTCCCTTCCTCACCTCCTGGGTGGTCATCATTCCTGTGACAATTTACCGATATTTCGCGGAAGGAATGCAAGGCGCGGCCGTTTTCTTCCTTCTATCTTCCATGCTCATCTACCTGCCTTCGGAGCTCCTAATCCGGCCATACCTGGTGGCGGCCAAATCCTCCTTGCATCCTTTGCTGGTAATGCTTTCCTTTATAGGAGGAGCTCTGGTGGCGGGCATAGGAGGTTTCTTCCTGGCCCCTGCCATAATGGGCATAATAGTAGGAATATATCAGGTACGTAGAGAAGAGATGAAGAGCCCGGAAGAAGCATGAAATTTTATATCGAGACTTTCGGCTGCACCTCCAACCAGGGAAACTCGCAGGATCTGGCAAGGGCCTTGCAGGAGACGGGTCATATTCCATCAACTCTAGAGGAGGCGGATGCAGTAATTGTGAATACCTGCGCCGTCACGGAAAAGACGGAGAGAAAGGTCCTGCGAAGGCTTGGCCAGCTGCAAGGCGAAAGGCTGATTGTGGCAGGATGCCTGAGCGTCGCCATGCCGGAGTCGATTCGCGGCATACGCTGCCGGAAGCGGCAAGGACTGTTGAATCGATCCTCCGCCGCCTGTATCTCGGCTCTCTTTAGCGAATCTCTTAGGCCACCTCTGGGCGAGTTGCCGTATAGCCCTTACCGTGAGGCATTGCCCTACGGCCCATCTCCTTTGGACGATCTGTGCGCAATCGTCAATGTGGCAGAAGGATGCAACGGTTCTTGCAGCTATTGCATAGTTGCCAAGGCCAGGGGCAGGCTGAAGAGCCGCAGAGAGGAAGATGTGGTAGCTGAGGCAGAAAAGCTGGCCGCATTGGGAATGGCAGAGGTGCAGGTCACTGCTCAGGATACAGCTGCCTATGGAGAGGATATCGGAACAGATCTGGGCCAATTGCTCAAAAGACTGGCAAATATCCCAGGCGATTTTATGCTGCGCGCAGGCATGATGAATCCCAATAGTGCTCTTTTAATCAAAGATCAGCTGCTATCGGCATATCAAAGCCCTAAAATATACCGGTTCCTGCATATTCCTGTACAATCCGGTTCAGATGAGATTCTTCGCAGCATGGGCCGTAGATACTCAGTGGCGGACTTCCTGAAGCTTGTGAGTGCTTTTCGATCATCTCACCCCAGAATCACCATAATCACGGATGTCATCGTGGGTTTTCCCGGTGAGACTGATGAGAACTTCTTCGAGACCATGAATCTTATAGAGCGCCTGCAACCGGATAAGGTTAATATTACCAGATTCTCGGCGCGACCGGGTACGTCTGCCGCCCAAAAGTATGACATGCCGGACCGAATCAAGAAGGATCGATCGAGAGAATTGACCCGGATGTGGCTGAAGATCGCGGCTTCAAGAAATGAGGGGTACAGGGGCGAGGTCCTGGAAGCCAGGATCACAGAGCGCGGGCGGGACGGCACCATGAAGGCCCGGGCCGAGAACTATCTGGGCATAGTTGTCAAAGGCGGACCAAAACTGGGCTCCCTCATCCGGGTTGCAGTAACGGACAGCAATCCCTTCTATGTATCCGGTCATTTAGCTGACAGGTGAAATCGCGAAGAGTCTCTCATGAATTAAACATACATATTAAATTTTAAAAATATAAAACAATAATTCATAAAAGGCTATTCGATGACAGTAAATGGCCTACCAGAACCAACAGGCTACTGTTGTAGAGCAACCCTTTTGGCTTTTTAAGATGATTGTTTCAGAGCACCATTAGGTTTATTAATAATGAAAATTATCATTCATGATAATGCATCTAAGACCCTCTCCTAGTACGGGAGGAGCCCTATATTTGATAGTTTATTACAAACTTGATTACAAAAAACATAGTGAGTGGGTTTTAGAGTCATAAATTTATGAAGGAGGTTAAAAATGGCTGAGCAAAAGGCAACCGCAAAAACATCAGTGCTATATGAAGAGACCAGGGTATTCGAGCCGAGCAAGGAACTCGTCGAGAACTCTAACGTCATGAAGTGGATGAAGGAGAAAGGTTTCAAGACAGAGAGGGAGCTGCGCCTCTGGTGTTCTGCCAACTACATCCAGTTCTGGGGTGAGATGGCCAAGACCTATGCAGATTGGTTTGAGCCCTGGTCCTCGACACTGGAATGGATACCGCCTTATGCAAAGTGGTTCGTGGGCGGCAAGTGCAATGTGGCCTACAATTCTGTGGATAGGCATGCTATGGGCGCGAAGAAGGATAAGGTAGCATACATTTTCGTCCCTGAGCCCACCGATCAGCCTACTCAAAAGATCACTTATCTGCAGCTCTACAAGGAGGTCAACAAGTTCGCCAACGGTCTGAAGAGCCTGGGCGTGCAGAAGGGAGACAGAGTTATGTTGTACATGCCCATGATCCCTCAACTCCCCATTGCCATGCTCGCCATCGCCAAGATAGGAGCCATTCACTGCATTGTTTTCTCCGGGTTTTCTTCGGGAGGCCTTAACAGCAGAATCATGGATGCCGAGGCCAAAGCTGTGATAACCACCGATGGCTTGTATCGGCGCGGCAAGCCCATTCCTCTCAAGCCAAACGTGGATGAGGCGACAGCCAATACCCCAACGGTGAAAAATGTAATCGTTGTCAAGAGGACCGGGCTTGAAGTGCCCATGAAGCAGGGAAGAGACATCTACTGGCACGATCTGGTGGCAGGAAAGTCAGAAGAATGCGAGTGCGAGAAGATGGACTCAGAGGATAGGCTGTTCATCCTTTACACCTCCGGAACTACCGGTAAACCCAAGGGTATCGAGCACGTACATGGCGGATATCAGGTTGGACCGGCTCAGACTCTGCACTGGGTCTTCGATATAAAAGACAGTGATGTCTGGTGGTGCACAGCCGATATCGGATGGATCACGGGCCACTCCTACATAGTATATGGGCCTCTCTGCCTCGGTGCAACAAGCATGATGTACGAGGGTGCTCCTGACTTCCCGGATTTTGGTAGGTTTTTCAAGATCATCCAGGATAACAAGGTGTCTGTCTTCTACACTGCACCAACCGCTATCAGGATGTTCATGAAGGCTGGCGAGAAATGGGCCAAGGATTATGATATATCCAGCATAAGGCTGCTTGGATCGGTGGGCGAGCCCATTAATCCTGAGGCCTGGATGTGGTATAGAGAGCACTTCGGTGCCGGCAAATGCCAGATCATGGATACCTGGTGGCAGACAGAGACGGGAACTTTCCTGGTGTCTCCTCTGCCCATCACCCCGCTCAAGCCCGGATCTGCGACCTTCCCGCTGCCTGGATTCAACATCGATATCCTTGACGAGGATGCCAACCCCGTTCCAGCCGGCTCCGGCGGCAATATAGTGAGCAATACACCCTGGCCATCCATGCTCAGGGCGTTTTACAGAGACACGGTCAGGTACCAGAAGGAGTATTGGTCCACCTACTGGGAGATCAGACCCGGCACATATCTGGCTGGCGATAAGGCCACCAAGGATAAGGATGGATACTTCACTATCCAGGGCAGAATCGACGATGTGCTGAAGGTAGCCGGCCATAGAATCTCCAATGCTGAGGTCGAGTCCGCTTTCGTCTCTCATCCCAAGGTTGGCGAGGCTGCCGTCATCGGCAAGCCCGACCAGGTCAAGGGCGAGGTCATCGTGGCCTTCGTTTCTCTCAGAGGAGGAATCGATGGGACCGATGAGCTGAAGAAAGAACTGGTCAAGCATGTGAGATCCGCCCTGGGACCATTAGCCAGTCCAGAGGCGATTTACTTCGTCAAGGACGTGCCCAAGACGAGGAGCGGCAAGATCATGCGCCGCGTCATCAAGGCAAAAGCAATGGGCCAACCCACGGGTGACGTCTCCGCTCTGGCTAATCCAGATGCAGTCGATGCTATTCCGCTCATCACCTGAGCGGACCCATTCGTTTTTCTTTTTTCTATTAAAGTTGCCGAAATGAATGCAGAATTCAGTTATTTTGCTTATTAATAATGATAATAATTGAACATTAATTAAAGTTACCTCGACAACTTTATAAATGAAAAACCAGGATAATTATCGATCGCTACAGTATTCCCGATGACTCCCGTAGGCAAGGCATTTCGGTCATGGAATATAAGGGAAAGATCGTGCTGGATGTTTGTCCTCAGGTGATTGGACGGGCATTCAGGTGATTTGTGGGGAGTTTGGGGGAAGACGTGGGGATTCAAACGGAGGTTACAAAATTGGCTGAGCAAAAAGCAACAACGTCTGTTCTTTATGAGGAGACGAGAGTATTCGAGCCATCCAAGGAGCTCGTTGAGAATTCTAATGTCATGCAGTGGATGAAGAAGAAGGGATTCAAGAGCGAGCGGGAGATGCGCGCCTGGACCGGCCAGAACTTCATCACCTTCTGGGATGAGATGGCCAAGACCTATGCCGATTGGCAAGAGCCCTATGCTCAGGTTCTCAACTGGGTACCGCCTTACGCTAAATGGTTCGTAGGCGGAAAGATCAATGTGGCCTACAATGCAGTGGATCGGCACGCTGCGGGCGCCAAAAAGGATAAGGTAGCCTACATATTTGTCCCTGAACCCGTCGATCAGCCTACCCAGAAGATTACCTATGCAGATCTGGCCAAGAGGGTCAACAAATTTGCAAACGGCCTAAAGAGTCTGGGAGTTGGCAAGGGAGATAGGGTCAGCATCTACATGCCCATGATCCCCGAGACCCCTATTGCCATGCTCGCTTGCGCCAAGATCGGTGCCATACACAGCGTGGTCTTCTCCGGATTCTCCTCCGGCGGCCTTAACAGCAGAGTCCTCGATGCGGAATCCAAAGTAGTAGTTACTACTGATGGTTTCTTCAGGCGCGGAAAGCCCCTGCCCCTTAAGCCGAATGTGGATGAAGCCACCGCCAATACCCCAAGCGTAACCAATATCGTTGTGGTAAAGAGGGCAGGTATCGATGTTCCCATGAAGGCAGGAAGGGATGTCTGGTACCATGAGCTGGTGGCCAAGCAGTCGGATGTTTGCGAGAGCGAAAAGATGGATGCTGAGGATCGGCTGTTTATCCTCTACACCTCCGGAACCACAGGCAAGCCCAAGGGTATCGAGCATGTTCACGGCGGCTACTGCGTGACTCCAGCCCAGACGCTTTCCTGGGTATTCGATATCAAAGACACCGATGTCTGGTGGTGCACAGCTGACGTCGGATGGATCACCGGCCACAGCTACGTGGTCTACGGGCCTCTCTGCCTGGGTGCAACCAGCATGATCTATGAGGGATCCCCTGACTATCCCGACTTCAGCAGGTGGTTCAAGATCATCAGTGAGAACAAGGTGTCAGTACTCTACACGGCACCTACAGCCGTGAGGATGTTCATGAAGGCCGGAGATCAGTGGCCCAAGACGCACGACATTTCCTGCCTGCGGCTGCTGGGATCTGTGGGCGAGCCCATAAATCCAGAGGCCTGGATATGGTACAGAAACAACTTCGGCGGCGGAAAGCTGCAGATCATGGATACCTGGTGGCAGACTGAAACCGGATGCTTCCTGGTGTCGCCCTTGCCCATCACTCCCTTGAAGCCCGGATCCCCAACATTCCCGTTGCCCGGCTTTAACGTGGATATTGTGGATGAGGATGCCAATCCCGTGCCGCCAGGCTCCGGAGGCAACATCGTCAGCAATACACCCTGGCCGTCCATGCTCAGGGCCTTCTACAAAGACACGGTTAGGTACCAGAAGGAGTACTGGTCCACCTACTGGGAGATCAGACCCGGCACATACCTGGCTGGCGACAAGGCCACCAAGGATAAGGATGGATACTTCACCATCCAGGGCAGAATAGATGATGTGCTGAAGGTAGCCGGACACAGAATCTCCAATGCTGAGGTCGAGAGCGCCCTGGTATCTCATCCCAAGGTCGCCGAGGCTGCTGTCATCGGCAAGCCCGACGAGGTCAAGGGTGAGGTAATCGTGGCCTTCGTTATCCTCAAGACCGGCATTGAAGCCACTGCGGGTCTCGACAAGGATCTATCCAAGCACGTGCGCTCTGTACTGGGCCCCGTGGCCTATCCTGAGTCCGTCTACTTCGTGAACGATGTACCCAAGACCCGGTCAGGCAAGATCATGCGCCGCGTCATCAAGGCCAAGGCTCTGGGTAATCCCACGGGTGACATCTCCGCTCTGGCCAACCCAGAATCTGTCGACGCAATTCCGCTCATCAAGTGAGCGGAAAATTCTTTTTTATTTTTAATTCTATTATCTGGGAGATGGGCGTTCTATATCAAAATCGATTTTCCGCCGGCTTTCATGATCAATGTTAATTATTATCTATATTGTAATTAATTACCTTCTAAATGCATTATCTTTAGCTAAAAATCATTATGATTATAGATCATTATGATTTATATCGCGATAACTTTATAAATGATCAGGTAGGTTTTGAGCCGATGTTTCCCAAAATCATTCCGCGTTTGGTCGGATGGTGGTCTGGGCAGGAGCAAAAGAGAGGCATAAGCAATGATTCTTCACATATAGGCCCGGACAATTTAGAATGGGGAACACTTGATCACAAGGAGGTATGAAATTGGCTGATACAGCAAAAACGGCATCTTTGGCCGAAGAGACCAGGATTTTCAACACCCCGCAGTGGATAGTTGAGCACTCCAACGCATTTCAGTGGATGAAGAAGAAGGGATTCAAGACTGAGATGGAGATGCGCAAATGGTGCTCCGATAATTACATTGATTTCTGGGATGAGATGGCTCAGACCTATGCAGATTGGTTCCAGCCCTATACCCAGGTTCTTGACGATTCCGCCAAGCCCTACTTCAAGTGGTTCACCGGCGGCAAGATCAACGTAGTCTACAATGCCGTAGACAGGCATGCCAAGTCCGCAAACCGGAACAAGGTAGCCTACTACTTCATAGGCGAGCCAGTGGGCGACAACAGGACCATCACCTACTACGAGCTGTACAGAGAGGTCAACAAGATGGCCAATGCCCTGAAGAGTGTTGGCGTCGAGAAGGGAGACAGAGTCGTTGCCTACCTGCCCATGATCCCTGAGCTGCCCATCACCATGCTCGCTTGCGCCAAGATCGGTGCCATTCACACCATCGTGTTCTCCGGATTTTCCTCCGGTGGCCTGGCCAGCAGGGTCAACGATGCCGAGGCCAAGGTTGTCGTCACTGCTGACGGCTTCTACAGGCGCGGAAAGCCCCTGCCCCTCAAGCCCAATGTAGATGAGGCCATGAAGAACGCCCCCTCCGTCAAGAAGGTAGTAGTCGTCAAGAGAACCGGCGTCTCCGTGCCCATGACCGAGGGACGTGATGTCTTCTACAACGATTTCGTAGGCAGCCAGTCTGCTCAGTGCGAGACCGTCCCGCTTGATCCAGAGGACAGGCTATTCATTCTCTACACCTCCGGAACCACCGGCAAGCCCAAGGGTATTGAGCATGCTCATGGCGGATATGCCGTCTGTCCCGCTCAGACAACCTCCTGGGTACTGGATGTTCACAACGATGATGTCTTCTGGTGCACCGCAGACTGCGGATGGATCACAGGCCACAGCTACGTAGTATACGGCCCGCTCTGCCTGGGTGCCTCCAGCATCCTCTACGAGGGGTCTCCCGACTTCCCCGATCTGGGCCGCTGGTGGTCCATCATTGAGCAGTACGGCGTATCTGTATTCTACACCGCACCAACCGCCATCAGAATGTTCATGAAGACCGGCGAAGCCTTTGTGAAGAAGTACGATCTGTCCACCATCAGAATCCTTGCCTCCGTGGGCGAGCCCCTGAACCCCGAAGCCTACATGTGGTTCAGAAAGAACATCGGCGCCGATCAGGCACCAATCATTGATACCTGGTGGCAGACTGAGACCGGATGCCACGTCATCGCCCCTCTGGCCATGACACCCGAGAAGCCCGGATCAGTTACCTTCCCGTTGCCCGGCATGAACACCGATATCTACGATGAAGATGCCAACTCCGTCCCATTGGGATACGGCGGCAACATCGTTCAGAAGGCCCCCTGGCCATCCATGCTCCGTGCCTTCTTCAGAGATGAAGTCAGGTACAAGAAAGAGTACTGGGACATGTACTGGCAGGTTAAGCCCGGCACATATCTGGCAGGAGACAAGGCCACCCGAGACAAGGATGGCTACTGGTGGATCCAGGGCAGAATCGATGATGTGCTGAAGGTAGCAGGACACAGAATCTCCAACGCAGAGGTCGAGTCCGCCGCCGTTTCTCACCCCAAGGTCGCCGAGGCAGCCGTTGTCGGCCAGCCCGATGAAGTCAAGGGCGAGAAGATTGTGGCCTTCGTCATTCTCAGGGATGGCGTTGCCGAGTCTCCAGAGCTCGCTAAGGAGATATCAACCCACGTTAGGAAGGTACTGGGCCCAGTCGCTTACCCCGACAAGGTCTACTTCGTCAAGGATGTCCCCAAGACCCGGTCCGGCAAGATCATGCGCCGCGTCATCAAGGCCAAGGCCCTTGGAAAGGAGACCGGAGACCTGTCCGCTCTCGCCAACCCAGAATCCGTAGAGAATATCCCACGCATTGATCTGTAAGTGGGATATCACTCTCTCTTTTTTAGGTACTATTATTATTCTCATTCGCGCAGGAATAACTTGCACATTATCTTTTATCTCATTTCTGTTTAATATATAATAATAATTTATTAATTTGACTCTCTTTTTTTGCTAGGGTCAATATGGCGCAATTTAGAAGAACAGTAAAAAGATTTAGAATATATTTTCCGAAAAAGGATTATTGGCAAGAGACTATATCTGCCAGGGGCGTATGCCGTGTTTGCATCCATGCTGCAAAAAGTTTTAATGCTTCGAATTTATAGTCCTAATTAGAGACGAGGGAATGATTAGATGTCTGGTTGCGAGCACAAGATCTCCGGCAGCAGAGAGAAGATCTGGCTGCCCTACTACTTTGAAGGCAGAGAAAGGGGACTAAAGCCTCATCCCTACTGTATCGAGTGCGGCTTGATTAAGAATCTGTCATCAGAGAAGCCACGCAGTATCGGCTATTTCATGAATATAATTGCGGAGCTGGGAATTCGCCACAAGATTGCCCAGATTCAGACAAGGCTTATTGCTCTCGAAATGGAAAGACTGACCCTGGATGATAAATTCGGAATGGATAGAATGCAGCAGGAAGATCTATTCGTAGAAATAACCACACGAATCCTGAATATTCCGGCAAGAGCAGTCTACGAGCTTCTAGATTAACGAACCGCATATCTTTTTGCCAGGGGTAGCACTCATCACAATAACTGCACCAGCTCATCCCTCCTGAGCATATGCACCATAGTCATGTGATGGGGATGATATCGTGTCTTTGCCTCTCGGATGCCTTCTACGCCCATGTCGCTCTCCCGGTTGATGTAAATATAATCTTTGGCCAGGATCCTGGCCGTCTCAGCATTGACCGCCCTATAAATTCCCTTGCAATCCGGCAGGCCCTTCTCGAAATGCACCAATGCTGTATCTTTGTTTAAACCTTCAAAGAGGGACATGGCACCGATCTTGCCGTTAGCGCGGATGGCCAGGCCAGAGATCTGCAGCTCTTTATAATGGGATAAGGCAAAGGACACTGCATTTTTTTCGCTGGCGAGCACCGGATCGGAGTCGCAGTCCTTCCAATCGCACCACAGGTTCAGGAAATCCTCGATCTCGCCGAGATTCTCTTCGCAAATCATCTCTACTAGGGGCATGCAGGTCTTCTGAAATTTGTTAAGCTGGTGGCGGATGGTTAGATATTTCTTGCCAGGCAATTCCGCCAGATCAGAGGCCAGATAGACATATTCAAAATACTTTCTCTGTGCATGGAATAAAAGATCCGGATACAGTCCGGCCATCCAGTCTTTTGTATCCGAGTCCAGGATTACAAACGGATGCTCTTCATCGCTCTTGGCGGCAAGCCTCAGGACGTCAGCAAGAAGCTCTGGATTTCTCGGGCCGATGGGAGGACGGTAGCGTGTCATTCCTGCGATGGTGCTGCAAAGGACTATGCAGCCATCCAGGTAAGCGTACCTGTAATGGGCATAGTCATTCCAGCAGACCATGTTGGTGAAGGTATTATCGCTGTGTTCCTGAGGATAGCTCAGGTAATGCCGGAGAAAGAAATCCCGGTCCGAGAGTGTGACCGGCCTGAAGTCCGCAGCGCTCAGCATACTCTTGCCCCCTCATCAAAGAGCATGGGCACGTGTCCGGGCATAGGCGCAAATCCCAGTGACCTGTAAAAATCTTCTTTGCCTGGTTTTGCAATCAGGCCGATCCAGGTGATCTTACGAATCCTGCACTCCTCCAGAAGCCTGCCGAGAATCATCTTTCCCACCCCCCAGCTCCTCTTGTCGCCCTGCACCACCAAGTCCTGAATATACCCATCTGCAATACCATCGGAAATCACACGGCCCATACCCACGGCCCTGCCGGTAGAAATATCAATCGCCACGGCGAATAGGAAGCTTCCCCGGATCAAGTCGTTGATCCGGCTGGCGTCCATCTCTTCCTTCCACCAGCCAGCTGCTCGATAGAGATCCACAATCTCTTCCTCATGCCAGGATTGCACAAGATCAACCCTGACTGAATTATCCTTCCCTTCACTGCTATGCAACTCATTTTCCGTCAATTCAGGCTTCTCCTGTGCAGTCTTTGTCCGTTCTTCATTCTATCCACTTCAAGATTTTGGATGTTTAGATCTATCTTTCGGAAACGGAAAATCCCATCTTCTCCAGGAGCCCCCTCGCCTCCCTCTCCCGCCCGTGCAAAAGCACCTCGGCCAGATCTTCCGGGCAATCGATGTCGCATCCTGCCCTGAATGACTCGAAGACGGAGACCTCAAGGCCTGCCTGCCGGGCGTAGTCCTGATGTTTGGGAAAGCTCAACCCCCGGTAGCAGGTGCGAAACTCGGGGGCCCTGATGAGAATCATGTTTGTACCGCCCCCCCGTCCAGGACAGAGCACCACATCGCCCCGGCAGCTCAAAATGCCGGCTACATCGTTTTGAGTCAATAGTGCCAGATCGGCCATGACTATCAAAATATCCGCGCGCCATCCTCGCGATGCCTCGTCGGCGATTAATGCGTTCAGAGCATCGTTCAGGTCCAGCTCCGACTCACGGATCTCGACATCATAGCCGACCTGCGCGGAGTGAAGACCTGGCCGGGAGAGGATCGTCGCCCCGCCGAAGCCTAAAACGACATCCAATACATCCCTGAGCATGGCAAAAGCCAGGAGCCGCCGATCCTCCGGCGCAAGGGCCGGGGCCAGCCTGCTCTTGGCATTGTCGAGCTTGAAAGGCACCACGATTCGAATAGGTCTATGCACGAACGTGGCTATCCGCGGCAGGCGATAAAATCCTATCTCTTGAGGCGAGGCCTGATCACATCTCTCTCCTCTGCCATGAATACCGAATCGCCGCCGCTGCGAGGATACTTCAATCCGCGAAAGACAACCGCCGGAGTCCCGTCTCCGGCTTCGCCCATGAGCAGATTGGCCATTGCTGCGATCTCGTCCACAATGGCCTCTACTGTGATCTCCAGGGCCTTGCCGTGCAGGTCGCAGATCCCCCGCCAGTCCCGCAGAGCGGCAATACCCGCCCAACCTATGGCCACACCCGCTACGCCGGTGCGAAAAGGCCTGCCGCAGGTGTCGGTGATGATTATCGCGCAGTCCTTGCCCAGGCCGGCGCATAGTCGCTTCGCGCTCCTGCTCGGATCTTCGGGCAGAAGCAGTATGCGCGCGTCTCCCACATTGGACTGATCGATGCCGGCGTTAACGCCCACATGCCCAAAGCGAGTCTGTACCAGCAGAAAGGGCTGCTCCAGCATGACCTCCACCGATTCATCCAGGACCGCCTGCACAAATCTGGGATCTTTGCCGATATTTCGAGCTATGGCTGTAGCCCTGTCGGTGGGATGATAGCTTTCCAGTTCCCGGAAACGTCCCTCCGATTTGGCCACAATGGTGCTGGCCAGACAGAGCACATCGCCATCTTGAAAATCAAAAAGAGATTGCACCAGTAAAGCGATATTATCGCCTTGCTTGATGATAGGCAGGCCGCGAATGACATAGCCTTGCAATGATGGCACAGATGGAGCCACGTTTGTTGACATCTATCTGTATCTATTCTACTTTAACCGTGCCTCAAAAGGCATCTTTCCGAGGCGATAGAGCCTGGCCTGAACCAGTAGATCGAGAAGATAGGAGTAATTCTCGGCGACGATTGCCGCCCTATCCTCGTTGATCTCTATCCAGGGAAGACCACCATATCCTAAGGCATATTCCATCCAGAAGGCCGGCGGAGAGAACTCAAGCAGATACTTGTTCTCCTCATTAAATGTAAGGGTGATCTTCTCTTCCATCTAAGGCACCTTGCCTGTTCGCTCCACAACCTCGGCGAAGGCCAAAGTGCCGCTGATCTTCTTAATCTTGGCCTTAACGATCTCGCCCTTGACGGCGCTGGGCACGAAGATGAGGTACTTATCCACCTTGGCTATGCCATCGCCCTTATTGCCCACGGACTCGATGCGTAGCTCATAGGTCTCCCCCTCTTCGATGAGATCCTTTTGTACGATTGTGGTGGCCTTTCTCTTTCTAACCGGCCGATGAGCGCCACAGGCATCACACTTGAGTGTAAGAACACGATCGCTCTTGAGGAGGTGGGTATCGGGCAGCCTGCACTCTGTGCAGACTACATATTCCTCGAAATAGGACTCTATCTGGCGGGCGATGGCAGTCTCGCCGAACTTTCCCTGAAAGACGCCGCGCTGCCCTTCGATCTTGCCAGCTGTGCCCATCTCCTGGAGCAGATACTTCATGAGGTGCTCCGGTTCGCGATTTAGAGTGTCCGCGATGCTCCCGAAGTTCTCGAGGACGGTGGTCTTGCCTTCGTAAAAGACCTTGACGGAAGGTATGACGAACCGCTCCTTGGACTCCCGAGTGGCCGGCATCTTCTTTATGGCCCGATCCAGGCCCGCTAAATAATCATCCATCCAGATACCTTAATTATTTTATCAGTTCTTGACCCGAATCTACTATGATCTGAATCGGCGTTGGCAATTTATGCCCTGCTCTCGTCAATGCTACCTTAGCATCGTTAAGGTATGCAGGAGGTATTCCCACTGTAAAGAGCTTCTGGCCTGCTTCGACCCTGGCCGCAGTTCCTACAGCCTTGCCAAAAGCCATCCTCATGCCGCTGGAGACACGGTCGGCGCCTGCGCCCGTTGCCTGCTTATTCTCTCGGATGACATGGTGAGGATAAGTCCTCAGCTTGAGGTGGAAATTGGTTCTGCCTACTACTTTCATGAGGTAACGGTTAGCCGAGACTCTGGCTGCTTCAAGAGCGGTATGCCTGATTTGACAAGGCTCCTTGACTACCAGAGTTAGCTGGATGGGAAAATCTTCAGTCAAATTTCCCATATCATAGTGTACTACTTTACTTCCAGGAACGCCGCCCATGTATCTTCTGCGCGTGTAGGGCCGTTCTCTCCTTCTATACATGCTTGCTGGCTTGCGTGTCAAAACGAAATTCCTCCAATAATCCTGAGATTGGTGCTACTATGCACCTTGCTTATAAGGTTTGGCCTAATTTCCCGCCTTACACCGTGATAGGGGTGGAGTGAGATATCTCCCCGGCAAGAGGCTTCTTCATGAGGATTCGGATATCTTCCGGACTCTTTGCATTTGCGACTGTCCACATGAGCTTGACCAGGGCCATCTCGGGCAGCATATCCTCGCCCTCAATCGCTCCTGCATCCAGCATGTAGCGCCCCGTATCGTATACCCGATCGCATATTCTGCCTCGCAGGCATTGCGAGGTAATCACCACGGGAATATCCTCCTCTGTGGCCCTCTTAATGCTGTCTATCCAGTCGGATGCCACATGACCAAGGCCTGTACCCTCCAGTACTATGCCGCGATAGCCTTTATCAATATAATAGTTCAAGATCTCCGGCGAAGATCCGGGTGTGTATTTGACCAGAGCGCAGTGGGACTCAAGCTTGTCCATAACCTCCAACTCCACCTCGCCGCGTCGCCGGTAAGGCTGGAAGGTCTGAATCTTTCTGGTGAGGTAGTCCACCTTTCCAATCGGCACCTGATTTATGCTCTGGAAGGCGTCCCGACGGGAGGTATGCATCTTTCGCACCCTTGTCCCTCGGTGAATTGCGCAGTAGTCGTCGCTGGTTGTGCCGTGCATCACCACACAGACCTCAGCAATGTCGCTGATGGCGACAGTTGCCGCACAGACGGCATTCATGGAGGCATCGCTGCTGGGCCGGTCGGAGCTCCTCTGCGAGCCGACTATAACTACGGGCACCGGTGTCTTCAGCATGAAGGAGAGCGCCGCCGCGGTATACATCATGGTATCCGTGCCGTGGGTTATGATCACGCCCTCTGCGCCGGAACGAATCTCCTCGGCAACAGATTGCGCGAGCTTCATCCAGTATTCGGCGCGCATGTTCTCGCTCAAGATCTGATAGATGACACGTGCACGGTAGTTCGCGATCTCTTCCAGCTCCGGGATGGCGGATATGATCTCGCCTGCGGAGAACTGGCTGGTGACGGCTCCCGTGCGATAATCGACCTTGCTGGCAATTGTCCCTCCGGTGGATAGAATAGAAACCTCGGGGAGGCCCTCTCTAGACTGCAAAGGCCTGATGCTGCCTTTTGGCTTGCTTTCCTGGCTCTTTTGCAGGAGCTGTATCTCGCACTCAGCGGCACATAAACCTATATTATAGCCGTTGTCCAGCTTCATGACCAGGTATCCTTCGCGCCGACAAGGCATGAGCACACCCTCATAGCGTGTATCTTTCCTCTTTACGGAGATTCTGTCTCCAAGTTCCATTTTTAACTCACCAGGGTCCGCATTAACCCTTCTCATTCTATGCTAGGCATCTAAAAACGTTGCCCTTGAATTGAATAGATCGCGTTAGAGAAGCGGCTCGGCCAAATCTTCATCGGTTAAGCCTTTATCACAATAAGAAGTAAACTGCAGAGGCGATTAGTAATGCACAGATGGGACCCGAGAGTATATGAGAAGAGTTCGTCCGCCCAGCAGAAATGGGCACAGGAACTTCTATCCAGGATCTCTGTCCGAGGAGATGAACAGATTCTCGATATCGGATGTGGAGATGGCAAAATCACAGCAGAAATTGCACTCCTTGTCCCCAAGGGATCTGTCATGGGCCTCGACAATTCCGTGGAGATGCTCGGCTTTGCTAGGCTACGGTTTCCGCCTTCGAGCCAGCCTAACCTATCTTTCCAATATGGAGACGCTTCGCAATTGAAGTATGAAAATGAGTTCGATCTCGTTCTCTCTTTTGCATGCCTCCATTGGGTGCAGGATCATGGACCGGTTCTGGAGGGGATCAAACGCAGCCTCAAGAATGATGGTAAGGTCTTAATGCAGTTCGGAGGCAGGGGCAATGCTGCCGCGATCCTGGAGGTTGTAAATGGGCTTATTTCTGAGGAGAAATGGTCCGGGTACTTCGAAGGTTTCTGGTTTCCTTATGGCTTATTCGGCCCTGACGAGTATCGGATCTGGGTTGAACGTGCGGGCCTGAGCGTCTTGAGGGTGGAGCTGGTAGCAAAGGATATGGTCCAGAGGGGACGAGAGGGTTTGATCTCTTGGTTCAAGACTACATGGCTGCCATATATCGAAAAAATACCAGAGGATTTACGAATGGATTTTATCAGCGAAGTGGTTGATCGGTATATCCGGGTACATCCTCTCGATGACGAGGGAAATGTTCATGTCGGGATGGTAAGGCTGGAAGTGGAAGCCGAAAAGAATCTGAGGAAAATTGGCGGGATTAGAAATGATCAATTTTGTTACCAGCAATAAGGGAAAGTTTGCGGAAGCTCGGGCCATCCTAGAGGATCTCGTGCAAAGGGACATCGGCTATGCTGAGATTCAGGCGGACACTTTGGAAGAGGTGGCTCTTTATGGCATGAAAGAGGTCAGAGGCCGCTTGGAGGGGCCGGTAATGCTCGAAGACGCCGGCCTTTTCGTGCAGGCTCTACAGGGATTTCCGGGCGTTTATTCAGCATATGTGCAAAAGACGATAGGCAACGCCGGGATACTGCGGCTCATGGAGGGCCAGGAGAATCGATCGGCGTACTTCAAATCGGTGGTTGCCTACGCAGAGCCGGGCATGGAAACCGTAATGTTCTCAGGAGAGGTGCACGGGCAGATCGGTTTTGAGGCGCGAGGCAATAAGGGATTTGGCTATGACCCTATCTTTTATGTAGAAGATGTGAGTTTGGCAGAGATGGAGCTGGAGAAGAAGAATCAAATATCTCATCGCGCCAAATCCATGCGCGCTCTTAAAGAGTGGCGGCGTAGCCGGTAAATTTTTTTAATCGATTCCGGATCTGCCACATAATCTGCGTGTGGCATAAATTTATATAGTAATAATATACAGTTACTGTAATGGGCAACTTTGATATTGTGAATAGGCCGGAATGTTATACAATACTCATCTAAGTAGATGATGCGAATTCAATAGTAACTAATAATATAATATTTATGTTATATTAAGTAACGAAGTGAAAAATAATAGTCCGACCACTGCGGCAAAATTATGGACGGATTAGCTGGTCGCAATCGTCTATATGGAGGCAGGGTTATCTGTAGTAATTAGGAGATGTTGGTGATGGATTATATCTCGATTTCCTTGGCGCTCGTTGGATGTCTGCTCCTTTGGTGGTCGTTTCTGGCAGTCTCCGGATTGAAGAGATCCAAGTTATGCGAGGAAAGCCATTTTCAGATCTATCAAAAATCAAACTGCACGCGGCCACCCCACCCTAAAGGGATGGGGTATGCTTCGGGCCGCGCGCACGCCCGGTTAGCTGGAGATCAGAAATCATCGAGTCTTCTTTGACCAAATTCCTTTGACCTGCAAAATCCCGGCTCTGCTTTTGTTTTCCCTTGTGATTCCTTAATGTAGTGCTGTATTGTATCAGCGGTCACATTTCCGACGGATCGAAAGAATTTACCACTTGACCACAAGCTTCCGCCCCAAAATCTTTTTTTCAATTCGGGATGAAGCTTGAACATTCTATATGAACTGCCTCCTTTCAAAAATTGAACTACTCTTGATAGAGAAGAATTCGGATGGAATTCCAGGAACAAGTGAACATGATCGTCTACAATTTCCATTGCATGAATTTTATAGCCTTGCTCCATGCAAATTTTGTTGAGAATTAGCTCGCAATCCTTTTTAACTCGCTTGTCATAGAATATCTTGTATCGATACTTTGGCACTAATACGATGTGGTAGGTAATTTGACCATAGCCATGGCTAAAACTGCGCAATTCCAACGCGTATCACATCCTAGCCATAGGTGGGTGGCACCACCTGTGGCTAAAGTGCCAAATACGATTTCATTTTTAAAGAAGCAACGGTTGATCGATATAAGTTAACGCAAAAAACGGCGAGGGTTCACTTCATCCCCAACCTGAAGGTTGGGGTATTCGTGACCCTCTGCACTCCCGATGTAATAAAAATAATTAATTTAGCAGATTTTACGGTCGTTTCTTCTCCAGGGCGCAGCGCGGCAGCATTTTGTCATCAATTGCTTTGATGTAGGGCGCCTGGACAGCCGAAATATAGACTTTACGCTCTCCTATTAATATTACCTGATCTGTTGGCTTAGGCGGGCTGATTCTGATAGAGAACATCAGGGGCCCTTCACAAGTAGTGGCGACGCGAAGGTCGGTAGAGCGGGCACGGATATACTCTTCCATCTCCGGAGTGATCTTGAGGGAAAGGGGTTTCGCGGTCATTGCAGGTTAGATTTCTCAAGCATATATTTAGGGTTTTGTTCCGGCCCAAAATGGTTATATCTATATTTTCCGTTCTTAATAGTCATGAAAGTACGGAATAATGGATTTAAAATGGCAATGCTTCTTGGCATCTTCCTATTGCTGGCCTCGGTTGCAGACTCTCAGATGAACCGGGACAGCCCCTTTTTGGGAAGCAAGCTTCCTCGGACGGATGATCAGAACATAGTTGGTCAGGGTCGGCTGTCAGGTTCTCCAATCGAGATCTCTGCCCCCTTCAATAATCAACCCGTCTCTGACTTGTCGATATCTGCAGATCCGAACAATACCACCTGCAATCTGGTCTCATTCCTGCTGACGATAACTCCGTCTCCCAGCGGCTCTACCGGATATCAGCCGGTAAAGGTAAGAGTGCTGGAAAACCGTCAGGGAACGCCCACCGCGGTTGCTGAACTCACTCTTCTCATGCCGGTCACGGGCGGCTTTCTGCATGAGACAATCGGCTTTTCCAGCGCAGCTTCGCCGGCTGGAGGCAGCCGTACAAACGAGATCACAGTGACGGCAGATCCGGACAATCAAATCCCGGAGACAAATGAGGGAAACAATGGCTTCACCATCAGCGGAACTTGTTTGAATTAGTGCATAGGCTAGGATAGTAAGAGCCATCCAGTCCTTTCTTCTTCCTAAAAACAACAATAATTTTTTAAATTAGAACGTCTAGTAAGGATGTTATATCGGGGAATGAAGCATGAAACTAATAATAGATGACTCAAATGCAGATTTGGCTGCTCTCTTAGGCTCTATTAGAATCTTGGCACCGGAACTGTGGGGATCAGGTCGGCGCAGTCTTATTCTTCCCAAAGAATTAGGTGATTTGGAGAAACCGGAGTATCTGGAGCAAGTAAAGGGAAAAATCGAGAAAATAAAGCAGCTGCATGATATGCTTGAAGCCGGTTTAATAACTCAAGCCCAGTATCTATCCAGAAAAGCTAAGATCCTTTCAGGGATGTGATCATGTCCAGCTGCGTTTCGTCATCCGCCGCGATTGATGAAAATGCAGCAATGATATGTTGGGCCTGAAGCTGAACCGTTTCGCTTTCCAGCTCCGGTTACCTGGGCTCTCTGCAGAAGATATCTCTTTAGGAACAAATGATCAATCTTCAAAGAGAAGGGGCAGGTTAATAAATAGTGGCTGCATAAGGTTAATAGATGGAAATGTCTGAAGATGAAAAGCCCACTACAAGACAATCATTGCCACAATTTATTCCCAAATTCAAAGGCAAGAAAGTCATAATTCGTCTGATCTCAGGGGGCCAGCCGGTCACTGGAACTATTGACTCGTTTAACTCTTATGAGATCCTTCTCTTGACTGCGAAGGGTGAGATATTGGTCTTCAAGCACGCCATTGCCACCATTGAGATCGTGGATGAGCCGCGAGGTTATAAGCCAAATCTCTAATTTTTTTTAAAATTATTCCTGGCTGTAACGAATATCATTATTTACTATTGGGTGCATGTAAGAATTACATGAGCCTGAAGGTTACAATGCTGGGAACGGGCGTGGGCATCCCCCAGCCCGGACGCTCCCAGGCGGCGGTATTAGTGGAGAACGATAGGGCTCTGCTCCTGGATTGCGGAGCGGGCACTCTCCTGCGCCTGGACGAGGTGGGGGTCGACCTGGAAGTGCTGGACAGCGTGTTGCTCACGCACCTTCATTTGGACCACGTCTCCGATCTGTTGGCTCTGGCCAATGCCCGTTTTCTGGCAGATATGCCCGGCCTGCAAATCTTCGGGCCGCAGGGTACTGAGGTCTATTTTAAGAGCGCTCGGAGCCTCTACCCGAACCTCGGGAAGATGAGTGCAGCAGTGCAGGAGCTCAAACCCATGGATTCTTTCACCCTGAAGGGTTTTGACATTTTTGCCGAGGAGGCGCGCCACAGTGTGACGGCTCTCGCCTACCGATTGGAGTCAGAGGAAAAGGTAATAGTCTACTCCGGAGACACACAGCCCTGCCCGCGCGTGGCAGCTCTTGCTAAGGAAGCCGACCTGCTCATTCATGAGTGCTCCTTTCCTGAGCCCTTTGATGTCACCAACCACACCACACCCAAGAAGCTGGGCAGCATGATCAAGAACCAGGGGATCAAGCGCGTGGTACTCACCCACCTCTATCCGCAGGCACAGGGATGCGAGGACGAGATGGCCGAACAGGTGATTGAGCTGTCCGGAGCGCCGACCATAGTTGGCTGGGATATGATGAGCGTGGTAATTTGATCTCTATTCGAGTATTTTGTTTTCAGGATTTTAGTTCCCGCGCCTTCTCATAGCTCTCGTTGGCTTCCTTGTATCTGCCCATTTTCTCCAGGGCATAAGCTCTCTCCTTCCAGGCCAGGACATTGGACTGATTGCGCGAGAGAATGTCGTCGTATGACTCGACGGCTTTGTCCCATCTTCCCATGCTGGCAGCGATATCAGCGTTGTTAAAACCATCCCGGTCCCGGCCTGCGTCCCCCTTGAGGTAATCCTCCGCCCCGAAGAACAGAAGGCCGGCGAACATGAGGATGATGGTCATCAGAGCTATTCCCACAAGTATTACGCTCACAAATAGTGCCTGATCGATGGGTTTCCTATCCGCACGATCTTCCTTCATGTTGCTCTGACCAAGAATGGACCTCAGCTGCTCTGGAGTGATCACGGCCAGGAGACCGGCGACTGTGAGCAGCACCCCCGGAGGAATCCACATGACCCATCCCAGAAAGCCCAGGAAAGGAATCCAGGCGATGTATCCTACTGGAAAGCCAAAAAGCCCGCAGCCGAGGAGAAGCCATGCTACTCTCTTCCTGTCTTTGGTGTAGAGAAATGCGCCCGCAATTCCCAGCGAGCCCAGCAGCAGGAACACGATGCCTCCAATCTGGCTCAAATCGCTCCAGCCAGAGGGGATGTGGGATGACGAGCCGCCTATCATCGAGGCCAGGAGATCAAAAGCTGCTATGAGCAAAGCAGCCAGACCCCCCAGGAAGGCCAGGATTTGGATGGTAAGTCGGCCCAGTCGGTCGTCGTCTGGCTGCGATGCCTGTTTTTCCGTGGATTTCAAATTCAACTCGTCATATTGCAGGTCCATTTTATTACCACCGAGAGCCAGGAATCTGGGGGCTTGTCCTTCTCATTACCAAACGATACAAGATATTTCTATCCACTTAATGTTATCGTTAGCTGCTATTTTGGCGGGATTGAACGCGGATTTGGTTTGTAATCTGCGGATTGCTGATATGGTCCAGTGAAAGCGCGCGTTATCAGTTATCCCACGCATCAATCATATAACTGCTATCAGGCATAAACTCTTGCTGGACGAGTGCATTCTGTGCCCAGTGAATGAAGTCGACGAAATCGGAAAAATTATGGGGCGATACTATTGTTTTGGTCTTAACTCTTAACGTCAACTTGATATATAATAGCAAGTTAAGCATTGACCGTTTAAGTGAGGGACAAGAGTGAATGATGTTACTTGGCTACATTTATCTGATTTTCATTTTAATATTCGTGCCAAAAATGATTCTGAAATAGTTCTCGAAAGATTATTAGATGATATTCGAGATTGCATATCATGCTACTCTCTTAATTTAAATTTTATAATTATATCAGGTGATATTGCTTTTAGTGGTAAAACGGAAGAGTATGATTTGGCAGCAAAATTCTTTGACAAGCTTCTGACTATAACTGGTTTAACACCAGATTATCTCTTTATGGTCCCAGGCAATCATGATGTTGATAGAAACGAAATAACTGAACTTTCGTCAAAAATTACAAATTTTGAAAGCCGAAAAGAAGTAAATAGATTTTTAGATTGTGAAAAGGATCTACGAAATGTTCTTTCTAAGTTAAAGAATTACCAAAATTTTCTCGGCAAATATCAAGCCGAGACTCAAGAAATCATCGATAATGGTCAATATTTTTATGTTAAGCATATTAATATTAATGAAAACGACGTCGCTATATTATGTCTCAATTCATCGTGGGCTTCAGGTCCTGATGATAAAAAAGGAAAGCTCATCGTAGGTGATAGGCAAATCATTGATTCAATCAAACAATCAGATGAAGCAGATTTGCGGCTAGCTGTATTGCATCATCCGCTCGATTGGCTAAAGGAGTTTGACCTAAAGTCCACAAGAAATAATTTATTAAAAAAATGTATGTTTGTCTTGCATGGGCATAATCATAATTCTGATTTCATTAAAGAGCTTGGTCCAAGTGCTGGAGTGATAAAAATAGCTGCAGGAGCTGCATATGAATCAAGGGACTATCCCAATTCATACAATTTTGTAACCGTAAACCTCCAAGACCGAAATGGGAAAATATATTTTAGAACATATGCAGAAGATGGTGAATATTGGACAAAAAATGTCATGATATCCAAGGAAATGGACAACGGAATATACGAATTTGAATTACCTGCTGATATAAAGAACTTTTCCATACGTAGACAAAAAATAAAAATCATAAGCGATACAAATCGCGAAAAGATGAATAGAAAAGCGGATATTCTGCAAAAAAACCCACAGTTTGGGCTTTTTGAGGGTATAATTGATGACACAATAAAATTGAATAGTGCAAAAAATATATCTGATGCTGAAAGAGATTATACTGTTGAAATTATAAAACGCTTGGTTTCTGCAATAGAAAACGGAGAAGAATGTTTTATTGAACTTTACGGCAAAATTGCCTTGGGATTTATGCCTGATGACTTAGAAATCATACTAGGTCATGATAAAGTCAAAAAATGCCCGGAGTCGATCGCTAAAATATTCTGGAATAACCAAAACGATGTCTTGAAAGGATTTGGTAATTATATACCAGTCGTATTAGTTGTCATGAATAGAGCAGAAGCAGAATTTCTAGCCAATAATAATCCTTATGAGTGCGAAGCCGCTAAACTCAAAAGGGAATTTTTATTCTTCCGTGAATTATTAAAAAATAATTGGCATCTCAAATACAATGCCCATTCTAAAGATTGGCTGCCATTTAATGGAAGCAAGAATACTATAGAAAAGCTAATAATATATTCTCTCGTCAAATTTAGCAATTATGAAAAACCAATTGTACCTATATTTATAAGCTTAAACGATATTATTCATCCAGCATACCGTTATGGACTAAATATCTTGAGGCAAAATGGGTGCGTGGTCGTCGTTGATCCAATTTCGTTAAGGCATCCTGAACTGCAACGGAATTTTCGGAAATCATCTCTTGACCTTTTTTCAAATACACTTGTAGCCAAGATCTCTGATTTAGATGACGACTCAATGATAATACACAGACTATCGCATATTTTTGAAAGATATGAGGACTTAGAGCTGTATAAAAGAAACAATATTGACCATGATGCTAAATGTATGGGATTTAAGGAAGAAAATGCATTTGTTGTATGGTTAGCAGATCGCCTTACATCAGGTGGAATTCACACATATTTCTTTGATGCGGAGGAAGCATGAAATGATTTGCACATTCTATTCATTTAAAGGTGGCGTTGGCCGTTCAATGGCACTGGCAAATATTGCAGAACTGTTATATAAGAAAGGCCTAAGTGTACTAATGGTAGATTTTGATCTTGAAGCACCTGGATTGGATGATTATTTTAAGAGCAATGATGACCATGAGTACCACTCTGATTTATCAAGTAAGAGAGGGCTAATTGATCTTCTAAGTGCATATAAGAAATCTGTAGCGTATATGGATCTATATCCAGAAGCGAAAGGAAAAATGGAATCTGAAAAATTGGATGACATGAGATTTAATAGACGCGATGTACCACTAGAATCATTTAAAAATTTTATTACTACAATATATAAAGAAGATACAAGTGCTGGCTCTCTATATCTCATGACTGCTGGAAAGAGAAATGATTCAAATTTGACCGCATATGCTAATGCGGTTCGATCTTTTGACTGGGAAGAATTTTATAAAAAATTTTATGGAGAAGAATTTTTTGAATGGTTTAGGGATGAAGCAGAGTCTATAGCTGATATAGTGCTAATCGATAGTCGTACAGGCATTACTGAGATCGGAGGAGTATCCACCTATCATTTGGCAGATATGGTGATCTTCTTTATAGCGCCAAACCAACAAAATATTAATGGAATAAGCTTAATGGCAAAAAGCCTTACAAATCCTGACTTGATAGAGAAAGGACGAAATGGCAGACCAATATCGTTGATATTTGTACCAAGTCGAGTTGAGAGGAGCGAGGCTAAAAGACTAGATAAATTTGAAAAATTATTTGAAAAATTTAATAAATATGTATCTAGAAAAATAGTATTTGATTACAGCCCATTCATCGATTTGCAGATACCGTATGTTCCTTACTATTCTTACATGGAGAATTTGGCGGCACGAGAGCCAAAATCAGCTAGCTCACATGAGCTAATTCAATCTTATGAAAGAATAATCGATATAATTTCGCAGCACGCCCCAAAAGACTCGATATTTTATAAATTAATGCTTATATCTTCGAATCCTAAACTATCAAGTATAGCAAGTCAGCCAATCATGTCGAAGCTGCTCCTCACAGCGATAGATGAGACAACTATCGACATGTTGAGCAATAAATCTCAAATATATTTATACGCAACAAAAAAAATTATTTTAGAAAACTTACCTACTAATCAAGTGCTTAAATCTTTGTCCGAAAAATTGTATTTTTATTGCGAGATTGCCTGGGAGATAATCTTGTTAGGTCGCACTAAGATCAGATTCGATGAATTTCCTCAACAAATAAGAGACTTTCTAAGCAAAGATTCAAATGCTAATTTTGAAGAATCGATAATTTCTAGTTTGATCAATAAATATATTTTCTTGAGGGATCTAACAGGAAATTATCATTTCGCTACAAATGATTTATTAGGATATTTTGTCGCCCTTAAACTGGCATATGAAATTAATTGTTTGGACCCAGAATATTTGCGCGTGTACAGCGAATCGGATAGAAAATCATTGGAAATATCCTATTGGAAAAAGAATGCAGATATTAATGAACTATTATCAGGCACTTTCGGAATGAAATCCTTTAAAAATGTTGATATGCAAATAGTTCGCGAGAATCTATTAGAATTGTTATCGATAAATGCCTTAACTTATTTAAGAAATGCTATTACACCGTTGGATAGGTCTCGATCCGAAGAAACCAATTATTTCATTAGTAATATCGAAATAATACTTCAGGATATTGGAGCAGTTCGGCCTTTTAGGTATATCGATACAGTTCAATTAATAAAAATGCCTGAAACTCTTATTCCACCGAAGCCTGCAGGCATCGATAAAATGGTAGCGGCTTTAAGGCAATCGGGAATATTTGTAAATTGGGATAGTAGCTTACAAGAGAAGAAGGAAATTAATATACCTGGATATCACGAGGCAATAGAATCATTTATTATGGTTCAGAAGGATCAAACGTTGGATGAAGCGCTTGATATTGCACGTTCAGCATTATCCCTCAATTCTGGACTTAGGGATTACTGTTTAGCAGTTCATGCGTTTGCAGGACTTCAGGCATTATATCTGCGAAAATTTAACGATGCAAAAAGATATTTTGATCTATATTTTAATATTGGTGGCAATGAATCGTGGTATCATTTAAAATTAGGTCTTGTAAACCTCTACAGCGGAGATATTGATGTTGCAAGAGATCAGGCAACACTTGTGACCTCTTCGGATGATTTCAGAATGAAAGGGCGCGCGTACTTATTGCTTGGTATATTGGACCGTAATGATAATAACCATAATGAAGCAATAGCAAAATACAAAGATGCATTGGAGATATTTTATAATATTGGTGATAGATATCATGCAGGAATGACTCTTGCTAATCTGGGTATTACTTATCGGCTAAAAAATGAAATAGAAAATTCACTTGCCTGCTATAAGGAAGCCCTAAGCATTTTTGGAGATAAAGGTGAATATAAATATCGAAAAGCATGTGTTTTAGCCAGACTCGGTACATTGTATAGAATCATGCAAAACTATGATAATTCATTGCTGAATTATCAAGAATCAATTGCTATTTTTAGAGATTTTGAAGATGAAATTCGGGTGGGGCTAGTTTTTAAAGAAATAGGAATAACATATTTGCTAGTGGGCCGAATGGAAGATGCCATAGATAATAACAATATGGCACTGCAGATATTTGAGAAATACGAAAATTCCTATATAACGAAGGATTTGAGGGACCATGAAGGTATATACTCTCGCAAAGGGCAAGTAACATACAATTTAGGTCTTGCATATTTTATGCAAGGTAAGTGGAATGAAGCCGAGAGATATTTTAGATCCTCTCTCAGAATATTTCATGAGGTCAAGGATTCAATCCATACATGTATGTCATTAATTAGTCTTGGGTCAGCCTTGAGAATGAAAGATGAATATAAGGCAGCATATATAGTTCTGAATGAAGCCCTTGACATTATAAGAGAAACCTCAGATATATCAAGAGAAGGCCAAATACTGACAAAACTCGGAGGAGTATGTCGCCAATTGCACCTTTATAAAGAAGCGATCAAGAATTATGAACGATCCCTAAAGATAGCAAAAGAATTGGATGACGCTCAATGGGAGGGAAAAATCCTATTGGAACTTGGTACTGTATATAAGAAGCTAAATAATTTTGATCAAGCAATTAAATATTATGATAGATCTATCGAAATATTTTCTCAGAACAATGACAAAGCAAAAACGAACTTAGTTAAGAGTCAAAAAGCAGAAATATCACTAATGATAGGAGATTTTGACAATGCTCTTTATCTCATCGATCAATCGATAAAAGAAATTGATGCAGACAGTGTGTCATCTAAAGAAGATGGTTTTTTATTAGAAGATATTCAGATAATTGATGGGATTAAAGACACAGGAATAGATATAAAAGAATTCAATTCAGCAATTAAAAAAATTAGTGAACTCGGTGGAAAATCCCTTGAGGGAAAAATAAATAGAGTTCTTGGATTGATTTATCTGAGAATGGGCCAATTCGAAAATGCGATAGATTATCTGAATCAGAGCTTAGATATATTTAATCAAATTGATGACCGGAGTCAACAAGGCAAGGCATATTGTCATATTGGCCAAGCTTTATCTGGCGCAAAAAGTTTTAAAAAATCAATTGAAAGCATCAATTACTCAATTAGTATTTTCGATGATCTAAATGATTCCATACGTAAGAGTTGGGCAGTCGAACAACTTGGAAATGTGTACCTAAAAATGAGGCGCTGGGATGATGCTACTGACGTGTATAAGAGGGCGTTACTGATCGGTTCTACCTCAAAATACATTCATTTGGCACTTGCTATTTGCTATTTAAATCTTGGTAAAGATGAAGAATTTAATGAAGAATGTACAAACGCATCACATTTAATGAAAGGTGAATCGCAAACGATTTACGATTCCCTCAGATTAAAAGCCGTTTGTGGTGACAAGAACGATGCATTGGATTTCTTGGAAGTAGCCCTTGAAAAGTCACAAGTAAATATAGACATCATTAAAAGGGACACATTTTTAATCTTTATCCAAAATGAACCGAGGTTTCTTAAGCTAGTAAATAGATATGCAAATATCGACTATTTTGACATGATATCATTTATGTAATATTATTTATTTTTGATGAATACCCAGCAGCTTGCTGCGCGGGTGCGCCGCCGCAATTTCACTATAATTGAATATTCAGTTTAATAAAATTTTAGTGGGCCCATTAAATCCCACCAATGAGCATTTTAGCACTCATGACTTATCAAGCCACCTGTTTCCCCGCCGCCGGTCCCCACATGGCATTGTAGATCTCTGTGATCTTAACCACGGCGCAGCTCTTGGCAGGCAGCTTGTTGTTGATGGCATGCACCCAGGCCCGCATGGCTTCGAAATCCGGCCCTTCTTTGGTAACTGTGACGTTGCCCTTGATCTGGAAGGACTTCTTTGTATCTCCGTTGTAGCAGAGGATGGATATCTTGGGATTCTCGGCCAGGTTCTGGGCAGTCTTGTAGAAGAAGTTGTCCGCGAGCATGAGCGTCTCATCGTCTATGATCTTCATGAGCCCCACAAAGACCACATTGGGCATGCCGTTCTTGCTGGCTGTGGCAATGGGTATGGGCTTTTGCTTCTCCAGGGTTTCTCGAACTTCCGCTGACATCTTTACCATTTAAAATCACCTGGCTTATGGATTGGATGCAATTTATTTAGCTCTATCGTTTCTTGCGTCTGTGGATTTGCAGCAGTTCTCCATCAACAAAGATGAAATCCAAGGAGCAACCTTAATCTTGAACTATGGTGAAAAAAGCAAAGGATTAGGTGAGAGGTGGGCCGCATGGTGGGAGGTCTGCCAGAGACTGATGGGTTGTGGTATGAGATCATAGAGTAACGGTCTCACGTGAAGCCTTGACTGGCGCGAAGATACTACTAAACCAGGATCATCGACCTCAGGCACTATTCTGCAATAGAGTTTTTCGATAATGCATTATTCGAGGGACTTGATGAAATGATACGCATTATCAGTTGAGGCAGAAATCAATATGCTTGGGGTAAAAATTGCACATCCTTCATCGAGACTTCGCGGCTTCGCGCCTTCGCGTGAGCCAGTCGTGATTCGAAGGTGCAAAAAGTTCGAAAAAGGCAACCTTAGTCGGGACGCCGATCATTTTGCCAGTGATGAAAATGAATGATTCACCTACAGGTTTGCCCATTTTCCCTGCACGCCCTAATGAACTCCGCTGGAAATCCCCGGAAGGACGCGCTGTGGATATGGGTGTAGCTGGCCACCATATTCCCTTCGCACATTCCGTCCCAGCCATCCTTGATTCCCGTGCCCCGATTCAAACGGATGGCGTACTTGACCCCTTCATCCATCTGCATCTCAGAGTGGTGAAACTCATGTCCCATGATGGCCTCGCCCACCTTTCCCAGAGCACAGTCTCTGGCGAAGGTCCCATGCACGTAGCTGACGACGCGCGTGCTGCCCCGCCGCGCTTTGCCCGGAACCAGCCCGACCATCTCCTGTCGCTCGCCGTCCCACTCGATCTCCCGCGCCAGGTACATCAGCCCGCCGCACTCCGCGTAGATAGGCAGATCTCTCTCATGCGCCTTTTCCAGCGCCCGGCGCATGCCATCATTTTCGGACAGCTCCCGGGCGTACAGCTCCGGATAGCCGCCGCCGATATAGATGCCGTCCACCTGGGGGAGCGCTGCGTCATGAACCGGGCTGAAGGGCACTACCTTTGCCCCGGCCAGCTCCATCATCTCCAGGTTATCCCGGTAATAGAAATTGAAAGCCTCATCCTGAGCCACGCCGATACGTAGACCCTGGCCCAGGGAATTTTGCCGGTAGAGATCCGCTTCGACTTCGGGCAGAGGCTCTGCCTCCCTGGCAATCTCCATGATGCGATCCAGGTTCAGGCCCTCCTCCACGATCTGGCGGATCTTGTCTACCCGTTCCTGGAAACCTTCGTGCCTGGTCTTGCCCTCCAGAACGGGCACCAGACCCAGGTGGCGCATGGCCAGGTGCATATCCTCATTTCGCCGGATGACGCCCACCACTTCCAGGCCTGCGTAGCGCTCAATCTCCTTGATCGCCTTCTGGGCATGCCTTTCCGACCCGACTTTATTGAGAATTACCCCTTTGAATTGTACTTCCGGGTCAAAGTCCATGTAGCCTTTGACAATGGCCGCGCAGCTTCGCGTGATGCTTCTGGCATCAACCACGAAGATCACCGGAACCTGCAGAAGCTTGGCGATCTGCGCCGTGCTGCCCAGGTCTTCATCATAGCCCTCGTAAAGGCCGCGCACACCCTCGATCACCGCGATGTCCGCGCCCTCTGCGGCATGGGCATAGATCTCTCTGACTGCTGCCTGCGTCATCAGGTAGCCGTCCAGATTGCGGCAACTTCTGCCTGTGATCCAGGTGTGGTAGCTGGGATCGATGTAGTCCATGGCCACCTTAAAGGGTTGCACTTGCAGGCACCGGCCTCGCAGGGCAGAAAGCAGACCGGCTACAATGGTGGTCTTGCCGCTGGAGCTTCGATCGCCTGCTATGAGTATACGTGGACAGTCGGCTCGCATTTTATTGTCTCCCACTCATGGCTCACTCCACAGAGAGCTCTCGAAGTCTCTCATCGCTCAGTGGATGCGGCACCTGCAGTTGTGCTCCCGACATGATCTCCCTGGCCAGAGCTCGGTAGACATCGGCTATACCCGAGGCCGGCGCACCCTCGATCACAGTTACCGCTCTCCTCTCGCACTGCTGCACTATTGGGTCTTTGGGGATGAAGGCTACCAGTCGGCTGTTCAACTCCTCTGCAAATCTCTCTGCAATCTCTTTTTCCCGTCCGGCGGCAGCCTCGCGCGAGTTGCAGATCACTCCTGCCAGTGGGGTATTCAGACGGCGTAGGCCTTTGCTGATGTTATTCGCAGCATAAAGCGGCATGTACTCGCCAGAGGTTATGATGTAAGCCTGGCTCACCAAGCCCTTTCGGATAGGTGCAGAGAATCCGCCGCATACAATGTCCCCCGGAACATCGTACAGCACCAGATCCACATTTTCCATGGCCTTGGAGACCTTGCGCAAGAAATCGATGGCAACGATTATTCCCCGTCCGGCGCATCCAACACCTGGCTCCGGGCCGCCTACCTCAATGCATAAGACGCCCTTGTATCCTGGAAAAACGACATCTTTCTCCCGGATCTCCCCACCTGCCAGGATGAGGTCCATCATGGTGGGAATCCTTTTGCCCACCAATGTTATGCTCGAGTCGCTCTTGGGATCGCAGCCCACCATCAGTACCCTGTGGCCCTCTTCAGCACAGGCGGCGGCGATGTTCGAGGCTGTGCACGACTTGCCGATACCGCCTTTGCCGTATATCGCAACGTGTTTAATAGATGACATCTAACTCCGCTTGGCTTGTAGATCCTCCATAGGATATACAGCTTATCCAGGAATGATTCTTGAGAGGTAGATGGAGATCAGAACAATCTGGTTTGTAGCCACAGCAGCGATGTTTGCTCTGCTTTTGGTGTTGGTTTCGAACGCCGTTGCCCAGGAGCCGGTGGAAGCGGCCTTTGTGCGGGGTCATATCAGCGACGGCAGTGGGATCTGGCGGGCGAATGACTTCGGTTGGTTCTTCTACGATGTGGACAAGGATCAGGGCGGCGAGGAGCTTCGCGTCGATCTGCAGGGAAGGACGGCAGAGCAAGAGCATATTGTCTACTCCTCAAAGACATGGTCGCAGCAGTTTGAGTATAAACCGTGGGGCAGTTTCCAAGCTGTGGCGTTTATGGGCAGGCCATACCTGGCCGGCTATCCCAAAAGTTCTTTTACGGACGATATCAGCTCTCTAAATAAAGGAGATCTAAGGGCGGTGCTCATAGATGATGACAGCACACAGACTCTGAACAATAAAAAGGCCATCCCACTCCAGCAGGGGTATGTTCTGGCGGCTGCTGAGATCTCTGAAAAAAATGGGGCCGTGAATTTTGTTCTGCTAAAAAATGGAAAACCCGTTTACGCCTCGGTGGTGAGCATTGGTGAGAACTTAATCTATAAAGTAAATGATTTGCCGGTGATCCTGGTACATCTCGTCAGTGCCATGAGCGGAGGAAATGGAGAAGGATTTGCCGAGGTGGACGGCATCTTTCAAATCAGCGATGTCCCCTATATCAAGCTCTTTGAAGGCGGCCTGCTCGGTAATATGAAGTTGACGGACATCTCTGTGGATGGCATTGAGCTTAAAAATAATGTCACTCTTTCATTAATCAGAGACTCTGAGATACCTCTGACCCCCGACCTGAAAATGATCGTTCTAGATCAACCCGATCTTGTCTACTATCCTGTTGGAGCTTTCTTTGATTACGGTGTGCATGAGATACGCGGGCCGGTTTATAGCGCCAGCTCATCCATTCCTGTCCGCATGGGTGACTACAATTCTTCTGTCATTGCCAGATGGAACTCCCTTAATTACAGCGGATTTTACTTCGATCAGAAGCAATCTCTGGGTGCAGAGACTCTTGTCTTTTATAACGTCAATGGCAGAAGGTTGGAGCCACCGAGAAATCCCTTAATTAATCAGGAAAATATGACTGTAGTGCAGAGTGGTTTTCAATATACTACTCTGCTACAGGCTAAAGAATTTGAGTATAAACCATGGGGGTACTATTTTATCATGAGCTTCCTTGGCGCTCCCTGGTTTGCAGGATACGATTCAAGCATTCAAGGTAAAACGCCATCTAAGAGCCTTCTGGAGAATGAAGATCTAGGTAGGGTTCTACTGGACGTAGAGCTACAGGGCAAAATACTTGCAGGAAATTACTCACTTGAAGACGGCTATCAGATGCGTATCATGGATGTTGGCAATGACAGCCTGTTCCTCCAGCTTCTAAAAGAAGGAATTCTAGTAGATAGTTCCGTGGTCAAGTCCAATACAACATATGTCTACAAGAGAGATCTGGATAACATCAATGACATGCCTATTATTATGATGCATTTCGGCAATGTCTTTAACAATGGCACGCACAGTTTTGCTATCCTGGATGGCATATTCCAGATCTCAGATCGGTATATTTTTCCGATTGATCCAGGAACCGGTTTTGGCGAATTGGAGATTGTCAGAGTTCAGCCCGATCAGATGATATTGGTCAATCCGGATAGTGTCAGCCTCAATAAAGACTCAGATGTAAACATAGGGCCGGGTATGGATGTTCGTGTTGCCGACAATGACACTCTGCGATATTATCTCCACACATCAATTTACGTTGTACCTCCGCCCGAACCGCCTCAAGTCAATGCTCAGGATAATGTATCATCCAATGCAACAGAAAACTTCAGCATTCTGGTCAATGCAGCGGAGATTCGACAGGTCATGGTCAGCATCCTCGATTCAAGCAATAAGACCGTTTTCACCGGGGATATCACAAAGCTTGGTCAGGGGTCGGGCGACTTGTGGCGCTTTGGCTGGCAATGGAATGCTACGACGATGATGCTCAGTGATGATAAGAGCTCGATCCTGGATGCCAGCGGCAACGGCGTGCCTGCATTGCTCTACCTGAATAAATCCACATCACCCAGACAGGTCGGAGTTGAATTCAATTCGGAGGGACGAATTGGTGCAATAACGGATGGGGTGTCCATATATTATGTATCCCGTGGCGAATACAAACGACTCAACACTTCGATTGATTACGATGCCATGCTGGCCAACGAGACTATTCGAAAACAGTATCTCAAGATTGAGCCTGGAATGAGCATTCTGCAGTTTGCCGATGTCATCAATGGCAAATTGGTTCCTAGCAACGTCAACCACACCCTGCAGGGCAATCTTGAGGCTTTGGAGCCGCATATCGTTACGGTCGGGGCCGGACCAGGCAGATACGAACTGCGCATGAGGGTAGAAAATGCAGTTAATGCCATTCAGACATTCGGACAGTTCTTCAATGTCACTCCTGCCGAGATTCGTGGCGTATCCCTTGGCAATGCAGAGTCATTTGTCGGGGGAGAGGCCACAATTGCTCTTCTCGCTCCGAAATCCGATAGTGAGAAGACTGTTAACATCTCTTATGATGCCGCCAGGCTGAAGCCCACGAGCATTTCCGGACAATGCAATGCCTCCTGGCAGGTTGACGCGAAGAAGGAAAGGATTGGGGTTCTCCTCCCGGCAGGATGCAACGCTGCCAATCTCACCTTTGCGGTGAGCAGCAAAGTCCAGGCAAATGATACAATCGATCTGAATGTGACAGGCACGAGCGGCTTTAAGTCCGAGACTATCACCAACGGCACCATAACCATCGCTGCCAGCGATAATGGGGCAAAGAAGAGTCCCGGCCCGGGCATCCTGGCCGGACTGGTGGCCCTGGCGGCAGGAGCAGGCGCCTATTTCCGGCGCAGGAGATAGTCTCCATTCTGCCGCAAGAGAGAGATGCCATGCAAAACAGTCAGCGGCCTTGGCCGGCCGCGGCCCGGAGCGGCGCTCAAATCATCTCGCCGGAGGCCCCGCTGGGCCGACTCGCGGAATCCCCATATAATTACGAATAATATTATAATAATCAATAGCCTTCGGCAGCCTCAATGATCCTGCGCCGCTTTTTTTATCGCCCTTCCCAGTGCAGTGCTCATGGCCTCAATCTTGCTCCGATCATCGCCTCCTTCAGCGGATATGAACAGGTTGAACCGGCCATTGTAGGCTAGGGCGCGCAGGAAGTGGCTGAAGTTCTCCAGGGACATGCCGCCCAGGGCCTGGGATTGCAAAGCGAAATTGCCCCGATAGCCAGGCTCGCCGAAGCGCACGGCGGCTGTTGCCAATGCCAGGCCGGAGGGAACTGTTGAGCTTCCGATGCCGCTCTTGATCTCCTGGGCGAGGGCGCTTCCAAAGGTGATGGCTGTGTCTTCCGTAGTGTGGTGGTCGCCTGTTTCCAGATCGCCCCTGGCCTTGACGGTCAGATCAAATCCTGCGCCTCTGGCCATGGCTGAGAGGATCTCATCCAGGAGCGGTATTCCCGTATCGATTTGGATGGTGCCCGCGCCCTCTGTGTCCAGGAAGACTTCGATGCAGGTCTCTTTTGTCTGCCTTTTCTTGGATGCCGACATGGATGGCCATTTACTTGTGTATCATTCTTAAGCTGATCGATCTATTCTCGTAAAATTCACAATCTATTTCGCTAGACGGCTGGTTACCTGGACTCAACTAGCTCTTCAAGGCCAGCCTAGGGAGAATATATCGTCATCACTTTTAGCTGATATAAAAGGATCATAACATGATATGCGAAAAGGCTATAAATTGATAACACCACACGAGATATTATGAATGAACCAGAAGTAAAAAAGTTCTTTTGTGGTATCTTGCTGGTTATATTGTTTTTTATTTTTTCCAGCACAAATATACTGGCCCAGAATGATTTGAATACAAAAAATGCAACTGCAGTTGATGAAGCTGCAGAATCGACCAGCTTCATGTTTGTCCAAAATGCCCAATCTGGCAGCCTGGTCCCGATCGCGGGAGAAGAAAACCTTTACAATCTGACTCTAACAGGTGTTGCTCCCCAAACCATAGCATTTTCGGACAGGCCGGAGAGGATCGTGGTCCAGGTGGAGATGCAGAGATTCCTGGATGGTTCCTGCATTTCGTCTAATGATCCGCCAAATGCCGCCGTTGAGATTCTAGATGCTGATGAGAAAGAGGATGTGGCTGTTGTCGAGCTGTTCGATCCCAAATACGACCGTATAAACCATACTCTTCATTACAATGTCAGCTTCCTCAAGGAGCCAAACCTCAGCTATGCCGAATTCAATGAGCGGCATGATAGCGCTCTGCCTGAGACATTTGGAGCAGTATCTCTGTTTATCGACAGTTGCCCCCCTGGCAACGTATGTTGCTTTGCAAAAGGTGAGGACGTATTATGTGCCCGCCTCAATAGTGTGCCATTCTGCTGGAGTTGGGCGGAGGGTTGCCATGCATGCAGGGACCAGACTCAACCCTGTTCGAAAGCGTGCGGCGGAAAACAGATTGTCGAATGGGATGATCACTGCGACGCTTAGATCATTTCATCAAAGTCAAACTTGCCGAAGTAGCTGAGGTTCCGGGAATCCGCTCGCCCGAACCTCAGGTTGGGGCATTCGGCGGGCGGAAACCTCTTTTCGGTAAAGTCGGTCATCTCTGTAGAGCTGCTTATTCCCGTGACCAGGCCCTGTAGCACGAGAGCAGGAATCTTGGCGGTGATTTGCCGTCGATGCAGCCGATTTCCAGGATATTGCTGATTTTGATTATGCATTCTTGGGCCTTTAAGAGTAGCCAGTGGCTTACAGGTCTCAGGCCTTTTCCTCAAAATATCTAAATAGAGCTAATCATCACTATTATTACTATGAGTTCCACCCCTCGACCCTGCACCCCTGAGCAGCCCATGTTCTGCAAGAAAGAAGAGCTGTCCAGGCTATACAGGCAGAACAAGAGCATCCTTCCTGCAGAAAACCTGATCAACTCCCCCCAGATGGAGATCATAGACGGCAGCAACTGGTCCTTCGATCCCAAAACCCAGACCATCTGGAACAACCGCTACTGGAAGGGCTTTTATCCTGCCGATTATGACTTTGCCAACCTGGTCCTGATGTACGGCCTTGGCTTCTTTAAAAGATTCTGGCCGGAAATCGGTCCTTCAAAAGAAAAAAAGATACTGGGCGAAACTCACCCATTCCTCTCAGACATCCATGCTTATAACCAGGCCATCGATGCAGAGCTTCCCGAAACAGGAAAGGCGGTATACATCAAATATCGCGACTTTCCCTTTAACAACTTCGACGACGTAATCAAGATCATAGATAAAGATACAGTCATAGGAGAGGCATTTGTCTCCCTGAGAAAACCGGGAAAAGGGCTGCCCATATTTCGCTTTGTACTCTCGCGGCGCTATTCCCTGGACTATATGACCCAGGCGGACTGTATCTTCATCTTCCATCACAAAGCGGCCCAGCCAAAGCCAGAGGAGATCTTGGGCGACTGGGATCTGCAGCTCGTCTCAGACGCCGCACTCTCTCCACCCATTCTTCGGTTCAGATTTTTGCAGGGAGGTGTTGCCGGCGGCCGCACCGTCATCAGCACATCAGGCGACCCGAAAGCCAGCGCAGGCAAAACCAGCCCCTGTCCCGGCCTCATAGCCGAATTCATCATGGGCGGAAAGTTGAGCCATGCCGGCAACTCCACTTCATTTGGCGAGGGCGCTCTGATGAGCCTTGATCTGCCGGCCCAGGTCGCCAAAAATGCCATCCGCAAGATAAGCGATGACCTGCTGGTGGGTCTGATTGATCACCCCGGCCACCTCATCTTCCAGGCCCTTCAGGATTTCAAGGGATTCATCATGGCCGGACCCGGCCAGACCGGCAAGAAAGAAAAGAGTGAATTTAATCTGCCCTATCTTCTCAGGCGAGTATTCCCTAAAAAATGAGGCATGAAAATGAGCTTTTTCATAGATCCGCCGCTTCTTGTCCTATCAGGAATGGCCATATTCCTCCTGGGAAAGGAGCTTAATTGGAACAGACATGCAAAAATAGTGGTAGGTCTTTTCATCGTCCTGGTATTCGTCGCCTTCAGCTCCCTCCTGTATGCAGACTTTGTGCGCTTCACCATACCCTTCTTTGCAAATCAAACAGGATCGGCTTTCATGTTCCACACCGATATAACGCACATCCACAAAGACCAGATTCCAAAAATAGCAGTATTCTTCCTCTTCCTTCTCTACCCGGTCTGGATATTCGCCGGTTATGCCGCTGCCCTGCTCTGGGATAAGAGAAAATTTGCCCCGGAAGAGGGCAAATCCTATTCTTATGCTGATGTTAAAAGCAGAAGCCGCAGAACAGTCAGAACTGAGCAGCTAGATTTGCATACCGCTGTAGAGCGGGGAAATGATACACGTAAATGCGTCAGGGAGGCCGTAAAGAAACTTGGAGGCATGGGCAAATTTGTGCATAAGGGCGACAGAGTCCTGGTCAAGGTCAATATCTGCGGAGGACTGCCTGAGAGGAAAGGAACATTCACCAGCCTGGAGGTTGCAGACGAGCTATATAAGATGATCCGGGTGGCTGAAGGAGTGCCAACCTTCGCCGATGCCGATATGGTCTGGATCAAGTTCCAGCAGGCAGCCAGAGACTCAGGTTATATCAAATGGGCAGAGGAGAACGGTGTCAGACTGATCAACCTATCCGAAACCAAAGTCGTCAACTTCGATTTCGGAGAGCAAAGCGCTCTTCAAACTGAAAAAGTCTCTCTGGAGGCAATACAGGCAGATGTGATCATATCCGTCCCGGCCATGAAGACTCACCTTCTCACCGGCGTAACCCTGGCCATGAAGAACATGTATGGCACCTTTCCGGATATCGACAAGGCCAAGTTTCACAAAACGGGCATTGAAGACGTCATATTTGAGATCAACTCCGCCTTTACCCCTAACCTGGTCATAATAGATGGGAGCATGGGTGGCGAGGCCATAGGGCCACTGTCCGCCGACCCGGTCTATTATGAGACCATCATCGCCTCGGATGATGTAGTCGAGGCGGATTCAATTGCCTGCCAGATGATGGGCTACCCTCCCCTGGAGATAATCCATATCAGAAAAGCCTATGAAGCAGGCCTCGGGGATGCGTCAGCCCAGTTCAACTTCGATAACCTGGCATATCCCCACGCTAAAGACAGGATGTGGGACCGGCCCAAAATCGAAGTAACAGAGTTTTACGAATGGGCCATTGAGGTTGTTTTAATGTTTCCCGGCTGGGATACTCTCTTCAACATAGGTGCAGACTTCCTGCTCTATGATCTGTCTCACCTGCCGGTCTTCAGCCGCCTCATGCCTGCGGTCCTGTCGCTTCTTCAGAATGGAATCTATCCTGTCTTGAAGGAAAATAAGAGAACAGGTATGGATGTCGCCCGCCAGGTGATCAATGTCAACCTGATGGTGCTTGTGGCTCTGGGCTGCGCCATCGGCTATTACCTGGACGGCTATATCGCCCATTCATCGCTCATATACGAACTCGGCATGCTCCTTGGAATATTTATGGGATTTTTTGCTGCTGTCAGGATGAAGACCATTCACTTTGTGGCATTGCTGGCCATATCCGGACTTGCAGGCATCGCAGTCGAATTTATAAACACCCATTCCAGTCCCAATCTTTCCGTCGCGGCAAATGTGCTCGCCTACAATTACGGCGACAGCATAATCCGTGGCAGCACGTTAAGCCTTGAGGCTTCCTTTATCTATATCGCATGCGGATGGATGGTGATGATGCTCTCCATCCTCCAGGTCTCCGACCTGCTCACCGGATGGATCACAAATCTAGGCATATTTGCCAGGCTGCAAAGCTGGAAGGTCGCCCCCCTGGCCGCTATCCTGGTGGTATTCAGTCTCTTCTTCGTTTGGGAGGGCTACTACGGCTTGGCCTACAGGAGCAAATACGATGGGATTGAGGGCATTGTTTTGATCATGTACGCCATCATGGCAGTTTTGGGCATGATCTACTCCTCCAGGCATTCTATTGAATGGAACGCCACTCTCCTGATTGTAGCCCTTTTCATTGGAGGCTACATGGAGCTCACAGGCTCACTGGCTGGCCTGTGGACCTATCCATTCCATGAGAAGCTGGCAATCTTCTTCGCACTGACCTGGCCTCTCAACACCATGGCAGTCCATGGCGCAGCCTATCTGCTGGGGATAGACCTGGGAGCACATGAGAGGAGGAGCCTGCTGAAGAATCTAAAATGAAACGGCGATGCCCTGGGTGCCCCGCCGCCTCTGCATTGGATGAGCATCCTGCAGCCGGGCTTGAGGTTGCGCTCGATGCCCTTGAGAACAGCCAGGTGATCTTTGACAGAGTAGCAGGCAGTCGAAGGATACTAATACTACTGTTTAGCTTCCAAAATAACATAGCAATATATTAATACTTGGAACTCAATCAGAGATCATGCCATTTGTGAGTAAGCGGCCTGCTCTGCAATTAACTGAAGAAGAGCTTGAGTGCCTTAATAAAGCTAGCAAGTCAAGAACGCTCCCTGAAAGAGCAGTAGATCATTCCAAAATCCTTCTTGAGTATTATGAGGGCAAATCAATTTCGCAAATTGCACGAGACTTAGAAACCAATCGGCCTAAAATTGAGCGTACGATTGACAAAGCCTTCGCCTATGGAATATATGCAGCATTGGAAGATCTTCCAAGAAGTGGCAGACCACGAAAAATATCCTCAGGCGCAAGAACATGGATTCTGTCTCTTGCTTGCTCAAAACCACTAGACCTTGGATATTCATATGAATTATGGACACAAAGTTTATTAGCAGAACATATTCGGAACCATTGTTTAAATAATGGGTTTCCAGAATTATCAAAGTTATCTCGCGGAACCGTCTCAAAAATACTTGGCGCTAGCAACGTAAAGCCTCATAAAATTTCATCATACCTTGCTCCAATCGATCCGGAATTTGAGCCGAAGAGCGTGGTTGTACTACATACCTACAAGCAGGTAGAATTGCTTCAACAGATGTCCAAAGAAAATAAGCCGCTCGACATGGTTATCATTTCATACGATGAGAAGCCAGGAATTCAAGCTATTGAAAATAAATATCCCGATTTAATGCCTGAGTCAGGTGAATATGCCACGCTTTCTCGCGACTATGAATATATAAGGCACGGAACAATATCCCTACTTGCAGGGATTGATCTCTTAACCGGGACTGTCCATTATAAGATATTCGACAGGCATAGAAGTAGGGAGTTCATTGAATTCTTAAAATGCGTCGATTCAGCCTATCTGAAAGATATAAAAATAATTATTATTCTTGATAATGTTCGCGTACACACATCTAAGGAAACCAGGAGATATCTCAAAACAGTTCCGCAACGCTTTCATTTTGTCTTTACACCAAAACATGCCTCATGGCTAAACATAATCGAGAGCCTATTCAGCAAAATGACTCGAAGCATGCTGAGAGGGATTCGTGTATCATCCAAAAAAGAGTTGAAAGATCGCATGAGTCAATATATAGACGACATGAATGAAACTCCAACAATATTTAAATGGAAGTACAAAATGGATAAAATGGCTGGCGGGATTGTTGCTGACAAGGACGGCGGAGTATTGATATGTTAATTTAGAACTGTAATACTACTATGTCAAACTCGCCGCTGTAGCTAAGGCTCTGGGCGTCCGCCCGCTCGAATCTCAAGTTGGAATATTCGGCTGGCGGAAACCTCTTTTGAGCAAAGTCGATCATCTCCGGAGAGCTGTCTACTCCTGTAACCCTGCCCCGAGGGACGAGGGCGGCCATCTTGGCGGTGATTTTGCCGTCGCCGCAGCCGATATCCTGGATGTGCTCGTCTCCCCTCAGATTCAGCCGGGCGATAACGGCTTCTGATGCGCTCTCCTGGGCGGAGGAATTCCTATTTTTCGCAATCTTGCTTCATTAGTCTTATAAATACATTTATATTAATAACTACTCTTGAAATTGCACAGTTAAATTTTAAAGATTGTCTGTTAATACTTAATTTTAAAAAACTATGAAAATTTATATAAAACGCCTGTAGTGAATAATTCATAACATATTAAAGCGATCCAAATTAGGATCAATAGTATCGGGGGAATCTTCCCGCGATTCCTTATTATTGAATAGGGGATTAAACCCTTATAATTGCTAAAGTATTGTCGTCTTCGATCACTATGATACATGCCATCGTGATTCACGCCAATTTTATTGTATTCCATCTGAATATCATTTTCTATGCTTTGGATATTCATCATCATAGAAAATGAGCTTTTCTCGTTCGTGATGATCAAGACTAGCCAAAAAAAGGAGAATAAAATGCCTGTTGCACAGATAATATATTCATAATGGGGTTTACTTGTAGTAAAATATGCAATAAAAATTTGACCAACTATTAGAGCATAGATATTTTCCCACAAAGGATAGATCTGTTGAGAATTTAATCGAGCATTAAATGCGTATTCATATCTCTCTTTTAAAAGGTCGATTTTTTCTTCACTCTCCGCTTTGGTTTTATCACTTATCATTATTGGAGCGTTATTGTGCCATAATATAAATTTAACCCACATTTCGCATTAACTGTTTGAACGCTCATCACTTTTTCTGCTATCGGTTTTTCTAAGAATATATATGCTACAACCCAATTGCTCCGATATTTTGAATCCAAGTAAGATTCGTGGGTCGCGGGTGGATATTACTGAAAAATCTCACAAAAATCGATCACCTGAAGTCCATTTCTGCGTTTGAAATGCCTTATGCTACTTGCTAGCGTTTTTCAGTAAACTACGTACGCGACCGATTCGTGCAACCATGAATTATCGAGATATATAATGCAATTTTATAAAATAATTGATTTTAAGTGCTGACTCATTCAATTCATTTTAAATTATTATTTCATAAATGTGGAACTACGCCAATAATTTGTACTCGATAAAGCAATTTAAAAAATAGTACATTTAGCACATCCTTACTGCGAAATGTGGGATTTAATTGAGAATACCAACACTAATGAGGACCATTATTGAGTGGCAGCCTACGATTCAGCCAAGAAAGGAATACTGAGGGAAAGGAAACTGAACTGCAATAAGGTAATTTGCCAATTAATATTAACAGGGTTCATTAGATAGGGAGCGCGGAGGGTCACGAATACCCCAACCATGAGGTTGGAGATGAAGTGAACCCTCGCCCGGTTTTCATATAAAGCTCGCGGGATTTCATAAAACCAGGCCTGAAGGCGTGCGGCCCGAAGCATACCACATCCCTAGGGTGGCCACACGCAGTTTGATTTAATCGACCTATTTGCAATATATTATAAAATTAGTATTAATCATTTACATTTTCCCCCATCCTCTCGTACGCCCTCTCCACCATCGCCATGGGTGAAACCGAATTCATCATCAGCCCCAGCTCCTCCGGCCCCAGGCCCAGGGCAACGCCCGCCAGCTGGGTCACATAGAGCACCGGAATCTCGATCTTCTCCCCGTGTTTTTGCTCCAGCACCTTTTGCTTGGCATCGAGCATCAGATGGCAGAGCGGACAGACGGTGACAATGACCTCCGCCCCGGCCTTTTTGGCCTCAGCCAGAATCCGGAAGGCAACATCGTCCGCCGCCTTCTCCTGGGGCATGAAGATGGGCCCTCCGCAGCAGGCGGTCTTCAGCCGAAAGTCCACCGGCTCAGCCTGCAGCCTCTTGATCAGTTCTTCCAGGATGCTGGGAAACTGGGGGCTGTACTGGCCTGCGGGGCGCGTCAGCAGGCAGCCGTAGTAGGGAGCCACCTTTAGCTCTTTGAGCGGCACCACAATCCTCTCATCATCCTCGGCCAGGGCCTCCAGGATGACGTCAAGGGCGTGGCGAATTTTGGAGCCGCTGTACTTTTTGTCCAGAACGGCGTTCACCTTTTCCCGAACCTCCGGCTCCTCCAGCCGCTGCGCTGCAGCGCGCAGGTTGCTGTAGCAGATGGAGCAGCTGGTCATGATTGGAAGGTCCGTCTGGGCCATGTTGCGAGCCGCCAGGCCTGTAGCCACCAGCTCATTGGAGACGTGCGTTGCCCCGCAGCAGTTCCAGTCCTCCAGCTCGGTGAGCTCAATTCCCAGAGCGCTGCAGACTGCCTTGGTGGAAGCGTCCATCTCCTTTCCCGTCGATTGGGAGACGCAGCCTGGATAGTAAGCCAGCTTCATGCTTTTCTCAGCTCCTCAACGATCCTCTTGACCTCATCCCGACCTTTGACCTTCTCAGTCTCCAGGCCGATCTTGCCCTTGGTCAGCAGCTCCAGGCCCATCTGCATGGACTGCACCGCTCCCTGGGGAAAGACGAGCAGAAACTGTCCGGTCAGCTCCAGCTCTGCAATACGGCCATAGTCACGAATCTGCTTTAGGAAGAATTCCTCGTAAGCGGCGTCCTTGCCCCGCTGCCCTTCTTGCTCGGCTATCTCCTTTAGAGCTGAGACCACAGCTTTTGGCCGAATGCCCCTCGGGCAGCGCACAGTGCAAAGCAGGCAGGAGGTGCACAGCCAGAGGGTCTCATTATGCAAAGCTTCCTCCTTGCTGCCCTCCAGGCAGAGTTTGATCAACTTGCGGATGCTGGGATTCATGATATTTGCCGTAGGACAGCTGGCTGAGCAGGTGCCGCACTGAATGCAGGTCAATACCTCCTGCCCGGCCAGGCGCAACACATCTTGCTTGAACTGTTCATCTCCGGTCATTTTGATGCTGCCCCTTCAGTGGTATCTTTAGTCCTAATAGCATTCTTCGCCGCAACCTTCTTAGCAACATCATTCTGCAGCCGCTCAACAATCTTCCGGCTGGCCTCTTTTGCCGGCTCTTTCTCTAAAATTTGGCGGACCTTCGGCTTTTTCAGCAGTGCCTCCAGGGGACTCAGAGCCTCATTCACCAGCCGCAAGAGATCCGGATCGATCTTCGGCTTCTCGGGCGCAGGCATAGGCTGGCGATCTACATCCGGGGGAGAGACAGCCCCGCTCACATCCGGGCGCAGCCGCTCCCCGGTCTTTATTGCAGAGATGGCTTGTTTCCACTCCTCTGCCCAAGGTGTCTCCTTAATCTCTGTGTGCCTGACATCCGACCGCTCTACTGCAATGGCCGAGACCGGGCAGGCTTTCTCACACGCCCCACAATAGATGCACTGATCTTTGACCGGCGCTGCCTTTCCTCGCTCATCCACATACCAGCATTTGGCAGGGCAGACATTGAAGCAGGCCTGGCAGCCCAGTGGATCGCAGCGTACCAGATTCTTCTCGACCAGCTTTATCTCGCCAACAAATGGCTTCTTGATATCCATGGCCTCGTAGGGGCAGACCTGAGCGCATCTGCCGCAGCCGATGCACAGATCCTGATCAATTTCAATCTTGCCTGCGAACTCTTTTTCGCCTTCTTGTACTAGTGATACGTCTAAGGGCTTACCCTCGACTTTTATTGCTTCCTCTGGGCAGAGGGATACGCATAAGCCGCAGTAGTCGCAAAGCTCCTCATCCACCAGGAGCTGCTCATAGGGCTGAAGAATGCGGGGATCTTTTGCTCTCTCTTTCTCATCCCTGTCTAACAGTAAGAATGCCTTGCAGAATCTGGCGCAACGGCCACATAGGTTGCACTTTTCAGAATCGACGGCAATCTTTCCATTTATTCCCGAGCGCAGCGGCCCGTAGTCCTCGCGCGTTTTGTTGAAAGAGACCTTTATGGCACCAGTTGGGCAGACAGGCTCACAAAGCAGGCAGGGCAGGCATTTTTCATTAGGTCGGGCCTCAGCCAGCAGCCGTGGATACTGCTCCTGCCGGATGAAATCCACGACTTTTTCATTCTCTCTTGCCACCCTTGTCTTCTTCGTCCCATCAGTTGCTTCTGCTACATCAGCCACTCCGGTACCATCAGCCACTTCAATCGAGTCCGTCATGCCGGCGCCTCCGAAACTCCTGCAGCTTCAGCCGGTTCCTGTGCGGGTTTTTGTTCTCGCACGGTCATCTTGAAGGCCTTCATGGGACAGAAGTTGACACACATGCCGCAAAAGGCACAGGCATCCAGATCAATGAGCACGGGCGGAGCATCCAGGCCTTTGGCGATCTCCTGCAAGGGCCCCTCCTGCAAGGCTTTTTTCGGGCAGAGGGCCACACATATGGAGCAACCGGCGCACTTCTTGTAATCATAATCGAGGACGATCTCCCTCTCTTTGGTCTTCTGTTTGGCCAGAATGTGAGTGCCCTGTGCATCCATATCTTTCTCTATCTCCATCATGCCGGTGCATCCTCCTCATTCTTTTTCTCTCTTTTTAGCTCGGTTCCGATGGGTCCCATGGCCTTCAGTTCGCCTATGAAGTCTCTGAGATCCTTTGCGTAAATCTCTCCTTCACTGGCCGCACACCAGACGATTTTGACTCTTCCCGGATCAATGCCTATCTTCTCCAGAACACCTTTGAGCACATTCACCCTCTGCAGGGCCTGATAGTTGCCATCCCGGTAGTGGCATTCACCGATGCGACAGCCGGCTATGAGAACACCATCCGCACCCCGGCGCAGGGCCTCCAGGACGAAGCTCGGGTCGACGCGCGCCGAGCACATCACCCGTATGTTGCGGGCATTGGTCGGGTACTGGATACGCGAGGTTCCGGCCAGATCCGCAGCTCCATAGCTGCACCAGTTGCAGAGGAAGGCCACAATGAGGGGAAATTCTCTCTTAACCTGCGTGGCTGCCTGCACCTGAGCCATGATCTGCTCGTCAGAGAAAAAGCGCATATTGATGGCATCAGCCGGACAGGCGGCAGCGCAGGAGCCGCACCCTTTGCAGGCTGCTTCATCCACATAGGCCGGACTCTTCACAGCTATGGCTTTCTTGGGACATAGATCGACACAAAGCTTGCACTTAATGCACTTTTCCGGGTCGACATAAGCCGAGGTTGGCTCCAGCTCCAGCACGCCTTTATGCAGGAGCTTGACTGCCTTTGCCGCTGCGGCGCTTCCCTGGGCGATGGATATGGGAATCTCCTTGGGACCGGAGGCGCAGCCGGCGATGAAGATTCCGTCGATATGAGCTTCCACGGGCCTCATCTTGGGGTGGGCGATCTCAAAGAACCTGTCCGGTCTTCGGGAGAGTCCCAGCAAATTGCCCAGAACGTCTGCTTTCTCATCAGGCTCCAGGCCCACAGAGAGGACTGCCAGATCATGCTTAACCTTCTTTATCTCACCTGTCTGGGTGTCCTCAAAGATCAGGAAGAGCTCGCCATCCACTTGCTCGATGCTAGAGACACGGGAGCGCACAAAGTTGATGCCCAGCTTCTGCGCTCGCACATAGAATTCTTCGTATCCCTCTCCGCAGGCTCTGATGTCGATATAGTAGATGGTGATATCGGTATGCGGATACTTCTCCTTTACAAGCTGCGCATTCTTGAGCGAGGCCATGCAGCAGATGCGAGAGCAGTAGAGGTTGCCAACGCTTGAATCACGCGATCCGACGCATTGCAGGAAGGCCACCTTCTCGGCAATCTTGCCTGTACTGGGACGCACCACCTCTCCTTTGGTCGGCCCGGAGGCGTTGAGCATCCGTTCCATCTGCAAGGTGGTGATCACGTCCCTGTACCTGCCAAAGCCGTACTCCTCTTTTCGCGTCGCATCGAAGGGCTGCCATCCGGTAGCCACAATAATGGCGCCCACATTTAATTTGAAATCCTGTGGCTCCTGATCCAGCTTTACCGCCTGGGCTGGGCAGGCCTCTGCGCAGCGAGCGCAGCCTATGCAGGCTTTTGCATCGACGCAGGCGACCAATGGCACGGCCTGGGGGTAGGGCACGTAAATGGCCTTTCTCTTGCCGATGCCAAAGTCGTACTCACTGGGCACCTCCACCGGGCAGACGTTTGAGCATTCGCTGATGCAGCCCTTGCATAGCTTTTCATCCACATAGCGAGCCCTGCGAACTCCGGAGACGGTGAAGTTGCCCACGCTGCCCTCCACGCCCAGGACCTCGGCGTAGGTGATGAGGGTAATATCGGGATGGTTGTAGACCTCGGACATCTTGGGCCCCAGGACACAGATGGAGCAGTCGTTGGTAGGAAATACATCGGTAAGCAGAGCCATGTAGCCGCCGATAGTAGGCCGCCTCTCCACCAGGAAAACATGCAGTCCCGAGTCGGCCAGATCCAGCGCGGCTGCGATCCCGGCCACGCCCCCCCCGATTACCAGCACATCCTTGCTGACGGGTATGCTCTCCGGCTCGAGCGGCTGGAGCAGCGCCGCTTTGGCCACGGCCATTGATATGAGGTCCTTGGCCTTTTCAGTGGCCATGGCCGGCTGGTCCATGTGCACCCAGGAGCATTGCTCCCGGATGTTGGCCATCTCCAGCATGTAAGGATTGAGGCCCGCTTTGCTGATTGCCCGGCGAAAGGTGGGCTCGTGCAGGCGCGGAGAGCAGGCAGCCACTACCACGCGATCAAGCTTGAACTCGGCAATATCCTTCTGGATCTGCTCCTGGCCGATGTCTGAGCAGGAGAACTGCAGATCGCGAGCTACGGCCACATCGGGAAGCTTCTCGGCATAGCTCTTCAGGTCATCCATGTTCAAGACGCCGGCAATATTCAGGCCGCAGTGACAGACGTAAACACCTGTTGGCATGAGACTTCAGATGGGTATAATCGCCTTAAGTCACTTAAAGTTATGCCATTGAGATTGTTATCTTATCTGTGCAGACCGAAAAATATTTTAGTAAAGAATTCTTTTACAGTTTATGCAAACTCGCACATTGATAATATTATTAATTATATTCTTATTATTATACGAAGGTTGCTTTGCGCAGGGGTCAAGTCAAAAAGCTCAAAATAATAATTGTGATCAACTATTAGAGTTGGCCGATAAATTGCTGACAGAAAAACCACCTAATGCCAGAGAAGCTGCAACCAAATACGAGCTAGTGAAAAAGGATTGTCCCGAAAAAATAGAGCCTGAGCAACTTTGCAGAATGGCGGAGGCTTATGATTCATATGATGAGAAAAAGAGCAAAGAATTCTGCAAAAAGTTCGTTTCTAACGATTGCAAAGCATGTCAAGAATCAATACATGGTGAGAATCATGACATAGGCCCATTTGAAAATTATAGTTCCGTAGGTAAAAGTATACAAGTTTTAATAATTACTATTGCTTCCCCTGAAATGATTCATTACAATCCTCAAGTCAACATGTCATTACCTATAGCCATGAACCATTCACTTTATAGAAATAGCAGTCCTCCAGTCATAATTGTGAATCCCGCAATTACCTGGAACTTTGAAAGCGGCTTTCTGCGCGGCTGGAATAGGTCAGGCAATGCCTTTGATCATCAGCCTGTCCAAAGAGGCAAGACAGTGACGCCAAAGACTAGATCATTTGCAGGTGAGGGCAATTTCTGGGTAACATCTTATGAGATGAATTCAGGCTTAAGCTCTGCAAATGTAACTGCCAATGTCACGGGCGATATCCCAACCGGTACCTTGGAATCCCTTCCCTTCATAGTAAGGGGAGAATCCATCAGCTTCCTCCAGGGAGGAGGACGAAACTGTTCAGTTGACCTTCGGGTAGATGATGAAATAGTTTTAACTGCGATAGGCAATGACACAGATACAATGCGCAGGGTAACATGGAATGTCACTTCTCTGAAAGGAAAAGAGGCAGTCTTGTTAGTTGTTGATAATAGCACCGAAAGATGGGGACATGTGAACTTCGATGATGTACGATTCGATATAGCCCCAATGGTATTAGCTTTCCGGAAGTGATAATGTTTGTGGCCATGATGCTAAATCATCATTTAAAGATGATGCAAATTCTATCGCTGATCGTAATGATAGCATTTCTTGGACTGCTTGCTGCAAGAGCTGATTCTGCGGATAACAATAGAGTGCAAGCTTTAAATATTTTAAATATGTCGCAAAACATCTCGAATATCGTTCATGAGGAAAACGCTTCAATGGATTTGTTGAGAAATGCAACCCTCAATTTTTCACTATATTGTGTAGATAGGTCTCTAGAATTGGATAAAGATCTCCATGAAGCCTACATGCATAAGTGTGATCTGCTGATAGAATCTGGCAGAGATGAAGAAGCTATTTCCTGCTGCGATAAATTGCTCAATGAAGACCCTTTGCAACAGGATATTTGGTTTAAAAAAGGACAGGCTTTGGATAGATTAAAGCAGTGGTCAGAGTCGATTGAGTGCTACGACAGAGCCATCTGCTGCTATTATCTTTTGAAGGGAGCATCCTGCTATGACAAGATGCATGAGGGAGATGCCTGGTATTACAAAGCGCAAGACCACAAGCGTATGAAAGATTACAGCAAAGCACTATCGTGTTATAATAAATCAATTGAGATCTATAGCAACATCTCATGCGTTGACAATAATCGTCCAACAGTGGCATGGCAGGAGAAAGGGTACGCCCTTCTGGAAATGAACGGATATAATGAGTCTATTGCTTGCTTTAGGAAAGTTCTCTTAAGGAGGGATAAGTTCTCTCATTCATCTGCAAATGCCTATCGAGGAATGGGTTTAGCCCAATTGCTCCTCGCCAAAAACCTGAGCAGCAAAGGATCTGGTCAATCTGCATATTTCTACGAGCAATCCAATATATCTTATGGGAACTCGATACGAGCTTTTGAGTGGCAAAAAGATAACAGGTCGGCGTGGTCTGCCTATTTTGGCAAGGGAGTAGCACTCAGCTTTTTGCCGGGAAGAAGCGATGATTCCAGAGTAGCATTCAGTAAAGCGGCAGAACTCGCTAGAGGAAAAGATATTCCATATTTAAAATGGATTGGCAATTCAATGCGGTGGATCTTTGAAAAAGCAAAGGAGGCTTTCGATTACGCCAATTACCGAACTGCCTGATGATAAGGCAGTAATTCCGCCAAATCCATTGCATTTTCAAGGAATTAGGAGCAGCAAGCTTCGCTTCTTACTATATCGAATTCTGCCTCTTTGCCTAATTGCAGGGACTGTAGCCATTTCTGTCCGGCAAGGATTTTCTCTTTCAGTGTGGATTTATGCATCGATGATATTGGCATATCTTCTTACATTATTATTATTTAAAAATATGATGGACTCAATTCCAACTACATTCCACACTCTCACGATTCGGGGGATACTTGTTCAAAATTGTTCTTCTCCCGAAAATTATCTAAATTTTATGCAGGATTTTGAGAACGCTTTGAATAGGAGATCCGGGCAGATTGTCTTTGGATTGATCTTCGCAGCGGTACTCGTGCGCAGATCTTATTTTGATTTCCGTAAATGGTTGCCTGAGGATTTCTTGAATATCCCACTCTTCAGTGTGGGAGATATCTGGACGCAAATTTGGGCAATATATATCTATAGTAATTATTATATAACTACGCTGTTGAGCGATAATCCTCTTCGTTTCTTTACCGGATTCATTTTGGAGCCCATTTTGGGCTACTTCTTAGGGATGATTGCGTGGCGCATGCTCATCACTGGTTTGCAGATTTATCGAGTTGATAAGAAATTCAACTTGGTTCCTCGACTCAACGATCCGGATCAATGCGGCGGCCTCAATCCTCTTGGCAAATTATGCCTTTACAATGCCAAGATAGTAGGAATATGGGGGGCATTGTTGGGAATATGGATCATATTGGGGACAAGCTATCAGATCTACGATAACTATTTGCCGCTTTATTATTATCAGATACCGGTACTGCTATTGGTCGCGGTGGCAGGCTTCTTCATTCCGCTCTGGGGCGTTCACTGTGCAATGGCCAAGAGAAAGGTTGATCTGGATATAAAGCTGGATCAAATAGCTCAGAACATAAATGAATTATCTCAGAAGAGACTCAATTGGGCGCTCAAAGGGGAACAAGAGCCGGACAGTGTAGCGGTGGATATCGAAAAGATGAAAAAAGTCTTTGCTGAAAATATTAACTATCCGGTATGGCCTTTTAACTATAGCCTTATTTTATCCTTTGTCACTTCTCAAGCCATACCGCTGTTGGGTTTGACTGGTCTTGGAGCTCCGATCTTGAATATCTTACGCTCTCTATTGGACTTTTTAAATCAGCTTGGTGGGTCCTAGTATGACCGCCTTCTCTTCTTTGGAGCATCCATTCGCGCCGTGCGCCGGCATAAGTCCTTCCTGATCATCGTGGCCGTTCCAACCGTCTAGACCTGCGCCATCCAGCTCCTGGCCCCCACGCGGCAAACATCGATTGCTCCAATATCCATAGCACCCGCAGCTTTCACATGCGAAATGCGCGCTGAAACCGGCATGGTCTTGAAAGGACGGATGTAATAATTTTACTTAAGTTTCATGGATCTTTGGCCGTGAATTGAGTCCAATTTGCCCTTTTTCTCTCAGATCGATACCATAAGTTTATATCCTACTAATATTAATTATTATTTGAGTTATTAATATGAACCTGCTTCATTTGCTCTCCATCCTGCTGGAGGTGGTCGTGGCGGCCCTGGGCGTGATGCTGGCCATCCGCAAGAAGAAGATGTACGGCTGGTGCATAGCCATAACCTTTGTACTCTACGTGATCTATGATCTGGCAAATCTTCTGGCCTGGAATATCTCCCAGGATACTCTTTATACCATCTTTTTCGTGGCCACTATCTCAATTCTCTGGGCAGTATGGAACATCTTCCTGGAGTCGTGAGGTCAATGGTCAGCTTTTTTTAGAATGCGCACTAATAAAAGAGGATGATCTCCAAAGTCTACATCTCCCACAGTCCTGCGAATGAGGATATGGCCTTGCAGCTCTCTCGCGCTCTCTGGCGGGTGGGCCTGGAAAGCTGCGTCGCTCTCTACAATCAGTCTCCAGCCATCTCTCGTGCGGAACGCGCCTCTTTTGGACTTCGCAACTCTGAGTGTCTGGTGGCCCTTCTCACCCTTGATGGCTCTGCTTCTCCTGATGTCTGCCAGGAGATCGGCTTCGCCCGCGGCCTGGATCTGCTCATCATCCCCCTTCAGGAGGAGAGCGCAAATCTTCCCTTCCTCATCGAGCATCTGCGGCCCCTGGTCTTCCGGGAAGAGAGATATGCTGATGCCATCGGCCTGCTCATCAAGACCCTGCGAGAGCTCTCCCGGCTGGAGTGGCTAAAGGTCGCCTGTCCCAAATGCGGGGAGGAGATGACCCAGTACCTCACACCCCAGGAAGAGGTGGAGGACGCTCTGGTGAAGGGCTCATTCCTGGAGACGATCTGCAGCTACTGCCAGAATGAGATCCAGCTGGATGCGAGGACTTTTGAGCCGAGGATATCATCAACCAGGCACTGCCTATGAGAACCAAAGCTGTTAAATATATTTGATAGTAGTATCAAAATATGAGCCTGACGAAGTTTGTTTCCCGACAAGCCTTTCGCGTCGCCTTCGACGCCGTCTTCGATAACCTGCGTTTCTTTCTGCCATTGATGACAGGATTTGCCATATTTTCCGCCATTATGTATTTCGTCGTTTTTTCCACAACTGGATCGACACTATTGTCAGAGATAACGTCAATAATAATAAATTCGGTTATCTCTCTTGCCCTATTCAAGATCGGATTGGGCTTTTTAGACAGCCATCAATTGAGCAGGACGAGTCTCTTCGATTCCGGCGAATTTCTCTTAAAATATATTGCTGCATCATTATTATTTGGGGTTATGGTCTATGTCGGGTTTATGCTTCTGATTGTTCCGGGTGTTTACGTTCTTCTCACCTACAGCTTCTATGGCCTGGAAATGGTCGATAAAAATCTCGGTCCAATCGAGGCTCTGAAGCGATCTGCTGAGATTACCAGTGGCGCAAAATGGAGCCTGCTCAACCTGGGCCTTGAATTCTAGGCGGGCTTATTGCCATCAATGTCCTTTTGTTGGTCCTGGTTCTTTTTCCGTTCGTGTCTTTGGTTGTCATAGCTGTATTTTTGCAGGCAATGCATTTGACCGTTTATTCCTTCATAATGTCGCCCTTCATGAGCGCAATCCCCTTTGTTGTCTTTCTCATGATGGCATTGTTAGATGCGATAATTGTGATTCCCGGCTACGCGCTGACCTTCACATCGATTTATAGGTTTTTAGAACCGAGACGAGATGAGGCTGGTAAAGCAGCCCTTATCGATATGCAGGGCGGCGACGTGGAAAGGGCCCAGACAGAGATATGAAGGACAAACCATTCTTGCGGCCAAGAGGGCGCAAGCGAGATTGCTATCCTGCAGGAAATGGGCATCTTCTGAGACAAATAAACTCCTAATCTATTTTATCGAAACCTTTACCTACCCTTGCGTCCACCCCACAGTTATCAGGTGACCCCTATTGCAGTTACTCTTAATCCACTCTGATTTCATTGAATTCGAGGCCAAGAAGCCTACGAAGATGGCGGAAGAAATCGTTGACTCAGCCAAGAAAGGCAGGCTGGAAGAGGCCCTCTGCGCCTTCATAGCCGTGGAGAAGTTCGATGAGGATGATCCCGATGCAGTCATAGCAGAAGGCGTAAAGCAAATCACGGACGTGGCCGGCCAGGTGAAGGCCGCAAGGATAATGCTCTACCCCTACGCGCATCTCAGCGCTCAGCTGTCCACTCCCGCGACGGCGGTAAGGATTCTCAAAGGCATGCAAGAGACGCTCTCTCCAGACTACGAGGTCATGCGCGCTCCCTTCGGCTGGTACAAGGCCTTTACCATCAGCTGCAAGGGCCATCCCCTCTCCGAGCTGTCGCGTTCCATCAAACTCGGCGAAGGCGAGGTGGTCTCCGAGGCCCTCAAGTCCGAAGCCAAGGCTGTATCCTACTGGAAGGTCCTCGACCTGGACGGCAACCTGATTGATGCCGATAAGTTCGACTTCACGGGACATGAGAACCTGCAGAAGTTCGCCAACTACGAGATCTCCAAAGCCAGAGCCGTTGACCGGGTTCCCCCGCACGTGGAACTGATGAGGCGCTTGGAGCTGGTCGACTACGAGCCAGGCTCCGATCCAGGCAACATGCGCTATTATCCCAAGGGCAGGCTAATTAAATCGCTGCTGGAGAACTATGTACTGGACAAGGCTTCGGATATGGGAGCTATGGAGGTGGAGACGCCCATTATGTACGACATGGAGCATCCCACCCTCAAGAAATACCTGGACAGATTCCCGGCCCGGCAGTATCAGATCGATTCCGACAAGAAGAAGCTCTTCCTGAGATTCGCGGCCTGCTTCGGCCAGTTTCTCATGGGCCATGACATGTCCATCTCCTACAAGGCCATGCCCCTCAAAATGTTCGAGATCACCCGCTACTCCTTCCGTCGCGAGCAGCGCGGTGAACTGGTGGGCATCCGCCGCCTGAGAGCTTTTACCATGCCTGATATGCACACTCTGGCCCGCGATATGAAATCCGCCATGGAGGAATTCAGAAAGCAGTACCTGGCCAGCATCTCCGTCCTGAGCGAGGTGGGCGTCGATCTGGCCGACTACGAGGTGGCCATCCGTTTCACCAAGGACTTCTACAATGAGAACCGTGAGTTTATCGAGGGCCTGGTAGACATCGTCCATAAGCCCGTTCTCATCGAGATGTGGGATGAGAGGTTCTTTTACTTCGTGCTCAAGTTCGAGTTCAACTTTGTAGATACCATGGACAAGGCCAGTGCTCTGTCCACAGTGCAAATCGATGTGGAGAACGCAGAACGCTACGACATCACCTACATCGATGAGGCCGGAGAGAAACAGCAGCCCATTCTGCTGCACTGCTCCCCATCCGGAGCCATAGAGCGGGTCATGTATGCCCTTTTAGAGAAAGCTGCCCGTCTGTCCGAGGAGGGAAAGCTTCCCATTCTGCAGACCTGGCTCTCACCCACCCAGATCAGGATCATACCTGTGGCGGAGAGGCACCAGGCCCGTGCCCTGGAGATCGCAGCGGAGCTAGGGTTTAGGACGGACATCGATGAGCGTGATGAGACGGTGGGCAAGAAGATTCGCGATGCAGGCCGCGAGTGGATACCCTATGTAGTGGTGATAGGCGACGAGGAGTTGGAGTCCGGCAAGCTCTCAGTTACCATTCGATCCGAATCTACGCCCAAGTCTCCAGCCAAGTCCAAGATGACTGTGGAGTACCTGCGCAGAAGAGTCACTGCCGAGACCGCTGGAAAACCCTGGCGCAGACTGCCGCTGCCCATGAAGCTCAGCGAGCGGCCCAAGTTCATCTGAATTGGGGGAAAAAGCCACAACGATGCAGGCGCAAAAGCGCGCCTGCCATTGCATCGTATGGCTGGATTTTCGCTTTTTTTTCGTTGATATATATAATTACAATTCCGGCTCGGCCATAGGGTGTCGATCCACTCCCGGCCCGCCCGGCACAAATAATATCTGCCCTAAATCGCTGTAGTAGTTGCCCTGGCTGCCGTTATCCCAGCGGTTGCTCTGTCCCATGTCGTAGGCATTGTAACCGTTGTCGATGAGATGGTTGGAAAATAAGAGATTCCAGCCGGAGGAGAATGATAGATAGATGCCGTATCCATTCTCTATTGCCGTATTATTTTGCAGAGTGTTATTGCTGCTATGAGTGGCCAGCTGCAAACCCTTCTCATTGAATGTTATATTGTTGTCTTGCAGGAGGTTGTCGTTGCTGTCATAGGAGAGATAGATGCCCCGAGAATTGTCCGATGCCGTGTTCTTCCGAATGATATTCTCCCTTGAGCTGTCCAGATAGATCCCTGCGTCCCTATTTCGTAAAGCATTATTCTCTTCTATCAGATTTTGGTTGCTGGAGTCGGATAGAGAGATGCCATACCAATCGTTGTTGCTGATACGATTTTTGCGCAGAGTGTTGCCGCTTGCCGATCGCAGCGATAGGGAAGTGTCGCCGTTGTTCATCAGATCGTTATTCTGAATGACATTTTCTTTGGAATAGGCGAGAAATATGCCGCAATCGCTCTCTTCATTGATGTTGTTATCGCGGACATTATTATTAGCTATTGTGTTACTCTCGGATGAATAGAGGGTGATACCGTTGGTGTTGTTGTTTATGCTATTGTTGGAAATGTAGTTGGAGCGGGAACGATCCAGACGAATACCGTCCAGGCAATCACTAATTGTATTATCTTTTAGAATATTATTATCGGAAAGGACATGTATGCCTGTGCGGCGCGTGCTTTTGATGTCAAATCCCGATACGCTTACCCCATCGGCTTGAAGGATTATTGCACCGTTTATTGCACCCCCGTCCAGAAGCGGACGACCGGTACCCATCAGGTTGATTGTTTTGCTTATGTTCAGGCTCTCTCTATAAACTCCGCTCTGAACGGATATGGTGTCATTGGAATTTGCTCCGTTTATGGCTGCCTGGATGCTCTCTCCTGATCGAACAAAGATTGTGGCGGCCAGGGCCGATGATGACAGGAAGATTATTACTACTGCCAGCGCTGCTAAATACTCTGCTCCATGCTTCATTGCCTATCCCCGGTACTATTATAATTCTTCTAAACTTAAAACTTACCCAAGTGGAAGGCTTTATGACACCGGCACATAGTATAATATGCCAATGAAAGAGCAGCCCCGTTTTCTTCCCATGTCTTTGCAGGAAGCCCGAAAGCTAGGGATAGAGCAGTTTGATGTCATTCTCATAAGCGGGGACGCCTATGTTGATCATCCATCTTTTGCGGCTGCGATCATCGGCAGGGTGCTTTGGGATGCCGGCTACAGCGTGGGCATCATCGCCCAGCCCGATTGGAAACGGGACGAGGACTTTGTCAAGCTGGGCCGACCGCGTCTCTTCTTCGGCATATCTTCGGGAAACGTTGACTCCCTGGTGAACAACCTGACGCCTAACTTAAAACGCCGTAGCTGTGATGTCTATTCGCCGGGCGGCGCCCTGCTCCGGCCGGACAGGGCAGCAATTGTCTACACCAACAAGGTTCATGCCCTCTTTCCCGGAGTGCCCATCATCCTGGGCGGGATCGAAGCCAGCTTGCGTCGTTTTGCCCATTATGATTACTGGTCTGACTCGGTTCGTCGCTCCATATTGGCAGACGCGCCTGCGGATTTGATCATCTACGGTATGGGCGAGAATCCTCTGCGAGAGGTGGCCCTGAGGCTGGAGAAAGGCGAGAGAATCAATGAAATTTCCGATGTTGCCGGAACTACAGTCAAGGAGGAGATCAGCGGATGGCGCAGTAGCCCACGCGAAGATTGCCTGGTCATTCCCGGATATGCAGAGGTTTATGCAGACAAAAGAAAATATGCCCAGGCTTTTGCCCTGCACTACCAGGAGCAGGATCCTTTTCACGGGCGGGTGGTCGTCCAGCCTCATCCCAAGACGGTCATCATCCAGAACCCTCCTGCCCGGCCCCTTCGAGCCGAGGAGTTGGACCGCATTTATGAGCTGCCTTTTGCCCGCGAGGCTCATCCCTCTTACCGCGAGATCATCCCTGCCCTGGAGCCCGTTCGCTTCTCCATCACCAGTCACCGGGGATGCTTCGGATCCTGCTCATTTTGCGCTCTGACCCATCACCAGGGCCGGATTGTGCAGAGCAGAAGCGAGGATTCCATCCTGCGCGAGGCAGCGATGCTCACCAGGATGAAAGGCTTTAACGGCATCATCTCCGATGTGGGCGGGCCGACCGCCAACATGTACGGCCTGTCCTGTCCGCGCTGGAAAAAGGGGGCCTGCGGGGATAAGCTCTGCTCGGCGGAGTGCGCCAGCCTGGACAGAGACCATTCCCGTCAGGTCGATCTCCTGCGCCGGCTGCGTAAAATTCCCGGAGTGAAAAGAGTCTTCATTGGCTCGGGAATCAGGCATGATCTGATAATGGCTGACCATTCTTCCTATCTGGAGGAGCTTTGCCGGCATCACGTCTCCGGCCACCTCAAGATCGCTCCCGAGCACATTACACGATCGGTGACAGAGTGCATGCATAAACCCACCCGAGAGGTACTGGATGCCTTTCGGGAGCGCTTTCGCACGGCCTCCAAAGCTGTCGGAAAGGAGCAGTACCTTCTGCCCTATCTCATGTCCGGTCATCCCGGCTGCACGGTAAGGGATATGGTCGAGCTGGCGGAGTACCTGCGTGACAATCGCCTGTACACGGAGCAGGTGCAGGACTTCACCCCCACGCCCATGACCATCTCCACGGCCATGTACTACACCGGCCTCGACCCATTTACGCTCATGCCGGTGCATGTGCCCAGGGGCCGGGAGAAGAGGATTCAGCGGGCTATGCTGCAATACCGGGACCCTAAGAACTATGATCTGGTCAAAGAGGGCTTGCAGATGGCGGGAAGAGCGGATCTCATCGGCGAGGGGAGGCAGTGCCTGATACCGGCGCGGCCAAAGGGTGGGTGGGGACTGGAGAATAGAAAGGGTGAGAGAAAAAAGGGAAGAGATGCAGAATTAGGATAAAGGCTGCAAAGAGATCGGAATGGAAGATTTTGCGGACAGATACGGCAGCCGTTTTGTGAAACTGATAGACAGCCGCTCTACCGGCAAGGAGTTTGAATTCGATCAGGTACTGCTCATGCCCACTGCCGCAGGCTACCGTGCCCTGGTGGAGCAGGCCATGGTCGAGATCAATCCCAGGGTGATGAAATATTTATCGAGGAGATGGTCGCAGGGTGCCATTGAGAACCTCTCATTTTTTGCCATGGCGGTAGCCGTTTACGCCCGAAGCATCTGTGATCCGCCGCTTGATATCGATGTAGGAAAGGTGCTGCTCAGGACGGTGACCTTCTGCAATCGCAGGTGCGCCAACAGAAAAGGGTTCAGGGGCGGATGCAGACTGGCAATGAACAACGCTGAGCATCATCTGCCCAAATGCATTAAAATTCCCAGGGATATTGCGGTTATCCTGGGCTGCCTGAAGAGATATATCGCAACCGGCAAAACCACACGTGGCCAGGATGCGGCAAGCCTGCACGAGGCCATGAGCGTCATGGTCGATCCGGGGTTGGACTATGTGCCGGTGACATCGTGCTGATGATAGCATTGGTTAGCTAAATAAAGGTGGATAGCATCCGAAAAAAAGGCACCGCAAATCCCAAAGATGAAATGACGGATGAGGTCAATAAAATGGAGTATGTTCTTTCCCCTAAATCAGAGATCGAGAGCCGAATAAAGACTTTGCAGTCACAGATGGGCGAGATGGATGGAGCACTGCTGTTTCATGCTGTGGACGTGTGCTACTTTTCCGGCACCGCTCAGGATGGGCTGGTCTACATTCCCAGAGACGGAGAGCCGGTGGTGATGATGAAGCGGAGCCTGGAGAGAGCAGTGCAGGAATCGCCTCTCGAAGTTAGGCCTCTTAAGAATATGAGAAATTTGAAATCAGACCTGGACATTCCGGCGAAGGCTACGATCGGCCTGGAGATGGATGTGCTTCCCTGTAGCTTCTACTTCAAAGTAAACAAAGCCCTGCAAGATGCCCTGTTCGTTGATGTTGCCGAGAAGATCAAGCACATTCGCTCTGTAAAGTCCGATTTTGAGGTGAGCCTGATAAAAGAGGCGGCCAGGATCTTGCAGGTCGGCTTTTCCTCTGTGCCTGATTTTTTGGAAGAAGGCATGAAAGAGGTTGACCTTATCTGTCGGATAGAGTCGGTGATGCGCTCCATTGGTCATCAGGGGTCTCTGCGCTTTCGCAGGTTCAACAGCATTGTTCCCCTGGGCCATGTTATGTCCGGGGCGGAGGCGGCCTTTCCCAGCTTCCTGGCCTCGCCCAGCGGAGGCCGGGGCACCTCTTTGATGTTTCCCCAGGGGGCAGGCTTTGCCAAGATCAAGAGAAACGAACCGATATTTGTGGACAGCGTGGGCATCTACAACGGCTACATTGCGGACGCTACTCGCATATTCTCGCTGGGCAAGCTGGAGCCGGAGCTGGAGGACGCCTATCAAGCCGCCTGCCAGATAGAAGAAGCTGTGGCGGGAGAGCTCGCCTCAGGTCGGACGGGAAGAGAGCTCTTCGAGCTATCCGAGACGGAGGGAGCAAGGCTCGGCTACCTGGACTATTTGGGCGGGACCAATGGCAATAAATGCGGCTTTGTGGGCCACGGCGTGGGACTGGAGCTGGACGAATACCCGGTGATCGGGCCGCTGGACCATGCCATACAGAGCAATATGGCCATTGCTATCGAGCCCAAGATAATCTATCCTGACAAAGGTGTGCTGGGAATAGAGGACACCTACTTGACGGGGCCGGGCGGAGCCTTGAGCCTCACTCATATGCCGCGAGAGATCTGGCAGGTTTAGGTGAGGAAGAGTTGCGGCTCACGAATCCATGTGCTCGCATTTCCCTATTTTTCCTGCAAATCGAAATTGGTGATGTTCATGAACCAGTAGCCTTCCTTATGAATCGGATCGCTCTTGGTTATCACTATCTTCTTTTTGAAGATGGGGCCATCCAGGACGAGGGTATGAAACTCACCATTCTCCCCGCATGCATCGACAGTGGTGCCGGCCTTCTTCAAATCTGTCAAGAATTTATCGTCGATCCTGCGGCCCAACCACTCCTTTCCCAGAAAACCGTCCCTTACACTGACCAGGATTACCTCGAATCCAGCATCAATAATCTCGTTTACGATTTTCTCGGAATTTTCTTTCCAGAGTGGCAGGATCAAATCGATATTCAGCTCCTGGCAGATTCTCTCCACCAGTGGCTTGTGGGTCTCGATGTGACCGAAGACTGCTGCGTCAAATCTCTCGCCCTGCGCTCGCAGCTCCCTGGCAGCTTTCTTGAACTCCTCTTCGTAGGAATGAAAATCCCGCTGCAGGAGAGGAATGCCAAGTGCCTGGGCCTGGGCCCGGATGAGGGCAGGATTGAGTTCATGTGAGCCGGTCTTCTTCTGGTTGGTGAAATGCAGAATATGGGTGATATTGTAGCCGTTATTCATTGTTTTATAGCAGGAGTAGCAGCCGTCCTTTCCGCCTGTCCAGGAGACGATGGCATTTTTTTTGGTGTTGTTGGAGTTCATGAGATGTGAAATGGGATGGTAGTTAATCAAGAATTCGGGTGTGAGACTTATTGTTTTCTTGCGGAATCATTTGCTGCTGAGAGCTGATAAAAGCAGTTCGGGCGAACGTAACCATCAATTGGACTGTGAAAGAGTCGGCCAGAGCCAAGTTGTGGGTCATAATCCGGCGACTGCTACGCAAGCACGGACGAGAAAATATTATTACCTATTCCTGCATATTCTTCCTCGTGAAAAACAGCGAGGTCGCCGGACTTCTTTATGAGATGGCAGAGCTGTTGGAGCTGCATGCCGAGAACCGCTTCAAGATCATTGCCTTCAGCAAAGCTGCCCGGGCCATCGAATCTTTGCCGGAGGACATAACCACAGTCTGCAAGGAGAAGAGATTGCAGTCCATTCCCGGCGTGGGAAAGGCCATCGCCCAGAAGGTGGAAGAGTATCTTAAAACCGGCCGGATAGAGGCTCACCAGGAGCTTTTGGCCAAGACACCCCCCGGCCTGGTAAAGCTTCTTCAGATATCGGGTCTGGGTCCAAAGACCGTTTTTATGCTGCATGAGAAGCTGAACATAACCAACCTGGAGGAGCTGGAGACTGCGGCCAGGGAGCATCGCATCCGAAGGCTTCCCAGAATGGGGCCGACGCGCGAGTCAAACATTTTAAAGTCCCTTGAAAGATACAAAAAGCGCAGCACTCGCATTCTCTACAGCACAGCCGAGCCTATTGTAAACGAGATTCTCGCCTACCTGCGAGGCATGGGCGGCCTGGAGCACATCACTGCGGCAGGCAGCTTTCGCCGGGCGAAGGAGACTGTGGGAGACATCGATATCCTGGCTACCGCCGGCCGGCCGGAAGAGATCGTTGCTGCCTTCGTGCGCATGCCTTTGGTTGAGGAGGTGCTGGCCCAGGGACCCACCAAGGCCAGCGTCATAGTGCAGGAGACAATCCAGGTGGACCTGAGAATAGTGGAGCATCAGTCTTTCGGAACCGTTCTGCAGTATTTTACAGGCTCCAAGGAGCATAATGTCCGGCTGCGGCAACTGGCTCTGAGCCGCGGCTACTCTCTGAGCGAGTACTCTCTCACGCGCCTGGCGGACAGCCGGGACCTGTTCTACGATCGAGAGGAGGATGTCTACGCCGCTCTAGGTCTGCCCTACATTGCACCGGAGATGAGAGAAGACCGCGGCGAGATTGAGGCGGCCTTGCGAGGAACGCTGTCCCGGCTCCTGGACACGAAGGACATGCGTGGCGATCTGCATGTTCACAGCGACTGGTCGGACGGCAGGGCTTCCATCCTGGAGATGGCCCATGCCGCACAGGCTTTGGGCTATGAGTACATTGCCCTTTGCGATCATTCACCCTCGATTGGCATAGCAGGAGGACTGGACCCTGAGAAGCTGGAGCAGAAGATCGAGGCCATAGCTGCTGTTAATGAGGAGCTGGCATTAAAGGGCATGGATTTTACCGTTCTGGCGGGAACTGAGGTGGATATCAAAGCAGATGGCCGGCTGGACTATGCCGATGATCTCCTGGCCAGGTGCGATGTGGTGGTGGCATCCGTGCACATGGGATTGCAGCAGACGGAGAGGGCTATAACAGGAAGGCTGATCTCGGCTATAGAAAACGAAAATGTGGATATCATTGCTCACCCCACAGGAAGGATCATCGATCAGCGTGAGCCCTATGAAGTGGATATGCAGGCGGTCTTGAGAGCGGCGGCGAGAACAAATACCGTCCTGGAGATAAATTCTCATCCCAGCCGTCTGGATCTGAATGATGTCAATGCTAAGGCCGCAAAAGAGATGGGTGTAATGCTGTGCATCAACTCCGATGCTCATGATGCAAAGCAGCTTCTCAATATGAAATACGGGGTGAATGTAGCCAGACGGGCCTGGCTTGAGAAGAAGAATGTACTCAATACCTTATCTCTCAAGGAGCTGCTAACTGTGCTGAGGCGCTAAAGAAAGACATGAAAGACTTATTAAAGGGGAAAAGAGAGAAATGGGATTTATGAGAATTAACAACCAAGCCAAAGTCGGGCTGGTAACTGTTGTCTGTCTCCTTTGCCAGGGTTACATCTTCTCTTTTATCCTGAAGCTGGAGCCCCATCCTTTGATCTCCTTTGTACCGCTTCTCCCCTATATTGTCTACATTTATGCCCGGACAAGCAGGACATGGTATTTTAATAGGCCTCTTTACTGGATGGCAGCGATAATCGTTCTGACTGCGCTGGATATATTGCCTTTTGCCTTAGGTGTAGTTTGATTGCTTCTTAAATTAAAATCTAAGCAAATGTAATAAAAAGAATAGTAAAGGGCTTCTCCAGCCCTTTTGCCTAATAAATATTGCCTGATTAGCTCATTATCTCATAGCTATCTTTGTGCGGGTTGATGAGCAGCCTCTCGGCAATCTCCCTGGCTGCCATTTCCGCTTCCGGCTTGAGCGTATCGAAGTAGAGCTTCCAGACGGTAGCCTTCTTCACATCCACCACATTCTCGAAGCCCAGACGGCTGCGCAGTCGCTCCCGAACGGAGATGGCCTCGCCGTCCTCGATATGCAGGGCAACTTTGACCGGCACATAGCCCTCCTCAAACTTTAACTCGTCCACAAGAACTACGTGGCTCTCTTTGTTCTCGTTGACCAGCTCTTTGGCAAAGCTCTTGGCCAGCTCCGCCGGGTCCCCGGAATCTACCTCGATGGAGAACAAGCGTTCTTTCTTGACATCGGCCAGGACATTCTTATACCCCAAACGCCGGACGAGCGTGTTCTTAACTGTGGCCGCCTCGGCATCAGGTATCTTCAGCCAGACGCGCAGATTGATCTTTTGGTTCGTGCTCATGCGTTCACCTCGATATAGCGCTTCATGGATTCGAATACTCTTCTGCCGGGACCGGGCTCATCGGTCCGCTGCTTTCTCGGATCGAAAGCAGGGAGCTGCCAGGCGAAAAAGGCCCTTTCCGGATGAGGCATCATGCCCAGAACATTTCCCTGCTCATTGCAGATGGCGGCTATGCTTTCTGTGCTGCCGTTTACATTGAATGGAAACTCATTTATGATTCGCCCATTCTTATCGCAGTAGCGGAAGACCACCTGTCCCTCGTCGTTAAGCTTCTTGATCAATCCGGGAGTGGTGGTGACCAGATTTCCTTCGCCATGGGCGATGGGGATCCTGAGCAGTGCTCCCCTTTCGATGGCAAATGAGCCGCTGCACCTCTTGGATGGCGCTTCGTGTCGAAGGTTGACCCAATCGCAGTAGTAGCCCCGCCGCACAATCTTTCCCAGGGAGACCATCACATTTTGGGCTAAAGCCATATCCACGTTTCCAGAGCCCTTGTGGCTGCCGATACCTATGCTACTGCCTTTGTCGCTCTCTTTGTCGCAGCCTTTGCTCTTGCCGGGAAGCAGTCCCGTCTCCACCAGAATCTGAAAGCCGTTGCAGATGCCTAGGATTGGTTTGCCTTTGCCGGCCTCTTCTTTTAGGGCGCTCATGACCGGCTCTTTGGAGGCTATAACACCTGCTCGAATCCTGTCCTGATAGGAGAAGCCACCTGGTATGACAAATCCATCAAAACCGGATAGCTCGCCGGCTGGCCGGTTCCAGCGAAAGATCTCGCCCTCCATGCCCACTGCTTTCACAGCTACCAGCGTCTCAAACTCACAGTTCGTTCCCGGGAACTGCAAAACTGCTATCTTCATCTCATCGCCTCCACAAGGCCGGACATCCAAGCATTCCTCGCTTCGTCCATGTCCAGATCGGCCACACATTCGCCTGCTCTTGACATCACAATCCGTCTCTTACCTGTCACTGTGCCGATTTGCATCGGCTCCAGATCATATCTCATCAGGAGTTCTATTAGCCGGACCTCACAGCCGGCTTTTGCCTCCAGGATGAAGCCTGAGGATTCGGAGAACAGGAGCTTATCGGTTCTCATGCCGATTTCGCCGCCCTGCACCATGTCCAAATGCACATCAAATCCAAACCGAGCAGGTCGGGTGAGCGCCATCTCACAGAGGCTTGCCGCCAGGCCGCCGTTGGAGATATCGTGTGCAGCAGCCAGGAGCCCTTCATCGATAGCATCGATGACAGCGTAGATCATATTCCTCTCCAGGTCGAAGCGAACGATGGGCACGTTAGCGCCCGTCACTCCCAGAATGGTCTGGTAGTACTCGGATCCGCCCAGCTCGTCAAACCTGGGACCGATTAGGAAGAGCTTGTCGCCAGCTTTTTTCAGGTCCATGGTAATGGCCTTGGAAAAGTCTTTCATGATGCCCACGCAGGCCACCACAGGTGACGGGTCCACTGATCCTTGAGGCGATTCGTTATAGAAGCTGACGTTGCCGGAAACAATGGGAACAGGCAGCTGTTGGTCCTCGTAGCCCTTGAGATAGAGTTTATTGCAGGATTCGGCCAGGCCCTTGACGCCTTCCCGAAACTCCCAGAATGCCTCCGGTTTTTCGGGATTGCCATAATTCAGGCAGTCGGTGAGGGTCGATGGAACCGCACCAATGGCAGCCACATTTCGCATGGCTTCGGCTGCGGCAGTCGCTCCGCCCCAGTAGGGGCTGATGCGCCCGTAGAAGGGGTTGGAATCCACTGCCAGTGCAATGCCAAACTTTTCTCCCCGCACCGGCGCGATCAGGCCGGCATCCGCCTCGCCTGGTCGGATCACGGCGCTTCCCATGACTTCCGTATCATAGTAGCGGTAGACGTGCTCCCTGCAAGCGATATTTGGCGACTTCAGGATCTTGAGCAGCACATCATTGTAGTCCGTGGGCTCAGCCGCATCCGGTTCCTCCACGCGGATGGTGCGCGGCAATTCCAGACGATTGTAGCGGATGCCTTCCGTGAGGTGCTTGATTGGCACATCGCAGACCATCTCACCCTTGTAGCTAACCGTAAATCGATCACCGGTATTGATCTTTCCTACAACGCTTGCCCTGGCGCCCTCGTAGACATTGGGCAGATCCCAGTCCTCGTTGTAGATCTTGAGTATCTTCTCGCGCAGTTCCGGAGGCGATATTATCAGGAATCGCTCCTGGGTCTCGGCGATGCTCAAAACCTCGGCTGGGAAATCGGCTGCTTTGTGCATGTCATCCAGGTTGATCTCCATGCCAAAGCCCCCCGAGGAGCCCATCTCAGACGTGGCGCAGGTGAACCCGCCGCCGCCCAGATCCTTGAAGCCGATCTCGATGCCCGACTCCCGGACGAGCTTGAAGAGATCGTCGTTGGCCTTGAAGAGCACGTTCTTGAGGAAGGGATCGGGAATCTGCACAGCACCGCGGTTGGTCTCCTCGTCCTCTTCTCGCAGAGCCTCAGAGGCAAAGGTGACGCCACCTAAACCGGACGAGTCGGTGGGCTTGCCGATCAAGATCACATCGTAGCCATTCTCTCCTGCCAGGGGCGGAGCACGCGAGCGGATGATCTGGTCGCGCCGCACGATGCCGATAGAAACGACGTTGACCAGGCAGTTATCATCGAAGCTATCGTTGAAGACGATGTCTCCGCCCATGTTGGGAACGCCCAGCGCATTGCCGTACTGCCAGATTCCGTCCACCACGCCCTCTGCCACCCAGCGCACCTTGTTGGCCTTGGGGCCGTAGGGATTGCCAAATCGCAGGGGATCTGCGGTGGCGACAACGGTCGCTCCCATGCAATTTACATCGCGGACTATGCCGCCGATGCCGGTGGCTGCGCCTTCATTGGGCAGGATTTGGCTGGGATGGTTGTGGCTCTCGTGGGAGATGACGACGCACCATCGCTCGTCGATGGCCACAATTCCGGAGTCTTCAACAGGGCCCATAACCACATTGGGGCCATCGGTAGGAAGGAATTCTTTGAGGGTGGCGCGAGAACTCTTGTAGGAGCAGTGCTCGGACCACATGGCATCATAGCAGAATAATTCGGTGAGGGTTGGATCGCGGTCCAGCACCCCGGCAATGGTGCGCGCTTCCGGGACGGACATGCCGATGCCGGCGGCGCGCAAGCTGGCCTCTACTTCAGGATCGGAAAGACCGATTATCTTCAATTCAGTTACACCTCTGGTTAGCTACATCTATCCATACGTGGTGCATTATGAATTTATCGATCCGTGAGGAGGGAATGGGGGGAGGGAATGGGGGGAGGGAATGGGGGATGAGATCGGGTGAACGAAGGAAAAACAGAATGTTGCACTATTATGGCCTTAGCTTGAAATCCTTTAATCTATCACATGAAGTGCCGGGCAGTAAAGTCCATGTTATTAAGTCCTCGATTTTTCTTTGCAGCTGCTCTTGTTTATTTTTTAGATTTTTAGCATAATCCTCAATTTCGGTAATTTTATCCTCATATTTGGTTCTTAAATAGCTGCGATCGGATATTTTATCAAGCTCTAATTTTGCTTTTTCTATTTGCTCTTTTGAACCATTTTTTAATATACTAACATGAGAATTCATGAGTTGATATGATCCATCTTGTTGCTTTTCAACTGTTAATTTTATGTCATTTGGATAATATATAAAGCGTTCACTAATACAAATTTTATAAATACGATTCGAAAAATACATAAGATCATCATCACGTCCGATGCTGATATGCGAATTGAGTAATATTGCACCATTTAGTTGATTTGTAATTTCTGTGTGAATCGTGTTACATAATATTTCCGAAGACGATCCCAATCTGATCATCAGATCTTTTAAAGTATCCCAGTCATTTTGCATATATTTATAATTTTCTGGAAGATGATAATCAAGAATATCTCTATATTGCCATCGTGCCTCGAGCAATTGATATTTGTCCATATATTTAGCGATTGAATCATAAGGTATATCCTCTGCACATGGCAATTCTTTTATCTCATTCAGCCAATTACGCAGAAAAAGCTTTAATATATCACTATGAGATATTTGAACCTGCAACAGAGCTGGTCCACTATATGTAGACTTTACCACTTGAAGTGTGTAATACGTATAAAAGACTAATACAATTAAAGTTAAAAACATGATTAAATCATTATATAATTGGTTTGTATGAAAAGTCCAAAAGAATAATCCTGCAATAAATCCAAAATATATTAAAGATATAACCAAGAATGGTGCGGCCAAAATATTCTGTAGTTCATCCTTATGGGCAATTGAGATAATGTATATAATAATAAAAGTTATTGCAAAAATTGATTGTAATATATATGATAAGTTGTTGAGTACTATATTGAGTACTATACTTAGATATTCGTACATTCCCTTTCCATTGCTATTACTTTTTATTTATCGATTTCGCACAAATTATAATTAGATTCAAGCACTAACGGTAAAGAATCCCGTTTTGGGGGTCATCTAATTCTCCTCTTCAATTCATATATATCATGCTTCATTCTGGATAATTCTCTTGATATCTTTTCAACAACCTCAATAATTTCTCTGTTATGCTCGATTTCATTTTTTATATCTCTTTCTATGTCCTCCTTTAGTAAATGATACATTTTTTGAATACAAGACGTACATATAAATTTGTTTCCAATTGATTCAGTGGCTATATCATCGCATAAAAAGCATTTTTCCTCCATTTAGCAGCCTCACTGTGGTGGTTTATCGCGGATATATAAATATTGATGGTATCGATTCATCTCATCATGTCCTGCCCTGACAACTTCACCCAAGAAACTCCGTCACTATCTACTTAGTCACCTCCGCATGGCTGCTCTTGAGATATGCTCAGCTCCCCTCATTCTCGCCTCCTGGCAATCAGAAAGCTTTTTTTAGGCGAAATCAGTGAATATCGATTCCTGATTATCACCATTGTGGGTACATAGATGCAGCGTGCTTGGAAAAGATCAGCCTGATTCTTCAGTCCCAATGTTCCGGATGAACGTCAAAGTACTATCCAATGCCATTTTTGCGAGGCAATTTCTGTCACTCATGCTCCATCCAAAGATATGGCCCCAATCGATCCCAAGGGCTTCTTATCAGTTTGCAGGTATTCCCGGCCACCTGGGCTCCATGGCATAACCGGGGCCAGGCCGACCGTCGCGCCCCATGCCCGCGGGCACCGGGCCCGCCTGGCCGCCACCCACAGGGCTGCCAGGCCGGGAGGGCGAGCGCCTGCTCGCCAACCCAAGGCCGGATGAATTCACAAACGCCATGATTAAATTGTTATTTCAACTCTGGTATCTTGCGTCCTTTTTCCGTGCGATCAAAATCTGCATCAAAGCTTATTATCTGCAGGCCGTACTTCTGTGCGACGGCGCATTGGTAAGAATCATCAAAATCCAAACGGAACCTTTTCGAGACTTCTGCCAGAGCGAGAACCTCTTTTGGATCTAACCCTATCACAGTTATCCCGGTCTTTATTATTACATCCTTCACGAAGCGAACGTAGGTTTCATGTCTATTTCTTTGGAAAAGGAAAACACCAATGGAATGAAGTGAGAAATCCGTTATAAATAGATCTGAGGAGGTACATTAGGCTCCTCGCATCCTTCCAATCTCATGTTGGAGTTCCACCGAGGAATACTGCTCACCCATATCCTTCAGTGCACCTTCCCAGTCAAAATCTGGCACCTTTTGCTCCTTTTTTAGATCTTTTCTCCAGTAAGAATTCTGCATAGCTCCGAACTTCTTTTTGAATGTCAGGAGGCAATTGCTCAACGAACCTAGCTAGGGTTGTCATTTTTCTCAATCAAATATAGTATGCCCAAGCTTTTAATATTTATCGGCAAGGATGATTTCGTCTTTTTGGTTCTGGCTGCTACCCGCTAGCGTGTCTCACGCCCGTGATCGAATGGCGCTGCCGGGCATCTGGCCCGCCTGACCGCCACCGCAGCGCAGCCGGGAGGGGGCGAGCGACCGCGGGTCATCAAAAGTAAGCGAGTGCTTGCAGTTGCTCTCATCCATCTGTTAAATTGATGTGGAAATAATTGTCTATCTCTTATCGGAACTTCGCGGCTTCGCACCTTCGTGTGAACCCGTGATTTCTGCCCGACCGGCCAGTCTGAGACTGCCCCGAAGACTTACCAAAAAGTCTCTGTACGTCCTCTGGGCGCTCTTTGACTCTTGTGGTGGGATCGTTAGTTATTAGGTTATAATTATCGGCTAGTATTAATAATAAACTGGAGGCTTTGCTTCCCTAAAAATCCAGCCCCCAGAAAACTCCCTTGCCGGAGTCCATCTCCACCTGACCCTCTGGCTCGACCGGGCCTCCTGCCCCCTCATACGATCGCTGCCTGACACCGGGCCCGCCTGGCCGCCACCGCAGCGCAGCCGGGAGGGCGAGCGGCTGCTGACTCAGCTTGGTTTGCAGGAAGATCGAAGACAATGCAATAACCTTTATAGATTTAGAACCGAAATCTAGTATGGTGAGCTTAGATGAGTGTGACAGTCCGGGCTAAATATGAGGATAAGGTCCTTAAGCCCTATCAAGATCTGCATTTAAATGAGGGTGAAGAGGTGCAGATCAAAGTTCAGCGAAACCTGGTAGATAAATTCCATGGAAAGATGGCAATAGACAAAAAGGTCGCGGATGAGATAATCGATATGGAGATCTGGGATTGAAGCTATCTCAATTGCCGGATGGAGAGAGCATATTTCTTGATGCGAACATCTTCCTGTACTCAGCCTTTGACCATCCCACATTTGGCGGAACATGCCGGGATTTTTTGACCAGAGTGGATCAAGAAGAGGTACACGGCTATTGCTCGGCATTTGTCCTAAATGAGGTCTTTCATAAGCTGATGATATCTGAGATCGTGGATAAGTTCGGGGTTCAGGCCAAAGCTGCTAATAACCTATTCAAGCAGAGACCTGAAATCATAAGCGAGCTACGTGATGTCTGGGAAGAGATGGATATTATAAATAATATTAATATCATGATAATAGATGGGCAGATTTTTCCGGAGTTTGTGAATCTATCAATGAGATATCGTTTATTAGCTATGGATTCCGTCCATCTTGCAATTATGAGACGAAATGGATTGACAAATCTGGCAACCAACGACGCCGATTTTAAGAGAGTTGCGGATTTGAAGATCTGGAAACCTTGAAGGAATCTGTGACAAAGACTCTCCATCAGGCCAAAGGTATCTCCGGCCACTTGGCTTATGGCACAACCGGGACTGGGCCGACCGCCGCGCCCCGCCCGCGCGTGACTCCCGCGCCCGTGAGCGGCGATGGCCGCAGTCGGGGCCCGCCTGGCCGCCACCCCCACAGGCCTGCCAGGCCGGGAGGGCGAGCGCCTCCAATATCCAGTAGGCTGGATGGACCTGCAATAAGATAAATGAAGCTATCAACCTAAATAATGCCCTTCGCCCTCAGAGCAGACTTCATCTCAGATACATCGCCCTTCAATTCATTAATCTCGCTCTTGTCTAGGACCTTGTCCATCTTATCGTTTAAGCTATGGTTCATATCCTTGATCTCGAAAATAGTCTCTTCCTGTTTGCCGAGCATTTGGTCTTGTTTGCCGAGCATTTCTTTTTGCATGCCACAAATTGAAATAAGTAGATCTCTCATGTCTTTTAATACGCCAATTCCTTCATCCAGGCGAGAATCAGTCTCCCCAGTTCCAACAAGTTTATAGAAACCACCGAATTCACCATAAGGCTGCGAATATATTTTTTCGATAGTAGTTACTTGAATAAAGGTATTCTTTATGTCTATAGCACCCTCGAACAATTTCATCTTTCCTTCATCGCCCTCGGCAATGATTCGAACTCTTCCATCGCTCAAGTTCTCGATTATGCCTTTTAGACCCAAGCCATTGGCTAACTGGATAACCCTGGCCCTATAGCCTACCCTTTGGACTTTGCCTGAGACGAATGCTGTGAGCCGCTTCATCTAATACATTTCATCTCTTTTTGTATTTGGCTTTTCCTATCATATTACTCGTTGGCCTTCCTGCGCCCCCCCCGCGTGCTCCCGCGCCCGTGAGCGGCAACGCTGCCGGGCGTTTGGGCCCGCCTGGACACCACCTACAGGCCTGCCAGGCCGGGAGGGCGAGCGGCTGCTGACTCAGCTTGGCTTGCAGGAAGATTGAAGACAATGCAATAACCTTTATCGATTTAGAACCGAAATCTAGTATGGTGAGCTTAGATGAGTGTGACAGTCCGGGCTAAATATGTGGATAAGGTCCTTAAGCCCTATCAAGATCTGCATTTAAATGAGGGTGAAGAGGTGCAGATCAAAGTTAAGCTCCTTGAATGAATCATCGAGGAGCCCCAAATGTTGATGTCGGCTGACCGAAATGATCAGCGACAATTGGAGTTCCTCTCTTATCGGATGCCGGATTGTGTCTGATACCATTCGTTCTTTCCAATCAGGCACCCTATTCTCCATTGCAATCTTCTATCCCTTGCTTTTTCTGTAAAGGTGCAATTCGCCGAAACCCGCTGGATACAGCGATTGCCCGTTTATAAAATTGACCGGTATTCGCTCTGCCGTATCGTATGCATCCAGATGAGGATTGCTTGGAGATGGAGAATATGGATCTTTACAGGTTGCTGCGTTGACGTTCTTGGTCCCTCTGGCATTATCATATCCCGGTATCTTCTGGTCGCCATATCTAAAAGCCAGTTGGCTATGACTGTAATACGGTTTCTCAAGCGAGACCATGGTTTGGGCAGAGCTCGCATAAACACCGCATGTTATCCTTTTGAACGTTCCGGAATTCGGGATAACCGGTTCGCCGTGCTCATTGTATTCTGTCAGAATAGGGTCGCATCCATCACAATTGAATATCACCCCGTCAACTCCTGAAGACACAGAAGCATCCAGTATTTGCATTCCCCCGGATGGGATCAGCTGGATAGCCAGCGGCGGATTGTCTGCGGTTGCACCATTCTCTTTTTTCATACCGACGGTTCGCCGCAATCGTTTAAGTCTATGATCCAGACAAACCTCTACCCCTATTTGCAAAAGATCATCAATGGATTCAATAATATATGGAACGCTCATCCTGGCAGCCAGCGGCGCAGCCTTCGTGTTCTTGTCGCCTTCGTAGATGCTAATGGATGGATAGCCAGCCATCCATTCTGTAATCATTCCGCCATGAGACAGCATACCATCCGCGTCCAGCATTCCCATTGTGAGGTCTACAGTGGACTCATTCTGTTTTTCATAGCCGAAACAACGCACTCTTTTCTCGTCCCGCACGAAGAGTGCCCCTCGATTTCTTACTATGCACAGAGGGTTGGCTCTGTAGTGAATCATCAACTCATCAATGTGTTTTTCTGTTTCTGAAACAGGACCCCCCATATTCAAGTAGCTGAATGCCTTGATACGCGGACCTAGCGTAAGCGAGTCGAGCCTATTCGTAATACCGAGACAGGCTATCTCCTTGTTCAGGGCTTTCAGTCGCTCTTCCACTCTACCCGATGAGAGAAATTCACTGATATTCGGTTCGTTACACGTGAGAACCGAGCCGATACAAAACAGCCAAACCTCGTTATTCAACACGGATGATAGCTTAGCAATCTCGTCCTTGAGTTTCGAGCAGATATACTCATAAGGATACTTGTCGCCAATAGTGACCTCGGGATAAGGCCCCTGTCCACAATGAAAGAAGAACTCAGGAATTACGAACCAATTCCGAGTCGTAGCGGTGTGCGCATGGACGGATTCGTCACGCGCCTGGAGAAAGGTTTTCACCAGATAGCCGATTCTCTTATCAATGTCGATTTTGATTTGCTCCGTTGACGTGTCCGCATTGGCCCCCGCCCACCGCCCCGCGATCCATCGACTGTTTTTCCACAAAGGAGTGACGTCCGACGGCCCAGTGTACAGAGCCCATGCGATATATGTATCATCCGTTACGGTCATATTCATCTACATAACGTTTCATTCAAATAAACTATTTAATGTTTTGTCCAGGCAGCCATCCGGCTATAGACCGGGATTCTTGAAAGAAGTGGAAAACAGGGACTCCTTCCTATTCGCGAAAGAGTTGTTGATGGCGAAGCTGCGCCAATTGAAGTGGGAATGCTTGCAGTGGCTCCCAATATATATCGCAGCAAAACTAAATTGTTATTATACAAATTGGCATTCAATTCATGTCAGATGCGGTCCGCCCTGAGCGTATTTCGCATCGTCTTGTACCGCCAGCCAATCGAAATCATTGAAGCTTTGAGGAGTCAGTGCGAAGTAGGTCGGATTTAATTTGCTGGCAGAGCGAACCGGAAGACCCGCGATTTCCGAGGCGATAAGCCCCACGCCTTTGTGAGTGGGAATGAACCTTCCCGGCCCAGGCATAGCGGTCAGACGTGCTTCAAGAGTGCCTTCTTCCGGCTGGCCAATGCCGTTGGCATCCGAAACTGCAACAGCCGTTCCTATGACCGCATAGCTCTGGCCGAAGATCTCATTAAGGTGCGCTCCTGCCGGCCACCAGGCCAGCTTGGCGCTGCCCAGCTGCCACTCTGCTTTTCCTCGCTTTAGATGGCTGTTGTGAGCAAAGGCCAACACCCTTCCCCGGCTACGCTCTTGGGAGACCACGTACGCCAGGTTATCTGCCATCATGGCGTCACGCAGGCCCAGACATTCGACAATCCTTTTGCATGGCTCAGATTTTCGCGCCAGAGCGGCGTGATAATTGAGCAACTGCCGCGCGATCCTGGCATACTGCATGGCTTCTAAATAGCGATTCTCCCCGCTCTTCGCCGCCAGCTCAGGACGGTGCACTTGCAGTTGTGCGATGAGATCCTCTACCTCAATTCGCAAGTCTGTGGCGGCTGGCGAGAGACCTATCGATTTTTCGGGGTCCATCGTGGCAGCAGGATTCTCCCAGTCAGAGTCCGGGCCGAGAAGAGAATCGATGCGAAGGCGTTGCTCCTGGACGCAGGCGGCGTCGATCGAGGCAAGGTAATCCAGAACAAAATGCAAAACTTGTCTGGGACTATCGGAAAACATCATCTCGGTGGGACTGTCGAAACCGTAGAATTGGAGCTTGATGTGATGGGAGGGATTGGCATTATACTCCTTCATCCACTCCACAAGCTCTCGATTGGCATCGAGCTGGCCAAAGCCGTGACTAAATCCCGCCACCTGCAGGGCGTCGTACGATTCCGGGCCGCGACCGGCCACGTACTCGTTCACGGCGCGCGCCCGCGGGAAACTGCTCTCCACGGCAATGGCGCTGTAGCCGTGCTTCTCCACCAGGCGCTGGAAGAGCCTGTTACGAAGCATAAGAATGTCCTCGCCGCCGTGCATTGCTTCTCCCAGGCCCAGCAGCTTCAGAGAGGGGTCAAGTGAGGCCATGACCCTGTCCACGCAGGCGCAAAAGGATGGGGGCGAATCGAGGGAGAAGGGAAAGGCTTCATGCAAAATCCAATCGTCGAGGGTGTCGTAAACCGGGTCGGAGTTTTTCTGGAGAAATAGACTTTCTTTCATTTTCTAAATCGCCTCCACCTTGCTATTTCCCAGCTCGTCCTCCACCACCATGAGTGTGTTATCAAACTGCCCCTGCACGTCGCTGATGTGGCTGATGGCGATGATCTGGGGAAAACGCTCCTCCAGGCTTCTCAGCATCTGGATCATCTTCTCTCTGTGCTCCTGGTCCTGGCTGCCGAAGACCTCGTCCAGAATTAGGAAGGAGTAACTCTCTCCATCCGGCCCAAAGCGCATCAGATACTCGCTGATGGCCACCCGCACAGAGACGGCAATCATGTCGATCTCCCCGCCCGAGTAACGGGAGATGGGATACCATTCGCCCCCGTCCTCGACCTGTATGTTGAAGTCATCATCGATCTTGATCAGGCTGTACTTGCCGGATACCTCTTCCAGGATCTCTCCGGCGGATCGGGCAATGTCGTTCTTGACCCGGATCAGGACCTGGTCCATGAAGCTGTTAACCAGGCTTCGAGTCACCTCCACTACCTCCATCCTCCGGCCTACCAGGGCAGCCTTCTTTTCCAGCTCTTTTTTCCTCTGCGCTTCCTGCACAAGCCTCTCCCGGGCAGCCAGGAGTACACCCATCTGCACCTGCCGCTCGGAAACCACCTTGCGGGCCGCTTCCAGCTCGCCTTCGGCGCTTGCCAGCATGGCTTTTGTCTTTTCATGCTCCTCTGAGCTGTAAGCCAGGGCAGACAGATTCTGCCTGCACTCCATGAGATCCAAATTGAGCTTTTGCCGGGCTGCCTGGGCCGCCGCCAGCCTCTCTCGCGCAGGGGTCTCGCCTGCCATGGTGAGGCAAATGGTCTGCGCCTCTTTCTCCGCTGCTCCCAGCTCTTTCTTCTCCTTGGAGAGGACCTCAAATTCCTGCGGATCATAGCCCAGGTCTCTTTGCGAGATATGCAGATCTTGCAATGCCAAATCGAGCCTCTCAATCTCCTGCTCTTGCCTTCTTATCCGATCCTTAAGGCCGGGAATTTGTGTCACCCTCTCCGAGAGAGAAAGGAAGCGATCGTGCAGCGGCTTGAGAGATGCCTCGCGCTTTCTGGCTTCCAGGTACTCGGATTCAGCATAGCCCAGGGCCTGTATCTCCTCAGCAAGCTGCCCCTGCCGCTTTGCAATGGATGGCAGCTCCTTCTCTCGCGCCTCTATCTCGCTTTCCAGTCCCGGCAGATCCTCCAGCCGCCGGGATAGAGCCGCATGCTCCATGACCAACAGGGTGATGGCCTTCAGGGCCTTTTCCACCCCGGCAAGCTTTCCGGCATCAAAGCTGACCCTTCCCAGCATTTCTATCTTCGATGTGAGATCCCTGATCTCGGATTGCAGCTCCTGCATCTGCATGGCCAGGCCCCTCAGTTCCGCTTGCAATGCCGAGCGCCGGCTCTTTTGGGCATTGATCTCATCAAAAGCCGCTCGCAAATTGCTCCTCGACCTGGTGGCACCCTCAATCTTCTCTGTCTGAGAGGCAATCCCGGCGGCGAGCTTCTCCTTCTCTGCTTTCGCAATTGTAGCAGTCTCTTCATACTTCTTAATGAGCAGGTCGCGCTGGCCCTCCAGCGGCCTCTCGCAAGTGGGGCAGAGCCCTTCTGCTCCCAGAGCCATGACCTTTTTTATGGATCGCTGCGCATCTGTCTGGGCAAGCTCCTGCGCCCTGTAGCTTCCCCTCAATTCTGCCAGGACGAGGGTTAGCTCGCTGACGAGCTGATCCAGATCCTTATCCTGGCGGCGTAGCGCTGCCTCCCTCTCTTCAATGCTTTGCAGGCTCTCCATCTCAGCACGCGCTGCTGCCGCCTCTCCTTTCAGCCTGGCCAGCCGTTCATCCAGAACCTTCCTTCGTGCCAACAGCCCGTCCAGCTCTTTTTGCAGATCTCTTTGCCGAACAATCTCTGCCAGCTCGATTTTGATCTTCTTTTCGTCCTCAGGGCAGGATGCAATCTCCTTTAACCTGGACTGAGAGATGTGCAGCTCATCAATCATTTTTTTCGTGCGGGAGAGGCTGGCTGCAGTTGCTTGCTCTCTGATTGCGTCCTCCTTCTGCCGAGCCTGCATCTCGTTATGCCTATCCCGGAGGGTCTCCAGAGCGAGAAGCTGGACCTGCAACTTTGTATGCTCCTCCTCTTTGGGCTGCAGTTCCTCCAGCATTTTTGCGCCTCTGTCCAGCTCCAGAAGGCTTCTTTGGCTTTCAGCAAAAGCTTTTTTTTCGCCCTGGATAGCGGCCTCCTGGGCAGCTATGCGCCGCGCGGTCTCTTCATAGACTGCTCTTCGAGGCTGCAAGATTTCCAGCCGATCCCTGATGCCGGCCAGCCTATCCAGCCTGCACTGAAGATCGGATAGCCTCTTTTTGCAGGCGTCGATCTCCAAGAGCCGCAACTCTTCCGCTTTTACGGTATCTTTCAGCTCCCGGTCTGCCGCCTCCAGACCCTTTGCCTGCTCTGCAAAAAGGCCATGGCAGTGCATCTTCTCAGCCATAGCCTCCAATTCCAGCCGTCTCCTCTCCGCGACTTCCAAAAAGCCCGCCCTGCTCCTCTCTGCATCTTGCAGGCCTTTTTCCCCGGTTAGAATCTGCAAAGAGGCATTCTCCAGCCGGATCTCTACATCTGCGGTCTCTGCCAATGCTCCCGCCAGCCAGCTCTTCTTCTCCTCCAGGGAATCACGATCGGCTTTGATCTGCATTATGGCATTTTCCTTGATATCCTCCAGGCCCAGGAGCTTGAGCAGATATTCCCTCTTGCCCATCCCGCCCTCTTTGAGCAGATTGTCCAGGTCCTTTTGCCGGGCGTAGAAGGTCTTCATAAAGTCCTGATAGCTGATATTCAGGATCTCCTCAAGCCTTGCATCCACCTCTTTGCTTCCTGTGGCAGTCCTTTGCCCATCCAGCTCCAGAAAGGCCTCTGCCATCAAGCCCTTTCCTTTCATGGCCCGGTAGATGACCAACTCCTGCTTGCCCAAGGAGAGTGTCAGGCGGGTCTCCACAGAATCGGATTCTCTGGCCCGGGCATTGCGAATGAAGTCTCTCTTGATGCTTGAAGCCCGGTTGCCGTAAAGAGCCCAGGCAATGGCTTCCACTATGGTGCTCTTGCCGGCTCCATTGCTGCCCACGATACCGGTAAGCCCATCGGAAAACTCGATCTGTGCGTGGCGGAATTTTTTGAAGTTTTTCATGACCAGCTGATTAAGATGCATCCAATGCCTCTCTATGCCTGGCAAGTACTGCCCTCTTCATAATCTCCGATCCGTAGGATACAACCTCATCCTTAATCCTTCCAGGTATCAGCTCTCGTGATGAGTCTTCTGTCAGGTAGCCGGAAAACTCCTCGTGCAGCGTCCGCCGGTCTACGGGCCGTTCAAAATGCTCCTCAACATCAGCAAACTCCGTGCGGATCTTGAAGTAAAGGGCAGAGGCACCCAGCCTGTTCAATCTTGTCTGGTCTATGCTCCTGTAGGCTGCGCGGCTCACGTTCTTGAGAGTGATGCGCACCATTTCATCTCTGATTTCATCCTCAGGACATAACGCCAGCAGGCATTGTGCTATCTCCTCCGATCGCATGCCTCTGCAATCTATTGCCGGGTGGTCGATCATATACCTGGGCTTTACCGGAACACTCTCTGCTTCTCCGCTCTCCAGGTCCACCAGCAGCATTCCTTTCTCGTCCTGGGCCTCGCCGAAGTTGAAGTACTCCAGCGAGCCGCTGTACCAGGCGTTCTGGGAGAGCTGCGCCTGTCCATGAAAGTGGCCCAGAGCAATATAATCAAAATCGCTCTTGAGGAAGCTGTCCTTCAGCTCATGCTCCCCCACGCTCCTCATCTTTCGATTCTGGAGCGACTCAACCAGGCCGTGCATGACCAGCACATCTCTTCCCGAGCGTTCTATCTTCTCATATTCGGTCAGGTAGTCTTGCGGCTCCAGGCAGAAGGGAATGCAATGGAAATAGTGGTCTCCCACTTCAATTCGTTCATACTTGTACCGCTGAGCGATATGCACGCCCCGCAGATCCTCAAAGAGACGGAAGGGACTGGTGGATGAGAAGCTCTTAGGGGCATCGTGATTGCCACTGATTATGATAACAGGTATGTCCTCCTTCATGAGCCGCATGAGGCCCCTCTGGAAGACCACCAGGGGCTTGATCTTGGGGCGAACATGATGAAAGACATCGCCGGCATGAACAACCGCATCCGGTCGCAGATCTATTATCTTCTCGACGGCCTGCTCAAATCCGGAATATACCGTCTCTTCTACGCGATTTCTGCCGTGCTCATCCAGGCGGCTGTAGCTGGAAAAGCCCAGGTGCGAATCAGCCAGGTGAATTATCTTCATGCGCTTTCATCCTAATCTAAGAACGGCTTGAAGCCGCCTCTGGTGATAAGGCTCTCCGGCTTATCTTCCTTATCCAGACGGCGCAAGTAATCCTCGTAGCGGTGTATCCTGGCGGGCACGGGAAATGGGATTTTCAGAGTGGATACAACGGCTTCACCCTTCTCCAGAGTCTGAATCTCGGTATCCATGGAGGAGAGGTCCTGCTTGGCCGATTCTTCCAGTTGCATTCGGTCATTTTTGTCTCCCAGGCCCATGACCACCAGGGTGTTGAACTGAGAGAGAAGCTGTTTGTCTATGAGCTTGGGCTGCTGGGTGATGGCACACAGGCCCACCCCGAATTTGCGGCCTTCCCGAGCGATGCTCTCAAAGCGCGCTGTGTTGCTGCCTGCGCCCAAGACTCTCTGCGCCTCCTCGATGGTGATGAGACAGTTCTTTCTTTCCGGTTTACCCTCTTCTTTGTAAGTATCCAGAATACATCGGGAAAGGATGGAGAGCAAAAACAGCTCACTGCGATCGCTCATCTTGGGAATGTCCACCAGAACCACTTTGCCATCTTGCAGATTCGTCAAAATGTTGGGTATACTGGTACGAATGTTATCGATATATCCATTCTTGGATAAGAGGTTCTTGATTCTTTGGGCGATCTTGCCCGCGGTGCCCTCAATGACATTTTCTTTGAGTAGCTGGGACATTCCTTCAGGAGTCTGGATTTCAGTGAGCCAATCTCGATTGAAGATTCGGGGAATAACATCAAGAGCATCTTTTTGTGCAATAGACCAATCGAAATAGAGTTCAACATCAGATGGTTCAATATCTTTTATCCCGATAGCCAGCTCCTCTACCCCCGGGTCGGAGGCGTTCTGCTTGCTTGTTGAATAGCAGGCGAGACCATCACGATATTTCTTGAGATGAGTCAGACCTTTGATAGGACCCTTGCCTTTCAAGTATTCTCCGTGAGGATCGACGATGAGAAGCCCGAATTTGGACTCGCCCCGCACGGCGAGGCGCATGCAGGAGGCGGCGAAGACCTTCATGAAGTTGGATTTGCCCATGCCCGTGGTTGCGAAGACGCCCATGTGATGGTCCATGGCCTGGCTATGCAGGGCCACCGGAATCTCTTCTACCAGTCGGGAACCGTTTCTCAGATAGCCGATCTCGATGTCTCCCATGACCTGGCTTAGAAACTTAAATTCCTCAGTCTCTGCTCGCACGACGTTTGCAAACTTTGTGGGCAATGTCCTGGACTTTTTAAACTCCAGGTTTTTATTTATGCAACCTAAAGGCTCGGCGATGACGCGGTTGAAGATTTGATCATCGTCGAAGAACTGGGTGCCTTTTATGGTTGTGTCCCAGTGGCCGTCATAGTTGGAGCTGTGCTCGATGTTCAGAACGCGGGCGAGAAAAGTCAGTCCCTGGTCTTTTATGGAGAAGATCTGCCCCACCTCTACCCTCTCTTCATCTGGAAGGATGAATGGTACTGTGAAATGATATTCGGTTACGCTCTTGGAGACTATTTTGTAGGTCGTGTCCCCCTTCTCTATTACCTTTCGTTTCAACAGGCTTGATCCCCCAGGTACCAGTCTCTCCTCTTGCGTTGTCGCCACTTTTATATCTCCCACCTTTTCGCTTGCATGATTTCCTTCATTTATCAAGGGCCTGTCTTTTCTAAAACCCAGACCTCATCTCCAGGATGTCATGGAAGTCCTGCATAAGCATTCTTATCTCCGAATGGGGCATGCCCATCTCCAAAAGCTGCCCCATGAGCTTCTGGCGTACAGCTGCCCCTTCATCCTCGGTGATCCTGATATCCCGGTGCGCCCGGAAGAGGGCGTGAGGATACCCCAGGCACTCGGAGGAGCAGGAGTAGGCGGCCAGCTTTCCCAGAACCATTGCCATTTCGCTCTGGAGAAAGGAAGGCGCATCCACCCGGAAGGCGTGCTCAGACTCCCCACAAAAACGAACGATGTAGGTCTGGCCGTTCCATCTGCCCTGGCCGGCATCCACTTTTTTATCCTTCAGGCTGAGATACCAGGCAGCGCCCGGCGCCATCAGGCTGCCGGCCATGCTGGTATGCCGCACAAATGGCAAGCTGATCTCCTCGCCCCAGAAGAGAGAGCTGGATTTGGCCACAGCCAGAAGCGCGACGCTTTTCTCCTCTGCTCGGGCAAAGATGATAGCTAGAGCGCCTCTCAGGAGTTCAAAGACGTCAAAGCTGCCGTCGTAAAGGATGATGTCCCCTGCATGGGCCTCGCTCAGGGCATCATTTATGGCTACATACTCCTGCAGCTCTCGATAGTAGCTGGAGAGTCGATCCCGATCCGATTCCTTGAGATCGACTCCCTCCAAACCGAAGAATTCCCTCAGGTAGGGATCGAACATATTCTTGCATTGCTTGGGGTCCGCCAGCAGGACATCGTCAAAGGTGATGACCGTGCGCCTCCAGACTCTTCCCTGGTAGACGGCATAGCCTGCTCGGATAAGGTTCACATTGGCCGTCGACCAGTTGCAGATGGCGGCATTCGAGCCATCCACTGCGAATATCTCTCCGGAAAATTCATGGGGCTGCACGGGCACGAAGTCGCAGATTTGCACCCCAGTCTCAGCCAGATATCTGTCAATTCCATCCAGGGAGATATGATCGCGGATCATTTCTGCAACCAGGGATAGGCGGCTATCATCTTCCATTCAAATTATTGTGAGATTACGGCAAAGTATATACGGATTGCTCCTTGGCAAGATGCTCCAAAAAATTTTAATATGATTAATATTGATCAGTATAATAAACGGTGGTCTTGAAGATGCAAAAACTAATTTTTCCCAATATTCGAGTTTTCTAAAAAATTAATATGCAGCCTTAATCTTTGGCCAGATAATCATAAAGAAAGGCTGCAACCAGCGCACCTGCTATCGGTCCCACGATGTAGATAGGAAAGAAGTGCCAGAGGCTGTTCTGTCCAAGAATGTAATCCCCCAGATACGGTCCGAATGTCCTGGCCGGATTCAACGACGCACCGGCAATGTTTCCTGTGGTGGTGATAATTCCACCCACGGTAAGCCCAATTATCAGACCGGCCCAGCCGGGAGGCGCTCTCTCATCCACTGCCACGCCCATGATGGTGAGCATGAGCAGGAATGTGCCGATGGCCTCCGCCAAAATCGCCTGTCCATAGCTTATGCCGGGAAAAGGAGCAGTCGCCCCCAGTCCTCCGACGCTGACGGCATCCATTCCCACCGTGGCCGCAAAAAGAAAGCTGGCCAGGGAAGCTCCGGCGAGCTGGGCGACAATGTAGGGGCCGACGTCTTTAACGGGAAAACGTTTTGTTGCCCAGAGGGCAATGGTTACCGCTGGGTTAAGATGCGCTCCCGAGACCCTGCCCAGAGCATAAATGGAGGCGGCGATGGCTATGGCAAAGGCCATGCCGATAGCAAACCAATCACCCAGGCCGCCCAGCGCACCGATGCCGATGTTAAAGGGATTAGGTGGACTGGGAGGACTTGATCCTCTGGCAATCATGAGTGTGATGGCTGCAGCACCAGCCCCGAAGTAGACCAGCACAAACGTTCCCACCAGCTCTGCCAGGGACCTCTTCATCAAGGACATAGCTATCACACCTCGTGGTAGACAGAGTAGCAGGGTTTGCAAAGTATTCTGGGAAGCTTTCTCTTGAGCTTCTTGGCGGGGAATGGATAGCCTCCTTCCCAGACATCCACCTCTTCACGCACCAGGTGATCCATGCACACCCCCATTCCACAGACGATACAGATGGCCACCGCGTCAGTATCCTTTTTTTCCAGGGAACACATGTAGCATTTCATAACGTCCTCATATCATAGCAGTCCTATGCAATTATCCTCTAGACCTAGACTGCCTCTTTATACTGGCAGTAGGCGTGTCTGAAATCTACCAATGAAGCCGAGGCGCAGCCTTTGCATACCCTTGCCGGCGAGGCGGGCGTCTCTTTATGCAGAGCAATGATGTTGGTCATAATGGTTGCCGTTACCGGCTCGCTGGTTAGCAGGCAGGGATAGTCGGCTAGCCTCATTAAGGCAGAGAACCGGACGGTTATTGCGCAGGCAGGATAGGCGTAATGCTGAGGATTCATGAGAACCTCATTCTCGTGAATGGGCTCGAGGTCAATGTCAAAGCCGGATACCTTGGGGACCAGCCTGCCGCCCAGGCCGTTTCTCTGTCTCATGGATTTGTCGAGAAGCTTCCAGCCGCGATAGATCATGTCCATGAAGTCGCAATTGTGCAGCTCCGCAGCCGCGCCCCGCGTGGGATAAAGCTGGACATAATTATGGAATCTTTTGGTGAGCAGATCCACGACCATTATCGCATTAAATCCGTCCAGCTCCAGTATGTACTCCACAGCAGCTGCAGAGGAGCCCGTGGCCAGGCTGAGGAGCTGATACTCATTTTTGATCTTATCTGCGGCTTTGTTGAGAGTTGAGTCCATGACTTCGGTGGTAGCCTCGATTACAGCCATGACCACATCGTCCTTGCACATATTGAATGTGGACTGAGCAATGTGGTGAGATATGTCTCCCACACAGTAAGCGGGAACCGTCAGAATATTGCCATAGTGAACGCCTTCGTTCATGGCCTCTTTAACCGTTTGTGTCATTCGCTTCTTGTACAAAGACATGTATTTTCGCACATCAAAGGACTGGTGGCCAAAGGCGTCCATCAGCTTGCCCTGTGCTTCGATAGGGCTTTCATAGATGTACTTGACCTCATCGATCTCCCTTTTCACCGCCTCTGCCAAAGTCGCTCCCTTCTCCACTTGAGAAGCGAAGACCTCGCCAATGCCGTAGGAGGTGTTCATGCCCCAGGATTTGGCAGCCAGGATGGCCTGTTTGTGGGCATCGGGAATATCAATTGTCTTTAGGATTCGATTGACAACATTGCTGGTGCTGCCCGGGATGAGAGCAAAGTCCACCACACAGGTTGGGCCGTAAAAGCCGCCGTATCTCCTGGCTGCCTCCAGGCCGATCAGGGCCTCTGCTCGTCCCACAGCACCAATGAAAGCATCCAGGCTCTTCTTGAACTTTTCATCTTCTTCGCAGATGATTTCCAGAATAGCCGGTGTCTGATAATGCTCAACAAAGGGGTCATCCTCCGGTCTGATGGTCTTGGTAAGAGAGGATAGAATATTGAAATGAGCATTTACTGAGTCTACATGAAGCTTAAAAACTGATTTGGACTGATTCTCAATCGCCTTCATCTTATTGACGACATCCAGATAGGCTCTTGTGTCCTCAACAAGAAAGCTGGTACCCCTCTTTTTCTTCACGGTCTCTACATCAGCATGCTGGGCCGAAAGTGCTTCATTAATTATTTTCCTGTACAACTCGGACATGTAATTCACCCAAACCCTTGCTTTGATACTTGCATAAATTTCGATAGATGAGACGGGTTACTGTCGCTTCTATTGGATAAATAGCGATGATTCAAACTTTACTTACTACTATAATATTAGTAATCAAGTATAAATTTTTCGGTTAGTTATGCAGTTTTCATTATGCTGCAAGAAGATACTTATAGAATAAAACCCAACAATATGTATCAGTCGGACTAAAATGAAATCGTATTGAAATGAGGAGGTTTTGAGAACGGATCAGAATTTGGCTCATGATGCCGAGCTGGACTGTGTGGGCCTCTTTTGCCCCATGCCCATCGCGAAGACCAAGGAAGAAGTTGAGAACATTGAGGTGGGGCAGGTCCTGAAAGTAGAAGCGGACGATCCTGCCGCCGAGGAGGACATCTCTCGCTGGGCCAAGAGAGCCGGTCATGAGGTCCTCCGGCTTGAGAAGTCCGGAAATATCATCGCCTTCTGGATAAGAAGAAAGAAATGATGTTTGAAATGATAGTGATGGTGATCGTATTATGAGCAAGATTCTCTATGTTCAGACCAGTGGTCTGGATACTCCGGAAAGACTTTATGCGCCCTTCATTCTGGGCATGACAGCCCGGGCGATGGATGCAGAGGCCTCTATCTTCTTCATGATTAAGGGCATAACTGCGATGAAGAAAGGCGAGGCAGAGAAGATCAAGATCGGAAGCTTTCCGTCCCTCAAGGAGGTCATCGACCAGGCCCTTGCTTCCGGCGTGAATATGTACATCTGCGAGCAGAGCACCGTTCTTCTGGGCATTGCCAGGGGCGACTTCATACCCGAGGCAAAAATTGCCGGAGCAGGAACATTAAACGACCTGGCGCTGGATGCAGACTCGACTATCAGCTTCTAGGATTACTGGCGGGCAAGTGGAAAATTATGTGCGGAATATATCTCGACTATCAGTCTGCGTCTCCCGTGGACCCCAGGGTTGCCGAATTTGCCGGGCGCTTTCTCTGCAGCGATTTCGGCAATCCTTCCTCTCTGCATTCCCAAGGACTGGCTGCGAAAACCACTCTGGAAGAAGCTCGATCGAAGGTAGCTGAGCTAATAAATGCAGAAAGTCCGGAGACCATTCTCTTCACATCCGGCGTTACTGAGGCCAACAATCTGGCCATTCGAGGAGCAGCGCTGCGTAACGCTGCCAAGGGCAAGAAGCTGCTAGCGAGCCATGTCGAGCACATCTCTGTCCTAAATCCCCATAAGGATCTGAAGAAAGGCGGCTTTGACCTCAATCTGGTCCCGGTGGACAGCATGGGCATCATTGATCTGGCCGCCCTGGAAAACATGCTCAGCAAGGAGACGGTCCTCACTTCGGTGATGTATGCCAACAGCGAGATTGGAACCATTCAGCCTATAAAAGAGGTAAGCGACCTTGTCCATGAAAATGGTCTATTCCTGCACGTGGACGGCGCTGCTGCGGCGGGTAAGATTCCCATTGATGTGCAAAAGGATGGAATTGATCTGCTCACCCTCTCCTCGAATGATCTCTACGGTCCGCAGGGGGCGGGGGCGCTCTACATCAAACCTGGCGTTCGCATTCAGCCTGTCATTTTCGGCGGCGGTCAGGAACGGGGCCTTCGGCCCGGTACTGAGAATCTCTATGCACTGGCAGGATTTGGCGAGGCGGCCAGGCTGGCGAGACAGGAGAGAGCAGAGGAAAGCCTGCGACTTCAGGCCATCCGGGATGCTCTGATCAAGGAGATACTCAAGATTGAGGAGTCGTACCTCACCGGACATCCCACGTTGCGGCTCCCGCATCATGCCAGCTTCCGCTTCAGCCGCATTGAGGGGGAGAGCATTCTCCTTACCATGGATGCCATGTTCAACATTCAGGTATCCACGGGCTCGGCCTGCTCCTCACGCACTCTGGAGCCGTCTCACGTCCTTTTAGCCATAGGCTTAAAACATGAGCAGGCGCATGGCTCCATGATCATGACGCTGGGCAGGAAGAACAATGCCGATCAGATACCGGCAATCGCCAATGCGACGAAAAAGACGGTTGATAGGCTGAGGGCTCTCTCTCCGCTCTAAAAGGTGATATAAGAAATGGCACAGATTGGCTACTCCAAGGAAGTAATGGAACACTTCATGAACCCCAAAAATGTAGGTGTGATCGAGAACCCGGACGGATACGGAAAGGTGGGCAATCCCGTCTGTGGCGATCTCATGGAGATATTTATCACCGTCAAGGAAGACAAAATAGACGATATCAAATTCAGGACCTTCGGCTGCGGCTCGGCCATAGCCGTCTCCAGCATGGTTACCGAGATGGCCAAGGGCAAGACCCTGGATGAGGCCATGTTGATCACTCGCAAGGATGTGGCAGACCAACTGGGTGGGCTGCCGCCCCAGAAGATGCACTGCTCCAACCTGGGGGCTGACGCGCTGCATGCAGCCATCAAGAATTACTGGGTGAAGATCGGCAAGATCAAGCCTGAGGAAGCAGAAGCCGGGGAGGCGAGCCACGAGGGCGAAGAGGGGGAGAGCTGCGGGACGTAAGTGGCATGCAGGCAGTAATTTTTTCTGAAAGAATTTGTGAGTCCAATAAAATATTCTTTTATTTTTTATTAATTTCATTTTTATTTGGACTTTGCAGGGCAGATACCATTGCTATTGAGCCGGGCGAGAGCATTCAGGCGGCCATTGATATAGCCCGTCCCGGAGACGCTATTCTGGTGAAAAGTGGCACCTATAATGAGTGCATCAACATGAATAAACCACTGACGCTTTATGGAAAGGATGAAGGCAATGGAATGCCGATTCTTTTGAATGAAGGCGATAGTAATGCAAGCGCAATCACGCTAAACTCAAATGGATGCATAATTAAGGGCATGAATATCAAAAATTCCAAAAATTACGCCATATATATATTATCCAATCGTAACAGAATTGATGGCAACACAATCAAAGGCGGTGATGCAGCGATATATCTAAATGCATCGAGGTCAAATATAATAACTCATAATAATATTATCGCAGATAAAAATTTTGGACATGGTATAGTTGCATTGCAGTCATTCAACAATACAATCCAAAGCAATAATATAAATTTTTCAGGATTGTTATCCGATGGCATCAATCTAGTGCGCTCATACAGCAACTTCATCACAGGTAATAAAATTATGGGAAATGGCTTGATAGGAAGTTCTGGAATTTCAACTAGAGGGTCTAACTATAATATTTTAAAAAATAATTTGATTGAAACAAGTGGTCTTTACGGCAGTAGTATTTATTTAGGTTCATCTGATGAGAATTCATTAGAAGACAACAAAGTGGAGCACCGTGATTTTTCTGGAAGCGGAATAACTATCTATTTTTCTTCTGGAAATAAAATATTGAATAATACTGCATGCAGCAGAGGTTCGATTAATTGTGCCGGTATATTTCTTCGCTGGTCTAATAGTAATAATATCTCTGCAAATAGAGCTTACAGCACTGGTTGGTGTGGCAGCGGTGTAACCTTGTTACTTTCAAAAGAGAATACACTGATGGGAAATGAAGCTAATAATAGCACTCATGGTATTTATCTGGGTGAATCAGAAAAAAATAATGTAGAGTACAATATTGCTCAACACAATAGCGACAATGATATTTATATTGATTTTTTCTGTGTTGGTACATCTATCAAGCATAATACGGCATCAATATATATTGTTGAACCTAGATGGAGTCATATAGACCACAATTCAGGGATCATTAAGGAGTTTATTGTGGAGTTTCCGGATGAGGTACCTATTTTCACTTTCGCAGATATCACTGACCTCATTTACAATATATCTCAATTTATACGGGTCCGTTTTAGTGAAACATAGACCATTCAACTGCGAATTATTTTGCGCACTCGTTTTCTTGCGGACTTATCCCTAAGGTTGCCTGCGGGATAACATGCTCTCTGGCTTGCTTCAGCGACATGCTCTCCCAAGAGGGCGATTCCGCTCCGCACTCTCCCACGCGCGCGTGTGCCTGCGTGCGCACTGTGGCCGCTCGGTCGTGTGCCCGCAGGCGCGAGAAGGTTTGCCTGAGGTCGCAGAAATTGTGTAGGGCATGCACAAAATGGGCTGTCAGGCACGGTCTTTAATTAGAATGACGATCCATAGTTGCTGGAAATATATGCAGACCTTTACAGCCGTCATCCACCGAGAAGAGGACATGTTTGTTGCCGAGTGCCCAGAAGTAGGAACTGCGAGCCAGGGAGCAACTATTGAGGAAGCGGCTAAGAACCTCAGAGAGGCAACGCAGCTTTATCTGGAAGAGTTTCCTATTCGAATTTGAATTCCGAGTACATTTCTAGAAATTTATCGAGGCTTATCTCCAGATCTTCCCTGATGATCTTGCGGAGAAGTCCTTTGGGCACTTCTCTATTCGCATGGATAGGAACTGTGGTTACCCGACCATCTTCAGATCTGAGCCGCACATGAGATCCCTTAGTTCTTATGACAACGAATCCTAAAGCCTTCAGGAATCTCAAGAGTTCTGAAGCATCAATCGCAGGAAGCTTTTGCATCGGAAACGACTTCCAGCTCTCTAAAACCGACGAAAGTATTGACGTTCTCCAACTTTGTCTCTTCCAGACACATCTCAATGACCTCCGTTATGTTTTTCATGGCATCGTCAATGCTCTCGCCCCAGGAGTGGCAGCCTTTGAAAAGAGGACAGCTAACTATGTATAGGCCGTCTTCATCGATTTCGATAATAATGGGCAAATGCAGTTTTTTCATTAGTGTATCAACCACGCTCTCCTTTGACCTGCAAACTTAAATGTATTTCGCAATAATTGACATCACTGCTCGCAGGTGATTGGCGGATCATGGCATTTTCCGCAATCATTGCTGCATAGTTGATCATATTACTATTACCTCAACAGTATCGCCGTCTTCCAGCCCCAGCGCCCGCAGCTTTACGGGCGCTATGACCTCGATCAATTCCGGCGGATACGAGCTCTTCTCAGGCCGGACCACTGCGACCTCGATCCCGTTCAACCTGATGCGGTAGCATTTGCACTCGCCAAAAGTGCGGCCCTCCTCAGAGAAGCCCTCTAACTGTATCGCCTGTCCCTCTGTCGGGAAGGGCTCCTCCAGGAGCACATTCAGGGTGCCGGGGTAGGGAACGAAGCCCAGCTTCTTTGCGAACTGGCAGCTGTAGCCCTCCCGGGTGAGGAAGTACTGGGCCTGACCTAGACCGGATACGATTTTTCCGCGCATGACGACAAATCATTCCATATTAATGAAGATCTTACAGTTCGTCTCGACTTTTATCTCTTTAGGCATTAGCCGGTATTTCAGGGCCATCATCAATCCATCTCATGGTCGATCTTGTATATCTACATCTCTAATGCGGAATTGTAAACGGCAATTATCTTCCGAGATGGTTCCGGACGACTGGATGGGCAATCCAAAGCATTTACTGTCTGGTTACAGAGTTTTTAAATAGGGTGGCAACCATAATGTACCTGTATTAGCCATAAAATCAGCTACAGGCACAAATCGTAAAAATTCAACGCAAGGCAAAGATCCATTCCGGGGATGAAGATGGATAATTTTTCTACACTTATTGGTGGTATAGCCGGTGATGGCATAAATGAGGCTGGCCTTACTGTGGCTCGTCTCTTTAGCCGCCTTGGCTATCACATTTACATGTACTACGACTATCCCTCTCTCATCAGAGGGGGGCACAATTTCTCTCTGGTCAGGGCCGGCAGACAGAAGATTGCATCTCATACTGATCAGATTGATGTCTTGATAGCTCTTAACCAGGAGACCGTCGAGAAGCACATGAGCCGTCTGAAGGACAGCTCCTTTGTGATTTACGATGCAGATAAAGTCAAACTGGACGGCATGAAGCAGAAGAGCTGTGCTCTACCTATCACTTCCATCCTGAAGGAGGCAGAAGCTCCCGGCGTTATGAAAAATTCCTGCATTCTGGGAGGATTTTGCAAGGTTGTGGGCATAGATTGGTCTGTGCTGGAAGATGTCCTGAGAAAACATATACCAAAGATGCTGGAGCTGAATATGCTTGTGGCCCGGCAGGGCTACGACCAGGCGACTGAGTTTTGTCATATGGATAGTCTTGCCGATCAGGCAGATAGTCATTCGCAAGAGACAGACAAAAAGCCTCTTCCCATCATAACCGGCAACCATGCCATTGCCCTGGGACTAATTAAAGCGGGCCTGGGGGCATACGTCGCTTATCCCATGACTCCCTCCTCCAGCATACTCGATTTTATGGCTCGCTATGCCCGGGATTTTGGCCTCAAGGTGATCCATCCGGAGAGCGAGATCTCCGTAATTCTCATGGCACAGGGATTTGCCTATGCCGGAGTCAAAGCAGCCGTGGGAACCTCCGGCGGCGGATTTTGTCTCATGACCGAGGGGCTCAGCCTGGCAGGCATGGCTGAGATGCCGGTAGTAGTGATCATGGCCCAGAGAACTGGACCTTCCACGGGTCTTCCCACCTACACGGCGCAAGGTGACCTGCATTTTGTCCTCAATGCCGGTCAGGGGGAGTTTCCCAGGTTTATAGTTGCACCAGGAGACGCAGAGGAGGCGTATTACTGGGCTGGTGTAGCTACGAATTTGGCCTGGATGTTTCAGGTGCCGGCTTTCATTCTAACCGACAAGACCGTCAGCGAGAGCCAGTACAGCTTTGATATGGATCTGGCTGCGGACCCTTCCGGCGAGCTAAAAGAAGAGACGCTGAGGGCCCCCTTGCTCTGGGATGGGCAGGGTGAGTACAAACGTTACCGCTACACGCAATCGGGTGTCTCGCCTCTGGCTTTCCCACCTCTTCCGGGGCAGGTGATAAAGGCAGACAGCTATATTCACGATGAAAACGGCATAACCTCTGAGGACCCCCAAATAACCACGCAGACCAGCGACAAACGCCAGAAAAAAGGCCAATTCATGGCCGAATATCTGGAGGGATACGAGACGGTAAAGGTCTTGGGAGACGAAAAGAGCAAGACTGCCCTGCTCTGCTGGGGCTCAAATAAAGGTGTTTGTGAGGAGGTTGCCCAAAAATTGGGGCTTAAAGTGATTTTTGTGCTGGTTCTCTCCCCCTTCCCGGAAAAGAGGCTTAAGAGTGCTCTACAGGGGGTAGAGCGGCTCATGGCCGTAGAGTGCAACTGCACCGGTCAATTGGCAAGGCTGGCCGGCTTTTACGGCATCAAGACCCAGGATAGGATTCTCAAGTATGACGGCAGGCCTTTTTCCGTGGAGGATCTTCTGGCACAGCTGGGGAGGGTTCTGGCATGAATCCTAAAGATCTGGCAACCACAGCCCAGGTCACCTGGTGCCCCGGCTGCGGCAATTTCTCCATCATGAGCGCCATGAGGATGGTGCTGGCCGAGCTGGACAGCGAAGGCTATCCCCTAGAAAATACAGTACTGGTCTCGGGTATCGGTTGCCATGCCAAGATTGTGGACTACATGAATGTGAACAGCTTTTATTCCATTCACGGTCGAACTATACCTGTAGCTTCAGCCATAAAGATAGCCAACCCCGATTTAAATGTGATCTGCTTTTCCGGCGATGGTGACAGCCTGGCGGAAGGGCTTGATCATCTCATCTTCGCGGCCAAGCGAAATATCGACATCACACTGATATTGCATGACAACCGCGTCTACGGCCTGACCACAGGCCAGTTTACCCCCACATCTCCTCAGGGATTCAAGGGCAAGTCCACGCCTGCCGGGGCAGTCGAGCATCCCATAAACCCGCTCGATCTGATGCTGGTCAGCGGAGCGTCTTACATTGCCCGAGGCTACACGCATGGCATCGAGCAGCTGCAGACGCTCTTTAAGGAAGCTATACTGCACAAGGGTTTCTCCTTTGTGGATGTTCTCCAGGTCTGCGTCTCTTATAATAATCTATACGAGAACTACAACAAATGGACCTACACTGCGCAGGAGGGCGATGCCTCAAGTTTCGAGGAGGCGCAAAAGATCATTCGCTCCTGGAACTATGACCGCTCAGATGTACCTATACCTCTGGGCAAGTTCTACCAGACTGATGCAGAGCGTTTTGATCAGTCATTTGGGCAATACCGGCTCAACCTATCTGAGAGAGATAGCAGAATAGAGAATCTGCTGGAAGAGTTAATCTAGAAGGTGCATAAAAAAATGGAAAAGTATATTTGTCAGGTTTGCGGGTACATCTATGATCCAGAGAAAGGGGATTCTACCTCTGGTATCCCTGCTGGAACGGCATTCGAGGATCTTCCCGATGATTGGATCTGTCCTGAATGCGGCGTGGGAAAAGAACAATTTAAAAAGGCAAAATAGAAAATGCCTTAATGCCGGCGAATTTTAGATTAGAGGTGCAATGCCATGCTCAGCGAAAAGATGAATGACGCCTTGAATGTTCAGGCTAATAGGGAGTTGTACTCCTCCTATCTCTATCTCTCCATGTCCTATTATTTTGAATCAATAGAAATGCGGGGTTTTGCCCATTGGATGAGATTACAGGCTGGTGAGGAGCTGGTCCATACCATGGAGATGCTCGACTATGTGGTCGGAAGTGGCGGCAGAGCAAGGATGCTGGCTGTGGAGGCTCCCAAGTTCACCTGGGACTCACCCCTGCAGGCTTTCCAGCATGTCTGGGATCATGAACGGATGGTGACCGGGCTCATCAAGACACTGGTCAAGGTGGCAGAGGAGGAGTTGGATGGGGCTACAGAAGAGTTCCTGCAATGGTATATCAAAGAGCAGGTGGAAGAAGAAGAGTCCTCGGACAACGTGCTGAGTAAAGTCAAAGCGGCAGGAGCTGACAAGAGCGCTCTGGAGGCGGCGGATAAGCTTCTGGGACAGAGAAGCTTCAAGTTCCCCAGGGGATTTGAGATATTTCCTCAGGTGGATTGAATGCCATGAAGGTGACTGTGACCAAGAATGGTCCCTATATCGTGACCGGCAGAATTCCTCTTGCAGCTATGGAAATCTGCAACGATGATGAGGGCTACTGCCGAACCTGGCGGGAAGTTGAGAGATACCCTTTGCAGGAAACCTATGCACTCTGCCGGTGCGGCCACTCCAAGAATAAACCCTTTTGCGATGCAACTCATGCAAAGATTCATTTTGATGGAACTGAGTCCGTAGATCATGATCCATTTGATAAAACTGCAAAAATCATCCGGGGTCCGGAACTGACATTGGCAGATAGTGAGCATCTTTGCGTCCATGCCAGATTCTGCATGCGAGCCGGCGGGATTTGGAATCTGGTGAAGCATCCAAAGAGCCAGGAATCCAGAGACATTGCCATAGAAGAAGCGTGCAACTGCCCCTCTGGTCGGCTGGTGGTCACGGATAATGAAAGCGGTAAGACGATAGAGCCCGAATTGGAAAAGTCCATTGTCGTCATCGAATATCCGCCAAAAGGTGAGCACGGGCCGCTCTGGCTGCGAGGCAAAATTCCAGTCCAATCAGCAGAAGGCAAGCTCTACGAGATCCGAAACCGTGTCACCCTCTGCAGATGTGGAAAGTCGCAAAATAAGCCGTTTTGTGACGGCAGTCATATCTGATCGAAAAGGCTTATTATGTAATAGTAATAATATTGCTTACGATGCTTAGCATAACAGATCTAAATGAGCGGCAACTTTACCTGGAGAGTGACCGCTGGCAATGCAATTTCGGTCATGGTGAGCCGGTGAGACTGGGTCTGGTCCTGGAGGCTGTGGACCTGGCTCCAGGCGATGAGGGGGGCTTCTCTTACGTCATAGAAGCCGGACTTATTCCCCAATTCGATTTTCTGGATGAGGAAATTTTGCAGGAGGCGAAATCCGACGGCCTGGAGACGCGAGAGGATCTTTTGCGCTATGTCTTCGAATGCTATGGTTGTGTGCCCGTCAACATCGATGCTGTGCAACCTCCCAAATCCTCCTGCGGTATGTCCAGTTTCGTTGCCAAGAGTAGCATAAGCACTATAATTGCCGGAACGGGTGAGGAGATGGAGACCCGCCACTTCCAGGATCTGGGGGAGGCTATGTCATTTGCTCGCGACTTTTATGCCGTTTATGCTCCCGTCATCTTCGGTTTCATAGATGTGGTTCTCGATCACCCCCTCAGAGCGGGAGGAACAGGCTGGGACAAAATAAGGGAGATGGCCAAGAAGTAGTTCGGCTGGCGAGCAGCATAATTTGTACCACAACTTTATATAAGTTAAATGTCGAACAGTATACAGTCAGAAGTCGATAATTCATACAAAGGACTGGCTATTACCGAGAGCTTCTGACTGAGAGGAATTGATATGCCATACTACCATATGATGGACTGGTTCCCATTCATGGGATTTGGGACAGTCTTTTCCTGGTTTATCTCGTTAGCTGTAGCTTATCTGGTCTACAAAGATGCTGAGAAGAGAAACATGAATGGGCTTCTTTGGGGATTGCCGATCTTGATACCCTGGATAGGCATACTGTTTCTGATACTGTTTCTGATTTTGCGCGATTCCGGACATCGCGTAGCTAGAGAGATAAGCGCACCGACAAGAACTAAGGCCGAGGAGGTTCTGGACGAGAGATATGCAAGAGGAGAGCTGACCCGAGAGATCTACGTGCAGATGAAGGAAGACCTTAAAAAACCGACTAATGGTTCAGCAGTTCAGACATAGAGAGCCTGTAGCATCCGCTGTCGTTTGCAGGCCTATACCACCCATATTGCGCTCGATAGCCGCACCAAGCTCATCCATTTTTACAGGTTTATTTAGATAATCATCAGCTCCCGCATCATAACAAAGATCGCGGCACAGCTCTGCCTCAAATGAGGTGACGACTATTATCTTGGGGCCTTGCGACCACCGCTTGCGAATGATTTTTGTAGCTTCAATCCCATCCATTTCCGGCATCTGGATATCCATGAGAACCAGATCATAATGATGCTCCTCCAGAGCCATCAAGACCTCCTGGCCATTCACAGCCGTATCGGCCTTGAGGCCAAGCTTCTTGAGTGCAATCAGAGCTACCTTCCTATTTACCGGGTTGTCCTCGGCAAGAAGAATATTCAAATTAGGTCTGGCCAGCATAGTCCTCGATCATTGGTATAGCGCTTTTAGTATAAGAATTTTTCTTTAGTAATTAATTTTACCGCAGAGTTCTCAGATTGTTTAGATGAGTTCTGTATGTCTATTTGTAAAGATTTATAATTCAATACTATGATTGAATTAATCATAACTTAAAATTAATTCAAATAAAAATAACATAAATGGGCAAACATTCAATTGATGTTATTTTTTCTATGATTGCAGAGTGATTTGGGCTATTCGTTTCGGTTTTCGTAGGGCCTTAATTTTGTACACCTGTGCCTATATATTTGTCATTATTTTCCCTAATTCTCAAAAGGAGTTGGGAATAAAGAGCATGATCAATTTTGTTGCTGGTTGTACAGAAGCTAAGGTGCTATCATTGACAGCATCTGTGGGCTAAGAGATGATGACAATTGGAAAATCTAATCGCGATGCAAAACTCAGGAGGGCGGCATGCAAACTTTTTTTGGTAAAGAGAACCAAGATAGCAGCCATGGCAGATCAAACCATGTCCCAGGCAAAAATGGCAAAAGATAGATTCTTCTTGACACCCACATTCCAAGCCCTGACCATTGGAGTCCCCTTCTGCATCTTCAAGCTGCTCTTCGGTCTGCTTGCCTTGCGAACTGGTGAGCCGTCTACCTTCCTTTTGGCTTTGGGATGGATTGTGATTGCCTGGTCCGTAGCGGATTTGCTCATGAATCTGGCTCGAGTCTTTTTAGATCTGGCCGGGAGGGAGTCTTCCATCGAATATTGCACCATCGCCCAGGCGGGAAGGCTCTTTAATCGGGCCAGGCTCTTCTTGGCCATCGACACTCTGATTACTTTCTCTATAATTTGTTTCGTTCTTTGGTCCGGCTGGATAGTGCAACTTCGCCTGCATGAATCCTATCTCTGGTATGCAGCTACCACATTAAACCTGATCAGCATCTCAGCGGTAAATGTGTGGATTGAACTATCCCGAGAAAGGTGAATCTTTTTTTTCTGCAATGAGAAAATGATATATTTTCGAACTGTATATATAGACTATTATGGAAGATGGTTACAATGAATAAAGACCTCGAAACCCTCCTCTCCGAATTAAAGGTTGTTCATGAAGATCTGCGACTCATACCTACGGAGATGATAGTAGTGGCTGATTGGGTGCGGCTAAAGTGCAGATATGGCTGCGACAATTATGGGAATCATCTGGGTTGTCCTCCTTTTACTCCTACCCCGTCTGAGACCAGAGCGGTTCTCTCTGCATACAGAAATGCGGTCCTCGTCCGCTTTGAGGCCAAGCCGGATCCCAAGATCTCGTCCAAACACGCCAGTCGTGCTCTCTCTAATTCAGTGGTCAAGATGCAAAAGACGGTGGCGGAGCTGGAGAGAGCTGCCTTTTTGGCCGGCTACTATAAGGCATTCGGCATGAATGCCATGCCTTGTACTCTTTGCGATACATGCGTCATCGGAGAGATGCAGAAGAAGGATCAAGCGGTCTTCGATCTGGATAGTGTGAAATGCAAGAATAAGGAGATCATGCGCCCATCCATGGAGGCCTGCGGCATCGATGTCTTTAAAACCCTGCAAAACGCCGGTTTCAAGCCGCGAGTTCTCAAGGACTGCAAGGAGATGGTGGAACTCTTTGGCCTGATACTGCTTGACTGAAAATGTATATCCTTTTTTTCGGGAGCTATTTTTTTTTGGTTATCATTATGGCTAATAAGCTAATATACCATCATATCCTTCCTAAGCCGGATGCAATGGGAATTGATTGGGTCGTTAGCAGCCGTTTTGACAATGTTCGGCTTTGTGCCTCAGATCCTCAAGATGTACAAAACGCAGTCCGTAGCAGATGTAAGCCTGTTCATGCTCCTGCAATTCTGCCTGGGAATGTTCCTCTGGCTGCTCTATGGCTTGCACATCCAGGATAATATTCTTATCGTCGCCAATATAGTATCATTTTCCAGCTTGGTAGTGGCCATCGGAATATTTTTTAAATACAGAAAAAGATAATCAGCCCTTTTCCAGTTTTTCTTTGACCCGATTTGCCAGCCGTTCTAATGAGGCTTTGGTGTACTGACGATTTTCACAGGGGGAGAAATCCTTAGGGCTGCAGCCTGCCAGGAGTTCCATGACCCTATCCGCCAAATCATTTACCTGCAAGTCCTCCAGCTTTTGAAGAAAAAGTGAGACCTGGGAATTGAATTCCCTGCATTTTCCCGGATGGGAGATTTCACTTTCATGCAGCTCATAAAGTCGATTCAGCTCCTTTTGGATCTTCAGCCAATCATCTCTGTCCATTGCCGTTAAGGCTGCTTCTTCCGGGTTTATAAAGAGATGCTATAATCATCTGTCAAAGGAGGGAAGATGATTAATATTTGGCATTTAAAGAATGATTCATTGATTGATACGGCTAAGCTATTGAGGCATAAAGCACATTTGTGCCGGACAGCAGAGGGGGCAGAGCACTCTAGCTATAAAATTAAATTCCTGCAAGCAGGCTCATTGCCGGAATTGCTCCGGCTGCAAGGCATCATCGCCGCCAATCTTCCCTGCCCGGAGGTCTTCATGCTGCATGATGATCTCTATCTCCAGGAGATTCTGCGTCATGAGCGCTCGGTTATCGCTGTGACAACTGACGAAGGTTTGATTGCCTTCAGCATGATTCGCATTCCCGGCCTCTCTCATGACAACCTGGGCAGGGACATAAATTTGTCGGAAGAGGATCTCTGCAATGTCGCTCATCTCCAGGCGGCGGCGGTCCATCCTGCCTATCGCGGCAATGGTCTGCAGCGAAAGCTCACTTTTGCACACCTGAGTGTGATTGAAGAAATGGGATATGAGCATGTCTGTTGCACAGTATCTCCTAAAAATCCCGCAAGCCTTCGCAATTATCTCTCCTGCGGGCTGGTTATTGAGGGGCTGCGCCCGAAAATGCAGGGCTGGTGGAGATTCATTTTGCACAAAAAGATACCGCGGGCAAATTGCAGAGATCTGGATGGGGCAGTAGATCTCAATGAGTCCGATATTAAAAAAGAGGAATGCATGATAAGAATCTCTGAAATAGAAGGTCAGTTGGATCTCTTGAGGAGAGGCTTCAAAGGCTATAAGATTTCATCTCTTCCCGATGGCGTGAATGTATTTTATGCAAAGTCCTGATCAATCTGATTCTATCGGGCTGCCATAGCCACCAGATCTACCAGATCGATTACCTTCTCCCTGCCGCCCGCATCTCTCAGATTTCTGATGCAAAGTGGGCAGGAGGTGACGATGTAGTCGATATCCTGCGGAACATCTTTAAGCCTCTTCTTGGCCATTTGCAGGGATAGATCTCTGTAACCGGCCCGAACTCCGCCCCCGCCTCCGCAGCATCTGGCGTCTTTTCGGTTTGTTTTCATCTCTTTGAGGAGACAAATAGCTTCGATAACCTGGCGTGGCTGCTCATAGATCTGATTATGTCGGCCCAGATGGCAGGGATCATGGTAGGTTACGGTTAGATCAAGCGGCTTCAGATCTATTTCTGATATTCTCTCTGCCAAAAACTCCGGGACGCTCTGTACCTGAAAGTCCTGGGGGTAGCTCTTCTTGAGGGTTGTATAACAACCAGCACAGCCCGTAATAACTGTTTTTGCCCCTGTCTTTACGATCTGTCTGCAGTTCTCATCCACAAATCTCCGGGCATCAAATCCAGTTCGAAGCAGAGGCGAGCCGCAGCACTGCTCAGCGGGGAGCATGGTTGCCCCGAAGCGATGCAAAAGTGCAAAAGTGTTGGCTGCAGTTTCTGTATAACGATAGGAATTCATGCATCCCACAAAATAGACATAGTCAGCCTTTTTTGTGAGAAGGCTTCTGTCTTTCAGCCAGGAGAGCCGATCTCTGCCATCGCCAAAGGTGTTGCCGCTTGCAAAGATATTTCTGCTCAAATCTGCTTGCTGGGGTGTCATCTTTCCCAGGAGGGCAAGCTGTCTTCTGGCGTTCTCAATTATCTCCGGCGGATTCACGCCGGCCGGACAGTTCTCCGTGCATATTCCGCAAGTGGTGCAGCTATTCAGACTATCCAGAACCTGCGAGTCGGGCGAAAGGCCACTGGTGAGGCCCTTCATGATCATAATGCGTCCTCGGGTATTGGCTGACTCCCAGCCGGATTCCTGGAAAGTGGGACAGAAGGTGCGGCAGCTTCCGCATCGCACGCATTGATTTATCGCCTTAAGATCTAGATTCATTCAAAGCCCCATCTTTCCCGGATTGAGAATTCCCTGGGGGTCCAGGGAGTTTTTGATGGATTGCATCACAGAAAATGCCTCAGTTCCCATTTGCTCGGGCAGATACTCTGCACGAGCAAGACCAATGCCGTGCTCGGAGCTGACTGTTCCGCCTAGCTCCATGGCCGCCCTATGAATTCTATCCGCAGCCAGTCGCAGCTTTTGCCATTGCTCTTCGCTCATGACATCAATGAATAGGGCCACGTGCAGGTTCCCGTCTCCAATGTGGCCGTATCTCATGGTCGGGATGTCTAACTTCGTGGTGATCTGCTGCACCTTTTTAATCAGGGCTGGAATCTCCTTAATAGGCACGCCCACATCCTCGCCCATATAAATTCTGGTCTTAGTGGGATCAAGCCGTGATATGGCAGCTCCAACCAGTCTTCTGGCCGCCCAGATGCTGTCCATCTCCCTACCTGCCGCGATCCTCACGCTCTTGGCCGTAATTTGGCATATCTCTGCGATTTGCCTGGCAGCCTCAGATGTTGAACTCTCTGTTCCGTCCACCTCGAATAAGATTATGTCTCCATCCTCGGGTATGGCAAGCAAAGGATCACAAAGCTTCAGGACCTGCAGAGTTGTTCTGTCAAGTATCTCGCAGGCGGAGGGGGTTATGCCATTTGAAAATATCTCTATTACTGTCTGGCCGGCGACTTCCGCTTCGTCAAAGCATGCCAGGATCAGCTTTCTGGTACTGGGCAACGGGGCAATCTTCAGTCCGGCCTGGGTAATGATTCCCAGTGTTCCTTCTGATCCCACAAAGAGGCGGGTAAGATCATATCCTGCTGATGATTTGAGCACCTTTTTGCCGGTATGGATGACTCGGCCGTCTGCCAGCACTACCTCTAAATCAAGGACGTAATTTCTTACCGTCCCATATTTGACGGAACGCATGCCGCTGCTGTTGTAGGAGATCATTCCGCCGATGGTGCACATGGCCAGGCTTCCTGGATCAGGCGGAAAGAAAAAACCATAAGGCTTCAGAGCTGAATTAAGTCTTTCCGCTACTACACCCGGCTCAACTATGACCTGTTGGTTTTCAATATCTATCTCCAATATCCTGTTCATTCCTGACATGTCCAGGACAGCGCCGCCCTTTACTGGAGAGCAGCCGCCGGCAAGCCCGGTGCCTGCTCCGCGTGCCGTGACGGAAATGAGCTTTTTGCTGCACAATCGGAGGATGCGAGAGACCTGGCTCGTGCTTTGCGGGCGCACGACAAAGTCGGGCATGCCAACGATTTGAGATGCATCGCCGGTATAGCAGCATCTTTCGCCAGGAGAGGCAGATACTCTATCTCCAACAATCTCCTTTAGCTCTTGCATAATCTCGATCATAGCGATTCCGGACACTCACTTTTATCTGAGAACTGCTTCTTTTCGATATAAAGATTAGCCATCCAAAAACGGAAGAGATTTTTTTCTTGAATTCTTTCCTCTGCATGAACTCTAACTTTTCCTCAAAAAGTTTAAATCATTTAAGTTAAAAATATATTATAGTCAATATAATATTATCAAATTTTTAATTTTTTATTAAAAAATTTAAAATCCTTTGATTAATAATTAATATATAAATTATATTTTTAAAATTACTATTAATTTTATATTTGTAAGTCTTTAATGTTATATCAAACTATAATCAATTTAAAAGCACTATAAATTTATAATCTTAATAAATTATAAGAATGTTAAAGCAAGAAAAATATTTGTGCATTGTATTGCTTATTATAATAATTATAAATAACTTTTGCGAATGTTAAACCACTCTAATTTTTAATATCTACAATTTTATAAATACAAATTCAGTATGAAAATGCTATATTTTTGCATGGCAATTATTGTTTATAAAATTAATCTAATTGATATCAACACAATATGTTATTCCTATAGTTTATTAGAATAGAATTATCCAATAATGTCTTTTAATGGTTGAATCATATTTTCATCTCGCAAAGCATGAGGATGGGCGCTGAAGGGGGCATATTCATGTAGTGATTGGAATCATTGTCTTATCTAAATTGATGTTTTCAAGATGGCATGAAAACTCATATATATAGTGTATAAGAACAAGGTATCCGCGATACATCAAGGAGATGCTTTATAAGAGATTTTCAGAATACCAAGGTGCGATTAACTTCAAATTGTTTATATTTTTTTAAAAAATCAATAAAAAATAAATAATTTTTTTAAAAAAATTGATATTAATTATTTACAATCATTTTTGTACATTAATTTATTGCAATAGTTAAAATTACATTTATTCCTAATATTAGTTAAATCTTCAAATATAAATTCATTTATTATATATGTAATTTATAAGTATATTTATATTTTTAAAATTATTTTTTATATATGAGTATATCATATTTTTATTATATACAATTTTATTCTAAATTATATTATTTTATTTGAATAATCCCATATTTTTCTTATTCTTAAATTATACTCGATTCAATAGAGAAAAGTGAGGATTAAACTGATATTGATCTCAGACGTATTTATCTCGAATTCACCTCGATTATCCTAAAGAAAATTCAATGTAGTGTAAATTAAGTGCTATTTAGGTTAGTATTATATATCATATGATCTATGGGGTTTTCAAATCCTGAATCATAATATCTTCAATTACAGGAGCGAGCACTTGGCGATGAAACTTCTGGGAATAGCTTGCCGTGTGATTTTTTTTAAGAGCTGCATGCGTTGGGAATTTAACTGCGCATAGATCTATCGCTTAAGCCTATAGTGATAGGCCTTTGCAAAGTTTCTATTCCTAATGATAATATATAAGAATCCTGTAATTTAATTCAAATAGTTCTGTAGGATGTGGATTGAATGAAACCAAGAGAGATGTGTATTAGGGCAATGGAAATCTGGGCACCACCTGGGGCGATTAGGAGGATAAGCTGATGCCGGCCACCTTAACCTATCCCGGTGTGTACATAGAGGAAGTTCCCAGCGGTGTGCGAACCATCGTTGGCGCAGCAACCTCAATCACAGCGTTTATCGGTCGCGCCCCGCGTGGTCCCGTAAACGATGCAGTGACCATTAACAGCTTCGGGGATTTCGAGCGCATCTTTGGAGGGCTTAATGCTGATTATTCTCTGAGCTATGCTGTGAGGGACTTTTACCTCAATGCAGGCAGCCAGGCGATAATCGTGCGGCTATTCAAACCTAAGGAAGGCGATGGAGTTGCTTCTTTAGATATTTCGATAAAATTGAAAGCTGCCAATCCTGGTTCTTGGGGCAATAATTTGGAAATTAAAGTAGACCATGATGTGGCCGAAGGAGTGGCAGAAAAATATGGGCTGGTTAAAACCGACTTATTCAATCTGACTGTTAATGATAAGGCCACAGGTGCTATCGAGGAATTCCGCAATCTTACTGTTAAAAATAGCCCTCGCAGAGTTGATCTGGTATTGGAGAACGAGTCCAAGCTCGTGCGGATTGAAGCAGGGAGCCTACCAGAAGTAATTCCTGATGAAATCAAACAAAAAAAGCTGGCGAACGGTATTGACAGCGAGCCATTGGGTACGTTGGATTACAAGGCCAATGAGGCAGAAAAGAAGGGGATCTATGCCCTGGAAAAGGCAGACATCTTCAATTTGCTCTGTATCCCTCCTGATATAATAGATAGCGATACGGCTGCAGATGTATACGCAAGTGCCGCAATATACTGCGAGAAGCGGCGAGCTATGTTGATTGTAGACCCGCCAAGCGGCTGGACTAGCAAGGATAAGGCTAAAGATGGTGTCGCCAGTGTTGGAACGAATAGCAAGAATGCAGCTCTCTTCTTCCCCCGGCTTCGGCAGCCCAATCCATTACGAGGAAACCAGATGGAATCTTTTGTTCCATGTGGAGCTGTAGCCGGAGTCATCGCCCGGACGGATACTCAGCGCGGTATCTGGAAGGCTCCTGCCGGTCTTGATGCCACTCTAGTTGGTGTTCCTCAACTGAGCGTGTCCTTGACAGATATGGAAAATGGCGAGCTAAATCCCAAGGGGATCAATTGCCTCAGATCAATGCCGGCCGCTGGCCGCATCATATGGGGTGCGCGTACCTTGCAGGGAGACGATCGTTTGAGCTCGGAATGGAAGTATATCCCGGTAAGACGCGTGGCTCTCTACATAGAAGAAAGCCTTTATAGAGGCACCCAGTGGGTTGTCTTCGAGCCCAACGATGAGCCTTTGTGGGCTCAGATCCGGTTAAACGTGGGTTCTTTCATGCATGGCTTATTCCGGCAAGGTGCTTTCCAGGGAGCTTCACCTAAGGAGGCCTACTTCGTCAAGTGCGACAAAGAAACCACCATCCAGGACGATATCAACAAAGGCATAGTTAACATTATGGTGGGATTTGCTCCGCTCAAGCCTGCAGAGTTTGTGGTAATTAAGATCCAGCAGATGGCTGGAGAGATCCAGACCTAAGAGGTGATCATGTATGGCTAGTTTTAGTGTTAATGCAACCCGTTTTGATCCTTACAAGAGCTTCAAGTTCAGAGTCAAGTGGGATGGCCGGTATGTGGCTGGCGTCAGCAAAGTCAGTGCTCTCAGCCGGACTACGGAAGTGGTCGAGCATCGTGAAGGGGGCGATCCCAGCAGCACCCGTAAATCTCCAGGGCAGACCAAATACGAGGCTATAACTCTGGAACGAGGAGTAACCCACGATCCGGATTTCGAAGCGTGGGCCAACAAGGTATGGAGCTACGGGGCCGGCCTGGGTGCAGAGGTCTCTCTCAAGGATTTTCGTAAAGATATCACTATCGAGGTCTATAATGAGGCGGGGCAGCTCGCGATTGCCTATAACGTCTACCGGTGCTGGGTTTCCGAGTATAAAGCGCTGCCGGATCTCGATGCCAAGAGCAATGAAATTGCCATCCAGACCCTAAAGCTGGAGAATGAGGGTTGGCTTCGGGATGAGGGCGTAGCCGAACCGTCCGAGCCGTCTTTGTAAGTGAGAGATGCAAACACTATCGCCTCAAGAACTGCTAAGCATTTGGGAGCAGGGGACGATCTGGCCGGCAGCACTCCGCGCACTTAAGCTGCTGGCCTTTGCATTTCCAAAGAGATCTCAGGAAGATCTGGAGAGGATATGCATTGGACAGCGTGACGCCCTTCTGCTCAGGCTTCGTGAGGAGACCTTTGGGTCGCGACTTGTCTGCCTGGCAGAGTGTCCTGGCTGCAATGAGCGCATGGAGGTGACATTTAGTGTGCAAGACATTTTGGTCGATCCCGCAATTAAAACGGGAGAGGCTTTGTCGATTGCAGTTTCCGGCTACGAGGTTCAGTATCGTCTTGTATGCAGCCAAGACCTCATCGCCATTGCAGGAATTGAGGATCAGATTTTGGCCCGCAGTGTCCTGTTGGATCGGTGCATCCTGGCAGTTCGTCATAATAATAAAAATATTTCGGAATATCTTTCTGTAGAAGAGCTGCCCCTCGATGTGCTTAACGCCGTGGTAGATGGGATGGAGCAGGCTGACCCTCAAGCCGATGTTCAACTATCTCTCACCTGTTCTTCTTGCGGCCATGAGTGGCAGGTCAGTTTTGACATAGTCTCGTTCTTCTGGAGCGAGATCGATAACTGGGCCCATCGCATCTTGCGTGAGGTTCATGCTCTGGCGAGAGCCTACGGCTGGAGTGAATCCAATATCCTGGAAATGAGCCCTCTACGGCGTCAAATTTACCTGGAGATGGCATCCGAATGAACGATTACCTGAGCCGCTTAGTGGCCAAGAACCTCAATTCGGCGCAGCTGATTCAACCCAGGTTGAGGTTTAGATTTGAGCCGCCATCTTTGAGCGGCGAGATGGTGTACGGTTCTGATAGTTTGGGCGGCAGCATTGTATCCAGTTCCATAGAGTCTGATGCCGATGCCCCTACTCCCGGATCATCGAATTCATCTCTTGAGATTTCGAAAGAGCCATCACTCGGCGTGGCGACGTCTGAATCGATTTCGCTAAATTCTGGGAAAGTTGCAGATAGGGCCGAGCCGGAAATTCAGGTCAGTCAACCTCAGCCGATCGGTCGGAATTCAGATCGTCAGATCCGATCAAGTCCGGATGCCGTGCCCTCTCCTTCGCTTCCTGGGAGAGCGGATAGAGTTTTAAAGAGGATCGATCTGGAAACTCATGTCAGCCAATCTCGCCCGATCGGTCGAATTCCTGATCATCAGATTCAATCAAGTCCGGATGCTGTGCCCTCTCCTCCGCTTCCTGGGAGAGCGGATAGAGTTTTAAAGAGGATCGAGCCGGAAATTCAGGTCAGTCAACCTCAGCCGATCGGTCGAAGTCCGGATTATCAGATCCAATCAATTCCTGATGCTGTGCCCTCTCTTCCCCATCCTGGTAGAGCGGATAGAGTTGCAAAGAGGGCAGAAATGGGGCCTCTGATCGACCAACCTCAGCCTATTGGTGGAAGTTCCGATCGTCAGATCCAATCAAGTCCGGATGCTGTGCCCTCTCCTTCGCATCCTGGTAGAGCGGATAGAGTTGTGAAGAGGGCCGAAATGGGGCCTCTGATCGACCAACCTCAGCCTATTGGTGGAAGTTCCGATCGTCAGATCCAATCAAGTCCGGATGCCGTGCCCTCTCCTCCGCTTCTTGGTAGAGCTGATAGAGTTTTAAAGAGGATCGAGCTGGAAACTCAGGTCAGCCAATCTCGCCCGATCGGTCGAAGTTCCGATCGTCAGATCCAATCAAGTCCGGATGCCGTGCCCTCTCCTTCGCATCCTGGTAGAGCGGATAGAGTTGTAAAGAGGGCCGAAATGGGGTCTCTGATCGACCAATCTCAGCCGATTGGTCGAAGTCCGAATCGTCAGATCCAATCAAGTCCGGATGCCGTGCCCTCTCCTCCGCTTCCTGGTAGAGCGGATAGAGTTGTAAAGAGGATCGAGCTGGAAACTCATGTCAGCCAATCTCGCCCGATCGGTCGAAGTTCCGATCGTCAGATCCAATCAAGTCCGGATACTATGCTCTCTCCCCCGCTTCCTGGGATAGCGAATAGGCCGGGGGAGAGGGCCATGACGGGAAAACGAGGAAACCTGAAAATTGCAGCTTTTCCAGCAGCGGACCGGAGTTCGCACAGAAACGCTGTGCGCTTATCTTATGATGACGATGGGCTCATGCAATCGATAGTATCCATTCAGAATGCATTGTCCCCAAAGTCAACGCAACGCCCAGCCAAAACCGATCGCCGAAAAGATCTTGATGCGACTGTAGAGCCAATATTTGCCGAGCAAAAAGAGATCTGGTTCATGGATCGAAGGAAGGATGCATTCAGAGAGAAGTCATCATCGGGATCCAATTCATCGATCAAAGTGAATATCGGACGGGTTGAGGTGCGTGCTACAGCATCAGCATCAACCCCGCCGCCTCCGCCCCAAAAGGCTGTCTCAACATCGAGATCGGGTCTCTCTCTGGATGATTATCTCAAGCGTCGAAGGTGATGATCATGAGCAACTTCTTGGCAATTGCCACAGTTACCGAAGCTCTTAGACAACTTCTCGACGAGGCGGTCAAAGAAGACGTCTCCGGAGCTATAGCTACAGCGGTGCGGCCTGCCGGCAACGGAAATGAGCTGGCGCAGGTGGGTGTCAACGTCTACCTCTATCAGGCCAGCCCCAATACCTCATGGCGCAACGATGATCTTCCCAGCCGGCGCGAGGATGGAACCGCGATTCAACGTCCCAGAGCGGCCCTGGATCTGCACTATCTTTTAACCTTTTACGGTGACGAAAAAAGGCTTGAGCCTCAGAGGGTGATGGGAAGCGTTGTCCGGACTCTGCATACGCAACCGATCTTATCGCGCCAGCAGATTCAGAAGGCGGTCCAGAGCGTCGATTATCTGGGAGATTCCGACCTGGGGGAAGCGATGGAACAGGTCAAGTTCACGCCTGTGCCCCTCTCGGTCGAAGAGCTTAACAACCTTTGGTCCGGATTCTTTCAGACGTCTTATGCTCTTTCTGTGGCTTATCAGGGGTCGGTGATCTTCATCGAAGGCAAAGTACAGGCCCAAAAGCCTTTGCCGGTGCGGGGCCGCAACCTGTACGCTGCCACATTCCGCCAGCCGGTCATAGAGCAGGTCATCTCCGAGGAGGGTGCCGGTCGGCCTATCGTCGCGGGAACTGCTCTGGTTGTTCGGGGCAGGAATCTCCTGGGCGATGTGACAACTGTGGCCATAGAGGGCGAAGAGATCGCACCATCTGATATCCTGGAACTTCATGATCAAGAGATCAAATTCCGTTTGCCGTCGTCTCTCCGGCGGGCTGGGGTGCTGGGCTTGCAGGTGATCCACAAAAGGATGATGGGATCGCCCCCAACGCCTCATCAGGGGGATGAATCTAACCTGGCCGCTTTTGTGCTGCGCCCTACGATCTCGGTTGATGAGGCTGGGAAGGTGGTGCATATAAGTCCTGCCATCGGGAAGGATCAGCGTTTGCTCTTGCATATGAACGAAATACCTCCCGGCGCTTCGCAAACTTTGCCTTTGAGGGCGCGCTCTTTCCTTATCCCGTCGAGGAAGGCGGCAATTTGGGAAATCCCTATACCGGCTGATGATTTGGAAACGGGAGATTATCTGGTGCGAGTGGAGGCGGACGGCGCAGAGAGCGTTCTTTATGCCGATGAGGCCGGAAACTACATCGGACCGAAGGTGAGTATTGCATGAGTTCTATGCAGGACTGGCAGGAGGCAAATCAGAGGTATCTGATGGCCGAGCTTGCCGTCCTGCAGAGGCGGCTGGAAGGCTACATTGCCGAACTAGGAGATGAAACGCAGGATTTAGAGGTGAAGGAGAGGGAGACGGAAAGTGAGACGGCCCCCATCTCTTTTGAAAAAAGTGCTCTGGATTCTATCGGTCAAATCTTTAGCCTCACCTCTTTCGAGAGGGATCTGCTGCTCTTTTGTGCCGGGCCGGAGCTTGATTTTGGGTTTGCCTCGCTCTGCAGCCGGGCCGGTGGTGGGTCCTGTCTACCCACCTTTGCTCTAGCTTGCCGGGTTCTGCCCAATGTTCATTGGAGCGCTTTTACCCCTGCCGGGCCATTGAGGAGATGGCATCTGATTGAGGTGGGCAATGGAGATGCTCTGACCTGCAGTCCCTTGCGGGTCGATGAGAGGGTGCTGCACTATCTGCTGGGAATAGACTATCCGGACGAGAGGTTGAGAGCATTTGAAACGCTTGCAGTGCCTCAAGATCTGCCCGATTCTTACAGGGATCTCGCTTGCCGGATCGAGGGGGCCATGCAGAGGTCGGACCGGCCTGCTGTCCAGCTTTTGGGCACTGATTCACAGGCAAAGCTGGATGTTGCCGCCTTCGCTTGCGCACAGCTCGGCCTTCGGCTTTATGCCATCAGTTCTGAGGATATACCGCTTGTTTTAGGGGATCGAGAGAAGCTCGCCTGGCTCTGGGAGCGGGAGGCGTTCTTGAGCGGCGCCGTCTTGCTGGTGGATTGCGAAGAGCTGGAAGGAAGGGAGAGGACGCATGCCGTCCTTTCGCTGGTGGAGGGACTTCGCAGCCAGGTTCTGATTGCGGCCCTTCAGCCTCTTCGCCTCAAGAGGCGGGCCGGTCTCAGTCTGGAGGTGGCAAGGCCCAGGCCCGCAGAGAGGCAGATGATCTGGCAGAAGGCGCTCGGGCCTTTGGCGGATGGGCTGGACGGCCAGCTGGAGGTACTGGTGGATCAGTTCGATCTGGGCCAGAGGGAGATTCGGGCCGCCAGTGCGCAGGCTGCGATCTTGGGAAAGGACGCGGATCTTGGCGATCCCGGAAATCTTGATGGTCTTGGTGATCGGCTCTGGGATGCCTGTCGCATCCAGGCCCGGCCCCGCCTGGAAGAGCTGGCCCAGAGGATTGAGCCTGCTGCCACCTGGGAGGATCTGGTATTGCCCGAATCCCTTCTGCAGATACTGAGGGAGATCGGAGTGCATCTTCGCCAGAGCAGCAAGGTTTACGGGTCATGGGGTTTCGGCTCCAAGGGGTCTCGGGGGCTGGGAATCAGCGCTCTCTTTGCCGGAGATAGCGGGACCGGCAAGACGATGGCAGCCGAGGTTCTGGCAAACGATCTGAAGCTGGATCTCTACCGCATCGACCTCTCCCAGGTGGTGAGCAAGTACATCGGCGAGACCGAGAAGAACCTGCGGAAGGTATTCGATGCTGCGGATAGGGGCGGAGCAATCCTATTATTCGACGAGGCGGATGCCCTATTTGGCAAGAGGAGCGAGGTGAAGGACAGCCACGACCGTTATGCCAACATCGAGACCAGCTACCTTCTGCAGAGGATGGAGGAGTACCGGGGGCTGGCTATACTCACCACCAACATGAGAAGCGCTCTCGACCGGGCATTTTTGCGGCGCATCAGGTTTGTGGTGCAGTTTCCTTTCCCCAGCTCGGCAGAACGGGCATCGATCTGGGAGCGGGTCTTTCCCAGGGATACCCCTCAAGAGGGCCTGGACTTCGATAAGCTGGCCAGGCTGAATGTCGCCGGGGGAAACATCCGAAACATCGCCATCTATGCCGCCTTCCTGGCGGCGGATGACCGCTCAGCGGTACGGATGTCTCACCTTGTTCGGGCGGCCCGGGTGGAGTACGCCAAGCTGGAGCGGCCTCTCACGGAAGCTGATATCGGGGGTTGGGCATGAACTTGCATTCTGTTGATCTTAATCTGAATATCGAGGAGCTGGTCTTGCGGGGCTTTCCCAACCGGGATCAGGACCGGATCCTGCGAGCTGTGCAGGCGGAGCTGGAGCGGCTTATCAGAGAAAAGGGCGTTCCTGCAGCTCTTTCCAGTGGCGGCGAGCTGGCCCGCCTGGACGCAGGAAGCATTGAGGCAGAACCAGGCTCCAGCCCTGAGGAAATTGGCGCCCAGGTGGCACGGTCTTTGTACGGGGGTTTTAGGTAGATGATGACGAGAGCGAGAAAACCTGCACCAAAATCGGAAGCGTCTTTTCAGCGGCAGCATAGTCAATTCGCATCGCGCCCCTTTGCTCCAAGAGCAGAGGATCATGAGGTACCGGCGGGGGAATCGCGCGTCAGCTTCAGCATTGCCGATATCGACATATTACCCAGGGAGATTATTCAACCAAAGCTCCGGCTCGGGCCTGTTGGCGATCGATACGAGCTGGAGGCGGATAGGATGGCGCACCTGGTGGTCCAGACCATTTCGTCCTCGGATCAGGTGCAGAGAGAGTGTGGGTGCAAGGAAGACGAAGAGCTGGATAAAAAAAAGGGCGAGGAACTGAGGCGCAAGGTCGCTGGTATCGCACCCGTCGGAAACGCCGCTGTCGGGCCGGTTGTGGAATCCGCCATCCAGAGGGCTCGGTCAGGCGGAAAGCCCCTTCCGGATGGCGTCCGTCAGCCGATGGAGCGGGCCTTTGGCGCCGACTTCGGCGGGGTGAGGGTGCACACTGATGCCCAGGCTGATAGGCTCAATCGATCGGTCCAGGCGCGGGCATTCACCACCGGGCAGGACATCTTTCTCAGGCAGGGAGAGTACCGGCCCGGAAGCTTTGAGGGGCAGAGGCTGCTGGCGCACGAGCTGACGCACGTGGTGCAGCAGGGGGAAGGAAGGGGCCAATCTGCAACAGAAGTGGTGGGACTACCAGTCGATGATAGCTCTACATTTGAAAAAGATATAGGCATGAAGGACGTCACAACTCAAAAGAATCATTCAGAAGGTTATGCTCAATCGAAATTTATGAATCATCGAGTAATTAAGCATAATAAGAATGATTCTTTTCATAAACAATCAGACAATATTATTCAAATGAAGCGACCATCTGAAGGAGTCTGGCATCCTGATACAGAAGAAATTTATGTTGCACGTGGTGGAAAAAACGATATTTATAATGGCGGTCGCCCATGCCATTTTTCAACTGCAGTAAAAGAAAAATTATTAAAATATTGGAGTGCTCCTAGATTTAATTGGGTAAAACGTATAGACAATCGATGGATAGTTGAAACACCTCGAACTCATTATTTCTTGCCTCCTGAAGCAATTCAAATAGATCATCTTACTCCTTGGGCTACATATGAAAATGATCTAACCAAAGATGTGGACACTAATCGAACGGATATACCTAAAGATGCCAAAACAAACGGAAAATTTTCTGTCTGGGGTGCGAGGATGTACTATCATGATGCAGAAAATTTAGTCCCAGAAGTACCATCTTTGAATGCTGGAAAGGGTGCACAGCTTACAGAAGGAGTCACTTACTCAGGATCGGTTTCTGAAAAAAGTAGCAAATTGTTAGGAAACATTTCACGAGTTGCTTTTTCGTTATCAGAATGGCAAAGTATTTGGACTCGTTTAGATCAAGAAGGCAAAATGGATAAAACTGCCATTGGTGAAATTGACATTAAATTGCAGACTATTTATGATTCCATTTTAGATTTAAAAAATTTTACGGAAGAATTAAACATTTAATTGGAACTTATCATGAATATTACCGATACAATCATCGCAAATTCACCATCAACGGCGTTGATGTCTTCAATCATCTTGCGGCCTGACCATCTTTCGATACAATCCCTGGGTCCTGATCCTGAGGCTCAACCCTATTTTACCTGTTAGAGGCAAATGGTGCAACACGCTTCAAAGTGCGTTCCCGTAGAAACGATCGACCTGGAGGTGAAAATAGAGGCAATCGACCAACTAAAGAACGCGAACGAAATGAGCATCCATCCTTTGTCCTAAAAAGAATCCCACCTAAAACAATTTTCTAATTTATAATTCCATCTAACTTTCTTACCATTTGACCATCAAATCCATGCAAAGTAGGAGACCCGACATGATCGCCAAAGACTCATCCAACCCCCACAGAGGAGCCCTCCAGCCATGAGCCTCGCCCCCCGCCTTCTCAAAGGCGCGATAATCGCCATCGACTCCGACAACTCCCTGCAGTCCAGCGTGACGGTCTTCCAATACAATCCCCACACCCTGACTCGCCGGCTGGAACCCCAGATGATGGGCGGCGAGAGCAGAACCGAGCCTCTTCGAATCAAGGGCGCTCCTGTGGAGACGATCGACGTGGAGATAGAGATCGACGCCTCAGACCAGCTGGAGAAGGGGGGTCCTACTGCCTTGGCTATGGGTATCTACCCTCAGCTCTCCGCCCTGGAGATGCTCGTCTATCCCAAGAGCTCGCGGGTGATCGCTAACGAGAATCTTCTCAAGCAGGGAACCATCGAGATCATTCCTCCCGAGGCACCACTCACTCTATTCGTCTGGGGGCCGGCCCGAATTCTTCCCGTACAGATAACCAGCTTCAGCATCACCGAAGAGGTCCACGACACCTTGCTCAATCCCCTCCAGGCCAAGGTGTCTTTGAGCATGAGGGTCCTCAGCTACAACGACCTTCCCTCGGATCACAAAGGCCATAAAATCTTCCTGGCCCACCAGGTGGCAAAAGAGGTCATGGCCGCCCTGGGGAGCGCAGGCAGCCTGGGATCAGTGGTGGGGAGCAATTTTAGTATTTTGTAAGTGTATTATTATGAGGCGAAATAATGTTTGAATCGACCAGCCGCTACTATCCCCTGGAGACTGCCGTCCACACCATGCAAGACGGCCGCATCGTGGCCTACAAACGCCGCCGTTTCCTGCCCCGAGGCGAGGAGCTGGACCTTCTCGTGGAGGTGGCAGTGACCGAAGGCGACCGGCTCGACCTGATCACCAGCCGCACCCTGGGCGATTCGGAATTCTTCTGGCGGATTTGTGACGCCAACGACGCTATGAATCCCTTTGATCTGGCGGCAGAGATCAACCGAAGGCTGAGAGTGCCGGTGCCGTAATCTGAAAATTCGAGAGGCGATAATTCTGAAGGGAGTTTACCTGACGCTTTGGATCGGCAAGGGCGACATCAAACCCGCGAAAAAGGAGCTTATGGAGTCACTTCAGAGCGTGGAGGTGACTCATAACGACAACGATAGGTCGGGCTTTGAGCTGACCTTCCAGATCAGCCACGGCCAGAAGCTGGACGACCTCAAACCTTTCAACCGGGTTATTCTCATGGTCACCATCAACTCAGTTAAACAGGTTCTCATGGACGGCATCATATCTTACCATCAGCTCGCTTCCGGAAACGGATCTGGTGCTTCGATTTTTACCGTCTTTGGCGAAGACGTGAGCATCATGATGGACCTCAAGGAGGAAACGATCTCCCACAAAGGCCAGGACGATGCCACTATTGCACGGGATATCATCTCAAAATATTCGAGCTATGGCATAACTGCCGATGTCAAATCTCCCAAAGGGGTAAGCCAGCCAGCAGCTAATGACTGGGTCCCAAGGCAGCAAGCAACAGACCTCGAACACCTCAAGATCATGGCGGATAAGTACGGCTTCGTCTTCTACATCGTGCCCGGACCTGTGGCAGAGAATAGCGTCGCCTACTGGGGACCGCCCAAATATGAGGGTACCCGTCAGAAGGCCCTCTCGACGAACATGGGCCCCCACAGCAATGTCGAGACGATCAACTTCTCTTACGATTCTCTCGCTCCCACCCTGGTCAAGGGAAATGTTCAGGATGCAAAGACCAACCAGATCAAGCCCGTTGAGACGAGCTCCAGCCAGCTCAATAAAATCTCGCAAAATTCTGCGCTTGAGAGTCAGTCCCAGGTCAGGCTCAAACTCCTTCTTCAGAAGTCTGGGAATGATCTCAAAGAGGCTATGGCTCTCGCCCAGGGAATGACCGACGCCTCACTCCAAGAGGCTGCGAAGGCAGAAGGTACTCTGAACACTCTGCGTTACGGCGATCTTCTCCTGCCCCGCAAGCTTGTGGGCCTGCGGGGCGCAGGTCGGGAATACGACGGCGTCTGGTATGTCAAAAAGGTGACCCACAAAATCCAGCGGGGCGAGTACAAACAGAGCTTCACCCTCACCAGAGAGGGAACCGGACCAAAATCCTCGAAGGTATAGATATGAGTCCTCAAATTTTCGGAAAACATCGGGGCAAAGTTCAGAACAACAAAGATCCCCTGAAACTGGGCCGGCTTCAAGTCCAGGTTCCATCGGTTCTGGGAGAAGACCATGACAGCTGGGCCATGCCCTGTGTCCCTTATGCCGGCAAAGGTGTGGGATTTTTCGTCCTCCCCCCGGTCGGGGCGAACATCTGGGTGGAGTTTGAAGCCGGAAATCCGGATCACCCCATCTGGAGCGGCTGCTTTTGGGGTACCGATGAGGTTCCTGCCGATCCGCCGGAAGAGAAGATCAGGATCTTCAAGACCGAATCCTTCTCAATAATTCTGGATGAGTCCAAAGGCATGACCCTCGATGTGAAATCGCCCGCGGTAAAAAAGCCGCTCAAAATGGTCTTCGACTCCTCTGGAATTGAGATCAAAGACGGAGGCTCCTCCATCAAGATGACCGATTCCAAGATATCAGTCAAGTCGAACGAGATCGAGATCAAGAACAATGCTTTCAGCATCAAGGTGACTGCTTCTAAAGTCACCATCAACGACGGCGCGCTGGAGGTGATCTGAAAATGGCTGACTTTCTGCAGCATGTGGGGCTCACAGCATTGTGCCCTCATGGCGGTCAGGTATCAGTGGTCTCCACCAATACTCGGGTAAAGGCTATGGGCCAATTCGTGGCAGTCATGGGAGATATCTATACCATAGCCGGCTGTCCTTTTCAGATTCCTGTGGGCCCGGCTACCAAACCCCAGCCCTGTATCAAAGTCCAGTGGATTGTCCCAGCCCTGCGGGTGAAGGTGATGGGAAAACAGGTCCTGCTTAAGAGCAGCACTGGAATCTGTCAGAGCGCCGAGATGATACCTCAAGGTCCTCCGAATGTGATAATGACCCAGATGAGAGTCAAGGGAGTATGACACATGGAAATAGCCTACCCTTTTCGGATCGACAGCCGGGGAAGAACTGCTTCTTCTGATGCCGAGCGGCACATCCGGGATTTGATTGAGCAGGTCCTGTTCACTGTGCCAGGAGAACGGGTCAACCGGCCGGACTTTGGCTGCGGCCTGATGCAGATCGTATTCGCTTCCAACAGCAGTGAATTAGGCTCAGCCACCCGGTTTCTGGTTCAGGGCCAGCTCCAGCAGTGGCTGGGGGAACTCATCCAGGTGGAGGCAGTGAATGTGGAAAGCCTCGATTCCACCCTGACGGTGACGGTTCAGTACATTATCCGACGAACTTTGCAGCAGCAAGTGGCACAGTTTTCCCGTGAGGTATAAGATGGGCATTTTGTATTACTGCAAGAATGAAAAACGACGGACGCTGGTCCGCGGTTGCGAGGTAGTGAACGGTAAGCCCCTCTTCAATGGTATCGATTACCTGGAGGTCATGCCAGGCCAGACAACTCTGAAGGTTCATTTCATCCACAATCTCCCCGGCCCAGAAGCAGGAGTCGTTGCAGATTCCTATCCGCTATCCAGGAACAACGTGGTTATTGAGGGAGGCGTCCGGGTCAGAGACATCCGGGTGATATCGGTCAATTCGGGCGGAGAGGTGCTGACAGTCTGCGTGAATGTCCCTGGAGACTTTTCAACCTACAAGCTCCGCCTGGTCGAGTCGCCGACTTCTCTAAATCCCCCCAAGACATTCGATAAGCAGCTATCTGAGATAAATTTCTCTTTTAAGGTCAACTGCCCCAGCGATTTTGACTGCAAATCGAGCAAGGTCTGCCCAACAGAAAGCCTGCCAGAGCCGCACATCGATTATCTGGCCAAGGACTACGCCAGCTTCCGGAGCCTGATCCTCGACCGTTTGTCAGTCATCATGCCGGACTGGAAGGAGAGAAGCCCTGCCGATCTGGGGATAGTGCTCTCGGAACTGCTTGCCTACGCGGGTGACTATCTCAGTTATTATCAGGATGCAGTGACGACTGAGGCTTATCTGACCACCGCTCGTAAAAGAATCTCAGTCAGGCGCCATGCCCGTCTGCTGGACTATCCCATGCACGACGGATGTAACTCCAGAGTCTGGGTCCGTTTCGAGCTTGATGAGGAGTGCGGTAAGGTTATTCTGAAAAGAGAAGACGAGAAGACAAAACGGCGGACGAAGCTGCTGACAAGATCCGATGGGGGGACGGTGGTGGACTGGGACGACTGGCAGGGCCTGGCTTACGAAAACCAGCTCGAGGTCTTTGAGCTTCTGCACGACGCCACCCTGTATCCTGCTCATAGCAAGATCGGATTCTATACCTGGGGGGATGAAGAATGCTGCCTGCCGAAGGGGGCAACCCGCGCGACTTTGGTTGATGACGGCTTGAAACTCCTGGCGGGAGATGTTCTGATCTTCGAGGAGCTATGCGGGCCCAAGACCGGCGAAGAGGCGGATGCAGATCCCGCTCACAGGCAAGCGGTGAGGTTGATCGATGTAACTTACAGTACCGATCCATTGCAAAACGACCGGAAGATCGCAGAGATACAGTGGCATCACGAGGATGCTCTCACTTTTCCGGTTTGTATCTCCTCTCGAATGTCCAAGAAGGAAACGCACGAGATCTCCTGCGCTCGCGGCAATGTGGTCCTGGCAGATCACGGAGCCACTCACCCGGATGAAGACCTTATACCCGCATCTGTTCCGATGAGCGGAGTGTACCGGCCCCGGCTCGCCCAAGGGAGCATCACCTTTAGCACTGCTTACGATCATGAAGACGCTCTAAACACATCTGCATTTGCAGCATTCAACCAGGACCCTCAACAGGCGCTTCCTGTTGTGCAGCTGACAGGTGAAGGCGATCGCTGGCTTGCAAAGCGTGATCTCCTGAACAGTGATCGGTTTGCCTCGGAGTTCGTCGTGGAGACAGAAGACGACGCCACCTCAACGCTTCGTTTCGGCGATGACGTGACAGGAAGGAGGCCCATACCAGGAACCAGCTTCAAGGCCACTTACAGGGTGGGCAGCGGAAGCGCGGGAAATGTTGGAGCCGAGGTGATAGGTCATCTTGTCTTCCCCACCGGTCATTTATCCCTGGGTGGGGAGATCAAGGTGATAAATCCGCTTCCTGCTCAGGGGGGCGTCGACCCGGAGCCAACCTATCAGGTCTCACTCTACGCTCCCAGAGCGTTTCGAAAACAGGAGCGAGCTGTGACCGAAGACGATTACGCAGAGATGGCTTCGCGTCATCCGGATGTTTTCAAAGCCGTAGCCACCTTGCGATGGACTGGAAGCTGGTACACCATCTTTGTGAGCATCGACCGAAAAGAGGGTCGAAAGGTCGACTTGTTGTTCGAGCAGGATCTGCGTCTCTTCCTGGAGCGGTTTCGTCTGGCCGGGCACGACATCGAGATCCAGGGACCGAAATATGTCCCGCTTGATATCGCCTTTAAAGTCTGCGTTGCGCCCAGCTACTCCAGGAACAGCGTAAAGCAGATTCTTCTTCTGACCTTCAGCAATGTTGCCCTTCCGGACAACAGGCAGGGATTCTTCCATCCTGATAATTTCACCTTCGGCCAGCCGGTTTATTTGAGTCGACTGGTGTCGGCAGCTATGCGAATCCCTGGAGTCTTGTGGGTGGAGACACTTCGTTTCCAGCGTTGGGGCCAGGTGGCCGAAGGGGAGACCGATGCCGGCATGATCAAGATTGACCGGCTGGAGATCGCCCGGCTGGACAACGATCCGAGCTTCCCGGAGAACGGCAAGATCGAGTTTGTAATGACCGGGGGGATGTGAGCCATGACTTCTGATGATGGAAAATTGGATAGATGCGGCTGTTGCAAAGGAGTTGAGCCTCGATCGGCTCGTTACAATCGACCCGGTCTGCCGTCCATAGAATACAAGCTGGATACCCATTCTGGCTTCTTTAAGAGAGCTCTCGCAAAGCTGCACCTCCAGAAGGCAGCAGACGATTCTCAGCCCCTCCGGGCTCTGACCACCCGTTCCAAGGACGATTTTGCCATCGCTCTGCTGGATGCCTGGGCAATGGTGGGGGACGTTATCTCTTTTTATCAGGAGCGTGCGGCCAATGAGGGATTCTTGCGCACCCTGCAGGAAAGGGTTTCGGCCCTGGAAATGGCAAGGGCCATCGGATACGAGTTGAAGCCGGGCGTTGCCGCCAGCGCTATTCTCGCTTTTACCATGGATGACTCGCCGGGCTCTGCGAAAGTAACTTTGATACCGAAAGCTCTGGCAGTCAAGAGCATCCCGCCGCCGGGAAAATTGCCCCAAACCTTCGAGACGGCTGAGGATCTGGAAGCGAGGGTGGAGTGGAATGCTCTCTCTCCCCTGCTCACCGAAGAGCAGATGGTAGGAAACGGCTCGACTGGAGTCCTGCTGGAAGGGCTTGATACCTCATTGCAGCCTGGAGACGCTCTACTCTTCGTGGCCGCGGAGGATGACTCTGACCTCGAGGGCGAAGCCTGGCAGAGGTGCGCTGTGAATGATGTGAAATACAGCCCTGAAGATGAGATTGTCACCATCAAGTGGGACAGACCTCTCAGGGAGAGGGCGAAGGGCCTGCGGCTCGCAGGTGACCACACGAATCTGAAAGCAGGCGATCCCATTCTCTTTGAGAATGAATCCAAAGAGAGCCGATCTCTGGCGGCGGTAGGAGACCTTTGCAAAGACACGCTGGCAATTTGGCAGGAGCCGTTGACGATCAGAGCGACGCAGCTCTTGATTAAATGCCTGGGAACCGGCATCCGAAAGGGTGACGAGATCCTCTTTGGGCCGGCTGCAGGCCTGAAGGCCCATGTTATCATTAAGAAAACGCCTCTCACCAAGGTGATCGGCGATATCGAGAGCAATATCACCCTTCTCACATTAGAAGAAGCTTTTCCTTCGGCCAGAGGAGCAACGAAGATTCTCATCGATGGCGATTACCCGAATCTGGAACCTAAAGATGCCGTGGTTTTCGTGGGCCAATACCGCCAGACTCGGACTCTTGAGTCGGTCAACGTCATTGCCGGTAAAACCAGCATCGTCTGGAAGGTGCCATTAATAAGCGGCCGGACCACACTTATGCTAGATTCGGGAGTAAGTCCTGTCGATTTACACGCGGGAGATCTTGTGATCTTCATGGAGGCCAGTAGAGATGTTCGTTTGCTTGATCGCATAGAGAGCTTTGACAGCGTATATCTGGCTACCTGGACCGATCCGCTCCTTGACGGGTCCAGAGGGGTTCTGCTCGGCAAAGTTTTCGGCCAGATGGGATCGAACCCATCCCTCCTCTTCGAAGGAGACCCCCAGCAGGTCCGGACGGTCGTCGAAGCCTTCGAATGCGCGGACGAAACACTGCTGACCCTCAACAGAGCTATTGAGAAAGGAACAGGGCAGCTTCTGGCCGGGATTCGCAGCGAGAAGCTGAAGCCAACCGAAAATATCCACTTCGGCAGATACGCCTGGCAGGCTCGATCTATAAACAGCGTCAGAAAGATCTCCGATTCAACCGGAGACACTACCCTGGTATCCTGGGAGATGCCATTATGTGCAAAGCATATTGGGATGCGCCTCAGAGGGACAGAAGAGTCGATAAAGGTAAACGATCTGATCTGTTTTGAAGACCGGCGCTGGCAGATGCGCATCCTGACGACTGTGACTGCCGATCTGCGGTTAAATTCGACATTCGTGAGCTGGGACGCTCCGTTGGCCTACCTTGGAGATCCGGAAGACACCTCTTTTATTAATCCTCTGGTATTTGCCATGCGAGAGCGGCCCGACCCCGACCGGCTCGGTCTGGATGAGGGAAAAATCGACCTTGAGGGCACCTATCCCAGGATCCTGCCAGGAAGCTGGGTTGCAATGACCCTCGATGAAGGTCTCTGCAATGTCTTAAACGCCTCCCTTATGTCAGTAGAACGGATTGTCGAAGTTCCCAGGTCTGGGGAAGATCCCCCTATGCAGTTCAAGTCGAAGGTAAAGATAACTCGCATCGAGCCGGATACGGCCCATGGCCTATCCGAATTTAAAGAGCAGCAAACCGCGGTCTTTGCCCAGAGTGAACCCCTCAGCATAGCTCTTAAGAGCCGTGAAGGTCTGATCGAAGGGCAGACCATCGAGCTGGACAGAGCGGTTTACGGTCTTGATACCGGAAAAACCCTGATAGCCAGTGGAAAGCTCATGCGGGCCCAGGTTGGAGTCGACGATCTGAAGCTCGTTTCATCCAAAGATATCGAAAAGCCTCTTTGCAGAGCTGACTCTCTCCAGGTATTAAAGCCTCCGCGAACGACAGAGTTTCTCTGGACTGCCGAAGATGAGGAAGGATTTGCCGGCACAATAATTGCCGATGCCGGGGGTATCGCATACGTATCCGGCTCCGGTTCTGATGGCCAGGCAGAGATCGAGGTCAAAGTCGACGGCTTGAAGCTGATTTCACTGGAAGAAGAGAGTAGAGATCTGGCCAGGGGCCAGGTATTGAAGGCAACCGGTCTGCCTAAAAGTGTCTCGCTTCGCTGGACCCTGAGGGACGGCGACGGTTTTGAGGGCACAGTGACAGCTCTGGCTGGTGAGATCTGTCTGCAGCCAGCTCTTGCCGGGGACTTGAAGGTCAGCGAGGTTGTGACCCTGAGCGGAACGGAGAGGTCTGGAGGGAGGACCATCCTCTCGCTCAAAGATCCGATGGAAAGCCCTTATGATCCCGCAACCTTCTTGGTGTTTGCCAACGTCGTTCGTGCCACTCATGGCGAGACGAAGCAGGAGGTTTTAGGAAGTGGCGACGGCTCCCGGTCAAACCAGCGGTTCGAGCTTAGCAAGCCCTATCTGACCTATGTCTCCGCTCCTACTTCTAGCGGCACCAGTAGCACTCTTGAGGTGAGAGTCAACGGTGTACTCTGGAAAGAGTCGCCTTCTCTCTACGGGATGGACGAAAGGAGCCAGAACTATGTCGCCCGCATAGATGACAATGCCTTGGCAACCATAATCTTCGGGGACGGCAAGAGCGGAGCGCGTCTTCCCACTGGTGATGAGAACATCACTGCCACCTACCGCAACGGCATTGGACCTGACGGCGAGGTGGATTTTGAAAGCCTGACCCTTCTCCAGAGCCGTCCTCCTGGGATCAGCGAGGTGACAAATCCCCTGCCGGCTTCGGGGGCTGCTGCACCCGAAGAGCTTTCCGATGCCCAGCATAATGCCCCATTGACGGTTCTCACCCTGGATAGGATAGTCTCCTTACGCGACTTTGAGTACTTTGTCAGATCTTTTGCAGGTATCGGTAAGGCTCAGGCAGTTTCTCTCTCCCAGGGACAGAGCAAAGTGGTGCATATCACCATTGCCTCTTCCAGCGGCTCTGCTGTTGACCGAGGGTCATACCTCTATAGCAACCTCGTCAAGGCAATAGATGCCATGCGTGACCCCGTGGCCAGGATTCGTGAGCGAGTTATTGTTGACAGCTTCTCTCTTCAGACCTTCAGTATACAGGCCGGTATTATCATAGATGCCCGCTACCAAGCAGATGATGTAATGGCCCGGGCAGAGGCCGACTTGAGGAAGACCTTCTCCTTTGAAAACCGCAATTTCGGACAGTTCGTGACTGCCGCCGAAATTTTGGCCGTGATCCAGGCAATCGAGGGCGTGATCGCAGTGGACCTGGATAAGCTGGAACGAGACGACGCTCCTAAGGTCGGGACATCATTTACCGCCGTCTTACAAGCCGAGAGAGCTCGAATAGACAGGGAAACGGGAGAAATACTGCCTGCAGAGCTACTATTGCTGAATTTCTCCTCTAAAGGCAATTTACATTTAAAGGAACTGAAATCATGACCGAAGCTACAAAGGGACGACTCTATAACCTTCTGCCTGCAGTCTATAGAGCTCGTGACTCCAAGGTGGGCGAGCCCCTGAGAGCTCTGCTGGATCTGATTGAAGGAGAGATGCAGCTCCTGGAGGAGGATATTGGTGGGCTCTACGATGATTGGTTCATTGAGACCTGTGACGACTGGGTGATTCCTTACATCGGCGACCTTCTTGGGGTCCACGCACTCCATTCTCTCTCGGCACGGGGGGCGAACATGCGAGGTTATGTGGCCAACACCATCGCCTACCGCAGGAGAAAGGGAACGGCTGCGGTTCTGGAGCAGGTATCACGCGATGCGACTGGCTGGCCGTGTCACGCAGTCGAGTTCTTCCAGCTTCTGGCTGTCACCCAGCATTTGAATCATCTGCGTCTGGACAAGGGTCGAACGGCCTGCGTTCGCAATGCTGATGAGATTGAGCTGGCGGGCGGGCCCTTTGAGACGACAGCCCATACCCTGGACGCAAGAAGAATAGCCACCAGAGGCGGAAAATACAACATTGCCAACGTCGGCATCTTTCTCTGGAGGCTGCAAAGTTATCCTTTGAGCCGGTCCTCCGCTCGCAAGATCGGCGAGGAAGGCAGACGGTACACCTTCGATCCCATCGGCTTTGAGATTCCCCTGTTCAACAGGCCTCAGACCGAAGAATGGATCGTCCATCTCTCTTCGGAGGTTAATGTCCCCGGAACGCTGCGTCGCTATCCTCTTTATAGCGAGCTTGAGGCCCGTCGCAAGGGAGAGGTTTTGCAGCCATCTTATTTCGAGCCTCAGCCTGTTTTTGAGATCGAGATCGTACTCGATGATGAGACTGAGCCTCACATAGTACCTCTAAAGGACATCTTCATCTGCAATATGGCCCAGTGGCGAGATCCGCCTTCGTCGGAAGAGCTCGAATCAACTGGGGATAGTGACCAGGCCAAACGCATTCCCGTTGCCATCGATCCGGTGAGGGGAAAGATGACCCTTCCCAAGGATACCTCTCCAAGGGAGGTCCTCGTCAGCTACTCTTGCGGCTTTAGCGGTGATGTGGGCGCAGGACCCTATGATCGCACATCATCAATAGAGCAAGCCCTGGCAGGCGAAGTGGACTGGCAGGTTGGGGTGAGCAAAGAGGCTGCAGACGGGGATGCGATATTCGAGACCATCCAGGAGGCGCTGGATGAGTGGAATAATCTGAAGCTTGGGGGCGATTTTGAGGCAAAGGTAGGTTTGATCGTTATAATGGACAGCCGGACATACAAAGAAGGAAAACTGACAGCATTCGTTCCTTACGGTTGCCAGCTTCTGATCGTAGCCGCAAACTGGCCAAAGCCGAGGACGAAGGGACAATTCGCAGCCAGGGGGCTGAGGCCCCATCTGCAGGGAGATATGGCAATATCAGGAGGTACTGCCTCAGACTCGGGATCTGATCCAGGAGAGCTTGTTATAGATGGCCTCATGATTGAAGGAGAGCTGAGTGTCCCCAAAGGCAACCTCAGCCTTCGAGTGGCTCACAGCACACTGAAGGAGCATGACAAGTCCAAGGAGGGCGGCTTCTCGGAGGAAGAAGTTTCCGCTGGTGGCGGCATAAGAGTTGATAGCGCCAGTCTGATAGAATTGACCATTGAGAGGTCGATATGCGGACCGATTGAGATAGGTGGCAACGATTGCAGCTTGATTCTGAACGAGAGCATCGAATATGACTCAATTATCGCTGAGAAGACTGCCGCTAAAATAGATCGTTGCACAGTTATGGGAGAAAGCAATCTGCGCCGTCTGGAGGCCAGCAACTGCATATTTCTGGAAAAGGTGACTGTTAAGCAGCGACAGGAAGGATGCGTTCGGTTCTCTTATCTACCCTATGATTCGCTTTCACCCCGGCGCTTCCGCTGCCAGCCTGACCTGGCTATGGCTGAAGAGAAAGAGGCATTGGGAAGAGATCTCTCCGATGAGGAGAAGAGAGGGGTTATGGTTCGTCTCTGTCCCGCATTTACATCGGTTCGTTACGGCGATCCAGGGTATATTCAGCTCAGCTCCGCCTCTGCTAAGGAGGTTAGGACGGGAGCTGAAGACGGCTCGGAGATGGGCGTCTTCGGGATTTTGGAGCAGCCTTCGCGAGAGTCTAACCTGAGGATGGCTTTGGAGGAGTACATGAGGTTCGGGCTTGAGGCCGGGATCTTTTACGTGACATAATTACTGAGAGGGGCACTTTATGAAAGGAGATTTTACACGGTTCACATTCGATCCCAAAAAGCATTTCAACAGGGTCTTGATGCAGCAGGGCCGGGTGATCCTGGACGCTGACTGGAACGAGCAATCGGATATCCAGAAGCATATCCGGGAAACGGAGGATTCTGATGTCATTGGCCCAAGCGGGGCTCCCATCGATTTTGCCGGTTTCAAGGTCGAGGTTGCACCCGATGGTCGAGAGCTGATCCTATCCACCGGCCGGATGTATGTGAATGGGATTTTGTGTGAGCTGGATGCTCATATCCTATATTTTGAAAGTGTAGCCTTCCCATCGGAAAAACTGGTAAAGCTTCTCACCCAGAACATCGAAGATATGGGTTTTGAGAAAGGCCAGTGGATTGAGATCTCAGTTAAAAGCGATGAGCAGATTGCGCCTCAGGTGCTCAAAGTAGTGGAGATAAACGCCGCTGAGTCGATTCTGACCCTAAACGATAATGTCAACGGTAATCTAAGCACTCAGGCGGCATCTTCAGGCATATTTATAAAAATATTCTCAAAGATAGAAGCAGAGCACGAGCTAGATACCGATGCTTCTGAGACCTTCCTGGCCCATCTGGACGTCTGGGAGAGGCACATCACATCTGTGGAAGACGACGGCATTCGGGAAAAGGCCCTGGACGGCCCGGACACCACTACCCGCGCCAAGACTGAGTGGCGCGTGAAACTCTTGCCCTGCGAGCTGGAGAAAAAATCGTGCCGGGAAGCGGCCTTGAAGCTGAAGAATCTGACGGAAAAGAATGTTTCCCGCCTTGCTGTTCGTCTGCAGCCCTCCCAGGGTGAATTCTTTGAAGATCCATGTGCCGCACTGCTGCAAGCAGCTTACCGGGGGCTTGAGAACCAGCTCTATCGGGTGGAGATTCACAAGCCAGGTGAGACAGGAAAGGCTACCTTCAAGTGGTCCCGAAATAACGGGGCGATAGCTTTTGCCATATTGGATTTCATAGCTGAGGAAGCAGCTAACTCCGGGGCAAAAACCGATCCCAATGTCTACAAGAAGGTGAAGCTGCAGCAGCTCGGATGGGACGAGGAGCTTCGGATCCACAAAGATGATTGGGTCGAGGTCCTGGGCGATGAGACTGAGATCTTGGGCAAACCCGGAACTTTGGCCAGAGTTGAGGATATCGATGAGACCGATCTGATCCTGACGCTAACCGTTGATGTGGCCAGGCACCTGGAAGAATCCAATCCCAAAGTCCGTCTTTGGGATATAGACGCAAGCGAAGGCATATCAACTGTGGGCACCTCTGAAGAGGACTGCTGGATAGAGCTTGAAAACGGCATAGAGGTCTGCTTTAAAGCGGGCGATTATTACCAGACTGGCGACTACTGGATGATTGCTGCCCGAAGCACGGGAGATATAGAATGGCCTTATGACGAGAAAGATTTTGTGCCGAAGTTCGGTATCCAACATCACAATTGTCTGCTGGCTATTTTAACTCGCAATCAGGACAGAATGTGGAAGTTTGAAAAGGATTGCCGCAAGCTTTTCCCAAATCTGACGGATATGGTATTCTTCTCCTACGCCGGTGGCGACGGCCAGGAGGCGATGCCTGGAAAGGAGTTGCCATCATCGCTTCAGGTTGGGGTCCATCGTGGAGGCAGTCCTATTGTTGGGGCAGAGGTGAAGTTTGAGATCGCAAAAGGACAAGGAGAACTTCGATTATCTGATAATACTTTTTCCTATCAAAAAGATTGCACAATTACCACAGGAGAAGACGGCATCGCTGAATGCTTCTGGAAGTTTGGAGAGGACCAGCCAAAAGCAGATCCTATCTGGACTGAGATGGTGAAAGCCACACTTCTCTCACCAGAACAGGAGCATCCTCCATCGATTCTCTTTAATGCAAGCGCCAGTGCTGCGTCTCTGTCTTACGTCGAAGGGGACGGCCAGGAAGCGATGCCTGGAGAAGAGTTGCCTGCACCTCTCCTGGCGAGGGTCTTTGTGGGCGGCTATCCCTTAAAGAATGCAGAGGTCGAATTCGAGATTTTAAAAGGTCAAGGAGAGCTGCGTTCGTCAGAAAGCGCATTCTCCGGACTAAGAAATCTTAAAGTAACCGCAGGAGAAGACGGTATCGCCCGATGCTTCTGGAAGATTGGGACAGATCAGCCTGAAGGCGCTCTGATCTGGACCGAGCAGGTTGAAGCTAGGCTCATCAATCCAAAACAAGAGCATTCCCCATCGATGTTTTTTAACGCCAATGTTATCGCTCTGGCTCTATCCTACGCCGGTGGCGATGGTCAGGAGGCAATGCCTGGAAAGGGTCTGCCTGCACCGTTCAGGGTCAGAGTCTCCAGAGGCGAACGTCCAGTTGAAGGGGCAGAGGTCGTATTCGAAATCCTGGAAGGTCAGGGAGTCCTGAATCCTGCCGGCTCTGTTCCTACCGGAAAGGACGGGATTGCCCAGTGCGCATGTCAGCTTGCAGATGGGGTAGGCAGCATGCACCTTCAAGTAAGGGCTGCGCTTATCAATATCGTATGTCCTGACAAAACCGGCGCTCTTTCTCATCCTTCAATTATCTTTAACGCAAATGCCAGTATTGCAGAAGAGGTAGCCTGTGTTCCGCCGACAGAGTGTTCCCAGCTTAAGGATGTCAGGACCGTCCAAGGTGCCATCAATCGTCTCTGCCAACAGGTCTCATTTTCCTGTATTGGCGGCGATGGCCAGGAGGCTATGCCTGGACTTGAGCTTGCCAGCCCGTTACAGGTCAGAGTGGCCAGGGGATCTTACCCTGTCAATGGCGCAAGTGTCAAGTTCAAGATCGAGAGCGAAAATGGACTGCTCAGGGATTCAAAAGGTGTGACTGGATATGAGCTTTCAGTTTTAACAGATGAGAACGGTATAGCTGCCTGCTTTTGCATATTGTACAAGAGCGCCAGGATCGAGGCAAGACTGTGGCAGCCCGCTCCTCCCGATCAAAGCTTAATATGGTTTAACGCAAGCCTTAGCACCGCAGAAGAGGTGGCTTATGTTCCGCCTGCAGCGTGCCCCCAGCTGAAAGATGTCAGAACCGTCCAGGCTGCCATTGATGGTCTGTGCAAAACCCTCTCAGAGAGGACATCCCGGGTCGTGTGGGTTCACGGCAATAGCCTGCAGGTTGAAAAAATGGCAGGAGAAATTACGGTTGTGCGGGAAAATTATGCAACCGCAGTCAGAATGACAGGCGGCTCTAAGGCCGGAATGCATTTTTCAATTCCAACCATCCAGTCTCCGGGCGGCATCCCCCCGCTGGCTCAGGGGTCCCTGGTTCGTCTCAGAGCATCATCTGATTCTGCAGCTGCATTTTCTCTTTCCATTGCCGTATCAATCTATGATGGTGAGATTTCGATATCTGATGGTAATAGAATAGGGATTTCCGGAACATGGGAGACAAAAGAGATCGACTTTCCCGATAAAGAAATAAAGACCGGGCTAGGTATATCGATATATGCAGAGTGCACCGCAGGAAGCGGCAAGATAGAGCTTAGCGCTGCTGGATGCAGGATTTTATCAGACTGGTGAGCTTCTAGAATGCGATGAAATTGAGGAAGTCTTATGAAAGGCGATTTCACACGGTTTACATTTGATCCCACGAAGCATTACAGCAGCGTGCGGATGCAACAGGGACGCATTCAGCTCGATGCAGATTGGAACGAACAGGCTGAGATCCAACTGTATCACAGTTATATCACCAATCATGACGTAATTGGACTATGCGGCGCTCCCAAACACAATCCCGGATTTGCTATCGGCGTTTCTTCCGGCGAGCTGACAATAGGAAAGGGCCGTTACTATGTTGGGGGTATCCTCTGTGAGAATGAGCAGGATATATCTTACTTAGCACAACCGGATATTATTCCTGAGAAGGTTGAGAGCGACGGCCGGTATCTGGCCTACCTCGAGGTCTGGCAGAGGCATCTGACTGCTGTTGAGGATGAGGATATCAAGGAGGTGGCCCTCGGTGGGACCGATACCGCAACTCGCACCAAGACCGTATGGCAGGTCAAGCTGCGGCGGCTGGAGACCCTCTCTGCAAATCCGGGCGATGACTGTCCCTGTCCCACGGTGACCCGCATTGCCGGTCTTGCTGTCCGAACCGATCCCCTGGGGCCTGAGGATCCTTGCATCTTGCAGCAGGGCGCAGGTTACCACGGTCTGGGAAACCAACTATATCGTGTGGAGATCCACCAGCAGGGAAGGACGGGCGTTGCCACCTTCAAGTGGTCGCGTGATAACGGCTCTATTGTCCGTGCTGTGGAAAAGGTTGACGGCAACTCGATCACATTGCAGGATTGTGCCCAAGGCATACAGGATATATTTCTGCCAGGCAAGCTGATTGAGATATCCGATGAGCTGCGGGATCTCAGAGGAGCGCCGGGAGTGCTGGCAGCAGTCCAGTCTGTGCAGGGCAATGTCCTGGTTGTGGCAGAAAGCAAAAGGATAAGCGGAAAGGACTTTCCATCGAGCGGTAAGCCTAAGGTGCGGCTGTGGGATAATCAGATTAAAAATAAGCTGGCGAATAATGATGGCAGCCTGAAGACAGGAGCTGATTGGATCGGTCTGGAGACCGGCATTATGGTCCGGTTTGATCCCAATGGCGATTATAGGTGTGGCGATTATTGGCTTATTCCGGCCCGCCGGGCCACAGGCCTGATACAATGGCCTCATAGCGAGAATGAATTCGTGCCGCGTCTGGGCATAATCCGCCATCGCTGCTCTCTGGCCGTCCTGCAGAAGTCCGGCGAATCATGGTCCGCGTTAAAAGACTGCCGCAGAGTATTTCCTCCCCTCACTGAGATCGAAGTTACGGGTGGTTCGGGCAGCTGCTCGGTCACAGTTGGAAAAGGCGGAGAGTACTCTGATCTGTCTGCTGCCATCGGAGATCTAATTGGCAAGCACAAAAATGATTCACTGAAGACGATCTGCATCTGTCTGCTGCCTGGAGAGCATATTGTCAAAAACCTGACTGTGGATACGCCGACGAAAACCCCTCAATTTAATTTGCACATAAGAGGCTGCGCAAGCTCCACTCTTCTTGTTTCATCCGGCCAGATGAAGATAATCGGACTGGCCAGCGTATCCTTTGAAAATATGCTGATCAAGACGATAGAATGCAATGATGAGGCGCTGCACGCATCTGGGGCAATCTTCTTAGAGGGCACGGAGAGTATCGCAGTTCGTTCCTGTCGGGTGGAAGGTGAGGGAATTCCTTTGCTGAGGATCGGTCCCACCGCCAGGCATATCGTCATCAGTAATAGCTTCCTACTTCCCACAGATGTTAGCGAGAGGTTAGCTCTGGTAATTCATCAGGTAACTGAAGATGCGACCCTGACCCACAATTGGATCAGAGGAAAGCTAAGCCTGGGTCCGACGGGAGTGCATATCGGTACCTGGCCGGATCTATCTCGCCAGGAGATGAGCCTTGCTGGCGATCTCATGAGGCGTGGTCTGCTCAAGCTGGGGGGAATGAGCAGCGGAACCTTACGGATGCAAGGAAACCGGCTAACCAGAGTTCTGGCGGGAGATATTATAATTGAGGAGATCAAAGAACTGCTAAAGACAGATGAAGTCACCAAAGAGGGTCCGGGAAGGCCGTCAAGACCTCTGCAAAAAGTAATTAAATCCTGGTTTTTCCGGCAGGTATTATTCTCGGAAAACATCATTGAAGAGGAGAATGTTGCCCTGCAAGGAAACAATCAGGTAATAGGAGAGAGCGTTTCCATTAACTCCAACTGGTTAAGCCCGGCCAGGGGAGATGATACGACTGGAAAGAAGCTATTGGGATGGTCGATGGCGGACAGCGCTTTTTATGCAGGAAACAGCGGCCTTGAGGATGTTCAGATCTGTGATCTATCCAGGATAAGCAGCAAGGCGGGCAATACCATTGATATCATGAAGTGCCGGCCTGCCGCTCATTATCTGGCTTATCGATCTCGGGGCGGAAGAGCTCAGAGCTACCGCTGGCATAATGACCGCGTCAGAGCTAACATTATCACGGAAAAATGGGAGGAAAACTGTGATTTACTTTCCGCCTTACTGGGAGGCAAGCCGCATTTCCTGCTTCGTGGTCCTACTGCCGATGGAAAGGCGCCTTTTGCTCTTTATGGCATCAAATCCAAAGCCGTCAGAGAGATGATCTGGTCGGAGAGCTGGGAGTATGATCCGAGTTATGCAATAACCCCTCTGGATATTGGCGGCCAGATGAACTTTGTCTCTTACAGATCAACTGATGGAGATGTGCAGCTCTGGCGCAGGAATTCGCAGGGAGGCAAGGATATTATCGGCTACGGTTGGGGCGTAGGATATGAGATAGTGCCGTTTTCGTTCAATTCTGAGCCGCATTTCGTTGCCTACAAGTCGGAGAACGGCAGCGCCGAGATATACCATTGGACATCTGATGGCAAAAGAGAGACTGTCAGATCGGAGAAGTGGAAAGAGACCTGTAAGCTGGTGCCTTTTGAACTGGAGGGCAAGTCCTATCTCTTGATGTACGGGCCCAAAGGAATTTTTAATGACGGACCGGGCAGGTTATTCAACTCGAAGGTCTATATCTGGAATGCCGATAAGAGCAGATCCGAGGCTTATTCTTTTAACCGCCAGGAAGACTCCATTGTCATGCCCTTCAAGCGGGCTGCGGTTCCTTATGTCATGATATATAAGGAGAGCACAGCCGCTTTTGAGATACATCGCTGGGTGCAAAAGACGGGGGGAAAGCTGGATCTAGAGATCCTGGCAACAGGGACGATGCCGATCTCTCTGAAGAGCAATCTTACCATTCCTTTTTATCAGGTAACTGATCTCTATTTCGCTTCTTACGACACGACTACCGGCTTAGCCGTTTTATGTAAAGGATTGGCGGGCGGCACTCCTAAAAATCCAATAGTGACCATTACCCCGGGAAAGTCCTTCACCTGGCAGAAGGATTCAAATGTGATCGTATTTGAGGCCAATAACCTGCTTCATTTCGTGGTTTACAACCCTAAATCAGGGGCAGTACTCTTATCCCGCGGTAAGTCGGAGAAAGAAGGCTATTCTCTGGAGACTGTGTGGACTGGAACCTGGGAACCATCCGATGCTTTGATGGTATTTGATCTGGGCGGAAAGCCTCACTATTTGGCCAGTATGCAGGAGAAGCGGCTGATTCAGTTAAGCCGCTGGAAGCTGGAAGACGGAACTAATGAATTGATCTGGTCGAGCGGTTGGGAGGCAGGATATGTCCTTTATAGAGTGCTGCTCTCCGGCCAGTCTCTTGTTCTGGCCTACAAGCCGGGCGACGGGAAGGTGGAGCTGTGCAGCTGGGATGCAGGTGGTGTGAGGGTGAGCATCTGGGTCAATAGCTGGGAAAAAGGCTACAGCAGGCTGGTCTTCTTTGAGATTGGAGGCCAGCCGGTCTTCCTGGGCTACCGGCCTGAGGACGGACAGGCAACGCTCTGTAGCTGGGATCCGGCCAAGGGAACTCATGAGGTTGTTTGGAGTGACGAGTGGGGGCAAAATTATGCTCCTATGGCCTTCGAGCTGGAGGGCAGCGCTTATCTATTGGTCTACAGGGCGGCGGACGGGCGGGCTGCTCTCTACCGCTGGAACCCTGACGGCAGCCGGGTGGCGGTCTGGCAGGAAGAGTGGGGGCAGGGATACACGCTGATGCCTTTTTCGCTTTCTGAGGATTAGGGGGAGAAGCAATTATGATGACTAGATTGAGGAAACCTGCACAGGAATCTGGAAGGTTCGTTGTGCCGCAGCATAGTCATTTCGCATCGCGCCACTTTGCTCAGAGAGCTGAGGAGCACGAGGCCCCGGCTGCGAAGTCACCTGTCCCCTTCAGCCTTGCCGATATCGACATCTTCCCACGGGAGACCGTGCAGCCAAAGCTGTGGCTGGGGCCGGTCGGGGATCGATACGAGGAGGAGGCGGACCAGATGGCCGGCCGGGTGGTCCAGATTATCTCATCTCCTGATCCAGGTCCTGTGCAGAGGCAGGAAGACCTGAAAGACGAGGATGAACTGGATCTGGAAGAGGACGGAGCGCTACAGCGAAAAGTCGCAGGACCCGCTCCATCAACCAGGGTCGCAGATCTCGGGCCCGAATTTGATTCTTCCATTCAACGGGCGCGGCTAGGCGGAAAAACCCTTCCGGATAGCGTCCGCCTGCCGATGGAGCGGGCTTTTGGCGCCGACTTTGGCGGCGTGAGAATCCACGCCGATGAAGTAGCAAACAGGCTCAATCGATCGATCCAGGCGCGAGCCTTCACGACGGGGCAGGACGTCTTCCTCAGGCAAGGCGAGTACCGCCCCGGAAGCTTTGAGGGACAGAGGCTGCTGGCACACGAGCTGACGCATGTAGTGCAGCAAAATGGTAGTAAGATGCAGAAGGAAAATGTAATTCAGCGATATATGCTTTACAATCCGGGGGCGGGGGCAGGACAGTATCAGACCAACGGAGGTGCCGACTTTACTAGCCAGATCACGGGAGGGGCTGGTAATTCGTTTATTGATCCTGGTACCCAATTGCCTCGTTTGCAGAATCAGGTAAATCCACCAGCAGTGCGCGTCTCTCAAAATGGCCACCTCGCTATCGAGGACGCTCAACTAACCAATAGGCAACCCAAGTTCTTCTATGCCAACGTCGCTATGGTGCCTGCATGGAACGATACCTTGCAGTCTCAGGGATCATTCTACCGGCTGGTCGTGGTTGGCGGGCCAATCCTTACCTTTGTTATGCCTGGAGGCGATGCCCGGCATCTAGCCAAAATCGAGGCGCGAAATCTGGAGCGGGGCAATCAAGGGCTGGGTATGACCACAGCCCAGCGATGTGACGAGATGGTGCGAGAGGTACTGGGCACAATAGGTACAGAACCGAAGGCTTTGTTCAATAATGCGCCCATGCAACTCCCTGAAGCAAATCAGGTGACACAAGAAATCATCCGGCACTACTACGTGGCTGCCGAGCTTGCTTACGAAGCAGCCGGTGGGGGAGGGGCTGGCGCAGGCGGTGCGTGGGGCGTCGGCGGAATGCCAGTTAACGGAGTGGACTTCTCAAATAGCGATCCTGTGTTTAATGCTGTGGCAGCAAACTACGGCAACGAGATGAATTTGCATCTGGGCGCAGTACCCAACGCTGCGCTGGCCGCACGAATGCAATTTCTTGGGGTGAATGAGTACGCAGCTCCCGAGGTAGGCCAGGGACTTGTTACGCACAAACTGGGAAAAGAGACTGCTGCACCGGGAGCAGGGGGAGGAACACAACTGATTGATGCATACAACAACCGCGTCGTACCAAATCCGAACAACAACACAATGTGGGGATTTCATTGGGCAGGAGTGATTGCCAAAGACGGAACAGATTATATAACCATAGAGAACTACGCACGCAATGCAGAAGACAATCACTTACCCCTGTCCCCTGCTGATCCACGGTTTTACTTCCAGATGTATGGGGCTGATGCCCAATCCTGGCACGCCCAATGGTCGGCTATCGGACGCGGGGGACGAGAGTTTGTCAACCCGGTTAGCATGGTGGTCGCGGCAGAAGAAACGCCAGAGGTTTACGAAGAGCGAGCGATGCGAAACTTTGGGAACAACATCTATGCCATCCGATATGATTACAACACTTTGGCCGTCGTGGGGGCGACGGACGACCAGTTAAGGATCGGACTGTTAAAAGGTTTGGCGTATGCAAAATACATTCTCGACAACAATGTTTGGGGAAATCAGGGAACGGTTAATGCGTGGGTGACAGCTGTGACCAATGTTGCTAACCCAGCGGTCACAGCACTGCGCGACCATGTACTGGCCCGACTCGGCCAAATCTGGAGAATCCCAATTGTTGGTCTGTAGTGCGATCGCCGATCTTGTAGGTTGGAGTGCGTTATGGAGTGTTGGGTTGTACTTCGTTTCACTCGCAATTACTGGCTAAACTCAAGCGGCTCTACAGCCCCGAGGCATTAGCCCAGATCCGCTGGCAGAACGAAAACCCGGCGTCGGTTCGCCACAAATGAGGAAACGGAGGTGCTGCGCGAGGGATTCTTCAGCAGGATGTGGGACGTGATCTTCTTCATGAAGGGGCTCAAGCAACTGTTCATCTGCTGGTACAATCGGCGGCATGGGCGCAGAGGCACGCAGCAGGAGGAGCACTTCAAGAGTGTGCTCATGGCAAGCAGCGAGGTAGCCTAGATCAATGATATATACGGATATAAATCTGCTTTACCTTTTCTTGCTGAACGAACAGAGCACATCTGCGATGGCCACAGTCTTTTCCCCTATCTAGCTGGCATCTTAATTAATAAGCTAAAAAATTTAATTATATATATGAATTGTATTTGATTTTTAGATACTAGTATAATAATATAAAAACCATTCTGCAATCTAAGGCAACGGTCATGAGAATGATCTGCTCGATAATTAGCGAAAAATTGATTTGGAAGTCATATTACGTAACAAAGTTTTTAAAGGACGACACCCCTTGAGTGTAGCATACTGGAGGAATAATCTTTTCGGAGATCTGGAGGCCAGGCTGAAAGGCAAGCGCCTGGGCTGTGAAATCTTTGACCCGGCCATTAGGGCTTCTGAGAGTTCCTGACAAATTATCAAGCTCATGTGAGATGGTATCTTGAAAAGGACAATACTATGCGAGTGCGGCGAGTTCGTCCAGGGTCACACCTTCAAGGATTACATTCCGACCACTATCGGCCCATCCACATGCACATTCGGCCACAGTGGCTGCGGGCTGATCTTCAACCTTGTCGACGGAAATCTTCCTAAAAGTTTCTCGACGCGCATACAGCTCAAGGGCATAGCCATGAGATTTGCAGAGATGAACAAGATGGAGGACGAATCTGTGGGACTCTTCTTGCTTGAGGTGGATCGTTTGAAGTCTCAGGGCAACATCTGCGACATTGATATACTCATTTCGGCCCATAAGGCGATCCAAGGCAAAACCTCATCGGCAGGGGTGTAATATCGAGGGAAATTTGGTGGCGTGAAATATAATCTCAGAAACAGGTGATTCTAAATGATAGTAATAGTCTCGGATGTCCACCTCGGCAGCGACGTGGGCAGGAAATGCAGGGGAACCGGACGAGCATGTGACGATCTGGATCTCGATCCGCTCTTCCAGACCTTCGTAGGGTACATTGGCAAGGAGTATCTGCAAACCAAGGAGGATAGGCTTATCCTATTGGGCGATATCTTCGACTTCTGGAGAAAAGATGCAGCAGAGGTCATGATAGAGAACCAGGAAGCCGTCTCCAAGATGAAGGAGATCGCCGATCGATCGGTCATCAACTACGTTGTCGGAAACCATGATTACTCCATCCGGGAAATGTGGAGAGCGGCCGGCACGAAGAACCTGTTTAGCACTATGGACAAGAGACTTCACCTGGATATAGATGGCAATGCGTTCACTTTCATGCACGGCCATCAATTAGAGGTCCTGGCAAACCCCTACGACAAGAGCGAAAAGCTTTACGATTCAATATCCTCCATGCTGTGCAATTCTGCCGGAGTCACAGGTTCGGCTGCGAGCGCGATATGGGCCGCCATAGACCCTGAGGCGCACTTGGATTACATGAAGTCTGTGAAAAAGTCAACATCTGAAAGGCTCAAAGGCAAACATAGTGCCCTGGATACAGTAGAGAAGCTTGCCCAGTCCAAGTCCCGGTCCATCTACACCGGTGCAGAGGGCTGGCTGGTATACGGGCATACCCATAGAGGCTATGTGGATGAGGATAGCATGACCGCCAATACGGGCTCCTGGGGAAGGAACGAAGATGACGATGACTGTGGCCTTGATTATATGATCATAGAAGAAGGAAAGCCAAAGCTATGTTCCTACGAAATTAAATAAGATCATCTAAATCCTTCAATAAAGCTCTTTATGCACCATTTCAGATCCGGGTGGTATCCGCCTTCCAGCACGGCAAATCTGTGCCCGTCGCACATTTTTGCCCCTTCTTTAATGACTTTGCCAATCCTGTAATAGTCCTCTTTTTTCAGCAGCTTGCCCCAGTCCTCCAGATATGTGTCAAAGCCAGCCGAAACGCCGACAATGTCGTAATCAAAACCCTGGAATGCTCCATTTACCTGGCTTAAATAGCGGCTCTCATCCATGTTAAGGTATTCAAAGTTCTCATCTACCGACCAGGGATTGACGATTTTGACATTCTGATCTCCCCGGAAGATGCTGACGGTGCCGTCTCCAAAGTGCAGGTCAATATCGATGATCAGCGCTCTCTTCGCCCTGGGACGGATATTTTTTATGGCAATGGCTATATTGTTGAAGTAGCACATTCCCCAGGCCCGATTAGCTGCGGCATGATGCCCGGGGGGGCGCAGCAGAGCGAAAGCAGGCTCGCCCTGCATGGCCATCTCGGCTGCGGCAAGAGCGCCACCAGCCGCAAGTGATGCTGCTTCATAGTGGCCGCTAAGTATTACGCGATCGATATGCTCCCTGCCGTGGACTTTTCGGATCGCATCCAGGTCACATGGCTGCGGCTCCCTGAATTGATATCCGGCTTTTTCGAGCTCTACAGCCGGCAATCGCACACGATCCGGATTTTCCACCGGGTTAGCCGGATATTTTTGCTCATATTTTCTGCTGTATACTATTATCACGTTATAATTTGTAAATCATAAGGACTATATGAATGGTCCTACACAATGATTCATTCCAGGCCAGGCTGACCGTTAACCCGCCTGGCGACCAGTACGAGCCAGACACTGGCGGGAAAAGTAAATATGATACAAGTTCATAAACATCTCTGAATGCCGAATTTCAATGTCCTTCTGGAAGGTGCCTGGCTGGTAAGAGATGTCAAGACTGAGGATGATGCCATCGGTGTGGCCATCTCGGAAGCCGGCAAGCGGTTGAATCAGAGAAAGATGGACTTCGTCGAGGTGGAGACGGGTCAGTGGGACTGCCCGGAGTGCAGCGAACCTTTGCCCGGCGTATTTCTCGTTGCCAACACCGCCCTTGTGGCGCTGCTCTTTGAGATCAAGATCTTTAATGCAGAAAGTGAAGAGCATGCCGGGCGCATAGCCAAATCCTCAATTGGAAAGGCCCTGGGAGCCATACCCCTGAACGTTTTGGAGACGACTCTGATCGATTAGCCCCTTTTTAGAAAAATTCTAACTTTTCTCGATGGAGCTTTTTGGGCTTGGCTTTGCAGAACTCTTGGCTGCAGATTTGGCTGTTCCCAGTCCCAGTGCCTTGGCCAGCTCCCTGAGATCTCTTTTGCCGGGCTTTGCCGCTTTTGATCTCCAGGGCATTTGCGGCATCTCTTGGTCTGTATTAATCTCTGTCTTATTATGGGGTGTTTTATTCAGGTGAGGTTTGTCCATCTTCCAATCCGCGATCTTCTTTAAAATTATCTCTTTGCCCTCTCTTGCGTCTACCAGTATCAAATCTTCTCTCACCCAATCCGGCAAAAATTCATTGACGCTTCCCGGGCTGTTATCCCCAAACCTGCGATCGCAAAATAGGATCACGCCTCGTTCCAATTCGGAGCGAATGACTCTGCCGGCTGCCTGCAGTCCGCGGTTGACCGCCGGCAGGGTATAGGCGATGAGCATTCCTTTGGACCGGCCATACTTTCTGGTATAGTAGCCGTTGATCTCTTTTTGAATCTCATCGTATGCAGCCAGGGGCAGGCCCACCACGGCCACGCCGTTTAGTGCCTCGCCCTTGTAATCGATTCCCTCTGCCAGCTTTCCGCCACATACACCCGTCAAGACGCCGCCGCCCCTACCTGCCAGGCGGAAGAATTCCTGCAAGACAGAGGGGACTTCTTCGCTACTTCGAGGCTCGATACATAGCTTCTTTCCCGCTTTTTTGCAGGAGGTGAGACATACTTCCCGGTAATTGTTCATCATCGGGTAGGAGGTAAAGAAGATAGCTACGCTGCCGGGAACACATTCTATTATCGATCTGATGTGCCCGGATATCTCCTCCCTGTTATCCGCATCTTCCCTGATATCGAGCTGCGTCGTCGCCTTCTTTGCGGCCATTAGCAGACGGTTTTCTTTAGGGAAGGGATTGGGCAGGCTCAGTTTTTGAGCTCTGTTCTCTTCTCCCAGGCAGTACAGCTCATAGGCTTCCAGTGGCGAGAATGTACCGGAGAGCATAATAGTAGCATTGATGTTGTCGGTGATGCGCCTGATATTAATGGCCGGATCGATATTATTGACCTCCAGGCGCGCAAATTTCTTGCCGCCACTTCCGCTCACCATGATCTTTCTCTGATAGGATGAATCCTTTTCTGCGGTCTCAACATCCATGAGATAAAGCAGCACCAGCGCAAGACTGGGCTGAATATCGCCTTGCAGGTTCTCGCGATCGCCTTCCGCCAGATTCAGGTCGGCTACAGCCACGGCGACATCTGAGAAATTGGATAGTGCTTCATCAATATTCTCGATCCCATTGTAAAGGAAGGTGCGAAATAGATCCGCGTCCAAGAGAGCCTCACTCTCTTGCATCCTCTCCTGTTTGCTCTGCAAAAATTTCCTCAATCTGGGAAGAAGCATGCGGATGACTCTGATTCCTTCCCTTCTCCAGGAAGCCTTTTCTCGCGTCTCTTCCAGCCGGGCCTGGCCGAGTGTACCTTCGAACTTCTCTACCTCTTTTTCCGCCATATCTATCATGCGCATGGAAAGAAGTCGCGAGTTCATGGCCCGCACGCCATCACCAAGGTTATGCGCCTCATCTATGATCAGGGTAACCTTTTCGGATTCCATCTCCAGCCACTCAAAGATTATGTCTTGAAAGTCCGGGGAGAATAGATGGGAATAATTCATAATAACTATGTCGCAATTTTTAGCATAAAGGCTCTGGATTTCGTAAGGACAGATTCCCTGGCAGGATTCCAAAAGTCGGGATGGTGGTGTGATCGTCTTTTTCAAGTTCTCCACTACATCCAGAGCAAGTCCTGACCGCCGGAAATGGACTGTACCGTTGAGATCGAAACCCTCTCTGCTTCTCAGGTAATAGGGACAGAAGGTTCTGTAACCTGGCTCCTCCTCCGGAATAATGTCGGAGGCAGGGTCATAGATGCTTGCGTTTCTCTTGCCGATCCTTGACGAGACATAATTTTTGGTCCACTCTTTTAGCCTTGAGCAGCCGGCATAGACGCTTTCCCCGCGAAATTCATCTTCCAGGGGACAGATCTTCTGCTTGCCTACCATATAGGCTATCTCCGGCCTGTGTCTGGTCTTTGACCAGATCTTGCTTATCTCTTCGATGTAGATATCGATCTGAGATACCGTTCGCACAGCCACGATGGTCTTTCCTGGAGCCGCAGCTAAGACCGAGCAAATGCAGCTCGTCTTCCCAGTGCCGGTTGGCGCGTCTATCATCAGCACACCGTGGCCACCTTTGCTCACAATTTCATAGACCGCGTCCAACATTCTATCCTGGTAAGGCCGGAGGGAATCATAGGGGAAATAGTCCAGGTACACATGAGTTGGATAATACTAGGAAGAGATAAATGCTCTCCACAGGGTGAAAATGAAATTTGTTATAGAAAAGTTAAAATTGTATTGGAGACTTGATAAATTAAGGGAGCACATGAGGTGGGAATTATGAAGCGGATCATAGTAATCTTATTAATGCTCTTAACAGCGGCAGATCTTCTATTAGCGGCGGCATTGTCGAGTGAATCCGGCTTTGCGAGCATCCTCGGGCCGGATGGAGATGTTATCTCAACACCTGGAACAGATACTAAGAAGGTGGAGGATAGGATGGCTGAGGCTTTGGCCAGCCTTGATTCCTGGAAAAAGGCCCGGGCAAAAGAGAAGACAGAGCCGGTTGTCGGCAACAAAGACCAAACCGAATTGACCTCCATACCTTCTCTTAATTCAACTGAAGCTAATTCGATTCAAGCTAACTCAACTGAGGCCAATTCAACTTCAGACAATTCAACCTCGGACAATTTAACCTCGGACAATAATAGCATCATCAGTCCACTCGGCAATTCATCCCCTGCAAATAGCCCCACCGGCATGCAAAATGTTGGTTCCAGCTCCGAAGGGAAGTTCAAAGGTTTCTACGGCATGACTGCTTCCCGGCATGAGATAGGCAAAAGCGGCATAGATTCCCACATGTTTTTAAGCGGGAACTTTGAGATGGACAAGACTGTCAAATTCCATGACCAGGGCATCGATTAAGTCAGGGAGTCCGAGAGATGAAACTTTCTTTTATCTTTTTCCTCCTCTTTTTTCTCGGCTGTCTTTCAGCCTCAGCGGCAGAGCCTCTGGAAGAGTGGAATTTAACCTTTGGGGGGCAGTACGCAGATGGCGCCTGGTGTTTGCAGGAGACAGAGGATGGCGGCTATATCCTGGTGGGAAATTCGGCTTCAAGGGGTGAGGGAAGCGACCTGTTCCTGATCAGGACCGACAGCATGGGGAAATGCATCTGGAGCCGGATTTGGGGAGGATCAGCCGAGGACGTAGGATACTTCGTGCAAGAGACGAAAGAAGGCGGATTTATTATTACGGGGAGCACAAAATCCTATTCCATGGGCGAGGAGCTGCTCTGGCTTGTCAAGACGGACGGCAATGGCAACCTCAGTTGGGACAGAACCTTTGGCGGATTTGTATCTTCCTCAGGGGATGGCGGATGGTCTGTGGATGAGACCGATGACGGGGGCTACATCATCACCGGATACACTCAATCTCTGGGAAGCGGCAGAAAAGATCTCTGGCTGCTGAAGACCGATGGACAGGGAGCCAAGATCTGGGATAAGGCCTTTGGAGGAAGGGAAGATGATGTGGGCATGTCCGTCTTGCAGAGCCGGGACGGTGGGTATATTGCAGCAGGGCGGACTGCATCCTTCACCAGGGGTGGAGACGACATCTGGCTCCTTAAGACTGATTCTCTGGGAGAAGAGCAATGGAATAAGACCTTTGGCGGCAACCTGGATGATGCCGGCTTTCAGGTTGTAGAGCTTGCAGACGGATATGCGGTTGTTGGCAGGACCGAATCCGGCTCGGATAGGGAGAAGATAATTCTCATAAAAGTGGACCCAAACGGCCGGAGACTGTGGGAGAGATCTTACGAGGGAAGTTCAGCTTCATCTCTGCAGTCGACTGCAGAAGGCGGCTATATCATTGCAGGAAGAATCGACAATAAGAGTACTGGAAGAGATGCTCTCATCATTAAGACCGATTCCACAGGCCGCGAAGAGTGGTCGATGATCTTGGGCGGGATCGCTGATGATATCGGCACTTTTGTCGTTTCGAACAAAGACGGTTCCTATACAATGGCAGGCATTACAGATTCCTATGGACAGGGAAGGGAAGATGCCTGGCTGGTCAGGATTCGAGCAGAATCACAGATCAAGGAAAATGAGACACAAATGCGGCATTTAGTTTTTCCTAGCTCTTAGATTGGAAAAATTTTTAAAAGATGAAAGGCATATAGCCACTGATGCATACGCCCGTCAGAATCCATGAAATCGGCCTCTATCTGCGCTGCCCCCGGCTTATTTTCTTTGAAAATCTGAGAAATACTTCCAGGAAGATCGATGCCAAGCATATCCTTTTGCATAGCCTCATGCTCTCCATTTCCCAAAAAAATGATCTGGAAGGCCAGCTAAGAGAGACCCTGGCTAGATTGCAGGAGGAGTTGCCTCTGGTTTATGAGATTGATCCGGTTGAAGTCGAGCAGGCCTGTCGGGAACTGGAAGGAGAGATTGCCGGTATTGCCCGGGGTCTGGCCGGGCAGCTGGATCTTCTGCTTCCCTGCCAGGCAGAGGTTGACCTATATTCCGATAAATTGGGATTGTCAGGTAGATTGGACCGGCTGACAGCGGGCGGCACCCCCAGCCTCATTCGCACCGGCAAAGCCCCGCAGGACGGCATCTGGAAAAGAGACCGGCTCATGCTGGCGGGCTATGCTCTTCTTTTGGGCGAGAAGCAGAGGACGCACATAAATCAAGGACTGGTGGAGTATCCGCGCCAGGGCCTGGTGCGGTCTGCCGAGATTTACAGCGTGGATAGAGCACGAGTGCTGCGCATTCGGGATAGAATAAAACAGATAAAAGAGGGCCAGCTTCCAGACCGGCCCGAGGATGCACCCTGCCCGGATTGCGAGGCGAGAGAGATCTGCGAGACGAGGCACAGTCTGGCGTCGAGATTTTTTTAGGGGTAATTCTCTGGCGCTTCGAAGCTGATGGTAGAGTGCGATGTTCTTGGTTTATTGGATGATTATTGGGATAGTGACTTCTATTTCGCTTCAAGTTCAATAGCAGTAGGTAGGCATTCATCCTACCACTTGTTGGGAGCGAGTCTTCTGCCTGCAGTGGAAGCTGTTAACTGTTTTTGCCAGGCCGCAAAAAAGTTTTTAGCCTAACTACCTGGCAAAGACGTCGTTAAACATCAGGCATTGGACTATTTTCGCATTAACTTGTCGTTTAAGATCGGAATCTGCCTCTCCTAGGATGCCTTTGATAAACGTTTTTTCTATGGTGGCAATTTTATCTATTAAGATGATGGAAGTCTTTTTCAATCCGGTGGCTTCGAAGGAGGAAACCCCTTTAAAAATTGGCAAGTCGGTCAGCAATAATATTTTGGGTATCTCACTGGTTATGGCAGCCACAGTTACATCTAAGTACCCTTCGTAGAGAACTAGTGCCGGCCTCAGCTTTTGGCCATACAAATCTGAAAATGGGAAGTCAATTAGAATAATACTCCCTTTGGGCACTATCGGCGGCGCTTCGGACATTGTTTATCTGAATCGCACTTTAAGGTCTTCGACGGTATAGATATCTGGTTCGTTTTCGAAAACGCTGGCCAGAGATTTCTCAGAGAGTATCATGAGGCCTCTGGCAATCGCCCTATCTTCGTCAAGAGGGATTTCGGTCAAGTCGTTCGGTTTGTTTGGCACAATCTGACTTTCTTGATTGTCATGCATACCCGCCACCCCGTCATCTCCTGTCATATGCTTCAATTTCGACATCTTAGGTTATAGTACTTTCGTTCTTCTGTCCAATCATAGGGGTCTGGCCGGGCAGCTGGATCTTCTGCTTCCCTGCCAGGCAGAGGTTGACCTATATTCCGATAAATTGGGATTGTCAGGTAGACTGGACCGGCTGACAGCGGGCGGCACCCCCAGCCTCATTCGCACCGGCAAAGCCCCGCAGGACGGCATCTGGAAAAGAGACCGGCTCATGCTGGCGGGCTATGCTCTTCTTTTGGGCGAGAAGCAGAGGACGCACATAAATCAAGGACTGGTGGAGTATCCGCGCCAGGGCCTGGTGCGGGCTGTTGAGATTTACAGCGTGGATAGAGCACGAGTGCTGCGCATTCGGGATAGAATAAAACAGATAAAAGAGGGCCAGCTTCCCGACCGGCCCGAGGATGCACCCTGCCCGGATTGCGAGGCGAGAGAGATCTGCGAGACGAGGCACAGTCTGGCGTCAAGATTTTTTTAAGCCAGATTCTATTTTGCTTCGAGCTTGAGGGAGAAGGTGCTGAATTATCTATCGACGGCAGACTATGGGGTGTTGGGCTGGAGGAGAGGGCCTGCAACCCCGCTCGACCGCAACAAGAGCCTCCAGAGCGAGCCCCCGGCCTCCTGGCGTGCGTCCTGCCGTCCATCCGTGCTCGACCTGATCCTCGCAATCCATGCAGCTGAGATGGCCACCGTGCTCCTGCTCGGCCAGGATCTGGCCGCGCTCCCGGCAGAAGTGCGCAGGCAACCATGCAGGCTTACTCATGAGGTTGCCCTGGAAACGAGATGCGATCTGAATAAATCCGAACCCTATGACAACGATACCTCCCACAACTCGCCTGGTTTCCAGGAAGCGGTTCCTTCAATACTTGATCCATCTGCTGAGATGGTTCCGGTATAGTACCCCGAATTTCCATGCCGGAATAAAGTAATTTGATCTCCCTCGATTGACTGAATATCGATAATATCAGTAATCAGTCCTCCCGACCATGAAGCGTCAATGGTTTTTACATCATCCCGAACAACCCACTCTCCATCCCAGCTACCGCTTTGACCATATTCTTTTACAATCCAAGATGCACCTGGCGCGAATAGTGGGCCCAGGCCGTTCCAGATAGATCTTTTTGCAGCTTCGCCAGATGTCTCGGGAACCGGGTTTCTATAGCTCCCAACTGGTGCCAGGTCGTCTAAGAGATGAGAGTCATCATCATAAGTTCCTGAATTCCACTGATCCGCCGTATCTGCTCCTTCTTGGGATCCATCGCAGTCTTTCACCCAGGTGTAGTTGTACATTATTACCGGTCCTGAAGGGAATCCCATTTTTAAAAACCTTTTATCGCCCTCTCTTCCAGCACCAATACTTTCCACATACATCATACTCTCAGGTCCGGTATGGGCCGTGGGTCCACACCCATTCACGCTATCACCATGCCAATGAAATATCCTCGTACCGCTGAAGGGACCAGTTCCACTGAAGCTTTGTTCTGGGAAATTAAAACCCGATCCGCGATGATTATATGATTCACCAATATATTGGTAGGGAACCTCAGCCCAATCACTGCGCCACTCTAAATACCAATTCCTCCCATCCCAGTTTATCTGGCCAGGCTCTTTAGCCTTTTTGGAAGCGACTATGGTAAGAGGTATGTTGAGCTCATATCCAGGATACAGCACACTCTGTGGTGCGTCCCATTTGACGGTATATTCAATAGTAGAATACCAAGTTTTGTCCCATTTACTTCTTACATTTTCCTTTACTTCAATTTCGCCATCTAAATCATCATTGAGACCACCATTCCAATAGTAATTATTGATAAAATTACCCGTATATTCATCGTCAGGATAATTTTCCTGCACAGTAATGATTTCTCCGTTAATCAATTTCCAGTATCCGCTCGCCTTACTACACTTATCAGAATCGATCTGACTATGGTGGACAGAGACTGCTGAGGTCCTTTTCTTTTCACCGCCAACGTCATCAGGAACTGGTTGTCCCTCAACTGCTTCGCAACCATCTTCTATAACTTTGTCAGATGTTTCGGGAACCCCCATGACCTTGGTGAACCCGCAGGGTGATTCTGAGTTCTGAGTCCATGTGGCCGGGTCCGAGTCTTCGACAGTATAGGACCCCGCAGACAGGATCACGTTGGGATGGGCAATCCAATTAGCGTTAGGCACACCGCTTGAGCCAGGCGTGGTCTCAACATTCCATGGTCCATAGAGGGTACCATCATCCTTTCGTAGGCCGATCGTTCCTCCTGGTGCACCTTTGCCGTAGTTCCAGTGATATGTATCTATGTAGGTAATCCTCTGTGGTTCCAAGATAGTGAAAATTGGGCTACATGTGGGATTATTGTCCCCAAAACCTGTATTCCAGCTGTCATAGATTGTTGCTGCTTGCCCGAATGCTGGCGTGCACAACAGCACGGCCAAAACTGCCAATATCGGGAAAAAATTTAGTCGAATAGATATCTCTCCATGTTAACATAATTATCATATAAATGATAAATTTTGCGGGACCGTCTACTCGGATCATCGGGTTCGTTTTCATAGACTCTGGCCAGCGATTTCTCGGAGAGTGTCATAAGGCCCCTAGTAATCGTTTTATCTTCTTCAAAAGGGTCTTCAGTCAAGTCATTCAGTTTGCTTGGCGTAGCCTGCTTCGTTTGATGGTTTTGCGGAACCTGATCATCCCCAATCATGCAAATTTATTTCATATATCCGTGCCAGGGCCTGGTGCGGGCTGCCGAGATTTGCAGCGAAGATAGGGCGCGAGTGCTGCGCATTTGGGATAGAATTGGGCAGATAAAAGAGGGCCAGCTTCCCGACCGGCCCCAGGATGCTCCCTGCCCGGATTGCGAGGCGAGAGAGATCTGCAGGGCGAGGCACAGTCTGGCGTCGAGATTTTTTTGGCTTCGCAGTTCGAATTCATATTGCACCCAAATTATTCAAACAACATAACCTCCACCGTCTCCCCTGCATCCAGCCCCTCCTTCTCCTCGGACACTACCACAAAGCCATTCGCCTTTGCCACTGAGCTGAGAATACCCGCGCCTGAGATCATGATAGGCTCGGCCTCGCCATCCTTGAGGGTCACTCTGACCATGCTCAAATAGTTCGGTCGCGATGGAATCTTTCTCGCCAGACGCGCTGAGACTCTTGGCTGATGGTCGGAGCGGTGGCCTATCTTTTGCAGAGCCGGTCGCACGAAAAGATAGAGATCGGATAGCGCCGCCACTGGATAGCCGGGCAGGCAGACGACAGGCTTGCCCGCCACGGCTCCAAAAGCGGTAGGTTTTCCCGGCTGCAGGCGCACGCCATGAACAAAAAGCTCTCCCATCTCTTCCAGCACCCGAGGAGCATAGTCCTTTTCACCCACCGAGGTTCCGCCGATTATTATGATCATATCCGCATCTGCGGAAGATGAGATGGCCTCGCGAATGAGTCCTTCGTCATCCGGGACGATATCGGTTTTCTTGGCCCGCGCGCCCCATTTTTCTGCGTAGAGACGGGCCATGAGTCCGTTGATCTCGTATGCTTCGCCGGCGCAAAGCGTGCGCAGTCCAATAGGTACCAGCTCTCCTCCTGTGGGGATGACGACAACCTTGGGCCTTTCATAAACCGATACTTCGCCGATTCCGAGAGCAGAGAGCATTGCCACATCAGGGGGCCGAAGGGTGTGGCCCTCAGAAAAAACCGTTTCACCAACGCTTATGTCCTCGCCGATGCGAGAGACATTCTTGTAAGCATGCAGCTGCGTTGTGATCTCTAAAGTTGTCCCGCGCATCCTGCAATCCTCACTCATCACCACGGCATCGTAACACCCCGGAACAGGCATACCGGTACGTAGGGCCAGGAAATTATCCAGAAGAGCGGGGGCGTTAGGCTTTGCGCCTTTTGTGTCCTCGGACCGCACGGCAAATCCGTCCATGGCCGCCCGATCAAAGCCCGGCAGGCTCACGGGAGAGCGGATATCTTCCGACAAAATCCGGCCTGATGCCTGCATGCCTGGCAGGTGTTCTGTCCGCTGTAAAGGTAAGCAGCGATCGAGAAGCATATCTTTTGCCGCTGCTGCTCCGCGAAAACGTCTAAACATGCAAAAGTCTTGTCAGCCATCTCCTGGATATATGCTTTTGTATATTTTCAGGAGATCGTGTGAAAGCTTCATATAATGTAAAGAGGGAGAGGTGGGCAGATACTGACGGTATAATGAAGAATGAAGAATCATAACGGTGGATGGATGATTTAATGGAAGCTGTTGTATGGCTGGAAGAAGTGGGAAAGAATGATCTTTCCGTAGTGGGCGGCAAGGGTGCAAGCCTGGGTGAGATGATAAATATCGGCGTTCCCGTACCTGGCGGATTCGCAGTCACAGCTCAAGCCTTCCGGGATTTCCTTAACCGATCAGGCATCGCCAAGGAGCTATTCGAAGCCCTTAATGTCGATGTTAATCAAGAGTCTGAGCTGCACCAGGCCGAGAAGACGGCTAAGAAGCTCATCATGGAGGCCAAGGTGCCCGAGGACATCGAGTTGGCCATTAAATCCCGCTATGAGGAACTATGCAAGCGCGAAGGAGAACAGGTCTTCGTGGCCGTGCGGTCCAGTGCTACCGCTGAGGATCTTCCTGATGCCAGTTTTGCAGGCCAGCAAGAGACCTTCCTCAACATGCGCGGAGCTGAGGATGTCTTTAACGCAGTTCGCAAGTGCTGGGCATCACTCTATGGAGCACGCGCTATCTTCTACCGGGTGGAGCAGGGCTTTGAGCACGATAAGGTCAACCTCTCCGCCATTGTGCAAAAGATGGTGGATTCCGAGAAGTCGGGAGTCATGTTCAGCTCACAACCTTCCACAGGCGAACCACTGGTGGTCTTAGAAGGCGCCTGGGGACTGGGCGAATCCGTGGTTAGCGGAAGCGTCTCTCCTGACAATTTTGTCGTGGACAGAAAGACCAAGAATATCTTAAGCAAGTACATCGCCACCAAGGAGATAATGATCATCAGGGACCCCAAGACCCAGAAGACGGTTACAATCCCGGTCCCGGAAGAGAAGAAAGACGCCATCGTTCTGACGGACAACGAGGCAATTGAGCTCGCCAAATACGCCGAGATTCTGGAGAAGCACTACGGCATCCCCCAGGATATCGAGTGGGGCGTAGAGAAAAGCAAGATCTACATCCTCCAGTCGCGCCCGATTACTACTATTAATAACGGCAAAAAGAAAGAGCCAGCATCGGCAGCCAGCGGCAAAGTGATCCTCACGGGCCTGGGCGCAGCTCCAGGAGTGGCTACAGGCATTGTGCGACTTATTGCCAGCGGCAGAGAGCTGGATAAGGTCAAACAGGGAGACATCATGGTCACCAAGATGACCATGCCGGACATGGTTCCAGGCATGAAGCGTGCCGGAGCTATTGTCACCGATGAGGGCGGCATGGCCTGCCACGCAGCTATTGTGAGCCGCGAACTGGGTTGCCCGGCAGTGGTGGGAACCAAGAAGGCCACAGCGAATCTTAAAGAAGGCATGGAGGTCACAGTGGACGGCGGCAAAGGCACAGTCTACGAAGGACGTGTTGCCCTGGCAGCGCCTGCCAAGCCGGCATCCGCAGCCAGCGGCGGTGGCGTGGTGTTCACTAAACCCATTACTGCCACCGAAATCAAGGTCAACGTCAGCGAGCCGGACCGAGCCGCAGCCGCGGCCGAGACGATGGCTGATGGCGTGGGTTTGCTGCGCATAGAGCACATGATTCTGGGTCTGGGCAAGACACCTAACTGGTACATCAAGAACGGCAAGTCAGAGGAATACATTGAAGAACTGGTTAAGAACATCAAAATAGTGGCCGATGCCTTCTTCCCACGACCTGTCTGGGTGCGCACCCTGGATGCCCCCACAGACGAGTTCCGGGCCATGGAGGGCGGCGAGGGCGAGCCTATCGAGCACAATCCCATGCTCGGCTGGCGCGGCATTCGGCGCGACCTGACGGAAACAGATCACTTCCGCCTGGAAATAAGGGCTTTCAAGAGACTGCATGAGATGGGCCTGTCTAATGTAGGCATCATGCTGCCCATGGTACAGCACGTTCGCGAGTTTCAGAAGGCCAAGGCCATCATGGTTGATGAGAACCTGGACCTGGAGAAGATCGATGTGGGCATCATGGTAGAGACGCCCGGCGCCGCGCTCACCATTGAAGACTTCATCGAGGATGGAATCGATTTCATCTCATTCGGCACCAATGATCTGACCCAGTACACCCTGGCGGTAGACCGAAACAACGAGAACGTTGCCGGGCTGTATTCCGAGCTTCATCCCGCCATACTCAAGCTCATCGAGTATGTAGTGGAACGCTGCAATGAGGCGGGAGTCAAGACCTCCATCTGCGGCCAGGCCGGATCATACCCGGAGATGGCCAAGAGACTGGTGGAGATCGGTATAACCAGCATATCAGCTAATATCGATGCTGTGGCTACGGTTCGAGAGACGGTGGCTAGAAGCGAGAAGATTCTATTGCTCAATGCCGCGAGAAATACGAAATAAAGAATGGGATAAAAAATGAGAGACAAAGCCCTCCCCGAAGATGAGGTAATGCGCATCCTGGCAGAGACGAGAGCACGTGACTACAGCTATGACCGCTTCCTATCCACCATGTGCACCCTGCCCCATCCTATTGCGGTAAGGGCTCATGACATGTTCCTGGAGACAAACCTGGGAGACCCGGGTTTGTTTCCGGGTGTGGCCGAACTGGAAGAGCGCGTAGTGGCCATGCTGGGCGAGATGCTGGGCTGTCCGGACGCCTCGGGCTATGTCTCCACAGGCGGCACGGAGTCCAACATCCAGGCCATCCGGGCGGCAAGAAATGAGGCAGGAAGAAAAGACGGCAATATCGTAGTTCCCGCCTCTGCCCACTTCTCTTTTGACAAGATCGGAGACCTCCTCTGTCTGGAGGTGCGAAAGGCCGAACTGGATGAGAGCCTCAAGGTCGATTTATCGTCGGTCGAGTCTTTACTAGACGAGAAGACTGTAGCACTGGTGGGCATCGCCGGGACAACTGAGTTTGGCCAGGTGGACCCGATAGAGCAGTTAGCAAAAATGGCATCAGATCTGGGTATTCATCTGCATGTGGATGCGGCATTCGGCGGTTTTGTCCTACCCTTCCTGGAAAAGAAGTTCGCCTGGGATTTTTCTGTGCCCGGGGTCTCCTCCATCACCATCGATCCGCATAAGATGGGCATGAGCACGATTCCCGCCGGGGGACTGCTCTTTCGCGGACAGGAATGCCTGAGCGCCCTGGAGACGGAGACTCATTATCTCACCAAAGCCCGGCAAGCATCTCTAACCGGCACGAGGAGCGGAGCTGCCGCCGCAGCCACTTATGCCGTGATGATGCACCTGGGCCGAGAAGGCTTCAAGGAGACTGTCGACTACTGTATGGACCTGACGCATCATCTGGTGGCAGGTGCCAGAGAGATCGGCATTCAGCCGACGATCGAGCCTATCATGAATGTGGTGGCATTAGAGGTTCCCTCTCCGGCTAAGGTGCGCGAGGAGCTGATGAAGAGGGATTGGCACGTTTCCATGACCCGTGAGCCCAACCGAGCACTGCGGCTGATACTGATGAAGCATATGACACGAGAAAATATAGATCTGTTTCTGGAGGATCTGCAAGTAGTTTGTCGAAAACTGATTTAGTTTGTAACGAAGCTTCTCAGACAAGCCTTAAAGAATCAAATAGCTGAGGCGAAAGCAAGAGACGGGTGAGCATATTGTATCTGATATTTATTAGCCATGCTGGCTCTGATACATGGATTGCAAAAAGGATTTCCGAATGCATTGAGAAAAACGGTGCAGATACATTTCTTGATGAGGCGCAGATAGCTGTTGGCGATGACTTTGAAGATAGAATCTTAGAAGCTCTCGATAAAGCCAATGAGCTACTTGTATATTTTACTCCATGGTCCCTTTTGAGACCGTATGTCTGGACAGAAATAGGTGCTGCGTGGGGCAAAAGGTTGCCTATAACAGGTGTCCTGCATGGCATAACCCCAGAGGAATTGAGCGCCAAGTCAGGAATCCCTTTGATGATAAAACAGAGAAACTTAATTGATATAAACGATTTCAGCAAATACCTTTCACAATTGCCCGAAAAAATACAGAGGAAGATATCATAATAAACGAGTATGTATTGCTCAGAAATTCATGCAAGGGCTATTTGCATTTAACATAGTCCTAGATTGAATGTTTAGCCGCAGGGATGCAGAGAACTGGCCGCATCCGCAAGCACTGATTTCAATTTACCTGGCTTGTCTTTCTGAGGTATCGAGACAATGCTTCTCGCGATCTCCTCCGCGGTCGATTTGGGGTCTCCTTTTCTTAGAAATCTTCTCGATCTTACTGGCCCGGGAAGGTCTTCTATCGGCATATCCTCTGAGACAATAGGTATGAGTACTTTTTTCATGGCCAGAGCAGCACCTAACTCCGCCGCAGCCCAATTTGAATTCACTGTATCAGGAGTTAATAGCATTACGATGTATCTGCTATCTCTTAAACCTTCTTCCAGCCCACCTAGTATCGAATCACCAGGTTTGATATTGGTCTCATCATACCAAACACAGAGGCCCTTATTGGATAGTGCTTCAACGAGACTATTTACCCAATCTCGGTCTTTGTTTGCGTAGGAGATGAAAACGTCGTATTTCTCAGACATCATCAATTCTCCGAATCATACCACCTTCAACGAATTTAGCATTGGATACTTAGGTGGTTCATTCTGCCTATTAATTAAACCTATGCGCTTGTATTATTATGTACCTGCTAAAACAAATATGTACTGGTTGGAGAAAACCAGTGAAACCAAATAGACCATTAAAATACAAATTAGACCTTATGACCGATGGCAAAGCGTCTCATTACCTTCTCGATCTGGATCTTGACAACGTCGCCTACCTTGGTATCGGCCACGAAGATCACAAATCCTTCTACTCGGGCAATGCCGTCGCCTTCTCGGGCAATGTCCTCAATATTAACATCGTACTCTTTTCCGACCTCTACCGGGGCAGGAGTGCCCATGGCGGATCGATCTGCGTTATAATCTGCCAAAATACGTCACCGTCCTTGAAAAGCAATCAGATTTTATGGCCTCAGGCGAAGCGCAACATTGCCATTCTTCACTATCCTTAGCGATAAGCCACAAGATCATATTTCGCGATCAGCTCCCTCGTTATCCGACTATTAAATCCTTTTGCTCATCCTATGCCAATTTATTTCTGCTAGGATGCTGCTCTCTCGTATATGGACTACCTGGATAGATACAGGGAAATTGTGCCGGATTATGCTGCCTTCCGGTCCATTCAATGCCTGCCTCTCTACAATTCCGCCCGCATCAATACTCTGAAGATAGAGAGAGAAAAGCTCCTGGAAAGGCTGGAAGAAGAGGGCGTGCTCTACAAGAGCTTTCCATGGTATAATCTGGGCCTGAAGCTGGATATGGAGAGCCCCGGCAAGCTGCTGGAAAACCTCCAGGGGTTCATCCACATCCAGGAGGAGCTATCCATGGTCCCGCCCCTGGTGCTTGACCCACAGCCCGGTGAGAGCGTCCTGGACCTGTGCGCCTCTCCCGGCAGCAAGACCACGCAGATCTCGCAGATGATGGAAAATCAGGGTCTCGTAATCGCCAATGAGCCATCTTTGGCAAGAGTTGCTCCCCTGCGCTCGAACTGCGAGCGGTTGGGAGTGATAAATGTGGCAGTCACCCGCTATGATGGCCGCAATTTTCCTCGCGGCCCATTCGACAGGGTTCTGGTGGATGCCCCCTGCTCCAGCGAGGGCCGGGAGAGAAGAGGGCCTGGGGTTTTATCCAGATGCAGCAGGGAAAGATCCCTTGATTTGGGGATACTGCAGATCTCTCTTCTCAAGAACGCCCTGCGCCTGACCAAGCCGGGTGGTGTCGTGGTCTACTCCACCTGCACCTATGCCCCGGAAGAAAACGAGCTGGTAGTGCAGGAGGTACTGGAGGATACAGAGGATCTCCGATTGGAGAAGGTCAGTATTGCTGGCCTTCGGGAGTGTCCGGGAATCACAGAGTGGAACGGCAAAAGGCTGAACGATGCCCTTTCATGCACCGCCCGCTACTATCCACATATCAATGATACGGGAGGTTTCTATGTCGCCAAGATCATCAAGAATTAGGAATATATTTGAGCCGCTGGATAAGTCTCTCGTAGCAAAGGTTTGGCAAGAGCGGTTCGGCTTTTCAGATCAGGCATTTGCCGGATGCAAATTCTTCCGGAAATCTAACAGCATCTGGGTTATTAACGATGTAGATCTGCCCGCTCTCAGCTACGAATCTTTGGGAATGCGCATCATGAGCTGCAAGGATCGCCCGTGGAAGCCTACCACCTCGGCTCTGCAGATCTTTGGCAGATATGCCACCAAGAATATTATTCATCTTAATCGAGAAGAAGCCATGATTTTCCTGGAGGGAGGCAGTCAGCCTATCGAATCGGAATGTGAGAATGGCTATGTGGTGGTTTTTTATAGAGGGGATGTGCTTGGGTGCGGTCTATACTCACACGGCAAGCTTGTCTCTCAAATTCCCAAAGAAAGAAGAATGGCAAGCAGTGTCAAGGGCGCCGAATGTGAAGCTTGGAGAGAGTGAGAATCCTAAATGACCTCGGAAGTCTCGGATACTGCGGAAACGGTCTTATTTCCTGCAAAACCATATTCCGATCAAATTGAACTGAAAAAGCTTTGGCAGCAGCCCCTGCGCCTCTTTCGCCTGGCCAATGCCCTGCGGGAAAAAAGCTGTCAGGATGCCGTTTCATTTGTCATAAACCGAAATATCAACTTCACCAATGAATGCACTGGGACATGCAAATTCTGCTCTTTCAAGCACAGTAGCATCTATTTCCTTACAGATGAGCAAATTTTGCAGCGCACCGGGGAGGCTGAGAAGCTGGGTGCAACAGAGATCTGTCTGCAAGGTGGGCTTGCCCCAAAAATGCATCTGGAGGACTACTGCCAGATCCTGGAGCTTATACATCGCGACTTTCCCAGGATGCATCTGCATGCCTACTCTCCCATGGAAGTGCTGCACATGTCACAAAACTCCCGTGTTGAGGCAAAAGAGGCCATGCAGGAGTTAAAAAGAAGTGGCCTTGGCTCCATGCCGGGAACTGCCGCTGAGATTCTTGTCGACTCTGTGCGCCAGAAGATCTGCCCGAATAAGCTTAAGACTGAGAAGTGGCGGCAGATAATCACCGCTGCGCATATGCTGGCAATTCCCACCACCTCGACCATGCTCTTTGGCCATGTTGAGAGTCTGGAGGATCGCCTAAGCCACCTGCAAATCCTAAAAGAGATCCAGTGTGAGACGGGAGGATTCACAGAGATGGTTCTGCTTCCCTTCATTGCGGATAATAATATGCTCGGCAAGATTGCCAGAGGTGCCGATCTCTTGGATCGTCTTAAGATGCATGCTCTGGCCAGGGTTGCTCTTTATCCCAACATCACCAACATCCAGGCAAGCTGGACCAAATTGGGCCGCGAAGCCGCTGCTGCCGCTTTGGATTGGGGAGCCAATGACCTGGGCGGCACGCTCATGGATGAGGGAATCGCCCGCAATTCCAAGGAAGCACCCAGTATTTCTGCAGAGGAGCTCTCAGAGCTGATAGAAGGACGGGGAAAGAGGGCGGTGCAGAGGACTACCCTTTACGAAAGAGCATAATCTGTGCGTCCGTCATCTGTGTGTCTGACCGACTGATTTTCATTTATTGAAATGATCGTAAAATGCGACGATAAGCTTTACATATTTTGACGATACACTTCCTCATGGTGGGGCTCATTAGAAAAATAATAGTCATCATGTTAATCGCTTTGCTTGCTTTTATCAACACATGGTCGGTATCTGCTAAGGATGTCACCGTCTCAGGATCATCAACCGTGATGCCTTTGGCTGAGGTTGCGGCAGAGGAATTCAATATTCAGCAGAAGGATTATGTGGTGACGGTTTCCGCCGGAGGGACTGGTGCCGGAATTCTGGGCATTGCCGAGCGCAAGAATGACATCGCTATGGCCTCGCGTGAGATAACCGAGGACGAAAGGAAGAGATTTGGCGATTCCTTTGAGGAGTTCCTGGTGGGCCTGGACGGCATCAGCCTGGCGGTGAGCGATGAGGTATATCAGTCCGGCGTCAAGGGATTGAGCAGAGATCAGGTCAAAGATATCTATTCCGGAAACATCACCAACTGGAAGGAGCTCGGCGGCCCGGATACAGATATCTATGTGATATCACGTGAAGAGGGTTCCGGAACTCGCGACAGCTTCAATGAGGTCGTCTTGGGCCGCAAAGATGCCGAGATGCCGGGCGTTGATACCGTGGCCTTTGGTGGGGCCGAGGTCAAGACTGCTATTTCGGGAAGCGACAAGGCAATAGGCTATCTGGGTTTCAACTATTTGGGGGGCGGAGTTGCAGGCATAGCCTTTAATGGAATCACGCCCACCTATGAAAATATAAAGTTGGATCTCTATGAACTGCATCGGCATCTATACTTCTATACCTTCGGAAAGCCTACAAACGGGGCTCAGGCATTCATAGACTTTGTGCAAGGGCCAGAGGGCCAGAAGATCGCTGCGGATGAGGGTTTCATACCAATCTAAACATCAACCTTACATAATAGTATGGCAAATCACATCTGATGAGAGCCGAAAGCATGCTGTCTATATTGTTGCTGTTTTTCATCATGGCCATAGCGCCCGGTGAAGCCAGAGAGGTAACGGTTGCAGTTTCAGGGTCCAGCACGGTCATGCCCATGGCAGAGCTCGCTGCCGAGGAGTTTAATATGCTGCAGGACGATTACAAAGTAAATGTGAAATCGGGTGGCAGCGGTGTAGGCATCGTAGACGTAGCTGAAGGCAGATCGGATATTGCCATGAGCTCCCGAGAGATCAAACTGGAAGAGCGGCAAAGGTATGAGACACCAATAGTCCGTTTTATGGAGATACCGGTAGGTTTTGATGCCATATGCCTGGTGATCAGTCCGGATGTTTATAATGAGGGAGTGACATCGCTCACCAAGGATGAGGTTAAACGGATCTATTCCGGAGATATAACCAACTGGGAAGAGCTTGGCGGGCCGAACACGGAAATATTCGCTATTGGCAGAAGGCCAGGCTCGGGAACCAGAGATACCTTCAATGAGATCATAATGGGAAGCCGAGAAGCTGAAACTCCTGCAGTATCTTATGATGCAGGGGAGAGCTCGGAGGTTAAGTTCAGTACGCAGCGCAGCCGCAATGCTATCGGCTATATGGGGTACAGCTTCGTCATGAAGGGAGACACCAAGGTGATTGCTCTTGATGGCGTCCAGCCCTCGATTGAGACCATAAAGAGTGGTGCTTATCCGCTGGCCAGAAAGCTATTCTTTATCACTTTGGGAGAGCCCTCCCCCGGTGCCAATGCTTTTATCGATTATCTTCTAAGCCCTGAAGGTCAGCAGATAGCTGTAGATAACGGTTTCATACCGATCTGAGATCGGCGCGATCTAATTTTTTCTGATCATTCCGGAGCACTTGCAGAATCAGAGCGGTGGCATCTATTATTCATCTTCGATCTGCTCTCTGCTCTTTTACGCAAAGCTATATCTAGAATTCACGCTTATTATTCATGTAGAACAGGGAATACCTTGATAAATAATCGCGGATAATAGTATAGTCAATCTGTAAGTGGTGTTCACGGATCGGTTCAATAGATTCATGCCGTCGGTTATTGTCAATCATGCACCTCATCCCTCATTATTACACTGGAAAACATAGCCTGAGAAGGACCGACGCTTTGGAGGAGCACCCGGCAAAAAATGCTATCTGCAAAGGAGATGAATAAGATGCAAATAAGAAAATGGTTCGGAGCGTCTCTGCTTTTAATATTTTTGGCTGCACTTGCACTTATCCCATGGTTGGCATGCGCTCAGACTTCATGCCCTGAGGGATGCAGCTGCATCACTGTGGCCGGCGCAAACCAGCAGTTCGGCGAAGGAAATTTTGATAGGTGTCAGGCAAATCCCTGTGGTGAAGAGAGGTCACCTACTGGAGCTATGCTTCTTAAGTATTGCTTCAAGTCCAAATGTCCCCAGGGCTGCAGTTGCATGACCGAGGAGAAGGCCAAAGAGATGGGATACAACCTCTGTTCCGGTCAGAGGATTCCCTGCGGTTATGACCAGTTTAAGAGGCCATTGTATTGCTTCTCGCCCGCCGTCCGGTGTCCGGATGATTGCCAATGCCTGACGGAAGAGGGGGCCAAGAAGCTGGGGTACGATAAATTCTGCGGGAACGAGAAGAAGGAATGCGGCAAAGATCCTCGCGGATACCCGAAATTCTGCTATCAGATTCCCCCCGTCGCCTGTCCTACGGGGTGTGTCTGCGCCAGCAAAGAGGAAGCCGCAGCAAAAGGACTCAAGGACAACTGTCTGGATGCCAATGGCAAACCAATTGTCTGCGGCACAATAGACGTCCAGGCAGGATTATTCAGGTACTGCTTTAGGGCGCCGGAGCCGCTCCGGTGCTGGTACGACTACTCCTTGGGAAAATGCGTGGGCGGCTGCTCTGACGGAAAGATGTGTCAGTTGAATACTATAAAACGGGATCCCAAGACCATGAAGGTGACATTCGCGGAGTGCCATTGCAAGTGATGATATCGAGGGGAGGTTCTCACCCAGATTTTTTCATATTATCATCTTTTCTATTTTTCCAGATCTCCAATATCCAATCCAGCTTGTTTTAAAATTCCATTCAATGTCCCTTTCTTCAATTCGTCATGAAGTGGAACCGAAAAAACTTTTTCATTCTTTATCAATTGTATGCCCGAGAGGATCGGCAATCTAGCAGACATCTGCAAGATCTACCTGGAAGACCTCAGCATTGGTTCGATTCAGGCTTTCCATATCTTCTCTCAGCAATTCCAGAATAAAACCGATGGCCTCCTTTATGTTCTCGATGGCTTCCCACCTGGTCTCGCCTTGAGTAATAGCGCCGGGAAGTTCCAGGCAGCGGGCTGTAAAGCCGCCTTCGTCCTGAGGTTCAAGAACGACCGTGTATTTCATGAACCAAGCCTTAGTCTCCTTGGAATTTAAGAATTTTCATGGATGAGGAAAAATGGAAACGACTTTTCAGCCCGGCCCATCGATAAGCCGCAGGTAGCACACCACCGAGACCACCAGCGGCGCAAACCCGGCCAGGAGGGCCCAGTAGGCCCGCTTCAGATTTCTGTGCTTGTAGCCTACCAGTTCCCGGTAGAACTCTTCGGCAAGCTGCGGCGAGCTCTGGTTCGTCTCGTAATTCTTCGGCGTGAATACCCGCACGGCAAAAAAGAGGCAGACCAGCCACAGGACGATAGGCAACACAAACAGGCCGATCCGAAGCCAAGCTTCCGGGCCCTGCACGACCATGACCTTGCGCAGGTCGCTAAAGAGATAGCAGCAAAGTAGATGCCTTCTACCAGGGTCACGGCTGCGATGAGCTGCTTGGCCGCCTCCTCCAGAGAGGCGACTGAATCACGCACCGCGGTGCGGGCAGTCTCCAGCCAGAATTCGTCCATCTCGGTGACGGGCTAGGCGATACCGTGCATCTCTCTCTTCTTTTCGCAATCCTTATAGCCTAACAGCGAGAGATTACCTATTATGGCAGGAGCAACAGAGAAAGCCGTCATCCAGGATGTCAATGAGGCCGCCCTACAGGAGTTTGAGGCGGGCCTTGCCCGAAGCATCAAGCAGTACAAAGCAGGTCAGGTCAAGACATTCAAGACCAAAGAGGAATTCATAAACCATCTCAAGAACCTTGAGTAAGATACATGGATTACGATTCCACACCAGAGTTCGATGATCAGTTTTTGAGTCTCACCCGGAAGAATAAAGCTCTTGAAGCAAGACTTCTCAAGAAAATCAACCAGATTTTCCATAATCCTTTCATCGGCGATCCAAAACGTCACGAATTGAAGCACGCCCGCGGCTCTCATGTGGACCCCTATGTAATCGTCTATGTGGTTAAGGATGACATAATCACATTTCTATATGTAGACCACCATGATTTTGTCTATGGCAAAGCTGCAGAAATCATGAAGAAATGGGAAAGTGAGATTTAGCCCCCCCACCTGTGGAAGCCTTCAGCCCGGCCCATCGATAAGCCGCAGGTAGCACACCACCGAGACCACCAGCGGCACAAACCCGGCCAGGAGGGCCCAGTAGGCCCGCTTTAGATTTCTGTGCTTGTAACCTACCAGTTCCCGGTAGAACTCTTCGGCAAGCTGCGGCGAGCTCATGTTCGTATCGTAATTCTTCGGCGTGAATACCCGCACGGCAAAAAAAAGGCAGACCAGCCAAAGGACGATGGGCAGGACAAACAGGCCGATCCGAAGCCACGCTTCCAGTCCCTGCACCGCTATGACTTTTCGCAGGTCGCTAAAAGAGATGGCAGCAAAGTAGATGCCTTCTACCAGGGTCACGGCTGCGATGAGCTGCTTGGCCGCTTCTTCTAGAGAGGCGACGGACTCGCGGACGGCGGTGCGGGCCGTATCCAGCCAGAACTCGTCCAGCTCAGTGACGGGCTCGGCGACAGCGTCCTGGGATTCGATGTCTGCCATGATTTGAAGATCCTCACTAAATGCCCCGTATTACGGTTTTCTCTTGCACCTTTGTAACATAGAACTTGTTCCTGGTGCCGCAGAACGGGCAGCGCTCAACAAAGGAAACGGCTCCTGGATCTCCTTTCCTGGCCAGCTTGCCGTCTGATTGCAGGTGTGGCTGCTCATCCCACTGAAATATCCGGTCTGAGGCTGTGCATCTTTCATTGCAGCATAGGATTTTGAGCATGATCGATCTCCCATTTCATTGAATTTGCTCCAGTCGTTGCCTGACATATCCAGCGAGTTTGGCGTGGGGACTTCCCAGTTCCAGGAAGGCTGCCTCAGCCAGACGAATCAATCGCAAAGCCTCCTTCACATTTCCGGTCTTCTCTTCTAGAATGGCAAACTGAGCCATGCTGACAGCAATATCATTTTTATCACCAATCTCCTGAGAGATTTCTAAGCTCTTTTGGTAGTGCCGCCGAGCTTCATTAAGATCGCCTTTTAAATATGCTAAATTTGCTAATCCGTTCAAGGATTTTGAAATTCCAGCCTTATCTTGTAGTTCTTGAGCAATATCAAGACAATCATGAAATAAACTGTAAGCATGATCATAGTCGCCTTTTATTTCAGCCAAATTGCCAAGTTCACCCATTGTAGCTAATATACCTTTCTTATCTCCGAGTTTCTGCTTTATTTGGAGACTCTGAATGAGAAAGTCGCGAGCTTCATCCCAATTCTCCTCATTCATGGCTAGCATGCCTAATTGATGCAATGAAGCTGAAATGTTGCCGATGTTGCCAATTTCTTGGGAGATTTCAAGACTATGTCGAAAGAGCTTCTTAGCGTCTTTATAATCACCTGTTAAGTATGCCAAAATACCTAATGATCCAAGAGAGCTAGAAATGCCTCTTTTGTCTCCAATCTCCTGGGAAATTAAAAGACTCTGATGATAGAGTTTGCCAGCTTCATGGTAGTCGTTTGCATCCTGAGCCAAAGTGCCCAGTTGATATAGCGAAGCTGAAATGTTGCTTTTATCACCGATATCTCTGGCAATCTCATGGCTTTGCTTGAATAGCTTTTGAGCGTTATTATATTCGCTTTTTTCTTGAGCCAACATTCCTAGACCGCGCAATGAGTCTGATTTGCACACCTTGTCGTCTAGCCTATTTGCGATCTCAATACATTGATAAAAGAAATTTTGAGCATCATCGTAGTAACCCATTTATATGATACATGCCCAAGTTGATTTAAGCAAGTCATCTCAACGTTTTTATTATCAAGCACTTTTGCTGCATCCAGTGCCTGATGGAGGCGAAGCCTGTATTCGCTCCAGTAACCTCGATCGTCTAGATAATCCTGTAATACACATAAAAATTGAAGTAATTGATGTGAAGCTCTTTTCAGCTCGTCTCCTTTTTCGTGTTGTAACCGGGCAACAGTAACGTCCATGCCAGCGAGAATGTTCTCACGTTCCCATTCAAGCATGTCGAAATTAACGCTGAAATGCCGGGCATATTCCAGGAAATACTTTGCTGCTCTTGGTTGAAGATTTGCCAGAAGCTCTTCTCCAGCTTTGCCGGCAGCGTACTGACGCATGAGAGGATGCAAGCGGTAGCGGTAGAGCGTGACCTCCTTCCCTTCCTCATCCAAAGCCGCGATCTCCCCCCTATCCAAGAAAGAGCTGCGCACCAGTTCTTCAAGATCACTTTCCCAGTTCATCTGCCCTTGCTGGCCGTCCTCCAGGCAGATGCTCTTGATCGCATTATCGTTCATCGAGCCAAAGAATACAGCTAGACGAGAGAATAGATTCCTTTGGCCCTCTTCCAGGCTATTGTAAGAGACATCAAATCTATCTGATACTTCTTTGGGTGGATTTCGTCTCAGCTCGTCCCTGATTCCAGCCAGGTGTCGCCTGGTTGACTGGACTGCCACCAGCTTGATGGCCAGCGGGTGACCCTGCATGAAACCAGCGATCTCGGCCAGGCTGCTCTGCTCTTCAGCGCTCAGATGCTCCCCCCATTTTGGAAAACTCCGGCGGGCTTCTCTAAAAAATAGCCTGATTGCTTCCTCCTGCTCCATCTCCGGCACCCGGATCTCCCGGCCACCGCAGGGCAGGCTCTCGCGCGTTGTCAGCAGGGCCGCGCTGGGCTGGGGGATGCCCTCCAAGAAGCGCCAAAGTCCGGGATCCTTTATGCTCTCGGCGTTGTCCACCACCAGCAGGCTGGCAGTATCGTAATTCCTGAGATAATTCAAGACCGTGTCCCTTTTTTTATCCAGGGGGTGCATGCGAAATTCCAGGCCAAAGACGTTATCAAAAGCGTTGAGCATCTCCTCTTGGCCCAGGCGCTCCATCTCGGCGGCGCTCCTCCAGAAGACGCCTCCCGGATAGCGCCAGGCCAGCCTTCTTGCCGCCTCAGCAGCCAATACCGTCTTGCCGATGCCTCCCTGGCCGGTGAGGACGACCAGCTTCTCTCCAGACTGCAAGGCGTCCATGGCCTGCGAGAGCAACCCTTTGCGCCCTCCTGGCGGATCGCCCCGGAGATAGTCGCCCACGAATTCGTGCTCCGGAAGGCCAAAAAGTTTCTCTGCCTCAAAACTGGCCCTGCCCGTGGCTCCGGCGGCCAGAATTACGGCATCCTTTCCCGGGCCCTCCAGAACAGGGATCTTCTGCAGCTCGCCTCCGTTCTCCAGCCTCTTCAGAGCAGGCAGGGCATTCTTGAAGGCCTGGGCGATGGTCATGCCCGCCCCCAGGCTCGCGTAAAAGGGCCCGGCCAGAGCCATGGTCGACTTTAGCGAAACGGATTCCTTCATCCCCAGGACGACAGGAACGCCTTTGGCCAGCAGGACGTTCTGCAGGCTTGCCTCGCCTCCTTTGGCCGATTCACAGGCGCTCAGGAAGACCAGCTTAGCAGGCTGCGGCGCGCTTGTCACAATCTTTGCCAGCTCCTCCGCCGGCTGAGCGTCCAGCTTGCCGTCCTCCTGCTCGAAGGCGAAGTAGCCCTTCACCTCTTCGTCTTCCAACAAAGCTGTGCATCGGTCGCATTTCTTCTCCTGCGGCAAGTGAAGAGCGCCGCAATTGGGGCAGCGCCGCCCCAGGGCTGCGTGGCCGTCGAAGTGCACGATCTCGTAGCCGCTCAAAATCTCCTCTCGCAGCCCTTCCACCGTGGGCGGGCGGAGCATCTTCAGGAAGACCGGCGCCTGCACCCGTCGCAGGCCGCCCTGCAAGGCCCACTGGTCGGCTAAGTTGGGCAGGTCAGGTAGATTCAGGGGCCGGGAGAGGATCACCAGAATGCGAAAGCCTTTGGGGGAGGAGGCATCTTGCGGCATATCGGCGGCAAGTACGGCTGCGAAAGTTAATCAATATGTCGATCTTCAGCTTTTTACAAACAGGCAGAATTATCTATTTCTTAGAGCAAAGCAAGCTGACACATGAGAATCTCGGTAATCCTCGCTCACCCCCATCCGGGAAGCTTCAATCATGCCATCGCCATGGCAGCAGTGCAAACGCTTGTGCAAAACGGCCATCAGGTCGCCTTTCATGACCTCTACCAGGAATCCTTTGATCCCATCCTTCGCTCGAAAGAGATTGCCAGAGATGCGCCACAGTGCGACATGATCCAGATTCACTGCCGGGAGCTGGCAAAGGCGGACGGGATAATAGTAATTCATCCCAACTGGTGGGGCATGCCTCCTGCTATCCTCAAAGGCTGGGTGGACAGAGTGATTCGACCAGGCGTTGCCTATGAGTTTCTGGAAGGCGACAGCGGAGAGGGAGTGCCTCGCGGTCTGCTCCGGGCCGGGCGGGCCGTGGTCTTCAACACCACCAACACTCTTCCCGAGAGGGAGCAAAGTGCTTTCGGCGATCCTCTGCAGACCATTTGGGAAAACTGCATCTTTGGCCTGTGTGGCGTCACCAACTTCTACCGCAAGACCTACGGCGTGGTAGTAACCAGCACAGCAGAGCAGCGTGCCGCCTGGCTGGATGATGTGAGGGCGATAGTTAACGAAAGGTTTCCGAGATGAATGTAGTGCTTCACTCTCTGGCAAAAGCTGCAAAATTGGCGGCTGAGCCTGTCGAGCCGCCATGAAAACGATCCTAACCGCATCCGGCGTTGGCGTGCACGGTCCCGAGCGACCACATGCCCGCCTGCCCGCGCGTGCGGGATCCTGACAAGGGTGATACTGGGGCTACCTTATTGTTGCTCAGGCGGAATAGGATTATATCAATTCGAAGCACGTGATCGTTATATTAATCATGAATGAAGATTAATTCTTACTTCACAGAAAGGATGTCATTTCCATGTCAGAACTGGAAGAAGTAATTAAAGAGCTACCTCCTGATCTCCATCAAGAGGTTGCTGATTTCGCTAAGTTCCTGATGGAGAAAAGAGGCAGAAAACCAAAAGGCTGCCTGAAGCTGGATTGGAGAGGTGCTTTGCAAGATATGAAGGATCAGTACACATCGGTCGAGCTTCAGCACAAGATCCAGGAATGGAGAGGAGACTGATGTATCTCCTGGATACAAATATTTTCCTGGAGCTACTGCTTAATCAGGAAAAAGCAGATGAAGTACAACGGCTCCTTCTTGAAACCCCTCCTGAAATGCTCTGCATATCGGAATTCTCTTTGGATTCAATGGGTGTTGCATTGGTGCGTCGCAACATGCATGATATTTTCTTAAAAGCTGTGGAGGATATGCTTTTAGTGGGAGGTATTCGTCTACTGAGGCTAAGCCCGGAAGATATGCAAAGGATTATTCAAGCCTCAAGACGATTCAAGCTTGATTATGATGATGCTTATCAATATGCACTGGCGGAGAAATATAACCTTATCATGGTAAGTCTTGATAGCGATTTTGATAGAACAAAAAGAGGAAAGCAAACACCTGCCGAAATATTAAAATCAAGCAATAAGTGAAATAAAGATACTCGAAGCCCTACGTCACACCCTTGCACAACTCCCCGCTCGCCAGATCCTCCCGGAAGAAGTCGCGCACCGTGCGCCGCCCCAGCACCAGGTCCAGCTTTCGTTTGGCGTAAAAGGGCGCAAGCCTTCGCATTTCACGGGCAAACCATTTGGGATAGAGCTTCTTGACTTTATTATAGCGCAGCCACTGCAGATCATAGTAGCGGGCATTCATCTGCCAGGTGATGAACTGCACCTCTTCTTCGCTCAGGTGTTTGGTCTTCAAATTGGCATGCAGCCCGTCGTACCTGGTGAAATCGCTGTTGGTGACGAGCCCCATCTCCTCCAACTCGGAGCGCATCTCAGTCTTGGGGTAGGGAGTGGAGATGTAAAAGATGGGAAAGTCCACCTTGAGTCTCCTGGCCAGCTTGAAGTTCTCCCACAGGTCCTCCTCATCGTCATCGGGATTGCCGCCGATCAGGCCGGTAGAGACGATTATATTATTATCATGCAGGTACTGCACTGCTTTTTCGGCATCATTGGACATCTTGCCCTTGCCCAGGAATTCCAGGTTCCTCTTGTTTATGCTCTCTACACCTAAAAAGACGCCGTCAAAGCCTGCCTCTCTCATCTTGTCCACCAGCTGCTTGCTGGAAGCAATGCCGGAGGCGGAGGCCTGCGTCTTGTAGCGCAGGTAAGTAAGCCCGGCATCGATAATGGCCTGGCATAGGCGTTCCAGCCGCTTGGGATCAAGGGTGATGTTGTCGTCCGGGAAGAATATGGAACCAGCCCCGTGCGCCTCAGCATCCCGGATGTCCTCGATCACCCTCTCGATGGAAAAGCGCCGGAAGCGCCGGCCGTACATGAGATTGATGGAACAGAACTTGCAGCCTTGGGTGCAGCCCCGGCTGGTCTCCACACAGTCAATGGGCACATCAAAGCTGTAAAAGCCCTTGGTTATGAGACGCGCATCCCTCTTAGGCATGCGGATCTCCTCCACAGAGAGCAGAGGTCTGGGAGGGTTATGAACCATCTTTTTGCCTTTGGCTTTAGCGCCTCTAACATCTCCCATACCACCGGCATTGCCTTCCTCCTCATGATAAGAGAGGCCCAGTATGCCTCGCGGGCTCTTTGCAGCCAGCATTGACATCACCAGCTCCCGGAAGGTGGCTTCGCCCTCGCCGCGCACAATGTAGTCGATGAGGGCCGCATCCGGGCTACTGCCAATCTCTTCCGCCGCCAGAGTGGGATGATAGCCGCCGAAAACCGTCTGGGCGCCTGCCTGCTTGGCAATGTCTGCCAGGGCCAGAGCCTCCCTGTACTGAAAGCTCATGGCGGTAAGACCTACCAGGTCGTAGCCGTTTACAATCCGGCTCACATATTCTCGGTGGTTTTTCAGGCCGTGAATATCCGCTACATGAACCGTGCACAGATCATCCACATGCGCCGCCAGCGAGGCCAGGCCAAGATTGGGAACCCGAGCGATGCGATCAAAATCGAGCTGAACTATAGGCGAAGATAATAATAATATTTTCATCCTTTGCCTTCTGCAAATTAGGCTCGACCGCTCTGGCTCTGTATGCTATCGCTCTCATCCGCCTTCAGCAGCCGCAGTCCGGCATTCCAGTCGAATTTATTGGCCCGGCTGATGTAGGAAGCAACCTCCTTGACTCCTGCCCAGCCGCCGTAGCGATAGGCATTGCCCCACACTCGGGATGAAGTGCGAAAAGGCGTATACCAGGGATGGACCTGCTTGAAAGACCAATCCAGGATCTTCGGAAACTCCTCAGGCTTGATTTGAGGATGATTCCAGACCATGTGCTTGCCGTCATAGTGATGATAATCCTGATCCCAGATGCCGAACTTCTCCTCAATCTCCTTCCACATAGGCGTCTGAGGCAGAGGAGTTATGACGCAGATCTGAGTTATATCCAGCTTTAGGGCTGCCAGCTTCTTTATGTCCTCGCGTAGCGACTCCTTGCTGTCCTCCTCAAAGCCGATCATGTAATAGCCCACTGTTCCCAGATGCCTGGTCTGCAGCATGCGCAGCGCCTCTAAAATGTCCTGCGTGCCTTCTTTTTTCTTCATCTGGTTGAGTCGCTCTTGATGCAGGTTCTCTATGCCTATGGCCGCGCCCCCAAAGCCGGACACCTTTCTGCCATTCTTCTTCCTCATGTCCGCCCAATCGTCGATCTTCGTCCTCAGATAGTCGGCCCTCGCCATGCATCCCCAAACCATCTGGTACTTGTCAAGAAGTTCTACAACCGCATCGGCATGACGGCGATTGCAGCCGAAGTTCTCATCCTCGATCAGGACCACATTGATGTCATGCTCTTTGTAGTAGGCCAAGACCCTCTCGATGCTCTGCAAAGAGATGATATTGGGTTTGTTGCAGAAGACCGGCGTCTGGCAGAACTTGCAGCCCACCGGGCAGCCGCGCGTGGTGAATAGCACACCGTAAATATTCAGCTTGATGTTGAAGGGCGTATTGAGATATTCGATAAGCGGAGGGTGAATAATGTCCTTAACCTGCCGTCCGAAATAGGGTGCGACCTCTCGCTCCGAGTAGCCCACGAAGATCCGATCGAACTTATCCTGCACGGCGGTGGTCAGCGCGCCATAATTTCCTGCCCACACCTCGCCTACGCCGGCAGAGCGCGCCGCCTGCACCATCTCTATGGCTTCATGGGTCTCGCTCAGATAAAACGAGAGCCCCACCACATCCCATCCCTCTTGCAGCTTCTTTTGGTACTCATCCCAGGTGGGAAACTCCAGGATCTCCAGCTCAGGGATGTTCTGCTTTAGAAATCGCAGACCAAACGACTGGATGCGCGGCCAGTAGAATCTGAACCATGACCTGGTATTGGCTCCGATGTAATCGTAAGGCTCGGTGCCCTTTCTATAAATGGTTGTGAACAGAACCCTGGGAGTCATAAATCCCCTGTCCCTTCTCCATGGAAGATTAATCTTGCGATTCCGCATGGGCGGAAATGCCCTTCTCTTCCTTTCCGCGGGCCAGCAAGTTCTGGTAGGCACTGGCGGCCAGTTCGCTGACATCGATGCCCATCTCCCTGGCGATGAGCAGAACTACGGCGTCCAGCTCCACCAGCTTCTTCAGAGAATCCTGTTTCTCATTGGCAAGAGCAATAACCTCTTTTCGGCTCATGCCCGTATGAGATGTGATGAGCCGAATTCCCTGATCCAGTATTCCCTCCTCAGTGGAAGGCTTGAATCCCAGGGGAACCGCCACTGCCGCTGCATCGAAGGAGGCAATTACCATGTCATCCTCCATCTTAACCATGCCTTCAGCTTCCGCTTCCCGCAGAAGAGCGCGCACCTTCTCCGGCGGCCCCCATTTCAGGTCGAGGGATAGAGCAAAGATAAAGTCGCTGATCTTCAGGCTAGTCTTGCCGCGCTTCTTGAAGGGCGTGGCTACCAGAAAGGCTTTTTCAGGATCCAAGCAAACACCTGCCTGCTGGTCTAATGCATAACAGATATAAACTAGCCCGTTGAGAGGAGAAGGTTATTTATTCCTTTGAGTGAGAATTTATAAATGGGAAAAGCAGTTGGATACTAACTATATCAAAATCTGGCGTATGCCGTCGTGTGGTGTTAGATGAGGCAGATATACCCGATTATTATTCTATTCCTGCTGATTGCCGCCAGCTCTGCCCAGCTGGAAGCAGACAAGGAAAGATTTGATGTTGTGCTCCATTCCGGTGACTTGGAGGAGAGAACGCTTAAGGTAACCAATATAGGAGATGCGACGATCTTCAAGATATCAAAAACCGAGATGAGTGGAACTGCCAGAGATTACATATTCCTGGGCATGCCGGAAGAACAACCACTTAAGCCTCAGGATAAGGCAGAAATTAAGATATACTTTGCCTTACCACCGGAGACGCGACCCGGATCCTACACAGGATTTCTGTATTTGCTGGATAGCGCCCCTCCCTCGCTTCCCATGAGAATTGACTTTAACCTGACAGTCATCGGACAGGAGAGCTACGGCATAAGCATGACCATAGATGATGCCAAGTCTGCCCAGCTATCTGCCAATGCTAACGACATAGCTCAGTTCGATCTGGCTGTCAAGAATTTGGGCGTTTTTAGAGATGTAGCCTCAATCGATGCCGGAACGCTCCCTGACGGGTGGAGTGTGACCTTGCTCGATGGAGAAAAAACGCAAAGTCTTCCCTATGATGTGCCTCTAGACCCGGGCATAACCCATACCATGAAGCTTCAGGTGCAAACATCATTGCCTGGCAAGAAAGCCAGCTTGGCAATCCTAGCCAAATCGTTAGGCAACCAGTCCAAGAATTCTTCTGTTGAGGCGGAGGTTGATTTTGCCGCGGAAGTTAGGGGATATAACGTGGATATCAAGGTTCCGGAAAAGATTGTAACCAACAAAACCTACAAGGGCTCCTTCAATATCATGCTGGATGTTAAGGAAAAGGTGATGGTTGGGATAGTAACGCCTCCTGAGCTTATGGTTATACCTTTAGCTCAAACGGTAGAGGTCACACCACTAAATCCCGGAATCGCCAATTTCACCATGCTGGCATCAAAGAGCGGCGACTATCCGCTAGTCTTCCGTCTCATGGACTCCCAGGGCATTCCCATGCCGGAAGAGGTAGCATCCATCAAGGTGATCCTGCCGCAGGGTATGGTCATTCTTACGGGGGATGACTTCCTCTACAGCACTATCGCATCAGTATCCACTATGGGCAATGGAACAGCCGATTTCGACCTAATAACAATACCTCCTGGAAAGATAAGCGAAACAGATCAGGAGAAGCTGCAAGACTATTCCAGGGTCTTGATATTGGGCAATCAATCCATCGTCACTAAAGATGCGGAAACGTCATTGAAGGGTGTGGAAATCAAGCGTATTGACACAGGCAGCCTTTACGAAGAATGCTGGCTGTTTGCCGCAGAGGTTTGGCGGAATGGAACGGCCGAGGTGGTCTTATCCAGTCCTCTGCCCGCTGATATCTTCAGGGCCTATGAGATGGCCAGGGTGGCGGGAGCGCCAATAATAGTATGCGAGGGCGATGTGACTGAGAAGGTCAATACTGTGATCGCGGAAATGACAAAACGAAATATTACCCTCTCCAAGGCGCTTCTCATAGGCGAGATTGGAGCGGAATATGCAAAGCCGCTGCAAAGTGCAGGCATCAAAACCGAAGAGGTGAAAGCGTGAGGCTGCAATATCTAATACTATTCATAGCAATCATGTCCATTTCAGGGCTATGCTTCGCAGAGGACACGCCCTTGGAAAGAGGTGTTAAGGGCGACCTGGTGGATGTGGTTATGGTTGGAGCAGACGATTGGCATGCAGCCATTGCAGCTACTCCTCTGGCCATCTGGTCTGAGGAGAATCAGACTCGAGCTTTGCCCATGTTGATTCTTCCCAAAGCGGTCCAGGCTGGTGACCGAAATGGCTGGGTAGAAGAGAACGATCTTCAGAAATATGGTGTATCCGCTATCCTTAGCACATTCAAAGCGGCAAATATCAGCGCCATAACTATCCATGCACCAGCTGGAGATCTAGTTAAATCTCTGGTTGATGCCGCTCACAAAGACGGGCTGAAAGCTTATATTACAGCAACTCTTGAGGTTCCCGTTATCGCCGAGCCGCTGGCGGCAGAAGATATCAAAGAATTGCCCCAGGCCAGGAAAGCCATGCTTGCACAAGCCGGCCTAGACCTTGCCGTGTCGGACGATTCAAAAATCGACAAAAGTTTGCTGCAAGTGGCAAATCCCGATATAGGTGGCAATGCCACACTTTACTGTCCGGCAAACCCAGAGACAAAGGAAAATCTCTACAGTCTTATTGAAACGCTCATTGACGACTACAAGGCTGACGGCATTGTCCTCTATAATTTCGGCTTCCAGGATGAGAATTATTGCTACTGCAATATCTGCAAGGAGAAGTTCTATCAGGATACTGGAATTGACCTGAGTAAAGCCAATATCAATAGCTACAACCAGGAGAGATGGACGCAGTGGAAGCAGGATCAGCTCATAGAGATTGTAAATTATGCCCGGAATATAACCAATGATTTAGGTCCCGTAAAGCTTGGCGCGGCTTTTGATAATCCTGCCGATCGCAGCCGCGGCTACAACTTCGCCGAGATCTCAAAGATAACGGACTTTTCCATAATATCTCCCCTTTCCGCTCAGGATGCGGGACAGGTTTGCCTTCTCAGCAAGAAGCCGGTTTATGTCCGTTTGAGTGACGATTACCTTGGATATGTTCTCTCCACACTGAATGTGGAGGGTGCAGTTGAGTATATCGAGGACCTCGTAAAATCCGGCTCAGCAGGTGTTGCTTTCGAGTATAACGTCGTTCATACACCAATCTGGTCGGAATTGCAGCCCGCATCAAAGGCTTCTCAGTGGCTGCTGGGTCAATTGGGCGGAAAGACTCTCGCCATTGGAAACGTCTCCTGGAAATGCGATGCGAGAATAGCCGCAAACAGCAGCTTTGAGATGGCGGAAAAGATAAGCCGGTTTTGGAAAAGCTCGCCGGGAGCCGTAATCGTAGGCGAAAATTACAGCGCGGCTCTAACCGCGACACCAATTGCCTCTTATCTAAATTGGCCACTGCTCTTTGTGAACAGTATGCTGCCCAATGAGACTGCGGCTGCATTATCACGTCTGGATGTAAAAGAAGCGATCATCGTAGGTCCAATCTCGCCAATTGTGAGACAGAACCTGAGCCAGATGAATATCACTCTGCTGGATGGAAGCCCGGAATTTCTCACCCAGCAGATGCTCAAAAGGGGAGATCATCCGAATATGGTTGTCTTTACCAACTCTCATGATCTCTCGCTTCTACCACCCGTGCCAAATCCTGTGGTAAAGAGAACACTTGTTAACGATCTGCTGATAAGAACCGAAATGAGCCCAAGCCAGGTACCGGCCGAGGAGCTGGGCGAGATTGTGAGACTCAACATAACCATGAGCAATACCGGCAAAGAAATGCTGAAAGATGTGCGATTGCTGGACGTCTTCCCCATGGGTCGGTTCATAAAATGGCCGCGGCCGCAAATAGGTGAAGCAAATATTACCGATCCCTATAGCGGCAAGCCCTCGGATGCCATAAATTCATTCCTCAATGGGTCCATGCTTCGCTGGAATATGAACCGGCTTGATCCAGGAAAGTCTGCCAGCCTCAATGTAGAAGTAGAACTGCTCTACCCCATGGATTCCGGTTGGAAAGAGAGGCTGGACACAGGGGCTACAGCCGCATACGAGGGATTTTCCTACAACCATACAATTCAGAATCTGGATGACGGGCCTGTAATCAACCTGACCTATCCTACCTGGATCTACTCGGGCAGAACGAACATCAGCTGGAACCTCGACCGGGAAGCGAGTTACACTGCCCTGAACCTCTACAGCCCGGAAAAACGAACCGGAAGCATCAGGATCGCAGAGATCAAGCCTGATAAACTCTATGAAGTGAGAGTGCAGATGCTAACTCCAGGCAAGTGGATCTTCAATATCGAGGCAGGCAATGGTTTTGTCCATACTACGAAGAACTACACCATCGATGTTCGCTCCAATATTGAGGCTCTGAATATTACTGCATTCAGCCACACCAAAGTCCCCCGGCTATCACTGGTTGCAGCAGCGGCAGCCGCAGCACGCCAGGCAATTTTGCTGGATGTGGCCAAGGATCCGCAGCAAATTGATCCTCTGATTGAGGAGCAAGCATTGAGGCAGAAGGTTGAGGATCTCATGCTTTCACCTCGCTATCTGATGGTCGTGGGCGACCCTGGGTCGCTGCCCTTCATGTCCACCGGCCAAATTCAGAGGCTATCAGAGGTCATGGAGTACGAGGTCTACAGGGACTATCAATTGCCCATGAATGATGAGAATTACAGCAGCGTAGCCGTAGGCCGAATCATGGGGCTTTCCGTTTACGATGCGTCTCAGCTTCTGGCTCGCACCCTGGCCTATGATCGATTGAACGGATCCTGGAAGAATAATGCCCTGGTCATATCTTCGCCGCCCCTCTCTTACCCTCAGGCTCCTATCGCCATGAGAATCAGAGACTATTTGGCAGAGGCAGGGCTGCAAGTCAAGGACCTGCGTTACGAGGAAGCCACCTACCAGCAAGTCATATCGCAGATGAATAACGGCAAGAACATTGTGCATTTTGATCATCACGGCAATGAAAACGCATGGCAGTTGTCTGATTGGTCGCTGATGGATTCTGCGCTTACGCAGGCGCATGTGAAGGAGTTGACTCTTTCACCCCAGACGACCACCTCCAGTGCCTGTGTTACTGCAAACCTCAAGGGATACTATCTCAATGTAACCGGCACCAGGATGTACATCCCAATTAACCTGGAGGATTCCATTGCCCTGGCCTTCATAAGAGCTGGATCTGTAAATTATATTGGTGAGTCAGCTCTATCCTGGATCTTCGTTTCGGATGACTTCCTAAAGAGTCTCTATCAATCTCTGGTCTTTGAGAATGCTACCGTTGGTGAGGCAGCTCTTGAAGCAGATAACCTCTACCGATTGAAGTTTCAGGGTGCAGGGAACATCAAGGAGATCTCCGATTACGATGAGGCCTTGCCGGAATGGGATACCTCAGTCTCCGAGATGCTCAATCAGACGGCCTACATGGCCGTCATGCTGGGAGACCCCAGCTTCCGGCCAACTCTGCCCAAGACACCAATTCGTCCCTACAGCACCGTGCTGCAAACCGCCAACACCACAGGCGAGAACAAGAGCATAATCAAGGCATCCGTAACGCCAATAAACGAGAGCGCAACCGACTGGATCTACTGGATCGAGACAGATAGCACCAGCGGCAAGCTCAATCTAAACGCACCGCCTGCCATCATCGGTGAGGTATTGCTGCCTAAAGATGCAGACAAGATCGTCGTTAAGGAAAACGGACTTTCTGTGTGGCATGACGAATATACATTTGGCGAAAACAAAAAGGTGATGTGGCCCATATTGCGACCCAGGCTTGCTGAGGAGAGGGGCTTTGAGATAGAGTATGTGATCATTCCCGGCCAGGTTCAGCGCATCAATATAACCGCAGGCTGGAATGCCATCGCCGTATACCTCAAGCCGAAAGATGCAACTGCCTCCAAGTACCTGGCGAATAAGCCCTATCGGAGCATATTCTCCATCGCCGGCGAGGGGTGGGATTTTGGCATGAAGGATGGGAGCATGATCAATGTGACTCGTTTTTCACCCGGTGAAGGCTATCTCATCGACAGCGCCAACAACTTCACCATGGAAATATCCGGCAAACCGGTCGATCTGCCTTATCGCATTAATTTGCATGCCGGATGGAATATGATTGGTCTTCCCGTGAACAATACGGTAGATTTAGGCAACATAACCGTGAATGCCGAGCATAAGAGGTACAAGTATCAGGAAGCAGTGACGAAAGGCCTGGTCTCGGCTTTCGTCTGGAAGTATGAGAAGCAGGGTTGGACCCACCTGGGCGAGAATGAGACTCTGGTCCCGGGAATGGCCTATCTATTCGAGGCAATGAACGAGGCCAAGCTGGAGTTCCGCTGAAGGCAATATCAGCCGAACTCCTTGCCATAATTTTTTAATATAGGTGTTCAGCTGCCGATCACCCCATCCGAGCCGCTCCCACCCATCCCTGGCCATCCATCGCGGCTCGCTGGTCATCGGATCGGTGCAGGAAAAGAGATCAACTGTCTAGGAAGCGCTTGCGAACCTCGAAGAGACCACACAGGCTTTTCTACCCATTTCAGGCCTTAAGTGCCTGTATGGCCTATTTCGCATTTTTTGCCTCCCGAACTCTCAATTTCCAACTATTACGCACCCATACTAAAACGTTGCCATGTTATATATGATATATCGACAGTTCCGGACCATTTATCCAGAGTCTCATGGATGCTGACCTTGGACCAGCCGCCTTGATCAGTATTTACCCAAATGTATTTCTCCTCCGGCCATTTGCTTATGTCAATATTGGTGTTGGGGTCAACCTTGATACCCAGCCCATCAGGCCAAAATGGATAGTCACTCTCATTCGATACAATTGTTGCACCATATACCGGAATAATCCCGATATCTGCAGTGAATGGTGCCTTGAAATACCCTCCGTAATTGAGGTCAGAAACTGGGTCGGAATTATCATCTTCGGGATCTGCATCATCGAGGTTGAGGTCCAGGTCTATGCCTCTTCCTTGAGCTAGCCCATTCACTTCTAAGGTTATATTTCCATTCGCGTAGCAATATGCATCCAGCACCTCCAGACGGACGGAATCAGCTACCTGCTCAGTTCCATTCATCGCGGTAAGACTGTATTCCGTTGTCGTTTCCGGCGAGACTAGTAAAAATCCTTCAGGGTCTACTTGAAGCAGCCCAGGAAGTATGCTAACTTTTTTGGCGCCAGAGACCGCCCAGCTCAAATTTGAGCTATCACCTTTAAGGATCGTAGCATAATCCAAATGGAAGCTATTGATCTTCAAGGGTTCATCTATAGAAGGTTCTACCATAACAGGCTCCGGTATAAGATTATCCTGTTCTGACCCATCATCATTGCCTTGCCAATCAATTGCGGTCAGTAATCCACCCACAGCAGTTAATAATGCAGCCACTCCCGTCAGGATGCCGGGCAGCGTGGTCCAGAAGGATTTAGTATTATCGTCGTTGCTCATTATTTCCCACCTCATCTATCGCCAATTGAATTATATTCATTTAAATATCCATTTTTTCGCAGAAAGGCCAAAATGATTTGTACCGGCCTAGGTTAAAAATTTTTCGATCGTATTTTCTGATTGAGGAACAAATATAATATTAGATCATCATGAATGGATCCGATGATCTTTTTCCGCTTCTTTTGGCTCTTTTTGCTACTTCTTTCGGTGCAGCTCTCGAATCATCTCCCGGTGCATCGAGGCCATCATATCTCCCTGCATGCCGATCAGAAATAGCTGGAAGCCTACGATAATCAGAATGGCTGTAAGGATTGTGAGGGGAATGTGTTCAATGCGCCAGTAGAGCCAATCCCTGGCCACAAATAAGCCGATGATAAATCCGGCCATACCAAAGAGTGATCCGATCAGGCCGAAGTAGAACATGGGATTTTCGGTCTTGGCCATGCGAAAGATGGTAAGTATGATCTTGAGGCCGTCGCGAAAAGGATGCAGCTTGGTCTTGGTGCCGGCTGGACGGGGCATGTAGGTTATGGGAACCTCAATGATGCGCAGACCCTTCTTCACGCTCTCAATGGTTATCTCCGATTCGATCTCAAAGCCCGGAGTAGAGAGGTCCAGGCGGCGAATGCCTTCTCTGGTGAACGCCCGGTAGCCGGAGAGAATGTCGCTCAAATGAACGCGATAGATGGTGGCGAAGAAGAGATTGATCATCTTATTGCCGAACATGTTCAGACCCTTCAAGGCCCCAACTCGTACATTGCCCAGCCTGTTCCCCACGACGTGGTCGGCCTTTCCCAGCAAGACCGGCTCCAGGACGAGAGATGCTTCAGCCGGCAGGTAGGTGCCGTCCCCGTCGATGAGAAGGATATATTCCTCTTCGATCTCTTCGAAGACCTCTTTTAGAGCCTGTCCCTTGCCAAAGCCGGACTGGATAAATATGCGCGCTCCGGCGGCTTTCGCTTTGGCGACAGTAGCGTCGCTGCTGTGGCCGTCCGCCACCAGGATATTTTCGAAGCCCAGGGCTTTGAATTCCCGAATGACGGGCTCGATCGATTCCTCTTCATTGAGGGTAGGAATGAGAACGCAGACGTCTTTGTGGCTCACGCGAAGATCAGCTCTGTACAATGGTTATCAGCCAATACGATTGTGTCGGATTAAATAGGTTGCTTTGCCCAAAAAATTGATTCATGCCTTCATGGCTCTATGTATGATCTTCTCATAGCGTTCCTCCAGCTCTGCCATGTCGCCTGCCGCGGTCTCGATGTAGAGCCTTAAGATGGGCTCGGTATTGCTGGGCCGGATGAGAACGCTGTAGCTATCGGTGGTGATCTTAAGTCCGTCCAATGTATTCGGCTCCATTCCGGCGAGGGCATCCTTTAGCCTCAGCATTACTCCAGCCGGATCCTCATTGAGGCGTATGCTGATCTGCTTATAGGGATATTCGGGTATCTCGTCCGCGAGAACAGAGAGCTTCTCGCCTTTGGAGATGATCTCGGCGATGGCCAGGCTCATGGCGAAGGGATCGTCCGAGTACTGGAATTCAGGCAGGAAGAAGTGGCCGCTGCGCTCAACACCTAAAACAGCATTCTCATTCTTCACCCGGTTGGCTACGAAGACATCGCCCACCCTCTCCCGTAATATCCTGATGCCGTCCTCTTGCAGTTCGCGTTCCAGCATCATAGAGCAGTCAAATCCGGAGATGACCAGATCGTCGCGTTTGTATCTTCTCCTGGCTATGATGATGGCTACCTTCTCAGGCGGCAAAACCCGACCTAGGTCATCGATGATGATACCTCGATCTGCATCAGGATCAAATCCAACCCCAAAATCTGCCTGATTTTTTCGTACCTCCAGGCAGGCGGGCTGCAGGGACTCTTCATTGGGAGCCGGGCCGCGACCTGGGAAGTGGCCGTCCATGATGCCGTTGATCACAGAGCATTTTAAACCCAGTTTTTCATAAAATGAGGCCATTGTGCAGGCAGAACCGTTGCCCATGTCCAACACAACTCTCAGTGGGCGCTCTAAGTGTAGCTTATCTGCCACATAGCGGCGGTACTCGTCGATAGCTTCCCCAGAAGAACGATCCTCTACTCTTCCAATTCCCGAGAGAAAGCCGCCTTCTCGATAGTATTTCATAATGGACGACTCCTGGTAGAGCAGCCCATAGCCATCACCAGTTCTAAACCGCACGCCATTGTACTCCGGTGGGTTATGAGAGGCAGAGATGTAAGCTGCAGCTTTCAAGCCATTTTTGCGGGTAATATAGCTCAGAACGGCAATGGGAATTATGCCGTAGCTATACACCTGGCAGCCCGTTCTTAAAAGGCCTTCCAGGAAGGCCTTCTCCAGAGACGGGCCGCTGATTCGCGTATCCCTGCCCAAAGAGACACTGCCCCCTCCCGCAAAAGATCCGAAGGAGACACCCACTCGCCTGGCCAGATCCTCTGTCAAATCGGTGCCGTAGACACCTCGAACATCATAAGCTCTAAAGACGGTCACGAGACTTCTTTAGACTCGAGCATTTAAATTATTTTCTGCCAGGCAGCGACTTGCCGGAACAATAGTGGAGCAATTATAATCAACGCAAAAGGCTATAGGGGAAAAAATCATCCGTCTAAACTGAGATGATTAAGAAGATGATTTCAATGCCATACGTCCTGGCGGCTGCAATCGCCTTCGCCATCCTCTTTGCTAATGCCGTCCAGGCAGAGGAGACAGATATGAAGAGTCTTGTTGTCAAATTGGGTTTTGACCGGTTTCCCGATGAATCTACCTGTCAGGGAATGGATGTATCGCCAATGATCGAGATTAAAGGGCTTAATGCCACATCCCTGGCCGTGATTATTGACGACCCGGACGCGCCCTCTGCCGTCTTCACTCACTGGCTTATCTGGAATATCCCGCCGACGGAAATCATTCCCAGGGCGATAGCCAAAAAAGCCAATATCAATGAGCCCTTCATCGCAGTGCAAGGCACGAACGACTTTGGCGAGATTGGATATTCCGGCCCATGTCCGCCTTCCGGAAAGCCGCACAGATATTTCTTGCGTGTCTTTGGTTTGGACCGGATGCTTGACCTTCCGGCGGGCGCCTTTGCCGCTGATTTGCAGAAGGCAATGAAAGGCCATGTGATGCAGAAGGGAGAAGCAATGGCAACCTACGGGAGGTGATTCTCTCCTGCGGTCTTCCCTGATTTAAAAAATACCAAAAAAAGTAGGTGCGGCCCAACTCTTATGACCGCACCTATGGTGAGACTTCCCCTTATCTTAAGGCTGATTTATGATGGTTGCACCTTTTACCAGCCCGTTTATGAGTGAGAATCCAACACCATTAGCTCCCGGACTTATGGGCCTAATCTCTATCCCCCAATTCCCCTGAGCGGCATTTCTCAGGAAGTAGTAATCATAGTTCGAACCAATAAGGTGTATCACATTCCCATTATCTCCCTGGACAGGAAGAGCGCTTCCATTCGGCTGGATTAGAGTCATAGTGAAGCTTGCAGCATCCTTCCAGGAGAGACCAATCATCTCAGAGCGTTCCGAGATAGAGGGTTCTGTTTGGTATCCTGAGATGGCCTGACCTTCTAAGCCCAGCGATCTCACAAACTTCAAGGGTGATGCGCCCGGATATGCTACTGCGTTCTCCACCTTCAGCGTATTCAGAGCCGTAACCGAGCCGGCCCAGGGCAGTGTTATGGCCGTCCCGGCAGGAATTGTATAGGATTGGGCGGCTGGAATGGCACTGGCCGTGGGTGCGACATATGGCTGATAGTAGGGATAATAGGGCGTAGCATAGGGATAATACAGATACTGACAGACGCCATCAATGCATGTCTTACCTGGCGCGCAGACAACGGGTTTATGCAGGCATCCCCGGATCGAATCGCAATAGTCTACTGTGCAGGGATTGCCGTCGTCGCATTTCCAGGTACTGATACAGCTGCCGGTCTTGCTGTCGCATTTGTCGGATGTACATGGGTTGCCGTCATCGCAGTTCTTGGGCGTATGCACGCATTTTCCATCCTTGCAGGTATCAATGGTGCAGGCATTGTGATCATCACAATTCATGGGCGTATGCACACATGCGCTACCATTGAACGAATCGATGGTACAGGGATTTCCATCATCGCAATTTGTTGTAGTATTGTGGCAGACCCCTTCGAAGCAGTAATCGTATGTGTTGGGATCTCCATCATCGCAATTTTTCGGTTTATGCTCGCATTCTTTGCCATTGAAAGTATCCTCTGTACAGAGATCATGATCATCGCAGCTCGGATGATGAGCGGCTAAGGGCGCCTGGCTTGAGGATAGGTTAGTACTATTATTTTCGCTAGGGATGCTGACGCTATCCAGGGGCTTATTAATGCAAGCGCCGTCCATGCAGGAATCCAGAGTACTATCATTTCCGTCATCACAATTCAATGATGTATAAACGCAGTTTTCGCCATCATAGGAATCTGTTGTGCAGGGGTTGCCGTCATTGCATACCGGCAGCAATTCTTCTACTTCTACGACCTCTTGAGAATCATTGGTGGTCGTATTCTCTTCTGCAGCTTCATTTTTTATTTCTGATTCTATGGGGCTGGGAGATTGCACTAATTCGGTCTTGCTGCTTTCTCCAAGCAATGGTATATTGATGCAACCCGATGAACTGCACTGGTCAGATGTGCTTGCATTTCCGTCGTCGCAATTCACTGGATCGTGAACGCAGCCGTTAGCTCCGCAAGAATCCGTTGTGCAGGGACTTCCGTCATCGCAATTCACTGGATCGTGAACACAGCCGTTAGCTCCGCAAGAATCCGTTGTGCAGGGACTTCCGTCATCGCAATTCACTGGATTGTGAACGCAGCCGTTAGCTCCGCAAGAATCTGTTGTGCAGGGACTTCCGTCATCGCAATTCACTGGATTGTGAACGCAGCCGTTGGCTGCGTAAGAATCACTGGTACATGGGTTGTTATCATCACAACTTATGGGTGTGTTGACAGCTTCATTTGATGCAGAAACCCCCTGTGGCTTTTGAACTGGAGTCTCAGCATTTTTTGGGGTGCTGTTAGCGCCGCTGCCTAATGACACACCTGCCGCGGAATTTGCATTATCGCAGCTCTGAGGAATATGTTGACAGGTCGCGGCTTCGCACAAGTCCTTGGTACAGGGATTATTATCATCACAATCACTGCACTGGGCAGAAACCCAGCTTGATAATAATAGGAAACTTACAATAAATATGGCGAAAGATAAGCAGCGCTTATCTCTTCTCATTTGTTTATCCACACATTTCACTCCCAATAAATTAATGAGTTCGTTTTATATCTAATTTTCGCTCATCGAAATCCAATATTTGATGAGATCAAGAGAAAGAGCTTAGCGTAGTCTGTCGTGATTTGAGCTGCTCCTTTAGCAGGTCGCTTTGCTGGATGAATTTCTTGAGAGGCATCTGCAGCTTGCTGCAAATATACCATAAAGCACTCTTCATATCCTCAAAAGGTAAAGCAGTCTCTTGCATAGCATTTCTCACATTCTCCCTTACGTTAAAGACACCCAATGGCACATACCCGGAATAAGCTTCTCGCAAGATGATCGCACCTGCCTGTTTCTTTTCACGGGCCAGAGCCTCCAAGACAGCCATTTTGCAGGAATAGTAGCATCCTCCCACTCGAGAATAGCCCTTCTTGCCTCCATTCTTCTCATAGTCTGAGAATATCAGCTCTTCATTTCCCAGGATACGCAAAAAGGCCTCCATCCACTCGTATTGCCATAGTGTAGGCAGGAGAAGGACCGCATAATAATTGTTGAGACTGGAGAACTCTCTCACCTGGCAGCAATCGATGGTGTCGTATTCCCTGACCTCTTGCAGAAGCCGATTGCCCAGAATGCTGTCGCAGGCAGTGATGGACCAGCGGGTGGGAACCAGGCGTCGTCTCTTCCGGATGCCCATGGTTCCCATGGAGAATGCCTTCTGAATGCAGGAAAATGGCATACCCTTCTGGTGCAAATCGACAACCGCGTCCCCTGCCAGTAGATCGCCGTCGTAATAGACCTTCTCTAAATTCGGCTCCCATTTGGCACTGCAGATTTCCAGCCGGTCCAAAGGTGCACTGGGGCCGAAGGGAGTATGCTCGTCACTAAATGACATGCCTTTCGGAGAGTGGGAAAACTGTGCTTCGCTCTCAATGGAGCAAGCAGATAGAGAAATATCTCGTAGCTTATCTATGTAGCGATCTTGTAGGCTTGTGACTCTGACGGATCTCTTGCCTCTGATCAGATTCAGCCGGTATCTTATGATCTCTTCCTGGGTCTTCTTCTCCGGTATCCACGACTCGGGCCGGTCCATGATAATGGTGTCTCCATGCACAGGTGCAATCATGGGACCGGCATAAACCTTAGGATAATTCCAGCTCCCAATGAAGACTGAGGGAGGTGAGCTGCCATCAAGATTTGTGCCTACCTCCTGAGAGGGAATATACATATTGGCCGTCAACTTCTTCAAATAGGCTTCTTTGCCTTTGATCACAATTGATGCCGTCTGACAAATTCCAATAAAAGCATAATGGACGCGGGGCGAAAGTGTTTTTTTGCAGTTTCTCTTTTCGGCTCGTATCTCCCGGCCAGCAGGGTAACATATTTACATTAAAGAAGCCAATAAATTATCGAGGTGTCCTCAGATGAAATGGACGGTTTTAATTATAGCATTAATGATCATGTTTTGTACCAATGCATTTGGACAGATGAACCCGTATTCCAGTAACGCAGCTGGCGGCGCACCCACACCCATTGCGCCCAGCAGCGCAGAATCTCTGGGTCTGCAAGCGCCAACGGATGTCGCCGGGACCCAGCAAGCCCCAAGCGCGCAGGAGAGCACGCAAACTCTGATGAGCGCAAGCCAGGATGCTGCTTATGCCTCTGCACCTGCCGCATCAATGGCCACCACGACCAATGCGGTCTATAACCAGATGATTGTTCCCACAGGAGGCTTTGCGCCCAACAATCTCTATATCTCCTATGCACCGCGAACCGTCGCAAGCTGCAATCTCTATGGCAATTTGCCTTTATGGATGCAGACCACGGGAAGAGGCAATATATGGTTTTATGAATGGTATCCGAGCGGCATGCTTGATACTCAGTATGCCGGATATGTCAATTATCCGGGCTGGTTTAAGAGATGGTTCTTTGCCGATACTCCGGGCTGGCACGTTCTCCAGTACTATTGCGGCGGCTGGAGCAATTATGCTTACATTTATGTCTCCGGCCAAAGTGGTTACTGGGTCAATCCAAACCCGGATCGCAATCCTGTGCCATATCCGTACCCCAACTGGGACAGCCCTATAACCTACACATATCCACCCACCGGCCATACCTACTACTCCTATAAATGGACCTCATCTTCCGGGATCTGATAGCGGAGAGTAAAATTAACCGGAAAAAAAAGAGCTTAGCTGGCAAAAACCATTGATAATCGTCCCCTGCCGGGCAGGGGATGAGAATCTTTTTCGATACCCCTGTCCAGTGCTACGAAAATTTTGGATTTAATCGATGGCTATCATCACATGGCTGGCCTTTATTACTGCATAAACCTCCTTTCCTTCTGAGAGCTCCAGATCTTGCGCTGAGGCTCGAGTTATAGTCGAGACTACTTCCTCGCCTCCGGGTAGCAGAACAGTCACTTCCGTATTCACAGGCCCATTCACCAATCTCTTTACTTTTCCTTTCAGGATATTTCTGGCACTGACCTTCATAATTCTCACCTCTAAACTTCAACAAGTAGGTATTCTGGCGATGTTCATATTATCCTTTGCGCTCTGGGATACATCGAAAAAAAGATACACCCGTTGCTACAACTGCTCTTCATGGCAGGAGGGGGCACCTGTCACCAAAAGGCCGAGCAGTCTCTTTACATCTTCGCGAAAATCATCAAGGTTGCCGTCATTTCTCAGCTTAATGTCGGCGACTTTCATTGCCTCGCACATTCCCCATCCCATCTCCCGGCATTCCCTCTGTTCGAGAGCTGCGGCTGCCTGGCGGTTCGGCTCTTTGCAGTGGAGAATGATCTTTGGATCAATATCGTTCTCCTTGCCATGGGCAGACATATTCTTGCCATCGTTTGTCTGGCTCTTGCCCGGATCATCAGGTCGCCCGCGGGCTGCCAGCCATTTCAGCCTTGCTTGCGCCGGTGCACAGACTTCAACCAGGTGAAATTCATCGGCATGAGAGCGAAAGAAGTCCGCCTCTTCCCGAGAGCGCAGACCGTCTATCACTACTAGATCCTTTCCAGTAGCCAGTGCCATCTCAAAAGCCTTTTTAGCCACAGCGTCCGGGCCTTGTGCGGCTCGCAAGGCATTGCCGATGCGGCCTAAATTCTGGTCGGTAGGCTCCAGACCCTGCTTAGCCGCTTCCTGGCGTATCACGTCTCCCATGACCACAACCGCAATACCCAGAAGCCTGGCAATCTGAGAGGCTTCCCCCTTGCCTGAGCCGGGCAGACCCACAAAACCGATGATCTTCATATTATTCATCAATCGCTGCCATATTGCACATCTGATTATCTAGTTTTTCCAGAGTTTATTGGGTGTGGCTCGAATGCGAACCTGGAGTTTTGTCCCGCCATCGATCTCGCAAGCCCTGGCCATCTCCTGCAGAGCTTCCATCGAGACCGGTTCAAATCTGGTCTCTCCCTCGCGCGGCATTCCCTGTTGCAGTATCATGCTCTCCAATCGATTATCCGGATATTGCGCCTTCAGGCGACAGAGCGTTTCGGCAATATCCACCAACTGGGAAATGGTTGGCATATCTGGAAAGATGGTGCAGCGTACGTCCAGCGCCACGCCTAATTTAAAGCAGATCGCCAGGCTTTCGGCCACACGTGCCGCGTTGCCGGCTCTGCCTGTAGCCTTTTCGTAATCCGGCTCCAAAAGAGCCGTTTTGAGATCGAGAAATACCTTATCCACCAGCCCTTTTGCCAGCAGGTTTTCCAGACCTCCGGGAAAACAGCCCGAGGTCTCCAGGCCCGTGGCCAGTTCCAGGCTCCTGGCCAGCCGAAAGAGCCGGCTGATGGCCTCGACCTGGAGGAGCGGCTCGCCTCCGGATAAGACAAGGGCATTGACAAATGGCTTGCTGCTTGCCCTTTGTGATGCATCTTCAAGGTTGATCTGCAGAGAATGCTCGTCCAGAGTTCCGGCCCAGGGGGCCGTAGGAAAGCCCTTGACCTCAGAGACAATGCGAGACGAGATCAGATGAAGCGAAACCAGACGTTCTCCGGTTTGCAGCACCTGGTTGTGGCAATGAGGGCAGCGCAATGGGCAGCCTCGCAAAAAAACCACCATAGCGGCGCGTCCCAGCCAGTCCACTGTGGAAAGAGGAACAATCCCCCCGAAGTTTACCTTCATCTCCTTCCTGAGGATAGATCGAGCTTTATCGGCTTTCCGGCAATCCTGGTCAACCTCTCTGCCAGTTCTAACTCGTCTGACGCGGCCTTTTCCTCTAATGAAGTCAAATCTTTTTTGGCTTTTTCCAGTGCCGCCTCCAGGCTCTTTTTGCTCTTTCTGGCCAGGCTCATCTCTTCCTTCAGACGCTGGCCATCGCGGCTTATCTCTTTTATTGCAGACTCTTTCTCCCTGATCTCTCCATCGATCGCCTGCAGCCTGGCCCGAACATCTTCCAGCGCCCTTCTCTTTATGAGCTGGTCGATATGATCGAGAACCTTCTCCTTCTTTTTGTCCTTCAAACCCAAAGTTGCCAAATGACTTTGCAGTTCCTTTAGAGATCCGGCGATGTCTTTATCCTGGACGGCGGAGGGTGAGACAGAGAGCTGCTCAAAGACGTTTTTATGCTGCAGATTGATTCTATCGCTTGATCCTTGCTTCATCATTCTGGCCAATGCCTTGTTCAGAGGTGCAATAAGATCATGAAGCTCAACCTCGGCCTGAGATTTTTCTTCCTTCTTCTTCTCCAGGGTGCTCTTCAGCTCCAGCGTTCTTTTTCCTTCATCGCTAGCCTCCAGACTCTTAGCCTCCTCTTCCAGGCTCGACAATTGGGACGACAAATCCGAGAGCTTTGCTTTGTCCTGCATCGTTCTCTCTGAGAGATCGTCGATGCTTGATAGCTCTTCTTTCAGCCTTTCGGCAATCTCTTTGGAGTACCAGCTCTCCTCTTGCATCTTTCTCCTCTTGCCAATCACCTGCTCCAGATCCACCAGGAGGCGGCTTATCTTTGTCAGGTCGGAATTGATGCTCTCAATGTTCCTGGGAAAGAGGGCTGCGACATACTTCTGTGCTCTGCCGAAGGTGGTAACAGTTCTCTCCAATCCTTTGACAAGCGTCCAATGATGCTGAAATACGGAATCCAAATCATTTTTCTTGGGAGACACCAGCTTTGAAGAGAGCGTTTCCAGCTGCTTTACGACCTCACCCCGTGCTGCCAGGCCCGCCCGCAGAAGCTTGGGAGGAGTAGCGTCATCAAAGCTTGCCGATTCCAGTGCCGATATGTCTTTAGAGAGCGTCTTTCCCGCATCATCCATGCGGCCATAGATCTCTTTGCAGGCAATGGCAAAATCAGATTCCTTTGCTCTCTCTTCCAGCCAGAAATCAGTTTTTGATAGCTGCAGGATGGCCGGCTCTTCATTGGCCGACTTTTTCCCAAAAATCTCTTTGAGCCACTTCAAGGCTGTATCTCCTCTATTTTCTCTTTTTTTATCTGAGAGATGACTTTCTCGACAATCTTGGGGCCGAGGAGGCGGACAAGTTCTGCCTGATCGGCTGCTAACAGCTTTTCTATGCTGGTTATGCCGGACAAATGGAGCTTTCTGGCCCGGACGCGGCCTATTCCCTTCAGATTTAGCAGAGCAAGAAGATCCTGGCCGGCACCGTAGTGAATGCGCTCTGCCAGTTGCTCTGTTTTGAAGGTTATGCCCAATTCAAGATGCTTGGACAGCTCGGCTATGGAGTGCATGAGCCACTCTGCCGTCTCAGCCGAGCGGCGAATGTCTCCCGGTCCGATGCGATATCTGCTGGCAATCTGCTCCTCATGAACCTCGCCGATCCAGTCCATGAGCATGGCAGTTGTTTTAGCCTCGCGGAGCAGAAAGTCATAGTTGTCCTCGTCAAATAGCTCTAGCTGGTGCTGATCGATGAACTCCTCCACCCATACGTCTGCCGCCTGGATATAGAGCAGATTCATATCAGGAGTCATAGTAATGAGATGAATGAGGCCGAGGTCCGAGGGCCTTCTCTGCGCGGCCCGGTCCGTTTCTAAGGCATCCTTTAGGCCGGCATGATCCATCTTTTTCCGTTTCCCCAGGTTTTCCAGCATGATAACGGCGCTCAGTGGATCGATGTAGAGCTTGGAGACCAGAGAGCCGAGTCTGGTGGGCTGCAGACTGCCATCATCGCTCTCCTGTATCATGCCGTTATCCTTCAAAAAGGCAAGAACCTTTTCGAGTGTCACATCCAGATGCCAGGGGTCCTGCTGCTGGGCATAGAATGTGGTGGCGATGAAAGCCTTTAGCTCCGGCTCATTTCTGGCAAAACAGGCGGCGAATGTGGAGAGGAGATGAGTCCTTAGAGCGCTCTCGCTGGCCAGCTTCGACCAGATCTCTTCCGGATCGCCGTGAATGTAGTGCTCCATGAGATCCTGCATCTCAGAAGCGCTCTTGGCCATGAGAAATGATTCGCCATGAGGATCAAGCCCCGGTCTTCCTGCCCGCCCGGCCATCTGGCGGTACTCGATTACGGAAATGGGCGCCATTCCCCTGCCATACTCATATCTCTTGTAGCTCTTGATGAGCACTCTTCTGGCCGGCAGATTAAGGCCCGCGGCCAGGGTGGGAGTGCTGGCTATGATCTTGATGTGGTTGTCCCGAAAGCCCTGCTCCACCAGTTGCCTCTGCTCTGAGAGGAGGCCGGCGTGGTGGAAGGCAACGCCGCGAGATACGCAGGAGGCGAGACGAACTGCGGTTTCGCTCTCCCCTGTCGCCAGAATGCCCGCCGAAAGACTCTTTGTGGCGGCATCTTCTGGGATCAGGCCGCAGAGCTTGAGGGCCGCAGCTTCGGCGTTCTTGCGGGAGTTCTCGAAGATCAGGATCTGGGCGGACTGGGAGAGGGTATCCTTGACCAGAGCCAGGGCCTCGTCCTTCATAGCCTGCAAAGGGATTTGCCCATCATCGAATACTAGTTTTCCACTACAAATGATGCCTTCACGCAGTTGAATGGGGCGCCAGTCGCTGCTTACCATCTCCGCCTTCAGCCATTGGGCTATCTCCCGGCCATTGGCCACGGTGGCGGATAGGCCAATGACCTGCAAATTGGGATTGCAGTGTCGCAGCTTGGTGATGGTCATCTCCAGAGTGGGGCCGCGACCCACGTCGCTAAGCAGGTGTATCTCATCGACTACCAGAACGGCCAGGTCCTGCACCCAGGAGGCACCGTTTCTCATTAAAGAGTCGGCCTTCTCTGAGGTTGCGATTATTATCTGATTCTTGCCCAGGCGTTCGTCTCTCTTGTCAAAGTCGCCGGTGCTGATGCCCACAGAGACCCCCAGGGCCCTGAACTTTTTAAATGAATCGTACTTTTCCGTGGCCAGGGCGCGCAAAGGAACGATGTAGAGTGAGCGGAGACCATGCAGAGCGGCTTTGAGCATGGCCAGCTCCGCCAGCAGGGTCTTGCCGGAAGCGGTAGGCATAGCCAGTAGCATGCTCTTGCCCTCGAGAAGGCCCCTCTCCAGAGCCTCGGCCTGAGGCGGATAGAGCTCTTTAAAACCGCGGTCCTCGTAATGCTTGACTGCCTCCAAAGAAAGCCATGAGGCAAGGTCCTTTATCTCCAGCATCTGCATCTCCAGAATACAAATCTCAAAGCATATTCTCCCCAGGTTCCTCTAATCTTAAATACTACGTGAAAGTAGTACCTGCCAGATAGTAGTCACAATCATATAAATGCATCATCCATGGAGAGAAACTAATGTATGCCGATCGGATAAAAAATCTCCCGCCATACCTCTTTGCAGCCATTGATAAAGCAAAGCAGGAAGCCAGAGCAAGAGGCGTGGATGTAATTGACTTGAGCGTGGGCGACCCCGATTTGCCGACGCCGGAGCACATTATCAAGGCTCTGAATGAGGCGGCCAGCGATCCGTCCAATCACCAGTATCCCTCCTACGAGGGCAAGCTGGCCTTCCGCAAGGCTGTGGCAGACTGGTACAAGCGGACATTTGATGTCAACCTGGACCCGGCAACTGAGGTGCTGACCTTGATCGGCTCCAAGGAGGGAATTGCTCACGCGCCCCTGGCATTCATCAATCCAGGGGACGCTGCCCTGGTGCCTGATCCTGCTTATCCGGTCTATCGCACAGCCACACTCTTCGCTGGGGGCGAGCCGGTGATCATGCCGCTTCTTCGAGAGAATAAATTCCTGCCTGACCTGGAGGCCATAGCTCCCGCTGATGCCCGCCGGGCCAAGATCATGTTTCTCAACTACCCCAACAATCCCATCGGCGCATCCGCGGATAGGAGCTTCTTCAAGAAGGTAATCGACTTCGCCAAAGACTACAATATCATTGTCATGCACGATAATCCCTACTCTGAGACCTACTATGATGAAGAGCGGTCGCTATCCATTCTGGAGATGGAAGGAAGCAGGGATGTGGCGGTGGAGTTTCATTCGCTCTCAAAGACATACAACATGACCGGCTGGAGGATCGGGTCGGTCGTCGGCAATGCCGGTGTGGTAGCCGGCATCGGCAAGATCAAGAGCAACATCGACTCGGGAACTTTCGGAGCGGTTCAGGATGCGGGAATTGTGGCCCTGAGCAGCCCGAAGAAGGTAGTCGACGACATCAGGAAGGTCTACCAGCACCGCATTGAGATTCTCTACAAAGCCTTGCGGGATCTGGGGTTGCAGCTGGAAAAGCCGCGCGCCACACTCTACCTCTGGGCCTGGGTAGGTGGAAGCTCTATCGAATATGCTGGAAGGCTTCTGGAGAAGACGGGCATTGTGGCCACGCCTGGTGTGGGCTTCGGCCAGTATGGCGAGGGCTATGTCAGGTTCTCCATCACTCAACCCACCAAGCGGATAGAAGAGGCAGTGGTGCGGCTGGAAAAAATGGGCAAATGAGGATTGGATTCCTCATATCTATGCTCTTTGCGCATTAATGTCTTTGTGACCTGTGAGGAATCGCTGACCGAGCGCTCAATCACAAACGCTCACCACAAAGACACAAAGATTATACATATATTCCGGAGGGAATTCAAGTTGTTGGAAAATTATTCGGCTAAGGAGATCGAGGCCAAGTGGCAGAAGACCTGGGAGGACAAAGCGGTCTTCCAGCCCGAGCCCGACTCCAGAACGAAGTTTTTTTTAACCATACCTTATCCTTATCTCAATGGAAATTTGCATGCCGGGCATACGCGCACCTTTACGATTGGCGATGCTGTGGCGCGGTTCATGCGCATGCAGGGCAAGAATGTTCTCTTTCCCATGGCCTTTCATGCCACGGGAACGCCCATCGTGGGCCTCAGCGAGCTTATCGCCAAGCGCGACCCGATGATCTGGGATGTTTACACCAAGCTGCACGGCATTCCTGAGGCGGAGCTCTCGGAATTGAATACGCCGGAGAAGATTGTGCTCTACTTCCGCAGGGAAGCGAAGCGGGCCATGCAGTCCATCGGCTACTCCATCGATTGGAGGCGGGAGTTCACCACCACCGATCCGGCTTACAGCAAGTTCATCGAGTGGCAGTACGGCATCCTGCGCCGCCTGGACTACGTGGTCAAGGGAAGCCATCCGGTGCGCTGGTGTCCGCATGATCGTAACCCTGTGGAGGATCACGACATTCTCAAGGGTGAAGACGCCACCATAATGGACTTCTCTCTGATCAAATTCCGCATGGGTGACAAAATCCTGCCCTGCGCCACACTGCGCCCGGAGACGGTCTTTGGAGTGGTCAACCTCTGGCTAAATCCAGATGTCAATTATGTTCTGGCCAAAGTGAACGACGAGACCTGGGTGGTATCCAGGGAGTCTTATGAAAAGCTGACCTTCACCGATCGCACCGTGGCCTTGGCCGGGGAGATCTCGGGAAAGGAGCTGATCGGCAAAAGGGTCACCAACCCCCTCACCGGTACCGAGGTTCTCGTGCTGCCCGCAGCGTTCGTAGACCCGGACAACGGCTCGGGAATCGTCATGTCCGTTCCAGCTCATGCGCCTTACGATTATCTGGCGCTCAAGGATCTCTACGGCAAGGACCTGAGCAATTACGGCATCACTGAGGACCTGAGAAATATCAAGTTCATATCCCTCATCGAGTCGCCCGGTTATGGAGAGATGCCGGCGGTGGAAGCGGTAAATGAGCTTAAAGTCAAAGACCAGAATGATCCTAAAGCGGAAGATGCCACCAAGATGGTCTATCGGCGCGAGTTTCACAACGGCGTTCTCAAGGCCAACACCGGCAAGTATGCGGGAACAGCGGTCAGCAAGATCAAGGACATTCTGCTGGCCGACTTAATCGAGCAGGGCATAGCCGAGATCTTCTATGAGTTTTCTGAGACGCCGGTCATCTGCCGGTGCGGCACGCGCTGCGTGATCATGATGGTGCGGGACCAGTGGTTCCTGGAGTACTCGGACCCGGAGTGGAAGGCCAATGTGATGCGCTGCCTGGCAGGCATGAAGATCATACCCGAGGAGTTTCGGGTGGAGTTCATCAACAAGGTGGACTGGCTCAAGGACAAGGCCTGCGCCCGCAGGAAGGGCCTGGGAACTCACCTGCCCTGGGACAAGGAGTGGCTCATTGAGTCGCTGGGCGACTCGACGATCTACATGGCCTACTACATCCTGGCCAAGTATGTGAACGCCGGGATGAAGATTGACAGCTTGCCGCCCGAGTTCTTCGAGTACATCTTCATGAACAACGGCGACGCCACCGGCATAGCCGCTCTCACCGGCATCCCCCAAGAGACCGTGCAGCAGATTCACGACGATTTCGCCTACTGGTATCCGGTGGATCTGCGCACCTCTGGAAAGGACCTGGTGGCCAATCACCTGCTCTTCTTCCTCTACCATCATGTGGCCATCTTCCCGGAGAGGCTCTGGCCGCGGGCGATCGCGGTCAACGGCTTCGTCTCCCTGGAGGGGAAGAAGATGTCCAAGTCCAAGGGGCCGATTCTGACCCTGCGCCAGGCTGTGGCCGAAAACGGGGCTGATGTGACCAGGCTCTACATTTTGGGCAATGCGGAAGGAACGGCGGATGTGGATTGGAGAAACGATGCCGTGCAGACCGCTTATGCTCAACTGGAGAGGTTCTACAATCTGGCCCGAGAGATTTTGGCTGACAGCAGCATTGATGAGGCCGCTGAGAAGACGCTCATCGACCGCTGGATGCTCTCCCGGCTGCAGCGGCGCATCGCTGAGGCAACGGAGGCCCTAGAGGCCATCCAGACCCGGCGGGCTTTGCAGAGCGCCTTTTACCTGCTCTTCAACGATCTGCGCTGGTATCAGCGCCGGGGCGGCAAAAATCAACTTCGGGCAGTGCTCAGCGCCTGGGTGAGGATGATGGCGCCCTTTACGCCCCACGTTTGCGAGGAGATCTGGTGCTCCGGTCTGGGCGAGGGATACGCCTCGCTGGCGGCCTGGCCGGTGGCCGATGCCTCTCTCATCGACGAGAAGGCGGAGAAGGCGGAGGACCTCTTGGAACGCACTCTCAAGGACGTGCAGGAGATTGTGAGCGTAACCAAAGCCACGCCGGGGAAGATCACGCTCTACACTGCTCCTGCCTGGAAGAAGGAGATGCTGCGCCTGGCCGTAGCCGCTGCGCAGGGCGGCAAGCTGGACATGGGAGCGCTTATGAAGCAAGCCATGGCATCGCCGGAAATTGCGCCCTTCAAGAAGGATGCGCCCAAGTATGCCCAAAAGCTGGCCAAGGCGGCGCACTCGCTCTCGGCTGAGGCGCTGGGCCTTGACGAGTTCGAAACCCTGCAAAAGGAGAAAGCCTACCTGGCAACAGCCTTCGGAGTGCCGGTGGAGGTCCGCTCAGCGGACGAGGCGGGAGAGGACCCCAAGGGCAAGAGCAAACAGGCGGAACCGGGGAGGCCGGCGATTTATATTGAGTGAAGCCTCCTCTTTACTCTTTTTATAGGTCAGCTAAGCTGAGAATTGAGCTTAAGTGGTTTGAATCTATTCTTAAATTTTTACAAATATTAAATAATGGAAAGTCCTGTGTTAATACACATGCACGATTATTTTTTGCACATAAAATTAATGATGAATCTGTAAAGCCGAATTTCCATGCATTCGAGCTTAAGTATTTATCGAAAAGGATTTCATTTTTTGATACGTAAACTTCATTAATTAGTTTAAAATATTTGTTATTAACATCGAATATTTCCTTTTTATCTTTTTTATTACTAATATCATTATCTATAAGGTTCCATGCCTCTGAAAGAATTCCGGGAGTAATCAGCCGCTCCGCTGTGCAGTTCAAATACTGCTTTAAGATATCGTAATGTATCTTATTGCAGGGCATCCCTCCATATTTTATTCGTTTCATTTTAGGAATGTATTCCGGATCATAATTTCCTATGAGAAATAATAGAAGCGGACCAGTATCGATTACTACTTTAGCAGGGACTTTGATCAATCTTTTCAACATCCATGATTTCTCCTTCATTATCCACGATTATCTTGAACTTTTTAGCTTCTTCATCAAACAAATCTTGAACCATGCAAATTACTATCCACTTATCACCGTCTCTTTTTACAGAAATAGTTTCAAAGATAAATTTTATAAGAGACTTCGTCTCTTCAAAATACCTCTTGGCAGCTATACCAGCATCTTTAGCATTCATAATCTCACCTCAATATGGTCTCATTATGAGCTATACCTTTTTAAATTATCCCCAGAAATTGGAGAGGCAGATGAATTCTGATGCCCATTATTGCTGCAGCGCAGGCAGGATGCGTGAAGGGAGGCATGATTTTATGGCTAGGGCAGGAGATGAGATCCTGGTCATCAAGGATGTTCCGGCTCTCATCTGCGATACCTGCGGCGAGGTCGAATACGCGCTGGAGGTATCAAGAGAGATCGATGTGATCATGAAGGATTTCTTCGCGGGACGGCTGCTGGCAAAGCCCCTGGCGGCGGGGGAGAATGGCATTCAAGCCCCAACGGGCGGATTCGATGGTATGTGCATAGTCTGGAATGGTTCAGATGGGACTTTTGTCGAGCATTTCGACTTCCATGATTTCTCCTTCGCCATTCACGATTAGTCTGAACTTTTTGTCTTCATCTTCAAATATCTTGGACCAAGCAGATGATCACCCAATTATCAGAATCTCTTTTGCGGAGACCATCCCAAAGATGAACTTGGTTAGGGTTTTGGTTTCTTGAAAATATTTCTTGGCGGAAATTGCGGCATCTTTGGCATCTATGTCATCACTCTTGGTTCATTATGAGCAACACATTTATCAATTTCCCCAAAGATTGTGCAGAGAGACCTGAATCATGCAATACTGCGCATGACCTGCCCAAGGGGCCCGTTTCCTGAGCGCGAAAGCAACGAGAGGCACGGACCACAAGCGCACACCCGCGAGGGCGCGCGTGCGGGCAGACGGTGGCACTAGAGGAGGGCTGCTCAGCGGCCACCGGTTGGAGCGGCTCAAATGACGAGGGTAGGCGAACGTAAATGGTGGAAGGCGATATGCAAAGAATAAATCTATAAATTTTTTTATATAGGTGATATGTATGTCCGATCTAATAAAGGCTTTGGCTTCCAATATCGTCGTAAGAAAGCAATCAGCTTCAGAGCCTTATGTAATGCTACTCGGAGCAGGAGCATCAATAAATTCCGGCTGTTCTTCGATGAATCAAATCATAAACGATTTGCTCAGTACTCGTGAGCCAACGCGATTTGCCGAATGGGAAAAGAAAATTAATGACGCTAACCTGGTTAATGCTCAATTCGGGGCCCTCCTAGAAAAAGATCTTGCGTCAGAAAAGGTTACGCTATTTTATGATATATGGGGCCATCTTGATCGTGATTCTCAGTATTCAATACTAAGAAAGCATTTATGGGAAGGCAAAAGACCTTCAGAAGGTTATATTATACTAGCGAATCTTATAAAAAATGGTTATGTAAAAATAATTTTAACAACAAATCTTGATAATTTACTTGAGAAATCCTTGAATAGTCTAGGATTATATCAACCAGAAAATTTTATCGTTATCACAAATGGGAAAGATAAACCGGAGGAAATTCGAGAACAGATTGAATCCGAACGTATACCTTTTAAATTGATCAAATTACATGGAAGTCTAGAATCGCCTCTGAGTTTCGCATTTACTCCTAGAGAAGTATTTGATTTTGAGACTGCTATCAAACCAAGCTTATCTAGAGTCATTAATCAAAGCCTCATAATTATAGGCCATAGTATGCAGGATAGAGATATCGATATGCTCTTTGAAGAAGATGGAAAAGAGATATATTTTATTAAACCAAGCCCTCCTGAGCCGATTAGTAGAATGGATCTGATCTTAAGGGTGCGAGGATTAGGAAGCGTAATCAGTGGTGATGAAGGCAAATTTGATGATTTCTTAAAAGAATTAATAAACTGCATAAACATGGAATTTGAGGAAAGAATTATATCAAATCTTGGCTCATCTATAGAAGAATTCCTACAAAAAATTGGATATGGTCATGAGCTCAAGGTGCCAAGAAGCCGTTTTAAAAACTTGCCCGAACTTTACGTAAAGCCGACAGAATATGATGAGATTTGCTCAAAATTAGATCGAGAACATATTATATTTATAATAGGTGAACCACACCTTGGCAAAACCTATACAGCTCTTTATTTATTATGGGAGTACCATCAAAAGGGGTTTGAGCCATTGCATATAAGTCATGACAAATTAATAGCCCTTTTGCACCAAAATGACGGGAATATAAAAAGTGTTTTTTTGAATTTATTTAGCAGCAACGAGGCAACTCCACGAATAGTCCATTTTGATGATCCATTTGGCGAAACTATGGAGCGTAGATCCGATGCTTTCACAAAAGAATTGGATCTATTCTTGAATCTAGCTCAGGAATTTGAGCATTTGAGGATAATAGTAACAACAAGGTTGAATATATTTAGGGAGGCTCTACAAATTGTTCACAATTCTAAAAAAATAGAAAATTTGGAGAAAGATATTAGAGTACATACATCATATCGACGAGACATTTTGCTTGATATCTTTCGTCGCTATTCTAAATTCTACAAGCCATTGTGGGCAAATGATAGCAAGATTGTTTTAATACTTGATGAGAAGCTGCCTGAACTCCTCCCAGCCCCCCATAATATTGAATTTTTTGTCAGAACTTCAGAGAGACTAACTTCATTAGATGATGTATTGCGTCATGTTGATACTTCTAAAGAAATGATCAAAGCGCTAGGTGAATGGATGGCATCTCTGCCGGATTATGAACAAATATTCTTAATATGGCTGGAAGTCTGTTCAACGTCTGACGCCATTTTTATCAATATAAATCCTACCAAGATCAATTTAGAAGAGGAATATAACTCCACCCTAGCTCATATGTTCCTTAAAAAATCTTTATCAGGAATCCCTTCAAATCCATTCTCTCGTGCAATAGATAAATTTAATATGATCCTTTTAGAAAGTCACGACAATGGCGGTATTGTCAAAATAAATTTTATACATCCCTCGTACCATGAGGCTTTTTGGTATGCAGTTAAGAGAGATCTTTCTTTGGCACGATGGTGGAAATTAATAAAAGAAAGTATTCTAGATATTACGCGAAGGATAGATCCAATTCAATTAGGAATGATAGAACGCTATGGTGCGATAAACAGAGATTTAAATCAGGTATTATTAATCTATGCGGAAAGCGACAACTTAGACGAGCAGATGATTTCTTTAATGCATATGTCTAAGAAACTATCAGAGTTTATGGATTTGCCCCAATTTTTAAATAGCATAAATTCAATATTAAATAATGGTTCGTATATTCACAAGTATAATCTATTGACTATTATTGAAGAAGATCTCATACGGTTGCCACAAGAGATACAAATCAATTTAACACAATTAGCTTTCGACTCAAATTCCATAATTCGCGGCAAGACTGAAAACATTTTGATTAATAATCATAAAAAATTTAATCTAGAAGTTAAATCATCAGAAAAGTACCAAACATGGCAAACAATTAAGCAATTATATAGAAAATCAAAAGATTTCTTAAGAAAGAACGAAAAAATAAATAAAAGAACGTCAGGAGATGCGCCTTCAAAAGAGATACCTTTATTTCTCGAAGAAAAATCACTAACTTATAATGTAATTGATGAGTTAAAGGAATATTATGAAAATTATGATATCTTTTATTTGATAAATACATATCCAGATATAAATATAGATACAATCATACTGAACAGATTTATTAATATGGATGCTAGAAATATTAAATACATATTTAGTATAGAATCTGCAGTGCATTTATCCTATATCGCAAAATTGATAGTTAGAAACTATAAAAAGATACCATTGGATCATAAACAAATGCTCTTTAGCAGTTCGATTAAAGTATCAGATGCTATAAGTAATTATTTGGATGAAGAATTTAAGAAGATAAATGAAGAGATACTATTAGAATTCTTATTGTTTCCTGGATTGGTGCAATATAATTTATTAACACTAATGATTTTGAATTTCGCTAAATTATCAGCTGAGACAAGACATATTGTATTCAAAATTATTAGAGACTCATCGAGTCAATGGATAGGGGGATCAATAGGCCAGTTGACTATGAAAGGTAATAAGAATAAGATTAAAAGTACGTTGCCTTTAATCCATGAGATTATAGAACTTAAAAAAACCAATAAACGATTTATGGGTGCCTTTTTAGCGGAGATGGCACAAATGGACTACGATTCAGATCTTGTTTTAGCTAAGAATTTTAAACCGATTCTTTTGAGAATATCAATAGATCCAGAGATAGTCAAATATGCCGAAGAATGGATGGATTATCAAATGAATAATTTTTCCGCATTTAACAAAGAATATTGGCTAAATGTAAAAGGATATTTAAATAATATAAATCAAATTTAAGTTAGAAATCATGCAGCAGAAAACTGATTATCAAAATAACAAAACTTAAAGGCAAATTATCATTTATTGTTTTCCTACCACCAGCACCTAGAAAAAAAATGCCAGATGGAAACCAACTCCTCTCCTTCACCTCAGGCCGACCGGCCTCCTGCTTTCTGCAAGAGCGATTGCTATGCAATCCATCCCGCCCTGGCGACATCGCCGCAAGCTCTGACGGCCCGGCCCACGGGCAGCGGCCACGAGCCCGCCCGAGATGCCGAGACGCGGCGATGGGCTGACGGGGCGCGGCTGCCGGTGGCCCCGCAAGAATCGCCAAGCCGGTCTTCGTGCGTCCTTTGTGTCTTCGTGCCTTTGTGGTTGGCCCGTTGCTGCTTGGTTATAATTATCAGCTAATAATAACCGCAAGTCGCCGCAGTTTCCAATAGTCCAGCCCCCTAAAAAGCCGCCCAGCCGGTTACCGGCTCCACCTGGCACGATCGCTTACCAGGCAATCCAGCCCGCCCGGATGACATTGCAGCAAGCCCGGGCGGCCCGGCCCGCAGGTGGCAGCCACAAGCCAGCCCGAAGAAACGACGCGACACGGGCGATGAGCTGACCGGGCGCGGCTGCCAGCAGGCCCGCAAGGAATGCTAAACAGAAGATTGCCTTGGACTCTGCCAAAAGTCTCTGTGCCTCTGTGGTTCAGTTCGTAATTGCTTTGATTATCAGCTAATAGTAACCGCAAATCTTCATTATTTCTCAAAATCCAGCACCCACAAAGACCGCCTAATCGGAAGCCAGCTCAGCCCGACATCAGGTCCGACCGCCATCCTACGCTCCTGAGCGAGCGCGTTTGCATATGGGGGCACCAGTCAGCAACGTAGCGCTGGATGGCAGGCCCAATGATGGCAAGGATGGATATATTCTGGCCTGACCGGAGCCCTTCATCAGTTATCAGATGATAATATATTATATAGTAATATTTATATTTAATATATACTAACTTAGATTAGGTAAATCTTAAGAATCGTGTTTATAACTACATGTCAATGTTCTGTTCCGAGAATCGAGTGGTCAAGTCGATCATGTCGCATCACTTTGAAAAAATTCTATCACATTTGCCATTATGAAGAAGGAACTGCCAATGATACCTATTACCCCTTTAGGAGATAACTTTATGATTTTAAATATAAAATTTGTAAAATTAATTAGTATATTCTCTGACATAGGTGATACATATGTCAAAATCTTTTCTAAAACAAAACCGATAATCAAATTGAAAACAAACCAAAACAATGATGATAAGAATAGATTCCATAGTTCATAGCCATGAGGATTATTTAGATTTATATCCCAGATCATGTTGGATGGATCATCAATTTTAATGATAAAAATGAGTATATAAGAAATGATAAATATGGATGTCATAGACACAGTTGCGATGTAACTTTTTATTATAACAAAGGTTGAATAATTTATTTTTAAATTTCTAATTACAGCATTATGTAACAGTTTGAATAACTTAAAATATATAATACCTAATAATAAATAAAAAGAAAATCCTATTAAAATAGGGAGGATAACTGAGCACGCATTAATTGAAATATCACCTAGGATCGTATTATATATCAGATCCAATGATATATGAAATTTGTATATTATCAAAAAATTTATGAAATAAATAGTTATTAGCCAAAAAACCGTCCTAATATACGTATTTATAAATATAGATACAATTCTTTTATATTTTTGAAATATTAAAAATCTTGAAATTAAACAATTAGATAGATAATTTAATGCAAAATACAATATAAAACAAATTATTGAATATAAAATAAACATCTCTGAATCTATTGCACCTCTCGGCTTAACTCCAAAATTGTTTAATAATTCTGGTAATGAACTTTTGTAAACTGCAAAATTCATCATCAATCCTAATACAAAAATCGTTAATAGCCTACTAATATCAGGCGCTTCCCTATTCATTCGGTTGAAAACCAACCTAGTAAAATGATCTGCTCTCTCATTAAGGCTGTCGATTTGACGTTTATTCAAAAAAAACTCTAGGCCCATCAATAGCCCTGCAAGTAGATTTAATAATATGCGTATTTGGTCCAATGACAGAAATGGCATGTTTGACGGATCTAGAATATCTTCCCGTATAAAAAGGATCCGAAAACAGTCCTGGTTTACCATTATATAAATATTTTGATTTTCTAATATTCGGCCATATTCTCAACTCAAGAGGCAACCATGCAGCTTAATGTCCAACTTCCAACGCGTCCTAGTGCAGGCAAGTTCCCAACAAACGAACCCACCTGGCGACTGCATCGCAGTCCACCGCACAGCCCGGTCCACTGGCAACTGCCATGGGACCAAGCCCGAGGCGCGGCGATGGGCTGACGGGGCACGTCTACCGGTGGCCCCGCAAGAAGCGTCAAGCCGTTATTTGTGCGTCCTTTGTGAGCTTCGTGTGCTTTGTGGTTTAGCCCGTAGCTGCTAGATTATAATTATCGGCTAATAATAACCGCAAGTCACCATCGTTTCCAATAGTCCAGCCCCCCTGAAATCCGCCCCGCCGGTGACCGGCTCCACCTGGCACGAGTGCTTGCCATGCAATCCAGCCTGCCCGGACGACATCGCAGCAAACCCGGACGGCCCGGCCCACAGGTGGCGAAAGAGTGTCCCCTCTCATCGAAGACTTCGCGGCTTCGCGCCTTCGCGTGAGCCCGTGATCTTTGGCCCGACCGGCCTCCAGCGCCCCCGAGCACGCGCGTGCAGGCAGGCCCACCCGGCGAGCACAGCCCAGCGCGCTCCGGCCCAACTGGCAGCAGCCACGAGCCCGCCCGAGGCAACGACGCGATGCGGGCGATGGGCCAACGGGGCGCGGATGCCGATGGCCTCGCAAGAATCGCCAAACTGCAGAGCCACATAAACAAGTTCTATGAAAATGAGATCCGAGAAAAGCCGTCAGGAGCGCCAGTACCGGTTAACAATGCTAATCTCGATCTTGATTACCCATGGCCGCAAACCGAGATCTAACAAAATCCATGAACTGCCGCAAACCTATACAAGGATCGTCATCAATCTGGCTCTCCTCGACTGCATCTTGAGAGCCGCTATGAAAATGCTTGGGGAAAGTCGATACTCTTTTCCAGTTTGTGTCTGGAAAATTATCATGACGATACATTGTGCCGTCGATATGCCGTCGCTCCCAATGATATGAGAATCGCCCTAAAACCTTGAAAGAGAACCATACGTCGATAAACGAGCCGTCTTTAACAAATGCCCTGAGCTTGCCGCGAAAAATGATTGAGTCTGATAGAGTGTCAGCATATTCAGTATCTACGACCCGCTTGAGCGCCTTCAGGTCTATTACTATTGCGGAAAGCTCTTCATCGCCGCTAATATTTCATCTCTCCTAACTTCCAGAAAGTCAAGTTCCTGGAAATCGTCCAAGACATCTGCTTCCCGTACTTCACCTCTTTTCAGCTTATCGTCCAGCTCAAAGATGGACCTTATGCCATGCTTTGCACCGATCTCGAATATCTCTGCCTCGATACATCTCAGCTCTCTCTCCAGAAATACCTTGATACTTGCTCGAGCTAGAATGTCACGATCCATATTCAAGACACTCGCAACCTCGTCGATAACTTCCATGATCTGATACCATCTGTATATCTGCCATTAAGATATTTTAATCCTCTTGTTTCCATAGTGCAAGTTCTGTCATGATTGCCTGGACGCTTCCTGCCCTCTGGATACGACCGCTTCTTGTCAAGTGAGCACACATGGCGAAAATGAGCCGCAAGCTCGCATGGCCTGGCCCGCAGGATGCGGCTACAAGCCCGCCCAAGGCAACGACGCGATGCGGGCGATGGGCCGACGGAGCGTGGCTGCCGGTGTCTCTGCAAGAATCGCCAAGCTGGTCTTTGTGCGTTCTTTGTGAGCTTCGTGCGCTTTGTGGTTTGGCCCGTTGCCGCTTCGTTATAATTATCAGCCAATAATAACCATAAGTCGCCACAGTTTCCAATAGTCCAGCCTCCTGAAAAGCCGCCCAGCTGGTGACCGGCTCCACCTGGCACGAGCGCTTACCAGGCAATCCAGCTCGCCCTGACGACATCGCCGCAATCCCAGACGGCCCGGCCCGCAGGCAGCGAAAAATTGTTCCATCTCATCGGAGACTTCGCGTCTTCGCGTGAGCCCTTGATCTCGGGCCAACCGACCTCGCCCCCGAGCGCGTGCGTGCAGGCGGGCTTGCCGCACAAACCTCTTTCCAATCGACAAAGGTCCACAAAGAAGAAAAACTTAAAAATGCGGCGCTCAAATCTGAGCCAGTATCTCCGTTCCCTTATCTATTTAAGTATAGAGCTACCAAATACAGGAATTATATCTGATACCTTGATAGAAAGGAGACCTAATGAATCGATTTGAGGACCTGAGGGATAAAGTTTTGCCATTGCTCAGGCCCTACGTTAAGCGCATTGCCGTCTTCGGGTCTTTTGCTCGGGGCGAGGAGACACCAGAAAGCGACATCGACCTTCTGGTGGAACTAAGAGCCGCAGACAGCCGTCCCCGACTTGGGCTGGCATGGTTTGGCCTGGAAGAAGAGCTTGGCCGCGTTCTGGGAAGAGAAGTGGAACTTATAGCTGAAGGCTCTCTAAGTCCATATTTGCGACCCTACGCAGAAAAGGATCTGGTTCTGCTCTATGAAGAAAGATGACTCGGTTTATCTTCGCCATATCATGGATGCCTTCATGCAGATAGAGCACTACACCGATGGCGTCTCTCATGAAGAGTTTATGAAAGACAATCTGATTCAAGATGGAGTAATTAGACAGCTAGAGGTTATGGGAGAGGCTGCTCGCAATCTATCCGATGACCTGCGTGGCGATTACCCGCATATTCCCTGGCGTCAGATGATAGGCCTTAGAAACCGCATGATTCACGCTTATTTTAACGTAAACCTGTAGATTATCTGGGAGATCGTTCAAGGGGATATTCCAAATCTAAAGCGAGAGACGAAGCGCGTGCTTGAGGATATTGGTCAGGAAAGCCGACATATATAGCGGCAAACGTTTTCCCGGGGCCGGAGTCCTTTAAAGCAGCATCCACGGCTTTAGCGCGGCTGCCGGTGGCCTCGCAAGAATCGTCAAGCCGGTCTTTGTGCGTCCTTTGTGAGCTTGGTGCGCTTTGTGGTTTGGTGCGTTGCTGCTCCGATATAATTATCAGCTAATAATATCGCAAGTCACCATCGTTTCCAATAGTCCTGCCCCCCGAAAAGCCGCCCAGCCGGTGACCGGCTCCACCTGGCACGATCGATTGCCTGGCAAGCCAGCCCGCCCGAAGCAACGACGCGATGCGGGCGATGGGCTGATGGGGCGCGGCTGCCGGTGGGCCCGCAAGAATCGCCAAGCTGGTCTTTGTGCGTCCTTTGTGAGCTTGGTGCGCTTTGTGGTTTGGTGCGTTGCTGCTCCGATATAATTATCAGCTAATAATATCGCAAGTCACCATCGTTTCCAAGAGTCCAGCCCCCCGGAAATGCCGCCTAGCCGGTGACCGGCTCCACCTTGGCACTAGCGCTTACCAGGCAATCAGAAAGCTGCCAATAAGCTCGGATTTCAGATGGTGAGGCAAAAAGGAAGCCACACCAGATGGAAACATCCCGATGGCCGAGCGACTACCAATTGTCAAGGTAAAAGGAAATTCCATCAAATGGAAGGTTCAATCAGTTCTATAAAAAAGATTGTAAAAGGAGAATGGATTACAGCCTCAGCCATCATTGCCAAGATCAGCTTCGCCGCCTCCATTATTGCTGTAATCGTTGCTGCTTCCCAGTCCCATGCAATTGCATCTGCCATTCGCATAGTAGCATCCATCAGGGCAATCAGCTACCGGATTTGGTACAGGATTAAATGGTCCCGGCTCAGGATTTGGATTGGGAACGGGCCCCGGCATGGGTTCGGGATCCAGCCCGCGGCAGAGGCACTGGCCGCCGACATAATCGCAGAGCGGATTACTCTCGCACTCCGCCACGGGATTGGGGGCCGGCTTCATGTAGCACTGGCAGCTTCCGTCACGCCATTCGCACGTTTGTGCATCGGAACTTCTGGCCTCGCACTCCGCCACAGGATTGGGAGCCGGCTTCATGTAGCACTGGCAGCTTCCGTCACGCCATTCGCACGTTTGCGTATCGGAACTTCTAGACTCACATTCTTTCCTGGGGTCTGGAGTTGGCCTGGGAACAGGTCGGATTGTGGATGAATAGACATCGATGATTACGGCATTGCTGTATCCGCTGTTGGTCGCAAACAGGTTTCTGTGCCGGCCGGGCAGATCGGCATAATACCAGATATAGTAGTATCCGCTCTGCACCAATCCCAGGCTGTATCCCATAACATAGCCGCTGGGATAGATCTCGTACATGGTGACGGGAGATGCCTGCGGCACATAGATCAGCTCTCGCGTCCATCCGCCCAAAGGCAGTGTGGCATATAGCGTCCAGCTGACAGCTCTTTCTATCCACAATCCCGGATTATTGGCAGGAAATGTATTGGTGAAATCATTCCAGGCTAGATAGTCTCCGTTGTAGTACATATACCTGGGCGGATTCGTAAGGACTGCCGAGGGCATCAGCGTCTTCAGATCAGCAATAGGAGGGGCCTGCTCGGTGTAAGCGGCAATCTCCGTTCCTGCTTCACCTGAAGTTGCCTGCGGTGCGCCGGTGTCAACAAAGGCGCTTTCTAAATTACCAGCAGGAACCAGGGCGTCGAATTCGGAAATAGTCAGATTCTCTGCACCAGAATTTCCGGACTGGTCCAATCCCCCCAATGATATGCTGCAAAGGAGGAGTGTGGCTATGGCAATCCGAAATAGCAAATAGTCGGCTTTCATATTCCCTCACAATTATTTTGGTACCAACAAATATTTTCATAATTTAAATTGTTCGGAACTCACACAGCATTCTCTCCTTTTCTTGCCTATAAATTTTTTGTACGGTTAGGCTGTTACCAGAGACTTATGCTGCCAATTGCTCGGCCTCAGGCTAAAAGGAGATGCAATGTTGTTCCTACTAAGAGCGCCGCCACCAGCCTCAATGCTACAGATTTAAGTGTTCCGAGAACGCCCAACTCCTTTAGCATCACCATAAATGTGGCCACACAGGGAAAATACAGTGCCAGCACCACAGATGCAATTACCAATTGCGCTGCAGTCATATCCAGGGGCGCGAACATGCCAATGCCCACGTCTTTTCTCAAGAAACCGATGATCAACGCCGTAGCGGCGTCGCTTGGCAGCCCCAGAAGTCCGGACACAATCGGTCGCATTGTCTCCCCTATGAGGTGCATCAAGCCGGAGAGGAAAAAGAAGTTCATCACTATCATGCCTAATGCAATGTAGGGCACAGCCTCTTTCAAGAATTCTCGAATGCGAATGAAGGTCTTCTTGAAGAGCGAAAGTAAGTTAGGCATGCGGTAGGGGGGGATCTCTAAAAAGATTTCAGGAGACTCCCCCCCGATAAACCTGTGCAGCAGGAAACCTGTCACTGCAAAGGTGGTGAAAAGCGAGAGGTAAACGGCAAGTATGTATCTCAGGCCGTAGGGTGCGAGCATGCCGAAGATCATGGCCGATTGCGAGGCGCAGGGGATGGCCATGGTCATAAGAGTGGCCGCCAGATACCTCTGCTTGGGCGACTCCAGGATGCGCACGGAGAGGACAGCCGGCACGCTGCAGCCCATGCCCAGAACGCAAGGCAGGATGGCTGCCCCGTGCAGTCCGATTCTGTGCATGAAGGCATCCAAAATGATGCTCAGCCTGGGAAGGTAGCCGATGTCTTCCAGCACGCCCAGCACCAGGTAAAAAGGAATTAGGAAAGGCAGAACCACTCCCAATGGAATATAGAGGCCAGTGGTGAGGATGCCGAAGGACTTGAGCAGCTGTGGAGAGGTCCCGATCAGAATGTCACGCAGCAGCGGCGAACTGATATGGCTCTCCACTACCTCGCTTATGAATTGACTGTAGGCGATGAATATCGGATCAGTGATCTTCAATTGCAGCAGCTCTCCCGCTTCAATCACCAGGCTGAAGGAGAGATAGAGTGCCAGCATTGCAAATGGAATTCCCGTTAGAGGCTTGATGGAAAAATCCTCCAGACGGTCGAAGATTGAAGGGTGGCGGTGCATGACCTTCTGCGTCCTGGCAGCGATCTCGCCGATGCGGGCCCATCGCTGATCCGAGGAGTCGAAATGTGTTATAGGCGATGACCTTAGCTCCCTTGCTTCTTTTAAAGCATCAACCAGATCGCGGATGCCCTGGCCGCTCACAGCCACTGTGGCAACTACGGGAACGCAAAGCTCCTTCTCCAGAGCTTTTACATCAATCTCAATACCCTTTCTGGTTGCGACATCCCAGAGGTTGAGGGCGACAATCGTGGGCACACACCGCTCCAGGATCTGTAAGGTAAGGTTTAGGTTTCTCTCCAGATTGGTGGCATCGATGACGTTTACGACCACATCTGCGCCATTCAAGAAGATCTTGCGACTGACCTCTTCCACCCGGGTGGTCGGGTCCAGGGAATAGACTCCAGGAGCATCAACTAGGGTAGCCATCTGCTCGCCCAATTTCATGCGCCCTTCCGTGTATTCCACAGTGGTGCCTGGGTAATTGGCGGAGATGACATCGATTCCCGTCAGCCGGGAAAATATGACGCTCTTGCCCACATTGGGATTGCCCATGAGAAGGATCTTCACAATCAAAGGCTCCTATTGAAATATTATCTTCAGCCCCTCGTTATTCACCTTTGTCTCAATGGCAATCTCCAACCCTAACGGCTCGATTAGCCTTGCTACTGCCTCTTTGCTTTTTTCGGTGACAATAGCAATGGATGGCCCAACTGAGCTCATGCCCACAAATTCCAGGCCGGCCTCACGCAGCAAACTCATCTGTCGGTAGATCTCAAAGCCGTGGTGCTCTACCTCAGCTCTCTTCGAGCCGCGAAACTCTATCTCCCAGATGATATCACCGATCTTTTTCAGGTCTACCCGCTCCAGGGCGGGAATAAGATCCATGAGCAGAAGATATGCTTTCAGTTCCCGGTCCTGATAATCCAGGTTCCTGGCCCGGTTCATGAGCAGGTCGAATTCAGCTCTTCCTGCTGAGGATACGACTGTGGGTGGAATGGTCACAAAGACGTTTTTGCCTTCTGCAAAGCTATGGCGGTAGGCCAGCGCCAGTTCGTCGCCGGTAATGACCATGCCTCCATAGGTGGCGGCTGCAGGACCTACCCCCGTCTCAAAGCCGCTGGTCACCTGCCCATCCTCAGTCTCTTCCACATAATTGTGGCCTATTAGCAGGCGAATCTGCTCAGAATTAAGGGGTGAGCCGAGAGCAGCGTTCATGGCGTGGCCCAGGGCCAGGAGCACAGATCCGGTCGAGCCCAGGCCGACATGCTTCTTTTCGTGGTCAAAGACTGCAATCTTAAAGCCGCCTCCATAGTGTACCGTCTTTTTGAAGACCTCTGCGAAATGACGGATGATGGGCTCACGTGAGTAATCTATCTCAAGGCCCGAGGCGGTGACCTCTACCTCGGCTGAACAGTATATCTGCAGGGCAAAGCCCACGCCTCCTCCTCCCGGTCGATCGGGAGCAAAACGGTTCATGTCCAGCACAGTAAGATGAATACGCCCGGGAGCTATCGCCTTGACCGTGCCCGTATATGGCGAGAGCTGGTAGTCTTTTTCAAATCCCAATGTGTGGATGCACTCTCCAGAGCAAAAGGGCTGGAACTCGTATTCCACCAGATCCAGATCGCCGCCTCTAATCTTCATTTTGGCCAAGAATACACACCCTATCTTTCAAGCTCTTTTCAGACCGGTCTATCAAAGTAGATGCTCTTTCCCGAGGCTTTGAGGGGCAATCCATAGGCAACGCTGCATCCTTCCAGCCAATTCAGGGAGAGAGCTGCCGCTCCTGCGGAGAACATAACTCGGTTGTCGACATTATGCAGGCTGGCCGTCTTGGCAGCCGAGCCCAGAGCAATGCCAAGGTCAGCCATCTTGATAATGCAATTAGGGCCGTGGAAGGGTTTGTCCGGCTCATTCTCTCGGAACGGCTTTTGTGCCTCTTGCATCTCTTTGCAGGTTGCATAGCCGCATCCTCCGCAGTCCAAGCCTACGCTATCAGCGGCCTTGCTGCCCAAGAGAAGGCAGGCATCGCTCTTTTCCAGGTTGCCGGCATCTCGCAGAAAGAATTTGATGCCCCGCGCCTCGCCCAGGCGGCGCAGCTCTTTGGAAAGCTCCACCAGCTCTTTGCCGGTCACAACTCTAATTACTAAGGAGTCCTGGCCCCGGCCTTTGGGCGCTGTACGTGCCGAGAGGGCCATGAGCTCTGCTACCATTTCCACCGCTCTGAAGGTCATGAAAAGAGAATTAATGGATTGCTATTTATTATCAATGCCTGTCATCCATGATGGTGTAATCATCATGGTCAATGATTTGATCCTTCTGCCTCCTGCTGTTCGTACCGGAATTTTCGTCCCTTCCTCTTAATGTGCCCAGCAAGAGAGCAGCGATGGCTGAGAGTGCCGCCGGCCCGAGAAAACCGCTTCGTTTGGCAAATCTGAGGAGCAATAATTCCATAGCTCCCTTGAAAAGAATTGAAAGAAGGTTGGAGCTATTGCTGCCTGGCGCGGACCCTGGCACCGACTTTGCGAGTTTGGTGAAAAAAGCCATTATTCCAGATCTTCTCGATGGCTGAAGCGTCCAATTCACCGATTTTATAAATGCCGCTACGAAGGCGCTCCTCATCGCTTTGTTGAGCAGAACGGCGCCAATTGCGGTCTTTATCAACTTTGCCAGCATTCCCATCAGAATTAATAGCTGCTTGCACGGATATATTATTATCTATCGGTTTGAAATCTCTCAGGCCAGAGCATTCTCTCTTTGCTTCTCTGCTTTATCATCTCTTCTGCCTCAACCACGGTTATGCCGAAGACCTCCGCCAATATCTCCTGAGCGGCATGAAGCTTGAGATCCATCAAATCATCATCGCTTGAGTTTTCGCGAGGCACAATGGGCTTCCTCCTCATTCTTCCCATATTGCCCTGGACTATTGCCATATCGAAAATACCTTTGCCATTGGATTGTCTCTTTTCTGCACTCATTTGATATAAATATAATGGCTTATCAGAACTTTCCGTCCGCTAATTTGAATAAGGCTACCCGTAATTGGATTGAATCAATATGTCCGAGAAGTTCGTCATAACTGGTGGTGCGGGTTTCATAGGCTCCAACCTGGCCGAAAGCCTCTCCAAAGACAACGAGGTGCTTGTCATCGATGATCTCTCCACCGGAAAGATGGAAAACCTGGCCGGCCTGGATGTAAGATTCCTCAAGGGAAGCCTGACCGATCGAATGCTGCTAAAAGAGGCATTCGTTGGGGCTGCGTGTGTCTTTCATCAGGCGGCTATAGCCTCAGTCAAGAAGAGCGTGGAAGATCCTGCGCGCACTAATGCCGTGGGCATCGATGGGACTCTTAATGTGCTGATCGCTGCCAGGGATGCAGGAGTAAGCCGTGTGGTGCAGGCCTCCTCGGCGGCAGTCTATGGCAGCTCACCAGTGCTTCCCAAAAAGGAGGATATGCTGCCGCAGCCAATGTCTCCCTATGCCGTCTCCAAGCTCGCCGCTGAGCACTATGCCCGCGTCTTCCTGGATCTATATGGCCTGAAGACCGTATCTCTGCGCTATTTCAATGTATTTGGCCCCAAGCAGGACCCATCATCCGAATACTCAGGTGTCATCTCCAGATTCATCTCAGCTATCCTGAACGACGAGCAGCCCGTGATCTACGGAGACGGGGAGCAAACTCGCGATTTTGTCTATGTGAATGATGTAGTCTCTGCAAATATTCTTGCCAGCCGTGCTGCACCCGGAGTTTATAACATCGCCAGCGCAAAGAGCATTAGCCTGAATACCCTGGTAAATGTGATCGGCAAGATCCTGGAAAAGCCGGTTGTGCCCAGATATGAATCTGCCCGCGATGGAGATATCAAGCACTCTCTGGCCGATATAAACCAGGCGAAAAGCATGGGCTATATTCCCAGGTACGAACTAAAAGAAGCTCTCTTAGAGACGATCGAATGGTTCAAGAGATAACATGACAACAAAATTGAATGAAATAAATTTATTTCCTAAAATGAAATCCACAGGTCTGAATCGTATCTAAATCCTCAGGCGTCAACGGAAATGCCTTGCAGATACTGGGACGAATACGGTATATCCTGCAACGCTTGTTCTTGGCATCATGGGCGAGGCAAAACTCGCAGCATTTGCCGCATCGTGCGCACTCTCCGTGCCTCTTAGCCCTCCACTCCGAGACCTGCTTATTCTTAAGGTACCAGACAATCCGTCTTCTAATCCATCCGTCTAACATGGGGAACCTGACTCATGGGCCCGATGATAATGCAATACTTAAAGCAATGCATTCAGCCCGGCAGTTGAAGCCACAGAAACGATTAAAAAGATTACGGCCCGCAGGCCTGTGGCAGACTTCTTGGGTTGAGGTACTCATTCGGATGAATATTGGTTTTATCCCCAAGGTTTATCTAAATGCAAAGAGATATGAAATAAGATCAGAGTATCATGCTTAGCGAAAAATCATTTCAGGTGATGCAAGAATGAAGAGCCTTAAAGGCACCAAGACAGAGAAGAATCTGATGACAGCATTTGCAGGTGAATCACAGGCCCGAAATAGATATTCATATTTTGCCTCTCAGGCAAAAAAAGAGGGCTACGAGCAGATTGCTGCTATATTCCTGGACACTGCCGACAATGAAAAGGAGCATGCAAAAGTTCTTTTCAAGCTGCTGGAGGGCGGGGAGGCAGAAGTTTCTGCGCATTTTCCGGCAGGAGTTATTGCAGAAACCAGCGCAAATCTATTGGGTGCAGCAAAAGGCGAACGATTTGAATACTCAGAAATGTACCCATCCTTTGCAAAGACCGCCCAGTCTGAGGGTTTTCCTGAGATTGCCACAACCTTCCTCAACATCGCCGTCGCCGAACAAGGGCATGAAAAAAGGTATCTAACCCTGAAAAAGAACCTTGATGAGGGTGCGACCTTCAAGAGAGAAGGCAAGATGGTCTGGAGATGTCGCAATTGCGGATATCTGCATGAGGGCAACGCAGCTCCTGATGAGTGCCCTGCCTGCAAACACGAGCAGGCATACTTTGAGGTCTTTGGAGAGGTTTATTAGAGAACGCAAAGCAGACAAAAATGTCTGCCGAAATCTCCATTTTCCCGAAGCACAGCGTATTTATGTTAATGCACCGCATGCCAGATACGGGGAATGGAATGAGACGAATGATATTGATAATCGGTGTGCTTATAGCTCTGGTTCTCTTAGCGCAATGCAAACCATTAGTCAATCTAGGCGGCAAGGAAGGAAATTTGATATTTGGCGGATTGACAAACAATTCGACCCCCAATTCATCGATCAACCTCTCCCAGAACGGTTCTCTCCTGTCTCTTGGCGGAGAGGAGGGAAATTCAATGCTACAGGATTTGGCAAATGCCTCAAAAAATCTCTCCGATTGGGGATCTGCGCCACCTAAGGCACCGTTGCCTCCCACTTACGATCCCAAGCTGGAAAATACCATAGCGATATTAAAAGCGAATCATGGATTTTGAGGAGATTTAGATGAAAGCTTCATTGGTCGCAATTATCTGCATATGCGTCGCCCTGGTATGCATACCACTATCGTGTGGATTTCAAAGCGTCGGCGAGGACTTTGGGACTTCATGGCTGGACAAGTATGGGACAAACCCGGTCAGCACCCTGGAAATTGCCAATAACCTATGGAACTGGGGCAGTGCACCCAAGGGATTCGGACTTCATGAAGGCGTCCTCTACCCTCCGGGAACCGAGCCTCAATGGTATTATCCTACCAGCTATTCGGACTACACTCCGATCATTATAAATCGGACAGATTCACGCAATCTTGATTCCCAAAATGCCTTAAACGTGGATCCCTGGCTGCTCTCCCAGCTCTCGGGAAGGCCCGTGGTTCTGGTCAAAGAGCCTAAGGGCACTCTATTCTAAAAAATTTTTCATCCATGAAGATAATTCAGATATCTCCCTATTTTCCGCCCCATGTAGGGGGAGTGGAGTATCATGTAAAAGAGCTGGCCGATGGCCTCGTCGGGAGAGGGCATCAGGTTAGCGTTGCCTCGTCTTGTGGAAGATGGACCGGAGAGATGGTTCGCATACCGAGCATTGACTTATTTTATTCTCCGATACCAATTAAATTACCTCAATTTGAGGCGGATGTCTTTCACAGCCATATCCCAAGCCCTCTCTTTGCGTTCATGCTTCGCAGGGCAACGCCGCATGTTGTCACCTACCACAATGATGTGGTGATTCCGGGAAGGGTAAATGGGCATTTAATGCCCCGTGCATTTGCCGCTTCTTTGGAGAGGATAAATGAGAGTATGGTCCGGCCAGTTCTGGAAGAGGCAGAGATCGTTATAGCTACCACAAAGAGCTATGCTTCGACCTCTCCCGTCCTCAAGGATTATCAGCATAAGCTGAAAATTGTGCCCAATGCGGTGAATGTCTCTCTTTATCCACAAGTTCGCAAGAAAGAGAATTACGTGCTCTATGCAGGCAGAATGCTCAGCTACAAGGGAGTCGAGACTCTGATCTTTGCCATGAGCGAGGTGCAAAAGAGGACGGATCTGCAGCTTCTGCTGGTAGGAGAAGGCTATGATCGCAGCCGCTTAGAGGAATTGGCGAGACGGCTGCATGTTCGGGCAAAGTTCACAGGGAGGTTGGAGCGAAGCATGTTTATAGATACAATCTCCCGAGCTGAAATGCTTATCTTGCCCACCCAAAACCGACTGGAGGCTTTCGGCATCGTTCTCCTGGAAGCCATGGCCTGCGAGACGCCGGTTCTCGCTTTTGACACTCCCGGAGTAAACGAGGTGGCAGAAAATGGAGGCATGATCTACACCAGCATGCAGGAACTTTGCGAGCTTATCCTGGAGCTTCATGAAAACGAGCAGCAAAGAGCGTGTCTCGGGGATAAGGGAAGGAGAGCTGTAGAGGAGAATTACTCCTGGAAGAGGGCGCTTGATTGCATGGAATCGATCTATCAAGAAGTTGCTTAGAGAGGGAATTTGAGCATCAAGCTTAAAGATGAAAGGGTAAAGGCCGTACTGCTGGCAGTGTTCATGAGCCTGGCTGCAATTATCCTCATATTAAAATTTACAGATACCAATATAAGCTGGAAGATGCTCACTGTAGTTCAGGGGCGTTTTTTGATCCTGGGGCTTGTCTTGCATATGTTCTCCTGGATATTTTATGCTGTCAGGCTCAAGCTCCTGGCCTCTCTCGCCGGACATGAAATAAGTTTTCGCCTCTCGCTTATTTCGACACTGGCGTCAAATTTCCTTGCGGCCCTCACTCCCTCTTCCGCGGGAGGGGAGCCTTTGCGCATCAAGATCCTGGCAGACGACGGCATGAGCTACGGCAGCGCAACGGCCGTGGCCGTAGGTGAGCGACTGCTGGACAGCATTTTCTTTGTCTCATCCCTGGCTTTGTTTCTTATTTTCTCCGACTTTTTGACCGGTTTCGGTCTAAAGATCGGGGCCTTCTTTGTCGTCCTTCTCTTTGTTATCCTGACATTTCTCTGGCAGCTTGTCAACCGCCCCGAGAGAATTGCCGGATTCTTGTTATGGCTGAAAAAGAAGACCGGCAACAGACCCATTATCTTTTCTTTAGAGCGAGAGATATGGCTCTTTCGCGAAGCCGGCATTCAGCTCGCCAGGGAGACATTGCGACGCACGCCGGTGATGGCCGGACTTACCGCACTCATCTGGATGTGTGATTTCCTGGTCCCATCAGCCCTGCTAATCGGCATGGGAGCAGAGCCAAAGTTCCTTCTCTCCATTACATCCCAGATTATCCTGGCCATAATTGCCATCCTGCCACTGACACCGGGCGGCAGCGGCGTAGCCGAGTTATCCATGAGCTATCTCTACTCCATGTTTGTACCGCCTGCGCTGCTGGGGCCTCTGGTCATCCTCTGGCGCGCCGTTACCTACTTCTCCAACATTGTGGTGGGAGCGGCCTTTGCCGGAGCTTCCATCAACTGCATGAAGAAAAAGTAAGTCCGTTGTATTTATCTTTTGAATAAAAAATCGTAAGGGAAGCGGTTACTTCCCTCTCAATTATTGCTTGAGTTGTTCATCTTGAAAGTCAGGTACGGTGTGTACACCGTGCTGCTCTTATTGGTTGCGATGTCAGAAGTACCGGTCTTCAGGAAGCATTTTACCTTCAGGCTCCTATCTGTCAGGTCGAAGATGACATCATAGAGCGTGGTCATTGGAAGGGGTCTGACGGCTCCCTGGTATTCAAGAATTGAGTTGACCATGACGGTAGATATCGCATAGGCAGCGTCTTCCTCTGAGAACTTGCCCGGATGGCTGTTGGTGAAGTTATACAGCGTCCTATAGCGATTGAATGTATCGTATGGATCGTTATATGGGATAATGGTCTCCTCTAAGGGTAGGTCTTTGGGAGCTACCTTGGAGTATCTGAACATAGGATGATTGGTCATAATACTCGGCTCACTGGTGTTGCCGTCTGTGAAATAGAGGTTGCCGTCATCCTTGTTCCACTCGACGATCGTAGATCTTCCTGTGCTATCGTAAATCATGTAGTGGATTCCACCTACTGACTGATATTCCTTATTTGCCAGGAAGGCGATCTTGGCCTCCTCGACTGTACGGCAGGTCTCAAGAACGAGCCTTCCCATTTGCATGGCGAGCACACCGCTATTTCTGCTTCCTGAGAAGGACGTATTAGCCACCGGTTCTATACTGGGATCCTGCAAAATATCTATGCCTAAACCTTCTGAGTTGAGTCCATCGAGTACTGAGTTGATCTCATGAGCTCCGATGACCATGGTCGCATAACCTCTATCAGGATAAATCTCCATCAAAAACAGACGGGAGAATAGCCGGTTTCCACTTATGTTCTCTGTTTTGTTTAAGTAGACGGCGATGGGCACTCTGAAGAAGTCCTGGCTTTTGACAGATAAGGCATGGCCATTTTCCGTTAACGTGGGTGGGAAGTAGATCATGGAGCAGGCTCGTGATTCGGTGTCATAGGGCAAGACGGTTGTATCGAAGGTGCCATTGTCCTGCGATAGCCCATAGCTCAAAGCTACCCCCTTCATCCTCTCTCGCATGATGGGATAGTTCCTTGCCATGTATTCCTTTCGGGCTTCGCCGTATACCGGATCGGCGTATTTCTTCAGGGACGTTACCCCATAATCTTTCTGGGCGATCTCTCCCAGGGCCGTGCCGATTTGGGTGTTGTTTCCTTTGAGGATGATATGCCGCCACTCCATCTCGGTGCCGTTTTCCATGGGGATCATAATTTCATCTTTGACAATGGCTGAGTCTGCGGATATGGTCGCGTCGGGTAAATGATCGTTTGTCCGGGACTCCTCTGCATAAGAGATGCCCAAAAAAAATGCCAGGACAATAATTGATCCTAAAAACAGTGGTTTTGATAACATTATTTTCTATATATGGCAGTTTACTACTTATAGATTTTTATCATCAAAACGCAAGCTTCCTGGAGAGACTCAACAGCTTCGCCTTGCTGCCTTCCGAGATTTAACGGAAAATAGGTCTTCAATCCATTACTTTGATTCTTTAAATTATATTTGGGATGTGAAGCCGAAGGCTGATCAGGGTATCCTTGCTACCCTCAGGGAATATTTCTTCTCGCTTAGGTGACAACAAGAAGCATCAACAGCACTGACATCCTTACAGCCACGCTGATGACCGTGGATATTATGACCAGGGACAGGCCCAGCTTCATGCCGAAGACCGAGGTGTAATTGGGCAGAAGCGAACGCAGAGAGTAGAAGGGGAGCATGAAAAGGCTGCCCAGCATGAGAACGATGAGGGCTTTTGTCTCAGATATGCCGTCGTTTTGGATGAGGGGACCCAATAACGCAATTCCCGCCTTGGGGCTGGCCACATAAATGGTGAGCGGGATTATCGTCTCCGGGGGAACGCCGAAAAAGTGGGCCAGAGGCAAGACATCCAGGGATTGAAGAATGCCTTCCCGACTTAAGTACAAGACCAGGAAGGTCATGATGAAGTAGAGCCCTGCAATTCTGAAAAAAATGCGGCTCTGTCCACGCAGGGATTTTATGGCGGCCTTCTTTAAATTGCTCCATGTCTCAGGCTGAGAGAGCGAGAGCCGCGCGCAAGATGAAGCGGATGGTGCTGACGGATCAGACAGTCGTGAAGCAGAGGACGGAGGAGATGATGAAGCCACGGATAGATCAGCAGGTAGATAGGCCCGGCCCATAACCATGACCAGTGCCATTTTTATGAGGCCTGTAGCGATAGAGATAACGGCATAAGCCCCGCCCACGAAGATGCCCAGAACCGGAATCACAAAAGCCAGTTGGTAGGTGAAAAGCTCCCGGAAATAGACGGGAACGCTGTTCATGATGGCGCTCAGGAATGCCTGGCGATTGCTCAGCTGGCCATCTGCCAGCAATCTGGCGATTACGGTATTAGCAGCCAGAGCTGAGCCCAAGCTGATGACGAAGGTGGAGGCAGATACTGCCGGCAGGTGGGATACAGAAACCAGCGGCTTGGCAAGATGGGTGATGCACGAGAAGGCATCCATCTCCACCATGAGGCCGGTGATAAAGAGCATGAGAAAGACAACTGCCATGGTAGAGACGGTATCGTCGAGCGTTTGCAGAAGTAGATCGAGCATCATTAAATCCTTTATCTCAAATTCTCCGGATGATATTTTATAATTTTCGGTTATTTGAGCAGCCAGATTTATTACCCGGCAATTGCCAAGAGAAAATCTGGAGAAAAGGCATGGGTCTGGAGAATAGTAGAGGATCTGTATGAGATCATTTTCGCCTCGCATGGCCGCTCGGGCGCTCTGGCAGATGAGGGTGCGAAGGAGGCCTTTTGTGCTCTCTCACGGCATTAATGCCCGCTGCAATCTGAGCTGTCGCTTTTGCGAGTACTGGAGGCGCCCTGGAGAGGAGATGAGCACGCCCCAGATCCTGCAAATGCTGGATGAGGCGCGAGAATTCGGCATAGGCGTTTACAATGCCTGGACGGTGGAGCCGCTGCTGCGAGAGGACCTGCCCAAAATTCTCAGCCATGCCAAGGATCTGGGGATGACCACCTCGCTCATCACCAACGGCCTGCTCTTGCTCAAAAGGGCTGGAGAGCTGGATGATCTGGACCTTCTCTCAGTCTCCGTGGACGGCATCAAAAGTTATCGGGAGCTGCGGGGCATTGATTTGCAGATTGTCCTGGAAGGCATCCGGGCGGCGCAGCAGGCGGGCCATGAGATTTTGATGAACTGCGTCATCTCCGGAAAAAATGTGGGCGAGCTCGCAGATCTGGTATCCATGGCAAAGTCGCTGGGGTGCTGGATATCTTTTGAGCCCATGCATGAGTCCCTGGGCATCGAGGAGAAGGTCTGGAGCGCTTTGAGGATACAGAACATTCCTGCCTATGAGCAGGCCTTAGATCAACTGATTGAACTGAAGAAAAGCGGCGCGCCCATCATCAACTCGGTGACCTATCTGAAAATGATAAGGGACCTGGAACCGCGATTTAGTTGCCATGCCGGCGACATCATTTTGCATGTGGCAGCAGACGGCAGCATAGGAAGCTGCCGCGTGCACCACGAACCTCTGGGCAATGTCTCAGAGGGGCTGGCAAAGGTCTGGCAGTCGTCGCAAGAGAAGCGCCGCAGGATCGTCGCGGGATGCGACGGCTGCCTGTTCTTTGGGTATGTGGAGAACAGCCTGCTATTCGATTTTGTGCCTGAAGTGCTGGCCCATTACGAATGGATCTAGAATCCGCTGCCTACTTTCATTATCTTTATCTCTTTCCAGCTATCTCCGCCCCATCCGCCGGTCTGGTTCATGAGCTGCAATTCTTCCTCAGAGGTGATATTGAGCAGTAATGTTCCTGACGCACTCAAATTGCCTTTCGGAACATCAATCCAGCTCAAGCTGACAGTATTGCCTTCCACCGTGCCGTTAGCGACGCTGGTCCAGCTCGGGCTCACACCGGACGACTCGCAGAGCCACCAAACGGAATTGCCGATCTGCCGGATATAGATATCTGCATTCGGGATTACTTTCCAGTCTCCCGTCAAGTCAACTGCCATAGCCGTCGAGCTCAGGACCGCGGCTATTACTAATAGCCAATACAGTTTGCTCATTTTTCAATCACCGATGCGACATTTCTCATTATCATTTATTACTCTTTTCAGTTAAATGTTTTTACTAAAGTTATGAGTTAGATCGTTGGGCTCTTTCAAGGCATAAATGCCAGCCGCCGGGCTATTGTCTGAGGGGCGAGGAAAAAGCGCCTCGATAATCAGCCTGGCAATCGATCAAGGATGCCTATTTTATCGGCTTTTCGCCTCTTGCCTGCGCTTTTTGCCGTCTAGCCTCTTGCTTCTCTTTCTTCTTGTTCACCGTCGCCGTGCTCGGTGCGTCCTTTTTGAATAGGTTGATCATTGAATTGCTCCCTGCCATACCTCATGATTAATGTGATGTCATTGGAACCTGATCATATTAATCTGTTCGCACCTCAACACAGTAAGTCGCCTAGCTGCAAGGCAGCCAGTCCAGTCTGACGGAGCCAAGTGTGCTGTTGGACCAGAGCTGCAAAAATTTCTCAATCTTGAATACGCCAGTCAGATCCTCAGTGGCCAGACTGTAGGTGGCATGTCTGCCCATGTAGTAGGGCATCATGTCTTTGGACTGCCAGGCGATATGGGCCTTTCCGATGACATTGGAATTTAGACTTACCTCCAAGGAGGCATTGCCCCGCGTGTAGTCCTTTTCATTATTGGATGTGTTGTAAGATCGGCTGACAACCTCGGTCTCTTTGTCCAGGTGCTCGAAATCCTTGTAGGACTCGGTGACGCTCGCCCCGGCATCATAGTTCTTGACACAAATGGTGTCTTCAGTCCCGATATTGCCCATAGCCTGGTAGAACGAGGCCGGCATATCTGCGAAAGCCGGGCTGAATAGGAAGAGAATCGAAAACAAGATGAACATCACTCTGGGCGACCGCATCGGCTGTTTGGATTGCCAGAGCTTCTATTTAAGATGTTGGGCGACCTTTGGGGTGCAAGCCACAATGATGCTATCGCTATGTGAAGGCGTAAAAAACCGCGTCCAGAAGGGCGCGGTAGTTACGCCTTCATTTCGTCGACACGATCTTTATGACATCCCCGTCCTTCAGCTCGTGCTTCTCGCCCAGCCTCATCTTCGTCTTGGCATCAATGGCAAAGAGGAAGCTCTCGCCGATGTCCGAGTGGACGCGAAAAGCGAGGTCGCGCGCCGTGCTGCCCCGTTTCATGAGGAAGGCATCCGGCAGTATCACGCCCTTTCTGTCCGTGAACTTGCCCTCATCCTCCACCGGATAGAGCACAATGTAATCCAAAAGCTCGAAGACGGCACGATTGATGCACTGCTGCACACCCGTTCCACCGTACTGCTTCATGAGTGAGCGGATCTTCTCCAGTCCCGCTGTCTGAGCTTTGTTGAGCTGGCCCACGATCTCAAAGTCGGCGTCACCGGGCTTGTACTTGATCAGCCCCGCCTTCTCGGCCATGCGTAGCGCAATCTCAGCCGACCCGCTCACCGGAACGACCATATCGTCCTTCAAGGCCAGCAGCTTTTTCACATACTCGGGAGGCGCTATGTCCATCTTATTGGCGGCCAGAATCATGGGCTTGCTGTAGGCGCGCAGCATCTTGGCAAAGCGGAGCACATCCTCATCCTTCCAGCTTCCCAGATCTTTCTTCATCTCCGTCACAGCCCGACGGATCTGGCTATCCGAGACCCCGACGCCTGCCATCTGCTCCATGAGAACCTGCTCTGGCTTGCCACCTACTCCTTTGTAGTTGCGCATCAGCTTGTCCCAGTTGCGCTTGAGAATGCCGTTCAGCCACATGCTGATCTCATATTCCAGGAACTTGACATCGGTAACGGGATCGTGATTACCCAGGCCAACGGGATTTCCCTCCAGGTCAGTTCCACCCGAGGCATCCAGCACATGAATTACGGCTTCTGCTACCCGTAGAGCGTCCAGGAACTCATTGCCCAGGCCCTTTCCCAAATGAGCATCAGGCACAAGGCCGGCCACGTCGATCAGCTCGATGGCGATAAAGCGCTGGCCATCCTTGCACCGGCCACAGCCTTCCTTGATGCCCAGTTCCTTGCAGGGGCAGGACGCACGCACGTAGGAGACGCCGTGATTGGCATCAATAGTAGTAAACGGATAATTGGCAATATCCACTTCAACCAGGGTCGCTGCCTTAAAAAAAGTGGATTTGCCGGAGTTTGGCTTTCCAGCCAGCCCGACAGATAGCATATTCAATCAGTGGTCCTTTCTATTATCATTAACGGATGATGCCGCTCACATTCATCTCGAGGCATTTGCTCTCAAAGCGCTTGACCTTTCCGCCGGCCAGTTTCTTAGCAAGAGCCAGCCCCTTCTCAGAGATAGGCTTCTCAGAGACTGCACCTTTCGCCAGAGTAGCAGCGTAGAGCTTCTCGCCTGCATCCGTGCGGGTGAGAATAGTAGACCAGCCATCTGCTGAGCCCACACTGCCCACGGAGATGTCAGCCAGCTCGCTGGCAAAGTCAAAGCATGGACCGCATCCCGGGAATGTGAATGCATCAGTCTCATTGATCTTGACTTCATGGGCCTTGCCGGTCTTGTCAATAACCCGGAACATGCCCTTCTTGATCTCAAAGCGAGCTACATCCTTGGGCAGAAGCCCGAACCTGGCCTTAACCAGACCGTTCATGAGAGCATTGTAGTCGAAGTTCTCCATGCAGAAGAGGCCGACGAGCAGTGCGATCCTGTCCTGGCCGAATTGATAAGGCTCATCGAGAAGCTTGACCTTTCGTAGCCCCTGGATCTGACAGGGTGTGCCCACAAAACCGATCTTTTTGTAGCCCTTCTCCAGGGCAATCCTGACAGCATCGACGCTATTGGAGATGGTGTACTTGGTTCCTGCAGAGGCGGAAATCTCCTCGGCAGTGGTCGCAACTTTAGCTACCGTTCTCCACTCCTCATCTTTGTCTGTGACCACAGCGCAGTCGATCACACCAGACTGCAGAGCCTGCACTAGCAGGGCAGTGGCCACTCCTCCATCCTGGGCCCCAGCCGACGCGGGCTTGGCCTGAGCGGAAACGGCGTTCTTGTAGATTCCCAGCGCTTCATCGGCATTTCGCGTCCGGCCGAATAGCTTTGTCTCCATTGCTCCCATGTCGAGGAAAGTCCTGGGGCAGTAGGTGAAGCACAGTCCACAGAGCGGATCGTAATTTACCAGAGCGGGCTTGTTCTCAACATGCTCAATTCTGGGGCAGAAGGCCTCGCAGGTGCCGCAGCGGCAGCATATCTCCGACTTGATGACCTTATACTCCAGCTCTCCGAATCCACATTCCAGATAAGTGGGCTCAGCAAACTTCTCCTTGGCAGCCATGATCATGATCTCCGAAAGTTGGTGGCTTAAAGATATCTTCCGACCTAAAGCTTTTATGGTTCAAATGGCCTCAACCAGCCAATGATACTGGGTCTGGATATCGGCGGGGCCAACACCAAAGCAGCAAGCTCGGATGGGCTGTTTGCACAAAGCGTCTACCTGCCTCTCTGGAAGCATGCGCCCTTGGACGAGGTTCTGGGCCGGTTTGCGGCGCGCCGGCCTCTGGCTGTGGCAGTCGTCATCACGGGTGAGCTGGCCGACTGCTTCTCTTGCAAGCAAGAGGGCATTTTAAGCCTTACTGCAACGGTGAAACAGGCCTTTTCCTGCCCGGTCTATTTCTGGGGCGCGAATGGCTTTGCCTGGAAGGACCCCCTGGAGCTGGCTGCGGCCAACTGGGCTGCATCTGCTGCCTTGCTGGCACGCGAGGTAGGAGACTGCCTCTTCGTGGATATGGGCAGCACCACCACGGATCTCATCCCTATCCGCATGGGAAGAGCGCTGGCAGCCAAGACGGACTTTTTGCGTCTGGCCGGAGGCGATTTGGTCTACATGGGGCTGCTAAGAACGCGGCTCGATGCCCTGCTGCCCGCAGCCCAAATCAAAGGAAATAAGGTGCCGCTCGCGCCGGAGTTTTTCGCAATCATGGCCGATGCCCGCCTGGGGTTGGGCCAGATCTCTGAGGAACGCTATACCTGCGAGACACCGGATGGCGCAGGAAAGGATAGGAATGCAGCGCTTCGCAGACTGGCGCGCTCTGTCTGCGCCGATCTGGAAGAGATTGGCGAAGCTGCGGCCCTGGCTATAGCTTCGCAGGCCTGCGAGAGGCAGAAGAGTATTCTGGTCGCGGCACTGGAGAGACAATTGGAACGCCATGAACTAACCAAGGTGGTGGCGGCAGGAATCGGCGAGGAGATAATCGCGCAGGCGGCGGCATTTCTGGGGGTGGACTGCCTGCGGCTGTCGGAGAGGTACGGGGAAAGGATATCGGATGTGTTCCCGGCCTATGCCGTAGCCAGGCTGGCAGAGACGGAGCTATCTGAAATTACAGCGCCTTAGGACAGGACTATTACTATCAAGAATATGGATATTACTATGATGACTATTCTAGATCTGGAATGTGCCAGCGCACATTTAATTAAACTTAAATAGTTAAAAATACAGGTAATCTATTGGAGCCTTCTCCCCTGCAAAACTCCCTTTCGCAATTGAAGGCTCGCGCTCCCCTTCTATTCTGCAAGTTTATTAAGTTCTCCGGCAGCCCATTTGAGGTGATTGTGCCACGGCCCGATTCGGTTCCACCGGACGCAAGGCAGCGAATGCCAGACCTTTTACTCAAACTCAATTGTCCCCGGAGGCTTGGGGGTCAGATCGTAAACCACTCTGGCAACAGTCGGAATCTCGCCTGTGATGCGACTGGAGATGCACTTGAGCGTCTCCCAGGGAAGCTCCATTGCCTCCGCAGTCATTGCATCTCGGGAGGATACGGAACGAACAGCTACTACCCAGCCATAGACCCGGATATCGCCTTTTACGCCTGTGGCTTTGCCAAGCAGTGCAGCAAAAGCCTGCCAGGGGTTGAATTTCTCGATCTCTTCTTCCACGATGGAATTGGCTTTGCGTACTATATCCAGCTTCTCGGCTGTAACTTCGCCCACGATGCGCACCGCCAAGCCTGGTCCGGGATAGGGCATCCTCTCGCTGATCTCTTGGGGAAGGCCCAGAGCCCTGGCCACTTCGCGAACCTCGTCCTTGTAAAGGTCGCGCAGGGGCTCGATTATGGTCTTGAAATCCATGCAAGTTGGTAGGCCCCCCACATTATGATGAGCCTTGATTCCACCATCAGACTCTATTCTGTCCGGGTAAATGGTGCCCTGCATGAGGCATCCGCCTCCGATTTTGCGTGACTCCTCCTCAAAGACACGGATGAAGGTCTCGCCCACGATCATCCTCTTCTCTTCCGGGTCCGTGACCCCTTTCAAAGCATTGAGGAAACGCTCATGAGCATTCACGCGCACCAGACCGATGCCCTGAAAGAGCTGCTCAATTCGGTCCGACTCAAACTGCCTCATGAGCCCAGAGTCCACATAAACAGGAACCAAGCGATCCCCAATAGCGCGATGGGCCAGCATGGCGCATACCGAGCTGTCCACGCCACCCGATAACCCTATGATGGCGCGTCCCGATACATCGCGCCTGATTTCCTCGATGGCGTTCTCAATGAAACGTTGCACATTCATGGCCATGATTAGCATGCCCGAGTTTGAGGATAATAGGCTTGCGGTTATGATTCGTGCTTATCTAGATGAGGCCAATATGACCCGTATCTGAAAAAAAAGGCTATAAATTATGAGAGAGATGGATATGCTGGCGAGAAGGGAGTTGGGGGCTCGCCGTTAAGACCTCCTCAAGAGAGGGCCTTCCTCCGGCCCTCTCAACCAATAAGAATCACAATCAATGGAATTTTGCCAATAACCAGGGTGTAGGAAATGAATTACTTCAAAGCCTTGATGTGCATGACAGCGCTCGCCGCATGTCTGCTGACCGGTATTGCATGGGGAGAAGACTATCTGGAGGGCGGATATGTGAGCAGTTACGATCGCTCTGCAATGATGGATAAAGGAATTGCCGGCATGGTACAGTGGCTGGACCTGCCCGTTCCAGGCAGCGCCTTTGCGCCCTACAAAGAGTACTACAAGACTACCGTTTCACCCACAATGTTCGTAATGAGCGATGCGGTGAGCAGCCCGGTCCAGTATGATATCACCGGACAGATGCCCGCCGGGGTGTACTACAGAAACGGCCAGTGGCTGTCCTACGCCACCTATGCTACGTCGCGGATCACCCAGAGCAATGATCTCTGGATATCGGGCCAGACCAACTGGACCCAGTATGCGGCAATCCCTGTCGGTTCATCGCTTCAACTGCTGGCCAATGTACCATCGGGCGGGATAGGGAGCTTCTTCAAGTTGATCCAGACCAATACCATCAGCACCGATTATAAGACCGCTCAGTTCAATTTGGGATACAGCAGCATGAGCTTTATCGCCGGGCAGACGGGAAGGCACATGCTCTACTTTGTGGTGAACAATCAGCCGAGCAATGTGGTCATTGTGGATGTGTTCTCCCAGGCCCTTGGATAAATGATTGCAGTGCTAGGGCGGAGACATTTCCGCCTTCACGTTCAATTTCCATCGATCACGATGATGGTTGACCATCCTCCATCGGGCAGATGCATTCCAGCCACTCTTTCTCTGGACTTATGGTCTTGTTGGCCCACTTCCATCTGGTCCTGCCCGCTAGTGTGAAGTTGCCGGCAAGATGCGTATCGGTGAAGCCATTCGGCCAGTAAGCTGAGCGATCTGCCTGGCCCTGGAACTGAGCGGCCGTCTCCAGATAAGAGAGCGTCTTGCCCAGCTGTGCCCGATAGCTGAGGTTGAGGTCCTTGCCTTCATAGTATCTATCGCTCCAACGAATATCCCGGTAATCGTTCTCAGTCCGCAGATTTGCAGACCAATCCCCTTGCAGAGAAAGGGGGATGCTTTTTAGGGAGAGATTTACAGAGACTGGAGAGAATTCGGCAAGGATGTTGCGCTCCGCGCTGATGCTGATGGAATCATATGTCAGCTTCTCATCTGACTGATAATCGCCCGTTCCATGCTCGCCGAATGCGAGAGTCGATCCAATTATCGGCCGGATTCTGGTAGTGGCTGATGCCGAGTAGTTGAACTCGCCAGCCATGATATGCACATTGTTCGTGATAAGATAGCCTTCAAACTCGGTAGAAAGCATACCAGCGCTGGACATAAATCCCTTGCCGGAAACGCGGCCATCGATGATGCCCTTAGCGGCGGGCTTGCGGCTCCTCATCTTGATCACGATCTGGCCGTGCGCGCCCGGCGCAAGTTGGGAAAAGGTCCAGGTGTCGAAGGTGCCGGGATCGGGCGAGGGATAGGACACGATGAATACCGTTCGCGGATCGTATTGCTCTTTGACAGTCAAATCGACAGGTTCCATCCCATTATTTCCGTAGGTTATGGTGTAGGTTATCAGCCCACCCGCAGTCGCGGAAGATGGGCCGTCTTTGATATCCTCTTTCTCCAGAGGCTCGAAACTGATAATCTCATCGCCGATCTTAATATAATCGATAAGAGCAGATGTTTCGGATGCATTGACATCCTTATAAATCGTGATATAAATTTTCACAATTCTCTTGCCCTCCAGCCTGCCCTTGCAGTCATCGAGACTTTCGGGCGGGAATTCGTCGTCTTTGTACTTCTCATATTGCAGATCAAATCCATCCAGCTCATTCCAGGTATTATTGGACATCCCCGCTTTAGAGCATAATTTTTTCTGCGAGAGAATCCTGGCATCCAGCATATTCTTGCTATCGTAACTGTCGTCCCCATCGCCATCAAAGTAGAGCTCAACCTGCACCGATCCATCACCAGATTGAGGATATATCCACATGCTGAACTGATCAAGATCTTCGAGTGGCAGAGGCGGGTCCAGATAAATATAGATGCGGGCATAATTTCCTTCGCTATTTATGGTTAGCTCTGCACTGTTGCCGCCTTGAAAGCTCTGTTTAGTAGAGACGCAAGCATCAGCATTCTTTAGCTTGCTGAGACGATAATCCAGATCAGTAAGACCGGTGGAACTTAATACATCCATCTGCAGAAAGATCATGATAATTAACATAACAGTAAGTGATCGATTGTATTGCAATGGCTTGCTCATACATATGCATATTTTCGTAACTGTAGAAATAAGATTCGCTCGACAAAACGAGAGAATCTAGCTATAGCCAATTTGCATCATTTCATCTTAATCACAAACTACCTAGATCAGGTCTACATAACATCTACATGAAAAAAAGGGTTATTAACTTCGCCGATAACCGACTATTCGGCGGGGTAGGAGAGTGGGGACTTGTCCTTACCGCCTGAGCAGGAGGAATGGGAAAGGGGGTAGCCTCCTGCTCAGAATCCCTTAATTCGATTGTTAATTATTGCCGCTACCCGTCAGTTCCTCTTCGCTCTTCTCTATGACTCGTCTCAGTTCCTCGATTACTATGGGTTTGCTGATGTAATCATCCATGCCGGCTGCCAGGCACCTTTCCCGGTCGCCTTTGAGGGCGTAGGCAGTGATGGCTATAATCCTGGGCCCCTTGGGCCATAGCTTGCGGATCTCTTGAGCGGCCGCCAGGCCATCCATCTCCGGCATCTGTACATCCATGAGAATCACATCATAGGGCTGCCGCTCTATTGCCTGCAAGACCTCTAGACCATTGCCGACCACATCTGCGCTGTAGCCGAGCCTCTTTAACATCTGAATAGCAACCATCTGGTTGATGGTGTTGTCTTCTGCCAGCAAAATGCGCAGTGGTCTAAATCCTTTTTTGCTGGAGACCGCTCCGGTCTCCCTGAAGCCGGGATCGACGGGGATAGATATCCTTTCCGCCTCCTCGACCTGGATTGTAAAATGGAAAGTGGAGCCCAATCCCGGCTTGCTGACCACCCATATCTCACCTGCCATCAGCTCCACCAGCCTGCGACTGATGGCCAGGCCCAGACCGGTTCCGCCGTACTTGCGTGTGGTAGTGGAATCTACCTGAGAGAAAGATTGAAACAGTCGGTCCATCTTTTCCTCAGGAATTCCAATGCCTGTATCGCTAATGGAAAAATGCAGCTCATATTGCTTGCCATCTGGGGCCACTATCGGCGTTCCTATCACTGAGATATCTATCGTCCCATCATGCGTGAATTTGACGGCATTGCCCAACAAGTTGACCAATACCTGACGAAGCCTGGTAACATCGCCTTTGAAGTATTCAGGAATCGATTGATCAAGTTCATATTTCACAACCAGCCCCTTTTGATCCGCAGCCGCCTTCACCAGATCTACAGCCACAGCAATGCATTCTCGCAGATGGAAGGGCTGTCTCTCCAGCTCCATCTTGCCGCTCTCAATCTTGGAATAGTCCAGTATCTCATTTATAACCGAGAGCAAGGTATTGCCGGAGCTTCTTACAGTCTCTACATAATCTCTCTCTTGTGCGGACAGGTCCGAGTTCAATAGCAAACCGGTAAGACCCAATACGGCATTGAGGGGCGTTCTGATCTCGTGACTCATATTGGCCAGGAAGTCTGATTTTGACCTGACTGCCGCCTCTGCGGCCTCTTTTGCCTCAATGAGACGATCTTCTGCCTGCTTTTTCTCTGTGATGTCGCGGATGGACTCTATGGCCCCAAAGACGTTGCCGACAGAGTCATAGAGAACAGCAGCGCTGCCCAAGAGATAGACGATTCCGCCTTGCATGTTGGGCATGTAGGATTCTCCCCTGAGAACACTTCCTTTCTTTTCGATCTGGTTGTAACTGCTTTCGATATCTCTGTCAGCTTTTAAAATCAGATCGATGAGTATGGGCCGGCGAGTTCCATAAAAAGGTAATGCATACTCATAATTGCCCTTCCCGATCATATCTCTAGCCAAGATGCCGGTCATGGCCTCGATGGCCTTGTTCCAGGCTACCACTTTCCCATCCCTATCGATGACAAAGGTAGCATCAGGCAAAAAATCAATGATGTCCATCAGGCGCTGCTCCGATTCCGCCAGGGACTCCTCGGCCCGCTTGCGCTCAGTAATATCGGTGAGTAAATTCAATGTGGCAGGTCTGCCTTGCCATTCAATCAAGGTCGCATTGATTTCCACCCACTTGACATTTCCTTTTGCAGTTAATACTCGAAAGGCATAGCTTGGCGGAGCGGCCTCATTTGCGATCCGTCGCCGGTAATTTTCAACCACCATGCTCCGATCATCCGGGTGGATGAACTCGGGAAATGGTCTATCAATGAGTTCCTGCTGCGAATCTACTTCTAACAGTCTAAGCATCATGGGATTGACAAACTTAAGCAGGCCATCTTGCGCGACGATTATTGATTCGTTAGCGTTGTTTATCAGCAGGCTATATTTTTTCTCGCTCTCGCGCAGCGCTTCCTCGGCCAGCTTGCGAGAAGTGATGTCCAAACCGACGGCTTGATAGCGGATGGGCTGCCCCTGCTCATTAAAAAATGCACGGTTGGTCCACTCTTGGTAGACCACTCTGCCGTCCGGCTTAAGATATCGTTGTTCGTGGATCTCAATGGGATGCTGCGGTGTAAGCGTGCCCAGAATTTCTCTGACCTTTTTCTGGTCGGCAGGGGACAGGAATTCGAAGAAGTTTTTCCCGATCATATCCTCGGGTGCCTGGTCTTGCAATGCCGCCAGCGTCTTGTTCAGATAGGTCAGAGTGCCGTTGGGAAGAAACGCCGAAACAAAAACAGGCATGTCCTCAGACAACTGCCGGTAGCGCTCCTCGCTCACCCGCAATGCCTCCTCCGCCCTCTTGCGGTCGGTGATATCTCGAGTCACTCCCACGAGATACTCATTTCCTGACTTGTCTTTATAGGGCGTCTTCTTAACCAGGACGGTGCGAGTGATGCCAGGAGCGTAGGTGTTCGTCTCCTCGTTTACGTTCTCCACTCCTGTGGTAAATACCTCCTCGTCCTTCTGCCAGGAGACCCCAGCATCTTCCTGGGAGGGGAACAGCTCATAAGCGGTCCTGCCCAAAATATTCTCTCTTGAGCGATTGAAGAGTCTGCAAGAGGCATCATTGACCAGAATAATCCGGTGCTGCCTGTCCTTGACATGAATCGGATCACCGATGGAATTGATTATTTTGTCGAGGGAATCTCGAGTATCTGTCAGGGCCTGATTGGCTATTTCCAGTTCTGCAGTTCTCTGCAGGACCCTCTTCTCCAGTTCGTCATGGGCCCTTTTTAGCTGTTCATCGACCATCTTGCTCTTTGTGACATCCCGGGCAATGCCTACCAGAAACTGGTTGCCGACTTCATCTACATACAAGGTCTTCTTGGTGACCATGGTATGAACAATGCCCCGGCCATCAGTCATCAGTTCTTCATTGACGCTCTCTCTTCCTGTAGTAAATACGGCTTCATCCATTTCCCAGAAAACGTCCGCCTGCTCTTTGGGGAAGAAATCAAAACAGGTCTTGCCGATCATTTCGTCAGGTCTTTGGCCGGCCAATTTGCTTTCGGCGGCGTTGATCAATATATACCGGTGCCGCCTATCTTTGACGAATAGAGGATCTGTAAACGAATTAAGAATCCTTTCCAGAAAGAGATGCTCCGATTTTTCTGCACTGCTCTCTTCTTCGAGAATTTTTTCTATGGCAATCAGATCTGTGGATACATCGGATAGCGTTTCGCCCAAGCATGCCGGAACGGATACGCTCTTGATCCTGAGATCATCTAATCGAGCGCGAAGCTGGCATATTCTGTGCAGTGCCTCATCGAATTGCATTTCATGTCCTGGAAGCAGATAGCTTTGCTTAAGCGGTTCTACGAATCCAAAATCTTCATAGACCTAACCTCTCCAATTATGCATGTTTGTGATAAATAATTTTCCCCTAAATTGATATTTAACCCTGGTGCAACTGGAGGAACTCACACCAGTGATTCAGGCGAAATGGCACGGCTCCAATGTGGTGAAGCTTACTTAAAAGGAGAGCTTGGGCAGCCCAAGATGCTCCTGCCAGGTGCCAGAGGCGCGCTGGACTGGATTGGGCGTATCGTATACGGCCTACAGTTATACGGATGCTATTGGGGGAAATGGATCGGTTGAACTGGGATAGGGGGCTCATTTCTTCTTGCCTTTTTTATAAGCACACTCATATTATCGAAATGCTTTTTAATTCGTGAGGTAGATTATGATATCGCCAAAAAGGAAGTCAGGGGGTACTTCCTAGAAGAGTTGAAAAAAGAAGGACGCCTGGAGGTTCTCTGAAGGATGGACCTTCAAAGAAGCTGGACGTATACCAATCTCATTCATTTCTCGGCAGGCTGCTGCTGGCTTATGCAGTGCACCGTCCCCAGGCCGTGCACCATCTCCCGGCAGTTGATGCCGACGACCCGCCTATCCGGGAAGGCCTCCTGGATGATTCTGAGTGCCACAGAATCGTTCCTGTGCCCGAAGACCGGCACCATGACCACATCGTTGCCGATGTAGAAGTTGGCGTAGCTGGCGGGCAGCCGCCGCTCTGCGCCCACCTTTCCCGGCATGGGCAGCCTGATCACCTTGAGCGCGCAGCCGTCCTGGTCGGTCTCCCGGCAGAGCTGCTCGTAGTTCTGCTTGAGGACCGGGTAGTTTTCATCCTCTGCATCATCCTCGTAAGCGCAAAGCACGGTGTTCGGGCCGACGAACCTGGCAATATCGTCCACATGCCCGTCCGTGTCGTCCCCGGATATGCCCTCTTTGAGCCAGATGACCTTGCTTATGCCCAGGTATTCCTTGAGATAACTCTCGATCTTCTCTTTGTTCAGGGCAGGGTTTCGGTTCTTATTGAGCAGGCACTGCTCCGTGGTCAGAACCGTCCCGCAGCCGTTCACATCGATGGAGCCGCCCTCCAGGACGATGCCAGGCCAGAAGTACTCCATCTTGAGGTCTTCGTTGATGAGTCCGCCAATTCTGCTGTCACCCATCAGCTCCGCATATTTCTCGCCCCAGGCGTTGAAGATCCAATTTACCGCGGCTACGCTCCTCTCCGGCTCATTCTTCCGGTTTACGACAAATGTGGGACCGTAGTCTCTGAACCACACATCCGCATAGCTTATCACGTGGAAGTGAACGCGGTGCAAATCGACCATTTCTTCTTTCAGCCGGTCCACGACATCGTTTTGCATCATTTCGTCTTTGACCAGCAGGTTGACAATCTCGCTCTTGTGAATGGCTTTGATGATGGCCAGGTATGCCTTCTCCACCGCCTCGATCTCAGGGAAGCTGTCCAGATCGTAAGGCCAGGAGAGCCAGATGGCCTCGTGACGCTCCCACTCTGCCGGCATGTGGTAGCCCAAAGAGCGGGGCGTCTCTTGCCGACAGATCCCTATCCCTTCCTTAGCCTTTCGATCCAGCCCTTCCTCATCCTGCACCATCTCGATGAGCGGCCAGTAGACATCAGGCCTGCGGTTGCGGAAAAAGCCCCAGCCCTTGCGCACCGCCTCATTCATGGCCAGATCCAGCTCCACCACCAGCGTCTCCTCCTCACTGCTGCCGGCCCGGGCCAGGATCTTGCCAAAGCAGTCGCAGACAAAGGAGCTGCCCCAAAAGATCAGGTCATCCTCGCAGCCCACCCTATTAGCCGCAGCCACGCAGACGCTATTGGCAATGGCGTGGCCTCTTTGCACTGTCTCCCAGGCATCATGCCAATCGCCCTCAGATGGGTCCTCCTCGCCCTTTATCCAGCCGATGGCCGTGGGATAGAAGATAATCTGCGCTCCGCTCAGCGCAGCAGCGCGCGCTGCTTCCGGGAACCACTGGTCATAGCAGATGAGTGCGGCAAATTTGGCATAGCGGGTATCGTAAACCCGGATCTCCTCTCCGGGAGTAAAATAGCTTTTCTCGTAAAAGAGAGGATCGTGAGGAATGTGCACTTTGCGATAGGTGGGAAGAAGGCTGCCGTCTGCATCAATCACAGCCACGGAGTTGTAGAATTCGCCTTCGTCATGCTCGAAGATGGGCACTATTATCACTATCTGCAGCTCTTCTGCCAGCGTGGAAAAGGCCTGCGTGGAAGGGCCAGGGATGGTCTCAGCCAGAGCAGCGGCATCTTCGCCATCCCACTGCGGAAAGTAGCGCGTGCGGAAAAGCTCCTGCAGGCAGACGATCCGGGCTCCTTTGCTTGCTGCCTCTCTTACCTTTTCTACAGTTCTCATCAGATTTAGATAGAGGTCTTCGCTAACATTGGTTTGAATCAATGCGATGCTGACTCTGGACGGAGGTTTATCTACCGGCATATTCTTCCCCAATTGCATTGCTATTGAGCGCGCTGGTTTAACTAGATGGCGGGAATTTCAATTGATGCAGCCGCATGTATTCGATCACATCCAGCGGGAACCTGGCATAATTCCGGCGGCTCTCTGGCGGTTCCTATTGGGCGGTGGAGGGTGGAGTATGCAGCTGACCTGGAGGTTACGAGGGCCGCGGCGGGGGCGCTGGACGTCTTTGCGACCCTGTCCATGGCGGCCAGATCGGAGGTGAATAAGGAGGCCACGACGAAGATGGGCATCAGCTCCGGGGTTTCTATGAGGGGATCCGTAAGCCATTGCGGCTTCCTGTTGGATCTGGCAGCCAAAGCGACATACTATCTGAACTGCAAGACGGGTCAGGCGTCCATGACGGCGATCGCCTTCAAGGGAAGCGAGCAGAAGACGAAGGTGAGGGCGGTGTGCGCTTATTCATGATGGATGGTCGGATCGAATCTCTGCAGTACATCTAGCTTTACGGTGGCGGGTTCCACCGGGTTTTTACTTCTGGAGCGCGGAGGGTCACGAATATCCAGACCTTCAGTTTGGTAATGAAGTGAACCATCGCACGTTTTTTTCTGCTCTCTTAAATCGACAAGACATCACTTCTTTCTAAATTGAGGGCGGCAGCGCCTCCGCCGGCTCCCGGCGCGACGGATCGATAGCAAGCTTCTTTCCGTTCCTCTTGAGCACCGCCAAAAAGCTCGCATAATCATGCTCGTAGTAGCCCTGTAGCTTTGTCTTGGGCGTGAGATCCTCCACATTGGCTCCCAGGCAGCTCTCCAGCCAGCCAAGGAAGCCCTTGATATCCTGGCTAGCTTCTGCCAGGTTCATCTCCAGCATCCTCTCTGCCAGGAAGGCCTGGTGAATCGTGCACTACATCCGATTTCTCCTGTTCGGTGATGAAATTGCCAGCCTTGTCTTTGGGCAGGCAGGCATCCACCAGGGCCCCAATCTCGGCGTGCTTGCCATCGGCATAGAGCTGCATCAGCTCCGCCCCCAGGCGGGCGCGCTCGGGCGCGGGAGTGGTGACAACTAGAAATATCGCTGTTAAAATTATGAAAAGATCTCATCCACATTTTTGGGATGCATCACTACGAGCGGAAAAGCATCTGGAATTCTGTATTTCCTCAGGGTTTTATCTGTTGTTATGAGATAATCGAGATCATAAGCCATAGCATAGCCCAAATGAACCAAATCCGTTGGGCTCAGCCTGCTATCACGAACAGATTCATCCATATAGAGATTATAGCAAGCTACGGCCACAGCCTTGTTCGGGCGAAGAACGACTATATCTAATCCTTGCCAAAATCCAATCAGCTTATAGAGATCTTCAATACAGAATTTGCCCTCTTGTTCGCCGTTTTGCCCTCCTTGAAGGCACAAGCTGACGATTTCCGCAAATACCGACACGGGAATACAGAGCTCTACGCGGGGGTGTCCGCTCGCGCGGCTCAAAAATTTTTTATTTCTCGGGGGAAAATGTCCTTCTTTCTGAGCTCATCGCGATTGTGGTCAATGACAGCGTATAAGAAAATATCTGAATCTACAGCGATGCGCATTGTTTTTAGCCACCAAAAGCGCTCTGAATTTTTCTTACCATTGCTTCCTCTTCTTCTTCGGTTAAGGCCCAAACCACTCTACCGAATAAATCCGTGGCTCCTCCGTGTGGCAGAGGGTCCTTCTCGGAGTCAAAGAGTTGATCAAATGGAATTTTTGGCATTTTAAAGCACATCCACGATTGTCCTTGATCTTGGCATCATTCCCGTTATTATACTTTTGGGCAGTTTGCCCGTCGTGAATTATTATTATGCTTTTCCTTCCACAATCCGTTTCTCTTCCTCCGTCAATCCGTACAGCCTGTACACGACCGCATCGATCAGCTCATCCGTCTGCTTTATCCGCTCCCTCAAGGGCGCAAGCTTGCCCATCGACCCCTCGAACTCGGCTTTGAGGGCCTCCGCCGGCTCGCGTCTGGCCGGATCGATGGCCAGTTTCTTGCTGTTCTTCTTGAGCACCGCCAAAAAGCTCTCATAATCGTGCTCGTAGTAGCCCTGCAGCTTTGTCTTGGGCGTGAGGTCCTCTACCTTTGCTCCCAGGTAGCTCTCCAACCAGCTTAGGAAGTCTTTGATCTCTTTCTGCTTCTGTTTGTTCATCTCCAACATCTTCTCCGCCAGGTGGGCCAGAAGATCGTGCACCACATCCGAGCGCTCCTGTTCGGCGATGAAATTGCCCTCCCCGTCTTTGGGCAGGCAGGCCTCCACGGCAGCCAGGATCTCGGCGTGCTTGCCATCGGCATAGAGCTGCATCAGCTCCGCCCCCAGGCGGGCGCGCTCGGGCGCGGGGGTGGTGAAGGATATGCGGCGGATGGGGAGCTCAGAAACAAGAGGGGCTCTGAAATTTATCCCACCATCCATACTCAGGTTCCCATATACCTCCTTGATAAAAAATGTCATTAATTTGGAATTTAGTATCGTTAATATACAGGATAGATTATAATTTGTAGACGATCCCTCAAAAATAATAGCAGTAGATTTGCCTGCAATATATTCTCCATTTTTATCCAAGAATGTTTCAAAGTGCCTTATTCCAGAAACAATTATTTTTTTGGTGGATGATTGCATGAACCTCTTTGGAAAGCTTTTTTGAAAATCGCTTTTTTTAACGGCTGGCATATTGTAATTACGTTTTAAATATGTGGTTGGTTCTACCCCCCACAACGAAGTATACCTGTCAATTGTACCAGTTACTATAAACTTAAAGTCCTCTGAATCTTCTTGTTTTGTATCTCTTAATAGTGCGGGTAATTCATAAGCTTCTGAAACTGTTGAAGCTTCCTTAACAATAAAAATTTCAGATAGCATTTGACTCGCTTCTTGCACTTTGATTAGCATGATGGGATCTTTAGAAAATATGATCCCCCAATTTTTTGTAGCATAAAAATTTTTTGTATTAATATAGTTGTTTAATATTTTCAAATAGTTTTTATCAAAGATTTCGATATTAAGTTCTTGATGAGTCTGTTTGTCCATGAAAACAACGACTGGAAATATTGAGGCCTCTTCGAAAACTTTAGCTTTAGAATAATCGGATATCCAATACAAATTCTCCTTAGAAAACTCCCTCAAAGATAATCCGTATCCAGCAGCGATCCACTTATTAGGCGTGATTAGTGATGCTTTTCCTTTGGTATTAATCAGTTGCAAGGCCAATTCCCAAAATGGTATGTATAAATCCCAATTTCCACTAGCAGTCTTAAACCGCTTTGATATTACATCTCTTTCAGCTGGTGAATTTTTCACCATATTTTCAGAATCAACATAGGGTGGGTTCCCGATAACCACATCGAATCCGGGATTTTCCCCGGCAAACGCTTCAGGAAACTCCATCCTCCAGTGGAAGAATCGCTTCTCTTTCGCCAGCACCTGGGCTCTTGTGAACCAATCTTGTTCCCTCAGGTAGGACAAGTCCGGAAACTTCTCCGGGTTCAGGTGGTTTTGCAGCTCATAGTAATCGTCATCTTTCACTTTGTTCCCAAAGAACGAGGATAGCCAGACATTAGAAAGATCGTTTAGCCTTCGGGAGAGCTCTGATTCCTTGATCTGACGGAACTGCTCTTCTTTCCACTTTACCGTCTGCAAGTTATCGTCCGGCAGAGCTGCCATGAGTCTGTACCTACCGAGGAGTTTATCCGTGTGACTTTTCAGCCCAAAGCTCCAGATCTGCGTCTGCTCCGCCTGCCCGCCGGGCAGCACAGCGAGTTTTTCTAGCTCCGCTCCGATGAGGCTGTTTCCGCATCTCAAGTGATGGTCCAGGAAGCTCAGCGGCTTGTTGGAGGCAACTGTGGTAAGCCACAACGATAATTTGGCCAGCTCCACAGCCATGGGGTTGAGATCCACGCCGTAGATACAATTTCTCACCACCTCGCGCCTAGCCCAATGAATGTCGTTCTCAGCTATCTCTTCCGATTCCAGCTCCTCGTGTCTGGCTATCTCTTTGGCATGAATAATCTCCCTGGCGATGTAATCAGTAGCCTCAACTAGGAAATGACCGGACCCCATGGCCGGATCGAGGACCTTCAGGGAAAGCAGCTTCTTGAGAAGATCCTTGCGCAGGTCCTCAGACCAGATGGCTTCCTCCATCATCGGATTTATCAATGGCGCAAGTGTGTTTTTCACCATGTGCTTCACGATATATTCCGGTGTGTAGAAGGAGCCGGTGGCCTTTCTCTCCCCCTTGTCCGTCACCAAATACAGGCCACCCGCCTCAACGCTGTCTGTGAATTTCTTGCCGGCCTTGCTCGCCGGCAACCAGACCTCTTTGCCCTTTTCTTTGACGGCCACCATGGGCTCCCCGGCCAGGTGCAGCTTGTACTCAAGAATGCCTTCATAGATCGATCCCAGGTGTCGAATGTCCAGGGACGAATAATCTACGAAAACCATTTTTCCTTCGCCTGGGGAGCGTGCCAGGAGGTCAATGGCCCCTGCCAGATATGAGTTTCCTATCTTCTTTTGAGAGAGAAACGGATTTTTCAAGGGATCAAAGAGCCCGCCATTGTATGCCGGGATGTAGAACTCTTCCTTGGGATAGCCGAAGGCTTCACTACCATCGTTTATGAGGCGGAACAGGTCCTTGAGTCCCTCCCAGTAAGTAGATCTGACCGCCAGCATGCTCTCGCCCTGATCCATCTTTTCTGAGATTTCTTCCTTCAGCTTGCGTAGACTCATTTCCCTGTAGTGCTTGTTGTCGGTGTTGAGAAGCTTCCTGCTCTCGGCATAGAAGATGAAAAGCATTCGATAGAGCAGGCGCATGGAGTTATCCTGCACATCTCTTATGTCTTCCAACGCATGGGACAACGAGTTCGATTGCTCTGCAAAAAAACCTTCAGCCAGGACCTTCATTGCTTTATAGACATTCTCTTGCAGGTCATTTCCAACCTTCTGGGCGTATGCTGCGCTCTCCTCCCTTACTCTATCCAGGAAAGATGAACCGAGCGGAACCTGGGGAAAGGCTTCCAGCCGGAAGAAGAGATAAAAATACTTGAAAAGAGTGATATCGCCGCTCTCCTCGATCCGATTGATCAGCTCAGGGAGGTTTACCTCATAGTAACAGTCCATCTTGACGCTGGTGTCTTCATGGTAAAGCCTCCACATTCTCCCATTGGTGAGAATCGCCCACTTCGCAGGGGTTGCTCGCAGGTAGTTGTCAATCTGATAGCTTGGATTGGCCATGTCTCTCTGAGCTTTCCCCTGGCGGCTCTTGTCCAGAGCTACATTCCAGGCTTTTGCATCCCCTACGACAACGGCCTTTTTGTAGAAACCTTCTGAGTCTTTCTTGTGTGAATAAGCCTCATCGAGCGTCTTTCTATCTGGAAAGAAGGCATAGTCGGGTTTCAGAGGGTCATGATGCACGCTTTCTTGAACCCCGTAATGATGACCGAGTTTGTCAAAGGCCGGCCTGATCAAATTGTGCTCCAGATCCGCCTCAACGTACCTTTCGAAATTTTTCCCTTTCCGCTCGAAGATCTCTTTTATTTGAGAGAATGTTTCACGGAGACGGGCATCATCATCATCCCATTCTGGAACCTTCTGGATCATATTCTCTAAGTAATGATTTGAAAAAAGGCCGCTGTTATTGAACGCATTTATAGTCGTTGTTGTCTCCGTGGTTGCCGCCAATTGCCTATCCTCCGAGTAAGGATCATTCATCATATCCAAAAGCTTTGCGGGAAGCAATTGGATTGCGTGGCCTGGATATCATGGCGCGCGGCAGGCCGGCAGCCGGGAGAGATCCGGGGGCACAGGGACAGGCGGCAGATATCCGGGTGCCATGCAGGCCGAAGGAGATGCCTTTCAGGGGGCGGAAGATATTGGACGCGCTGGTCTTTTTAAGGCGATTTTCTCGCGGCTACAGGAAGGCGAATTGTACTTTCTGGCGGAAACTCACTGGGCTGACCGATATCGCCAGTCAAGCGGTGAAGTCCAGGCCGCAGGCGGTCTGCGGGTCCTGGGGATCGCACTCGTTGGAGCGTTGCCTGGTAGTAGAGAGCCCGCAAGCTGTCACACTTCTTGCTCGAAGATGACGCCCAGATCTTGGGTGACTATGGGACGCCTTGGGGTCCGCGGCCAGGGCTCGCGTGGCGTGCTCACTGGAGCGCAGCAGGTACGCCCGTCCGCTGGCAGCCGAGCCCCAGGGCCATGCAGGCGTCAAGCGGCTGAGAGCGAGCTATCGGCTGCGGTTTAGCAGCTCAATCACCGGTCTAGCTAGCCAAGGTCTACGGTGCATAGGCCCGGGTTGTAAAGGAGGTCGGGATTCTCGGGGTCCTGGCGGAGGAGTTCCTGGGGCCTGCGACCTTCAATGCGTACATGGATCTGAAGTTCTTCCTGGAAGATTTGCTGCAGCGCCCTGTAGATTTGGTGACCCGTAAATCTATTCGGCCCAGGATCAAAGCACAGGTAGATAGCGAGGCCCAATATGTCGAGGGACTATCTGCATGAGATAAAATTCACATTGGTTTTCTTCCCACCATCAGGGCAATGCAAAGGTACTGCCAGAGCACATTGACCTGCACAAATCCCGCTTGCCTCCACCACTCTTCCTTCTCAGCCCTGCTGGCGTAGTAGTGTGTCTCTTGCTCGCTTCGCAGCCGGGCCACGAAGTCGGATAGCTTGGGATCAACTGCCGCTCTCCTGCGCTCCATCTCTTCGAAGAACCACACCTGCATGTCGCTTCCCGCTTGCGAGTAGCCTTCCGCTGCCAGGAGCCAGCCACCTGGTCTAAGCAGACGATAGCATTTGGCAATGGCTGCTTGGTAACGATCAAAGGGCAGGTGCTCCAGGACCAGAGTGGAGATGATGCCGTCATACCCTTCGCCCACCAGGCCCTTGCCCACGATTCCTTCATCCCAATCGCTTCCTGAAAGGTCCGCCACCTTGCGGCCCAGGATTGCCTGCGGGCGGGCGCAGGAGATCTTCTCCTCAGCTACTCTCACCATTCTTCCAGAGCCGTCGATGAGAAAGACTCCGGCCGAGGGCATCTTCTGCAGTACTGCCAGAGCGGCATTGCCGGTTCCGCAGCCCAGATCGATGAGCCTGGCATCTTGCGGCAGATAGCGCTGGCATGCCTCGGCTGTGAGGTCGAGCATCTCCTGATAGCCGGGGACAACGGCAGACTGGTAGAGGTCGTAGTCCCTGGCATGTCTGTCGTAGCATGAGACGGTTAAGTCCACTTTCATCGCTTCATGTCTGTTATTATCATTATTTAATTTTCGCGCAAATCTCGCATGCATTCATGAATTCAAATAAATTCAAAGAAGCTGCCAGTAAACCAGCACATTAAGAATTGTCAATGGCACCCCTACCCTGGCAAACTCCAGGAAGGTCAGTGTCTCGCCGCTCTTCTCAGCATTCTGGATGATTATCACATTGCTCGCCGCACCTAAGATGAAGAGATTCCCGGCAATGGTGCTCCCGGCAGCCAGGGCCATGAGCGCCTGCGGGGATGGATTGGCAAGCAGCGGCTGGCAGAGGGCAACCATTGGCACATTGGAGATGAGCTGGCTTAGGAGGACGCTAAAGGCCAGAATAGTAGGAATAGAGGCCAGATCCGCTTTTGATCCGGCCAAAAGAGACTGAAAAGAGCCCGAACTCCAGACCGCATCCATGAGAACGAACATGGCTGCAAAGAAAACTAGAGTGCACCAATCTATGCCCTTCAGAACCTTGTACCTGTTGCTGCTGAAAAGAAGGATGGGCAGCGCCGAGATAAGGGCGATGTAGGTCAGCCGGAACTCGCCGCCAACGCCTAAAGAAACTGCTGCCATCTTGGCCAGAATCATTACGAAAAGCAGAATAAAAGATATGCGGGATAGACGTGCCAATGCCGGATCGGTGACCCTTTCCTGGCATATCTCCAGGGTTCTTTTCTGAAACTGCTCTTTGTAGAAGACTCTGAGCAGCAAATAGGCCAGCAGAAGATTGGCAATGGTGGGCAGCAGCAGGTAATGCAGAAAGACAAGAAATGGATTGGACAGATCCGAGTTGACGGCGATGAGCAGATTTTGCGGATTGCCGATGGGACTCACGGCGCTGCCTATGGTCACGGCAAAGGCCAGCGTCAAGAGCAGAAGCTTGGGGTCTATTTTGAGCGTTCGGGCAAAGTAGAGCATGAGCGGCGTGCCGATGATGGCCAGGGTGTCATTCATGAGCAGAGCCGAGAGAAATCCCATAGCAAAAAGAATGAGAAGCAGAAGCTGATCGAGATTTTGGGCCCGGCAAAAGATTCGATTGAACCGGAAAAGGAGATAGCCGCTTCTCTGCATAGACTCCCCAATCACGAACATTGCTCCCAGAAATACCATCACATCCAGGTTTATGGCGCCTAGCGCCTCCGCTGGAGATATCTGCCCGGTGAAAAGAACCAATAATGCGCCCAGCAGCATAATCTGCCAGATGGCAAGGCTATTCTTGCCCATCTGACGGACGGCTATGAGGATCAGAACGGCGGCTAAAGCCATGACGGAGATATTGGCATTATTTAGGGCTTCGAGCATCGCAAGACCTCGCAATCCATGCAGATGGACTTATAGTTTTCCCAGAGTCACTCCATTATCCACGCATAGTTGTGTCTTGCTCCCAAGTCCATACACTCGATTACGCCTTTGGATATGCATAAATTGTAATATATATTCCTGACCGACACCCTTATAGCTTGTTATAATGCTACATGCTACCACACACCACAGCTTTCCCCTGGAAAGCCGCAATTTGTGTGTAGTCCGGGCTGAAGGGACTGCAATCAGGCAGCATTATGGTTGGTGATAGTCGTGCTTGGCATCGATGATCCTTGGATCTGGGGAGTTTATCTTCTTTGTATCATTAGCGCGCTTTTATGCGTGGTTTACGGATTCGTAAACTGGAATAAAGAAGGAGAGCTGGAGGCATTAGAAATAAAAGAGGAAGCCGACTGGGAAGCCGGTGAAGAAGAGATGCAGGAAAAAGAGATGGGATTGTGATCTAAATGAATCTTACTCTTCTATATATTATTGTTCTGATCTACCTTCTTGCTACCATTTATCTAGGTTATAGAGGCTGGAAGTCAACCAAGGACTCAGAGGGCTACCTGGTGGCGGGCAGAAAGACACATCCCTATATCATGGCCATGAGCTACGGGGCTACCTTCATCAGCACTTCGGCCATCGTAGGCTTCGGCGGCTCAGCCGGCCTCTTCGGCATGGGCCTCCTGTGGTTGACGCTGCTCAACATATTCGTAGGTATCTTTTTGGCCTTCATTGTTTATGGCAAACGCACCCGAAAGATAGGACACAACCTCAATGCTATGACCTTTCCCGAGCTATTAGGAAAAAGATTCGATAGCAAATTCATCCAGTATTTCAGCGGGCTTGTCATCTTCTTCGGCATGCCGCTTTACGCCTCGGTGGTTCTGATCGGTGCTGCGCGCTTCATGGAGACTACTTTAGCTATCGACTTTAAAGTTGCACTGCTTATTTACTCCCTCATAATCACCGCTTATGTGTTCTGGGGAGGCATACGCGGCGTCATGTATACCGATGCCATGCAGGGAACCATTATGTTCGTGGGTATGGTCTTTCTCCTGATTATGACCTACAACAATCTGGGTGGAATCACCGCGGCTCACCAGGCGCTAACCGATATGGCCCACCTGGTTCCAGCGAAGTTCGCCGCCATGGGCCACACCGGATGGACATCTATGCCTGCCTTCGGCAGCACCTGGTGGTGGACACTGGTATCAACCATTGTCATGGGCGTGGGCATTGGAGTCTTAGCCATGCCACAGCTTGTCGTGCGGTTTATGACTGTAAAATCCAATCGGGAGCTCAATCGGGGCGTTCTCATCGGCGGCATCTTCATTTTAGCCATGACGGGCGTGGCCTTCGTGGTAGGATCTCTCTCTAATGTCTTCTTCAATCAGAACATGGGAAATATATCCGTAAACATAGCCAAAGGCAATGCAGACAGCATAATTCCCATATACATCAATGCCGCAACTCCGGAGTGGTTCGTCTACCTGTTCATGCTCACCCTTCTGGCTGCAGCCATGTCTACATCCAGCTCCCAGTTTCATGCTCAGGGAAGCGCTATTGCCAGGGATATTTATGAGACATTGACTAATAAAAAAGGCGGCGAATCGATACTGATTACGAGGGCTGGAATAGTAATAGCTGTCATAATTGCCGTCACTCTGGGAGTAATTCTTCCCGATAACATAATAGCCCGCGGCACGGCCATCTTCTTCGGCCTGTGCGCTGCTGCCTTCCTGCCCATGTACACCAGCGCACTCTACTGGCGAGGTGCAACCAAAGCCGGTGCCATTGCCGGGCTTATTACCGGTACCTTTGTGACCGTCTTCTGGTATCTGTTCATCCATAAAGCGGAAGCCGTGCCTCTCGGCATATGCAAGATGCTTCTGGGCAGGGAAGTGCTGATAGCTTCGATGCCCTGGCCGGTGGTAGATCCGATATTAGTAGCCCTACCGCTGGCGATACTGGCAACCGTGGCCGTAAGCCTGATGACAAAGAGACCAGGAGATAAACATCTGGAGGAATGCTTCAAAGGAATAAAATAAAAATTCTTTTTATTATTTTTGTTTTTTACATTGTTGCTGGGGCGCTATCTTGCTGCCACAATTGCAATTATAAAGTTTGAAGGCATTAGTCCAACTGATAGATGAGGACAGAAAAGCTAAAAGCCTATGCCATATTGAAGATCTCTTGGAGATGACATTGAATGAAGCTTATCGCGGCGATAGCCGTCTTAATTATGCTCATAATAGCCGTTCCTCAGGCTCTTGGGGAGATGACCGATTACCAGAAAGGAGTGGCCAATGGGCTTCGGATTGGACTATTTATGGGCGAGTATCATGGAAAAGGCCAGTACGTGATGGAGACTGCCGGACAGTTCAATACATACCTGGAAAACTATAACCAGTTCCTTTGGGGGGCTTTTGCCAACAATCAAACCTTGATTAATGAGTTCATGCTCTCACCCATCCAGGTTGGGCTGCGATCCTCAAGCACCGGCGTGCTAAAGCCGGATGCCAGCGGAAGAATTCTTGGCTATCCTGCCGATTCCTACTTCACCTGGATTGGTGCGGTTCCTGGAACAAAACCCCTAAATCCAGGGGATGCGCTACCCGGCGTATAGATGATGATTCATGCAACTCGATCTGCCAATTCGTCTGGGTAAGAAAAATTGGTTGATAGTCTTCACGCTAGCTCTGGTCGTCTTGCTTTCTTACTACATCTGGCCGCTTCTCGATGGCCTTGTTCTGGGCCTCGTCTTCGCCTACGTGGGCAGACCGGTGCGAGATCTATTCGGAGCGAATAGGCGCATCGGCTCACTGGCGGCTATCATCTGTATCGTCGTTCCGCTTTCCGCAATCTTTGCAGCGGGAGTTATCGAGACGTCAAGCCAGATCAGATGGCTGGAGAGCCATGAGAGAGTGATCGTCTCTCTCATCTTTGAACTTGTCTCAAGAGTCCATATTCCGCAAGCAATATTCGATGAAATCTCGCGTGGGATGGCTAATTTGATGGGAATGGGCCTCAATCTCTTGGCCAGTTTGCCGGTCTTCAGCCTGGGATCAACCATAACCCTCGGCATTGTCAACTTCTTGATCGCCTTTTGCGTCTGCTACTTTTTATTGCTCGATGCAGATCGACTCGCCAAAGCCGTAAGGGAGCTTTTCAATCTGGATGAGGGCAGCTTTGAGTTGCGTTGTTTGGTGAGAATTGATAGCATTCTTTGCGGGGTTTATATGGGCAGCATCTACACCGCCATCGTGGGCGGGATTACCTCAGTGGCCATCTTTTACGTATTTGAAGTTCCCCGGCCCTTTGCCATGGCCAGCATAGTCTTTCTGGCGGGAATGGTGCCCTTTTTGACCTGGCTGGTCTTCATACCTACGGCGATAGGCCGGTATATCGAGATCGGCCCCCTGGATGCCTGGCTCTTCTTCCTGGCAGCCTCAATTCTGGTTCATATCGCGGAGTTGGTCATCCGGCCTTACATCGTCTACACCAAATCATCGCTACATCCTCTGTTGGTGCTGCTTGCCTTCCTGGGTGGCGGGCTTGTTGCCGGAATTGCGGGCTTCTTCCTGGCTCCGGCGATGGTTGGGGTGGTGACGGGAATTTATCGGGTGATGACTGAAGAGAGGACGAGAAGGAACAAAGAAATCGGATGTTCATCTTGATATGCAAAATGGTAAGGTCGGCAATTTTTATTTTGAGCTGAGGAGAAAGCTCTTCCACCTTTTTTTCGGCCTTTTCTTGATTTTCATTCTGTTCTATTCAAGCAGAATAAATCTGATAATTTTTCTCAGCGTCTTTCTCTTCATCGGCTGTATAATGATTTTCGTGATGCAAAAAGGCGGGAAGATTCCCATAGCGAATTGGCTTGAAGAGACATTCGAGAGGAAGAACGTCCGGTTCCCAGGATATGGAGCCTTCTGGTATGTTGTAGGTGCGCTCCTCTTGGCTATTTTTCTGGGCAATGCTCATGAGATAGCTGCCTCAATTGTGGCTCTGGCCGCCGGAGACTCGGCAGCTACCATCGTCGGCATCCTGGGTACTCACCCCCTTCCCCACAACCGGCGCAAAACGTGGGAAGGATCACTGGCATTTTTTGTTTTCTCTCTGCCCGCTTGCCTGTTTGTAGGCTGGATTGGCATAGCGCTGGCAGCAATAGCTGCAATTATGGAAAGCCTGGATACGCAGGTGGACGACAACCTTTTAATTCCCATAACAGCGATATTATTTTTTGAATTTATCTGAAAAGAAATGGAAGGAAAAAAGGAGATAGATTTCAAATGATACTATCTTCAACCTATGTTTTTTTTCCTACGCAATGTACGACGCACTCGATCTATCAAAGCCCTGCACCAGTTCCAGTCCCTCGTCTTCCGGCTTCCAGGATACATCCGGGTAGGAAAGGTGCTTTATGAACTCGCTGCTGCTTGATGCAATCTGCGTGGCCAGATGATCTTCTCCCAGAGCTTCTTTCGTGATGACAAAGACCTTTGACCTCACATCTGCCTCATCCAGGTAGCCCAGGGAATGGATGTATTCGTGCAAGAGTACATGAAAGACGTAGGGCTTGTATAGCTCGGGGCGTGTCTCCTTGATCCTTTGTAGCGGGATCTTATTGAGGACGATGACATTGGTACCTGTGGTGAAGAAACCTCCGAAAAATCCCTGCGGATGGTTTCCGAGGTTTGCCATGCCCAGCATCAGACCTCCCCTGCTCTTGCCCAGGCTCTTTAAGACCAATGATTTGACCAGTTCGAAGATATCAGGCAGGGACTTTGCCTCAATCAGCCGGGTGCGATAGTCAGTTATCATTTGAAATACATGAGGACAAGTCTAAGTATATAATACTAACTTATGGTTACTAATGATCGGTGATGTTTTGCACAATTATTATAAATGATATTAAATGGTTGGTATTCGCAGTTTCAGTAGTGCGACTGAGAACAAAAGGCCGGCCTTTGCCTCACTCTCTCTGCTGCAAGAGTCCTTTCTCAAGGCCAATCTCCATCCAAGCCCAGGCCCAGATTACCGCCTCAAAAGCTCTGATAAGGTCGCCTTTTTCCAAAAAGTATCGGCAGTCGCGAATGTATGCCGAGATGTTCTCCAGGAACTCTCTATCCCCGGATACATTCCCGTATAGATCCTGCGCCTTCCTCTGCCATTTCTCTGTCTCAGCACGCAGATCTTCTTCTAACTTTCCTTGCGAACACTTTTTCGTGCCACAGACTGCCGGAGGCTCTTGTGCCGTTTTAATATTTCTTCCCGGACATCCCGTTTCTCGGTTCATTTCCATCCCAATGTAATCTCTATTTACCCAGGCCATTATCAGATTTTGTAACACTGGTCACCCGGCTCTCGCTTACCTCCACATCAACCATTGTCTTGACAGCATAACCTTCCGCCTTCAGCCGCTCCACGCCGTCGCCCCGCTTTACTACCACTACCACATCCTTAACATTGGCACCTGCGATCTTCAGGGACTTGAGCACGGCAAGAAGCGTGCCCCCTGTGCTGATGACATCATCTACAACAATAACGCGATCGCCCTTATTTATACCGTTCAAGAATAGCTGCGACTTGGAGTAGCCGGTCACCTGGGAGACCTCAATCTCGCCGGGTAGACCGTATTTGCGTTTTCTTATTATTACTAGAGGGATGTCGCAGATAATGGAAAGGCCGATGCCTATGGGAATACCCATGGCTTCCACCGTCACAATCTTGTCTACCTCCAGATCGGCAATGCGCACGATATGGCCAGTAATCTCCCGGATCAGCTCCGGCCTGACTTCGGGTACACCGTCGGTGATGGGATGAATGAAGTAATTGTATTCGCCCCTCTTGAAGATCGGAGCTTCAAGTAATGATTTTGTTAGCCTTTCCAGCATCTTTAGAGCCTCAATGCTCAATATTCATAAATCAGGGAAATAAAGGTGTTGGATGGGAATGAGAGAATGCGAAAAATGGCGATTAACTAATAATTATGACGAAAATCGCAAGCTACAGCCGCAAGACACAAAGAATGAATTGAGCTCTCAGACTTCTATTGAAGCGACGCTCAGGCTGAAGCCAAAGCCGGCTCAATAGCGATCCTATCGCAGAAGGCTTTGACCTGTGCTTCATCCATGCTATTCTTAGGAATGACCATGACTTGATATCCATCGCTCTCCAGCCTGTTAATGAGGTCTCGAAACTGGCTCATGGCCACTTTAACCTGTTTTGTCAAATCCGGCATCTTCAGAATGACTATCTTGATTGAAGGAATAACTGCATCCACGACATAACCCCATCGTGTGGGACGATGCATCAACACAACTATCCCTCTCCTGCCTAGTTCGGAGACTATGCCCTCAAACTTCACAATATCTTGCTTCTCGGCTTGTTTCATTTCGACTCTACCCCATGCGCAATTTATTATTTTTATTATTGCAGTAAAAACTGAAGAGGACGGAGCATTTGCCTTCATTCAAGGTTTCCGTTATAAACGGATGCGGCCCTCTTACAAATAGATAATTAAGAAAGATTGAATGTCTAATATCTACCAGGTGATCGAGCAGGTCTATGCTTCTGATAGCATTCACTGCAATATACCGGTCTGGATCCATCCGGCTTGAAGGGCACTTGTGTCTGTTTGCCACATTCTGAACAGGTAACATCTGTCATTTCTCTGGGACGGCTATTGTAACCACTTCTACTGCTACCGCTGTTTTCATATTTTCTCTCAAACATTTAATTCACTTACCTCTAGGATCGATTCAAGGAACCGAAACTGCTCTGAAAACATCTCAACAAAGAACTTTGAATCAACGAATCCAGCATCACTTAAAGAACCGCTCGACTTATATACCTGTTGGTTAAGCCAAAAAGATTTTTATTCTGTTACCTTCTCTTGGTAATTATGGAGAGGATATCGCAGTCTCTGAGCTCATGATCCAGCCCTACAGATTGACCGGGAAACTTTGCGCTCTTGCCCCAGACCAGAGCGTAGCGGAAAAGATTTACAAAGTCGCGATGAAGATGCTCGCAAACCGATTTGACGCTGCTTCCGTCCAGGAGTACCAACGGCTCTTCCAGGTCAGCCTTTCCCCCTTTTGGCTTCAGATAGACGCGAATGAAGCCCAGTCTCTCGTAAATAAGATCTTTTAGCTCCTCAAGGCCCTGGGTAGTGGCGCAAGAGAGTGGCAAATAATCCCTTCCAAGATCTTCTTTGATTCTGGTCTCTACATCTCCGAATCGGAGGTCGAACTTATTTATGGCCACAACGGATGGTATGTAAACCCTGTTTCCTGCCAAAAAGTCCACCAGGCTGTCGGTATCTATATCTTCGCGAACTGTGACATTTGCATTGACAATTCCATAGGCCCGAATGATATCTGCAATCTCAAACTCTGTCATGTGGGTGAGCTTCACAGTGCTTCGTATGATTATGCCGCCCTTCTTATCCGGTGTGATGTGAATATTCGGAGGTTGTTTGTCGAGCCGAATTCCAGCTTCATAAAGCTCACGCTCCAGAATATCCAGCCTGTAGTTGAAGACGTCACCTAATAATAATATTATATCCGCAGCGCGAGCGGCTGTAATGACCTCTCTGCCCCGACCCTTGCCCTTGGCGGCTCCTTTGATGATGCCGGGCATATCCAGTATCTGGATTTCAGCGCCTTTGTATTTCATGACCCCGGGAATTACTTCCAGGGTTGTGAATTGGTATGCGGCAACCTCTGATTTGGAAGCAGTCAGATGGTTGAGCAGACTTGACTTTCCAACAGATGGAAAGCCCACCAGGGCCACAGTTGCATCTCCAGACTTCTTGATGTAGTATCTTCTACCCCCGCCGCCGCCCTTGATCTTTTGAAGCTCTTGCTGCGCCTTTAGCTTCGCGATCTTGGCCTTGATCTTGCCCAGATGGTGCTCAGTTGCCTTGTTCTTCTGAGTGTTAAAGATCTCCTCTTCCAGTGCCTTGATCTGTTCCTCGATGGTTGCCATTTATTATCCTCTTAATCCGCCAAGAACAGCGCGCTTTGCTATCGACTCAGGATGTTCTTGGCTTCGTAGCTGCAAATGAGGCTTCCCCTTTATAAGGTATGGGTTTGCACTTCTGACATTAAAAGGATCGTCATGCCAGACTATGCTTTGGGCTGCAATAAATTTTTTTTTGGGTTAAAGCGTTTAAAATGAGTCAAACGTATGTGCTTCTTCAAAGGGATTTGTAGGAAAGGCAAACGCACCCATCATTATAGAAAAATTTAAATTGTAATAACTAATAGTAATATATTAGCAGCACCTCGCTGGCTAATACGTCTGTTTAAATGAGGTACTTGAAATGAGAAAAATATTTGCGTTGGTGCTATTGCTGGCCTTTTGCATTCCAGCCATGGCAACTGAATTGCCAAACATGACAGGTAACTGGACCGGAGTTATGGATTTTGTGGGATATGACAAGAATACAGCTTGGCTACCGAATGAGACTGTCTCCTTCTGGCCTGGAGAAGAATATAGCTTGACCATATCTGAGCAGCATGGACGAGCATTTTCGGGGACGATGGTTCCAAGCTTGAGCCCCAGGACATTGCAAGTTGTGCTGGGGGTCTTGTGCAGCGAAAATGAATCCATAACAATGGTAGACGAGAACGCCTACTGGTGGGGCGATGTGATCTCGCCGACAGAAATTGAGCTGAACTACCAGAAAGTCAATATGGAAGGGATGGTTGTAGGAGGAGGGATATTTAAGAAAGTATGATGGCGATTTCATATTCAGCATAAAACACTCTTTTCATCATACTTTTTATAATGGATAACTATTCAAATTTACCATAAACCTTTTAGCCGAACCATGCTAATAAGCATTCAGGTGAGTTTATGAAAGCCCTCTTTATATTAGCTGTGCTGGCAATATCTATCACCTCAGCAACAAACGCAGAGGACAACACCAGCGCGTACTGGACCGCTCAGGGCGATGAGCTCAGAGAGCAGTACAAGTTCAATGATTCTATCCAGGCTTACGATAAGGCCCTGGAGATCAACAAGTCTCACATAGCCGCACTGGCCGGCAAAGGCGAAGCCTTATGGAATATCGGCAGGTATAATGAGTCCCTCCTAAGCTTTAATGAAGTCCTGAATCTAAGCCCATATTACGTCAGAGCATGGGTTGGTAAAGGTGTGGCTCTTCACGGTTTGGGCAATTTCAATGAGTCGCGCCAGGCTTATGATGAGGCACTGGAGATAGATCCCGCCTATGCTATGGCCTGGAATGATAAAGCCTGGCTGTTCTACAAGCAAGATATGTACCAGGAGGCAGTGGATTATTCTGACAGAGCAATTAAGATTTTAAACAAAAATCTCGCAGCGACTATTGACACGAAGGCCGTTGCGCTGGAAAAACTTGGCAAGAACGATGAAGCCCTACAGTGCATCGACAGGGCCCTGGAGCTGACCCCCACGGATTCAATAGTTTGGATACACAAAGGCGATATCCTGAAGGCACTGGGCAACCAGACCGGATCTGATGCAGCATATGCTAAGGCAAAGGAACTCCCTGAGCAGATCCTGGACGAATCCAGCGTATAGGCAGTGAAACAGCGGCGGCGCACCCCGCTGCAAGCATACGGGGCATTCGAGGCGTCCGCATGAAGACGGAAATAGTTGGTTGATCCGCACTAAAGTCGGAGACGCATGCCCTTTATCCCTGCAGCAGAGCTGCAGGGTATTCATTTTAAAATCAAAGCCCGCACTTCATGCCTGGGCTCCAACAACGGTGATTGTAGCTTCAGCGAAACGGAGGCATTTGCCCAAATGTGCTGTAGAGCATTGATCTTCGCTTGTTACTTTTCCCGTGGAACCATTGACAAGTTTTGAAACAGGCTTTGAGATTCCTCTAGTCCCCCTGACATATTGCCAGCGTCTGGGCCTTGACCATTTGCATCTTCTCCTTTCCTGCCAGCACCTCCACCAGCTTCAGGCCGAACTCCAGGGCAGTTCCCGGCGAGCGGCTGGTTACCAGGTTGCCGTCCACCAACACCCGCTCCTCGCTGAAGTTTGCGCAGGCCTCCACCTGGGCCTTGCCGGATGGGCTGACAGTTGCCCTGCGGCCCTGCAGGACTCCTGCCTTGATGAGGACCGAAGGAGCCGCGCATATCGCCGCCACGACCTTTCCCACTTTATCCATCTCCTGTGCCATCTTCAAGATGCGCTCGTCATTTCCCAGATTGATAAAGCCCGGCGATCCTCCCGGTAAGACCAGCCCGTCAAAGTCCCGATAGTCGATCTTATCCAGAGTGGTATCAGGCAGCATCTTGATTTTATGAGAGCCTTCCACAAGTCCCTCTTTCAATCCCGCCGTGACGACATCCACATCTGCGCGTCTTAAGATGTCGATGACATTTACAGCCTCAATCTCCTCGAAGCCATTTGCCAGTGGCACTAGAATTTTCATGCTACCATCAATCGCAATTATAATTAATAAAGACGCTCCCACATTCTACTACGACTATGATCTGCCTGCGCTGCGGCCAATGCTGCCTTCATCTGGACATTTTCATCGTCAATCCTTCTTCTATTCAGGCAGATGGCAGCATCGATGCCGATGATCAGGAGGCCATGATCTTCAAGCCCGCCGGACAAAGGTGCCCCCATCTTGTCCTTGAAGCCTACTGCGAAGGAGATCGGGCAGTTTGCACGATTCATCACCTGCCCTGCTACCGGGGAACTCCATGCGAACAATTCGAGCTGCTCGGGCCGGAGGATGCGGTCTGTGTCATGAGCCGATACCTGCAGGCTCTGGATGAAGGATGATAATCATATCGCATCCCTGGCCACCTTGCAGAAGACATAGCCTCTTCTCATCTGGCTGCCGGATTATGCCCTGACCCGGCTGGCCAGAGGAGCGCCGGACTTTTGGGGATGACGCAGCGGCGTGTTCGAGTTCATCCCAGAGGCAAGGATAATCTCTGCAGTAGAGCGGATGGCCTTCCGAGATACGGGTTTTTTCAATTTGAGCCGGGAAGAGAAGATAGTGCGAGCAGAGTACCTGGATGGACTTGCTCGGGACTATTTCGAATTGAAGAGAGGTGAGCGCGAGGATCGAGCATTGGCTGAAGTTCTGCGGCGTCTGGGAGATATTCGAACTGATCTGGCTGACTATCCTCAGGCTATCCGGCTCTTTTCGCAGAGCCTGCAAATATCCCGGAATGTTTGGGATAAAAAGAGGGTAGCCGATTCTCTGGCTGGGCAGGATCAATCCCACATCCCGCATGTCACCCTTCAAACATAGTATTTTTCGCATTCCTGTCCTAGAAACTTTATAATTTTAATTTGCTCATCATTTAAATTAATAATCTCTCGCTGAATTGCACCCTTGAATTCAAAGATGGCCTCGTTGATATTCCTGAATTTCTGGAATATCCATTTTAGAGTTGGACGCGCCGTGGGCTTTCCGAGCTGATTCAATACGGTTTCGCTATATTCCTTCAATTTTTGTCTGATCATCCATTCGGCAATCGAATGAGGATTCCTATTTACTTCGGTTTAAGAGATTGTTTTCAGAAATTCATGCATAATTCGCTTCACGAGGAGGCAATTTCGCTAAATACTTCATTCGTCAGCCCCCTTTTCTGATCATTCTTCGACAGCGTCCGCTAGGCTCAAATGATTCCGGCTTTTTTCAGAGTGCAGAGCTGATATAAATTGAAAGCAAAGGCGGTAGCCATCATTTTTATATGAACCCTCTTTATCGTTGTAACCAACACCCAGCCCGAGTTAAAAATTCTCTTGATCACTGCATGGGGGCGCTCACCTGGGGATCTTAGCTTGCTGATCAATCGATTTCGCTCCTTATCAAGTTCCTCCAGTGGCTTATCGGTTGTCCTGCGCTTCATTGTAAAATCTATTCCCCTGGCCTTTGCCCCAAAATACCCCCTGTCTCTTAACACCACTTCATCCTCAATTGAGAGATCAACCTGACTATCATGCAACGAAGCCGTGGAAGTCTCGATTTCACGAATCAGGCAATAATCAATATCGGTTTTTTGATGCAGTTTGTAGCCAAAATGGAATTCATTGCCCTTCTTGGCTATTGTCCCATCCCTACTGCGGCGGGTCTTAGCATCTTTTCCACGTGGTTTCTTGAACTTTCCGGGATCTGCTTCAATGAACGTGGCATCTTGGATCGTTCCATGTTTGACCTGTAAACCCATAGCATCCAATTGCCTCTGAAGTTCTGCCCAGACAACTTCATCTTTTCCAGCATTGGCCATGCGCTCTCTAAATAGCCATATCGTCCTAGAATCGGGGAACATATCAGGGAAACCAAGAAATGACATAAACGAGATGCGGTCAGCCATTTGTCGCTCAATTTCCAAATCGCTCAAGCCGTACCATTGTTGGAGTATCAGGATCTTGAACATCAAAATTACATCGCAGTTGGGCCTTCCACCCTTTTCGCTCTTATTGTCATACATCTCATCCAGTATCCGGCGAATGGGTAACCAGTCGATCAAATTCGATATCTGCGATAACCGAGATTTACCTTGCGTCTCGCTAAGCCCTCGCAATACCCAAGTGGTAAAAGAATTCATAACATATAATGGTGTTAATAGTATATAAACATTTCTATATTAAGAATTGGGCTGGTTTATAGGAATCCTCGAATAGATCAATAGGGAAAGAGCCATGATCATAGACAAGGCTTCAATCCGTTCTTCTTTCTTGAGATAGACTTCCGCTACCCGAAAGCTTTTGTCCTTTAAGAATCGGAAGCCTTTCTCGACAGCGTTCTGGCCTTTGTAGTATTTTAGCATCAATTCGCCATCAAGTGCTTTATCGTTGCTTGCCAGGATGAACCTGCCCAGTCTCGCTCTCTCGTTCGCGATGCTTTCCTCATTTAGCACGACTTCGGCTTCAATACGATAGCCTTTTTCAAGTTCCTCATCTTTCTTCGGACGCCCTTTTTTAGAGCCTTTGCGTTTGCTGAATGCATTAGTTTTCAAATTTTCAAGGATGAAATGAGGATTCTCCAATAGCCATCGATCAGCCGCCTTTCTAGCATCGGCTTCGCACGCGAAGAGCACTCTTCCCAGTTTTTTGAACGATTTTCTTGTTTCAGTGAACTCTTTTTCAATCCTCTTATCAAAGGTCTTTGCCTTGCTGGTATGCATTTCCCTGGAATCGACCACAACCCACTTTTGATCTATTCCGCCATAGTTTATATATGTCTCAAATATGCTGTAACGATCATCTGAGCATGTCTTCATCTCAAGATCGCGTTTTAGAAAATCCTTGACTTCGCCAACAGTTGAAGGGACATGAGTAATCCATAAGGTCTCGTCACCTAGGAGGCGGATATTCTCTGAACTGAAAAAAGCGCTATCTGCGGCAAAGTAACCTTTTTCAGAAAAGTCTAGGTTGGACTTGAACGCTTGAATTGTCTCGATGATAGTTTTCTTATCTGATTTATTTCCGGAATGAGCCTGGACAAAAAGAGGGATGCCACATTGGTTGGTTACCATGCTGATAACGAATTGTTTTAGATCCCATCGACCGTCCTTGGGATGACCGAGAGTTATTTCCATAGCAGGCAGACAATCCGGTCCTTCGTAATCCCCATGGACGCTGAAACTTGTAGTATCGACATGATAGATCTGAGTGCCAATCGATAGTTTCCGAACGCACTTCAAGGCTATCTGATTGAAAAGCATGGTCGAGCCGTATCGATTGATTCTATCAAGAGTCCTGCCAACAGCATCTTCATTAAAATCTGTTGAAACAACTCCAGGATGAAAAAGGCGTTCAAGCGCAAGATTCTCGAAATAGCTTGGAAATATGTACAGCCTTCGCTCAACGAAACCCAAACCGTTGATTATCAAGGCCTTTATTATTTCAGAATGGCTCAGCTTGCATTCGCGAGTCTTCGGAATCAATCCATCAATCAATTCAGAAATGCCCAAAGCATCGAAGATTGCTGCAACTAATCCAAGATGGTCAAGCGACAAAGTTGATAATTTCATTTTGGCCCCTTCGAATCCCTTTGGGGCTAAGAAATCATGGCAGCATAAAAATGTTTCACAAAATTAAGGATACCTGCGGGATGTGGGATCAATCTATTCTTGGCTGATTATCCCAAAGCCATCGAGTACCACGAGCAGGCGCTGGCCATTGATCGTGAGATCGGGGACAGAAGGGTCGAGGCCTTAGCATCCTGGAACCTGGGCATGGAATATGAGATAGCAGGCAATCTCAAGCGGGCTGGCGAAATGATGCAGATACGCGTGGATTACGAAAGAGAGATCGGCCATCCGGATGCTGAGAATGATGCTGCTCACCTGGAAGCCCTCCTGGACAAATTGAAGAGCTGATCCTGAGGCACATACGATTTCCTGCCCTCGGCCAGGAAATTGCAGGATGCGTTTCGAGCAGGCAATCGCTGCCGGCGGGAGCCCGGCCCGCTTGCAGCCGCACGCCCATGCGGACGTGTTCACGAGCGGGGGTGGAGAACGAGATGCGACGGATTTAGCGCTACTTGCAAGCCATTTCAAGGAGGCGATTCCTGACAGGTTCCAGATCGTGAAGCAGATAATAGACCTCTATTCCAAATCTTCTGGCACTAATTGCCTGAAATTTATCATTGGAAATTATGATTGCTTTGTCTGCAATTGCGCAGGCTATGTAGAATGCATCTGATGCCCTTGATCCAGTCTCGAGAGCAATGGAAAATGCGTCATCATAGATTTTGGCGGTCTCAATAAATCAGGTTCAATTATTGTCAGGTCATTTTCTTCAATTATCGAAAGCACTTCTTCAGCGCATCGAGTCCTTTCGGAATCATATTCGAAGAGAAGATCGATAAAGACCAAAAGCATCTATTACTATCATCTTCGCTCCTCAACGAACTCCTGCATAACGTCCTTGTCCACTTTGATCCTGAACTTTCTGGCAGCTTCTGTGATTTTTCCCGCCTTGAGGACAACGAATGCCTTAGTTCCCTCTTGCAGCTTTATTTCCTGCAGGGGCTTAAAGACGCCATTTTCATAAACCACTCTTACCTTATCAGCTACAGAATCGGACATATGAAACCTCCAGATAATGGCAGTCAGAATAGAAAAGGCCCGTCTAGGATAAATATTGTTTGAAGCAGTCCGGTTCCATCTGCCTTCAGTTCCACCATTTTAATCGCTTCCTCAGCCAGCTCGCCAGGACCGCACGCCTCGGCATCGATCATCTGCTCCGTCTGCTCGGTCTTCTCCTGCCCAGCGCATCTTTTTCTCAAATGATTGCCGCCGCATTGTCATCGTCTAAGCAATCGCATCATCCGGGCAAGATTATTTAAGGTCTTGGGGATATCCGCTTCTCATAATACTGCAAGGAGCAAAGAGCAAGAATGGGCTATTATGTCTTCATCAGCTATTCTCATAAGGATTCCCAGTATATTTTAAAGCTTGCCGACTACCTGCGTAATTTCAGAATCTCAATATGGATAGATAATCGGAATCTCGATGGTGGGCAGATATGGAATGAAGAGATAAAAAAGGCTTTGCAGGAATGCAATTACTTCCTGATAGCTCTTTCCACGTATTCAGCGAAATCAGAAGAGGTCAAAAAAGAGCTTGATGCAGCTCTCTCATCCGGGAGAGCCATAGTCCCAATAATGATTGAGGACTGCAATATCCCTGAAGAGATCAGGTCCCTGCATTGCATCGATTTTAAAGAGAGAGACCTAAATGATTCTGTGGCAATCAATTCGCTGCTGAGAGCATTGAACCTTGTCACCAATCCAGGCGATCGGCCTTTCCAGATAGACCGTCCTCCTCGAGATTTTACAGGTCGCACAATAGAGATCGAAGAAATGCTCTCCCAGTTCGAGAGGGGAATTACCATCTCTGGATTTCATGGCATGGGCGGCGTAGGAAAGACCGCGCTGGCTTATGTTTTGGCCGAGAAGTTGAGAGATAACTATCCTGACGGCCAGATACTGGTAAAGATGGAGGGTACAAGCCAAAATCCATTAAATCCGATCGCAGCGATGGAGAAAATAATTCATGCCTATGAGCCAATGGCCAGCCTGCCCGGAAACGATGAAGAAATTACAGCTAGATTTGAAAGGCTAATGAGAGAAAAGCGCGCTCTGATCCTGCTGGACAATGCTAAAAATAGCGAGCAAGTAAAGCCTCTGCTCGATAAGTTGCCAGGTACCTGCGCAGTGATAATAACATCTCGCCATATCTTTGCTTTGCCAGGAATGAAGAGAAAGGATTTGAATGTTCTGAAGCCGGAAGAAGCCACAGAACTCTTGCTGAGGATTTGTGGATATGATCTTGCCGACCCCAATTTTGCAGAGAAAGAAGAGATATGCAGGGAGATCGCCAGCCTCTGCGGCCATCTCCCCCTGGCCCTGCGCCTGGCAGGCACATTTCTGGTCAACACCAGAGATCTGAGCCCTGAGGATTACGCCGGGAGCCTTAAGGATGAGAGAAGCAGGCTGGAGCATATCGATAAAGGCAGCAAGAGTAGCAGAGAGATCAGCGTGCAGGCAAGCCTGCTTCTGTCTTACTCCCGCCTGCCTGCTGAAGCTGCCAGGGTCTTCCGCCTCCTCTCCGTCTTTCCCCTTGACTTCGATTCCGGGGCGGAGGAGGCTGTTTGCCAGGATAAGGATCACGAGCAGCTCAGCGAGCTATTGCGCTGGAACTTGGTCGACTACCAGGAGGAGAACAAACGCTACCGGTTACATGACCTGGTGAGGATCTTTGCTTCCGCCAAGCTCTTGGAGGTAGATGGCGAGGATGCGAGAGACGAGGCCAGACAGAGACATGCTGAGCGCTACAGAGATGTGCTCTCTTCTGCTACTGAGATCTATAAAAATGGAAATGCTCTGGCGGGATTGAATATATTCGACCTGGAAAGGATGAATATCGAGTCTGCCTGGGCCTGGGCAAAAGAGAATCTAGCCAAAAGCAATGCTGCAGCCACCATATGCAGCTCTTTTCTCAACTGGCCATATTTGCTTGATCTGCGCCATCATCCGAGAGAGCGCATTTTGTGGATGGAGACGGCTCTCTCTGCAGCTCGGCGGCTGAATGATCGAAGCATGGAAGGAGTGCATCTGGGCAACCTGGGCATCGCATACAAAAACCTGGGCGACGCCCGCAAGGCCATCGAATACTACGAGCAGCATCTCGTCATCGCCCGCGAGATTGGGGACCGAAGGGGCGAGGGTAATGCGCTGGGCAACCTGGGCTTGGCCTACGCCGCTCTGGGCGACTCCCGCCAGGCCATCGAGTACTACGAGCAGCATCTCGTCATCGCCCGCGAGATTGGGGACCGAAGGGGCGAGGGTAATGCGCTGGGCAACCTGGGCCTGGCCTACGCCGCTCTGGGCGACGCTCGCCATGCCATCGAGTACTACGAGCAGGCGCTGGCCATTTTACGCGAGATCGGGGACAGAAGGGGCGAGGGTGCTGATCTGGGCAACCTGGGCAGCGCATACTACGCGCTGGACGACGCCCGCCAGGCCATCGAGTACTACGAGCAGGCTCTGGCCATTTTACGCGAGATCGGAGACCGAAGGGGTGAGGGTGCTGGTCTGGGCAACCTGGGCTTGGCCTATGCCGCTTTGGGCGACGCCCGCAAGGCCATCGAGTATTACGAGCAGGCTCTGGCCATCGCCCGCGAGATCGGGGACAGAAGGGGCGAGGGTGCTGATCTGGGCTGCCTGGGCAGCGCTTTTTACAGATTAGATGATATCGATAAATCCCAGGATTACTACCAGCAGCAACTCAAGATTGCACAGGAGATAGGCGATCGCAATGGCGAAGCCAATGCCCTCTGGGGTCAGGCCATCTGCCTGAAAAAGAAAAACGATCCCGTACAAGCCATTGCAAAAACGGAAAGCGCATTGAGGATCTTCGAGCAGATCGAGTCGCCCAGTGCATCAACCATGCGTGAATTGCTGGCCGAGTGGAAGAAGTAGCCCCTTCTGAACGGCAGCCGACACCCTCCGGCAGATGCCCTCGCGCCTTTGACAAAGCCCGCTTAAAAAGAATAGGAAAAAATAGAAACCCTACGCCCTGCTCTCTAGAGCCTCCTGCAGTCCCGGAACCGCTCCCGCTCCCGCAGGCACAGTCAGATTGGCTCCCACAAAGTCCTGGCCGATGGGCTGGAAGCTGCCGCCCAGGTGAGCAGCCAGGAACGCCTCGGCAATGGCGTAGAAAGAGAGCCGGTTCTCGGGCCTGGCAAACCCGTGACCCTCGTCGCCGTAGAGCACATAGGTCACAGGAAGCCCTTTGGCCTGCATGGCTTTGACGATCTGGTCTGACTCATTCTGCTTGACGCGCGGATCATTGGCACCCTGGCCGATGAGCAGGGGCCTCTCTATTCTCTCCACGTAACTGAGCGGCGAGCGCTCTCTCAGCAGCTTCTTGCCCTCCTCAGTGCGAAAATCGCCTACCCTCTTGGTATAGTGCTCGATCTCCGGCTTCCAGTAGGGTGGAATGGTCTCCAGGAGCGTTATCAGGTTGGAGGGGCCTACGATATCAACCGCACAGGCAAAGGTCTCCGGGGTGAAGGTCAATCCGGCCAGAGCAGCATAACCGCCGTAGCTTCCTCCCATGATGGCAATCTTCTTTGGATCAGCGATCTTCTTCTCCACCGACCAGTTTACCGCATCTATCAGGTCATCCTGCATCTTCCTGCCCCACTCCAGGTTTCCGGCATTGATGAAGCTCTTGCCCAGGCCGGTGGAACCGCGGAAGTTAACGCTCAAAACGGCGTAACCCCGGTTGGCCAGCCACTGATGGGTGGATTCAAAGCCCCAGTAATCGCGGCCCCATGGTCCTCCGTGCACATACAAAACCATTGGGAGCGGCTCATCCGGCAGCCCATCGCCATTCTTATCGCTGTTACACGGCAGGGTGTAGTAGCAGACCATATCCAGGCCGTCGCGCGATTTTATGACGGCGGGAATCATCCTGGACAGGAGCAGTCCCTGCAGCTTTTCTCTGTCTGTGAAGAGGAAAGAAGCCTTCTTCAGAGTACGGTCATAGCGGTAGTAGCGCGCCGGACCATTGTCCTTGGTGAAGACGACAATCCAAACCTTATCGTCCAGGGTACGGCTTACTACCGACATGTCCCCATCTTCCATCTTGCTAAGAAAGTCGATATCCAGCTGGATGGACGGGTCCATGATCTTCCATGCGACCCGATCATAGTAAAATGCCACCGCCTGCACAGTCTTCTCTGTAGGGTGAGTCATAGCACCGTAAAGGTCAGATTTAGGGTCTTCTGCCAAAAGAGAACTCTTATTCGTATTCATATCAAAGGCATAAAGAGCGGCCGTATTTCTGCCTCTGCTATCGATAAGGTAGCTCACTTCATTGCTCTTGTTAAATCCGGAAAAGCCGGTGGTGAGGGCATCCTCCATCTCGATCTTCTGGAAGGGCACCCAGCTGCCGTTTTCGGCTGGCTTGAAGATCTGGGTTCCTCCGTCCGGCGTCATGTTGCTGGCCATCCTCACCTGGAAATCGTTATCGATCTCAAAGTTAGAGAACTCTTTATTCTCGAGGATTAGTGTCATGTTTCCGGTCTCGAAATTGAGCCTGTAGAGATCGTGATACTCAGGGTCACGCTTATTCATGGCAATAATAGCTTCATGAGGGTGATTGAGGCTAATAGCCCTGATCTCGGCCCGGACACCTTCAAAAGGCGTGAGGTCCAGGATCTTGCCGCTGCTGAGATTGACGCTGTAAATGCGCCAGTTCTCGTCTCCATTGGCATCCTGCTGGTAGAGGATATGCTGACCGGTGTAAGACCAGAGGTAGCTTCTAATGCCGCGATATGTGTCATTGGTCACCGGCTTTGCCGTCTCCGGTGCATCAGCTCGCCCCACCCAAATATTGAGCACTCCGTCTCTCGGGGCGAGAAAGCTGATATTTGAACCGTCGGGGCTGATTCTGGTGGTGATTTTGTCCGGATTGCCAAAGAGCAGATCCCGAGAAATAAGTGAACTAATATTTCTATTCAGCTCTCCAGCCTTCGTATCAGCGCCAGCCAAGGACGCCAGCAGGATCGTAAAAATGATAATAATAAGAAAATTTTTCATCGTCCAATCTCCTAGTTGCAGCAACTAACCTCAACCTCTTCCAGATATAAATAAATAGTCACATAGTCTCGGTAGCTATGAGAAATCCAATGGCTCTTTCCGCCAGAGGGTATCTATGCACCAGTGCCTTGAACCTCTTGCCGTGATTGGGTTCAAGAAGATGGGCAAGCTCGTGCACAATCACATAATCCTCAACCCACTGGGGTAGATTGGCCAGCTTGCTGCTGATTAGAATCGTCCGGGCGGTACAATTGCATGACCCGCGCCTTCGCTCCTGGTTTGAAGAGTAGCGAATGCTGTTCCAGCGCAAAGAACCCTGGAAGTATTTGCTGTTTAGAAGGCAGGCTCTTTCATGCAGATGATTGTCATCCTTGGGATAGACCCGCTTCTCCAGTCGAGAACGCAGTTTCTCTATGTGACCATGCAAAACAGCGTCCGAGATAGAGGCCGGTGCCAAGACCTCCATCTTTCCTCCCACCATCCTGGCCTGGATGGTCTTTTTGCGTCGCGCTGATCTCTTTATCAGAACCTCCAAAGCGTTAGCCTCCCTGGTGCAACAATGGTTCTCTGGCTGGCTATTAATAACTTTCTTATTTGATGGTAGTATATAAAAAATAACGAAGTAAGTCTCAAAAAGATTCTCCACCTCAAGAGCAGGGCAGCCAGTCCACGCAAATCTCTCCAGGAGGACTGCCTGACCAAAGCTGTATAAACTTCTCAATGGAGAATACCCCTGTCAGATCCTCTACGCTGCGACCCAATAGCTGATGGCGGCCCATGCGAGAGCTTGCCGGATCGATTGATTGCCAGGCGATGTGGGCTTTGCCTATCACATTGGAATTTATGCTGGCCTCAAGACCGCCTGCGCCGTTAACGGCTGAGCTTAAATCCCGGCTGTCGCCCGGCTCCCCGGCATCGGAAGGATCGGACTGCATCCCATAAGCTACAGTATTTACCTGCGTATTTCTCTGCAGATGCTCTATGTCAGTGTACGCCTCGGTCAATGATGCTCCTGTATCATAATTCTTGATGGTGAGGATATCCTTCTGGACGGCGTTGTTCATAGCTTCTGCAAAACTCACGGGCATTCCTTGCACCCCGGAAATCAGAAACGCTGCTGCCAAGATCAGACAGAGCTGCTTGAGCATTTCCCAACACCTCTGATCGATATTTGTCGAACATTTATTTCAAGCTATTGCTCAATTTAATGAAATCGACGAAAGATGCCCGCTAAAAAAAGAAATGGACTTTACAGGCTCACTGCATATCTTGCGTGCTCATGCTTGGAGCTGTCGGTTGTTCCTGCTCCATGTCTTGCAGGGTTAGCTCTCGGTTCTGCCGGGCAGCCTCATGAGAAGAGTCAAGGGTGAGAGCTTTGCTAAAGCAGGTCAAAGCATCCTGATATCTTCCCATTTGCCGTAGAACGACGCCTTTGTTATTCCAGCCGGATGGGTCACGGGACCTGACTTGAGTGGCTTTTTCGAAGCAATCCAGAGAGCCGGAAAGGTCGCCTTCATTGGCCAGAGCCATGCCCTTTCCAATCAAAGCGTCATAATAAGATGGATTTGCCTGCAGAACCTGGTCAAAAATGACAATGGCCTCGCTGTATTTATTCAATCCCTGAGAAAGCGCAATTGCCAGCAGGTTCATAGATGCGAGATCGGAGGCATTGATTTCAAGCGATTTATCAAAACAAGAGATCGCGTCATCAATTCTGCCCAAGTTGGCCAGAGCTTTTCCTTTATTATTCAACAGGTCAGTGCTGTTCGGCTCCAGTTCCAGGGCCTTATCATAGCTTGCAGCCGCCTTTTCAAAGTCACCGGAAATGAAGTACTCATTGGCCTGGTCAGACCAGAACTTTGCCGATTCTCCCATGGCCGGCAGGACTAATATCGACGCCAGCACAGCGATAATAGTAATTGCGAGTTTCATGGAAGGCTCTTCTTAAACGAAGGTGTAAATATCTCTACCCCTTGACTTAACTACTATCCGCCATTCCTTTTTATTTCATCCATAAACTTGTTCCATTTTTTCGCCTGGTCAACCTTTCGCCTGATCAGGTCCTCTGCGCCGTATTCTGTCAGTGTGCCATGTTCTCTCTTCTTTAGGATATCCTTGAGATCCAAAAGGGCTCTAATTATGCTGGCAGCTTCATCGTGAAGCTCTACTGCCTGTTTTAGGTTCAGCTTTGCCGCCTTGAGATCTTCCTCGTCTTTCTTCTCCTTCTTATCCAATATCTCGATCAACTCGTTAATCTGCAGCCGCTCTTCATCTGTTATCTCCTTCTCGTTGATCAATCTCCAGATGAGGCGATGCAGATCAACTCGACCCTGTCCGGCATGAATTTCGGGCGGCAGATCCTTTTCCGTCTGATGATACTTTTCCATCTCGCTTCGGAGATCATTGCCGTCTATCTGCATCTGCTCCGGTTCTGTAGCTCCTACCCATACCAAGAAATGATGAAGACTGGCCAGCAGTTTTGTTCGTTCCGCCTCTGTCAGATAATCAGTAATGTCCTTTTTTTCAATTTCAGACATGAATCCTCTTCGAATCGTTTTGCATTTATCTTCGGCCCTGAGATCATGCCGGCTCGCCAGAAGCGTTTTGGCGATGCTGCGCGGCGGGATGCAACGCCAATCGAACGCGGTCAATTGGTTGTCTATCTACCTGACCATTATGCGCAATACTTGAGGTCATCTCCGAGGCCTTTTTTTGCATTGGGCGGCAAAAGTTTTATAGCTATGGATGCTATCCTTGATCTATGACACACGAAACCTCTGTGGGGAATCGTCTTCTACGACGTTCGTTCGCTTGTTGATGAAAAAGTCCGCATTTTTGACACGACTCTTAGGGATGGCGAGCAGACTCCCGGCGTATCACTCAATTTGGACGATAAGCTCAAGATCGCAAGGCAGCTTGATAAACTCGGTGTGAATGTTATCGAGGCTGGTTTTCCCGTATCCTCCAAAGGCGAGTTTGACAGCGTCCGGCAGATTGCCAGAGAGGGCTTGCAAGCCCAGGTCTGCGGCCTCTCTCGCATTGTGAAAAAGGATGCTCAGGCATGTCTTGATGCCGATGTGGGCATGGTGCATGTCTTCGTCCCTACCTCCGACATCCAGATAGCTCATACTATTAAGAAGAGCCATGATGAGATTGTGGCCGGAGCAATGGAGACTGTGCAGTTTGTCAAGGACAACGGCAGAACATGTCTCTTCTCTGCCATGGATGCCACCCGCACCTCGCCGGAGTTCTTGCATCGCATCTTCAAGGCAGTGGAAGAAGTGCACTGCGATATAATCAATATCCCGGACACGGTAGGAGTAGCAGCTCCATCTGCTTTCTACCGTTTTGTCAAGGATATCTGCGATGATGTGGATATGGTAGTTGATGTGCACTGCCACAACGACTTCGGTCTGGCTGTGGCTAACAGCCTGGCGGCAGTCGAGGCAGGAGCCAGAGAGGTCCAGGTCTGCGTAAACGGACTGGGCGAGAGAGCTGGCAACGCCAACCTGGCCGAGACAGTGATGAGCTTGCATGCCATTTATGGTGCTCGCACCAGCATAAAGACGGAATACCTGGTGGAGACAGGCCGCATGGTAGAGCGGCTCACCGGGGTTAAGATTCCCATAACCGCACCCATCATAGGCGATAATGCCTTCTCCCATGAGAGCGGCATTCACAGCCACGGAGTTATCGAGAACAGCAAGACCTTTGAGCCAGGCATCATGACACCGGAGATGGTAGGCCACAAGAGACGCATAGTCATGGGCAAGCACACGGGACGGCACGCTGTGGCCAAGGTGTTGGAGGAAGGGGGCTACCTGCCCACGGAAGAGCAGCTCCAGGAAATCCTGGAGAGGATCAAAGAGCTGGGCGACAAAGGAAAGCAGATTGCCAATATCGATCTTCAAGCCATTGCCGATGTGGTGATAGGAGAAGTGGCCAAAGGCAGTCAGGCTGTGATTCTCAAAGAGGTCTCAGTCATGACCGGCAACATCATCACCCCCACAGCAACCGTAAAGGCCCTGGTACGAGGTAAAGAGAAAGTTCTCGCCCATATCGGCGTGGGGCCGGTGGATGCCGCCGTAAATGCCGTGCAGGGCCTCCTGGAAAGCGATACATCAATTCACCTCTGCGACTTTCGAATTGAGGCCATTAGCGGCGGGGCCGATGCCCTGGCGGAAGTGGTGATTGGCGTAGAGGACGACCGGGGACGCAAGGTCAGCGCCAGATCGGCACGCGAGGATATAGTCATGGCTTCAGTGGAGGCTCTGGTCAGCGCCATAAACCGTTTGATGCTCCTCAATGACGCAGCAGAACGCAAGAAGGCTTGAATTTCAGGCCTTCCATCTATTTTATCGATATCTTTATTTTGAATACCCTGCAGCTTGCTGCGCGGGTGCGCTGCCGTTTTATGCGCGTTCTTTTGTCATTCTAATGCTCGAAATGCATATGCAGCTCTGTCTTCCCTTCTTTTGTTGAAAAGCTTATCTTATCCACATACCTGCTCATGGTAAACGCGGCGAGAGCCAGCGCGCTTGCCTGCTCATCATGCATAAAATCTATGCTGGGCATGGCGGTAGGAATATCGAAGGGCTTGCCCTCATAGACTGCCCGAACGTCCAGGTTGAACTCATCAAACGAAGCGCTCAGGGCGATCTTTTTTTCAGATAGACCCAGGAAGGGTGCCGCATCCAGAAGCTCGTTCATGGCAGAGATGGCATTGAAGATTACCTCTCTTCGAGCACCCCAAATGCCGCCCTGTTTTTCCATGACCTGAAATATCTTTTCCGAGGTATCCGTAGCCGGATCGATCTCAAACTCCATCTTCCGGCTGATGCCCATGCGGAAGAAGACGTTGAGCACCACGGCGCAGATGGTTGCCAGCGCCAGAGACGATGATAAGAGGGGCCGCAGCATAGGATCCAATCCGGCATATAGTCCGGGCACGGCATCAAAAGAGAGCCCGAATATGATGGAGAGCCCTACCACGAAGGTCTTTCTGGAATCGATCATTCGTGACATGATGATCTGAATGCCTGCCATGATCATGAAGCAGACCGTAAAGATCAGAGAGGCTCCCATTACCGGTGTGGGCATGATCACGAAGATGGCTGCCAATTTGGGAAAGAAAGCCATCAATATGAGAATGCCGCCTGCGGCATAACCGATGCGCCGGCTCGTCGCGCCGGTGGCGATGGATAGACCAATATTGCTGGAAGAGACCGACTGGCCCAGAGCCCCCAGGAGCCCGGAGGCTATGTTTCCTGCTCCGCAGGCCAGCATGCCACGACTTATGGACCGCATCTCTATTCTCTTCCAATCGGCATCGTTGATCTTCTGGCAGGTGGTGAGGTCGCCCATGGTCTTGAGGGCAGAAGATAAGGCTGCCACCAGAAAGGGCACAAGCATGGCAGTGCTAAACGACATTCCGAATTTGCCGATCTCAGGAAGCTGGAAAGATGCAGAGTCGACTATCAGCCTGACCTGGTCCATGGTCAAGATGCCTGTGGCAAAGGAGATTGCGTAGCCTGCAGCCATGCCGATCAAAAGAGAGTAGAGCCGCATCTTGCCTTTGCCCCAGACATTAAATCCGGCAGTGACTGCCAGAGTGATCAAAGCCACAAGAAAAGGCAGAGCTTGAACTGAGGGATGCAGACTATCCACCCCAAAGAACTTGGGAACGGCGATGGGTATCACCTCCACACCCACCATGAGCACTACAGTTCCCGTCACCTCCGGCGGGAAGAACTTGCGCATTCGGCCCACAACTTGAGAGAAAAGGCCCTCGAAGATACCGGCCAGGGCCGTCATGCCGAAGATGAGAGCCAGGCCACCCGCCTTGCCTGCCAGGAGCGACGCCGGCACGAAAGCCGGACCGTTTAGCAGAGGGCAGAGATAACCGGAGCCGACCGGCCCTTTATTCAATGCCTGCAAAGCAGTGGAAAAGCCGGTGGCCAGCATGGCCATGCAGATGAGGTTTTGCGCATCTTCGGGCGAAGCACCGATCTCATTTATTATCACTACTGGGAAGATGAAGGCAATGGAAAGAATGAAGATATGCTGAAATCCCAGGATCAGCGTAGTGGCAAGAGGCGGCTCATCGTCAACGCCATAGATGAGATTGGTGGGTTTTCTGGCCATCTTGGATCTCCATGCCCTCAAATATTTCATTCAAATTGATTTGCTGGTTCAGGCTGATTTGCATTTCAAATATTTCAATCTAATGTCTGATTCAATTTACGGTCGGATCACCTTTCCACTTTGATAACAATGGCGGTAATATCGTCCGACTGCTCCATACCTACGGTAAACTGCCCCAGGTCACGCAAAACGCTATCCAGTATCTCTTGGGCAGAGAGATTTGAGGCAGCAGCCAGGGCGGATCTGAGACGATTCTCGCCGAAGAATTCCTCCTTGTCGTTCATGGCCTCCACTATGCCATCTGTGTATGAAAGCAAAACATCACCCGGTTCAAGCGCCACCTGTCGCTGCTCGTAGTCCATATCTGCCATCATTCCCAGAGCTGCGCCGGTCACATCCATCCTCTCCATACTACTTGATTTGGCTCGGAAGAGCAGAGGTGGATTGTGGCCGGCATTGGCGTAAACCAGGCTATGGTCTTTCTGGCTCAGCCTGGCCAGGAAAAGAGTAACGAACATACCCGAAGTCGTAGAACCGGAATCATCCACGATCATATTGTTGGCGCACTTCAGCCGTTCGAATCCCCCTCTTTGAGGCGCAGAGCAAGCTCGCACAATTATTCGGGAGAGGGCCATGAACAATGCAGCAGGAACTCCCTTTCCGGACACATCTGCGATCACAAACTGCAAATTGTCGTCCTGCTCGATGAAGTCGTAAAAGTCTCCGCCCACCTCTCTGGCGGGAATAGCAGTAGCTGCTATATCAAACCCTTTCAGAGAAGGAATCTTGCCGGGAAGAAAGCTCTTCTGAATATCTGCGGCTACCACCATCTCTGCCTGTTTTATCTGCAGCTGCAACTGGTAGCTGTCTCTTTCCTTCATCGTCTCTCTTTCCCGGATGACATTGGCTATGATGAATGCGAATATGAGCATGCCTGCTCCATTGGCAAGAATCATGGGTACGGATGCCTGCTCTACCACATGCAGAGCAAGATCAAAGGGACGGGAGATGGCAATAGTCATCAGCATATGAAATAGCTCGAAGAGGACGGCAAAGGCGGCAGAGAAGACGACACCGGGAAATCTGCCTTTATGCAGATAAACCAGGCCCCCAAAGAGACCTGCCAGAGTTACTATTATGCTACAGGCCAGAGCCGTGAAGCCGCCTTCAGAAAAGCGGAAAGCTGCGCCGATAAGCCCGGCGCCCAGTCCCACCACCGGCCCGCAGGCGAGACCTGCCACAAGCGGCCCCAGATCACGGACGTTGATGATGGCCCCGAGCACATTAATGCCGATTGCCGAGCCGTAAATCGAGACCAGTCCGAAGAAGAGAACAAGAAGTAGCTGGCTCTTCTTTGTTGGCCGCCCTTCAATAATCTCGGTGAATTGTCGGCTGCGTGAGATCAAGAGAGCAGCGACTACGATAACGCTTACCGCCTGGAGCAATACCAGGGAATCGCTGATTAGTAAATTGGCCATGTGAATTATCAGCTATATGTGAATATCAGCGATATTCACGTTTGAAGACTCTTGATCGCTTCATCCTGACTGGGATAGATGGAAAAAAATCTATTGGCCCCGGTCAAAAAGAAGACATCTTTGACAAAAGGCTGCAAAGCCGCTAGGAGCAGATCTCCGTCCTTGTGTTTGAGCTTGTTAAGCGATGCCATGAGCACCCGCAGGCCAGAGCTGCTGAGAAACTCCACCTTTTCCATGTCAATCACCAAAAACCTCTTGTTCTTATCTATTAGTCCTGTTATTGCAGTCTCCAGGTCCTTGGAAGTCACTGCATCGATTTTACCGGATACGAAGAGGACCGGAATATCCTTGATAAGACTATGGATGATCTCCATTTTGCTCATGACAATGATCCAGGGACTTCAAACTTATATTCCTTATGCGAGATTACCCTCGCGATAGAATACCCTGGTGAAAAGAAGGCATCCTAAGCAAGGAGGAAGGGCAGCACTTTGCGAGTGACGCCTAAGTCCGAGCTACACCAAAAAAGATAATACCATCAAGTCTAAAAAGGAGAATGTGGAGGAATCTCATCGATAAATGCTTCTTTGCAGGGTGTAATCGATTCGCATTGCCACCTTGACTTTAAGCAGTTCAATAAAGACCGCGAAGCAGTACTAGATAATGCCCGGAAATCAGGCGTAGTCCACATGATCAACTCAGGAGTGGACTATTCCACCAATGCCAAGTCCCTGGAGCTGGCCAAAAAGTACGATTTCATCTCCGCTACGTTGGGGCTTTCCCCTAACACTTTGCAGAGCATAAGAGAGCCTGAACTGGAGATGCTTTTTAAGCAGATTGAAGACAACGCCGGCCAGGCAGTGGGCATAGGCGAGGCAGGATTAGATTACTATCACTGCAAAGATGCTCCCAGCAGGCAGAGCCAGGCGAAGGTCTTTAGCAGGGTCATAGAGATGGCCAAATCCCTCGATTTGCCTTTGGTCATTCATTCCCGTGATGCCGAGCAGCCAGCTCTCGAGATGGTAAAGCACCTGGAAAAGGTCGTCTTCCACTGCTTCAGCGGCTCAATCGCAACCATGAAAGAGGCCATTGATCAGGGATTTTACATTTCTCTGGCGACGAATACCTGTCGATCCGGACATCATCAAATCCTGGCTAGAAATGTATCACTGGACCGACTGCTGGTGGAGACCGACAGCCCCTTCCTCTCACCTCGGGGCGGCAGAAATGAACCATCGCTTGTCTTAGACAGCGTCCGCCTCATTGCCAGGATTAGAGGTTTGGAGCCTCAAGAGATCGCCCGGATAACTGCGGAAAATACCAAACGAATTTATAACATCTGATAAAATATATCAAGAAAGGATCAACATGAATCGGATACCAATACAGTTCGAGCATATCATGAGTTACCTGGGTTCCAAGAAGGAGAAGGGGAGAAAGAAGATCGGACTGCTCGTGGATGGTCCCAATATGCTCAGAAAGGAGTTTCAGATGGATCTGGAGGAGATTCGAGACATCCTCAAGGATTATGGCGATATCAAGATGGGTAAGGTTTTCTTAAATCAGTACGCCTCGGAAAAACTGGTAGAAGCTGTGGAAAATCAGGGCTTTGATCCGGTAATCTGCACCAGCGATGTGGATGTGAGAATGGCGGTTGAGGGTGTGGATATGATCTATAATCCCGTTATCGATACCCTGGCCCTTGTGACCCGGGACGCCGATTTAAAGCCGGTGCTCATGAAAGCAATGGAGCACGGCAAAGAGACTATCATCTTTGGAGCGGAACCGGGTTTTTCAGTGGCTCTGCGAAACTCCGCGGATTATGTTATAGTTCTGCGAAACGGCCAGTATGTACCGGAATAAGCGCTGTCCGAAGGTTATAGTCCCAAGGATATACGCGTTGCCGGCTACGATGCCAAGAGGGAGCTAAATTGAAACCAATTCAGACTGTGATGGGTAGAAGAGTGGACTATAGACGCAGGGATGAATGGGGCGAGCCGATACCAGTCAGCGGCTGGCGTAGCTACATTCCTCCCGGGCTGCCTGTGACCTATTCGGGCCTAATATTATTGGCATGCATAGTAGTATTCCTTGTCAATCTCGTTATTCCTGACTTCGTGGAAGATTACTTGGTTCTAAACTTGGGATATGTAATGCAAAGGCCCTGGACGCTTATTACGTATATGTTCGTGCATGCCGACTTTAACCACATATTCTGGAATATGGTAGTCCTTTTTTTCTTTGGCATGGAGCTGGAGCGGCGTGTGGGTGAGAACAAATTCCTGCAGATCTACATCTTCTCCGGGATCGTAGCAGCACTGGGCCAGATGATGATATCAGGGGGCTCCTTAATGGGGGCGAGCGGAGCGCTCTATGGTGTGATGGGCTGTCTAGCGATAATTGCTCCCGAGATTCGCATATTGCTCTTCTTCGTTATACCGATGAGCATTCGTGGCGCAGTCGTACTATACGCACTATTTGATTTCCTGACATTAGGTTCGGCAGACAATATAGCTCATATGGCTCATATCGTGGGGCTGCTGGTCGGGCTGGCCTACGGGCAGGCGATGAGTAGAATGCCGAGATACTACTAATAAGAGAGCCAAACAATCGAAAAAAGCATTGATGCATAATTAATATTATCTACAGAAATGTTTCCCTGGGTGAGACAAAATTTATCCTATTTACATCAATTAGCAAATTTGATTAATTAATTGTTGTGCATAGTATTGCAGGGAGTTAAAGCTTTATAGCTCAGTGCACGATTATATTAAATTAATTTCCTATGCAATGGACTAACCTTCATTTGGACCAATCTTTTTATACTTCAAGATACGTAGTAAAAATGGGAATGTAGCAAGAAGGCGATGCAAGAAGATGATGTCTATAGCAAAGGGATCGGTCGGAACAATTGTTGGTGAGACCAATCCATTAGCATTCAAGTTCATTATAAACAAAGAGGTGGGTCGAGGCACCTACATCAAGGCTAAAGCTGACGGAAGGGAATGGGCCCTCGCCCAGGTGGAGGACATCAAACGATCAAACATCGCCTACAGTGTAAACCAGCTCAATGATGCAGCCCGCAATTATGATTCAAAAGAGATGATGATAGCTGAAGCCAGGGTTATCGGTGTGACAAGCAATGGCAAACTGCGTCTTCCCACCAGCCCTGCCCGGCCGGGAGATCCGGTATTCATAGCAGACGAAAAACTTATCAAGGCAACCCTGGGCCTGGCCAAGGGAGATATGTACATAGGCATGTTGCGAGGTTATGATATCCGGGTGGAGCTGGATGCCAATACCCTTGTACAAAAGCATTGCAGCGTGCTGGCCAAGACAGGCTCAGGAAAATCCTATACAGCGGCCGTGATTTTGGAGGAGCTTCTGGAAAGGAAAGTGGCTCTGCTCATCATAGATCCTCATGGCGAGTACGCCTCCATGAAGGAGCCCAATAAAGTGGGCGACTTCTCCAAATATAAGGTCAAGCCGCGAGGCTATGACGCAACCATCTACACTCCGGGCGAGATGGCCATGAATCCCAGAGCCGACCGGCCTTTTCGCTTTAACGGAATGAACATGTCTGCCCGGGAAGTCTCGAAGATGATTCCCCACGAGAGCAGCAGCAGCGGCCAGTTGGGATTGCTCTACGAGGCAGTCAGTGCCCTGCGGGCGGAGACTGATGTCTACACCCTGGAAGACATCATAGAGCAGGTAGTACGAAGTAATTCCAAGACAAAGTGGAATTTAGTGGGCCAGCTTGAGTCACTTCTGGAGCTGGGACTCTTCTCGGGAGCGGAGACACCAGTTGAAGAGCTTCTGCGGCCCGGCAAGGCAGCAGTTATCGATATGACCGGCATCCTCCCCGAACTGCAGGCCATGATCGTATCTCGACTCTTAACAGATGTCTTTGAAGCCAGAAAGCGCAGGCTTGTCTCACCGGGAATGGTAGTGGTAGAGGAAGCCCATAACTACATTCCGGAACGGGGCAGCGGAAACGCCGCTTCCACCAGCATTGTGCGCACCATTGCCGCGGAGGGCAGAAAATTTGGCATGGGGCTGATGGTCATCAGCCAGAGGCCGGCCCGTGTGGACAAGAACGTCATTTCTCAGTGCAACACACAGATCATTATGAGAGTCACCAATCCCAATGACCTCAAAGCTCTCTCTAAAGGCCTGGAGGGAATGACAGGCGATCTGGAAGAGGAGATCAAGAGGCTGCCGGCGGGGGTGGCCATGCTGGTGAGCAATGAGATCGAACGGCCTATCACAGTTGATGTCCGGCCCAGGAAATCCAGACACGGGGGAGTGAGCACTCAGATAGTGATCAAAGAGAAAGCGTCCGCTGCCGGATCGCGTGCTTCTCGAAGCGCGGATAAAAGATCAGGCACTCCACCGACTTCACCAGGGGGAGCCAAGGCGAGCAGGCCCAGGGAGAAGAAAGCAAGCGGCCTCCTAAAGAAGGTTTTTGGGGCGAGAAAAGCATGATGAGCCGAAAATTCAGCGATCTAAAAGCGAGCGATCTGGCCAAGCTGCCGGCCTTAACCTATGATCACTCTTGTATTGGTGAAGAGAGAATTTATCTGCATCTTTTCAACAAAAAGAATATGCACTGGTATCTGGCAGAGTATGGTTCCATCGGCAAAAAATTCTTCGGATTCTTTGAGAATAAATCGGACGGATTGACCTCAGGGCAATGCAGCGTCGAAGAGATCACCTATTGGGCGAAAAAGGGAGAAGCCTGGGAGCCAATGGTTGATGAAGACTGGAAGCCGGTGGCAGCCAAGGAGATTCCCATCCTGACTGAATATGTAAAAATGATGATTTGCCAGCCGGATATAACATAAGCCTTAAGACGTCAAAACGCATATTAATTCTGTGGCTATGAAATCCGGGAAATTTGAATTTATACTAGCCTTAGCGCTGGCAATTAATGCACTATTTGCCCTCAATGCCTGCGCTATCATAGATGGTGGCTCGGGACTATCCGCTGATCAGCTCATCGATGCCAGCAATGGCATCTATGTCTTTAATAACGGTATACCGGAAAATCCTCAGGTATCGAGAAAGCTGTGGAGCAAGGAGATGGGCACTAATTTCACCATTCCCGGCAAGCTATCAGGAAACCAAACCAATCCAGTGGAGGTTCGAAGTTCTGTAAACACCGGCGAGGCACTTGCCTTTCAGACTGCAAGTACCGTGAGTTCAGGCCAGGCTAAAGCCGCATCATCGCCGGAGCCGACCGTCTTGCCGGCAGCAGGCGTGGCAGGAAACTGGTCCTTCCGACTTAGAGACAGCAAGAATCGATTTATGGCCATCACGCTTTTCCAATCAGAGAACACAGTTCTCGGGACGGGCAACATAAATGATGGCGGCGATACCCTGAAGGTCCTGGCTTCAGGCTTAATTTCCGCAGATAAGCTCCATCTGGATGTGATATCCTCCGGGATCGTTAACCTTTACCGACTCAGCCTCAATCTGAGCGGCAGTTCAGCTTCCGGTGAATACAAGGCGTTCTCAACCAAAGGCGAGACATGGATAGGAAGCGCGGAAGGTATGCTTGGCGCTAATTAAGAAAATGAGTAGAACCCGAGTGCTAAAAAATTGTGGACCGAGTCCTTTTTTCCCAGCGCAAAGTTTAATAGGTTTTACATATCAACTCACATATCTGATAATAGTAACCATCCGTGTTTACATGGTCCAGAATATGACCTGTAATGTGACAAACGATAATTCCGGAGGAAACACCAAATGATAAACAAATATGTATTTCCAGCCTTAATTGCGGTCCTGGTTTTGGCCTCATTTGCAGGATCTGCATCGGAGCCAAAAGAGATCACCGTATTTACTGCGGCGTCACTGACCGGCGCTTTTGGCGAGATCGGAGGGATTTACGAGAATGAAACCGGCATCCATGCAGTCTTCAACTTCGACGGCTCCCAGGCACTTCGTACCCAGATAGAGAATGGAGCTTATGCAGATGTCTTTGCCTCTGCCAACAAGAAGCAGATGAATGCCTTAAAAAATGGCGGACTGATGAATAACAGTAGCGTAGTAATATTCGCAAAGAACAAGATCTCGCTCATTGTTCCCAAGGATAATCCGGCTAAAATCAAGAGCCTCTCAGATCTGGCCAAGCCTGGCATAAAGATCGTCATGGGAACCAAGGATGTACCGGTGGGCGACTATGCCCTGCAGATCATAGATAAATTGGGCAATGATTCCTCATACGGTCAGGACTATAAGACAAAGGTGCTCTCCAATGTCATTTCGCAGGAGACCACTGTCAACTACGTGGTTACCAAGGTAGCCCTGGGTGAGGCAGATGTGGGATTTGCATATGTTTCCGATGTCACCGAGGAGCTGGCCGGCAAGGTGGATAAGATCGAGATCCCGGATGAATACAATATCATCGCTGAGTACCCCATGGGATTATTGCAGGAATCCAAGTATCCGACTGATGGCATGGAGTTCATTAATCTGGTCATGTCGGATAAAGGCAAGACTGTCATGGAAAAATACGGCTTTTCTCCCGTGGAAAGCAATCCTGCTAAATCCGAAGGGACCGCAACAGCTCCCGTAGCAGTAGCCGCAGCTTAAGACGAACGAAATTAAAAGAATGATCGAGTGATCGTGTAATCGAGTGACAGAGTGATCGATGGCTTCCCATCAGGCAGATATTGGCCGATTGCATAAAGGAAGTCCGGCTGAGGTGGCCAATAAAGAGCAGGAAACCATCGACCATCCTTACCAAAGTTACCGGAACCGGGAAGTAGCCGTTAAAACCGGTCTGGGCCTTTTGCTGATACTGTCCATGAGCTTTATAGCTCTGCCCGTAATGGCGCTCTTCCTCAAGAGCCCCCTGGACACTATCCTCAGATCTCTGCACGATCCGATGGTGATGGATGCGCTTTGCCTCAGTCTCATGACCTCGACCATAACCACCATCACGGTCGTAATCATGGGCACACCTATCGCCTATGTCAGCGCTCGCTTTAATTATTTCGGAAAGGAGCTGGCCGACTCCCTGATCGATCTGCCTGTAATCATGCCTCCGGCGGTGGCCGGAATTGCTCTGCTTATGGCTTTTGGCAGAATGGGAATTGTAGGCCGGCCTCTCAATGCCCTGGGAATCAGCATAGCTTTTACAACTCTGGCGGTAATCATAGCTCAGACCTTTGTCTCCTCGCCCTTTTACATTCGCCAGGCCAGGACGAGCTTTGAGGATGTGGATCTGGCCTTCGAGAATGCGGCCCGCACTTTAGGAGCTTCCCGGTTTTACACCTTCTTTCATGTTATCCTGCCCATAGCCATGAACGGTCTCATCTCCGGGGCTATCATGGCCTTTGCCCGCTCGCTGGGCGAGTTCGGAGCTACCATCATGTTTGCGGGAAACTTCCAGGGACGCACCCAGACCATGCCTCTGGCCGTTTATACCGCCATGCAAGGAGATCTGGACGTATCGCTATGCTTGGCCATAATCCTGGTGGTCATCTCCTTTTTGGTCATAGCTCTGGTGAAGATCCTGACAAGGCGAGTGTACAAAAATTTTAAAAATTAAAATCGATAAGAGGAGTAGCATATGATAGAAAATGATACTGACATATTTACTGAAATGTCTGGAATTCTGCCCTATCAGGAGCTTGTAGATCAGGTATGGCAGAAGAATCTCTGTTCAGGCTGCAGGGGCTGCATCGCTGTCTGTCTGGCCGGTACTCTTGGATATGACCAAAATCTCTGCAGACCCTATCAGATAAATCCCTGTGTAGAGTGCAAAGCATGTCTTGATGCCTGCCCGCGCTTGAAGGAAAATGCCGGGAAAATTGCCTCTTCAAATGTCCTGGGAAATTATCTGGAAATCAAGAATGTGAGGTCAAAGACAGGCAGCGAGCACTTCCAGAATGGAGGAGCAGCTACTGCATTGCTGGCTGTGGCTCTGGAGGAAGAGCTTGTGGATTGTGCTCTGGTCATGGGACTGGATCGATGGACTCAGAAGCCATATCCGCGCATAGTCTATCAGGCGAAGGATCTGGAAAGGTCTGCAGGAAGCAAGTACACGAGCAATGCAATTTTAGAGTCCATGAAGGATCTGGTAAAAGACCCGGGCATAAAAAATGTGGCACTGGTAGGCTCTGCTTGCACCGTCCAGGCGGTAGGACTTCTTTGCCGATCACAAAATGAATATGCTATGAAGTTGGCGCAAAAGGTGAGGTTCCTTTTGGGTCTGTTCTGCTTCGAGGCTTTTGATGATTCCATGATTGCTGAGATCACCAGGTGCATCGGTGAGCCGTCCTGGCGCATAAGCAAAATCAGTGCAAGTGAAGGACAGATGAGGATCACACTTCGAGATCAAAGTGTGAGGTGTATTCCCCTTCGAGATCTGGCGAGATTCGTACGTCCAGGATGCAAAGTCTGTACAGACTTCACCGCTAACCTATCTGATATCTCAGTGGGTGGGGTTGGAAGCGCGCCGGGAATGAGCTGCGTCATCATCAGGACACAGAAAGGATTGGGTCTCTTCAAGATAGCCGAAGAGATGGGCTTTCTGGAAGCCTGGGATGGGGTAAACGTTGAGGCCATAGAAAAAATTGGCAGGCTGAAGCAAAAGAGAATCTTATCAGAAGGCGCTTGAAGCCTGTCTGCGTGAAAGTGCAAGTAAACGAAGAAGAAGTCCGGGACTTCGAGAAGGACTTATCCGGAAAAATCAAACTTATTGCGGCCACCCCACCCTAATGGATGGGGTATGCTTCGGGCCGCACTCCCTCACGCCAGGTTTTATAGAATCCAGAAATCGTCGAGTCGTCGTTGCCCAGATCTCCTGACCGGAATAGTGACCTATTGGAGTCCATCTGGCTTTTGGATGCTTCTCTCTTCAGACGACGAAGCGGAAAACGTGGTATGAGTATTTCGCCATAGAGCATGATCGGTTCCTACGACGAAGGCTTGTGTGTTACCAACGATTATTGCCCCTGATGTATATGTCAAAATCGCTCCGCCCATGCTTTGCCACTGATTTCCGTTTGGATTCCATGGATTGGTGCTGAATATATTCTCCCACAGTGCCGAATTGCCGCCGCGGACAAAGACATGTATTTTGTTGGCAGATGTATCTGCAATTGCATCCGGATCTGAGGTAATTACTCCCCCAAGTCCATACCAACTGCCTATCTCAGGTTCGCTGGCAGAGTTTACATCGCATATCCATATGGCATTGTCACTACCCTTTACAATTACAACGACATGAGCATCAACTCCGGGTTCGATTGTAGCTACCGGACCGTTTGCCAAAATACCTCCCAAGTAGCTCCAAGTACGCGTATACGCGGATTCACTCCACACTCCTTTTTTGTCCCACAATGCGTTATCGCCTCCTCGGACAAAGATGTGCTCTTTACCGGAAGGATCAAACAGTATGTAAGGACGTGATGTAAGGAAGCCGCCTTGAGATGCCCAGGCAAAAGTCTCAGTATTGATATCGAATTCGCAAGTCCATAGAGCATTATCACCCCCAATAACCGCTACTCTGAGGATATTGCAGTTTGCCGGGTCTATTGCCGCAGTGAGGCCATTCGTGATGTAGCCACCCAGATTTTTCCATTGTCCAGAGGAGGTAGTCGAATCATAGATGAAGTCCCAAACACCATTGTCTCCCCCGCGAACCAAGACATGTATCTTGCCATTGCAGTCTTTTGCTGTGAAGGGATCTGATGTTAGAAAACCTCCTTTGCCTTGCCAAGATCCATCTATGTTGACCCATAGCGCATTGTCCCCGCCTTTCACCCAGACTTCGGTCTTGCCTTGGTTGTCTATAATCACGCTTGGACTACTTGTGATATAACCACCAAGAAGATTCCAGCCGGAGACGGGGGGGGTGTTGGTGGTGAACGTTGCAGTGCTGCCAGCCCAGCCTGTCCCGGCAGAGTTGGTTGCATAGCACCTGTAGTAATACATTGTTGCAGGGGTCAATGAACTAAGATCCCGATAATACGTTCCCACGCCCTGCACACCCAGATTTTCGTTATGCTGCCATGAACTCGGGTTTGTGCCGGCATCGCTGGTTCCCCAGCATATATGCAACTCAGGATTTGCGTTACCGGTGTTTGTTATCTGTGCACCTACCGTGGCTATAGTGTTCCCGATACCGCAGGCAAGTACATTATTGACTGTGGGCAAAACGGAGTGTGACTCTATCCATCTGTGATACGCCACATTTAGCAGCGTGACAAACTCTCCGGTTGCCTTAAGGTTTCCGGCCCGGCCAGGGTGATCATCCCCTGTCGGATAAGACAGTACATTGTGAGATGGATTGCCATCGAAGCTGTGCTGAATTGCTCCCTCCCATAGGCGGTGGTGGTTGCCGGTTGTCCAGCCCAGATCGTTCACGCTGGGACTTCCACCGTTAGTTGTCAGGACGTTATAGAAATCAAATACGAATACGTTGCTATAAGGATAGCCATTAAGCCAGTCATTTATAAGCCATTGATTAAATGCACGGGCGTTGCCGGAATATTCAAGATTGCTAAGTGGTGGCGCAGTTATTACTATGAAAAGCTTCTCCTGGTGACTGCTAAAGTATTCCAAAATGTCTATATAAATGCCTTTGGCATTGGCAACGGTATGATACTCAGACCCACTGTCCTGTCCGCGCAGAGGATTGCTTGCTATTGGTGGCACAGGATCACTTGGATTTCCAAGAAGCGCAGAGTTGGGGAAACATGATTTGAACATTACGATCTCGTTCTGGCCACCTGGGTTGATAGGAAGTCTAGAATATTCACAATGCTGGCCGCTCTCAGCATATAACGCATTCATATATTCGTTGCTGTCAGGCCCTCGAAACCACAGCCACCAATGGCCAACGTCTGTGTGATCTCCAATGCTGTCCGGTCCCCACCCGTAGTTAGTATCACTTAAGAAGTAGTTATTATCACGTAGCGACAGACCGAGGGCCCCATTGTAGTCATTGAGCCAGTTCTCACCGGTCGAGTGGTGTATAAAGATCAGACGAACAGGCTCTGTGGGTGGGCTTGGATTTATCTGTACGTCCCTGAAATTCTTGCCGGTCACATCCGAATTTGAGATAGCAGTCGCAAGTGTTCCATTTTCAAGAGCTGCATCGGCTGCACAATAGCTCTGTGCCGCTAAGATCGAACAGAAGATGAACACATATGATATAAATGATAATGCAGTTCGCATTTTCATTCTTTTAAGGATATACATAATAGAATCATTTACAGTCTAAATATATAAACTTTTCATCATATTGAACCAACTAACGGGTCCTCGAAGCAGGAAGCCCCATTCTTTAGGTTGGGGAGTAAGTTACATAATTATGTAACAACAATAGGCGACTAGATAACATGGATATCATCATGCGTGCGGCGATAGAAGAAGCCCTTAAGGGATTGAAAGAGGGTGGAGTTCCCATAGGCGCTGTATTGGTCGAGGACGGGAAGATCATAGGAAGAGGACGAAACAAGAGAGTGCAACAGGGAGATCAACTCATGCATGCGGAGATTGATTGTTTGCGCAATGCCAGGCTCACGGGCGGCTACCACAATACGATCCTCTATTCCACGCTCATGCCCTGCTACCTTTGTGCCGGGGCGATCGTCCAGTTCGGGATAAAAAAGGTCGTAGTTGGAGAATCCAATAGCGCACCAGAAGCCAGTGATTTCATGAAATCTCATGGCATAGAGGTGGTAAACTTGGACTTGAAAGAGTGCAGGGAACTGATGGAGAGATATATAAGCGAGAACCGAACGCTTTGGAATGAGTTCCTATCAGAGCTAAATCCCGATCTTCTAATGCCATCTGGAGTGAAGTCAAAATCCTAGTGCATGATATGAAAAAGACCATCGATATTCTGGCCGTGACTATAGCCGTCAGACACATTATCGCCCGAAGGCGGCAGACTTTTCTCTCCGTCTTGGCTGTAGCCCTGGCTGTGAGCATCTCGGTCATCTTCACCTCACTAGTATTACAGTTCTAAATTAACATATCAATACTCCGCCGTCCTTGTCAGCAACAATCCCGCCAGCCATTTTATCCATTTTGTACTTCCATTTAAATATTGTTGGAGTTTCATTCATGTCGTCTATATATTGACTCATGCGATCTTTCAACTCTTTTTTGGATGATACACGAATCCCTCTCAGCATGCTTCGAGTCATTTTGCTGAATAGGCTCTCGATTATGTTTAGCCATGAGGCATGTTTTGGTGTAAAGACAAAATGAAAGCGTTGCGGAACTGTTTTGAGATATCTCCTGGTTTCCTTAGATGTGTGTACGCGAACATTATCAAGAATAATAATTATTTTTATATCTTTCAGATAGGCTGAATCGACGCATTTTAAGAATTCAATGAACTCCCTACTTCTATGCCTGTCGAATATCTTATAATGGACAGTCCCGGTTAAGAGATCAATCCCTGCAAGTAGGGATATTGTTCCGTGCCTTATATATTCATAGTCGCGAGAAAGCGTGGCATATTCACCTGACTCAGGCATTAAATCGGGATATTTATTTTCAATAGCTTGAATTCCTGGCTTCTCATCGTATGAAATGATAACCATGTCGAGCGGCTTATTTTCTTTGGACATCTGTTGAAGCAATTCTACCTGCTTGTAGGTATGTAGTACAACCACGCTCTTCGGCTCAAATTCCGGATCGATTGGAGCAAGGTATGATGAAATTTTATGAGGCTTTACGTTGCTAGCGCCAAGTATTTTTGAGACGGTTCCGCGAGATAACTTTGATAATTCTGGAAACCCATTATTTAAACAATGGTTCCGAATATGTTCTGCTAATAAACTTTGTGTCCATAATTCATATGAATATCCAAGGTCTAGTGGTTTTGAGCAAGCAAGAGACAGAATCCATGTTCTTGCGCCTGAGGATATTTTTCGTGGTCTGCCACTTCTTGGAAGATCTTCCAATGCTGCATATATTCCATAGGCGAAGGCTTTGTCAATCGTACGCTCAATTTTAGGCCGATTGGTTTCTAAGTCTCGTGCAATTTGCGAAATTGATTTGCCCTCATAATACTCAAGAAGGATTTTGGAATGATCTACTGCTCTTTCAGGGAGCGTTCTTGACTTGCTAGCTTTATTAAGGCACTCAAGCTCTTCTTCAGTTAATTGCAGAGCAGGCCGCTTACTCACAAATGGCATGATCTCTGATTGAGTTCCAAGTATTAATATATTGCTATGTTATTTTGGAAGCTAAACACTAGTCACCGGCCAGCAGCAGATCCTCACGGGCCTCGTGGAAGAGAAGCTTCCCCATGTTGTAGTCAAGCCGCAGCCGGGCGAGGACTTCATTCACCTTTATAAGAGCCTGCTGAATAGGATCAGGACCCTGCCGGGCATAAAATCCAGTGCGCCGTCCCTCTCATCCACAGCCACGTTATCCCGCAAAGACAAGACAAAAAACGCTCCGCTGAAGGGGTAAGACCCCCAGGAAATGGAAAGGATCTACAAGATAGGCGAAACAATGGTACAGGGTGATTTAGGCAGCATTCAGCAGATTGAATATCAGGGATATCTTTCTGGTGGAGAGCGCCATCCTCGGTTTTATGGGTGCTGTAGCAGGGACTGCTCCAGGCCTGGCGGACGTGCTGCTTCTTGGAAATGCTCCCTTTGAGATCGCAGCCGGAGGCAGTGAGATTACCACTCTGCCCCTCATCATAAACCCCTGAGAGATCTTCTTGCTCGTCTTTTGGGCGGTAGCTTTGAGCATAGTGGCGGCCGTCTATCCGGCAAGAAAAGCATCCCGGCTCGATCCGGTCATGGCCTTGCGAGACGGTTGAAGGCGGAGGATATGTTCGAGGATCTTTTCCAGGCAATCCAGGTTTTTGGCGACAGTCTTGATAAGCCTCTCCTCCGAATAAGATGCGAGACAAAAGGTATGGCTGGGCGTGCAGACCAAATCCAGAGCGATGGTAGGATAGCCAATCATCATGATCTTTGAATCCCTCTGGCGGACTCTCTTCCTTCAAAAAGCTCCGAGCCAGACCATTCGCATTGAGTGTCCCGGCACAGCTCAATCAGCTCCTCAGGAAAAGGCGCAAAGATGGTCTGATTCCTCAAGTACTCTGCCCCAAAACGAGCTATCCAGCTCTGCAATACAGCCAGGAGGGCGCTGAAAGGAAGCCTTTTTTCCTTAAATCGCTCTATGTTCCTGAGAAAATTGGCTTTCTCGTCAATAGACAGCTCCTCGGAGAAGTATCCCAGAGAATGATTGAGCATATTTGCCTTCGAGGTATATCGGGGAGGGCTCTTGAGGGCTTCTGCCAGATGCATTCGATACAGTTTGGCTTGATCTGCAAAATCTAGGCTCTCGCGATTGGACACTATATTTCCCAAGATCTTGGCCTCCTTCTGGCTATGAGCGGCAAGAAGCAGCTTATTTTCGGTATGGAATTGGATTAGATCAGAGACCGACCTGCGGTTCTGCATTTCTCTGAAGCTTGACAGAGCATAAAGCTTGGTCAGGAAGTGCTCTCTGATGTTGAAATTTCGGAGCCGCCCTTCATCCTCGATGGCCAGATCGGGAAAGGACTTGACCACGGCTCCTCCAAAGAAGCCCGCGGTCTTGGATACGGCTGTTGACTTTGCAGAGCCTGAATAGACCTTGATATCCTTCATGCCGCAGGAAGGAGAGCGATACTTGAGGATGAATCCGTCCACCTCCTGCAAAGAAGCCAGGAAGCTGCTTGAAAAGTCCCCCATTTTGTCCGTTACATCCAGGCCGGTGGCCGGCTGGACCAGCCTATGTTCTCCCTTAATCGATACGATCCTTATGGAGTCTCTGGGCACTCCGAGGCCTATCTCCATCTCCGCGCAGACCGGGATGAAGTCAACATGAGGCTCTAACGCCTTGACAAAATCGCTGGGAATCATGCTGCCGTCATATCGGCATTTAGCAACTTCGATGCACTTGCTCAACACCACCTTAGGCCTGGCGAATGATCTCATAAGGATATACTGTGGAGCCGCTCTCTATAATAATTGTCGCTGATTCGCAAGGGGCATTTCTCAAAATCATGAAAGGAGTCGCTGCAGCATCAAGCTGCATTGTATTCATCGCAACCATGATCTGAATTCATGAACCGAAATTTCCTGGACCATAAAAGATAAGTTAAATAGGCAAAAAGAGGATAGGTTGTTTAAGATTGGTGTTGAGGAGATGGTCTAAAGTGAGCGATAAATTAGCAGCATGGAATATACGAGAATCTGACTTCCCGATAGCTGGACCCATGTCAGATCAGCTCAAGTTCTTGCTCAATTATGCGGTTCTGGCTCCTTCCGGGCCCAATACCCAGCCCTGGAAGTTCTCGATCAAAGATAATGAGATATCCTTGATAGCTGACTTCAGCCGGGCTTTGCCTTCCTTGGATCCTTCGGACAGGACTCTTTACATAAGTCATGGCTGCGTTCTCACAAATCTTCTCCTGGCAGCCGAACACTTTGGCTTTGCATATGATGTGTTATGCCTGCCCGATGGCACCTCCGGGGAGAGAACCGCAACCGTGCGATTATCCAAGAAGGCATCAAGCCCGAGGTTTCCGGACCTGTTCGGGGAGATTATCAGACGTCATACAAACCGAAAGAGCTTTGAGAAGAGGGCCATAGAGGGCGAGAAGCTTCAAAAATTAAAGGATTGCGTCAACAGAGATGGCTTTCGGCTGGATATCCTGACCAGTGATGAAGACAAGGCCAGGATGGCAGAGCTCCTGGCCAGGTCCCAGAAGATGCAGCTGGGAAATAAGGCATTCCGAAAAGAGCTGGCGTACTGGATTAGGCCGAACAACGCTGATGAGAAGGATGGGCTGCCGGGCTACTCCTTTGGCTATTCGGATTTCGAGTCTTTCTTCGGCTCATTCATCTTCGGCGCTTTTGACATGTCTTCCTCCCGTGCAAGGGTAGAGACCGCCAATATGAACGCCTCGCCTGCTGTGGCGGTGCTATCCACAGAGAGCGATGACAAATTGACCTGGATCAAGACAGGGATTATCTTCGAGACGTTATTCCTGTTGGCTACCCAGATGGATGTCAGGTTTGACCTCTTCAGCCAGCCCACAGCACTCCCTGAGCTGAGAATGGAGATGGCGCATATATTGAATGCGAAGTATCCTCAGATACTCATTCGCATGGGATACGCCGAGCCTGCCAAACACACTCCCCGAAGGCCCGCAAAAGAGGTGCTGATCTCTTGAAGACACGGATTTAGGAAGTGCCGGAGCTGGCTCCCAGAGTCCGCTAAATTCCAGCCCTGGAAAACTGAAGAAAGACGACTGCGCCGTCATGAGATCGATCAACACCCTGAAGCTTTGCATCTCCTGTGAAAGTACCGGCCCCAGCTTGAGCTTGCCGGCCACCTGATGCAAGCGAAGGCCTAAATATTGATCTCAATAGCAAAAAATTACTAAAAATATACACTGAGGGTGAGACTTCAGCCTATTTTTACCGGTAAAAATGCTCGATTTTTCCACAAATTGAAACCATTTTATGCAGAGCGAAGTGCACGATTCGTCACTTTCTTTTTCTAAATAATTTTAGGAAGGCTGCATACTCTTCTGGCGTGATCCCCGCGTTTTCTAGAGATTCGATTGTGCGAGAATCGGTCAACAGGACATCAATGATTTTAGGGGTCTCTGCATAAGCTTTATCATGGTGATCAAAATTAATCAATAAAATTGTATCTTTAATTATTACATATATAATAACAAAGGGATCAAGATGCTCGCTCCACAATCCTTTGAGTACATAGCGCTTAGGTTCTCCAATATCCGGATTGATGCTGATCTCCTGGAGCTTCCGGATAATCCTTTCTTTTAATAATCCATCTTTTTTGGTTAGCTTTTTAAATTTTTTATCAAAATAGTATGTCGCTAAGGTCTGGTAGGCCATAACGATCTACAGGTTGCGGAAATGCTCTGCCAACTCTTCAGGAGTCTTGAGGCGCGTGAATCGGCCTTCTTTAAAGTCATGGAGCCCTTTGATTATGCCTTCTGCAAAGCTATCCTCTTTTGTTTCTGTGTGGTGGGCCTCTTTGGCATCCTCTATGACAGCTTCGCTGGTTGCTCCGGCCATGATAGGCACTTCTCGCTGCTGAGGTATAAGGATTGCGAAAGGCGGCTTGAAAAAGCTATTTCAAAGACAGAAAATCTATTCCGGATTGATCTTGGCGACATCATCAAGCATTGCCCATGACATCGATCCAGCGAACCGTTATCACCTTTCTGTGAGATACTGCTCCATATCAGCCGGAATTAGGTGCGAGCAAAAAGCATGATACCTGAACTCTTGCGCGAAATTGTAGCCAAAGGCGAAAGCCAGAATGTGGAGTTCAAGGGCGAGGAGAGGGCAGTCCTGTCAGATTCGGCGCTGGTCGAAGCAGTCATCTGCCTTGCCAACCGATCCGGAGTGGAGCCGGGATGGCTACTGGTCGGCGTGGAAGACGATGGCCGCATTACCGGTTCCAGGCCGCGCCACTCTGGAGAAAAGACCGATACATACCGTGTTTCAGCTCTCATCGCAAATCGCACCCGTCCCTCTCTGGCCTACGGGTAGAGATCGTCGAGATGGATGGTCTGACGGTTCTTGTTGTCGAGGTCCCCACATCCCGAACGCCGGTGAGCACTCCGGAAGGCAAGTATCAGCGCCGGGCGATAGGAGGCAAGGGAAACCCAAGTAGCATGCCCTACATCCTCCCTGAGATGCTCGCCCGCCAGGCAGACCGGGGAATACAGGATTACTCCGCTCTGGTGGTGCCCGATGCTTGCTGGGAGAGGATCTGGACCCTCTGGAGTTCGAGCGGTTTTAGGAGAATGATACGCGAGAGCCGGGGAAGAAGCAATGCCGCCCTGGCCGATCTCCCCGACCAGGAGATAGCCAAGGCCCTTGGCGCAGTAGAGGCGAATCACGAGGTCTCTGCGGCTAGGGTTCTAGGACTTTTGCTCTTCGGAAGAGAGGACGCAATCCATCGCTACCTTCCCACTCATGAAGTGGCTTTCCAGGTTCTTTCCGATACAAGGGTTGTAGTCAATGAGTTATTCAAGTGGCCGCTCCTGAGAATAATGGAGGAGCTATTGTCCCGGCTCCAGGCCAGGAATCAAGAAGAAGAGCTGATGGTGAACATCTTTCGCATTGGAATTCCTGATTACTCAGAGCCAGGCTTTTCGTGAGGGGATGGCCAATGCCCTGATTCACCGCGATTACTCCCGGCTGGGGGCTGTGCATGTGCAGTGGCACGAGGACTGGATTGAGATCTCCAATCCGGGCGGCTTTCCGGAAGGCGTCAGGCTGGATAACTTGCTGGTCACACCACCCAGGCCACGCAATCCCTCTCTTGCGGATGCCTTCAAGAGAGCCGGAATCGTGGAGCGCACTGCCAGAGGCATAGAGGGAAAGCAAACCGGGATTTCGTGCGGCTGGTAGTGGAAGAGAACCAGGCAGGCCGGCCCTTCCGGCTGGATGATTTGCTCTTGCTTAACCAGTTGTGGCTGGAGCGCCACTTGGCGGTTTCGGAAGCTGCTTTAGTCATTCAAAAGCCTATTGCAGAGGCGAGATCAATCCTTGAGCGACTGACAGAAAGCGGAATTGTAGATGCCCGCGGAGAAGGCAAGAATCGCTCGTACCAGTTCTCTGCTCACACCTACAAGAGATTGGGTCAGGAAGCTGCATATGTGCGACAGCGAGGCTTTGAACCGGTTCAAGCAGAGCATATGGCTCTCCAGTATGTGAAGGCTTATGGGAAGATCACACGCAAGCAGGCAGCAGAGCTATGCAAGATCTCCTCAACACAGGCACGTGATCTTCTGAGTCGGCTGGTGAAAAAAAGGAGTTCTGGAAATGCATGGCAGTAAGAAAGATGCCAATTATGCGGATGCGTCCAAAAATATGGATGGGTTCAAATAGGATTTGGATGCATTCAAAAAAGAACTATATAATTCGTTAAAACGGGACTTTTTCAACTCTGTCTAAAGCAACTCGATGTGAGGTCTTAATGCGGCTTCCAAGCGCATCATTTCCGCTACCATAGCATTTTGTATCTCGTTCCATTTCTCTTTGTCCTCGCGGTAGCCTCCTATTTCTAAAGTTTTCATTATCCGACATGCTTTTTTGTCATCTAAGCGATGCCATTCAAGTTCGGAGCCAAAATCTACTTCTATTTTGGCTTTATTTTCGCTAATATGATCATATATATTTTTGTTTTTCCTTTTATTTCCGCCATCTATATACAGCTCGACTTTTGCAGCATGCATAAGAATATCGTACTGGTAATATAAGCCAGCTTTACCAGCACTCACGCTTACGTAACTGCCTGAGTATGGCGAAATCTTTGCATGCAAATCTGTTTTAGTCGATGCATATTTGAGAAAGGAATCCCAAAATTCGTAGCGAATCTTGTCTCGCTCAGGGGTATTGGGCTTTTCAATTTCCTGATTCTTTCCTACAATCAGAGTCAATAGAGGTGCATGGTTTGATTCATCAATTTTAATTGCTTCCAATTTAAATAAATAAAAATAAGCATTTGTAGATTCGTTAAGCCAATTAATTGCTTTTATATGTTCAGGCCTTGGATATGAATTGATCCAAATTGCATTTTTGGCGCCAAAGGATGTCAGGTACGTGATCAACTTCCCAAGATGATCGTGATCACTCTGTTCGAGCTGATTTTCGATAACAACTATATCTCCTGAATCTGCCTTTGCAACCATATCTACAGAAAAATCGCCTGCATCCTGTTCAATTTTTGCCTCTGACAAATAAATGTCGATTTCTTCATGCTCCAAAACTTCATTGAGAACATCGATGTGATCTTTAAGCCACGGCGTAAAATTCTGTGCTTCATCATCCCAGACTTCGCGAAGTGGAACTCGCTCCAGCTTTCCTATCCTCAATGCAATTCACCTTCTACAAAATCCACTTAACAAAGTGCTTATGCGCCCTAATTATAAGCATTTCGACTTGATTCCCGAAATTTGATAAAAATATCACGCTGAGGGTGAGATTTGAACTCACGAGATGCGTCGCATCACTGGTTTGCTCGTCCCGCCCTCCGGATGGAGAGCAGTACCTCAAGACCAGCGCCGTAGGCCGCTTGGCTACCTCAGCTCAGCCTGACTTCTTTGCACCATTAGCTTTTAAGCCTGACGATTCGATAATCTTAATATCCTTCACAGCCATTTTTCTCTGATGCTGATAAAAGACGTCTCCATTATAGAATCTGGACAATTGCAGCCTGGCCGGGACATCCTCCTCGACGGTGGCAAGATCACCAATGTAGGCCGTGACCTCAGGGATGAGAGCGATGACGAGCCGATCGACGGGCGGGGAAAATTGGCCATCCCCGGCCTCATCAACGGCCATACCCACCTGGCCATGACCCTCCTGCGCGGCTACGCAGACGACATGGAGCTGATGCCCTGGCTGCAGGAGAAGATCTGGCCTCTGGAAGCCAAGATCAATGAGGAAGACGTTCGCTGGGGAGTGAAGCTGGGCTGCCTGGAGCAGATTCGCTTCGGCATCACCTGCTACAGCGATATGTACTACTTCCCGGATGCTACCGCCCAGGCCACAAAAGAGATGGGCCTGCGCGCCTTTCTCTCCGGCGTGGTCTTCGATATGAAGCCGGAGCTTCTCGGTCAGGTGGAGCCTTTCATCCGCCGCTGGAAGGGAGACGAGCTGATCACACCCGCTGTGGGCCCGCATGCTGCTTACACCTGCTCAGAGGAGACGCTGCTAAAGGCAAAGGAGATCGCCGACCGGCATGATGCTATGATTCACATCCACCTCTCTGAGACCCGCGAGGAGGTGGACGGATTTCTGCTCTCCAAAGGCAAAAGCCCGGTAGAGTACCTGGACTCACTGGGCCTGCTAAACTCCCGCCTGACAGCGGTGCACTGCGTTTGGATCTCTCCGGAAGACTGCGATCTTCTGGCTGAGAGGAAGGCCAATGTGGTGAGCTGCACAGAGAGCAATCTCAAGCTGACTTCAGGCATCGCACCGCTCAATACTATGATGAAAGCTGGAATAAACGTCTGCCTGGGCACTGACGGCGCTTCCAGCAACAACAACCTGAGTATCTTCGAGGAGATGAAGACCACCGCTATCGCCCAGAAGAATGCTTACCACACTCCTGCCGCATTCTCAGCAGAGCAGATCTGGCGCATGGCCACAGAGAATGCCGCTCGAGCCTTTGGCCTCAACCTGGGGCTTCGCCCCGGCGCTCTGGCCGACCTGGCTCTCATCGATCTGAAAAAACCCTGGTTCTGGCCGCAGAGCAATATTATTTCCCACCTGGTCTACAGCATGTCCGGAGGCGTGGACACAACCATCGTCAACGGTAAGGTGCTCATGCAGGGTGGGGTGATACCGGGCGAGGAGGAAATCTTGGAGAAGGCCCAGGAGCGTTTCCTGCGTCTGACCTCTTAGTACTGTCAGGCCTAATTGATGCCATCTTCATGAGTCGGACCGCTCAATCCGATATCGCCTTCTTTCGCAGCAGGCGATTGTAGGCGATGGCAAATCTGTGCGCCTCATCTCTGATCTCCTGCACAAAGAGAGAGGCTTTTTCATTCTTCCGGATCAAAAGCGGCCCGTCCAGTCCGGGCACATAGATCTCCTCCTCGCCCTTGGCCAGAGAGATGATGGGAATCTTCAGCCTCAGCTCTCGCAGCACTGCCAGAGCCGAGGAAAGCTGCCCTTTGCCCCCATCGATGACAATGAGGTCCGGCATATCCTGTATCTCTTCCTTGAGGCGAGAGTAGCGTCGCAAAACGATCTCCGCGATGGAAGCGAAATCATCTATTCCCTGCACGCTCTTGATCTTGAAGCGCCTGTAATTGCTCTTGTCCGGCCTGCCTCCCCGAAACTGCACCATGGAGCCCACGGAAAAGGTGCCTGCCAGATGCGAGATGTCGAAGCATTCAATGACCTGAGGGGCCTTGGGAAGATGCAGCACCTCCGCCAGGGCCTGCACCTTCATTCGGTCTCCAAAGAAGCCGATATCCAGATTCTTTCTGGCCAGCTCCAATAGCTCCTTCTTTTCACCCTGCTTGGGAACGGTGACGTGTACCTTCTTTCCTTTGACGTGTGAGAGAAAATCCACCAGAGACTCATCCAACGGCTCATCGAGGATCAGCTCCTCAGGAGGCTCCCTTTCCGAGTAGTACTGCACCAGAAATTCCTCCAGGAAGTTGTCGCTCTGGGCAAAGACGAAGTCCTCTTTTCCTTCCAGAGTGCCATGGTAAACCTTGAAGAGCATGAGAAAGACGCTGGAGCCATCTATCTGATAGCTAATAACATCCTGATCGTACTTGCGGCTCTTCTCTACCTGCTGGCGCTCCTGCAGGTGCTGCAAAGCTGCTATTTCATCACGCAGCTCTATGGCTCTCTCGAATTCCTGACGAGCGGAAAGCTGTGTCATCTCTTTCTGCAAAGATTCGACCAATTCCCCGGTTTTGCCTCCCAGGGCCGAAGCGGCTTTTTTTACCCTGGCCAGGTAGTCTGCTTCAGCTATCTTTCCCAAACACGGGCCGGTGCAGTGACCCAGATGGTAGCGCAGGCATGCACGTTTGGGCAGCCTTTTGCAGGTGCGCAAACCAAAGGTCTTGCGAAGAAGCTGGTAGACGAATGTCCTCTCCCGAGCGGAGGTGAAGGGGCCGAAGAAAGAGCCTTTGCCGGCGGCTTTGCGGGAGACTCTGATGCGCGGGAATTTCTCATCAGTCAGCTCAATACAAGCATAGCGGGAAGAGTCTTTGAGCTTGATGTTGTAGCGGGGCTGATGCTTCTTGATGAGAGTGTTTTCCAATAGCAGCGCTTCAACCTCTGTGTTGGTGACGATGAACTGCAATCCTTTTGATGCCAGGACGAGAGCCTTTGTTCTGGGTCCGTGGTCCTGCTTCTGGAAATAATTGGAGACTCGCTTCTTGAGATCTCGGGCTTTGCCAACATAGATCACCTTGCCCTGGTCGTCCGTGAATAGGTAGCATCCGGGATTATGAGGAAGAGAGTCGAGAGAGATCATGCTTTGCAGAAAGACAGTGGTTTCCGGCTATTTTACTGTAACTGAAGGGGAGTATGAGCCTTCGGGGCGAAAGGGATTGACACTTGGGAAGGCTCCAAGATATCACTTGTATTTTTAACTATTTAAGTTTAATTAAATGTGCGCTGAAGCATTCCTTGCTGAAAATAGTCATCATAGTAATACCTATAATCCTGATAGTAATCACATCTAAATCAATTGCACATTAAATGAAGAATTAGCTTTACTGTACAGTTTCTTATCCAAAGTCAATAGAGGGACTTGCTCTTTTTCTGCCAGGGCTAAAAAGAGGGAATCATAGAAGGACGCTGTAGTAACAATCGAGATATCATATGCCTTCGCCATCATATCCTGCCCTCTGACGACATCGCACGCCTCGGAGATAAATGTCTGGCATTTCTGCAGAGCATTGAGAGTTAGATCCCTGTCCATCCCGAATAGAGTCACCTGTTTCCAGGCAACGTTTCCAACCTCAATCACTGCCAGGTCCAGAGTGATCAAATCCGGTTTGGTGACTGCATCCAGAGCTCTTTGAGAGGCATCCTCTTTGAAAAACATAGCTGCCAGGATATTTGAATCCAAAGCTACCTTATCAAGCATCTCGATCCTCCCGTATCATCTTTGCAGCACCGATTGCATTGGGCTTTTGATGCTTCCACAGTTGCTGAGCCTCGGCAAGGAGCCTTTCTTTTTTCTTTTCCCGAACCATTCTCTCCACGGTTTGCTTGATCTCTCCCTGCCAATTGACATCAGACATCTCATCCATCATCCGGCGTATACGGTCTTCAATGCGAAAGCTATAAACAGCAGTTGGCATAAGATAATGTTTATCCTAAATGTATATATGATTTTTCTGCAGCTCGCCCGTCGGCCCGTAGCTTCGGGCTGCGCTCTTGGGCCGGGCCGTGCGGACTTGCGGCGATGTTGTAAGGGCGGGCTGGATTGACTGGCAAGCGCTCGTATCAGGGGGGCAGGGGCCGGTCGGACCTGAGGGTTCATATTAATATTTTTGCCAGTTTTAATTTTATCTCTGGAAGCTCATTTTTAATGGCATCATTCACGATCTCCCAGTCCAACCCAAAGTAATGGTGAACCAGCTTGTTTCTCATGCCGATCATCTGTCTCCATGGAATCTCTGGGTGCTCCTTTTTCAAATCATCCGAGATATTCCTGGATGCTTCTCCAATGATCTCCAAGGATTTACTTTGCAATGAAATCCATCTCTTCAAGGATGTGTCACAGTAGCTCTACATCTTTATTCAGACCAGATCACATCCTTCTCCACGTAAGGACGGATCCGTTGATGAAGACCCTTGACGGTTACCAGGTCCACCTCTCTTCCCAGGAGATCTTCAAGATAAAAAGATAGGTTCATGAAGTTTTTAAATGTGGGCTTCTCGAACTCCACCAGTATGTCAATATCGCTGGACGCCTTCTCTTCGCCGCGAGCGAATGATCCGAATATACCGATCCGCCGGACGCTGAATCGAGTCTTGATATCGTTGGCGTGGCTTTTGATAATGTCGAGGATATCCATATTCAACCCATAGAATAGAGATGTTACATCCCTAAAAACATTGCCCCTTTTGGTGCAAATGGTGTTTGTATCCGATCTGAGCAGTTCATTCGTGGCTCGTGCCTGCTGCTCGTGGCCTTGGGGCCGGGCCGTCCGGGGTTGCAGCGATGTCGTCACGGCGGGCAGGAGGCCGGTCGGGCCTGATGACCAGAAGAGCCACCCCGGAGTCAACTGCTTTTTGGGCGCTGAATTTTGGTAACGGCCGCATTTAATTATTACTATTATCAGAAGAAACTGCGGATCAAAACGCAAAAGGCGCAAAGGATTATGCTACCTCTAACCATTCTTCGCGACTGATTCCAGATCGTTTTAAAATTTTCTGCAATAGATCCGCACTGATATCGCTGCCATGAGGATTAGGAATACGCGTCTCTACCAGTCCCCTGGACATATACTCATGATCTGCTCCGGGATAAGGGCCGACAAATCCCAATTTGCTTAATCGCTTAATCAGTTCACGTCTTGAAACCGGCACAAGTTTATTCGACAATAGCAACCGGCTCCGCAGACGCATTAATAACATAGCCGCCTATTGCAGGTATCGGATGACCCAGTCTCAGCTTTAACGCAATCCAGCCCTCGATAACGCTCTGCAGTTCCTTGCGACATTCTTCGAGAGATTTACCTGTAGCCCAAACGCCCTGCAGTTCGGGAACCTCGCCATAATAGGGCTTAGGGTCTTCGATGATTTCGTAGGTGGCCCTTTCCATAGCCGCCAAGATGTATTCTCCAAACATTATCATGATTATCAGCAGTGATAAGATTATAGTCTTTCGCTTTGCCAGGCTCCCGCTCTGGCTTGTGGCCGCCGCCCGTGGGCCGGGCCGTCCGGGCTGTGGCGTGGTCGTTAGGACGGACTGGATTGCTTGGCAAGCGCTCGTGTCAGGGGGCAAGGACCGGTAGGCCCACGATCACGGGTTCACGCGAAGGCGCGAAGCCGCGAAGTTCCGATGAGAAAAGGACAATTTTTCGCCATAGCTCTCGGGCCGCGTCGGTGGAGTCGTTTCTCGGCAAAGGTCATCCGGGACAGGGCGCCATCCGCCAGGCGGGCGCGCATGTGCACGCGTTCGCACTCGGGCACGGGAGGCCGGTCGGGCTTGGCATCTGGTTATAATGAACCCTGGATGAGGCAGGTCTCTATTTTGGACAGGCTCATTGTAGATAATGGCGAATTAGTGGACTTCGTGGTGTGTACCAACTGCTTCAAGCAGAATGATCTCTTCTTGAGTTTCGAAATCTCGCACAAATTCAAATACGATGCGATATTCGAAGTCGACTGCATAAGCCCAAGAACCTGCCAGATCCCCTTTCAATTTGTGAGTATGAAGAGATGGATGAAGTGCATCGGTAGCGAGCAGTTTTCAGCGCATGTTCAATCTAACAAATCCGTCATCAGGTCTTCAAATGTGCCCCGCTTAGCTTCGCCTCTTTTGAACGCACCTCTCCCCTCTTGAACCTCAGCTACCAGCTCGGCCCGGCGCTTTTCTATGATGCGCTTGTTGATCAGCTCCACCAGCATGGACTGATCATCCAGAGGCATTGACTCCACAGCTTCGATTAGATCCTGAAAGCTCAATGAATGCACGGCACAACTCATTGGAATTCACCATTTCCGAGATCCTTGATTGCTGTTAAAGGAATTGAACCTTTGGGTTTTATGATCGATTCATCATCCATTGCAGTCTTATCAGCCCCTCGACTGTGCGTGTGCCTGTTGCATTTGGATTATCAAGGATCTCTTTTTATTTGCTGCATTTTTCTGCAAATATCAGCTTCGTTTTCGGCCCAGATCACATGAATACCCAATGATAATGCATCTTCTTCAAAAAATCGTTCTTCTTCAGCCTTCAACATCTTCACTGTATCTTCGAAATCAAGGTTATTGGCAATTTTCTCATCTAACATATCTTTATTAATTTTTAAAAATTTTTTAAAACATTTCCTGCAATCAGCGAGTCTTGGTCGAAGCTGAATGATATTATGAAATTCATCATCATTTCTTTCATTTTTTGCAGAATCAAGCAACCTACGCAAATTGGGATCGTTTAAGGAGAGTCCTATTAAGAGACACTTATTTTTAATAAATTTATCTAATTGAGTCTTATTAGTCCAGGCATTACTCGTATTGTACAAAGCATGATACGCTTCTTCGCTTAGGATTATTCTGTTTTTATTCGTTAGATTACCATTTCGGGGCAAGAATCCATGAACATGGTAAATCGGAATAGTTCCGGGTTCTTCTGTTTCGGAATAATATATTGACCTATAGTTCTCTTGATTATCTTTTTCGAGATAATGCTCCAAAATATCATCATAATTATATGTGATTATGCAATCTAATTTCTTTTGACCACCATCATCTGAACTAAGCCGAATTATCTCGTCCAATAATTTCGATTTTTTAGATTTGTTATTTCTATATAATGCACATCTAACAAATTTCTCAAATACTATGCAATCATCATCTTCAAGTCCGAGACTGCTATGGTGATGAAGATTTCTAGCTAATACCAGCTCATTTCTATTGAACATTTTTAAAAATAATTTTTTAATGAAATATATTCTATCTTCAAAGTCATTTTCACGAATATATATATTATTCTGTAATATCTTTAGGAGATCCTTCCAATCAGGCAAGCCGCAGCTTTTAGATACGCCAGCACCTAATATTAGTACTAATTTCTTGCTATTATATGCTTTGTTAAGTTGTATAAACTGGATTGAATCCTCTGGAGACAAAGGACGATTTGTTCGCCTTTGATGAAAAATTTTAATAATTGTATTTATATCTTGTATTTCATCAAATGTATAATTTCCTAGCTCTCCGAAAGTTATATGACGAAGGTCTTGGAAGGTTACTGAATTGCATTTGTCATCAGGCAATCTTAGATCATGATTCATAGAATAGCCCTTATAGCATCAATCTGGAGATGATTTATTACAGCCCCCGAAACGCGGCACAGTGGCCGCGCTTCTGGAACTGCTCCTCCCTCCTGTGATGTAGTTGTTGTTGGGTTATAATCGTTTATCCCGAGGCCATAGCCTTATGGCATCGTGTCCGGGCACAGGTGTAGCCGCACCCGTCCGAGACCATGCTATAACTTCCCATGATATAAAGTTTCTTCTCGCCCCTCGCTTATTTCTGCAAAATATCATCCATATGGCGTCCTCTAACCAGCCGGTAAGCCTTCAAGCATTGTGGCTACCAGCTTATTGCGCGATCGAGTCAGCGATAGAGCGAATATGTTGATACTCAAATTGGCAAAAGGAGATCTGAAGGGCCGAGTTCAAACGCCTGGACTAAAAGAAGACCAAAAGAAAAACTGCAAGCCCTGCCTTTTTCCGGGCAGAGTTCTTCCTGCTCGTCGGCAAGGCTTGCAACTCTTGTATCTACTATTACTGCTTATTTCTTCTGCAGCCAGGGCATCATAGCTCGCAGCTCTGCGCCCACCTGTTCGATGGGGTGCTCGGACTCAATCTTTTCCAGGGACTTCTTAACGGGAAGACCGGCCTGGCTCTCCAAAATCCACTCGCGTGCGAACTCGCCAGACTGAATCTCCGACAGAATTTCCTGCATTTCTGCTCTGGATTCCTCATTGATAATTCTCTGGCCGCGGGTCATGCCGCCGTACTCTGCCGTGTTGGAGACGTTGTTCCACATGCGCATGAATCCGCCCTCGTAGATCAGGTCCACAATCAGCTTCAGCTCATGGCAGGCCTCGAAGTAGGCGATCTCCGGCTGGTAACCGGCATCCACCAGCGTCTCAAAAGCAGCCTTGATCATCTCGGTAACGCCGCCACACAGGTCCACCTGCTCGCCGAACAGATCGGTCTCCGTCTCCTCGGTAAAGGTGGTCTCAATGACACCGGCCCTCGTGCCGCCGATGCCCTTGGCATAGGCCAGCGCCTTCTTGAGAGCTGCACCGGAAGCGTCCTGCTCTATGGCCACCAGACAGGGCACGCCCTTGCCTTCCTGGTAGGTGCGTCGCACCAGGTCCCCAGGCCCTTTGGGCGCTATCATGACCACATCCACGTTCTCGGGCGGCACAATCTGGAAGTAGCGAATGTTAAATCCGTGCGAGAAGCCCAGAACCTTGCCTTCCTCCAGGTAGGGTGCAATCTGCTCCCGGTAGATCTTGCCCTGGTACTCGTCCGGCAGAAGGATCTGAATGTAGTCTGCCTTCTTGGCGGCATCGGCCACAGACATGACCTTCACTCCATCCGCCTCAGCTCTCTTCCAGGCCTTGGAGCCCGGCAGGTCGGCAGCGATAACATCCAGCCCGGAGTCCTTCAGATTCTCACCCTGGGCATGTCCCTGATTTCCCCATCCCACTATGGCGATGGTCTTGTCCTTCAACACCCTCAAATCTGCATCCTTTTCATGGTATATCTTCACCAAGTTTCATTCCTCCATATCTCTATTCTAAAAGTAATAATAACCGCAAAAATAATGGATTCGAAGGATGCCTTTTTTTTCAGGCATCTCTCGAATCCTCAAGCCTTGACTACCCTCGCTCCCCTCACCATCGATACTTTGCCGGTGCGGGCGATCTCCTTTATGCCGAACTGACGCAGCAGTTGAACAATGGCATCGACCTTCTCCTCGTCTCCCGTGACCTCAATGATCATGGACCGGTGCGAGACATCGATGATCTTGGCCCGGAAGATGTTCACGATCTGCATGATCTCGCTTCGGCTCTCTTTGTCCGCGTTCACCTTGATGACTGCCAGCTCCCTCTCCACAGACTCGCTCGCCTCAAGCTCGCTGACGCGAATGACGTTGATGAGCTTGGAGAGCTGCTTTATTACCTGCTCCAGAACATCCCGGTCGCCATGCACGGTGATGGTCATGCGCGAGTAATCGGGATTGTCCGTCGCTCCTACCGAGAGGCTGTCAATGTTAAACGACCTGCGGCTGAAGAGGCCGGCGATGCGCGTTAATACACCGGATTTGTTCTCCACGATTACGGCAATGGTGTGCTTCATCTAGAACCCCTCCTGGCCCAGGATATCCTTTCTGCCTTGAGCATAGATCTTCTCCAAATGGCAGGATTGGTCAACATCACACCACTCCAGCTCCAGAATTTCGCTTAAAGTGGCTCCAGCCGGAACCATAGGCGAGACCTTCTCAGCTGGGCTTACGATGAAATCCATGACCACCGGCCTATCTGTTGCCATTGCGGCGCGAATTACCGGCTCAACTTCGGAAGGCTTGGTGGCCCGCAGGCCCACCGCCCCGTAAGCCTCGGCCAGCTTCACGAAATCAGGGCTTGTGCGTCCCAGAATGGTAGCCGAGTATCTCTTCTCAAAGAACAGCTCCTGCCACTGCCGAACCATTCCCAGGCAGCCGTTATTTAGCACAGCGACCTTCACAGGAATCTCATTGACGACCGCCGTCGCCAGCTCCTGGCTGTTCATGAGGAAGCTTCCATCTCCTGCCACGTCGATGACATCGCACTCCGGCCGGCCCATCTTGGCCCCGATGGCAGCGGGAAAGCCGTATCCCATGGTGCCGAGGCCCCCCGAGGATATGAACTTTTGCGGGTCCTTATGCACAAAGAACTGCGCTGCCCACATCTGGTTTTGCCCTACCTCAGTGGTGATAATGGCATCAGGCGCGACTTCGCACAGCTTCTCAATCACATATTGCGGCTTGATGATATTCATATCAGGAATGTAGCGCAGAGGATAGTCCTTCTTCCAGCCTTCCGTCCTCTCATTCCAAAGGCTTCTGCCTTTGGGGCTGACCTCTTTTAAGAGTCCTTGCAAGGCATTTTTTGCGTCCCCAACAACTGGAATATCCACCCGTACATTCTTGCCCACCTCAGCCGGATCGACATCGATATGAACGATCTTAGCCCGCGGCGCAAAGCTTGCGATCTTGCCTGTAACGCGATCATCGAATCTTGCGCCGATAGCTAAAATGAGATCAGACTCCTGAATGGCGTAGTTGGCATACTTTGTGCCGTGCATTCCCAGCATGCCCAGAGAGAGTTGATGATCCTCAGGAAAACAGCCCACGCCCATCAGAGTAGTAGTAACCGGAGCGTTGATCTTGACTGCCAGCTCTATGAGCTCGCAGTGCGCATTGGCATACTTTACTCCGCCGCCCACGTAAATAACGGGCCTTTCCGCCTCCATCAGCGCTTTGGCTGCTTTCTTGATCTGCATCTCATGCGCTTTAAAGGAAGGGCGATAGCCGGACAGCTCCACCTCCGGCCAGGTAAACTCGACCTCATCCACAGTCACATCTCTGGGCAGATCGATCAGCACAGGTCCGGGGCGGCCTGTACGAGCGATGTAGAATGCCTCCCGGAAGACGCGCGTGATCTCCTTGGCGCTTCGCAGCAAGTAATTGTGCTTGGTAATGGGCAGAGTGATCCCGGTTATATCCGCTTCCTGAAAAGCGTCCTTTCCAATTAGCCAGGTGTTCACCTGGCCGGTGATGGCCACCATGGGCACGGAGTCCATGTAGGCATTGGCAATACCGGTTACCAGGTTGGTAGCCCCGGGACCGGAGGTGGCAATGCACACTCCTACCTTTCCCGTGGCTCGGGCATATCCATCCGCCATATGCGCAGCACCTTGCTCATGGCGCACCAGAATATGATGAATATCGGACTGGTAGATGGCGTCGTAAAGAGGCAGCAATACTCCGCCGGGAAGCCCGAATACTACATCTACTCCCTCTCTCTTCAAGCTCTCCAGTACTGCCTGAGCACCCGTCATCTTTTGAGACATTTGGCTTTGTCCTCCTCTTCCAGTCGCATCAGCCGGTTGATGCCATCCAGCACCGCTTCGACCGATGCCATGATTATGTCAGTGCCGGCTCCTCGAGCCGTTATCTTCCTGTCTGCCATTGCCATCGTCACCCATACTTCTACAAGTGCATTCGTTCCGCCTGTTATGGCGTCTACATGATACTCTTCCAGCCGCACATCCGCCACATCTGACATGGCTCTCCTTATGGCATTTATGGCCGCATCCACCGGCCCGACTCCGGTTCCCGCCTCAAGCTTAATAGCTCCGTTAAGCTGTATCTTCACCGAGGCGGTAGGCGTCACCGTATTGCCGGCCACCACTGTCACCTCTTGCAGCTTCACCTTCGGCTCCATCTGGATGGAGAGAACGGTGTCGGCTATGGACTGCAAATCAGCATCAGAGACACGTTTGCCTTTGTCGCCCAGCTCCTTTACCCTTTCAACTATCGAAGCCAATTGTTGCTCGGAAACCTGGAGTCCGAACTCGCGCAAGGCCAGTTCGACTGAGGCCCGACCGGCGTGCTTGCCAAGAACTATGCGCCTCTTTCTGCCCACAGTCTCCGGATGTATCGGCTCATAGGTCCTGGTATCGGCCAGGAGCCCGTGCACGTGAATGCCCGCTTCATGCGTAAAAGCATTCTCGCCGACAATTGATTTGTTAGGGGCCATGGGAAGACCGGTCATTCGCGAAACCAGCCGAGATAGCTGGTATATGTCCTGGCATTTGATCCCGGTGTCGATTTTGTAGAGGGATTCCAGAGTCATGACCACCTCTTCCAGGCTGGCATTGCCGGCTCGCTCGCCTATACCGTTCACGGTCACGTGCGCCTGGGCTGCTCCGGCGCGAAGGGCCGCTACGGTGTTGGCGGTAGCCATGCCGAAGTCATTGTGGCAGTGGACACTGATCGGCGCTCCCAATTGAGACAACCGGGAAAATATTTCCCCTGTCATCTCGGGGACCAGCACCCCTACTGTATCACAAAAAGCCAGCCGATCGGCTCCTGCCTCGATTCCCGCCATGTAAAGGCTGCTCAGATAATCCAGATCGGCCCGGCTGGCATCCTCACCGGAGAGCTCTACAATGAGGCCGTGATCTTTGGCATATTCTGTCACCTGCACAGCCCTATTTATTACCGATTTTCGGTCGGATTTCAGCTTGCACGCTATGTGAAGATCAGATACCGGTACCACAAGATGGACGGAATCTACATCGCATGCCAATGCCGTGTCAATATCAGCGGTCACCGCTCGAACGTAGCTGCATATCTCCGCCTTGAGGCCAAAATCAGCAATTGCTTTTATCGATAGGCGTTCACCTTCTGAGGTCATGGCTGAGCCCGCTTCAATCACATCCACGCCCAGAGAATCGAGCCCCTGGGCGATGGCGAGCTTCTCATTCATGCCGAGTGATACACCTGGCGTCTGTTCACCATCACGTAATGTAGTGTCTAGAAAACGTATTTTACCAAATAAATCGATCCCACGCATTCATGCTCAATCACCCTTCAGCCCCTCGGGCCGTTCTAACACGGACATCTTTAATGATTGATAAAGCTAACGAGGGACTGGCATGAGAATGGTATTTCGTTGAATGACGTTCCAAGGGGAAGCTTTAAACCGTTGCAATTAAATCGTCCCTCTAGAATGGTGGAGGTTTAGGATAGATGAAGTGCAAATCATTGTATCTTTCTATAGCTGTGCTCTTGTGCCTTATGACAATGCCCTTTTTGCTCAGCAATACGGCATTTGCAGGAGTAGGATGCGGCAGTAATTGGATGGGCGATACAACTGGGGATACAGACTTTTATGTGAGCAAAAACCAAAACCAAGGTATCTCCGGCACATCATCGGCTGCACAATCTTCAAAGCCCGCTGTGACCCTTGGAGAGGTAGCCAAAATTAACAAGAATGCTACGATTCAGAGCATAAATCCGGACAAGCCCAGTCCCCAAAGCCCCGGGTCCGTCGTTGTCTGGAAGGTTGAGGCATCCAACTCCGATAATGAAAAAATGCTCTACAATTTTCGGCTTATGGGACCCGCGACCGGCGGGCAGCTTAAAGATGAGACCGGCTGGATAGCCGAGAATTCCTGGACCTGGAACACTGCAGACGCAGATGCCGGGGAAAATCAAATTGAGGTACAGGTAAAGCGTTCCGGATCTGCCGGATTTGAGGACAGCAAGGTAAATAGCTACGTCATTGCATCATCGGCAGTTTCAGTTGCTGCATCATCCGGCACTTCATCAACCTCTGCTTCCAGTACAACATCCTCCGTAGGGGAGGGTCATCCTGAATCAAAAACGGGTGAGCCCATTTCTAGCAGGCCCAGAGTTGCGCCTGATGAGATGACGCGAGCAGTTTCAACAACAAGCGGGCCCAACATGCAAATGCCCGATACACAACCCAAACCTCTGAATACTCCCACCACCACACAGGGGGTAGCAGAAACGGCTGGGATTGGGACTGAGCAGACGCAGGTCCAACCTCAGGATCCTGAGTTTATGGAAGTGGAGGGCAAGTGGACAGTAAAGCTGGAAAATGATGGCGCTACCCTAAACCCTCTCACAATCATCCAAACAGGAGGAAGTGTCATGGGCATGGGCACTCTCAATGAGAAGAACACCAAGCTTCAGGTCAGCTCCAAAGGTTCTGTTTCCAATAACGCCATGAGTCTTGATGTATGGACAATAGTCTCCGAATATGGAAATAAGATAGATAAGCGCATAAGTCTCGAGCTTGTCAAGGTAGATAGAGCAATATCCGGAAGCTATGAAATGTACTCGGGCGAAGATCTGATCAGCAAAGGGAATGCCACCGCCACCAGATTTGCATCTTGAATTATCTTATCAGAAGGAGGACCAGAATTGAAGAGCCAGTTAATTGTATGCATGGTATTGATCTTAGCCTTGCTTGCCAGTCCAGCCTATGCAGGCTGCGGAAAATGGGTAATTCGAGATAATACCGATTTTCTGAAAGATCCTATCTTCGATGATGCAGTTGCGTCCTCCACCGGGAGCAGTGCCACTGTAAATCCCGACGGCACGGCTAAAGCGAAGAACGAGACTGCTGAGAATAGCGAAAAAGCGGTAACTAACAACGTTGTCGCCGAAAAAAAGGCACCCACCATCGACCTGGCAGGAAAGTGGAAGGTTTTGCTGGAAAAGAGTCCAGAGAAGGATGCGGGAAAAGCCATTAATCTGATATTGATACAGACCGGTGACCGGCTGCAGGGTTATGGCACACTTCTCGAAGGTGGAGCAGATACTCCGGCCACTGCCACCGGTTCCATATCCGATGAGGGCATAAGCCTGGACGTAAAATTGGTCCAGCAGCAGAAGGATTACAAGCTGGATATGGCCCTGGTTAGAAGCAATCTGGAAGGCAGCTACGAGCTGTACGAGATGGAGGCGCTGGCGGAAAACGGCAATGCTACAGCCAGTCGATCCAATTCCTGAGCATTATTTATGATATGGCTCGCCACGCATTATGCGAAAGCTTCGATAGATTTGCTCTAGAAGAATTACCCTCATCATCTGATGGGGGAAGGTCATTATAGAAAAAGAGAGAAGAAGATCCGCCCTCTGCGTAACTTCCGCTGCCAGTCCCAGGGGGCCGCCGATCACAAAGGCCGCCTGCGTTTTCCCTTCAAGGATCATCTTGTGCAGCTCTGCTGCCATCCCGGGCGAGTCGAGAGCTTTTCCCTTTCTGTCCAGCGCGATGATCGGTCCGCTGTGCCGCTTCAGCTTATCGAGAATGGCCAGTGCCTCCTCCTGCATGGCTTTCTTCTCCTCAGCAGGTGATGCGGCCTCTTTGATATGCGCTTCCGGCACTTCCACCGCCTCCAGACGGGCATAAGGACGAAGGCGGCGGGCGAAATCTGCAGCCGCATCCTGCCAGTACTTCTCCCGCAGGCGCCCCACAGCGATGATGCGAATGATCAGCTTCTCGCCTCCACATGCTTCAGGTAGAATTGACCGGTGGGCGAGACAATCCAGCCGCCTTCCGCCCGCTCGATCACCAGAGCCTTTTCCAGCATTTGCAGGTGATACTTTGCCAGGGACAGGCCAAGATCAAGATCCCTGGCGATCTGATCGCTGCTCTTCAATCCGGCGGCTATGAGGACCAGCATCTTTCGGCGCAGCGGGAGCTGCAATACTTCCAGGGCGAAGCGATGATCTTCAGCGCTCTCCCACCACTTAGCCTCATTTTTCTTGTCAGAAGGCATGTTTTATCCTTTCTATGATTATTGAAAATTGCATATAAAAAACGATGAAAAAAGAGCAATAGACCTAATCTTTCTTCTCACCTTGAATCTCGCAAGCTTCGCTTCCGATCTCGCAGACCCGGCAGACCTCCCGTTCGCTATCCAGATGACGGGTGGCTGTGGCCAGCACACTGGCAGAGGCCAGGTTTCCTGCCAGAAATACGGCGGCTGCAATCTGATCATCCGGAATGCCCAGATTGGAGGCGATGCGAATGTGCAGTTTCAGGCAGTGGCTGCATCTCATGGCTGCCGACACGGCAACCGAGATCAGCTCGATGGTCTTGGCATCAAGAGTTGAGCTTCTTTGGATGGCATTGTTGTGCAGCACCTTGGTGATGAGAATCTCGGGATTATCCTGCATGAACTGAAAAACGTAGGGTACCTCGCCGTAAGTTCTCTCTACCGCTTTTAGGATATCCTCGGCTGCTTTCTCCTTCCCCTTGACCAATATGGCGTCCAGATCATCTTCGAAGCTCATGACCACTCCTTTTTCCCCGGGCTTAGAAGACAAACCCGGTTTCAGAAGCGGACAGTATTCTCACAAGTATATAATCTTTCATCCGCGACGGCTTGATGGTAGCAATTTCGCCAAGCTTCACACCTTCGTCGAAGGTCACATCTCTTACTGCATCCTTGTAAGAATCGAAGGGCAGCTTCACTCGCACACCCGTCAGATTCAGGGCGATGGGAAGCGGTGAATAGGAGAACTCTATATCAGGCACCTGTTCACGCACGGCATCCATGACTCGAGGCGGCGATGTGGTGAGCGGATCCTTGGCAATAGCAGCCCTGGTCTTATCCAGAGCTCTGCCTACCGCATCGACAATCCTGTCTAAAGATCCAATCTCCGTGGCTTTTCTGGCCCGGTGAGCCACCCGTCCGACTGAAGAGACATACTCAAAGGCATAGGGCAGATCTTTAGCCTCGATCTCCGGCCCACCCGTAACCACCACCGGGATGCTGATGTTGCGGTAAAGGCTCTCTTTCTTCGTGATGCACTCCCGGAAGTTGCCGAAGATGAATACGGCAGCATCATGCTCATTTATGAGAGCGGTTTCATACTCAGTGATCTGGGCGATCTCGCGACCGACGCCTCTGGCCAGTCCTAGCATGTTGGTCTTTGAGCCATGACGGCGCAGGTACTCGGCAATGTCGCAAGCGGAATGAGGCAGGTGATGAATGGCCAACGTGGGCGTTACCACAGCCACCTCAGTTCCGGCCAGTGGCGCTCGCACCAATTCACCCCTCAAATCCTTGGCGAGTTGCTGCAGCGCAGCCAAATCTTCAGAGGGGACCAATATCAGAAGGATGATCTCAGTCTGCGTCACATTCTTTTGCAGAATGTAGCCACCCAGATCCTCGACAAGCTCTACGACCAGATCGTGCTTGTACAATCCTCCCGTGAACATCACAGGCTCAAGCATTTTCCATCTCCCGGATCTTTGCTTTGATCTCAGATACCATTTCCGGAGTTAAACTCTCCTCAGCAGCAATGAAAAGAAAGCTGTCTTTAGTCATTATGTTGCGCCGATTGCGAAAGCCTTCCGGTGCCACTCTCACCAGAGCATCAGTCAGATCCTGCAGGAACTCTGCCTCCAGGTCAGCAACCATCAGCTCGGAAGGCGAGGTATCCGAAGCTATGATCACAATGTCCCTTGCCGGTTGCTCTACTCTCTCTCTTCCGTAGTGATCCCACAGAACCCGGAGCAGATCCGCCATATGCTCCTCATCATTGATCTTGATCTGATAGCCCCCGGAAACTCGCAGCACATCGCCCACATTCTTGACAGTCAGCGGCGGAATTCCGGAGCGAAGAAGCCCGTATACCGCGAAGTACGGCTTAAGTATGTCCACATAAACATAAAGCCTGCCGATGGACCGGATGAGGCCGAGGTCCTGCAAAATGTCCATGATGAGTTCGCGGTATTTCCGGGCTGCGAACTCCTCCTGGCCTGTGACCTCAATCTTGAAGACCTCCATTGGGTCCATCTCAGTCCTCCAGCAATCCCGAAACGAGCAGCGCAGCGCCTACCGCCCCTATGTATTGGGCATACTTGGGAACCGTCACTTTAACATGGAGAAGCTCTTGCATGGCTTTGGGCAGCCCTTCTATGAGAGAGGTTCCGCCTACCATGATCACCGGCTCCTTAACCTCCACTTCCTGAAGCTGCTGCTCATAGACCTGCTCAGCCACAGAATGGCAGGCAGCCATAGCCACGTCTTCCGGTTTGCAGCCCAGGGCAAGGCTGTTGACCAGGCTTTGCGTGCCGAAGACTATGCAGTAGCTGTTCATGGCCACATTTTTATAGTCACCCTTAAGTGCCAGCTTTCCCAGCTCCGTTATATCGACACCAAGCCGCTTAGCGGTCAGCTCCAGGAACCTTCCTGAGGCTCCGGCGCATATTCCGCCCATGGTAAAGCCGCCCGGAATGCCGTCCTGCACGGATATGGCTTTATTGTCCATTCCGCCGATATCGATGACTGTTGCCGGACCCTTTTGGGCATCAGCCAAAAATACAGCGCCCTTGGAATTGACGGTGATCTCCTCCTGGACAAGCTTGGCATTGATGTGTTTGCCTACCAAAAAGCGCCCGTAGCCGGTCACACCAATGGCGGCGAGATCTTCTTTCGCTACGTTCGCCATTTTTAGGGCACCTTGCAGCGCATCCTCAGCGCTCTTCAAGACCTCGTTGGTGGGAACCCAGCCGGTGCCTATCACAACATTGTCCCGCATCACCACCGACTTGGTGGTGGTGGACCCGGAGTCGATTCCCGCAGTAAGTCCCTTTTGTTTCTCGCGGGCCAGGAGACCCCGGAACTTGACGGTGGTAACCAATGCTTCCATCCTGGTGAGGAGCGTCTCCGCCGTCGTCCTCTCTGTGAATGAGTAGCTTAAGACAGGAATCTTGGAGTGCTCATGAATATATTTTCTGATCTCCGATCGAATGATGGCAGCCTCAGCGCAGCGAAAGCAGGTCATGACAATTACAGCATCGGCAAGATCGGGATTTTGCACAATGCGAACCGCACGAGCCATGGCTAAGTTGAGGTCGCCCGAGGAGACAGAAACGCCAAACGTGTTCTCCACGTTGAGGATATCTTCCAATGATACCTCAGGATAGATGATCTTTGCCCCTACGGTTTGCGCAGCGCGCTCAATTTCTTGCTGAATGCCGCTGTACTCTGAACCGCAGGATAGCTGAGCAATGCGGATCATTTTAGGCCTCCCAAAAAGGCTTTGATCTTTTGCACAAATACGATAGCATCCGGATCATTTGTGGGATAAGATAAGTCGAGCACAGGAACTCCTTTGGTCCTGATGAGCAGCCTCACCAGCTCATTGGTTCTTGAGCAGCCCGCACAGCCCGTCAGCCATCCCGGATCTTCTACTATGATGGCAGCCTCGGCCTCTTCTATGATCGGTCCGATGAGGGCCATCCGGCCTCGAACCCCGGAAGGGACATCTACCGCCGCATAACGCAGTCCCTTCTTGGGCTCCTCGGGGGTGACATTCAAAGGTGGCGAATCAATCTCATTTGCCGTGACGAGCCTCCGAACGGCCTCTGGAACCACAAGCGCCTTGTGGCCCATCCTCTCCACAAGGTCGGAGAGTATCATGCTGGTGGGAGGATAAACTATAACTTTTGCCATTGATTTACCTCAGGATTAACCCTCTTTTATTATCTCTTCCAGCCTCTTGATGGCAAGAGGTTTCTTCTTTTCAGGAATGGCCGGGACTTCGCCCTCATAGGACAATGCCTTGGAGATCATAGGCAGCATCTTGGACTCGGACTCGATCATATAAAAGCCCGGCCTCGCTCCTCCACCTCTGCGACCTCGGCAGCGCCTGGGATCGCCTGGCGGAAAACCCCGGTCTTTTATGAATATGCCGGCAGGGTCAAGGGCCCTTATCTCTTTTATGAGCGCATTTATTACATCTTCTTCGCCGTTTATGACGACGCCAAAGCAGGTCTCCTTGACGGTAACTTCGTATTTCGAACCGTAAATCTTCATGGCGATATCTGAGGGAAGGATATTCGACTCAGAGGATGTTATCACATATTTTGTGACTAACATCATCTCACCTCCTTGATGTAAATCGTCTCCCCTTCCGAGACATCTCTTAGCTTCTCCGGTTCCAGTACTCGGCCAATGACGTTCGTCGCCTCAAACTTCTCGCCGGACGGGCCATATCGTTTATCATCCACGAGCTTCATTCCCACCAGGCCTATCTTCTTGGATACCTGGTTGGAGACGGCTATAGAACCGGCAGGTACAGGGCCGGTAGGCTTATTTTCCGGTAGCAGTTCTTTTAAGGTGACAGCATCAATTTCCGGCTTGAAGAGCAGAGTATTCTCATAGACAAAATAGACGGGCAAGGGGCCCACAGGTCGCTCCTTAAGGCCTGTGACGTGCCGGAAATAGTCCAGGGTCTTGGGTGCCAGATCATCATAAAGCTGAACCGAGACCAAACGGGAGGCGGGGATAGAAACGATGCGCACTTTTTTGTGCTTTAAGATCGACATTGTCTCCCCAGGTTCCTGCTTCACAACTACTGCATCCTCACCTTCGTATCCTTCCACCTCGGTCTCGATCTCTCTTTTTTGCATCTCTTCCAAGGCATCTTTGAGGCTGCTGCCCATGAGCATGATACGCTTCGGCGAGACCTCGACCGTTATCAACTGGCCTGGGCCTGCCAGCTTTATCATGTCCATTCCGGATGTGATTCTTGCCACGGCAGAGTGGCCTGGATTCGAGGTTCGATCCTGTTTGTAGATGAATATCCTACCCAAACCTCGTCCGCTCGTTCTTACCGTCACCACTCCTTCCAGACGAGGCTCGCGGTGCTCGAAGATTATGGGGACGGTGAGCAACTGATCAGATGAAACATATGAACTGGAGACCGAATCAACCTTGATGGTTCCGTTTCTGGTCAGGGCCAGGAAGAATTCCGCCCCAATCGGTGCATCTTCGATCAGCTCAGCCCTAACTTCGGTGAAGATCTCTATTCCCTCTTCCATAGGCAAAGCCAGATCGGTTGTGGCCTGTTTTGAGGTTATATCCTGCCATTCTACAATGGGCTCTATGCTCAATATTTCGTCGCCTGATTGCAGCCGATCGAGGGTATTTTTGCCGCCTACAATGTGGCCGAGCACACCCCCGCTCTTTGGTGTGCCGTAAGCTGCCGTATGCCTTCTCCTTATGAAAATGACCTGAGTATTTTCTCGGTCAAATCCGGCTGCACCGAGCACTACCTCCCATCGGTTATATTCCTGGGCATCATGTTCAAAAGAGATGGTTGAGGCAAACGGCCCGAAGGCCACGCCATCAACTGAAGCCCATCTTACTGTTGATCTGGATATCTTTTCTATGTTTTCGTGCCAGATCCTTTGCAGGTCGTTATCAATCAACTCTATTCTCAGTTTGCCCTTGGTGGTGTTAAGCCAATAGGAATTGGTCTGGAGACTCTTCTCACCGCGACCTTTGACAATTCCTATTATTGCGCCATTCGCAGGATGGGCGCTGGCTTTGCCCAGGGCATCGGATAGTAGCGCCCCAGGCAATAGCTCGATCTCTCTGCCATCAACGAAGACTCTCAAATTAACTCCCCAGCATCTCCTTCTCTTCCTCTTCCGTGATCTTGGCTAAGACCTCGCTGGGAAGACCGGTGAAAATCGCCTGCCCGTCGCGCATAAGCATGGCTCGGTCGCAGATATTTTTCACGAAGTCCATGTCGTGGCTTACAATGACAAATGTTTCTCCCAGCTCCTGGCGAGCATTAAGGATAGACCGCGTAACCTCGATCTTGGTAATGGCATCCATAGTGCCCGTAGGCTCATCCAGGATCACTATTCTCGGCTCTTTTATTAATACCTGTGCCATGGCCACGCGATGCCTCTCTCCCTCGGAAAGCTCGTCCGGCATCTTGGACAACACTGCTTCTGACTGCTCCTCCGTGAATCCCACAGTCTCCAGGGTGTGAATGGCTTTTCTCTCCGCCAGTTCGAAGGGCAGGGAGAGGCCAATGGCCTCGGTCAGGTTTTCTATGACACTTCGGGAGGGGTAGAGTGTATACTCCTGATGAAGAATGCCGATGTATTTAGTGGCTCGTCCGCGACCGTTGGATCCGAGTACGGCCATGTCCACCCAGTCGTCTCCTACCCGCACGAAGATACTGCCATCGGTAGGTGTGATAATTCCGCTTACCATCTTGGAGAGAGTGGTCTTGCCGCCGCCGGAAACCCCAACCAGGCCGAAGATTTCGCCCTCTTTTACTTCCAGGCTGACTCTATCCACGGCTTTCACCACGCCCCGGTCTATGCTGATATATCTCTTTGCCAGGCTGTTGGCCTTGATTATGGGCTCGCCCATTTCCACATCTTCTCGCTTGCCGAGCGTTCCGGCCATGGCCAGGAACATAGCTGCGATATCCTTGGGCTTGCCTTCGGCCTTGATCTCTCCGCCATCCAGCAAAATAGCTCTATCGGTCAGCTCGACCATGACATCTTCCCAGTGGCTGGTGATGATCAGGGTCATTTTGAAGTCACGGACGGCACGCTTGATGGATTCATGCACGACTTTGGCCGTTGACGGATCGAGTGTTCCCGTGGGCTCGTCCGCCAGCAAGACCATAGGCGACTTGGCGAGCTGGCGGGCCAGGACAACGCGCTGCTTTTCTCCACCGGACAGTTCTCTGGCCACATGCATCAGCCTGTGGGACAGATTTACCTCATCCAGAAGGTCGGCGGCGCGGTGAACGCTCATGGAGTCACCTCTCTCCTCTACAGCGCGCATGACATTGGTTATCACGCGTTCATCGCCATAAAGAGCAAAGGTTCTCTGCAGCATAATGGCGATGCGGTTTACGATATCACGCCGAAGAGGATCATTTATGTCCAAACTCACAAAATCAGCATCGATTGGTTTCAGGACTCCGCCGCATTTGCACTTTTCTCCGGCACGGCCAGGCAGCTCTACGTGACGGCATTTCTCACATCTGGCCACATGAAATATCACGCTTCCGCTCATGCCGGGAAATGACTCCACACCGCGCAAGACATGCATCAGTACGCTCTTGCCGCAGCCGCTTCTGCCCAAGATTCCCACTGATTCGCCCTCACCTATAACCAGGTTTATATTGCGGAGAGCGACAACATCACCGAATCGAACTGTCAGATCCCGTATCTCGATAAAAGGTGCCAAATCTATCATGCCCCATAATTCTCACTGCAATGTAAGGTTGATCCGCTAGCAATCCTGGCATAATGCTACTTAAGTTTATCCGAAGCTTTGAATGCGTCTTGCCGATAACGATTGTTAAAGTCTTCTCATTAAAAAGATCAAAGCGGTCTAACTTTGGCAAGAATCTTCTTACTCAATATTTCGAATCAATTGTGGGATGATTGCAGATTCTATGGAAATGGCAGGCATTTATTCTCCATTCCTGGACTTGGCCCGGAGGGCTTGCAGACGCTTGGCATCATTTTCTGAATCTGGATGTCCGATCTCCCTTTCATAGTCTACGCATATCTGCATCAGTTCAGCAGCCTGCTTGAGACCTCCTGATTTCTCATATGCGAGACCCAGATTCCAGCAAGTATTTGCTTCGCCCCTTCGGTCCCCGATCTCGTGGGCAATGACAAGACGCTGATCGTAGTACTCGATGGCCTTACGGGCGTCGCCCAGGTCGGCGTAGGCATTGCCCAGGTTGCCCAGATCAGCTCCCTCGCTCCTTCGGTCCCCGATCTCACGGGCTATAGTCAGGTGCTGCTCATAATACTCGATGGCCTTACGGGCGTCGCCCAGGTCGGCGTAGGCATTGCCCAGGTTGCCCAGCGCATTTCCTTCGCCCCTTCGGTCCCCGATATCACGGGCTATGGTCAGGTGCTGCTCGTGGTACTCGATGGCCTTGTGGGCGTCGCCCAGGTTCTTGTATGCGATGCCCAGGTTGCCCAGCGCATTTCCTTCGCCCCTTCGGTCCCCGATATCACGATCAATGGCCAGCGCCTGCTCGAGGTACTCGATGGCCTTACGGGCGTCGCCCAGGTCGGCATAGGCCAGGCCCAGGTTGCCCAGATCAGCTCCCTCGCCCCTTCGGTCCCCGATCTCGCGGGCTATGGTCAGATGCTGCTCGTAGTACTCGATGGCCTTACGGGCATCGCCCAGGTCGGCGTAGGCATTGCCCAGGTTGCCCAGCGCAGCTCCTTCGCCACTTCTGTCCCCGATCTCACGGGCTATGGTCAGGTGCTGCTCGTGGTACTCGATGGCCTTGTGGGCGTCGCCCAGGTTCTTGTATGCGATGCCCAGGTTGCCCAGCGCATTTCCTTCGCCCCTTCGGTCCCCGATCTCACGGGCTATGGTCAGATGCTGCTCGTGGTACTCGATGGCCTTGTGGGCGTCGCCCAGGGCGGCGTAGGCATTGCCCAGGTTGCCCAGCGCAGCTCCTTCGCCCTGCTTCGTCCCAATTTTGCGAAAAGCTTTCAGTGATTGCTTATGATAGTCGATGGCCTTGCGAACATTTCCAATGGCAGCGCTGGCAAGGCCCAACATAGTGAGAAAAGATGCTTCGTCATAGCTTGCACCATCAGAATGTGCTGCCTCCAGTCCACACTCCAACATGGCAATTCTCTCCCCCGAATGCCCCTGTAGATCAAGATAATCTTTGATAGCCCACACAAGAGACCGAGCCTCTGCCAGCATCCCGATCCTAATGCAGACTGACTGAACTGCCAGGATGTGATCTCTCTGAGCATCTAAGTTTTCGTATCCTGGCAATCCCAGCTTCATCTGTTCTTGGCCGAATTTATCGTAATGCTGAGCCAGTCGAGCCAGTTCTTCCTTTGATACAGACAGCCTTTCCCTGGCATAAGTATGTGCCAGAGAATGGGTTATCTGATAGCTGGATTCAGGGCGCATTAACAATCCAAAATCGACCAGCTCGCCCAGGCTGAAGTTCGCCTTCAGAGCAGATAACTGCAGAGCTATGGCTATGACCTCAGGCTCGAAGGACTTCATGGCCAGAACTCCCGCCAGGCCGAGACAGGAGAGCGCCTGATCGCTTACGTGCTCCAGACTGTGCTCCATCAGCAGTGGAATGCTCTGATGCTGCTTTTTTCCCATGTCCAGAGCCTCAAGCGGCGTCTCCTTCAGCCAGGCCAGATAGTCGCTGGCAATCTGTCGCCGGTGAGCCAGGTAGCGGCCTGCCAAGAATATGGCCAGGGGCAAACAGCCCAGGAGATTGCAGATGCTGCGAGATGTCTTTTCATCTGCAGCCATCGAGCCGCCCCAGGCCTGCAAAAGCTCGACAGCCTTATCCTCAGGCAGAGGCAGCAGATCGCTTGGCTCCTCAGGAGCATCGCTTCGGCGCCTGGTGGTGATGAGAACTCCGCAGCTTCCTGTGACTGTTAAAACTGCCTGCAGGTCATCGCAGGCCTCGGCTCCATCCAGGACTATCAGAGCCTGGCGGCCGGCCAGGGCTCTCTTTGCTGCTTCGTAAGGGCTTTGCCGCGGGTCTTCTCCATAAGCTCGGGCGATTTCTTCCAGAGCCGAAGCAGCCTGAGGCTTGTGATAGAAGGTATGAAAGACTATTCCATCTGGGAAGCGTTCCAGCGGGTTGCTTACGGGCGCAAGCTGCCAGATAGCTTCGGCAGCCAGAGCGGTCTTGCCCATACCTCCAGGGCCGCAGATGGTGACTGCGTGGCCAGCCTGAAGGTCCCGGTGGAGCGAAGCTAGCTCGGCCTCTCTTCCTGTGAAATGAGGGACTCGCTGCGGCCTTTGGAAGGGCAGGCGAAGTTTTAGAGCTTCATTGTAGATGAAATCGCCCTGGATCTGGAACTGGCCGGAGAAGAGCGGGCCAGAGACGTCTCCTGCTACGTTGGTTTGTGGACCGTTGGTCGTCTGGCCACGTTGGTTGATTGCAGGCTTGTAGTTCATGATGGGCTATCTCCTCCATTCGGCCAGTTTTTGCTCAACCCTGGCTGCAAAGGGACTTTCGATTTGCCTGTAAATTTCGAGGGCAATTTCTGCTTTCTTGATAGCTTCGGGGTGCTTGCCGAGTCCGTAGAGGGCCAGACTGGAATTGTACAGCGCATTTCCTTCGCCCCTTCTGTCCCCGATCTCACGATCGATGGCTAGCGCCTGCTCGTAGTACTCGATGGCCTTACGGGCGTCGCCCAGGGCGGCGTAGGCCAGGCCCAGGTTGCCCAGCGCAGCTCCTTCATTCCTTTTATCCCCGATTTCCTTGGCAATGGCCAGCGCCCGATCGTAGTACTCGATGGCCTTACGGGCGTCGCCCAGGTCGGCGTAGGCATTGCCCAGGTTGCTCAGCGCATTTCCTTCGCCCCTTCTGTCCCCGATATCACGATCAATGGCCAGCGCCTGCTCGTAGTACTCGATGGCCTGGCAGGCGTCGCCCAGGGCGGCGTAGGCCAGGCCCAGGTTGCCCAGCCAAGCACCTTCATTCCTTTTATCCCCGATTTCCTTGGCAATGGCCAGCGCCTGCTCGTAGTATTCGATGGCCTTACGGGCGTCGCCCAGGTCGGCGTGTGCCAGGCCCAGGTTGCCCAGCGCATTTCCTTCGCCCCTTCTGTCCCCGATCTCTCGGGCTATGGTCAGGTGCTGCTCGTAGTACTCGATAGCCTTACGGGCGTCGCCCAGGTCAGCGTGTGCCAGGCCCAGGTTGCCCAGCGCATTTCCTTCGCCCCTTCTGTCCCCGATCTCTCGGGCTATGACAAGACGCTGCTCGTAGTACTCGATGGCCTTACGGGCGTCGCCCAGGGCGGCGTAGGCCAGGCCCAGGTTGCCCAGCGCATTTCCTTCGCCCCTTCTGTCCCCGATCTCACGATCAATGGCCAGCGCCTGCTCGTGGTACTCGATGGCCTTACGGGCGTCGCCCAGGGCGGCGTAGGCCAGGCCCAGGTTGCCCAGCGCATTTCCTTCGCCCCTTCTGTCCCCGATCTCACGATCAATGGCCAGCGCCTGCTCGTAGTACTCGATGGCCTTACGGGCGTCGCCCAAAACGTAGTGGGCACTGCCCAGGTTACCCAGCGCAGCTCCTTCCACGCCCCTATTCCTCAGCTTTCTAGCAGCTTTCAAGGCTTCTTCAAGCCAGGAAATCCTCTGCGTCGGATGGAGGCGCAAATCTATCACATAAACTCCTGCACCAGGGTAGTTCATGCAAAGATTCGCTGCCTGGGAATTTACTTCCAGGCTCTTACAGGACCAGGCATGACCGACGTTGATATTCGCTTCTTCTCTGTCAAAGAGCGCAAGACCCTTTTGGATTCCTTCGCTTCCCTGCAGGTAGTGGTCATCGGCTGCAGCTAGCAGATCTTTGTAGTAAGAGGAATGCCTTGCAGCAATGATCTCCCTCGATTCGTCCCGCTGACGGGCTGAGGCAAAGAGGCGAGAGAGGTCGTGCAGCCTGTAGCGCCCATAATCCCGATCTTGAGACCTGTAATCTACGAGACTCCACCGCACCAGCTCACTCAAATTCCTGTGCTTATCATCCAGGCAGATCTGCTCCTCAGCCTGGGCATCGAAGTCCGCCGGAAAGACTGACAGATCGAGAAAAGTCTTCTGCACAGCAGCAGCAAGCCTTTGAAAGCTTAGGCCTAAGCTGGCGTCAACGCTCATCTCCACGCCCTGCTCGCCGATCATCTCAAGCCTGGTGCGCTCGTCCTTCAGCTCCTGAGCATATTGCTTCGGGCCGATGTCCTCGGAATTGGCCAGATAGCTTCCGGCAGCTCTCAAGGCCAGCGGCAGAAAGCCGCAGAGGCTGGCAATTTCAAGCCAGGCAGGGTCATCTCTGGGTGACTTATCTTGCTTTGCAGGGCAGCAGACATTGAGCAGCAGCTCCAGAGCTTCACCTGGCTTCATGACGTCCAGGTCCTTTTTGAAGAGGCCGGGTATTTTGATGGTCCTGCGGGAGGTGATGAGAAGAGCGCAGCTCTTGGGAGGAATCAGCTTGATGACCTGCTTGTCATCGGACGCATTATCCAGAAGGAGCAGGACGCGCTTGCCATTAAGCACTTCAAGATATCTGTCTTTGACTTCTGAATCGCTTTCTGGAATCTTTTCGTTGCGATGATAAGAATGGATGACATAGGCCATTGCCTCCATGGGAGAGAGGGGATTGGTCGTGCCCATCATGTCCACCATGATCTGGCCGTCTGGGTAGCGATCTTTGAGTGATTCGGCGAGCTTGAGAGCAAGAGCCGTCTTGCCAACGCCCCCTATGCCACGCAGGCCGATGATGTTCTTGCCGGCTGAATACTCCGCTAAAAGCTCATTCAGCTCTTCATTGCGGCCTGTGAAATCTGAAGGCGGTTCCGGGATGAAAGGAAGCCGGGAGAGATCATTAGGTTTTGGGATATTAATATTATAATAATTTCTATCTCCGAATTGCTGCTCTACATTCCCAGTGGGATTTACAACCGGCCCTTTAGCATCCCTGAAATCCAAAATTTGACTCCTCCTGCTTGATCTTTTAATCCCTCATCGAGGTCTACTCATCCTCTGGAGCTATGAGCTCGATCTTTTCGGGATCTACTCCCTCCTTGACCAGCAATTCTGGTTTGCTTTCTTCCGGTATCCCCTCAAGGAGCAGAACGACGATCCCTTGATCAAAAGCCTGCTTAATCGATAGCCCAAATCCTATGGCCCGGTAGAAAGAGCCAGCAAAGGCAATTGCAGCCTCATCTCCGATTGCATCGTTCATGCCAATGGCGCAATCGATCACCTGGGTAATGGCTTCAGCCTGAATTTTAGAGTAGCACGCATTTAGGATTACTACTCGAATGTTAGCTTTCAGCGTCTGGAATAGCGCCTTTATCGCTCTGGGATTTACTGGCTTTTGCTCTCCCCGGCTATCCACTAAAATTATCTCGCCAGATTGGCTGCCGTGCCCACTGAAATGCACAATCTGCGGCTTATGCTGGTTGAGCAGTTGCAGCAAATCATCGGGACGAACTGCCCAGGCGGATATGAGGTCTATTGAATCACGGTACTCTGCAGCTCTGATCTTTTCTGTGATCTCTCGGATCTCTCTATCAAGCTCCAAAGGTGTGGTGCCTTTGGGATTTGAAGCCAGGAAGAGAGCCTTAATCTTTTTAGAATTTTTATTATCATCGGACGATTCTTTTGCCCTGGAATGATCGATATTCACATCTCCGAAATGCTGGCTGACTGAGCCGCTTGGCCTAATAACCGCGCCTTTCGAGCCTCGAAAGTCATTTGCGTCTCCATTGAATTGACCGGAAAATACAGCTCCCTGTACGCCTCCGGCAATATTGGTCTGCGGACCGTGAACTGTCTGGCCCCGCTGGTCGAATACCGATCCTGCGCCCTCTTTCTTGATTGTCTCGACAAGCCTCTGAATCTCCTCTGCAAAATCAGCATCATCTTCCATCTTTTCGGCTATGGCCGCCTGTAGGGCAGCCTGCCTTGCCTTTGAATCCGGCTTCTCCTGGGCGCCAGCCAAAGCCTGCTGGGCGCTGGCGTCGCCTTTGAACCTGTCTGCAACCGACCCGGAAAGATCACCTACCAGACCCCCCAGCTTCTCTCCAACGGTTTTTGAAAATACTTCTGCTCCCTTAGCCACAAAGGGAGCCGCAAGGGCCGCTATTCCGAGTAGATCCATGCACTCACATTCCCAAATCGAGGTCTAAGAGGCGTTGACATCTCATGAGATAAATCTTTCCGGATAAAATTTGATGAAAGCAGGCATAGATTATAAGATCAATAACATACATATCTTGCATCATTGAAGGTATTACCTATGGAAACCCTGCAAGCAATAAAGACCCGCCGTAGCATACGCAAGTTCTTGGATAAGCCGGTCACCCGAGAGATGGCAAGAGATCTCCTGGAGGCGGCCATGTTTGCGCCTTCCGCCGGAAACGAGCAGCCCTGGCAGTTCATAGTATTGGATGAACGCAAGTTTCTCGATAAGGTGCCAAATATTTGTGCCACAGCTTCCATGTGCCGGCAGGCGCCTCTGGCGATCCTGGTTTGCGGCGACTCTTCACTGGAGAAGTACCCCAATTTCTGGGTGCAGGATTGCTCAGCCGCAACGGAAAATCTCTTGCTGGCCGCGCATGCCTGGGGTCTGGGCGGCGTCTGGGTGGGAATCTATCCCTTGAACGACCGCGTTGAGGCTTTTCGCAAGCTCCTGGGTCTGCCAGAAGAGATAACTCCATTTGCCCTGACGGCACTGGGATACCCGGATGAAGCACCTGCTGCGCCCAAGAGATACAGGGAAGAAAGGGTACATTTCAACGGATGGTAGAAGAAGGATTGGGATCTTATCAAGCGATGCCCCTCATCAATCTCTCTTCTTCTTCCAGCTTATGAAATGCTCTCTTTCTTCTGCGATAAGTTACAAAGGTGATTATGGCTGCAATTGCGATGGATCCGAAGAGGGCTGCCAGGGAGATCATGATTGATGCGAACAGGCCCTCAACCATCCCTTTTCCTATAGCCAGTACCGCTTGGGGCCCGTCTCTGCCTGAATACGAGGCATTAACCTGATAAATGCCGGCCCGCTCGATGCTAAAGGCCATTATGGATCGACCGCTGCGCCCTCCCAGGCTGTAGGAAAAGTCGCTTTTTGCCGGATAGGTGGCTAAGTCAATGCCTGTGGCTTTTTCCCGCACATGTACCTCCAGACCTGATATTGGCTCACCCGAACTGTAGAATCTGCCGCTAAAGTAACTGTTGTTCTCGTAGAAGACGACGTATTCGCCCGGCTCTGAGAAAAACAGGTCCGCTCCTCCCGGAGCTAGCATCTGCATCAGGCCGTTTTGCGTATCAGAAATGCCGGAGTAGATAGACCCGGCAAATGCCGCAAATCCTATGATTATTATCAGCACTGCCAGGCCATAATACCAAATTCCCGGCTGAATATTATCGCTATTCATCGTAACCCCATTTGCCAATGTAAGCCTGCACATCGAATTTTCTTTTTGCGCCATTATAGTTCATGTAGCGCACCTTGCCAAATATCGCCCTTTCCTTCCAGGCTCGATCATGAAGGCCGCCCAGGCTCCAGGCAATTCCCGTATATCCGTTGGGATCTCTTCCGTCCAGTTCATACCGATCATTCAGATAGATCGCTAATGCCTGAGCTGCAGCGGGCGACGCCGTCCACTCCAGAATCTTTTTGGCCCAGTACATTCTCATGTAGCCGTGCATCTTTCCAGTTCGAAGCAGCTCCCGTTGGGCAGCATTCCACAGTTCGTCATGGGTGCCTGCCTTCTCCAGCTCCGAAAGAGTGTAAAGGTATTCTCTTCTATCTTTTTCATGCTCGCGAAGGCTCTTAATTGCCCAGGATGCAAAGCCCTGCGTATCATCATAGTGCTGATTGTAGTAGCAGTAATTCTCGGATAATTCTCTTCGCACTATCAGCTCCTCTAAAAATGCGCCTGCATCTTTGCGGCTTCTCAAAACTTGCAGAGCGATTCGTTGAGCCGATATCTGGCCGAAGTGCAGATAAGGAGAAAGGCCGGACTGTCCATCAATATTGGGATCATTCCTATCCCTTTCGTAACCGTCCAGCTTGTGCTCCAGGAAATGGTCCATTTGCCTCATGGCCGCCGCCTCTCCCGGCACTATCCATTTTGCCTCCGGCATCGCGTCTGCTCTTAAGGATCTTTCCGCTTCCCCCCAGTCATTCTCAATAGCGCCGGTTCCCTGAGGATAATTGCTCTCTCTCACAACGAGATCCTTCTTGGGCAAAGTCGGGAACTCATCAAGAAATTCAAAGAGAAGTCGATTCACTTTGGGACGGAAACTGTAGGCTGCCCATTCCTGTTTTTGGGATGCCTGCCAGCAAGGAATGATGTTGTGGGCATCAACCTCGTAAAAGGATATTTCGTTCACATCTGCAAGTACGCTTTTCCACTGCCTGCTTTGCCGCAGAGGGGAAAAATCACATACTAAAGCACCTGCATCCATTTCTTCAATCAGACGAGGTATCTCTCTGCCGGGATCGCCCCGGAGAAGGAAGAAAGGAATGTTTTGAGCCTTCAGGTTATTTTCCATCTCCTTTAACCCTCGTAGCATAAAGAGATACTGCCTTTCGGTCGCACCCAAGAACAGGGAAGCCTGGCAAAAGGCTACCGCCGGATAGGTATCGTACTTTTTGGCAAGCTCTCCGGCATAGAGCAGAGCCCAGTTGTCGCTGACGCGCTGGTCGCGACTCATCCAATAGATCACAGGGCCTTTCGTTTGGCTTTTTTTCGTCAAGGCTCTTACCCTTTTGGGATTGATGAGCATAATAGCTATTACTGTTATTATTACTATTTATAGAAACCATTGCTTGATGGCGTCAAAAAATATGAGTGATAATGATTCATCAACCACACATCGATCACCTGTAATAGTGGTGATTAAATGCGAAATTACCATGTGGATGAAGGCTGATATACCCGGTAGAAGTTAAGTCAGAAGATTATCTGAATTGTCTAATATCATGAAAATATCTTCCGAAAGACCTATAAGGCAGTGAGGAGAGCAGAAGTCGAAGTTCAGACAGGTCGTCTCAATGGCATACGATATCTTATGGCGCTATGATGTTGATTCTCAGAAAAGGATCATTGATTCCTACATCTCACCGGTCGCGGACAAGATGCTGGGCTTGCCAGAAGATACCATCAGAAACAGCTTCCAAATATATTTTTCATATGTACATCCCGATGACTTGCCAGTCGTGCAGGAGATGCTTTCCGAAGCTATAGGGACGCCTGGGAAGGAGAAAAACGCAGAATACCGATTGCGAAAGGCTGACGGAAGGATGCTTTGGGTTCGTTCCCGGAGTCATGCCAATTGGCAGCCCGACGGCCGGATCAATATCTTTGGCTCTACAATTGAGATCAATGACAGCAAGCAAGAAGAAGAAGAACTCAAAGAATCAAAGCTGCGATTAGCCAATATCATCGATTTTTTGCCGGATGCCACATTTGCCATAAGCCGGGACGGAAAGGTTCTCGCCTGGAATCATGCTATTGAGGTTATGACCGGTGTACCAAAGGAGGAGATCGTGGGCAAAAGCAATTATGCCTATGCAGTACCGTTTTTTGGCGAAGCCCGGCCGATTCTCATCGATCTCATCTTTGAGAAATTACCGAAATTTGAAGAGAGATATATTTCTTTTGCAAGAAAAAGAAACCAATTGGTTGCCGAGGCTTTTGCGCCCCGGCTCAACCGGGGTAAGGGTGCCTATCTCTGGGGTATTGTCTCTCCTCTTTATGATAGCTATGGCAATATTGTAGGAGCAATCCAATCTATCCGCGATGTCACCGAACGTAAAGCCGCAGAGCATGCGCTGCAGGAAAGCGAGGAGAGGTTTCGTACACTCTTTGAGAGTTCTCAAGACGCATTGATTACCCTCTCCCCGCCCTTGTGGAAGATCAACTCAGGCAATCCGGCGGCAATCAAGATATTCGGGATAAGAGACGATAAGCAGCTTACATCATTTTGTCCCTTGGATCTCTCACCGGAGCGCCAGCCGGATGGGCAGAAATCCTCCGATAAATTCAAGGAGATGATGGATATCGCCATGCAAAAGGGCTCCCATTACTTCGAATGGATACACAATCGGCTAAATGGCGAGCAGTTTGCGGCAACAGTTCAGCTTACCCGCATGCAGCTGCAAGGTAAGATATTGATACAGGCCAACGTGCGAGATATCTCCGAGCAAAAATGGGCGGAAGCGGCGCTAAAGGGAAGCGAGAAGCGCCTCATGCGAGCGGAGGAGATCGCCCGTTTCGGTCACTGGGAGTTCTCAATAGACGAGAAACTGATGCGCGCCTCAAAGGGGGCAAAGCGCATTTATGGTTTGGAGGGTGAAGAGTGGCCTCTTTCTGATGTGAAAAAAATTCCCTTGCCCGAGTACCGCACGCTCCTCGATAGGGAACTTTCAGAATTGGTTATGAATGGAAGGCCGTATAATGTGGAATTTAAAATTCAAAGGCCATCCGACGGACAGATTCTTGATATTCATTCACTTGCAGAATATGATCCTGCAAAAAGAATGTTGTTTGGCGTCATAAATGATGTCACGCAGCGCAAGAAAGCAGAGGAAGCCTTGCGGGAGAGTGAACTGAGGCTAAGAACCATTTTTCAGACCTCCTCTGCAGGAATAATCATAGTTAATCCCCAGGGGAGAATTACACAGGCAAACCAGAGGATGGCAGAAATGTTTTCCTGCCCGCTGCAGACGATTATAGGCACTGCGTATCCTTCCTTTATTCATCCGGATGAACGCTCGCAGGGAACAGATCGCATGCAAGCATTGATGGAAAAGAGGATCGATACAGTCTATACGCAGCGACATTATCTGCGTAGGGATGGCGGCGATTTTTGGGGATTAATAAGTGGCCGACGGATGGTAGGATCGAATGGAGAGTTCATTGGCCTGCTGGGCATCATATTCGATATAACCGATCACAGGAACGCTGAGTTGGCGCTAATGTCATCAGAGCAGGAGAAGGCGGCAATTCTGAATGGATTAAGGCATGTTTCTGTGGAGTACCTTGATACCAACATGCGCATTATCTGGGTGAATAAAGCGGTGCAAACCTCTCTTGGATTATCTATGGAGCAGATAAAGGGCAATTACTGCTATGAGATCCTGCAGAAACTCAAGGAGCCGTGTCCCGGATGCACGGCATGCAAAGCCGCAAAGACAGGGCATTTTCAGGAAGGGGAGATTGTGACCCCCGACGGCAAGACCTGGCTGTCAAGAAGCTCTATCATCAAAGATGCAAATGGTTGTGTCCAGGGAATAGTCCATGTGGCTATGAATATCACCGAGCGCAAGAGGACAGAGGAAGAGATCAGCTCGAATCTTGAGGAGCTCAAGAGATCCAAGACCCAGATTCAGCAATCAAATTCGCTGCTTTCAGCAATTATGGCAAGCCCCAATAATATCGTCGTTTTCGCATTGGACAGGGAGTACAGATATCTGGCATTTAATCAAAATCATAAAAATACTATGTTGGCCATTTGGGGGGTTGACATTGAAATCATGGCAAATATGCTCGATTACATTACAGATGCCGCTGACCGCAGCAAAGCAAAGCGAAACTTTGACCGAGCACTGGCAGGCGAGCACCTGGTTATTATTGAGGCATATGGAGACAACGATCTGCAGCGTCGCTATTATGAGAACCATTACAGCCCCATCAGAGGAGAAGACGGTCTCTTCATCGGACTGACTGTATTTCTGTTCGACATTACTGAGCGCAGGCGCATGGAGGAAGAGCTGCAACAAACCAATCACGATCTGGAAATTGCCATTAAGCAGTCAAATGAATTGGCTAAACAAGCCGAGCATGCCAATACTGCCAAGAGCGAATTCCTGGCTAACATGAGCCATGAGATCCGCACTCCATTAAACGGCGTTATAGGCATGACCGGACTGTTGCTGGATATGGATTTAGATGCAGAGCAGCATGAGTATGCACAAATTGCCCATATCAGCGGTGAGATGCTTCTATCTCTAATCAACGATATCCTTGACTTCTCCAAGATCGAGGCCCGCAAACTGGAAATGGAAATGCTGGATATCGATATTCGCTCCATCATGAAAGAGACTGCAAATCTCCTGGCATTCAGTGTCCGGGAGAAAGAGCTGGAATTGCGCTGTCAGGTGGAGCCGGAAGTTCCATCCAGGCTGAGAGGCGATCCGGGAAGGCTGCGCCAGATTCTCATCAACCTGGGCAGCAATGCTGTAAAGTTCACTGATAAGGGCGAGATCGAAATTCGCGCTTGCTTGGAGAGCGAAGATGAAATAAATGCCACAATTCGCTTCTCTGTAAGAGATACAGGTATTGGCATCCCGGCAGATCGGCAAGATATTCTCTTCTCACCTTTTTCACAATTGGACAGATCGACAACGCGAAAATACGGTGGAACCGGCCTCGGTCTGGCCATATCTAAACAACTGGTGGAAATGATGCGTGGTAGGATCGGCCTGGAAAGCAAGGTGGGCATAGGTTCTATCTTCTGGTTCACAGCCGTGTTCGAGAAGAAGATGACAAGGCCGGAATCGGCAGATGGTGAGCCCATGAAGATTAAAGGAAAGGCAGGAATAGATGGCATCGTGGCAAGGCCTGCAATTTCCCAATCATCCAAACGCAAGATACGCATTCTGGTGGCGGAAGATAACCCCGTAAACCAGAAAGTGGCCCAGGCATTGCTGCGCAAGATGATGTTACAATCGGATGTTGTTTCTAACGGTCTGGAGGCAGTCAATGCACTGCAGACCACACCCTACGACCTGGTGCTGATGGACTGCCAAATGCCTGAGATGGACGGTTACGAGGCCACGAGTAAGATCCGTGAGCAAGGATCCAAGGCACTCAATCCATCCATTCCCATCATTGCCATGACAGCTCTCGCAATGCTTGGAGATAGGGAGAAGTGTATTCAGGCCGGAATGAACGATTTTATTGCCAAACCGGTCTTGCGAAGAGATCTGACAAGAATGCTTACCCGATGGCTGGGGATTTAAGAAAGAACAATGGCATTTTTCTTCCAACAGATCTATCAATCAGAACTAATCATAAGTGTTAGTGATAATCATGGGCGATGAGGAAGATTGGCGTGTGGCCGAGGTCAATGGAGGCATCGCCGAAAGAAAGCAGGCGGAGCTAGCGCTACGACGAGAGAAAGAGCAGGCTCAGCTATATCTTGATATTGTGGGGACAATAATTATCTCCATCAGTTCCGACCATACCGTAAGTCTGGTCAACCAGGCCGGCTGTCGTCTGCTGGGATACCGTGAAGATGAGATTATAGGCACTAACTGGTTTGAGCGTTTTTTGCCGGCACGGGAAAGAGTAGATGTTGAACAGATATTTGATCATTTGATGGCCGGGATTATTGAGCCGGTCAGGCATGTAGAGGGCATAGTACTGACCCGCAATGGTGAGGAGCGGATAGTCTCCTGGCTTAACACCGTATTAAGAGATGAGGGAGGCAATATCACAGGTACCATTTCCTGCGGCGAGGATATTACTGAGCGCAAGAAAGCAGAAGAGAAAATTGCATCATCAGAAGCGCTTCTAAATGCTACTCTTGATTCTATTCCTGATATCATAGGGATACAAAATCCAGACCATACAATCGTACGCTATAACCGCGCAGGATATGATTTCCTGGGCCTTTCCCAAGAGGTGGCTCACGGGCGACGATGCTACGAACTAATCGGACGGAGTATTCCCTGCGAAGAATGTGCATCCTCAAAGGCACTCAAGACGAAGAAGCTGGAACAGATAGAGAAATATTTGCCCGAATATGGAGTTTATTTGGACTGCCGGTCTAATCCTGTATTGAATAAAGACGGTGAGATCGAATACATTGTCGAGCAGCTTCGCGATATCACCGAACGCAAGCAAGTCGATTTGAGCCGGGCCCGTTCCTTGGAACGCCTGGAGAGGTTGAATTTGCTTATGCAGACTCTGCTAAGCCCTGGCAAATTGGAGCAGAAACTCAAGAAGATCACCGATGGCGTGGTGGATATCTTCGGGGCCGACTTTTGTCGCATTTGGATTGCCTGTCCCGGAGACCTATGCGATGCAGGGTGCATACATGCAGCAGTGACTGCTGGACCGCACGTCTGTCTTCATAAAGATCGATGTCTTCGACTTCTTGCCAGTTCGGGACGCTATACCCACACGGACGGAGAGATTCACAGACGAGTGCCTTTTGGTTGCTACAAGATTGGTCGCATCGCATCGGAGAAGGAACAGAGATTTCTTACCAACGATGTGCAAAGCGATCCTCGCATTCACAATCGCGAATGGGCTAAGGAGAACGGCCTCGTCTCATTTGCCGGCTATCAGTTGCGTCACCCTGGTGGTGATGCCCTGGGAGTCATGGCGCTTTTCAGCAAGAAACCTATCACCTGCGAGGAAGATGCCCAGCTCAATATCCTGAGCAATACAGTCACTCAGGTCATTCAAACTGCCTGTGCGGATGAGGAGATGCTTGAGACTCTCAACGAAGCGACCAGACTCAACAAGTACCTCAATGAGCAGACCGCCCGAGCCAATGAATTGGCAGATCTGGCCAGAAAGGCCAGTGCTGCCAAGAGCGAATTTTTAGCTAACATGAGCCATGAGATCCGCACTCCCTTGAACGGCATCATCGGCATGATCGGGCTCTTGCAGGATATGAATTTGAATCCCGAACAGCTTGAATACGCAAGAATCGCCGGAATCAGCGGCGAAATTCTGATGTCTCTAATCAACGATATCCTGGACTTCTCCAAGATAGAAGCCCAAAAACTGGAGCTGGAGACACTGGACTATGATCTGCGCTCTGTGCTTGACAATACGAGAAACCTCCTGGCCATCGGGGCTCAAGATAAAGAGCTGGAATTGGTCTGCATTGTGGAGCCCTCTGTGCCTTCTTTGCTAAGAGGCGATCCAGGAAGACTGCGCCAGATTCTAATCAACCTGGGGAGCAATGCCGTGAAGTTCACTGACCATGGCAAGATAGTAATTCGCGCCGGCCTGGAGAACGAAGACGAAAGAAATGCCACAATTCGTTTCTCTGTCAGCGATACAGGCATCGGCATCCCGGTAGATCGGCAAGATATTCTCTTCACTCTGTTCACTCAGGTAGACGGCTCGACGACACGCAAATACGGCGGAACAGGCCTCGGTCTGGCTATATCCCGGCAGCTTGCAGAGCTGATGGGTGGTATGATCGGCGTGCATAGTGAGGTGGGAAAAGGCTCTACATTCTGGTTTACTGCCGTTTTCGAGAAACAGCCGGCAAGGATCGAATCTGCCGAAGATATTGTGGGAATTGAGGTTGAAGGATCATCGCACCGGATCGAAGTGTCTGGATTTTCCCAATCACCCAAACGCAAAATACGCATCCTGGTTGCGGAAGATAATCCCGTGAACAAAAAAGTGGCTCAGGCCTTGCTCACAAAGATGGGGCTGCAATCGGATGTTGTGGCCAATGGTCTGGAGGCCGTCAATGCTCTGCAGACCACTTCTTACGACCTGGTGCTGATGGACTGCCAAATGCCTGAGATGGACGGTTACGAGGCCACGAGCAAGATCCGTCAGCCAGGTTCAAAGGCACTCAATCCATCCATTCCCATCATCGCCATGACTGCTCTTGCTATGCAGGGAGATCGTGAGAAATGCATTCGGGCTGGAATGAACGATTTCATTGCCAAGCCGGTCTTGCGAAGAGATCTGACTAAAATGCTCGACAGGTGGCTGTCAACAACGGCGGATGGTAAGCCGCTGCGATCTCTTAATATTCCTTGAGAAGAAATTATCTCTTGTGAAGGATCTCTGCGAACTTTCCCAGCCGAAGAAAAAAAAGATGCTGGATTTAGCATCAGATATGGATAGAATCATACTTCTCCTCCTCTTCGAGACCGGTCTCGATCTTGAATGCCTGATCAATCTTGGCGTCTCTGATCTGGACATAGAGAGCGGACAGCTTCGAGTTGCTGAGAACAGAAAGATTCAGCTATCCAGTGCAACGCTTTCTGAGATCAGGCAATTTCTGAACTCCCGTCCCGGGCAGGTTCATCTCCTGGAGGGGAGGTGCGCTAAGCCGGTAACCAGCAAATGGAAGCGATGCGTGCTGGAAAGTCTGATGCGGAAATCTGAACAATAATGGAAAATGATAAGAATGGATAAGCAAATCACCCCTCATGCAATATTCTGAGGGCAGCTTGGGCCGCGTCTTCGTCCTGAGGATGGATCATGGCGAAGATCTCATAGAATCGCTGCAAAAGTTCCAACGGGAGAAAAAGATCGAGTCTTGCACCGCTTTTTTCTTGGGGGCACTGCGTGATGGTCGGGCAGTGACAGGTCCAAAGTTGCCGGTAGTTCCTCCCACGCCCAATTTTGAAGCCTATGAGAGCGCCTGGGAGATCTTTGGCATGGCTACAATTTACCCATCTATTGAGGGGCCGAAGCTGCATATCCACAGCGCAATGGGACGGGGCCGGCAGTCCCTCTTGGGATGCATTCGAGATAAGGCTCAGGTCTACCTGATTGTGGAAGCGGTCTTATTCGAGATCTGCGGCCTTGCTGCAGAAAGAGCCTGGGATGAAAATATGCAGCTCTATCTGCTCTCCTTGAAGAACCGGCTCTAGACCTTTGAATTCATGCACAATGAAGATCTCGCGACATCGCGAAGATACTTGCCTATTTTTGATAGCAATATAAAATCTGTTATTGCCAATAGTGCGCATGAGAATGGCGAAAGCTATTTATGAGAGTACTTAAGTCCAGCCAATAAAATTTGGTAAAACGAAAGCCTCCTCTCAGCTCTGCCTATTGTATCTGTTATGAATTATATGCACCATAAAATTCTCATATAGAATCATTCTTGTCTAATTTAGTACATTAAAGAGCCAGGTGAATTTTTTTGTGAGTATGTGTATAGTTTGTAGATCACGATCTGTACACATGTGTCCACTTTAAGTGTCTATTAATACTAGTGAATATTCTTTAGTGAACAGGAGAATTGAATGAGACTTAGAGTAGTTAGTTCAAAAAATGAGATTTCAAATCTCAATCCCAATGAGAAGATGGTTCATCTGGCTTTTCGCGCCAGCAATGTAGACTTCCTCAGCTTGATGCAGAGATGCCCCAGGCTGCGAATGATTCAGGTACCCCCATCCTATCACAAGACCATGTCCAACGCCATCCAGGTATTCCTGGACATGCAGGGCATTGAGCTATTGGAAGGAGATGTCTGGGGCCACAGAAAGGACCTGGACGAGTACTTCACCGTGGAAGATGCAACTCTGGAGGAGATCAGCTCTCTGGTTGCCAGCGGTGCCGCCATAGAGGATCTGGCCAGCCAGATCCAGAAGAAGGCCAGACTCGGCCCGGACCTCATCAAGTACATCGCAAAGAGCAAGATCACCGCATAAAGTCGGGACATCTTGTGCCGGGTGAGAATTTTCCGGCTATTCTCTTTTATTTTCTAAGAAACTGATTTAATAAAATTGGGTGGTGAATGATTTTGAAGAACGCATTTGTTCCATCATTAAAAAAGGCTGTTTTAAAAAGAGCATTTCGCATCACATTATTAATTTGTTTTGTATTAGTGTTGCAGATGCCCGGCTTGATAGCAGTCGACACTTCAAACAACGATACTCTAGCCTTTGACCCTGGCAACATGAATACATCAATTCATCCCGGAGACGACTTCTATCGATATGTCAACGGCAGGTGGATCGAGAAGAATCCCATTCCATCGGATAAAACCGATTTTAGCGAATTTGTGATTGTGGGTGACAGAACAGACGAGCAGGTTCGAAGGCTGGTAGAGCAGGCCTCCAATAACACATCTGCCCAGAAGAGCCTGGAATGGAAGATAGGCCGGCTCTACAGCATCGGAATGGATACCAATTCAATAAACCGCCAGGGAACCGGGCCGCTGCAGGGAGAACTGGAACAGATAGACAATATTACCTCCGCTGCTGATGTTCAAAAGGTCTCCACGAAGTTGCTTTCTTATTACATTATCGATCCATTATTCTCATTCTATGCTTCTCCCGACAGCAAGAACAGCAAGGTGATGATAGCTACCATTTACCAATCCGGTCTGGGCTTGCCAGACAGAGATTATTACCTGCGAATGGATAACGAATCGGCGAAGACGCGCGAAGATTATCTAAAGTTCGTCGCCAACATGTCTATCTTGCTGGGCGAATCTTCCTCGAACGCCTCCAAAGATGCTCAGACTATTTTGAGAATGGAGACCAGATTGGCCAATGCATCTTTCACAAATATTGAGAATCGAGATGCAGTCAAGACCTATCATCGCATGACCCTCTCAGAGCTGCAGGAACTGGCACCGGAAATCAACTGGACCGGATTGATCCAGGATGTGGGCTATCCTGATATTGAGGTGATCAATGTCAACCAGCCGACTTTCATAAGGGAAATGGGAAAGATGATCGAGACGGAGAGCGCAGACGACTGGAAGACCTTCCTGCGCTGGAAGCTGATATCTGCAACTTCTCCATACCTCTCCTCCGAATTTGAGAATGAATCCTTTGAATTCTACGGCCATAAGTTGAACGGCCAGGAGGAGATGAAGCCTCGCTGGAAGAGGGTCCTCGGGACAGAGAACCAATTACTGGGGGAGAGCATCGGCCAGCTCTACATTCAGCAATATTTTGATCCTCAATCCAAGGCCAAGATGAAAGAAATGGTGAAGAACCTGAAAGCTGCATTTCGCGAAAGGCTCGTGAATCTCTCCTGGATGGAGAATGCCACTAAAGCTAAGGCTCTTGATAAACTGGAGGCCATGGATGTTCAGGTCGGCTATCCGGATGAATGGCAGGATTTCTCTCGGCTGGAGATATCGAACGATTCTTACGTGATGAATGTGCTCAGAGCCGGCAAGTTCCAATTCGAACACGGATATTCCGGGCTGGACAAGGCAGGAAAGCCCGTGAACCGCAAAACCTGGTTTGCGCCGCCTCAAGAGGTAAACGCTTACGCCTACTTCGAGATGAATGCCATATTCTTCCCGGCAGGGATTTTACAGCCGCCTTTCTATAATGCCCTGGCAGATGATGCCATCAACTATGGAGCTATCGGCGCTGTCATCGGACACGAGATGACTCATGGTTTTGACGATCAGGGAAGAAAGTTTGACAAGAACGGCAATTTGACTGACTGGTGGACAGAGCAGGATGAATTCAATTTCAATAACAGCACAGAGGTGTTGGTGGGCCAGTATGACAAGTTCGAAGCGCTGCCGGGTCTCTATGTGAACGGCAACCTGACATTAGGCGAGAACATAGCAGATATGGGCGGCCTGACCATGGCGTATTATGCTTTCCATCTGACACAGCCAAATGAGACTGAGAAGATCGACGGTTTCATTGCAGATCAGAGGTTCTTCCTGGGCAACGCCCAGATGTGGCGAGATAATATCCGCAATGAGTCTTTGAGGACTAAGGTATTGACCAATCCACATTCGCCCTGCAAATTCCGAATTAATGGTGTAGTCTTCAATATGCCGGAGTTCTACCTGGCCTTTAAAGATATCAAGCCTGGTGATAAGCTTTACAGACCAGAGGATGAGAGGCCGGTCATCTGGTAAGGAGGACCATTGCAGAGAGGATTTAGGGAAAAGAAGATGCCTAAAGGAAGTATGCCTGAAGGGGGTTAGAATCCACTTTGGCAGCCTTCAGCTATCGGAACTTGGGTGTAACTATCAGGCCTTTATGACAATCGTCTTGGCGATGTTATCCCCAAGTCTCTGCTTCTTATCGGAACGCCAGATGAGGATAGCACCGATGAGATAGGCGAATAGTCCATCGATGATTCTGAGGATATTCCTTGTCAGAGCTTGGTTCATATCGATCTGTCCTCCGTCTTCCCTGACTACCTTGATCTTGGTTACCATCTTGCCGATGGTCTGTCCCTTTGACCCCTCAAGGAGTGTGAAATAGCCAACGTAAATTACGAAATAGAGCAATCCAATCCACCAGGGAACCATTCTCTGCGTCATCATACCAAAACCCATCCCACTGCCGATGGCTCCAATAATGATGCCCACAATTATGTTATCAATGATGAGAGATACTAGCCTAATTCCTATTCCCTGGTACTCTTTCGTCTCTATGGTATTTCCTGAATTTGATAAAATTTCATCGGTCATAAATCCACTCTCCTAGCTATGACTAATAACATCTATATTGGAAACGCATGCATTAGCCATTTCCAAATCAACTAATATAATTAATATAGCTATTACTGCTATATATTTTTTTCTTTAAAGTTAATCGCATGTAGAGTCCCGAATCTTTGGCATTTATATACCCCTCGATTCTTTTTTAATCTACCTTGCTGCATTAAAATCTCTCTCCATTCGAGACAGAATAAATTCAACTTACAGCCGTTTGGCAATCTAGACCAAAAAGCATCTTCTGGCGTCTGAAGATAGTGCTTTTCTTCAAGACTCTCATGATACCTTATTGAGTTATACCAATTCAAAAATTTGTCAAAATTTTCAAACAATTTCCTGCTCTTCTCGTAAGTATGAAACCATTTTTCGATTTTGCCATTGGTCTGAGGATGCTTAACTCGCGCCAGGATATGTTTTATCCTATTCTCTGCCAGGAATCGTCCAAAATCACATTCTGACACCCCGTTCTTGTCTGACCTGTTGGCAAAGAATTGCGAGCCATGATCCGTAATCATCTCTTTGATTTCCCGAATCTCTCCAAAATCATCAAGCGCCATTCTTACAATCGCTATGCTGTTATCAGTAGTCGCAGCAGAAAATTCCCCTTCTGCAAGAATGAATCGAGAGCTGTCATCAAGAACCACGCAGACCTCTTTGCCATTGAATCGACTGGTATGCCAATCAAGATGAACTGCGATGAGACTATGTTTTCGTTCATATCTCATCCAAGGCTTCCTGCGTTTCTTTTTTGTTATCCCCATTGGTTAAACCGTTTTCAAGAAGGACTTGATGGATCGCGTTATGCGGTATATGTCTGCCATATCTTTGCTCGATTATCTTCTCGATAAGCCTTGCTCCGGAATTTTGCTCTTTGTGGATTTCCAGTATTAGACTAACGTCTGACTCGCCAAGACTCTTCTTTGGGCGCCCGAACTTTTTTGGTGCCAATGGCTCCTTATTCTTATAATTGAGATCGTGCGGTTAATGCGTTTACTTGATTCGGGAGGTTGGGTCAAAACCTATTAGAGATTCACGACCCGGTCGCTTTTGGACACGGAAATCAGACGCTCTACTCCATCAATCTCCTTGATTAATGCCGCCACAGAAGACGGCACCAGTTTGGACCATTCACCATTCTCTCTCATCAGCTTGCGGATGACCGTCCCGGAATACTGGTCTCTCCGGTACATGGGCGACCTTCTTATCTGTATGCCGGCTTCGGACATGAGCTGAACCACCAGAGGATTATTGGAGTAGACCACATCAAAGCGAGGCACCATGGATCGCAGGTGAGAAGCCCATACGCAGTTTCTTTGGATATCCTGCAAAGGCGTGATGACGCATCGCTCCCTCAAACCGCTCTCGCTCAAAGCGGCATATATCATCTCCATCCTCTCGCCACCGGTGAAAGGATTTTCTGGAGTGTGGCTCTCCTGGGCGCTGCCAATTACGATTACTATCTCCTCCACCTCCAGAGCGATCTTCTCCAAAACCGCCTGATGCCCCAGGTGATAGGGCTGGAAGCGCCCAATGTACAAAGCCCTCTTGATCTTTAAATCCCCCATCTTGACTTGCCTATCGCCTACTTGCCGATAACCTGCTTTCCAATCAGCTTGATGGCGCTCTCCTTGTTGGGACCGATGGGCGAGCCGACCACGATCTGTGTGACCCCGGTCTTGAGAAGCTCATCAACCCTTGCCCGACAGTCCACCGGCGCACCGGAGACGGAGAAGGCATCGGTCATTTTGGCCGTTACTGCAGCCATAGCTGTCTTAAAATCGTATTTGGCAATAGCTTCGGAGATCGACTTCGCCTCATCCATGCCGATTCCGTGTCTCTCCAGCACGTTCTCAGGCGAGCCGGCCACGATGAAGGCCACCACTATCTTGGAGGCATTGACGGCCTTGGCAGGATCTTTATCAGCGCTGAAGCTGGCATAGGCGCAGACCTGCACATCTTCCGGTTTTCGGCCTGCTTTTTCCGCACCCTGCCGGATCATGGGCACAGCGAATTTGAAATCATCGGGATGGGAGGCATTGATGAGCACTCCGTCTGCAATAGCTCCGGCAAGCTCCAGCATCTTCGGTCCCTGTGCACCGATGTAAATAGGGATCTTGCTGGTAGCAAAGGCCATTTGCGCGCCCTTAAACCCGGCCTGGTTTACCTGCTCGCGGGCCAGGAAAGCACGAATAGCCTGAACAGAATCCTTGACGCGGGTGAGAGGCTTGTCCCAGTCGATGCCCATCTTCTCGAAGGTAGCTTTGTCTCCGGGACCTATTCCCAGAATGGCCCGCCCGCCGGATAGCTCGTTTATGGAGGCGATGGACGAGGCAATGATGGCTGCATTCCTGGTGTAGGGATTGGTGACGCCCGTTCCCAGCGAGATCTTATTGGTCATCATCGACAGCACAGCCAGAGTGGTCCAAACATCTCGGTTATTATAGTGATCTGTGATCCAGATATTCTTAAATCCGGCATCCTCTGCCAACTTTGCCATATAGCCGATCTTCAAGACAGATTCATCGGGCACAAACTCAATTCCAAACAACTCAAATCTCCTCCAGCTCGATGCGGTCCCCGGCCTTGAGACAGAACGCCTCAGCGGCATTTCCCTGGTTGACCGCAATTTCTGCAAAACCATGGCTTCCCTGGGTTATAAGCGGTTCGATCCTGCGTGCCTGGGCATAGGTCCTTACTGGCTTCAACTTTATCCCCTTCAGGCTGACAGGAACGGCAGGAAGATTTCGCATATTCAGGATGAGGTTGCCGAAGCGATCCACATAGATGACCGTGGCCTCGAATCCCTTATCCGTCTTTTTCACCTCTGCGAATTTCAGATCTTTGGGCCGGACTTTAGGGCCCATGCCCGAAGGGCTCTTGCCTGAAGCCAGCAGGGCGGCGACCGGAGCGAAGATGTCCCGACCGTGGAAGGTATTGGAGGCAGAAGCAAAAGCCATACCCAGGTCCAGAAACTCTTGAGATATGGCGATCTTGTAAGCTTGGAGAGGATTGCCTGGCGAGCCAAGGCTTCGTGCAGCCGGCAGGAGCAGGCCGTTGTCCGGCCCGACAAAAGTCTGCCCGCCACTCTCCACCACCAGGCCCATTCTGTCCGTGCCTACGTCGGGATCGATGACGCAGATGTGGATGGTGCCGGAGGGAAAGTAGCGGACTGTGGAGAGCAGGGCAAAGGCACCGGCGCGCACATCCTGGGGCGGGATGTCGTGGGCGATGTCCACAAAGGTGACATCCTGAGCCTTATCCCCAAGCCGGGATAGGATCACGCCTTTCATCTGGGCAGGATAAAAGGAGCCAAAGTCGGTTAGCAGCGTTATGACCTTCATAATTCAGCGTTCTTCATTCCTTGTTTTTTGCAGGGGATTTTTCAGCTAGTTTATCAGTGAGACTCTTAATCAACTCATCAAGATCTTTCTCATACTCTTCATTGAGATCCAATTCCTTCGCCAACCGGCAACATTTCGAGGCCTTTCTGGCAATGAGCGGATCCCTCTTTGATTGCAGATCCCATAAATCAATTTTGCCCTTATATGCCATAGCCAGGTGAAAATATGCAGAAGGTCCGGCTTGCTCGGACACGGATTTCTCAAGCCAGTATATCGCTTCATCTATGAGGCCAAGGTCATAGCAAATCCAGCCCATGCAATCTTCGTAATCGGCATTTAAGCGATGCATCCTTGATTGATAATCCTCTTTATATTCTCTGCTATTTGTCCCTTTATTGCAGTCTTCCAGTGAGCCAATATCTTTTTTGGCAAGACGAGCATTATCAAGGGCAATACCAGGGTTACCATTGCGTTCTATGCATGAGATTGATTTACCTAAATAGGCTCGAATTATTATCTCATTTGGATAAATGAAATCTTCATATTTTTCTCCAAGAATATTATCTGGCGCATCTTCTTTAAATTTTACTCCTTCTGATATTATCTGGTCGAACAGTCTATCCGATTCATCGAATGACTTAGCTTTGAGGTAAGCATAAGCAAGTCTTAGGGCGATTATGAGCGTGTCTCTATCGGAATGGATCTTTGCAGATCTAACATTGTAGAGAATTCTGAAATGAGGTATTGCTTTCTTGTAGTTGCCCATCTCATAATGCACTTTGCCAAGCCAGTAACGAGCCACACCTCTCTTTGTTATCAGAGATTTATCATAGATCCTCAGGGCTTGATTGAGTTTATCACTGGCGGCAGTCAGTATTTTCTTACGATGTTCTTTATCATCGCATTTTTTTGCCTGTTTAACATATGATTGTGCCATCTCAACCAGGATTTCAGGCTTGTCAGGCTTCCAAGATTGTGCATAATCCAGCTCTTGCATGCCAAAATCAAACTCCTCCAGGTCGCAGAATATGCTGCCAAGCTCACGACGCTCGTCATAGCCCAACGGGTTAGACATCCTTCCTTTTTGTGCTCCTTTTAGGGCATTCGACATTTCTTTTCTTTGCTCACTCTGTGATCGGGAAAGCTTCGTCCAGAGGCTTCTGCTTTTTATATCCTGAGGACGTTCATCCTCTAATAGATTAATTGCTTCCTGGAAGGCCGTTTCCGCTTCTCTTGGCTTTTTCATATTAAGATAAAGCTGACCTGATTCAATCAAGAGCTGAGAATATTCCTGGACATACATGGAGTACTTTCTTGGAAATTCAGTTTTAATTATTGAACTATTATTTTTATTATCCTTAATAAAAATCTCATTGATCTCTTCAAGCGTATTTATAGATTCTTTATCAAATAAATCCACCTGCGCTTTGATTTTATCATTATTCTTTTTATTTTCAATAGCATCAACAGCTCTGAGATAGACATCTGCGCAATTTTTTAGGGCATTTTCTAATTCATCGATCGCTTCTTTATTGTGGGATAGTTTTTGCGCTTCGCTAATAATATCGCTAATTTTTCTTTGTAATTTATTGTACATTTTTTTATTTTTATAATCTCTAGCTTCAATTGGATTTGACTCACCATTTATAAGTTTGTATGTATCTAATTTGCATTTTAACACATTCTTGGCATTGGCGAGACAATTCTCAGACTCTTGCTTTTTTTCTTGATTTTTTTGATATATTTCATTAAATAGAGCATCCAATACGTTTATTTCCGGGCCAATGAAGATAGAGTCGTCTTTGAGATGCTTATTTAAACTTTCTATTTTTTTATCGAAATCACTATTATCTTGAATCTTATTATTTTCTAGAAAATTAATTGAATTAGTGAGACATCTATGGGCATCGTCTGGTCTTTTCGATTTCAAATAGTGCTCATGTCTATCAAACATCTCTCTAGCCTTTCTGAAAGAATCGTCCCAATAATTATAATATAAATAAGATAAATAACTATACGAATAAAGAACCTGTGCTCTTTCCCATCCCTTTTCTGCCCGATGATAATCATTCTTCAATTTATCAATAATTATTTTGATGTGGTTTTCGTAAATGTTCTTAGTCTCATTGCTATCGTTATCTATTGAATCTAGGTCATCTAATAATTTAATTAATGTCGCAAAAACGGCGGCGCTTTTCCAATTCCCCGATACACCTTCCTCTTTTCCGCCGCATTCAAGCATCATTTTAAGACATTTGATAATCGAATCTCCTTTCTTTGCATCATCCTTTAATCTTGCCAAAAAGGAAGCATTTTCCAGACGTCGACATTGCTCGGCTTCCTCCATCGACCCATAGACTTTTGCCACCATTTCCAGGGCGGCACTGCATGCATCAGGGCCATAGACCATGATACTATCGCATAATTGAAACGCTCTTTCTTTGCACATTAATTCATTATGGGTTACTTCTTTGTTCCACTTTTTATAAAAAATACATCCAAGACATGCCTTGAACCTGTCATCTTCAGGAGCCATTTTTGAGCCAAATTCGTAAATTTTTCTGGCGGCTTCATCGTATTTATTGGATGAATTCTGACAATGGGCTTTGCCTAGATGAAGATATAAATTGGAATCATAGGGATTCACGCTGATGGCCTGTTCAAGAGATTTTCTCGCACTAAAATTTTGCATAGAATAAGATAGCTCCTCTGGAAAGGATTTTTGCTTAAGCAAATATAGATCGGCCAGATCAATTAGGCACTCGCTAAACAGCTTCCTGGCATCAGTCAAATCATCCTCCCAGAATTCTGATTTTAGCAATGCCAACAGGGAATAATATGCCGCCTTTTTACAGCACGTGATCGGATTTATTAGATCTATCTTTTGGACGCCGGATCCTGAATTCTTCACGCTGGTCTCAACTGAACAGATAGACTCTCGGTTTTTTTCATCAATCCTGGCCAGATGGCTCATGGCATCTCCCTTCAGATTATATGCTTTTGCCAGACATCGATAATCCTTCAATATGATGCCAGAGTCTTTCTCTTTAAGTTTAATTATATAATCACTCAAATCAACAACTTTCGTATACTGTTCTGTAATTGTCTTATTGCAGAGGCGGAGAAGCTTAATATCATGATGATACGAATGAGAAAGTTCCTCTTGGTCTCTTGCTCTATCATAAATATTGAGCCCAAGGGCATAATATGCCTCCCATTCGTTGGGATTTTTCTTGATGGCCCTGGAGAACGCGACCTCGGCAGAGTCGAGCTGCTGGAGTTCGGTATAGACGACCCCTAAATTATAATAGGCTTTAATGGAGTCATCCTCCTCTTCGGCAGCATTGATGAAGTGCTTTTCAGCATCCTTTAAGTAATATTGCCTTTTTTTGACAGAATGCAGACAATCACGATAAGCTCGAAGACCTTCATTGAAATTCCAAATAGCTTTCCAGGGTACTACTTTGCCAGGTTCTCCAAATGCCAGCTTTGCGAAAATCCGGTGAGAGAGCTCACTAACCATATCGTCAATCGGTCGGGTCTTTGAGTCACTATCCAAGGAGATCTGCTCATCAACAACCCAGCTGTATGGCTCACTTCCCGTCATAGTTGCGGTCAGGTAAAAAATGTCTCCCTTTTCCTTCGTTGTGTCTTTCGTCTTATGCAATCCGATAGTTATCCTTGGTCCCTGCATCAAGCGCCCGATCATACTGGTGACTGACCCCAGGGGGACGCTTATTGGGCCAAGCCCAATCTCCGAATTTTCACTGGTTGAGCTCTTTAGAATATCTCCGATCTCCCCTGATTTAAGGGTGGCTTCGACGGGCCTGCCTGCACCTGATTCAGATCGAATGGCACGTTGCTCATCTACATCTTTGTATAGCTCGCTTATCCTATTGAGGTTTGTTGCCAGCAGGTCGGCCAACCCACTTGGATTGGGTTCATCTCTGTCGGCCCCCTTTCCAGCTTTATCATCTGCTTTGGTTTCTTGCGGAGGGGAATTTGTGAAATCTTCCACAACAATTGACAATTGATGAGATGTCCTCATGACGAGGATTATTACTTCTAAAAGAAACCAAATTACTAAGATCTTCTCCCAATGAAAACTGATAGTTGTTATTATGCTTGATACCATTGCATAAAAAAAGTTATCCCCAAAATAATTCCAATATACTATTACTCCCTTTGGCGAATCCATATTGAGCAATAATCCGTCAGATGGTCCGTCCAGCAATGATCCTTGCGCATACCTTGCACCAAGATATGTGACGTTAGATATGATTCCATTGATCTGGGATGTGCCATCGATAATCATTCTTGAGCTCGATGCAATCAGGCCATTGTAGGCTTTCTCTATCAACCAGACAATGATTGCGACATCTGCCAGCCTTATTACAGGAGCCGGACATCCTGTAATCAAGAAGCGGTAGGTTTTTCCCAGCCATCTGGATATCCACAATAATAGAAATCGAGCAGGGAAAAAAATAGTATGTTTCGAAAGAATTAATAATGTTGAGAGGAGTAATAGTATTAATGAAATCAAGATAATAGAAAAGCCCAACATTGCCCATAGAGAAGATTGTGGTAAGCCTTTAGCTTCTCCAAAGAGTAGGTATAATATGCTTTCTCCATAGGCCTGGTCAATTATGCGAAGAATAAGAAGCGAAATTAGAATGACGCCAATGCCAAGAAATAATATTATCGCGTAAGCCCACCTTTTCTTACACAATGGTTTAAAATGGAAAATAAGAGCAGGAACAAAAAAGAAGAAAAAAAACGTAGTAATCGCATATGCCCAAAGATCAGACATCTCTGAGAAAGCTGTCGCTTTCACTAGAATGCTGATGAATGCACTGGCAATAAACAACGAACTCGCAAAAATAAAGAAAACCGTTGAAGCCCCATTCCTTACCTTCAGCATAATTGGCAACCAGACACTTTCCTATTACTACTGTTTCGTTGTTTTAGTATATTTAATTTGCCGAAGACCTCTCGAATGACAATGAGTGCATCAAATCAAAATAAATATAAAAAACTAATTATTTTCCGTCAATAGAAACTACATCTTTCGCTCGATCTACAGTTATCTCTTTAATTCCTTGAAAAGAGGAAACAGCACCCTTGATCCGGACGCGATCGCCTATATTCACCTTGTCTTGAATCTCTTCGGCTCCTGCTTTCGATGAAATGAAAACCGGAAGAGGCGTTGAGTCCAGCATGATAATTAGATTGCCGCCACTCTTGGTAGGCTTCTTCTCCAGGACCAGGCCTTCTACTGAAAGGCTTGCCTCTTCTTTCATGCCGGAATCAATATCTTTAACGCCAGCCAGATCATCGTCTTCAGGGCCAAAGGCCCAAAAAGCCACCGCCAGAGATCCCAAGGCCATGAGGAGCAACACTACTACGACCTTCTCCTCTCTTTGCATCCTCATGACAGTCCATCCGGCGCCATAGCCCAGGCTATTCTACAAGCTCTGCGCGATTGAGCAAAAAAGATTTTTATATCTTCTATTTCTTAACTTCCGGTTTGACACCATAGTACTGCTGCCAGCCCTTCTCCAGGTGCTCCAGACATATATCGCATACACCCTTGTATGCGCCCTCTGGGTAGGTGAGGTTATGGACGGGGGCCTTTATGGGAAAGAGCAGCGGTCGAGCACGGGTACATAATTCGCAATCAGCCATTTAAATTCATCTCCTACGAAATGTTGGATGAAGCTTCTCATGTTTAAGTTTTCTGTCCGAATGGTTTCATGCCTCAAAGGGATGATATTCTTCCATCTCCCTCACAATTCCTGCCAGTTCCTCCACCAGCGCCTCATCTACCTCTGCAAGCTTTACATTTCGCACAACATTGGTCACCTCGATATCGGCCATGACGATCTTGGGAAGATTGCTGTGCTTGAATCCCTCCACCACAACGTAGTCCATCCCATCCCTCTCCAGTTCAGCCAGGGCGCAATCAAGATCGCCTCGCTCGCGGGTCACCTTGAGGCGCGCGTTGCCCATGCCCAGGACCACATCCGCCCCGGCATCGAAGTGGCGCCTGGTGTCGCCCCGGTCCACGTCATGGCCGGCCATGTTCTTGATCGTGCCCACCTTGCCATGTTTAGCCAGCGACGCTACCAGTGCGCAGGCCAATGTGGTCTTGCCTGTTTTCTTGGTTCCTACTACGGATATTACCTTCATGCTATCCATTTTCGATTGCAGATGGTTTGTTATTCTTTGCTCAGGCCCGCAAGAGTTCGATTAAAAATCTCGCGAATCCATTCAGGTCTGCTACGCGAACATTCTCGTTCAGGCCGTGGATATTGCTCTCCAGCTGCCGGCCCACCCCAAAGACACAGGTGGGAATGCCGGTCTTCTCTGTGGCATAAGCCTGATCAAGGCTGCCCTGCGCTCCGGAGAGTCGGGGGAAAAAGCCCATTCCCCTCTTCACTGCCTCCCTCACCTCCCAGACCCAGGGGTGATCCGGGTTGACGCTCATAGGCGGATAGCCGGGATAAAACTTGATATCAAAGTCGACATCCAGCGGTTTCAGGGTCCTCTCGATCTCCGCCATGGCCTCATCCATGCTCTCTTCCGGTATCACCCGCCGGTCGCCGCGCAGATTGCACCTATCCGGCACAATGTTCTCCTTGATGCCCCCATTGATCATAGTAATATTGAGGATGGGCATGAGGTTTTTCTTTCCAACGGCCTCCAGGGCGGAGCTGGCAGGCAGAAGAGACCGTCTGGCCTGCACCACTTTCTTGAGGTCCATGAGCGCGTTCATGATGGGTATGGATCTTTCCACAGCATTTATCCCCAGGAAACTGGAGCCGCTGTGCACAGAATTGCCATGGACGACCAAATCCCAGTGTATGATGCCGTTGCTGCCTATCACCACATCATCAGAGAAGCCGTCCATGCAGAGCATCAGATCCCCTTTTACCAATCCCAAATCGGTGAGATAACACAGGCCGGAATAGCCGCCCACCTCTTCGTCCGTAGTTAAGAGAACAGAGAGATTGTACTTGGGCTTGCCACTCTCCAGGAGTGCTTTTAGGGCAGCAATTAATGCGGCAATCGACCCCTTGCAATCGGAGACACCCCGCCCATAGACTCTTGCGTTCTTGACCATTGCCAGGAATGGATCGCTATCCCAGGCACCTTCTGCCGGCACCACATCCAGATGGGCATAGATCACCAGCGTCTTCTCTGCTCCCGCGAAAAAGTCGGCGCGCAGGTTGTAGCGATCGCCCACAAGCCGCCGGTCACTGCATTTTGTCTCAAAAACCTCCTCGGGCATAACCATTTTTTGCGTGGCAAAGCCCATCCCTTGAAATATAGGGACGAGCCAGTCCACGATCTCCTCATAATTACTGCCCGGAGGGGCGACTGTCTTAAAACTGATGATTTTTTTTAGCAAATCCATGAGATAATTGGCATCGGGCGATGGGATAATATCGGACATCATGCATTCCTTCTATAATCTGGACTTAAATGCTTTGTGAGATCTTATGCGAGGATATTGAACAATTCGTCTCTGATCAGGCTCTTTCCATCAATTGCTTTCGGCTGAGGAATATGGAGGAGCTGCAATACCGTGGGCGCAATATCCGCCAGAATACCGTCCCCGCGAAGGCCATACTTCTGGCCGTCGTTTATTATCAGCGTGAAGGGCACAGGATTGGTAGTATGAGCCGTATGCGGCTGTCCGGTTGTCAGATCGATCATCTTCTCGGCATTGCCGTGATCTGCGGTGAGCAGCACAGCGCCACCCTTTTTGAGAATCTCATCTACGACTGCGCCCACGCAGCCGTCCACCACCTCAACCGCTTTCACAGCAGCTTCGAATATGCCGGTGTGGCCCACCATATCGGGATTGGCAAAATTGAGAACGATAAGGTCATACTTGCCGCAATCGATGCGCCCGATCACCTCGTCCCTGACCTGCAAGGCGCTCATCTGCGGCATCAGGTCGTAGGTGGCTACTTTTGGAGAAGGTACGAGGCACCGGTCTTCTCCAGGGTTGGGCTCTTCCTTTCCGCCGTTAAAAAAGTATGTGACATGAGCATATTTCTCTGTCTCGGCTATGCGTAGCTGTGTGAGGCCCGCTCTGCTGATAACCTGGCCGAGAGTGTCGTCCAGGTTTTGCGCCGGAAAGGCGATAGGCACGTTTAGCGTGGCATCGTACTGGGTCATGCAGGTGTAAAAAACCCGGATCGGTTTGGTGGCAAAGCCCTGAAATTCCTTATCCACAAAGGCTCTGGTGATCTCTCGCGCCCTGTCGGGCCGGAAATTGAAGAATATGATGCTGTCGCCATCCTGGACCAGACCCTTATCATCGACCAGGGTGGGTAGGAGAAATTCGTCATTCTCGCCTCGCAGGTAGCCGTTTTCCACAGCATCCCTGGCGGAGGCGGCCCGCAGACCAACTCCCTCGGTAAGGCAGCGATAGGCCTTCTCGACTCTCTCCCAGCGTTTGTCTCTGTCCATGGTGTAGTAGCGACCCGAGACAGTAGCCACCTTGCCAGTGCCGATCTGCCGCAGCTTCTCTTCCAGATCCTGCAAATAGGTGAGCGCGCTTCTGGGAGGCACGTCCCTGCCATCCAAAACGACGTGCACATAAACATTCACCAGGCCCATCTTCCTGCACATCTCCAGGAGCGCGTAAAGATGGGTATTGTGGCTGTGCACTCCGCCGTCAGAGAGAAGGCCAATCAGATGAAGCCGGGAGCCTCTTGATTTTTCCATTGACCCCAGCAATACCTCGTTCTCGGCGATTGTGCCCTGCTCAACTGCCAGGCTGATTCGAGTATAGTCCTGGTAGACGATACGACCGCCTCCTATGTTGAGATGTCCCACCTCTGAATTGCCCATCTGGCCGCGCGGCAATCCCACGGCCAGGCCCGAAGCGGCAAGAGTGGTCGTCGGGTAATTCTTCCAGAATCGATCCAGGTTGGGCTTATGCGCCTTGGCTATGGCATTGCCCTCAACTATTGGGCTTATACCGAAGCCGTCCATGATTATGATTGCTAAGGGCTTCATCTCAGGGTCGTATAGTAGCAGCGAATATATTAGATCTGCTCTTTGAAACCCTCTTTTCCAATGAGCGGAACGAAGATCACGCCCATCTTCTCCTCAATAGAAAAACCGTTCTTTCTTGTCACCAGATAGAGATCCTGATAGTCCCGGCCCACGGGCAGGACCATCTTGCCGCCCACCTTCAGTTGCTGCTTGAGAGGCTCGGGCACCTTGGGGGCGGCGGCTGCCACGCTTATGCGATCGTAAGGTGCATGCTCCGCCAGGCCGAGGCTTCCATCAGCCTCGATCATGGTCACATTTGCTATGCCGGCACGTTCCAGATTCCACCTGGCCGCAGCCACCAGCTCCGGCTTGCGCTCCACAGAGAATACCATTCCATTGGGGCCTACCATTTCCGCCATCACCGCGGCATGATAGCCGCTGCCGCCGCCTACCTCCAGGACGGTCATTCCCGGCTGCAGATCGAGAAGATCGCACATTATGGCTACCATGTGAGGGGCGGAGATGGTCTGGTCCAGTCCGATGGGAAGGGGTGTGTCCTCGTACGCCCGGCTCTTGAGTGCAACCGGCAGGAAGAGCTCTCTGGGAATGCGGGACATGGCTGCTATGACGGATTCTTTTACGTTGCCCCGCAGGCTGTCCAGGAGCTCTTCTCGGTTCAAAGCTCTCGACCCCATACCCTCTGTATGTCTTTGGCTTCGGCCATATCGGCAAAGCCTTCGCCGCGCAGCTTCATCTTAACGATGACGAATTTGAAGCCTTCCACTTTTCTGGCTTCCCCAACTTCAAAGACCTCATCGCCGGCTACGTTGATTTTGAGCGAATGAGTCTTGCCGTTTCGATAGACGGAGATTTTAAGGGGCACATTATCCGTGGCCCGGGCCCAGACAGTCAATACCTTCTCAGCCGGAGCGCTGCTGACCCTGCGATCGGTCTCCAGAGATGCGATCTCTGTCATGACCACATCTTTAGAAGGATCGTCCACCAGGAGTTCATCTCCGACGCACAGCATCTCTTTAGCCGGGATTTTGATGTAGTATGGCGAAGATTGCTCGTCGTCGCTCACAATGACTTTGAGATTGACCAGCCGCTCGCGTTCTACCTGAACGGAATGAACCGTCTCGCACTCAACACAGCGCACTAGATTCTCCTGGCCGGATTTGATCAATGTATGCTCTGTATCGGCACCACAGGTAGGACAGAAGATCTGATCATCAAGCATAGCATAATATTATTCCACAGAGTATTTAAAGTATGGCGGCCTGCCGCTCACTTCTCCCGTCCGGCGGCGCAGATGATGCCAGGCAAAGCCGGAGTTGATTGATTTTTTAGATTTCACAAGAATCGCATATTTTTAGAGAGGGAAAAATTTTTTAATGAAGACAGAATATCAGTACGTATGAAAGAAGTTATTAAAGAGAATGACCATTCCCCGGATCACGGGATGGACGAATGCTGCAACATTGCCGAGAGCATGATCGAGGAGATTCATCAGATCGCATTGCCTGGTTTTTCCATGTCCGCCTCAGCTAACGGAAGGCATAAGGGCTCGCTTAAAGAAAGGCTTCTTCGCCAGATAAAAGCGGCGAGAAAGGTGGCGATGGTATGATTATCAGGATATATCAGGATAATTCTCCCAGGATCAAAAATTCAAATCGATAAAAATTATTTTTAGTATGTAAGGCGCATTTTTAATTACGCGAAAACTATTTATATTAATCTAGTTACTAATTTAGTTGTGGACACTGACTCTAAAGCCTGTTCTATCCCGCAATCGTGCTCTGAGGTGGAGGTAGACCTCAAGAGGCTGGACCGCATGCTTCAGGCAGCCCACCGAAGTTCTATCGACATAAAAGATAGCTACGATTTTTACGTTCTGGCTCTAAAGGAGTTTAATAAAGAAAACCTCTCCGAGTCGTACCTTTACTGCGATCGGGCCAAGTACGAGCTTACCTCGGCCATCAACGATGCCAAGATCAAGATCAAAGGCTCCCGATTTCACAGCCTGAGGACCCTCTCCTACTTCTTCAAGCTCTACGGGCTTTATGCCGTGTTCTTTGCGGCTATCGCCACCGTGCTCTTCAGCTTCCTGATCACCAGATTCTCAGAGATAAGCGTTCTGGGCGTGCCCCTCTGGTCCTCGTTCTTCGCGGGCCTGGGCTCCTCGGCCCAGATACTGACGGGAATTGCCGACGACCTGCGCCGCTATGGCATGGCCTCGCGCTACAAGAGGCTCTGGTACATGGCATTGCCGCTACTGGCCATGGTATTCGGCTACATGGCCTATCTCTTTGTCAGCTCCGGCTTCATTGCCCAGGACGGCGGCACAGAGAGCCGGGAGTTTTCCATCATGTTCGTCTGCTTCCTGACCGGGTTTCTCACCAAGTGGTTGATCGGCAGGCTGTCGCGAATGTCAAGGGATATTTGAATTTGCGCCGTTCGGATTTAGTCTATTTTTGGATTCCTGGCTGGTTTTCTGATCGCTATCTTTTTGAGAGTCCAATACACACTCACTTCAGGTTCAGGGAAAAGAGTGATTGGAATATGTCCTACGGCAAGATTCTTATGAAGGAAGGCGAGACGGTGGTTTCGATTGAGCTTTAAGATGCGGAAAGCTATCGAGGAATTCTAGGGTTCATGGATGAGCTGAAGAGGAAGTTCAGCGAGAACATGGCTTTAATCGAGCAGATCGCCAGGAACTCCCACGTCGAATATGTGAAGAGCCTGCCCAAAGAGCTTAAGCTTGACTTTGGTTGCATTCTGATTCATGGCTAAGCTAACGTTAGATTATATTAGGAGCAACAAAGTTGCAAGTCTTATGGATCGCGAATATAGGAATACTGCTCTAACTATTATCGGTGCTATAATTATTTCTTTAATTATATCGCTTGCATTAACGGTTTCCGTGGTCCCGACTTATCTTCATGCGACCAACAGAGCAGTTAACATCTTTGACTTTTATGATCGTATTGAATATAATAATATATATTTTATTGGATCTAGTCAGATCGGCTCTGATGTCGATCCCCGCATGATAGGGCAGGATGTATATAATTTAGGATCGTCGGGTGACACTCCTTTACGAAGGTTGATTGAGCTGAATCAGCTCATAAAAACCGAACCCAAAACCGTTATAATCGGATTGTCTTATTTTGGGCTAAACGACTCATCAGTGATCGTCCTACAAGGAGATTATATTGCACCAGTAGCAGATAAAATCAAATTGAATTCAAGTTCAAGAGAATTTTTTACTGAAGAAGAATTAAAACTAATTGACGCAAATCCAATTCATTATAATAGAAAATTCATCCGTAATGTACTTGGTCAGCGTATTGGACTTAGTCAGGGTAGACTGAGCTCCTGGAATGTGACCAATTTTACCATACCTGAAAATCATGCACACAACTGTACTTACGAGGAACTTATTGAAAAGCTTAAAGACGAAATACAGATAGATGGTTTTGTGGTGTCAGAAAAAGACTGTGGACAAAAGAATGCATTAAATTACACAATCTGCGAATTGCAAAAAACTGGCATACAGGTAATGGTTATCAATATGCCATTGAACTCACTTCTTTCGGCAAAGATCTCAAATGATACAAGAAAGAACTATTTCAATTTCTTAAATTATACGGGTGTTAAATATTATGATTTTGAGACGTCCTGCTCGGATGAGTATTTTGCAGACCTTACCCATCTAAACAATGCGGGTAGAAAGCATTTTACGGAGCTATTATGTCCAATCGTTCAATAGCTTTCTTCTTACTGTTGGTTAGCTATGCTTTCTATTGGGGCATTGCTGGAAATTATATAGCGTGTCTTATATTTGTATCTATGCTCACGTGGTATTGCGGAAGAAAAATTAACCGACATCCTGAGTGCAAGAATGGATATCTATATCTTGCAATATTTGGAGCTATTGGACAGTTAGTATTATTTAAATTTAGTGGAATTCTCCCATCTATTCCGCTTGGTCTATCATTCTATACATTAGCAAGTATTACTTATGTGTTCGATATATATAGGGGCAAATTAGGACCCGCTCACTCTATTTGGGAATATGCTCTTTTTGTATCCTTTTTCCCTTTGATAACATCAGGACCGATAGCACGTGCAAGAGAATTATTGCCCCAATTCAACGCTATGGCTCTAAGATCTGAAGATCTGCGTTATGGTGCGACCTTAATAGCAATTGGACTTGTCAAAAAATTTGCTTTAGCAGATAATATAGCAATCTACTTAGATCCTTTCTTTCTAAATCCACAAAATCATGACTCCGCCGCTATCATCCTAGCTATATTTGCCTTTGGTATACAGCTTTACTTGGATTTCTCAGGATATAGTGACATCGCCATAGGCAGTGCCAGGGTATTGGGGTTCAAGATACCACCTAACTTCAATATCCCCTACCTAGCCGCAAATCCGTCTGAGTTCTGGCATCGGTGGAATATCTCATTATCCTCTTTCCTTAGAGATTATCTATACATCCCATTAGGTGGAAACCGAAAGGGCAATCTGAGGACTTATCTGAATATGATCCTTACAATGGTCCTCTGTGGTCTCTGGCATGGGGCTACCTGGAACTTTGTTATTTGGGGAGCATATCATGGAGGACTCCTGACCGCCCACAGATTAATTGGCGATAGCTTAGGAAATAGGTTTAAAGATCGTTTTTGGGCGATCCCTAAAGTTTTTGCAACGCAGTATTTTGTTTTCTTAGGTTGGCTATTTTTCCGCATAAGTGATTTAGACAACTTGACTTTTTGCTTGAGTAAATTCTTATTCTTCGATATCAGCGATTTTATGCGGTTTAGTAAGATATTTCTATTGACCCCAATTATACTGCTTATAATATTATATAAAGATAAGATACTTTCAATAGATTGGATTAAAATGATCACCTTATTTAAATTAAGATACTGGATCCTTTTCTTGATTACTGCGATTTTATTAGTGATATTGCTTGCCCCAAGTTCTCATCCGACTTTCATATATCAAGCATTTTAAAAAATTTAAATCTAGCACGGCACCGCCACGTAGATGTTGTGCTTGTTGCTCACAATCTGCACCCGCACGCTGCCCTGCTTGATGGAGCAGTCCATCACCGAGACCACCCGGTTTTTGGCGACGCCCAGCATCTCCCCGCTCACCCAGCCGGGGGCCTTGATCTCCACCCATGTCTTCTCCTTCTTCTCAAAAACCGTGGGGATAGTGGGCCGCTTCTCAATCTTGAAATCCTGGGCCTTGAGGCGGAGCGGTATGGAGAACTGCTTCTCCCACCCGGCCATGCTGCGATTGTAAAACTGCCACCAGTTCTGGGCCTTGACCTTGCCTGGCGAGCGGCCCAGCCGGTAGTGCTCAAACTTCTGGATGCCTAGAGGTGGCCACCTCTTTCCCGCCCCGATCTGCTGGGCGAAACGGATCAGCTCCGGCATATCCTCGTCGTTTATGCCCGGAATCAAGACCGGCGCAATTAGAAGGCCGATCTTGCTCTGCGCAATGCTCTTTGCTGCCTGCTTTATCTTCTCGATGTCAAAGCCGGGCATGCCCGCCAGGAAGGCGGCCTTCTCCGGCTGCAGAGAATGAATGGAGAGGTTGATCCGGTCCAGGCCGGCCTCTTCCAGGGCAGCGATTCGATCTTCATCGAGCAGGGTGCCGTTGCTCTGCATGGAGACGACGCTGACCTCTTTTATGGCCTTGAGCTGCTTGACCAACGGCACGATATCCGGGTAAAGCATGGGCTCGCCCGGCGAGTCGATGTGGCACTCCACCCCCGGCCCTTTGAAGGGGGCGATCTCCTCCACCGCCTCCATTAGATAGTCCAGCTCCACCTGGTAGTCTGTGACTCGCGAGCGGCTGTGCGGGCCGGCATCCACTGAACAGAAGGGGCAGCTCAGGTTGCAGCCACAGCTCGGCCTGATCTGCAGAAGGCTGCTGCCCCGGTCGACCACGCCGAAGTAGATGCACCCCACCAGAGGGATGCCCGATTGACGAGTTATGTGAAAGAGAGACATTTGAGATCCTTTGCAGCTATGAGGTTTTTACTCCCGGCTTTTATGGCTTTGCTATTGACTGATGGATCGGGTAGGGAAATGGAAATCAATAGGAATTACAGGTGCCGGTTAAGATCTCCGTCCGTACGGGCAGACAAAAAGGCACATTCCGCACACTCCATACCCCGTCTTCTCTTCCAGATCCTTCAGGTACCTCTCGCACTTTCGGGCATCATATCTTGCCTCCCGCGGCTCATCTTCCCGGAAGGGCCGTCCGGTGAACGCAAACTGCGGGCAGATTTCCACGCACTTTCGACATTCTCCGCAGCGCTCCGCCATTGCATAGCCCGTCGCTTCTAGCGGCGCGTCGGTCAGCACCGTAGCCCAGCGCACGCGCGGCCCCGCTTCTGGAGTGATAAGCAGGCAGCTCTTGCCGATCCAGCCAAGACCTGCCAGATGCGCAGCAAGCTTATGAGAGAATATGGCGGCCACTCGCTCATCTACCACGGCACGCTTTGAGGCGGGAATTGGCAAGGCCCGGTAACCCTGGCGCTGCAACAAACTGCTGAGACGCAGGGCGATGGTGTCCAAAAGGCCGTTTACTGTGTCATAAGCGTGGTGCTTGTATTCCATCGCCACCGCCTTTTCGCTCCTTTCAGGAAGCTGGTCCACGATTGGGTTAAGCAGGGCAATTCCTATGGAAACGGCCCTGGGATACTGGGCCAGACTCTCTTTGCCCTGCCACGCGATGAAATCATGGGCCGGCGCAAGATCTGCCACACCAAAGAAATCTGCGCCCCAATCCTCAGCGATCGCACGAATCTTGGAATCCAACTGCATAGCTTGATAATTCCTCCATAGCTCAATAAATCGTCAGTCGGGCAGCCCACTATTCGAGGTCCTCTCTAGCTCGACCTCGTTTTCCCTGCACCATTCACGCAGGGTATCCTCCTCACGGCGGCTTTCGAAATCGTACCAGCTCTGCAAAAGGTCCCTATGCTCCAGAAGGTCTTTGAACCTGCGGTAGGCGCCGCGTCTGCTGAAGATCTCCTGGACGCGGCCTAAGTCGTCCGGCATCTGCTGCTCAACAAATTCGGCGACAAGCTCCTGGCCTAAATCAAGCTCATTCTTGTGGGGGATCACCAGAAAATTGTCGCAGTCGAATTTGTCTTCATCCAGCTCATCGAAGACTCCGTCTTCAGAATGGTAAAATATCTCACCATTGTCCAGGCAGAGTAGCGCTCTATTCATCCCGTATCCGTCTGAACTGACGAATAGGAATGCATCATGAATCTCGTCGAAGGTGGCCATGTTTCACCTCTGAGTTTACAGTCCCATTATTCTCTCCAGCTCAGCCTTTCTGATCTGAAGGTCTCTCAGTCGTTGTTCAATTTCAGCGATCTCTTTCTTGATCTTAGGCAGCTCAATTTTGCCTTTGGCTTTCGCCAGGTATTCTGCACCCAGCTCTGCCGCAATGTACTCTTCAAGCTGGCGTCTCAGAACCTTGATAAATGAATTTCCCCAAACAGAGGCGTAACGGCATTCAAGCTTGCCGGTCTCAATCCCTTTTATGGTAAAATCCTGATCTACCTTGTACTCTTTGCGTGCCGTTTTATCGCTGAGCGTGGCGCCCTTTCGATTCCATTCACCGTATTCGGCCATTTTATCCTTAATCAATATGTCTTCTTGAAGGCATCAAGCCGTAATCGTGCCCTCCAGATAAAGAGCTGCTCTTCCGAATATTTTTACGCGGTCGCCTGCATTGGTGCAGAATAGCTCGCCGCCTCTCTTCGAGAGCTGAAATGCATGGAGATCGTTCTTGCCAAGCACTCCTGCCCAATAAGGAGCCAGAACACAGTGGCTGGAGCCTGTCACCGGGTCTTCAGGCACTCCAATTCGGGGCGCAAAGAAGCGTGATACGAAGTCGCATTTATCTCCACTGGCTGTAACAATGATGCCGCGACAGGCTATCCTGGCCAGGGCGGGAAAATCGGGCTGCACAACTCTTACGGCCTTCTCGCTGTCCAGCAAAACAAGCAAATCCTCTACCGAAGAGAGCGTCTCTTTGGGTGTGACTCCCAAGGCATCGTCAAGCCCGGCGGGAGGGCTTATGGCATGAGAAGCTATTGCGGGAAAGTTCATTTCCAGGAGATCTCCATTCCTTTTCACCTCAAGCCCTCCGCTCCAGCGTGTTTGAAATCTGATGCTTTCCTGGGGCCATTTCCGGCAATTGAAGAGAACAAAAGCGCTCGCCAATGTGGCATGGCCGCAAAGCGTGACCTCTGTGAGAGGAGTGAACCATCTGATGTCAAAACCTATGGCATTGCGGACCAAAAAAGCCGTTTCAGAGAGGTTGTTCTCAGCAGCCATGGCCTGTAGAAGCTGGTCATCAAGCCAGCAATCCAGGATGCATACTGCGGCGGGGTTGCCGGAAAAGACCTCGGAGGTGAAGGCATCGACATGGTATAACGGTATTCTCATAGACTCATTTCCAGGACGATCAAACTCTCGAACTCGCATTCTCTCTTATCTTCTTGGAATCAGCCTCAATCTTATCCAGCAATGGACTGTCCTTGAGGGCTCCGAAGTACTCGGATAGATCTATTTTCTCCTTCTTGAGCAGCCTTTCCATGACATTGGTATTGGATGCCATGTATCTGTGTATGCATGACAGATATATAGTATTTTCATCTTTGAATTGGCGCCTTCGCGGCTTTGCGCGGGGTTTCGGCTCACGCGAAGGCGCGAAGTATCGATGAGATGGATAATTTTGGCGGAGACAAATTTCTGCCGATAATTGATCCACTGCTCGACTCTCACCAACCGCCGATCACAAGAATGCACACTAACGGAGTTCTTCAGCCCGGATGTTACTGCACCTCCCAGAGCGTGAGTGTGCCCGGAAAGCCCTTCATAGCCATTCCATCGTGTTGCTGCCATCCCAACCGTTTGTGCTGCCCGGCACCGAGCCGACCGATGTCCTCTTTGGCCCGATTGCTCAGCCAGATCTCCGCATCTTTTACGGCTCCGACTACGCGGGAGGCGAAGTTCACAGTGCCGCCAAACACATAGCCTTCCTCCACATGAATCGGCCCGATGTGAATGCCGGCACGGATTTGAATCTGCGGATGGCCCGTATTCCTCTAAAATGCCACAGAGTAGTCCAGTGCTTCGACTGCGGACTTGAACGCCGTCATGAAGCTGTCGCCAATGGTCTTGATTTCCCTGCCATTGAACCTGCTAATCAGCTTGCGGCTCTGGGCAAAGTGCGTCCGCCGCACTTCATTCATGACCTCGTTGAATTTGCTGGATTAGACATCAATATGTGTCATAAGAATCTAAATAGGCATGGAACTCAATGGTTTAATCAATGAAAAAAGTCGTCATTCTGGGTGCAGGGGCCACTTTGGGCGCGGCTTCCGTAGACTTGGTTGTGCGTCCGCCGCTTTTGCAAGACCTACATGCTATATTCGATGCTAGCTTCTTAAGTCTAAATCAATCCGCTGATGGGCCTATTCTGAAGGATAGTCTTAAAAAATTATTAGAAATTACCAAAACAAAAGAAGATATCGAACGATTTTTTACGTTAATGCAAGTAATTGAGGATATCCATCTGGATTATAGTCCCAAAGATCTACGTTTTGATTTATCAAAGATGGAGGAAATTTACAATGATTCTGTCTTCTCTGATCCTTTGATCTGGTCTTATAATCTATCTAAGAATGATGTTAAAGATATAAGATTAATTTTAGGATACATCGTAAAAGATTCTAAGAGGCAAATTTTATGCTGTGCCAATAATTTCTTTAGGCTATTTACGTATGCATTAAAGGAATACCTTAATCGTTCTATATCGGACAATTTTTGCATATACCACGAAAAATTGTTTAAAAATCTTGGAATTAAAGATACTGTTGCTACTTATAATTATGACGAAATATCTGATTTTACACTATTTCTCAGAGGAAAGCTTAGCGCCCAATCTTTCGATGAACTTGGATTTAGCAGCATAACTTTCCCAAAAGAGCGACCTATTGTATCTGAAAGCGTCACTCTCTTGAAACTTCATGGGTCCTTCAATTGGCATACTAATTATTTAAAAGATGTGCATTATATTCTAGGTTCACAGAACGTGCCATTTCCCAACGTAATATTGCCCATTTATCACAAAGATCAAATTTACAAATCTAATAGGGTTTATCGCTCGCACATGATAAAATATGGACAAAAAATTCGACACGCTGATAAAGTAATATTAGTTGGCAAAAATTTTAAAAACTCAGATCGCGAATTATATAAATTTATTAATAAACATGCTCGAGGGAAAAAGAGGACATTGGACCTCATCGACCCAAAAATTGATGATGATTCCTTTATTGATTATCATTGTAGGCTTTTCAATGCCAAATTCGAAAACGGCTGGAAATCACTAAACGAGTTCTATAATTCATCAAGCTTTATTTAATTAAAAAATAGAAAAAGATACTTGCATGATTCCTTTTCATCCTGCACTCACCCATGATCGCGACCCCGCCATCTGCAGGATGAATCCAGAACAGTTCACATCCACCGCTTCCCTCCCTGTCGTTCTTCGTCCCGACAGCCACAAAATCCCGCCACCGTCCGCGCCATGACCCGCCCGCGCTCGCACGGGCCCGCCCGGCCGCTCCCGGCCCCTGGCCATGCGGGCCAGGCTGCACGATCGTGCCACGACACTTGACAAGGTGGAAAGGCAGCTTTGCAAATGCATGCAAAAAAGTTTATTGCCCAAGATCTACCTCTATTACTATTATGAAACAAAATGCATTATTAATGATCCTGGCGCTCAGCCTCGCCATTTTGCCAGCTCTCGGGCAGCAAGAAGCAGGCGAGCCGCTTACAGCCAGCAATGCTTCCGAACTGGTGAATTCGAGCATCCCCTCCGGCGAGCAATTTAGCATGGTGAACATCTTCCAAGTAGCAGAGGAAAATCCCATCGATCCCAAACTCGGTTATCTGAGAAAAGAAGTTCTTCTCGGAAAGAACGCCAGCGTCAACATGACTATGTATATGCCGGGCATCTCTTCCGGAGCGCATTACCACAGTGCCACGGAGGAAATCGATTACGTAGTCATGGGTCAGGCGAATCTGACAATGAACGGCAAGGACTATCCAGTCAAAGAAGGGGATTTGATCTATATTCCGCCATTCAATGTGCATGATTATCGGTCTGCGGAAAATGATACATTCCAGATCATGGTTTTCTTTATGCCTCCATTAGCCGGGAACGATAGAGTCTACGTTTGAAGCCGGAGAGCAAACTGCCCTGATAAAACCATTTATTTTTTAAAACGCACTTATCTCTCATCAATCGATCGGTTAATAGGCACAGCTGTCATGCTTCTCTGCCAGATCCTGCGGACCTTCACAAATGCCTATTACGCTGGATAGGGCATCTGCTTTGTGCTTCCCAGTATCTGGCCTCTCTTCCAGGAAACTCAATAACTTAGAGATTTTCTTGAGATCTGCATCAGGGAGGGAGTCAATTTTTCTCATCATAGGGATTCTCTTTTCAGAGTCAGATGTTTTTCTATTTCCAGCAATAAAGACTTGCCGTGTTGGCCATTCCTCTATTTGTGAGCGGAGCTTGAGCAGACCACTGAAACAAAACTGTACAGGCCTCGAAATCCCCAGGCTTGTCCTCCTGGGAGCTTCACCCCTTTCTTCCCGTAGCTTTGAAAAATGTGTAGCAGAACACCCCGTCATCTTCCGTCGTTCTGTAGAGGTCCTGCACCCCTGCCTCAAAATCATCCGGCTCAATTATCCCCGCCCCCACCGACGCCTCACGAACGCCCTCAATCATGGCCGTAAATGTCCTCCTGGTGAAGCCCTCCACAAGCTCCGGCTTGCTGGAATCGACATAAACCATGCGAGGAGAGACGCAGATCTCAGAGATGCCTGCCTGGCAAGCAGCGGATAAAGCTGTCTGCCGATCATTGCATTGCCGCCTGCTCTCCTCTGCAGCTCGACCTGGCACGAAATCGCTTTGTGGGCCGCAGCGCTATCAGGATAGAAATAGGCAGAACCATGATCCCCCTCGATTGCCGTGATCGAACCGCCTGGTTTGATGAAATCCATGAGGATGCGCAGTGCCTCGACCGGGCGAGAGAGATGTTCAAGAACAAAACAGATGAAAAGATGGTCGAAGGATTCCGGCTGGAAAGGCAGATTGAATATATCACCCTGCAAAACCTGCACATTTGCAAGGCCTGCCTCAGCCACTCTCCTTCGAGCCTCGCCCACAGAGGCTTCTGATATATCGACTGCTGTGATGATTGACTGAGGGCTATTTCTGGCCAGAGGCACGGTCTGTGCCCCTACGCCACAACCTGCTTCAAGAATGCGTGATCCCGGCGGAAAATGAGTGTCGCCGTGCAAGAGTTCTTCCAGAGTGGTGGCCTGATCCTGCAAGCGCGTGTTTTCTCTCGGATGGTAGCCGTGAACATACGCATACTCATTAAGCATGATGGACCGTATGCTGCTGGTTTATTTCAAATTTTCCGCTCAATCAATTCCATCAGCTGGTAACCACCTCGACAGAGACCGGATAATGATCTGAGGCATGTTTGTACTTCTTGCTTATGCTTGTGCCGTTGGGCATATTATGGTTGACTTTTGCACTGCGCACCCAATTTGAGAGTGGAGACTTGGAATACAGTATATGGTCAATCCATTCCTTTTGATAGACGTCATTGAAGATCGGATCTTTGAAGCTGGTGGTGTAGATGGATGAAAAGTCGAGTGCCTTCTGTGCTTTGGGTTTCAAAGCATCGAATAGCGCATTTCCCAGGCACCGGCCCGGCTGCCAAATAGTGCCCATCAGACTCTCTATGCCGCTGCCATGCAATCGTTTCTCACTGGCATCAAGCCCCGGTCCGTCGTTAATGTCGCCGCATACGATAAGCGGGATTTGTTTCGTTTTGTCGTCGGTTAAATACGGTTCAATAAATGTGTCATGAATATGCGCTGCCTGGCCGAGAATTTTCTTGCGGTTGGCATCGGCCATCTCCCACCATTTGCTCCATTCGTAGGCGCCAAATATGCCTTTGCTCTTCAGATGAAGGCCAAGCACACGGAAAGGCGCACCCTCCGCCGGAATTATCTCTGCATAAAGGGGCAGTCTTTCAAAGTGGTGCTGCTCCTTTATCTCATCATTATCAGTATCGACAAGGAACGGATTAAATCGAGGATCATCTTTGGTTTCCATGCGCCTCAGCGCAGGATCCTTGAATTTGTTGGTATCAACTCTTACAGCTATTCCAATATTCTGTGCTTGACCTGGCGAAACCTGCAAATCGGTCGCCCAGGTGCCCTGTCCAATATTATCAAAGAAGAGCTGCAACTCCTTTTGCTGGCTTGGTCCCTCTACAATAACAACCACATCGGGCATCAATTCGCGAAGAACCCCTGACAAATCGTCACGACGTTGTTTTACGGAAGTACTAGAAGAATGCGACGTCTTCTCTTCGTCGGGACGAAATGAAACCACCTGATCATCCTTAGTAAAAAGATCATTCAGCCACTGCATATTCCACAAGACAAACTTCAAATCGGACAACAGAACCATCTCCTTTTGGACTTATGGATAATAGTAGCTCATCCTTAAAAAATAGATGCTTTGGCGAATTATCTCTAAAAATTTGATATAAGTGCCAGTGCCCCTTTTCACTCCACGCACACTCTCGCCCCCAGCCCCTTCATCTGTTCGAAGAATCCTGGATAGCTCACGTCCACCGCCTCTGCCGTATCGATCCTTGTTCCTCCGGCCACAAAGCCCGCCACAGTCAGTGCCATGACAATCCTGTGATCGTGCCAGCCGTGCACCTTTGCGCCGTGCAGCCTGCCGCCCGTGATCTCCAGCCCGTCCGGCCTCTCCCGGATGTCAGCGCCCATCTTGGTGAGCTCGACAGCCATGGCGTGCAGCCGGTCCGTCTCCTTGTGGCGCACGTGCTCAGCGTTGACCACGGTCGTCTTTCCCTGGGCCAGCGCGCCCAGCACGGCAATGGTAGGCACGAGATCCGGCGTGCGGCCGGCATCCACCTGCACGCCCTGCAAGTTTCCGCCCTTGATGTGAAGGTCTCCTTTCTCCTTATTCCAGGAGACCCTGGCGCCCATGCGGTTCAGAATATCGATGATTGCCGAGTCACCCTGCCTTGAGGGAAGAACCCCTTTGACAGTAACCTCGCTTCCGGTGACCGCAGCCGCAGCCAATGGATAGGAGGCCGAGGAGAAGTCTCCGGGAATGGTATAGCTCTTCAAGCCGTAGCTTTGCCCTCCCGGCACGAAGAACTCCTGAGGCTTTGCCTCGACGCGCACGCCCGCATCGGCCAGCATATCCAGGGTGATCTCGGCGTAGGGACGGCTCTTGAGATCGCCCTCAATTACGATTTTTGTGTCCGCTTTCGCCAGAGGGGCAGCAATGAGCAGCGCCGAGAGGAACTGAGAGCTTACGCCCCCGTTGAGGTGCGCAGTGCCCCCTCTCATCTTTCCTTTGATCACCAGCGGAGCTTTTCCGTTATTGCGAATGGAAAAAGCGGTGGCGCCCAGTTCTGAGAGCGTGCTCAATAGCGGGCCGTTGGGCCGGGTGCGAATGGAGGCATCGCCCGTGAGCACGGCTCCGTCGGTGAGAGCCGCCACTGCCGAGCAGAAGCGCAACGTTGTACCAGAGTTTAGAACATTGATGACATCATCCGGGGTCTGGGGCCGATCGGAGACGCCAGTGATGGACACATCGTCGCCAAGTGATATCTTAGCTCCAAATGCCTCGCTGGCGGCAACTGTTGCCCTGGTGTCTGCGGAGAGGAGGGGCCGCTTTACGGTCCCGCCAGGCCCCAGGGAAGTTATGAGGATGGCACGGTGGGTGTAGCTCTTGGAAGGTGGGGCATAGACCTCACCGGAGAGAGAAGAGCGCTCGACTGACGCAATCATGATCGAGGGAATGGCAGCGCAAGTATAAGAAATGTGTGCCATGATATAGCTTGACACTAGCAATTGACGGAAAAATGGCGGCCCAAAGATGAGCCGTCAGTCTTCCATCAGGCGGTGATCAGAGAGAGAAGCCCCCACTCCTCTACCTCTTTTGCCGGTGGTCTTACGGCAATTACCGTAGTACGACACAAGTCGTATTTATATTTTGCGCCCCCATCCTATCAAAGCGGAAGATAAATCTATGATGCATCCAGGATATAGTGATAGAGGGCTAGTCAACCCTGGCCTCGGGCTTGCCAGAGAGATTATTATGAATATAATTTGCGTTTATCCGGTAAACGTCGATGCCGTCTGCAATATACGGGGCGAAGAGATAATGCGCCTCATCCCGTCCAATGTGAAAATTGAGCTGAAGGAGTCCATAGGTAGCCGCGAGGACCTTCTCTCCTGCCTGCTATTCTGCATGCAGCAGGGATCAGGTGCAGAGATTCTTATCCAGAACCGAGCGACGGCCATGAAGATCGAAGATTCTTTCTCCTGGCAATTTCGCCTGGGAGGAAATGCCGGAATCATGGCCAATGTCCTGGCCGCACTGGGTGCGAAGCCGGTTCTCAATGCTCCTGCCCTGGGGCCAAGACTGGCGAAAATGATTGACACCGGGGTGCACGTGCCCGTTTCCGTTGCAGTTGAGCCCGGCCGGGCGACGGGAGCACCCCAAGAGAATCTAGAAAGAGATCAAGACGCAGAGACAGAGATGGAGCATTTCGTCTTTCAATTCAAAAAGGGAGATCAGTTTGCCAGCGGCCAGATAAGAATAACTGCGCCCAGCGACAATCGTTTTATTGCCACTTACGATCCGGTAAATTCCAGGCTCCTCACCAGCCGGCATTTCGATTCCTATTGCCAGGAGAATATCCGGGAAATCGATGGCGCTCTGCTCTCCGGCTTTCACCTGGCAGCTTTTAAAGAGTACCAGGAAATCTTTCCCCAGAAAATCTCCCAGATAAAATCCTGGAAGGATAAAAACCGGAAGATCTTCATCCACGCGGAGATGGGGTCCTTCCAGAGCCCTGAGATAATGAAGTCTCTTCTAATGCTTCTTCCCAAAATCCCCGTGGACAGCCTGGGGCTAAATGAAGACGAACTGGCAACAGCAGAAGGACTGGCTCATGGATCATCGCCAGCCAGCTGGCAAGAGACAATGCAGGCGGCTGAAAGGCTGCGTGGCAGACTGGGGCTCTTCAGAGTAGCCGTCCATACCCGAGACTACATTCTGAGCATCAAGTTACAGGGAAAGATCAATGCACGAGAGGAGCTTTTTGCCCTGCAAAGCGGAGTTGAAGCCGCAGCCACATTGGCAGCCACGGGCCTTGTAACAGGAGAGCCTCCCCAGGAGATCAACCCCCTGGGGATTGAGGCTAAAGAGGATTTTTGCCGCAATGGTGCCACAGCATACGGGCGGGGCGCATTTCTTCATCTTGGAGAAGAGATCATATCTTTGATGCCCTCTCTTGTGGTGCATAAGCCAAAGATTACGGTAGGCTTGGGCGATACTGCTACAGCAACCATATTTTTCCAGGAGCTTTCCGCCATCCGGAAAAATTTGATTTGATGTGCTCTGTCTCGATGAGTTGCGCTCCCGCCAGCTTTCTTACCCTCTTCACCAAATCGCCGGCGCGAATGCAGATCCGCTTCTCTCCCCGAAATATCTCGGCCTTCTCTCCATCCACGATGCCGATAACAGGGATACCCAGCCTGGCCAGGATATCTCCGGCGATGATAGTAATAATATCCTCCAGACCGGCATCGATGACGGCCACCCGGCCCATTGTCCCGCCTAAGACCGCTGCGACGCTTGCCTGCTTTTGCTTTTTCAGGTAATTGATCAGCGAAAGAGCACAGCCGCTGTCTATTATCTCCGGGCCATGAACCACTATGCCGATTCTCAGCATCTCTGATTCTTATCCACCCGTCTCCAGGTTATCATCCTGCATCTTAACAGCATCCATCATCTCTTGCGTCTGCTTGAACCTCTCCTGGATCTGCTCTATGGTCATGCCCTCCAGGTCTTTTCTTTCCGGAGCCTTCTCGATCAGCTCCAGAGTATCCAGGCGGTAATAAAGGCCGGTGCTGTCCAAATAGGCCCATGTCTCACCATCATCTTCCACCTTCAGCACCTTGACGGTACCGATGGTGCCCGTGCCCTTGTACCTGACCAGGCTATCCTCTTTGATCTCCGCCATAATAGTCACCAAATGAATCAATTACAACTTCTGCACAATTATCTCGCTTTCCTTTGAGGCTCCACCCAATATCTCAACACCACCTGGCTTCGCCAGCACTTGGACTGCGTGAAACTCCTCTGATCCGCAGAGCACATCCTGCTCAGGATGCGTCCCAGGCTCTATCTTGCAGCTCAAATGAATGCTCTCGCCAATGGATACCACTGTCTTCAAGCGGGGTGATGCGGGATGGCCTTTGGGGAGCACTATCAATGGTGCGCCCAGTTCCCTAAGCTGATAAATAGTACAGCATAGGCCGCGCATAACCTTCTTGCCTGCTCCTTGGGAAGAAGCCACAATCAGATCCTCAGGATCGGTGAAAAGCACAATCTCTTCAGACTCCGTCTCCAGATAAAAAAAGTTTCCATTCGTCTTGGCAATAGCTAAAGTGCCACTGCGACCCACGAGGTAAGCTATCTCATTCTCCTTAATGATAATATGCATGGCATTCAGACTGCCTTGACGTTCCTGGATTTGCAGGTAGGACACATGGGCCTTCTGCCCATTCCCTTAAATTGATTCTTGCAGTCCTGACATTCATAATCTTTAGCGGCTAAAGTCTCGATATTTCCTATGTCCGGTCCGCCTCCAACAGTACACATGGTTGCCTTCACCTCCCGATCTTTCTAATGCACTTTGGCATATGTGAACTCCTTTCACGCCCTGAAGGGCGGAGCTTCCCTGCTGCTGTTTCCGCTTCATTGGCCCCGACTTACATCAGATTCGCAATGCAGTGGTTAGGATCTCGTCGGACAGGTTCGGGGTGTTCCCTCCCTACTATCTGGAATCGTCTGGCGAATCCAAAATCTCCCCTAGGGTGAAGTATCGATCATCCAAGTAGCGCTTGTTGCCTGCATGGAATCATATCTTAATAAGAAGAGGGACTGTAATTAGATATATAATTGATCCGCTTGGGGCGAACGAAATCAGGGCAAAAGAGCACCACATTCATCCGTTGCGACTGCATCGAAACTCTCGCTGACCCGCGGTCAGCGAAATTTGCCCTTCGCGATCCTGCAAGTAAAAATAGGCGAAAATCGCTCAGAAGCTCAATGCTTGTCCCGGACAAGCCTCCACGCATCTGCCGCATTTAATGCAGTCTGGATTATCCTGGATCTCGATAATTGGAAGCTGCATAGGGCAAACCTTCTGGCACTTTTTGCAGTCGATGCATTTTTCCTTGTCCACTTTTAGATGGTACTTCTTGCCGCCCATTGCTCTTTGCAGCGTGCCCATGGGGCAAAAGGAGCACCAGGTCCGGGGAGCTATGATTACACCAAAAAAAATGGCAATTGATGTGGTCAGAATGCAAAGCGTCACAAAAACCATTCCAATCTTGTCCACCATCCCATCGGTCCGTATAATGCGAAAGATCATAAATCCCATAAGAGCAACGAAGATGGGAGCTCGCAGCCACATGCTCCTAAATTGAGGCGGAATCCTTAGCTTTCGGCTCAGGGGAGCCAGCCAGAAATCGACAAAGCTTCCTCGCGGGCAGAGATTTCCGCAAAACCATCTACCGCGAAAAGGAGCAATGATCATCAGGCTGGCAAAGACCAGCAAGAGAAAGTAGCCAAGCTTGGGATAAAATATGCCGCCAATGGATACTATCAATACTATGATTCCCAGATATGGAGTAATCTTCAGCATATATTAGGGTTTATAAAGCCGGTAAAGCTATATAAACAATTCCTGACCGGTTAAGCTTTTAGCTATCAGCATCAAAACGATAGAAATAACTGAGTGTCGAGTGGTTCCTTTGGCCAAACTTCATAAAAAAACCTGCGGCATGATGAATGGCATGGATGAGTTCTCATCTGGAAAAGAAGAGAGCTATTGCCATTATGACCTAATTGTCGTCGGAGCCGGGCCTTCCGGGCTTTTTTGCGGCATAAACGCCATGCAAGCGGGCAAAAATATTCTGATTCTGGAAAAGAAGAACTCCCCAGGTCATAAGCTCCTCATCTCAGGGTCCGGCCAATGCAATATAACTCACGATGGCGATATTCAGGACTTTCTTGATCATTTTGGAGATCCGGGTCAAGGCAGATTCCTGCGCCCGGCTCTTCTCGGCTTCACAAATAGCGATCTTATCTCCTTTTTTAAATCAAAAGGACTGGAAATGATCCGAGAAAAGGCAGGCAAGGTCTTTCCAGAGACCAGGCGGGCCAGGGATGTGCTCAATATCTTGATAGAGCAATGCCAGGAAAAGGGGATAGTCATCAAGTGCAACCAGGCGGTCATGGCCATAACCAGAAATGAGGATAGTTTTCTGGTAAGCTGCAAAGAAAGCAGATATCGCAGCAGGCTGCTGGTAATAGCCACCGGTGGATGCTCTTATCCAGCCACCGGTTCGAGCGGAGACGGCTACAAGTTTGCCGAAATTCTCGGCCACAGCATAAGCGAGATCGGCCCGGCTCTAACCCCGCTTCTTACCAAGAATTATCCTTTCTCTGATCTGGCAGGGCTCTCGTTCCCGGATATGAAGATCTCGCTTTACCGTCACGCAAAAATCAGAGAGCATCAGGGCGACATTTTATTTACCCATGAGGGACTATCGGGCCCGGGAATTCTCGATTCATCCAGATATATTCGAGCAGGAGACATCTTGAAGCTCTCTTTTGTGCCTGAAGATAAACGAAAGACACTGGAAGAATGGCTTGTAAACAAGGCTCGAATGGAGGGAGATAGGATCTTATTGTCTGTGCTGGCGGATCTATCTCACGTTAAGCTTCCTGTTGTGCCACTCTATCCCAGACTGATAAAGAGAATTCTGGAAATATCAGGAATACCTTCCGATCTGCAAATGGCTCAATTGACCAGAGAGAATCGCAGCTCCTTGGTAGATAGTCTTACAGGCTTTTCTCTGGTCGTATCCGATCTCTGCGACTATAACACCGCCATGGTTACCAGGGGAGGAGTGGAAAGGAAAGAGATCGATCCCAGGACCATGCAGTCCCGGCTGGTTAAAGGACTGTATCTGGTGGGCGAAGTTTTGGATGTGGACGGGGATACGGGAGGCTATAACCTGCAAGCATCGTTCTCTACGGGAATGCTGGCCGCCCGGAGCATCAAGAACAATTGGTAGAAATCAGAAGGTTGGTGTTTTGATCCGCCGCAGAAAAGAACTAAATCAGCGGCTCCGGCTGCTTGCCCTCCGGCGTCAGCGGCAGACTCGCCCGGTACATGGCCAGCGGCCCGGAGAAATGCAGTGCCCGGTTGAGGAGCAGGCGCTTTCCCTCAACAGTCAAGGCGAAGACGGGGATGGAGATGCCCATCTGCAGGCGCGACGTCTTTCCCACAATCTCCCGCACCGCTTTTGAGGCGCAGGACCAAACCAGATCGCAAGCTTCCGCCAGGATCTTGGCCTGCGCTTCGCTGATGCCGGTGGTGTGGACCGCCAGCAAGAATGGCCTGACCACTAGCCCGGCCCCCATCTCTCTGAGCGTAGCGGCATCATGGGCATTATTTCCGGCTAAGGTAATTGCGATCTTTTGAAATCCCGCCGCCACTGCCTTTTGGTAGCCTTGCAGCTGATCGACTGTTGCCTGCCGGTCGAGCAGAAGACAGCCCCTCTTCACCAGACCTTCCTGGATCTCTGCGATAGGTTCGGTCTCGATCAGTCCGGTCATGTGCGCTCCCACCGCCTGCAACACATCCGGCCTGGTCGCTACCACAGTTCCCGCGCCCTCGCAGACCACCACGGCACAATCCACCAGGCCCTCGCTCATGGCATCCATAAGGATCTCGGAGGCACCGAAGCTGACCGGCTTTTCCTGTAGCTCTAAAACCCGGTTGGGGCCGTACATTCCCAGCTCCCTTATGTGGCTTTGCAATACGCGTTCCACGCTCTCCCGGCTCTCTTCAACAATGCCGTACAGATCCCGGCGCAGGGGGCAATAGCTAACGCCGGGATCGGTCAGAACCTCAATCTTGCCGTCTTTGACCCTGATACGGGCTTTCGCCATCTCCAGAAGATGCTCGGACATTTTATTTACCTGGCAATCCTGGTATTCGTTGATTTGCAGCGCGGGCAGGGCAATTTGTAGCCAAATCCCCTAAAGAGCATGCTGCAGTCCTGGCACCTGTAATTCTTGGCAAAGACTTCTTCCATGCTGCCCAGATCTACACCACATCCGCAGGTGGCACACATAAATAGAAATAGCATCCTGATCGTAAATATGTTATCCTGATGATGGGTTATGGTAAAGAGGTATAAAAAATGACCCATGAAAATTCGAAAAGCGATTCCGAGAAGAAATTGACTCCCCTCCAGTTTCATGTGACCCAGCAATGTGGGACAGAGCCGCCTTTCCAGAATGAATTCTGGAATAACAAAAAAGCTGGCATCTATGTAGATGTGGTATCCGGTGAACCTCTCTTCAGCTCCCTGGATAAATTCGATTCAGGTACCGGTTGGCCCAGCTTCACCAGGCCTTTGAAAGATGAAAATGTTGTCGAAAAAGTTGATAGCAGCTACGGCATGACTCGGATGGAAGTGCGCAGCAAGAATGCAAATTCGCATCTGGGTCATGTATTCGATGACGGACCCGCTGCTACTGGGCAGCGCTACTGCATCAACTCCGCATCTTTGCGATTCGTTCCTGCCGAGGATCTGGAAAGAGAGGGATATGGTGAATACGCAAAGCTTTTCAAAATAACCAAAAATGCAGAAAAGGCGGATACAGATCTTCAGACTGCCACCTTTGCCGCCGGATGTTTCTGGGGCGTGGAATCCGTTTTCCAGAAGGTCAAGGGCGTTGTGGAGACAACCGCTGGCTACACGGGCGGAACAACTCTAGGTCCCACCTACCGCCAGGTTTGCACAGGCATTACCGGCCACGCCGAGGCGGTGCAGATTTTATTTGATGCGAAGAGAGTATCCTACGAAGAGCTTCTCTCTCTCTTCTGGAGGATGCATGATCCCACCACACCAAATCGCCAGGGTCCGGATGTGGGAACACAATACCGCTCTGCCATCTTCTACCATAGCGAGGAGCAAAGAAAGGCGGCGGAGAGATCAAAAGAAGAATTCGACCGCTCCGGAGTCTACATAAACAAAGCGACAACCCGGATTATTCCGGCATCGACCTTCTATGCAGCGGAAGATTATCATCAGGACTATTTTGAAAAGCAGGAAGGCGGATCCTGTCATATTTTAAGGAAGAAATAAGGCTGAATTAGAGTGCAGAGCAGCGCCTGGAGCTGGGCACTGGGCGAGCCTTCACTTTATTGCTTCAACTATTTGAATCCAATGGAAAAGTATTTGTTATCATTATTCCACAATAGTTTCTGATGTCCCTAAAACCTATCTCAATGGGACCAATAATTGTTCTGGCAATTTTTTTGGCAGTCTCTGCTGCAGAGGCGTCCCAGACAAATGGTCCTGCATCATCAGCGTCCTATTCTAAAAACCCCTCCATTGTAAAGGATGAAGTCTTCATAGCCAAGGAGAATGGAACCCAGGTGGAGTGGCGGCACATAGTCTTGAAAGGAAACAACACTCAGATAGGAATGGCCCAGGCTGAGATCGCCCTGAGAGATTATGGCGTCAAATCTCTGACGCGATATGCCGATCCAGTCTATGGCAAGGCCAGACAGACCTACATGGATAGGAACTATCCCATGATGAGGGAGAGGATGAAAGGCATAGCTATGGCTTATGGGCTCTCTTCAGACAATGCCTCATTCGATACCATCACCTTACCCTACGATATGGGGTCTCTGGCCTGCTCCATGATCTACTTCCCGCCCCAGACGGCAGCAAACGGCCATGCCATAACCTCGAGGAATTTGGAGTGGTTCCTGGTTCCCATGGATTTATACCTGAATAGGACGGAGAACGCGACCGGAAATAGCACATCCACAAGGAACTTCTTATTAGAGATCTATCCAGATCAGGGATACTCGACTATAGCTATTGGCACCTCTGATCTGAACATAGTCATCGATGGCCTTAACTCAGCGGGTTTGGGTATATCTCTGCTGGTGGATGAAGGGATGGAACCGGTCCTGAAGATGCCCCTTTCCGGTGATAGAAGCAGCGGGATAATGAGCGCACAGATGAGCCGGCTCGTTCTTGATACATGCAAGAGTGTGGAGGAGGCAAAGATAGCATTCCTGGCCAATAAAGAGTACTTCCCAATGGCGGGAGTGCATTACATGGTCTATGACAGTCAGGGAAATTCTGCGATTATCGAATGGAACAGGACTGACGGGAATCTGTACTTCACAGACGGCAACCGCAGTAAGCCCAATATTATGACCAATCACCCCATGTTCATATTCTCCAATTACACTTCGAAGGACATGCAAAGAGAGGGTCTGCTTCCGCTTAACGATGCATACGACACATTTAACCGCTACGTGAGGCTCGATAATTTCACCAGCAGCCATGTGGGAAAATTTTCTGAGGAGGATGCAGCCGCGGCGCTCCGTGAGGTCTTCGCAAACAAGATGGTAATGGTCGAGGGGGCCCCAAAACCACTTCCGATCAATACGATATATAATGTCATCTTAGACTTGAACGAAAGAAGTCTGAATGTGAAGTTTTACCTCAAGAACGGGCCTTTTGATCCGGATACAGACGAGACTACTTCGGTCTTCACTCCCTACATGACCTTTAAAATGAATGATTCAACTCAGCAATAGTGAGGAGCCGATCCGGATCTGCCAATTTTTTTAGCGCAATTCCCCAATCAAATCTCCTGCTTAAATACCTCCACCAGCGAGTCTTTGGCCTTTTTCATCACTTCAGTAGGACAGGTCTTGTAAGCCCGCTGCAGCGGCTCTATCGCCCTAACATCCGCAATTTCTCCCAGGCTCCAGGCCGCCCAGGCCCTTATCTCCTCGTCCTCCCCTGCGAACATGGTCTGGACCAGGGTATCCAGTGCCTTGTTATGGCCGATCTCGCCGAGGGTTGTAACGGCTGTGTAGCGAACCTGCCATTCAGGGTCCTGCAAGGCCTGCAAAGCCAGATCACAGGCTTCTTCTCCCTTCATCTTGCCCAGGGATTTTAGTGCCTCGCAGCGGACGGCACTCTCACTATCCTGCAAAGCCAGGGCCAGCCAGCCCAAGGCCTCATTGCAGTCTACCTTGCAGGCTACCTCTCCCATGAAGGCTGCCACTCGGCGTCTAACCTCCAGGTCTTCATCCTGCATCAACCTTGCCACATCCTGCAAAGATTCCCTGTGTCCGATCTTGGCAAGACCCGTCACTGCCATGCCCCTGATCTCGGGATCGCTGTAGCTCAGGAGATCACGCAGAGCTTCTGCTGCCTCAAGCTTTCGCAGCGCTACTGCCGCTCGCAGACGAACATCTTTGGAGCTGTCCCGCTTCATGGCTAGAACCAATGCTGTGATCGCCTCCTGGCTATTGATTGCTTCCAGGGCGGCAGCGCACCATTCGCGAACCACATGATCGGGATCATTCAGCATGGCCCGGCAGAGCGGTTCTACTCCGCTGGGGCTTGCGATCTTGCCTAAAATCCAGGCGGATTTGTATCTCAGATCTGAGAACTCGCCGCTCTCCAGAGCAATGGCCGTCTGTTCCACGGATGACTCCCCCAGATTCACCAGGGCCCATGCCGCCTTTTGGCGTTCGAAGTAGTCATCGCTCTTGCCGAGTAATTCGATCAATTCACGAGCCTTGTCCATGCTGATTGTTCGAACCTGCCGTCATTTAAGCTTTATCAATAAATAAGATTAAATCTACGTGCTGGTTAGTCACCCTGTAGAAAAGATAATCGGGAACGAATTATGGGATATCTCTTTGGGCCGGTATTATCTCGTCGCCTGGGCCTGTCCATGGGTGTGGACCTGCTCAAGTATAAGACCTGCAACCTGGATTGCGTCTACTGTGAGTTGGGCCGTACTGCCTGCTTAACTTCATGCCGGGATCGTTTCGTGCCCAGGCAAAAGGTCATAAGAGAGATCGAACTCAAACGGGCCGAGCCTTTTGACCATCTCACATTCGCCGGATCGGGAGAGCCGACGTTAAGCCTTGACCTGGGGGAGATCGTGACCCAGGCCAAGAAGATTGTTGACACTCCGGTGGCAGTGATCACCAATAGCACGCTACTTTCCAGCCCATCCGTTCGAAAAGAGGTTTCGGCTGCGGATGTGGTCCTACCGTCGTTGGATGCTGTCAGCCAGACGGCTTTTCAGGCTATCAACAGGCCGGCACCGGGCCTGATGGCTGCAGAGATGATCCAGGGCTTAAAGGACTTCAGGAAGGAATTTTCCGGTGAGATCTGGCTCGAGGTGATGCTGGTGAAGGGCATTAACGATGAGGAGGCGGAAGTGATCGCCAGGGCGGCAGAGGCTACACAGCCGGACAGAATCCAGCTCAACACTGTGGTCAGAACGCCAGCAGAACCAGTTGAAGCCCTGAGCGAAGAGGAGATGAAAAGGATGCTGGAGATATTCCCCGGCGCAGAGTTGATACCGGACTGGGACTGGAGCGTACCAGGTCGTATCCGTGACCGGCTGATAGATCTTCTCATAACCCGGCCCAGCACTCTGGAAGAGATAAGCCGACAAATGGAAATCGAAGGAAGCGATGCCATCAAGTACTGCAAGATCCTGGAGAAGGACGGCCTGATATCCAGAAAGCTGCACTGCGGGAAGCTCTTTTTTCATGCTGCCGATAAATTAATAAATAAGATGGAATAATAATTGTAACCATTGTTATACAAATCATATTAAACAATTGCATGCCAACCAAGCGGAATGACTTCCATGACAAAACAAAGCAACAATTGTGAAACATGCGCCCAGAAGGGCTCCTGTAAGGATCCTGGTGACGGCCAAGAGTGCACCTGCAAAGTCGATCGCATGGCCAGAATCAAGCACAAGATCATCATCGCCAGCGGCAAGGGGGGCGTAGGCAAGAGCACTGTTTCCGTCAACCTGGCGCGCGCTCTGCAGATGAAGGGTCTACGGGTCGGTATACTGGACGGCGATATCACCGGTCCGGATATTCCCAAGCTTCTGGGAATCGAGGATGAAAGGCTGAAGCAGGGAGCAGAGGGAATTGAACCAGCCGGGGCCGAGGGCATCAAGGCCGCCTCCATGGCTCTGATTCTCACCAATCGCGATACGCCGGTCGTCTGGCGCGGGCCCATGAAGATGGCCGCCATCAAGCAGTTCATCCAGGATGTTAACTGGGGCGATCTTGATTTCTTGCTGGTAGACATGCCGCCGGGCACCAGCGATGAGCCGCTCTCCGTGGTGCAGCTTATCCCTGAGCTGGCCGGGGCGATAATAGTAACCACTCCCCAGGATGTCGCGCTCCTTGACAGCCGAAAAGCGGTGAACATGGTCAAGGCCATGAAGATTCCAGTGCTCGGCATAGTGGAGAACATGTCAGGCCTGGTCTGCCCGCATTGCGGCGAGAGCATAAGCATCTTTGGCTCCGGCGGGGGCGAGAAGATGGCTGAGGAGATGGATGTGCCCTTCCTGGGAGCAATTCCCATGGACCCAAAGGTCTGCGCTTTGGGCGATCGCGGACAGACTTTTGTGCAGAGCGGTACGCTGGCAGGCGGCAGCTTCAACAAGATCGTGGAGAGGCTGCTGGAGATGTTCAATTAGCTGCCTTTTAATATCTGAGGCGCATTAAGAGAGGGCGATGCATCGCATACTGGTCAGCAACGACGACGGCGTTTATGCCTCCGGCTTGCAGGCTGCCGCTAAAGCCGTGCAGGGTTTGGGTCAGGTAATAGTAGCCGCTCCTTCCGGGCAGAAGAGCGGCGTAGGAAGATCGGTTTCCGTCTTTGAGCCGCTGCGTTACGCCCAGGTGAATTTTAATGGCTTTCAGGCCTATGCCGTCACCGGGACTCCCGTGGATTCCGTCATCATCGGCATCTTCGCTATCATGAAAGGCGAACTGCCCGACCTCGTCGTATCAGGAATTAATGTGGGCGAGAACATCAGCACTGATACCGTCACCACCAGCGGGACCATCGGCGCAGCTCTTGAGGCTGCCAGTTACGGTATCCCCTCCATTGCCGCATCCATTCAGGTCGTAGACCAGGGCGATAAATTCGATATGCACCATGGAGCGAAGCACAACTTTGAGGTAGCGACCATTGTGCTTCGCCGCGTGGCAGGCAAGGTGCTGGAGCACGGCCTTCCCCAAGGCGTTGATGTCCTGAATCTGAATGTTCCGGCTGATGCTACAGAGGATACGGAGATAGTTGTCACCCGTCTGGCTCGCAAGATATTCAAGACTACTGTGCAAGAGCGCTTTGATCCGAGGGGCAGGCCCTACTACTGGATTGATGGCGATCTGATCCGATCGGATGCAGAGGGCACGGATGTGCAGACGATCTATCAGGACCAGAAGATCTCTCTGACGCCGCTCACGCTGGACTCGACTGCCAGGATTGATTTCGAGCAGATCGAGTGCATGTTTTAATATATAGATTCATGTGGCGGGAAAAGTCCATTTATCTGAAAAGAGAAACGACCCACTCATGATTGAACTGTCCAGCGACCCTTATGTTCTGAAGCCCAGGAATACGCCTTTGACGGAAGCTGACTTTCGGCTTCATCTTAATATAAGCTGGTGTCGCGGCGTCCTCTTCAATGTAGTGGCGCTAAAGAACGCTATCGCCGTGGTGGAGTATGACGCCCTGCTCTGGTCCGATGATTCCATCATGTTTGTGGAGTACAAGGATTCAGTTGCAGCCTACAAAGATCTCTCTTCTCGAAGAGTGCAACAGATGAACAGCTTCGCCAAGAATATTTCCCGGGGACTGGGCTACAAAAGTTTTGCATTCATAGTAGTTGTAAAGGGGCTGGAAGAAGGAACAAACAAAGGTGGTGTAGAGGTCATGCCGCTCTTTGAATTAGGGAGCTATCAGCCCATCTTTGTCTCGTCCATCACCGAACTGGAATATCTGAACAAGATGATCGCAAAATATACTCGCGAGGGTAAAGATGATTTTGTAAAAGAGCTGGATAAGCTCAAGAAGATCTTTGAGATGGAGCAGGCCTAAAGGAAATCGCCTGAGATATTCATGAGAGGATACGCATGGGCAAACGGCGCTGCCACAATTCTCAATGCAGTGGCCACCTGGAAGGGAGCGGCCTTCGGAATCGAGCTTAAGATGCGAGCGGAAGTGGAGCTGAACAATTCCGGCGACATCTTGGGAGACGTACCTGGGGTGGACACCCGCCTCATCGAGACCTGTGTGCGCATGGTGCAAGAGCGACTGGGCTATAGCTACGGAGCAGTAGTGCGAACCTACAGCGAAATTCCTGTGGCCGGCGGCCTGAAGAGCAGCAGTACCGCTGCCAACGCCACCATCCTGGCAACCCTGGATGCTCTGCAAGAAGATCTGGACCTTGTAGAAGCGGCCAAGATAGGCGTGGCCGCCGCACGGGAGGTGGGAGTGACCATTACCGGTGCTCTGGACGATGCATTGGCTTCAATGCTGGGCGGAGTTGTGGTTACCGACAATCGCCAGATGGCGTTGCTCAAGCGAGAGGAGTTCTCGTGCTATGTAATGCTCCTCATTCCTGATCGAAAGCTCTTCTCCAGTGACACCAATACCTCCCGTTCCCAGCTCATTGCGCCAGTCGCGGATGTAGTCTATGAGCTGGCTATGCGCGGCGATTATGCCCGGGCCATGACACTGAACGGCCTGGCATATTGCGCCGCGTTGGGACTGCCAACCGAGCCGATGCTCCTGGCGCTGGAGGCAGGTAGCAAAGGGGTTAGCCTCTCAGGAACAGGACCCTCTTATGCGGCAATTATCGATGAAGATAAGATGGACGCTCTTGAATCTGCCTGGAGACCGCTGGGCGGAAGAGTGATAAGAACGAAAGCTAATAATAAGTGCGCATCCAAAGGGCGGGGAATTTGATGGGGCTACAAGAGCATCGCAGCGAAATAGAGAGAATAGACGAGCAGATAATAAAGCTCATCTATCGACGCATAGGCATCTCGAAAAAAATATTTGAGTCCAAGAGGGCGGAAGGAAAGCCGATCAGCGATCCGGAACGCGAAAAGAAGGTTCTATCTCAGGCCATGGACCTGGCAACGGAACTGAATCTGGACACAGGAGCCGTCAAGAACATATTCGAGACGCTGATTACGATGAGCGTTAATAAGCAGCACGAACTGCAGGGAAAGAATCAAGGATAATAGAAGGATTTACATCGATGGTCGATATTGCGATAATTTCCGGGTCCAAATCAGATCAGGCAATTGTAGATAAGGTCGTTGCCAGACTTGAGGATCAGGGAGCGTCATTTGAGCATAAAGTTCTCTCTGCACATCGAAGTCCTCGGGAACTGGAAGATTACATCTCCCAGACGGATGCTCGCGTCTTTATCGGCATTGCCGGCCTTTCCGCGGCGCTGCCCGGCGTTATCGCCTCAAAGACGAAGCGCCCGGTCATTGGAGTGCCTGTAAGTGCGAAACTGGGCGGCCTGGATGCACTTTTATCAATTGTTCAAATGCCGCCAGGTGTTCCAGTGGCCTGCGTCGGTATCGATAATGGAGAAAATGCGGCGCTATTAGCCCTTAGAATTCTTCAGTCGGGAAGATAGCTATTTATACAATGTCAGTGAGATAAACGCACCAAAGGTGGGATAGGATGTACAAGCGGATATTGATTGCCACGGATGGCTCAGATAAATCTATGACAGCCGCTGAGGAGGGCATGGAGCTCGCTAAGGCACTCGGCGCACAAGTCACAGCACTCTACGTTGTAAATGAGGTCGTTATTGCCAGTGCTGTAAGACAGCTTGGAGCCGAAAGAAAGGATGTTGAGGGCAAGCTGGAGGCGGCAGGCAGAAAAGCAGTTGATGCCCTCAAGGCAATGGGCGCCAAAGCTGGCGTCTCTGTAGATACAATCGTCAGAATAGGAGCTCCCGCAAATGCCGTGATTGATACGGCCGGAGCGGAGAAGGTGGACCTGATTGTCATGGGAAGCCATGGTGAGTCCGGTGCCTCCAAGTTGCTTATTGGCAGCGTAGTGCAGAAGGTCCTCTACTGGTCTACAGTTCCAGTGCTGGTAGTGAGATGAGTTTATGGAAGGATTAGTACTTGCTGAATCCCTGCTTTACACCTCGTTTGCAGTTGTGTTTGTGGTTGGTGTGATCCTGGGATTCTTTGTGATCAGCCTCATCGGTTCAAGCTGAATTCTGTTTCAAGAGGTGGGCCGAAGATTTCCGGCCAAACCCCTTATTTCTATTTTTCTAGTCACAAAGATGCCAAAAAAATATATTATGAAAGTCACTTTTAAAAGTATCTTCCCGCTGTCTCCAGGCACCTGGCCACCAGTTCTGCTGCCCGGTCGATATCGCTGATACACAGCACCTCCACCGGCGAATGGATGTAGCGCGTGGCCACACTGATAACGCCTGTGGGAATGCCGGACTTGGTGAGATAGATGGAAGTGGCGTCCGTGGTGCCCCCGTCCGATGCCTCCAGTTGCATGGGTATCTCAAACTCCCGGGCCGTGCCTACCATCCACTCGAGGATCTGAGGAGTGGCTATCAGACCGCGACCTGAACCATCAGCCGCCACCACCACCGGTCCCTTTCCCATCTCTATAGGTGCATCCTTCTTTTCGATGCCGGGATGATCTCCGGGAATGGTCACATCCGCCGCAATGGCGACATCAGGATCCAGGTTGAAGGCGGCAACCTTGGCACCTTTCAGGCCTACCTCCTCTTGAACGGTGGCCACGGCATAAATAGTGGACGTGGATTTGGTTCTTTTCAGGGCCTCAATCATGATTATGAGCCCGGCCCGGTTGTCGAAGGCTTTCCCTGTGACTCTGTCACCTTGCAGAGAGGAAAATGTCCTGTCAATGGAGATGGGCGTGCCGGGCAGGATTCCCAGGTCTTCCACCTCCTTTTGACTGGTGCAGCCGATGTCGATGAACATATCTTTGGCCTCTATTATCTTCTTTCTCTCATCATCCTTCATGACATGGGGGGGCTTGCAGCCGATGACGCCGATAATGGGCCCGGATCTGGTATGAATTACCACTCTCTGGTTGAGCAGTGTCTGGTCAAACCAGCCGCCGATGCGAATAAAACGAAGGAATCCCTTCTCATCCACATGTTTCACCATGAGACCGATCTCATCGGCATGAGCCTCGATCATAATGGAGGGGGCCGCACCCTTCTTGGTGGCTATGAGATTTCCCAGTTTATCCAGGCGAATCTCATCCACATAAGGCGCAATCTCTTCTTTTACTATTTGCTGGATGGATCCTTCCCAGCCGGATATACCATGCGCATTGCTCAATTTTTCCAATAAAGATTTGATATCGCTCATTTAATCATCTCTCAAAATGCAAATCTAAAATGCTAGGCCATCCTCACCCTGGCACCCTCATTTCTGGCGCGGGTGATGAGAACCTCTCCACCCACTTCTCTCATGGCTTCGCTTGCAGCGGCCTCAATATCCCTACTTCCGGCATCCGTTATGGCGTACACAGCCGGCCCAAAGGAGGACAGGCCCGCACAGGCCGCTCCTGCCTGCCGCATCTGCTCCATCAGCTTGTGCACTACAGGATGTTGCAGCATTACTTCAACCTTCTTGAAGCCTATCTCCTGCACTCTGTTAACGGCTGCTGCGAAATCATCCAGGCTCTCTTCTACAATGGAAGGCACCATGCGCACCAGGATCTGGTAGCATAGCTCATGCACCTCGGCCACAGGCAGGGGGCAATACTCCCGGAATATGTCAACCTCCCTCTTTCCATGAGCGCCCGCCGCGATCTCGGGCAAAGCCAAAATGATCTTCCAGTCACGAGGAAAGTCATGGCGCATAGTAACCGCCGCCGGTCGCACGCCGCCGCAGGCAGAGGAGGGCGAAAAGCTCATCTTGTCTTTTCCCGGTCCATAGCTATGCCCGCCGTCAATTAAGAATCCGCCCGCCTCAAAAGCAGCCGTGCCGATGCCGCTGGTTCCTCCCCTATGGATGATGCGGGCGATATCGCGCACAGAGAGAGGTTGGCCATAAAGCTCGCACAGAGCCTTTCCCGCAGCAATGCCCAACTGCGTTCCCCCGCCCAGGCCGACATGCATTCTGTATCCTCTGCGTATTTGCAGACACGCCCCGCCCAGGCCCAGGTGCTTTTGCACCGCACGGGCCGCATCCAGAGCCCGATCTGCATTATCTCCCACTGCCACCAGATCCTCACTTCTCTCTGCCTCCAGCAATATGTTTGGCTCATCTAAAGAGACGCCCACGCCGCCGTCAACGCGACCGCTGCTGCCCGTTAAATCAGTCAGGGTGAGATGCAATCGAGAAGGCGTCTGGATCAAAACCCTCTGCGAATCCCTAAAGCTATTGTAGGGAAAGGTCTCTTTTATGGCGATGAGCGGCTGACCATGACGAATTATCTGGTAGCTTCTGGTGAGCATAATCTCGCGATCAAAGACGCCAAAGGCCCGGCAATGCTCCTGCTTGGCCGAAGAAAATGCCGTGCTCGTTATATCTCGCCGCGATTCGATGCGGTGTTTTTTGAGGATCACTCCTATGGGAATATCGGCCCTGGTGAGGTCATCTTTAAAGCTCGCATCGAGCCTTTTTAGGGGTGTATGCGATACAGCATAGACCAAAGCCTCCCGGCTGTTTTCCTTCTTCAAAAGCACTATCCTAAAATTGACCTCTTCTCCCGGGTTTATCTGCAGCTCTCTTGCCACGGCCTCATCAGCCGGCACAACCCTCTGCACCAGTGTCTCAATCTCGATTGGACTTCCTGTGATCACTTCCAGAAGGTTGGTTACAGATCCGTCGGTTCCGAGCAAAATCTTTTGTACGGGACTGAGCCTTCCCACAATGCTTTCCAGCTCTAGAATATCTCTTGCAATAGGAGGGGAAGAAGATCGGACCATAAAAATAAATCCTCCGGATGGAATAAAGTTTTTCCCCTTCCAAAGGAAATGAGATCTATGACTTCCAGAATACCGGGATTTTACAAGCTTGCTCCTTCCGAGAGGCTTATCGCTGTGGCCAAAGAGGCCGCAATTGGCACAGAAGAGGTCGCGCAGGCAGAGACGGGCCTTCTTCTCGACCAGGCCGACAAGATGACCGAGAATGTGATCGGATTGTTCCAGGTGCCGCTGGGAATCGCCACCAACTTCGTCATCGATGGCAGGGAGGTGCTCATACCCATGGCTACCGAGGAGCCTTCCGTCATCGCGGCTGCCAGCAACGGCGCGAGAATGGCGCGGGAAGCGGGCGGCTTTCTTACCTCCAGCACCGGACCGGTTATGCGCGCTCAGATTCAGGCCACGGGAATAGTCGATCCTTTTGCAGCCCGCCAGGCGATTCTGCTTGCTAAAGATGAGTTGACGAGCATGGCTAACGAAAAGGATCCCATGCTGGTCAGGTACGGAGGAGGCGTCAAGGATATCGAGGTCTATGTCATCGATTCTAAAATGGGACCGATGGTTGTAACTCACCTCATCGTGGACTGTCGGGATGCTATGGGTGCCAACGCCGTCAATACCATGGCGGAAGCGCTCGCGCCGCGCATTGAGCAGATCACCGGCGGAAGAGTATACCTGCGCATCATCTCCAATCTGGCCGATCTTCGACTGGTTCGGGCAAAAGCAGTCTTCAAGGCAGAGGAGATAGGCGGCCATGAGGTAGTGGACGGAATACTTCTGGCGGCAGAACTTGCCCAGGTAGATCCTTACCGTGCCGCGACCCACAACAAGGGCATCATGAATGGGGTGACGGCCGTGGTGCTGGCTACTGGAAACGATACCAGAGCCGTTGAGGCCGGGGCGCATGCCTTTGCATCGATTGGCGGACGATACAAATCGCTGACCCATTATGAAAAGAACCGGGATGGAGATCTTGTGGGAACCATTGAAATGCCCGTAGCTGTGGGCCTGGTAGGCGGAGCGACGCGCGTTCATCCTGTGGCCAAAACGGCTGTGAAAATTCTGGGAGTCAAGAGCGCAGACGATCTCTCTCGCATCATCGCCGCGGTGGGTCTGTGTCAGAACTTTGCTGCGCTTCGCGCCTTGGCCTCAGAGGGCATTCAGAGGGGACACATGTCTCTGCACGCCAAGAACGTAGCAGTGCAAGCGGGTGCCAAATGCGATATGATTGAGATCGTCGCCGCCCGCATGGCTGCCGAGCGCAGGATCAGCGTGGACCGAGCCGCGGAGCTGATGGCCGAGCTGGATAAAAAAGCAAAGGAGAATGTTTGACCTTGAGCTACAGGATTGGAAGCTTGGGGCCGGAGGGAACCTATTCGGAAAAGGCAGCTCGCCTCTGGATAAAGAGAAGGCCAGAGGCCAGCCTCGTCTACTTCAATGACTTTGAGGGAGTTCTGGAAGCAGTAGCATCCGGCCAGATTGATGCAGGCATAGTCCCCGTAGAAAACAGCCTGGAAGGAGCGGTAACTACCGTCATGGATCTGCTTCTTGGATTGGAGACTGTGATTGTGGGAGAGGTAAATGTTCCCATCAGACACTGCCTGGTAGGCCGGGGAGAGGCCAGCATCAAGGTTATCCTCTCCCACCCCCAGGCGCTGGCCCAGTGCCGACAATACCTGCGCGAGCATTACCCAAAAGCCGAGATCAGGACCACAGGCTCCACCAGTCATGCCGCCCGCCTGGCCCAGGAGTTCCCGGAGATGGCGGCAGTAGCCGGTGCGGACACTGCCGAGAAATATGGACTGCATGTCCTGGCCAGGGAGATTCAAGATGCAAGCGACAATGTTACCCGTTTTATCGTGGCTGCAAGAGAGATGGCAAGAGCCACCGGCCGGGACAAGACATCACTCGTCATTTACCTGGATAAGGATCGTCCCGGTGCGCTCTTCTCCATTCTAGAGGAATTTGCCAGGCGCAAAATCAATTTAACCAGGATAGAGTCACGCCCCAGTCGCAAGGGCCTTGGTGATTACTACTTTTACATCGACCTGGAAGGCCATGTGGATGATAGCGCAGTCGGGCAGGCAATAGCCGCCATAAGAGAGAAGGCTTCCATGGTCAGGGTGCTGGGATCGTATCCGAGGGCCTGAACCTTTGAACGGAGATGATTTGATGGCTACGAAAGAGCGGCCTGGAATTGTCCTTGCTCCCTATGGCACTCTTTTTCCTTCTGCCCTGGCAACTTATAACCAGATCCAAGAGACTTATGAGCACATATTTCCCGGCTCTCCCATCCGGCTGGCCTTTACCTCCAATCTCATGAGAAAAAGGCTGCAAGAAAAGGAAGGCATCAGCATCCCAGGCATTCAGAATGCGCTTGAGGAGCTATGCGATCAGGGATCTCGCAGTGTGGTTGTCCAGTCTCTGCAGATCGTGCCGGGTGGAGAGTTTCACCAGGTGGCGGCCTTGGTTATGGGAATGAAAGAGAGAGATCCGGCCTTCTCGCGCCTGGAGATAGGCCTACCTCTGCTCTCCAGCCTGCCGGACTGCCGGAATGTTTCATCCCTCATTCCAGCCATATGCAGTGGAGGCGCATATCACCGGGTCCGGGAGAAAGAAGCGGTGCTTCTGGTGGGCCACGGCAGCGGCCATCCTGCCGATGCTCTCTATTCGCTGATGTACCAGGTCATAAGAGAGGAGCATGAGAATGTCTTCCTGGGCACGATCGATGGCTTTTGCGGCATTGCCGGCCTCTTGCCGGATCTGCTCGGCTCTGGGCGAAGAGCTGTGCGGCTCTTGCCATTTATGCTCGTAGAGGGAGGACACGCAGAAAACGATATCTTCGGCCCGAGCCCCGAGTCCTGGAAAAGCATTTTGGAGAAAGCTGGGTATGAAGTTGTGGCTGATCGGCGCGGCCTGGGAGATAGAGCGGAAATAGTCTCTCTATTCCTGGAGCACACCAGAAATGCCCTGCAAAGAATGAAAAAAGGGTAGCATGCCAATACGGGATGACTTTCTAGCAGCTGAAGATATAATCTATTTTGACCAACAGGTATTTAGACTAGTGCATGCATTTCGTGAAGGTTGCAATGGCATCGATCCAAGGAACATTTAGTGAGATGTTTTTGTGGCATAAGTCGATTCTTTGAGTCGATAAAACGGTAAGTGAGTTAAAATGGAAAGATACGGAAGCGGCAGCAGAGGCGGCTTTAGCAGCGGCCCCAGAGAGATGCACGATGCCACCTGCGCAGAGTGCGGAAAGACATGTCAAGTTCCCTTCAAGCCCGATGGATCCAGGCCCGTGTATTGCAGCGATTGCTACCAGAAGCACAAGCCTGCAAGATCAGGTTCATCCAGGCCACCCAGAAGATACTGAGTAGCTTGATAATTATTTAATCAATCTGTCCTGGCAAGACGCGATCATTCGCAACTTGCGGATCAGATAAGCAGGGCCAAAAGGGTTGGTTCCTGCCTTTTTTGATTCTCAAAAACCTTGTACGGCTGATTAATTACAACATCTATCCTTTCGGCTTTTTCGCTGAAATTGCTCATGACAGGATAATGATTTAATATTAGAAAGAAATAGTGATAGCAATGCAACTTATAGAAAAATTCTTAGACGATACCCTAGTGGATGATATCCTTAAAGAAGCAGCCGATGGATACGGAGACCAGATATGGATTTTATAAATGAAAAAAAGGTGCACTATTCGTCAGGCTCATGTGCCAATTGCGGCAACATTGCATCAGCCGCAAAGGCAGCGCACCGCACTGACGAGATGAAGCTGTGCAACTCCTGCCTGGAAGAACGACATATCATATTAGACGATATGAGGAGCAATGTAAGAAAGCAATTCGATTTGGCCCGATCACCAAACCTGCGCAGTTGCTTCTTGAAGATGCTTCTCCATAAAGAGGTAGACCTTGCCCCTGCCGGCTGGAGAACCGGAATGGCACTGGGATTAGAACTGAAGGACGCAGGCTTTGCCCTTCAAGAAACACGGCAAATCCTGCTCCAGGCAAAAGCGAATTCAAATGTGGTGGACAGGCTTCTGGATAATATCTACCGGAAGAAAGGTAAGTGCTCTTTGGCTTGCGAGCAGATCCGGGGGCTGAATGTGACCTGTGATCAATGCCCCGGTCAATACAGGATAGCTTCGCGTGAACACAGCACAGAGATATGCTGATAGAGACATGCTAAGAGAGAGATGCCGATACAGCAGAGTATAATTACCTGAATGTCGTTTCAGTAGATAGATGGCTGAAAAGAAGAACTACTGGGATATGCAAAAGTCGTTCTGGAAGACACCTGCAGGAATTGCGATATGGATACTGCTCCTGTCGGCAATCCTGGTCGGCGGCCTGCTGGCCCTCAACGTCTTTGGTTCCCCTTATCCGATAATAGAGTCATTTCATGCTGATCCCGTGGTCGTAAGACCCGGCGGCGCCAGCAACTTGAGCTGGAGCGTGATCGGCGCAAGCCAGGTGAAGATCGACCCGGGAGTGGGCGAGGTAGCGCTCAGGGGCTTTATAAATGTAGAGCCATTCGAGACTACTACTTATAGGATTACAGCGATAAACGGATCGATAAATAGATCCACGACGCTCAGAGTAATGGTAGAATAAGTCTCTTATCATTTGAAAAGATCAAGGGGGTCAGGTCATGATTTCCAACTCGACGTGCAATATCGGGAGTAAAGCCGGATCATCAAATATACTATTACTACTAATATTTTGTATTTCATATTCGCTCATTATCATTCCCACTATTGTCTCCGCTTCCCAGGATGAGGCATATGGGATAGTCACGAATGTTGTTGATGGTGATACCTTCGACGTTACCATGGAGAAGGCCAATGAAAAAGTGCTCTACCGCGTGGAGCGAATTCGCCTGGCTGATGTCGATTCACCGGAAATGAAATCAGAAAAGGGTCCAGCTGCAAGGGATTTTACCTATGCGGTGCTCATGAACAAGAGGGTCTTCCTTGATATCGACGATTTTTCAGAAAACGGTCGGGATAGCTATGGCAGGATGATATGTGTGGCATATCTCTCTGGATTTTACGGCCAGCCGATAGCTGCACCCAATTTCAACCGCCTTTTGGTGGACAGCGGACACGCCGGATTGGATAACTTCACCAATAATGAGTTTGATCCCCAGGATTGGAGGTCCACAAAGGCTCCAGGGACTTATGCCCAGCCATTGCAGGGTCTGGGGTCCGACCTCAAGAAGAATTTCACCGAAGATCTGCTCCCCCGGCTACAGGAGTCGGCAGGACAGGAGTTGAACAAGGCGGCCGCAGAGAGCTGGGATTGGCTAAAGGGACAGATAGGGGTTGGAATCGCTAATAGTAATAAAGCCGGGCCTAGCTAGAGCAATGATTGATATTTGATGAATACCCCGCAGCTTGCTGCGCGGGTGCGCCGCCGCAATTTCACTTTGTGCGAGAAATTATAGTAAATAATATTCGAGTGACAGAATTGTTCTCGTGAATACCTCATTAAAATCTGGGATGGCCCCAATCTGGTGGTGCAATGATGCATTCCAGGATGCTGCAAAACTGCTCTGCTTTTCTATAAGTGGCGATATGCTAAGAGTAATATTCTTACATTTGCATTTATTATGAATGATTGATTTCACTCGTTCACGATCTACGATGTCTGATAATTGATCGATATCGTACAAGTCTCGAGATCGCGTTCGTTGAAAGAGTGATCGAATCTTTTCTGCCATAATCTCGTCAATAGAATACGATGTAATCGAGGCATCAAATGAGTCAGAAAATTGGTGATGTATCGGCATTTTTTCTACGGGAAGCATGATCATTTCGTTCTTTGGTTCTGTGATATCCAATTTAATTGTTATAGGGGCCAACGTACTACGATTAATAATTCTAAACTTTGCGATTGCGCGAAAACCACTCTTGGTATCTATAATGTCAATATCATCTTCGAATTGTATCCCGCATTCTTCTCGTGTCCTTGTGATTGACTTTGTGATCAGGTTCTGCAGAGCATCCAGATCCAAGTTCTTAGTTAAGGTAAAATCTAGATCATCAGAAAACCGATAATTTTCGATAAATACTTTTCTTATGCATGTTCCGCCTTTGAATACCATCTCTCTTGTATCGAGATATGCAAGCAGCCAATTTTGCGCATAATCGCGTTCGATTGTCGAGGGTGGCACAGACAATCTTCTCGCTATTTCTTTGATTTCTCTGATGGGAATCATTCCAAATCATCCAAGAAGGTTGTATCGAGGTTGATAATCAGCCGCCATTTTGTATTAACAGGACCCATTGAAGGCATTGTCGGATCAAGCAATAGATACTTTTTTGATTTAATCTGAGGGACCGCTAGCGGAAGACCTATTTGATCGCATAAAAAGCCGAGTCGTCGAACCACTGAGAGGTTGTCTATCTTAAGAGCATACTCGTTTATTCGCTTTTGGTTCAATAGACCGGTCTTAAGAGCCTTCGCAACTTCTATAATACCACCAGAGTACTGCGGCTTGTCGAGGCAATCAATAATGGTTTTCTCTTTATCCGTAATGCTCACTGCAGCCTCTTCTATCCACTCCTTTCTTAGCCCATAGAATTTCTCCTTTTTAATTCGAACTATCTGATAATCTAGGCCGAAAATGTTTAATCTGCTTTTTTTCTTGCGGGCAGGTGTCTGCAAAAAAACAGTTCTTGGAATCTGCTCAGTCAACCCATAATAATGCAGGGCGCTCCAATAGGAAATTGCTGAAGGTTCAATTAGATAAGAGCCAATGACGAATTCATGGAGGGTATAGCTTCCCTTTTCACTATCAAGTGGAATTATCAGATATTTTCCTTTTTCAATCCGCTCGATAAAACCACGATCTTCTAGCCGAGAGAGAATTACAGAGAGTGCCTCTTTCTCAATATGGGTCTTCCTGTAGAGCTGGCCAAAGGAAAATACCTGACCCTCTTTAGCTATCGATTTAAGGATTTGAATTGTCATAGCTTCACCCGTATCATAATTCCCCTTTTAGTACACCAACATTATCAGTTATGTATATTTTGGTGTATACAACGGGGAATACGATATGGTACGACTTGAGTAGGCATTGTGCTATACGCTTCGCCGAAGCGTATAGCACGTATGAGATAAATATCTAACTATCGTTTATATCATCATGATTTATAAACTCCCATTTGATTACCTCAGTAAAACCGCAAACAGTATCGATAACATCATCCTCAAGCTCGGTTTTAGCGTCCTTTATCGTGACTTTTGCAAATCTATTAAATAAACCTGGGAATTTATTCCGGAAAAGGTCGGAGATTATATACCGTCTCTGCTTAACATGTCGAATTGCTTCATAGGCACCAATACGTTGCGTCTCATAAGTGGTTATTATGGCCAATAATCTCTTGTACTCTTCTTCGTGCAGTTTCAATTGCTGACGTTCCCTCTCTAAAACCTCGTGTAGCTCATAAGCCCTCTTTAATATATCTTCAGGGGTTTGTTGCTTTAGGTCCATGTAATCTCTCAGACTACGAATAGAGGCTCAGACGAAAAGCCTTTTGGTTTTGGCCGATGGCCGAAGCGGGGCAGCTCGGCTCTCGTCCAGGCACTGGGCGGGCAGGAGCACGGTAAGCGCCGGGCTGCCTGTGAGGCTGTTGGCTCTTCCCCGAACCGCAGATCGTCATTGTGCTCGCTGTGCCGGTTGAACCTCATCCGTGCTCTCGCGCGTTTTGGATGCGTTCTTCGGCTAGCGAGGTCTTGGGCTGGATACAGCCTTTTGCTTGCAGCGAGCAAATCCCTGTTATCATAGCCTGGAAGTCTAGTTTAGCCTGCGGCTTCAGGACGATCCTTCGCATCGAGAGGATCGATAGAGATTTGGAATGCAAAAGACGATAAGGAACTGACAAAGAGGTCATTGGCAATGATCGATTTCGATAATATAGACGACTGGGCACCTAGGCTCACAGCTGTGCTACGCCCATATGTGCCAATTTCTGTCGAGCAGACACTCTTAGAATCGGAACTGGAATATATCCAAGATGCACAGAAAATACTTTTCCAACTAACTGACCACGATGCGATCATAGATATGGTGATTGCCTGGCTTCGATCGAATAATATAGCAGGCTATCATGGATCCCGTCTGACAGATGCAGAGGTTCAATCTATCCAAGCACAAGGCCTAATCCCATTGAATGCAGAAGGCCGTCGTGATCGGCTTATTAATGTGTTATCTCCTCATTCTAGATGGCCAGAAGTGGCAGACCGACTCGATGCAGTCATCCGGAATTATGGAAAGGGTAATCGCGCTGGCCATAGGGAAGGTCAAGCGCATCTTACACTCTCAAGAGCTGGTTTGATTAAAAGTTTCAATCATTACCTTACACATGGCTCTGAATTTGATCAACACGTGGCTGGAGAGCTGCTGGAGACAGATGGGGTGGATCTCCTTACACACTATGGTATGCCCAGAGTATTTCAGGTCGCTGTTCCTGGTGGCTTAGCTTTGAATGCCGCTAATCGATATCTTTCCGTCGACGGTTTCCGGGAAGGAGGAGAGGTCCCCAACATAGTAAGAGAGTTTCTTACATCTTGGAGCTGTCGGCTAGCAGTTCCGGATTTTCAGTCTGCGATGATGAAGGTTGATTGTGGCATAGTGTTTGGCCAGACCATTCCTGCTGCCTGGATAACTGAAATTCAAACTCTCAGTACCACCCTTCTAAGTCGATTGTGAAGATCTCAAGAACTCCCGATGTCACCCCCAAAACCTCTTCGTCCTGGCATACTCCCTCTCCGCCTTCAGAATATCCCGGTAGAACTCCAGTTCATCACTCTGCATCTTTCCCACAACCCGGGCAGCCGTATCCGGGCCCAGCCCCCGGCTCGCCAAAGCGATGGCAGCGGTCTTGCCGTAGCTCAGGACCAGGTTGGCATTGCGAAAGACCCGCTTCGTCCTGCGTTTGTCCTCGGCGGTCTTCTTCTTCTCCGGCTTTTTGACGATCTTGATCTCCTCTTCCTCCCAGGGCTTGAGGGCTGCTACCATGCGGGAACCGCATAAAGGACATTCCGGCTGCTCTGGCACTCGCTCCACCTGACGCATGCTCTTCCATTTCTTGCAATTCACGCAGAACAACAAGACCCGGTCGTTCATGATGCGGTTTTTGAGCAGATCAATGACCGCAGCATCCGCGTGCTCGGGTGATGTGACATCCCGACCCCCGCCCCTCCCTGAGGTTCCAATGGGGCTTGGCGAGCTGGCGATAATCTCAATTGAGCCGTCCTGAATTCTCTGCAGCACCCACTTGGCTCGCTCTATGTCCAGCCGGTCATGATAGATCTCCCGCAGCGCCTCCCGGTACATGGGCGTGCCCTCGAAGACGGCCAGAAGCTTGGCCATGCTCACCCTCTGATAGTCCACATCCCGAGAGAATGCCCCAAATTTGCGGGCTACGTGCACCATCTTCCAGCGCAAAAGGGTAGTATTCTTGAGAGTCATCTCCAGGATGGGCTCCACGTAAGTCGGATCCAGCTCCATGAGCAGCTTCTTGATCTCCTCGGCCAGCAGGACGCGAGGCAGTGTCAGCTCAATTCGGTAAGGATCTATTTGCAGGGCCACATTGCTGCCGAATCGGGCAGAAAGGATAGCAGTGATGATCCGACCCAATGTGTCATTGGTCTTATGGCCGAAACAGGCATTGATGATGGCGCCCTCTCCCCCGCTCTCCACCACAATATGAGATTCATCAGGAACGGGCAGGCGTTTCTCCATCTGCTTTTGGATGAGATCGACAAGCTCTGCTGCCGCAACATCCTCCAGCGGGTACTTTCTCTGCAGCATGGCCACGGCCCGATCGCTGGCGCTGCCGGCTGAAGCTTCATCTGCGCTTCCTTCGTTTCCTTCGCCTCCTGCGCGCTCCAGGATCTGCAAGATCTCCCGCCGCATGCTGCCCACCTCCTGGGCAATAGCAAAGGGAACGGGAATCTCTTCCCCCGTCCAGCTGGGAATCTCTCCGCTCCTGTGAATGGGCACCACCTTGATCTCATTGTCTGCAATCTCAGTGATCTCCCAGATCTCCCCCTTGGTGACGAATGTGGCTCCCGGCTGGGCGAAGCTGATGACAAATGCCTCGTCCAGAGTTCCAACGGAGCGGCGGCCTACTATGTCATAGACGTTGTACCTCTTCTCATCCGGGATCATGGAGAGGTTCTCGATGTAGTACTCGCGTGCCTTGCGAGTCCTCTGCAAAATATCGCCATCCGGCCATGCCAGGCGATGCTCCACCATCTGAGTGATGACGCCGTCCATCTCTTCCTTGCCTAGATCTCGAAAAGGATAGGCTCTGGTGACGATTCGGTGCACCGTTTCCCTATCGATGTCACCAAAATCCATCTCCAGTCCTACAATCTGATTGGCCAGGACATCTGTGGGCTTCTCGTGAATCAAGATGGCTTCCAGCTCGCCGGCTGCCGCTCCGCGGGCAATGGCACAACCCTCGGCCACGTCATCGGCACTGGTAGCAATGATGGTCCCGGAAGAGACGAGACCAATCTTGTGTCCGGAACGTCCAACGCGCTGCAGAAGGCGAGCAACGGCGCGCGGAGAGCTGTACTGAATAACGTGGTCCACGTCTCCGATATCAATTCCCAGTTCCATGGAGGAGGTGCAGATCAGGCCGCGCAAATCGCCTGCCTTGAATGCCTCCTCTGCTTCTACTCGCGTTTCAACGGAGAGACTGCCGTGGTGCACACCAACAGGCTCGCCAAGCTGGCGAAAACGCGAGCCCAGTACCTCCGCCGCCTGCCGGGTATTCACAAAAATCAGGCACTTTTTATTGTGCACCGTCTCCCGGATGAAGCGAATCTGCGCAGCCAGACGGGGATCGCACTCCAGGGTGCTTGCCATGGCATAGTCCCCTCTGCTGGGAGAAGGGCTGACCACGCGAAAGTCGCTGGCCCTCTCCACATCTGTCTGGATGATTTTGCAGCTTCTATTCGTTCCCACGAGCAGACTGGCCACGACCTGCGGCGAGCCAACCGTAGCAGAAAGCCCAATTCTTTGAAAGTCGCCGGCAAGCTGCGCCAGCCTCTCCAGGAGCACGGCCAGCTGCGAGCCGCGTTTGGTGGAGGCCATCTCATGAACCTCGTCTACCACCACGGTCCTGACAGTGGAGAGATTCTTGCGCAGGAGTTTTCCCGTCAGCATTATCTGCAAAGTCTCCGGGGTTGTGATCAAGAGATCCGGCGGCTTTAGGGCCTGTTTTCTCCGATCCGCCTGACTGGTGTCGCCGTGCCGAACAGCAACGCTGATGTGCAGCTTCTCCCCCCATTCTAAAAATCGGCGCAGCATGTCCCGATTGAGGGCACGAAGTGGCGTGATGTAGACCGCCTTTGTGCCCTTGATCTCGCTAGAGAGGATCTGATGAAAGATGGGCAGGCTTGCGGCCTCGGTCTTCCCTGTGCCTGTGGGCGCAATGAGCAGCACATTTTCGTTGGAGAGGATAGCAGGAATAGCCTCTTCTTGCGGCTTTGTCGGCTCGAAAATCCGATCTTCCTCTAGCTTTGCTCTGATCTGGTCATCAAGCAGGAGGAAAGCGTTCACAAGTAATCATTCCTGAACAGGTATATGAAAGCCTTGCGGCAAAGACGATATGGATATTTGTATGTTATTCATACTTTTGTAATTGTAAATAATGTTTTATGTAATCTTTTTCCAGGAAAACTACTTATTCTTACACGTACTATTGGACTGCTATGGCAGGAGTACTTGAGTGCATGGGAGGATCAAGAAAGCATCTGATAAAGCCCGCAAAATCAATTGTTGCCGATGGCCGGGACCAGGAGCTGAAGACCGCAAAACAGATCCTTGCCGAGGTTTTCCACACACAGCTTTGCGATGTGGAGGATATGATTATGAGACGTCTTGTGGAGAAAGACCCAATTGATGAGAAATGCCGACAGGAGGTGAAGTGCCAGCTAGAGGAGAGAGCCGGGACCAGGGTGAATGCAAGTCATGCAAATTGGGGGACATGGCCGGAGATGTTCTGGGTAGAGGGTGAGGTCAAGAAATCATAAAGAAATATACTAAAGATGATACGACAGGCAAGACTATGTTATCGTTGACTCTCAGGGGTAGTGACTCAATAATTGTCGCTGCCATTGCCACTAGAATTGTTGCCGGCACCGGCATCACCAGGAGGGAACATATTGCCCCAGCCGCAAATCCAATCATACCTTCAAATGTCTTGCTGCTATTCCAGGGCAGCTTATGTCTTCCGTAACGAGTGCCGATGTATGTGGCAAGACCATCGCCCAGAGCCAGTATGAATATTACAGATATTGCCGCTGCGATTTCATTTCTCAGCAGACTGAGAACAAAGAGAATGCCAAGCGCATTATATAGCGATCCCTCGCCGGGTATCTCTCCTTCCCGGCCCACATTTCGTAGCCAGTTATCAATCCCGGGTATTTTTAGTCCAATTATTTTCAGATGCATCAGCAGAATTCCAACGCAAGTTCCCAGAAGGACAAAATATGATGTAGTCTGGATGCCAAGCACCCATATCAATAGACATGCCGATAGGTTTGAAATTATGTGTACGGCTTTTCTTGCCCTCTCATCGATCCTGTTAATTGCCCTCTTTTGTCGAAAGACGATTGCCTGCGCAATAGCATATCCAAGACCTGCTATGGCTATGCCTTCGCCAAGATCCAGCCAGCAATTCTGCCCTCCGGACACCTCAAACCAGCTCACCAACATTCCAATAATGTAGAATAAAGCAAATGCCCCATGTCCCATTAAGGGAAAGACAAATGAGAATGCTCCACTGATAGGTTGTAGTTGGCAGCAATTTACAGATTCTGGAAGGCACTTTAGAGATGCGGCGATAATCGCGGCAATGACGAGACTGAAAAACAGGAGCTTAATGCGCTGCATCGATGTAGGATTGAGGGCAGACAAGAAATCACCTATTGAGTCAAGCGATCCAAAGCAATTTGATCTCAATCAATTAATCTACTGGTATATAAATAGATGTAACTCCAATTGTTTTGCGATAGCTGGAGCCTGAGAAAATTGGTTAAAAATAGATCAGATAGACCGAAGTTGAATTCAAGTTTCAGATCAGGCAAACATTTGATATATGAAAATTATAAAATATATGTATCAGTTCTAATCCTCATAATAGTGTACAGTACTATATTACTATTTTTGAATTTGCTGACACCCTACGACACGGCCCTTTTTCTTGAAATCAATCAATATAGAATCGATGCTATCGAATCATTTTTGCTACTATGGACAAATGGTGGTACATACCTCTTCATAAGTTTGATAGTTATCGTTTTATGGCTAAAAGGCGAAAAAAATCCAGCGATCTATCTGGCATTAGGACTGATAGTAGATGCGATCTTGGTTAGCGATCTAAAGATAATGATCCATAGGCCCAGGCCTTATGAAGTTCTGCCCATAATGCCTCTGGAACTCGCAGAAAATCTAAAAAGCCTACCATCTGGGCATACTGCCACAGCGTTCTTATCTGCCATGATATTGTCTAAATTTTATAGCAAATATCTAGTTGCTTTTTTTCTCATAGCAGCATCTATAGGTTTCTCGAGGGTATATATCGGCGTTCATTATCCGCTTGACGTAATAGCTGGAGCAATAACCGGCTGTTTGGTTGGCATTATAATGGTTGATCTCTTGGATCGCGTTCGGATGATTGGTCCACGCAGGTAGCTGATTTCACCAGTTCGTATAATGCCTCGTTTACGGGCACCTCTATCTTATGCTTTCTTGCCCGGCGAATGATATAGCCGTTTATGGAATCAATCTCTGTAATCCTACCCTTCAACATATCCTGAAGCATGCTGGAGGTATTGCCGGATGTCTTCTCGGCTACAGAATATACCATTTCCAGAACACTCCTCTCTTCTCGCCTTACTCCCTCCTTTGCGGCAACATTCACCGCTTCTCTGACCACTGCCTGTACAGTGTTTTTAAGAAGAGAGGAGAGTATAATCCCGTTCTCCCGGCGGGTTAAAGCAGTTATTGGGTTGATCACGGCGTTGGCGAAGAGCTTGCTATATTGATGCTCCCTAAAATCATTGGCAAATTCGATCTCAAAGCCCTTCTCCAGAAACCTGGCCACCATAAATTTCTTCAGATCCTCGTCGATCTTTTCCTCGATTATGGTCTTTCCCTTTCCTTTAAGCGCCACCATGCCATCCTCTGAGGACTTGACCCCCAGAGATGTGATGCCATCCAATACTTGAGAGTCCGGCAGGTCAAGCTCATCAAAGGCTTCTCGATTACCCATGCCATTCATGAGCAGTATGAATATAGCATTCCTCAACCGCTCTTGCAGCAGGCCGGACTTTCTCAGTTCTTCGCAGACAGCGGACAGAGAATAGGTCTTAACGCATATTATTACGATCTCCGGAAAAAAATCGGATGCTTTCAGATCGGCAAGATCTGTAAAACAGTATTTGAATTGCAGCAGCTTTCTCTTTTCGGGAAGATCTATCTGCAGGCCCAGATCGTTTATTCTATTTATAGGGCTCTTCCTTCCCAGGAGTGCCACGTTTTCAATCTTTCCACCAGATAAGTTACTGGGATATGAGAGAAGATATCCCATGAATGAGCCAATGGCCCCCGCACCATAAATCAAGATGTCTGCCATTTTAATTCATTTAATACCCTATCACTTGCCCCTATAAAAATCTCTTCAAAGCAGACAAGCTGATAATTCAATTGACTAAAAATATTGGAGAGGCCAGGCCTACACATTTAGCTGGTAAGCATAGCCGGCTTTGAAGTACTTGTAATCCGAGAACGTGAGACCGCTGCCATCTATGGCAATGTTATGATACAAATCTCCCGGCACGTTGATGGTCACAGTGCCGTCGGGCTCTCCCGTCATTCCTTCGGTGGTCTGATAGCTGCCGTCGACATAGACATTGTACCCTCGCAGCCAGGATGAGCTGATGGTAATTGCCGCGAAATCATAGACGGGCTGGGCAGGAGACTGATAGGGCACTACATCAATTACTATCACGTTACTGGGCTGGCCGCCGATATTGAAGAACAACTGATGCTGCCCCACCTCATCAGCATAAAATCCTATCTGGTTGTAGGCATTGAAGTAGTAGCTGTTCATATCCAGGTTGCCGTCCGGATAAATCTCGTAGAGATAACCATAACCCCCCGCAGGTGACGTGGTTATCATGTTGAGCATAGAGCCCAAAGGAACCATAGCATACTGTGTCCAGCTAGAGGACCCTGAAATCCAAAGAGAGTTTGCGCCGGTACTCAAGGCGTAGGTCTGATACTGCGTGTAGGGCACCGCTTTTTGCGTAGAGCCGAAGTAGAGCATGGCAGGCTCCACATCTTTCAAGTCGATTTTAGTAGGAGCGGTGAGCTGATCTTTTGGAGCCTGCGCGGTCGAGCTATAATACTGGGAGTACTTTTGCAGAGCAACCTGGCTGGAAGCCAGGCTTGAATCCTGACCTGAGGCTTGACCGGATGTTTGGCCTGAGACTTGACCCGATAACTGACCGGCACTCTGGTCTATCGCAGGATTGGACAAGAGCTGCAGGTTGCGCACTTCAGTCGAACCTACCGTTTTGGATTGCAGATCCGCAGATATCGTCTTCTCGCCAGAACTGAGGGGCTTCTCGCTCCAGGATGCTGATACTGCTCCTTCTGAGCCTGCCTTTTTCGATCCAGAGATTGACGTCTCCTGCATCGCAGCAGTTCCTGTTACGGTAATCGTTCCCTGCATGCCGGGATGGATGCTGCAATGATAGCCGTAGACACCGGGAATGGTGAATATGTTGTCAAACTTTTTTCCAGGCATAAGCACACCCGAGTCAAATTGGCCTTGAATATCACTGGTGACGGTATGCTGCACACCATCCTGGTTATGCCACTCTACAGTCGCTCCGACGGGCACAGAGAGGGTGGAAGGATTAAACGAGTTGTCCTTTATGTTTACCGTTGTTACAAAGTTGGATGGATTGCCAACCTGATCGAGTTGCACACCACTAAAATCATATCCAACCTGCTGTTCAAGCTTCTTTTCGGACACAGCGACCGATAAGCCAATCAGCATGATCAGAATCACTATTGAGAGACACCATTTCATAGACTAAACCCCCATTTATTCGAAGATACGGATCTATAAGAATATATATTTTTTGAGGGAAACGCCTGAAACTTTGTTGAAATATTTGATTGGGCGTGGTTCTCTACTCTCTCGCCATTTCCCTGATTTTGCACATAGTGCGCCAATTGCGATCTGTCATCGGCACCCCGAGCACTTTCTCAGCAGTTGCTGCGAGCTTTGATCTACCTACCCCTTCTGGAGCATGAAGATAAAACACGCGCTCAGTTAGATGAAACCTTTCGCTTTCCTTCTTGAGGCTGTAGAGTCTCTTTAAATCGGGGCTCAGAGGAGTGAAGGCCAAAAAGCCCAGATGTAAACTGCCGGGCTTAGTTTCCGCTTCAGGAAACGGGTTTTCCAACATTGCCGTTTCTATTTCATCAAGCCCAAGAATGAGGACGCAGGGTTCAAAACCATGGCGCCTCATGATTTCTATGGTCAATCGTTCAGAGAGCTGTAGGATGTTATTTTCTTCACTCTGGAAAATTGCATTACCGCTTTGAATGTATGTCTTGATGTTTCGAGCACCAATATCTTCCAGAAGGACAACAAGCTCATTCATCGGTAAGATATTTTTTCCTCCGACGTTAATGCCTCTGAAAAGTGCAATATAGGTCTTCATATGATCAATCACAAAAAAATAAAGAATCCGGATGTGAAGATCCTTTGCTTATGGCTTCACTCTTCCGGCTCGTCTCGAAAGATGGTCTGCTCCCTTCCCGGCCCCACAGATACGGCGGAGATGCAGTTATCCAGCACATCAACATAGAGCAGATCCTCCAGCCGCTCAACATAAGCCCGGGCATTGTCCGGCAGATCCTCATACTCTTTGACTTCAGTTATGTCCTCAGTCCAGCCTTCCATATCCTCATAAACAGGCTTGCATCTGGCGAAATCCAGTGTGCTCTCCGGGGGATAGCCTATCATCTCTCCATCGAGTTCGTAAGCGACGCAAATTTTTAATGGATTAATGCCGGTCAGCACATCGAGCTTGGTCAGAGCCAGCTCGGTATAGCCGTTGAGATGGACGGACTTGAGGCCCAAGACAGCGTCAAACCAGCCGCAGCGTCTGGCCCTGCCCGTGGTCGTGCCATATTCCCCGCCTTTTTCTCGCATCATCACACCCAGATCGTCTTTCAGCTCCGTAGGCATGGGACCTTCTCCGACGCGGGTGATGTAGGCCTTGATCACACCGACCACGTTGTCCACCATTACCGGCCCGACCCCCAGATTGGCGCAGGCGCTTCCTGCAGTAGTGAAGCTGGAGGTCACGAACTTCTGTGTGCCGTGAATAACATCCAGGAACGCACCCTGAGCGCCTTCGGCCAGAACGCTCTTCTCCTCGATGAGAGCGACGTTGATCTCACGCGAGACATCCGTGACCTTGTCCTTCAATCGCTTTCCTATCTCCAGATACTCATCGATGTATGGCGCATATCTTACTACCGTCGGGTCACCGCCCATATCGGCAATGGCTTTCTCCTTGGCCGGCCCGATCTCCTTTAGCTTGGCCTCCAAGAAATCCGGATCCGTAAGGTCGCCCATCTGCACTTCCTCGCGAGCAATCTTGTCCACATAGGCAAACCCAATGCCTCGGTTAGTGGTGCCGATCTTCTCAGTCCTGGCCTTCTCACGCAGGCCATCGAGTTCAATGTGATAGGGCATGATGATGGTCGTCTTGGCATCGATGCCAATATCGACCTTGATGCCTTCTGATTCCAGCGCCTGGATCTCGCTCCACAGAACGCGAGGGTTGAGGACTACGCCCGGACCTATGAGCAGCCTTCTGCCAAAGATTGCGCCGCTTGGTACCAGATGCAGCTTGTACTTCTTTCCGCAGACAACCACGGTATGGCCGGCGTTGTCGCCGCCCTGGAAGCGAACCACAACATCGTAATTCTCGGCCAGCAGATCAATAACCTTGCCTTTGCCTTCATCACCAAACTGTGCACCGGTGAGTATCGTAAACATAAAACTTAATTTAACGACCACGTAGATAACAATTTTGATGCACATGGCTTGCGATCGCTGCCGTCACATCCACGCCCAGGGCCTCAAAGATGCCTTTTCCGGAAGGCGTTCCATTCACCTCAATGACGGAGAGGCCGCTTTTCGTCTCCAGGAGATCCACGCCGCAGTAGACGGCGCCTACTGCATTTGCCGCCTCTGCCGCCAATTGTTTAAGCTCCTTGCTGAGAGGGCAGAGGGCTGCCCGGCCGCCCCGGGCCAGGTTGCTGATCCACTGGCCGGGAGGAGCTACGCGATAGATAGCGCCCAGAACTCTTCCGTCCACCACGAAGGCGCGGATGTCGCGCGGAGTCTCGAGGGCGATGAACTCCTGCAGGTAGACCAGACCCTGGCTTTCCACGATGCTCTTCAGCCGGGCAAGGTCAGCCTCTACTTCATCCTCTAGAAGAATGATGTCTCGGCCTTTGTAGCCAAAGAGGGGCTTGGAGACTGCTTTCTTGAAATCCTGCAAGGCTTTTTCTGCCTCTTCCAGGTTGGTAGTAACCACAGTTCTGGGAGTGGCAACTCCTGCTTCCTGCAAAGCCCGGGAGGTTGCGAACTTGTTGGCAGCTCTGGCGATGGCCTGGGGGGGATTGATGATAGCGATTCCTCTCTCTTGCAGGGCCTGCAAGACCTCAAAGCGGAAGGCGACATCGCTCGGCCCCCTCCGGCCCAGGTCCCGCACGACCAGGGCATCCAGATCCAGGAGATCGACTCCGGCGCAGCGGAAGGATTGGCCACCTGCGATGTTGACCAAGAGGTCTGAGAAGCTCAGGAAGAATGCGTCTATCCCTTTTGCCAAGAAGGAGGCGAGGAGAGCCTGGGCGGTCCAATCCTGGGGATCGGAGACAACGATTGCAGCGCGCATGAGCGAGAAGATTGGCGAGAGAGTATATCACGATTGCCTTAGGTTGATGCTATATAGGCAACCATCTCTCCCAAGGCAGCATCACAGCTTTTTGCCATTGAGGCGATATAGTAATCCAGCCAGGACGTAAGGTCGGCATCAGCTCGCCCCTCGTAGTAGTCGATATTTTCATGCAGATTGAGAGCCCGGTAGTAGCTATCAAGATCTTCTGCGTACTGCTCCTCTGGGGTGAGGAAGCCGGCCAGACTGTAGCCGTCCCTTTGCAGAATGAAGTCGGCACACAGGCAGGCGGCTACGCCGTTGCCATTGTTGAAAGGATGAAGGGTGGCAAGCTGATAGTGAACAAGACCGGCGATGACGGGGACTGCCAGTTCGCTGCTTCTGGCATCTTCCGTCCAGATCTCCAGAGACGCGATCAACTCAGGCAGATCCTCTGGCCGGGGAGGAAGATAGACAGCTTCCCCGATGAGAGAGAATTTTGCAGCGATTTTCCTTTTGCGCAGAGGAGTGGGACGGGAGGATTTGCCGGTCATGGCCAATCTATGAAAGCGACTGATAAGGGTCTCGGTGAGCGGCAGACTCATCTTGGACCATTCCTCTGACTTCTGGAGAGCTTTGCAGTAATTTCGCACCATTGCAACATCATTTTCCAAGCCTTTGATCTCAACAGTCTCATCGGCAATCACAGTAGATGCCTGTTCAATAGTGAGAGATCCGCCTCCAATCAAGGAGGAAGCGCGGGAAGCCAGCACATGGGCGCGATCATGTAGCATTGCATATCCTTGGAGCGGTAGGATAACGGTCTCCACCAAGATGCGCGCCATCTCAATGCGTGTCAGGTTGTGGGAGATGGCGGGAGTTAGGGTGAAACGCGGGGACCAAATGGGGATTGTCATTTCGAATGCTCCTTATGCCTTGATTTTTGAAAGACAAATGTTTTAAAATAGATAAAGATATCTTTTGATTGATTTACAGCAAAATTTAAGGCATTTGTAGATTGCGAAGACATCTAGCGATGCGAGCGAAACGAAAGAGAAGAGCGGTCCTGCCGCCCACAGTCCTTGAGAAGCCACTAGGCTACAGCTCATCTAGAGATCGTTTGAACCAAATCGATGTAAGGCTTAAAGAACTAAAAAGAATGATTGCATTTGCTACGACATCAATCAAAACAATGATTGTAGGCAATGGGTAGAGTGGATTGGTAAAAATGATGGATCCGGTGAGTCCCGAAAACAGAAATGACCGGCTTATCCATTTAGAAAGCCTGTCTCCGGAAAAGAGCCTCGATGCAGAGATAAGAGACAGACACATAAATAAATAGCCAATACCTTCCAATGCCCCCGGAAAGGAATTGGGATACGGTTGAGCAAAAATCCATAAAGTCAGTCCGTCGGTGGAGTGACGAACGAGATTGTGCACGACAACAACTGCTTGAATGTAATAAAGGGCACTAATAATAATAGCATATGCAATGGCAAATACGACCGCAAGCAAGCTCCATATTTTTTTCTCCTCTGAAGTAGATGCATGAAGACATACAATCATCGTCAAAAAGCAAATTGTCAGCAAAAAGCAAGGTATTATCCAGGCAATGAATGGCTCAACTCTAAAATTGTCCACATAGGCTTGCATACCATGCCAGGGTGCATATAGTATCGGCTGATATAGTCCAAAAGCAATGGAAAACCATAATTCTGTTACGGCAGCTAAAACAGCTGACCAGAATCCAAGTTGTTGCACTATTTTATTATTTATTATCATGGTGTAGAATCTGCGTTTACTCGTTAATAGAGTTGGCGCCAACTGCCCGGCAATAGAATGCAACGGCAATCTCTCTCATGACAAAAAGGTTTGCGGTGATCTCTTGCTGGATCTAGGAGTGCACGATCTCTGACCCATATATTTAAGCCTCGAAATGAATATCTCAATACGCAGATCAAGAGAATCAGGAGATAGATGCATGAAAAAATCCTCAATCGATAGGCCAATGGAAGACGGCAGTACGATGCAGTTGGAATTTAGGAAGGCTGTCAAGGAGGATGTTCCCAAACTGATCACATTCCTCAAGGAGACTATTATGGAGGTCTATGGTCAGATCTTGTCCAGGGAGATTTTGCAGCCCTGGGTCGAAGGTGACAGGCTTGGTAGCGAAGTCAACCAGCTATTGCCAAATATGATCGTTGCAGAAAAAACGGGCGAGATTTTGGCAGTTGCCGCCAATCTTGACGAGAAGGTAGCTTTTCTTTGGGTCCATCCAGACCACCATCGCAAAGGCATAGGAAGCGTTCTGCTGGATATTGTTGAGACGGAGATAGAGAAATCTGGATACGAGATTGCAAAGCTGGAATGTTTCAGCGATAACGACCAGGCTATGGGATTTTACCTGGCCAACGGCTGGAAGCTCCTTTGCGAAGAGATGGACAAAGAGGCATGCGCCTTGAAGATGGTTATGGAAAAGCCACTGACGAAGAAAAGCTAGGTAATACCTCGATTCGGAAAATGGCGGGCAGGCAAGACGAAGCGAAACTTTGAAGTCATGTCAAAATATATGCGAAGCAAATGAACCACAATAGTTCGCCGACAATCATGAAAAAAGTGGCAATTGCGAATGTTTGGTTGTGGTTATCTGTGTTCGTCTCAATTCTGGTAACAATAACCAGCTTATCAGGGATATTTCTTAAGAGAACATACTCCCGAGAGACTGAAGCATGGGCAGTTCAAGCCATCGGCCAGGATTATGCCAATCTGATAGTTGTTATACTCTTACTGGTTAGCACTTACTATGTCTCGAAAAATTCACTGAGGGCATATCTTATCTGGTTAGGTGCTTATATTTATATTATCTATGCATTCGCTATTTATGCTTTCGCAGTTCACTTTAACTTTCTTTTTTTAATATATACTATAATTTTAGGAGTGTCGTTTTACACTCTGGTTGGGGGATTGAGGGCGGTCGATACAAAAAATCTGTCAGCATCTTTTCTCACAAATACAAAGTCAAAGATAGTGAGCGCGCTGCTGATGATTATTGGAATTTCGTTTGGCTTATTATGGCTGAGCGAAATAGTCCCCAGTCTTCTATCAAACGAAATACCTCCCAGCCTCGTTGAAACCGGATTGGGGGTAAATCCGGTCCATGTATTGGATCTGGCCTTTGTATTGCCCGGCATGATTATTACATCAGCATTGCTCTGGAAGAGAAATATGATGGGATTTCTCCTGGCTGTACCATTTATGGTCTTTTCAGTGACTATGGGTGCGGGAATAATTATCATGTTCGCCATTTCTGCCATAAAGGGTATGCCAAGCTCCTTGCCCGCAGGGATGATTATTGGTTTAATAATGCTATTGAGTGTGTATTTTTCATATCTATTTTTAAGAGAAGTGAATGAATATGATTATGACTATTGAAAAGTATCGTCATCCAATCCTCTTCTACGGATTGTCCACAGCAATTCCGTGGGCGTTTTGGTTCGCGGCTGCGTACTTGAGCCACATCACACCCATGAACCAGTTTTTGGCGACAGCGGTAGGCGTTCTGGGCGTTGTTGGGCTGTTTGGTCCTACTTTGATAGCATTCTGGATGATCTGGCCGGACGCTGACTTAAGGGACGATCTCAAGAGACGGTTGATCGGTCTCAAAGGCGTCAGGCCGATCTATCTCTTTCTTACCTGTTTCCTCATGCTTGCCAGCATTCTTATGGCACAAGGGATTTCCTTATTGTTCGGGTACAGCGCGGATCAGTTCAGTCTTTCGGGCATGTCGTCGTTCTCTGCCGGAATCTTCCCAGGGTGGTTCCTGCTCTTTCTCGCACCCCTGGTAGAAGAATTGGCGTGGCACTCCTATGGCACCGACTGTCTGCGACAACGGATGAACCTGCTCAAGGCTTCCCTGCTGTTCGGTGTGTTCTGGGCTCTTTGGCATCTGCCGCTATCCTTCATCAAGGATTACTACCACAGCAACGTGGCTGAGATAGGGCTGCTGTACAGCCTCAATTTCGCGTTCAGCCTTATTCCCTATGTAATTCTTATGAACTGGCTGTACTACAAGACGCATCGCAGCATACTTGTTGCTATTGTCTTTCACATCACAGCAGGGTACTTCAATGAAGCATTCGCCACGCATCCGGATAGTAAGGTGATCCAGACCGGACTCTTGCTGCTGCTGGCGATCGTGGTGATCATCAAAGAAAAGGACTTATTCTTGCAGCGAGACTACCGGGAGGAGAAATAGAATCTGCGCAATTTGCCTAAACCCATACCCCACACCATTCTCTGTCGGCCTTCCCCTGTCCGTCTCTCTCCGGCGGAGGAAAGCATGCCACGAAATGTTCCGCCCGTCCAAGCTCGTGCCGGCTACAGTCTCCACCTTCACCGGCCTGGGAAAGCCCGCTTGCTCCAAAAGCCGCAGGAGGTCGTGCTCAAGGCACCCGATCTGCAGGCAGCGTCACATCCACAATCTAATACCTAAGGCTAGTCCGCTGAGAACCACTCCTCTCTGCTTATGCCTCCATCTCGTAATATTTTTACCAATAGGTCCAATCCAATCTCTTCGCCATGGTGAGGATTGGGGATAATGATAGTATCGATTCCACGGACCATATATTGATGCCTCTTGCCTTGAAATGGTCCCACTGCCCCCAGTCTGATAAGTCGCTTTATCAACTCTCGTCTCGTCACAGGAGAGAGCTTATGCAACCTGTATCGGCTCCTTAACGGATGTGGAGATGGTCAGACCACCCATAGGCGGTACGCTTTGCCCCCATTGAAGTTTGGCCACAATCCATTCCTCAATGACTTCTATCAGCTCTTTCCTGCATTCTTCAAAGGTCTTGCCTGTAGCCCAGACGCCCACGAGGCCGGGCACGTGAGCATAATACGGATCAGGGTTATCGATTATCTCGTATTCGGCCCTTTCAAGAGCTGCCTGGATGTATTCTGCGAACATGCAATTTGTTTATAGGCTGCACAAGGAGAAAAAGATAGCGGACAGGGATGTTCACATCGACCACCTTGCCCCGGCGAAGGGCTGTGGCTGGCCACCACTCCCGTCCCCAGGCGCGGATCGGCTACCCAGGCCTCAGCCCGGCGAGCCGTGCAGCTGTTCATCGCCGTAGCGCCCGATGGGAGCGCGGCCCTCCACTATGACGAGCGAGCCGCGGGGTATCTCGGGCAGCGCCCAAGTGGCAGAGGTAATGGAAAGAGATATTAGAATCAATTTGAGATGGTTTCTAAGCTAGACTTGCTGCAAGGCTTCGCTTCAGTGGAACCGGTATAGCCCTGCCCATATCTCTTGCAGCTTCTAGCCAAAGCTGCATGGCTATTTTGACCTCCCGAAGGGCTCTCTCTTCAGTCTCGCCGAAGGCTGAACAGCCGGGAAGCTCCGGAACAATAGCGATAAATCCCTCATCGTCCTCACTATAAAAGATCTCAATTGCGTACATCAATCCTCTTGGAGGTTATATCTCTCAATTACTTTAATAAACTGCCGGACCTGATAAGCCTTTGCCCATCCACCTTCGTTTTGGAAGTTCAATATCTCCTGTATTCCTTCTCGAAAGTAGACTCGATGGCTCCCAGTCCCTTTCCTGGTCTGAAAACCCAAAGCCTCAGCTATTTTGCACAATCTTGCGAAACGGATTTTCTTGGGATTGGCTTTAATCTCTTCAAGCAATTCTTGTCTGTTCATTTTTTGCTTCGCATCACATATGGGCACGCACTCTAACGATCAACAGGGATTGTAACATCCACTACCTGGCCCACCTGCCACTCCTGGCTGTGGGTTGCGACAACCACAGCTCCGAGGCGCGGATCGGCTCCCCTAGCCGCAGCGGACGAGGCGTGGAGGCGGTGCAAGGCCGCGGTGCGGGAGCGCGGCCCTCCACGATGACGAGCGAGCCGCGGTGGATGTCGGGCAGCGCCCAAGGGGCGGGGGTGATAGGGGAGAGGGCGGCGAAAGGAGTAGATATTGGGCTGTTCACCAGTTTTTATAAATTCTTTAATATTCCCCCGTCGGGCCATAGCTGCCTGGCTCAGCCTCAAATCATCCCTGGCTCATCTACTTCTCTGCAGGCAGCGTCACATCCACAATCTGGCCCACCTGCCACTCCCGGCTGTGGGTTGCCACCACCACCGCTCCCAGGCGCGGATCGACTGCCCTAGCCGCAGCGGGCGAGCCGTGCTAGCCGGGTGCAGGGCCGCGGTGCGGGGGCGCGGCCCTCCACGATCACGAGCGAGCCGCGGGGGATCCCCGGGAGCGGGGGCAGGGCTGCGACCCGGCAAGGAGACGGCGATGGGAAAATGATGAGAGAGGTCAATTGAGAGAACTTCACGCTGCATCCTTTATCTTCAGCTCGACCTCTCTGGCCGCAATGGGCTTTGCAGGAAGCTTTCCTTCAGGGAAGTCACATCACCGTCTTCTCAAACACTTGCTTGGCAAGCCGGAGCATTCAGATCAACCTCTCCGGCAGCGAGCGGCTTGGCCAGAAGTGTTCCTGCATGCAACGCCTTGCGAACCTCGTCGATCTTCCTAGCGGTCTCTAACGAATAGTAGGCTTCGTCACAATTCTCGCAAACGAAAGCCGGAATGTTTTTGATTACTACTACCATATTATTTATCTTGGCTGTGATCTCCGTTGTACCTTCGTGAAGCTTGCCGCTGCAATACTGACATTCATCTGGAATCATTTTCGTATCCTCACTCTCCCTTCAATCCATTTGTCCTCTGCTGGCCTGTAGACTGTCACAATCTTTATGTGGTCTCTGCATACGGCAACGGCCACATGGCAAAGTTGCTCACTCATGTCATGTCCAAGCATCAGGGCTTCAGGGCATGGTTTTCGTTCTGGATGTCCTTCTATTACGTCTCCATTCATTAATAATTTTATCACATCATCGGGTGATATATCCCTCTCGAACATCCTCTCGCCTGCATGGTTAGAAAATACAATCTTGCCGGTAGCTGCAAAAAGCCTTATCCTTGCGCACAGATTTAATGACTCCCCGTCTCCACTCATTATTTCGCTACCTCATGGCAGATACTACTATCTCAACTTTTCTCCCGAGCTGTAATGGTCAGATCGATCATATATAGAAGGCGACAGTCACAGCGGGCGAGCCGCGGGGGATTTCAGGGAGCGGGGGCAGCGGCTCGACGGGAGTGATGGGGGAGAGGGCGGCGAAAGGAGGAGATATTGGGCTGTTCACCAGTTTTTATAAATTTGTCAATATCCACCAGTCGGGCCATAGCTACCTGGCTAAGCTCAAATCACCCCCGGCTCATCTACTTCTCTGCAGGCAGCGTCACATCCACAATCTGGCCCACCTGCCACTCCTGGCTGTGGGTTGCGACAACCACAGCTCCGAGGCGCGGATCATAGAAGGCGATGGCGGCAGCAGGCGAGGCGTGCAGGCGGTGCAGGGCCATGCCGTAGCGCCAGATGGGAGCCCGTCCCTCCACGATGACGAGCGAGCCGCGGGGGATCTCGGGGAGAGAGGGCAGGGGCTCGGAGGGGGTGATGGGTGAGGGGACGGCGATGGAATAGAGGACGGGGGCGGCGATCATCTTGACACCCTCCCACCCAACATGAATATTTCTGATAATTTCTTCACGATCTTTTGGTCGTTATTCAATTTCATCTCTGCGAGTTCCTTAATATGCATGCTTGGGATTATAGTGCAATTGTAGAGTTCCGCCCTATCTGAAATAGAATCTTTAATATCATTGCCTTTGAGTACGTTTGGAGAGGTTGTTGCAAGATAGGATTTTATGTTGAGTGCACCTAATTGTCTTTTTACAGCTTCCACCTTATAGAGTGTTTCATTGCCTGAAGGATCATGTTTTTGGTCACCGGTCTTGCATTCAATAAAGCGCAGTGATTGGTTATGCATAAATGCAATGTCCCAGTCGTTCTTCACCTCTTTTTTTGACGCCTTAAAATCCAATTTTTTTCTTGGATGAATGCCCAATCGAACGTCAGTAATTCCCAAATCAGGTGAATAATCTGTAAGAATTCCCCAGATAAATTCTTCCAACCAGCCTCCGGTTAAGAATTGCACAGCATGACGCTTTAGAAGTCCATTAAGGAGTCCCTCATTATCATTAAGGCTAAATAAACTTGAAATCAGATCTCTAATAATTTCATCTTTTATTTCTAGGTTGACTAAAGTAATGCCCTTTTCTCTTGCCTTGGATCTGGCTTTCTCTAAGTTATCTCCATAGACCTCATTGAACCTATTATCCAAATCTTTCATTATCTTATGAGCAATATTAATATTTGCAGAGAGATGGACTGATAAATCAAGCAATTTTCTAGCACGCTCTTCACCTTCCTGGATAACATCCTCTTTCTTGAGATAGTCAAAGCCGTATCCTGCAAGGAATTCTTTAACTTTCAATTCATATTTCAACTCCATAAGTGAGCCGTCAGAGAAGTCAATAGCCTTTTTTTGAGCAATAATCGGAACATAGAGTATTTTTGCATTTCTTCCTTTGAAGAATTCATATGCTGCTATAGACATTGGTTTGGTGCCGCCTGTAATATTAATAGTCCATTCTGCATCTGGATGTTTTGAAAGAAGCGTCCCAAGCAATTTCTTTGTAGCTTCGATGGAATTCTCTTCTTTAAGCGATTTAATTCTGCAAATCGGCTTCTTTGAATGTCCCATTCTCAATGCCCTTATTAAGTTCGAAGCCCCTCTCTTGACTTTCATTCCTGGTGTTTCAAGCAAAATAAGAAGGTCAGGCTCAATTGTATGAACCGTTAATAGGTTTGGAACATGCTGATCGCTTATTAGGCACACCATGACCTTCATCTTCTTCCTCTCCCGTCTCTTGGCTTGTGGCTAGTCTCTTTCTTTGCGCCAATGGCAGCAAAATTATATATGCCCTCCTTTTCCATGACTCCGTTTATCTCCAGCTTTGTCTTTTGGTTGATTTCAACAGATGGCGGTGTTCCGAGCACTACAAGACCACCAAATCCATCATCTGCCATGAAATAGGATGCATTTCTCTTCTCTTTCGGATCGGGAACTTTTGTGACTTCTATGGTATCGCCTTTCTTATGCCTCATCATTCGGATTGGCTGTGGCCGGTTCTGTGGATGTGGCTTATCCATGATTGAAGACTCAGCAGCCGAATCCTTGGCCTCTATTGACCTTCTGCCCGTTTGATCAGAACCTACAGGAATTAACCGTCCATAGCCTGCGTTTGTCTTGCCACCAATGCCCCATTCCTGTAGCGCATCAGAGAGCAGCTCGAAGACCTTCGTAGCCCAATCATCGCCAATTGGCCCTGAAACGTCGCAAGATACTGCAACCTGGAAGGTTCCCACGATTGATAGAAAAGTTACTGGATTTGGATCATCAAAGTCCGTCGGCGCAATATTGCCCGTCTCATCAGAGTAGTAATCGCCATGATGCGGTGTCATCACATCAAGCTGAAGCGATCCTTCAAGGCTATCGGGAGTGATCCAGGCATCATGGAAGATGATATGCCCTGAGTCCTCGGTCGTTCCGAAGATGGCCTTATGGTATTCACCGCTCAGCTTGAATTTCTCATCAGCCGCCCCCCATGCCTGATCACAATAGTGAGCTGCAAGGCCCTTCAGAGCTGAGCCTGGAATCAATGGGGTTCCATAGGTATGGTTCAGGGTAAGCCCGGTTTCAAGGACATTTTCTCCGCCAAGGCCGATGATCATTCGACCATCTGTGCGATAGAATCCTTTGGACTTCAAATTCCTGAGCGCGTACTCTTGCCTTTGATAAGCCGCTTCGTAGGTCTCTCTGGACTGAACAAGCGATTGGCGCATCGCCTCAAACAGCTCTCTGCGGGATTGAGGATGGTTTTTCTTGTCTTTTACAGCTACGCGGAGAAACCTGTCTCTCAAAAGTCCCGCATTATCGCCATTTTTGTCGAAATCCCACCATGCTGAAATAGCTGATCTGCAAGCTTCGGCCATTTTCATTCCTTCTCCAGAAGAGCCTCAGAATAGCGCTTGAGCCAGCTCGCTGATTCTATTGCCTCTCGGGTGAGCCTTTGATATTTCATTAGGTCCGCGCTTCTGCTAGTCTTCCCGATATCTTCTGTTTCGCTCATCGTCTTGGTTAGATGAGATATGTAGGCCTCACCTGTTGCTCCCTCCTTAGCCTGCACAAAAGCGATGGCCTGTGCTAGGCCGCAGTTATGCACTAATGCAGGAAATTTTTTTGCAAGCTGGCTATAATTCTCATCTCCCGCTGATCGGGAATGAACGCAATCGTAAGCAATCTGCGCCCGTCTCTGCTGTCTGGTCAAGCGAACATTTTCAGCCATGTTCTCAGCCTCTCGTGAACTGGCATCTAACTCTGCCCTTGCCCACTGTCGCCTTTCCTCCGATCTGCAGCTCCAGCGCTGAGCCGCTACAAAATACATCGAGCAACTTCTCAACCAGTTTTTTCTGATCACCGCCATTGCAGCCATATACTCTATCGCACCAGACTATTCCAGCCAAGATGGTCTCGACTGGCAGAGCCTCCTCATACCACAGTGCGCCTTGGGTGACAATCTTCTTTTCGTCCTCGATCCTGATATGGGCTGAAACCTCAGTTCCAGTCTCCGAGAGGAAATTGAAGCTATTATCTGAAACGATAGCAAAACGCTCCTGGAAGATGCTCTGCCATCTGGTATCACCGGAAAAGATTTCTTTCGCAAGCAGCTCAGCCCATTTCTGAGTTAAAGAATTATCCGCTCTGGCCGTAAAGTCAAGATCTTCAAAGAATACCTTGCCATCTGCAGCCAATTTGGTATCTTTCATGTGAAGAGCCTCAGTATCGCTAGCAACAGGAGCTTCGGGTACGTCATTGTATCCAGAATCAACGAGATCTCTCCTTAGCCTCTCTAGAACCAGGCGACTTGTAACATAAGCAAATGTGCCGTAGAGACTGCGAATGGGAAGGCAGACTATTCTTGCATCGGTAAATACAAGGCTGCCTGAGTTCGCGCTGCCATTATCATCGTCGGGCTTGCCAAAGGCGGCATTGATGAGCTTATCAAAAGCTTTTTTCTCTTCTTCTGGTTTTTCATTCTTCTTTTGATCGAAATAGTCCCTTATCACGCCCTTAGTTGCAGATCCTGGAACCAGAGGCCATCCTGTTACCTTTTCCCTGATAATAGGAAGATCTATAAATCCCACACCTCGACCCATGCCAACATGCAGAGGCGTTATTGCCTCTAGCCAGAAAATTTTAGTTGTCAAATATAGCAACTCCTTTCTTCTCTCCATTTTTGTTCAAACATTATGATAATCCCACAATCCCCAAACGGCAAGTCCGAAGCCATCTCGCCGGTCTTGATTATCGTCACAAACTGATCTCAGCCAGAGGCTTTTAACCAGCTCTTCTGCATCTCCTGACAAGACCTCAAAGAAATAAACTGAGCCTGCAGGAACAAGCCTTCTAATTGCCTTCGGTCCGCGGCTGCCTTTCTCGAGGCTCCAGCCAGAGATCGGCTTCCAGCGATCGGTGCAGGCGGAGACAAGCTTTAGCTTCAAATCCTTAGGCCAAAAATCAGGCAATTTCCCTTCCTGCCAACCATCCAGCCATCCTGGCCTCCAGTCACCGGAGAAGATCGCAGGAGTTGCCAATATCATGCGAACTTTTTTCTTACCGGACAGTGCTTTTGCCACTTCATCAGGGCAGCTCCAGCCTCTATGAGAATTATCCAATTTCCACTGAGCTAATCGGCGTTCGCCGCCTATAGTATGAAATGTTTCGACCATCCTTTTTGGATATCCAACATCTTTTTCAAATTCTGCTCGTGCAGCCAGTTGAATACCATCTTTTTGATTTTTTATTGATAGATCGAGCCCTATCGTCTCGAAGAGCATTCTTTCTTTGGACGCACCTCGACTGGGATCTATCCAGATGTGGGTCCGTTGGTCTTTCTGTGGCAAGCTGCAAAAACCATCTCCGTCTTTGACATTATCCGGCTCTGGTGGGGCATTAAAAGACTCACCTTTGGAATTTATGAGCCATCTAGTTATCATTTCCATAGACCAAAAGCCTGGGATTCTTGCAGGTTTGAAGTCCTTTTGCATGCTATCAGGAAGCATTGCAGGAAGAAGGCCTTCAGGCAAATCACATCCTTCTCCATCCTTCAGGTTTGCCGGACGAATTGCATAGGCTTGACGCTTGCATTTTTCATCCTTTACTAAGATATCCTTTGGTGACGGAATAAAAATCTGCCCTTTTATTAATGGCAGAGGCCCTGAGACCTGAATAGTCTTTAGCTCTTTAACCCTATTCTCATCGAATGCACCACCATTGATCTTTCCTAGCATTGTTCGAATAGATCCGGAGAGGACTGAGGGATATGGCCAGTCAAGGGATCTCATCCGAATTCCCTGCCCGACCCCGAATGGTCGCCCATCTCTGGCAATGACAGGATCATGAGGAGTTATGGATAAAAAAACAACATTCATGCAGATTCCTCCTTCTTGATTTGATCACTGATCTGTCTTTTTACCTCTGCTATGCTTCTTGCGAGAACCAGTTCCTCTGCTCGGCGAACAAGATCGTCATGGGATGTTACGTCTTTCATTAATTTGTCGATATCTTCTTTGTCGATCTCATTCGCTCCATGGCCTGATCTTTTTTGCCTAAGCAGTCGTTCTACATCTTTTGGGATCAGGTTCTGGGATACCAAAGCCCAATCTCTGTAATCATCTGCAAGAAGACGCAAGTCGTAAGCTGCTTTATCAGGGAACTTGTCCAACTGATACATCTCGACCCATTCTCCCATCCTTTCGTCCAGCCCGTTCTGGCCTGTTGGTCTCCATCGTTCTCTGATCTTAATCGGATCCCCGCCGCTTCTTGTGTGAAGATTTACAGATAGGCCATTTCTGTCGGGATATTTGGCTGATTTCTCGGCAGCCCTTCCATATTCAAGAAGATCCTCCAGAGGTTCCATCGAATGACCAATGGCGACTCCAACTGACAAAGTTGGTATTTCGCCTCCTAAATCCTTACTAGAATCCTTAAGCAGGTTCTCAAAAGCATCGTGGAGATCTCTTGCAGCTCCAAGACAATGGTCCACAGGAATAAAAGCTAATACATCATCGCCGCCAGAGTATACCATGCAACCCCGATGGTCATCCTCAACAATCCACCGAGCTTTGATGGCAAATTTTGCCAGTTGGCCCGAGAACTCTTTGTGCTTCTCTTTTGATTTTATATTGGAAAGGGCCTTTCCCATTTGATCCCCATCGGCGACTAGCATTGCAAGATATGGACCAGGCTCGCCTAATCTCTTCCAAAGCTCGATCGTCTTCTTTTGAATCAGATCGAGCGTCTTTAAATCGCCTTTGAAAAGACTATCCTCATCCGAATCAATTAGAGCATTTTTTAAGACCTCCTTTACTCTGGAAAGACGTGATGGATAGAATATTTGTCCATCGAATGGAAAGTCCTGGTATACCCTTTTTCCAGTGCCGCTAGAGAAGCTATTAGTTCCTTCGCACAGTATTTTTATTTCGTTAATGATTCGATTGGCGTCCTCATTTTGATCTCCAGCTATCCCTCTAAGCCATGGATCAAGAGCTACGCGGATTACTGAAGGAAATGCTATTCTTTGGCCACCGAGCCTCTTAGTCAATCCAACAGCACAGAGCTGCTCCCCATCATTCAAACGCATCTGGAGAGAGAGTTCTTTTGGAATCGAACGATCTTTTTTGAGAATGCTCTCCCTTGCACCATCAAGCGATGATTTTGGAATGCCCGCCAGACCTTTTGCGGGTCTGAAATCACGAATGGACTTCCTGCCTGCCAAAAGGCGCATGACTCTTGATCGAGTATCTTGATAGTCATCAGTTAAAGGAGTCCAGGCAGCATAGAATTCTATGACGTCATCAATCTGATTATCCCAGATCTCTGGATGGATTGCCGCCCCTGCTTTATCCCTTGCCTCTTCGGCATAATGCATCCATTCCTCTTGAGCAGCAGTCTTTGCCTTTAAATTGAGTTCAGAAGGTTTTAGTTTCATGCCATCAGGCAGCTCTGCCAGAACTACGTTAGCTACATTAAAGGCATAAATCCTTTTATCAAGTGGCAATTTATAGGAGGATTCAAGGTCAGGATCTCCGCATACCAGCGCAGGAAATATTAGATTTCCTCCAGCTTCAGCCACCGTTCTGGCAGCTGCTTTGCTTATTTCTGAAAGAAGATGCGATCCGAACCAAAGATCCCTTGTCCTTCTTGCTGCCGAAATGAAGTCCTGAACAGGTCCGATTGATAGAACGTAAAGATACGAAGTCAAGATCACACCTCCCGGAATTTATTCTCTTTAGCAAAGGCGAGGAATCCTTCAATTGCTGAGCCCGATGGAGAACGTGCGGGCTGACCGGGCCTTGGGCTTCCCAGAGGCGATTGCGGGTAAGCGCTAAGCATCGGATCTCGTATTTTCTTGGACCTGGGGCTTCCAGATGCCTTTTTCAGGACGACTTCATCCGGAGAATGCGCCCTTAAGCAGAGAATCATCTGCTGCACCTCTCCGTTTTGACAGACAATAGGCCTTAAAATAATGGGGCTTGCCATTCTCGTCATCTCCTGGCCATTTACTATCGGATAGAGTTCGGTATCTTTAGGATCATTATGGTCCTTGAAATGGAAGACTATGGGCAGACCAAGCTCAGCTCTGGGAAATGCATCGTTTGGAATTCCCGGCATTCTGGAATGCTTCGGTTCCCGTTGAGATGTCTCTTTCCTTATCGTTTCTGGCTCGGGCCATCTTGACCGCCCAGGACGGTTAGGAGCCGTTCCGGGATTTCTGCCAGTATTCTGACCCTGCCTGAATGTCTGCATAAGGCTCACTACGTCATTCCACGCTTGCATTGCGCTGTTGCTGCTCTTGACAAGCAATGCATCGGGAAGTATTGGCCATTGCCTTGTCTGAGGCAGAACGACGCCGAAGTTTTGAAGACAATCTTTATACCAGGAGCCGATGCGTGATGCATCTGGAGGAGAAAGTTCATGGCAATAAAGTGCCCCGCAGCCTCTTCTAGCGCGAGCGCCTGCTCCTCCAAAGTTGGTCCAGGCCCAGACGGCTGCATCCACATCTGCGGAGAGGTTTGCAGGATAAATTAATTTCAACTCAAAGGAGACCTTTGAGGTGCATTCTGCAATGGCAGTGCCTTCTTTTTTATTTCCCTGGAAAGGAAAGAGCGCGTATCCTGGATGGTTTTCCTTGAATTTGGCGAAATTCTTTCCTTCAGGGATGTGCGCACATGGATAGGTTATCCCTTGCGATTTTATTGTGACCTCAACGATCACCTGGCTGGGGTTATCGGTTTTGCCCCAGATTTCACCTTCAGACTGGCGAAGCTCGGCGACAGAAATGCATTTTGCAGCGCCCCGTGTCATTCTCCAAAAAGACCGTAGGTTTCCTCTGATGCTTGATGGGCGAATGAGTGTCACAAGATCGTTTTCGCTTGATTCGACACCTCCTCCAAAAATTGGTGTTATCACATCGATGCTATAAACCCTTCGAATCTTGTTCGGCTGGGAATCTATATTTAAAGGTTTTCCAAAGCATTTTGGAATGCTACGATTCATAGTCACACTCCCTTCAATTTGCATGATTCAAGGCTACTCCACCAACGATCCCATTGCAGCATTAAATTATTCTCACTCCTCTTTAAGGATCAGATAATTTAGCTTAATATTAGGTGATCCGCAATGTCGTATGCAATTGAAAAAATGGTGCATTTTTTCTCATTCTAATGCACCACTATGGAAACATGTACGGATATATCAATAGGCTTTGCAAGATTGGCCAAAAAAATAACGTTAAGCATAAACGCTAAAAACCCATTCAAGTATTTAGCGATGGCCGATCGAGTCTCAAATTCGTTATGTATTCTATTGTTTTGTTTTTTCCTTTTCATGCTATCACCTTTAGGGCAGCTTTTAATTAGGCCCTATAATTGATTATTATCGAGTTCCTAGTATATAACAATTTTGCATAACTGTAGTGATCAAGCCAAATTAATATATGCATGCCTTTAAGAAAAAAATTGGACGAATTTTAGACTCGATCGCCCATCATAACGGTTTCAATGGGGCCGCGAATCTATTTTATCGCGGAATGAGTTTGTATTATTTTCAATCCTATATCAGTCTTTCGTCCACGACTTGACTATGCCCTCATAAGTCTTAAATTGGGCTTTCGGCTATCTCGCCGCCCGCTCACGCCCCCGCCTGCCCGTGCCCGCCCGCGTGCGCTTGCGCGTAGCCGGGAAGGGCGCGCGTGTGGCCCAGGGCGCGTGGAGCGTGCTCTTGCCGCCAATTCCCGCCCAATATCACTCTCTTCGCACCTCACGAATAGTAGTATAGATTAGATCCAAATACCGCTACTGTCCTGCGCCGTCAATCCCGCCCCTCCGGCCCGCCTGCGCCTGAGACGCGAGGCCCCTGGACAGCAAAGGCCTTGCAGGATACCCGGCTCTGGAGGTGGCCTGGCAAAGATCGATGTGCCCGCATCCCTGCAGCGACATCAGACTGACCGCGGCATGACTGGCAATCGTGGGCCATAGCCGCTTCCAAAGATAACTCAGGCGTTTCTCTACCACAACAAGCCATATATTTGCCAATAGATAAGACTTTTTATTGATATTTTGAATATCGTGCGGCTGAAGGTGCTCTCCACCAGAACCATTCCAGGGCGAAGGCGCATCTGGCCGCGCTTCGGAACCGGAATTCGGGCCACCAGATTCCAGATGTTCAATACTCCCTGCCAGGGAACGGGAGCCGACCTCATCAAGCTGGTCATGTGCGAGGTCTACGATAAAATCTCCTCGGAAGAGGCAAGGATAATTGGCTCCATTCACGATGAAATTCTCCTGGAGGTTGCAGAGGAGCAGGCGGAGGAGGCTGCTAGCATGCTGGAGGAGATCATGGAAAAAATCGGCTCGCAACTACTGCATCCGCTTCCCGCAAGGGCGCAGGCCAGTGTGCAGGCCACGCTGGCAGGATAAATCTGGATGAAGTAGAAGTCTATGGGGAGTAGCTTATCAATTACATCCGGCTGAAACTTAATCTACCGGGCATTCGCAAGATCATAGCTGGTTTTTTGGGCTACAATGATGATGGAGTATGAACCATCCACATCCTCGACCGTTGGGTAGGCCGCAACGTAAGAGAGCCACCGCATCATTTCCGGCGAATGCAAGATCGGCTCATCGGCAAGCTTGCGAGCGATTCGTTTGGCATTGGAAAGTTGCTGCTCTCTTCGAAAGAGCGCCTTGGACCAGGACTGGCCCAGTCGGTAGATCACCCGCATCTCACTCTGTGCCACAAGCCTGGAAAGCGATCCATAATTAAACCATTGTTTGTGGGCCTTGTTTCTGGGAAGACCGCAACTATCACCGGACTCGGAAAGAACATTGGGAACAGAGCAGATAAAAAAACCGTCCGGCTGCAGGATTCTTGAGATATGGGCTACAGTCCGAGAAGGATCGAGCAGATGCTCCAATGTCTCGAAGCTGACCACAGCCGCAGCACTACCATCTTTTATTTCGGGACACAATTCATCTTCATCCAGGTTTTTATGGAGAAAATGCAGGTTAGGCATTTTGAACCTCTTGCGGGCCGATTCCATCAGAGCCATATTTTCGTCAACGCCAATAACCCTCCCGGCCACGCTGCATATCTCTGCAGCTCCGTATCCCAGGCCGCAGGAGACATCGACCACGAGATCCGGCTTATGTGGCCGAAGAAAATCCGCCGCAAAGAGATAGCGACCCAGATACTCGGCTTTGCGCCAGAGGTTGGTGTCGCTGGCATCAAAGGGATCTATCTGATCAAGACCATTTCCGCTATACGCCGAATACGAAGACATTTGCAGGCCGTTACTTGAATTGTACAGGTCAATATAGCTTTCTATTCGATTACGATCATTATTTATTGATTGAGCTTTAGAATGATTACCATGAAGGCGATTGCAATAAATGGCAGCCCTCACATGGAAGAGGGCAACACGACAATGATCCTCAATCCCTTCCTGGAGGGGATGAAGGAAGCTGGCTGCGACGTAGAAGTATTCTACACCATGAAGCTGAAAATAGGACCCTGCAATGGGGACATGAGCTGCTGGTTTAAGAATCCGGGAATATGCGGCCAGAAGGATGACATGCAAATGCTCGCACCCAAGCTGAAAGATGCGGATATCATAGTCTGGGCCAGTCCGGTTTACTATTCCGGCGTGACTGGGCCTCTGAAGAACCTGATGGACAGACAACTACCCATACATGTGCTGGGCAGCATGGGGGAAAAGAAACAGAAGGTGGTTCTCGTCTCCACCTGTGGCGACTGGGATATGTCAATGTTCGATCCGCTGCTCATGCAGATGAAGGCCATCTATAGCAGGCCGGACGGCAGCAGTAGCTTTGTGGGCGCCCTGCTCCGCCCCATGGCAGATGGCGTCAAGGAGATGATCAAGGCGGGGGAGACAGGATTAGTTGATGGTGTCTTCCGGGCCGCCAGAGAAGCAGGTCGCCAGCTTGCCAAAGAGGGAATAATCTCCGAAGAGCTGCAAAAACAGGTAAGCAAGGTGCTAATGCCCCGCGATGCTTATTACAAGGCCGCCCAGATGATGATGGCGCAGATGCAAAAAGCTGCGGAAAATTAGAGCCGCAAGCCGCAAAATCAAACTGCGCGCGGCCCTCCATCCAGAGAGGTGGTGGAATGCTTCGGGCTGCGCGCCCGGTTATCCGGATTTAAATATTATCGAACAATTGCGCCGTGCATTGCAAACAGATTAATGAGGTATTCAATGAAGACATTATGCATAATTTTGGCAGCATTGATATGCTTGCCTATATTGGCTTTTGCCGCTGCTGATAGCAAGGTTACTGGATCAGATAATAGTTCGCTTGATTCTATCTTAGACCAATCTACCATAGATTCTTTAGCCCGAGAAAGTGAAGTCAGCAACTTCTTTCAAGGAATAAGGAATAACCCGGAAGAACTCAGGGCCTTCTTTTTATCCATGCCTAAGGGAGGAGATATCCACAATCACCTGACAGGAGCGGTTTACGCCGAGGACCTCATCGACGCAGCATCCTCGGAGAGACTGTGCATCTATTCAAACAACTACACGGTCACCAACTGCACAGGATCGCAAAATACGATACCATTGAGCCAGGCTTATGGAAACGAACGGTTCTACAATAGCATAGTAGATACCTGGTCAATGAAAAACTCAGAGTTATTGAACGTCAGCGGCCATGACCAGTTCTTCTCCACGTTCGGGCGTTTTGGCGGTGCTACAAAAAATACGAGCCTCCTGGTGGCAGAGTTGCGTTCAAGAGCAGCTATCGATAACATAGAGTACCTGGAACTCATGACTGGCGTGAACACAAGCAGTAAGGCATCTAGCTTGGGGAATTGGAGTGAAAACCTCAGCCACTACTATGATGATCTCATTAAGGGAGGTCTGAGGGAGCTGGCCAAGGAAGCTTCCATAAATCTGAGAGAAATCGATGCCAAATCCATAAAGATTCTTGATGCCGGCGACCCAGGCAGGAATGTTACAGTCAAATACCTGTGTACCGTTTCCAGGATCAAGCCGAAAAAAGAGGTCTTCGCTCAGCTTGCCCTCGCCTTCGAGGTGGCAAATATGTCTCCTCTAGCAGTGGGCATCAATATTCTGAGCGCTGAGGACAACAGAACCGCCAGGGAAGACTACTCATTGCATATGAAAATGATCGACTTCCTGCACGGAAAATATCCCAATGTAAAGATTGCTCTGCACGCAGGGGAGCTGGAACTGGGACTGGTTCCACCCGAGGACCTCAGGTTCCATATCCAGGAGGCCGTTGAGGTGGGACACGCTTCGAGGATAGGCCATGGAGTGGATATCATGAGGGAAACCAATTCCCAGAAGACCTTATCTGAGATGAGTAAGGATAAGGTAGCGGTGGAGATCATGCCGGTGAGCAACAAGGAGATCCTGGGGGTCTCCGGAGAAGATCACCCGTTTCCAATCTACCTGAGCCGTGGGGTACCCATCGTCCTGGCCAGCGATGACCCTGGAGTTTTGAGGACCGATCTGACTGAGCAATTCGTGATCATCGCCAGCGACTACCCGCAGGTGAGCTATTCGGATATCAAGACTTTTGCAAGAAATAGCCTGGAGTACAGCTTCTTGCGTGGCGAAGGAATCTGGGAGGCGGCAGGGAATTACTCGCAGATGAGGAAGGAGTGTGCAGAATGCCGTGCCAGCACTGAATGCAAAGAGTGCAGGGCATTTTTGGATAAGAACGATAAGGCTAGAGCCGAATGGAGGCTTGAGGGAGATCTGGCTCTCTTTGAGAGTGGAGTCTATAATTGGACAGCACTTAGCGGAAATGGGAATCAAAGGGGCTTCTCCATCCATGAGACCTAGAGATGGCGAGTATATCAACGCCTAGGTAATAAAGCCAAATTGAGATGGGTGTGGGATGGCAACTTCCATCCATCCCATTCATCTGATAATCTCCAGGTTCAGATACCAAAAGCCTTTTAGGATTGTTCTCTAATAATAAGCAACTATGATTGGAAGATCCGGCAGATATTTGCTGGCGCTCATGTTTATCAGCCTCTGCGTGGTTGCAGCCCCTGCAAAATCCTCGGACGACTATTGGGATGCGTGGGTAACATTGACCACGACCGATTCTGCGACAATCAACTGGCGCGGCGAGGAAGATGGGTCCGGCTCGATAGACTACGCTACATCAAGCTACTTCGATACGCATCATCGCTATGAAAAAACCATAGCAACAACAAAGGCAGCGACATATCAGCACGTCCGGCTGAGCGGACTTAATCCCAATACGTCCTACACCTACCGGGTAACTCCATCCGGCAGGGATGAGCCGTTTTCTAACCGCACCTTCCGGACGATGCCAGAGAGCGGACCGTTCACATTTATCGTATTCAGCGACCCCCAAAAAGCCAGCGAATATGAGGAGAAACAGCGGTTCAAGTACGTTGCAGACGCCATTGAAAAGGAGCCGGATATACTATTCATACTAATTGGAGGGGATTATAATGGGCATGATAGCGATGGACTGTGGAGCCAGTTCTTCCAGGTAGCGGACGGAATGCTCGCCAAAAATGCGATCTTCCCAACCATCGGAAACCACGAGTACCATAACTCCAGCGGTGGAGACAATCCGCCAACGCCGGCCAATCACTTCCACTGGGCCTTCGATATCCCCCTGAACTACTCCTTTGACTGCTCAGGGGTCCGGTTCATCGTCCTCAACACCCCGGACCCAAATAATGCCAACGGCGATGATCCTCACACATCTCTGGCTCTGGCCAAAAGCCAGGAGCCCTGGCTGAGAGAGCGACTGGACAATGATACGCTTCGAGGAGCGTTCACCATTCACCACCATCCGGTCTGGGATTACTACAATGCCACCAGCAACCCGGACCTGGAGCCATGGGAGAGCCTTTACCACACCTATAACATCAGCGCCAACTTCGCAGGCCACACCCATAATTACCAGAGGTACTCGATAGAGGGAATTCCCTATTTCATTGTCGGCAATGCTGGTGGCAGGTGCGCCGGCCTGACCGGCGATAGCGCCCCCGCGGGCTACATCTTCGGCATGAATAAGACGCTGGGATATCTTAAGGTGGCTGTAGACCCGGCAAAAAACACCGCAACCGCAGAGGAGTGGATCGTGGCAACCGTCAAGGAGGATGACTCCAAAGAGAAACCGGATGTATTCGAGAACCCGAAAATGATCGACAGCATTACGTTTTCTCTCAAGAAGCAATCAATGGTGTAATGCTGTTAGCGGCCGTCTCACTAGCAGCCCCCCACTGCAAAGGCCCGTAATGCGCTCAGTCGATACTGAAAGCCATTCCGATCATCCATTCTATTTCCGTCCCAGGTAGAGCCGGCATACATCAGGATTGTCCAGCAGGCTTTTGGCAGGCCCCTCAAGCCGGTTCTTGCCCATCTCCATGACATATCCCCGGTCGCTGATGGCCAGAGCCCTGCGGGCGTTCTGCTCGACCATAAGTATGGTCACGCCCCGCCGGTTGATCTCCTGGATCTCGGAGAAGAGCTGGCCCATGATCTTTGGGGAGAGCGCAGCAGAAGGTTCGTCCAAAAGCAGCATGGACGGGCCGACTATCATGGCTCTTCCCACCGCCAGCATCTTCTGCTCGCCGCCGCTGAGGGTTCCAGCCCTCTGATCCATTCGGCTCGCCAGCGCCGGAAAGAGCTCCAGGACCATGGATATTCGTTCCTCAATTCCGCCCGAAAGAGCGATGGCTCCCATCTCCAGGTTTTCCTTTACGGTCAATTCCGGGAATACATTCCGCTCCTGGGGAACATAGGAAAGGCCTCTCTTTACAAGCTGGTCAGGCCTCAATCCGGTGATATCCTGGCCCTGAAATAGAATTCTTCCCCCACGCATCCTGGTCAGTCCGAAGATGGACTTCATAAGAGTCGACTTTCCGCAGCCGTTCGGCCCGATGATGGTCACGATCTCTCCCTTGTCTACCCGGAGAGAGACCTCGCTGATGATGTTCTCATCGGTATAGCCGGCAGTGATTGATTCAAGGCTGAGCATCAGATCCCACACCCAGGTAAGCCTCAAAGACCCGCGAATCGGAGATGACCTCATCAGGCGGGCCGCTTGCCAGTATCGATCCCTTGTTCAGGACGTACAGCTCATCAGAGAGAGCAAGCACATAGGGAATGGCATGCTCTATTATCATTATCGTGAGCCCGTTTTTACGCAGCAGCTTGATCTTCTCAATGAGCCTCTCGGACAGCGCCGGATTGACACCGGCAAAAGGCTCGTCGAGCAGCAGCAGCCTGGGGTCGGCCATCAGGGCTCGGGCCATCTCCAGCATCTTCTTCTGGCCGCCGGACAGCGATCCGGCATACTCGTCTTTCATGCGCAAAATATCAAAGAATTTCAATATCTCCACGGCTTTATTCTCAATAGATATCTCTTCTGCCTGGACCTTGCCACGGCGGATGATGTTCGCAAAGATATTTTCCCCAACCTGATTTTGGCCACCCAACATCATATTCTCCAAAACGGTCATCCTCATCAGAGCTCGGGGTATCTGAAAGGTGCGAATCAGACCCAAGCGAGCAATCTCATAGGCAGGCAGACCCACAATCTCCCTGCCCGAAAAGATGATGCTTCCGCTGTCCGGGCTTACAAAGCCGGATATCAGGTCGAAGAGAGTGCTCTTGCCGGCTCCATTGGGCCCGATGAGGCCCACAATCGTTCCTTCCTGGACGGAAAGGCTACAGCCGTCTACAGCTAAGAGGCCGCCGAATCCTTTTCTTACTCCTTCTATCCTGAGGATTTCATCTGCCAACTGCCAGATCCTCCTTTTTGCCGAACAATCCCTGAGGCCGGAACATCATGAGTCCGATTAGGATTATGCCGATGATCACCATTCTCGCGGCGCTGGATGCTGATGGACTGAAGGAGATGTATCCCTCTAAAAAGCGTGTTGTGCTGAAGAATCCCCAAAGCATTATCGCTCCCACAATCGTGCCCCGATTGCTTCCGCTGCCGCCCATGATGACCATTATCCAGGCATAGAATGTCTCAATGGGCTGAAAATTATTGGGATTGATATACTGCAGATAAAAGGCAAGAAGCGATCCGGAAAGAGCGGCGATGGCTGAGCCCAATGCCAGGGATTGCACCTTATAGGAGAAGGCATTTTTGCCCAAAGAGACAGAGACAGCCTCGTCATCTCGCACGGACTTGAGCACCCGGCCCCAGGGCGATCTGGCCAAAACCTCAAGAAGAGCATAGACAAGCAACAGGACGATAATCACAATGCCGGCCAGAAGGAGATTATAGTCATCATGGGCCACCACTCCTTCCAGAGGGCGGGGATATCCGTAAAGCCCAAAGGAACCTCTGGTCAGAGATGACCAGTTAAGCAGCAAAAATCTGATGATCTCTGAGAAGCCGATGGTCACTATCGCCAGGTAATCCTCTCGCAGGCGGAGAGTGGCCACTCCTAAGAATGCCCCGGAGGCCCCGGCCAGGACCATGCCTGCCAGCACGGCAAAGATCAGAGGCACTCCGTTCATGCTCAAGAGAACTGTGGTATAGGCACCGATGGCCATGAATGCCACATGTCCAAAGTTGAGAAGCCCGGAATAGCCCCATTGCAAATTCAAGCCCAGGGCGAATATGGCATAAATTCCGGCAGTGAGCATTATGGATACCAGATAGTCCAGCATTTTATCCCCCACCAAAGAGGCCTTTGGGCTTGAAGAAGAGAACAACAATCATAATAGCAAAACTGACTGCAATTTTGTATTCCGCAGGCAAAAATGCAGTGGAGATCTCCTGGGCGAGGCCGATAATCATTCCACCGGCCATAGCTCCGTAGGCATTGCCGATGCCGCCCAGTATCGCCGCTGCAAACATAGGCAGGATGATGGACCAGCCCATGTTGGGGTTGAGATGGGTAATCAATCCAAACATTATACCGGCCAGTGCAGCAAGTCCCATGCTCACCATCCAGGTGTACCTTATGACCTGATCCACATTGATTCCGGAGATCCTGGCCAGATTAGGGTTATCGGCCAGTGCTCTCATGCTCTTTCCCAGGGTCGTCCGGCTCAGGATGGCATGGACCAGGAGCATACTGGCAAAGGCGATCAATATTACGTCAATCTGAAAATAGGTGAGAAGAATTCCCCCCAGATTGATGCTCTCCATCACAGGCAGTGGAAATCTCAGTGCATCCGGCCGAAAGAATATGATCAGAGCATTTCTTATGGCGATGGACACGCCAATTGACAGAATCATGATGGCGGTTCGGCTGGCTCCACTGCTGCGCATGGGCTTCCAGATTCCCATATCCAGTAGGACTGCAAATGCCCCCGTGGCAAGAATGGCGATAATGCACGCCGGCAGGAAGCCGAGGTGTGAAGATACTGCAAAAAAGAGAGTCAAATAAGCGCCGAGAGTAAGAAAATCTCCATGAGCGAAATTGGCAAAATTCATGATTCTGTATGCCAGAGACAATCCAATAGCTGCCAGAGCAATAATGCATCCGTAGACTACCCCGTTGGCTATTAGCTGTCCAATCATATTGCTCAATCAAAAAGAGATCCTCTTATTGGAGCTATTTTTATCTTTCCCTAATGCCTTGTGCATCAATCCAATCGAATCATTTTCATGATGATTTTTCTTCTGCGATACTTATTTATTCAATCTATCTAGGTCCTGGAATCAGGATGGTATTAATGAGGTTAGGATCGTATTTTGTAATCTTGGCCCTCGTTCTCGCTGTATTATTATCGGGATGCACCGAGAAGGTTGAAGATAAGGGCAGTGTAGCGACGAAGGGAGCAACAAACAATAGTGTCGAAAGTGGTGCCACTCCAACTGAAGGAAACATCAATATCGGAGTGCTGCAATCTCTAACCGGCGATCTGGGAGCTTATGGCGGACCTATGAGCGATGGCATGAAGCTGGCTGCCAAGCAGATCAACGAAAACGGCGGACTCCTGGGAAAGAAGCTGGTACTTCTGGTTGAGGATGATCAGACCAACAACGTGGCAGCCGCCGATGCAGCCAATAAGCTGGTCAAGGTAGATAGAGTTCCTGCTATCATAGGCGATACCGGCAGCGGACAGAGCATGTCCATAATCGATATCACTACTGGAAATGGCGTGCTTCAGATCTCATCATCCAACACAGGCACGGAATTTACGACTTATAATGATAGCGATCTCTATTTCAGAACTGCGCCATCGGATACCCTGCAGGGCAGCGCAATGGCTAATTTGGCCAAGGAGCGGGGCTACAAGACTGTTTCAACCATCGTCATCAACAATCCCTATGGAGTAGGATTTGAGGAGGTCTTTGTAAAGGCCTTTGAAGCCAATGGCGGAAAGGTGCTGGAGAAGATCAGATATGATCCGTCCCAAAGCATCTTTGATTCCGAGGTGCAGAAGGTCGCGGCCAGCAAACCGGAGTTTGTGATGATGGTCTCCTATCCTGAGACGGGTAGCCTTATCCTCAGGACTGCTTATGAGAAAGGAGCATTGACCGGCACTACATGGCTGCTCTCTGAAGGCCTGAAGTCCGACAATCTGGCAGAGCTTGCCGGGAAGAACGCCACCGGCGGATATATTGTGGCCGGGCTGCAAGGACTGGCTCCGGACGAGAATGCAGGCGGGAAAGCTTATGATGCATTCCGGTCTCTCTACAAGGCAGAGTACGGCAAGGAGCCGGGAATCTACTGCACCAACAGTTATGATGCCCTAGCTGTAGTGGCACTGGCCATTGAGCAGGCAAAGAATGCTACCGGAAGGTCCATAGCCGATAACATGAGATCGGTAGCCAATCCGCCAGGAGTCGAGGTCTCGGATCTTAAAGAGGCTCTGAACCTGGTAAGAGAAGGCAAAGACATCAATTACCAAGGCACTTCGGGCAATATAACCTTTGATGAAAATGGAGATGTAAGCGGATCGTATACCGTTTGGACCATTGCTCAGAACGGAAGCATAGTCCAGGGCGAAAAGATCGCAGCTTGATCTCAGAAGAGCCTTTTTTTCTATTTTTTAATTATTCTTTATCGCTTCGGGAGCGAGAGTTGAGGTTACCTGATTCAAAGTCCACATGGAGCGGCTCGCTCCCATGAGGCAGATTGCAGGACAGGATGCGATAGCTATGGAAAGCCTTTTATGTCCCTATTCCATCACAATAATTTTGCGCAGATCTATAATCATGAGATGCGCAGGTTGGAAAACTGCAGTCATTGGATTGTGATGCTGCGCGACAAGCCTCAAATAAATAAAGATGCTCGGCACCAATATATCTTTGAAGGGAGAAGATGGAGATAATCCAAAGCAACGGACCTTCCGTAAAATTGGGTCCGGAAGGGGAATTGCCATGCATTTTAGTCTATTCGTCCTATGCTCATGTTGGGCATATTAAGTACACATTAGACTACATAGAGGAATACCTTGAGAATAGCGGATTTCGTATTGTATATTTGAAAGATGAGGCAAAAGATCTCAGCATCTATTCTGATGAATTCTTGAGGGCTGCCAAGGATTGCGTTTTGGGAGTCGTTATACTGGATGGCTTCAGGCCTAACGTTCTCTTTGAGTTTGGAGTTTTAATGGGCCTGGAAAAACCAGTTGTCTTATTAAAAGATAAAGATGCGGAAATAAACATCAAAACATTATATGGCAACATCAGCGGTCAGAATTGCAAGATGAAAACAGGCTTATCTGCTTCAAACTTTAAAAACTTAAAAAATCCGCAGATAGAAATAGTCTCATGCAATCAATTCTCTGATCTCTCGATGAAGATATCTGAATATGATCGTGAAGCATCAAAGAATGAAGAGAAGCATATCTCCAAGTTATTGGGCAGCAATATCGACAAGATCAGGGCAGAAATAGAAAGAGAGGGTGAAAAGTTATTGCGCGGGAAAGCGCCTGCATCAATGTCTGATACATTTGTTGAGAGCTATCAGGAATATGTGGCAAGGCTTTACAGTCTTGCTCTAAGCTCCAGTTATCAGGAAGATGATGTCGATGCCATCTATCTGGATTTCAAGAATCTTGAGGCTGAATCTGGCAAGAAAATGCCATCTAGGATTTTCAGCCAGATAGCTTCATTATTTAAAACTGCTGCGGAGAGAGCTGAGAAGAATGACAATTAAAAGAGCGTACGCCATTGAAAAGACTATAAATGCGTACAGCATGGCTCTCCAAAATGAGCAAGACCTAATAGAAAAAGCCCGTATCCAGGAAAAAATCGCAGACAATTATTATGAGCTTTCCCTTGTCAAGATTGAAGATCGAAGATCCTGTCTACTAGAATCCATAGAGGCCTATCAGGAGGCTCTCGAGATCAGAACCCCGGATAGTTTCCCGAGAGATTATGCCAGAATACAAAACAATTTTGGGGCTATATATCATACTCTGGCCCAGGTCGAGGACAAGGCCAAGAATTGCCATGAGGCTATCAAGGCCTACCAGGAGGCCCTAAAGATCCGCACTCTAGATGATTTCCCATTGGATTATGCCAGGACGCAAAACAATCTCGGTAATGCATACGGCACTCTGGCCCAGGTCGAGGACAAGGCCAAGAATTGCAATGAGGCTATCAAGGCCTGCCAAGAGGCTCTAAAGATCCGCACTCTCGATGATTTCCCATTGGATTATGCCAGGACGCAAAGCAATCTCGGTAATGCATACGGCACTCTGGCCCAGGTCGAGGACAAGGCCAAAAACTGCCAAAAGGCTATCAAGGCCTACCAGGAGGCTCTAAAGATCCGCACTCTCGATGATTTCCCATTGGATTATGCCAGGACGCAAAGCAATCTCGGTAATGCATATCATACTCTGGCCCAGGTCGAGGACAAAGCCAAAAACTGCCAAAAGGCTATAGAGGCCTACCAGGAGGCTCTAAAGATTCGCACTCTCGACGATTTCCCATTGGATTATGCCAGGACGCAAGACAATCTCGGTAATGCATACGGCACTCTGGCCCAGGTCGAGGACAAAGCCAAGAATTGCCAAGAGGCTATCAAGGCCTGCCAGGAGGCTCTAAAGATCCGCATTCTCGATGATTTCCCATTGGATTATGCCAGGACGCAAAGCAATCTCGGTAATGCATACGGCACTCTGGCCCAGGTCGAGGACAAAGCCAAGAATTGCCAAGAGGCTATCAAGGCCTGCCAGGAGGCTCTAAAGATCCGCACTCTCGATGATTTCCCATTGGATTATGCCAGGACGCAAAGCAATCTCGGTAATGCATATCATACTCTGGCCCAGGTCGAGGACAAAGCTAAAAACTGCCAAAAGGCGATAGAGGCCTACCAGAAGGCTCTAAAGATTCGCACTCTCGACGATTTCCCATTGGATTATGCCAGGACGCAAGACAATCTCGGTAATGCATACGGCACTCTGGCCCAGGTCGAGGACAAAGCCAAAAACTCCCAAAAGGCTATCAAGGCCTGCCAGGAGGCTCTAAAGATCCGCACTCTCGACGATTTCCCATTGGATTATGCCAGGACGCAAAGCAATCTCGGCAATGTATACGTCACTCTGGCCCAGGTCGAGGACAAAGCCAAAAACTCCCAAAAGGCTATCAAGGCCTACCAGGAGGCTCTAAAGATCCGCACTCTCGATGATTTCCCATTGGATTATGCCAGGACGCAAAGCAATCTCGGTAATGCATACGTCACTCTGGCCCAGATCGAGGACAAAGCCAAAAACTGCCAAAAGGCTATCAAGGCCTACCAGGAGGCTCTAAAGATCCGCACTCTCGATGATTTCCCATTGGATTATGCCAGGACGCAAAGCAATCTCGGCAACGCATATCATACTCTGGCCCAGGTCGAGGACAAAGCCAAAAACTGCCAAAAGGCTATCAAGGCCTACCAGGAGGCTCTAAAGATCCGCACTCTTGACGATTTCCCATTGGATTATGCCAGGACGCAAGACCATCTCGGTAATGCATACGGAACACTAGCCGAGGTCGAGGACAAGGCCAAGAATTGTCAAGAAGCTATCAAGGCCTATCAGGAAGCACTCAAGATTCGCACTCTCGACGATTTCCCCATAGATTATGCAGAGACACAGACCATTCTTGGATCTGTGTACAAAACTCTGGCTGAAGCTGAAAACAAGATGGATAATTTCAGGAGAGCCAAGCAGGCATATGTGCAAGCGATTGAGACCTTGACTAAGCTGGAATTGCCAGAGATTAAAAAGTCGGTTGAAGATAAGCTATCCGAATTGGATTTTATCTGCCGCTAGAAGAAGCTTTATCAGATGATCCAAACAGATTTACCCCCTCATCAGATTCACAGCCAGATCAAGCACGGTCCTGGGCCGGGAGAGGAGGACGACGCTGGCGGCGTAGGCAGCCTTTTGTGCAAATGAGCCATCAGAGATGAGCCTTTTTCCAGATAGACCGTGAACAAGCTTATCGATCTCTGCATCTTTCATCATGGAGAGGGTCTGCAGAGATGCTCTGCCCATGCGGTACTGCCAGTAGAACTCCCTCTTCCAGAGCTGCTCATACCTGGAAAGAGCTTGACGGGATACGTCCCCTGCCAGGGCCGCCTCTCCTGCCACACTGCCGCAGATGGTGCCGGCCCGCATGCTGTAGGCAAGACCGCTCTGCCCGGCAGCCCCTCCCGTAACCATCAGGGAGTCGGCAACAATCTCGCCAGGCAGAACGCAGATCGGATCGCCACCTCGCCGCACTGATAGTATCTTCATCTTCTCAATATCTCTGTACTGCGAGGCTTTGCAGGCCTTGAAGAGCTTCAAGAAATTGCGGAAATAGGGCTGGACATTCTGGCCGTGGCCGCGTACAAAGACGCCCAGTGTGGCCCGATCACCACCAGCAGGCGAGAAGGTGGCCTTCCAGCCGGGCGCCATGCTGCCGATCCAGTATTGAAAGAACATCTCCTCGCCAAGGCCCGGATGCTCAATATCGGCTTCCATGGCCCAGGCGATATCTTCAGGGTGGCGCATTGCCTTCAAACCCGCCTGCCCGACCAGGCCGGATGAGACTCCAGAGGCGTCCACCACAACCCTGGCCTCAATCTCGTCCTCATTGAGTGATACAGTTCTGCGGCTGCCTTGCAGCCTGCATTTCCTAGCGGCTGCGGCTAGCAGAGTAACACCGCAGCTTTGCGCGAGGCGCAGGTAGTGCTCATCGAATCTCTTTCGGTCAATAAAATAGCCTTTGGCGGGGATTGTAGCGCCCTGGCCGGAAGGAGAGAGAATGCGCATGCCTTCCAGCTCTTTCATCAGGTAGCAGTCTTCCACCTTGACTCCAGAGGTCGCGGCCATTCCTTCAAAGAGGGTGTTTGCGGTGTGATCCAGCCCGGCCAGATCTCTGTCTACTAATATTACCCCGGCTCCGCCTCTTGCGGCAGAGATTGCAGCCATCAGGCCGGCGGGCGAAGCGCCCGCTACCAGAACATCGCACTTCACGAGAACGATAATGGCGGGGGGATGAGATTAAGTTTTCCGGAGAACCGAGATGATGGGACAGGTAATAGCTCAGCAAAATCAATGCTCCTTAGCCTTCACTATCAAATTAATTCTGCCAGATGAGAATTCAGGCCGGCACGCCAGCTCTATGCATCTTGACCTTTAAGCGCGCACATCAGCCCTACCGACCCAGCAACATGGCTAAGTTGAATCAATATAATTGTATTTGGGTGGCTCTATCTTCCGTTAGTCATAAGTATATCGATCAATCATTTATAACAAGAGGTAGCTTCACTTTGAAGAATTTGGCTGGCGCGGATACGCTCTGGACCGGCTGCAACTCCGGTGGAGCGCATTGGCCTCCAGCCTTATTTTGGGGGCTATTTGGGCATTGTGGCACCTGCCCATCTTCTTTATCCCAGGTACCTATCAGTATAGTCTTGGTGTCGGATCACTGGCTTTCTGGACGTACATGATAAGCATCATTCCCTTGACGATTTTATTCACGTGGGTCTTCAACAACACGTTCAGCAGCACATTAGCAGCAATATTGCTGCATATTGTATTCGATATCACAGCGGAGGTATTCTCAGTAACAGAACAAGGATATACCTATTTTATTTTGTTGATGATTGTGGCATCGATTGTCATTGTCATAAAATGGGGGGCAAAGACAATGAAGGTTCAGGATCATGATAATTTCCCTCAGCCTCTCTATACCCAAAATCGTGCTGAATGAAAGGTATATCATCCTTTAAAACATCATTTTTAATTGGGCTATAAAGCGCTACGATGCGGATGAATCCAAGAACGCGATGGTACAAATGAATCCCTGATCTCAGATGAATATTCTGAGAAAGAGAGGAAGGCGCGAAGCAGCATGGCAGTTATCTACATCTTGGCCTAACAAGGCATATTGACGCCAGATCGACGATTGCCGCACGCGTGGACTCGCGCCCGCGTGTGGGGGCCCGGCTGCGCTCGTGGGCCTGGGCTGTGGGGCACGCTAGTGTTTAGCATCCAAAATAACATAGCAATATATTAATACTTGGAACTCAATCAGAGATCATGCCATTTGTGAGTAAGCGGCCTGCTCTGCAATTAACTGAAGAAGAGCTTGAGTGCCTTAATAAAGCTAGCAAGTCAAGAACGCTCCCTGAAAGAGCAGTAGATCATTCCAAAATCCTTCTTGAGTATTATGAGGGCAAATCAATTTCGCAAATTGCACGAGACTTAGAAACCAATCGGCCTAAAATTGAGCGTACGATTGACAAAGCCTTCGCCTATGGAATATATGCAGCATTGGAAGATCTTCCAAGAAGTGGCAGACCACGAAAAATATCCTCAGGCGCAAGAACATGGATTCTGTCTCTTGCTTGCTCAAAACCACTAGACCTTGGATATTCATATGAATTATGGACACAAAGTTTATTAGCAGAACATATTCGGAACCATTGTTTAAATAATGGGTTTCCAGAATTATCAAAGTTATCTCGCGGAACCGTCTCAAAAATACTTGGCGCTAGCAACGTAAAGCCTCATAAAATTTCATCATACCTTGCTCCAATCGATCCGGAATTTGAGCCGAAGAGCGTGGTTGTACTACATACCTACAAGCAGGTAGAATTGCTTCAACAGATGTCCAAAGAAAATAAGCCGCTCGACATGGTTATCATTTCATACGATGAGAAGCCAGGAATTCAAGCTATTGAAAATAAATATCCCGATTTAATGCCTGAGTCAGGTGAATATGCCACGCTTTCTCGCGACTATGAATATATAAGGCACGGAACAATATCCCTACTTGCAGGGATTGATCTCTTAACCGGGACTGTCCATTATAAGATATTCGACAGGCATAGAAGTAGGGAGTTCATTGAATTCTTAAAATGCGTCGATTCAGCCTATCTGAAAGATATAAAAATAATTATTATTCTTGATAATGTTCGCGTACACACATCTAAGGAAACCAGGAGATATCTCAAAACAGTTCCGCAACGCTTTCATTTTGTCTTTACACCAAAACATGCCTCATGGCTAAACATAATCGAGAGCCTATTCAGCAAAATGACTCGAAGCATGCTGAGAGGGATTCGTGTATCATCCAAAAAAGAGTTGAAAGATCGCATGAGTCAATATATAGACGACATGAATGAAACTCCAACAATATTTAAATGGAAGTACAAAATGGATAAAATGGCTGGCGGGATTGTTGCTGACAAGGACGGCGGAGTATTGATATGTTAATTTAGAACTGTAATACTAGCATGCGGCAAAGGGGGCGGGAGGATTATGGCGCTCGAAATTAGGATTAGCTTTATCAAGAAATGTATTCAATTAGTATGCAAATGAAAACCCTAATTCAAATCCACATGGAAGGGAAATACTTCGTGGCAATCGACTTGATAACAAATGTGGCAGATCAAGGATTGACCGAAAGTGAAGCGATCTCCAATCTGAAGAAGGGTCTTGAAGAGCACTACCAGGTTCTTTTAGAACTGGCACCCAAAGGAAGAAAACTCTCTTTCCTGGACATCGAGGTAGAAGCACTTGCCAAGGCTTCCGGCAATCTCGGCTAAAGCGGTCATCAAGGCTCTGGATAAGTTAGGATTTAAGATCTATCGCCAGACCGGAAGCCATATTCATCTCTGGAATGAAGAAAGGAATCTTGTCGTGACCGTGCCGAATCATCCAGAGCTGGCGAAAGGTACATTGATCTCGATTATGAAGCAAGCGAGGCTGGAGAGAGCGCAATTCATTGCGGCTCTAAAGGAATAGAACAGCAGGTCACGCATAGCCCCGGCTGCGGCCAACAGGGGCGCGCGTCCGTGCATGGGGGCCCGGCTGCGCTCGTGGGGATGCTGCAAAGGGGGCTGAGATAGCACGAATTTGCAGCAATCTTTTTGCTCCAGTCAAGGATCTGCAGCGATCTGCATCTTAGCCCTCTCGGGCGCCCACAGCCCCATCGAAAACCGTGCTGTATGGCTGATTTATATTGATACAATAGTAATTAGGAGCCCAAGCTCCAATTAAAGATACAAAAGAAATTTAGGTGAGCATAGCAGCGATCTGCATTTCCCGAGAGCTCGCGCATCTGAGTACAGTGCAGAACGTGGGCAGGCTTATCTTCTGAGTTCGGAATGGGTTCAGGAGTCTCCCTGTCGCTCTGGCCGCTATGCTCGAATCCATGGTCCGGATTCGAACCGGCAGTAATTGCTTCCCCGTTGGAAGCTTACCGTGGAGTAATGCACAATTTATGCTTTGCGACCAGATTTCGCCCGAGTTTAGCGGGGCGCTGCGGAGTTATTAGTTGCTGCGAGCTGAACACCTCGTTGCCTCGGTGCTTACACACCAGCTCTATCAAACTCGTCTTTTACGAGTACTCTAAGCGGTCTCTTTTCAGGAGCGGTTTCGGGCTTAGATGCTTTCAGCCCTTATCCGCGAGCACGTAGCTGCTCGGCATGCCTTGCCAGACAGCCGATAGACCAGAGGTGCCGTTCGCTTGTTCCTCTCGTACTAAAGCTAACTTCCCCTCAGACCGCAATACACCCCTAACAGATAGTAACCGACCTGTCTCACGACGGTCTAAACCCAGCTCACGATCTCCTTTAATAGGCGAACAACCTCACCCTTGGCCGCTGCTGCACGGCCAGGATGGAAAGAACCGACATCGAGGTAGCAAGCCACCGGGTCGATATGTGCTCTTGCCGGTGACGACTCTGTTATCCCCGGGGTAGCTTTTCTGTCATCTAACGCTCTCACCAAGAGAGCTGAGAGGTTCGCTAAGCCTGACTTTCGTCTTATCACCTCTTGCTATGCGAGGTAACATCAGGCTGACTTATGCCTTTACACTCTTCGTTGGGTTTCCGACCCAACTGAGTCAACCTTAGGGCGCCCTTGATATCTTTTCAAGGGCGTGGCGCCCCACCCAAACTGCCCACCTACCGAGGTCCTCTTCTCAGAGTTAGGGCGGTAGCTCCGAAAGGGTAGTATTCCAAGGGCGACTCCACTCGAACTGGCGCCCGAGTTTCGACGTCTCCTACCTATGCTCTACAATCAGAACCACAACCCAACGGCAGGCTGCAGTAAAGCTCCACGGGGTCTTCACTTCCCATTAGGGGTCTCCAGACTCTGCACTGGAACGTAAGGTTCACCGGGTACCAGCTAGGGACAGTGGGACTCTCATTGATCCATTCATGCAAGCCGCCAATTAAGCGGCAAGGTACTACGCTACCTTAAGAGGGTCATAGTTACCCCCGCCGTTGACAGGCCCTTCTTCCCGTTGAACCGGGTTTTCAGGTACCTGCACTGGGCAGGATTCAGTGATTGTACTAGTCCTTACGGATTCGCAATCACCTATGTTGTTATTAGACAGTTAGAGTCCCCTCGTCGCTGCGACCTGCTTCTTACAAAGCAGGCACCACTTATCCCGAAGTTACGTGGCTATTTTGCCGAATTCCCTTAGCTAGCATATGCCGACACGCCTTAGCCTTCTCAGCTTGGGGCACCTGTGTTGGTTCTCGGTACGGACTTTCAACTCCCTTTTCACGGACTCCTGGAATTTGCCAACTTACGTCATCACGTTTTCGCCTGTTTCTCGCCATTACGGCTCTCCGCAGGCTTCCGCGCTTGAACGCCCTGGCGCGGACGCTTGACATATCCGGAAGCGTCAGTTTTAATGTTGAAAGGTACAGGAATATTAACCTGTTTCCCATTTGGCGTACTCCGATTAAGGTACGTCTTAGGACCGACTGACCCTCGGCTGACGAACATTGCCGAGGAACCCTGGCCCATACGGCGATCGGGATTCTCACCCGACTTTGCTGCTACTGCTACCAGGATTTTCGTCTCTACGCGGTCCACATCTCCTCACAGAGATGCTTCTGCCCACGCAGAGCGCCTCCCTACTAGATCACCTTGCGGTGCTCCGTGGTATCGGTAATCGGCTTAGCCCCGTCAATTTTCGGGGCCCTGGATCTCGACTGGTGAGCTGTTACGCACTCTTTAAAGGATAGCTGCTTCTAAGCTAACCTCCCAGTTGTTTATGACCCAGGACACCCTTAAGTGTTGACACTTGGCCGATATTTGGGGACCTTAACCACGGTCAGGGTTGTCTCCCTCACGGACTAGAAGCTTACCCCCCAGCCCGGACTGCCGGTCTTCTACGATGACGGCGGTTTTGGAGTTTGACAAGAGAACAGACCCTTTCGGGTCCGGCTTCCCCAATCAGTGCTCTACTCCGCCGACTATCTCAGACCAGGTCATACTGCGATATGTTTCGGGAGGAACCAGCTATTTCCGACCTCGATTGGACTTTCACCCCTAGACGCAGGTCACGAGAGCGATTTGCATATCAACATCTCTAACGATCCTCCACGCAGCTTTCGCCACGCTTCGACCTACCAACGCCTAGATCGCCCGGCTTCGGGTCGCATACGGGCGACTGCACGCACTTGTATACGTCGCGCCTCTTTTCATGCGCGCTTGTCGCTTTCGCTACGGCTTCCTCTGTTAAAGAATTAGCCTCGCCGCCAATATGCACTCCCTGGTTCGTTCTTCAAAACGCATGTTAGAACGCCGGCAACCTCTCTCGTACAAGCACCTTGCGATGCCTTCCTTCGAGAGGAAGATCCTTGCGCGCCCTAACGCACTATCGCCAGCCAATTTCAGGCTCTTTGCACCTCCCTATTTGGGGTACTTTTCAGCTTTCGTTCACACTACTACTACGCTATCGGTCTCAAGATGTATTTAGCCTTGGAGGTTGGTGACCCCCAATTTCCCGCGCGATTTCCGACGCACGGTACTCAAGACACGGCCCCGGTCTTGTCAAATTACGACTACGTGGCTCTCACACTCTTTGGCAGGCCTTTCCAGGCCACTTCGACTTCTCTGACAAAACGTTTGGACCGGCTTATAACACCACATCTCCCTTGCGGGATTCGGTTTAGGCTGTTCCGCTTTCACTCGCCGTTAATAACGGAATCTCGGTTGATTTCTCTTCCTGTCCCTACTAAGATGTTTCAATCCGGGACGTTCCCGATCCTTACGGATCAGTCCGAAGACTAGGATTTCCCATTAGGACATCCTCGGTTCAATGGCTCCATGCGCCTCGCCGAGGCTTATCGCAGCTTGGCACGTCCTTCGTCAGCACTTGAGCCGAGCCATCCCCTGGCTGGCATAAGCAGCTTATGCCCCACTAAACTCAGTGAGCGTCTGGTCGCAAAGCTTGTGCACAGCTTCACAGGACCGTCCCGTCAATGAACGGACCTCTGCCCTTCCACATCGAGTCTGCCTCAATGTGTGCATATGAATTTGGACTTGCTGGGATTCGAACCCAGGGCCTCCGCCTTGCAAAGGCGGCGCTCTACCAGCTGAGCTACAAGCCCGGGTTATCATTGCCCAGCTAATAATCAGAATAGCTGGCTAATTTCTCTTGTTTGGTCTCGGTCGACATTTTCAGCTTCCAACTGGTTACGGGAGAGGTATGCTTTATAGGCATACCCAATAACTTTAGGAGGTGATCCAGCCGCAGATTCCCCTACGGCTACCTTGTTACGACTTAACCCCCCTTGCAAAGCCCAAATTCGAACGCCTCCGAAGGAAGCGCTCTCATTCAGACCCTACTCGGGTGGTTTGACGGGCGGTGTGTGCAAGGAGCAGGGACGTATTCACCGCGTTCTGTTGAAACGCGATTACTACGGATTCCAGCTTCATGAGGGCGAGTTGCAGCCCTCAATCCGGACTAAGATTGGCTTTAGGAGATTACCATCCCCTTTCGGGGTAGATACCCATTGTACCAACCATTGTAGCTCGCGTGTAGCCCGGGATATTCGGGGCATACTGACCTACCGTTGCCCATTCCTTCCTCCGCTTTAGCAGCGGCGGTCCCCACAGTGTACCCGTCACTCCAGAGAGTACGCTGGCAACTGTGGGCGTGGGTCTCGCTCGTTGCCTGACTTAACAGGATGCTTCACAGTACGAACTGACGACGGCCATGCACCACCTCTCAGCTAATCCGGCAAAGTCTTCAGCCTGGCCTTCATATTGCTGTCGGTCCCGGTAAGATTTCCGGCGTTGAATCCAATTAAACCGCAAGCTCCACCCGTTGTGGTGCTCCCCCGCCAATTCCTTTAAGTTTCAGCCTTGCGGCCGTACTTCCCAGGTGGCTCGCTTCACGGCTTCCCTACGGCACCGACAACGGTCGCACCGTGGCCGACACCTAGCGAGTATCGTTTACGGCTAGGACTACCCGGGTATCTAATCCGGTTCGTGCCCCTAGCTTTCGTCCCTTGCCGTCAGGTCCGTTCTGGTGAGACGCCTTCGCCACTGGTGGTCCTTCAAGGATTACAAGATTTCACCCCTACCCCTGAAGTACCTCTCACCTCTCCCGGCCTCGAGCCAGACAGTATCTCCTGAAAGCCTGACAGTTAAGCTGCCAGATTTCCCAAGAGACTTATCCGGCCGGCTACAGACCCTTTAGACCCAATAATAACGGTTACCACTCGAGCCGCCGGTGTTACCGCGGCGGCTGGCACCGGTCTTGCCCGGCCCTTGCTATGCAATGCTTTTTAGGCATTACGACAGCCAGATTTGTAACCTGGCACTCGAGGTCCCCTTATCGCTGTTTCCAGCATTGTAAAGTTTTCGCGCCTGCTGCACCCCGTAGGGCCTGGATTCGTGTCTCAGAATCCATCTCCGGGCTCTTGCTCTCACAACCCGTACCCGTCGTAGGCTAGTAGGTACGCTACACCCACTACTACCTGATAGGCCGCAGATCCATCCTTAGGCGCCGGAGCTTTAGATCTCGATGCATTCCAGCAATCGAGATCTATCGGGTATTATACCCAGTTTCCCGGGTTTATCCCCGTCCTAAGGGTAGGTTATCCACGTGTTACTGAGCAGTACGCCATGTATTGCTACATTCGACTCGCATGGCTTAGTCGAACCTCGATAGCAGTAACCTCTGGCAGGATCAACCAGAATTCATATCCTTCTAGGAAGTTTTAAAACTCAATCATGTTATTCCGAAACCAGTCGGAATTGGCTGAGTCGCCAAGACCAATGTCAGACACGAAAAATCTCGCGTCTCCATTTGTTTTAATCGCAACTTTTAGCTGCTCCTGCGATACAAGGCAGGTCTCGCTCTCTATTGCGACGCCTCATCGGCCCATTAAGGTTGTCAGCCGAGGTATTTAAGCATTTCGCCCCACCCCGATTCACGAGAAGAAGAGAAAACCTCAGACATTCTTAAGGCCAATGTCGTACTTAGGCCCCATAATCATTATCTACAGGACCCTTGCCCCACCCTTTCAGGCGGGCCGAACTCATCCAATAACTCAGCCATATATAACCTTTTTGCTCTATCAACTCATACCATCGTTTAGTTTTAATATGATCGTAATCAAGAAACCAGGATTAATAATTCAGGATAAACACGCCTGCTGGAGGTCTTTTATGGGTTATACGTTAACTGAGAAAATCCTGAGGCAACACCTCGCGGATGGCTTCTACGAGCCTGGCAAAGAGATCGGCATAAAGATAGACCAAACCCTTACCCAGGACGCAACGGGCACCATGGCCTATCTCCAATTTGAGTCCATGAAGCTCTCGGATATTGCTACTGAGCTTTCCGTCAGCTATGTCGATCACAACACCATACAGGTAGGATTCGAAAACGCAGACGATCACGCCTACCTGGAGTCCATCGCGAAGAAGTATGGCATTTACTTCTCCCGACCAGGAAACGGCATTTGCCATCAAGTCCACCTGGAGAGATTTGCCAGACCCGGCAAGACCCTGCTGGGGTCCGATAGCCACACACCCACTGCCGGCGGAGTTGGCTCCCTGGCCATGGGTGCCGGAGGACTTGATGTTGCGGTTGCCATGGGCGGCGGAGCATACTACCTTATCGCTCCACGCGTCATAAATATCCACCTCACAGGCCGACTGCAGCCTTGGGCCACAGCCAAAGACGTTGTACTGAAAGTACTCTCCATCCTGAGCACAAAAGGAAATGTCGGCTGCGTCTGCGAATATACCGGAGAAGGCATTGCAGCGCTAACGGTACCGGAGAGAGCCACAATCACCAATATGGGCGCCGAGACCGGTGTTACCACATCCATCTTCCCCAGCGACGAGCAGACAAAGAGATTCCTGCAAGCGCAGGGAAGGGAGGAGCAGTGGATAGCTCTGGCAGCCGATAACGATGCAATCTATGATCGCACTCTGGAGATAGACCTATCAGAGATTGAGCCGCTTGCATCTGCACCTCACAGCCCGGGTAACATCGCCAGGATCAAAGATATCGATCTGCCCGTAGACCAGGTTATGATCGGCTCATGCACCAACTCCTCCTATGTGGATCTCACGACCGTGGCAGCAATGCTGAAAGACAAACACCTTCCGGCAGGAGTTTCATTAGGTATTGCCCCAGGATCGCGACAGGTGCTGAGCCAGATCGCCAGGAACGGTGCCCTAAGCGACTTGATAGCATTCGGAGCCAGAATCCTGGAGTCTTCCTGCGGCTTTTGTATCGGCAACAGCATGTCACCATGCACGAACTCCGTTTCTGTGCGCACCAGCAACCGTAATTTCAAAGGTAGATCCGGCACACCCAGCGCAAACGTCTACCTGACAAGCCCATTGGTCGCCGCCGCCTCAGCTATCACCGGCAGGCTGGCAGACCCGAGAGAACTGGGAATGAACTTTCCTAGAATAGACATGCCTGTGCATTTTGAGATCGATGACAGTATGATTATCCCGCCCCTATCGACTGCAGAGCGTGCAAAAATAAAAATATGCAGAGGCCCAAATATCGGAGAGCCTCCCATCAACGGACCTATGCCGGATGATATCTCAGGACAGGTAACCATAAGGGTGGAAGATCTGGTGACTACCGACCATATCATGCCTGCCGGATCACGCTTAAAATACAGGTCTAATGTGCCCAAGTACTCCGAATTCGTCTTTGAGCCGCTGGATAAAGAGTTCTGCCATCGGGCAATTGCCTTGCGCGATCAGGGCGCACATAACCTGATCGTAGCCGGTCTCAGCTACGGCCAGGGCTCCTCCCGGGAACACGCTGCTCTTTGCCCCATGTACCTGGGCGTAAAAGGTGTGATAGCCAAATCCATCGAGAGGATACATGCAGCCAACCTGGTGAATTTCGGCATACTGCCCTTAAGCTTCGCCCAGGAATCGGATTGGCAAAGCCTTCCGGAAAAGACAGAAGTCCGAATACCAGGCATTCGTAAGGCACTGGAGAGCGGCAAAGAAAATATCATAGCCTTTGCCGGAAATAAGCAGATCACCCTGAATATGAACCTCTCCAAGAGGCAAAGAGACATACTGTTAGCAGGGGGATTGTTACCGTTCACCGTACAGGAACGCAATGGAGCAAAAAAAGAAAAATAGATCGTTTCTATCTTTTTTAGGTGTTAAAGAGAGTTAAGATATTTTGCGAGAGCATTTGTCCTTTTGCATCCTTGCTGGGCGTGCCTGTGCCATTAGATACAATTAAGCTTCCACTTGACACCGGATATGACCAGATCTGATTGATGCCGAACTGACTGTTGACATTTTTTGTCAGAAACTGGCTGTTTCTCTCTGTTGCTGTGAGAGTGGGAGCTGCGGCATTTGCGGCAAAGCTTGTGGCCTTGAACTGCAGGGGTGTGTCAAACCTCAGAGGGAAGGTGTTCATCCAGATGTCCATGTTGGAAGACGAACTCTTGATGCTACTATTTTGCTGGTCGGCTATGTAATTGCCCCAGTACGCCTGGACATTAGGTTCAAAAGTAGATGAGCTGGGTGCATTGAAGAATGCAAGCTGAGTGTTGCTGTAACCCTCACCCATGCCTATAATCTGGGCGCCGGCTAGGCCCGAGAGACAGGTCAATGCTAGTAGTACTACAATTGTTTTCATATTAATACATCCTTTTTTATTCAGTTGATATCCTATCCTGAAAATTTGTCCCAACCTATTTATTCCTTATTGGTAAAGGAAGAACTTATGCCGGACCGCTTCGAAATACTGCATAAAGATCTGGCCGGAAGGATCGGCCGGCTTTCCACAATGCACGGCACCGTCGAGACTCCCGCACTCATGCCTGTGGTCAATCCTCATCTGCCTCTCATCCCGCCAGCAGAGCTACAAGAGATGGGCGCAGATATGATCATCACCAACAGCTACATAATTCACCAGGACCCGACCCTGAAAATTCAGGCAATCGAGCGTGGGCTGCATGATCTCCTGGGATTTTCCGGGCCGATCATGACAGATTCTGGCGCCTTCCAGCTCTCCGTTTACGGGGATATCGATGTCTCCCCTCTGGAGATTTTGAACTTTCAATTCGCCATAAAATCGGACATATCTGTACCACTGGACATACCAACACCCCCTGACGTCAGCATAGAGCGGGCGCAGTCGGAGCTGCAGATAACTGAAGAGCGACTGATGGAAGCCGCAGCCCTGGAAAGATCGGGTCTTCTCGCCTGCCCCATCCAGGGCTCAACCTACCCGGATCTCAGAGAGAAAGCGGGCCGGTTCGCACGAGATCTTGCCTTTGATGTCTATCCAGTGGGCGGCGTGGTTCCGCTCATGGAAGCCTATCGATATCGCGATCTGGTTGATGTTGTGACGGCTGCCAAGAAGGGTTTGGGCTCAGGCCGGCCCGTGCATCTCTTTGGCGCCGGGCACCCCATGATCTTCGCCCTGGCGGCAGCCATGGGCTGCGATCTCTTCGACTCGGCGGCATACGCTCTTTACGCCCGGCAGGACAGGTATCTGACTGTGCACGGAACCGGCAAGCTGGAGGAGATGAGCAATCTTCCCTGCTGCTGCCCCGTCTGCCAGGAGCATACCTTGAAGGAACTTATGGAAAGCCCCCAAAAGACAAGGCTCTTGGCCCGGCATAATCTCTACGTCTCGCTGGCAGAGATGAAGCAGGTTAAGGAGAGCATTCGCGAGGGCTCGCTGTGGGACCTGCTGGAGACGCGCTGCCGGTCGCATCCGCGCATGCTGGACGGCTTGAAGAGATTGGGCGGCCAAGGCCGCTGGCTGGAGAGCCTGGACTCTGCCAGCAAGTCCACCTTCTTTTACACCAGTCCACAGGCAGCCAGCCGTCCGGAGGTGATGCGCTATGCGCGAAGGATAGACCGCATCAGTTTGCAGGGCAATGTCCTGATCACCGACGATCCCCAGGCGGACGCGACCGGCTTTGCGCACGTTTTGCACTTCAAGCCGCCCTTCGGGCCCTATCCGGCAGAGCTGTCCGAGACCTATCCCTTCAATGCCGAGGTTCCGGAAGAGGCAGATGATGCAGCAATAAAGCAGGCCCTGAAAATCACGAAGGATCTAATCAGGGCCAATCCGGAGGCGAAGTTTCGCTTCCGGCTGAGAAATAGGGAGCTGGAAGAGCTACTAAGGCAAAAGCAAACGACTACTGGTGCCATTCAAGGTGAATAAGCGGTCCAAAATCCAATGCCGCATCATTCGTCGCCGTAGAAACCTCATTCCACGCCATAACCGTATGAAAAATGTTCAAAGTCTGTCTAGAAAAGCATCCAGTTCCTTGGCGCTTGTAACTCGTGTTCCATGATCTCGCTTGTACTGCGTCCAAGCTACATCCGTACCCTTCAGGAGAGCTTTGATTTCCTCTTCGGCCTCTCCGCGAACTGGCATAGCGGTTTTTTTCACGGTCCCAGCCATAGATGAGGCATGACAAACTTTGGATAAATAAATTGGCCATAGGCCATTTGCCTCTACGTAGTATCACGTCATCATATCATCATAGAAATTTTATGGCACTACCAAGAAAGTAGACTGGCTCATAGAACTTGCGAGTTATACATGTTTGATCATATAATTATATCAAATTGGTCAAAATCCTCTTCAGTCTATCTCGCAATTCCATGGTTTATGAAACGCAGGGGATCCACTTGGATTATATCGACTCAAATCTTCTTTTTATATGATTAAGTTCCCACTGGTAGATGACATGTTGAAGAACACCGCACTAAATCCCGGATCATCTGCATCCATGAAAAGTGAGGCACATCAGCCATGACCAAGTACTTCGAAGTTCTCCGCCGCGACGGCCCGGCCCGCATGGGAAAACTGCTCACAGAGCCGCAGATCAGCACTCCTGCCCTGATCACAAAGGACGATTACGTCTCAGCAGGCAGCGTCTACAGCTATGCTTCAATACAGGATGCTATCAATGCCGCCGAGGCTATGCGGGATCAGAAGAAGCTGGCCATATTGCCCTTCGTGCCCGCTGCTCTTCGCGTTGAGCCAGCCCTGGAGTTGCCGCCCCTGGAGCTCACCGGCCCCAAGGGCGTAATGGTCCATCCCTTTAGCGCAAAGGAGCCGGAAAGTGCTGATGTCTATGTGCTGGGCAGCAGCGGCGCCCTGAAGAATCCCAGAGATCTGGTAGCAGCCATAGTGAGCGTTCGAGAGAAGATCCCCCCGGACACGGCTCTTTATGCTCCCGCCCTGGCGACGCCTGCCAACCTGGCCCTGCTGGTGTATCTGGGCATCGACCTGCTGGACAGCACCCGCGTCCTGGCGGACGGCCTGTTGGGCCGCTACCACACCCGCGATGGGGTCTGGAAGGCGGCGGAGCTGGTGGAGCTGCCCTGCTGCTGCGAAAGTTGCCGGAAGATGGCAGCGGGCGAGAGGAAGGCAGAGCTGCTTATTGCCCACAATTTTCAGAAGCTGGAAGAAGAGCTGCTCGCAGTTAGGGAGGCGATTCGCTCCGAGACCATGCGAGAATACGTCGAGCGGCAGGTGCGGGTGACACCAGAGCAGACGACGGCCCTGCGCCTGCTGGATCAAGAGCACCAGTACCTGGAGAAGAGGACACCTCAGATCCGCCGCAGCACCTTTTATGCCAATTGTTCCGAATCCTTGCAGCGGGTGGAGGTCACCCGCTTTGCTGAGAGGGTGATCAACCGCTACAAGGCACCAGAGAGCGATGTCTTGCTCCTCCTGCCCTGCTCGGCCAAAAAGCCCTACTCATTCTCCCGATCACATCGACTCTTCGCCGAAGCGGTTGGAGGCCACCGCCGCTATCTGCATGAGCTGATCTTAACCTCCCCCCTGGCCCTGGTGCCGCGCGAGTTGGAGGAGGCCTATCCTGCCGCCAGCTACGACGTTCCCGTCACAGGCCGCTGGGACAGAGAGGAAAGAGCCTGGCTGCAAAGCTGCCTGGAGGCCTACCTCAAGAAGAACAGGTACGATCGGATCGTGGCCCATCTCGATGGTGAGCTGGAGGCGGCGGTAAAGGACTGTGGCCTTGATGCTACATTTACCGGAGGCGGCACCAACGGCCCGGCCCTGGACCGCCTCAGCGCTGCGGTGGCGCAGGCCTGCCATGATGCCAGGCGCCTGCCCGATCTGCGCCTCCTGCGCTACCGGGCCCATGCTGATTACTACTTCGGAGAGGGATCCGGCGACCTCCTGCTGGAAGGAAAGATCATCGTGAAAGGACGGGAGATCCAGGATGAAAAGAAGAGATCCCTGGCGGCGACCACGCCCAGCGGCATGATCGCCCTCTCACTGGCTGGCGCCGGGCGGCTGGAGCCACTGGGACGCTACATCGTCAAGATCGGCGACTTCCTGCCTAAAGGCTCCTTGCTGGCGCCCGGTGTTGTAGACGCAGACGAGCAAATAAGGCCAGGAGATGAGGTCATAATCGTAGGTGAGAAAGCGTTCGGCGTGGGAAGGGCCAAGATGTCCGGCTGGGAGATGAAGGCATCCCGCCGGGGCGTGGCCGTGGAGATAAGACATATCAAAGGCATTGGGCATTGATTTATTTTTAGGGAGATGAAATAGTATACTGATGAATGGCCAAGAAAGCTGCGCCGGAGAAGAGAAAGATAGAGCTCGACTGCGAACCTTTCGAGAAGTTGTCGAGTTCTATATGATTGATTTTAAAACGCCTCTGGGAAAGGGGATAGACATCACCATCATCTTTCTCAACCTCTTGCTGGTGGCCATCTTTGTGATCAATACATACAATACCTCCAGTAGCCTAAAAGAGCAGCTCTGGATTCTTGAGATACTGATCGTTGCCATCTTCATTGTTGAGTATTTTCTCAGGTTTTACGGGGCGCCGAATCGATTGTCTTATGTCAGGGACATTTACAGCATCATAGATCTGGTGGCCATTATGCCCACCCTCATACTGCTGGCTCTTCCCCCATCCTACTTCATCTATGATATCCGAGTCATCCAGACAATTCGGGTCCTGGCCATATTCCGTATATTCAGATTCCTGCGCTTCATTTCCCAAAACCATCTGCTATTCGGCACAATAAGCCAGGGAATGATAAACGTCGCCCAGCTCGTGGTGAGCATAATCATAATATTCTTTGTATACTCAGGTATATTCTATTTTGTGGAAAGCCCCGTGAACCCGGATGTGCAGAATTTCGGAGACGCATTCTACTTCACGGTGGTTGCCATATCCACCGTGGGCTTTGGCGATATTGTACCTGTATCTGGAGCAGGGAGGTTTGTTACAGTTGCCATGATTATATCAGGCATAATCCTCATTCCCTTCCAGGCAGCCAGAATCTTCCGGGCCTGGCTTATGACCGAGCGGGAAAAGAGAGTGCAAATCTGCCCGGGTTGCGGTTTGGACAGACATGACATGGATGCCAGGTACTGCAAAAAATGCGGAGAAGGTTTGCCTGATGGCGGCAATGGTCAATGAGATCCTCCGCAACGATCCTCATAACTCAGAGATTTCACGTCACAAGTTCTCTTTCATCCTCGATCCGCCGGGAGGCAGGAACTGCACCATCTGATCTACAGAAGCGACGGACTTCAGGAATGCTCTGTCCTCCACTTTATCAGAAAACTGTCGGTAAATCTTCTTTGCCAGGTCCTCGGCATTCAGCTCGCCAGGCTCGATCTCCACCACGGGGTCGGCTCTTGGCTTGACAGCAGAGATCGGCCCGCCAACGAGAATGCCGTCAGCTATGCCCAGGGCCAGGCCCAGTGGCGTATCTTTAAAGTAAGTGCGCTCCCCGCGAATGACGAAAGCGCCCTTCTTTAGGAATTCTCCCGACTCCGGTGTCTTGCTGACCTGATCTCCCTTGATCAGATAGCAGTCGGCTGCCACAAGACCGCCCTTCCAGATAGAGGAGTAGCTTACGGCAAACTGGGCTGCCTCTTGCAAAGTGCTCTCTGGGACGGTTTCCCCTTCCGTCTTGATCACGGTGAGAGGAGCACCGGGAGCGTCCGTATGGAGAACGAGGTCGCGCCTTTCCATATATTTAGTGTAGATTTCCTCATTAGTATCCGCATCCCTTCCCCCGAGCACCATAAATCCGTCTGAGGAGAAAAACCAGCGGAACCTCTCATACCACTTGGGCTTGCGCCTCCTGTAGAAAGAGACGGGACGGGCCTTCTTTGGAGCCGCGGCCTTTCCTGCCCGAAGCTGCTTCGTTATGACCAGAGCTTCTTTTGCGCCGCTCCCCTTTCGAGCCATCTCCTTGGCCTTCTCGTAGTACCTTTGCGCATTCTGGGGAACAGTCAGGCCGGCATGCAGCTGTAGCTCCTCGCCCTCCAAAAGGACACGCATCTCGCCCTGACCATCCAAAGAGAGGATGATCTTGGCCTGAGGCAGGCCCGAGACGCTGATCCTCTCCCAGATCTGATTGTAAGAAAAGCCTTTGGCTTTGGCATCGGCCACCACGCGCAAAATCTGCTCGACGCTGCCGTAAATCTGGTAGACCAGTTCGCCCTTGCGAATGAATGCCTTCTCCTGGGTCTCGAACTCCTCGATCGCTTTTTGCTGCACTTCGATCCTGCGATCCAGAGGGTTTTTCTTCCTCTCTTCGTCCCCCTCCTTTTCTACGAAGAATGCATCAATGGCCTCACTGAAAGTGGCAAAGCGCTTTTCCTCCAGGCCCTCGTAAATCTTGAGAGGCCGGGAGAGGACATCCACCGGCTCGCCGTTATCGAGAACGATGTGCGGATCGAGAGTGTCATTCAAAAAGACCTCTCGCAGGGCCTCATGAACCCGCTCGATCTCCTCAGGAGACAGATCCGCAGCGGGCTTATTTTTGTCCACACCTGCTACCAGGCAAACCTCCTCGCCGTAGGTTCCGCCCATGTTCAGTCCTCGCACAATGGATCGAACCAGGTCCTGACCGGCGCTGGAAAGCCAGGCTGAAAGCTCTTCTTTGGAAATGGTTCTGGGATCGAGCTGACCGGGATGGTAGAGGTACTTCTCGCCGGCGGCCATTTTGCTGCCCCGGTAGACCATCTTCTTGAGCATGGAGAGGATCTGCCGGTTCTCGTCGAGCAGAATTATGCTGCCTTTGGGAAAGAGCTCGATAACAAGATAATGACGAGAGCCGCTGCGCTCTACCGCGATCTCCAGGACACGGTCCAGGTCATGCTGCAAGATCTCGACAATCCTGCCCCCGGAAATGCGGTTGCGGAGCATAGTAGGAAACTGGGGCGGTGTTTTGGATATAGGCCGCTGCCCTTTGGTGATATTGACCCTTTTGCCGGCCACGAGGAGCAGATCCAGCCTGCCTTCCGCAGGGGAGGCTACTGAGAGCCAGATCTTGTCCGAGGACTGCTGGTAGGCCTTGCCCATAAAGCCGCCCAGGATCCTGTCGGATAGCTCCGCAGCCATGGCGGCGACGTCCACATTGCTCATCGCCTTCTTCATGAGAGATGTCTCCTGAGATCAATCGATAAATAGTTGCGGATGGATGGAGGGATGGGGTGCTGAGTGTGTCTGAGGAGACAAGTGAGAAGACCGGGAAGGATACAGGGCAGCGCTTTCTGGTGGATCTGATGCTCATGCGCCTGGGCAGATGGCTGCGGCTTTTGGGACAGGATGTCGCCAATCCCCAAGACGAAAGCGACGATAAGCTCCTGCTCCAGGCAAAAAAAGATAGCCGGACTATTATTACCAGGGATAAGAGGCTTTTCCAGGCTGCTCCAGGCGCAGGCGCATCGTGCCTGCTCATCCGATCTTCGAAAATCGCCGATCAGCTCTTGGAGATGGCAGAAGCAGGCGTGCCCCTGCAGCTTGATCCAAAACGGTGCACGGTATGCAATGGCCTTTTTGAAGAGATCGAGTCTCGGCAAGGTAAGAGGTGGCGGTGCCAGGAGTGTGGTAAGCTCTACTGGCAGGGTGGACATTGGAAAGGGATTAAAAAAAGGCTGGAGGAGCTTCGCTGGCCATGAGAATATCTCATTCCTCCAATGCCAATAGGTAAATTTATATCGTGGTATTAAATACCTATCCAGCAGAAATTTAGAGGGATGATAATGTTAATAAAAAAAATAATTTTTATGATCATGGCGATTCTGCTGTTTTTCTCTGTTTCAGAGTCGGCAGAATATTTAACAGAAGATTTAAAAGTGGCGCTTGTCGGGTATAAAAACGTAAACATAACAGTAGCAATGCCAGAGAGGTATTCTTTTGAGCTTATGTGTGCGCGGCAGTTGTCAAGGGATGCGAGGGAGCAAATCCTGACGATGAGAGAGAGAACAAATGCATCTGTCACAGATGCGACTTCTAATGCACTGGATTCACTCATTTTGGCTCTTGGGGATACGAATGTCAGTTTACGGCAATTCGCTGCCAAATCTCTTGGCGAAATAAATGATACAAGAGCGGTGGATCCCTTGATAGATGCACTCAATGACACGTCCAGAAGCGTGCAGTGTGAGGCTGTTGAGGCTTTGGGGAAAATCGGAGACAAAAGAGCAACATATCCACTGATCTTGCGCCTGGAAAACTGGCTGCTCGAAAATAAAAAATATAACTATACAATTTATAGCACCTATGAGCATTTTGGGCTAAAAATCGCATTATCTCTTGTTCGGATCAGTGACCCAACCGCGATAGAGTTGCTGATCCAGCGCACCAAGAGCGAGGATAAAGATATCCGAGCACTGGCTGCTGCGGTTTTGAGCTCTATGAATGATTCAATTGCTGTAGATCCATTAATTGAAAACATGAATTGCAGCGAGAACGATACAAGAGGCTGGTCTGCATTCGTATTGGGACAGATAGGAGATAGAAGAGCAGTTGAACCATTAATTCTGGCGCTTAATGACACAGATATTTGGGTTCGGGCTAGAGCTGCGGAAGCACTGGGAATGATCGGTGATGAAAGAGCTATTGAAGCTTTGACTCGATCGTTAAAAGACCGCAGTGAGGTCCAAAAGCAAGCTGAATTTGCACTAAACAAAATTGGAAAGATAAAAGGTATCGCCTGATAAGCGATGATCGGGTAAAAGGCTTTTCCTGGCTGCCAGCGGTGCAAGTGTTCCATGCATGCTTGCCCGCTCTTTGAGATTGGCCGATCAGCTCTCTCTGATGGCCGAAACCGGTCCACCCATAAGTGGATTTCTAATCAGAAGAGCCACCTCTTGGAAGCCTTCTGCTTCACCGAGACCCGTTCCCTCGTCTTCAGGTAATCGGAAATTTGCGACTTCGCCGCTCCCACAGACCAGACGTGAGTACCGTTCAGGCAGAATTGGGGTTGATACTGATATTGACTGCCCGGCACAATAAACGGATCGGCCAGGGTGAGTTCCGAGGGAATGGCATCCAGAGTAGACTCCAGCAGACACCAGCGGCCTGACTCATTCTGGTAGACCACCCAGGCATGGCCGTAAGATCCGTCCGGGGTGAAGACACTGCCCAAGACGACGCGCACGCAGTGCTCGGAGATGCCGCTGGCCAGAAGAAGAGTGGCAAGCAGAAAAGATGAGTCTTCGCAGTCGCCTTTGCGCAGGACAAGTGTCTCCTCGGGAAAGAGCCAGAAGTCGTCAAGGCCAAAGGAGCTCTTGTCCGTGACATACTGAACGCAAGTGGCCACATAATTCCAGATCTTCCAGGCGCGCAGGTCAAATGTGCCCGCCTCGCGAACCGAGGGAAGACCGATATCTTGCAGGGCCCTCAATATAACCTCACTATTCGTTGAGGAGAGCCAGGCGCGAATATCGGTGGGAATGTAGAGGCCCGAGTTGCCGATGACCGCTCTCTTGTCCCACATAACCGTATCTCTGAGTATTGCATCCCCAGCCCAATTAAAGATCGTAGCCATCCGGAAAACACCCCAAATCAAATATAATAATTTTTGCAAGTTATATTTAAAATTTTGCATCATGTGGTTAACGCTATATCATTGCAGAGCAATTTTGACTGCATGGCCCGAGATCTGAATGAGAGGGACCTGCAGATTCTGATAAAGCTGGTCCCGGAGATGGAAGTGCTGCAGAAGAAGGGAATTGAGATTGAGTACATGAACATCCTGCCCCCTGTGGCCAATCACCACTCCCGCAGCGTACAGGAGTTTGAGCAGCGGCTCAAAAAGCTCCCTGACGAGGACATGCGCTACCTGGCCGACCTGGTCCTGGATGGAACAGAGAATACCGGATGCCTGCGTCCTGATTTTGCCGAAGCCTTCTTTGTGCTGGCCGGGCAGAGGCTTGGCGAGAGCGTGGCTGACCGACTGCGGGAAGCGTATGAGGAAGGCGGGGAGTGCGGAGGATAAAAATCTGTTGTAATGCCATCGAAGAGTCCGGTATATCCTGGTCGGGCACCCGCTGGCGTGACGGGGACTGCCGGAGCGCGCAAGTGCTCGAACTCGGGGTACAGGAAAGAAAATCTGGAAGCACAGCCAGCCGTCCGGCAGCGGGCCGAGCAGAAGGGAACTGATGGACTGGAGGGCAATCCATCGTGCTCAGGTGGCAGGCACGGTCACATCTATCGCTTGTAGCTTTCCGATTTTTCCTGGAGCAGCAACTGGACATCCGCATGCATGCTGGAAAGCTTCTTGGTAATGGGGTGTTGCGGCCCGTACTCCTGCTCCGCCAGCCCTTTGATCCGCCAGATCTCAGAGAGAAGCTTGCCGATCTCCTTCCTTACATAATTGCGATTTTGCTCGGTCATGACTCCACCAACTCACCTGGGTTTCAGCTTCTTATATAGCCACTCCCTGTACTGATTCGCCAGCTGCGAGATCCTGTCCGCAATAGTCACCTGCAGCCGGTGGTCCACCTCCGGCATTCCGATGTTCAGCACATTGCGAGTCTTGCCTCATTCACCTTAGGATGCCATCAGGTAGCTATAGGTATTGCAGCCCTTGCATCTCTTCTTGACCTTTTCCATCTGCCACATGGGTCATGCTCTCCAGCCTGGCCTGGAACTTGAGGGCCTCGCCCTCTGCCAGGGCTTTGGCATTCCTGGCCAGCTCGCGGGCTTCCTTTTAGAGGATCTGACGGCGGTCGCCGAGAGAGGGTGCATGAGTGATGGTTAGATAGAATTGTATTTCAATCTAAACAAAAAGTTATAAGAAGAAGTGCATACAAAATCAGCTTGTCCATCGGTGGGCTAATGCTATCAAAATCTTGTACCTAAAGGGGGTAAGAAGACGAATCAGTTGATTCTAATGGGCATAGCAGTTATATTTGTGGTCACCGCAACCGTTCTGGTTGCACCCATAGAAGCTGCACAACCTTTGAACGGCACCGAAAATAATACATCTCTAAGCCTTGATCCGAGCAAGATCACCGAGACCTGGAATCTATCATATCTCTACAAGGACAGGTACGCTGCCAAGGTAGAGTATGAACGGCTGAATATGACAGTAAATGAGATCAACCAGACCTTCCGGCCAAAGTTCAACAATCTTACCGGAACGACCTTGCTTGACTATATTCAGAACGACGAAAATTACTCAAAATCATTTAATGTTCTATACGCATATGCAAATGCACAGAACAGCCTGAATGTTAATGATTTATTCTTCCAAGAATTCCTTTCAAACGCCCAGAATCTCTCCACACAATATGCAAAGTCCAACTCCTTTGCCGATGTGCTGCTGAAATCGCTTCCAAAATCCAAATGGGACAGGTTATTTGCTGAGGAGCCGCGACTGGAAAAATACCGCCCCTATCTTGAGGCTAACTACATCCGATTTGTGGACCATCGACCCAAGAATGAGACCCATGCTGCATATCTAGCTGACCTCTCAAATCAGCTCATGAAACTTGATACCAACGCAGAGAAGCTGATCACCAATAATGTAACCAAAGCAGGGAACATAACTCTTGAAAACGGCAAGCAATACCCTGTCAACTTCTCATCTTACTATGATCTTCTCATGACAAATAAAGATAGGAATGATCGAAAGAAATGCTACGATAAACGTTATTACCATCTTTTCAATGAATCAAGTGAAATGGGAGACATCTATGTCATCAAATCAAAGCTTGATGATAAGTATGCGACAGAGCTGAACTACTCTGATGCTTACGATGCCATGATGTTCGGCTCATATCTTAATGCATCACAGATTGATGAGATGAACCAGGTACTCAAGGAGCGAAGAGGGGATTTCGATAGATATTATGAGTTTCGCAAGGCCAAGATGGGCATCCAAGAGCTTGCACCCTATGACCTCTTCCTTCAGCTTATGAAGAATCCTGACAAAAAAACCAACTATACAGATGCCGCTATGGAGATATACGCATCACTTGCGTTGATGGACCCGGCATTTGATCAGGCGTTTATAAAGACGGTCACCAGCAATTCAATTGATGTTTATCCGAATCCGGATCATGGAAAACAATCCATACAATATGCTCAGGATCTATGTGCACTCAAGCGCCCGGCGCTCGTATTCCTGAACTACAAAGGGCTGATAGATGACAAATCCACCATAGCTCATGAGATGGGCCATGCAATCGACTTCTATCTAATGGGTCAGTCGCTGGATTACATCTACTGCAGTGGCACCATTTATGAGATGGAGATACCATCAACATTCAACGAGGAGCTCTTCATGGATTATGCGATCAAGAATTACGACAGAGATAGCGCCATTGCAGTCCTGGCAAGTCATATCTACAATTATGCCAGAACAATGCCTCGCCAAGCCATGATCACTGAGTTTGAACATAAGGCCCATCAGCTTGTCAGTCAGAAGGGAAATGTCAGTGGATCTGATCTGAACGCTCTATGGGACGGCATTGCAAATGAATATAAGAGCGACGTAGTTACCTACTATCCAAGGATCGAGCCTGAATGGCCTTATATCAGCCATATCTACTTCACAGATAATTATTACACCTTCAACTATGCTCTCTCAGAAGCTATAACACTGTCACTCTTCAAGATGTACAAGGAGAATCCTGAGGAGTTTAACAGGAACTATTTCGCATACTTATCTGCAGGCACAACTATGACTCCGCCGGAGAAGCTAAAGAAATACTTCGGATTGGAGATCAACAGAAAGCTCTTCGAGGACGCCATGGACATTGTGAAACTCAGGGTAAATCAGCTGGAGGAACTGAACAACGAGACATCGAGCTGAAGGAGAGCCACTCTACCTTTTTTTCAAGCTATCTTCTCACCCCTAAGTCATGAGGTGGCCCTGGCAGATGAGAGCGATCGGGCCAGGGCCGTATCTGCTTTGCCTTGCAGCCTTTGCCCCTCGTGCTCGTAGGGGGCAGGCCGCACGTGCATGGGCAGCCTTCCGCCTTTGTCGTCCAATTCAGAAAAACGCATGTTCCGGCCATACACATATAATTCAAAGCGCAAAACCACTTTGCGAAAGGGATTGCAATGAAGCCGCGGTTCAATTAAAAAAATATAAAAAGGCAGGAGCGTTCCTCTGCCCCCGTTCTTCCGTTTGCAGAAAAGCATCCTCTGCTTTTCAGTAGGTGCTCAGCTCACCCTTAAACAGCATCTGCTGCAGCTTGGGGATATTGGCCAGCCAGTCGTCCAGGATCTGCGCAGCCCCTGCCTCCAGTTTCTTCATGTCCACGCCTTCCTTGGGCACAATCTGCACACTGGCGATATGCGGCTCGTCGATGGGCTTGCCGATCTGCGAGAGCATTTTGATGTAGACCTCTTCAATGCCCTGCACCTCGGCAGCTATCTGCCGGGCCGCCTCTGTAGAGAGCAGGTTGTAAATCTTGCCCACGTGGTTGATGGGATTCTTGCCGCAGGTGGCTTCCAGACTCATGGGTCGATTGGGTGTGATCATACCGTTGGCCCTGTTTCCTCGCCCTACCGCCCCGTCGTCTCCCATCTCAGCGGAGGTGCCGGTGACGGTGATGTAGACCGAGCCTTGGTCAACGTTGTCGGCTACATTCATCTGAGCATTCACTTTTCGCGACGTGAATTGCTTAGCGTACTCAACAATGTGATTGACTATGACGTTCTTGGTGTCCACATATTCCTTGAGGCTGGCCACATGCCGATCAACCATGGCGCAGGCGATGGTCAGATTAATGACATCCCCCTGGCGCATGCCCATGACCTTTATGTCCTCGCCTATGGCCGGAACGCTCTTCTTGAGCCTCATCAGCTCGCGCTCGGTATTGAAGACTATGTTCTCCGTCTCAGAGAGAGGCGCATATCCCACACCGAAAGATGTGTCATTGGCAGAGGGAACCTTGCGGCTGAAGACATCCCGCAGATCTGAGGAGCCCATGCCTATCTTGGCATCAAGGATGACGTGATTGTTGACATCCAGGTTGGAGAGCGACTCGCCCAAGAGCTTTCTACCGGCCTTGATAGCGATGGTATCCACCGGAATCTCCACTTCCTTGAAGACCCGGGTGGCTCGGCCCGTAAGAAGGATATAAAGCGGACAGATGACCTCGCCGCCTCCGAATGCGGGCTTGGACCGGCCCGCCACAATTTGCGTCTTGTCGGTGTTGTGATGCAGCACCGCTCCAAATCTATCAAGGTATTCCTGGCAAAGGGCCCGGCTGATGGACTCGGCGAGGCCGTCCGCCACGCTATCCGGGTGTCCAATGCCTTTGCGCTCTACCAGCTCGATCTCCTGCTGCTCCAACGGTCTTTGATTGAGGCGTTCAACCTTGATATTTCTCTTCATGACCTTTCCTCGATTTTCCTCGATTAATATCGTACAACAATACTCTGGCTAACAGAATTGCAATATCTTATTAAGGCTTTGCACCGGGGATTTGCCCGTTACTGCGTGAGTCCCACTCGCCACTTGAGCATCTTATCCTCTACCACATAGCGGAAGGTACGATCGATGGCCAGGCCCAAGAGGCCCAGTACAATCATGTACATGAATACCTCATCCATGCGGTAATGGCCGTAAGAGTCCCAGATCTTGAAGCCGAGACCATTCTTGCTTACCCCGAACATCTCGGCGGCCACAAGACACATCCAGGCAATTCCCATGGCGATTCTTATGCCGGCTGCGATGGAGGGTAGAGCATAAGGCAGAGCCACATATCTTATCAGATCAAGATCCTTCGTGGCACCCAAGACTTTTGCCGACTCGACATATACTCGAGGCAGGCTCTTGAAGCCCACATAGGTGTTGATCAATATAGGAAAGACAGCTCCTATGAAGATAATAAAACCTGCTGCGACGTTGGTTATTCCAAACCAGATGATGGCAAATGGAATCCAGGCTAAAGGTGGAATGGGGCGCAAGATCTCCACAATTGGGTCCAAAATATTGTCAAGAAACTTGTTCCATCCCATGATCATTCCCACGGGCAGAGCAATTACCAGGCCCCCGGCCATGCCGATGGCAAAATGAAGAGAGCTTACGGGCAGATCCTCTGTTAAAATCGACCACCAGTTATCCAGAAATGCGGCTATCACCTGGAGAAAGCTGGGCAAGGTCAATTGATCATTGACCAGATAGGCAGCCAACTGCCAGATGGCTATCAATCCAAAAATAGAGAGGGCAGAAATGCCCTGATTTCTCAGGACATTTATGGACCTACTGACTCTTTTCTTCACCTAACACCTTCTCGTAGAGGCTGGTATCAAAGAGATCCTTCTCAGTCAGCTCCCTCTTGGTATACTTCATCTTGTAGTCGACCTTTGCATACTCAACAGTCGATGGCACCTGAACCTGCGGATCGCTGACCCACTTACCATCCCAGTTCTTTACAGAATACTCAATCTCTGTGAGGTTGGCTTTGGTTTTTTTGGCATATATCTGGGCGGCCTCCTCGGGATTGGCATTGATGTAGTCGGTTGCCTTGATATGAGTCCTTATGATCTGCTCTACCAATTCGGGCTGCTCTTTGATGAGCTTGTCTGTGACCACCAGGCTGCAACAGGCGTGGTTCGGCCACATCTCGCCCGAGGCTACAACGTGTTTGCCCTTGCCTTTCAGCTCTACTATGGATGGCGACGGTTGCGGCAGGAAGACACCATCGATCTTGCCTGCGGACAGAGCACTGATGGCAGGTCCCGGGTCCATGGCTTTAATGTCGACCTTCGAGACATCCACCCCATTATCCATGAGCCATTTCTTCATGACAGTGTCCTGAATAGATCCGGGCGGGAATGTGCCAACGGAAAGGCCTGCCAATGATGCCGGTCCATTGTAGGCAAGATCCGGCCTGAGGACCAAATCCGAGCCATTGATATTGACGGCAGCTACTATCTTGGCCGGCAGTCCCGCAGATATGGCAGATATGGGTGGAGCAGTTCCCACATAAGCTATATCCAGCTCTCCGGCGACCATGGCTTGCATCTCCGGAACTCCAGTGGGGAACTCAAACTCCTTGATCTCAGTTATGCCGAAGGGCAGCAAATCTTCGGCCCACCAGCCCTTCTCGGAAGCGACCATCTCTGCAATCTGATGGGTGCTGGGCTGGTAGCCTATGCGCAAGGTAGAAATCTTGCCGGGCATCTTCTCTTGAAGAGAGACATTCTCCTTTTGGGTACCATTGGAGACGGCCTCTTTCTTCTCAGGAGATGAGATGCAGCCCAGCGACATGACTACCACAGCCGCCAGGACGGCCATAATTATGAATTTCTTCAAATGCGATCACCTGAGTTATCGACTTTGCCAGACCCCAGCGAACGATCGGTATAAAGCAGTTTCCAGCCGCTTTGCATTATCTTCACATAATGGACAATAATCAGAGATAATCCCACAATAGTATTAATAGAAAGAGATAGCAGGGAGAAAAGAGTTTCTAGAAACATATGCTACGACGCTAAATAGAGGCAGAGTGTTGTCAATGGTTGGATCGTATTTTGAAATACAGGGCAAGGTTGAGAACAAAGAGGCCGTGATCATGACGGCTCAGGAGGTCTTTGATCTGGTGGAGGCGGGCGAATCGTCCCGGCTGTGCGAGGTTGACGTTGTCACCACTGCCACCCGAGCGGTGATGAGCGGCACCTACGCAGTCCTCTCTTTTCCTGTGGCCGAGCAGGCTACGTTTCTTCGAGCCAGGAGGGCCTGGATCAACGGCATAGCCACACAGGTCGGCCCCTGTCCTAACGAGAACCTGGGCATCCTGGATTTGATAGTCCTGGGAACGGCCCATAGCCATAGCCGGCCCAATTACGGAGGTGGCCATCTCTTTCGGGATATGGTGGAGAGAAGGAAAGTTCAGGTCGAGGTGGAGACCGATGATGGACGCAGCCTGCAGGCGGACGTGGGATTGGATGAGATGCCCCATGCCAGGCTCTTTGGATCGCGTCACGCCTTCAAGAACTACTCGGCCTTTGTCAATGCGGGAGCGGAGATGATCAACACCATATTTCACGCTCGCGGCTTTGCTCCCCACTGTAAGGAGGCGACATTCTCCGGCTGCGGACAGATTAATCCCCTAAAAAACGACCCGCTTCTAGAGAGCATCGGCATGGGAACGCGCATTCTCCTTAACGGAGCCGAGGGGTTTGTCCTCGGCACTGGCACTCGCAGCAGCAAAGAGCGGCCCAATCTGTCCGGCTTTGCCGATATGCACCAGATGGATGCCGGGTTGATGGGCGGCTTTGTCACCTCCGCCGGACCGGAGTGCATCTGCTCCTGGGCGGTGCCCATACCCGTTATCAGCAAGACGATTCTGGCAGAGATTGCCCGGCCCGACCGGGGCATTGCATTACCGGTAAACGATGTCAAGAGCAGAACGGTAATCGCTCGGGCCGATTACGGAGATGTCTGGACGGATGTAGATCTGCAGGTGGAGTTCGAACCGGAGAACTGCTCTGGCTGCTCCCCTTGCCTGGTGGCGGAGGCCTGCCCCATGCGGGCGATAGAGAGCGACGCTGACGGAGTCCGGCGCAGCGAGGCGTTATGCTTTAATTGCGGCCTGTGCGCCACTGTATGCCCGTCAGGGGTCTTCTCGTGCCGCCTGGGTGCTATCCGGCTAAAGACCGCTGCGGGTGCTGCCAAGACTGTGCCGGTGGTGCTGCGCCAATCGGATCGGCTGCGGGCAATCAAGCTGACTGAGGATCTGAAAGAAAGGATCTTAAACGGCTCTTTCCGAATAGCAGAGCCGGTCGAGCATATCGGATGAGATGCCAGTGTATCGCGCTATGGCGCAATAGTCCCGATAAACCTCTCTATGATCTCCTCAGGCGAGAGGGCGATGATGGGGACAGGGGCGTTGCCCTCCTCGACCTTTACTACTATTACAGTATCATCTCCGAACAAGGCCGGAGCCAGGAGGCCGGGCGGCTCGACCGAGCCTACCTTCTTGACTCCGGCAGCTTTCGCCAGGGCGAAAAGGTCGGTACCAAGATAGGTGCAGGTGGGCTGCGAGCCGGTGGAGCCGTAGCAGCAGTTGTCCAAAATCACCAGTTGATAATTCTGGGGCGCGTAATGAGCGATACTGGCCAATGTTCCCAGGTTCATGAGCACTGAGCCATCCCCATCCAGGACCATAACCTTTCTTTCCAGACGAGCCTGAGCCAGGCCCAGGCCGATGGAGGAGGCGAGGCCCATGGAACCGAGCATGTAAAAATTTTCCGGGCGATCCCTGACCGAGAAAAGCTCCCGGCTGGGAAAACCGATGTTGCAGACCAGCAACGCATCCTGGGCGGCTGCGGCCTCTGCCGCCAGGGCTATGGCTTCGATCCTCTTCATTTTTGTCTCCAGAAATCGAGATCCAAAAGCACAGCCGTGGGCTTTCTCTCTTTTTCGGCCCTCTCCCAGGCACGAGCCACCGTCTCCTCCGCCTGTTCAGGCTGAGGCGAAAAATGCAGGATGCCCATGGCGTCCAAAAGGGGCACGGTGAGCCGTCCCATGGGCACCTGACCGATAATAGGCTCGCCCACGCCGCCGCGATGGCTTATGATCATGAGCAGCGGAATGCCGTAGAGCATGTCCAGCGAAGCAAGAGCATTGATGCAGTTTCCCAGGCCCGAGTTTTGCATGAGCAACGCGGGCCGTCGCCCGCCCATCCAGGCTCCGGCGCAAATTCCCACGCCCTCCTCCTCGCGGGTGACAGGCAGATGAATAATCTCCGGATCGCTTCTTACCAGAGCGAGCAGCTCCTGTAGGTTGACGCATGGCACTGAGGTTGCGAAGTTGATGCCAGCGCGCTTGAGACCCTGATATATAGCTTGTGTCGAAGATGGCATATTGCTCTTGCCAATATCTGCTGTTTTTAATTGATCAATTCTATCCGGGTGGTTCTCAGTATTTTCTTCGCCTGCTCTTCTACTTCAATTACCATTAGCTTGCATCTTAACTATTTAACTTGTAGGATCGCGAAGGACGAAGGGGAAGTCCCCATCCTTCAGGACGCGGTAGTTCACCAACCAGGACCTTAGTACCAGGACATTTTTGAAACGTCAATACACAATGTTTAATAATGATTAATACTAACAAATACTGGAGAAAATAACTCAGGAGTTGATTGAATATGCCCGTGTCAGGAAGGGAAATCGCAACCTTGGATTTTGCGAATCTTATCGGCGGACCCTTGAACGCCGTTGTTGAAGCACAGGCAAAGTCAGCCATAACCACGGCCAATTTTATAAAGGAAGTAGGTTTTACAAAAGATGGAAAAGTAATTAATGTTGATTTTACATATAACCGTAAAAACGACGATGGAGAAGACCAGCAGTTCACGCTAACTGTTCCATTCCTTACAATGTTGCCTGTGCCATATATTTCGATAGTAGATGCAGTAATGGAATTCAACGCCAAGATCACCTCTATCAATGAGTCCCATATGGAGGATAACTTTTCGCAGCAGTTGGATGTAGAGGCAGGAGGAAAGTTATGGTTTATTACCGCCAAGGTACAATCAAAGACTGCGTACCAGAAGAAGAGCGCTACCTCTGAGAGAGAGGAGCGCACTTTCGACATGCATGTACGTGTTGAAGCAAAGAACCAAGACATGCCATCAGGTACAGAACGCATACTTACCCTTCTGGAAAATTCAATCGGCGAAAAGAAAGGGCCGCGTGTGGCGATTTTGAGGATTTTGTCAAGAGATAAGGCAACTATAAAAGTCGAAACCGATAGGGACCTCGATGCTCTAAAGGGCCTTACTTTCTCTGCAACGGGTGCTGACAATAAGGCCAATGAATTTAAGATAGAAACCGTTGATAAGGATCGTAATACAATCACACTTAACGGGGAAATAAACAATTCATATCTATTCAAGAGCATCGATGTACCGCTTGGACCACCGCTTAAATCAAAAGAAGAAACATCAACAGAAAAAAAATGAGAGAATCGGCTGAATCCTAGCTAAGTGGAGTAGGGCCGTTGGAAATCGCAGTTCTGCGGCCTCTATTTATTTGCTGAGGTGCAGAGATGGACGAAAAAGCGAAAACAAGATTATCCGATGTACTTGGGGCATTTGTCACCAGCGTGGCTTATGGCAGAAACGTCTCTGATGTGCAAGCGCTGCGCATAGCTCTCAACTACCAAAAAAATGTTCTTCTGGAGGGGCTCCCTGTTCCCAGGCTCAGATTGTCTCAGGTAAGCATAAGTCTACCTGTTATTTTAACGGAAGTATTGCCTGGAGAGCCACCAAAATGGAATCATCCGAAAGACATCACTAAGGTTGCAACCACCTCTTTTCAAACAGAGATTGAGGATGAATTGAAACGCCTTGAATATTTGGAACGATTAAAAAATCCAATTAAAGAGGAGAAGGATTTATACGAGCGATATAAACGATTCTTGCAGTTTGCAAAAAATCCACAAGACTATATAAATTATATAAGGAAGGATCAAGAAAGAAATAAGACATATGAAAAGGAATTCGGCGCAGAGAAAATTACCCCTGCTTATGAGAGCTTTGAAAAAGTTCTGCTTTCGAGGTTGAATCGTGCTTTTTTAAAACTGGAGATGGATGATAGTTCAAATATCGATGCCGCTATTCGCTACAAAGTGGGAGAGACTGTAGAGAGTGCCTTTCGCGATGTAATGAGCGAGTTCTTCTTCCGTTATGCGGAACTTAGAATTAAAGTGGAAAAAATAGAACCCCAACAAAAAACGGAAATATTTGGCTCGGAACAAGAATCTGAGCAAATGACCGCCGATATCCGTCCTAAATTTGATGAGAAAATGGCAAGAAAAGGCTCAGAAAAAATCATGGAATCTGAGATTACAGAACGAATGATCGCCGATATTCGTCCGCTGGTCGAGAAAGCAGCGATAGATAAGCCAAGCATTCCACCGGATTTCTATGTAGAGGTGGATACAGACAGCATCAAAAATGCCGGTGGAGGGCCAGAGGCAGTCACGCGGCTGAGTATCGTTATGCACGAAGAGGGCCTTGAGTGGCTGTCCGAAGAACAAAATGGATTAAAGACCAAAAAGTTGGTGCCGGAATAAGATGATCCTCTGTGTCCAAATTGAAAAGCTTGGTTTTCAACTGAGCAAATTAACCCAGCTCATGAATAAGTATCAGCGCGAAGAGCCCAGTTTTGCAGATGATACGCTTGAGTGGCTCGAAGAATCAGAAAAGGCGATGAGCATTCTGCGCCTGCCGGAGGGATCGGAGATATCTGTTCTTCGAGGCCGAATTATGAAGGCTGCACATATTTCGAACATTACGGAAGGGCACTCAACTCGAAAGGCCCAACGTCAAGCTCGTGATATTGCAGCTGCAGAGTCGCTGGAGCGTGCTGAGGCAATCATGCGCGGGCGTTTGCACTCTTCGGAAGAACGTCTCCGGTTCTTTGAGGAGAAACTCTGCGAAGGGATGACTGCTTTAATGCTCCAAACACCTCTGCCGGAAAAGACGCTACCGAATATGGAACGATTGAAGCATGTTTGGGAGCTATTGAGGCAAGAAAAGTCCACACGCCCTCTCGCTCTCTATCTGGCGGCGTCACTTTCTCCATCAGATCGTAGTTTCATACTCTACAGAGTATTAAATCGGGTATATAACGAGGGGCTTGGACAACTGCCTTCATCAGAGTCAATTCAATAGGATAGTCAGATCTTTTTTGATTTTTGATTTTATCTGTTCATCAGTATTTTATAACTTAACAATAAAATTTAAATCCTGAAAATAACTCAGTACTTAAAATAGGTACGTTGAAAAATTTATTTAGGGTGATATGAATGTCATTTACACTGATCAAAGGAACCTTCCACGTGATTGGCTACAGCCCTGATGGCGATTCCATCCGGTTCAAGGCCAAAGACCCTGCTCTCTGGAAGAAACTCTCCGGCCCGGCAGTGGAGATGAATGCCCGCGGCCATGTCCAACTGCGCATTGAAGCCGTCGATGCTCTGGAGACACACTACCAGGGCGTCTGCCAGCCTCTGCGGCCCGCGCGTGCAGCCACTCGCTTTCTCCTCACAGAGCTGGGAATCACCGATGTCGTCTGGGATGGACCACACAGTGCAGTGACCAAGGCCCAGGATGCAACTGTGGGGTACATCCTCGCTCGCTGCACAGAAGGCAGACGCCGCCCGGTAGCCTTCGTTTTTGCCGGTGAGACTGAGGAGAAAGATGGTGCAGAAATCAACCTTGATGACTCGCTCCTCAAAGAGAGCTACAACTACCGGCTCCTCGCCCAGGGACTCGCCTATCCCATGTACTATAACGGCCTCTTCTCGGACCTGCGCCTGCCAATGACCAGAGCGGTAGCATCCGCCCGGACGGAAGGAAAGGGGCTGTGGCCCTATGACAGAACCACGCGGGGATTTTCGGCTTCCCGCCTGAAGAGCATTACCGAGGATGTGGCCATCCTGCCCAAGCTCTTCCGCCGAATTGTGAATTACATGGGCGAGGGCGGCAAGATTGAGGGCTTCAAAGAGCATCTGCAGAAAACCTGCGAGCCACTGGTACGGATCCAGCAGGTCCACTTCACAAGATTTGATGCCATCGTTGAGACGAAGGGCGAGAAGGTGAGGCTGGCCGAGGCTCCCGAGAATCTGATATTCATGGACAAGGTGCTCTGCAAGAAGAGCTGACTTGCCACAATTATTATATTCATCCTCGAATCTGAGGCGGATGTTGCCTTTGCCAAGGCAAGAGAGCTAGGAGGACCCTTCTAAAGTTCAACTATTTATCCCAAGAAAGCATACATATTCTCATGCCCATCCTTCGCGAAGATAAGGACCTGAGAGAGGCCCTGACAAGCTGCCGCACCATCTGCGTGGTCGGCATCTCCCCTGATCCCTACAAGCCCAGCTACTTCGTCTCCGATGTCCTGCAAAGCCGCGGCTTCAAGCTCTATCTGGTCAATCCCAATTATGCAGGCCGCACCATCCTGGGTGAGAAGGTCTACGCTTGCATGGAGGACGTTCCGGATGAGATAGACATTGTGGATGTGTTCCGAAGGCCCTCAGTGGTGCCGGCTCTGGCGGAAGAGGCCAAGCAGAAAGGCTTCAAGGTCTTCTGGATGCAGCCGGGAACAGAAAGCCCGGAAGCCATAAAGAAGCTTGATGAAGAAGGATACAAAGTAGTAGCAGGAAGATGCGCTAAGATTGAATCCAGCAGATTGCTGTGAGTAATCTAATCAAATTTTTATCACAAATCTATAATTCTCAGCCGACAGGACCTTGTTTAGTATTGTCTCCAGAGACCGACAGAGCTTCTCGCGGCGTTGTTGGTCATTGTTGATATCCGGCTGGTGGAAGATATAAACCAGGGCAGTACTGAGAAACTCAACCGTCTCTGTGGGATTTTCTATATGCAAGCGACCTTTTGCATTTCCTTTGACAACTAAGTCTGATAGAATGGGAACTATTCGCTCCACGGTTGCCTTTTCCAGCTTGGCATGCATTACAGCATTTATGTCTTGATGGAGAAAGTCAATGAAGTCATTGCGCTGGGATACGAACCCAAGAATTCCATTAATAGCGGCGTTGAGCCTGATCGCCTCATCGACCCCATCATCTTCTGTGAGCCGGATGACATTCTGCTCCAAGACGGCAATGCTCTTCTCCACAACCGCCGCCAATATATCCTCTTTGGAGCGGAAGTAGTAGTAGAGAGTTCCCTGAGCAATATTAAGCTCTTTAACAATGTCGCTGATTGCTGTATGCTCGTATCCCCTCTCCATGAAGAGACGCTCAGCAGCATCGATCAATTCGCGTCTTCGCTCCTCCGGGTCTTTGCTAATTCGTTTCATATCTCGCCTTCGGCTCTTGCAGGTACTACTAGAACCGGAATGCGGGCGTGGCGCACCACTTTCTCGGCTACGCTGCCCAGCAGGATTTTTGTAAGACCGCTCTTTCCGGTTGTGCCAAGCACAATCAGGTCGAAACCAGGATCGAGGCAAAACTTGAGCAGCACCTCACCCGGATCCCCTTCAGCAATCGCTCTTTCATAAGCCACCCCTGCATCACGGGCTTTATCCCCAATTTCCTCCAATGCCTCGCTGCCTTCCTTGAACATCAGTTCCATCAGATTGTCTTTAATTCCGGGCATCGCCGCATAGCCGGGAAGCTGAGCCAATCTATGCACATCCAAAACGTAAACTGCCATTACCATAGCTCCCGCACTCTTCCCGATGGAAATGGCATTCTCCGCAGCTTTCATGCTCGTCTCGGATCCATCTGTAGCGATCAAGATCTTTTTCAGCATATGGTCATTCATTCCCATCACATTATATCTGCCCTACTGGACTCCTTTGCCTGAATATTCGATTTGAGCCCTTTTTTCTCTTTCTCATTGAGCAGGCAGCCGCAAGAGCCTTCCTTGGCCATGGCGCAATTGCAGGGCTCAATATGAATAGTGACTGTGGTCCCGGGATAATGCTGTTTAATTGAGCAAGTTATCATGTCGGCAATGCGATGTGATTCGTCCACAGACATCGATGCATCGACTCTGATGTGAAATTCCACGAAGCGACTGGCACCGGCTTTTCGCGTACGCAGGCGATGAAATCCCCGGATGGTTGGAGCAAAAGCCCTTATGTGCCTGCGCACATCGTCCACCTCTTCGGGAGGAAGGCCCACATCCACCAGGTCGCGGGCAGATTCAACCGTCAGATGATAGGCAGCTCTTATGATTAGCAGAGCGACTACAATCGCTGCCACCGGATCCACCCATCGCAGATCAACACCCGGAAGAACGAGCCCTCCAACAAAAATGACGGCCAGGCCGCCGAAAACACCCAGCGAAGTGTACACATCTGTTCGCAGATGCCATGCATCCGCCATCAGTGCAATGGAATCCGTCTCTTTACCAACTTTAAAAAGATTCTTAGAAACTAAAATATTCGCCATGACGGAAATCAACATTACAGCAATGCCAAGCCAGGCGTCATTCATAGGTTCGGGATTTCTCAGCTTTTTCACGGCCTCAAAGATGATCCAGATTGCGGCAAGAAAAATAAGCAAAGCTTCAACCGTTCCGGAGACATTCTCAACCTTGCCGTGGCCAAAGGGATGATCCTCATCCGCCGGTTTGCCTGCTTTTCTCACGGCAAATAATGCAATGATGGCCGCGAGCAGGTCCACTCCCGAATGAATGGCCTCGGATATCACAGAGACCGATCCAATCAACGTTCCCACAACAAGTTTGAGAATCACAAGGCTGGTATTTGAGATTACGGAAAGAAGAGCCACGTTTGACTTTCGCCTATTTTTTTCTGCATCATTGATTTCCATATTTCGTTTCCCTTGCGATATGACTGACCGTCAGTCATCGTATTAGTATATAACGGCTCTGCCATGATCCAGGGATCAGGAATCGGGACAAAAAATATGAATGAAGGCTCTACTCAATTTCTTCGCCGCAATAAACCAAATGCGGCTAGCGTGGCCAAAATGCCCAAAGCGGCCTCAAATCCCGGTTGCTGTTTAATCTGTTCGCTCACCTGCTTCTTCAGCTCCTCTGTTGCCTTCTGTTGGAGCTGTTCGGGAGTCAGGTTCTGACTTATCTGGGTGATTTTTGCGGTTGCCTGCGCGGTAAGATTATCTTTGGTGGCATTGAGATCCTGGGCAATATGCTCTTGGGTTAGATTTCCTTCGAGTACATGTTGAACAGCTTTCTCCTGGATCTGTTGTCCGGCAGCATTGAACTGTTCCTGGAGCGAACCGGCAGCAGCCTCAAGGGGATTTTGGGCAGCTGCACTTGAGATCATTGCGAAAATGCCGGCCAATAGAATCAAATGTAGAATCTTCATGTATCTTATCACCAATTTTCCATCTTTTTTCAATACCCCCCGAATAACTATTGTTAACCTAAAAGGCTTTCGCTTCATATTCATTACTAATCAAAATATTCGCATTAGCAAAAGCTAAATAGCCAGGCCGGCAGTACCTCATTCGATGTTCTCCGGCTGGGATGAATACAACCTCATTAACAAGCAACTCGCCGAACTGGTGAAAAGCCTGCCAGATTCTCCCCTGGGGGAGATAATCAGCTATGTGCTATCCTCTCCAGGAAAAAGAGTTCGGCCCCTTATCCTGGTATTCTCCGCACAGGCAATGGGCGGCAGCGCTCCTTTGGCCCTGAACGCGGCTATGGCCATTGAGCTGGTTCATGCCGCTTCCCTGGTGCATGACGACATCCTAGACCAGGGGTTAGAGAGAAGAGGATCGCAAAGCGCATTGCAGCGTTTTGGCCCGCAAGCCTCTCTCCTGACAGGAGACTGGCTCATATCCCGATCTATAGAGTTGATGTCTCATTACAGCCAGCCGGTAATAAGCACCTTTGCCTCGGCCTGCATGGACATGTCGGAAGGGGAACTGATGGATTTATCTTACGCCTCTTCCCAGGATGAATACTTCCAATGCATCTCTAAGAAGACCGCTTCTCTCTTTTCCGCATCAGCCAAGATGGGCGGACTTATAGCCGGAGCCAGTGCGCAGGACGTGACCCGGTTGGAGAGTTATGGGACCCACCTGGGTCTGAGCTATCAGGTACTTGATGATTTGGAGGAATTCCTGGGGCTGGATCAGGGAAAATCGTCCCAGAATATTTCGGTTACCCTTCCCATAATCTACAGTAAGCAGTATCCGGATGATGCTGCAAGACAGATGTGCGTTAAGGTCATTGACGAGCACAGCAACCTCGCAAAAAAAGAACTTTCACTCTCAACAGGACGCGATGTGATGTTATCTCGCCTGGAGAGCATCGTAGACGAGATGACGCACCGGGGACTAGAGAGATGCAGATTGCAAAAAAGCCTCTGCTGAGGGTCGAGGCCTTTCCAGAAGGAAGAGGCATCCGGCTGGCTGCCCGCGGGGCGTTGGCGCCTTTGGCCAGACCGGTCATGGACAGGATCAATAAGATCTTCATTGATGAGAAGCCGATAAGCAGCGGTCCGGACAGGTTCATCTTCTCCACCTGGGTTCCGCCAGCGCCAAGTGTTGCATTCGATCGCATGCTCTCTGCCCAGGTGGCGGCTTTAACCCGCCGCTCAGTTCCCGATCAGTTTTCCATAGCTGTCATGAGAGCCTGCCCCAATGACTGCATTCATTGCAGTGCTCCCTCCCGCCAGGGAGAGATACTGGAAAGCAATGTTGTAAAAGATGCCATATCCCAGGCTCTGGATATGGGATCATATCTCATAACCTTTGACGGGGGCGAGCCCATGCTGAGAAAAGATCTGCCCGATCTGGTCTCCTCCGTGGATGAGCGGGCCATTGCCACCTCATTTACCAGCGGCTATCATCTCACAGCCGAAAGGGCGAAGCAGCTCAAGCAAGCCGGGCTTTATGCGGTGCGAATCAGCATCGATAGCCCCTTTGAAAAGGAGCATGACCGGGTGCGGGGACGCGCCGGTGCCTTTGGCGATGCGCTCGATGGCGTTAAAAATGCGCTGGATGCGGGCCTGTTGGTGGACCTCTTCATGGTGACTTCCCCCCACAACATCGACCACCTGGAAGATGCTTTTTCGCTGGCCACGGATCTGGGGGTGCATGAGCTCTCCTTTTACGAGATTGTGGCTGTGGGCCGCTGGGCTTCGCACGAGGATGAGGTGCTGACAGACGATGATGTCCTGCGCCTCGAAAGCTTCCACAAAGAGAAGAACCGGGGGCCAGGCCCCAGGGTCACAGCTCTGCCTTATCTCCTCGGGCCGGAGATGTTCGGATGCTTTGCCGGGCGAAGGTGGATTCACGTGGATGGAGCAGGCGAAGCCTTGCCCTGCGCTTACATGCCGCTCTCCTTCGGCAATATCAAAGAGAAGAGTCTGAAGGAGATTTGGAAGGAGATGACCCACTATCAATGGTTCCAGGGGCGGTGCTCCTGTCAGATGCGGGATCGGGAGTTTAGAGAGGCGCATCGCAGCATATTGGGAAAATAGCTGCCTGCACGTCCGATGAAAATACCATCATTGAGTTCATATGTCAACGCTCTATTGCCATCAAGCGTTAGATTTATCCTTATTATTTTACATTAAGTCTTCTTGGATTTCAGTGGAGGTTTGGTAAATGTTCACTTTGAGAAAGATCATGTTAATGCTGGCTGCAATTGCCTGCATTATAGTTTGTGCCTATGCATCACCCACCCCGATAGTAATAGAGCCCGCCGGCATGGACCTGTCCCTGGGTGGAATGCAGATATCCGATCCGGAGCATACATCAGAATATCTGGCAAAGACGGGCGGCACGGCCCAGCCCGGGCTTCAGACCTATGGCCGCAATCTGGCAGGCAATTGGAGCTTACAGCTGAAAAACATGAAATCCATTCCCATCGGCAACATTGAGCTGCGACTCCACCAATCGGAAGCGGCCCTCTTCGGCACGGGCGTCTTCAAACAGGGCTTAAACCAGCAGATAGCCACCGCCGAGGGCTCACTTCTGGAAGGGAACTCCATGATCCTCAATGTGGTATCCCTGGACAATGTCTTCCTCTACCGGATGACGCTGAACAGCGCTGACGGCAACAGCACGTCGGGAGCCTTCACCCTCTACCTGCCTACAGGCGAGGCGCCGGTGAAAGGAACTGTCTCCGGCGGCAGAAGCGATTGACGAAGGATCAGCTGAGACGATAATTTACAGAGAATGTTGCGAAAGTGCTTTTATATCCCACATTTTTTTTGTTTGACTTGTTTGCGAAGAACTTGAGTATTCTAAAATTGATGAAGAATGTTTATATATTTGGGGCAACACCCGATCCAACAACCATGAACGCAGATAACGGTTGTTTCTCTGCTGGCGAGACTCGGCCAACAAGCTATTATGATGAACGTATTCCCGCAAGGACTATTGATGTGAGTTCCAGGACAAATTTAGAATCAGTTTCTGAAAATACTGCGCTGAAGATTACACAGTTCAGCAAACTATTGATTTGCCTGGGAGATAACTCCAAGTTCAGGATGGTGGCAAGGCTTCAACCTGCGCCCGGGAAGCTGGTTGAGACTCTTAATCTGCAATTTGAAAAAGCGGTTTATTCTCGGAGAATGAATGCAGTTCTCATAAAGATCCAAAGCACGATTATAACCATCTATGCCTCCGGAATCGTCACTATGACCAGACTGGGTAATGCTGACCAAGCCAGGAATCTATTAAACGATGTGATCAGCCAGATCAATAAATCGTTTGAAGATGCAGATCTCAAATTACTTCGCTGTGAAGGCAAATCGAGAATGTGCCTTGATCCAATGGAGTTGACAGCCTACCTTCCTCGCACCAACTGTATGCAGTGCGGAGTGAAAAGCTGTTTTTACTTTTCCACCCTGCTTGCATACTCCGAGGTCACAATTGAAAAGTGCAAACCCTTACAGGAGAAGCGCTATTCGGCTAATAGAGAAGCTATCGAGAGTATAATAAGCTGTGGCCCCTGAGGTGAGGTTATTTGAAGACATTGACAATATTATTGACCGATGGCCCATATATCTCTGAATATGCAGAGATGGCCTACAAGATCGCCAACGCAGCCTTGATGGACTACAATGTTAACATCTTCCTTTACATGGATGCTCTGCACATACCCAAGCTAGGGCAGCATCCTCAGCAATTCCCCAATGCAGGAAAGCTTTTCTTGAATCTGGCAGATAGGGGCGCAATAATCAGGGCGTGTCCGAGATGTGGAATGGCAAGAGGATATTGCCCCGAAAACACCAAAGATTATCCTGAGGCCATAAAAATAACCAGCCTTCACGATTTCCAGAAAATGATTGCTGAAAGCGACAGAGTAATCTCCATCACAAGATAGGAGCTTTTTATTATGAAGTCGGTTATATATTTAATAGATTCCGCGCCTTATGGCACAGAGAAGGCATATGGTGCGCTCCATGCCGCCATCGTAAGCCTGCCACATAGCGCAACCATAGGGTTATGGGGCGATGGCGCTTACTTGGCCTTGGCAAACCAGGATAGCAACTCCCTGGATGCCCCTAACCTCAGCCATTTCCTTTATGCCTATCCAGAGATAAGAATGATAGCCCATAAACAATCATTGGAAGAGCGGAATCTTCTGGACAAGAATTTGGTAGAACTGGTGGAAATTTTAGATGGCGATAAGTTCTACCAAGAGATCAAGAACTTCGATTGCATGATGCTTCTTTGAGGCTAAACCAATGGCAGATGTATTCGTATTAACCAAGGCACCGATAACCTCGAGATCACAGCTTTGTTTTAGATTAATGGAAAGCTCCCAGAATGCAAAGTTGTACCTCGTAGGCGATGGCGTATACCACTTGCTTAACATATCAGCTTTACCCAAAACAACTGAGGGGACTGTGGTCTGCAAAGAGGATGCCTTGGCCAGAGGTGTCCTCATAACGGATGAGATTGCAGTTCCGGATGATTTTTATGGGAAATTGATAAAGGATATGATGGAGAATTCGGATAAAGTCTATGTATTCTAGCTCTGGCATTATGTCACCGATCCAGCATATTTGATTTCATACCCCAAGGGCCAGCCTCAAGGTATTGCGCACGGCTGGCGCCAGGCCCAGGGTGATGAGAGCCAGCCGGGTGAGATTTCGCAGAGATGGCTCCTGCATGGATTTGTCGATCATGTAGAGCACGGGAAAGAGAACGAGCAGCTTGAGGGGAAACATAATTGCTGCCGTGCCGACCAGGTTTATGAAATAAGTGGGAACAACGTGCTTCTCATAGTAGGAGAACCAGTCCACACCGATATAAGTTGAGCTGGCATCCAGCATATGGGCATAGATGATCATTTGATTGAATCTCTCCTCCAAGAACTTAAGAGCAGACAGACGCCTCCCGCAAAGGAGGACCCCCCCGGCAAGGATTGAACCCAGCAGGAAGACGGCAGCTATGACCCAGGCGTTCTTAAATCCGATCGAAGAAAGAACTGCCAGATTCAAAAAGGTCCAGAGAAAGCCGATGGCTGCATATTTAGCATGAAACTTCTCGCCCCAGATATTTCGGGAGATGATCAAAACGGCTGCAGTGACAAGAAAGACCAGGAAGAAGATGAGCGGCGTGATTAAAAGATATCTCCAGGGAGCAGCGACCAGATTGGCATCCTCGATCACCCTCAGACTCGATCCGGCCAGAATGTAAGGCAGGGTAGAGAGCAGTAGCCGCTCATCCATCAATATGTTCAGGCGGCCCAGCAATTTTAAGAGGCCAAATATGGCCAGGCCCAGGATTATCGCCCAGGTAACGGTATCCACAGGGTTATAGCTGGTATCGTAGATTATGGGATCGATGTAGTATTTTTGCACAAAGGCGGCAAGGCCGGCAGGGTCGCTCACAATTCAGCTCCTTGTATGGACTCATATTTCATATTTCCGAGAGTCCAACGCTGCGGTGCGGCGGCGGAAAGTATTTATATTGCAGACGTAAAAAGCATCATGTCCGTTTTCTGATTTTAGTTGAGGTAATTAGATGGTCGAGGTGTTCAAAGGTACAACTACGGTAGGTGTACTCTGCGATGGAGGTGTAGTCCTTGCATCGGAGAGCCGTGCTACCATGGGCAGCTTCATAGCCAGCAGCACCGCTAAGAAGATTTATCAGATTGATGACCTGGTAGGTCTGACAACGGCAGGAGCGGTAGGTGATGCCCAATCGCTGGTTAGAATGGTTCAGGTGGAGGCAAGGCTCTACAAGATGCAAAGGGGCGAAAACATGACCGTTAAAGCTGTGACCTCAATGCTTGCCAATATACTCTCTTCACGCCGCTACTATCCATTCATGGTCCAGCTTGTCATGGGTGGCGTGGACAGGTACGGCCCCAAGATTTATTCTCTTGATGCCCTAGGCGGGCAGATCGAAGAGCGCAAAGTCGTGGCCACCGGTTCAGGATCTCCCATAGCCTACGGCGTGCTGGAAGCCATGTACAAGCCCGGCATAAGCATTGAAGATGGAACGGTGCTGGCAGCCAGGGCAATTCATAATGCCATGAAGCGCGATTCAGCTTCAGGTGACAAAATCGAGCTCGTCAGAATCACTGATAAATACCAGGAGGTAGGCGAGCCGGAGTTTTCAGAGATCATGAAGCTCCTCTAATCTTTTTTGGATGTGTTCTATTGTCTGTAGAAGAAGTACTTTTTGAGCTCAAACGCAAGGTGCAGAGCAAGCTGCCTCCGGACATCAATGTCACGGGGCTGGAATTCGAGGGCCCGGAGCTGGTCATTTATACGGACGACCCCAAGAAGCTGGCGGACGATGGCGATATCATACGTAACCTGGCTAAAGAGCTTCGCAAGCGCGTCGTGGTGCGCCCGGACCTGAAGGTATTAGCCGAACCTGAAATTTCTATAACCAAGATCCAGGAAGTTGTGCCCAAGGAAGCAGTCCTCACCAACTATTACTTTGACGGCGAGACCGGAGAGGTGCAGATCGAGGCGGAAAAGCCGGGCCTGGTTATAGGTCGGCACGGCGCAACACTTCGGGAGATAACCAAGCTGATTGGCTGGACACCCAAAGTGGTCCGAACTCCACCGGTACGCTCGACGACCATCGCCAACATCAAAGATTATCTGCGCAGTGTGCAGACGGAACGAAAGAGCATCTTGCGAACGGTGGGCCGGAAGATTCACCGAGATATTGCTTCCAAGGATCAATGGATCCGGATCACAACCCTCGGAGGCTGTCGCGAGGTAGGAAGGAGCTGCATGCTTCTCTCCACGCCCGAGTCGCGAATTATCATCGACTGCGGAGTAAATGTGGGATCTGACGACTCAGCAACGCCATATCTCTATGTGCCTGAGGTCTATCCCCTAAATCAGATCGATGCCGTGGTCTTGACGCATGCTCACCTGGACCACGCGGGTCTGGTTCCCATGCTATACAAATACGGCTATGAAGGGCCTATTTACTGCACTCCGCCTACCAGAGATTTGGCTGTGCTTTTGCAGCTGGATTATATTGAGATTGCTGGGCGCGAGGGAAAGAGACTGCCCTATGATTCTTCAATGGTGCGTGAGGCCCTCAAGCATACCATCACCCTCAACTACGGAGATGTAACCGATATCGCACCCGACACCAAGTTGACTATGCACAATGCCGGCCATATCCTGGGCTCCTCCATAGCCCACTTTCATATCGGAGACGGCCTCTACAATGTAGCCTTTACCGGAGACCAGAAGTTTGAACGAACCCGGCTCTTCGATCCAGCAGTCTGTAATTTCCCAAGATTAGAAACCCTGGTGACGGAGGCTACCTACGGAGGAACGAACAGCATCCAACCATCCCGCAAAGAAGCGGAAGTAGCTCTCATGAACGTGGTCAAGGAGACCATCAACAAGGGTGGCAAAGTCATCATTCCCGCCTTCTCTGTGGGCCGCAGCCAAGAGGTCATGGTTGTCCTGGAGGAAGCCATCCGAAAGAAGGTCATTGATGAGGTGCCCGTCTGTCTGGACGGGATGATCTATGAGGCCACCGCAATTCATACCACTTATCCCGAGTACCTTAATAACGATCTTCGAGATCTCATATTCCATAAAGGCATCAATCCCTTCCTGGCCCAGTGTTTTGTGAAGGTGGAGACCCCCAAGCAGAGGACGGAGATTATCGAAGGACCGCCCTGTGTGATACTGGCGACAAGCGGCATGCTCAACGGTGGGCCGGTCCTGGAGTACCTAAAGCGCCTGGGCCCGGATGAGAAGAATACCCTGGTAATTGTAGGATACCAGGCAGAGGGAACTCTGGGAAGGCGCATTCAGAAAGGATGGAAGGAATTGCCCTTATCCGTTGAGGGCAAGACCCAGACCGTGAAGATTAATCTGGATGTAACCACGGTGGACGGCTTTTCCGGGCACTCCGATCGCCAGCAGCTTATGGAATACATGCGCCGCATCTATCCCAAGCCCGGTCGGGTCCTCACCAACCACGGCGAAGAGGGTAACTGCCTCGATCTGGCAAGCTCCATTTACAAGAGGTACAGAATACCAACTATGGCGCCCATGAATCTGGAAACTGTAAGGCTGATTTGAAGAGTTCGTTCTTCAAAAGCTTTATCAAATTTGAGCGATAAAACTAATGTGAGGTTCTTTGTGACGGGAAAAAGAACGCGGATCATCAACGATCCATCAGATCTGGTCCCTTTGTTGCAGGCCTTCGGCTCCGATGTCCATAAGAAGATCTTTGACGAATTGAGTCGAGAATGGCATACTGAGCGCGAGCTGGAAGCGCTTATCGGCGACGAAGCAAGCGTTCACAGGAGCGTAGCGCTGCTGCGCAAGAGCGGCCTAATCGAGACCAAGTGGAGGGTGCCAGAGCCAGGAGCAAGTCCCGAGAAAGAGTATCATTCTACGTACTCTCGGGTGCAGGCCAACTTCGGAGCTACCATGGAAGATCTCAGTGAGTTGATAAGCCTCACCTTCATGTCCGATGAGGAGCTGCGTACTGTGATCGAGAAGTTGCAGAAGATGGTCAACGGTGGCAATAACAGTTTATCCAACCTTTCACGAGAGCTGGGACTCAGCCAAATATTTATTCGCGGAGTGGCTAAAAGGGCAGAGGGACTGGCTGTGAGAGGTCAGCGCATTGAGCCTTACGTTGAGGATTTCTAATGGCCAATGTCCTGCAGAGCAAACGGGAAAGCTCTCGTTTTCAGATTCTTGTGGAAATAGCCGCCCATCAGCCTAACCTTCGACAGAAAGAGGTGGCAGAGAGTATGGGTGTAACTCCCCAGGCCATATCCGAGTATATCAAGGAGCTGGTAGCGGATGGACTGGTGACCACCGATGGACGCATGCGCTATCGTATCACCAAAGAGGGTGTGGAGTGGCTGCTGGAGAGTGCAGCCGAACTGAAGCGCTATGCAAGAGTGGTGATGGAAGAGATCATAAGTCATGTCTCTGTCTGGGCTGCCATCGCTGAAGTTGATCTGGCGGAAGGCGAGAGGGTATCCCTGGAGATGCGCAGCGGCCTATTATATGCCAATAAAAAAGAAGGGATAGAGGCAAGCGGCGTTGTCATTGCCGATGCACTGTCCGGAGAGGATGTGGGTGTATCAGACCTGCGAGGATTGATAAGCCTTGAGGAAGGAAGGATTATCCTCTGCAAGGTGCCTCGAGTGCAGAATGGAGGCTCCGGTAAGGTAGATTTGTCGGCTCTGCAGACCCAGCTCGCCAGAGTGAAGAATGTGGGCTGCCTTGGCATCGAAGCATTGGTGGCGCTGCGCAAGGTGGGGCGCGAGCCGGATATCATATTCGGAGCCAAAGAGTTCGCAGTAGAGGCGGCATATCACGGTATCAGCTCGGTGATCGTCAGTGTGGATGAGCAGGTTCCGGGGCTTCTTACGCGCCTGGAATCAGAGGGCCTGAAGTACGAGCTTATTGACCTTGCTTTGGGATAAATATTTTTCAGAATGACTTTTCAGGTTCTAGCTCAGGCGGACCGATCCCGCATACTTCTGCTGCCTCAGAGTGGCAGCAAGATCCTTTTTGAGGGATATCTGCGTTTAAAGGATATGCCTCAGGGACCCAGAGCCTTTAAATTCCTGGTTAAAAAGGATCAAGAGGCAGAGAAATTTCTTCCTCCAGAGGATGCTTTGCGAATGCTGCGCAAAGCCGATGCCATTTATCTTGCCCGTGGTGATGCTTCGATGGAGAAGAAGTTCATCGAGCTTTTGGCGTCTTATCAACTGGGATACAGGTTCGTGCAGGTCTGCAATCATTGCCTCGGCCAGAGAAGAGTCACTTACGTTGATCAGGACGCCATAACTTACAAGGGCAGGCGCATCTGTGAGAACTGCGCCGCTGCTGAGCTGCTTCGTGAGGCGGACTTTCGCAAGCTCGGCAGGGCAGCCAAGGCCCATCTGGCCAAGATATTGAAGACGCGACGATGCCTGGACGATGTGGTGGGCCTGCTCTCATTGCAGAGGCTGGAGCCTGAACTGACCCGCTTTGACATCATCCCGGCGAGCAAAGAAGAGCCCACGCTGCCTTTAGAGTCCATCGCCCTGCCTAAATCTCTGCTGCAGCTTCTGCAGCGCAGGCTGACCAGGCTTTTGCCGGTGCAATCCAGGTCTGTGAAGGCTGGCCTCCTGGAAGGACGAAATCAGCTGGTTGTCTCGGCCACAGCCACGGGCAAGAGCCTCGTTGGTGAAATGGCAGGGGTTAAGAATCTGCTGGAGAATAGAGGGAAGTTGCTCTTCTTGGTGCCGCTCGTGGCCCTGGCCAATCAGAAGTTCGATCAGCTTTGCGCCTACCGGGAGCTTGGTTTTCAAACCTCCATCCGCGTAGGGGTCAGCCGCATCCGGCTAGGCAAGGGCCGCAATATTGCGCAAAGCCTCAATGCGGACATCATTGCCGGTACTTACGAGGGCATAGACCAGGTGATTCGCACCAAGAAAAGCCTGGGACGCGTAGGCACGGTTGTCATAGACGAGGTGCATATGCTCGAGGACGCAGAACGCGGCCACAGGCTGGCAGGCATGATTGCCCGGCTGAGGAACGTCGCTCCCCGGGCCCAGTTCATCTTTCTCTCCGCCACAGTGGGCAACCCCGCTGCACTGGCCAAACGCCTGGGCGCAACTTTAGTCGAATATGAGGTGCGGCCGGTGCCCATCGAGCGGCATCTCATCTTCTCCTCCGGGCCGGAGAAGCGCAAGCTCTTGCGCCAGCTTTCCAAAGAAGCGCAGGCTCTGACTTCGTCTACGGGCTATCGTGGTCAGACCATCATCTTCACCAATTCCAGGAAGAACTGCTACAACCTGGCCGATGCCATTCCCGGAGCTGCAGCCTATCATGCCGGACTGCAGTATCCGGAGAGAAAGAAGATCGAGGAGCTGTTCGGTCAGGGCAAGATTCATACCGTGGTAACAACAGCGGCCCTGGCGGCGGGCGTGGATTTTCCTGCTTCACAGGTGGTCTTTGAATCTCTGGCCATGGGCATCGAGTGGCTGAATGTACATGAGTTCAATCAGATGCTTGGGCGCGCCGGCAGGCCCGGCTATCATGATAAAGGCCTGGTCTACATTCTGGCCGAGCCGGGACGTCGCTTCTCTTCCGGGCGCAGTGAGTCTGAGGATGAGATGGCCCTCGCTCTGCTCAATGGCCAGATGGAGGATGTGGCTCCGGAGTTTGAGGAATCGCAGCAACAAGAAGAGGTGCTTGCCAATGCCGTAGCGGCGCGCTCAAGAGAAGAGCTGGAGCGGTTGCATGCCCTCACCGTGGGCCTGGATGATCTGGACAGCACTCTTGCTGCGCTGGAGAAGGCGGGGCTGGTGAAGGGCATCGTACCCACCCGTTTGGGCGAAGCAGCTGCGGCTCATTTCCTGGCACCGGAGCAGGTGGCTACCATTGTCAAGCTGCTGGGCAAGGGCAAGAGCCCCCTGGAGGTGGCGGTGGAGCTGGAGAGCTTTGAGGCCCTTTACCTCAAGTTTGCCGAGCGTATCTCCACAAAACTGCACATGCAGATCTCCCAGAGGGCGTTGCACGGCTCCTTTTTGGATCTGCTCTCCAGCGCCGACCTGCGGGAGCTTGATAACAAGCTGCAGAGGTACTGCATGGACTTCTCCAGGGACTTTTTGCGCTGCACCTGCAAGGAGTCGCCCTACTGCGGCTGTGTTCAGAAGAGCATATCCCTGCGCATACTGGATCTACGGGCAGAGGGCAAGAGCCCGGAGGGGATCATAGAATACTTCTCCGACCGGTATGGCATGTACGCCTATCAGGGAGATCTCATCAACTGGCTGGACCAGATGGTCCGATACCTGGAGGCGATTGAAGCAGTGGCGCGGGTACTGGGCAAGGAGAAGGCGGCCCGGGAAGCCGCTGAGAAGAAGAAGAAGGTGGAGGGGGAATGAGATGGCTGCCAGTAGAAGAGTCTTGAAGAGATCGCCAATCTGTGGTTAGGAAAGCTGCAAAATCTATGTAATTTTATCGATATGTTGCCGGTTTACTTTCTACTTAACCCTTATTTAGTTTCATTGATCATGAGATTTCGGAGATGAGTCGATGAGCCGTAGATATCTATTTGGCTTCCTATTGATAAATATAATATTACTAATAATTACTATTGGATAGGGAAATGACGAACCTTCAAATGCCCAAGGTCTTGAAGGCGTGACATTGCCCATACCACAAGTCCCGCCAAGTGAGCCAAAACCAACTGATGCAATTATTCAGGCTTCATCATCAGAGACCGATTTCCCTGTAACACCCACCACCGTTCAGAATAATGATGTATTTCATGTAGTCGTAATTGGAGATTCAATCGCGTGGGGTGCAGGGCTAACAAAGTACGAAAAATATTCCTATTTAGTGGCCGAATGGATTGCAGAACATTCAAATAGGCCAGTTAATGTAAATGTTTTTGCACACACGGGTGCAACTCTGGGGGGAACTTTAGATTCAGTTATTCAATATCCAGACTTATCAAGCGGAAATCCCACACCCATGGAGCAAACCGAGAAGATGTCGATGAGCGCAATATTCAGATAAGAGTAAACCGGATAAGGCCATAGCTGCCAAGAAGGAATTGAATGAACCCATCTGATATGGTTGAACGCATTAGAGTCCTTGTTGATGAGCGGAAGTATATTATAACAACCCATGCAATAATAAGGATGTCAGATAGGGATGTGACCGCGAAGGATCTGATAGGTTTAATAGTCAACGGAGAGATAATTGAGGAATACCCGAATCGTAAGCCATGCCCTGCCGCTCTGATGCTTGGATTCATATCGGGCAAGCCTTGCCATGCTGTGGTGGCCATATGCGGGGATCGGCTCAGCATAATCACCGTGTATTGGCCTGATGATGAATGTTGGGTAAATTGTAGGACGAGGAGATCATGATAAGCTCAGATGTGTGCGCCCTTTGTGGAGGCAAACTGTGTGATGGATTCACCGAACTTGTAATGAAGGTCGGAAATGAAGTAGTTGTCATCAAGAGAGTTCCCGCTCTTGTGTGCAATTGCTGTAGCGAGGCGTATGTGACACCAGAGGTCTCTGAGAAGATCGATGAGGTCACGCAAAAGTTCCGGGCAGGAAAGCTTCTGGTAAGGCCACTTGCCGCTGGCGAAATCGAGCTGAAGATGAGCGCCTGAATCCCGGCGATCCAGCCGCGGCCACTTCCTTAGTCCAGTAGATGTTTGAAACGAAAGAGAGATCCTAAAGCTCCCGCAAACGAATTCTTCCCGGTTCTACAACCGCAAAATGGCCTGGCCAATCGCATCTGCAGTCTAATACCTCGGCAATCATCTTCGCAATGTAGTCGGCAGATCGTAGTGGTATGCGAAATAGGATGATGTCGCAGGATGGGCGAGGCTTGGAACTGTAAGCCAGCTCCCCGAAATCTTTGTCAAAGGTAAGCAGAATGCGCGCTTCATTCTCCGCAAGAAACATGACATCTTCATCGCAAATACTGGGTGCGCTTTCTGATATGGCCCGAACATCATGACCCTTTCTGCGCAATCGTTCGATGGCCAATAATGGTGTCCTTTCATCAGCTAGAAGCCGCATTAAGACCATCCTGCAAGATGGTGTTGGGATAAACACGTTCCGATTTCATCAAGGAGCTGGCGTAGCAAAGACAGGCCTGAATGTCTTCAGGAGTTAATTTGGGGTAGTTCTGGAGTATCTCGGACTCTTTCCATCCACTGGCCAAAAGGTCGATAACGAATTCCACCGCCAGGCGCGTGCCTTTGATCAAAGGTTTTCCTGCAAGGATTTTGGGGTCCAGAGATATGCGGTCTTGCCAATTGATCATAGATCACATTATGCGGACCATTAAGATATATTTTCTGCGGACGGAGGACAAGCGATAGGCTACATCGAGCGCCCAGCTCCCGCCCGCGGGCCTGGGGCCGCCTAGACGAGAGGCTGCCCAGGGTCGTGCGCCGCCCACGCGCGCGAGCGGGTCCGGCCCAATTGTCAGGTGCTTGCCAATGCATTTGTCAGCAACCTGTCACGATCTAAAATAAGAGTTAAATCCTTTCAGCACACATGAACCAACTACTATGTTCGCAGAGTATGTTCAAGCAGCTTTGAGGCACGCTAAATATGAAGTCCTGGAGGACGATACCAACATGGCCACCGTAGATGGTCTTCGTGGTGTCATTGCCGTTGGAAATACAATTGAAGAGTGCAGAGATGACCTCATAGGCGTCATCGAAGGTTGGGTGGCATTGGGTTTGCGCCTTGGACACATGATACCAACGATTGACGGCCACAACATTAACGTTTCATTGGAGCCGGTGCCGGTTGTCGAATAAGCTTATCCCGTCTCCAGGCGCGAACTCGTCAGAAGATTAGGGTATCTGGGATTTCACGGGCCCTGTGCAGGTTCAGGCCACGATTTTATGGTCAAAGGCGACATTCGCGTTACAATCCCCAATACGCATCAAGGTAAAGAAATTGGTGTTAGGCTTTTGGCACAGGTTCTGAAAGAGGCGGAGATCGAAAGAAGGGATTGGCTCCAGGCTGATTGATAGTGGCTGAGCTTCGCAGTAGTTCCTCCTCCGATAACGATGGCAAACCAGGTGGAAGAGTTTGCACTCTGCCTGAAATCCCAGCGACCTTGCAGCATGGCGTCCGGCCCCTGCCCACGGGCCTGGGGCCGCCTGGCCGTTAGACTGCCCGAGGCAGATGCTGTCTGCGCGTGCCTACGCGGATTATGCCAGAATGCTATCGTTTTTTTGCATCTGGCAAAAAGGCCTTTGTGCGTCCTTTGTGAGCTTCGTGATCTTTGTGGTTATATCTATATTTGTTTATTATAATTATAATAAAATGCCATTGTAATAGCACTATAGCAGAAAGCAGCATTGCATATCTTCAGTGCTACCTGACCCACAATCCCACAGGCATCCCGCCCCCCACACGCACGCGCACGCAAGCGGGGCCCGACCGGGCGGGCAGCTGCTGCCATTTCCTTCGCTCGGAGGAGATGGAACTGATCGTCAGGGTGCTTGAAAAAAGATCCAGAAATGCGATTAAAGTAGATCTTGTAGCTCTTCAAGGCTTAAATCGGCATACTTCAAAATCGCATGCAATGTGCCTTTGCGAAGGTCTTTGCTATGAAATGGAACAACTGCAATCTTTTCCGTTCGCCGATTATAGTAATAGTAATGGCTCCCTCTGACTCGTATCAGCTCAAATCCAGCATTCTCCAAAGCCCTGGCAAGCTTTTGGGGTGTTAATACAGGGAGTTTAGGCATGGGCTTCAACGGAAACGGTGTACTCCAAAACATCGTTATCTGTTGGCACTTTTTTCCCCAAATCTATCAAAGTTTCGATATAGCCTTCTATCGCCTCTTTGGCCATATCAATGGCTTCTTCGACAGTCTCACCAAAGGTAACACATCCAGCCAAAGCAGGCACTATCACGGTATAGCCGCCTTCCTCTTCTTTTTCGAGCCTGATTCTGTAATTCAGAGTCTTCATTGCATTATCATAGGCGGTTTTGCTTATTCAACTTTTGGCTCTGATTTAGAAATTATAGTCCCATGGGTATCGCCTAAGGCAGGGGCTTTCTGTTCCAAAGTCAGGCTCCTCTACATGCAGACCCCCCGTCACTCTTGATCCAGCCCCTCAAATTCATCGGAGAAAAAAGTAAAGGCACCGCCTCTAAAAAATCTCCTTCCAGTCGTTCTTCATGCTGACTACCTGCCAGCCCCATTCTCCAGCTATCCCAAGCCCTTTATCCAATCTTCCAATCACGGATGCATTATCATAGGCATACTCCCGGATTGGATCATCGTGGTGGCTTAGCAAACCCAAGGCCTGGCCTTTGCCTCCTGTGGTGAACTTCAGCATGGGAATATCTCCATCCGAGTTGCCGCAGGCAAGGATGGGACGAAGTCCGATGTTCTGCATAATTTCCTTAGGTTTCTCCTGACCGTCATCGATAACCAGGATTTCCGGAAGCTTCACGACCGAGCAGCTACTATTATTTTCAATGAACTGTAGCTTAAAGGCCGAACCTATCACCTGTTCTGGAGAAATTGCATATACCTCCTCCGAGAAGGCACGCACAAAGTCCTCGTCTCCACCCGTCACTATGTAGATTTTAAAGCCCTCGTCTCGCAGATAGCCGAGCAACTCTAACATGGGTTTGTACACGCACTTGGTGTACGGCTGCCCGAATTCAGGATTCTCGGATCTGCTCAGCCAGTCTCTTGCCAGGCTCATGTATTCGTCAGCAGTCAAATTCGAACTGGTGGCGACATAGATTTGCATTGCCTCTTTGGCACTGAAGTTGCCGGTGGCAAATCGTTGGCCGGATAGGATAGAACTGAACGGCTCCGTGTCATTCCATTCGGGGTGTTCCGGGGACATATCCTTAACTCGATCGAGCATGAAACGAGACTGGACGTAATCCGGATACTCGCACCACAAAGTGCCATCGTTGTCAAAGGTGGCGATGCGCTCAGAAGGTTCTACATAGTTCGGATTGCTCATGTTAGTAATATTTGCCACAAAACTGAGAATGGCAATTTTTGCAGATCCCTCGTTCCAAGATGGCAGAGGATCTATTACACCCTGAATGGATGAATCCGGATTTGTATCAGCGACATTGGATTCAAGCGCAAAGACAGATGATGTCATAAATACAATGGCTAAAACAAACAGGGCCAGATACCTAATAATCTTCATACTTTCACCGCATCCATTTTTATTTTCTTCATTTTCTGGTTAAATATATATGCGCAATGTATTTGAAATTTGTCCAACAGAAGACCGAGATACATATATATTGGCCTTTGCGCCTATGAGATCTTCACATGGCAATGCTAATTGGAATGATGTTGACCGCAGCAGGGGTTGCTCTACTAGGCAAAGTGATAAAGGAAAGCATCTGGCCACAGACGAACTCAGTGAAAGGTGCTCGTAACTCCCCGGAGATGGTCATTGAAATCGATGAGTACGAAATAGTAGATGAAACTCAGAATCGTCCTTCCGATGGCTACAAAGTGGAGATCCTCGATTAGTACACTGATTCATTAGATATTTCGAATCTGGAAAAAAATTCGATTTTAATCCTGACAGATAGGGAATTGGATATCGTGCGATTTTATCCATGAAAGCAGCAGTCAAGCCAGAAGTGTAGTCTTCGGAAATTGAGCGGAATATGCATATACAAGTTAATCATTATTAATAGTGGTGATTGTCGATGGACGGATTTACAGTTGCATTCCTATTATTATGGGCACTGGGCATCTTGATCCTCTCTGGATGGAAAGGACTGGTTAGATTCGGAGCATCTTTGCCATTGTTGGTCCTGGCCATTGAACGTTTGGCATCTCTAAGAATATCATGAAGGTATTCAGGCAACGCGATTGGGCTCCTCGCGATGGTTGCTTTCTCCCCTTTGTGATCCACATGGTTTGCCGCTTTGCGCAGCCAATCCATAACCGTTTCCCCTTCCAATCTATTAGCTCTGCAACTTAAACTCTATTTTTCTTTCCCATGCCAAATTGATGGGTATATAAGGTCAAAGGGTTTCGGGACTATGCAATTCCATTGAGTTTTAGAATTGGAAATATATGCTAGTCCAGGTGAGATTTGGGTGAATGAGATGATCAGCAAGGCGGCGGCGAAAGCCTCTTCGGAGAAGGTCTTCCAGATGCTGGCCTACGGTGCATTGAAGGCCCGGGCGTCCAGAATAGCACCCAACCAGATCATCCGCATCGGGGAATTCGATCTGATGGTAGCCGAGGATGAAAACGGCGATGGTCAGGTGGTACAGATAATCCTGCCACTGGAAGATATGCAGGGCATGGCCCTGGCCAGGGCCCGCGAGCTGGACAGCTCCGTGGATGGCTGGAGCGATAGGGAGAGAAGGGAATGGCTGGCTGCATTCTGGGTGGAGCTGGCCCAGTATTTGACCAAATGGCAAGGCATCAAAATGCGTCGCGGACCGGGAGAGAATATCACCTTCGAGAAGGCAGTCAGCAGGTGATTTCCAGTCCGGTGAAACGCAAGATTAGGATTGAATTCCTGATAATACAGATGCATATTTACAGAGAATCGATTTAGGGGCCGGGACCGGGATTCGAACCCAGCTCGAGGGATCCACAGTCCCTCAGGATAACCACTACCCTATCCCGGCACGCCAGGATTGCAGTCTATTGCAAGGAGATAAAACTTTCCCCGTGTTGTGCCAGTCACAGCAAAAGCCTGTGATGTAGGAGGGAGAAAAAATTGGCTTTTGCCAATAATGAGTACGACGCTTGACGAATATAAGCATCTCGCTTTAGGCGATCGACGTGGATAATGGGAGGGGCAAAAGTCGAGTCCTTGGGAGGGATTGGGTTCTTTCGACCTTTGCTTAACCTCACAACGACATTAGACGAATATAAGACTATCGGTCCGAAAAAAAAAACTGCCATTTTTCTCTGCAGCCCATTGCCCAGGCAAAAGAGTCAATACATTTGCCGCAGAAAGCAGTGAAATATGATCTACACGATTACTCTCAATCCGGCCCTTGACCGTACCATCTGGATCCAGAAGGTACGCGATGATGTATCCAATCGCATCTTAGAAGAGAGGAGCTTTGCAGGAGGCAAGAGCATTGATGTCTCCAAGGTCCTCAAGAACCTGGGAATTGACAACATCGCTTTAGGATTCGTGGGTGGATTCGCTGGCCGAGAGCTGGAAGGCAGGCTGCTCAATGAGGGCATCCAGACGGATTTTGTTCATGTCTCGGGCGAGACGCGCACTAATATCATCATTCATGAGACGGAGATGGGAAAGCAATTGGCCTTCAATGCTCGCGGCCCGGAGATCAAGCCGTCCGAGCTTATGGAGTTCGTGGAGCTGCTGGAAAGGCTGCCTTGCAGCGATCTGGTGGCCATCGGCGGCAGCCTTCCCCAGGGCGTCACTCCCGAGATCTACAGAAAGATCATAACCCTGGTCAAGAGGTGCCAGTCTACCGTGGTGCTGGATGTTGACGGCGCTGCCCTGCGCGCGGGAATTTTAGCCAAACCTGATGTGATCAAACCCAACATTCATGAGCTGTCCGAGCTGGTGGGCAGGGAACTTGAAGGACTGGATGAGATTCGCGCCGCAGCCAGAGAGATCAACCGGCAAGGCGTGAGAATAGTCCTCGTATCCATGGGTGGAAGGGGCATCCTGCTGGTCTCGGAAGGCCATGAGTATCTGGCCGTGCCGCCCAATGTGAATGTGCAGAGCACCATTGGAGCGGGAGACTCCTCTGTAGCTGGCTTTGTGAGCGGCATGGTTCAGGGCAAGAGCCTGAAAGAGTGCCTGGTCTATGCCGCAGCGGCCGGGACGGCTACCACTCTTTACCAGGGGACTGCGCTGGCCCAGAAGGAAGATTTCGAGAAGCTGGTGCCGCAGGTGAAGCTTACAGTACTATCCGAGAAGGCGTAAGAGTGGAAGACCAAAAACGAGAACGAGGACGAATGAAAATGGCAGATGATATCGTAATTCCTCTGGATGTGCCGCAGGAAAGCCGTTCAAAGTACAAGGAGAACTATCTCAAGATCACCAAAGGCAGTGGACGGCTGATGCTCTTTGCAGGAGATCAGAAAGCAGAGCATCTTAATGACGATTTCTTCGGGCAGGGGATAGATCCGCAAGATAATGATCCCGAGCATCTTTTCCGCATTGCGTCCAAAGCCAACGTCGGCGTCTTTGCCGCTCAGCTCGGCCTAATCGCTCGCTATGGCATGGATTATTCCAATGTGCCTTACCTGGTGAAGCTGAACTCCAAGACCAATCTGGTGGAGACGGCTCAGGCAGAGCCCGTCAGTATGCAATGGATAGATGTCGCTCAAGTTGTCGATTTCAAGGAGCAGAGCGGCCTCGCCATTCTGGGGGTGGGATATACCATCTATCTAGGAAGCGAACGCGAGGGAGAGATGTTGACCCAGGCAGCGCAGTTGATATTCCAGGCCCATCAGGCGGGGCTGGTGACGGTGCTCTGGATCTACCCTCGCGGAAAAGCAGTGAAGGACGAGAAAGATCCTCACCTCATCGCCGGAGCGGCGGGGGTAGCAGCCACGCTTGGCTCTGACTTTGTCAAGGTCAACTATCCCCAGAAATCCGGCCAGGATTCTGCCCGGATCTTCCGGGAGGCGGTGCTGGCTGCGGGCCGCACCGGGGTGGTCTGCGCTGGTGGAGGGAGTACTGATGCCCAGGTATTTTTGCAGAGGCTTCATGACCAGATCCATATCAGTGGCGCTTCAGGAAACGCTACTGGCCGAAACATCCACCAGAGGCCACTGGCTGAGGCGATACGTCTCTGCAATGCCATATACGCCATCACTGTGAAGAATGTCGGCGTGGATGAGGCCTACAAGATCTATCGGGGAGACTAGTTCAGTCGGGTCCGGTTTCACGCGAAGCCGCGAAGATGCATAGTCAAGACATTGGTTTATAGGAAAGCAGGCAGAAGACCCGCTCCCTTTAGGGGGCGGGATGAATGCCGTACCTACTGCATTTGAAACTGAAGCGAAATCTATATTTAGTTAGGGGTCCATGGATATATTGATGGATAAAACAAGATACGCACACTACAATATCAACTACCATCTTGTCTGGATACCTAAGTATCGTAGGAAGGTGTTGGTTGGTACAATCAAGGCGGATCTTGAAAATTTCATCCATGAAATAGCGGCGAAGCTTGGAGTCAAGATTGAATCCTTGGAGGTTCAGCCAGACCACATACATCTCTTTGTTTCAGCTCCTCCGAGATATTCACCAGCAAACCTGATCAATGCCTTCAAGGGTGCCACATCGAAGCGACTGAGAAACAAGTACCCATATCTCAAGTCTTTGCCCTCGATGTGGACAAAGACATACTATGTAGGTACTGCTGGTAATGTCTCGGCTGAAGTGATCAAGCGATATATCGAGGAATGCCAGGGATGAAGACTGCCTACAAGTTCAGGATGTACCCTAACAAGCAACAAGAAGCTTCGTTAGACTTGACTCTTGATACTTGCAGGCATCTCTACAACCGAGCATTGGCTGATAGGAAGAATGCCTATGAACAGAAAGGCATCAGCCGAAGCTATGAAGATCAGGCAGCAATGCTGGTTGTCGAGAAAAAAGATGGTAATTTCAAAGCCGTCTTTTCTCAGGTACTTCAAGATGTTCTTCGCAGGTTGGACAAGTCTTTCAAGGCATTCTTCAGACGAGTCAAAGCTGGCGAAGCACCAGGATATCCTAGATTCAAGGGTAATGGGTGGTACAAGTCGTTCACCTATCCGCAAGTCGGTTTCAAGCTCGATGGTTCGACGCTGAATCTATCCAAGATCGGCTCTATCAGGATCTTCAAGCACAGGGAAGTCGAAGGCAAGATCAAGACCTGCACCATCAAGAAGGATCTTCTGGGTAACTGGTATGCAACTCTGGTATCTGAGATCGCGGATGTACCAACAGTAGAGCCAAAGAGCGCTATTGGTGTAGATGTGGGCTTGAATAGTCTGGTTGCTCTTTCTAGTGGTGAAACGGTTGAATATCCGAGGTACTATGTTCAAGCTGAAAACAAGCTTGCAGTAGCCCAAAGGAACCTTTCGAGAAAGATGAAAGGATCAGCAAACAGACTTAAGGCAAAAGCCAAAGCTGCAAAGCTACATCAAAAGATCCAGCACCATCGAGATGAGTTCCTGCATCAAGTATCCAGGATGATTGTAGATTCAGCCGACCTAATTGTATTTGAGAACCTTAATATTTCAGGTATGCTTAAGAATCACCATCTTGCAAAGCATATTCAAGACCATGCATGGGGAAAGCTAATCCAGTTCACTCAAAGCAAAGCTGCAAAGGCTGGCAAAGTGGTAGAACTGGTAGACGCGAGATACACATCTCAAAAATGCTCCCAGTGTGGTATAATGGTTCCTAAGACGCTGGCAGAAAGAGTCCATCTTTGCCCTAACTGTGGGCTAGAGATGGATCGAGACATAAATGCCAGCTTGAACATTCGCACCCTCGGACTGAGGGGAAGAGCCTATCAAGATCCGACCCCTACTTTGAGCAAACTATCAAAGCAAGTTAGATCGATGACGTAGGAAGCCCTGCCCCTTTGGGGGCATGGGAGGAAGTCACTTCGGCCTCAGGATAAAGAAAAATGGCGAAACTGGTATTGCTGCGGCACGGACAGAGCCTCTTCAACCTGGAAGGCAGGTTTACAGGCTGGTTGGATATCGATCTGTCCGAGAGAGGCAAAGCTGAAGCAGGGGAAGCGGGCCAGCTCATGAAGAGTTGTGGCCTTACCTTCGACATCGCCTTTACCTCCGTCTTGAAGCGAGCCATCAGAACGCTCTGGATCGTGCTCGATGAGATGGATCAGATGTGGATTCCGGCTCTTGCCTGCTGGCGGCTCAACGAGCGTTTTTATGGAGAACTGCAAGGCAAGAGCAAGAAGGAGACTGAGGAGCTGTACGGGATAGCGCAGGTGCAGCGCTGGAGAAGGGGCTTTTCCGAGAGGCCGCCCGCTGTGGCCGCAGACGGCGATCGCAATCCCTGCCGGGATGATCGTTACAGGGATGTGCCGGAGAGCATGCTGCCTAAAACAGAGTCATTGCAGGACACGCAGGAGCGGGTGCTGCCCTTCTGGCAGGCCCTGATCGGGCCGGAGCTGGAGAAGGGCAAGAACGTCCTGGTTGTATCGCACGGCAACACCATTCGCGCCCTGGTCAAGCATCTGGAAAATATCTCCGATCAGGAGATTGAAAAAGTGGAGATCGCCACGGCCCATCCTCTGGTCTACGAGCTGGATGACCGGATGCGGGTAGTGGGCCACAGTTATCTGGGAAGCGCACAGGTCGGCGAAAGAGAAGGAAAATAGGCACAGAAGACTAACATCTGATGGAATTTTAGAGGTGTGTAAGGAATGGCTTATGCGGTAGAGATCATATCCATGGGGCTGAAGGAAGAGCTAGTTAAGAAATATGCAGACCAGGTGCTATACGAGATAAAGTCGGAGATTTACGGGTGCTGCATCAAGCTTCTTACGGGCAGCTTTTCCGTCAAGAATGCCTGGGAAGAGAGCTTCTATTTTGCTTCCCAAAACATTCGCTCCCACGGGCGGCTTTATGTTCTGGTGGACAAAACGGTTGGGGAGAACCAGGTTTACTACGATCCTCAATCCAAGAGCTCTTTTCTCTTTAACATGGACTACTATGGATGGATTAAGTCACTGGCGCTCTCTCTGGCGGGAGATATCCTGGAGGACGATCACGGCATCTACTCAGTGCACGGTGCCTGTCTCGATTTGCGGGGCAGGGGTGTTTGCATATTGGGCGGATCCGGGGCAGGCAAGACCACTCACACCTACGGGCTTCTGCGTAGCCCCAAAGCGCGCGTCGTCTCAGACGACTGGTTCTTTGCAAGAATTTTCGGAGAGGAGATACTGGCCTACGGATCCGAGAAGAATTTTTACATCCGCGCCGATCTTGCTGATATCTGGAAGGAGTTTTCCAGGCTGGTCGATAAAGCAGTCTTCGATGAGAAAGGGCGGGCAGTGGTGGACTTGCGCTGGGTGATCGGCAAAGGGCGCATCCTGCCACTCACAACTATGGAAAATGTGATCCTGCTCAAGCGGGATCCCGGCCAAGAGGAGATGGTACGGGAGCTGGACGACAAGGAGGCGCTGGCCATACTGGAGAAAAATGGCTACTACAATCCCCATCTGCTGGTGAAGAGCGACTTCAAGCGGGTTCTTCGAAGCCGCTTTTTCGAGGCGCTCTTTGCCCGGGCAAAGGTACACGAGGTCAACACCAGAGGGACGCCGGAGGAGAGCCAGAGGGCGATTCGGGAGATATTGGGGGACGGGTAAGGGGATGGCTGGCAGATAAAGATCCTGCCAACGAGACTTACTACGAAGAGCGTTATAATGAATATGCAAAGAGCTTCGATGCCGTCGAGCCGACAGAGTCTGAGAAGAAGCAGCTCAACCAGACCCAGGTTATAGTCATGCTCTGGCAAAAAGATCCCGTGCAAAACTGGCTGGGCATGAATGTGGTCAACTTCTTCGCACCTGAGTTTGCCATGAATGGAACCAAAACGGCTGCCAAGATCGTGGACGATATCAACGCCAACCCCGGAAAATACCGGAACGTTACCTACGTCATCGAGAATATGCAGTCCGGGGAGCTGGCCAAGGGCATTGAAGAATCGCTGAAGGACAAAGGCATCAATGCCACTCGCGTCATCTTCACCAATTTCCCGGGATCTGTGCCGGGAGCGGATACCATGGCAGAAGTGCTGAGTTACAACAAGCACCTGGTGCTCTAGGCCCTTCGTACTCTTTAAAGACGCAAGAGACTTGGCCTTCTGCAATAAAAGAACTCGTTAATTAATGGCTTGGTGCCGGTAATCGGCTCCAAGCCAAAATGCAGAGACGCCCTCGAAGACGTTTATGCTGCGATCCGGGCGAGGAGGTCTACTACCGCTCGACTGATCTGGTGGCAAAGCTGAAAGCCCAATACGGCCTGGACCTGCAACAATATTCTCTGGCGTCTGCAAGCGCTCACCTCTACCAAGAATTTCTTTCCCGAATTTCCTGCGACATAATTCAAAAAATGTTAACACGTATTACACTAAACTATAGTAAAATGTTTTATAGTATGAGTGCGGTAATAGTATATTATGTTAATAAGCAAGTTCGATGGGAACTCTAAGAAAGTCATCCGATCGGAAATACGCTACTTCGATAACGACCAAAATCCCGTTTCCAGGGACCGAGCCACCTGGGCGGTGTTCCGAGAGGTGGACGAAAACGGAGCCCTTCTCTTTGAAGCGCAGGGATTCATAGATTAGCGAATGTCCGGAACTAAACATAGCATTTTTTTATTGGAACTATAACTGTCTATCAACCTCGGATCGGGGATTCAGCTTCTCTCTTATTCCGTCACCGAGCAAATGAAAAGCCAATACCGTGACGGTTATGGCAGTTCCCGGAAAGACCATCATCAGTGAATGGGATCGGATGAAAGGCCGGGCATCATTCATCATCGATCCCCACTCCGGAGTGGGCGGCTGAACGCCAAGACCGAGAAAGCTCAAAGAGGCCGCACCTAAAATGGCATAGCCTACGCTCAATGTGGCCATAACCAGGACAAAAGGAAGGATATTGGGCAGAATATGTCGGCCCATGATATAGAGATCCGAGGAACCGAGACTCTTGGCTGCTTCCAAAAACTCTTTTCCCTGGAGCGATAGGACCTCGCTTCTCACCAGTCGAGCGTAGCCGGTCCATTCTACCAGAATTAAGGAGAGCATCAGGTTAGCTAGACCGGATCCAAGGAAACCTATCACCGCCAGGGCCAGGAAAATGCTGGGAAAGGAGAGGAAGGCATCAACCAGGCGCATGATTGCCTCACCCAGAACGCCTCCATAGTATCCCGCCGCTCCACCCAGGATTATGCCGATCAAGGCAGAGAAGAGCACCACGACAAGTCCGACAAAAAGAGATATTCTGATTCCGAAAACCACGCGGCTGAATATGCAGGAAAGATAATCAATAGTCTCAAGGATATCTGCTGAATGCAGCCGACAGCAATAATACAATTGTGATCAGCAGAGCTGACATATATTTTTCGCTTTTCTCTTCAGTCTCGCTATCAGCATCACTTATCTCTGTTTCATTCCAAGCAACATCAGTCAGATTGGTCTGCATCTTTGCTTGCACATCTATCTCAAGTGCCTGCATGCTCGTATGGTATTCGTTCCCCCGCACGTCCCGATAGCTGATCTCATCGGGAGGAAGACGGAGCGTCCCCTGCTTGATGCAGCGCAGCTGGTAATCTTTAGAATAAGTCCCATTAGGGGGGAGCATAAGCGATTCATTGACAGATCCAGAGATCAGTTCGGTTCCTTCCGGCACATTCTCCTGCAAAGATATCCCTGCATCTTTGTTTCCTGTATTGGTCAGCTGGATTGAAACCGTGGCTACCTCTCCCGGTTGCAGCTTTGTGGGACGAACGCTCCTATCAGCTTCGATTAGCGGCCCAAAGACATCTACCACAGGACTCTCGGAGCGGACGGTGTAGCTCTGCTTGTCCCAACTGTAGCAGACAATTGCATTCGGCAGGATTTGGCCTGGGCCTGTATGTTTAGCCTCAATGAGATAGCTGATTGTCTTCGCCTCACCAGGAGACAGGTTAAGCTTCCAGCTCAAAGGGGAATCAGCTTGAAAGCCGGATCCAGTCGAATCTGATAGATCCAGTGTCAGAGTCCTATTGCCTGAGTTTCTCAGGGAGTTGATGACGTAATAGCTTTCTTGCAGTACCTGCGTCTCTTCTACTCTCTTGTGCAACTGGATGGGACCTGATATCTGAAAGTCTGTTCCGCCCCAGGATTCGTAAGCCTTTCCCTGTGGGTTGGAGTACTGGGCAAGGGCCCGGAGCTTCAAATTGGTTGGTTTGGGAAAATAGGGTGCTTTTATATTTATTTTAAGATTATCTATCTCGCGGGTGTTCTTCTTTTTATCCCAGACTCTTCCAGCCTCCACTATCGAAATACCGTATCTGTTGTTCACAAAGGATGGTAGCGAGTCCAGTCTTATCCTCAAATTCTCGGCATCATCTATTCCATTATTCGCAATCTGCAATTGGATCCTCATCTCATCGCCTCCCTGGTAAATTTCTCTATCCCCCTTCAAGATGAGAGATATGTCTGACGCCGCTGGAAGTTGCAGCCTTATTTTGGCAAAAGGATCATCCTGGAGATCTCCCCTGATGATCTGTTCCACGGTAACCTTTATGGAATCGTTCAGAGTGAAACCTTCTCCTACCTGCAAGGCCCGACTGGCAATGGTAAGATTATTGGCTTGCAGTTCTACAAGGACCTTGGATGTATGGGATTCTTCAATGGAAAAGTCAGCTAACTTTAGGGTGTAGTTCTCTAAAAATAAGGTCTCTCCCCAGTGAAGCTCTCCGCTTATCCCTTCATCCCAGATGACGGCCTGGGCGGTGCATGTCAGAGCTAGCAATATAAATAAACGTTTAAGCATATTAATGCCTTAGTATCAGATAGACAGCTACTATTACTAGTACGGCATATAGGTAAATTTTATCGCTATCCTGAAGAACATCTGTGCTCAAAGGATTATCCCTCTCATCGTATGAGGCTTTTTCCGGCAAGAGATTCGTTCTCGTCTCGGCTTTGGCTATGCTCTTTGTGGCTGTTTTATTTGTGCTGCTTGCGGTTTCATCATTTACTGTATCATTTGTCAAGCTGAATTTTTCGGTTGCGGTTTCCTTTGCAATATCCTTTGCTGGTGCAGTTGTCTCTTTTTTCTCTTTGGAATATGCGGTCTCTTCTGACTGCAGGGCGCTTTGTTTTGCGTCAAAGGAGATGCCTTGAGGCGCATAGAAGACCAAGACATCATCTCTTGCAACCGTTATTTTTTTGGCCTTCTCGTACTCTATCTTAGTATCCCTGTCCTGCCATCTTACCGATAGATTATGCACCCCCTCTTCCAGCTTAATCGTGCCAAGTTCAGAGGTGCTGTCTTTGCTGACCTCCTTGCTCTTCTCAAAACTGTCATCTACATAAAGGAAAGCCTCCAAATCGTTGCTATTCTCATTGGTCAGCTTCACCAATATATCGAACTTCTCCGGTGCCTCATGATTAGATGCATACAGGTTGATGGAGGTCTCATTCTGGATATCTTTAAGCTCCTGCATCTCGTATGATCTCTTGACATCCTCGTCCCACCAGGTTATCTTGAAATGGTGAGGTCCTTTTGAGAGTGGATAGCTATTGATCTTTAATTCAGAATCTGAGGAGAGTTCTTTGGTGTCCTTCAGATCGAAATCTATGAATAAGGAGACCTTGAGGCGCTCATTATCCTTATTGGAGACATAGACATGAACATCATAAACAGATTGATTTATGGATTCATTCGCCTGTGATAAGTCGCTTAGATTATTCTCGGGTAAAGAGAGCTGCCCGAGTGAGGCATTCTCCTCGGCACAGAGAACCACTTGAGGAATGATGATCCATACCAGCAATATGATCTTGAAGGGTGTGATTCTCTCCAGACCTATAGGAAAGGGACAGAGGCACATATCCATTCCATATTGATGATGCTCCTTAAATAACATATGGTATCAAGATTATAGCATTATGTGTTATTAGTAATCACAAATTTACATTAAAATTCATATATTATAATTAACTAAACGAAAAGATTATGTATGGGCACTTGGGATAGTGACCTCATAGAGGATGAGATCTTGACAGATATAGCCATCCAGCTTCTGGTATTGGAGGGCGTGCCCGTTCTGGCATTCGTTTATTATCTGCTACATAAGAAGCAGATGTATCAGTTGGAGAAGGGAATTGAAGAAAAAGATGATAAACAGATAAGAGCTGAACGCAGGATCATCAATGGCCTCTTCTTGGCGCTGGCAGGGTCCTCTATGATTCTGGCACCAAGCTTTGCAGTTCTGATAGGCATCGAAGCGCATCTATCCTTTGAGCTTCTCCTGGCGAGCCTCGTGGTTCTCTGTGCGGGAATCGCGATGATAATCGGTGGAGAGTTGATCAAATATAGGGCTGGTTTTGCCAAGGATCAGAATTCATTGGCGGGATTGAAATAGGAACCGTCACCTGAATGAAACGCTCCTTGTCCTCTCATGTGCCATCTTCATTCCCGCCATCCTTGCCAAGAACATTTTTGTAATAATCATATTTATTAACAATGACTCTAAATTAGTTATTAACAAAAGAGACTTATATTTGAATTGTATCAATAAGAAAGAATCATGAGAGGAAGAGATATGAAGAATAGGATAGTTTCAACTTTGCTGGTTCTACCGTTAGTGGCATTGCTCCTCTGCATATCTTGTGGGGCGGCAGAGTATCCAAAGACCTTCACCGACTCAGCTGACAGAGAGGTCACGCTGCAAATGCCGGTGGAGAGGATTATCGTACTGAGCACCGATGCAGCAGAAGCAGTTGAACTTCTAGGTGCAGGAGATAAGATTGTTGGTGTTACAGATACCGTTCAAAAATATAGCTGGTACTTCCCCAATCTCAAAAATAAGGCACTGGTGGGCAAATGGAGCGCACCTGATTATGAGGTTATAGGCCAGATCGCCAAGGGAACTGAGGACGTCATAACTCCCAATATCCTTGTATTGGGCTATCCTTCCGGTAAGATGGGAGGAAAGTCTTATGGAGTGGATGCGGTGGCCGAGGGTCTAGCACCATTCAAAGACATAGCTGTTGCCGGCTTCAGTTTCTACAAGGGCGATAGCATGGACAAAGAGATCACCCTTCTGGGCCAGATTCTGGGCAAAGAGGATAAGGCTGCTGAGTATCTCGCCTGGAAGAACACCAAGAAAGAGGCCATTGCCGGGGCAGTCGAGGGCAAGGGCATTTCCAAGGTCTATTTTGAGAACACTCAGCCAAAAGGGCTGGGAGAGCTCAAGACCAATGGAGGGAAATCCGATATCGATATGAGCATCAGGCTTGCAGGAGGGCTCAATGTATTCGGATCAACTTCTGATGAGTCCATAACCACCAGCTGGGAGACGGTGATCACTAAGAATCCTGACGTCATCTTGCAGGCCAAGTCGGACGACATTCTCGGTTGGGGAGCATTTCCATCCAGCAACACGATTGCCGCCCAACAGGCTCGCGATGAGATCATGGGCCGCACCGGCGGAAATGCGGCTCCTGCCATCAAGAATAAAAAAGTCTGGATCGTCTACCGCAAGATGCTCTACGGACCAGGCAGCATGGCTGGAACTGCCTTCATGGCCAAGCTGCTACACCCCGATGCCGATCTAGATCCTGTTGCAGTTTATAAGGAGTACCTTGATTTGCTGGGCATCAAATATCCGGAAGGAAGGACTTTTGTATTCCCTCAGATGGAGAGCGAGTAGAGACTCCAGCATATTTTTTGCGGAACAAAACGCATTATTCATATGATGCGGTTGTTGGACCATCCAATAGCCAATGATAATACCTATATTCAATTAGTGCTATCTAAGGCATAAATCAATACCTTTTTAAGTCCATACATGTTATCCACATTAGAATAGCTATTAATATAGGTGACATGAATTTGCAGCATTCATATTAAATGATAATAGTTCTATCAAATAATAGGTGAAATAATATGAAAATCGTCTCTATAACCTGGGCTAGCGAGCTGCCCCTCTTGCTTGAGGCCGCAAAAGAGATCGGCCTGGACATGGAGCTGTGGTCTGCATCTCAGCTTTCCAGCGAAGCAGATCTGGAAAGATGTCTGGAATCTCTAAAGAGAGCCAACCTCATTCTGCTCCATCCCTCCAGCGATGCCTGCTGGGATGAGATTGTTCCTGCTTTGAATCAAGGTATTCCTGTTATCTCTTTTGGAAGGGATCCATCTCATTGGGCTTTGGCCAATGTCTCACTGGAGATGACCCAGATGATCAACAAGTATGTTCTCTTCGCAGGTCCGGAGAACTTCAAGAACATGCTCAAGTATGTCTGCAAAGAGGTTCTGGGGCTCGACTTTAAATTTGATCCGCCGCAGGAACTTTTATGGCAGGGATTATATCATCCTCATGCAAAAGCCGCCTTTGCCACTCTCGACGAGTATCTGCAGTGGTACGGCACGCTGAAAAGCCCGACCGTGGGCATAATATTCTCGCGAACCTATTGGGCCAATGGGGATACCGCTCTGGCGAACGCCTTCATCGCTGAGCTGGAGAAACAGGGCTCAGTTCTTCCAGTCTTCTGCTTCGGTATGGGCGATCGGGACCTTGGTGCCTGGTCGAGCGTTGAGGTGGCTGAGAAGATCTTCATGGGCAGAGTAGATGCGATCATCAATCTCCTGCCCATCTTCCGTCCACGAAAACCAGAGGATTCAGCCAGTATCCTCAAGTCGATTGACGTACCGGTCTTCCATCCACTCATGGTCTATCACAAGACTGTGGACGAATGGCAAAAGGACATTCATGGACTCTCCAGCAGCGAGGTAGGCTGGTCTGTGGCAATGCCTGAGTTCGAGGGTGTCATAGAGCCTCTGATCTGTGGAGTGACCGATAGATCAGAATCAGATGGTGCCCTGATTGAGAGGCATGTGCCCATACCGGAGAGAGTCTCAAAAGTATGCAGACGGGTCTCCAAGTGGATCGCACTCAAGAACAAGCCCGTGTCACAGCGCCGTGTGGCCTTTATCCTGCATAACAATCCGTGCGTATCCACAGAAGCGTCTGTAGGCGGCGGAGCCCATCTCGATACCCTTGAGAGCGTGGCTCGCATCATGAACAGGATGGCTGATGAGGGCTACTCTCTGGAGAATACTCCCGCAAATGGAAAAGAGCTTATCGAGACGATCATGGGCAGAAAAGCTATCTCCGAGTTCCGCTGGACTCCCATAGAGGAAATTGTCCAGAAAGGTGGAGCGCTGGCATATCTCTCCAAAGAGGAATATGAGCAATGGTTCGGATGCCTCTCGCCAGAGGTGCGAAGCCGCGTCAGCGAGGCCTGGGGAAATCCGCCAGGTGAGGAGAAGAACGGAATTCCTGCAGCTATGCTCTATCAGGGAAAGATCGTGATCACGGGCGTCCAGTACGGCAATGCTCTCGTCTGCGCTCAGCCCAAGCGCGGCTGTGCCGGAGCCAGATGCGACGGCCAGGTCTGCAAGATCCTGCATGACCCGGAGGTTCCGCCAACCCACCAGTACATCGCTACCTACAGATACATAGAGAAGGTCTTCGGTGCAGATGTGATTGTGCATGTCGGCACCCACGGCAACCTGGAATTTCTGCCCGGAAAGTCTGTAGGCCTGTCCAGCGACTGCTATCCCGATATTGGAATAGGGGATATGCCTCACCTTTATATCTACAACTCCGATAACCCACCTGAGGGCACAATTGCCAAGCGCCGGAGCTATGCCACACTCGTGGACCACATGCAGGCAGTGATGACGGACTCAGACCTCTATGGAGAGCTGAAGGAGCTGGAGGAGAGGATCGCCGAGTACAACCGCGCCAGAATCTCAGATGGCGCAAGGGCTCATGCCCTGGAGCATATTATATTAGAGCTTCTTCTGAAGAGCAACCTCGCCAAGGAGATGAAGCTTGAGAAGCTGACCGCATCGGGTGCAAGCTTCGAGCAGATCTTAGAGAGGGCTCACGACAGGATTTCTCTGCTCTACAACACCCAAATTCCAGACGGCATGCACATCTTCGGGTTTCTTCCTGAGGGCGAGAGGAGACGGGAGATGGTGCGCTCCATTCTGCGAACCGAATTTCGTAAGACTGCAGCAGAGCTTCTGGGAAAGGAGGTCACAACTAATATGGAGGATCTGCAGGAGCTGGACAGCCTCTGTAAAGAGCTTGTCTCGGCCATCATGCCATCTTGCGAGAAAGACACAGATGGCGGCAACTGCCAGATGAAGCTGCCGGAGCTGCTGGAGAGCAGAGGGCTGCATGGAAACGGATCTCTCCTGGCTCTGCAGGGCAGGGTGGAGGATCTCTGCCGGCGGATTGAGGCATCGAGGGAGTTGGAAAGCCTGCTGCATGGATTCTCAGGAGGCTTCATTGAGCCGGGTCCATCCGGCCTGATCACCAAAGGAAAGATCGAGGTCCTGCCCACGGGACGCAACTTCTACTCTCTGGACCCGGAAGCTGTTCCGACGCAGGCCGCATGGATGGTGGGAAGAAGGCTTGCCGACAGCCTGATCGAGAAGTATCGCAAGGAGCAGGGCCGCTTGCCTGAGAACGTCGCCATGTTCTGGATGGCAGGGGATGTGATGTATGCCGACGGGGAACAGATGGCACAGATCTTCCACCTGATAGGCGTAAAGCCCGTCTGGAAGGGTGCGAAGCTCAGAGGATATCAGGTAGTCCCTCTGGAGGAGCTGGGACGGCCCAGGATAGACCTGACAATCAAGTCTTCAGGCATCATCCGAGACTGCTTCTATAACTGCATAGAAATGGTCGACAGAGCGATACGGGAGGTCGCAGCACTCGATGAGCCGCCGGAGATGAACTATCTTAGAAAGCATGATCTGGAGAACGGCTCCATGCCTCGCATCTTTGCCAGCAGGCCGGGCACATACGGAAACGGCGTGAATCTGGCAGTCTATGCATCGGCATGGAAGAAGGAGAAGGACCTCTCAGACGTCTTCATCTACTGGAACGGTTACGCCTACGGCAAGGGTTTCTTTGGTGAGGAGTCTTCGGAGAAACTCATCAAGCAGCTCAAGAGTGTGGATGTCACATTCAACAAGACAACAACAGATGAAAAAGACCTGTTTGGATGCTGCTGCTACTTCGGCAATCACGGCGGCATGACCATCGCAGCCCGTGAGGTCTCCGGCCATCCGGTGGAGGCTTACTATGGAGACACCAGAGACCCGGACAATGTGGAGGTGCGCACCCTGGCCGACGAGGTCCGGCGGGTTGTACGCACCAAGCTGCTCAATCCCAAGTGGATCGAAGGCATGAAACGGCACGGCTACAAGGGAGCAGGAGACATCTCCAAGCGCGTGGGCCGGGTCTACGGCTGGGAGGCGACGACTCAAGAAGTAGACGACTGGATCTTCGACGATATAGCCAAGACCTTCATCATGGATGAGGAGAACCGCAAGTTCTTCGAGGAGAACAATCCCTGGGCCATGGAGGAGATGGGCAGAAGGCTGCTGGAGGCCGAGCAGAGGGGCCTATGGAAGGCCGACCCGCAGGTGCTGGATGCATTGAAGAACCTTTATTTGGAGATAGAGGGCTGGATGGAGGAGAGGATGGGAGATGTCCAGGGCGATTTCCAGGGCGGGGCAATAGATGTCTTCAATGCCGATGAGGTGGCCGCCTGGAAGGAGAAGATGGCGAAGGTTCTCGGACCTTGAGAAAGGCGGAGCAGAGCTCTGGCTGTGGGAATGAATAGGACCAGACGACGCTATCCCGGCCATTAAGCAATGGGATGGGTGTTGCCAATCATTCCTCCCATTATCCTATTTTTCCATCAAATGCTCCAATGCCTATTGTTTTCCGTAATTAATTTTTGAGTCGGAGATCACACACTCATAAAATGAAATCGAAAGTCATTCCGCTAGTTAGTTATAAATACATAGATTCACATCTGATTCTTTCGTATTACTATTAAGAAAAGTAATATCAATTACGCGACTGGTGCAAAAAGATATGAAATTAGGATTGAAGATAGGTCTGATCGCTTTGCTCATTCTGGCTATATCATATGCTGCACTAGGTGCCTCATCAGCAGGCCAGAAGGATGTGAACTAAAGAAAATTGGTGCTTTATCTATCCGAATGGCTAATGAATTCGAATTGCAGCATTCCGGAGACAACTGGGGAATATGTGGCAAACCGCAATGGATTGGATGGTCAGACTGAGTCATAGATTGAAGCTCGGAGCAGAGGGAGCCTATGCCATCCTCTGGGCGGATCTGGTCGCACTGAGGCGAAACCTGTCCCATTACCTGATAGCGACAGTTGTCGGCCCACTTCTTTATATGGCAGCTTTCGGCTTTGGCCTGGGCGGGAGTATCAAGATGGACGGCATGAGCTATCTGGAGTTCGTCATTCCGGGAATTATCGCCATGACTGCCATGAACAGCAGCTTCAATGGCTCAGGAACCAGGCTGGTAGTGGATCAGATCCACTGGAGAAGCTTCGATGAGTCTCTCATGGCTCCCATCAGCCAGCCATCGCTTCTCCTGGGAAAAGCCCTGATCGGAGTCTTGCGGGGCAGCGTTAGCAGCATCGCATTTCTTATCATGGCCCTGCTCATCAGGCCGCAGCTTCATATCAGCGCCACTCTCCTCGTGAGCCTGGCTTTAACCTGCTTTATCTTCTCATTTCTGGGAGTGCTCTCCGCTCTTCTGGCCCGCTCTTATGATGATATGATCATGTTCACCAGCATCATCATCACGCCGATGGCCTTTTTAGGCGGGACCTTCTTCTCCCTGAATTATGTGCCAGAAGCCCTAAAATATGCTCTTTACCTGCTGCCGCTCACCCATGCCAGCATCTGCTTGCGGGCGTCTGTTATGGGGCAAGGCGTCCCATACCAGTCAATGCTTGCATTGATCCTCTTTCTGGCCCTCTTTGCGACAGGTGCGCTGCTCGCCCTGAAGAGAAAAGACGCTTAGTCTCTTTGCTTATGGTTTTTGCAGGAGAGCGTGGGACAAAGCCTGATGGGAAGGCCAGGGGCAGCTTCTCGGGGCTACTGCCGTCGAGAAATATATCGTCTAAATAGTAGTCTAAAGTAGTCTTAATCAGATCCATTATAGTTCGGTTTAGACTAATGGCAAATCGCTTTAATGATGGCGATTTCTATGATTTCACTCATCATACCCAGACCATTTTTCCGTCTAATTCAGAGATTTTTAATGCGTTTTAGACGAAAACCATTTCGATCTTGGATATATTCCAGAGACACGATTATGTCGTAGGAGCGCGTTTCCTGAGCTAAATTCCTTGTTTGTCGCATTAATCAAGGCATCTCTTGAGAATAAACCCGCTCCGTCTTAACGCAAAGGCAGATTGAAGAAAAGACAAAAAATTGAAAATTCAGGCATTAGCTGCAACAGCTTCTGCCGTTTTTCTTCCTAATTTTCTCTCACTCTTCCGGATAGCCCAGCACTACCCCTTCCGGATAGGACAGTCCCATGAACTTATCAAGATATTCTCGGTAGATCTTCACAGGATCGATGTCCAGCTCAGGATGCAGCCACTTGGCATAGTAGGCTACCCCCGCAATTCCGTCCGGCCCCCAGGCGACCTCAGTGCTAAGCAGATGGGTCCGGTTATTCTTGACGGCATCGAGATTTGCCCAGCCGGGGCGGCCTTCGATGTAGCCCTTGAGGATCTCTGCCGCTTCATCGGTGCTGTTCCAGCCAGGCTTCTTGCTGCCCGGGGACAGGGTCCTTATTATCATATCAGGATTCTCTTTGAGCACCCATTCGCTGTCCAGCTTGGGAAATTCCGGAAGGTCTGCAGCAATATTTCTGCCGCCCGCAAAGTTGCTCACGGCGTTGCCGCTGCTGCCGTTGCCGTAGCTTGAAATCTCAGAAACGGTATTCTTTGTGCCCCATTCCATGAAGAGGCGTGGCTTGTCGTCTTCCTTAAGAGCAGCTACATAGTCCTCGAGGGGTTGATCATAAGTGCTACGCCATTGAAGATATTCATCCGCCTGCTCATTCTTGTTCAGGAGGAATCCCAGGGTTTTGATCTCCGAGCGAAGGATGTTGTCCCTGTAGAAGTCCAGTCCAAGGACAGCTATTCCCGTGGCCTTCAGGCTCTCCTCCAGCTTTGTCGCTCTCTCCATGTTGGCAGAAGTTATGATGATATCCGGGTGAAGCTTTACTATCGCCTCGCTGTCCGGAGCGGACCAGGTTCCTACCGCCGGCTTATCTGCCAGATCTGAGTAGTAGTATCCGCCTTCTTTGATATCTGAGGATACTCCTACCATCATATCCTGAGCCTTGAGTATCTTGGCGGCCTCATTCCTGTAGCTGCCCAGAGCTATCATCTTGTTTATGGGCATCTTGATGGTCACATTTCGGTTTATGGAGTCGCAAACGGTGATCTCTTTCTCCTCGCCCTTAATTATCTCGTTTATCCTGTCGATGTCCTGGGAATCTATCTTGCCATCATAGTTGGCATCGGCAAGCCTGGTAGGCGCATTGCTGCCGCTGATTATTCCCTGGACAAATGCCACATCTGCCTCGTTGATTGCGTCATCCATATTGGCATTTCCAAAGATGCCCAGCAGATCAACAGAGGCTCCGGCTGACATGGCCAGAGACAGAGCGGCGAACATGATTGCCATAAAAAGGCCGGTCCTCCACCTCTGCTTTTGGCCTGCTTTTTTATTCCTGATAATACTACTTTTGATATTGATCATATTTGCATCACTAATTCTTATGAATAATGTCATTAGTTATAACTATTTTGCATGACGTGTTATTAAAAGCATAGAAATCCTCCTCCAAATCGAATGAGAATAAAAAAGGGGATTCAGAGGTTTCCGGTCGGATCAGCCGTAAATATTGCTATTGGGATAGCCCATTGAACTGCAACATTACGCTATCCCATTGGACCGCCTCGTTGGGCTATCCCATTGCGCTATTCCTACATTGCAATTCGCTCTTCCGGATAGATGAATATCCTGTCCTTCGGATAGGATGATCCCATTATAATCTCACCTTCTTTGATCGGAATTTCTTGATTTACCGCAAGATATTTGTAACTAAACTTAACTTTAATTAAGTCAATAAATCTTATCTTAATAAATCTTGCGGCGACCATGACGTCGCAAGAAAAACTGAGCACAGAGCTCAGTAATAAGTATTAATAATAAAACTCTACATAGTGACAGATAAGTAATACTTAAGCATATTCAAATGCTATTTAAGGTGAGAAAGAAAATGGATACCGACTACACAGACATCGGGGCCACCACCACCGAGGCCCTGGAGATAAGCAGAAAAAGCAGGCAGATGATCTCGGATCTCATTGGTGATCTTAGTCTTGAGGATAAGATTAAGCAAAGGTGCGTTATCGCCACGGGAGACCCGAGTGTCGGCGAGATCCTGGAATTTTGTCATGATCCAGTTCAGGCAGGCCTCAAAGCTCTGCAAGAGGGCGCCAGGATCTTCACCGACATAAGAATGGTCGAGATGGGAATAGTCAAAAAGGGCCATAACAGCGAAGTCATGACCTTGCTTGGTGCCGGCGATGGGCTGGCAGCGAGCAGCGGGATCACCAGGACCTCTGCCGGAGTCATTTCCCGGCAAAATGAGCTTACCGGGTCCATAATTGTAATAGGAAATGCGCCCTCAGCCTTGATGGCTCTATGCGAGTTGATCGAGTCGGGTTTGGTCACTCCGGCGCTGGTAATCGGCACTCCAGTTGGCTTTGTTAATGCTGATAAGAGCAAGGAACGGTTGAGAGCGATAGCATTGTCCTCAATTTCAACTGTGGGGACAAGGGGCGGCACTCCTATTGCAGTTGCCGCGATAAACGAGATCATCAACATGCATAGCAGAGCCGGGCAGGTATCTGGCTAGATGATGCTCACCAAGACATCTTCCCCCTGCGCATGAAGAGATAAACGAAGAATGGAACGCCCAGGAACGAGGTCATTATTCCCACCGGCAGTATCACCGGTGCCAGTATAGTTCTGGCCAGGGTATCAGCACCCAGGAGGAGAAGTGCACCCACCAGGGCCGAGCCTGGCAAGAGAAAGCGGTGGTCTGCCCCGATGACCATCCTGGTGATATGAGGGGCGACGAGGCCTATGAAGCCGATGGTACCCGTAAAGCAGATGATGCTGGCGGTAATCAGCGCCCCCATAAATGGCTAAACGAAGAATAATATTCCGGGAGCTGGAGCGAATGCAAAGCACTCTGGAGAGCGGCAAAGAGAAGCATCATCACTGCTTTTTTGACTCATGTCGATCCCTGGTTGTGCTGGCTGATGGCCGCTCTTGCGTTTGCCCCTCTCTGCTCCATCCGGAGATGATGCTGGGAAATATTGAGGCGTCCGGTTTTGCGGATGGGCTGCTCGATCAAATGGCGAAGAAACGCTGCCTGGTGCAGAGCCCTCAGGATTGCAGCAAGTGCACGGATCGATGGCTATGTGGAGGCCCGTGTCTGGCACATTATTATACAGCGGGTTTAGATCTGAATGAGTAATTACTTATCACTCAAAAGCATATTATCCAATATTTAGGTGATTTAATGAATTTCGAACACGTCGCAGGAAAAGATAAAGGCAAGATCAGGCTCTTTGCCCTGAGCACCTGTATCTGGTGCAAGAAGACCCGGGAGCTCTTATCATCTATGGGCGTGGCCTTCGACTACATTTATGTTGACCTATTAAAAGGAGAAAAGAGAGCTGAGGCAGTAGCCGAGGTTAAGAAATACAACCCAAGCCTCTCGTTTCCAACGCTTGTCATTGGCGAGAAATCCATTGTAGGATTGAAAGAAAAGGAGATCAAGGAGGCGCTGGGCTGATGGCGCAGGATTTTGTTGAGCCCGCGGGCGAGGAAGTTGATAACTTATGCTCTCGCCTGGATAAAGATGCCAGACAGGGTGGATACAATCTCAATCCCGATGCGGATTTCGTGAGAGGCCTGGTGAAAGGTCTGCTCATAAACGAGAGGCGATACGGCTACCGTGCCTGTCCCTGTCGCCTGGCCTCCGGCGATAAGGCCGAGGACCTGGATCTCATCTGCCCATGTGACTACCGAGATGCGGATATCACTGAATTTGGGGCCTGCTACTGTGCGCTTTATGTCTCCAAAGCCGTTCTGTTGGGAAAGAAGGAGCTTTCCTCCATTCCAGAGAGAAGGCTTCCTCCCGAAGAGAGAGAGAAGCTGCGGCAAAAGAAACAGGCATCTGCTGAGGCGTTGGGTGCTGATATCGCCAGGGTGGCTTTCAAGCTATCCCTTCCTGTGTGGAGATGCACTGTCTGCGGCTATCTCTGCGCCAGAGATGGGCCTCCTGAGGTCTGTCCCATCTGCAAGGTCGGCAAGGAAAGATTTGAGCGGTTTATTTAGCCATGACCGCTAACAAAAAGGCCGAGCTGAAGGTTGCCGGCATGGTTTGCGCCGCCTGCACTGCGGCCATCGAGAAGGCCTTGCGCAATTTGGATGGGGTGGCGTTGGCTCAGGTCAACCTGGGCACGGAGACGGCATCGGTAGAATATGATCCCGAGAAGCTGCGTCTCGCTGATTTGGAAAAGGCGGTTCAGGATGCCGGCTACGATGTGATCGATGAAAAAGTTGTTCTCAAGATAGGGGGCATGGTCTGCGCCATGTGCGTGGGGGCGCTGGAGATCGCCCTCAAGAAGCTGGATGGCGTTGTGGAGGTGCGCGTTAACCTGGCATCGGAGAAGGCCTATGTCACATTCAATCCCAGCATGGTTGGCCTGGAGGACATGAAGAAAGCCGTAGTCGATACGGGTTACGAGTTCCTGGGCAGGGAAGGTGAAGACGAGAAAGCATTGGCCGACCGGGAGAAGGAAGCCCGTCAAAGGGATATGGCAGACAAGAAGCGGCGCATCATCATCGGCTTTGCCACCAGCCTCTTTCTCATGGCTCTCATGTACCTGCCTGTGCACCAAATCGTGCCCATGCAGATTTCAATGGCCTATCCCAATTTCATGAGCCTCTTCATGCTCGCAGTATCTGCTCCCGTCTTTGTTTATGTGAGCTACCCCATCTTTCGGGCTGCACTGCGCTCTCTTGCCAATCGAAATCTGGATATGGATGTCATGTACGGCATGGGCATCGGCGTGGCCTATGGCTCTTCCATTCTGGGTACATTCGGAATAGTCCTGACCTCAGACTTCATGTTTTATGAGACGGCAGTGATGCTGGCTTCTTTTCTCACCCTGGGTCGCTACCTGGAAGCGGGGGCCAAAGGCCGCACCTCTGAGGCGATTAAAAAGCTGGTGGGCCTTGTGCCCAAGAGAGCCATCATTCTCCGGGACGGGCGGGAGATTGAGGTGTCCGTGGATGAGGTGATGGTGGGCGATCGGCTATTGGTCAAGCCCGGCGAAAAGATTCCGGCGGATGGCACCGTCACGGCAGGAGAGAGCTACGTGGATGAAGCCATGATCACCGGCGAGAGCGTTCCCGCTTTCAAGGAGCCGGGCAGCCGGGTGGTGGGCGGCACCCTCAACAAAAACGGCTCTCTCCAGTTCTCGGCCACCCGCATCGGAAAGGACACCGTCCTGGCCCAGATCATCTCTCTGGTAGAGCAGGCGCAGGGGACCAGGCCGACGGTGCAGAGAATCGCCGACCGTGCGGTGGCCTATTTCATTCCTACCATCCTTACAATCGCCTTCGCAGCATTTGTTTACTGGTATTTTGTGGCTCATAATACTCTGCTCTTCTCACTCACTGCTCTCATATCCGTGTTAGTAGTAGCCTGCCCCTGTGCCCTGGGTTTGGCCACACCCACGGCAATTACGGTAGGCATTGGCCGGGGAGCGGAACTGGGCATTCTTATCAAGAGCGGAGAAGCTCTGGAAGCCTCAGATAAGCTCAAGGTCGTCGCCTTCGACAAGACCGGCACACTGACCGTGGGCAGGCCCGATGTCACGGACATAACTGCCTTTGGCGTGAGCGAAATGGAGATGCTGCGCCTGGCAGCTTCTGCAGAGCGGCCTTCTGAGCATCCCCTTGCCGAGGCGGTGGTGCGAAAAGCCCAGGAGCAAAACTTCGCTTTAGGAGATGCAGAGAAATTCGAGGCCCGGCCGGGAAAGGGTGTGCTGGCCCAGGTGGCTGGTCGGAGCGTTGCGGCCGGAAACCGCATGCTTTTCACTGATTTGGCCATCGAACTGATCCCCGCATTGCTGGAACGAGCATCAGGCTATGAAGAACAGGGTAAAACGGCGGTGCTCGTCGCTCTGGATGGCCGGGCCTGCGGCGTTCTGGCCATCTCCGACCGGCTGAAGGCATCGGCCCAGCAGGCCGTATCCGATCTGCAGAAGATGAATTTGTCTGTGGTGATGATCACCGGCGACAACTCAAGAAGCGCGGCAGCGGTGGCAGGCCAGCTGGGCATAAAAGAGGTTCTCTCCGAGGTCTTGCCGGAAGATAAATCTCAGGAGATCAAGAGGCTGCAGCAGAGCGGCAGCAAGGTAGCCTTTGTGGGAGACGGCATCAATGACGCTCCCGCTCTGGCCCAGGCCGATGTGGGCATTGCCATCGGCAGCGGCACGGATGTGGCTATTGAGACCGGCGAGATTGTGCTGATGAAGGACGACCTGCTCGGCGTCGTGGCGGCCATTGAGCTTAGCCGCAAGGTGATCTCGCGAATCAAGCTGAATATCTTCTGGGCCTTTGCCTACAACGTGGCCCTGGTTCCCGTGGCAGCGGGTGCGCTCTATCCGGCATTCGGCATCACCTTCCGCCCGGAGCTGGCAGGGTTGGCGATGGCTCTCAGCTCAGTTACTGTCATCTCCTTCTCGCTCCTGCTCAAAAAGTATATACCGCCGGCAATACAAAACAGGAACAGAAGCGAAATATTGTGAGGCTGAAAAAATGGCGATAGATCCGATATGCAAGATGACTGTTGATGAGAAGACTGCCAAGCTCAAGAGCGAGTATAAAGGCAAGATGTACTACTTCTGTGCTCCGGGATGCAAGAAGGCTTTTGAGGCAAATCCGGAAAAGTATCTGGGAAGCTGAGCGCGGTGGAGGCTGGCGCTCGAAATTTTTGCTATTGAAGAGAATAATCCCAAATGAAATGTCAGAGTTACACCTGTCTTCTCATCGGATGTCCAAACGGGCTCTGCAAGCCCCCTTTCTTTGCATTTTCTCAAGATTAGGACACTACCTCGCCCTATCTTCTCCATAAAACCACGCAAATAAAGAACATGTGCGATATCGGGGTTCCTAAGCACGGAAAGATGTCCGTTGATCAGTGTCTCTGGGGTAATCCCTTCCGGCAAGCTGCCTGCACTCCATAGCCGCCAGACCCCATTAGTCTTGAATACGATTGGATTATCTACTGCAAAATCCTCAAGATATTTAAGCCACGACCTATACCCTACTATTACCATGGACAAATTCGATCTTATCGTCATCGGCTCGGGCGCGGGCACGCACGTGGCTTCTCAAGCCAGGCATGCGGGACTGAAAGTCGCCCTGGTAGATCAGGGCCCCACGGGCGGCACCTGTCTGAACAACGGCTGCGTTCCTTCCAAGATGCTCATCTATCCGGCTGATGTCATAAGGACCATCCAGGATGCAATAGCCGTGGGTGTGCACGCCGAGATCAATGAGATCGATTTTCCGGCTATTATGAGCCGCATGCATGCGGTAGTGGATAAAACGCGAAAGAGCCTGGAAGAGGCTTTGCAGGCCAAAGAGAATTTGACCTATTTTCAGGATCGAGCGGAGTTCATCGACGACTATGTCTTGGCAGTAGGCGGCAAGACCATTACTGCACCAAAAATAGTGATCGCCACGGGTGCCCGGTCTCTCGTGCCGAACATTCCCGGTTTGCAGGAGGCGGGCTTCCTGGACAATGTCTCGCTGCTGCGGCTGCGGGCTCTGCCAGCAAGCCTGATCATCATTGGGGCAGGCTACATCGGCTGCGAATTCGGCCATTTCTTCTCAGCTATGGGTAGTAAGGTTACCATCCTGGGGCGCAGCCCTCAGGTGCTCAAGGGTGAAGATCCGGAAGCGTCCGGATTGGTGCAGAGAGTGCTCTCCTTGTACATGCGGGTGATCACCAGCCATGAGGTCGTCTCCGTGGAGAAAAAGGGTGACAAGAAGGTCGTCTCTGCCAGAAATATGGAGGACGGCAAGATCCATCAGTTTGAAGCTGACGAGATTCTCCTGGCTGCGGGGCGTCGCTCCAACTCCGATATGCTCCATCCGGAGAAGAGCGGCATAAAGACCGATAAGAACGGCTGGATCATGGTGGACGAGTATCTGGAAACCAGCAAGAAAGGGATAATGGCATTGGGCGACGCCGTCGGCAAGCACATGTTCCGGCACACGGCCAACTACGAGTCAGAAGTCGTCTCCCATAATTTGCTTCGGGCTAAAGAGAGTGAGGACCGGGAAGCTGCCGACTACCACGCCGTGCCTTATGCCATCTTCACTCACCCCCAGCTGGCAGGTGTGGGCATGAAGGAGGCGGACGCCCTTGCTGCCGGACTGAAGGTGCTGATCGGGCGGGCTACGTATTTGGACGTGGCCAAGGGCGTGGCCATGGCGCAGGAGCATAGCCTGGTTAAAGTGATCCTGGAGGTGGAGACAGGACGCATCTTGGGAGCAACGGTCGTCGGCCCCATGGCTTCAGAGCTGGTGCAGCAGGTGGTCTACCTCATGAACACCGAGTACCAGGATTTGATGCCGGTCATAAAATCACAGGTAATTCACCCCACCATAAATGAGGTGCTGGTGCGCGCTTTCTCAGAACTGGAGCATCCAGCTCATCAGCCCGGTCCGAGCCGGTAGATAAAAGAAGAGCAGTATGCCGGTTGGGAAATATAGAGCTTATGCGCGGCATGCTGCAAGCATTCTCAGGTGGTGAATTCTGAGTATAAAATTGTTTCAATTATCGTTATGATCCTCCGCCAAGTGCAGCTTGAGTTCTTCCTTTGATTCAAAGACCATACGACAGATTTTGCATTTGAACTTTCCTTCTCGTTTGGATGCGGCGTTGGCCATTATCACACCCCGATAGTTCGTACCTGCCGTTTCAGTAGATTCTCATTATTATTTAGTTTTTCGTTGCGATTGGGCTAAATACTTTGCAGACCTAAAATTAACTATGTCTCAAAAATATCAGTGCACCATTTGCGGATACATCTACGACCCAGAAAAAGGAGATCCCGACTCAGGAATTGCTCCCGGAACCTCCTTTGCAGATCTGCCGCAAACATGGACCTGTCCGCAGTGCGGCGCAGCGAAAGATGATTTCCAAGAGATGAAATAGCTGGATAGGGACTTGGATAAGGAATGGGATAAGGACAATATCATGGCGCTCACAAGAGAGATCAGACCCGGCGTCAAATGGGTCGGGGCAATAGACTGGGATCGCAGGCTCTTTGATGCATTAATTCCTCTGCCCGAGGGAACCAGCTATAACTCTTACCTCATCCAGGGCAGCGAGAAGACAGCACTTATTGATGCGGTAGACGAATCCATGGCTGATGTGCTGCAAGGCAACTTGGCAGCATTGGGCATTAAGAGAATCGACTACATCATCGCCCAGCATGCCGAGCAGGATCATTCAGGAAGCCTGAAAATGCTGCTCGATCTTTACCCCGATGCCAAAGTGCTCGGCTCTGCCAGGTGTCTGGATTTGCTCATGTTATTTGGACTGGTGAGCAGGACCCAGGTGCAAGAGATAAAAGACGGCGAGAAGATATCTCTGGGAGACAAAAGCCTGCAGTTCATTGTTGCTCCCTGGGTACACTGGCCGGATACGATATTCACCTATCTGGCCGAGGAGCGCATACTCTTTACCTGCGATTTTCTGGGCTCGCATCTGGCCGGCAGCGACCTTTATGCCAGTGATGAAGCCGTCGTCTACCGGGCTGCCAAGAGATACTATGCCGAGATCATGATGCCCTTTCGCCAGAACATAAACCGGCACCTGGCCAGGATTGCAAATCTGCCCATGGATGTCATCGCACCCAGCCACGGGCCGCTTTATGCCCGACCAGAGTTCATATTGGACGCCTACCGCGATTGGGCCTCGGAAAGAGTAAAAAATCAGGTGGTTTTGCCTTATGTTTCCATGCATGGGTCCACCCGTATCATGGTCGGCTACCTGGTAGAAGCTCTCATCTCCCGAGGAGTGGGCGTGAGACAATTTGATCTCACAAACTACGATGCAGGAGAGCTGGCTGAGTCTCTCGTGGATGCGGCAACTGTGGTCATAGGCACGCCTACCATTCTGGCAGGAGCGCATCCTCTGGCACTTTATGCAGCCATCCTGGCCAATGCCCTGCGGCCCAAGACAAGGTATGCTTCCATCATCGGCTCCTTTGGCTGGGGAGGCAAGATGCTCGAGCAGATAACCGTTGCCCTGCCCAATCTGAAGCTGCAATTCTTCGATCCGGTAGTCGCCAAAGGTCGTCCCAAAGAAGCAGATTTCCAGGGCTTGGACCGGCTGGCGGATGAGATCGCTGCCAAGCATCGGGAACTCTAGATCGCTTGACAGTGTTGGGAGAAAGAAAAAATGCAGGAAATTCGATTGAAGCGTTGAAGCATGGTGATCTCAGGAACTCTCCTCTCTTATGTTTTGATGCTGCTGGCCACAGGTGTAGCAGTCGGTTTTTCCTGCGGCTTATTGGGTATCGGGGGCGGCTTTCTCATGGTGCCCGTGCAGATATGGGTGCTGACCTCCACGGGAATCGATCCCACCCTGGCCACCAGAATTGCTTTCGGAACCTCTCTGGCTGTGGTTCTGCCCACGGCTCTCTCCGGATGCCATGGTCATAACTGCCGGGGCGTGGTTCTCTGGCGACCGGGGATCATCATGGGCCTTTGTGGCCTTTTAGGGGCCTTTTTGGGTGGGAGCATTGCTGCTCACGCACCCGGAGATCTGCTCAGAATGCTCTTCGGATTCGTGGTGATGCTGGGGTCGATGAGGATGCTCTTTGCCAGGAGTCTGCTGCTCGGGCAGAGGGCGTTGCCAAAAGAGACAAGAGAAAGTCTCTTGCAGTATGTTCTTTGGGGACTGGTGGTAGGAGCTATATCCGGTCTGACCGGGATAGGCGGCGGTGTGATCCTGGTGCCGGCCATGGTTATCGCCATGGGCTTTGGCATGTATCAGGCCATCGGCACCTCGTCGGTAACAATCGCATTCAATGCCGTGGGTGGGATCATCGCCTATGCCATTAACGGATGGGGCGTGCCCGGGCTTCCTGCGTACTGTTTAGGCTATATCGATCTGCTGCAATTTGCACTGCTGGCGGGTGCAAGCATATTCACAGCTTCATGGGGAGTAAAGGTGGCCCACAGGCTGCCGGCGGAGAAGCTGAGGTACATCTTTGTTATGCTGATGATCTATATCGGACTGAATATGATTGGGGTCTTGGGGTGGGTTGGTCTGTGAACTAAACAAAAATATTACATCATTTCTGCAAAGTGCTCCTCATCTCTCTCTGCTGCATTGAACACTCTGCAAGAACGCGGGCAAGATCCCCCAGCCGCACAGGTTTGCTGATGTAGTCGTCCATGCCGGCATCGATGCATCTTTTACGGTCTCCATCTAAAGCGTGCGCTGTGACGGCGATTATATGAGGCAATCCATTTTTCCAGTGTTTGCGAATAGCCTTTGCCGCTTCAAATCCGTCCATCTCCGGCATTTGCAGATCCATGAGAACCACGTCGTAGTCCTGGCGCACCAAAGCCTGCAAGACCTCCCTGCCATTGACTGCCACATCTGCTCTGAGCCCCAGCTTCTTGAGCATGAGCAGGGCAACCTTCTGATTCACCAGATTATCTTCTGCTAACAAGAGCTTCAAATGATCCGGAATATCATACGACAAACCCAACTCGAGAGGCTTATCTTGCATCTGCAAACATTGCTCAGGCGTTGCCGCATCGGCTATAATTGTGAAGCTGAATGTGCTTCCCTTGCCAACTTCGCTTTTCACCCAAATGGTCCCACCCATAAGCTGCACCAGTTTTTTGCTGATGGCCAGACCTAAACCCGTTCCGCCGTACTTGCGGGTGGTCGACATATCCACCTGGCTAAAGGACTGGAAGAGGCTATGCATGCGATCCAGAGGAATGCCGATCCCCGTATCACTAACCGAGAAGAACAGCTTGGTCCGTCCATTCTCCATGCTTTCGCTCGATACATGCACAGATACCTCACCACGATCTGTAAACTTGATCGCATTGCCGAGGAGGTTTATTAAGACCTGGGAAATGCTGGTGACGTCTCCATGCAGCCTCTTGGGAATATTGGCATCAATATGATGATAAAAGTGGATGTACTTCTCTGCGGCGATGGGCGTGAGCAAATCCATTGCCTCTTCAATACATTTGCTCAGTTCGAAGGGCTGCTTTTCCATCTCTCTCTTGCCTTCTTCGATCTTAGTGAAGTCCAGGATATTATTGATAACGGACATAAGGACATCACCACTGCAACGCACAGTCTCCAAATAGTCTCTTTGATCCGGCTCCAGGGGGGTATCAAGAAGTATTCCCGTCATACCTATGATGGCATTGAGGGGAGTTCTGATCTCATGACTCATGTTAGCTAAGAACTCGGATTTGGCGCAAGCCGCGGCTTCCGCTTCATCTTTAGCTATGCGAAGAGCCTCCTGCGCCTTTTTACTCTCCGTAATATTGCGTACGGATTCGATGGCGCCGGTGATATTGCCATCCGAATCGTAAAGCACGGTCGCACTCCCCTGCAAAAAAACCCCACAACCTCTCATATTGGGCAGGAAGGCTTCCCGATATAAACTGCCATCTTCCTGTCTCACCAGGTTTTCGTAAAGACTATCGATGGTCCAATCCTTTTTGCCCCACTCGTCATATTTATCCAGTGATGCCTTATTATATTCAATCACGAGATCGGCCAGCATCGGTCGACGTTTGCCGTAAAAAGGAAGTGCATGCTCATGGTCGCCCTTTCCCAGCATCTCTCTGGCTGTAATTCCAGTCATAATCTCAATTGCCCGATTCCAGGCTATGACCGTGCCCTGCCTGTCAATAACAAAAGTGGGGTCCGGCAGGAAATTAATGATATCCGCCAGACGGTTCTCGGAGTCTTTTTGCGCATCTTCAGCATCTTTTCGCGCAGTTATATCTCTTATGGATTCAATAGCTCCAATCAATTCTCCCTCGTCATCACGAAGAGGAGATGCCGTAGCCCAGATATAGGTTCTCTGGCCGCCCAATAAAAAAGGTGCGGCGGTTTCCGCAAATAGCGTATCACCTTTTCTTTCCACATAACGGTATTGAGACCTTATATCTGGATTTTCGTCATAGATCAAGTCGACCAGAATCGGCCGTCGCTCTCCATAGAAAGGAACTGCGTATGCATAGTCGCCTTTTCCGATTATTTCCTGTTTTTTGACGCCGGTAATCTCTTCTATGGCCCGGTTCCAGGCAATTACTTTGCGATTCTTGTCAATGACGAAGGTGGCATCAGGCAGAAAGTCAATTATGTCCATAAGCTGGCGGCGGGTGAGATTCGCCACCTCGTCAGGGCCATAGCCCATCTTTACTTCCTCGCAAATGAGCTGATTTGCTCCATTTTCCTGCTGGACGGCTGCAAATCTTATGGTCTTTTTCGTCCCATCCTTGCAGGTTACCGTAAACGTCCGGCACCTTTTTACACCGGCTCCAATTTCATTCATGTCATTGATCCAGGTAGCTATGGCGAACCTTCGATAATCCGAGTCAGGATAGGCTCTCTTAAACCATTCTTTTCCGCAAGAAACCTCCTGCGGACCATAGCCGAAAATATCGATAAATTTTGGGTTTATGCTGCTAAAGGTTCCATCTTTTTCAATAATGGCAATGGCCAATGGAGCATTCTCAATAATGCTGGCGATGTTGCGACTGCGATCTTCCAGCTCTTCCAGGCCGACTCGAAGGCGCTCCATCATTTCTGAAACGGTCTGACAGGTCGGGCAGGTTGTTGCGATCTTGCCGATCAACTCATCCAACGTGATGCTGACATCATTTATTTTATCGCTAAAGTAGCTGCCCATAACTAAGACACCAAATTAAGGAAGAGCATTAACATTCATATTAATATTCATTTCGATTGGCCTAATTTGGACTCAATCGTGATATCCTTATCCAGGCGATAATCGATATGAATAGTGGTTATTATTCTCTGCACACCCATATCAGCCAGCTTTTTGTTTGCTTCTTCGATCACCTCAAAAAGCCGCCCAAAGCTGCTCGCCTCAACGGCTGTAGACATCGGTCCGGCTACGAATTTGATGCCGGACTGATTCAAGAGTTCATGAACCGTCCGCACATATTGAGAGGCGCTGGTCCCAGTGCCCATGGGAATGGTAGAGAAATCCGCTACGATCATAATAGCACATAAATCTGCAGATATAGAAAAGTTTTGAAGATCCGGCCAAAAGGGCATCGCTTCGGCCCGGTTTACATGATCCAAACCGGAGAGCCTAAGCAGACGGCAAAAGAGCGAGAAGCTTCTTCGCCGATACAACCGGATCTTCTGCTTCATAGACCGATCTGCCCACAATCAGATAATTTGCGCCCGCCTGCACAGCTGCACCGGCAGAGCCACCCTGGGCACCCACGCCGGGCGAGATGATGATACGCTCTCCGATGATGGAACGGATTTGCTTAATTCTATCCGGGCGCGTGGCAGGAGCCACCACTCCGGCTGCGTTCACCTCTACAGCCAGCCGGGCCATCTTCTCGGCCAGAGGTGCCATAAACAGCTCTGCACCGGGATGGCTCATCTCTGTGACCACAAAGAGATCGGCATCATGCTCTGCGGCGCTCTTAGCACAGGCCTGCAAAGAGTCCTTTCCCGGGAAGGCCTGAGCGATGATTCCGCACGCTCCAGCATCGAGAACCGCCTGACAGATGAGGCGGTTGGTGTTGGGAATGTCAGCCACCTTCAGATCGGCAATTACAGGTGCAAGAGCACTGATCTCGGTTATGATTCCCAGGCCGGACGAGAGGATAAGCGGATAGCCGATCTTGATGGCGTCGAAGTGATCTTTGAGTTGCACGGCTAAGGAGAGAGCCCGTTCTCGCATTGTGACATCCAATGCCAAAATCAGCCTTGTTTCACTCTTCATGTGCATCATACCGCCTTCGTCTTCCCTAAATGAAGCCGTCGATCAGTACCATTGCCTCTCGCAGATCGCCCACTACCTCGCGACCGGAGCGCTCTCCCTTGCGGTCTAAGAAGAGGGCATCCAGACCTGCCTCCAGGGGAGACTCATAATCGTAATTGTAATGATCGCCGATATGCAGAACCTCGAAGGGCTTCACGCCCATGTGAGCGCAGACTGTGCCGTAGATCAGAGGCGATTTCTTTACCTCCCGGAAATCAGAGGTGGCGGAAAAGATCTCTCTAAAGTAGTCCGACAGGCCCTCCAGCTCAAAGTCGATGAACTCGCGAGCAGCGTTGGATGTCACTACCAGATCGTAGCTTTCACTGAGCTGATCCAGCACCTCCTGCACCTCAGGATAGGTCTCAATCTCGTCCTCGTACATCTGCAATAGCTCTTCCTTGCCCACCTTCAGCCCAAACTTATCGATCCAGTAGAGCAGGTCGTACCACTCCAAATGGTCGCTTCCTATCTTCATGTACTCGCCGACAACGTATTCCTTGGCAGAGAGAAAGTCCAGGCCGGTCTTTTCAGCATAAAGCATGGGCATGCCTTCCATCCAAACCTTGTCCACGAACCTGGAGTTAACCAGGGTGCCGTCCATGTCCAGGGATATGACGCGAATCATCTAATTCTCCGATATGAATAGAAATGAATCGCTGTATAGGTAATTATTCTTTTTGGGTCGAACGGGTCAAACGCTGGAGGTCGAATGCAGGGATTTGCTTTTGATGCAGTCCGAAAGATGCTTGTATCTCCTTCTCGTCTTTAGAGCCATGCGCAATTTCATCGTTGTCGGTCACAAGGCCACTACCACTCCCAATTTCTCCCTGGAAGACATCCCCGGCACCTCCGGACGCCTGGACATTCTCTGCCGGGCCGTCACTGCCTCCTTTGTCATCTCGCACGGCATTCGAAAGGATGTCTGCGTCTACCTGATCCTGCTGGGCGGGGAGATTCCCAAGACGATTCAGCTTCGGGGCGAGACGCTGCGCCACCTCAACCCGGATGAGCGCACCACTGCAGCTCTGCTCAAGAAAGCTCTGGCGCTGCCCGCAGCAGCGGAGTGGCACATGTCTACCTCCGGCATCTTTGTGCGCACGGGCAGCCTCGCAGAGCTGCTGGCCGATCTGAAAGAAACAAAATTGGTCTACCTGCGCGAGGATGGTGCGGATATTCGCGGCCTTGAGGCAAGCGGCCTTTCCGGCGAGACGGCCTTCATCCTGGGGGACCACACCGGCATGACTCCCGAAGAGGAGGCTCTGCTCGAGCAGGCCGGGGCAAAGGTCGTCTCCCTGGGGCCGACCAGCCTACATGCCGACCACTGCATTGTGCTCTTAAACTGGCTTTCCGATACTAACCTTTCTATACCTAGATGTTGATTTTCATGTGTGCCACGCCCGAACGCAAGGGATCGCCAGTTCATGATGTATTTCCCATCCGAAGCTGATAGAGAGCGATGGAGAAAGAATGCCCGAAAATCAAAGATGCCCTTCACGGACTGGATCTATTCCATGGTGGAGTCTAAGCTTGCAGACGAGGACGAAGGGGCCAGAACTGCACAAACAGTATCGACACTTGCCGAAAATAGACAGCTTCGTAGAGAGCTGCAAAAGAGCGAGGCTAGGATCAACGATCTGGATATGGAGATCTTCAAGCTGAGGGAGCAGAAATTCGCAGAGGATCAGGGGCGGGCACCAATCGATGAAAAACTAGTCCAAGTGTTGCAAAAGAGTGGCATCTGGTCGAATGCCGCGATCTTAGAGGAGCTCGGCGTCGACCCTCATGACATTGAGGCAATTGAGTTGTTGAGCCGACAGCTCCAGCTATTGCAGGACATTAAATTGGTGCGTGAATCGGCTTGGGGTTGGCGATGGTTCGGCTAGAAGAATTCCGGGCAGACCTAGAGTTCCAGGGTCGATCCAAGAGCTATATGGACACCGTCCTCTGGGAAACGCGTCGTTACCTGGCCTGGACGCAGGCGCCAGAAACCCGAGCATCCTTGCTCGCATACCTGGCCGACATGCGAAAAAAGGGAATACGCCAAAGCACGATTGAACGGGCATTCTCTAATCTATCTGTGTATTTTGACTACTTGGTCGAGATTGGCGAGCTCCAGCAAAATCCTATCCAGCCTCTAAAAAAGCGCTACCTTTCAGCCTACAAGGATGAGGTTCAACAGCGCCAACTAATATCTGTAGAGGCTGCGGGAAAAATGGTTCGAGCTACGACTGATACTAGTATTACAGTTCTAAATTAACATATCAATACTCCGCCGTCCTTGTCAGCAACAATCCCGCCAGCCATTTTATCCATTTTGTACGAGGATTCCTATAAACCAGCCCAATTCTTAATATAGAAATGTTTATATACTATTAACACCATTATATGTTATGAATTCTTTTACCACTTGGGTATTGCGAGGGCTTAGCGAGACGCAAGGTAAATCTCGGTTATCGCAGATATCGGATTTGATCGACTGGTTACCCATTCGCCGGATACTGGATGAGATGTATGACAATAAGAGCGAAAAGGGTGGAAGGCCCAACTGCGATGTAATTTTGATGTTCAAGATCCTGATACTCCAACAATGGTACGGCTTGAGCGATTTGGAAATTGAGCGACAAATGGCTGACCGCATCTCGTTTATGTCATTTCTTGGTTTCCCTGATATGTTCCCCGATTCTAGGACGATATGGCTATTTAGAGAGCGCATGGCCAATGCTGGAAAAGATGAAGTTGTCTGGGCAGAACTTCAGAGGCAATTGGATGCTATGGGTTTACAGGTCAAACATGGAACGATCCAAGATGCCACGTTCATTGAAGCAGATCCCGGAAAGTTCAAGAAACCACGTGGAAAAGATGCTAAGACCCGCCGCAGTAGGGATGGGACAATAGCCAAGAAGGGCAATGAATTCCATTTTGGCTACAAACTGCATCAAAAAACCGATATTGATTATTGCCTGATTCGTGAAATCGAGACTTCCACGGCTTCGTTGCATGATAGTCAGGTTGATCTCTCAATTGAGGATGAAGTGGTGTTAAGAGACAGGGGGTATTTTGGGGCAAAGGCCAGGGGAATAGATTTTACAATGAAGCGCAGGACAACCGATAAGCCACTGGAGGAACTTGATAAGGAGCGAAATCGATTGATCAGCAAGCTAAGATCCCCAGGTGAGCGCCCCCATGCAGTGATCAAGAGAATTTTTAACTCGGGCTGGGTGTTGGTTACAACGATAAAGAGGGTTCATATAAAAATGATGGCTACCGCCTTTGCTTTCAATTTATATCAGCTCTGCACTCTGAAAAAAGCCGGAATCATTTGAGCCTAGCGGACGCTGTCGAAGAATGATCAGAAAAGGGGGCTGACGAATGAAGTATTTAGCGAAATTGCCTCCTCGTGAAGCGAATTATGCATGAATTTCTGAAAACAATCTCTTAAACCGAAGTAAATAGGAATCCTCGTACTTCCATTTAAATATTGTTGGAGTTTCATTCATGTCGTCTATATATTGACTCATGCGATCTTTCAACTCTTTTTTGGATGATACACGAATCCCTCTCAGCATGCTTCGAGTCATTTTGCTGAATAGGCTCTCGATTATGTTTAGCCATGAGGCATGTTTTGGTGTAAAGACAAAATGAAAGCGTTGCGGAACTGTTTTGAGATATCTCCTGGTTTCCTTAGATGTGTGTACGCGAACATTATCAAGAATAATAATTATTTTTATATCTTTCAGATAGGCTGAATCGACGCATTTTAAGAATTCAATGAACTCCCTACTTCTATGCCTGTCGAATATCTTATAATGGACAGTCCCGGTTAAGAGATCAATCCCTGCAAGTAGGGATATTGTTCCGTGCCTTATATATTCATAGTCGCGAGAAAGCGTGGCATATTCACCTGACTCAGGCATTAAATCGGGATATTTATTTTCAATAGCTTGAATTCCTGGCTTCTCATCGTATGAAATGATAACCATGTCGAGCGGCTTATTTTCTTTGGACATCTGTTGAAGCAATTCTACCTGCTTGTAGGTATGTAGTACAACCACGCTCTTCGGCTCAAATTCCGGATCGATTGGAGCAAGGTATGATGAAATTTTATGAGGCTTTACGTTGCTAGCGCCAAGTATTTTTGAGACGGTTCCGCGAGATAACTTTGATAATTCTGGAAACCCATTATTTAAACAATGGTTCCGAATATGTTCTGCTAATAAACTTTGTGTCCATAATTCATATGAATATCCAAGGTCTAGTGGTTTTGAGCAAGCAAGAGACAGAATCCATGTTCTTGCGCCTGAGGATATTTTTCGTGGTCTGCCACTTCTTGGAAGATCTTCCAATGCTGCATATATTCCATAGGCGAAGGCTTTGTCAATCGTACGCTCAATTTTAGGCCGATTGGTTTCTAAGTCTCGTGCAATTTGCGAAATTGATTTGCCCTCATAATACTCAAGAAGGATTTTGGAATGATCTACTGCTCTTTCAGGGAGCGTTCTTGACTTGCTAGCTTTATTAAGGCACTCAAGCTCTTCTTCAGTTAATTGCAGAGCAGGCCGCTTACTCACAAATGGCATGATCTCTGATTGAGTTCCAAGTATTAATATATTGCTATGTTATTTTGGAAGCTAAACACTAGAGACAGGGCTGTGCTCACGATCCTGCTGAAGACCGGAATCAGGCGAGGAGAGCTTTTAGCCTTGGACGTAGCTGATGCGGACCTGCCCGCTCGACAGATCCAACTGAAGCCCGCGGCGAAAAGGACCAACAGAACAGTGTTTTTAGATGAAGAGGCCGCCCGATCCATCAAACGATGGCTTGCTGCAAGAGAGACGCGCTATCGGAAGCCCAAGGAGCAAGCCTTATTCGTGAGCAATAAAGGCACGAGGCTGGAGAGATCGGCAATTGATGCTATGGTACGACGAGCGGGAGAGAGAGCCGGTCTGCATGACTGTGTTTCGGCGAAGCTGGAAGACAAGTTCACGCCCCATTGTTGCAGGCATTGGTTCACTACCCATCTCCTCCGAGCAGGCATGGAGCGGTCATATGTTCAATGGTTGAGAGGAGATTCAATAAGAGAAGCTGTAGACATCTATTATCATATCAATCCAGAGGATGTTCGCCGGCCCTACCTGACGCATATCCCTCAGCTCGGGATTTGAATTTGTGCGCTGTACCTCTGTCGGAGCTTGGCCGGATCCAGCCAGCGTGACACTACGGATAGGAGGGCTGGCTTTCGGGGAAATTGTTTTTGTCATATGCGCCTTCTGTATCATTAGAATGATGTGACACTAGCCAGAAGCACCTCGGAACGACCAGGATATGTAGGTGAATATGGGGCTTATACTCCGTTGGCACATTATTATCAAGATAATATACTGTCAATTATCCATTAAAATGATCTTTGCTTGTCTCCGATGCAAAGTCCTCAAAGTTCTTTTGGTAGGCAATGCCAATAGGGGTCGATCTATACCCGTTCTCAATCTTTTCTATTACAACAGCCCTTTCTAAAAGTCCGAGGTGAAGTTCGACTGCGGCTTCATTCAATCCAAAGTTTCTCTCAATCTCTTCCTTAGACTTAATCCCTGAGCCAATATATTTCATGATTTTGCGCCTAATTGGCAACTGTAACACTTCACCTGCAAACCTGTGACCATTCGATGTCTCATACCACTTCTTATCTTCTCCAGGCGCAGATGGCTTAAAAAGATCCCATCCACTCTGGCCAGAATCGATATTCATAATAGCGGCAATTTCAAACTCATATAAATATGATTTGGTTCAAGATGGCTTTGCATGTAAAGTCGCTCTTGCGGCAAGACTTGCACCTGTCCGGATCTCACGGCCTGATGGACATACAGATGCCGGAGATGGATGGTTTTCAAGCCACCAGAGAAATTCGAAAGCGATTGGCATCTCAAGATCGACCGAAGATTATCGCCATCACGGCCTATGCGCTCGAAGGTGATCAAGAAAGGTGTTTGGCAGCCGGAATGGATAATTATATTAGCAAACCTTTGAGGTTGGATAAATTGCGGTCTGTCCTCGAACCTTATGGAGCCTTAGCAGGGGAGCCGCCCCTTCAGAAGACCTCATAGGCCCTGCAATTGGCGGCTCTTAGACACCAACGTATTTATGTAGGGATGAGGATTTATTTAGCCAAAGGAAATGGGGTGTTACTACAATTGTCTAATTCCAAGAGTCCGTTACTTGCTGTGATATTGAACCTCATTATTGCCGGTTTGGGTCACGTCTATTTGGGGTACAACAAGCGAGGAATAGTCCTGTTCCTGCTCTCGGCGCTGATAGCAATCATCAGCTCGGGATTGGGCTGGATTGTGGGAGTCATCTTATGCTCTTACGATGCCTGGCAGCTTGCACAGCATCGGCCGGCTCCCTTCGACTTCCTGGAGAAATATATCGAAGAATAGGTGATCGCCCAGTTATCCAAAGCATTGCAGTTATATGTCTTGAAGCACAAATTGAAATGGAATGAAAAAGGCAGATGCAAAAGGGCCATCACAGCCACTCGCAGAAGTATTTGGCCACCTGGTTAATGATCAGACTAGCAAAGCTGTCAGGTATCGATCACTTCGGCTTTGTCCGTTTAATAATAAAGTTCCAAACTGCACCAAGGACAAAGCAAAGAATCCACTTGGTGTATGCAGTATCTATTATTGCAGCAGTCCGGTCATCACCTGCCCAATAAGATTTCGTGAAGAATGGATAATTACCGACGACGCTGCATCATTTTTCTTTGGAAAGGACGCAACGTGGAGTTCCTTGACAGAAGTCAGGCTGAATGATGCTAACGGCAAAACTGCTGGAAATATCGATGTTGTCCTTGTTGCTTATGACGATGCAGGAAAAGTTTACGATTTTGGTGCTCTTGAGATACAGGCAGTCTATATTTCAGGCAACGTGCGCGAGCCATTTGAGTATTATATACAAGATCCATCAGGCCGCTCATCTATGGACTGGTCAGAAGAGCCCAATTATCCCAGGCCGGACTTTCTTTCTTCATCCCGCAAACGATTGGTTCCGCAGCTTCTTTTTAAAGGCGGCATTCTCCATAGCTGGGGAAAAAAGACCGCTGTGGCTCTGAGCAAGGATTTCTTTGACACTTTGCCTCCATTGGAGCACGTCAGCAAAAACGAGGCTGATATAGCCTGGCTGGTTTATGACTTGCAGCTTGTCGATTATTGCGGACAAGAAAGGTATGCTCTTAAAAAAGTCGAAGAGGTTTATACACAATTTGAAACATCACTGAAATCAATTACTACACCATTGCCCGGAAAAATTGATGATTTTCTAAAACGCCTTCAAAATAAGCTTGATGAGCAGCTTGAGACTGCACCTGTGAATAATACTATCGAAGGGGTTTTCTAATGACTGCGACCAGACAAGCGGTACTCTTCCCGGAATCAGAAAATTTCTTTGCTGCAAAACCGGTAAATGTGGCTTGCGTTCCCCTAAGAAGCCCTTTTCGCTATCCAGGAGGAAAGACCTGGTTTGTTCCTACATTTAGAGAATGGATGAACCAAAAGCATCCAAAACCAAAGGTGCTCATTGAACCATTTGCCGGCGGAGGGATCATCAGCCTCACGGCTCTATTCGAGAACCATGTCGATAGTGTGGTCATGGTTGAACTTGATGATGATGTAGCGGCGGTCTGGCAATCCGTGATTGGAGGGGATTTGCAATGGCTGGCAGATCGCATCATGTCTTTTTATTTGTCTCGCGAATCAGTGATTTCAGAGCTTTCCACATCGGCATTCGAGATCAAAGAACGGGCTTTTAAAACCATATTGAAAAACCGAACATTCCACGGCGGTGTGCTGGCTAAGGGTTCAGGTCTAATCAAGTCTGGTGAGAACGGAAAAGGCATACGATCCCGATGGTATCCTAAAACATTAGCCAAGAGGCTTCTAAATCTGGAAAAGGTCTCTCACAGAATTGATTTTCGCTCAGAAGACGGTTTGAAAGTCATGCGAAGCTTTTCGGAAAGTGAGGATGCAGTATTCTTCATCGATCCCCCTTACACGGCGGGTGGAAAGAAAGCAGGGAAAAGGCTCTATAAATATTGCGATATCGATCATGAGGGATTATTTACCATATGCGAGTCGCTGAAAGGAGATTTCTTGATGACCTATGATAATGCCGATGAGGTAAAAGAGATGGCTAAACGTCACGGATTTTCTATTCGCTTAATTCCCATGAAGAACACTCATCATGCACAAATGCAGGAGCTTGTCATTGGCAGAGACCTATCCTGGATGACCAATTGCAAGCTCTAATAAACCAGAAGCTCGATTGCAGGATATGAAGAGTCATTATGAGTGAAGACAATTTTGAGAATCCCGAGAATCCCCAAGACAACATCATTGATACAGCCAGGAAGATCATCAGCCTTGGACCTATCTGCGACAATTGCCTGGGCCGCCAGTTCGCCATGCTCTCCACCGGCCTTACCAATGCCGAACGTGGCCGCTCCCTCAAGACAGTGCTGGCCATGCAGGCTGCAGCTGACGAGGACGCAGCCCTGCTGGAAGTGCTGGCGCCATCCTTCCGATCGGCGCGCCTCAAGCTGGGCCGCAAGAATGAGGAGGATGCCCGCTGCACCGTTTGCCTGGGCGAGATGGCCGGCGCAAACCTGGACGCCTGGGCGGACAAAGCGGCTGCGGCCATCGCTGATCGGGAGATTGAGACCCTGGTGGTGGGCACCAAGATGTCCGGCCTCCTGGCTGAGAATGAGGAGCTACTGCTGGCCGATGGCGGCAGCACCCACGCCGAGCCCTTCAAGTCGGAGCTGAATCGCGAGGTGGGAAAGAGGCTTTCCACGTTGACCGCAAAGACAGTTGATCTGAAGAACCCGGATGTGGTGGTTCACCTAAATTTGGAGAAAGGCGAGGTGGAGCTACAGGTCGCATCCCTCTTCATTCGGGGACGCTACCGAAAACTCGTCCGCGGCATCCCCCAAACACGCTGGCCCTGTCGCGAGTGTCGCGGTCGCGGCTGCCCGCGCTGCCAGGGCACCGGCAAAATGTATCAGGAGTCAGTGGATGAGCTGATCCGCCCCGCTGTGATGGAAGCGACCGCAGCGGAAGACACCGTCTTTCACGGCGCAGGTCGCGAGGACATCGACGCCCGCATGATAGGCACCGGTCGCCCCTTCATAGTGGAGGCGGTGCGCCCTCTCATCAGGACAATTGATCTGGCCGCGCTGGAGGCAGAGATCAATCGCCATGCGGCAGGCAAAGTCGAGGTACTGGGCCTCGCCAAGGCGCATTCTGCAATGGTTGAAAAGATCAAAGAGGCCACATTTGAGAAGACCTACTCCGCCCTGGTTAGGCTGGGTGCAGAGGTTTCAGAAGAAAAGCTTAAATCTGTCCTGAAAGAATTGCAAGGGCCGATCGATCAGCGTACGCCAACTCGCGTGTCTCACCGAAGAGCTGATAAGGTCAGGGTGAGGAAAGTTCATAGCGCTGATCTACTGGAGGTTACGGGCAATTTGGCCCGCATAAATATAAGAGGCGACAGCGGTCTGTATATCAAGGAGTTGATCTCCGGAGACGGTGGCAGAACCCGCCCGAACCTCGCCGAAATCCTCAAAGTCGACGCGATCGTCGAAGAATTAGATGTAATAGATGTAGGTGGAGAATCAGATGGCACATCATCACGGAATGCGGAAGAAGTCCAGAGGTAAGCTGAGCAGGACAGTCAGGGCTAAGGGCAAGTCCTCGGTAGTCAGGGCGATTCAGGAGTTCGAGACGGGCGCAATGGTTCATGTAATCATCGACCCCAGCATACACAAGGGTATGCCTCATCCGAGGTTTCACGGAAAGACGGGCGAGGTTGTAGGAACGAGAGGTAGAGCCTTTGTCCTGAAGGTCACTGATGGCGACGCTACCAAGACATTGATCACTTTGCCAGAACATCTGACAGCACAAAAATAGATGATTGTCAAAAGCGTATTGCAGGAGGATATCCTGACCATGGCGGAGGTCAGGGAGATCCTGGACCAGATCCGGCAAAAGCGTGCCGATGAAGCAGAAGAACTGGGTTACGAACTGCGCCGGGCTATCAGGCATGCCGATCTCTTTAGCAAGGGCACGGCAGAAGAAAGCCTAGCGATGGTAGCGGAGCTAATGAAGCTGGAAAAGATGAACAAGGTAATTGCCGTAAAGGTCGCCGACATCAGACCCGTCACTAAGGACGAGTTGAGGGCGATTTATGCCAAGGAACGGTTCACTTTAAGCGAAGAAGAGCTCGATCGCATTTTAGAGATAGTATTCAGGGGGTAAAGGCAGATGCCTGAGGGGAGACCGCCGAAGAGAGAAGAGGTAGCTAGGATTCTCGATTACCTCCCCTATGGACGTACTCCAGACTCCAGGAGCTACCAAAAGCAACCACTTATCCAGGCCGTAGGAGAAGCTAACTTCGTTCTCATGGAGATGACGCCCAAGGAAGGCGTAGTTCCAACTGCCGGGACTCGAGTCTATATTGGCAGCGGTAGCCGTGATGTCATTGATCATGTCAATCGCAGAATCGACTATTCGGAGCTCTCCAACAACGCTAAGCTTGAGCTTACTTATCAGATTGTCAGTATAATCCTGGATAATGAGCCCCGATTCATTCGCTACTTCAATGAAGCCGGACCCATCACCACCCGTATGCATGCCTTGGAGCTGCTGCCCGGAATCGGCAAAAAGCTGATGTGGGCAGTGCTCAATGAGCGCAAGAAAGGAGCTTTCAAGAGCTTTGCCGATCTGATGGAGAGGGTGAAAGGGCTGCATAATCCCGAGAAAATCATCTACAAGCGCGTCGAGGATGAGCTGATGGATGACAAGATCAAGTACCGCGTCTTTACCACAGCACCTCGCATGAGATGAAGCTGGGGCAGCATTTTCTCATAGATCGCGAGGCGACTATTCGTATCGCAGGCTATGCCGAGATTGGACGGGAAGACGATGTGCTGGAGATTGGGCCGGGCCCGGGAAACCTTACCCAGGCTCTGGCCTATCGAGCCGGCCAGGTTTATGCGGTGGAGATAGATCCCGAACTGGCAGCGCGGCTCTCGGGCCGTTTTTCTAATGTTCAGGTGATAAATGCAGATGCACAAAAGGTAGAGTTTCCCCATTACAATAAGATCGTCTCCAACCTTCCTTATCAGATCTCGTCCAAGATCACCTACCGATTGCTATCCCGGCCTTTTGATACGGCAGTTTTGATGTACCAGTGGGAGTTCGCGAGGCGCATGACGGCTGCCGCGGGCAGCGAGGAGTACGGCCGTCTGGCCATGACTGTGGGTTTCTTCTGCCGCATTGAAATCATGGAGAAGGTATCCAAGATGGCTTTTCGACCTGTGCCCCAGGTTGACTCGGCAGTTGTTCGGCTCAAGCCCCGATTGGATCGTCCTAAGGTCGACCCGTTTGACTTCATGAGGCTGGCCGAGGGGCTCTTTAATAATAGACGCAAGAAGGTAAAGAAGGGGCTGGCGGCCCTGGGAGCAGGCCGACGGGCTCTGGCGAAGCTGGACGGAGCCATTTTGGAGAGAAGGCCGGAGGAGCTAACGCCGGATGAAGCGGCGAGCTTGGTAGGGGCTATATCCAGGAAATCCGGTTAGGGAACAAATGAATAGAGATAAAATCAGCAAGAATATATTACTACTAGGATTTGTAAGCCTGCTTAACGACATCAGCAGCGAGATCATTCAGCCTATTCTCCCGCTTTTTATCGCCTCTCTGGGAGGCAGCAGCCTGGCAGTAGGCCTCATAGGCGGCATAAGCGACGGCCTTCCCAGCCTGCTTAAAGTCCTGGCAGGATATGGGTCAGATCGACTGGGCAAGAGAAAGCCGCTTGTGGTAGCCGGTTATGCCCTCTCGGCGGTAGGCAAGCTCTTTTTGCCCGCGGCAGCTACCTGGCAGCAGGTTTTCCTGCTCAAGACCCTGGAAAGAAGCGGCAAAGGCGTGCGCTCCGCCCCCCGAGATGCCATGATCTCCGAGTCGGCCCAGGAGGGGCGACGGGGAAGGGGATTTGGGCTGCATAGAGCCATGGACTCCACAGGCGCGGTCGTGGGCTCGATACTGGCTTATCTTCTCTGGCAGGGAGGCATGAGCTACAGCTCTATCTTCATGGTGGCAGGAGTATTGTCCGTAGTGGCTCTGCTCCCCTTTTACCGTGTCAAGGAGAGCTTTCGCTCTCCGAATTGTGAGGTCAGACTGAATCTGTCCGGGCTCTCGCCACAGCTGCGCCGCTTCCTGGCCGTTGCCAGCCTTTTCGCATTAGGCAACTTCAGCTACATGTTTTTCGTCCTGCGCGCCCAGGGGCTCTTTTCCGGGGCGGAAGCAGTGGCCGCGCCCCTCTTGCTTTATGCGCTCTTCAACCTTGTTTATGCCGCCCTGGCCATGCCCGTTGGCATTTGGTCGGACCGGGTGGGAAGGAGAAAGGTCCTGGCCCTGGGATATGCCCTCTTTGCTCTCACCGCCCTGGGATTTGCGACTGTCACCTCGTTAGCTGGCCTGATAGCTCTCTTTGCCCTCTACGGGCTGGTCTACGCACTGGTGGACGGCTCGGAGAGGGCGTTTGTATCCGACCTGAGCCCTGCCGGTCTGCGCGGCAGTTCTCTGGGACTTTATTACGGAGCCATAGGTGTGGCTTCCATCATTTCCAGCCTCGTGGCCGGTGCCCTCTGGGCCTGGTGGGGAGCAGAGGCGACGTTCCTCTTCGGGGCAGGAGCGGCAGGGCTGGGGGCGGTGGGGCTCATATGGGGAATGAAAAAGACGGAAGCTAAGGCTACGGCCTAAGAGCAGTACGAAAAAATATCGAGAAAAAATGCGATGAAGAATTCAACTCAGCTCGAACAGGGACACCATCTCTCCAGGCCGAGCAGATATGCGACGCCTGCTGCTGTGCTCCCGTAAAACACTGTCCTGCTGTTGCAGTCGCGGGCCGCTTCCATCAGATCGTCAATGGTGCCGTTGGCAAATGTCGAGCCGGTCATCAGGATGAGCGGGCAGCTTTCAAACATTTGCCCGGCCTGCATTCCATCCAGAACCCTCACATTGCAGCGAACTGATCCCGCCTCAGCCAGATCCGAGACCATAACCCTTTCTGGACCGAGGGCCTGTACCAGGGCTTCCAGAAGCGCGGGCTGCAAACCTACCAGCCCTACCTTCTTTGCGCCCTGCTCCACTATCCATTCTGCCATTGATGCTTTGCATCTCCCGGGCCCATCATCTCTGCAGTGAACCGTATGCTCGACCTTTCCCAGGTATCTGAGAGCGGCATTCATGGTTGCGATCAGCACGGCCCGCTCGAAGAGTCCTCTGAGAGGCATCTCCAAGACATCACCCAGAGAGCCGCGAAAGCCTCCCTTTGCTGCGGTGAATGCCTGCCCAACTGCGCCCTTGTAAACGGCCTGCATGAGCACCTCTTTGCCCCGGAGGAGAGGAAAGTCATCCCTCCCGGTCTCTCCAATGGCCTCGACTACGCTGAGAGGACGACTTATCACCAGCTCATCATGCAGATTCACAGATGCACAAACATTGATCTGCAACTTTAGCTCCGCAACAAAGCGGCTCTTTGCCTCTTGCAGCAGATCTCTTTTCAATATCTCATCTCATGTTTTATTTCACCGGAACGAATCCGTATTTTTTCAGGATGGCCTGACCATCATCGGACATTATCACATCGATGAATGCCTGCGCCTCCTCTTTATGTTTTGACTGAGAGAGCACCCCCACCGGGAAATCTCCGATCACATTATATTTGTCGGGAATGAGAATCTTGGTGACCTTGCCCACCATCTGGGGGCTGACATCGGATATGAAGGCAAATCCCGCATCTGCTTCACCCAGGGCGACTTTGGATACGACGCGATTTACAGTGGTCTCCTGGGAGACTACATTGGCCAGAACAGACTCTTTGAAGGCAGGTCCATATTCCGGGTCAGCGGCGAGCTTATCCAGGACCTGAAGAGCATAATCCCCAGCAGGAAGCTCTTTAGTACCCATCAAGATCTTGATGCCGGGTACAGCCAGATCTTTGAGGCCCGTGATGTTGGCAGGATTGCCATTGGGCACTATTATGGCCACTTTGTTCCTGACAAAGATCACAACGGTTTGATTATCGATAAAGCCTTCTGATTTCAAGGCGTTCATGTGCTTGAGGTTTGCTGACACCAGAACATCGGCATAAGCACCCTGCTCAATTTGGGCACGCAAAGCCGGCACGCCGTCGAAGTTGAATTTGACGCTCATGTTGCTGCTGTTCTCATAGATCTCGCCAATCTCACTCAATGCTCCCGTGAGCCCGGCACCGCAGTAAACGGTTAGATCTTGTTGCTCCTCGGCAAGGCCCGCAGATGCGATAAAAAGCAGGGCAAAGAGCAATGAAAGAGACATTAGATAGGCTGCTTTATTGTTGGTCATTGGAATTTCCCACCGGACGAATTTTTGTACGTCCTTTCTTCTTCATAAACATATATGATTACTATTTTTGATTACGTTAACAGAAATGATTAATCTATTAATTCTTTGCGCTTTCATTTCCAGGATTTATCAGGTGGTAAAAGGCCGGAGACGTTCAATTTTGCCTCCGGCCTTCGGTCATGTCAGATGTCGGGGGATCCGACCGCAAAAGTCTGCTCCTTGAAGTGAAGTGCTTAATCTATACCGTCATTTAAGCCTCGACTCGACTCACCTCCAAGAGGCCGAAATGCCAACGGATTATAAGGAATTATTTGAGAAGATGGAGGCATTTATCGCAATCATGCAGAGGGATTGTGAAAGGGTGTGAGCCAGGGCAGGTGCGCTTACATCCCCAGGCGAATGTGTTTAGTCTCCAAATAGGCTTCCAGGCCATAGTGCCCCAGCTCCCGGCCCAGGCCGCTCTCCTTCCATCCGCCGAAAGGCGCTTGCAGGTCCACCACGTTGTTCACATTAACGCCGACGCCCCCCGCCTCCAGCCTCTCCGCTGCCCGCAGCGCCGTCTTGAGGTCATTAGTGAAGACGTAAGCGGCCAGGCCGTACTCGCTGTCGTTAGCCAGGGAGACTGCCTCGTCGAGCGTTTTGAATTTCATGATAGGCGCAACCGGCCCGAAGGTCTCCTCTCGCATAACCCTCATGCGGTGGTCGGCCCCGCCCAGCACTGTTGGAAGGAAGAAGTAGCCCTTTTCGTAGGCTTCGCCCCCAGGCTCCTCTCCGCCTGTGAGAAGCTCTGCCCCTTTTACAGTTGCATCAGCTACATGCTCCTTTGTCCTCTGCCGCTGTGCCCGGCTGAACATGGGCCCCAGGTCCACATCCGGCTGCATGCCGTCTCCGATCTTCAGCCTCTCGGCACGGCGCACCAGCTCTTCGGTAAACGGCTCGGCCACCTCCTCCGCCACATAAATTCGATTGACACTGATGCAGATCTGGCCCATATTGGAGAAGGCACGCTGCGCTGCTGCAGCCGCCGCTGCCTCCAGGTCGGCATCCGCGCAGACGATGAAGGGCGACTGGCCGCCCAGCTCCAGAGAGACACGCTTGATATGTGCGGCTGCATGAGCCATTATCCAGCGACCCGTCTGCGTCTCTCCGGTAAAGGCGATCTTTCGGGAGATGGAGTTTTCCACCAGCTCGGCGCCAACAACGCCGCCGGGCCCGTGCACCACATTGGCAGCGCCCGCCGGCAGGCCGGCTTCAGAGACAGCCCGCACAAACTCCGTCGCAGCCAGAGGAGCGAGGCTGGGCGGCTTGGCCACGAAGGTGCAGCCGGCAGCGAGAGCGGGCCCGACCTTCCAGGCCAATAAGTCCACGGGAAAGTTCCAGGGGGTGATGAGAGCGGCTACGCCCACCGGCTGGCGTAGCACGATGCTGCGACTATGCGAAGAAGAGATCCACTCGCCAAAGTTTCTCTTGCCCTCTTCTGCGTAATAGTCCAGAACATCCGCCGAGGAGAGGACCTCCATCTTGGCGTTTTTTATAGGCTTTCCCATCTCCAGAGTGAGCAGTTGGGCTATCTCTTCGGCTCGCTGCCTTACCAGGTCAGCTGCAGAGTGCAAGATCTCAGCTCGCTTTTGGCAGGAGGTTGCAGACCAGATGGGAAAAGCCCTCTTGGCAGCCTCCAGGGCCAGGCAAGCATCCTGGCGCGAGCCCATGGCCACTTGAGCCACTGGCTCCTGGTTGGCTGGGTTACAAATGATCTCGGTTTTGCCGGACAAAGAGACGACCTGTTCTCCGTTGATAAACATGTGTGATTGGTGCATAACTACCTCTTGATAGTCATCGTCCAGCCTTTTAAAGCCTATTATATCTGATATAAGAAATAGATACTTATATCAAGTATTTACATGTGTTATTGATAGTTACGTCAGCAGGATCTTTCGAAGCATCATGTGAGGAGATAGATGCCACTTGCAGGGTAATTTCCGACGAAATCGTGCAAATTGACGGGCTGAGACGATGAGCATTTGCTTAGACCCCAGGCGAAGATACTTTCGCAGCGCTCTGATGATGTCAGCCATCATCGTGATTATGTATTTGGCCCTGTTGATTTTAGTTGGAAATGATCTGAAGTCTCGCATCATGATTGATGATTTGCTCTTTCCGATATTCAATGGGCTGGCAGCAATCGGCTTGCTATACGCGGCCTTTCGCTCTAGGATCTATGGACGACGTGCCTGCCTTGCCTGGACCTTTTTGTTTATGGGCCAGCTCTCTTTTATGCTGGGAGACATAACCTGGGCGGCCCTGGAGTTAGTCCTTCATCAAGAGCCTATAGCATCAGTAGCCGACGTTTTTTATCTATTGTATTATCCCCTATTTGCTCTAGGCATTCTTCTCTTACCAGCAGTACCATTGACTCATAAAGAGTCCCATAAGCTGCTCTTGGACACAGGGATCGTAATGATCTCGGCAATCCTGGTCTTTTGGGCTTTCCTGATTGTGCCAACTATTGCTGCCAACAAAGATTACACATTGGTTTTAATGGTCTCGCTGGCCTATCCTGTGATGGATTTGATTCTATTTTTTGCCTTGCTGCAATTGCTCTTTCGAACACGCCAGTCTGCTAAACAAGGACCATTAATGCTGCTATCAGTCGGCATTGCCATACAGATCATCACAGACGCTACATATCTGCTGCAATCACTCCAAGAAACATATGCAACAGGCAACCTTTTGGACCTAGGATGGCTAGCAAGCTATGCTTTTGCTGGTCTGGCCGGAGTGCTGCAGGCGGATACCAGTAAGCTTAACTCAAATGATTCACCCTATAAAATCGAATCGCGAGGGGAACAATTCGTCTGGCTTTCTTATTTCCCCTATCTTTGTGCTGTAGCAGCCTACATTATGCTCATTTGGAGCCGCTACCACCTGACCGATTCGTTTTCAGCCTTTTCATGGGGCATTGGTGTTATCATAGGACTCGTTATCCTTCGCCAGGTCGTAGCACTGAATGAAAATGTGCATCTTTATAATGAGGCCAAGGTGGAGATCGATGAGCGCAAGAGAGCTGAGAAGCTGCTTATGCAAAGCGAGGAACGTTATCGCGACGTCTTCGAGGCCGCACCGGATGTGATCTTCACTATTTCATCAAAGGATGCAACCATTACATCTCTCAACTCTGCTTTTGAAAAATTCTCCGGATGGGATGCAGCAGAGTGGCTTGGAAAACCTTTTACGAAGATCATTCATCCTGAAGATCTTCCTATCGCCTTGGAGATGTTCCACGATACCCTGGAAGGAAAGAAAGCACGAACCCGCGAATTGAGGTGCCTATCCAATTCCGGTGAGTATCTGACTGCTGAGATCATAGGCGTTCCCCTGATTGAAAGCGGAAAGATCGTAGGAAAGCTTGGCTTCGCTCGAGACATTACCGAGCGCAAGCAAGCGGAAGTAGAACTGCAAAGAGCTAAGGAAGCGGCGGAAGCGTCAACCAAAGCCAAATCTGAGTTCCTGGCCAATATGAGCCACGAGATACGTACACCCATGAATGCCGTTATCGGCATGACGGGGCTGCTACTGGAGGCCGACTTAGCAGAGGAACAGCGTGATTATTTGGAGACTATTCGCAGCAGTGGAAATACATTGTTAGCTCTTATCAATGACATCCTGGACTTCTCCAAGATAGAAGGCGGCAAACTGGAGCTGGAATGCCGGCTTTTTAACCTGAGAAATGGAGTGGAGGACTCTTTGGACCTGGTGGCTGCCAATGCCGCCGAAAAAGGTCTGGAGATCGTATGCACTTTTGAGAATAATGTACCAGACACTGTAATTGGGGATGTTACCAGGCTCTGCCAGATATTGGTCAATCTCCTGGGTAATGCTGTGAAGTTTACCGAGAAGGGGGAAGTAGTGTTATCAATTAGCTCTTTGCCCATGGAGCGGGGAAAAATCGAGCTCTATTTCGCAATTAGGGACACAGGTATCGGGATATCTAAGGATCGAATGGACAGGCTGTTCCGGTCCTTCAGCCAGGTTGATTCTTCCACTACCAGACATTACGGAGGGACCGGACTAGGTCTGGCCATAAGCAAACGCCTTGTCGAAATGATGGGGGGAAGGATCTGGGCAGAGAGCGAACCGGGAAAGGGGAGCACTTTCCAGTTCACCATAATTGCAAAGTCACTTGCACCAAAAGATGCCGTCCTTACGAACCCCATTCTGATTGGAAAGCGAATTCTTGTGGTCTACAAAAATGACCTGGCCAGAAGCATGCTGGCAGAAGCCGCGCGGTCTTGGGGGATGATTCCAACAACAGCAACCAGTGGAAAATCCGCTCTAGAAATGCTTGCTGCAGAGGCCTTTGACTTTGTGATTCTGGACGGCGCATTGCCTGATGTAGATATCGGATCCCTTTCCAGGGAGGTTAAGAGGGGCAAGAGTGCAGACACTCTATGCGTGATATTCATTCCCATCGGTTACAGCCTCTCGCGAGATACATTGATCGATGGTTGGCTGACCAAGCCCATCAAGCTCACCCAGCTTCATAATTTGCTGATAGAGCTTCTCTTGCCGAAAAGTGATTCTAAACCGAGCATTACCTGCTCTAAGCCTTCACCAGGCGAGATTAGCGAGCGCAATCTGCGTATTCTCGTGGCGGAAGACAATCCCGTCAATCAGAAAGTCGCTCTTAGCATGTTAAAGCGTATTGGATATCGGGCTGATGTAGCTGCAAATGGCTTTGAAGTTCTGCAGGCATTGGAGAGGCAGCCCTATGATGTTGTACTGATGGATGTGCAGATGCCGGAGATGGACGGCTTTGAAGCAACGCGCCGCATTCGAAGCTCTGGATCTAAGGTCTGCATAATAGCTATAACAGCCCACGCGCTTAATGGTGATAGAGAAGCCTGTCTGTATGCGGGCATGGACGAATATATCAGTAAACCGATCCGAATGGAAGAGCTGCAAAAGGCGCTGGAAAAATGCGTCGCAGTATCCGCTGAGGCTAAAGGACCGTGAGAAGGTAAGTGGATCTCATATGATTTCTTTTATCGAGTCTGTAAATTCCTGGCGAGATTTTTATATGCTGACGGGGTCAGCCTCAGCCACTCTTGTCGGCCTGATCTTTGTCGCAGTTACATTGCACATTGATGTCATAGCCGAGGCAAAAAAGTCAAGCGATATACGCATGTTGGCTGAAGAGATATTTATAAATTTCTTGATGATTTTATCATTTGCCTTCATATTCGTGGTTCCTTCCGATTCACCGTCGGGATTAGGCTATCCACTTCTCATTTTAGGAGCATTGCAGCTGGCTCATACTTCGGTCCTTTGGCTGAGGTTTTTAAGGAGCAAGGGTGAGAACAGAGCCTTCGCATCAAGTATGATCTTGAGAGGGTTATTGATCCCTAACACGATCTGTTACATGACCATTATAGCAATAGGCGCAGACGTCTTGCAGGGGAAGACTCGCTACCTGGGCTGGATGGTGATGGTAATAGTATGGCTGACCATTGCAGCCGTCGAGAATACCTGGCATTTGATGATGAGAGTTGCTGAACTAAAGCAGAAGCGTCAGGATTGATGGCTGAAAAAGTATTTAGGCATGAATGGCAAGCATCATCTCCGATGCAGCCGCATAGAAATGGGGGACGTGCCCTCTGAACGACGATTTATGGGTCATCTCCTTCTTGGGCAAAGACCGGCCCGGACTTATCCGTGATATCCTGGATGAGCCTGCCCAGCAGAATGTGAATATCGTGGATTTGGATCAGCGAGTGATGCAGGGCATATTCACCATGTCTGTAGTGGCTGATTTTTCCAATGCGCGTGTCACTGCCAGCGAGCTGCAGGCATGGCTGCAAAGAAAGGCCGAGGATCTCGGCATTCAATTCAACTTCCTGCCCCTGGGCCAGTACCGGGGCCGGCGCAAAGCGAAGAAAAGCCTGCACGTGGTCACCATTCTGGCCAAAGACCGGCCAGGCATCATCCGCGATGCGGCAAACGTTGCTGCTGGAAATGTTGTGAACATCGAAAGGGCATCGGTAACGGCTCGGGGCGATCTCATCTCTATCGAATTTATTATGGACTTTTCCGAGTGCGATGAAGATAATTGCAAAGCCAGGCTGAAGAAGGATTGTGAGCTTCTGGGGCTGGATGTGGTGATTCAGGATCTGGGCCGCTCACGCAAAGAGAAGCGGCTCATCGTTTTTGATATGGACATGACCATTGTCGATTTTGAGATCATCAACAAGCTGGCGGGGTTTGCAGGAGTAGACGAGCAGGTAAAAGCGATTACTGAGAAGGCCATGAACGGGGAGATGGACTTCAAGGAGTCGCTGCGCCAGAGGGTGCGCCTCCTCAAGGGGATGCCTGAGAGGTCCTTGCAGGAGATTGCATCAGATCTGCAGCTTACCCCCGGATCTGAGGAGCTTTTGCATCACCTCAAGCACTTAGGCTACAAGATCGCACTCATCAGCGGCGGATTTACCTATTTTACCGATGTGCTCAAAGAGCAGCTGGGCTTCGACTACACCTTTGCCAATGAGCTGGAGATTGAGAACGGCTTTCTCACCGGCGAGATCAAGGGGGATATCATCGATGCTGAGGCCAAGGGGGGCATCATCTACCGGCTGGCAGAGCTGGAGAATATCAGCCCGGACAGCATAGTGGCCGTGGGCGACGGAGCTAACGACTGTCTGATGATCAAGAACGCTGGCCTTGGTGTGGCCTTCAATGCCAAAGAGGTTCTGAAGAAGGTATCCGACGGCTCACTGTCCCGGGAGAACCTGCTGGGGCTGCTCAATGTGCTGGGCCTGGCAGAGAAGGATAAAGAAATACCTTGATTTGATTGAGAGACACTCACAGCACTTCCCTGGTGGCAGCGCCGAGCTGGGCCTTTTCGGAGAGGATGGCCAGGAACCTATCTCAGGGCCTGGGTGGAAGACGGATGGCTGGAGAAAGGCAAGTCAGTCACGCTGCGCCCGAACCTGTAGTTTATCGGCAAAATATCGGCAGCTTATCGGCAACGATTCAGAGAAGAGCGGAGAACAATTAAAGATGTAGTTAAATAAATAATTTTCAGTTAATCTGCCCGAAGAAAATCTCGATCAAAAGTGGCAATCTGTTTGATGTCATTAAATATTCCTCCAATCTCGCTCCCAGGAAAAAGAGCTTGTGGACAGAGAGGTGGCGAGGCAGGCAATGGCGGACTGGATCACTGGCTTGAGACGGATCTGGAGAGAATGATTAATCAGCTGATGATGTTGGATTTATTTTTGATGAATACCTCGCAGCTTGCTGCGCGGGTGCGCCGCCGCAATTTCACTTGCATCTCATGGATGGTTAATCTGTGCGATACAAAAACGCTTTCATCTCATACATGCGACACAAATCATTGTTCTGGGGAGGTAAGCCTGGCCAGGCAGCCTATTGCAGATGGATTTGAGCACCCTGACTCACTAAAGCTTCTGCTTTAACGCAGAGGCTCGCAAGAATTTCAGCTTGGAGCAAATTTGCGCGTCATCCGTGACGCACAAATTGGTTTGTGCGACATATTTGGCGAAATATGACGCGCAGATAAATTTAAATGAAATCTATGACACAATGAGATAATCAATTGGTCAGACTCCCAGAAATTGGCATCTTTTCACAAATATATCTCGAATCCAAGGAGTATTATCTCTTGAACATCATTGGCCGATGCGAGGGTGTTCTCTTTCCGGATAGTCAAGTTATTAAGCTAGGAGAACAAAAGAAAAGCTCCAAAATTCGTATCGCTCGGAAAAAGCATTTATACTTGTTTCTGCGTAAGGGTTCTGGTTTGTTCCTTATCATTTGGAGGATTGAAGGATTTGACAACTGTTTACGACGTACCTCCCCATGACTTAATAGCTGCCGTGGCCCAGGAGCTAAAGGCGGCGGGCAAGGTTCAGCCCCCGGAATGGGCTGAGTTTGCCAAGACTGGGGTAAATAGAGAGATGCCCCCCACGAACCCAGATTGGTGGTTTGTGCGGTGCGCATCAGTATTGCGCAGGATATACATCGACGGCCCGGTGGGCGTTTCCCGCCTTAGAAGCTTCTACGGCGGAAAGCACCGCAAGGGTGTAGCTACTGGATTCTTCTGCAAAGGCAGCGGCTCAGTGGCAAGAGAGTCACTGCAGCAACTGGAGAAGGCCGGCTACGTGAAGAAGCTGAAGAAAGGACGCCAAATGACCCCGGCAGGTCAGGCATACCTTGATGGAGTAGCCCATAAGATAAGAAGCCAGATGCAAGGCTCTTCTGCACCAGCAGCAGAACCTGCTGTCGAATCGACATAAAGCTTAAGCGAGGAAAGGAAAAAGTATGGCTGATGATGAGCTTGCAGATTTAAGACGAAAGAGGATGGACCAGATCCAAAAACAGCAGGTGGATTCGCAGATGGCTGCGGCTCAACAAGAGCAGGCCCAACAAGAGATGGAAGCCAAAAAAGCATCCTTGATGAGGACCATTCTCACTCCCGAAGCAAGGGACCGGCTCAATGCAATACGCATGACCAAGCCTGAGTTCGTCGCTCAGATTGAAGGTCAGCTCATCATGCTTGCTCAAAGCGGCAGGCTGAGGGGCGCAATCACAGACGAACAACTCAAGGCGATCCTCAAGCAGGCACAGCCCAAGAAGCGAGACATCACCATAACCAGGAGATAAAGCGGCTGATAGCTGTAGGCAGTTCATGAAGGTTGCAGTCTTGTTTTCCGGCGGAAAAGATAGCAGCCTGGCGGCTCTTCTTCTCGAACCGTTCTTTGACGAGATAGAGCTTGTCACCTTCAGCTTCGGCCATGATGATACCTGGATGAGAGCGGCTGATGCCGCACGAGAGCTTGACCATCCCCATAGGAGGATGGTATTTGTTGATGGCGTCCTGGAGCAGGCCCTGGAGATACTGCTTCGCACGGGCTATCCCAACGATGCTCTCAATTATGTTCATCCTATTGCAGTAGAAACAATAGCTAAAGAGTGCGAATTTGTGGCGGACGGGACGAGGCGGGATGATCGCGCACCCAAAATGGGTTTCAGCGCCATTCGAAGCCTGGAAGACCGGTTGCATATGCAATACTTAAGACCCCTGGCGGGCCTGGGTCAAAAGACCATCCGGGCCATGGCCTCGCGCTATTTGGACTTCGAGGAAGAGCTATCCGAGAGGTATCCTGCCTCAGACTTTGAGGTGGGCCTGAGATATGCGCTAAAAGAGAGATGCGGCCAGGCTAAGGTCGATGAGATTTTCCCCTCCAATCATACGCACACCAGAGTCATTCGGAGGAAGAGATATGTCCAAGAAATTAAAGGGCAAGAAGATCAGGCTTGCCAAGGCGTTCAATCAGAATCGTAGGGTACCCTCCTGGGTTATTGTCAAGACCATGAGGCAGGTAGTCACTCATCCCAAGAGACGACATTGGAGAAGAAGCAGCTTAGAGAGATAGACATGGCGGACACAGAAAGAGTTTACACTATACCCCTGGGCATAGTCAAGTGCGCTCCCATTTACAGAAGGTCCAACCGGGCCATAACCGAGATCAGAAGCTACCTCGCCCGGCATATGAAAGTAGCAAAGAATAACATAAAGATCGACCCCGGCCTGAGCGAAGTCATCTGGGCCAGAGGCGATATGAAGCCTCCCCGGCGCGTAAGGGTACGCGCAGTCAAGTTCGAAGACGGCGGAGTTGAGGCGGAGTTTGCTGGTGACAGATAAGCGAATAAAGATAGCAGGAAGCAGCCTTATCGGAGTATTTGCCAAATGCACGGAGAAGGTTCTCCTCGTGCCGCAGGAAGTTGGCGAAGCCGATAGGCAAGTTCTCGAAGCCGGGCTGAAAGTGCCGGCGGTGCAGGTACTGGCCGGAGTAGGCTCCGTCTTGGGTTCCCTGGTCGCGGCCAACAGCAATGGCTTCGTGGTAACCCATCATGCCGGCAATGAAGAGATCGAGATTCTTCGCGAACATGGCCGGGTAGCTAGGCTGCCGGCCAGGATCAATGCCGCAGGCAATGTGATACTGGTCAACGACAGCGCTGCTCTGGTCCATGCGGAGCTGTCCGGCAGGGCTTGCGAAACGATAGAGCAGACCCTGGGCGTGAAAGTGGAAAAAGGCACCATCGGCGGCCTCAAGACCGTGGGGATGGCGGGTGTCGCAACCAACAAAGGGCTTCTTGTGCATCCACGCGTCTCTGAAGAGGAGATAGCCGTCCTGGAGAGGCTCTTTGAGTTGCCTGTGGATGTGGGCACAGTGAACCTCGGCTCGCCGCTGGTGGGCTCAGGAGTGCTGGCCAACAGCCACGGTTACTTCGCAGGTGTTGGAACCTCCGGCCCGGAGCTGGGGCGCATCGAGGACGCGTTAGGCTTCCTGGTTTGATGATTTCAGTAACATTCCAGTAATTTTTGAAAATAGTAGGGGTGGAATAGTGAGCAAATTCGAGATCAAAGGAAAGTACAAGGGAGGACTTGTCGGCAAGACCTGGCTGCCCTTTAGCAAGGTTGTAGAGAGCCAGAACGAGAAGAATGCCGAAAATAAAGTCTATTCCCTCATGGGAAGCGAACACGGCCTGAAGAGAGGCCTCATCAAGATAGACGAGGTGTTGGCTGTTGAGTAGCGCTCCTGGAGGCGAGGAGGAAGTCAGAAGACTCCTGGCCGCATATCAGCAGTATCAGGCTCAGGCGGACGGCATCATGCAGCAGCTAAACCTGACGCAGATCACCGCCGAGGGCCTGGAAAGGGCACTGATTGCAGTAGAGGCCCTGGACACGGCACAAGTAGGACAGGAGATTCTCGTCCCCATTGGATCGGGGTCTTTTATCCACGGAAACCTTGCCTCTAAGGAGAAAGTAGTCTTGAATGTAGGCGCGGGCGTCAGCATCGAAAAGACCGCAGCCGAGGCCAAGGATATTCTGAAAGTAAGGAAGGCAGAGGTTCTTGAAGGATCAAAGAAGCTCAGTGAAGTGCTTGCCAAGATCGATCAAGAGATGCAGAAGATCCAGGCCATAATGCAGCAATTTGAAGAGAGCGCAAATCAACATCAGCATCAACATCAACACGCCGCGGGGAGCGAAAGTATTGTTTAGTCGCTTCAAGGAGAAGCTTTCCGGCTTCAAAGAGGCATTGTCCTCCAAGATTGCCGAGAAGGTCTCCCAGGCCGAGAAGCTGGCCGGAAAGAAAGATGATGATAAAGAGATAAAAAGCCAGGCCAAAGCACTCCCTATGGCAGATAAGAATGCTGCCCAGGTGAAGTCTCCTGCGCCTGATGGGGCTTCATCTCGTGCCTCCCCAGCAAAGCCTTCTCTGTTTCCGGAAAAGACGACCGAAGCCAACAATAAGCCCAAGAGCCGTTTCTCCTTCCTGGAAAAGGCCAAGAGCCTGATATTTGAGCAGGAAGTAATCCTGGAAGAGAAGGATCTGGAGGAGCCCATGTGGGCCCTGGAGATGGCCCTCATGGAGAGCGACGTGGCCCTGCCCGTGGCGGAAGAGATAGTCAGAGAGGTCAAGAGCAATCTGGTGGGAATGAAGAGGAAGATCGGCGCGGACACAGGTGCCATCGCCGAGCAGTCCCTGCGAAATGCTCTCTTGACGCTTCTTTCCAGGAACTATCTGGACTTTGACGAGTACATCAAGAGCAAAGAAAAGCCGGTCAAGATTCTCTTCGTTGGCGTGAACGGCACGGGAAAGACGACCAGCATTGCCAAAGTTGCCAGGTATCTGATGAACCAGAGCTACTCCGTAGTCCTGGCGGCAGGCGATACCTTCCGAGCCGGAGCCATTGAGCAGCTTGAGGTGCACGGCAATAGCCTGGGCCTAAAGGTCGTCAAGCACAAGACGGGCGGCGACCCGGCGGCTGTGATCTTTGATGCCGTGGAGTATGCCAAGGCACACAACAAGGATGTAGTGCTGGCGGATACTGCCGGAAGGCTACATACCAACATCAATCTCATGGATCAAATGAGAAAGATCGTGCGCGTGACAAAACCCGATCTGCTCATCTTCGTGGATGAAGCAATAGCCGGCAACGATGCTGTGGAGAGGGCGCGCCTCTTCAACGAGTCAGTGCCCATCGACGGCTCCATTCTCACCAAGACGGATGCCGACGCCAAAGGCGGCTCCGCAATCTCCATCGCCTACATCACAGGCAAGCCCGTGCTCTTTTTGGGCATAGGCCAGACCTATCCAGACCTGGTGAAGTTCGAGCCGGAGTGGCTGGTGGACAGGCTGATGGGAGAGGCGGAAACGTAGCGATTTATTCTTATTTTTAAGGTAGGACAATCGCGGCATTAATGGCGTCCAAAGCCTCTTTATGGCGCCCAAGCTTATTGAGGGCAGTGGATTTGGTTGCCAAAGCTGATTTATCCTTAGGGTCTATTTTAATAGTTTCCTCTGTACACTCAATGGCTAGCTCATATTTGCCCAATTCATTGAGTGCATTCCCTTTATTGGTCCAAGCTTGAGCGTACTGCGAGTTGATCTTTAGAGCCTGATCATATGCAACTATGGCCTCATCGTATATTGCCAATTGCGTCGAGAGCCAAACCTTTGTTATTCAAGGCTTGAGCATCCTTTGAATCGATTTTTAAGGCTTGATCGTAGGCATCAATGGCTTCTTCATGCTTGCCTAGACCATCGAGAGCGCAGCCTTTGTTGCCCCAAGCTTCAGGGTATTGCGAATTGATCTTTAGAGCCTGATCATAAGCAATGATGGCTTCTTCGTTCTTGCCCAGACCATAGAGAGCATTGCCTTTGTTGTACCAAGCTTCTGCAAGCCGCGGATTAATCTGGATGGCTCGATCGCAGGAAATGATGGCTTCCTCATGCTTGCTCTGGTAATTGAGAGCATTTCCTTTGTTATTCCAAGCTTCAGCAAACTGCGAATCGATCTGGATAGCTTGATCGAAGGCAATGATAGCTTGCTCATACTTGCCCAGTTCGATCAAAGCAGTGCCTTCATTGTAGCAGGCATCCTCAAACTGCGGATTGATCTTGATAGCTTGGTCGTAGGCGATGATGGCTTCTTCATACTTGCTTTGACCATAGAGAGCATTGCCTTTATTGTACCAGGCTTCAGCAAACTGTGGATTGATTTTTATTGCCAGATCACAGGCATCAATAGCACCCTCATAGTTGTTGAGATCATTGAGAGCTACGCCTTTGCCATTCCATGCATCGGCGAGTTGCGGATCGATATTTATCGCTTCATCCCATGCTTGAATGGCTTCTTCATATTCTCCTTGGTCGTACCGTTCGATGCCCCGATTAAACCAATCATCAGCTGTCCCTTTGTCGAGCCCAATGTTCAGTGTTTGCGGCGCGAATGCTGAATTCCCGCCCCAGGCAAATGCGGGCATACAAAGAAGCATCCCGACAAGAAAGATGATAGTTAGAATATATCTCGTTAGCAGAATATCACCACCCAATCCTTGTATCTTTATCAATACTTAAAGATTGATACAGATAGTCCATCCTGAACTCTCAGCGTAACCCGCGTGATACCATGACCGAAGAGCCGTCAAGATTCTCTTCGTTGGTGTGAACGGAACTGGAATGACGACTAGCATTGCCAAGGTTGCCAGGTATCTGATGAACCGGAGCTACTCCGTTGTCCTGGCCGCGGGCGATACCTTCCGAGCCGGAGCCATTGAGCAGCTTGAGGTGCACGGCAATAGCCTGGGCCTCAAGGTCGTCAAGCACAAGACGGGCGGCGACCCGGCGGCTGTGATCTTCGATGCCGTGGAGTATGCCAAGGCACACAACAAGGATGTGGTGCTGGCGGATACTGCCGGAAGGCTGCATACCAACATCAATCTCATGGATCAGATGAGAAAGATCGTGCGCGTGACCAAACCCGATCTGCTCATCTTCGTAGATGAAGCAATAGCCGGCAACGATGCCGTGGAGAGGGCGCGCCTCTTCAACGAGTCGGTGCCCATCGACGGCTCCATTCTCACCAAGACGGATGCCGACGCCAAGGGCGGCTCCGCGATCTCCATCGCCTACATCACAGGCAAGCCCGTGCTCTTTTTGGGCATAGGCCAGACCTATCCAGACCTGGTGAAGTTCGAGCCGGAGTGGCTGGTGGACAGGCTGATGGGAGAGGCGGAAGCGTAAAAACAAGCAGCGCCCGCGCCGCCCGGAGCCCTGGGCATGCTCGAAACCGACCGGGAAGAGGGCGGTCGCAACTACTCCTGCGATCCGCACCCCAATCCCCACACCATCATCTAAGCTATCAATTCCGGCAAGATCGGATCACGATTGCTCCAAACTACGGGCACAATCTCGTAGCTTCGAAGCGCTTCGATTACTGATGGTGAGACCGCTCTTTCCGAATCATTAAGAAAGGCATACGCTTTTGAATCAGGCTTTCGCACTTCTCTCGTATCCATCCAGGAGAAAGCTAGAGCTTGTGCTTCATTTTTATCCGGACGATTGATTGCCTGAAGGATTCTTTCCGGTGCCTGGCGATATTTGGGTATCACTGCATCAAAGAGATGATCATAACCGCTTTTGCCCGCAAATTTTACATTTGGAATAAAGCGAATATAATTTTGTTCCAACCAGGCCACGAAATCTTCCAGGAATAGGCTGATAACATTGGGCTTGGCCAGATAGAATAGGTCGTTTACAGCCAGCATAGCCTGAATCAGGTTGTGCTTCTTTAGAGGAAAATTCTCTGGAGAGGCTGTGACCTGGAGCATTCTGCCTTCAACAAGCTTGACACCAAAGCCATTTAGAGTCATATTGAGCAGCTCCGACCTCTTTGGCGTGTCAAGATCGCATCCCGACTGCATGAGATCCTGCAGAATATATCCGTCATCTGTCATGAGATAGCTGCCGTTTTGTCTCCTGGCGTAGATCTGCAGATAATCGTTATGCCTATCAAGATATGGTGTAGTAATCTCGAACCAATCATCAACTCTGCGAAGGGTTATCTTGGCTCTGAGCCAGGATGTATAATCATCCATTAATTGTTGGACTTCAGTGGTCGTAATAATCAACCCCCTTCTGAATATCAGGTGGGCGAGTCACATTGCAGCATTTCATAAAGTCTTGAAGCGTCTGCCAGAGATCCGCGATATTTGCAAATTGATTCGATTGCAGTGGCTCAGCAAAACGGTCTCCATATCCTTCCCGATATTTGTGAAGGTGGGGACAGGATATTTCCTGACCATCGGGATTACGATGAGGCGGACCGTTCAGGTCCAGACGCATTAGAACTACAATGACCTTTGCCCGATTCTGATATGTTGCCTTAAGGCGGTTGATCCTTCCTCGACTTATATCAAGCCAAAAAGATTCCCTCTGATCTTCAGAAATTAGAGGGACAACGATAGAACCGCCTACTCCAGGAAAATGGAACTCATCCTCATTGGCTCTATGTTTTGGCATAGCAATGAGCAAATCTGCCTCATTCTGGGTTAGATCAAGATCTGACATCAGTAAATGATATTAATTTGGTGAATATGGATATATCTTTTGGTGTGGCAAATTTCAGACGGCGAAATCCATCGAATTTTTTTGACCCTGCGCCCTTAAGACAGGAGTCAGCCACGGCCTCAAGGTCGTCAAGCACAAAACGGGCGGCGACCCGGCAGCTGTGATCTTTGATGTAGTGGAGACGGCGCGCCTCTTCAACTAGTCGGTGCCCATCGACGGCTCCATTCTCACCAAGACGGATGCCGACGCCAAAGGCGGCTCTGCGATCTCCATCGCCTACATCACAGGCAAGCCCGTGCTCTTTTTGGGCATTGGCCGGACCTATCCGGACCTGGTGAAGTTCACCCATGCCCAACTGGATTCCCGCGTCACCTGTGCAAGAGCTTGCCTGGTAAGTTTTGTCCATCCAGACGGCTCCACGCGCGCAGCCGGAACCAGAGGCGTGGACGCGGCGCAGGCGAGCGGCTGGCCCGCTGCCCCACAAATACCTTCAAGCCGGAGACTGCCCCGAACCTCGGCTAAACAGCCTTTGTGCGTCCTTTGTGGCTTTGTGCCTTTGTGGTTAGCGTAACTTTTAGGTTATAGTATAATAATAACTGCAAGCCGCCACAGTTTCCAAAAATCCCGCTGCCCGAAAATCTGCCCTGCCGGGCCTCCCACCCCCTAGGCCGCTAGCCCACGCCGCCCGCGCTTGCCATGCGTGAGCCCGCACGCGCGTGCCCGTCGGGAGGCTGCCATCAACTCGACAGCATCACAATCCAGGTCAGTTTTGCAGGAGCGAAAATGCTTTATTCTCACGGCAAAGTATTCGGTAATATAAATTGAGATGCAGCCGAATGGAGTTTGGTAAATGGCAAGGCAAATTAAGCTTGGAATGGTATTTGAGGGTGCTGAGGCTGAAGAATTCCTCCAGAACGAAAACAGCTCAGTTTTTACCTCCGAGCAGCTCGCTTTCTTCAAGAAAGCAAAGAGAATTTACAGAGCCAATCGCAATAAATTTTGATGACCGGAATTTTGGAAAGGGAACTCTCCATATTATTGCTAAGTTCCAGATATGACCTTTCTCCGTTCGATTCCGGCAATGTTGAGCTAAACGCCTTTCTTAAGAATGATGCATTGCATGAGCAGGAGGAATTCCTGAGCAAAACGCATCTCTGTTTTTATAGGGACCGTGTTGCAGGCTTCATCTCTATGGCCGCAGCTTCCGTCCAGGTAAAAAAAGACAAGCTTGATCCGCGTCAAATCATCGATGACTGCGAATATCCTGCGTATCCTTGTATCTTAATTGCACGACTTGCAGTCGACAAAAAGCTTCAAGGACACGGCATAGGGAGTTATCTTCTTTCCCTTGCTATTGGTTATGTCATGGAGAGCCCCCTTGGATGCAGATACCTGGCAGTAGATCCAAAAGATGACGCCTTAGAGTTCTATGAAAAAATCGGATTTAGATTTTGGACAAAGAGCCAGAGCAGGATGTTTTTGAATCTGCGAGATGTATCCGAACAAATGAAACTGAATGAATCACAGGATTTGTGGACAACAAACGATAATTCAGAATTAAAATCGAACACAGGCTGAAGCATCAAATCTATCCCGCTCTATTTTGTCGTCCTCCCGGTCCCCCGATGTTGCCTGCTCACATAGCCACCCTCGTGCCCGAGACGACGAAAGCGACACATCCTGGCGGCTGCCCAGGGCACGGATGGCCCGCTGCCCCGCAATGATCGATAAACTGAAGACTGGCCCGAACCTCTGCTAAACGGCCTTTGTGCGTCCTTTGTGGCTTTGTGCCTTTGTGGTTAGCGTAACTGTTAGGTTATAATCGAACCGGTGAGCGTTATTGAGTAAAGTTCTCCAAAAATACCGGGAAGGCCGGAAAGATCAGCAAATCCGCCTTTCCCTGCCTACCGAATAAGCCTAGCACCTTTGATATTATCAATCCAATATCTTAATCGCTTCTTCCGCCGTCTTGCCCTTGTTGACAATAGCCGCAATGGCCATGGTCATCTTCACGGGATCCTTATGCTGGAAGACATTCCTGCCGATGGCAACGCCGCGCGCGCCAGCCTGCAAGGCTCCGTCAATCATTTGCAGGAATTCCATGTCCGTCTCGGTCTTGGGCCCGCCGGCGATGACCACAGGCACCGGACAGCCATCCACCACTCGCCGGAAGGAATCGATATCTCCGGTGTAGTTGGTCTTGATTATATCCGCGCCAAGCTCCGCGCCGGCCCGGGCGGCGTGAGCCACGACCTCCACATCATTGGGATTGACGATGGCTTTGCCGCGCGGGTACATCATGGCTATGAGCGGCATGCCCCAGAAGTCACAGCGCTCGCTGACACAGCCCATTATGCTGAGCTGATCTGACTCGGTCTCAGAGCCGATATTGATGTGAATCGATACTGCATCTGCTCCCATCTTCAGGCACTCCTCCACCAGGCAGACCTGTACCTTGTTATTGGGATCGGGGCCAAGGGAGGTTGAGGCGCTCATATGCACAATCAGACCGACATCTCGACCGTAACCGCGATGTCCATGGCGGACCATTCCCTTTTGCTGAAGAACGGCATTGGCTCCGCCCTTGGCCACCTTGTTTACCATCTCTGGCAGGTCGACCAATCCCTTGATGGGGCCGACGGATATGCCGTGGTCCAGTGGAATTATGACTGTGTTCCCGCTGTCTCTGTCCATTATCCTTTCAATTCGAACTCTCTTGCCAATCTCACCCAAATTGTATCATCCCGTAAATGTTAACATGTCACATGCTAGCACGTATCATATTTAAGTGTTGCGATTAGCTGATTGCAGGCATCAAGAAGACGATAGGTTGATGATGATGACTACGATTATGATATAGAATGGCCCGGCGCGAGGAAAATAATTGAAATAAAAAATTGCGATTCAGCTAGCTGCAACCGCAGTCGCTGTCATCGTGTCCGCATCCGCATTCGCCGTGGTCGTGATCGCAACTGCTGTGATCATGATCACAGCTATCGACATTGGCACAGGAACCACAGCCGGAGATTTCATCCTCTGGGCCCCTAATGATGAACCCGGTTCCCCTATCGTCGTCCACGTAATCAATTATGGTCTCGCTGAGCAGTTCAGTATCCTGTGGGCTCATGTAGACCTTTACGCCCCGGCTCTCATAAACTTTGTCACCAGCCTCCTCGTTTCCCAGAGCCAGACCATAATTCGCGCCGGTAGCATCAATAGCTGCCAGGAACATCCTGATCACTTTGCCTTCTACCAGGCTATGCTTTATCATATTAGCTGCCGCCTCTGTAATCTCTATCATGAACTGCACATCCAAATCATATCACCACAAACTCGTATTTATAGATATTATCTTTTCAGACTCCGCCAAAAGGGAGATGGAGGATTTGGAGCTGGAGCTGAAATATCTCTTCATCGAGCACCTTGAGAAGACGCATAGAATGTTGATATTTGCCATAAAAAGGATAAGGGGGCGATCCGCAATTAAACGCAGGGCAGCCAGTCAACGCTGATGGCTTCGCATGTGGAATTGCCCCAGAGCTGAATGAACTTTGCAGACGATGCCAACCCGACCAGCGCAAATATCAGTACCGCCAACATAAGCATTCTCTTCACTATTCTTCCCTCCACCCTTTACCAGAGCAACAGTCCCGCATACCTCACTGCATAAACCACGCCCACCACTATCACCAGCAGCCCGAAGAATTTGGTGGTCCAGGCTCCAACGGATACATATTTCTCTCCGATCCTTCCCCCCACTGCCCGAGAGAAGGTGGCAATGGGAATGATGGGCACACCATGCCCGATTCCAAAGATGAAGAGCATCACGCCTCCTGCCAGGGGAGTAATATTTTGCGAGGCCAGCCAGATCAATACCGGCAGAACCATGGAGAGAGCACAGGGTGCCCATCCCAGGGCGAAGAATATGCCGAGCGTGAAGGCGCCAATGAAAGAGGAGTGCTTGAATAGAGCAACAGATGCCTCAACCGACCTTTGCAGCAGGCTTTTCCTGGTCTCGCAATACTCTCCTTCTCCACGATAGAGCCTAATTCGAGATCTCACCGGCTCCAGGATCTCTTCCAATGGCTTGATATTGCTGATGCCCAGAAGTATCATGATAATACCGGCTATCAGGTCGAAGATCCTGGAGTCTCTTATGAACAGGCCCACCTGAGAGATGAACAGCCCCAGCACAAAGAATACTGCGGCCATGCCAAAGGTAAAGGCAATGCCTATCATAAAACCCTCTCTTGAGGTTGAGACGCTCTTTCTCAGGTATTCATCCTTTCTTCTTACGGTCATAACATAGGAGAATACGGCGATCATAAGAGCTATGGAGCAGGGTGCAAGTGACGTTAATATGCCCAGCAAGAACATACCAAAGGCGGACACATCCTGCCGGAAGACCTCTCCCTCCAGGCCATTCCACTCTCTGCCACCCACGTCTTGCAGCTTCTGGTAAAGCTTTTCGCTACTCTGCACACCGTCTTGCACCCCCTCGCCCACCCGGTAGACATGATAGACTGCAGCGATATTGCCGTCTTTGTCGATGAGAAGAATTGTGGGGTTGGAAGAGCCGCCTCTCACATTCCAGTAGTCTAGATACTTGCTGGCGATCGTATAAGGCTCAATATCCTCAGCCCAAGGCCAGGTGATATTCAGCTTCCACCACTTCTCCGCCAGTGATTTGCCGTCACGCGAGTAGGAATTCTTCCTCAGGTTCAATGTGACTATCTGGACCGCCGGATGCGCAGCCTTGAGTCTTACCAGCTCCTCTACCTGTCCTTTCAGGGACGCTTCGCATTCCACACAAAGAGGTATCTCGATGTTGGTGATATGCAGGATAAGAGGCGCGCCGGCAAAGTCGGAAAGAGAGAAATTCTTGCCGTCAACTCCAGTGGCCGTAAACTGCGGGGCCTTTATGGCATCAGCGGCAAATACGGGACTGGAAAAGATGGCTAGAAAGGCCAGAGCGAAAAGGAGGATGAGAGCTGCCGGTTGCAGCTTTTTCTTGCAGCTATTGGCGATTATCAGTATCACTCTCTGGTCCATGCGGCGCTATTCTGCTTGTAGTAGTAGATAGCATCCTTCACATAAGCGTCGATCCTTCCCTCGCTCATGGCATCAATTTCGCTGCGCCAGACGACATCCACCTTTCCGTCCGGGCCCTTGGCCAGGGTGATGAAGATGGTTGTTGGGACGACCGGCTTTCCCATTCCAAACGGATCATAGACATCCAGGATATCAATCGCCTCTTGCAAGCTGCTTCCTTCCCCCAGTATATCGTAATAATCGAGATCGCCGCTATTGCTATTCACAGCCGCTTTAATTCTTGGCGTCTGGGTCAGGCAGGGCACGCAGTTGCTGCTATGAATCAGGATGAGCACAGGCTTTTCCTTGAGAGCTTTCATTATCCAGTCCGGATGTTCTACCGCCTTGCCTGAGTTTTCATTCTGATCGGGATATGTCGTCCACCAGTCGTCATCTCCTGAGCCTACGACATGCGCAGGACTGTAGCTATTCCAATCCTGGGAAAGGGCCGTGTCCGCCGTTACGAATACCGCAATAGAAAAGGCAGCCATCGCCACCAGAACCGATAATGTGAAATTCCTGAACCTAACTAGCATGATTTAAACCCCCGAAATATCCTTTGCTCCATTAATCCGACTGGAGAATGACAAAAGTGCCCGGAAATAGCGCCCGCTTCCGGCCATCTGCATGCAAAGCATAGAAACATTAACGAGAACCAGAATGTGACGCTTCATATTTATTGTTTTTGGGCGACAGCATTCACCGCCTGAGCGCCAACTTCCACGAGCTACCTACCAACCAGCCGCTTTCGCCTGTGGCCAATAACCAGCGCGATGCCGCTATGCAGAGCCAGGTGTTCCAGGTACCCGTAAACTTCAGCCCGAGTAGTCAGGGTGGGCCGGTGACTGCTCCACAGGCGGGAGCGGCCGATAGTTCCTATCTCCAGGGCAATCTGGTTAGAGAGAAGATCCCGAAGACCTATGACTTCGTACAAGGAGGGGAGAGATACCGCTCCATGAACAGAACCGAATCGAAGCATCTGGTGGAAAACCTAGGTGGCCGATCTGAGTCTCGTCACTGACACAAGTATCCAGAAGCGAGCTATCGAGAACCTGGCAAAGGCGGACGAGGGGCTGGCAAGAGCCGTGGGGACTCGGGCCGGAGAAGTTGATTCAAAAGAGATGAAAAGATCTGAAGCCTTGCGACCCCCAGGCCTCGTCTCTATCTTCTATTTTGGACGGAAAGGGCCATGTGTAGTCCTGAAAACTCAGGACTATGTATAATGAAGAGAACCACAAGTTACTTAAGTGCCTGAGTCATGCTAAAGAATTGGATCATGGGAGGGATGAGATAGCGGTGTCTCTAAGAGTTGCAGGTATTGTTTTATTTTTTATTTTGGCTTTGTTCATACAGCCGTTTGCTTGTAATCAGGCAGCAGGTCAATCTGCTACACAAGCAGAAATAAATGCATCTCAAAACGCAGGAGATCTTGGATATAAATTAATTAATGATCCAATTACCGGAGGCCGCTACTATCTTATCGGCTCAAAATACCGAGAGTCTGTTGCCAGCGAGAAAAAAATTGGACCAACAAATGCAGCCGAATCAATAATTAATGCAACGGCAACGAAAGACATTATTCCAACAAAGAACCTATGTGAATCGTGTGTTTTTTATATAAATTCCGCAGAAGAGCTTAGAATAAGTCTTAATAATACTACTTGCATTAAAAAGATAATTTTATTAGAGAGTGGAAAATATAATGGTCAATTTTATATAGGTAATAATATAAGTAATGTAACAATTAAGCCTGACCCTAAAAATAGAGGTTCTGTGATATTAGATGCTATGAATGCCGATTTCAATTTTGCTTTAGAAAATACATCGAATGTTTCGATCAATGGCCTAACGCTTAAGAATGGGAATAATGGTATTTTATTGGAAAAAGTTAAAAATTGTCTAGTTGATGGTAATAAAATTTATGGTTTCAAATTTAATGGTATTTTTGCAGATCATAGTGTTCAAAATAATAGTATAACAAATAACATTATTAGTTCAGATAAGTATCAAAATGATGTCTCTGGAATAACCCTAAGCGAATCAAGAGATGTAGTAATCGGAGGGAATGAGATTCTTGTTGGTTATAAAAATCCATATTCTAATATAAATGGTAATAATTACATAGATATTTTATTAAATAAAAGCGTTGGAAACATCATAAATTTTAATGGAATCGGCATCATTACTGAAGATGCCATAAATTGCGGAGTTACATGCGATGGAGATGCACCAAAGTGCGCCTGTGAATCTGTAGAAGATGGATGTCAACATTTTATAGGAATAAGCAATAACAGTTGGAGCTTTATATGCTAGAGAAAAGCTCAACGGAATTATCAGCGATTTTGATCTTGGTCTTCATTTTTTCAGCAATTTCGATTGCTGATTCAATTACTATTCCAAGTGATAAGAACATACCGGATGTGCCTAAAGATCTAAAAGATTTCGTATATTCAGGGCCAAGTGGCGAATCTAAATCAGTTACATATTCTAGTGGAAGTGGTGCCCGAGAAAAGACGCAATATATCCAGGTACCAGAGAATCCTATCCAAATAACGAAATCTATAATCCCCTTGAGAGAAAATTACCATACCGGAGATACAGTAGCTATATTTGTAGAAGTTAAAAATATGGGGACAGAATTAAAAAAAATAGATATAAAAGAATATGTGGACAAAGGATTAGATATCATAAACATATCAAAAAACGCATACATATTGAAAGAACTTGACGAAATTGCAGACTATAAGAGCGAATCAAATAGCTGTTATTACTTAGATATGTATAATTATACACATAGATCTAATAATAGTATTCACGCCGACGATCTGCTTGACATAAAGATAGATTGTGGAGATTACTTATTCAATCAAAATAATACTGAAAGCAACCATAATAATATTACAAAATTTATTAATGAGAATTTCGACATTAATTGGTCAAACATTACAGTTGATAAATCCTCAGATGAAAAAATTCTCCGCATAATGAATGATAGAGATCCATCTGAAGAGATGAGTGTGACTGTAGATGAGGAAAGTGGATATGGAAAAATGCAATATAATAATAAAACGTATAAATTTAGGATTAATTCACACAACATATATAAACTGTCCAACGAGTTTGATATATATATAAATAAGCTTGATAGGAAAGATAGAATAGTATATTGGTACTATGCAAAATTAAAAAAAATTGGTGATTTTGACGCCTCAACAATATTTAGATATTGGGTCGAAGAAAACAGTCACTTTCTCGATGTAGATAAAATCCTCACGATAGGAGTAGTCAGACCAACACTTAATGTTGATGTAGATATAAATAGATTGAATTTATTAAAAAAAGAAGATGCAGTTAATATAACATATAAAATTACTTATATGGGCCCACCAATGAGTAATACAGTCAAATTGGATTTTGTTAAGAAATCATACTATGATGAAATCCAGCGATATGGCCCAGATGTATATGTATATCCAAGGGATATACATGTGGGAGAGCCCTTTACTAAAACTATAAAAATATCATATCCCAATGAAGGAGAGTATTTCTCTCCGGAAATAATTATTAACGGGGAAATCTTTCCCTTTACGAAAGAGAAGATCGTGGTTGAGACAAGGTTTGGGAAATATGCAAATCTAGTAGCTCTGATTTTGGCAATAGTGTTTTTTTTCATAGGTGATCTTTCTATGAAATTAAACTATTTAGCCAATAGTAGAGATGTTTCCAACTATTCAAATCCAAAAGATTTCATTCGAGAAAGATCCAAGAAAATTGAAAGAACGTGTCAAGGTATAATTATTTTGTTTATTATATTACTTATACCCATAATATATTTTACTTCATCGTCTTTCTACTGGATATTAGTATCTTTAATAATTTGTGCTGTAATATTAATAGCAATATCCTTATATTTTAAGTTAGTAACATCTGTACTTAAATAATATCATGTTTTGAAGAGATAATAGATCATCATTATCTCTTCACATCAATCCTAATCAATCCTAATTCCTTCAGCCGCTCTTCTATCCTTTTATCGACAATCTCAGAGATATCACGATCCCCATAAATTCTAGCCGTAGACTTCTTTTCGTTTTCCAGAAATGAAACGTCTTTTTGGAAGATGCGCAAAGGATTGATGAAGAAAGGCTTTTCGCCATTTCTAAGCCTATTTCTGGCCTCATTCAGCTCGAAGACAAAGCCACTTGTCTTGCTGGAACCATCCAGGCCAAAGAAGAACGTCTTGAGAGCCTCCTTGGAGGCAGCAGTGAGCCTTACTTGATCCGCCTTTCCATCCATTCCGCTCTTTTCCTTTTCCTTGCCTTCATAAAACAGATCCTCTGGCCGTTGGCTAATATACTGCAAGGCAAGGGTAATTACTTTGCAGAATCTGCTCTCCAGAGTATTATCCTTATGGTAAGCTTTCGGATCGCTTCCGTAGGGATTTCGAAGTAGTATCAGAATTTCGTTTTCCCCTTCACCCATCTTTCGCATCGGCCATATATTCAAAGCCGCAATGCCTGTCTCTTTGGAGAGCGCCTCTCTTATCTTCTCGGAATCAATAAAACCTCGGCAGAAGACCATGGCAAAGTCCGCCTTTTCCGGTGAGCAGCCAAAGAGCCTTCCTTCCTCGCTCAAGGCTTTTTTAACCAGAGCCATCTCAGGATTTTTGCTTCTCGGCATTGATGCATAAAGTGGCACATATATAGGCGGTCTGCGCAGTCCCCCAGAGGAGTGCTGCGCTATAGCCTGGCTGGGTGGAATCTCATCTGGATAGTCTCGTGCCGCTACAATGGGTTGCATGATCCTATGAATAAAGCGATTGGCAGAGGCAAAATCCTTTCCAAAATTCTTCAATAGAATTTCATTATCAACGATGATTACACCATTGGCTCCGCTGCCTTTTGTTAGAAGATCGTAAAGAGCACTTATTGCGGCCAGGTTCCTTCTACCTTCCTTCGAAAATTGGGCTTTATCGGCAAAATCACCCAGTTCAGTCAATACTCCCAAGACAAATACAGGATAGTCCGCTTTGCCTTCATTTCTGATGTGGTTGATGATCGGATTAATAAAGCCGGTTCCAGTTCCCCCGCCAAAGGAAACTACAAAGAGGATGCCGTCGCATTCTCCATCTCCCAGTGTTGTGAAGTTTCTTATGACATTCCAGGCGCTATCGAAGATGGGATTGGGAGCCTGGCTGAAAGATGCGCTGCTATTGGCCCCATTTCCTCCCAATGATTCGATCATCTCTTTGTTCATGGTTTTGGCGACGATGGCCTGGATCTCCTTATCCGTATCAAAAATTTCAAATATGGCCTTGAGATATTGGGCATCTCTAACAAAGCCCTGTTTCTTTACATCGTAGCCGTATTTTTCCCGGACAATTCTATGAACCTCGCAGCCATCGGCTACAACATCATGTGGAATATAAAAGCAGGGGTAGCACCCCTCATTCAGATCTCCGAAGAAATGTTGGATATTCTTGGCATCGTTTTTATCGGCTTCAAGCCAGATGCCCTGTATCATGCCGGGAGAGATATATTGCGCATCAGTTATTCGAGAAAGAAGCTGGAAATCCAGATCCTCATTTCCCAAGAACTCCTGGGTGATTTTACCCCCGGCTCCGCCAATTCCGACAATGCATAGTCTCATCTTCTCGCCTCCCAGGCCTCTTTGTAAATAGGCATGACAAGCACTCCGGCCGATACAACCAAAAGCATCAGGCTCAGAAGCTCGACAGGCTGCGAATGAACCGGATAAATTGTGCCGATATAGGCTGATAACAATACTGATGTGCATAAGGCAATGACTGTCATGCCGATCATCTTCTTCGTGGTTTTAGAGATGGAATAAAAGCTATACAATTCCGTTAGCTTTAAATCTCTGTGATCTTGGGGGAGCTTGTCAAGAAATAGAATTATCGTCGCTGCAATACCTGCCACAAGAAGGCCGAAAATAGCAAATCCCAATGTACCGGAGGCCAATTCGGCTATATCCATGTAACTGATGGGAAGGACGGTTGGGACCAGCAGGTAAAGATAAGCAACGGCTACCGTGAGCATAATCCACGCTGCCAGTGCCAGGGCTGTGAAGTTTGATCCCTGCGGGACAGTCATCTCTTTATAAAAGATGGCCTTGGAGACCTGCTTTTTATGCTGCAGGATGGCCACAAGCTTGTGGACCCGTTTTAGGTTATTAATGTGCAAAATTGCTGCAAGGATCAGCAATAATGCCAGCAGCAACGTGCCTGCGGGAAATAGGCTATTCATTACAGTTGGGATATCAATTGCCATTCCTAGCCCCTCCTCAGCATCTTGAGAACTTTGCCGGCAAAACTTCCGTCTGATTTGTCCCTGCTTTCTTGTTTATTGCTCTTCTTGTTCCCTGCTTTACCTGATGCACTTTCATGAGACTCAATTCCTTTCTTGAGCTTTCTTTCCACGAAAAAGCTTCCTAATATTATCAGGAAGAGCATTGGCACCAAATTCATGACCATTACTGGATTGTAGATGCTGTAGGGCACTATCTTGGCATTTATCAGCGTCCCTGTTTCCTCCATGGCATCCTTGCCGCTCTGATCATATTCCGAGTACTTAACTCTGTAATAAAAATTCTGCCCGGCATCTGTAACCCGGAAGGGTTTGGTGTCATTGAAGTTCACCTCGACGGGTTCAGGTCCTATTCTGACCGTCTTCGTCTCCACTATATTCCATTCATTGTTACCCGTCCTGGTGCTCAGAGTAAATGCTACGTCGTACTTTTCAGGGTTCAGATTCTTTGCTCTCAGATTGAATCCGTACTTCTCCCACCAGTAGTAATTCTCGCTGGTAGAGATGAAGCCCAGCTTATCCACAGAGAGCTTTGCACCTTTTCGGATATTGGGTCCTCTTAATGGATCTGCAGGATCTTTGCGGACAAAATCAATCCCATCATCATAGCTGTAGTAGTAGGTAAAGTTCTTGCCTGCATCAGCCTCTTTGAAGAATCCATATTCATTTGCCTTGAAGCTCACAGGGCCTGGCTTGATGTTCAGTGTTTCATTTTGCAGCTCAATGCCGTTCTCATCAAGGATGTGCAGTGTCACATTGAGCAAATCTCCATCGGCATCGGCAATATCTGCCTTGTACTCGATAGGATCATTATACCTCACAAGGCCTGGTGGGGTAACATTGAAATTGCTCATGACCGGCAGGCTATTGGTAACATTGAAGACCAGCTGCGAATAGTAGGGTGGCTTCAGCCCGGAGTAGTCCGACGTGCTCCATTTATTGACACCGTCGCTCATATTCACCCGCACTTTGACTTCACCCACATTCTTTAGGTAGGCAAAAGAGGGCAGCATGCCCCAGATTCTGTAGGTGGTGTTGGTCTTCTCATCGTACTCGTTGGTCTGAATCTTCTCCGGCCAGGAGTTGATGCGTTCGTACTTATCCGACCCTGGCTCCTTTACCTCCAGATAAAGATCGAGCATACGGCGCATCTCCAGAGGATTATTATTGGTGGCAACCGTTATGATCTCCAGAGGCTGGTTTCGGCTGACCGTGGTATTGTTTCCTTTGTAGTACATGAGCACAGTGGGCATCACGTATTCTTCGCTAGTTATTGGGTCCTTCCACAGTATGGTCCGCAACTCTTCGTACTTAGCCGGTTTATTCTTCTTTGCGTCATCCACGGCTTTGATCAATCTATCGACATCAACCGACTTACTGCCGCCTCCGCCCCCACCACCACCGCTGCCGCCTGACGATCCGGCCGATTGTGTGGCCGGGCCCACAACGTTTTGCACCGACAGCAGCAAGGCAAATACGATCAGCATGGATACGAGTTTACCATTCATTGGACCGACTCCCTGGTCTTTCTCTTAATGTCGAAATCATAGTACGGCGACGTTTGGGCCTCCGGAATCTGCCACTTGAAGGTCTGATCTCCCTGGCCGAAGCGGTAATCCTGGCACTGGCCTTTGGTCGTCCAGGTCTTGATCAGTTCAGGAATTGCATTGTCTCCGCCTATCATGCATACTGTCAGGTTCTCTGAGGAATTGACCGTTGCCCAGAAGTCATGCACTTTGCCGTTCAAGCGGTCCCCTGCATCGGATACCACAGCAATGATCTCCGGTCCCTCAAATGTCTGCGTCTCGGCCCCATCGATCAAGAACCTGTACTCAGCCCGGCCCAGGAATTGCGTCTCCCAGAAGGGCTTGAGAGTCCAGCTAACGCTCCTTGTGGCCGGATTGAATCGCTTCTTGCCCCCCACGATCATCCATGGCTGGTCGGTTCCGTTCGGCCTTACCGACAGTTCAATCCAGGGAACCTGTTGCATACTCCAGTTCTGAAGCTTCAGAGTATAGGTCAATGCATGAAGCGGGTCTTTCTCATCCCATGCCTGGATGACGCCAATCGCCGGCGTTACATTGCCGATTACCGTCACAGTGCTGTCGTCAAAGACCCCAGCGTTCTTGCCATCCGGTCCGGGTTCCGGAGAGATCGGGCTTATGGGGGCTTTCTTAAGGACCCTCATATAATGATCGGCAAACCGGTAGTCGCCCAAACCGGTGTGATTGAACGCCAGGGATATAGTGAAGCTGTTTCCTACGTCTTTATCATCAAATGGTATATCCGCTTCATAAAGATATTTGTCAATCCCGATAGCCTTGTCGGTCAAGTCCTCCCGGAAATTCTTGGATGGGCCGGTCAGGTTCAACTTGAGTATGCCTCCGCTCTCCGAGTAGTTGATGGTGGCATGGATGCTCTGATCTGCTTTTCCTCCCGCCGGCACATACAGCGTTGTATCATACTCCAGGATGAGCTTGGGCTCCCATATGGGCTCTGGCTCTGTTCCTTCCAGTGCTACCTGCATTATGTGGTCGTCAAACAGAGAATAGCTCTTGCCTTCCATTTGGAAATCCAGGGAGAACATGTAATTATTGCCCACGTTCGAAGCATCAAACTGCTCTGTATAATCATATCTGTACCGATTTGCACCGAGATCAGTGACAGCCATGTCTACCTCTCTGTTTTTGTCCACTCCGGTCAAATCCAGGGTCATGGTTCCCTTGCCTTTCGGAGAGAAGACCTCAGCACTGAACGTCTGACTGGCTCCCTTCTCAGAAGAGACGAACAGAACTGGCAGGTATTTTACGTCCCCGATGGCCTCAGGCTCAATTTCGGAACTGGCTTCTTTCAAGACGACAGTCATTGTTCCTGATGATGTGACTATGCCACCAGCGATCTTTGCGTGGGCGTTTCTGATGCTGATGGTGTAGTTGCCGACATCCCCAATGCCAAATTCCTTCGTCCAGGTGTACAAATACTGAGTTGCACCCAGATAAACGCTATTCATCTCCTCGGTAACAGGAACCTTATTTGGGCCGACCATGGTAAGCTGCACCGCGTCCGGTCCCTCTGGGAAGTCTACCACGGCCTTGACCGACTGGTAAGCGGGGGAGTCTTTTGTTACCTGCAATACGGGTTTGTCGATGTCAAATGATAGCAGCTTAGGCTGGCCTCCGTTGATGGTCGGGCCAAAATAGACATCGGATTCAGATGTCTTGCCGGCAAAGCTGGCGGCAAAGCGGAAGCTGGCTTCCTTCCCCTCCGAATCGACGCACTTGCTTCTAAGCGGCTGCGCGGTCATATTGAGCACACTCTCGCCTTCTATGATCTTTTTAAGACCCCTCTGCACCCAGGTATGAGTGCAGGGATTATAAACCTCCAGCTTGACAGATGCATCTATGCTGGAGCTTACTGGCACAGAATAGACAAATGTATCATTCCACTTGCCCTTTCCGGGAGATACGGTGGCCTTCCCAAAGTCAATTGATAGCGACCTAACCACAATCGCCTTTTCTGCTAGCTGCATGTCAGCAGAGAGGCTGGAGTGCCTGTAGCTGATGGTAAAATTAAAGGTCTTGCCGACATCTTCCTCATCAAACGGCAGGCTCCATTCATACCGATATCTATTGCCTCCTAGAGATATTCCTGTGCTGGCCTCATCTATGCTCATTTCCGCTAGCCGAAGAGTTGCCTGACCCTGGCCTGCTGCATATTCCACCACAGCTGCAACGCTGGCAGAAGACTCGCTGCCTTCGGAGATATAGACCACAGGGTCGCTGTCAAGTGAGATTAGGACAGGACTGCCTCCTCTAAAGGCCGGACCCTGGTAGGGCTTTGAGAAGTAATCCTTTCCAGCAAAACTGGCTTTGAACCGATATTTGGCTCCCGTCAGTTGCATCTCCTCGCATTCATAATCAAAGGGAGAAAGCGTCCAGTTTAGCACTGATGATTGCGCTGTCGCCTTCCTGATGCCCTTATCAGTCCATTCGCTACTGCAGGAGTCGTAGGTCTGAAGATCCACGTCTAGAGGCACAATAGTGGTATCGAGCTTGAGCGAATAAGAGTAGCTGTCATTCCAAAGGCCGCTGGTTGGGGTGACCGTCGCCTGGGAAAACTGCACGGAAAGCGGTAAAACTCTGATTAACCTGTCCTCGAAGGCATACCTTCCGCCTTCCAGCGTTGGGTGGACAAAGGATAATGCTAGAGTGTAGTTGTTATTGATATGGCGGTCGTCGAAGGAAACCTGCCACTTGTACTGATACCTGCTACCTCCCAGGGGCACTCCCTTTTCCGTCAAATTCAGGTCCTGATCCTGGCCCGACAGATGGAGATTCATATCTCCTAAACCCTTGGAGAAGATAACTGTGGCAATTATATCCTGCGTTGTGCTCTCTCCAGTCCGCACGTAAACGGTTGGGGGATATTGCAGGTCCAGTTTGGGTATCTCTTCAACCACTTTAAAGCTGATATTGGACTTCTCGGCCTGATAATCCCAGTTTTCATTCCTGTAAACCACTTTGGACTGGAAGGGTGCAACTTTGCTGAGCTGTACATCGCTGCGGTTGAATAGAGCAGGTATATTATCATTAGTCCACTCATAAACCAGGCTGCTGCCCTGCATCTTCGGCTCGGATGATTCATAAGTCATCTCGCCTTTCTGGGGGTGGCTGATTACCAAGCTGGCTACGCTGCCATCCGGGATGCCGCCCACCATCTTGGCCCCGGCGTCCTTGACGTAAGCTTGAATGGTGAAGTTGGTATAATCCAGCAGCTTAGGAATAGCAACTTTTTCCAGAGATGGATTATATGGCTGCAGAGAGATGTTGTAAGGTCCGTAGGTCAGGGGATCGACCTTGAGGTTGTTGTATACCAGCTTGAAAGTGAAATCCCCTCCCGTTTTATAACTGGATAGATCCTCTGCGACTGTGCAGGAATATGTGCTCTTTCCTGAGGACTGGCAAGAAACGTCGGCTGTGGTCCAGCTTCTGGACTCAGCAGTCCCCAGCGGACCTGTGATCTCCAGATGACATGTGGGCTTGGGGTTTAGCCCTTCCAGGTCTTTGAATCCCGCAGAGAGTGCAATCCCCTGGAAGAAATACGGCTTCTTCTCAAAACTTGGAGTGCCGGTCATTGTCGGCGGCTGGACGATAGGGCCTTTTATTCTGGCAGTCTTGCCGACTTGCTGGCCGCCTGCATAGAAGATGAACTCAAAGGAGGCATTGCTGGTACTGTCAATGGCAAACCGGTCCTTGAAGCTGTATGGCCCGAAAGAAAAAGAGGTTTGGCTCATGCCGGTTTGGCTGGGTGATGACTCTGAATAAATCTGCTGGCCTTGATCGTAGATATTCAGTTTCATGCTGAATTTTGTTACGGCAATCAAGCCCACCTGTCTTGCCACCTCTTCGCTCATCCATATCTGAGCGGTGTAGGTGAAATCCTCATAACCATATTCCGGAGTGACAGCCGCGTTTCTGATTTCATATCCACTCTGGGCTGCACACATTGGGACAAGGGACACAGAAATTAAGCACAAAGATAATAGTAATAATCTATAATTATATCTGAATTTTTTCACCTTCTCTGGCAATAATCTGTTGATATACATTTCTTCTTTTGACACTTCCAAGTGGCTCAACTCCTATGGATACAAGAGTTTGTTTTTTCCGGGCAAATATATATAGCCCTTTCCCTCAGTTCAGTTTATTGGAGATCTATGATCTAATGCGTTCTCAGGGCGTCTAAATCTCTCTTGCCGATGCTTTAGAAACAGCCTATGACCTCTAGAAATCTGAAACATCAATCGTATCTGAACTTATGTCAGGAGGTACGACTATTTATGTAGGGTGGCACGGTTAGATCTCATGGTCATCGCGATCTAACCATATCATCTTCTCAGAATGTCAATGATGAGCCTTGATATTCTTATTGGAGAATTCGATGAAGACTTATCTATCGGGTTCCGATTGCATCGTGGCAAATCTTTTATATCAATGATATAGTTAGATAGAAGAAGCTTTCGAAATTGGAGGGATTTTGCCTGAAAGAAGAAAAATTCAATAGAACATTATTCTATGGTCGAAATGCAGCTTTTTTGCTATATGCTTTCATCGTCATATTCGGATTATTTATAACTATGTCAGATAGTACAGCTCAACTGGAAAAGGATTGGGTTTGGTCTGTAACAGCAGGAGACATTGAAGGTTATGACAAAAATTATCAATCATATTCTTATCCCTACATGATAAATGATAGCGTAAACATATCCTGGACAATCATACCTTCTCCCAGTTCCAAAATTATCGATACAACGTTACAGGTATACCCCAAGGATGGCGACAAATCGAAATACAAATCCTATCCAATAACTATTCCTCCGAATAAAAGTTATATGTATGTACCGTTGCTTGATAAATCTATTCTTAGCGGTATTTTAGCAAAAGATGAAAATATATATAATGTAGAGGTAAACGCCACCGCAATAGATCATTCCATTGAGAACGCAACAGATCCCAATGAATGGCACACACATAAAATAGAGATAACAGTAACAAAGGCAGGAATGCTCTTGGTTCATAAGAGTGTACCAGGATGGGATAATGCAGACCTGTCAGATTGGCGATTCCAAATTAAAGGACCGCTCAACCAAAATCTAACTGAAAACATCCTTACAAGGACTGCAGAAAAGATTACTGATCGCACCGGGATAGTTGCCTTTACAGGACTGCGACCGGGAATGTACCGTGTTGAGGAGGCTGCAAGAGACGGCTGGAAGCAAATTCCGCCCAGGAGTGTGGAAGTAAAACCGGGGCTCATCAAGCCGGTCGGCCCGAATGAGCCAGAAGAATTCATCAATATTCCCAATACATTGACTATCGTTAAGAAGGATACCAAAGGCATTCCATTATCCGGATGGACGTTCAGGGTACAGGGATCAAAAAAGACGATAATCACAAATCCAACCGACAGCTCAGGGATCACAGTGGTCAAGGGATTGCCTTCAGGAGAGTACAATATTGAGGAATATCCCTCAAAGGAAGGGTGGAGGCAGATAAAAGTAGAGCCGGACAATCCGCTGACAATCGGATCGGGTGAGAGCAAGTCGGTCGAAATAACCAATGCCAACGTGGGATCGATAAGGATCACAAAGAAGGACTCGGAAGGGAATCCTCTTGCCGGGTGGCCTTTTGCTGTGAACGGACCGGACAGGGCCAATGTGGCTACGGATGCATCCGGAGTGGCTGTGGCCGGCAATCTGCTCCCTGGTGAGTACACCATCACAGAGACTCTGCAATCTGGATGGATCAATATAACGGATATTGAAAGAAAAGTGACATTACAGCCCGGTGAGAATAAGCAACTAGAGCCATTTATCAATGCGAAGATAGTTCCCCTGACCATTGTTAAATTTGACGATGCTAATAGAAACGGACAACTGGACAGGGATGCAAGCGGATCGCCCATTGAGGACGGCCTATCCGGCTGGACATTTGTGGTAGAGGGGCCAAAGGGATTCAGCACCAGAGTTGGACCGACTGATGCCGATGGAATCGCAGCCATAGATCTCACGCCGGGAGAGTACAGGGTCACAGAGGAGATTTCCTCGTCCAGCAAGCCCGGATGGATTTGCACTACAGGAAATCCGCAGACCATCAAGGTATCCCGCAGTGCTGCCAATAGGGTTGAATTCGGCAACAAGGTAAACAGGCTCACTGTGATTTCCTTCAATGACAGCAGCATGAATGAAAAGAAAGAAGACACTGAAAACGGTTTGGTGGGATGGACCTTCGTCCTGAGAGGACCCGCAGAAGCTGGCAACCCTGCAAGAGTAACCGTTGGGCCAACCGGACCTGATGGCAAAGCAGCAGTAGATGGATTGATGCCAGGATCATACGTAGTCACTGAAAATCTACTGGGCGGCTGGATAAATACTACTCCGATCTCAATGTCTGTCCAGATTTCCGCGGGAGAGGGCAGACAGGTGGAATTTGGCAATATCAAGCCGAGCAGGATCGAGATCTTAAAGTTAAATGATACCAATAAGAATGGTAATCGTGACGATGGAGAGAATGGCGTCCCCGGATGGACTTTCGATGTTGCCGGGCCTGATGGATTCGCCGTTACCACAGATCCAACCAACGGAGATGGAATTACTGTCCTCCAGGGACTTCTCCCGGGAACGTATACCATAGCTGAGCCTCAGGTTGACCGCTGGCTGAATATCACACCCCGCATAAAGAGGGTAGCGATCGGATTTGGAGATAACCAAAGGGTCACCTTTGCAAATTACTATTGCCAGAGATGCCACAGGATCAATGATAAGCCTAAGCCGAACACCAGCATTGACTTGAATCTGGAAGTGACCAAAGATGTCAGCAGCATCTCCGTGGAGAACATAGACAAAAACGGAATTGCTGTGAACTACAACATCAAGCTCTGTCCATCAAGTGGCCTTGAGGTGATTCCGGCCAATCCGACGGATATCGTAATCGCAGTAGACAACTCAAGAAGCCTGAGCAATCTCAGTGAGTTGGCAACATTGGGTGTGTCAAATCTGGTAGATGGAATAACCCGGAACGATAAACAGAAGATTACCAGATTGGGGCTTGTCTCATGGAGCGATAAGGACTTCAGCAAGACCGTGGTGCCTCTGACAAACGATTACAGCAAAGTGACATCGTCTGCCAATGGCATTATCTTCCCTGAGGGCAATTACACCGACTTCCAGGCAGGAATCGATTCTGCTCTCCGGCCATTCCAGGAGGCAAAATCAGATTCAAGCCGGACAAAGAAGATCGTGTTCATCACCGATGCCAACGATAGCGGATACATAGCACCTTCCACTATGCCGGAACGTGATTATGCAATTTATGCAATCGTTGTAGGAAACTACGAGGGCAAAGAGCCATCTGAGATGCTCGATAAGCTCACAAGGGACCATCAGGGATACATAAGATCCATAAACAACATATCTGAGCTGCAGAATGCACTCGTCCAGATGGCGACAGCCAGACCGAACATCCGGAATGTGCATCTGGTCGAGACCCTGCCCAACTATCTGATCCTGAATAACAGCACTGTAGCAGACGATTCAGGCAGGATAAGGCTCAACGAAGACAGCAGAGAATGGCCTACTACTACCATCTCCTGGAATGTGGGCGATCTCTCTGAATGCTGGAGCACGACATTCGAAGCCTTCTTCTGCTGGAAGCTGCCTGCGGATATGAATCAGCAAGCTGTGACATCGTTCGTCAATTACACGGATGATAAGGGAGTTGAGAGGACAATTCCGCTGCCGGAGTATGAGATCAATATTGTGAAGGCTTCGGGACAGAAGTCCCAGCCGGAGCCGATCACAACGGAAGAAAAGAAGCAGCAGCCGGGATTCGAGGCATTGTTCGCGGCGATAGGCCTGTGCATTGCAGGTTACCTCAATCGCCGGAGGGATTCCTGAGATTGATGGGACAGGGGTCCCATTATGCCTTTTTTAAAAAGCAAATAAAAAAATATAAATTATATTTTTTAGCTTTCCAGCACTCGGCTAGCAGCTTCCACTCCAGCGCCGCATGAGGCAATCTTGCCCTCCTTGGCCAGGATCAGCTCCAGGGTCTGGATGGTTCGCAGTATGTCGCCGGAGGAGCACATGCCCATGGTGCCGATGCGAAAGATCTTGCCCTTGATAAGGTCCTGTCCGCCGGATACGATTACACCCCGCTTTTTCATGCCGCCGCGCAGCTTGTCGTCCGTGACACCTTCAGGCATCTTCATGGCGGTGACGGTATTGGAGTAGTTGGTGTGCTCATTGACCTGGGGGTATAGCTCGATTCCCAGAGCTTTAGCAGCGGAGCGAACCGACTGCGCCTGCTTGGCAGTTCTGGCCCGGCGAGCGGCAAAGCCTTCATCGGCAGCCATGTGCAGGGACTCTTGCATGGCGAAGAATAGCGACACGGCCGGAGTGAACGGTGTCTGTGGCTGGCTCTTTCGCACGCTTTTCAGATGGGCCTTCAGATCTGAGTAATAGCTGGCGCTCTTGGGCAAGAAACGCTCCTCTGCCATCGGTGAGGTGGAAACCACGGCTAAGCCCGGTGGTACGGCCAGAGCCTTCTGCGAGCCGGTTATGGCAATATCTATGCCCCACTCATCGGTGAGAAACTCATTGCCGCCGATAGAGGATATGCCGTCTACGATAAAGACTGCATCATGCTTCCTGGCGAGCTTGCCTACCTCTTTGGCGGGATTGGTAAGCCCCACAGAGGTCTCATTGTGAACCATAGCCACGGCCTTGGCACCTTCCTCCAGCGCAGCCTCTACCTTGTCAAGGTCGAAGGGAGTGCCCCATTCGAACTTCACAGGAATGACTTTGCCGTATCTCTCGCCAATCTCGGTGAACCGCTCGCCGAATTTGCCGTTGGATATGGTTACGATCTTATCATCATGGCCGATGAGACCGGCAACGGCTGCATCCATGCCTACCGTGCCGCTGCCTGTCATTACTACGATATCGTTCTTGGTCTCGAAGAACTGCTTGAGTAGTCCGCAGCAGTCACTGTAAATCGTGCTAAAGTCACCGCTTCGGTGGCTGATCATAGGCTTGGACAGGGCGCGCAGAACGCGAGGCGCGACCTTGACCGGCCCTGGAATCATGAGCAATGTATCCTCTATATCCATGAGATCCCTTCTTCTTTGCGCTTCTTAGTTTCGGGCGGCCTATATAAAACTAGCTTTTATGCGCTGCGCCGTCGTCCAGCTATGTCTGGCGCATGGCGGAAGCTGCCGTTTTTCCTTCACCCATTCCGTCAGGAAATTTATGGTATCCCTATCGTGGGGATAACCGCTGCCAATCCTGCAATGCATGGCCTCTTCCAGCTCTCTCATTGATGCATCCCGACGCACCTTGGCCAGTATGGAAGCTGCTGAGACAATTTGGTGGCGCTGATCGGCTTTGTGCTCGGCCACAAGGTCCATGGTGGTCTTGCTCGCGGCCTTCACACGATCTGCGAACCTTTGCGCATTCACATCGGCTGCATCGAGAATAGCCCGGTCGGCATGCAGCTTTGCCACCACGGTTGAGAAGCTCCTCACCATGATCTCATTCATGGTCATAACAAGTCGAAGCTCATCGATGACCGGGGCCTTCACCTCCAGGATATATTGGTCGGCTGCGATTGCAGTTATCTTCCTGGCCAGCATCTCTCTTTTCGCAGGCGAGAGGAGCTTGGAGTCCTTTACCCCCAGGCCCGCCAGATCGAAGAGCTTCTCCTCTTCGATCACCAAACCGGCTACGAACATGGAGCCGATCACAGGGCCTTTTCCAGCTTCGTCTGCGCCTAGGAGCAACACAAGAATAGCACTAGCACTTTCAGATACATTAAGTAAACGACTCCTTGCGACCTGCCCCAAGAATACCCCGAAAACCCGAGCGCTAGGCTTTAGCCAACGGCGCGCCAAGAATTATTGCGCATTCGCCAAGATCATGGCGTAAGGTGATGATTTTTAGCATGGGATGAACCTATTATGGGAATGTATATGCATAGTCCTTTCTTTTCGCCTCACCAGAACAGTGCCATTTTGTACGCAAGCTTTATAAGCTAAGGTAAAGTCATTGAGTATATCCCAAATGCAGCGGGGTAGGGTAGTCAGGATATCCCGACGGGCTCATAACCCGTAGATCAGTAGTTCAAATCTACTCCCCGCTATAATTCTAACATAGGATGATAACGTCACATTTCTTTTCCTTAAGCTTAACTTTCCTACCATATATTTGCATGAAATGCCGCATTTATTCGCTTCCGGGCCGCATGCTTATCAGGTGGAATCCTTCAATCTTTTTGCCACTTTTCCTTCCACCGGGACGACTCTCATCTTCCCTGCTACAACATTCTTTTCATTTCCATATTTGTATCTTATTCATACTTTATATTGTGTAAAAATGGTTGATGAATATCTTTTTCCTGCAAAGATTCTTAAACTTACACGTAGTGTTATCTTTTCATGACCGCAGTCTTTGATCTACTAAGGCCGCATAAAATAGCGATTTTGCATGGCACTCTTAGGAAAGACGCAAGAGCTATGGAGCTGCAGACGGCCAAGGAGATTTTGGCTGAGGTCTTTGGTATCCGTATCTCTGAAGTGGACGAGATGATCGCAAATCGATTTTCAGGTTGCCATGAATGCCAGAGAGAAAAAGGGTTGTGGCCCAGGGAGTTTCAACTAGTGAAGTGAGGTTCGCCTGAAGTCGCATGCCCGCAGGATCTTTGAAGGTGGACATTAGATCAGAGTGTGACAGTTCACAGCTTGCGGAGAAGAACAAAATGACTACTTTTGGATTCATAGGCACCGGCCATATGGGGTGCATGCTGATTAAGAAGTTCGTGGAGACCGGGGCCATTGAGGCAGCGGCGGTCCTGGCGAGCAACCGGACACAAGAAAAGGTAGAGCGTCTGGCAGAGGCTACCGGAATCCGCCCTGTGAGCAATCGTGTTGTGGCGGAGCTTTCCGATGTGATCTTTATCTGTGTTCGGCCCCTGGATGTCAGGGACGTGCTCAGCGATGTTGCCTACCTGCTCAATTCCGGCAAGCTCGTCATCTCAGTGGCCGGGGATGTGTCGCTGGAAATATTACAGAGCCTGTGCCCGGCCCGCATGGCCCGCGCCTTTCCCAGCATGGCCTCTGAAAAGTTGCAGGGCGTGACTCTGCTCGCTTTCGGGGATAATAGTACCGCGGAAGACCGGTGGCTTATTGCCAGTCTCTTTCATGCCATCGGGCACGCGGTGCCGGCTGAGGAGAATGACTTCGCTGTGCTGGCCGATCTGACCAGTTGCGCCCCGGGCTATTTCGCGGCCCTCATGCGTGAGTTCGTGTTGGCTGCAAAAAGAAAAGAGATCCCATCGGAGCTGGCTGAGCGCCTGGTCAAGCAGACCTTGCTTGGCACGGCCATGCTTTTGGAGGAAGAGAGCTTTGCCGGGCTGATCAAGAGCGTGGCCACCATCGGAGGAATCACGGAGGCAGGTGTAAAGGTCATCCAGCGCGAGGCGCCAGGCATGTTCGACCAGCTTTTCCAGGCTACGGAGGCCCGGCACAAGCAGGTGAAGAAGAAGATAGACGGGCAAGGATAACGACAATAGTACTATTATGAGTATATAATATTTTGGTTTCTTTTTTAATGTGGGGCTGAATCCATTCGAAATGTTTAAATATTGAGCATATCACTAACTATAGGTTAGTATCATTATGTAGACTAAGTTAAACTGGCAATCGTGAGGCATTAAATCAATCTCAGAGGAACTGACTAAAAAATTACTTAAGCTTTACATGTACATATATCTTGGAGGATTTTGATGACCGGAGAAATCACACTTAAAGTCATAGAAGCGCGTCCCACAGATGTCGGACGTGGCATTGCTCGTATAGATCCTGCTGTATTTAGCGAGATGGGCTGGCAGGCTGGAGACGTTGTCAGCATTCAAGGAAAGAAGAAGACTGCGGCACTGCTCTGGCCCGGTTATCCTGAGGACATGGGAACAGGCATCGTGCGCCTGGACGGAAATACCCGCCGAAATGCTGGAGCAAGCATAGATGACAAGGTTCCTGTAAAAATAGCCCAGGCGGCAGCAGCAGAGTCTGTGACCTTTGCCCCAACTGTGCCTTTGCGCATTACCGGGGCTGAGGCCTACCTGCAGAGATACATGGAAGGGCGGGTCATCACCAGGGGTGACATTATTGAGATCCCGGTCATGGGCAGAAAGATTGAGCTTATGGCTACGCGCGTCTCTCCATCCAAAGAAGCGGCAGTGATCAGCGACAAGACCCGAATCGAGATGTCGGATAAGCCTGCTAAGGAAGAGAAAAAGGGGCCCCACATCAGCTACGAGGATATCGGCGGCCTGTCTGCTGAGATCAAGAAGGTGCGGGAGATGATTGAGCTGCCCATGAAGCACCCGGAGCTCTTTGAGAGGCTGGGAGTAGAAGCGCCCAAAGGGGTATTGCTCTACGGCCCGCCGGGTACCGGCAAGACATTGCTGGCCAAAGCTCTGGCCTCCGAGACCAATGCTCATTTCGAGACTTTGAGCGGTCCGGAGATCATGTCCAAGTACTACGGCGAGTCAGAGGAGAAGCTGCGCAGTCTCTTCAAGACGGCTGAGGATCAGGCGCCTTCGATAATCCTCATCGATGAGATTGACTCCATTGCCCCCAAGAGAGAAGAGGTTACGGGCGAGGTGGAGCGGCGTGTGGTAGCTCAGATGCTGGCCCTCATGGACGGCATGGAGTCGCGCGGCAAAGTGGTGGTTATCGGTGCGACCAATAGGCCTGATTCCCTGGACCCGGCACTGCGCCGCCCTGGCCGCTTTGATCGGGAGATCGAAATCGGGGTTCCCAACCGTCAATCCCGTCTGGAGGTCTTGCAGATTCACACCCGCAGCATGCCTCTCTCTAAAGATGTGAACCAGGAGAAGCTGGCCGATGTGACGCACGGCTTCGTGGGCGCTGATCTTGCGGCACTGGCACGCGAGGCCGGCATGCGCGCCATCCGGCGGGTCTTGCCGGAAATCGACCTGGAGGTTGAATCCATACCTGCCGATATCCTGAACAAGATCGAGGTGGTCAACGATGACTTCCTGGAAGCTTTGCGCGAGATGGAGCCTTCTGCCATGCGTGAGGTCATGGTGGAGTCTCCAAATGTGCACTGGGATGATATAGGGGGTCTCGCCGATGTCAAGCAGCAGCTCATCGAATCTGTGGAGTGGCCGCTCGCCTACGCCAAGCTCTTCGCCCACATGGATGCCAAGGCTCCCAAGGGTGTACTGCTCTACGGTCCGCCAGGTACCGGTAAGACCATGCTGGCCAAGGCAGTAGCCACCGAGAGCCAGGCCAACTTCATCAGTATCAAGGGCCCGGAGTTTCTCAGCAAGTGGGTGGGAGAGTCTGAGAAGGCCGTGCGTGAGACCTTCCGCAAGGCTCGTCAGGCGGCGCCTTCCGTGATATTCCTGGATGAGATCGATTCCATTGCCCCGGCCCGAGGCGGATCGACCAGCGATTCGCATGTCACAGAGCGCGTCATATCGCAGATCTTAACCGAGCTGGACGGCCTGGAATCGCTCAACAGCGTCATGGTAATTGCCGCCACTAACCGGCCGGATATCATCGATTCGGCGCTCCTCCGACCGGGACGCTTTGACCGGCTCATCGAGATAGGTCTGCCGAATGAGGAGGCCCGTCGGGAGATCCTGAAGATCCACACCGCCAAAAAGCCCCTGGCCGATGATGTCAAGATTGATGATCTGGCTAAGAGAACAGAGGAGTTCTCCGGAGCCGACCTGGGTGCATTGGTTGGCGAGGCGGTAATGCTCGCCATTCGGGAGTGCGTCCTGGGCGGAAAGGCGAAGGTTGAGGCGCAGGTCTGCGAGTACAAACTGGAGAACAAACACTTTGAAGAGGCTTTGAAGACAGTCAAGCCCACTGCCTCTGAGTCGGATATCTACAAGAGATTTGCCTGAAGCTAAGGTTAAGTCCAGGGCAATAGCGGACCCTGAAGGCCGGACATTTCCGGCCTTCCTAGGTCCCATTCAAACTCTGATATGCGTTGTAAGTTTGGTGTTGATTTCGGTTCTCAATACATCGTCGATTGAGCCAAACCAGCCAAGAACCTTCTCAAATGGTACCGTAGCCAGAACACCCAATCTTATAACAGATGGATCTTTTAGGCCGGTCTTTCCAAACGAAGGATGATTTCGCATAACCAAAACATCCGTCGAATCGGGGATAAGAGGAATTTTTGATGATATATACGCTACGACCATCTGCTTTGGTTTTGTGTAAATAATAAGCGCTGGCCTTTGTTTACTAAAAACTTTTCTACCGATCATCTTATCGTAGAATGGCCTTACATGCGGAAAATCGACATCGATTACATCTCCTGATCGGAGATCTTCTTGAGAACCAACTATCCGAGGAACTGCTGAAGATTGGCTCGGATTACCACTCATCTAAATCGTACCTTGACATCATCTATTGTGTAGATGTCGGGCTCATCGTCGAGAAGATCTGAGATAACATCGTTGGATAAAGCCATGAAAGTTTCTTGATCATCTAACTCTTCCGCATCGAGCCTAGATTGATCCATCGCCATAACCTCTCTCTTAATGGTATTTAGGTCTATTGAACCCGCGAACATCTGATTATGGTAATTAGCTGCATTTATGAAATGTCCGACTGCTACGCCCGCTGCATATGCCGCATTTGCTATAAATGGCGGAATAGGAGTATTGAAGGAGGCCACGTTCTGCCGATCTATATATCCCAGTTTGAAATGCTTTTCATCAAAGATTCGTGTTGATGAAACCCTATATGTCATCAAGTAGCTCCTCCACCTTAGCATTTATTTCCTGTTTGACCGGATCGGACTCGCCATTCTTTATTTTGCCAAATGCATTTTCATATGATTTGATGTTTTGCAGCAGCCAAGTGATCAGGCTCTTTGCTTGCATCGGAGCGAGTTTGAGGGAAATCTCTTCGGTGTGCTCGATCACATCTCTGTGATTAACCACTTTTTCGAATGCGCTGGCTTTTGTGGTAACAACGCTCATTTCAAGGAATCCTGGTTTTACGCCGCCAAAAATGTAATCTGGCGTGACCTCCCTGTAATACGGGGATCTAAGGCCCCTTTGCTCAGGTTCGGTGCTCTCCGCGCCCTCTGCCATAAAAAGTAAAATGCTGGGAAGAATCTAAATACTTTTCGCCCATTTGGGCTTTGCATCTAAATGGTGTGAACCCATCCAAGTAGACAATGAGTTAAGCAACATCAACTCATGGTGGGAAATATATGAAAGGACGAGGCCCTTTTTCTTTAATTTTTATGATCTGCACATTCTTCGTAGGGGCAAAAAGGAGTTGTAGCCCTCAATTTAATCATTCCCCGATATGGCTCATTACTGGCCTTCCTTGCCATAATCCTCTCCCTAATACATTCCCTCCGGAGAGGATTATATAGGATCTATTATCAATTTAGGACATCAAGAAACATTTGGGACTACATATTTCCGGTCTTCTTCCGATAGATACAAATTAGCGGGCCGCTCTTGCAGTGCCTAACATGCCGAGAGATTCAGAGAACTGGCGCGGCTATGAGTGGACAGCGCTCTCCGTCACCACCGTGGGAGCGCTCTTAGCATCCATTCAGGGCTCGGCCCTGCTTATTGCTTTGCCTGATATCATGACTCAGCTTCATGCAGGATTCATGACCATCATGTGGGTGATCCTGGGCTTTATGCTCATCACCACTGCACTTGTGCCGGTGGTGGGAAGGCTGGCAGACATGTTCGGCAGAAAGAACCTCTACAACGCCGGTTTTGCCGTCTTCACTTTGGGCTCACTTCTCTGCGGCTTCTCTTCGCCCCAATTTCTTGGCTGGGACCTGGTCTTGTATCGCATGATTCAGGGAGTAGGCGGAGCGTTGCTCTTTACGAATAGCGCGGCCATTGTGACTGACGCCTTTCGCAAAGGGCGAGTGGGTCTGGGTCTTGGAATAAACACCATCGCCTTTTCCGCCGGCTTCCTTATGGGACCGGTCATTGGCGGCATCCTCACAGCCATCGACTGGAGATTGGTCTTCCTGATCAATGTGCCACTGGGGGCAGCCGGCACAATCTGGGGCATTCTGAGGCTGCGTGAGCCGGTGGTGCTGCCCACCCGGCAGAGCTTCGACTGGCCGGGAAGCATCACATTCACAGTTGGAATAGCAGCCTTGCTACTGGCCTGCTCGCTGGTAGCCTTCCCACTTATCGATACAGCCTATGTCTACGTCCTCTTCGTCCTGGCCGTGTTGAGCCTGGCAGCCTTCTACCTGATAGAGAGGAAGACAGAGCAGCCCATGATGGACTTTCGGCTCTTTACAGAGAAGCTCTTCGCCTACGCCTGCGCCTCCAATGCCATTAACGGCCTCGCCCGTGGTGCAGTGCTCTTTGTCTTGATATTTTTCTTGCAGGGGCCCTACGGTCTCGATCCCCTCTGGGCTGGAATCATGATGGCACCTTTCGGGGCCGCCTTTATGTTTGTGGGACCTGTCTCAGGCTACCTGTCGGACAGATACGGGTCAAGGGGCCTTGCCACCGCCGGGCTGCTTATTTCCGGTATAGGTCTTCTTGGTCTGGCCACGGTTGTGAGCAGCACGCCCTACTGGCAGCTGGCTCTTTACCAGGCTCTGATGGGCGGGGGCTCGGGTCTCTTTGCCTCGCCCAATACCAATGCAGTCATGTCCTCCGTTGCTGCGGAAAAGAGGGGCACTGCCGCAGGGATCAATTATATGCTAATGAGCACCGGGCAGATGCTCAGCATCGCCATTGTCTTCCCGCTGGTGCTCAGCCGCATTCCTGAAGAGATCATGTTCCATATCTTCCTCTACGGTGGAGGCATGAGCGGTGGGCCTCTGGCAGCCTTTGAGTCAGGCATGCACCAGGCATTCCTGGCCAGCTTCGCTGTTACACTGGTTGCGGCAGTCATTTCCGCTCTGCGGCCCGGCAAATGAGTCTTGCCGGGGGTGGGATCGGGGGCATTCTCAGGCACTCTGGATCTACTGGAGAAAGACGGTGAACGTGGATCAGTCGTTTCACGAGGCATGATGTTCAGCAATGAACCAGGATGTTTGGGTTTCGTGGGTCCATGTAACGGCGTTAAGCCTCCTTGTGGAACAGGTCGAATCGAGTAGAGGGAAAACTATGAAGCTCTGCGGGTTCGTCACTCTCAGACTAAATCTATATCAACTGAAAAGAACACATGAATATTGATCTTAGATTGCCGGGGTCAACTACCCACGACTGAAGTCGTGGGCTTGCGGCTCCGCAAAAAGTCGGGCCACGATGGGTATATTGACTGATGCCCGTGCAGCTATATTACGAGCTGCAACTATGTCAGCTGGATCAGAGAAACCACAACAGACACAGCAAAAATCATCCCTAGTAGGACGGTTGGATCGAGAGATATGATGGCAGATCGGACATTCTTGGGAAGTATAGGCAGGATCAATATACGCAACTGGCACACCAGCAATGGCTGCCTTGTAGCCAATAAACTGCCTAAGCTGATCAAAACTCCAAGAGCTATGTCTATGTCTCTGAACCTTGGTTTGGACCGTTGTCCTCTCTCGGATGCCTTTGAGATCTTCAAGGGCGATCAAAGAAGAGGTGTCTATGGCTTTCTTGACAAGCTTCTTGGAAATGCAATGATTGGTGTCTCTCTTGAACCTAGCCTCATGACCAGAAAGTTTCTTAAGATGTTTTTTGGCACTATCCGTACCACAACTCTGAAGATCCGCTTTGAGATTATCAAGTTTGGCTCTGGTCTTGTCGATCTTTTTGCAAGAGAAAGTTTCTCCAGTAGAATCTACGACGATGTTCTTAATTCCGAGATCGACACCAAGAACATTCGTTGGAACGATGAGGGCCGGTTCAGGAACCTCAACGACGACACAAAGATAGAACTCATTGTTTCTGAAAATCAAATCAGCCTGTCCCCTGATTCGATCCAATCTTGGAGCATGATAATCACAAATCTTAACGGGAGCCTTGATTCTACCATGAACAGTCAACAACGAAACCGTGTCAAGCCCTTTCCAAGAGAGAATTCTTTGGTCGTAGACGACGGCTCCATTTGGTGCAAATGTTGGTTTGATAGACTTATCTCGTTTATAGGCTTCACATGCTTTAGAAATGGCTCTAACTGCCATTTGGGAGGATATACCAAACTTCTCACGAATATCATGATAAACAATGGGCTGCAACTTGATTTTATTGGCTGTATGCATTTGAAAAGCAATTTCAGCCACATAGTTGCAAGCAGCATTGAACTGATGCATAGTCTCATGCAGAGCCTTCGCTTGCTCAGGTTCAACTACAACTTTTACTTTGAGAGTTTGCATCATGATAGTATAGACATATATGATCTATGGCATAAATACTTAACGTCCGGGAGTGTCCAATTCCTCCCACGACTAAAGTCGTGGGCCTCCTCGGACGAACGGTCGTGACAAATATGCAAAAATCAAAAATCTTCAGACAACTTCTGGAAAAACCTGGTCTCGTCCTCAGACCATGTGGCTATGACGCTCTATCTGCCATTTTGATCGAAAAAGCAGGGTTTAAACTGATGGGAACATCGGGATATGCCATTTCCGCTTCGGCAATCGGACAGCCGGACCTGGGGCTGATCAGCTTTGGAGAATTGCTGGAGCGCGCCAGAAATATTATCAATAGCGTATCAATACCTGTTGATGTTGACGCAGACACTGGCTACGGAAATGCTCTGAATGCTTATTGGACTGCCAAGAATTTCATCTGGATCGATGCTGGTGGCATCAGAATCGAGGACCAGACCTGGCCCAAACGCTGCGGCCACATGAGTGGAAAAACCATTATCTCTAAGGATGATATGGTCTCTAAGATTGCTGCCCTGATCAGAGCGAGAGATGAAGAAGGCTCGGATCTGGTTATTGGAGCCAGGACGGATGCCAGAGCGATAGAAGGATTCGACAAAACCATCGAACGTGCCGTTGCTTATGCCCAAGCTGGGGCGGATTATATCTATGTGGAATGCCCGCAATCATTGCCGGAAGTAGAACATCTCGTCAAGACGATTGAAATACCATTGGCATTTAACCTTATTCCTGGCGGCAAGACGCCCAAGTTCTCCATATCCGAGCTGGAAAGCATCGGTGTGAAGTATCTTTCTATTCCCATGATCTGCCTCTATCCGGCCGTTAAAGCCATGCAAGATGCTTTGCAGGCACTTAAAAGAAGCGATCTGGAACACGTTGATGAATTGGGCATAAATTGGTCCGAATTTAATGAGCTGATTGGAGTGAAAAAGTGGCGGCAGTTGGAGAAGGAATTCGGTTCAGGAAATCCCTAGAACCACAATCGCAAGCCTGGAGAGCTAAACATGAGACGGGTCTTGAGGGGTCACTTGGGAACTAAATTCCGGTTGGACTCTGCCCAACAACTTCATGCCCTTTGAGAAAGAAGAATGTGTCAAATGAATACTAATACGAGTTCAGATCCGAAAGCCACTGATATCCAGAACCGTGCCGTACTGCAGAACATCGCCCGAAAAGCCCTGATTATGCGAGGGCTGCTTCCCGAATTCTCCGTTCAAGCCTTGGCTGAGCTGGCCATGATTAAGGAGCCGGCAAAGGCGGGCCAGCCTGGCCAGGAGGCGCAGGTTCGGGACTTGAGGGATCTGCTCTGGGCTTCCATCGACAATGACGACTCTGAGGATTTGGACCAGCTCACCTTTGCCGAAGAGCTGTCGCAGGGAAGGACGAGGATTCGCGTCGCTGTGGCGGATGTGGATGCTCTGGTCAAGAAGAACTCTGCTATTGACCAGGACGCTGCGCACAACACCACTTCGATCTACACCGCCGCTCAGATATTTCCCATGTTGCCGCTGCAGCTGTCTACCAACCTCACCTCCCTGAATCTCAACGAGGACCGCTGGGCAATCGTAGTGGATATGACCATCGGCCCGGACGGCTCGCTCCTGGAATCGGATGTCTACCGGGCGGTTGTACGCAATCATGCCAAGCTGGCTTACAATAGCGTGGGTGCCTGGCTGGAAGAAAGGGCACCTGCACCCCAGGCGGTGACGGCTGTCCCGGGGCTGGCCGAGAATCTGCTTATCCAGGATCGGGCCGCCCAGAGGATGAAGAGCTTGCGGCACGCCCAGGGGGCTCTCAGTCTGGAAACCATCGAGGCCAGGCCGGTATTCGAGGGCGAGAAGATTAGCGGTCTCTTGGTGGAGGAAAAGAACCGGGCCAAGGAGATCATTGAGGACTTCATGGTTGCTGCCAATGGTGTTACCGTGCGCTACCTCACCGCGAGAAATATTCCCTCTATCCGTCGCGTGGTACGTATTCCCAGAAGATGGGATCGAATCGTGGAGATTGCGGCTGAGCACGCCTTCAAGCTTCCCAAGAGTCCCAGTCCCAGAAAGCTGGAGATGTTTCTGACTATGATGAAAGCGGCCGATCCATTGCGTTTCCCGGATCTCTCTCTGGCTGTGATTAAGCTTCTGGGCAATGGCGAATATGTGGCGGAGCTGCCCGGAGAGGAAGCTACAGGACACTTCGCTCTGGCTGTAAAGGACTACACCCACTCCACCGCCCCCAACCGCCGCTACCCAGACCTGATCACACAGCGCCTGCTCAAAGCTGCCATTGAAAAGAGGCCGATGCCCTATAGCCTGGAAGAGCTGGATTTTCTGGCTGAGAATTGCACTAAAAAAGAGGATGCAGTCGTCAAAGTGGAGAGGCAGGTGGGCAAATCAGCAGCAGCACTTCTGCTCGAATCGAGGATAGGAGAGAAGTTCGATGCCATGGTTACCGGGGCATCTGAGAAAGGCACCTGGGTCCGGCTCCTTGAGATTCCCGTGGAGGGGATGCTCAAGAGCGGAAGTAAGGGACTCGACGTGGGTGACCGGGTCTTGGTAGAGCTGGAGTCTGTGAACGTGGAGCAGGGTTTTATTGATTTCATCAGAAAGTAGACTCAAATGAAAACAAAGGCGAAATCCAAAGGATTAATAATGATGGAGTTGGCTATCTAATGAGGAGATTTAGATGTCAAGAGCATTGTTAATTGTTGTCCTGTTCCTGTCGGCGATCCTATCGGTAGCTTGTGGCCAGCAGGCGGATGTCAATGAACCGAACAATGAGATTGGAGATGCAACCGATCTGAGTTCCAGCCAGACGGTAAGCTCCAGCATTTACCCAGTACAGGATGGAGATTTCTACAAGATTTATGTTGACAGTCCTGGAATACTGCAGGCCCAGCTATCAAATGTCCCTGCAGAGATGAAAAGCAGGATCGATTTCTACGGCAGGAACCATGAGTGGATAACCAGGAAGGATGCAGAGAACCCTGGTGAGGCGGTCGTCCTGACCGTTGATATAGGCAAAGCCGGATGGTACTATTACGGAATTGGAGACCTCAATGGCGGTTCATACGGATCGGATTATTCCTTGGCGGTTTCCTTTGAGCCGGTGGTAGATGAGGAGCCCAACGGTGAGATTGGAGATGCAACCGAGATTCAATTAGCACAGCCGGTCAATGCATATATCTTCCCGGCAGGGGACGGAGATTTCTACAAGGTATTTCTCAACAGCTCCGGCGTTCTGGATGCATCGCTAACCAATGTGCCCCAGGCCATTGCAGGCAGCATGAAGGGCCGGATCGATCTCTACGGCAAGAACATGAACTGGATAACAAGAATGGATGCAGAGAATCCGGGGGATGATGCCACCCTGACCGTGGACATTGGCAATCCCGGATGGTATTACTTCGGAGTAGGCGATCTTAACGGCGGATCGTATAACTCGACCTATGGATTCCTGGTGAACTTCAAGCCTGTAGTTGATGAAGAGCCGAATAACGAGATAAGCGATGCTACGGAGATGCAGAAGGGAAGCGAGATCAAGGGATTTATCTTCCCGGCTGGGGATGGAGATTTCTATAAGATCTATGTTGATTCACCCGGGTCGCTACAGGCTTCACTGGCAGGGGTTCCAAAATCCACCAAGGCCAGCATGAAAGGCCGCATTGACTTCTACGGCAAGAACTACAACGGGATAACCAGAATGGATGCCCAAAAGCCTGGTGACGATGTCCTCCTGAAAGTGGACACTGCCACGGCAGGATGGTATTACTTCGGCATCGGCGACCTCAATGGCGGGTCGTATGATACGGAATATACCTTCAAAGTGATTTAATAGATTTGGGTTCGGCTTATCGCCGGACCTGAAGTCTTTATTTCATTTTTTCATTTGCTTTTGGTCCCGCCTTGATCCTCATCGTTGAGCGGATCGCATTTTTTGCGCAATCTCTACCAGCCCCGCTCCTAGCATGAGGCCAGGTTAGCTGCCGGCACTCTTGAGGCTAATATGACCTTTGTCCAAGCCCTGACCGGGGCTACCAAGAGAGCCTACGCAACATTAGTAGTAGCCGGCATTCCCGCCTCCAATGCCGAACTCGGGGGGAGACGCAGGCCAGGAGGCCCTCCGGCCCATCCAGAACATGTGTCTGAGAACTGCAGGACACTTAAGTTCTGGCAATTTAGCTTTCAAGAGGATCAAACGGTACCAAGCTCATTGCCGAATGACGCTCTCGATCCGAAAGATCCCCTTCTCCTCTTTGATCTCAATTCTCCTATCCAGGAAATGCCCGGCCGTCCAGATATTGGTCCTGGCATGCAAGGAGATCTCTCGCACTGTGTAACTTCCCCCCGCCAGGGCCAGATAGGGAATAAGCTGGTCGGCCAGGTGCACGTCCACACCAGCTGCCGATTTCAACTCTAAGATCAGCTCCTCTGCCGCTCTTCGGCCCACTTTTTCTGCCGGAACGCCCCTCTCGCCAAGTGAGCTTGCTCCCTTGTTGCCGTACCAGAGCGTGATCCCGCTTCCCAGAGATGGCAGGCGCAAAGCCTCACGAGATATTTGCGCAGGAAAGCCCTCCTGCGCCAGCGCCTGCTCAGCCGATTCAGCCTGCCTGACAGCCACATGATCGGGCAGGTTGGAGCAGTGAGACACTCCCTGCACCTCACTTCGCATTCTCTGCATATTCTGTGTATTTCGAATAGTCTGCCCGCCGCAATCTGGACTTTCCAGGTGAGAAGCCAACAGCCTTACCGGCTCTACCTGCAAGAGCACCTCGCCCTCCCCTCTTGGATAGTATCCTCTCTGCAAGACCTCAAGGCTCACCCTGGCCCCGAAAGAGGATAGAGCCGGCAAAAATACATATTTAAAATAGTCAACCGCAGGAGACCATTGCACATCCGTGCCTCCCTGGATTTGCAGAGAAGATGGCCTATCGGCATAAAGCAGAGCTGGCAGAAGGCACTGCATGAGCAATGTCACGCTTCCTGCAGTTCCAATCTCCACCCTGTGTCTGCCGCCTTGAATCTTACCCGGTGTGAAGATGATCTCGGAAGATCCCGGCGTGGCCCCCGATGTCCTGGCATCACAGATTTCCGCCAATGCCCTCAAAGCCCGGGCATGCTGCGCCGCAAGCCCTGGTTTTGGCCGGCCCTGCCGGATCCTGGTTATGTGCACCGGCTTTCCCGTCACCGCCGAAAGGGCCACGGCTGTGCGCACGATCTGGCCGCCACCTTCTCCAAATGAGCCGTCTATCTCTATCATCAATTGCGATCCTTCATTTTGGCTTGATGCCGCTGACCTTTACACTGGAGATACAATCCTCAACTCTCTTTATCTCTTCAGTTGATCCGTCCAGGCTCTTTAGAATCGCCTGGCCGGTGGGATCATTGGTCATGCAGTCCAGGGGGAAGACGGACTCTTGCATAACACACACGTCATTGAATCCGGCTGATCTTATGGCATCCAGATACTTATCTTTCTGCAAGGCACCAGCAACGCATCCCACATAAGCTTTAATCGATTGCTTGACGAAATCTGGTAGTCCTTTCAAAAGGACGATATCCGAGACCATCAGTCTGCCGCCGGGCTTTAGGACTCTAAATGCCTCCTGGAAAGCCTTCTTTTTGTCCGGCACCAGATTGATGACGCAGTTGGATATGATGACATCGACGGTATTATCCTCGACCGGCAAGGCCTCAATCTCACCCTGCCGAAACTCCACATTATTGTAGGCACCGTGATCTGCATTGGCCTTGGCCCGCGCCACCATCTCCGCCGTCATATCGACACCGATGACTTTTCCTTGCGGGCCTACAATCTTCGAAGCCAAAAAGCAATCGAAACCTGCTCCCGACCCGAGGTCAAGGACAGTCTCACCCTCTCTTAGGGAGGCAAAGGCAATCGGATTTCCGCAGCCAAGCCCCAGGTTTGCTCCCTCGGGGACGGCCCCTATCTGCTCCTCTGAGTAACCGATCTTCTTGCTGATGCTCTGTGGCTTGGCAGATCCGCAGCAGCCTGACGAACAGCAGGACCCGGCATTCTTTGCCACACGCGAGTAACTCTCTTTTACCGCATTCTTCAGCTCTTGATCATTCATTTTTTCCCACCTGCCTCATCCTTAAAAGCCTCGTTAATTACCGGCCCCAGTCGCGATTTGACCATGCCTTCCAGCTCTTCTACCTTGATCAGAGACAGGCAACAGACCTTGCCGTCTTTCATCAAGCTTAGCAGAGCCAACTTGTCACCCGGCTTAATCTTTGCTCTCTCCCTGATCTCTTTGGGGAGCACCATCTGCCCTCTCTCGTCAATGGTTACAATCGACTCTACGCTGCAACTGCCTATCTCATTTGGCTGGCAGCAGGATTCAGACTTGCATTCAGACTTGCCATTTGTGGTCATTTTGTTACCTCATGCAATTATTGCTGCTGCAAATGCAGCATCTTCTGAGAATATAAGCTTTTCTGAAAAATCAGAATAATTAGATCAATCTACATTTCGCGCCCATCGGGCCGAACATCTTTGCGTTCCTGGTAAGAAGCAATGCACATGACTGCCAAGACGAAAAACAGGAGCATCAATTCCGCAAGGAGATCTCCGAGCAGAAGAAACGAATCGCGTTGATCTCGACAAATGTACGGCCATGCCATAAATAGAAAAAGAGGCTTTCAGGCCGAGATTGGTTGCGGTTACCTTACAGCCTCCGCATATTGCCTGGAAAACTCCTCGCATTGGCCGATGATGCGCCCTGTGGCCTCTTTCAGAACAACTATGGGGTCCACACCAGACGTCGTCGTCAGACGGAAGACGGGGTTGTCCATTATGGGAAACTTGGTGTCGTAGGTTGCCATCAGCACCCTTTCATCAGCCAGGAGTTCAGTTCGCAGCAAATTCAAGATCGTATGACCTTCCCCTACAAACTCGATAATGGCCTGATTTTCCGTCTTCTTAATAATCTTCAAATTCATCAAACCACTCCCAGACCATAGGCGGAACTCATTTTGCGCGTCTCGGTATTGGCACAATTGGGGCAGACCAATTTGTTTTCTTTCTTGACCAGGCCTGCAAGACAACGATTGCAGTAAGCCTTGATGACACCCAGGTCCTCATCGCCCGTGGTAAGCCTCATCTGCCGATCGTCAATAATCTTGGCCTTGAGAATATCGCGAATCGAGAAAAGGTGACGCAGGTCTTTGACATAGGAGTTTCTCACATTGGATATGTGAATGGTCGCCTCCTCGTCCGAGATGGGTCTGTCCTCATGCCCCTTCTTGAAGGCCAGCGATATTATGACCAGGCTGTCCTTGAGATCAACTACCTCTCCCACCACTATATCGCCCTGAGAGAGCTTTACCGGGGCATTGGTTTTGGGTATGACACTCGCAGATCTGGCTCTAGAATCGATCTTGACCAGGCCTGCGGTTGAAGCAAAAATCGTTCCTGATCGAGCATAGGTGCAGTCTCCGGGAACAAACTCCTCGGTCGATCCCACCACATCTCCAGGAAGTACAAAACTACCGTCCATCATAATTCCTCAATGAATCCTCTAGTATCTATAGTCTAGCATCACATGATTGCTGTCTCAAGTCTCTGTCTCGAATCTCTAGCATGTTATTCTATATAGCTCAACCCCAATGACCTTGACATCTTGGCTATGAAAGTCGAAACATCTCTTCAAGGGAAAGGGAATGCGATAAATCTCCTGCACAGTGCAGGGTTTCATAAAGCTTCTCACGAAACCTTCGCTTCCCTGATTATGCAATGAGTAGATAGTCTTGGCGATCTTCCGGGCGCAGCAGAGAAAAGCGCGGTCTCCAAAGCTCGTTTTCTGGGCTCCAAAGGGAGGATTCATGACCACGGTATCGATGTCCCTGAGGGCCAATTGTCTCACATCGGCGCGGATGAAGTCCACATCCACATTTAATTTCTCTGCATTTCTCCTGGCTATGGCCAAAGCCTCAACGTCAATCTCCACACCAATGGCCCTTGCACCCAGCAGGGCCGCGCCTATGGCCAGCACGCCCGTACCGCATCCCAGATCACACACTGTGCCAAGCTCTGCGCGCATTCCTGCCAGGAAAAGCATCTCTGCAGCGACCGAGGCGGGCGTAGCATACTGCTCCTTTTGAAAAGAAGGACGACCAAAGCCCTCCAGCCGCTCCAGCATCATCTCAAGCTGCTTTCTCTTCATATCTGCCAGGCAGACATGCCATTTCGGCCTATATGAAGTATATTATTGCCTCAACTGCCAGGAGCATAACCAGGAGAACCGTCATGACCTTAAGCAGGAATATTGCTTTCGAGAGGCCGAAGGGGCTTTCCAAAGACTCTTTCTCAATTTCGGGAGCTTTTACGGCCTCGAAAAATTCCGCGGGCTCATTATTCCCGTCATCCGTTTTCTCTTCAGATCTCTCATCGTCTTTTATCTCCTTATATCTCTCTTCCGTAACATCCGTGGATGCTCTTTCCTGCGATTCATGCATCACATCCTCTGGTTTATGGGGCGTCTCATTGTTAGCGCAGAATTGCTGCCTAATGGGCGGCATAAGAAGCTGACCGTAATTCTTGCAGGCCATTTCGGTTTTCAGGGGGACCATGCATCCATCCGCCAAGATCAGCTCTCTTGCCTCATACCTCTCTCTTGAGACCTCCCGGACAGGTAGGTCGGCATCTGCTATGGGCTGCGTATCAGATTCATGCAGATCATTTATCTTGATATTGACTGCAAATTCTCCTGTTTCGTTCTTGGGCAAAAGATGCAAGGACTCATCCCAGATCAATATGCTATTACTGTCATCTATTTTACTTAGCGAATTGCTCGCCATGACAAAAGCAATAAGAAGCAAAGCCTTCTGACAAGGACGGATCCCATTTGCAGCCGCCCCCTCTAAAATTTCTGCCGCCTGCACAATCCTATTAGCGCTGCTATCAGCGCTACTTTCTCTCCCCTCGATTTCCGCCGCGCAAAAATGCTTTTCTGCATGGCGCAAAGCTCCGGCAGCTATCTGCAACTTCTCGGCAGATTCTCTACCCAGTCTCTGCAAATCCAGGCCGGCATTGATATTCTTCAGAGCTTGGTAAAGATAGTCCCCCGCTTCTTCAGAGGGACACACCTGGACCGCTCCTATGAGATATTCAAGTGCATTGTTCAGGGCACGGGACTGCATTAAGGGCTCTTCGGCTAAGAGCCCAATGCGATAGACTTCCTTCATGCCGGCGATAATTTTTTGCGTGTCCAGTATTTTGGCTTTATTGCCGTTATTGGCATTTGCAGCAGCGCAGTCCAGGAATTCCTGAGCCTTCTCCAGCAAGATTAAAGCCTCCTCACCTGGGACCCGCCCGCTGACTCTGGCCAGATAGGACTGACTGTTGGCAATTGCCTCGGCCACTTTGATCTCATCCTGGCCTTCCCCCAGGGTAGATGCCAGCGATTGATAACGGTTCGCTGCCTGGACGAATAGCATAGAGGCCTCATTTGTTCGCTTGGAACTGATTGGCAGGTCCGGTTCTTCTTGCAGCTTATTTCTTGCCAGAGAGCTGTAGGTCTTCGCCAGGCAATAGAGCGCATTCTGATAGCCTGGCTTCATTTGACGAGGAATGAGAAGAACAGCACTCTCCAGCGGTTCGCGAGCCGCTGTTGCCTGTCCCATCTGCAGGTAGGTACGTCCCAGGTTGGATAAGACAATTCCCTGGCTCTGACTCTCGCCAAGTGCTGCGAACAGAGATAGGCTGGTATTGAAGTAGTACAATGCCTTATCCCAGTCCATTCTCTGGCCGGCAATTCTTCCCAGCCGGTCCATTACCCAGGCAGAGCTCCTTTTATCGCCCAATCTCTCAAAGTCGGTCAGGCTTCTCTCGAAGTATCGAGCGGCAAGCTCCTTCTCTCCCATATCGACATAGACCCGGCCGAGGCTTCCCGTCATCTGAGCTATGCCGAGATCATCGCCCTCTTCCTCGAAGGTCTTCAGGCTGCGGTAGCAGTGCTCTATGGCTTTGTCCCATTCCCCGCTCTTCCTGTAAGCTGAGCCCAAGTTCCCCAATACATGGGCGAGGCCGATATGGTCCCCCTCCCTGGCAAAGCTGTCGGCAGCCTTCTGATAGTAGAAAACAGCTTTCGCCAAATCTCCCTGATGAACGAATGCCTGACCCAGATTGCTCTGGAGCACAGGCCGCAAAATAGGATCGCGACAGAGAGACAAAGCTCGATTGTATGTATTTGCGGCGAGATCGGGCAGTCCCGCCCTGCGACTGATGTCGCCCAGCCGCTTGAGCTCATAAACATCTTGTAGCTTAAGAGAGAGTTTGCGGCAGACATCCGGGTCAATTCTGCCCTTTCGTGCGCTTTCCAGCAATTCGCTTAGCAGTTCAGGACAACTTCCTTCGATGGCATTACTATCGATTTTTTGTAGACCATCACCTCCTTTGGAAAGGGATGCATATATTTCTTGGAGAACAACTAATTGATTCATGAGTTATAAGATAACTTATATCTTTATATAGTTTTTGAAACGTCTAATTTTGCGATTTCTATTCAGGGTTTATTCAGATCAAGCACGCAAAAGGGTAATCATTAATGACAGTTAAATTAGGTCTACTGGGTGAGATTTATGAATGAGAGCACAAATGAGGGTTGCATTTTCTGCGATATTATCGAAGGCAAGGCGCCAGGCAGCAGGATCTATGAGGACGAACTCTCTTTAGCCATACTTGATATCAATCCCTTCTCGAAAGGGCATTGCCTTGTCATTCCCAAGAGGCATGTGCCATGGTGGCATGAGCTGACCCTTGAGGAGAATGCCAGCCTCTTTCGGGTAGCAAAGGTAGTAGCTGAAAAGATGATGGCGGCTTTAAAGCCGGACTTTGTCTGCATGTATGCCCGGGGCAGAAGAATACCGCATACCCACATATTCCTGGTTCCTACCTACAGCGGGGATGTGCTGGACAGATTCTTCAATGCACTGGAACTGTTCCAGGAATCGCCGCCAGCACTGACCGCTTTGCGAGAGGAGAATTCCCAGGAAGATGCGGCCAAGCTTCTCAGGAACGCATAAAATGATTGTTAAAAAATTGGCTCAAAGGTAGGGGCCCGGGCCCCTAACGTGCAATTAAGGAGAACAATTCTATTTCTTCGAGGTATTCCCGGATTTTAGCACGCACAGTGGTCCTCTGAGGTAGACATACCAGTAGAGTGTCGCCACGAAGAGCGCCGCTCCTACGATGTTGCCGAGGGTGACGGGTATGAGGTTGGTAATGAAGAAGTTGTGCCACCCATTGCTGCCGACCAGGTTTGCCGTGGCCACATTGGCCGTGGCCAGCTTTGCGGCTATCGCCGGATTGTTGGCGGCAAAGATGCCCAAGGGAATAAAGAACATATTGGCCACACTGTGCTCAAAGCCGATGGCGACGAATGCCATGATGGGGAACCAGCAGGCAAAGATCTTGCCGACCACATCTTCAGCACCTATAGCCAGCCAGACGGCCAGGCAGACCAGCCAGTTGCAGCCTATGCCGCGCAGGAATGCTGTGGAAAAGTCCAGACCGCATTTGCCGTTGGCCACGGTTGCCGCCCAACCCGCCCAGGGCATGTTATCGAAAAATCCGCATAAGTAAGCCAGGAAAAAGGCGACGAATATCGATCCCAGAAAATTGCCGACATAAACCAGGGACCAATTCTTCACCAGGCCCTTGACGGTGGCCTCACCGTTAAGAATACTGATGGGCGCGAACATGCAGTTTCCTGTGAAAAGCTCCGAGCCTGCGATTACGACCAACATCAGGCCAACGGGAAATACTGCCCCGGCAGCGAACTTGACAATCCCCCCAGGCAGAGCGATCTTCCAGATGCCTCCGTCCGGATCAGTGATGGTCCCATTGGAGAGGCCCCCGGCCACAATCTCGCTCAACAGGGCTCCAAAGGCGATGTAGGCTCCGGCTAAAAAGCCCAGCACCAGTAGCTTTTGCCAGGTTATGTTGCATTTTGTGCATCCGGCAGCAATGGCTGCCTTGGCGATATCAGCGGGGACTTTGAATGCCATATTCTCCCTCGTAGGATGGCCACTGCTTGCCTACATATCGTGTAAAAAGCTTGCGGTTGCAATTGGCGATTTATGAATAGATCAATCCTATAGAAGTCAGAAAAGTTAAAACATTCATTAAAAATAATGATGATTGTGGAGGGGTGGAAAAATCAGAAAATATTGTCCCGAAATGAATCAGTCTTCCCCCAAACCGCACACCGCATGGCCTTTGTGGCCCTCATGCTGAGCGGCAAGATTCCTCTTTGCCGGATTGAAGCTCTTCTTGGGCTTACTGTCCATCAATTTGTGCCAGTTATCTCTCTCCCATATGTTGAATGATCTATCTTCTTCCGGGATTAACTGGCGCAGACGCAGGACCAGTCCGTCCCAGTTGACGTCGTGGCCTGCAAAATCCGGGCCTTCCACGCAGGCGAATTTGGTCTTTCCGTCCACCTCCACCCGGCAAGCCCCGCACATACCTGTGCCGTCCACCATGAGTGGTGTGAGGCTGACCATGGTCTCCACTCCCGCCGCTCGTGAGGCATCCGAAGAAACCTTCATCATGAAAGGACAGCCGTGCGCAAATATCCTGTCTATTTTATTTCCCGACGCCAGCTCCTGCTCGATGAAGTCATTGGCCCAGGCAGTCTTGCCGCAACCCGTAACGACATGAACCTCGTCGCTGTGCTCCTTGAGCCGATCCACCCAAAAGATAAAGTCCGGACCGCGGCCTTCCACTACGGTTATCACATAGTTGCCTTTCTCCTTGAGAGCCTTTATGAGGGGCAGAGTAGGGCCAGCACCAAAGCAACCACACGCGCAGATGACTCTCCCGAAATTCTCGATCTCCGTGGGCGCGCCCAGGGGGCCGGCAATGTTGGATACGCATTCGCCTTCACTCATAGTAGAGAGCTTGGCGGTGCTGGTCCCCAGAACATAGAAGACAATATCAATAGTGCCCTCTTTTTCGTCCCAGCCGGCCAGGCCCATGGGTATTCTCTCTCCTTTCTCGTCTACCCTAATGATAGCAAACTGACCCGGCTTCGCCGTGAGGGCAATCTTGGGAGCTTTGAATTTCATATAAATGATATTGGGAGCTACGGTCTCCTTGGTTACTATCTCGTACATCTCTAGCCTCCTCTAATCTTATTGAGCTTCACAGCACAGACCTTGAATTCCGGTATCTTGGCCACAGGGTCCAGGGCCGGATTGGTAAGGACGTTGGTGGGTGTCTCGGAGAAATGGAATGTCATGAAGACCACGCCAGATGGCGACTTTTCCGTGGTTTTGGTCTTGGCTCGAACTTTTCCCCGGCGAGAGGATACCTCAATCAGTTCGCCGTCTTCTATCCCGAGAGTGAGGGCGTCCTCTGGATTCATCTCCACCAGCTCCTCACCCCGAAGAAGGTTGAGATCTCTCACTTTCCTCGTCATGGTTCCAGTGTGATACTGGCAGAGAACTCTGCCTGTGGTGAGGATAAACGGATAATCCTCATTGGGCAGCTCCATGGAAGGCCGGTATTCGACCACATTGAATTTGCCAAGGCCTCTGGTGAACTGACCTTTATGCAGGTAGCCGGTTCCCGGATGATCCAGGTTGGGGCAGGGCCACTGCAGCCCATCACCCTCCAGCCGCTCATAGTTTATGCCCCCGTAACTGGGAGCAAGCTTTGCCGCCTCGGACATGATCTCGGATGGATGGCTATAGCAAAACTGGTCTTTCCAGCCCATGCGGGCCGCCAGAGCGTCCAGGATCATCCAGTCGGGCATGGACTCACCCGCGCTCTGAAGCGCCTTCCTGATCCTCTGCACCCGGCGCTCCGTATTGGTGAAGGTCCCATCCTTTTCCAGGCTGGTGGTTGCCGGCAGGACCACATCTGCCAATGCCGCCGTTTCCGACAAGAAGATGTCCTGCACCACCAGAAACTCCAGGGCGTTCAAGGCTTCCACCACATGGCTGCAATCCGGATCGCTCACAACCGGATTTTCTCCCATGATGTACATGGCCCGAATATTGCCCACCAGGGCGGCATTCATCAACTCGACGACCGTGAGTCCGGGCTTATCCGGCAGTGCTCTCCCCCAGGCCAGCTCGAACTTCTTGCGAAGATCAGGATTGATAACCGCTTGATATCCCGGCAGGAGATTGGGCAGCGCCCCCATGTCGCAGGAGCCTTGCACATTGTTCTGACCGCGCAGGGGATTGATGCCGGAGGATGGTCGGCCAACGTTGCCCGTCATCATAGCCAGATTGGCCAGAGCAAAGATGTTGTCCACACCATGAGAGTGCTGGGTGATGCCCATGGAATAGATTATGGAGGAAGGATTTCCGCTGGCATAAAGCCGGGCCGCATCCCTGATCAGCTCGGACTTGACGCCTGTAATGCGCGCGGCGTCCGGTCCGGACAGTTTCGAGAGAGAAGCCTGAAAATCTGGGAAGCCCTCCGTTCTCTGGGATATGAAATCCTCATCCATCAGCTTCTCTTGCAGAATTATGCGGCACATTTCCAGGACGAGCGGCACATCCGTTCCCGGAGTCTGGCGCAGCCAGATATCGGCGATCTTGCATAAATCAATCCAGCGAGGATTGGCCACAATGATCTTCGCTCCCTTCCTCTTCGCCTCTTTGATCTTGAGGGCGATGACGGGATGCTGCTCACTGGTGTTCGAGCCGATGATGAAGATGCACCCGGCATCCGGAAGCTCGGAAATGGAGTTGGTCATGGCCCCGCTGCCGAAAGCCAGGGCCAGGGCGGAGACGGTGGACGCATGACAGAGACGGGCACAGTGATCCACGTTGTTGGTCTGCATAACCAGCCGAGCGAACTTCTGGGCCAGATAGTTCTCCTCATTGCTGCACTTGGCCGATGATAGGAAAGCAAAGCCGTCGCCCTTATATCCATTCAATTTCCCGGCCACCAGGTCCAGGGCCTCATCCCAGGTTGCCGGCTCCAGTTTGCCGTTCTTCCTGATGAGTGGGACAGTGAGCCGCTCCGGGCTCTCTACATAGCCCAGGCCAAAGCGGCCCTTGACGCAGAGCTGGCCGTTGTTGGGCAGACAGTCACGTTTGCCTCTCACTCTCACTATGCGTCCGTCCAGGACGCCTACCTCTATCCGACAGCCCACACCGCAGTAGGGGCAGACGGTTTCAGTGGTCTTCTCCGGCCTCTGCCATTTCTCAAAGCGGGCATAGAGGGCCCCGGTGGGACAGATATCGACACATGTGCCGCAAAACTTGCAGTCCGAATCCTGCAATGATTCGGGGCCGATCCAGTGCATGCGGTGAAAATCAGGATTGTTTTCCAGCACGCCCTCGCCGCGCACCTCCTGACAGGCGCGCACGCAGCGGCCGCACAGGATGCAGAGACTGTAATTGCGGTCAAAGAAGGGTTCTCTCAATACGGGCATATCCTTAAAAGAGGTTTGATATCTTATGTTTTCCAGTCCCACGAACTGCACGGCCCGTTGCAACTCACACTCCTCGTTCTTGAGGCAGTACTTGCAGCCCACAGTGACCGGAAATTTGCGCAGGCACTCGCGCAGGTCGCCGCATTCATTCTTCCTATCGCAAAACAGGCAACTGGTAGGATGATTGGTAAGAGCCAGGAGCATCTCCAGGGTACTTCGTCTCATCTCCTGAAGCTCCTCTGTTTGGGTCTTTACTACCATTCCCTCTTCCGCCAGAGTGTTACAGGCTGTAGGATAGTAATCCAGGCCTTTTACGGAAACAATGCAAAGCTTGCAAGAGCCGATGGGCTTGAGGTCCGGGTGGTCGCAAAGAGCTGGTACATAAGATCCCGCTTTTCGGGCAGCTTCGAGAATAGTGGCTCCCTCAAGGACAACTACCTCTCGATCATCAATGATCAGTCTAATTTCCAACATGTTCCCAACCGCGCCGGGAATTGTAGAGGATTAATTGTATTAGAACATTACTCTGAAATGAGAATCTTGAAATTATCTGATATTTATCCCAAAAATTCTATAAGCAATATTCTATGCACTCAAGAACATTGCTTACCTAAGTTTTTTTTGCTTAAGTTTTTTATGGTTGCGAATCAACCCCTGCGATTCGGCTCGCTGCAGCACTAATCTGAATTGCGCATTGTCAGAAAAAGTTGAGATCTGTCAGACCAATCACGCGGATCTCTCAGCAAACGATCTTCTCTATCCTTATGGCGCATGCCTTATACTCCGGCGTCTTGGCCTGAGGGTCCAGGCTGGCATTGGTAAGAAGGTTAGTAAGGACATCCTGGTAGTGGAAGGACATAAAGGCAACACCACGCGATGACTTATCGGTGACTCTTGCTTTTGTCCGGATAACACCGCGCTTTGACCTGACCACAACTTCCTCTCCGTCTCCTACCCCAAGCTCTCTTGCATCCACAGGGCTTATCTCTATTGCTTCCTCCGGCCATACCCACATGATTCCTTTGGAGCGCCGGGTCATGGAGCCGCAGTTATAATGCTCTCTTCTCCTGCCGGTTGTAAGAATCAGAGGATAGTCAGAATCAGGCTGCTCCGCCGGGTATTTATGTTCCACAGCGTTAAATTTCCCGAGGCCCCGGCTGAATTTCTCCATATGCAGCGTCTGTGTGCCCGGATGATCAATCGACGGACAGGGCCACTGCACCCCTCCGCTACCCAGTCGCGCAAAATTTACTCCGGCAAACATCGGTGCAAGAGATGCAATTTCATCCATTACTTCCGTTGGGTGATTGTATTTCATGGGATAGCCCATCTTCTGAGCAATAAGACAGATTGTCTGCCAGTTCTCCTGGCCACAAATTGGATCAATGGCTTTATTCACCCGTTGAATGCGCCGCTCACCATTTGTGAAGGTTCCGTCGCACTCTGCAAAGCTGGCTGCCGGCAGGATAACGTCCGCATATTTGGTGGTCTCAGTAGGGAATATCTCCTGGACTACAAGGAAATCCAGAGCTTCTAGCGAAGCACGAACTTTGTTGGTGTCGGGATCTGTCTGGGCAGGATCTTCCCCCAAAATATAGAGCCCCTTGATTTTGCCTTCCTGAGAAAAATCTAACATTTGCGTGGATGTCTGGCCGGGAGTTGCCGGCAATTTGACCTTCCAGGCTTGTTCGAATTTGGACTGGATATTACCGTCTGCCACCGGCTGATAGCCAACATGAACATTGGGAAGAGCCCCCATATCACAGGCCCCCTGCACGTTATTTTGCCCACGCAGCGGCATTACTCCGGTCGACTCGCGCCCCACATTGCCCGTGAGCATTGCCAGGTTGCCCAGGGACATGACATTAGCGGTTCCTGTAATGTGCTCGGTTATTCCCAGGCTGTAGACAATCATTGCCTTTTTCGCCCCGGCATAAAGGCGGGCGGCTTTTATTATATCTTCCTCACAGACCCCGGTTATCTGAGCAGAGCGCTGTGGCGGATAATCCATAACCACCTTACGAAATTCCTCGAAGCCCTCCGTTCGCCCGGCGATAAAGTCACGATCTTCCAACCCCTCACTCAAAATGACATTCATCATTGCATTCAGCAGGGCGATATTAGTTCCCGGCTTCAGGTTAAGCCAGATGGAGGCTAGGTCGACCAGCTCGATCTTACGGGGGTCAGCCACGATGATCTTTGCGCCCTTGGAGACGGCCTTGATCATCTTCAGACTGACGATGGGATGAGCCTCAGTGGTATTGGAACCGATAATGAAAATGACATCGGCGTCTTCGATCTGGTCAAAGGAATTGGTGGCAGCTCCACTGCCAAAGCAGGCAGCAAGCCCGGTGACCGATGGGGCATGACAGACTCGCGCGCAGTTGTCCACATTGTTGGTGCCGAAGGCGGCCCTTGCAAGTTTCGCCACCAGGTAGTTCTCCTCATTGGTGCACCGGGAAGAGGAGAGTGCTCCCAGCGAATCCGGACCATATTTATTCTTGATCTCCGAAAACCTCTCGGCGACCAGATTGAGCGCTTCTTCCCAACCGGCCTCCTCAAGTCTGCCGTTACGTCTTATCAGTGGAGTAGTCAAACGGTCGGCATGATGGATAATCTCGTCCAGGCCAAAACGGCCTTTAACGCAGGCATGACCTCGATTTACCGGACTATCTCTGTCCGGATGGATGGAGACGACCCGGCCTTCTTTAACGCCTAACTTTAGTCGACAGCCTACGCCACAGTAGGGACAGATTGTGGAGACCGTGTTATCCGGTTTTATCCACTTCTCGGAGCGGGCATAGAGGGCGCCGGTGGGGCAGGCATCCACACATGCGCCGCAGAACTTGCAGTTTGCATCCTGCAATGACTGCGGCCCTATCCAGTGCATGCGATGAAAATCGGGATTGCTGGACAGCACACCCACGCCTCGCACCTCCTGACAGGTTCGCACGCAGCGGCTGCACATGATGCAGAGGCTGTAATTGCGATCGAAGAAGGGCTCTCTTAGAACCGGCAGATTCTTAAAAGAGATATTGTATCTGATTTTTTCCAGTCCCACGAACCGCACCGCCTCCTGCAGTTCACATTCTTCATTCTTGGGGCAGTACTTGCAGCCCACGGTCACCGGGAATTTGCGCAGGCATTCGCGCAGATCGCTGCATTCATTCTTCCTATCGCAAAAGAGGCAGCTGGTAGGATGATTGGTGAGGGCCAGGAGCATCTCCAGGGTATTTCGTCTCATCTCTTGCAGCTCATCGGTCCTGGTCTGAACCACCATTCCCTCTTCCGCCGGAGTATTACAGGCTGTAGGATAGCGGTCCAGGCCTTTTACCGAGACAATGCACAGCTTGCAAGAGCCGATGGGCTTCAGGTCCGGGTGATCGCAAAGTGCTGGTACATAAGATCCCGCTTTGCGGGCAGCATCAAGAATGGTAGATCCCTCAGGAACTTCTACCATTTGATCATCTATTACGAGTTTTATTGCCGACATGTTCCAACCGCGCCGGCCAATGGTGGTGATTAATTGTATTAGAAGGTTGCTCCAAAAGGAAAATCTTATTAATATTTAGAGGCGGAGTGGCTAACCAGAATCTGCTAAGTTAAATGTGAAGATGGATGCGAAAAAAGTCCCGGGTCCTCCACCAGGCAATAAGAGGGTCCGTATCCATAAGCATAAGGATGATCAGCCAGAAGAGATCAAGCCTTCAGAGGCGCGGTGTAGAAAAGATGTCCAGCAAAATTAATTTAAACCGGGTGGAGATGCCCAAACAATCTCCCGAAAAGAGGAAGAGCAACTTTCAGGAGGTTGCCCTGGGCTACAGTCCTGAGCAGGCAGCAGAAGAGGCCGGCAGATGTCTTCAATGCAAGAAGCCCAAGTGCATGGAAGGCTGTCCGGTGGGTGTGTTGATACCCAGCTTCATTTGCGCCCTGCGTGAAGGGGACATGCCGGAGGCAGTTGTAGCCCTCAAGAGAAAGAACAGCCTGCCCGGAATATGCGGCCGGGTCTGTCCTCAGGAGGTGCAGTGCGAGTGCAAATGCATCCTGGCCAAGAAGGGAGCGCCCATCGCCATTGGCCGGCTGGAGCGCTATGTGGCCGATTGGGAGCTATGCCAATCGCAAAGGCCCAAGTGCGAGATCGCGCAGGCCACGGGAAAGCAAGTCGCAGTGGTGGGATGCGGCCCAGCTGGGCTGACAGTGGCCGCAGATATGGCCAAGTTCGGCCATAAAGTCACCATCTTCGAAGCGCTGCATGACGGCGGCGGCGTTCTGGTTTACGGTATTCCCGAGTTTCGTCTGCCCAAGGAAATAGTGAGGGCAGAGATCGAGTACGTGAAATCATTGGGAGTCGCTTTGGAGCTGGACTGTGTAGTAGGCAGACAGGTGCAGGTCGAAGGTCTGCTCAAAGGAGACTATGACGGCGTATTCCTAGGGATTGGTGCAGGCGCGCCGCGCTTTCTCAATGTTCCCGGAGAGAACCTGAGCGGCGTCTACTCTGCCAACGAATATCTCACAAGGGTCAACCTGATGAAGGCTTACAAGTTCCCGGAGTACGATACTCCCATTAAAAAGGGCAAGAAAGTAGCAGTGGTGGGCGGCGGAAACGTGGCTATGGATGCAGCCCGCTCTGCCAAGCGCCTGGGCGCGGATGAGGTGCATGTCATCTACCGCCGCTCTCGCGAGGAGATGCCCGCCCGTCTGGAAGAGGTGGAGAACGCCATGGAGGAGGATGTGATCTTTGACTTCCTCACCAATCCCACTCGCTTTTTAGGCGATGAAAGGGGCATGGTCAGGGCCATGGAGGTAGTGCAGATGGAGCTGGGCGAGCCTGATGCCTCCGGCCGTCGCAGCCCGCGGGTGAAGAAGGGCTCGGAGCACATCGTCGATGTGGATACGGTGGTCATCGCCGTAGGCACAGTGCCCAATCCCCTCATCGCCTCCAGCACGCCAGAGCTTAAGACCACCAAATGGGGCACGCTCGTGGTGGATGAGCGGGGCCGCACGACAATGGTTGGGGTCTGGGCCGGAGGAGACATCACCAGCGGCGGAGCCACGGTGATCAGCGCCATGGGCGAGGGCAAGACTGCGGCTGCGGATATGAACGAGTGGCTGATGAAGGACGGGAAGTGGAGCGAGAAATAAAACGCTTCACTCGTTTAACTTTTTTAAATTCAATTTGATACTTATTTTAAGCGTTTGCATTTATGATGACTTTCTTGCACAAAACTATCCCAGACGGCATGCGAGTAATTGCACCCCCCACCATCTTTCCCAGGAAGATATTTGCACTTTCATCTCTACCGATTTGTTTTTCCAATTTTCTGGAATTGGACATCAGAAACGATTGGATTCGTCCCTGCTGCCTAATCAGCTGGGATGCCGCGCGCGGTGAAACGCGCGAGAGTCAGCGGGGCGCCCTCAGCGCCGGGCAGGCTTGGAAAATTGGATGGGAATGGTTATGAAAATCAGTCTTCTGTTTGGTAATGCCTCTAATACCAACTCTGCACCAAAATTTTATATCGGATTATTATGATAATTAGACCTAATCAAAGAGGACCCTGCCATGCCCGACGCCCCCCTGCCAGCCGCTCCCAAGAAGAGCATCACTATCATCAAAGCCGGACACCACTGGTTATTCAAGCATTTCTTCGAAGACCAAAGCATATTCAAAGAACTGGCAGATTACTATGATAAAGATGGCTATCGCTTCGTCCTCAGGACACCGGGCGAGAGGAACCTGGTGCAAAAGCTGCTGGAGAGAAGAGGATTCGAGGTGATACTGACGGAACGCTCCCGAGGCTATGTTGTGAAGATCAGCCGTCAGAGCCGATATGCTTCCCTGCTCAAGAACTCCCTGACGATGATTGAGACAGATGAGTGGCGTGTCTTTCTCATGAAGGACCAGGCTTCTGTCCGGGAGGCCCTGCATCAGGGGGCAAAGATGGTAGAGGTAGATGTGCTATTTTAAGCTAGATTATTATAATATTTAAACAAAATAAACTACTGTTACATCAACCCCGTTGGGGCGGCACAACCTGGCGGATGCACAGGCTCGCTATCAGGCAGAAGACGCCCAGATAGAGGAAGACCAGCAAGAAGTTGTCACCCGTAACATCCAGCAGGTAGCCGGAGAGCGTGGGCCCCAGCGGCCCGGCCACAAAGCCGTAGGCGGCAAAGGTCAGGCCGAAGATGGCACCGAAATGCTCCAGGCCGAAACAGTCCGCCACCAGTGGTGCAGAGACTGAGAAGAGAGTACCGAAGGAAAAGCCCACCACCGCAGCCAGCAGAGTGCAGGCCCCCAGAGCGTTGGCCCAGGGAAGGAGGAAGTAGGCGAAAGCGGCAGCCAGGAAGGCCAGGCTCATGACCTGATTTCGGCCAAACCGATCTGAGAGAATGCCGCTGATGAGGCGGCTTATTCCGTTGGTCAGATTGAAGGCGGTGAGGATGAGAATGGCCGAGGGCAGGGAAAATCCCAGGAAAAGTCCGTATTCTGTGGCGAGTAGAGTCAGGGAGACACCTGCTGCTCCGGCAAAGGTCCAGGTGATCCAGAGCAGCCAGAAGCTTCTGGTGTGCAGGCTCTCCATTACAGAAAATGATTTTGCAGCTATGACCTGCGGCGCTGGTTTTGCAGCAACGCTCCCGGCACGCCGGGCAGAGGCGGCATTCTCCCAGGCCTCTGGAGCGCGGGCAAAATAGGCACCCAGAAGGCCGATGGAAAGGGCGAGAACGGCCAAATACAGATTCATGAATTGATAGCCGAATGCGAAGAGCATTTTAGCGAAGAGCGGGGACATGATGGCTGCCGAGATGCCAAAGACCATGCTCACCAGACCTGCCGCCAGGCCCCTCCTTTTGGGGTAGCACCACTGCACCAGTGTCAGGGCCGGGACGTAGACGAAGCTGGAGGCCATGCCGTTAAAAAAAGCCCAGACATAGACGGTGTGAATCGAACCCGCCTGGGAGACAACCAGCGAGGCGAAGGCGGTGAGGATGACGCCCAGGACTATCATGCGCCGCAGGCCCCAGCGCTCCTGCCAGCGGCCCACCAGGAACATGAAAGCGCCTACCGCAGCGAGCATAAAGAAGATGGTCAGGCCCGTGGCAGCCCGCCCCACATGAAACATCTCCTGCCAGATGGGGGCCATGACCCCAGGAAAGCCAAAGGTGAGAGCGCCCGGCCAGAAGATAGCAACGCAAGCGCCGAGTACGGCTAATAGGGCTTTCCGGTCTTTAGGCAATCAGATCAATCTCCATGAGGCAAGCTAGCATGGGACATACATCTGGCTTTCGCTCCTGTGCTCTCGAAAATACTAAATACACATACATACACAGATAATACTCATGTCCACGAGAACCATCAGCATAACCGATGAAGCATACCTTAAGCTGAAAAGCCTGAAAGCCTCGGAGAAGGAAAGCTTCTCAGATGTGATCCTGAAATACTACCCCTCCAGAAAAAAACTCTCTGTTGTCTTGGCTGAGATCGGTGTGAGCAAAGATCTGGCAGATTCAATCGAGAAGGCATCCAAAGAGATGCGCCAGGCCAAAATGCGAGGTGCTGACCTTTGATCGTCCTGGACACTGCCTTCATTGTGGACTTATTGCGCGGCAGGGAAAGAGCGCTGCAGATGCTCTACCGTCTTGAGGAGGGCGGCGAATCGGTCTGCACTACGTCAATAAATGTCCTGGAGCTTTACAGAGGCGTTTTCCTTTCAGAAAGGGTGGACGAGAACTTGAGAGCCCTAATCGCATTACTTGATCAGCTTTTGGTGCTGGACTTGAATGAAGACGCCTATGAGATCTTCGCAGCCCTCTCCGTCTGGCTTAGATCTTCTGGAAAACCGGTGGGTGATCTTGATGAGGCTATAGCCGCTATTGCCCTGGCTTATGGCGGCGGCATTGTAAGCCAAGACCAGCATTTTTTGCGAGTTCCTGGACTGAAGGTAATGGAGTATTGAGGATTGGATTGTCCTAGGGCAGAGGATGGAACAGGTCATCCCCCAGATTGATGGCCAGCCATTCCATTGACGTGTCTTTGGAGCCAGCTGCCGTTGTCCAATAGACTTCTTCCGATATCCCGGAGCGAGTTGATCCGGCGGCTGGATGGACTGGGATTTTAGTGATTCAGGAAGCATGAGACCAGATTTCTGGATCTGCATCGACATTTGGCTAAACCAAAATCGTCAAATAGTAATATCCGCATTTGAATTTGGGTTTCAGAGGCTGTATGCCATATACCTGTAAGCGCTTACAACTCGGACCCAGGACCGAATAAAGATGATATGCCACAAGTTCCTGCTATGCATAACAGTCATTGCCTTTTTGCTGGCGCAAACAGACGCAAAGCCGATTGACCCGCTCGATCCCAGCAAACTGGGTGAATCCATGTCCATACCATCGTCCCGAGAAACCAATAACGTGAATGTAACAGGTATCTGGTCCTTTGATCTCATGGGCAAAACCACTGAGAAGATGAGACTGTATCTGATCCAGAACGAAGATGCGATCGCTGGTCATGGAGCTGTAATTAGTGGAAATAAAACAGAGAAAGCCACAGCCAGCGGCTCAATATCCGGAGAGCTGATTAGCTTGAACGTAAAGCCGGAGGGTGTTTCGAACCTGTACAGGCTCAATCTGTCATTATCCTCACTGGCGGCAGGAACCTTTACAGCCTGCATGGCCGATGGCAGCAGCCGGTCAGGCAAAGTCACATTCGCGGTTTCCGCGAATATTTTCAAGTCTGCAACCGATGCAGAAGATGAAACAGTTGCAGATGCGGACATGGCTGCAGCGACGCCCGCCTGGCTTTCGGAAACCGGGGCCGAGCAAGAGCTTTAGATCTGCCACATCTGCCAAGATGCGGATCTATTTTATCCACTTGGCCACCTTTGCGACTCCAACTCCCACAGCGCCATCTCCGTTAGCGCCCTTCTTTCGGCCAGCCGCTCTTCTCCCGCAGCTATCCGCTCCAGCCTCTCTCGGACCATCCGCTCCGTCTCCGCAGGCGCAGGCCCGCCCGTGTTGGCTCGCAGGGCGACATTGATTCGTGGGTCCAGCGCCCGTGTCAGGTCCGCTTCGCAAAAGCCGCGCTCGCTGGCTCTGAAGCCTGCCAACTCCAGTGCAATCTCATCCAGCTCGGCCAGGCCCGGCCTTTTGCCCGAGGCGGCAATGCGACCCACGATGCTGTGCGCTGTACGAAAATATATGCCGATAAGCCTATAAATTAGTATTAACTAATGAGAAGGATATGGGTGCGGATGTTGGCATCGTTGGCAGCATAGGCAAAGTGGTTGGCGCCAAACTTACACCAAATGAGATCGGCCAAATCAATAAACTTGTTGAAGCTGGTTTCTACCTTAATCCCTCCGACTTCATTCGTGAAGCTGTCCGGGAAAAGCTATCGGCAATTAAGGTCATTGAATATCGCGATATAGACTATGAAACTGCAAAAAAAGAAGTTGCAGGCTATTTCAAAATGAAGGGAGAAGCTTACGCCTCCGATGCCAGCCAGGATCTAGAGCTTGATTATGAGCTAGTATGCAAGATAATGGATGATCTGGAGAAAGAAGGCCAAATGGAGGCTGCATTGTGAAGGGGCTTGAGGTCGGCGACTCCCTACATGGTCACAGGATCATAGCCGAGGCCAGAAAAGTCAGCGATCCTGTAGTAATTGTCAAGAGCGGCAGGCACAAAGCACAGAGGATAGTGCTGACGGAAAACGCCCTGGCGATAATTGATAGAAAGGGCCGTTGGTGCGGCCAACCTTAGCAAAAAAAGGTTTTGATTCTCTTTAGCTATCTCTCCGCCCCCAGCTCTTCCAGCGCCTTCTCCACCCGGCCTCGCCTCCCGGCCAGCCGCTCTTCTCCCGCAGCTATCCGCACCAGCCTGTCCCTGATCATCCGCCCCGTCTCCACTGTTGCAGGCCCGCCTGTGTTGGCCCGCAGGGCGACATTGCTTCTTGGGTCCAGTGCCCGTGTCAGGTCCGCTTTGCAAAAGCCCCGCTCGCTGGCCCTGAAGCCTGCCAAATCCAGAGAGATCCCGTCCAGCTCGGCGAGATCCGGCCTTTTGCCCGAGGCGGCAATGCGGCCCACAATGCGGTGGGCTGTGCGAAAGGGCATGCCGGTGATGCGCACCAGTGAGTCGGCGATCTCCGTGGCTGTGGAAAATCCCACCCCTGAACTCGTCTCCAATCGCCCCAGATTGAACTTGAGAGAGGAGACACAGCCATCCAGGATGCGCACCGTGCTTCTCGCCCAATCCAGGGCCCTCCAGAGATGGGGCGTGACCTCCTGCAGGTCGCGGTTATAGCTCATGGGCAGGCCCTTGCAGATGGAAAGCGCAGCCATGAGGCTTCCCAGAACCGACCCTGTCTTGCCCCTGGCAAGCTCAGCCGTATCCGGATTCTTCTTCTGGGGCATGATGGAGCTGGTAGAGGCGTAGAGGTTGTCCAATTCCAGGTAGCCGAACTCTGAAGTGGACCAGAGCACCAGCTCCTCAGCCAGGCGGCTGGCGTTGACCATCAAGATGGATAAGCTCGCTAGCACCTCCAGGATGAAATCGCGGCTGGACACGGCGTCCATGCTGTTTTCCACCAGGCCGTCAAAGCCTAAAAGCCGGCAGGTCATCTGCCGGTCGATCTTAAAGCCGGTGGAGGCGAAGGCTGCGGCGCCCAGTGGGCTCTGATTTACCCGGCGGTAGGCATCCTCCAAACGGGAGAGGTCCCGCCCAAGAGCATCGGCGTGGGCCAGGAGATGATGGGCGAGCGTAGTGGGCTGAGCATGCTGGGTATGAGTAAATCCGGGAATGATCGTCTCAGTATGCTTTTCTGCAAGTCTGACCAGCGTGCAGATTAATGATATCTGCTCGTCCATCAGGTCCAGCATCTCATTGCGCAGCGCCAGGCGAATGCAGGTGGCCACCTCATCATTCCTGGAGCGTCCTGTATGCATCCTGCCACCCTCGGGGCCTACATGCGCCAGGACATAAGCCTCAATGGCCTCATGCACATCCTCGCCTGCACCGAGCGACTGCGAGCCCCCTTCCATGAGATCGTCTAGAGCTGCCATAATCCGGGTGGATACCTCCCCTGAGATCAGGCCATTCTCCCTGAGCATTACCAGGTGGGCTTTGTCCACCAGCAGATCGGCCTCGAAGATGCGCTCGTCTGCCTCTCGGCTGGAAAGGTAGTCCAAGACATCCTGCCGGCTTTCTCCCAGACGTTGATCGCGAAACATAATAGCTCAATCAGGTTGTATAGTTGGCGTTTACATTCACATACTCATGGGTCAAGTCGCAACCAAAGCCGCGCGCACCGGCACTGCCAAGATCCAGGTCAATATTTATAGTAATAGTATCCCCTAGCATGATCTCTTTGGCCTGATCCAAGACGCCATCCACAATGCGGCCCTTTTCTACCAGCGAGACTCTGACGTCTGTCCCGTCGGGCCTTTTTCCTTCCAGGCCCAGTGTGATCTTTGCCGGGTCCATCTCTGCCCCAGAATATCCCACTGCACAGATGATGCGTCCCCAGTTAGGATCAGCGCCATAAACAGCCGTCTTGACCAGGCTGCTTCTGGCCACTGCTTTGGCAGCCAGCCGAGCATCTTCAATGCTGCGCGCGCCGCTAACAACGGTCTCAAAGTACTTGCTAGCTCCCTCTCCGTCCCGCGCCATCATGCGGGCCAGCTCCATGCAGACGTACCTCAAGGCCAAACGAAAATCTGCCTCCCGGCACGAGACTTTTCCAGTAGACGTGAGGAGCACAGTATCATTGGTACTGGTATCCCCATCCACGGTGAGCATATTGAAACTATCTTGCACGGCATCAGCCAGACAGTTGTGCAGGATTTCTGCAGGGAAATCAGCGTCCGTGTAAAGGAAGCAGAGCATGGTAGCCACATTGGGCTCGATCATTCCTGCGCCCTTGACGATGCCGGCAACGTGCAGCCCCTCATGCTCCACTGCAATCTCTTTAACACGAGTGTCAGTGGTCATGATGGCCTGCTCTGCTTCCGTGCTCGCTTTCCCGTCGCTGCGCAGCCTCACTTTGGCCTGCTCGAAGAGCTCTGTGATGAGCGGCAGATCCATGTAACGGCCAATGACGCCTGTGGAAGCCACGCCGATCTTCCTTTCATCAGTCGCCAGAAAACCGGACAATAGCCGGGCCATGGCCCTGGCATCCTCCAGCCCCCGCGGACCGGTGTAAGCATTGGCGCAGCCGCTGTTAGCGATGATGCCGTCCAGATGGCCCCCGGCTGCGAGGTGTTCAGCTGTGACATCCAGCGGAGCTGCTCTCACCTTGTTAGTGGTGAACATGCCGGCCGCCGCTCCGGAAGCGGCGATCAGTGCCAGTCCGTATTTTCCCTGACGAACTCCGCAAGCTCGCACGCCGGGAACGGCGCAGATGCCGCCTTCAATTCTCTGCATGTTGCATCCCCAGGCCCGATATTATGTCACCCCGGGTCACTATGCCCACCAACCGTCCGTTCTCCACCACAGGCAGTCGGTTGATGCGATGGCGGGTCATAATGCTTGCCGCCTCCTCCACAGAGTCATCCGGTCCCACATCATGCAAATTCAGGCTCATGATATTGCCCACTTTCTTCTTGGGAATCTCCTCCAGATTGGCATGCATTCGTTCCCACTTTACCAGATCTCTGAATGGAATCTCGAAGACTTCGAATGGACTGGGAAGCCAGAGACTGCCTTCATCTTCATCCACAGATAAAAGGCGCAATAGGTCCGATTCCGATACCACGCCGACCAGCTTCTCTCCGTCCAGAACCGGCATGCCGCTGATCTTATTCTCTCGCAAAAGTCGGGCCGCTTCGCTCACAGGAGCTTCCGCCTGGACGGTGACTGGCTTGACGTTCATAACATCTCTGACTTTCATTTTTTTCACCTAGATTTTGCCTATTCGTTCAGGGTGCCATGCCTGGGAACCACAGTCCCGTCTTCTCATCGAGGCCAGCCATGAGGTTCATGTTCTGAATGGCCTGGCCGGATGCTCCCTTCACCAGGTTATCTATGGCAGATATGACCACCAATCGATCGCTATCCTTCTCCGGTTCAAAGCTTATGTCGCAGAAGTTGGAGCCGCGCACCGAAGACAGCTTGGGAACTGCGTCTGCCATGCGAACGAAGGAAGCGTTCTTGTAAAACTCGCGATAGATCGAAGCTACCTGGTTCTTATCCTGCAGCGTCTCCTCGGCACCCTTTCGGGCGAAGACATGAGCCGTGGTGAGGATGCCCCGCACAGAGGGGATGACGTGGGGAGTAAAGTTCACCTTTATGCCCGGAGAGAGACGGGATAGCTCCTGTTTGATCTCCGGGACGTGTCGGTGAGTTGTGAGCTTATAGGGGATAATATTTTGTGACATGTTGGGATAGTGGGAGGTCTCGGTGGGCTCCATTCCGGCGCCGGATATGCCAGATTTGGAGTCGTAGACCACTCGCTCCACCAGACCGGCCTTGGCCAGCGGGGCTACGGCCAGAGTGGCACCGGTGGGATAGCAGCCTGGATTGCCCACCAGCTTGGCTCGGGCTACCTCGGGATGAAGCTCCGTCAGTCCGAAGACTGCATCGCGGGGAGCACGATGCTTTGTGGCATAGGTCTTCTCGAAGACGTCTGTAGGCAGACGGTAGTCGGAAGACAGATCGATGACCCTTGTACCGGCATCAAGAAGCTGCGGCACCCAGTCCATGGCGGTGCCATGGGGAACGGCGGTAAAGACAATGTCGCAGCGCTCTGCAACCTCTTTGCCATTAAGCGCCTCAAAATTGAGAGAATAGATGCTCTTTAAGTGAGGATGAACCGTTGTAACGCTCTTTCCTGCCAGCTTTCGAGAGGTAACTGCAACTACCTTAACCTCGGGATGATTTGCGAGGAGACGCATGAGCTCCCCACCGGTGTAGCCCGAACCACCGACAATTCCTACATCTATCATAAAATCTCTCACGAAGCTAATGATATAAATTCGCCACGCCCTAGCGGCAGAAGGTGGCAGAGAGCCGGCTGAGCCCTCGGGCCGCATCTTCAATTCTCTCCTTTCCCTCAAGAGCTGTCAGCCAGCTCTCCGGTATCCAGGATGGTCCCAGGAAAGCTCCGAAAAGAGAGCCGGCAATGGATGCAATGGAATCGGTGTCGCCACCGCTGCTGGCTGCCATAATGAGCGCCTCTTTCGGTTCAAACTTGAGGAAGCAGTAGAAGGCAGCAGGCACGCTCTCCATTGCCAGGGGCGAGTTTCTGATCAGGCCCAGTGCGTCCTCAGGCCGCAGGTCCATAAGCGATCCAATCCAGAGAAGCCGTTCGGCAAATTCAGCATCCAGGCGGCTGGCCTGGGAAGCAGCATTCCTGAATACGATTTCCTTGGAAAAGCCGGCTGTAGAGAGGGCGACGCCCACCGCTACGGCTACCGCCCCAGCCCGAGAGGTGGCTAAGGTGTGGGTGGGCAGGCTCTGCAGATCGGCATAGCTCTTCACGATATTCAGATCGGTATGATAGAGAAGGCCGATGGGCGCAGCGCGCATGGCAGCGCCGCAGGTGGGAATGGCCAGGCCCGACTGCTGCCAGGCGGTTCCTGCGATCATGCTCTCCACGGCAGAGCGGGTGGCAAATCCCACTCCCCGGTTGAGCCGTTCGTCCAGCGTCCAGGTCGCGCCCCAGGCAGCAAGCTTCTCGGCAAATCTGTCCGGCGAAAACCCGGAGGCTTCGATGATCGACTCAGCCAGGAGCAGCGTCTCTTCCGTGTCATCGGTGAACTGGCCGGCGAGAAGGCCGCTGTGAAAGTGGCCCTGCGGGGCCGCAAGCATCTCACTGATCGATCCGAATTTCTCTTTGATCTCCCGGGCAGTGTAGCCCTCGGTGGGCATTCCCAGGGCATCGCCCACGGCCACGCCTAATAGACAGCCGCGGAAGCGGTCCAATAAATCCATGTGCTGATGAGCGGCGGCCTCGGACTAATAACCATCGGAAGATACTTGCGGTATCGCTTTGTGGTTCAAATCCCGTAGTCCCCAGGGATGAATTATCATACAACGAACATAAACCACAAAGATCACAAAGCTCACAAAGGACGCACAAAGTGCTTCACTTCAGTTCATTTGACCAAAGGATTATTGCAGCTCACTTCCAACCGAGTCTCTCATGGACTCTCACCAAAATGCCTGGGACCAAGATTACGCCCGCCGGGGCCGCCTTTGGGGTGGTGGCGTTAAAGATTTGCCCGCCCTTCCCGAGGGCTCGTCTATCCTGGAGCTGGGCTGTGGCGACGGCAAGACGCTCTCGGCGCTGCCCGGCGACTGGAGTGTGGTCGGCCTGGACGTTTCCTCTCAGGCTCTGCGCCTAGCTCGCCGCGCTCGGGCTGATGCCGGCCTCATCCTGGCCGATGCCGGTTGCCTGCCCCTACGGGAGTGCTGCTTTGATGCAGTCTTCGCCTTTCATGTCTGCGGACATTTGCTTGCCGCTGACCGGCGCGCTCTCGCTTTCGAGGCTGCGCGCGTGCTTTCTCCTGGAGGGCAGCTCTTCTTTCGCGATTTTTGCGATCAGGATATGCGAGCCGGACAGGGCAGCGAGGTGGAGCCGGGAACGTTTCAGCGTGGCAGCGGCATTCTCACCCACTACTTCACAGAAAAAGAGGTGAAGGAGCTATTCTGCCGACTTCAGCCCCTCTCCACCGGCACTCACTGCTGGAAGATGCGCATAAAAGGAGAGGATCATCTGCGCGCCGAGGTGCAGGCGGTCTTTCTCAAGATCTGATGTCGGGGAACGAGAATCGTCCGGGCACGAAGTTGGTGGCGTCCGCTTCCTGGAGCTCCACCTCCTGAATGGTGTAGTCTGTATCATCGGTCTCGAAGACCATAGGAGGGAAGAGAACATGATTGTACACTGTTTCAAAATCCCCCGCGCTGGAATTCCAGCCGCTGCCAATGGTGAAATAGAGGCTATACTCCCCATCTTTTATGCCGTCAACCTCCAGGGCATCTTTAGTCCGCAGATAAACTGCAACCTTGGGCTTGTCCCACCTATCGGTAAGCACGGCTACGGTGTCCATGGTCCAGTTGTTGTAGATGACCAGCAATCCGTCCCCGCTGCGAATTGTATCGCGGATGATGGTGCCGGTCTCGGGGCGGGCGGCAGACTGGGCCGGGGTGATAGTTATACTAGATAATAGCATAAGAATTATGAGACACAGAATCTTTTTGCGCATAAGATCCATTCCTCTGTCGTTGATACTACTTCCTGGTATTTATATTTTTGATCACACCCTTTGATAATCTGGCGTCAGCCCACCTGCCTGCTCAACTGGCCTAGACTGTGACGTAAGGGACGCCCGGATCGACGTGAGGGGCCGTCAGAGTGGCTGGTTTGATGGGTTGGACGACGTGAGCGACATTTGGCGCCAAAAAGAGGACGCCAAGCTGCTCTAAATGCATTTCTCGACCAACCACCACCTCTGCGGTCCGCCGACGACAACCGCCGTTTCCTGCTCGTCTGTGGTCCCTGTCAGACTGGATATGAGAAGCGACGCTCTGCCACCATGTTGAAGGGACTCGGCCAGATCTACGATGAAATCGGTCAATGGTCCGCCGACCGCTCTTCCCTCGTTCAAGACATTGTCCATCTTTAGAGACTATTCAAAAAATAAGTAAATTCAACGAAAGATTTATATTTGATTGAAATATAACGAATAACCGGTGAAGTTCTATGCGGTTTGCACTTGCCGTCATGATAATCTTAATTCTTTTTGGCACCACTTATGCTTTAAAATTTGATGAGAATATTCGTATTTATGGCAAAGGTGAGATGTTTGCATATACAAAATCCGACGAAATGGGCGATTCATTAGGCGGAATAGGAAATCAGAATTATACGAGAAATCTCTCCTCAGAAGAAGGTAATGCTAAATTAATATCAGATTATGATTACACAAAAGATCGTGACCGAGAACTAAATAATTCCAATAATTTGGTTAAGTCGAATCGTTCTAATATGTATCGAGCGTTTTTGAATAGTGAGGGGGGTCTAAGGCATTCTATCGTAGTATATTCTAATATTAGTATCGAATCGAAGAGTAAGATAGAGCGTTCTGGAGATGATGCGTCGACTGATTATTCGATAACATCAAATGACGGCAATCTATCGGAGTCCGTAACAGATTTAAGAAGCGGACGTGTGGTCAGTCTTATTGGAACCCAAATCTCTGGAACATTCGGACTTAATTCTTCGTTGAATGACAAGGTAGAGATTGAAAGAGAATATCTAACCGCAGCGGATCTACTTGCACGAATGGAACGAGTCGAATTGACTGGTGAGAAACCACCTGCAAGAGAGATTGAGCTTTCAGGAAATGACCCTGTGTTGGTTATGGGCAAAAAGAAAACGCCCGAGGATGCGGCATTTATATTAAACGAGCATGGCATAAGCCTTTATAGCGCTGGAGATTACGAAAACGCTATCAAGGCATACAATGATGCTCTCGACTTGGCTCCGAAAGTACATATTTGGATAAATAAGGCCGAAGCACATAGTAAATTAGGAAGCAAATTAGAGGAATCTGGTAATGAGAGGATGGCTATTAGGCAATATGAAGAAGCCAATAAGGCTTTCGACGAGGCGATAAAACTCAATCCAGACGATTTGCCGGACGTATTAAATCGAAAATCAATAAATCTAATTAGACTTAAAAAGTTCGCAGAATCCATTAGGACAAGTGATAAAATCATTCAAATGGACAGTGAGAATAAAAATGCATTTTATCTTAAAGGTCTAGCTCTACTTGGATTAGGAAAGCAAAAAGATGCGTTGGAAGCCTTTGATGTTGCTATTGAATTGGATCAGGACTTTGATCAAGCATTGTATCAAAAAGGAAAATTGCTGTATATCGAAGGCAATTACTCAATGGCAAAAGAGGTCTTTAATGTCTATATAGATACAAATCCAGATGATGCAGATGCCTGGAATTTCTTAGGCAAATCGAATCAAAAATTAAGGCTTTACAATGATTCGGAGGTGGCATATGAAAAAGCTGTAGAAAGAAATCCAGAACTTGCAGATGCATGGTATGCCTTAATAGAAGTCTATGAGATATTAGGCAAAAAAGATAAAGCAGATGCAGCCAAAGAAAAAGTGAAGATGATAGGGATAAGGTAAGAATATATAAAAATCTATATTTTTTAATATAGATTTGAATAGTAATATAACCTTACTCAAGAATTGAAACATATAATGAGAACATAAGGAGAGATAAGTCATGACATGGATCGATGCATATTTTGATTGTGTGGAATGCGAGGAAAGAAATATGGTCCAAATTGACGACAGCACGGTAGCAAAAAATAAGAAGCTAATTATGTGTTGTTGTAAATGTGGAATCGTGAATATTCCACAAAGAATCGAAAAGAAAGATGGAAAAAATTGGCTGCCATGCATGGGCCCTGAGGGCGAAATTGCAGATGACGTCGTAGGGTATAAGAAAGAAGCAGGAGTCACTCGCTGGAGAGATGTAAATCAAAAATGGCTGAGTAGGACAAAGTTTGCTGAGTTGCATAATAGAGACCCTTGGACTCTGTTTTGCAGCAAAGAAATAAACCAGGACAAAGAGATATGTCAAGGATTCAAAGGTAGGTGCAACGGGAAGGTAAAATACGATTGGCGAATTGTAGATATCGAATTGCCTAATCCCAAATAAATCTCTAGATTGCTTAATCGGAATTAGAGTTCATAGTTCAAATGGCTTATATTGAAAGATGCCTCAGCCTACCGGAAATTGCTTAGTAGCCATTTGCCAACTGATATTAATATTTTTGAAAAATATTTAGACATGTTAGGAGTTTTTTTAATCATAATAGACGACGGAGTCTAGGTTTAATTTTAATGAACTATTGAGAAAAAAATGATTACCCAAACATCGCCCCCATGCCCGCCTCTGCCGCCTCAGCCTCGTCCCGGAAGGCCTTGAGCAGCACCTCAGCCTCCTCGCCCTTCAGCTCCTTAGCCGCAGTCTCGGCGAGCAGCTTCTGGGCTTCCTGGACCAGCTCATCTTTGGCTTTGATGTAGAGGCACATGCCCTCTTTTTCCAGCCCCATGGCCTTGCACTCGCGCACAGTGGGCCCCAGTCGCTTCCAGAACTCCTCATCCAGCATCTTGTTCATGTCTTTGCTGCTTTCCATCGCATAAGCGTAAACTAATTCCATTGCCAAAACTCCTAAAGATCTTTCATTGCTTTCTTGAGCATCTCTGTGCACTGGTCCATGAGGGCCGCGGCCTGGCTTATATCCTGGGCCGCTGGCTCGCTCACCCTGGCGACCTGGGCCGCCCTCTCCCGAAAAGAGGCACTGTGGCTCTCGTTATGCTCGATCCAGTGATGCAGGAGGTGCTCTGCCTCGTGCCTGGTTAATTCATGCCCTTTTAGATCATGGCTATGCATAATGAATGTCCCCTAATAGTGTCTTCTGACCATGTAATCAGCCAACTCCAGCAGCGTTGCCTTCGCCTTCGAGTCCGGCAATATTTGCAGGGCCTTCTTGCCCCGCGCCACCATCTCCTCTGCCCGGGACCTGGCGTACTCTATCGATCCGCTCTTCTCCAAAAGGGAGATGGCCTCTTGAATCTGCTCCGGCGTGGCATCCTTCTTGCCGAAGACCGGCACAGGAACATTATGGGCAAAGGCGTGAATCATAATCAATGTCTTCTTGGCCTCAATCAGGTCTCCCCCCTGCCGCTTTCCTGAGACCTTCTCGGGAGTGATGAGATCGATCACATCATCTTGCAGTTGAAAGCCCATGCCGGTAAGCCTGCCGAATTCGTCCAGCGCAGCGACCTCCTGTGGCGCGGCTCCTGCTAAGAGCGCCCCCATGCCGGCTGAGGCTCCGTAGAGGACACCTGTCTTTTTCTCAATCATCTCCATGTACTCATCTTCAGAGACGCGCTCTTTTGCCTCAAACTCCATATCCAGCCACTGGCCTTCGCAGATGGCAGTGCAGGTACGAGAGAGCATATTCATGGCCCCCAAAATGAGGTCTGATCGGGCTTTCGTCATGCCCAGCACCTGAAAAGCCTTGGAGTAGAGCGTATCTCCGGCGAGGATGGCTCCTGACTGGCCCCAGATTTTATGCACGGCGGGACGCCCGCGTCTCACATCGGCATTGTCCATGATGTCGTCATGAATGAGCGTGAAGTTATGAATCAACTCAATGGATACCGCTGCCGAGGCGAGCGCTGTCGCATCGCCGCCCGCGGCTTCACCCGCCAGCAGCAACATGGATGGACGCAACCTCTTTCCCCCTGCATCCACCAGATGCCGGCCGGCTTCGTAGAGAGGACGCGGATGCACTATCGGTAAGAGTTCCTCGATGGCTCCCGTCACCAGATCTGCTCGCATCTGCAACTCCCGGTCAAGCTCTCCTGCAATCGTCTTCGTCATTCTCACTCTACTCCTTGATTTGCCTAATCGATTACAAGCTCCTGGCCGTTTCTTACCAGATGGAAATTGGACCCCAGTGAGTATCCCGTCTCCTCTGCCATCATGAGATAGCTGCTGTGACTGACCAGATTTCCGTGGCTGGGTATGACATGCTCAGGCTGTATCATGCGCAGAAGCTCCCAGTGATCTTCCCGGCAAGCATGCCCGGAGACATGCACATTGTCGTAAATCCTGCCCCCGCGCATCTTGAGCTTGGTGACAACTGTGTGCCGGTTGGACTCATTGAGCGGCTGAGGTATGATTCCTGCGGAGAAGATGACCTTATCCCCGGATTCCACATTATAATCGGTCTCGCCATTAGCCACCCGACTCAGGATGGCTCCCGGCTCACCCTGGTGACCGGTCATAATGGGCAGATACTTGTCTTTGCCTTCAGTCATGATCCTCTTCAGGGCTTTGTCCACAGATTTGCGCCTACCAAAGACGGTCACATCTCCCTGACCGGCATAGCCAGTTCTCATAGCCGTGCCCCAATACTTCTCCATGGAGCGGCCCAAAAGAACGGGCTTTCGTCCCATCTTGTGAGCCGCTTCGATGATGGCCCTGATGCGAGCAATGTGCGAAGAGAATGTGGTGACCATAATACCGGACTTCGACTCTTCTGTGCCGAGGAGCACATCCCAGACCAGATCCTTGGCAATCTTCTCGGAGGGCGTCTTTCCGGAGATGGAGGCATTGGTGGTCTCGGTAATGAGTGCCAGCACACCCTGCTTTCCTAAGGCTCTTAACCGAGCGAAGTCTGGAGGCTCGCCTAAAGTCGGAGACCGATCTATCTTGAAATCGTTTGCGTAAATTATGATGCCTTTGGGTGTATGAATTGCCGCAAAGACGCAGTCTACAATGCTATGCTGCACACGGATGAACTCGAGCTCAATGTCCTGTGTAACTGGAAACCGTTCCCCCGCTTTCATTACATGCAGGGGATTTTTTACTCCGAAGATCTTCTCGGACTTGATCTCCTGATTAATGAGGTCTGCTGTGAACGGCGAGGCGATGATGGGGGCATGATACTTGTGGGCCAGCTTGGAGATGGCTCCAATATGATCCAGGTGACCATGTGTGCAGGCGATAGCCCTTACCGTTCCGTCAACGTTTTCCATGATGCTGTCGTCGGGAATGGCCCCCATGTTGATCAGGTCGGCTGCATGCAGCGATTCCACATCTGTGTCCTCGTGAATCTGCACTCTATCCAGCCGGATCCCCATATCCATTACCACGATATCTTTTCCGATCCGCAGCGCCGTCATATTGCGGCCAATTTCATTATAGCCGCCCACAGCGATTATTGAAATATCCTTCATTTTGCCAACTCTCTATAAACAGAAAATGCTCTCAAATCGAAACCCCGTGCATCCAGCCACTCCCTGGTCCTTCCTAGAACCACGAGAGGAACTCTTGCAAGCTGCTTTACTTCTTGGCAGCCGGTGAGAAACATTGTGATCCTCAGCGCACGGATATAAGCATTCATGACCCTAACAACTGCTTCTTTGTCTTTAGTGGCCGGCCTTAACAAGGGAAGGGCCGTGCCCGCCAGGCTGGCGCCCAGAGCCAGGCTCTTGGCTGCATCCAGTCCGCTTCGCACTCCTCCCGAGGAGATAACAAAGGCCCCAGCCGCTTTGCACTCTACAATGCTTACGGGTGTTGGGATTCCCCAATTCTCAAATAGCCTTCCCATAAGCTCCAGCTCATCGTCCTCGACCTCTGCAGCACGAAAAGACTCAACGCTGGCCCAGGAGAGGCCCCCCACGCCCGAGACGTCAATCATCTTCACTCCCGCCGATACCAGATCCAAAGCCACCTCTCGTGATATGCCTGCACCGGTCTCCTTGACCATGATCGGTATCGATCCTCTGGCTGCTGATTTCAAGATCTCCAGCACTCCACCGGCATCTTTGTCTCCCTCCGGCTGAATGCTCTCCTGCAGGAAGTTAAGATGAACTGCAATGGCGTTTGCATCTATCATCTCAGCCAGTCGATCCAAGATCTCCGGTCCGCTTCTTTTCAGTTGCACGGCTCCGATGTTGCCGATGATGGGAATATCCGGCGCCGCATCCCTGACCGCAGAGAAGGTGTCCTCAAGACTTCGATCTTCTATGGCCGCTCTTTGTGAGCCCACTCCTAAAGCAATACCAAGCTGCGAAGCCGCTTGCGCCAGGCGAACATTGATCTGCTTAACCTCTGGATGGCCCCCTGTCATGGCACTGATCATAAAAGGTGCCTTCAACTTCTTCCCGAGGAATACGCAGGAGGTATCGATATCCGCCTCGTCGATCTCCGGCAGAGCCTTATGCAGCAGCACCAGATCCTGGAATGGCAACTCTCTCGCATCCACCGGCTTTTCCATACAGATTCGGATGTGGTCGAGCTTGCGGCTGGATGTAGTCAATTTCCCCCTCCTATCCTGGTTCCTACATATTCGCCTTTTAAGGCCCGGGCAATATTTCCTTTTATGCCAGCATTAAATATCAGGGATTCGATTCCCAAATCGGCCAGATCCAGAAGTTCCAGCAGCTTTCCTCTCATGCCGCCGGTAACATCTACTCCTTCACTGCCTCCAATGGCGCTCTCTACTCGCGAAAGATCTTTTCTTGTAATCCGGGTGAGAGGCCTGCCGGAAAATAGGACCCCGTCAACATTGCTTCCTATGGCTACTACATCGGCTTGCAGAGACTTGGCGATATAGGAGACCAATTGATCACCGGATACTATTGCGGCCTTTCCGGTAGCGTCCATTGCCACGTCACCATGTAGCACCGGCATGATGCCGTTCTTTAGCATCTCTTCTATGGGCTCCATAAAGAAGCTGTCTATTCTGCCGCCCCGAAGGTGAAGGCAAGAGAGAGGATGAACCGGCAGACAGTCGACACCAGCCAAGCTGAGTGCCTCAACGACCATTTCGCAGAGCTGGGCCACACTGCTATGAGTTACTCTCAATCCCAGCCGATTAAATTCATGGGGCAGACCATATTTTTTTGCAGGAATGTGTCCAAAAGAGCCTGCTCCGTGCACGAGCACCACGTCATCCGGATGAATAGCAATCTCTTTTGCCACGCGCGTGATCTCGCCTTGCCGCGGCGCAAGCTCCCTACTCTTGTCGGTCAAAATGCTTCCCCCGATCTTCAGAACACGGGTCATAAGTCGCCCTCCAGTCGCACACCCTCACAGCCCGTCAGAACCTTAAATGGAACACCTCTCGCCTGTCTTAAGGCCACCATGAGGGGCTCAACACCTGCGGCCCCGGGTAGGGAAATCATGCATCCTCCGCCTCCGGCTCCGGTGAGTTTGGCGCCCAGCGCCCCACCAGCACCGTTTGCCGCATAAACCAGTTCCTCCAGCTCTCGGGAGCTGACGCCTAAGGACGCTAGCAGGCCATGGTTGATGTTCATCAGCTGGCCCAGTTCTGCTATATTTTGCTCTCTGATGAGTGAGACGGCACGCTGTGATATGGCCCCAATGGCTAGAAATATGGGACCGACCAGGTCAGAGTAGCGTTTCTTCAGGTCTTGCACCTTCTCTACCTCCGATCTTGTATCGTGAGGTATTTTTGTGTACCCTACTACAATTTTCAGCGGCGGAAGATCAAGTGGCCGAATATCCTGGGAAATCTGCAAGTAGCCCCCATAGGTTGCCAGTGCGGTGTCCATGGGGCTGCCCAGTCCCTGTTGAACCTTCTTTTCCAGCCGGTAGGATGTTTCTGCGATCTCCTTTCGGGATAAGCAGTGGCCCTGGTGACGGCTTACGGCGGCAACTGCTGCCACCACGATCGAGGCCGATGATCCCAATCCGGCAGCAGCCGGCAGGCTCGATTCAATGCTTATCTGCATATCTTTGACATCGAACTCTCTTAGCACGGCGGAGATATATCTTGTAGCATGTGCTGCCTGGGCGGACTTAAGCCGACCGGTTGTTAGATCGAAGGAGAATCCCTGTAAAGTGAGATCTTCCGTCTTTATCAGAACGCTGCCGGGCAGGTCTTGCACGCTAACTCTTGCTCGCAGATCTATGGCACTACCAAGAGCTACAGCACCGGAAACGACGGCATGCTCTCCGAAAAGAATTATCTTGCCGGGAGCTGATGCCGTAGTCAATAAAGGGCCTCCTCAGGAAAAGGCAACCGCGGCGTACCCAACTACTTGACTGTAGTCGCCGCTCACGTCTCCACTGGTGGCATAGGCAAGCAGCTGACCGGTTTTCGCACCCATGATAGAAGCGGCGGCAATGGTTGCTGCGATCGGCCCGTAGCCGCACGCGGTGGCTTCGTAGCGATATACTCTATCGTAAAGCTTGGCAGCATCCATATTTAAAATGGCTTCCAGTAGCTTTGCGTCCACCTTCCGGGCAGTCTCTTGTGGCTCATAATGGGTGAAGTCACTGCTGGCAATCACTATGCAGCTACGGTTAAGCTTCAGTGCGGCCCTCGATAGCGCCTGCCCGACCTCTAGCGCTGTTTGTTCATCCTGCAAACCCATACAGATGGGAAGTATCTTGAATCCTTGAAATCTCTTCTGAAGAAAAGGGATCTGAACCTCAATAGAGTGCTCATGCCGATGAGCCGTCTCATCATAATCGATAATGCTGCCTACAAGCAGGTCTGCCAGCTCCAGATCAGGCTCGGCCACACCCAGCGGCGTTCTCCACGAATCACGGGAGAGTGCCACTGGCGAGCCGACGCCGTGATGATTGGGCCCTATGATAACATAGGTTTCCGCTTTAGGCAGGCGAGAATATACTGCAGCAGCAACTTGCCCCGAATACATATATCCTGCATGCGGGACCACTGCGCCCAGACACGAAATCTCTTTTTCAGGATGTAACATGCCTTCCAGCTGATGCTCTAGCTCCGCTCCGCTCCCCGGATAGAACTGACCTGCAACAGCCGGAAACCGCATGAATCAAAACTCCATCTCGAAGTCCGAGATAGTGTATTTAAATCGATCCTCTTCGCCCCGCTCGCGCAGCACCTGACGGGCCAAGAGCCAGTAGATAAGCGTTAGAGCTTTCCTGCCTTTGTTGTTGGTGGGTATGACCAGGTCAACATTGGAGGTCATGTTGTTTGTATCGCAAAGAGCGATTACAGGTATGCCTATGTCCACAGCCTCGTTGACCGCCTGGGCATCGCCGCTGGGGTCGGTAGTTATGAGCACATCGGGCTCGATGAAGCCCCGGAAGGCTGGATTGGTCAAGGTATTGGGCACAAATCTACCTACGTTGGCGTTGGCACCAATGGCCTTGGCAAACATTGTGGCTGGCCTCTGGCCATACTGGCGTGCTGATACGACCAATATGTTTGATGGATCGTATTTCGCCAGGAACTTGGCTGCCAACCGGATGCGCTTGTCAGTAGACTGGACATCCAGCACATAAAGCCCATCGGTTCTCACCCTATAGATATAGGGCATCATGTTATTCGTCTTCTGCTGAGTACCAATATGCACGCCGGCAGCAAGGTACTCGTCTATTGGTATGAGAGTCTCATATTCTCCCGATACCGTCATTACCTCATCTTCTACCAACTAATTCACCTACCTATAGCGATTGCGTTTTACTGTGATGGGAATTACGCCCAGTTTCATCTCTTCAAGCGCTATTTCGAGAGGGTCGGTATTACCGGTATCGATCAACACTGGAGCGCCCATGAAAACTTGCAAAGCCCGTGCTCCTACGATGCGCGCACGTTCATATCTTGTATATTTCTCGCCCTTCAAATAGCCACCTCAAAAGGAAGAGTATGATGGGGTTGCTGAGATTCGAACTCAGGTCACAGCGTCCCGAACGCTGTAGGATGGACCAGGCTACCCTACAACCCCGTCTACTGGTACCGCCTAAGCGTATCTACAATCTCCACATGAGAGAGAAGCATGCGCCTGCAGCAATATTTGTCTATTCCCAGGTCATCCATGACTTTGCCGGGAGGCTCAGTCTTGATGCGCTCCCGGTATTCCTCCCATACATGGGAGATCACTTTGCCACAGGAATAGCACCTGACTGGAATCAAGCTGCTTCACCTGTAAGACTTCTGGTACTTAGATCTAGCACCAAGTCCGCCGAACTTTTTCCTCTCTTTGTGCCGATGATCGCTGACAAGGAGATTTCTGTCATACTCGGAGAATGCTTCTTTCAGTCCGGTATCGCCTGTCCACTCCACAATACCCTTGGCGATAGCCGTCCTTACGGCATCTGTCTGGCCCATAGTACCGCCGCCGGCAACAACGACATCGATATTCATCGTTTTGACCAGATCTCCTGCGATCTGAACGGGTTCTTGAATCTTGAGTCTGGCAAGGCGAGGCTCATAAATATCTAAGGGCACCTTGTTGATGCGCACAACGCCCTTTCCATCCTTTAAAGTGGCCCTTGCAGTTGCCGTCTTCTTCTTACCTGAGGTATTAATTATCTTCATAGGAAAACCTTCAGAAGGTTGCGCCGAGTCTTCGGCTCAAGGCCCCAAGCTCGATATATTTGTTATTGCTCTCGGTCCTCATCTTAGCAGCGGTTGGTTGCTCTAACGGCATTCCCTTCAGCTCTCTGGGTATGCCCACAAATATCCGCAGCCGGGAGAATGCATCTCTTCCCCGCCCCATCTTGTAGGGAAGCATGCCGCGTACCGTCCTCTTGAGTATCATTTCCGGCCGACGGGGGAAGTAGGGACCTCTCTCCTTATGACCACGATCCCGTGTATGCCCATATTCAGCGAAAATAGATTCTTTCCCGCCAGTAACCAGTGCCTTCTCGGCATTGACGATCCTGACCTCTTCGCCTGCCAGGAGATTCTTAGCGGTTACGCTAGCCAGGCGTCCCAGGACCAATCCAGTTGCATCTACTACGATCATTGCTTCACCTCAAAATCTTTATGCCCGATCCCTTGGGATGCTCAAGCATCAGCTTCTCAATAGTCAGGCATTTCCCGCCTGCAGCCTGGATCTTGGACAATGCCTGGCTGCTAAAATTGAATGCCGCCACGGTAACGCTGTGTTCCAGATCTCCAGAGGCCAGCACCTTTCCAGCCACCAGAACAGTATCGTTGGACTGGGTATGCCTATTGATCTTGCTGAGGTTTACAGCAGCGTAGTTGCGACTGGGCTTCTCCAGTCTCCGGGCGATATCGCGCCAGAGAGGTGCGCCAGTTTCGCGAGAGGCCGCCTTTAGTTCACCGATAAGACGGACTATCCTTGGATTTGTCTTCTCAAATGCCATTTAATCCTCCGCACGGCCCCAATCGGGCCGACTCACGCGCAAAGCCGCGCGCGTTCGAACCTGTTTTTCGGTTCATGCGCCCAGGGCACCAATTGTCCCTGTGCGGAATATTTAGATCGACAATGCGCCAGTATTTAAGGGTTTTCCAAAGCCATGGACAAGGCGACCTTAGAATTTCCCATGGCGATGCAAGCACTAAGATCGATAGATCAGTTGCGGATCATAGATACTTACCAAAAGTAAGATATTGAAGTACTATAAGAAAATTATAGTTAAGTGCAATGATCGACCTCCTCCTCCCTGCGTGCATAGCTCTTGGCTTTGCTCTAGGAATCATAAGCGGACTCACGCCAGGCCTGCATCTGAATAACTTTGCCGCTATGCTGCTGGCCGTCTCGCCTCAGCTCCTGGGCCTCGGCCTCTCGCCTTTTCAGATAGCCTGCATAATCCTCTCCGCCAGCATCTCCCAAACTTTTTTCGATGCCATTCCGGCGATCTTTTTAGGCGCACCCGATTCCGAGGTGGCCCTGACGGTTCTGCCCGGCCAGAGGCTCATGCTGGAGGGGCGGGGCATCGAGGCGGTGCGCCTCTCTGCTCTGGGCAGTGCCGGATCGGTTCTTTTTGCCCTTTTCCTGATCATCCCTCTCTCCTGGCTGGTCTCCAGCTACTATGATTATCTCACCAAATATGTGGGCATTCTGCTCCTGGCTATCGCCCTCATGATGATTAAGTCGGAGAGAGGGCCGTGGATTGAAGGGCAGGGCGCATGGGTTCATTACAAGTACAAAGCCGTTGCGGCGCTGCTTTTTCTTACCAGCGGCCTGCTGGGCACATTCGCCTTCGATCATGAAAACCTGGCAAGCTCGCCTCTGGGCCTGGAGCCGCAGGTGCTCTTGCCCCTCCTGTCCGGCATCTTCGGTGCCTCTTCCCTGCTGCTCAGCTTTTCCACAAAGATGCAGATTCCTGAGCAGAAGGAGAGCGAGATCCGGCTCTCATCCTCTGCTCTAGCCAGGGCGCTCTTCTCCGGCGGCCTGGGCGGATCGGTGGTGGCATGGATTCCAGGCGTCTCGCCCTCCGTGGCTGCGATCACTGCGCGCCTGGGCGCGGCTCCCGGCCCTGAAGAGTTCCTGGTCTCTATTGCCGGGGTGAACACTGCCAACGCTCTCTTCTCTCTGGTGGCACTCTACGTTATCGACAAACCGCGCAGCGGAGCTGCTGCTGCCATTCAGGAGCTGATGGCCCTCGACCAGAGCGCATTAATCCAGATGATAATAATTGTAGTAATCGTGGCGGCAGCATCCTACCTGGCCTGCATCGCTGCGGCACGCCTGGCCGGACGGGCCATCTGCCGGCTGAACTACCGGCTTCTCTGCCTGGGGGTGCTGCTCTTCCTGGTGGCCATGACCTATGCCTTTACCGGGATGTTCGGACTGTTCATATTCTTCCTCTCCACAGTGGTGGGGCTGATTGCACCGGTGGCGGGAATTCACAGGACGCATGCCATGGGGGTGCTGATGCTGCCGCTGATATGCAGGTATATTTGAGCACAAAAAGCAGACATTATTTAAGTGCGAAATGATGTAATTAGGGATATGATAGGACAGGATGCAACTGACGATAAAGAGTTTGAGAAAAGAATAGCCAAAGAATTAACAAGGGCTTTCCTAACTAAAATTCTTTCTGAAGGAATTATTGACAAAAAAAAGGCAGATGATATTGATTATATTCGATCGGTTATAAAAGAAGAGTTAAAAGAATGCGAGCTTAAAATAAATAATGTGGTGATGATACATAATAACTTCCTTGAATTTGCCAAGGATGCTATAGATAAAAAAGAGCCAATGATAGCATTGGTTTTAATAGCCACCGCTGTTGAACAAATAATAAACTGTTATTAACGGTTCTTCTTGCAGTATCGATGTGTTTCTGAAGAAGATATTACTCAGGTTATCAGAAGAAATAATATTGATGCTAAAATTGGATGGTTAATGCCTCTCATATTAGGATGTGAATTAAATAATTCTCTAAGAAAAAGGATCTTAAATTTAGCTGAATTGAGGAATAGAATCGTCCATTACAAAGCAGAACCTTGTGGATATGATGAGGATAGTGAAAGTCATAACGGAATTGCAAACATGACAGATCAGATTAATTTTTCAGATATGCTTTCGATTCCGATTGAGTTAGAGACCGAATTAGAGTTCCTTTTGGAAAAAGAAAATCCAAATCACCAACTAGCCAAGAAAATTACCGAAGCAATGTTTTAAGAATAATATATCTAACTGAATTTAATAAAAATATGGAAATCCAGATGATGGTTTGCTTCATTTCAACTGGAGGACGGAGTATTCATTATCCTTTGCGATCCCATATTTGATAGAACATAGTTTTTTATTCAATGCAATCAAGTCCTGAAAAGAGCATGACGGGAAAGAAAGAAGTAATTGAATCCGGCGAATTTGGGCGGAATCTCGATGAGCTGGTTCCGGCAAAAGTGCTGTTAGCGGCCCGAGACGATATTCAGAAGGCCATTCCGGCTCTAGCCAAAGATCCTGTGGCAACTCTGTCCATTGAGAGGGCAGCAAAGCGCGTGCCAGCGCGCCACCAATTGATTCTTGGTGACAGCAGGCAAATGGATGAGATTGAAGATGAGAGTGTTCATCTGGTGTTTACGTCCCCACCTTATTGGACACTGAAGCAGTATCCGGATCAAGAAGGGCAATTAGGCAGAATCGAAGATTACGAAAAATTTCTGGAAAATTTAGATCTGGTCTGGAAGAATGCTCTCAGAGTCCTGGTGAAGGGAGGAAGACTCATCGTAGTAGTAGGTGATGTATGTCTTCCGAGGCGCGATTTCGGCAGGCATGTTGTTTTTCCTCTTCATGCGGCAATACAGGAGCATTGTCGAAATATAGGTTTTGATAACCTGGCTCCCATAATATGGCATAAAATTGCAAATGCCCAGTTTGAATCCAAGAGATGCACGAATTTTTTGGGCAAGCCTTATGAGCCGGGTTCAATAATAAAAAACGATATAGAATATATTTTGTTTCAGAGAAAGCCCGGTGGGTACCGTCAGCCCACGCGCGCTGCAAGACTATTGTCGGTTATTCCCGAAAAATGTCACAGGAAGTGGTTTCAGCAGATATGGGATATAACCGGCGCATCGACCAGGGAACACCCTGCGCCGTACCCATTAGCTCTGGCAGAGCGGCTGATTCGCATGTTTTCCTTTGTGGGAGATACTGTACTTGACCCATTCATGGGAACAGGCACTACAAACCTGGCTTGCGGCCTCTGGGGACGCAGCAGCATAGGATATGAGATCGAGCCTGCATATTTTGATATGGCCTGCCGTCGCATGAAGAGCCTTAAAGGAACTCAGCTTACCTTTGATTCTATCAATTCCATGGAAGTGAAGCCGCCTTGCCCGGTATAGATCAATTCGTCTTTTCCAACTGTGTCAAGGAATTCTGGCGCACCAGAGAAAGACAGGCCTATGCCCAAAAACAGCGAGGGCAATCCGATCAGGGTTCAAGAAGTGCCGTAACTGGCGGAAAGCAAATGGACGGCTTTTCAAGATCTATCTCGAGACTCCTGATTGAGGCGGGAATTGATGAGGAGAATATATTTCAAAGAATCTCCGTAGAGCTGCCAGGATATTTCCGGCCCACAAAGGAGTGGGATATAGTGGTTGTGTCAGACGGCAATCTCATCGCCGCCATCGAGCTTAAATCTCAGATCGGGCCATCTTTTGGCAATAATTTTAACAATCGCACTGAAGAGGCTTTAGGCACTGCCATGGACATCTGGACCGCCTATCGTGAGGGGGCTTTCCGTACATCACCTGCACCTTGGCTTGGTTATCTGCTGCTCTTAGAAGATTGCCCTGAATCAAGACGCCCCGTTGGTGTCAGAGAACCGCATTTTCCGGTATTTCCGGAGTTTATCGAGGCATCTTATGCCAAACGCTATGAGTTGTTCTGCAGGAAACTGATTAGAGAGAGGCAGTACAATTCGGCATGCTTCATCACCTCTGACCGCAAAAACGCGAATTTAGAAAATAACTATGGAGAGCCTGCAAAGGATCTCACTGCCGCTCAATTTCTCTCAGGGCTTCTCGGCCACGCCGGCAGCATAAAGAATGCCAAAATAGGATAAGCTTCCTGTCCGGGCGGGGCCATCATCCTATTCTTCCCGTCCCTTCAGCCCCCGCCCAAGAGCCCCAGAACCTCCTTTCTCATCTCCAGAAATTGCCCGCTCATGCTATCCCTTGGCCGCTCCAACTCGATCTCCATTATCTTCCTGACCCTTCCCGGATTGGCGCTCAGGATCACCAGCCTGTCCGCCAGAAATATGGCCTCTTCTACGCTGTGAGTGACGAGCACTATGGCTTTGGCCGTCTTCTCCTGGATGCGAATTATGTCGGACTGAATCTGCTTTCTGGTCTGAGGGTCAAGGGCGGAGAACGGCTCGTCCATGAGCAGCAAAGAGGGCTCCAAAACCAGGGCTCTGGCCACTGCCGCTCTCTGGCGCATGCCTCCGGAAAGCTCGTAGGGACGGCTACGCGCGCTGTCCTGCAAGCCCACCAGCTCAAGGTATTTCATGGCTTTCTCCTGCCTTTGCGTCTTGGGCATCTCCTGAATTTCCAGTCCCAGGGAGACATTATCGAGCACACTGCGCCAGGGAAGCAGAGCATGCTCCTGAAAGATCATCCCCATCCTCGACCCCGACCTGGTTACGATCTCTCCATCCAGAAGCACCTCTCCTTTCGTCGGCGGTTCCAGTCCGGCAATTATCCTGAGCAGAGTAGTCTTTCCGCATCCAGATGGGCCCAGGATGCCCACCACCTCCTGCTCATTTATTTGCAGCGAGATATCCTGCAAGACCACAGCTTTCTTGCCATTTCCCTGATCGAATTGCTTTGTTACTGCCTTCAGCTCCAGCATCATCGCTCGTATGCCCTCCAGGAGAACCGTCTTCTTTCCACGATTATGAAGAAGCGATCAATGAGTATGCCTAGGACGCCAATGGCTACCATGCCCGCCACTACTACCTGGATCTGCCCCCAGCCGTAAGCATACATGATCAGGTACCCGAGACCAGAGCTGGTGCCGGGCAGCATCTCCGCTGCCACCACACACATCCAGGCGATGCCAAAGCCTACCCGCATTCCCGTCCAGATCTCGGGAGCGCTGCCAGGCAAGATGACCTTGGAGATGAGATGGACCTCACCCGCGCCCATCATGTAGACCGCCTCCTGCCAGGATCGCTTTACGCCCAAAACTCCCTGTGAGGTGCTGAGCAGAATCGGGAAGAACGCCCCGAGAGCGATTATGAAAACCACAGATGCCAGCCCGATCTTGAGCCAGGCCATGGCCAGAGGCACCCAGGCCAGGGGCGGCACCGGCCGCAGAGCCGAGATCAGGCCCTCCGAGATGTCTTTAAACACCTCCCAGCGGCCCATCGCCACGCCCAGAGGCACCGCGAGAAAGGCGGCTAGGAGAAAACCCAGTGACACTCTGACCAGACTCACTCGGGCATTTTCCAGGAGAGAGCCGCTGCCCAGGATGTCTGCCGTCGGCTTGAGAAGGACAGAAAGGACCGCGTCAAGAGTGGGCAGCACGAATGGATTGTTGACGTATTGAGCCAGAGCTTGCCAGACCAGGATCACGGCAAGAGGAAGGATCAGTTTTCTAATCATCAAATGGTTTCTGATGCTCTCACGCCCTGCAAGCCGGATGCTCTCAGTGCATCCTGGAATATCACGTCTGCAATGGTCCCCAAATCCGGATCTCCTATCTTGAGCGGGCGGCCCTGGGCAAAGGAGGCTTTAGCCTGAGATACGAAATCATCCCAATCTTCTGCCCCGGATGCGGTTGCCAGGACCAAGCCTGAGCCTAAATTCTGCACCGGCTGAATAATTCTAGCTTCACAGCCCAGGCTGATTGATCCGATGGCCGGAGTTATGCCTACTATTGCCATATCCAGGTTGTCTTGCTCCATCAAGGTCATAAGATTCTGCCCGGTAGGCGCGGATATAAGCTCCACATCGGCCGCTTTTTGGCCGTTGATAATCAGCTCCAGATATCGGGGCCGATTGAGGTCCTCCACCGGCTTTAACGCAATCCCCCATCTCTTCTGGAAATATTGCCAGTTCTTGACAGCGGCAAAGAGTGGTGCCTGGTGATCGATCATGAGATATCCGATTCGGATGAGATTATTCCCCGGATTACTACTATTAGAATGATAAGATGATGCATTACCTCCAGATGCGATCCAGTTGACTGCCCTGCAGTATGGTCCCAAGTCCATAAATTCCGATACTTGAGTTTGGGACCCATTGTGCTGTACGCTATCAATGGTATTGAGAATATCCCCCATCCGATCTACGAGGATTTGTGCAGAATCATTCCATTCTCTGTTTGCCTCTGAAGAGAACACAAAAGTGGAGAGTGACTGATTAAACAGGCTAATTGGAGAAATAATCCGGCTGCCCAGCAAATAATCCCGGTCACCCATTAGCCAATCGGTAGTGATTTTCGGCAAAGCTTCCGGATGCTCCTTTGCATAATCGTCTCCCGAGAGAAGAATTACGCTCACGGCCATGGCCATATCCGGATTATTCTGCAAAATTTCATTGCTCGCGACCAGAACACAGCAAGGATGATTATGCCATACGCCTTCAGGCGGAAATTCTTGCGAGAGGGCGACAACTTTTCCGATGCCGCTCTTCTCAGCCAGAGACAGGTAGGGTTGCCAGGCCACGTAGCCGTCTATCTGGCCAGTAGTAAGCAGCACGGGAAGGATGCTCTGACCTTTGCAGAAAAGGAGCTCAACCTCTGCAAATCCTTTATCCGCACGGTTCACTTTTTCAGGGGCATCGTCCCAAGACGATGATGATGAGCAGGCAGCAAAGATCGATATCATGAAGACAGAAGAGAGAATGATTCGGGCCGCACCTGATACAATGTGCATTAATTCTCTAATGCTGTTTACGTATATATTCACTGCGATCTCAAACAAATTTTTATAACGTCCAAGAAAAATAGATTCTTCAGGGTTTATTCATCAACCCTGACCCAATTTGTACCCATTGAGTAATCAGTATCTTCTGGGTGGTCTGGCTGGCCTGTGCTTCTGGTAGCAATCGCTGCAGTAAACCGGCCTTGAGCCATCGGGCTTGAAGGGAACTTGACATGTCTTTCCGCACTCAGCGCAGGTGGCATCGTGCATCTCTCTTGGTCCGCGGCTAAAGCCGCCTCTGTTGCCGCTTCCATATCCTTCCATTTTAATTCACTTACCTTTGGCATCGATTCCATGAATCGATCCTACTACAAAGCATCCTGTAGAAATCTAATTATATTATCTTGTTGGGAAGAGAGGCAATAATGGACTCAATTAAAGCAAAAGCAACATTAATGACCCTTGCGATCCTCTGTCTGCTGCCTCTGGCCATGACAGGAGACTGCCGGGAGGCTCTTGAAGGGCAAACGTATCGCAACAACTCGGAGCAGGCACATGTGTTTCCAGATGCCCCAGTTGTCTTGAATGACGATACACTGGACGAGGCAATCAAGATTTATTCGTATCTCGTCTTGGACTGCTGGGAGATAGGCTGCCCACCCTGCAGGCTTATCGAGCCAAAGATAGACCGAATGGCAGAAAAATTTAGGGGCCGAATCGTCTTCGCGAAGCTTTGCATTGACAAGAATCCCATTACCATGAGCAAATATGGCATATCAAGAACACCAACCCTGCTTGTCTTCAAGAATGGCACTATTGTGTCTATGCAAGTGGGTAATTATCCCCAAGTGGAGCTGGAACGCATGATTCTGACAGTCCTGGATATGCGATGAGATCACTTACCCTTTGTACTCCCCACCCACCAGCTCGCGAATGCGCTGCGCGATCTTCGGACCCACCAGTTCTACCTCTTGCAACTGCTCAGATGAGGCGGTCATTATCTTCTCAACAGAACCGAAGTGCTTGAGCAGATTCCTGGCGACCATTGGCCCAACACTGGAAATGGCCGATATTAAATACTCCTGCTGCTCTTTGAGCGTCCTGGCTGTCTTGTGGCCATGCACCTTGGGCTCGCGCCCCTCCCGCATCTCTCTCTTAGCCAGCAGAGCGATAACCGAGGCCGTTTCATCCCGGTCTTCCGTGGGAATTATGGGGACGCCGTAGTTCACCGCCACAGAAATCATAGCTCCGCGAATAGATGCGACATTCATCTGCGAGGTGTAAAGATCCCTGCCCTCCAAAATCAAAACAGGCCGATCATAAGTCCTGGCCAGATCCGCCATCTGGCGAAATAAATTTCTCTGGGGATCGATGATCGAGGCCACAAAATCCTTTGCCGTTTTGCGTTCGATAGCCACTTTTTCACTGATCACATAGTCTCCTACTTCTAGATTCTTGACGGTGACATCGATTTTCAGAGACTCCAGAAGCTTTGCCATCTCCCTCTCCCTTGAGTCAACAAAGATTTTGGCGAGCATCTTGTCCGACTCTTCCTCTACTTCTTGTTCATCATGCAGATATTTCTCGTCCATCTCAGCATGGCCGGCCGCCGCCTCAGTTATCTGAAGCTGCCGGGGGGAGAGCTCTCTTAGCATCGATTCCTGGCCGGGGCCGCTCAGACTGCGTATTTGCCGGTTCATGGTCTTTTCCTTGCGGTCTGAGATCCAGTAATAGGCCTCATCGCGCGTGCCCTTGGCCATTAATACTACGACTCTGCCGGCCCTTGCCCTGCCAGTCCTGCCTTTGCGCTGAATGCTGCGAATCTCGGAAGGCACCGGCTCATAAAAGATGACCAGATCGGTAGCAGGAATGTCGATGCCCTCTTCTCCCACAGATGTCGCAATGAGGACATTGAAATCACCTGCCCGAAATTTCTGCAGAATATCTGCCTGTTTTTTCTGGCTGAGCCCTTCATCATTCTCGCGGCTGGACTGACCTACGAATCGCACAGCCCGAATGGCATTATCATCTTTTAAGAACTGGAGAAGAGATGTGGCTGTGTCTCGATAGTTGGTAAAGACCATAATGCGAGCCTCTGGCTTCTCGGCAATCTGCTCTTGCAGTATTCTCAGCACGGCAGCAGGCTTGGGATGCTCTACTTTCAGGTTATGCAGTGATTCTACCACCTGCCTGAAACTCGGGTCCTGCATTATTCTGCGGGATGCTTTGGAACCGCTTCGCGAGAGGGCTTCCCCATCAAGCCGCTGAAAATATCTGGCCAGTGCATCCGGTCCCTGCGTCTCCGCCAGCTCTACCGCATGATGCAATTTGAGGATCTCGGCCATGAGTGATATGGCCGAAAATGTCGATTTATTGGCCTTGCTCTTGGCCGAGGACATGAGGGCGGCCTGCAGCCCAAGAAGCTCTTTCTTGGAGGACTTGGCATCTATTCGGACGGAACTGACGCCCAGTAGGTTCAGATCATCGATTCTGCGAGAGAGCAACTCCTCTATGGCCGTGCGGATCTGCAGAAGCTCTTTGGGAACTATAAGCTTCACCCATTCTATCTCCCGCTCGTGAACAAATGGTGCGACATCGGGATCATTTTCCGTGCGGGTCTGGATCGTCTCAATACGAAGGTTAGTACAGATCTCAACGATCTTCTCGCTCTGGCTGCCGGGACTCGCGGTAATCCCCAGGACCAGAGGACTCTTCGCCTCGCGATGATAGCGATCGGCGATATATACATAAGCATAGCTGCCCACTGCCCGATGCGCCTCGTCGAATATCACCAGGGAGACGTCCTCAAGGTCGATCCTTCGAGAGAGAAGATCGTTTTCGATCACCTGTGGCGTGGAGACTACGATGCGGCTCTGCCCCCAGGATTCAATCCTTTTTTCCGGCGGGCTCTCTCCGGTCATCATGGTGACCTGATCATTATCTTTGAGCACGCGCTGCAAGAAAACCGCATGCTGCTCCACCAGTGGCTTGGTAGGAGCCAGAAAAAGAATCCGGCCCTTATCCATTCGAGCCAGAATCACCATGAGAGCTATGACGGTTTTGCCCAGGCCAGTGGGCACTACTACAAGACTGGAGGACTTGAGAGCGTTGGCGGCCAAATCCAACTGGAAGAGCCGCTTCTCCACAGTTTGCGGCAATAGATGCACATGCTCCAGGAAAGAGGACATAAGAGATTCATTGCTACTTGTTGTATTTGATTGCATTGATTTCCAGAGAGATTGATCTATCGATATGCATTTATTATTCATAGTATATCATTTAAACTATACTAATTGCTCCCCCAAGCGCGGGAGAGCTATTCCTGAGTAGGAGGGAGATCACCCCCATCAAGGTTGTTTTGAAGGATAAATTTATATAATATAAAAGTAAGAGATTGGTAGAAAGCTAAATCTCGCTTATTTAGCGAAATAGCTTAAATTAATCGCTTAAAAAAAAGGGGGCGAAAAGAAAAATGAAGGGAGTAATAGTAGTAGCATTCATGCTTGCAATTGCCCTTATGGGAGGTTGCAGCATTGTGCTAGCTAATCCACCACTGGTACCGCCAGTGCAGTATGAGCAGTTCTGTGAAGCACAAAAAGTATCCGGAACAGGAATTATCGATGTCAGCACATCGGTAATAGACAAAAAGATCGCACTTGAGTATTACAACACCATGGCAGGCGACGGCGACATGGAGCTTGATTCCGAGCATGCATACTCGCAGGACCCTGAGAAGCTTAAGAGAAATATAACATCCGTTAATGGCGGAAACGAGTCCGGGTTGAATCTCTATGAGACCACCAAGCTGACCTATGCAGGCGAGACGCCTCTGACCGGCGGCAAATATCTGCATTCCAAGGCATTCTACGGCGGCATAGGCGCCGATGTTCAGGAGATGTTCTCCGTCAATGAGATGGAAAAGGATGAGACGTCCTTCTTTGCCTCGACGACGCCATATCGACCACAGAATGTGTCCCCTGATGGGACCGTAAATAAGGGTGCAATCGATCCCGAGAATCTGTTAAAGGATCAATTGCTGAAGAAAGCGGGCAGGGACACCACGACGGTTGAGAAGATGATGTCATCCTATGGTGAAAAGGATAAACCTTCGGTGTATATTCCGTCCCACTTGATCGGCATGGAAACCAAGACCTCCTTCAATGGTACCTGGGGCACCGATGCCAAGTGGCACAAGATATTCTACAAGGATATCAAGGCCCACGAGATGTTCACAGGAACCTTCGAGGCCGAGAAGACCATAAAGTTCCATGAGAATCCCGTGCCGGATAATATCCATCCGCCATGTGATGGCATCGACTGCTAGGAAATCCTGGCAGCCTTTTTTTTCTTTTTTTTAGTGGGGGATAAGCATGAAGAATCAAATGATCTGCATAATGATAATATTTGTTCTGATGAGCTGCCTGGTAGAGGCCACAGTCGAGGATTCAGGCACAGCTTCGGGGGATGTCTCGAGCAATATTTGGACGGGCCCCACATCGCCGACTTTGCCGACATATCTGCCCAGCCCATGTTCCGGAGATTCTGGAACCCTGGAAGTGAGCATCGGCTTTACCGGGCCAAAATTGGAGCAGGATAAATGGTATACAACCCCCGGCAAACCATTGGACTTCATGGTTACGATAAATAACAATGGCATCACTCAGGTCGAGGCAGAGGCAAGTATCAAGCCGGAGAGCTGTCCTTTTGAATGGTTTAGCTGGACGACGACCACCGTGACCATTCCGGCAGGAGTCTCCCGCTCCGTTGCCCTGCAAGTTTTGCCGGATAGCAGCGCGATAGCTGGAGAATACGGATTCGAAGTGGAGGCTTCGGCCAAATGCCGCAGCTGCAAGCCACAACCTGCCGAATTCAAGGTTCAAGCATTCGACTATGCCTCAGAGACCTCTGTGAGCGGCTCGGGACAGTTTCAGATCAATAAAGACCTCAGATCCATGAACTCCGGCATCAAGTCCAGCAAGAACGTGCTGTTTTCCGGCAGCGTGGATGCCCTGGTAAAGAATGAATACATGGTAGACGCCGCAAAGGGCAAGAATGCCAATTTCCAGGAACAGGATGCAGTTGACAACTACAATTCCGTCTCTCTTGGGGATGCGCTCGTTGGAACTGAGAGCTTCAAAAGTTCTGCAATCTTCGGCGGCGTAGGAGCCAAAGTCCGGGAGAGCTATGATGTTTCACAGATGGAGTTTCAGAGCCAGGATTTCACACTGCATCAGACAGGATCTATGAAAAAGAATGCAGAATTCAAGACGGCGGACAACTTCACGGGATATTACCTGATAGATGCCAAGCAGATAGTTCCTGGCCAGAAGAGTATGAAAGAATTCGAGGAGTATTTCGGATCCTTTGAGATCAACCGGAGAATACTCTTCCGGGATGCTGCAAAATCTGGGGCGCCATGCCAAGAAGGAGATTGTCTGAAAGCACCGAGCATTAACGCACCTACACCAAGCAGTCCCAGCTTTACCAGCCCATGCTCAAGCGGCTCATGCAATAAATTCACAAATGCTCTAAATGCCTTCACCAAACTGGCTTGATATTTTTTGCAGAAGGAATAAGGCGAAGATCTCGGGGGTAATGGAAGAAATATGTCATTTCAATTCTTCCATCGTTCTTCGCCCAATCTACTAACTACATTCATTATATATAAAACTATTCTTTTTTAGTAAGTAAATTTAATAATTCGATTTCCAAATATATCATAAACACAATGAGATAATCTAATATATCGATTAATTATGTTTAATTACTTTTTAGTTAATATATTTATGTATTGCAAATATCGCAGACTAATCTATTTTTATAGTAAGATTTTTCTTAAATTAGAGAATATACCTACTTCGAATTTGGAGAATTACCGGCATTGAGTCTAATGACCTCGATGTGACTTCCTCCCTTGCCCCTGAAGGGGCAGGGCTTCCTACGTCATCGATCTAACTTGCTTTGATATTTTGCTCAAAGTAGGGGTAGGATCTTGATAGGCACTTCCCCTCAGTCCAAGGGTGCGAATGTTTATGCTGGCATTGATGTCTCTATCCAGTTCTAAGCCGCAATTAGGGCAAAGGTGGACTCGATCTGCCAGCGTCTTTGGGACCATCATACCACACTGAGAGCATTTTTGAGACGTATATCTAGACTCTACCAGTTCCACCATTTTGCCAGCTTTTGCAGCTTTGCTTTGAGTGAACTGGATTAATTTGCCCCATGCGTGATCTTGTATATGCTTTGCTAGGTGGTGATTCTTGAGCAATCCCTGGATATTCAGGTTTTCAAATACTATTAGATCGGCTGAATCTACAATCTTCCTGGATACCTGATGCAAGAACTCATCTCTATGGTTCTGGATCTTCTGATGGAGCTTCGCGACTTTGATTTTGGCCTTTAGCCTACTGCGTGACCCTTTCTTCTTCCTTGACAGATTCCTTTGAGCTACTGCAAGCTTGTTTTCTGCCTGGATGTAGTATCGCGGATATTCAACCGTTTCACCTGTAGAGAGAGCAACCAGACTATTTAAGCCTACATCTGCACCAATAGCGGTCTTTAGCTCGACCAGAGGCACATCCTCTTTTTCAGATACGAGGATCGCATACCAGTGACCCAGATTATCTTTCTTGATGGTGCAAGTCTTAATCTTGCCTTCAATCTCTCGATGCTTGAAGATCCTGATTGAACCTATCTTAGAGAGAGTCAACTTCGATCCTTCAAGCTTGTAACCGATTTGTGGATAGGTGAAAGACTTGTACCATCCTTTGCCCTTGAATCGAGGATATCCAGGCTTTTCGCCATTCTTGACCCTTCGGAAGAACGCTTTGAAAGACTTATCTAACCTGCGAAGGACATCTTGAAGCACTTGAGAAAAGACACCTTTGAAGTTGCCATCTTTTTTCTCTGCAACCAGCATGGCCGCCTGATCCTCGTAGGTTCTGCTGATGCCTTCAACTTCATAGGCATTCTTCCTGTCGGCCAATGCCTGATTATAGAGATGCCTGTAAGTATCTAGAGTTAGCTCCAATTGGGCTTCATGTTGCCTATTGGGGTAAATCCTGAACTTGTAGGCAGTCTTCATTGCAGATATTGAATCTTCCTGGAAAAGATATATAGTTAAGCGGCGCGAAGCGAAAGTAATATGGAAAGCATACCGCATTCATCCCGCCCCCTAGAGAGAGCGGGTCTTCTGCCTGCTTTCTATAAGCAAAAAGAATAAATGGTTAAAGCTCAAGTAGCTGAAAAAAGGGATCTGATTGCGAACCCTTTTGAGAAAGGAGGTTCATGAAATGAAGTTGATTCTTACATTATTCGTCGTCACGGTTCTTCTGGCGAGCGTTGCCGTCACGGCCAGCGCTGCCGATGTTCTGGATTTGAGCACATTAGGTAAAAAACCGAGCATAGAGGCAGTTTCCTTGCCCAGGCTCTCGCCTACAATGCCGACTATCGCACCAACCGCTCTGGGTGGCAAACTGAATAGCGATGTACTCGATCTCAGCACTCTGGGAAAGAAAGCACAGGCAAATGCGAGTATATCCATGATCAAGGGCGCCTCTCCAGTTACAATTACACCCATGTTCTCAGTTAAGAATGGGAATGTAACAAACCAGGCAGGCTCTGTCTATACCCTGCCCCAGGCAATTTCTGCTACTCCATCCGTCTACACCCCGCCCATAGCCATATTTGGCGGAGCCTAAAGAGGAAGAAATGAATGTTTCGCTGAAGGTTGATGGGAAGGCAATCGATTTAAATGCCTTCACCCAGGAGATCATCGGCAATGCTGCAGTAGCCATGGCCGAGTCTCTGCGGGGCGTGGGCCAAGATTGGAAAGGAATTGAGATCAGAATAGAAAAGTAATTAGACTCTCAATCCTTCTTGCTCTTTTTGAAGACTGATGCGAGGTCGATAAAATAGGTGCCCTCCTTAACCGCCATAATCAGCTCATCTCTCTCGAAAAGAGAGGGCAGATTCAGTTCGTAGGTGCCAGGTGCCGTTATCTTGACGCTTTCCAGAGTCTTCTCTTGAGACTTGACCTTGCCATCACTTTGATGGTTATCCTCTAAATGATGGTCTTCATCTAAATGATTTCCTTCATCGAGCTTCTTTGAAGGAATGGAACGGGTTGGTGGAAGCGGCGCGACGGGAAGAGATTCTTGTGAAGCCTGCATTGTCTCTTCTCTTGCCCCTAATGCCACCGACTCTTTTTCCCTCCTTCTGGGAGGTACACGTACGCCCATTGCTCGAGTTATAATCTGCTCTGACTGCAAGGCTTGCCCCTTAGAATCCTGTGGCCCCCTTTTAACGAACATGAACTTCTTCCAGCCACAATTCGGGCAGCCCTTCAGGATATCCTCTCCCGAATCGAAGACGTTGCTGCAGCGTGTACAGATATGAGGCATCTAGTCCCCCACGGAGACCTTGGTGCTGATCTGATATTTGTCTTTCTCAATAGTGCGTAGCTGGTTGGCAGGGCCGATGACTGTCATCCTACCCTTGAGAGTTCTGCCAAATATCTTATCCAAAAATGATCCTTCTTTCTTGGAAGGATAGCTCTCGATCTCTATTCCGGAGAACTCGTCTACCCGAATCTCGGTCATGGTCATCTCGATAAGGCGCACCTCCTCATCAGAAGTCAGGCCGCACTCCAAGACCACAATCTTACCGTTCTTGACCTTGTCCAGGATGAGCCGAATCTTCTCCATGGAGGTCATTTTCTCCAGCTTCTCTCCGGAGATGAGGTCCATTTGCACTTCTCTCATCAAGATCACCCAAAATGAGCTGCTATCGCCTGATAAAGGTTATCTATATTCGATCCTTCCAGGGCGGAAATTTGCACCATGGCATGCTGGGGGAAGGCAGCCTTAATTCTGGCAGGCGAGGCGTTGGGCAGATCCATCTTATTGGCTACAATGAGCAGAGGAAGCTTCCTTGCTTCCATGTTTCCAATCACTACTACATTGACCTGAGTATAGGGGTCCTCGGTTGAGTCCATAACTAAGAGCACTCCGTCCAGGTCATCCAACCATTTGATGGCTTCTATAACGCCTTCCGTAGCTTCTTTTGCCCTCTTCTTGGACTCCGCCTCGGTGAGGCCGAAGGCCATGAACTCCTTGAAGTCAACCTTCGTGGCCATGCCTGGCGTATCGACTATATCCAGCTCGATGCTCGACCCATTGGAGCGGATCACCACACCCTCCTTCCTCATGGCCCTGCGAGTCTCATGTGGAATGGGGGAGGCCACACCGAAGCTCTCACCTCCACTCCAGTCATGCAGAATCCTGTTGGCCAGGGTAGTCTTTCCTGCATTAGGCGGGCCATAAAGTCCTATTTTGGCCCTCTTTTTTTTAAATATCCTGTCTATCCATGTCCCAAGGCTCTCCTTGAGGCTACTGATGAAACCCATGTCTTACCTCATATCTGATAAGCGCATATCTGTACTAATAATTTTCCATGAGAAAAATTTTTAACTGAAGATATCCTGGGCAGGGCAATGGCAGACGAATCCCTCGAACTGCCCGGACCCTCGCAAAGCCTTCCAGGCATCTTTCAGAGAAGAGTCCTGGATATTGGCATAGCTTTCCCTCAAATAAGGACAGGCTCTGACGCTGCCGTCAACTGCCACATGCATCCATCTTCTCCCAGCCATGCAGCCCATTAATTGGCCCTCAAAATATGTACTGGCAAAAAGCCGGGGCCCTCCCGGCGTCGAGTTGATCTTTTTGTAGAGGCCTATGATCTTCTCCCTCTCAATCAATGTCAGCTTTTCCTCAGGAGTCTTGGGAATGCCCTCCCAGATGGATAGCTCCTGCACACCCAATTTAGAAGCCAAATCGTAGAGATCCGAGATTCGGTCCACCTGACCTGCCTTTATATGACAGGCCATAGTTACCATCAATCCTGTCTGCAGAGCGATCTGTATGGCTTCTATTGCCCTGGCATGAGCACCTTCAACACCCCTTACCAGATCGTGCTCCTCGGGAATGGTGCTGTAAACGCCAATAATCAGATTATAAAGCCCGGCTTCTCTGAGCCTGACCGCTTTCTCGACAGTCATATCAAGGCCAGGCGTAAAGAGATTTACCACAGCTTTCTCAGGATCGACATGCTTTATCAGTTCGAAGATATCCTCTCGCAAAAGGGGGTCTCCTTCGGTAAAGGTGACGATGCAGGTGCCCATCTCCAGGGCCTGGTCGATGGTGCGCAAAATGTCCTCGCGGGAGAGTTCACCCTCGCCCGTTCTTATCAGGCAGTGGTCGCATTTTGCTCCACAGCGTCTCGTAACCTCGATGGAGAGGGTCTGAGGCACCGGGCGGCCCATCGCAAAGCGTGCTTCATTGACCAGCAGTCTCTTGAAGGGACCGCTGGGAATGGGCGGAAGCCAGGTACTGGCAACCATATCCTTCAGCCTGATCTGAGCAGGTTTCTCCTCCGCCAGCCTCTGGTTTATCATCTTCAAAACCGGCTGGACCATACGCGCCAGAGCACCCGATGCCTGCAGGGCTCGAAGATCCCTATCATAGTCCACGCATAGCGCGGCCGTCTTGATAAGCTGGGTCATTATGATCTAACTTTTTTCGTGGCAGTTATAGAGTTATCGCTACAGGAAGAGATAAGGTTAAATCGACCCTGCCTCTTGTACGAGACTGGTGTTGCGAAGTGTCTGAAGTTGTACTGGCCTATTCCGGTGGCCTGGATACATCTGTTTGTATTCCGCTCCTCAAAGAGCGCTATGGATTTGATAGAATAGTCACCGTCCTGGTGGACGTTGGCCAGCCGCGGTCGGATATCGAACGGGGAAACCTGCGAGCAAAGCAGCTGGCTGATGAGCATTACGTCATTGATGCAAGAGAAGAGTTCGTAAGAGATTACATATTTCCGCTCATCAAAGCCAACGGCTCTTACGAGGGATATGTTCTGGGAACGGCCATAGCCCGGCCACTGATCGCCATCAAAGCCGCCTTGATCGCCAAGCAAAAAGGCATAAAGAACCTGGCGCATGGATGCACCGGTCGCGGCAATGACCAGCTCCGCTTCGAGGCCATATTCCGGGCCACAGACTGCCGGGTCATTGCACCCATGCGAGAGCTGGATTTAGCCCGCGAATGGGAGATCGATTATGCGCGCGAACACGGTATTGAAGTTGCTGTAACTCGCGATAAACCCTGGTCGATAGATGAGAACATCTGGTCTCGGTCCATCGAGGGAGGCAAGCTGGAGGACCCCTATTTCGAGCCGCCTGAGGAGATCTATGGCTGGACTCGAAAGCCGGATGCAAGCAAGAAGGCGCAGATTGTTGAGATCGGATTTGCCCATGGTGTTCCCGTCTCTCTGGATGGCGTGCAGATGAGCGGCATTGAGCTGATTGAAAAGCTCAACCTGATCGGCGGCGAGCATGGCGTAGGCAGGACGGATATGGTGGAGGACAGGGTGCTGGGCCTGAAAGCCCGCGAGAACTATGAGCATCCAGCGGCAACTATCATCCTCGCGGCGCATAAGGACCTCGAGCATCTGGTCTTATCCCGTGCTGAGCTTCGTTTCAAGGTTATGGTGGATGAAGCCTGGTCGGAGCTGGCCTACATGGGCCTGGTGGAGGACCCGCTGTACTCCGATCTGAATGCCTTCCTGGATCAGTCTCAAAAGAGAGTCAATGGCAGCGTCAAGATGAAACTCTACTGCGCAAATGCAATCCCAGTAGGTCGCCAATCGCCCGACGCACTCTATGCTCAGGACATGGTCTCCTTCGACTCCCAGACCTTGAGCCAGAAGGATGCAGAAGGCTTTGCCAAATACCATGGCTTCCAGGCCAGGCTGCTCAAGATAAAGGGATTAAAGAGAACTTAGAAAAATGCAAGGATAGGGTTTATTTGATATCGCGGCCCAATATCATCAGCATGTCCAGAGTTGTGATATCAGAGGACGCCGGATCTTCGGATCTGGCGGCACTCGCCCTTGCCTTCAATGAGATAGTTCAACTTCCCGTTACGATGCGCTCGGCGAAATTTCCCGGCGTGCGGGTTGAGAAAGGAAAGGTTCTGGATGACAAATATAGCGGACCTGTCCTGGAAGAGGTTATTCGAACCGGCAAGAGCATTCGCACCACACCCAAAGAGGGAGCTTATCGAGATATTCCCGTATCTGTCGCTCCCATATTGATAGAGGGCCGAGCCGTTGCCGCCATCGGGATAGTGGATGTGATCGGCACGATAGACATTCCTGAGGTCTTCGGGGCATATGAGGCGGTCTTGAAACAGGTTTCAGGTAAGGTGCCAGAGAAGAAATGAAGATCCGGAGTGCGCAGCCCTGGGATCTGGCCCAGATCGTGCAAATCGAGGGGCTCTGCTTCCCGGAGGAGACCGCTTTTCCGCCCAAGATGTTCGCCTACCTGATACGCTATGCTGTGTCTCTAGTGGCATTTGAGCCGGAGAAGAAAGTATTGGGCTTCATCATGGGGTATACCAGTGGAAAGACAGGTGCAGTCTACACCCTGGACGTTCATCCCAGTTACCGCAGGAGGGGCATCGGCAGCAAGCTCCTGCAGTCTTTGGAGGAGAAGCTGGCCCTGTTGGGTGCCCAGGCGATCCGACTTGAGGCCGCGTTAGATCGGCCCGGGGCTGTTGAGCTGTACAGAAAAGCCGGCTACCAGGAGCGTGAGCTGGTAAGGAACTATTATGGCCGAGGCGATCATGCCTTGCGAATGTGGAAGAATCTGGATGTGTGTATATGCTTAACGACGTAGCCAGGATGAGAAGCGGCGATATGCAAAATGAGCTTTCTGCCAAGGTAGACAAACTGATAGACGAGTTCATGGCAATAGTTGATGCCACGACAAAAGAGAGACATCTGCAGAAGGGCATCGCCAGAAGTCAACTCCCCTGCAGCATGGTTGCCATCCTGGACAAAAATAACCTCTCCATTCTGGGGCAGTTTAGGATGGAGAACAGGATCACAAGCTACTTTTACAGACCGGATATCTCTCTCTCGCCCCAGCAGGCAGCCAACAGCGCCCAGTGGGAGTTCGGCTTCGCAGATGCATTTATCATCCAGATTCCGGCAAACCTGATAGAGCAAAGCACTGCCGATCGTCATGCGGCTCTGCAAAAATCGGCCTCTGAGCATATCGACTCGGAGTTCCTCAGGCTGGAAAATATGCTCAGCCTCATGCGTACCCGTCCCATATTTGGACAAGCAGCTGAGCAGGTAGGCTCTAGGACGCTCCTTCTGCTCCTGCCCCAGGATGCGGGGCTGCGAGGTAATGAAGAGACCATTTTAAAAGCGATCCGAGTCAACGGTCTGCCGATTACCGAAGCAGAAGACATCCGGAAAGGCAAATCAGCCGTGCGTGATATGTGGCATTCCCTCAATTACGCAGCAGTGATCATTGCCGACCTTACCGGAGCTGATGGCGGGGTGATGTATGGCCTGGGCATTGCTCATACTCTGGGAAAGGAAACGATACTGATTCACCCGCAAGGCTCAAAATACCTGACGGATATCCCCAGGACATACAGGATAGAGTACGAGGAAAGCGATGCCGGCAGGGCTAAGCTGGAAGCTAGCCTTTCCCGTATGCTCGACGCCATACTGGCGCCTGTTGTGAATGATTAGGCTAGTGGCCAGGGAAAGTTGCACCGGGCCTATAATGTTATATATGTCTTGCATTTATACGAAGCTGCGACTCCGAATTCAGGTCTCCGAGCTTCATTTGACCCAGGAGGGGAAAAGAGGTTGAAAAAGATAAGGTTGGCAATCGCGGGCTTGGGAAACTGCGCAAGTTCCCTGATTCAGGGGATCGAATATTATAAACATACTGATGAGAAAGAATGCATCGGACTTATGCATTATGATGTATGTGGTTACAGAGCTGGCGATATAGATGTGGTGGCGGCCTTCGATATTGATGCGCGCAAGGTGGGCAAGGACGTAGGCCAGGCCATATTTGCGCCACCAAACTGTACCAAGGTGTTCTATCCTGATGTTCCCCGCAAGAATGTAGTGGTCAAGATGGGGCCGGTTTTAGACGGATTTGCTCCCCACATGCTTAATTATCCAGAGGATAAACGATTCGTTATAGCTGATGCCAAGCCATGCGACGTGAGACGCGAGCTGGAAGACACCGGCGCTGATGTGCTGGTAAATTATATGCCGGTAGGCTCGGAAGAGGCAACCCGTTTTTATGCGCAAGCCGCCCTTGATGCAGGCGTTGGATTCGTTAACTGCATGCCTGTCTTCATAGCCTCTAACCCGGAGTGGGCCAGGAAATTCCAGGATGCTGGTGTTCCAATTGTCGGCGACGATATAAAATCTCAGATTGGTGCCACCATTGTGCATCGTGCTCTTACCCAGCTCTTCAAGGACAGAGCCTGCGCCATGGACAGGACCTACCAGCTCAACATTGGCGGGAATACCGATTTTCTGAATATGCTCAATCGGGAGAGGCTCAAATCCAAGAAGATCAGCAAGACGCAAGCTGTGCAGTCCATTCTGGATGTTCCCCTCAATGATGATGATATACACATTGGTCCCTCAGACTACGTGCCATGGCAAAAAGACAACAAGGTCTGTTTCCTGAGGATGGAGGGACGGGTCTTTGGAGATGTGCCCATTAATCTGGAGCTGCGTCTCTCAGTAGAGGACTCGCCCAACAGCGGGGGAAGCTCCATTGATGCCATAAGAATCTGCAAGCTGGCCAAAGACAGAAAGATCGGAGGGCCGCTTCTGGCCATATCTGCATACACCATGAAGCATCCGCCGGTTCAGTATCCAGATGAGATGGCAAAAGAGATGGTGGACAAATTCATCCATGGTTAAATAATGTCTTTCTTTAAATATGCAAGTGCCACTGCGGTGCAGATGGCCCCCGGACTGATTCGCAAAACCCTGGTGAGCGCCGACAATCTGATGATTTGCCGGTTTGATCTGGACACTGGTGTAGAAATTCCAAGTCATTCTCATCCCCATGACCAGGCAGGTTATGTGGTTTCTGGGAAGATTCGTATTACCGTGGAGGGCAAGAGCTGCGATCTTGGAGCAGGGGATAGCTACTCTGCCCCCTCCAATGTATTGCACTCGGCAATGGCTTTGGAGGCATCGGTGGTCGTGGATACATTCTACCCACCCAGAGATGATTATCGCGCCATTGCCGATTGATATACCCTAGAAAAGAAAAAAAGCAGATTAAATTTGATAATTTTTCCGGGTCGCGACAGGCAATTAATTGAAACGTATATGACCAACTTTTTAAATAAAAAGTTATAGTTATTAATGCATAAAACATTTTAGATAGAAAAATTTAATACATACAAAAAAAGTATTACTTCATTTAGTTCGTGCCTGCGGAAATGATCTGTACTTGATATTCAAGAGGGAGAAAAATGGTGCACACTCTGCGTCCGAGACAGCTTGATTATGCCAGAAAAATAAACGAATACTTAAAAAACAGTCGTCCTGAGGAACTACTCGATTTGGAGGGCCCGGGGACAGAATCATTAGCCGCCTGGTTCTTAGGACCTAAAGCAGAGAACCAGAATCTTTTTTCAGAGCTGATAGCGGAAGGAATCAAAGCGAACTGCAATGATCGAAAAGAGTATTTCATTAAAGACCCTAAATATGTCACAGAAGACCTAAAAAGAAGTGATGAGTATATAAATTGTGTAGAATATATGAAAAGTGAATACAACGAATTATTGAAGAACCTCAAGAAATCAGTTCCATTTTTCAGCTACCGATATCAGGCGCATATGAATTGGGACCTGACCATCCCAGGAATGCTGGGATACTTCTCTGCAATGCTCTACAATCAGAACAACGTGGCTGCTGAAGCCTCGCCCGTCACTTCTCACCTGGAAGCACTGGTTGGTAACGATCTCTGTAAGATGCTGGGATTCCGCGTCACAGATTCAAAGGACGAAAATGCTATTTTGCCGTGGGGGCATATAACCTGCGATGGATCAGTCGCTAATCTGGAGGCTATGTGGGCCGCTCGCAATCTAAAGTATTATCCAATTTCCGTAGCCTCTGCCCTGAGAAACGAAGCTGCCCTTGCCCCGGCAAGAGGCATGCTCGTTGCCCTTCCGGATGGAAGACGCCGCCAGCTAATTGACCTGGATGCCTGGACTCTTTTGAATCTGGGCATTGATGATGTTCTCGCTCTTACCCAGAGAATGCAATTAGAGTATGGAATATCTGCAGAGGTAATCAATAACGCTATGGATCCATACACCATTCAGAGCCTGGGATTTGATGAATTCAACAGACGCTACATTAAAGACACACAGCCTTGCGTCCTGATGGGGCCTGCTACCAAGCACTATTCATGGCCAAAGAATGCAGCCGTTCTCGGTATTGGAAAGAATAACTTCTTGAATATTAATGTAGATATGGATGCCCGAATGGACATCAAACATCTGCGTACACAACTGGATAAATGCCTGTCAGCCAGACAGCCTGTCCTAATGGTAGTAGTGGTTTTAGGCTCAACGGAAGAAAGCGCAGTTGACCCCCTGGCCAGAGTGATCGCCTTAAGGGACGAATACCGAAAGTCGGGGCTGGAATTTGCCATCCATGTCGATGCTGCCTGGGGTGGTTATTTTGCCAGCCTTCTGAGAAAGCCGCATAAAAGCACATCTGATGTGACAATAGACAGCTACACGCCCGACCTCATGCTGAGCGATTATGTAATGGAGCAATACAATGCCATTCCTTTAGCCGAATCGGTTACAATTGATCCGCATAAGGCAGGCTATATTCCCTATCCTGCGGGAGGGCTCTGCTATCGCAATAAAAGCATGAGAAACTTGGTCGCATTTCTGGCACCGGAGGTCTACCACGGAGAAAAAATTGATGCATCCATGGGCGTCTTCGGCATTGAAGGATCAAAACCTGGAGCTGCTGCGGCAGGCGTCTATTTAAGCCATCGCATTATCCGGCCTGATCAGAGCGGCTATGGAAAGATTCTCGGAAAAGCGCTCTTCAACAGCAAACGCTTCTATTCAGGGATTATCACCTTGGCAGAACCGGATGATCCATTCATTGTCGTTCCCGTGCAGCAAATACCTGCGGAGAAGGAGGGCAAGAACCAAAAAGAGATCGACCAACAGTTGAAAGATATAAAGAAGAATATTGTTGAGAAAGAAAATAAGGATATAAAGCCGAAAGACATGAAGCTGCTGAAAAAATTGGGGTCCGACCAAATTATCATCACCTATGCCTTTAATTTTAAAGACAAGGGTGGCATCCTCAACACGGACCCCAAGAAGGCCAATGATTTCAATCATAAGATCTTTGAGGCCCTCAGCCTATCACCAGAAAAACCAGACCATAAGCCTTCCCTCATCATCACCACATCTCAGTTTGAGCCCGAGATTTATGGCAAGGAGTTTGTGCGCACCTTCATGAGACGTCTGGGTGTCGATGATTCCAATTTGATCACGATGAACTTCTTATCATCGACTACCATGTGTCCCTGGCTTACGGATACGGAAAAGGGCAACTTTATCCCAGAACTCACAAAGGCACTTAAAGAGGCAGTCATAAAGGTTGTGGGTGATTTTCAAGCATAGAAAAAAATAAGGGCTTTTGTCGGACTCCTACAAGCCAAAATCGATGAAAATCCCCATCATCTTTTCATTTTTGAAGTATCCGTAAACAGGATAATTGCCCGGACCCGGTGTGAAATGCAGACTATTACCACCGTCGCTTGCGACAATTAAGCCCGAGGCCACATTCAGATATCCAATGATCCTGCAGTCGGAATAAAGGCTTGCCACACCTTTCATCTGATTGGAGCCCGTTGCTGCGCTCGATGCAAAGGGATCGCCTCCTGCCCACGCACTGCCGATGCCTTTGTTAAAAAGATTCTCTGCAGCCGCTTCTGCGGGACGCTTCTCAACCTGGGCCCCGCCAAGAGGGAGCATAGATAGCATCAATGCCGCCGTCAGCAAGACCAAAACCGCCTTTGCAAACATCCTCATATTAATCCACCTTCGATGATATCTTTTTAGAGATGATTTAATCGCTGGATGTTATATTGTTTTCCCTGCAACTTTGCCCTACGATAATAACTGGTGTTCTGGGGGTTCTGTTGCATCTTTGATGTGTTTTAGGTTGGTGTTTCATCCATGATGGCGAAGGCTAACTCAGTTAGCAAAGGCGTACTACTCGCGATGTGGCTTGGGTGAAAATAATTTGATAATGTAAAGGACTGGAATTTAAACATGCCATAATTTATAATATTAAAGCACTATATCGAATTGTATTTTTATAACGTTTTCTTCTGAAGAGGACTTATATCCTTTACATCGTTCTGTTAGATAAAAATTCAGTGGGGCGGATAAGAATTAAGATCAAACTGCACGCGGCCACCCCACCCTAAAGGGATGGGGTATGCTTCGGGCCGCGCGCACGCCCGGTTAGCTGGAGATCAGAAATCATCGAGTCTTCTTTGACCAAATTCCTTTGACCTGCAAAATCCCGGCTCTGCTTTTGTTTTCCCTTGTGATTCCATAATGTAGTGCTGTATTGTATCAGCGGTCACATTTCCGACGGATCGAAAGAATTTACCACTTGACCACAAGCTTCCGCCCCAAAATCTTTTTTTCAATTCGGGATGAAGCTTGAACATTCTATATGAACTGCCTCCTTTCAAAAATTGAACGACTCTTGATAGAGAAGAGTTCGGATGGAATTCCAGGAACAAGTGAACATGATCGTCTACAATTTCCATTGCATGAATTTTATAGCCTTGCTCCATGCAAATTTTGTTGAGAATTAGCTCGCAATCCTTTTTAACTCGCTTGTCATAGAATATCTTGTATCGATACTTTGGCACTAATACGATGTGGTAGGTAATTTGACCATAGCCATGGCTAAAACTGCGCAATTCCAACGCGTATCACATCCTAGCCATAGGTGGGTGGCACCACCTGTGGCTAAAGTGCCAAATACGATTTCATTTTTAAAGAAGCAACGGTTGATCGATATAAGTTAACGCAAAAAACGGCGAGGGTTCACTTCATCCCCAACCTGAAGGTTGGGGTATTCGTGACCCTCTGCACTCCCGATGTAATAAAAATTTCTAAGTACAAATAAATTAATTATTGAAAAATATACTATTTATTTATTTAACAGAATACACTTAAATACTATATAGTTTAATATATAACTCTAAATCATCGAAAGACATTTAAGTTGTGTTTCCTTTGCATTCATAAGATGATTCCAGACTTCAATGATCAAGGAAACCTACCTTCAGGGATTATTCAGTCTACTTTAGAGGAGTTTGAAACGCGCTTTGTAAATGAAATTGTTGGATCGCAAACAAGAGGAGATATATTTCGCGGTTACAGCGAATATTGTAGGGCTCTTTTGCCTTTAAATGTGACAACAAAGCAATGGATTAATGGAAGTTATACCACTAATAAAAAAGACCCAAATGATATGGACATGGTTAATCATCTAGATGCTTTAAAAGTAAATGATAAGGTTATTTATGATAAACTGGTCCAACTTATAAACGATAAATTATATATAATTAAAAAATATAAATGCCATACGTTCGGTATTGCCGTATATCCACCAGATCACAAATTATATCAAGAAACTTTAAAATGGAAAGCATATTGGATGGAATGTTTTGGGCAAGATAGACAAAAGAGATCTAAAGGTATTATTGAATTTGATCTAATGGAGCGGAACTTTAGATTTAGTGATGGTCCATCTAAGGGTGAAACGAATAATGGCTGATAAATTCAGGCAACCTTATTTAATCCAAAAAGAGCTTGATCGGCTTAAGGACCTGATCCAAGATAATAGAAGGCTTGTATCCCAATATCCCGAAGAATTGGCATTAAAATTGAATCTCATTAGTCTAGAAAATAGAGAAAGTGACGTTTTAAATGAGTTAAACGAGCTAAATAAAAGATTAGGCGCGGATCATTCCTATATTGCGAAAAACCCACAAGAGGACATATCACCCGTAATTGAATACAAATTAAGCGGCGAATCTGTCTCATTAAGTAATGCACCTGCACAACTTCTAGGCAAGATATTACTCAATATGCAGAATTTAATCTATTCTATTGCAGGCTCGAGCGATAAAATCATTCATTTCGGAGGCAAAAGACCTAAAAGAATGGAATCCCTCTATTCCTTGAATGTGAGGCTAATAGAAGGAAGTGTAGCTATGGAATTCGTCCCTGCATTACTTGCACCTACGTTCGAGGACAGAACTGAACAAACCCCGGTTTTTTATAAAGCATCCAAATTTATTAGTTTATTGCCACATCGAGATATAGAATATGATATATTAAAATTGGAAATTGAGAAACAAATTATTGATCCAAGATCGAGGATAACTACATTAAATTGTCTAAAGCAACTCATACCTCCTCCCGGAAAGGAGGCAAAAATAAGGTTTATGAATATAAATGGATACTCCTCAGAAATAGAACTTCATGATGATTTATTCAAACGAAGGGTCGATCAATTGTTAAAAGAAGAGATGAAAAACTATGAAGTTGAAGTTTTCGGAGTTGTAACTAGAATTAACGACGACATTCCGCCGTCTTTCATGGTTAAGAATTGGTCGGGAAAATTGGTAAAAGTAAATATGCCTGAAGAGAGAAGGCAACAAATAATTGAATATTTAGCGGACAGAGTGCCGATTAAAGTTATAGGGGCTGGAAATAAAAAGAAATCGCTTGAAATTACAGATTTAGACGAAATAGAACCAAATACGGATATAGTTATTGAATCTATCCAAGATATGATTCTGAAAGCTCCTGTGGAAGTCAAATTATCTTATGAAAGGCATGATAACGAATCAGACTATTGGGTAGTAGGTAATGAGGAATTAGGGATCTACGGTGTGGAGGATACGGTAGAAAAAGCGAAGCATGCATTTGAAAATGATTTGCATATTGATTATTTGGCATACAAAGAATTAGATGATGTCCAATTAACCGATAAGGCATTGGATCTCAAAAGGAAACTTATTAGATTATTTGAAGATTAAGGAGGGGGACGATGGCTGAAAAAAGATTAACTATAGATTCAAGTTTAACGAGAAAAGGTTTTAAAAAAAATACGCAAAACAATCATTATTATTATAAATTAATAATAGATGGAAAAATCACAAATATAAGAACAAAAATGAGTACTGGCTCAAATCACAAAACAATTGGTGATAACCTTCTTGTTCAGATGTATAAGCAACTAAAGATGAATAACATTGCAGAATTTAGGAAATACATTGAATGTACGTATTCTTATGAAAGCTATATAAAATCTCTTAAAGAAAAGAATTATATATAATTAAGTGAGAAATGGGTGGAGTGTAGTATTAAAATCTCTTAATTTCCTTTTCATGCTCCGCTTCAACAGCTCCATCTACTTATTTTTATCGTAATACCCCGATGCTTGCATCGGGGATAAAGGGCATCTGTGTCCAACTTAGGGATAGATCAGATCGATTTAGTACTCTCTTTATGTGGCGGTGCCTCGGATGACCCGTCTGCTTGCAGCGTGGTATGCCGCAGCCGTTTCACTTCTCGCACTTAGCAGTACTACTATTGACTATCTTATCCTCGCCGCCCACCACGCAACACCACAGGAGAACACTCTTTGATACAACAGAACCGTTCTGGGAAAGATTTATATTGCCATTGCCGTATTGTCAACCAAACTTCGACGTATGGTTTACAATTCAGGAGATGTAATTACGAATCAATCCGCCATAATAATAGTGGTTTACCTGCTGGCCATGCTGATAATTGGCGCTCGGGGGCTACGTTTGAAGGGTCTGGAAGATTTTCATCTGGCAGGCAGAAATATAAAAGCGATCCTCCTCACAGGCACCTTTTGTGCAACAATCGTGGGGGCTTCGTCCACCATCGGCATGGCAGGGCTGGGATTTAGGAACGGCCTGCCGGGAGCCTGGTGGATGCTCTCCGGCACCATTGGAATGCTGGTCCTATCGCTCTTTCTTGCCGGGAAGATCCGCTCCAAGGGTTTCTATACTCTGCCGGAACTGGTGGGCTCATTCTATGGCGATAAGGTGATGACTGCCGCCTCACTTCTCATCGCCGTCTCCTGGATTGGAGTGATTGCTGTACAGATTGCCGCTGCCGGCAAGGTCCTCAGTGCCATCTTTGGAGGAGACGGCACAATATTCATGATTGCCTGTAGCCTGGTATTCATTCTCTATACAGCGCATGGAGGGCAAAGCTCAGTAATCAGAACCGATCTGGTGCAGTTTCTGATAATAATAACTGGAATGGTTGTCCTATTTTTTGCGGCACTTGATTTTGAAGGAGTAGGCCCTATTTCAAGCCTTAGCTTTCCCACCTCGGCTCAAATGGGCGGCTGGCAGGTATTATCCATGATAATAGTAGTGGGCTCGGCCTATCTGGTAGGCCCGGATATGTATTCTCGACTGCTTTGCGCCTCCAGCCCGAGGGATGCTAAAATTTCAGCATTATTCGCGGCCATCATCCTCATACCGCTGGCATTTATCATCACATCCCTGGGCGTGTTCTCCCGATCAATTCATCCCGCTTCCCCCCCGGAAGATGCCATCTTATCGCTTATGACGGGCCTTCTCTCGCCGGAAATGGTGGGACTGGTGGCTGCAGCTCTTCTGGCGGCATTTATGTCATCGGCAGACACGAGCCTCATGACGGTCACATCCATCCTCACCTTCGATATTTATAAAAAGGCAAAGCCCAATGCAGGCACTGCCCATCTGATGAACGTCTCCCGGATTGCAGTGGTGCTCATTGGATCCTGTGCCCTTCTCCTGGCAATCTCGCTGCCGGGCATTATCAAGACCCTGCTCATCGCTTACACGGTTTTCACCAGCGGCCTGCTCCTGCCGACAGTTGCCGGATTCTACAAAGAGCGGCTGGGCCTGACCTCAGGGGGAGCGCTATGTGCTCTCGTAGGTGGAGGGACAACTGCCCTATTCCTGGGCCAAAGCTTTCCACTGCTGGGCATGGCTGTCTCAGGGGTACTGCTATTGGCCGTAAGCTATCTGGAAAGGCGGCATGCGAAAGGAAAGGAAAGCCAAGGAGAAAGTACAAATGCTTGATCGATGTGTATTCTAGGAAAAATATGACTAGATTTATGATATATATCTTGATAATTCTGGCGATCGCTAATCCGATTATCGCGACGAATGCAAAGGCGCAAGATATGCCATCCAATTCAGCATCAACTGCAATGAGCGGGATAGATCGTACAATTGCTGAAAACAATGGGATGAAAATTATTGGGCTTGATATATCAGCGTACCCAAAAATAAAGGTCAATATATTTGCCGATAAATTCTGTGCTCTGTACGGAGATCTCAAAAAGGAAGACTTCAGGGTTATGGAAGATAAGAGTGATACTACTATCAGCAATTTCTATTTCACGGGCAATGCAACAGGACAAAAGCTTGATCTGGCGATCGTCTTTGATGAAACAACCAGCATGGATAGCGAAATAAATGCATTAAAATCGAAGATCAAAGACCTGACTCAAAAGATCAATTCAAGCAGGCTTGATGCCAGATATTCTTTGGTCACATTCAATGGTGCTGATGTGGCAACGAAGACCAATTGGACCGATGACGCCGGCTCATTTAGAAATGCCATAGGCAGACTCACTATCTCAGGGGGAAATCCTGATTTACCAGAAAATTCGCTAGACGGGATAGAGAGGGCGCTGTCTTTTGGATTCAGACCAGAGGCCCAGAAGATCATCATCGTGGCAACGGATGAACCATCCCAGCAGAAAGGTGATGGAAAATCCAAATCCGTTTATGCAATGGATGATGTCAAGAACGATCTTTTGAAATCCGGTGCCATGCTAATTGCCGTCTCTCCGGATTTTCGTAATGCAAATGTCGAAGCTAATGTGCCACGTTCGGATCTGGCAAAGTATGCAGATATGAGAAAGCTGGCAAATGAATCCGCCAGCCTGTGGATTGATATAAAAACGGCAGATTTCTCAGAAATATTAAGGCAAATCCAAGGGATACTCACAGGTACATATGTTATCGAGTACACATCTGGCAACAAGACACCTTCCGAGAACAGAACGGTCTTTGTCTCTATTGATGCGCCGGGATGCTTGAGAGGCGATGTCTCTGGTGCTTACACCTCGCCGGGGAGCGCAGCGGCAAACAATGTTCCGCCAGTCATAACCAGCCTGACATCGGATAAGTCAAGCCCACAGGAAGCAGGCACAGTCATATTATGGACGGCTAATGCATCAGATCCAGATGGCGATTTGATACAATACAAGTTCTACTTAAACGGACTTCCTGCAACCAATTGGCAGTTAAGTAACCAGTGGCCCTGGATCACATTTGAAGGCGAATTTCAGGTAGAGGTCCAGGTAAGGGATGGAATGCATGCCGGGCCCAATGAAACGGATGACCGGAAGTGGCAAATATATGAGATAAATGCGCCTGCTATTGTTAAAGATATTGAAGAGACCAAAGAGCCTCATGAGTACTCTTGGCAGAAGACCTTTGGAGGATTGTCGGATGATATTGGCGCTGCGATCCTGCAGACCTCGGAAGGCGGCTACATAATGACAGGTCATACATCATCTTATGGTGCAGGCGGGATGGATATCTGGATGATCAAGACCGATGCCCAAGGTAATGAGATATGGAGTGAAACTCTTGGTGGCAAGGGCGATGAATTTGTCACTTCCGTCCAGCAGACTTCTGATGACGGCTATATCATGGTTGGCATAACATCATCTTATGGATCAGGGGGAAGAGATCTATGGATGACAAAGACAGATGCACTGGGAAATAAGCAGTGGGATAAAACCTTCGGAGGATCGTGGGATGATGGCGGCATTTCTGTCCGGCAGACCAGGGACGGCGGATTTATCGCAACTGGTGCAACAGGCTCTTTTGGTCCGAGTGTTGTCTGGCTGATCAAGACCGATCCTAACGGAAACAAAGAATGGGATAAGACCATCTCCCCCGAAGGTGATGTCGGGGAAATGTCCACCGGGTCCTCAGTCCAACAGACCGATGATGGTGGCTACATCATTGCCGGCGATTCCTCTAAGGAGAGTGTCTTGCTGATCAAGACTGATGCTCAAGGTAACAAACAGTGGGAGAAGATCTTCGGGGGACTGGCAAGTGATGGTGCAAACGTTAACGCCAACAGCAGAATCTTGCAGACCTCTGATGGCGGCTATATCATAGATAGCTATACTTCTCAGAATGGTGCAGGGGGAATGGATCTTTGGCTGATTAAGGCCGATGCCAAAGGTAATGAGATCTGGAATAAGACTTATGGCGGCAAGGGCGATGACTTTGGCACCACTATTCAGCAGACCTCGGATGACGGCTATATCATAACCGGCCACACATCTTCTTATGGCGCAGGCGGGATGGATCTATGGATGATCAAGATCGATGCCGCAGGTAATGAGATCTGGAGTAAGACCTTTGGCGGCAAGGGCGATGACTTTGGCGCTGCGATCCAGCAGACCACAGATGGCGGCTATATCATGACAGGCCGTACATCATCTTATGGTGCCGGCGGCATGGACCTATGGATGATCAAGACCGATGCTAACGGAAATGTGTAAGGAGCCAAAGAGATGATAAACCGCGAGAGAGGTGCAAAGGGGTGATTGATGATTCGCATGCATTTTTCGATGTTATCCAATTATAATCGCCCTCGCATTTTACCTTTTTCGTGGTATTCAGAGTGGCACCGAGCAACGCCTAGGTCCCCGCGCGCGTGCTCCCGCAGGAGCTATTCATCTCCTTTCGCAAAGGCTGATATCAGGTATGAATATATCCAAATTTTTTTTATTGCAGTTTAATGCTTGAACTTGATAAATACATACTGATTGGTATCGTAATCATTGTCAAAAGCTGAAACTACATAAGCCCTAAATAGGTACAGTCCTAATAGTGAAGAACTATGTATAAAATGGGTCTTACTGGATTTTTTTTTGTTACGCTTGCAGCTCTTATGGGTATTCGGAATTTTCCGACAATGGGATTGGTGCAATGGCAGTTGATTGCCTATTCAATTGCGGCTATCATACTATATCTGATTCCTGTTTCTCTGGCTTCCGCAGAAATGGCTACTGGGTGGCCACAAACGGGCGGTGTATATGTATGGGTTAAGGAAGCTTTTGGTCAGAAGTGGGGATTTACAGCGGTCTGGTTGCAGTGGTTCCAGATGACCATAGGATTTATAGGAGTCTTGACCTTTGTCGCGGCAACATTCGCCTATGCTATTAACCCTGCTCTGTCCAATAATAAATTGTACGAATTTCTGGTCATTGCTGTTGTGTGGTGGATTTTCACATTCCTGAACTTCAGAGGACTCAAAACATATGCCAGGATCTCAACCGTCTTTGTCTCGATCGGGGTATTGATTCCGGCTGCTATTCTGATAATCGGCGGCCTTTGGCGCATATTTTCCGGGACGCATCCGCTCCAGTTTACCTTACACCCTACCTTTAGCGATCTTATTCCCAACCTCATGGACATTAACAACATTGCGCTACTGATAACCTTCGTCTTCCTCTTCATTGGTGTGGAAATGACTGCAGTTCACGCAAAGGAGATAAAAGACGTAGGCCGTAATTATCCACTGGGCATTCTTCTTGTGGGTATAGTCCTGACTGTGGTAAGTATTGTTGGTTCCATTGTCGTAGGACTTGTTATTCCTGCCTCTACCTTGAACCTCATGGCCGGCATAATGCAGGCATTTGAGGCAATATTTGGACTGGGAATAATTACTACCATAATAGCGCTTATGATCACCATAGGAGCAATCGGCCAGGCATCATCTTGGATCGTGGGTCCGGTTCGAGGCATTCTGATAACCGCTAAAGACGGCAACCTGCCCAAAATCCTGCAAAAAGAGAATGAGAATGGAATGCCGGTAAACATGATGATCTTGCAGGCAGTTATCGTCACGTTCTGGGGTGCAGTGTATGCGCTCCTGCCCGGTGGAGTCAACAGTTCATTTTGGATCTTATTCGCCCTGACCACATTGGTTTACATCGTGATGTATCTCTTAATGTATGCTTCTTTGATCAAACTCCGGTATTCTAAGCCTGATGTACCACGTATTTTTAAAATACCAGGCGGGAAAACAGGTGTATGGTTGGTAGGTGGGTGGGGCTTTATTGCCATGGCATTCCTGTTTATCGTAGCCCTGTTTCCGCCCAGCGAGATATCAGGTAGCGGTTTAACCTCCACAGAATACGTAGCCTTTCTGCTTGGCGGGACTATCCTGATAACCATAATTCCCATCATCATTCACTCTCTTCGCAAGCCAGGATGGAAACCTGAATCGATGCAGGAAGAGGATTAACCTATGATAGCAAAAGCACTATCATCGGAGCAAAACCAATAAACCGAGTGATTTCATGCGTGCTACTGATAATGATAATATTTTCAAAATGAGCCTTCCGATCTTTACACTTGTCACACTTGCCTCTCTTTACAATATACGCAAATTTCCGACCCTTGCAGAACTCCATTGGGAATTGGTGACCTTTTCTCTTATTGCATTCGTCATCTATCTCATTCCTGCATCTCTGGTATCGGCAGAACTGGCCACAGGCTGGCCACAGGCGGGCGGAGTGTACGTATGGGTTAAGGAAGCCTTTGGTGAGAGGTGGGCATTCACTGCAGTATGGTTGCAGTGGTTTCAGATGACCATAGGATTTGTGGCAGCTTTGAGTTTCATTGCTGCTACGCTATCCTATGTTTTTAACCCTGCCCTGGCCAACAGCAAACTCTACGAATTCATCGTAATAGTTGTCATTTGGTGGGCCTTGACGTTATTTAATCAGAGGGGACTGAAAACCTACACACTTATCAGTTCATCCTTTCTAATTATAGGAATGATAATTCCATCCATTCTCTTAATTGGGGGGGCTTTATCATATGTCATGTCCGGCAACCCTGTTCAGATGACTCTGAGGCCAAATCTAAGCGATTTTATGCCTGATTTCACTAACCTCAACTCCATGGTGCTCCTACTGACTTTTGTATTCCTTTTTTTTGGAATTGAAATGACCGCCACCCATGCAAAGGAGATAAAAAATGTCAGGAGAAACTATCCCCTGGCTATTTTGATGGTCGGATTGGTCATGACCGCAGCAAGTATTGTAGGTGCCCTCTTGTTGGCTATGCTTGTGCCCAAGGAGAATCTAAACCTTCTGGCGGGTATAATGCAAGCATTTGAGAAGATACTTGGCTCTCATAGCTGGATCGTATCGGTGATCGCACTTATGATCGCAATAGGGTCTATTGGTGAGGCTTCAACGTGGATTCTGGGCCCCATCCGAGGATTGGCATCAACAGCTAAAGAAGGAAGCTTACCACCCATTCTCCAAAAGATTAACAAAAATCAGATACCTGCAAATATTATGATTCTACAGGCCTTATTGATTACTTTTTGGGCAGCAGTATACGTGCTTCTGCCCGGTGGAGTAAATGGCTCCTACTGGATGCTGCTCTCTCTTACTTCACTGGTCTATCTTGTGATGTATTTTTTCATGTATGCAGCAGCCATAAAATTGAGATATTCGCAACCCGATGTTAAAAGGCCTTTTAAAATACCTGGTGGGAAGAAAGGAATGTGGTTAGTATCCGGATTCGGATTAATTGCCCTGATATTCATCTTCATACTGGCATTAATACCCCCCAGCCAGATCACCATCACAGGCTTATCAACATTACAGTACTTGATATTCATGCTTGGTGGAGTCACTTTCATTACTCTGGTCCCTTTAATCGTCTATTCAAGACGTAAACCCGAATGGAAACCAAGATGACTTTCCATTTTTTCTAATCACCTCATTCTCTAATCTCAAAGGGATAGAGGAAGATACCAGACACCATTTTGGTCGTATAATTTCCTTTCGACCCCATGACTACCAGAATGTTTTTGTCCAGCTCAAGTAGCATCTGACGTTCGTCTCCGGCAGGCGCAACGGCCCTTCCGTCCGGCAAGATATTAGCCACCGCCAGGATGTTGCCCTCACCCTCGGATATCGCCTTGAAGACAGCCAGCTTCTGGGTGCTGGTGGACAGGCCGCAAAGGGCATTCTCGATGTTGCTGCCGGAGTAGATCTTGCCGGAGGAGGTGAGCACTGCCGAGCCCACCGGGTAGCGCGAATATGATGCATAGGTGTTGAAGCTGGCCTGGCGCGAGGCAGTTTTGCGAAAACTATTTCTACAATTGCCGTAGTTCCTCTCATCTCACAAGTGAGGCTAGACGCGTGAAATGGCATTCAATTCCAATCGATGAGGTTCTCTCCGGCCTGAAATCAGGGCTAAATGGATTAAGCTCTGATGATGCTGTCCGCAGAATCGCTGAGTATGGTCCCAATCAACTGGAAAGCCCCTCCAAACCATCGCCGTTGAAAATATTTCTGGGCAAATTTAAGGATTATATGGTTCTTGTGCTCATCTTTGCAGCCCTGATCTCATATATCGCCGGCGAGAGCACCAATGCCTACGTCATTTTGGGAATAGTCATTCTCGTGGCGATCATTGGATTCTTCCAGGAATATAAAGCGGAACGGGCCATGGAGGCGTTGCGGGAGATGGTGGCCCCGGAGGCGGATGTCATGCGGGATGGCAAGATGAGCACCATCCCCGCCTCGGACCTTGTTCCTGGTGATATGGTCTTTCTGGAAGCCGGGGATAAGGTTCCGGCAGATGCTCGAATTGTTGAGGAGACGGCCCTGGAGATCATTGAGGCTTCTTTAACCGGGGAATCGCTGCCTGTTAAGAAAGGTAGAGAACAGCTGCCTGAAGAGGCCGCTCTTGCCGACCGAAAGAATATGGTATTCATGGGGACCATTGTCTCCTACGGCAATTGCAGGGCGGTTGTAACGGCTACAGGACTTGCTACTGAACTTGGCCGAATCTCGGGCATGATCAAACAGAGGCAAGCAGATCCGCCCCTTAAGATAAAGCTGGAACAGCTGGCCAAGAGACAGGCCCTTCTGGTATTTTTCATCGCGGCAATTGTCTTTGTGCTCGACGCCAGCCGGGGCTCGCCTGTAATGGATTCTCTGATCGCAGCCATTGCTCTCGCCGTTGCTGGTGTGCCTGAAGCTCTTCCGTTTATAGTTACCCTGGCTTTGGCTTTCGGAACCCAGGCCATGGCCAAGAAGAACGCCATAATCAGAAGGCTTCCTGCGGTCGAGACCCTGGGATCGACTACGGTGATATGTACAGATAAGACCGGTACACTCACCACCGGCGAGATGACGCTGCGAGAGATTCAAACCTTCAGGACCGTTCATGTGGATGGACCCGGCTACACTCCGGTTGGCTCCTTTTCAGAGCAAGGCAGGCTCATCGATCCCCAGGGGGAGGATCTGGTCCAGCTGCTCAAGATTGGAACGCTTACAAACAATGCGGATATCGAGAAAGCCAACGGCAACTGGCGCATCGTGGGCGATCCAACAGAAGGCGCGATAATTGTTGCCGCCAAAAAGGCAGGCATCCTGGAGATAATCAGAAAGAGCAGCACACGGATTGCAGAGTATCCTTTCGATTCCGATCGCCGGAGGATGACAACAATCGATCTGATGCAGGATGAGGGTCGAATTGTATCCATGAAGGGGGCACCGGAGGCGGTCCTCGACAGATGCACCCGCATTATCCGCGCTGATGGTCTCTCGCCTCTTACGGAAGAGGACAGGAAGATGATCCTGGCCAGGGCGGACGGCATGGCAGATTGTGCCTTGAGGGTCCTGGCATTTGCCGGTAAATCTCTGGAAAGCCGTGATCCTTTGGATATGGATTTTGTGGAATCGGGGCTGATATTTACCGGTCTTGCCGGCATGATGGACCCACCCAGAAAAGAGGTGTTGGATGCCATTTCCGTAAGCAAGAAGGCAGGCATCAGGACCGTTATGATCACAGGAGACCACCGCCTCACAGCTAAGGCCATCGGCAAGGAACTGGATATCGGCAACGGCGAGGTCATTGAAGGATCTGATCTGGAGAGGATGAGCGAGAGCGATCTGCAGACGCGCATCAATGATGTCTCGATATTTGCCCGTGTCACTGCCGAGCACAAAGTACGCATCGTCGAGGCCCTGAAAAAGCGAGGCAACATCGTAGCCATGACGGGAGACGGTGTGAACGATGCTCCTGCTTTGAAGGCATCAGATATCGGTATCGCCATGGGGAAGACGGGAACTGAGGTTACCAAGGAAGCATCGGATATGGTCATCGCCGATGATAACTTCGCCACCATCGTAGGAGCGGTTCTGGAAGGCAGAAGGATCTATGACAACATAAGAAAGGGAACCACCTACCTTCTGGCCGTCAGCTTTGCTGAGCTTGCTACTATCTTTGTGGCTGTCCTTCTGGGCTATCCCATTCCACTTCTAGCCGCGCAAATTCTCTGGATTAATGTCGTGGCGGAGGAGTTTCCGGCCATAGGGCTTGCCCTGGAGCCGGCGCACGCCCAGATCATGACAAAGAAACCGCGCGATCCCAAAGAGAGCATGCCGTCCAAGAGCCTGATGATCTATACCCTGGGAATTGCAGCCGCAATTGTGACCGGCACATTGGGCCTGTACTTGGCATCGCTGCAGATGGGACAGGACCTGAGCTACGCCAGAACTATGGCCTTTGTGGGGCTGGGATTCTTCACGGTATATAACGCCTATTGCTGCCGTTCTCTTGATGAGTCCGTTTTCAACATGAATCCCTTAGGCAATAAGACACTTCTCTTAGGAATTGCCGGATCGATAATCTCCATTCTGGCCGTGGTGTACATTCCATTTATGCAATCCATCTTCCAGACCAAGCCACTAACATCGGAGAGCTGGGCGATGGTTCTGGGTGTCGGTTTGCTGGTGGTTCTGGCTGCTGAGGTCATGAAGAAGGTGCTGCCGGGCCTTAGATCATAGGATAAACTTGAAGATTAAAGAGAAGACAATATATCAACTATGAAACGCAAAACTGCAGGATCACAGATAAGTGCTCGCATAGCACTTCTCTTGCTCTTCTCTTTACCTCTGTTGGTACTTCCAGCTATCGCATATGATTTTACGGGAACGGTTGTGAAAGTCACAGAGCTAAACAGCATGACGGTGAATATTACCCAACCAGGGACTTATGGATTGCAGGCAAAGGTCGAGGTCCTTCTCGATAAACCTCTGGCAAATCTTGGCTCATTCAAAGGAAAGGAGCTACAATTCGAGATGCTGGGACGTGATATCCTCGGACGGCCGATATGTGAGGCATATCTCAATGGGATCAACATTCGCAATGTTTACGACGGATGGCAACCCCCAATTGTCTACGGCTATAGTCCCGGCTACTACTACAACTACTACGGATGGGAATGGAATAGACAATATGATGGAAGATATTATATGCCATGCATTGGACAATGCCCACCATATTATTATCCGTACTTTTGAAATCTTTTTGCCATAATTGCGTGAGCCAAAACGGTGGTGAATAGGAGGGAGGCAAGAGCCATCTGTGCAAAGAAAAATGAAGGATGACTCCCCCTCATTTAAATTTTTATAGCATTCCACTAAGCAGGCCAATCATCGAAATCCGGCAGGCGAGATGACATGACCAAGGACTGTATTCTGCTCGGGTCCATTGCCTTGGCGAGAGGCTTCCCCTTATCTTTGCGCATCAATTGGTAGGCGATCTCCGGGTCCACATTGTATCGCTCCAGGTACTCACTTCGGGAGAGGTTGCCGCCCATGCTGGAAACGTAAATGGGGTTGCCGACAACCGGCGTGATCTTTCCAACCGGCAAGATCCATTCAAAACCAAGAGGAAGATCGCAAAGCCAGTCCTCTGGACTGTATTCAGGATCAATAAGCACCTCTTTATCCTTTTCATTCACTGAACCACAATTTTTGCAGATGAATTTTATCTTCATACTTCTACCTCAATATCCTACTATGAAATACTTGATAACAGTATATATAATTAACTAAACAAATCATTTCTAGGTATTGCCCGGTAAATCGTTCGGAAATCACTTCCGGCCCAAAAGCTACACCTACTTTGACCGCATCGGACTATATTTGTGATAAAGCCGCATAACACTCTGGAAGAGGCTGTCCTGGCCCGTCATGTTGTCTGGATGGAGAAGCGCGACGTTTTGAAGGAATACTGGGAATGGTGCTGCGTGCACAGCCGAGCGTTCGCATCCATCGCCATTGTCTCCCCCCGCAGCCGCTATGCGGTAGTGGAGATGGACCTCTATGGTCTGGGAGCAGGTGGTCTGGATGAATGTGCCGGCAGGGAGATACTGCGTATTGTGCTGGAGCAGCCCTTGAAAGCCGGGTCGTTCTTTTTCGTAAGCCCCGTCTATATCTTCGCATGTGTCCAGGAAAAAGCAGCTGTTGCCTTTGCCGAGCGCATGCGCGCCAGCGCGCAGGAGGCGTTATCCCTCGACCTGATAACCCATGAAGAATGGCTTCACGGAGAGCTGAAGAGGTCCGATGTCGGCGGACGCAAAAAGAGCGCTTTTGCGCCGATCAGCGGTCAGGCCCGACCAGAGGTGATTGAGGCGCTTATCAAGGATAATGAAGCAGCCATTATCTAAGCATACACCTAACCAAATCTATTTGGCCGGGTAGTGCCATATTATTGGACCATATTATTGATTCGCAAGGAGGCGGCAAAGATGAAACGCGCATTATTCGCTCCGTTAATAATGCTCTTCGCATTCAGTTTGATGGGCTCGTCGCTGGCCTTGAGCGACTACCAGAGAGGCGCCCTGGATGGCCTGAACTGGGGATGGAACATGTCCCACCGATATGATCTGGCGAACGCGGGAGATATTGATCCCTATAACCAGGCAGTTGCCGAATACAACGCCTGGATTCGGGCCTTATTCGGCATGAATGAATCGTTAATGCTACAGACATTTGCTGCATCGGCCAAATTACAGCCCTACACCATTACCAAGACCTATAATCCCATTCATAGCATTGATGCCAGTTGGAATCAAAGCAAGTCATTGCTCCCTGAGCCCGATGCTTACGGCATGGTCAATGGAATTCCTGCGGAGATCTACTATTCCTTTGGACCGGCCCTGCAAAATTTCTAATTTCATAACACATCCTTTACCCGGTCGTAGCTGAAGACCGGCCCGTCCTGGCAAGCATGATAGGGACCGATGGCGCAATGCTCGCATTTTCCCACGCCGCATTTCATGTGCCGCTCCAGGGAGACGTAAATATCCGCCCGGTGAAATCCTCGATCCATGAGTTTTCCAGCCACAGCATTTATCATCACCGGCGGGCCGCAGATGGCGGCTGAGCCTGGGCCCACATCGAATTGGTCGATGAGGTTTGTGACCAAGCCGACATTTCCTTTCCATAGCTCGTCACCGATGTCCACCGTCACTGCTACCTCCATGTCCGCCCTCTGCCAGCCCTTGTACTCCTGCATGAAATAGAGGTCCTGGCGGGTTCGCGCTCCGTATGCCACAGCCACCTTGCCGAACTCCTCCCGCCGGTCGGCAATGTAGTTGATCAGTGATCGGAGAGTGGCAAATCCCGAGCCCCCACCGGCGATGACCACATCTCTCATCATCCGGTTTAATGGAAAGCCGTTCCCATAAGGCCCGCGTATTCCCACTATATCTCCGACCAGACAGTCCATGATGCCGCTTGTTACCTTTCCCGCTCGGCGGATGCATAATTGCAGGCTTCTTCTTGTAGGTGATGACGCTATAGAGATGGGACATTCACCCAGTCCAAAGACGGAGATCATCACAAACTGACCGGGCAGATACCTGAAATCAGCACCCTCTTCCAGGAGCTCCAGTGTGATCAGGTAGGTGTTAGGAGACTCTATATCTATGTCCACAATCTCGGCTTGCATGGGGATGTACTCGCTCATCTATCTCGCCACCCTATGGCTCTCCACGGTCAGATTGACTCGATTTATGGCTGCAGGACAGGTTAGATGGCAGCGTCCGCATCCCACGCAGCCGGGAAGACCTGTGATCACTGGGATGTCCTCGAACTTGTCCTGGTACCAGTGATGCAGTCGCTCTCCCGGCGTGCGCCTGGGATTGGCTCCACCAGTCAGCCGGGAAAATCCGGATAAGAGGCAGGAATCACGGCAGCGCAGTCTCTCCCCATCCGGAACGCCCGAGTCCAGGATATTGAAGCAGTGGCAGACAGGGCAAACGAAGGTGCATCCTCCGCAGCCCAGGCACTCCTGGCCCAGCGCCTCCCAGTCGGCATTTTTCATAGCCTCCCTGATTTGAGCGCTGGATCGATCCTGTGGCATGGCCACTCTTGCCACCTGCAGGAGCCTGGCCTTCTCTTGAAGATGCCATGGCTGCGCTGGCTGCAGGAGGTTTTCGCCGGCATTCAGAATCAATATGCCTGCGGGCGTCTCGGTCTCGCATAAAAATCCTTCCCCAATATCGGTAATCTCTATATCGCAGGGGTCTACAGCCACCGGCCCTGCTCCAAACGCTGTGCAGAAGCACTCTCTCCCGGGTGCGATACAGTTTTGCACGACCAAAGCCGTGGCCCTTCGGCGGCGAAAGTAAGCCTGGTCAGGGGGCTGCTCTCCAAAGATTTTATCCAGCAGCGCTATGGCGTGCAGATCGCAGGGCCGGATGGCAAAGAGCAGTCGAGGATGGATTTGCTCCTCTTCGAAGGTGTAACGCCCATCTTCCTGAACATAGCGAAAGAGCACCTCTTTATGGGGGTGCAGGAACTCTGTAGGAGGAGAGAGGGTTTTTGTCTCCAAATCAAGGGTTTGACCTTGCCAGGTGGCAAAGACCGGTCCTGCTTGTGTTGCCAGCGGTGCGATGACCTCAATATGCCGGCTCAGAGTTTCCAGCAGGGGAAGAAGTTTGTCTCTCTGGAGGAAGGCCTTCACGATATCACCTTTCGCAGACGTGCTGCTGAGACCTTCAGCTCCGCAATCTTGGAAATGGGATCGAGATACTGGGCGGTTAGCGCATTGGCCGGTGCCTCGGAGAAGTGAATGGGCAGGAATAGATCTCCTTTGGGAAGGCCCTTCGCCAGTCGCGCCTCCACCGTAATGCTGCCCCGCCTGGTCTCCACAATAACCATCATGCCTTCTCTAATGCCCATAAGCTTTGCATCCTCGGGATTGATCTCCACAAAGGGAGCGGGAACCTCTCTATCCAGAAGAGAAGTCCTGCGAGTCATGGTTCCGGTATGAAAGTGGTAGAGGCTGCGTCCCGTAGTGAGCATCATGGGATAATCTGCATCTGGAGTCTCAGGAGGCTTTATGTACACAACCGGTCGGAGGCGAGCCCGGCCCTGTGAGAAGCAATCGACATGCAAAATGCTCGTTCCCGGATGATCTTGGGATGGGCAGGGCCATTGCAGTCCCTTCATCCCCAGGCGCTCGTAGCTGATCCCACCATAACTGGGGGTAAGCGATGCAATTTCTTTCATGATGTCACCAGGCGAAGAATAATCGGCATTTAGCCCTAGCCTTCCCATCAGGTCGCAGATCCACTCCCACTCCGCTCTCGCATCACCGGGTGGGGAGACAGCCTTGCGGACGCGCTGCACCCGTCTCTCGGTGGAGGTGAATGTCCCGTCCTTCTCGGCAAAGCAGGCCGCAGGAAGGACGATATCCGCAAGAGCTGTAGTTTCCGTTGGGAAGATATCGCAGACCAGCAGGAACTCCAGCTCTTTCAGGGCTTTGACGACTTGGGAAGAATGGGGGTAGCTGAGGACGGGATTTTCGCCAACGATTATCAGGCCTTTGAGATCTCCTGCCTTTGCGGCCCAGAGCATCTCCAGAGCGGTGAGTCCGGGTTCCTCGGGAAGCGAGGCGCACCAGGCTTCCTCGAATTTGGCGCGGGCCTTGGGACTGGATACGGGGGTGTATCCGGATAGTACCGTAGGAAGAGCGCCCATATCACATGCCCCCTGAACATTCTGGTGACCGCGCAGAGGGTAAATGCCCGTCCCCTCTCTGCCTACATTTCCTGTGACCAGAGCGAGGTTGGCCAGGGCCTGAACGATGTCGGTCCCCTGAGCATGCTGGGTGACACCCATGGCATAGACGATTGCCCCGCGCTTTGCTCCACCAAAGATCGATGCCGCCTTTTCAATATCTGCGGCGGCAATTCCCGAGATATCTTCTGCCTTGTCGGCGGTGTAGGCTCTCGCCGCCTGCTGCGTCTCTTCGAATCCAACGGTACGCTCTTCGATGAATTGCCGGTCGATCAGGTCTTGCTCTACGATGATATTGAGGAGACTGTTGATCCAGACGACATCGGTTCCCGGCCGGGGTCTGAGCCAGAGGTCGGCCAGCTTTGCCAGGTGCGTTTCTCGTGGATCGGCAACAATTAGCTTTGCTCCTCTGGACCGGGCCCGGAGGATATAGGAGGCCACCAACGGATGCTGTTCGGTAGTGTTGGACCCGACAATCAGAATGGCGTCGGAGTTCTCCAGACTGGAGATGCAGCCGGTCATAGCGCCGCTTCCCAAGGAAAATCCCAGGCCGGCAACCGTGGGAGCATGGCAGAGCCTGGCCACGTGGTCCACGTTGTTGGTCCCCAGCGCCCCGCGGCCCAGTTTCATGAGCAGATAGTTCTCCTCATTGGTTCCCTTGGCTGAGGTAAGAACGCCATAGGCCCGCGGTCCGTACTCCTTCTGGATGCTTCGCAGGCTTGCCGCCGCCAGAGCGAGGGCTTCATCCCAGGTGGCTTTGATCATCTGGTCCCCTAGCCGCATCAGCGGATGGACCAGCCGATCTGGATGGCCTACGAAATCGCCTGCCAGCCAGCCCTTGATGCACAAGCTGCCCTTCGACATAGGATGAGCGGGCGAGGGTGAGGCGCCCACGATCCGGCCAGCATCGATATGCAGGAATAGCCCGCAACCGCAGCCGCAATAAACACAGGTTGTATGAATTTTCTCCATGAATTTCCAGGATAGATTTATCCGGCAGGATATAACAACGTTTTGGCACACCGGGTACGGCCAAAAAAAAGCCAGCATGCCTCTTGTATTACCAAATCGAGCTTGAACAATAGTGTTGTTTCTCTTGGGGAGAACCAATTATCGCGATGTGATTATTCAACATTATTATTGTTGTTTATTAATTTGTTCTTGCATTCTGCATGTGATTGGCTTTGCAGAAATTGGCGTGATGCCTTTAGAGCTTGATGTCACACAGACCGGGACGATCGCCGTTTGGAACCAGGAAGTAGACCTTTTCGTTAAGCTTGACCTCAACCTCGCTGCCTACCGGAGTAGCATCGTAATCATGGGTAACAAGGAAGAATGCCAGATCCTGGGAGTCAATGCCTCGGTCATCGAAGGAGGTAAGAAGATTCTTTAAACTGGAGATACTCTCCGTCTCGCCTGTTGCCATTACCGGATTCAAATAGACTGCAATTATGCAGATTGCCATCATTACCTTTAGCCATCTCATGATCAATCACATGGCATATACAGGATATATAGACGATTTAGAAAAGAGTATTTGCCCTAATACGTCCAGAGATGTTCAACTATGGTTATGGATTTGTCTGAAGAGACAGATGGTAAGAGAAGGATTTGCGATCTCAGCATAATCGGCTACTATCGTATGATTGCACAGTTGGCGATATCCCAGATACCTCGCCTAATTTGAAAATGAGTTTGCAGTCTCATTGCCAAAGGTTTCATTTTCATTGATTTAAGAATGAAGTTGCGATGGACAGGAAGGCCTGGCCGTCCGGCTCAGGCACAGCCCCCATCACCTCGGAAATCTCTCTTTTCCATTCCCCTGATTGCTCTTCCTTTTCGGTGAAACCCTGGCGGGCCGCATCTGCTGGCCGACGAGCGGTTGAAGATAGTCAAAGAACGGCTTCATGGCAGAGAATACCCTCAGGGCGTGGTCGGCGAAATTCTCCGCCAGCACCTGTTCATCGCTTAGCTGGTGGACGAGCGTGAATTGTTTGTGGCGCAGCAGATCGATTTGAGGATGGTCGGGGGCGTATCCTCGCGGCGCGCTCTTGAGACTCTCCCCGGAGATTTCGCCGAAATACCGGAGGAATTCGGGCGCTTCGATCACCCTCTTTATCGGTGCGGGATCCTCGGCGATTGAAGCGCGGATGGCCTGCAGGTCTGCGGACGTAGGCATGTGCGCGCCGCCCGCCAGAAGCGAGCCGCCGGGCATGATGTGGATGTAGTAAGGCAGCCGCAGAGAGTGCCTGCCGCCGGGAGCGAGCACGGCGGAGAAGTGATCTTTGTAGGGTGGCTTGTTCTTGGCAAAGCGCATGTCGTTGTGGATGCGAAAGATGGCATCTTTGGCGGCGAGATCACCCAGGGGCTCGATGGCATCGAAGCGGAAGATGAGGCCCTGGATGAAGTCCTCGAAGAGCGCTCTGGCTCCTTCGTACTCGGGGCGGTGGGCTGCAAACCACTCGTGGTTGTTGTTCTCACGAAGGCCGTGCAGGAAAGCGAAGATGGGCTGAAAGTCGGTCATGGGAATGAATAGGGTGGCAAGCTTTAGATAATTTTTTGCTTCATGGGGAAAGGCTGGGCGAAAAAGGAGAACGATCTTCAGACCTCCAATTGGCATCTAACCTGCTGGAAACCATGATCTTCCGGCCTATCTCAATCAAGCCTCTTCTTGCAGCGATTTCATGTTACTCCTTATGATCTTTGTGTTAGGATGATCTTTTCCCAGGCGCTTTTCAAAAATTTTCAGCGCCCTCTCGATGCATCTTTTTGCGCCCTCGAGGTCTCCCTGAGCTTGCAGCACCGAGCCAAGGTTGTTTGCCATCGTGGCCACGCTGGTATGATCCGGCCCGAGGGCCTTCTCATCGATTGCCAGCGCCCTCTCGTAGCATCTTTTTGCGCCCGAAAGATCGCCCTGAGCTTTCAGCACCGAGCCGAGGTTGTTGACTCTTATGGCCACGCTGGTATGCTCCGGGCCGAGGGACTTCTCGTCGATTGTGAACGCCCTCTCGTAGCATCTTTTTGCGCCCTCGAGGTCGCCCTGAGCTTTCAGCACCAAGCCGAGGTTGTTTGCCATCGTGGCCACGCCGGTATGCTCCGGCCCGAGGGCCTTCTCGTCGATTTCGAGCGCCCTCTCAAGTACGGATCTGGCTGAGGCAAGCTCCATTCGGTTGTTCAGATATCTTCCGAGGCTATTCAGGAGATTTGCGGTTTCAAGTGGTGAGATTTCCAGCTTTTCTGCATGCTCCGCTGCATAAAATGCGTGAGAGGAAAGCTTTGAGCACTTCGCCCAAGTTTCCTGGTCCAATTGATCAAAGGAGAATGCATCGTTTACCATCTTCAGTGCAGACTCAGCCCATAGCTTCTGTTCTTGCGGGCTCATTTTATCCTGAACCACCGCCAGCACCAGCCTGTGAACGGAGATCATGCCATCCACCACATTGATCAGCGAATATCTGCTCAAAATGGCAATGCATTCATCGAGTTCAATGGCATTCTGCACGCAGGAGGCAAGAGGCTCCGGCAGGTGTCTTGCCCCACCTTCCAACATCGTCCTTGCAATGGCGTCCGGAGCCATAAATGCGCAGAGATTGAGTAGATCTCCTGCTACGGGCCGTTCTTTTTGCACTGCTTGAAAAGAAATCTCCCAGGTGGTGGCTACAGTATCAGGATAATTTAAGGGCTTGCCGTGCTTTAGCAACTTCTTCCGGTCTTTTCTAAACCGTTCCAGATAGTCTTGGAATGAGATCCCGGTATCCTTGATGTAGGCCCCGGCCTGCTCTAAAGCCAGAGGCAGGTCTCCCAGCTCTCTGGCGAGATAGGTCGCCTCATTTCTATCATTCTGCCCGGTCCTCCTGAGAAGAAATTCAACCGATTCATCCTGTTTTTCATCTCTCTGAAAGACGCCCACCTCCAGATTATTTGCCATGCCATCCCAGCCAGATAATCGAGAGGTTATTATTACTTGGCCGCTTCCTGCCACGGGGAGATACCTCATCAAATCATCCGGCTTTTGGGCATTGTCAAATATAAGCAGCCAGCGGGAGTTGGTTTCACTTTCTAGCCATCGCTTCACTGCTTTTATAGTCTGGTCGGTATCCTTCAAGTCCCATCCCGGCAGCTTGAGGTCCTCGGCAATTCCAACATAGTCATCAAGAAGCGTTGCGGACTCTTCGGAGCGCAGCCACCAGACATACTTGAAGCCGTTTTCCTGTCTATGGGCGTGCTGCAATGCGATCTGAGTTTTGCCCATGCCACCGTTGCCCACCAGAGCGAAGATCGTGGGACGGGAGGCGGTTTGAATCAGTGGTTGTGCTAAAGCAGACAGGAATTTCTGGCGACCGGTGAAGTTGGGATTGGCGGGATGCAACTTGAATAAACTCTTGGGAGATTCCTTCTCAGAATTTGTTGTGTTTTTTATATCTTCCACATCATTATTTAAAAATCGTTCCCGCTTAAAAATTCTAATTATTTTATTTCTAATTAACCAGAGAAACAAGCCGGCCAAAATCGCTAAGATCGTAAGTAAGTTTGCACCATCGGAGAGAATCGAAGAGATATCTACTCCTTTGAATACATCTAAGAAAATTGTTCCAATATCTGCAGGGACGCTATTTGCTTGTACCTGGGATTCGTTTCCTGGAATTAAGCGATCATCATTGAATTGTGATTGAGATATACTATTATTACTACTATTATTATCTGCTAATGAGTCGACAGTGAATATGAGAAGCAAAAGCGCAACTGATATGACCATCTTTGCGGTCAGTTTTGGGACCATCGTTTTAACTAATTCACAATCTATCCACAAAAAGGTTTGCATCCCCTAATGAGTCATCGTTTGATGCAGGAAGTCTCGATCAGAAATTGTCCATCTCATCGGTCTTCGTAGCTTCTCGCCTTCGAGTGATACTGCGGATCTCACGCGAAGCCAGCAACCATGATCGATGCCCTCAAACGCTATCGAAAAGGAATAGATTCACTCGGGAAATAGCCGCTTGAGACGATCGAAGATCTCGTCGTGCCTTTCTTTGTTTATTACCCAGACGATTTTGCCGTGGATGTCAGTGGCTCCCCCATACGGCATCTGGTTTTTGTTTGGATCGTAGTATTGCCCCACTACATCTTCTTCCGTTTCCATCTTGACATCCTGTTAGGATTTATCTTTCTTTAAAAGTCAAACAGCGACTTCTGCTTCCTCGCAGCCGGCTTGGCCTCCGCCTTCCCCTCGCTCTCTACCTTCTTGGGCCTGCCCCTCTTGCGGCCCTCGGGCTTGGCTGCACTCCCCAGCTGGCGATCAGCAGCTTCCATCGTTTCCTCCGGCTGTGGCCCGACCGGCGGTGCTGCCTCCTCTCTGATCGACTCTGCCTGCACAGCACTCACATTTTCGGCGCTTGCTTGCACAGCCCCAGCCACGCCCGCGCCCACCTGCACTGCGTCCGCCTCCGCCTGCTCGGCCTGCGTCTGTGCAGACACCGCCCTCGTCAGCGCGGGCGCGAGCGGCTGCTGCGCCCTGTCCGTCCAGCCCAGCTCGATCTCCTCGAACTCCTCAGCCGCCCGCATCTTCATCGCTTCCTCGAAGATGTTCTGCACCTTCTTGGTGGAGGAGGTGCTGCCCAAAAGAAGCGCTATCTCATCCGCATCCAATTGCAGCTCTGCCGCCAGGGGAACTGCTTTTTTCTTGTCGGCCAGGAGAAGCCCCACAAAGCCCATCAGCTCCGCCCGCACAAATGCCGCGGAGACGTGGCAATGCTTGCCGATCTTCTTTGCCGCAGAATCTCGAACGTTGCGCGCCTTCTTGGTCTGGCCCATGCGCCGCCAGCGGCTGGGAGGCCGGAAGGCCACGTAGCCGTGCCTGGCTGCGGCCTTGGCTGCCTGCACGCCGCCGGTCATGAGAAAACCGGCATAGCGCCACAATCCGTAGTTCTGCCTGATGCGAACGCGCCCTAAGAATACATCCGCCCGCGCCAGCTGCTCATAACCCTGGCAGAGGTCTTCGTCCTTGTAGGCCAGCGGCAGATTCTCGTCCACCCAGTTGATGAGATCCTCCGGGCTCTCATCCAGTGCGTAAGAGGCCTGCAAAGCTTCCTGGGCGCTATTGCCTTTGAAGATGACCTCCAAAACCTTGAAGATGGACGACTTGACATCTCGCTCCGCCGTGGCCACATCCACCAACGCCAGGGCCGTCTGACCCTGGGCGGCAGCCTGCAGATCATTCACCCCGGAGCGCATATCTCCTCCGGCGCGCTCGGCAATCATCATCAACGCATCAGGATCGCATTCAACACCTTCCGTCCGGCAGATCTCCCGCAGAGCCTGAGCGATGGTGGTGGAGCGCACGGAGCGAAACTGTATGCCCTTGGCCGCATCCCGCAAGGGCTTTTCCATATCATAATACTCGTTGGCAATGAGGAGAACGGGCTGACGGGTATCTTTGACCAGACGCAGCATGGCCGAGGCTCCCCCCCGGTCGGCTGTGCCGTGCAAATTGTCCGCCTCGTCCAAAATGACCAGCCGCGGCTTGCCAGAGAATGTCATGGAGCGCGAGGCCGGCCCGGCAATCTTCTGGATCATGCCTGCCGTGCGCGCATCTGAGGCATTCATCTCGATGTAGTCCCAGTCAAATTCCCGTGCCAGGGCCAAGGCTGCGGAGGTCTTGCCCGTACCAGCAGGTCCGTAGAGGATGACGGCCCCGGTGATGGGCGCTCCCTTCTCCCAGGACGCCGCCCAGGCCCTCAATTCCTCTATGGCCTTGCCGTTTCCTAAAACCTGTTTAAGCGTATCAGGCCGGTACTTCTCAGTCCACTTCACAGCGGGGGGCATTTTACCTCAGACCGAAAAACTCAGAGCGACACCAGAACACTGGAGACCGACAGCGCCTTACCAGACGCCCTCTCTGCCGGTCATTTCCTCAATCTCGATCTCCCAGATGGTCATGGGCATCCTTTCCAGCTCCTCGCGGGAGAACTTCTTGCCGCCATGCCCGCCCTGACCCTTCTTGGTGAAAGCGTCAAACATCTTCTGCTTGGCCTCAACGCTATCCGACAATCGGCTGACGCCGGAGACGATGACGCTCGACCATCTCTCCTTTTCCAAAACATCTATCTGAAAACAGACTCGGGGATTATCTGTGGCATACTCGACCTTCTTTCCCATACCTTTGGAGTGCAGGTAGATCCTGCCCTCTTGATAGACATAGGACATGGGAACGACATAAGGCCGATCGTCTTTGGACAGAGCCAGCCGGCCGTATCGAGCTGTAGAAAGAAGACTCGTGCACTCATCTTGAGATAGATCCCTGGGCTTCATAGCCGCAAAATTAGTCTATCATGCATTTTTAGTTTTTGCCTTCCGAAAATCGCCCCTCACGACCGGCCCGAAAAGAAAGCGCCCGCAATTAGCAGGACCATGCCTAAAGCAATCATGGGAACGCCCGGAAAAGCCGTCTCCACCTGAAACTTGGTGGCCCCTGCCTCCGCGCCTATCAGCTTGAAGCTCTCGCCTTGCAGCTCTCCGCCCTGGCTCTCCATCACCTGCACTCCCACCAGAGCGATTCCGGTGAGAATCACCAGCACCCCCATTACTGCAGCTAAATTCACGTTAACCATTGTAGATCCCCTTCACAGTAAAATATTTAGCGCTATAGATATAATGCTTTGCCTACTATTATCGCATATCAACCCCGGTCCCGCCAAAAAGGTTTTACCTTGGCAGCGTCTTTCAACAGGGAATGTTCAATAAGATCCTGATCGCCAACCGGGGAGAGATCGCCATCCGGGTGATGCGCGCCTGCCGGGAGCTGGGCATCTCGACAGTGGCCGTCTACTCCGAAGCGGACAAGAACGCCCTTTTCGCCAAATACGCAGACGAAGCAGTCTTCATCGGGCCGGCCCCCTCCCGCCAGAGTTACTTGAGGATAGACAATATCATTAAAGCCGCGCTTGATACCGGAGCTCAGGCCATCCATCCCGGATATGGCTTTCTTTCAGAAAATACGCACTTCGCTGCTGCCTGCGTGGAGAACGGCATCGTCTTCATAGGCCCTCCGTCCTCGTCTATCGATGCCATGGGCTCCAAGATCACTGCCCGCCAGACCATGAAAGAAGCGGGCGTGCCAATTGTGCCCGGCATCGAGGAGGGCATCAGCGATCCGGATGAAGCCGTTGATATCGCTGATAAGATTGGCTATCCCATTATCCTCAAGCCGGCAGCGGGAGGCGGAGGAATCGGCATGAAGATCGTGCAGAGTCGCGAGGAGCTCTTGCCTGCTTTAACCTCTTCTCAGTCCGTAGCCAGGAGCGCCTTTGGTGATGACACCATCTACATCGAAAAATACCTGACAGAACCCAGACACATCGAGTTTCAGATCCTGGCCGACAATCATGGAAAGACCATCTATGTCTCAGACCGGGAATGCTCCATCCAGCGCCGCCATCAAAAGCTGATTGAGGAGTCCCCTTCGCCCGTTATGACCGAGGAGCTGCGCGAGAGGATGGGCTCCATCGCCGTTAAAGCTGCCAAAGCTATCGGCTATTCCAGTGCCGGCACAGTGGAGTTCATGTACTCGCGCGGCGACTTCTATTTCCTGGAGATGAATACCAGGCTGCAAGTAGAGCACCCCATCACTGAGATGGTAACCGGCGTGGACCTGGCCAAAGAGCAGATCTTGGTGGCGGCGGGCTATCCTTTGGGATATGATCAGTGCGACATGAAGATCAACGGCTGGGCTATCGAATGCCGCATAAATGCAGAGGACCCGCTAAACGATTTTGCTCCCTGTCCGGGAAAGATCAAGCGCTACCGCAGCCCGGGCGGTCCGGGCATAAGAGTGGACAGCGGAGTTTATACCGGCTATGTCATCCCCCCCTACTACGATTCTCTGATCTCCAAGCTGGTGGCCCACGGCAAAGACCGCAAAGAGGCCATCGCCCGAATGGAGCGCGCCCTCTTTGAGTACATTATTGTGGGTGTTAAAACCAATCTGATATTCCACAAAGCAGTTCTCAGAAATAAGAGGTTTCGCAGCGGAGACATAAACACTCACTTCATCAAGGATGAGAATATCGTCGAGGCCGTCAAGGTTGTGGCAGATGAGGATTATGAGAAGGGCAAGTCTCTGGCTTCTGCTCTGGGTGCAGACAGCCGTCAGATCGCTGCTATCGCTGCGGCCGTGGGGTCCTACCTCAGCCAGAACCGTTCCGAGGAGAAGAGCTGAAGTTGGCAGCTATCGAGGTCCTCTCATTCTTGACCTCAGGGGAGTGGGTATCCGGTGAAGAGATAGCCAAGAAGCTTGCCATCTCCCGTGCCGCCGTCTGCAAGCAGGTCCAAACTCTTCGCCAGAGGGGATACGAAATCTCCTCCTCTACCGGGAAGGGCTATCGATTGGACAAAAAAATCGATTTCTTAGATGCGGATCGCTTCTCTTGCAGCCTCAAGACAAAGTGGCTGGGAAGAGATATGCGCATCTATGACGAGGTCAGCTCCACCAATGCTGCCGCCTTAGCCGGGGTCCACGACTGTCCCAATGGCACTGTCATCCTGGCCGAGACCCAGACACAGGGCAGGGGAAGGCTCTCTCGACAATGGGCTTCGCCTCCCGGCGGAATCTGGATGAGTCTCGTCCTGAAGCCGGCAATGCCGCTCAATCATGTCTACCAGATAAACATGGCTGTGAGCGTCGCGCTCTGCCGGGCCCTCTCCTCTCAGTTCGGCCTGGATGCCGGCATCAAGTGGCCCAACGACCTTTTGATCCGGGAGCTGAAGATCTGCGGAATACTCATGGAGATAGGAGCACAGGTGGACCGGCTGGACTATGCCGTGGTGGGATTGGGCCTGAATGCTAACAATGATATATCCCAATTTCCTGCTGAGTGGAGATCAACCACTCTGGCGACACAGCTGGGCCACGACATCGACCGATGCGATCTTATCTGCAGAATTCTTGAGGAGATGGAAGTGGCATACGAAAATATGGGAGGCATTGAGATCTTTGAAGAATGGCGCAGCCGGTCGCTCACCCTGAATAAGCAGGTGCGTATTACCTCTGCGGCTGGCGACCTGGCAGGCGAAGCCGTGGACCTGGCAGAGGACGGTGCTCTTATCCTCCAAATAGGAGATGAGCAAAAAAGAGTACTGGCTGGAGACTGCATTCATCTGCGAGCCGCTCCGGCTGGGGCGACTGTGGGAGAACGATGAGGCCGAGAAAGGTGCGCGGCATAGCCAGGGATACGCTGCGATTTATCTTGGAGGCGTCCCGCTCCTCTCTGCCCATGGAGTTCGCGGGGCTGCTTCAGGTTGATGAGGAGATCATCACCGAGGTCCTCATACTGCCCGGCACGGAAAGCTCCCGGATGAGTGCTCTGGTTCGGCTTTACATGCTGCCCAACATGGCTGTGGCTGGCTCAGCGCATAGCCATCCTTCCGGAGACCTCCGGCCATCTGAGCCGGACCTCATCTTTTTCTCACGTACCGGGGACTTCAACATCATAGTCGGTCCGCCTTTTGATGAGCAGAGCTTCGTTTGTTACGACGGTGCAGGAAGGCGGCGCGATCTGGCAATTTTAGATGTTGAGTTTAAGGATAGTGGCTTTGATGAGGACTTTGAAGATGAATTTGATGATGAATTTAAAGAGGACAAGCCTTGACCCTGGTAGTGGCCACTGGCACCTTTGACCTTCTTCATCCCGGCCATGTCCTCTACCTGGAGCACTCGCGAGCTTTAGGCGACGAGCTGGTGGTTATTGTTGCCAGGGATGTGAATGTGCGCCACAAGCCCAAACCTATACTGCCTGAGCAGCAGAGGCTGAGGATGGTATCATCCCTCAAGGTCGTGGATAGTGCCGTGCTGGGCGAGGAGACGGATATCTTCCGCACGGTAGAGCAGCTCAAACCGGATATAATCACTTTGGGTTATGATCAGCATTTTGATGAGGCGGCTTTGCAGGCGGAGCTGTTTCGTCGTGGCCTGAATCCCCAAATTGTGCGTATTGAGGAGCATGAGCCCTGCCCCCTTTGCAGCTCCAGCCGCATTGTAACCAAGGTCTTGGAGCGTTTTCGGGGGCGGCGAATCTGATCTCGGGTGATGCCGTCAAGTACTTATACAGCTCTCTCGTTAGCGGGCCTGATGGCCAGAGTTGCAGTGGGAGGAACCTTCGACCCCATTCATGATGGGCATATCTCCTTGCTGAGGCGTGCCTATGAGTTGGGAGGAGAGGGCGAGGTAGTAATTGGTCTCACCTCCGACGAGATGGCCAGAGAGAGCCGGACGCGCTTCGTGAGCAATTTTGAGGTACGAACGAAGAATCTGCGGGCGGTCTTAAAGAGGTGCTTTGGCATCGAGCACGCCAACATTATAAAGATAGACGACCAATGTGGATCATCCATCTATGATGATTTTGATTTTATCGTCGTCTCTCCGGAGACTCTGCCCATGGCTGAGAAGATCAATCGGCTGAGGGCAAAAAAGAATTTAAAAGGCCTACAGATATCCATTGTTGAGTATCAGCTGGCTCAGGATCTTGTGCGCATCAGCTCCACTCGCATCTATGAAGGAAAGATTGACAAGCATGGCAAGGTTCTGATCGGTTAGTTATTGATTGAATTTGCATCGATTTAGGTCAATTTTCCAGAAAAATTGTCTGCTTGAGACCCTTAAATCTTGACCGCCAGCATCCTCTCAATTGACCGGCGCGCCCTTATCGCAATCTCCTCAGGTACCATGACCTGCGGCTTCAGCGTTTGCAGCGCCCGCAAGACCTTATCAAGGTCGGTCTTCTTCATATTCTGGCAGATGGCGTTCTTGGCTAACGGATAAAACTCTTTTTCCGGATTTTCTTTCTTCAGCCGGTAGATCATTCCCTCTTCCGTGCCGATGATGAATTCCTTCGCTGCGCTGGATTTGGCATGTTTTCCCATCCCGGCAGTGCTGTAGGTGAAATCTGCCTCGTCAATGACCTCAGGCCGGCACTCCGGATGCACCAGCACCTCTGCCTGGGGATGCTCTGCGCGGGCGAGGCGCACCTCCTTTGCGGTCAGATGGTCGTGTACATAGCAGTAGCCGTTCCAGGGAATGATCTTCTTATCGGTAAAGCGGGCCACATAGGCCGCCAGATTTCTGTCCGGCACAAAGATAACCTCATTCTCAGAGAGTGAGGCCACCACCTGCACGCCGTTTGCGGAAGTGCAGCAGACATCGCTCTCTGCTTTGATCTCTGCCGTGGAGTTCACGTAGCAGACAACTGCCGCCTCAGGGTGGAGGGCTTTGAGGTCGCGCAGCTCTTCGGGCGAGATCATATGGGCCATAGGGCACCAGGCACCCTTCTCAGGCAAAACTACCTTCTTTTGTGGGGAGAGAATGGCCGCAGTCTCTGCCATGAAGTCCACCCCGCAAAAGATGATGACCTCTGTGTCCAGGCGGGCTGCCGCCCGGGAGAGCTCCAGGGAGTCGCCCACCAGGTCGGCTACATCCTGCACCTCGGGTATCTGATAGTTATGAGCCAGTATGGTCGCCTGACGCTCTTCTTTTAAAGCAAGAATCTCTTTTATCGCTGTCATAGAATTGGCCCCATGCATGGAGAACCTATTATTTCAACCTTTTTAAATAGATATGCTTAATATTATTATCTCAAATAAAGTGAGATTGACTTACGTCTTAAGAGGATGAGACCGAGGTCTTGCTCATCCTCCGATGGCTGCGGGAAAAAGGACCATTACGAACATCTTGCCATATCCTTAACTCTCTCCAGGGCCTGCACTGCATCCTCCATCTTGAAGTCGCGTTTGTCTTTGTCCAGGAATTCTCGAAAACGCTGCAGCTCCTTTTCCTTCACCAGGCCAAAGGCATCAGAAAGCATGCGCTCATAGCTCCGATCGGGAAAGTATTGGGCCTGTGCGCAATGGAAGAGCTTGTCTTTACAGGAAGCGCTAATTACCCCCATCTGCCAGGCCAAATCCAAATTGAAACGAATGTTCACCAGCGGCTCGGACCTGGGCTCATAGGAGAATGGATCGAAGACCAGCGCCACCTCATCATCCGAGACCAGATGGCCGCTCTTGTAAGCCTGATAAATCCTGCCTATGCCCTCCATGCCGTAAACGTCCAGCTCTGAGGCGCGCAGGGCTCCCATGCTGGAAGCGCCCAGTACCCTCGCTCCTGCCTCCAGGGCATAGATTACCTCCTTGTGGGCTACCGAGCACTCCTGAAAGAAGACGCCATCGATGAGCAGGATGATCTTTGCTCCTTCTCTTGCCGCCTGGTAAATATCTCCTCTCTTGGCAGGAGGCCGATAATCAGCCTCCAATATCTGCTCCGCCTTATCCGGAGAGAGGCTTGGCCCTAGGAAGACGACTATTCCGGGCATTTTTGCGGGCATCTTTGCACCTCTTTCCCACCCTTTCCGGGTCCACCGCTGAGATCTCAAGTCCCGGCACAATCACCCTGACCACAGGAAGGCCGATCTCCTCCCGAGTCAGATCAACCACTATGACCCGATCAAGGCCGGCTTCCTCCAGCTTCTTTACCATATATTTTATGTCTGCCAGGAAGTCGTCGCTCTCAAAAGATTCAATATCGGCAAATGCCTTCTTCTCAGATGCTTCAAACCAGTGCTGGTTGAGCCTCTTGGTCCTGTCGTAGCCTATCTGTTTTCTAAAATCAGCGATCGTAGTATCTTCTCTTGCCCCGTGAATCTGGGTAAGGCGGCTTTGCGCCACCTCAGTGAGAGCGCGCAGCACTGCCACGTTGGCGCTGGTATGCGTGCCCATGCCGGTAGTGAGAAGAGTCGGATCGCGCAGCCGGACATCATCTGCTGCAGCCGCGCAGGTAGGAATGCCAATGTCGCTGGTAATATCCCTCAGATAGACATCCACCTCGGCTGCCGCGAATTTCTCCAGAAGACCTTTTGCCTGTTCGTCCTCAACATCACAAATTAAGGGACCGGTCTTCCTCGTAGCTTCCACCAGTGCCCAGGCATCTCTTTCTATAACCTCGGCCAGGCCGTGGAATATCGCCTCTTCAATGACATTGCCTGAAGCCAGGCCACTGGTATTGGTTCTAAAGAGGCGTTTGTATTCGGAGGGCAAGGGATGAAAGACCGCGTTGGCCGGAACCAGAATCTCCTCATCGTTCATTATGTCCCATCCGGAGATCCAGGGTATCATGGCATCGTGCTCTGCACCCTGGGGCAGGATCAACTCGCGTGGGTCCAGTGCTCTGTCCAGATGGGAGAAGCAGTCTATCCTGAGCGTTCTGTCTCTTAATTCGGCAGAGTAGCGTTCCAGTCCTTCCATCATGGCCGATACTTTAGCTTCCGTGGGCGTGGCTCCCTTGCCGTTGTATACGGATATGGCACCTTTATCGGCCATAGGCCGGATGGAGGAGAATACAGGTATGCCGATTCGGTCCAGATTGGTTATGTCCGCCACTCTGGTGATCCCGGCGGCAGGCAATTTGGCATCGGCACGCTTGAGTGTTTCCTCAGGAGGCATTGCCCGGTGGGTATCGTCTTTGTACTTCTTTATGCAGGACGCTAGTATCATCGCCAGATGTTTGGATCAGCAATGTAATATAAACTCTGCTTCAAAGGAAAGGCAATTTGTCCTTCTTTCGGTAGGCCAGAGACTGGCAGGTCGCGATCAACCTCCCATCTTCGCCTGTGACGGAAATCTGGCAGGCCGAGATCTTTCGGGAGCGATTGATCTCACGCCCTTCCGCCAGCAATCTCTCGCCAGGAAGGGGCGCATTGAGATAATTCATATTCACGCCTAATGCCACAGCCACTGTGCCATGCGAGTTGACGGTCAGCTCGAAGGTGGCATCCACCAGCGAGAAGATGGCAGCACCATGGATAGTGCCTAAGAGATTGTTCATTTTATCAGAAGTCAACATCTTGAGAATGGCATGGCCCGCCTCAAGTTCTACAATCTCTATGCCGAAGATCTTGGCATAAGGCTCCTCACAGAATTGTCTCTCTAATGCTGCCAGACATTGATCCATAGTATAATTCCTCGAACCAAGGATTATTCTCGAAACGGTTATATTGGCTACGCTCGATCTAAGGAGCTATGCCCAGCTCCCCAGGCAACAGGCAAGAGCCGGTCTCCATTGAGGTGAGCGGCCCAGCGGTGTCCATTGTCCTAACCCAGGGCGCTATCAATATCTGGTTTGGAAAAAAATTTGATAAATCAATTATCGCCAAGATTCTCTTGATTATCTCAAAGGTGGATGGAACTGCGGAGCACGAGAAGGAGGTCTTATGCCCTTTCGAGAAGATCAGCGAGTTCGAGAACAACGGCTACATCCTCACCTCCTACGCCCGCAAGAAAGAGAAGTACAGGGCCATATTTGTCGTTCCGTTCTCCAATTCACGTGCGCTGGAGATGTTCATGGAGTCCATCTCCCAGGAGACGGAGAAAGAGGATGTTAAGATCACCCTTTACTGGAGGGGAGGCAGAATCAGGATGAATCTGATAAAAGAGGAGCTGTCCAGGCTCAATTGTTTTGGCACACTAAATGTGATTTATAAGGATGAGCTGATGGGAGCTGTTAGCAGGAGAGAGGAGTCATGAGATTTGCAAGCTGCACGGAAAAAATTGAGATATCAGGCATAAGGAAATGTTTTGAGGGAGCGGCCCCTGGGTCAGTTAATTTAGGGCTGGGCCAGCCGGACTTCGACACGCCGGAGCATATCAAGAAGGCGGCAATTGTTGCTATTGAAAAGGGACTGTGCGGCTATACTCCCAACTGTGGCGTGCCACAACTTCGCACTGCCATCGCGGAAAAGTTCTGCTCCGAGAACCGGATCGATTGCATTGCCGAGGATATTATGGTAACCAGCGGGGCCAGCGAAGCCCTCTTCCTGGTTATAGCCGCTCTGGTCGACCGGGGCGAGGAGGTTCTGATAGGCGATCCGAGTTTCCTCTCCTATGCTGAGCTGACCCGCCTGGTGGGAGGCAGACCGGTGAGCGTTCCTCTTGATGATCATCTTCGTCTCGCGCCAGAGGATATTTCACAGAGGATTACAGACAATACCCGCCTGATAATAGTAAATTCGCCCTCCAATCCCACGGGTTCGGTGGCAACACCCCAGCAAATGCGCGCCATTGCAGAAATCGCCGAGGATAGAGGCATTTGGGTGCTCTCCGATGAGGTCTATGAGCATTTCATCTACCAGGGAGCGCATGTCAGCCCCGGCCAGTTCTCTGATAACGTCATCACCGTGAATGCCGTCTCCAAGACCTATGCTATGACCGGCTGGAGACTGGGCTATCTGGCTGCCAAAGGTGATGCTCTCGAGCAACTGCTCAAGATTCACCAGTATGTTCAGGCATGCGCCAGCTCCATCTCTCAGGCCGCGGCTCTGGAGGCCATCACCGGGCCGCAGGAGTGCGTAGCCCAGATGAGAGACGAATTCAAAGCCCGCCGGGATCTGCTGGTTAAAGGCTTCCGGGAGATGGGTATAGATATCATTGAGCCGGATGGCGCTTTCTACCTTTTCCCCCGAGTAGGAGACGGGGACGCGGTCGCTGCCCGCCTGGGCAAAGCGGGTGTCATCGCTGTTCCAGGATCGGCCTTTGGGCCGGGCGGAAAAGAGCACATCCGAATCTCTTATGCCGCGGCACGCTCTCAGCTTGAGGAAGCAATGCGACGCATGAAAGACATCCTTTAAATAGGAGAGTTGCATTCGTCGCTAGGAGTGATGAAATGAAGGAGCAGGTTGAGGTTAGAGAGCTGAAAGAAGGAAGATACGTTATCATTGACGAAGAGCCATGCATAATCAAGAGCATATCCCATTCCAAGCCCGGCAAACATGGCAGTGCCAAGGCTAGAGTGGATGCGATAGGCATCTTCGACAACCAGAAGAAGTCCATCGTTCAGCCGGTTACCACCAAGATTTATGTGCCTACTGTGGAGCGCAAGACAGGACAGGTTCTCTCCATAAGCGATACCTCGGTGCAGCTCATGGATCTGGGTAGCTTCGCCACAGTCGACATTCCCATAACTGCGGATCAGAAGGAAAAGATCGAGGAAGGAAAAGAGGTTCCCTATCTCTTTGTCATGGGCAGGAGCAAGCTGGACCTGCGCTAAAAGATCCTTCAAAATCTATTTTCATGTTCCAAAGGTGCGGTTTTGCCGACGCCGATGCAGATTTGCAGGATGCGGACTACGTAGTGTTGGGGCTTCCCTTCGACGCAACCGCATCTTTTCGATCCGGTTCGCGGGACGGACCGGATGCCATTCGTCTTGCCTCTTTTAACTTCGAGAGCTATGACTGCAATTATGACCTGGACTTGGCCACTCTCGCCATTTGCGATCTGGGAAATATGGATCTAGGTGCAGATCCCGCTTATGCCGAGGAGACCATAAAGGAGGGCATTGTCCTGCTGCCCAAAGCTGCCGTTCCTGTCTTTTTAGGTGGAGAGCATTCCATTACCCCGCCAATTGTAGAGGGCCTGGCGCAGAAAAGCAGAGACGGAGCACTGGGCGTGCTGGTACTGGACGCACACCTGGATCTGCGCGAACAGTTCGGCAACACCAGATACAGCCATGCCTGCGCCAGCCGCAGAATCCTGGAGAAGAAGGGCATCGGCGCTTTTGCCTCCATCGGCATTCGCAGTGGCTGCAAAGAGGAGTTCACCTTCGCGAAGGAGAACGGCATATCGTACCACACTTCACGCGAAGTATTTGAGAGAGGCATCGATTATGTTCTGGACGACGCATTGGAAAGACTGAATTGCGAGCGGCTCTACCTGTCCATCGACCTGGATGCTCTTGATCCGGCATTTGCGCCGGCGGTGGGCAACCCGGAGCCCTTTGGCCTCACCTCCTGGGATGTGTCGAGGGTCATTGAGCGTGTTGCACCACGGGCAGTGGGATTGGATATAAACGAGCTGACCCCGGCCTACGATCACGGCGAGACGGCGCTTCTGGCGGCAAGGCTCGCGCGGGAGTTCATAGCAGCAAAGGCAAAAAGATGAGATTGATATGTGCATTGTTCATCCTTTTTCTCGCATTGATGTTGCAAGCAAGCGGTCAGCAGAACGCTGAAGGATGGCTGAGCATGCAGGGTCCAAATACGGCTCTATCCTTGATAGACAAAGGCGTTGCCCTCGGGGACCAGGGCAAGTTCGATGAGGCCATCAAAGCTCTTGACGAGGCCATCAGGCTGGACACCAATTATGCCTATGCCTGGAACAGCAAAGGCATTATTCTCCATAACCAGGGTAGGTACGATGAGGCCATAAAATGCGTTAATGAGGCCATAAGGCTGGACCCCAATTATGCCTATGCTTGGAACATCAAAGGCGTCATTCTCAGGAACCAGGGTGCGGCTCTCGATGACCCTGATATCAGTCTCGATGGCCAGGACAAGTACGATGAGGCTATGAGATGTTTTGATGAGGCCATCAGACTTAATCCCAACCTCACCCAGGCCTGGATCGACAAAGGCATAGCTCTCCTGGGCCAGGGTCGTGCCCTCATCCGTCTCGGTTTTAATGGCAATAGTGAGTATGATAAGGCCATAAAATGCTTTGATGAGGCCATCAGTCTAAATCCTGACAATGCCGTGGTCTGGAATCAAAAAGGCGCTGCTCTTTATAAAATGGGCCGCGACACAGAGGCAGAAACTGCCTTTTCCAGAGCCAGGGAATTGGGGGGTAAAGGCTGATTGCAGAAATGCTGCCAGTCTATTCAGGCGTCGTGATTTCTTTGTAACAGGTGCAATCGAATACGCTTTTTGTGTCAGCAGCAAACCCCTTTTTATCGAAGGGCATCATGTCTTTCCAGCCCGCAAAGCAGCATGGTAACCAACTGTTTGCTTTGTCGTCAGGGTCATCGGATCTATCGAATACGGTCTTCATATTTATCTTTCGCGTCAGATCATATGTGCCCCAATATCGTTCTTCTCCCATACTGAATGCAGGATAATTCTGGTGTTTGGCATCGTACTCTGTATCTCTGAACCGATAGCTTAAATCTGCGATTCCCGTGGAGTTAGATTTGATTTCGTAACCCAAATATTTTGTCGGCTTGAACTCTGCAAAGATGGTGGAATCATCTACCGCCTGGACGGTAGCATTCATCCTTTGCAGCCACATAATAGTTTTTTGTTCCTTAGATAGTTCACGGTTATATAGGAAGCTTGAACCCACAAAGTCTCCATTATTCCCCTCAAAATCTCGGTCATTTATTCCCTGACCAGAGTAATCGAGGGTTCTATTGCTCTTTATGAAGACAGGCCATTTCTCAGTCTCGTACTCGATTGTATATATATCAGTTCCAGCCGGCTTATCAACTGTGATATTGATTTCGTCCGGGTAGATAGCAGACTGCATCATTATCAGGTCTGTCGATTTGTAGCTGCCTTCGAGAGAACTTGTCCTCTGCCTGAACCGAACGTCATTATTTCCTACTTCTGCATAATAGGACTGGTACGAATGCAGTATTCTACTACGCGCCTTTACTGGTGATATGTCTATAGGAGAAACGTTGCCTTTCACTGAGCTTGACAGGTCAAAACTGATATTACTACTCTGGCGATAGATGGACCAGTGAGACGCGTTGGTGTCGACGCTGCTCGCCCAGAAGATTGCACTCGCGTTTGAATGAAGTGCAAATATCACTATCAATAGGAGTGCCAAAGGCCCATATTTCATATCAGGGGCAGGGCAAGGTCAAGAGAGATGCATTGCCGCTCTCCAGTGACATCCTCATATTCAGGTATCCGGAATAGGCACCGCTCATGACATAGATAGGCACCGCTGCGGAGCTTTTTTGCACCCGCGCTCCTACTCTGGCCGTTCCCTCTACCTCGGAATGAATGCTGTAGACAGAGTTGTTGTCCGTCTGGCTGACGGATGTATCCTTGATCAGCTCCACCAGGCCTGAATAACTCTCCGAGTAGACCGATCCCACCTCATAATTCTTGGCGCATAGCGCGTTCTTTAGCTCGCTATTGGTTATGGGCGCACTGTATCTGGACGGCCTGTTCTGATATACACCCCATTCGTTCGACATGATCTCATTGTAGCCGTCTTCAAAGCCGCCGTAGACCTGTGTATTAATCGTTCGGGAGACGGTACCGGTGCCTCTTGTTCCTATGACCAGCTTCTGTCCATGAAGACCGGCTTCCGACTGGTAAATGCGCATTTCGTCTGTGGTTCCCTGACTGTAGATCCAGGAATGCTCAGTGAGATTCTGGGGCACTTTTGCGGCATTAACAACAAGAACGCTTGTGCTGGCAATAACAGATATTATCACTAATCCGAAAATCAACGATCCGGGCCACCATCTCATCTGAACACCTCAACCACAGAGCCTTCATAGCCGGGCATTGAATATAAATGTGATCCCTATTTTCGCTTATTGCGTCCTCGCTGCTTGATTTCTCTCAGGCGGGTTTCCAGAGATGTCTGCAGATGCAAAGAGGGGCCGGCTGCGAATTGGTCCAGGCGAGCAGCGATGGCCAGCTTTGCCGCCAGGGTGCGAGCCACACGCCCCCTCAGCTTTTTAGCGGACCCTATCACGGCGGGATGGCGAAAGATTATGCCGTGCTTGGGAGAAGGTGCTTGGCCCTTGAGATGCTTGAAGAGAGACTTTTCTGCGCCTAAGACCTGTATTCGACTGGAAGGCATCTTTGCCAAATAACATAGCCCGCCTGCCCGGGAGATGAGCCGCGCCGCCAGGATGGGGCCCGCGAGAGCTGAGAGATTGGGGGCCAGAGTCTGCACCGTGGCAGAGACGTCTGCTTGCGTGGCATTGCGTGACTCTCGCAGGTTCAGGATCGCTTTGGCCAGTGTGCCCATATTCTCGTCTTCTTTTAATCCTTGAGCCAGATCATTTCCATGAACGATCTCCTGGCTGTGCAGGCGGGACCATTCGTAGAGACTCTCGTCGAGCAGATTGATCGCCTGGGAGAAATTATCCAGGGCCTGCATGGCCTGAAGAAGATCCTGCTCAACCGTGCTGCCCGACAGAATGCTTCGGCGCACCAGGCCCAGGGCAGTTTCTCGCAGCAGCTTGTTATATTCTTCGTCGTCAGAGGCAAAGTTGCAGCTCTTGGCCAGGGCGCGCAGGTCGGGCTGAGGAAGAGGAAAGACATTGTCCGGATCCTGCTCGATCTTCAGTTTTCCTTCTGATCCTTCTCTGCCAGGCAAGCTTTCAGTCAGCAAGCATCCTGTCTGCAGGTCAACTCTTCCAAACCAGGTCAAAAGCTCCATTTGCTAATACTCCTGCCCGATCTGGAATAGATTACTTTCGCCCCGCGGTGATTCAGCTTAAATACTTCCAGGGCAAGTTACAGTCACCTCTCAATAAAAAAATTAGGGGGCATATTGTCTATGAAAGAACTGGTTGATCAGATAAAAACTCGTCTCAGGGATCAGAAGATCGAGGTCTCTGATGAGGATATCGAGTCTCGTCTAAAGAAGCTCATCGTGGATTTTCGTGTTCCCGAGAGCGAAGCGAGAAGATCGGTTTTAAATTACTTCTTCAAAGAGCACGGCATAGTGCCTCAGGTCAGGGCCGGCTCGGATAAGGTCAAGATCGCCGATATCAAGGAGGCGGGCAAATGGGTGGATCTGGAGGTCAAGGTTCTGGATCTCTGGGAGCCGGCAGCCGAGACCATCTCTCAGACGGGACTATTGGGCGATGCGACCGGGTCCATCAAATTTGTGAAGTGGACCAAGTCTGATCTGCCCAATCTGGAGCTGGGCCGTAGCTATATCTTAAAAAAATTGGTCACGGATGAGTTTCAGGGCAGGTTTTCCGTAAAACTGAATCGCACCAGCCAGATCGAGCCGTTAGATGTCGATGTGGAGGCAAAGCCTGCTAGCAGAGCCCCGCAGCAAGTAACGGTGGCACAGATCAATGAGCCCGGCCTATGGGTTGACCTGAAGGTTAAGGTGGCACAGCTCTGGGAGACGAACAGCGAAGCCATCTCTCAGTCAGGATTGGTGGGCGACGAAACCGGAGCCATAAAATTTGTGAAGTGGACTAAGGCTGATTTGCCGGATCTGGAGGATGGCAAGAGCTACCTTCTCAAGAACCTGGTAACAGATGAGTTTCAGGGCAGGTTTTCTGTAAAACTAAATCGCACCAGCCAGATCGAACCGTTAGATGTCGATGTAGAGATAGGCTCCATCGCCGCAGAGTTTTCAGGTGCCCTGGTAGATGTGCAGAAGGGCTCCGGGCTGATCAAACGTTGCCCGGTTTGCAAGCGCTCTCTGGCCAAGGGTGTCTGCAGCGAACATGGAAAGGTGGACGGCACTTATGATCTGCGCATTAAAGCCGTGCTGGACGACGGCCGCCGGGTTCAGGATCTGCTGGTCAATCGGGAGACCACGGAGAGGCTACTGAATCTCACATTAGAAGAGGCAAAGCAGATGGCCATGGAAGCGCTCGATCATGAGGTGGTGCACTCATTAATTGAGAGCAAACTGATGGGAAGATACTATTCCATAACAGGTCCGAGGATTGATCGCTATCTTCTTGTGGAAAGCATCAACGAAATCCCGCCGGTATCAGCGGCGCAGGTGGACGAGCTAATGGCTGCAATGGAGGTGGCATAAAAATGGCAGGAATGGCAGGGTTTTCGCGAGAAGTGGCAAAGAGGATCTTCGCCGAGGAGCTGAAGAGTTCCAACTACTCTTTCCGTGACGGGGAGGATCAGCACCAATATGCACCTTCATATCTTCTTACCCCCACGGGGGCTAAATGCAATCGCGTTTTCGTAGTGGGCACCCTCACAGAGAAGGATGACATCGGCAGCGATACGGAGTACTGGCGGGGAAGAGTGGTAGATCCCACGGGAAGCATACTGATCTATGCCGGTCAGTACCAGCCTGAGGCGGCACAGATACTTGCCTGCATGGAGGCGCCCTCATATGTCGCCGTGGTAGGCAAGCCCAATCTCTACCAGACCGATGACGGAAATATCATCATATCTCTGCGTGCGGAGTCCATTTCGCGGGTGGATGAGAATACCAGAAACCAGTGGATAATTGACACCGCTCGCCGTACCTTGGAGAGACTGGATACCCTCAAGAATGCCAGCTCCATCCCGGCATCCAGCGATTTTACCACTGCTGATAATGTGCCTGCTTCCACTTCCTCGTCGACTCCCGCACAGGACGCCGATAAAGCTTTGCAGCATTATCAAACCGATATAGGTCACTTCCGAGAGATGGTCCTTCGCGCGCTTACCTCATTGAGGGCGGAACTGGTCAAGAGCGACGAACATTCGGAAACGATAGCTTCCAAGAGTGCAGTTGCCCAGGGCGTGAAGAAGACCGCAGCCGCTGCGCCAGCGTCGGCGGAAGAGATGCCTTCTTCCCGAAAAAACAAGCCCAAGAAGAGCGAGACTTTTGATGCCTGGCCGCAGTCTGGGGATGAGGATGAGGTAGAGACCATTAACATCGGCAAGAAGAGCTGAAAAGTTTTAAATAATGTGTGGAGGCTCTACAACATGGGTGAATCAATATGGTAATTGGAGTAACGATGGTAAAGGTGGTGCCAGGACAGGAGAAGACCGTCTACAATGCCTTGCAGGAGATAGACGGCATTAAGGATGTCTACCATGTCTTCGGCGAATTCGACTTCGTAGTCATCATCGAGGTTGAGGGTCTGAGCATGTTGAATAAGCTTGTGGACGTTATCCGTGAGATCGATAACGTAACCGCTACCCAAACCGTAGTCGGGGCTGAACTTTAGCCCTTTTTCCCTTTTTTATGGAAATTGCCGAGGAGCTGGCCAAGCAGCAAAAAGCCATCTCTGTAGCTGAATTTTTTGAGAAGAATCGCCAGATCCTGGGATTCGACTCAGCGCCGCGAGCCCTCATTACCTGTGTGAAAGAGGCTGTAGACAATTCCCTGGATGCCTGTGAGGATGCCGGGATACTGCCGGATATTTTTGTGCAGATAAAGAAGAGCGGCGAATACTATCAGGTTATTGTTGAGGATAACGGACCGGGCATTGTGCAAGAGGAGATCCCGCGCGTTTTCGCCAAATTGCTCTATGGATCGCGTTTTCATACTCTGCGCCAGAGCCGCGGCCAGCAGGGCATAGGCATATCTGCCGCGGTGCTTTATTCCCAGCTCACCAGCGGCAGGCCTACTAAGGTCATCTCCAAAATCGCTGCGAACAGACCGGCTCGTTACTGCGAGCTGCTGATAAATACAGCTAAAAACGAGCCTGAGATTTTAAAATCAGAGGATATGGACTGGGAACGCCCCAGAGGCACGCGCGTGGAGCTGGAGATGGAGGGCACCTATGTGCGAGGTCGCCGCCAGTCGGTCTACGGCTCGCTGAAGAGCACAGCCATTGTCAATCCCCATGCGCGCTTGACTCTGGTGGAGCCGGAGGGCAATGTAGAGGTCTTCGAGAGGGTCACAGAGAGTCTGCCCAAAAAAGCCTATGCCATTTCCCCTCATCCGGAAGGAATTGAGCTGGGCGAGCTGATCAAACTATTGCGCTACACTGACAAGAAGAAGATGCGCGTCTTCTTAAAAGAGACCTTCTCTTCCATAGGTGCAATCTCCGCTCAGGAGCTATGCAGCCGGGCGGACCTGGACCCGGAAGAGGCCCCTACCAACCTGGATCACGATGCTGCAGCGCGCCTGCACCGTGCCTTCAAACAGATCAAGGTCAAGTCACCTCCTGTGGACTGCCTGTCACCCATAGGCGAGGAGCTGGTCAAGGCCGGATTGGAGAAGGAGTACAGGCTGGACTATATCGCCACCACAGTCCGGCCGGTATCAGTCTATTCGGGCAACCCCTTCCTGGTCGAGGTGGGACTGGGGTACGGAGGAGAGCTGGAGAAGGAGAGCCGCGTTGAACTCTTGCGCTTTGCCAATCGCGTTCCTCTTGTCTATCAGCAGGGTGCCTGTGCCATAACTCACGCTGTGGAGAGCGTCTCTTGGAAGAACTATTCCCTGAGTCAACCCACGGGAAGCGGTGTGCCGGTCGGTCCGGTAGTGTTGCTGGTTCATATCGCCTCCACCAATATTCCGTTCACCTCGGAGAGCAAAGATGCGCTGGCCGATATGCCGGAGATTTTGACAGAGATTGATCTGGGGCTGAAAGAGGTAGCAAGAAAGCTGCGTCGTTACCTGGGCAGGCAGAGCCTTCTCTCGGAAAGACGTGAGAAGGAGGAGATCATAAGAAAGATCCTGCCGCGTATCGCCCAGAAGCTCTCCGACGTTCTGGAAAAGGATCTGCCGGATATCGGGCCGGTAGTGGCCAAGATCATGGGCAATCTTCTCGTCTTGCGCAAGGTGGAGAGGAATAACGGACAGTTGTCCGTCAAAATCCTGGTAGAAAATCATAGCGAAGTGTTGCGTTCCTTTAAGCTGCATGAGGTGCTGGCAGTGCAGGCCGAGAGCGTCTCGCCTGCTGCTAGAGTTGTTCCTCTGGGTGAGAGTTATGATTATCACTGGAAGCTCGCAATTGCACCGGGCCAGGCTGCCACCCTCAGTTACAGCGTCACGGCAGAAGGCGTGGCCCTGAAAGAGCCGGTGATCGAGGGTCTGGATGCAGAAATTGTCACAGGGGCCAGGGTGATCTAGCCAATGGAAAAATCCGACGAGATTATAAAGAAAGCTGAAAAATCAAAAATAGCTCAGGAGAATCTGCTTATCCTTGCGGATACTCTTTACAACCAGTTTCAGCAGGGCATAGTGCCCCATATCTCCCTGCCCTCTCGAACCAAAGGAAACATAGAGTTTTCCACCAAGGAAGATGTCTGGATTTATGGAGACCAGGAGACGACACGCAGCGTCAAGACCGTGCGGGGAGCCAAGACACTGCTCAAGACGGTCCACCTGGCTGAGCTTCTCATCAAAGAGCATCTCAAAAACAATCGCGGCTCGACTTTGAGAGAGATCTATTACATCTCCGAGAACTGGGATATCGCCAAATTTCATGAGCAAGCGGAAAGTGACCGGCTGATCGAGGATCTGGAGATCGTTACCTCTCTGCACCGCGAGGACTTTCACGTCCGGCCGGAAGAGGATGGCGCAGCCGTCTTCGGGCCTCTGCGCCTCAAAGAGCAAACTCGACGCGGCGAGCGGGAGATGCACTGCCAGGAGGATGTGGGGGAGGCCGGCTACCAGATACCCTTCAATGTGGATAACATCGAATTTTTGAGCCATGATGCTAGAATGGTCATGGCCATTGAGACGGGCGGAATGTATGCCCGGCTGATCGAGAACGGCTTTGATGAGGAGTACAATGCCATTCTGGTTCATATCAAAGGCCAGCCGGCCCGGTCCACGCGCCGCATCATAAAAAGGCTGAATGCGGAACTGAACATTCCGGTGGTGGTCTTTACGGATGGCGATCCCTGGTCCTATCGCATCTTTGCCAGCATAGCCTACGGAGCCATCAAGAGCGCTCACCTCTCCGAGCACCTGGTCACTCCCGGGGCGCGTTTCCTGGGGGTGCAGCCCAGCGACATCGTGGACTACAATCTCTCTACAGACAAGCTGACCGATAAGGATCTACAGGCCCTGCGCAGCGAGCTGACCGACCCCCGGTTCAATACTCCTTACTGGGAAAAGCAGATCCGGCTGCAGCTGGACCTCAAGCAGAAAGCAGAGCAGCAGGCCTTTGCCGGCAAGGGCCTGGATTATGTGACCAAGACCTACCTGCCGGAGAGGCTCACTGAGATGGGGATAATTTGAGTATAGTCATCGATTTTCACACACACATCTATCCGCAATGGGTGGCGGCCAAGATCCTGCCTGCGGCTAAAAGAAAGCTGAAGGTAGCAGTGCCCGGCACAGGCTCGCCGGAAGATCTGCGTCGCATGATGCAAGCAGCAGGTATTGCCGGATCAGTGCTCCTGCCCCTGGCCAAAGGCAGGGAGGACGTCTCCAGCCTCAATGACTGGATCTTATCCGTTTCTAGAGAGAACCATGAGCTGACAGCCTTTGGCGCTGTGCACCCCTTCATGCAAAACCTGGAGGCGGAGCTGGACCGGCTGGCAGCCTGGGGCGTTAAGGGAGTGAAGATGATGCCCCTCTTGCAGGAGGTCTATCCTGATGATCCGCGCTGTGGCCGGCTTTTCGAGGCATTGATAGAGAGAAAAATGATCCTGGTGGCTCATGCAGGCCGGGATCCATTGGACCGGCCCGAGGTCTTTGGCACGCCGGATCGCTTCGCCAGGACAATTGAATGCTATCCGGACCTCAGACTGGTGCTGGCTCATCTGGGGGGTCTGCGCATGTGGGATGATGTGCGCCGCTACCTGCTCTCCGCCGGCGGAAATGTCTATTTCGACACAGCTTACGTCTCCTTTTACATGGGACGGGACGAGATGGGGGAGTTGATAAGGGATATCGGGCCAGAGAGAGTCATATTTGGCAGTGATTACCCCTGGGAGGAGCCGGGAAGGGCGGCGGAGATCATTAAGGGCCTGGGACTCTGTGAGGCGGAAGAACAGGCAGTTCTCGGCAAAAATGCGGCCAAGCTCCTGGATGTTGGTTAGAGCTTACTGCTAACGCCTTGGACAAAAGAGATTGAGCCAAAGGTTTATACTTCTTTACAATAGATGTGCCGATCCATGAAACACGATCTTCTTGACATTTTAGCCTGTCCGCTATGCAAGGGTGACCTCACTATCGAGGTGTTCGAAGAGAATGAGAAGGAGATAGTGACGGGAAAGCTCTGCTGTCAGGCCTGTAAGGAATGCTATCCCATTGAAGACGGCATTCCCAATATGCTGCCGCCCGATCTGAGAGATTAGTCTTCCCTGCAGTCTAACTCACTAGCAAAATATTTATATAATATTATGTGATATAGGATAAGGGGGAGCATCGGCATTGGATCATGTTGTTCACATCAACAATGGCAGCGGGGCGGCTAAACCAATCGTCTTGCGTCTTCTTCCCGGCGAGGAGACCATATTCAATCTCAAAGTCCTCAATGACGGGGAGCCTTCTAACATCTCTTTGCTGGCCAGCAGCCCCGTCTTCAAGGCGGTGCGTTTGAAGAAGCCGGATCATTACGTGGTCCTTGAGGAGATCATACCCATACTTGCCAGGATGCCGGCCGACAAGAAGCGTCTGGATGGCGAGATTCTCCTTTCCAGCAGCGACGGAGAAAGCCGGGTGCCCATTACTCTGCTGCGTGATTCGGAAGATCCGGGCGATGATCTGGAAGAGCCCGGTCTGCAGGGGGACGAGGAATTGAGGGACGATGAAGCTTATGAAGATGATGAGGATGTCGATCTAACGGGTCGGCAGAGTTCCGGCAGGGACCGGGGTGATGCTGATGATGCCGATGATGACGATGATGAGTATGACTATGAAAGTGTCAAGCGAGTGAAGCGCAGCGATGAAGATGAGGATGAGGACGAGAGTGAAGAGACGGAGAAGGAACCGCGGCGCATAGCCTTCTCTCGCGACAAAGATCTGCAAAGATATCGGTCTGCTACCCGTCCGCAAAGAGCCGGCGGGATAGAAAGCCGCAGCGAGAAGCGCCTTCAAAAACCGGTAAAAGGCCGTTTAGATAAGGATCGCATAGACACTGATGATGATAACATCCGCATTGAAAATCGTTCTCGGGCTCGTATTGACGATCGTTTCGTAGACCCCGGCAATAGAGAGGACGATGGCCCGCGTTTTATTCCCCGGCAGCCACCTTCAGTGGAGCCGGAAGAATGGAAGGAAGTGCGAAATGAAGAGCGTACGCAGGAGTGGGCGGAAGAGGGACGGGAAGAGAGACGAGAAGAGAGAACGCAGGAAAGAATAAGGCCTGCTTCCGGCTATGAGGATCGCTACCATGGTTTTCGCCAGGGTTTTGACGGTGAGGCTGAGGCGCGAGCAGTTCCCACTTCTGACGCCGAGACTGCCGCCGAGAGACAGGAAAGGCTCCCTGAGGGGCCGGAGGCCTACGCCGAACAGGAGCAGGATGATGGGGCAGAGTCCATCTATCTGGACCGATTGGGCAGCTTTGGCGGCGTGGGCACACTCAAGGTCATCCCTGTAGTCCTATTTCTGGCGCTGGTTATCGTCCTGGTTATGACGTTTATTACGCAGAGCATTCCCGAGTTTCCCGGCGCTCTGGCATCGTCCATACTGATCGTCACCCTTATCATATACGGAGCGGCTACGCTCCTCAAGGCGTGAGATGTAATTTATGAGATATATTGTGGTCACAGGCGGGGTTATGAGTGGGCTTGGCAAGGGCATTACTGCGGCGTCCATTGGCAGGCTGCTCATGAACAGAGGCTATAAGGTTACAGCTATCAAAATCGATCCTTACATCAACATCGATGCCGGGCTCATGAGTCCCTTTCAGCATGGGGAGGTTTATGTCCTCAAGGATGGGGGCGAGGTAGACCTGGATCTGGGCAACTACGAACGCTTTTTGGATGTAGAACTGACCCGCGACCACAACATCACCACCGGCAAGGTTTACAGCACTGTCATTGAAAAAGAGCGCAGAGGCGAGTATCTGGGCAAGACTGTGCAGATCATCCCCCACATCACTGAGGAGATCAAGAGGCGCATTCGCCAGGTCTCCCGGGACGGGGGCTGCGAGATCTGTCTAATCGAGGTTGGCGGGACAGTAGGTGACATTGAGTCCATGCCTTTCCTGGAGGCCATGCGCCAGCTCAAGTATGAGGAGACGGGCAATATCTTCTTCGTTCACGTCACTCTGGCTCCTTCCACCATAGACGGCGAGCAGAAAACCAAGCCCACCCAGCACAGCGTGAAAGAGATGCGCCAGCTGGGTCTACAGCCCGACATGATAGTAGTACGCTGCGAGCATCCCCTCCTGGAGGAGACCAAGCACAAGATAGCCCACTTCTGCGATGTGCCCATGGAGGCTGTGATCAGCGCCCACAATGCTGACGACATCTACCGCGTGCCTTTGCAGATGGAGGCAGAGGGCCTGGCCAGGTACCTCATGAAGGCCATGCGGCTCTTCCCCCTGGAAGAGAGGAAGGACTGGGATGAGTTCGTGCAGAAGATGGACGCCGTGGAGGGCGTGGTGAAGGTGGCCATTGTGGGCAAATACACCGTGGGCTCGCAGTGTGCCGACCCCATGGAGGATGCCTACCTCTCCATTCGAGAGTCCCTCAAGCACGCCGGAATTGAGGCAGGAGTGAAGACGGATGTGCAGTGGATTGATGCCGAGGAGCTGGAGCACGGCTCGGCTGACATCATCTTGCGAGAGGCGGACGGCATTCTGGTTCCGGGCGGCTTTGGCTCCCGCGGCACGGAGGGCAAGATTAAGGCAGTGCAGTATGCCAGGGAGATGAAGGTTCCCTACCTGGGGCTGTGCTTCGGCATGCAATTGGCCGTGATCGAGTACGCCAGAAACGTCTGCGGTTTGCAGGGGGCGAGCAGCACTGAGTTCGGGGCCACGCCTAACCCAGTGATCGCTCTATTGCCGGAGCAGGAGAAGATCAGGCACATGGGCGCCACCATGCGGCTGGGCAACTATCCGGCCCACCTCAAGGAAGGCAGCCTGGCGCACAGGATTTACGGCACGGATGAGATCGTGGAGAGGCACCGGCACCGCTACGAGGTCAATCCCGCTTACATCTCCCAGATTGAGGAGAAAGGCATGATCTTTTCAGGAACCAACGGGGATCTGATGGAGATCTGCGAGATACCGGAGCATCCTTTCTTCTTTGCTTCGCAATTCCACCCGGAGATGAAGTCACGACCGGGCAAGCCGTCGCCGCCGTTTCTGGCTTTTGTGGAAGCGATGAAGGGGAAAGCGAAATAAATAATATTTTTACAATCTTTTATTGGAGGGAGGGATGCTAATTTATGTGGACCGTCAGGGTTGAAGATGTTAAAAATATTGGCCGGACTCCTGGAGGGGATCATTTTACAGAATTTGTAAATTCTCTAATTCGTGGTTGGTCGCATTTGCACGGGTTGCCATGCTCAGAAATATTTGATAATCAACGCACCAATAAACAAGATGGTGGAGTTGATACCGAAGTTTGCAGATCGATTCTAAACGATCCTTTAGGATGGATGGGCAATCCAACCATTTGGCAGTATAAAGCCACAGATTCGAGCGAGGTCTCTGAAAGTAAATTGGTAACTGAAATTAAAAAGTGGTATGTTGTTGAATGCATTAATCAAGGTTATGCTTATCGATTTTGCATATGTGATAGCATTCCTAGCTATATGAAGAAATCCTGGGAAGACATCTTGAACAGAGAAATTAAAAGAATAAATGCAAATGCGCCTAATGCTAAGGTTTTAACTGCTGAGGATTTGGCGCAATGGGCTAGTCGTCTACCCGCAATAAATCTGCGTTATTTCCATCCGAGAATAGCTACATTAGGTTTGCATTTCGAAGCATGGGGAAAAAGTATTACAGAAATCACTCCCGAGTTCGTAAGATATCCCGCAATAGATGGAATCATAAATGAGATCCAAAATCACGTCAATTTTGGGATAATCGCGCCAAATGTAGTGTTACCTGTATCCGGTCTATCGGGTGTTGGCAAAACTAGACTCGTCTATGAGAGTTTGCTATTGTGTGATGGTACTAAATCACTTGTAATTTTCACTAACGATGAGTATAAAGCCGTTGAAATAGCGATGACTATCTCAAACAATTCTATGATAAATGCGATTCTTGTAGCAGACGAGTGCGGACTCAATGGACGTTTGAGATTAATCGATTTGCTGCGCGGTCACAAAGATAGAGTTCGGGTTATTACAATAGATAATTCCGGAGTACGACCGGATACTGGTTCACCAGAATTATGGATCGAAAAAATGCCTCCCGAAATTGTGGACGAAATCTTAGTTAAGAACTATCCAGGTGTGCCTATTGGGCGGAGGAGAGCTTATACTGATTTGTCTAAGGGATTTGTTAGGTTTGCTGCGGATTTATGTCGAAATGATAATATGATTGCATCGTCTGGGTGCGTGGACCCTGCTCTACGCGATATCAGAGAATACCTTAGAAAAAGATTCTCTTCAGAAGAATTGAAAGTGATTCAAGCATTATCTTTGGTAAAGAAAATCGGGTATTTGGGCGATGTTTCCCATGAATTATCGGCATTATGCGAGACAGTTAACCTAGAACCTGAAAACTTCAAAGAAATCGCAACGCGGATCCACAATGGTCCAGGATTTATTTCGAAAGCAGGAAGATATCTTTATGTAACACCAGAAATTATCGCGCAGACGGGATTTGATCTGGCATGGAACAATTGGATCAGTGATGATCCCGAAAGCTTTCTTAAAAAGTTGCCGAAAATACTACTTGAATCATTTTATTTGCGAACAAGGGAAAGCGCATCGGAGGTGGTCAGAACCACAATTGGGGACTTCTTTCGAAAATGGTCATTCGAACTCAGACATAGCCAACTCAATTCGGTCGAAGCGGTCAATCGCCTAATAACTCTAATCGAAGTTGAACCTAGAATTTATTTGCCAGTCCTTCGAAACCTTATTGAACAATCAACACTAGAAGAACTCAAGAGTATAAGTGGGAAAAATAGGGATGGCAATTACGGCCCAAGACGTTCCATTGTATGGCTGGCCGAGAGGATTGCAGCATTTCCTGAATACTTCGATGATGCCGAGAACATTTTGCTTAGATTGGGTTTAGCCGAATCGGAGAAAAATATAGGAAATAATGCAACCGCTATTTGGAGACAACTTTATAGGATCGCGTTGTCAGGCACTGCGGTACCCTTTTTGGCTCGATTAAATCGACTTGAGCTGAGAATCTTATCATATGAAGATGAAACCTCTCATTTTGCTATTGGTGCGCTAGATGGAATACTAAATGATCATGCAATGCGTAGGGCAGGGCCTTCAATAGTCGCAGGAAAAATACCTCCCGAGGAGTACGTCCCAAATACTAATGATGAATATATCAAGTGTATATCTGAGACTTTTAAATTATTGCGTAGAATAATTAACCATGCTAGCATTCCGGATGACATAAAAAGGAGCGCTAAATATACGGTAGTAGATAATACAAGAACTTTACTTAATTTAGGTTTAGCGGACGAGTTACAGGTTACACTTTCTGAAAGAAATATTGATAACGACTTAAGAGCGAAATTGATTGAAAACATTGAAACGTTCTTGCACTTTGATATTAAAGCCAAATGGGGACGACCAGCACTTGCTGATGATTACGTAAAAAAAGTGGATATGTATCTTGCAAACCTAAAGCCGTCTGACGTTGGAGGACGAATTAGTATTGTTGTAGGAACTTGCCGAGGTCATTACTCAATTTTGGGTAACGAAGATAAATTGGAATCGGAAGTAGAGTCGCTTGCCAAAGAATTCTTAGAGCACCCAGAAAACTTAAAGCAAGAGATTGAGACACTATTTTCCCCAGATGCTAAGAATGCCTCAAGCTTCGGCTACGGTCTTGGCAAATTAGATAAAAATGCTATATTTTTAGATTTCATAATTGAGTCGAGTATTAAATATAATTCCACAGAATTCGGCAGAGGATATCTGAGTGGTATTTTGGATTCATATCCGAGCCATGCGGATTTCATTAATAAAAAATTTGATGAAATCCAAATGGAATACCCCGTTTTAGCTTATGAATTATTCATGACGAGAATTGAATTAACTAATGCATTGGAAAGGGCACTTAAATTAGTCGATTTAGGAAAACTGGGACCCATCTACCTGGGTCGATTTATTTATGGTAAAGGGGAACACCAATTATCACAAAATAGTTTTAGAAATATACTTCAGAGACTGGTTGGTGCTGCTATTAAAGGGGATGCGCCCTCAATTAAGGCCGCGTTAGAATTTATCTCGTTTAGGATATTTAGCGAAAAGGAAGGTAAAATAGGACAAATATTAGATCAAGATGATATCAGGTCACTCGCTTGGAGGCTTATTGAAATCACTCCTAAGAAGGCCAAGTCATACGAATGGACACAAATAATTGAGGCATTGTCAAAATATGACCCAGATCGAGCTGCAAAGTTGGCGGTTCTTGGACTAGCCGAAGGAGACCTTTTGCAATTGGGTGATTTTATCTCTTTTTTTACATCCTTGGCAAAGATGCATCCTGAATTAGTAATGCAGAGGCTCGGAGAAGTAATGCTCGACGAAGAAAAGGGATGGATTTTCTACACATACAAATTTAGTCCATTTTTCAAAGCCATTCCGGATGAGTCTATAATTAAATGGGTGAAGGATCATGGAGTCGAAGGAGCACGCCGATTAGCAAACCACTTGCCTGCGCCTTACGTTTCCGACAATGGAGATGCAATTGTTCCAAATATTACTCAATTTATCCTAGATAATTATGGGGATGATGATAGAGTATTTAATCAGTTTGCACTTGGTATGCATTCATTTCAATTATATTCTGGAGATATAGCTTCTCAGCACGACAGAGAAGCTGAAATCGCTCGAACATTTTTAAGCCATCCTTCTGAGAGAATAAGGAAGTGGGCTCAAATGGAAGAAGAGAATGCAATTTCTGAAGCCAAAAGATGGAGGCAATTCGAAGAAGAAAGACAACTTGATTAGACTTGGGGATTGATAACTATATAAATTTTTCACATCCTTTGATATATCCATCAATCCTCCCTCGCACTTCTCTCAGGTTCCAGGCCCTTTTTGCCGGGGCCCCAGGGCGGCCACGGGCACCCGTGCCCGTGCGCCCGCGCGTGCACCTGCGGGTGGGCGGGGCCAACCGACTTAATCTGAATATGGGCGTTTACGCTAAACATATTCCCGTTCAAGCCTAAAGCTATTTTAACTCGTTTCGCCATCTTCTGGAAGAGATGCGGTAAGATAATTTGCCAAGAGGGAGCTGCAAATGACCCGAAAGTACTGGCTGGATCTTTTTACAGGAACAACCTGGGAGGAATTCCTGGAGCACGGCGCAAAAGTAAGCGGCTTTAGGGAGAGCAGGAAAAAATCGGCGCAGAGGATCTCCCCAGGCGATTATCTCCTCTGCTACTTAACCGGCATTTCACGGTTTGTCGGCATCCTGGAAGTCAAGTCAAAATGCTATTCAGATACCACCCCAATCTGGAAAGATGAGCTTTTCCCGATCCGCTTTGAGGTCGAGCTGGTGGAAAGATTGGAGGCAAAAACGGCGATTCCCGTCCTCAGCCTCAAAGATGAACTGGAGCTATTCAAGGGGCTGAAGTCCAGGAATGCCTGGACGGGATTTTTCAGGGGATCTCCTGCCGAATTTAACCCAAAGGACGGAGAAATAATTTCCAGTGCCATCAGAAACGCCGTTAAAAATCCGGTTGAACTGGAATACGACGAGCGGAAGTACCGCCGCAAAACTAAGACATACGAATCAAAGATCGGCGTGGTGACAGTGCCCGAGGATCATGAGGAGGATACCAAGAAGGCCCCGCTCGAAGAGACCACTCATGAAGAGATCCAGTTTCTATTGCTCAAGCTAGGCTCGGACCTGGGCCTGGATGTGTGGGTTGCCAGGAACGACCGCAACCGCAATTACAATGGAATCAATTTTCAGGACGTTGCTAATCTGAGAAGGGAGCTTCCCAGGCAGTTTGATGATGCCACCAACAGAACCATTGAACTGATTGACGTTCTCTGGCTGCAAGGCGATGCCATAATAGCCGCCTTCGAGGTGGAGCATACCACGGCCATTTACTCAGGCTTGCTGCGGATGTCGGACCTGGTGAGCATGCAGCCCAATATCAAGCTCGATCTCTTCATGGTCGCACCGGATGAGCGGCGAGAGAAGGTGTTCTACGAGATCAACCGGCCCACCTTCGCCAGGCTTAAGCCTCCCCTCCCGAAGATCTGCCGGTTCATTCCATATTCAGAGCTGAAGAGGGAAGTAGAGCAGATCGGAAGCAGAATGCGCTACATGAAGCCGGAGTTCATCTCTGAGATTGCAGAAAGCTGCGAGCCGGAGGATTCGTGAGCGTGGACGGGCGGGCGGGGATGGCTGGAGCGCCCTGGATTCGCGGGACCAGGCCCGCGCGCGAGTCATCCGCTAATTCCAGGCGACAAAATGGTCCAGGAGCTTGCTGGATAAAACCAGAGGTTAGATCCTGGAGGGCTATCGTCCCTGCACATATCCTCGCTCCCTGAGAAATGCGTTTTGGACCCATACCGTTGCATCCTCCACAAAATACTCAAATCGGTGCTCACCGATTCTCAGGCGATAGACATCATGCGTCTTGCCTTTGAGCTTCTTGATATCCAGACCGCTTCTGGATGTAAATGGGTCATCGCCCAATCTGGCAAGTCCTTCTTTTAGTCTCTCTTTTTCACCGCTCTCATCCAGGTACTTCTTGACTCTAGGATGGACTTGAACCTGCATCAGACTTCTTCCAGAGGTATGAAATCCGTCTTCTCTTTCTGCAGCCGCTCCCATCTGGCCTCGATGATCTCCTCCAGATCACCTTCCTCATAGAATCTGATCAGCCTCTGCAAGACTTCATCTTCTGTCTCACTGCCACGAGCCAGAAGCTTTAAGCGGATCTTGATGTCTTCATTGACGTGAATCGTTGCGCCCATTGTCACACCATACCAGGGTTCATTTTGCCGCTTTTCTCAGTTAAACGTTTTCATGGCCTCCGATAAAAATTATTTTGTAATAGGCCATAATGCCATATGACTGCACTATGCATTTTCATGATCGACCCCCTGAAGTGAGGCCCATCATGGCCATCTACCCTGGCCTGCCCAACATCAAGCTCGATCTCTTCATGGTCGCACCGGATGAGCGGCGGGAGAAGGTGTTCTACGAGATCAACCGGCCCACCTTCGCCAGGCGTAAGCCGCCCCTCCCGAAGATCTGCCGGTTCATTCCTTACTCGGAACTGAAGAAGGAAGTCGAGCAGATCGGGAGCAGAATGCGCTACATGAAGCCGGAGTTCATCTCTGAGATTGCGGAAAGCTGCGAGCCGGACTACTCATGAATTGCCGCTGTGCTTCCAGCTCGGCCACCATTTTTGACCGATCCAATCCAACTGCCACCTAGATTTTCGGGACTGCAAAGCCCTGCGCCCTTACCCCACGCCCCTGATTTCCGCCGACGGGCTGCCCACGCTGCTCCCGGGCACGCGCCCGCACACCTGCCAGCGCACCCGTGGGTGGGCGGAGGGCCGCCTGGCATCGCAAGTTAGTAGTAATAATGCCAACACATTCAATTCTGACGATCATGATTCTCACTTCCAAGAAAATCCTGGACATCCACGAGCTGATAATCAGCAATTTTGGCGGTTTGGACGGAGTTCTTTGTCAGGGTACGATCGATTACCTGGTCGATCAGATAAATGCAGAGTCTGATCATTTTCGCAAAGCGGCTCTCGCTCTGCATATCGTGGCTAACTGCCACCCATTCCTGGATGGAAACAAGAGATCGGCCTTTCAAATAGCAGAATTAATCCTGAGCAGTGAAGGATACGCCATCATCGCAAAAGATGATGAAATAATCCATATGCTTCTAAGAATCGCCAGTTACCAGTGCCAGGTTGATGAAGTCAAATTCTGGCTTCTAAAGAACACCGCTCAACTCTGAGCACTCACATTTCGGCTAAACGCTTCATTAGTTTTTCATTGCGCCGCATGCTTTCTTCAAGGCGCTGTCTCTCGCCAGGGCTTAGGCCTTCAATTTTATTTGCAGATATCTCTTGCTCCCTCCTTGATCCAGGAGTTGGTTGCCCTGACATGAAACACTACAGGCTTGCTGGGATTAAATAGCTATTTGCGAGACGATCCTGGCCGCGTACCCAATCGCCGCCCGCACATCCTCCTGCTCTATCCTATACTCTCGGGCAGTTTCCTCGATCTGCATGCCTCCGGCCAGCGCGCCCAGGATGACAACCACAGGAACCCGCGTTCCTCGTATGACGGGCTTGCCATGCGCGATCTCAGAATCGAGGACGATCCGCTCATCTCGCTGCAGGGGAATATCCCAGCCCTCATAGCCGCTCTCCTCCCAGTCACGGTGGAGTTCTTCTATAAACGCCTCATTGTAATTGGTCTCGCCCACAAAGCCGCAAAACTTACTGGTTTTTGATTGCCTGCAAGCTGCGGCCTTGTCACCTGCAATTTCATCTTCAGTCTCATCGGTCATATTGGCGGCATCCTGTTTTCTCTTTTTTCATCCACTCGATTCCCAGAAAGATCTCGTCAATTGTAAGATCGCAAACATGAGAGCGCTCTTTGCTGTAGTCGCCTTTCCCAGAATTTTGGCTCTGCCAAAGGCGAGTAGCATCTACCATGCTATGGCATTCTTCATGCGGGTCAGGGTGTTTTTCATTGCTGTTCGCAGTCGCTTCGCTATCATCGTCATCATAATTCCAGATTTCCGACTCGATGATCTCATCAATCAGCTTCTGGTCGTCAAGCTGAATCGAACCTGCCAGCCGCTCAGCGATGCTCAATTTCTTGTCCATTACTACCGCCAACTCCATATCCAATTCTATTCCAGCCCCAGTGCCTATGCGAGCCCGCACGCAGCCGCAAGCGGTGTCGATGATGGGCAGATGCTATTATGGTTTATAAATGCAAATATCTTCTGCTTGCTGAAAATCGTTATCATTATCTATAAGTATCTTGGATTGGGGCATAGCAAATCCAGAGAGCCAATCACAGCTAATCCTCGGATTCGATAATCTCTTCTATAAGTTTTTGATCGTCTAATTTGATTGAGCCTGTAAGTTGATCAGTAAGGCTTTTGATCGGCTTGATGAGCAATTCTCCACCATTCACACTCAAAGCTACTCGTTTGCCTTCACAAAGGTCGATCTCAGACAATATTGAACTGGGAAGCTCAATTATCCCGCCTTTCTTAACAATAACCTCCATCGATCTCACCAACATTACTAATATGCCCCTGCCTATAAAAATAGATTTCCAAATTATGAGTGCCTAGGCGAGACGGACAGGCAAAATAGGTCGTCTTCCAGACCAGCAGCCATCCCCCGGCAGTGGCCCGACCGCGCCCTTCCCCCCCGCGCCACCGGATTTCTGCCGGGAGATCGCCCCGCCGCCCCAGGCACGCGCCCGGCCCCCGTGCGTGCGCTCCCGTGGGTGAACATGTAGCGTTCCAATGGACGCAACCGCAAGATAATCCAAATGCTGCTAAGAATCGCCAGTTACGAGTGCCGGGTCGATGAAGTCAAAATCTGTCTTGAGAAAAACGCGGGCGGAATCTGAAAGGAACGCTTGCATTTCGGCTGAACGCTTCATGAGTTTTTCATTGCGCTGCATGCTTTCTTTAATTTCTGTCTTCTCGTTCTTCAGATGGGCTTTGATCTGCTTGGATTAAATAGCTTCTTGAGAGACGATCTTTGCCGCGTACCCGATCGCCGCCCGCACATCCTCTTGCTCCTTCTGGTGAGGCAAGCAGCAATAAATATCAGAAGTAATGAGGCATATCCGTATGGAAAACACCATTATTAGGCAAAGGATCCGGAAGATGTTGATTATTCTCTCATTTGTCCTATTGCCGGCTACATTTGTATATATATCCTGTCCGATAATAATACAAGGCGCATCTGAAGGGATTGTTACCGGTGGCCTGATCCTCTTTATCCTCCTCTTTATCAGTTCCCTATTCCTGGGCAGGCTCTGGTGCGGCTGGCTCTGTCCAGGAGGCGGTCTGCAAGAGATTTATTTTGATATAAATAATAAAAATGTCAAAGCAAGCAGGCTAAACTGGCTTAAGTATCTCATATTCCTTGCAGTTATTCTCATCCCCCTCATCTCTGCAATTCGCTCCGCGGGAGGATTTACCACTATTGATCTTTTTTATAACACAGATCATGGAATCTCAATCGCCAAACAGGGAGCGTACGTAATATTCTTCGTCCAAATCGCTTTCTTTACCGTATTTGCCATGCTGGGCGGAAAACGGGGTTTCTGTCATTATTTCTGCCCGATCGCAGTGATAATTATCACCGGAAGGAAGATTCGAAATCTGATCCGCTGGCCGGCTCTTCACCTCTCAGCTATTGGGAGCCGTTGCACCGACTGAAATAAATGCTCAATAAACTGCCCCATGGGGCTTGATGTGAACATCATGGTCCGACAAGGGCGAATGGAAAACACGGAGTGCATACTCTGTGGCGTCTGCGCGGATGTCTGCCCGAAACAAGCGATCCACTATGAATTATAATTTGCCGGCCTCATGAAGCCGGCAATAGTCATTGATTCGGCTTTGATCCCTCCGGCATTGCAGCCAACGTATCCTCCATGATCTTTCCATAAATATAACGGAATATCAATCGTCCCGTAGCAATCATTGGCGTGGCCAGGAGCGCCCCCATTATGCCAAATGCATCAGCACCGGCAATGACGCCGATCAGGACTACCAGGGGAGGAAGATCGACCGCACTGCCCATGATCTTTGGCACCAGGAATTGATTTTCCAGCATCTGGACGAGCGTATAGAAAGCAATCACTATCAGCGCAAAAGTCAGATGGCTGAATGCCAGATGTGTTGATCCGAAGAGCAGGGCGACCAGAACCGCCGGAACAGCCGCCAGAACCGGGCCAACATTGGGGATCAACTCCATGAATCCCGCAATGACGCCCAGGAAAAATGCCTGCGGCAATCCCAAGATAATGCCTCCTATCCAGGTGAAAAGGCCGACCGCCAGCATGAGCTGCATTTGACCACGCAAAAAACCCGTCCAGGTCATATGGATATCTGCAAACAGCAGGTGAAGCTCCGGTCCGTGGCCGGGAGGTATCAAGCCAGAAAACCAATTCTTAAACTCACCCGCTGCAAGAGTCATTTGCAGCGCCATGAGCAGCGTGAACAATACCGAAGCTAACCCAGAAAAGGTCGGTCCCAAAAACCCGGCCACTGTGCCCAGTGCCCTTCCCAGCCTGCTGCTCAAGTCGGCAACCGACATCTGTATGGCGGGAGCAGGAGTCTGGGCGGATGATGCAGAATAATTCAGAGCCGTGAGCAAGGAATCAATTGCAGGATTCAATATGCCTGCTAGCCACTGGTGGGCTTGCAGCTGTGTGGAAACTGATTGGACAAAGTCGATCAGTCTCTGGATAATCAGATTGGGATCAATTTTCAGGGCAAAATTGGCCGCCTCCACCAGCGGCTGGATCAAAAGCAAGGGGACTAAGAGCAGCATGACCACGACGAATAAATAGGTAATTACAATTGCCAGGGTCCTATTCATCCGCAGACGCACGGCCAGGAACCGAATAATTGGATCAACTATTAAGGCCAGCAGTGCGGCAGATAATACCAACGGAATGGCTGATCGACCTATGTAGACAACGAGCAGCCCTACCAGGAGCAGGAACACGCCCATGATATTACGAGAGGGTTCACTCCAACGGCTGCCAGAAGGCGCTTGAACCGAATCCACAGTCATAACTACAGGATTGCGGGTTTAGGAAGATAACCTTTGTGACGGGCTGCAGGGCGACAAGGCTCCTGAGTTTTACTGCAAATAATTCTCGATACTGATCAACTTATCCACATCGCTCTTGCTGATGCTCGACTCTGAGACGACCTTCTCCTGCACCTCGATAGGGGCATGGCTCCTCAGAGCCAGGGCCAGACAGTCGGAGGGCCGGGCATCTATCTCGCTCTGTTTGCTCTCGCTCTTAAGGGTGAGACGAGCATAGTAGATGCCGCCGTCCAGATCATCGATGAGCACATTGGTGATGCTGGCGGAAAGGCATTCCAGGACGGAGATGAAGAGATCGTGAGTCATGGGCCGGGGCGACAGCTCCCCGGAGAGAGCATGATGAATGGAGACCGCCTCGGAGAGCCCCACAAATATGGGCACAATCCTCGCCTTCTCATCTTCCAGGAGGACCACGGGTACAGGCGCGCTTCCTTCTGATTCGGCGATGTAGACTCCTTTAACCCTGACTGGAACAGGTGCCCGGGTGACTTCGTCCTCCATGCTCATTTTATAAGACTCCAATCATCTCTGCTTCATTCACATTATGCTGCCCGATCTATGCCGATTCTCACACAGATCCCCTCTATATCCCAGTCTTTAACCAACTTTCCCTGTAGCTCCAGGCCCAGGCCCAACTGGAAATTTGCGGCTCGAACCTCGCTGGCAATATGATCCTTCTTTCGCATTGCTAAGTCGAGGATCGGCTTGCTCTCGATATCGACAACAGCCCGGATCTGATCTTCCACGCGCAGATCCAGCTCCTTTCTCATGTCCTGAATGCGACGAATGATCTCTCGGGCATACCCTTCTGCCTCCAGCTCAGGTGTGAGGGTGATATCCACGTAGACGAATCCCCGGGAAAACTCAGCCGCCGGCAAATTTTGGGGCGGTAGTTCCTTGATCGCCACCATCTCAGCAGTTATTTTATAATCCTTTCCTGCGAACGATATGGTCGCATCACCGCTGTCCAGTTGCCTCTTGACCTCAAAGGGATCGGCGGCAGCTATGGCCTCGACAACCGCTTTGGCTTCGCCCTTATAAACCGGCCCGATCTTCTTATGAACCGGAGCCATCTCCAGGTCCATCTTTGGCTTTTCTCCCGCAGCCAGCACAGTTATCTTCTTGGAGTTGGTCTGGCCCTTGAGAACTTTTTCCAGGCCGCCCAGGTCCAGGACCTCTTTAGCCGGAGCAATCACGATCTCTGAGACCGGCCAGCGCAATTTCCTGCCACCTTTTTGGCGAGCATTGGAAGCCGCCATGGAAGCCTCCCTTACCAGCCCCATGCTCTCTTCCAGGCGCTTGTCTATCCGCTCCTTTTGGGCCTGAGGCCACTGGCACATATGCACCGACTGAGGTGCACCCTCGTCCAGGCCCTTCACCAGATTCTGATAGATGGACTCGGAGATGAAGGGAGCAAACGGAGCCATAATCTGGCTGAGTTTGACCAAAACCTCATAGATGGTGGCGTAGGCGGCCAGCTTGTCCGGATCATCCTGCTCAATCCAGGTGCGAGGCCGCACCAGCTGGATGTACCAGCGAGAGAGATCTTCCAGAATGAAGTCGGAGATGGAGCGTACAATGCGGTGCAGCTGGTAGCCCTCCATCTCTGCTGTGACATCCTCTATCAGGCTGTTTACCCGGGACAGAATCCAGCGATCCTCGGGACGCAGATTGCTCTCGTACCTGGATAGATCTGCCTTGCCGCCGTCAAACTTATCCAGGACCATGTAGGGCAGAGCAAAACGATAAGCATTCCAGAAGATGTTGAGCATGCGGCCGGTGTTCTCCACGCCGTCCCAGGAGAAGTGCAGATCCTCCCAGGGTGCATTGGCTCCCAGCACATAGAAGCGCAGGATGTCGGCCCCGAACTTTTGCACAACCTCTTCCGGCTGGACGATATTGCCTATGCTCTTGGACATCTTCCTGCCCTGGTCGTCCAAGGTGAAGCCGTGCATGAGAACGCTCTTGTAAGGCGCCCGGCCAAAGGAGACCATGGAGGCTCCCAGTTGAGAGTAGAACCAGCCGCGCGTCTGGTCGTGCCCTTCTGTGATGAAATCGGCCGGCCACCAGTCCGAGAATTCCTCCTTGTGACTGGGGAAACGCAATGTGGCCCAGGAGGCAACCGCACTGTCAAACCAGACATCAAAGACATCAGGCGAGCGCGCCATCTTGCCGCCGCAGGGGCAGTCCAGGAAGACATGGTCCACATCCGGCCGGTGCAGATCGGCGAGCTTCCGGCCGCTTCGCTCCTCGAGCTCTGCTGCCGTGCCGATAACCTCCAGATGACCGCAAGTCGGGCAGGTCCAGATGGGCAGGGGAATTCCCCAGTATCTCTGCCGGGAGATACACCAGTCGCGGGCATTGTTGATCCAGTCAGCGAAGCGAGCCGATCCGGCCCAATCCGGATACCAGGTTATGCGCGAGACCTCATCGAGCATTTTGTCCCGCAGATCGGATATTCGCAAGAACCACTGGCTAGTGGCGATGAAAATTATGGGCGTCTTGCAGCGCCAGCAATGGCCGTAGCGGTGCGCGAGCCGTCCCGAAGCCAGCAGCCGTCCCTGCTCCTCCAGATCGGTGATAACTTCGCTATCAGCTTCCTTAACGTACAGGCCCTGATACTTCGTGCCTGCCTCAGCCGTATAGCGTCCGTCTCCTCCTACCGGGCAGAATATCTCCATATGATTTTTCATTCCCAGCTCGTAGTCCTCAAGACCGTGGCCGGGAGCGATGTGCACGCAGCCGGTGTTCTCTGCCGTCACGAAGTCGGCGGCATAAACCTTGTGCAAGATATCTTTTTGGCGGGGGACCATATCGCCCAGAGGGTGGCTGTAGGTGAGCTTTTGCATCTGCTCGGCCGACAGAGAGGAAAACAGCTCATAGTCCTGATAGCGGCCGATCTTGAGAACCGACTCAACCAGGTCCGAGGCCATGATGAGGATCTCCGCCTTTCCGTCTTTCCAGGCTCTGACCCTGGAATATTGGAAGGAGGGGTTCACAGCCACGCCCACGTTGGCGGGAATGGTCCAGGGTGTGGTGGTCCAGATGACAATGTAGGTATTCTCTTCGCCCAGCACCGGGAACTTGACATAGATGGAGTAGTCGGTCTCATCCCAGTACTCCACCTCGGAGTCGGCAATGGCCGTCTGGCAGCGCGGGCACCAATTCACCACCCGCAGACCTCTCTCCAGGAGGTTATTCTCATGCGCTTTTTTCAGAGTCCACCAGGCAGCCTCCAGATACTCGTTCTTGAGTGTCATGTAGGGATCTTCCCAGTCCAGCCAGGCCCCCAGGATCTGAAACTGAGCAGTCATGTCGTCTTTTTGGCGCAGCGCGAACTCCTTGCAGCGGGCGATGAACTTATCGACGCCATAAGCCTCGATATCCTTCTTGTTTCTAAAGCCGAAGGACTCCTCTACCTTGACCTCGATGGGCAGGCCGTGCATATCCCAGCCCGCCCGGTCCTTGACCTCAAAACCATTCATGGACTTGTAGCGCAAAACGCAGTCCTTGATCACCTTATTCCAGGCGGTGCCCAGATGAATGCGACCCGTGGTGTAAGGCGGTCCGTCCACAAAGAAAAATTTCTTGCCGCCCACCCGCAGCTTGCGAACCGTGCGATAGGTATCTTCCCTCTCCCACAACAATCTGATCTGGCTTTCCAGATCCTTTGCATTATACTGCCCAGCCACCTCGCTGATCATAGGAAATCCTCCAAAAAACAGTTTTGCCATCATGTTTCACATCTATATTTAGCCTTTGTTGCCTTGCCACAAATCAGATGATACGCCGGCCAGCTCATTGCAGCAATATTGATATAATGACAGCACGAACCATTTTCTCAGGAGGAGTTATTCATTAAAGAGGAGATCTGGATCGAGAAGTACCGGCCGGAAAAGCTGGATGACATTGTGGGCCAGGACGAGATAATCCGCCGTCTCAAGTCCTATGTAAAGACCAGAAACCTGCCGCATCTTCTGTTTTCAGGGCCGCCGGGCGTGGGCAAGACGGCAGCATCCATCTCCATTGTCAAAGAGATCTTCGGCGAGACCTGGCGCAATAATTTCATCGAGCTGAATGCCAGCGATGAGAGAGGCATAGATATCATCCGCCACAAAGTCAAGGACTTCGCCCGCATGGCCCCCTTAGGTGAAGCAGATTTCAAGGTTATATTTCTAGACGAGGCCGACGCCCTGACCAATGACGCCCAGAGCGCTCTGCGGCGCACTATGGAGCGCTATTCGGCCACAACCAGGTTCATATTATCCTGCAACTACTCCTCCAAGATCATTGAGCCCATCCAGTCTCGCTGTGCCGTCTACCGCTTCAAGCCCCTCTCGGCAGCAGCCGTCAAGAAGCGCGTCAAATTTATCGCAGATGAAGAAAAGCTGATAGTATCCGAGGAAGGGCTTTCTGCCATTGAATATGTTGCCGGCGGAGATATGCGAAAAGCCATCAATGCCCTGCAGGCGGCGGCCCTTCTGGGCGATAAGGTGGACGAGGAGACGATTTACCAGATCACATCCACTGCTAAGCCAGAGGAGATTCGAAATTTCATAAAGACGGCTCTTTCCGGAGACTTCGTGGGAGCGCGTGCGGCACTGGACGATCTGCTGCTCTCCAAGGGGCTCTCCGGCCAGGATGTGGTGGTGCAGATTCACCGGGCCATGCTGGACCTGGATATACCGGACAGGGACAAGGTCAGACTGATCGACCGTATCGGAGAGATCGATTTTCGCATGACGGAAGGCGCTAACGAGAGAATTCAGCTGGAAGCACTGCTGGCTTACTTTGCCTTGAGTAAATCAAATACACAGTAACTAAAATCTATGCAGCCCACGGGACGAATATTCATGGAGATGACCAGATATGACCGCCTTTCCCGCGCGGATCAGTTCCTAGGTCTTCCAGCCCCTTCACTTGAGAAGCCTGCTCCGGAAGATTGCAGGTTCATTTCGCTACCTTCGCCGGAGGAAATATCCACATCTCCATTGGAACTTCGCTTCGCCATTGAATCGCGAAGATCGATTCGCAGGTATGCCGGCGATCCTCTGACCATGCAGGAACTGGCTTACCTTCTCTGGTGTACACAAGGGATTTTAGAGCAGCATGAACCATATGCCACTTTTCGTAATGTTCCTTCTGCCGGGGGCCGCCATGCCTTTGAGACCTATTTGCTGGTTAATCGGGTGAGAGGCCTTGAGCCCGGACTCTATCGCTATTTAGCATTCTCTCATGGTCTCATGCCCATCGAGATTAACCCTGGTGTGGCGGATAAGATCATGGATGCTTGTCTCAGGCAGGCCATAGTAAGGGACTCGGCGGTCACATTCATCTGGTCTTGTGTCATCTATCGCATGTCATGGAGGTATAGCGAACGTGCCTATCGGTTGGTTCACCTCGATGCTGGCCATGTGTGCCAGAACCTCTATCTTGCCGCTGAGCAGATCAGTTGCGGCGCTTGTGCAATTGGAGCTTTTGATGATGAGCTAATGGCTGGGCTGCTTGGGATCGATGGAGTGGAGGAGTTTGTTATCTACTGTGCAACGGTCGGAAGGAAGGTTTGAGATCAATCCAAAATTTTTTAGCTCATCCGAAAGGCAGAAAAAAGTGAAAGCAGCGAAAGAGGAATCACCCCGCATATGCTGATGCACAGATTATACGCTTTTTTGGCTCTTCGCTGTTTCATCAAGTCAACATGCCTCTATGCACCGTATCCCTTATACGCCTTCTTCAACACTTCGATGTCAAACTTTTTCATTTTGAGAAACGCCTCAGTCACTCGTGCCAACTTCTCTCGATCTTTATCCTTGAGCATTTCTTCCATAACCGTGGGAACAATCTGCCACGAGACGCCGTATCTATCCTTCAGCCAGCCGCATTGTTCCGCCTTTGGGTCTGCGGAAAGCTTGTCCCAATAGTAATCAATCTCCTCCTGCGTCTCGCAGTGCACTATGAACGAAATGGCTTCATTGAAAGAAAAATTGTGGATACGCGCGCTGTCCATAGCAGCAAATTCCTGCCCCTCAAGCTCGAAAGCGGCATGCTTTATTGTTCCTTCTTCGTCCGGGTCTTCACCTTTAGTGTAACGGAGTATATCGCCCACTCTTGCGTTGTGGAACAGCGTTGTGTAAAAATTGATCGCTTCTTCTGCTTTTCCCGCATTCTTGCCGACAAACATAAGCGTCGGAGTGATCTTCTGCTTTATTTCATGCCCACCCATGAACATCACTTGCCACGAAAGGCCGTACCTGTCCTGCACCCACCCATATCTTTCACTGAATGGATATTCGCCAAGCTCCATGAGTGTCGTGCCTCCATCCGAGAGTTTTTCCCATAATGCACCGACCTCGTCCTTTGTCTTGCAGGCGACAAGAAATGATATAGATGGATTGAATTTAAAAAGTGGGCCTGCGCTGATGAGCGTGAATTCCTGCCCCGAAAGTTCAATGGTAACAATATCTACCGTGCCTGAAGGGGTGTTATTGAGCCTTGTCATTTCATTGATTTTCGAGTCATCAAAAACCGAAGCATAGAACTGGGCTGCCTCTTCAGCATCTCTATCGAACCACAGATGCGAGGTGATTTTTTGCATGGTTATTGCACCTCCTTAAGCCGTTTACGGCGAGCAAGTTCTGCCTCATTTGGCGTTTCCAAGGCAAACGACCCTGTCTTGACTTTCCCTGCACGCTCATAAGTGGCAACTATGACACCTGTGTTTGAAGTTTTACTGTCAACGAGCTTGAAGCCCGCCGGAATAGTGCCATCGCCAAAAAGGCGCTTGCCTGTGCCGAGTGTAAGCGGGAATATCTTTAAGCGAAACTCGTCAATCAGGTCATGTTTCAAGATTAGTTTTCTCATTTCAATTTCTCCGCTCCAGCTATTCTTCACTTCAAATAAGCTATGAATATGGTTGACATTGTTTATAAAATTTTTTTATAAGATGTTAATATAAAATTGTATACATTGCCGTTGAAGGCTTCCTGAAAATCATCTCACCAAGACGGCTCGCACCGGAGAAGCTTCTGCATCCGGTATGCTCAGGGGAAGACAAATTAGAGAATATCTGCCGCATGGGACATCGGCAAGATCGATGCCCTCCAGAATGAGAACATCATTTTCCAGAAGGGCGCGATGAACGGACAAAGAGTCGTCCCCATATTTATCTACGGATAGGTAGTCAATCCCCAACAAACTGGCCCCCTCGGCGACGCAAAGCCGGGCTACGTCTAACGAAAGGCAGACGAAATCTTCCGAGAAGGCGGCCTGATGCATGAGCCTCTTCCTGGAATTGTCGGTCTTAAAGAGCAGAGCCTGGCCCGCTTCGATCTTGCAGCCCTGCAAGCTGCACGGCAGGACCGGTCCTTCCCCCGAGGCGCAGACGACCTCAGCCGGCATGATGAAGCGCTTTAGAGGATATTTATCCAAGGATGCGCCGCTCTCCAGCAGATGGGAAGGAAAATCCAGATGAGTGCCGGCATGCGATCCCAGGGCTAAGGCGGATAAATTATAGCCGCTGCCCTTATCCAGCCTTGCTATCCACTCGCGGAAATACAAGCGATCTCCGGGATAGATGGGCGCCTTGTTCAAGGGCGCACTTATATCGTACACTTGCTTAAGATCCAAGAGACTATCAGGGCCGATTTCAGATGCAAGAGGCATAAGAGAAAACATTTTTCATACTATTTATAATGGACAATTGGACAACAACCGGGGAATCGTTATCTTCCAATGCCTCTTCGCCTCCAAAGACTTATAACGCCAAAGAAGACAATCATCCACATGAAGAATCTGGGCACAATGGACCGGCTTCTGAGGGTAATTCTGGCTGAGATATGCATCCTTGTGGCCTTCTTTTGGGTGACTGTGGAGTGGCAGATCCCCCTTTACCTGATCGCCGGAGTGATGCTGCTTCAGGCTGGCACGGCTACATGCAGCGTCTACACCTTGCTTGGCTGGAATAATTGCCGAATAGTCCGCCGCACGGACAAGAATCTGATGACTGCCTTTGTTGTCGCGGCTCTGCTGCTGGCTGTAGCTGGCAGCTATGGCAGCGCGATGCTGACCAAGAGCATCTTTCTGGAGGATTTGGGAAGCGTAAACGATTCCTATAACCTGGCGCTGCATTCCCTCGATCAGGGTCAGAGAGATAATATGGCAACGCACTACGGAAATCTGGATAGCGCCTTCGCCGCCTTTTCTATGAAGTATAGCAAATACGAGCCGCTAACGATAAAGTTTGACGGCAATTTCACATCTCAGATGAATAATATCTCTGCGGCAATTGCCGGGTCAAAGCAAGACGTGGCTTTAGGCAATCTCACCTCTGCTCATAAGGAGCTGAAGAAGGTCGGGCCGATCATTGAGAAGATGCAGGACAGATAGGCATTACTGAGAAAAATAATAGATTAGATATTTTTATTTCCGATCCAGAACCTTGATGAGATGGTAGCCGAACTGGCTCTTCACCGGCCCCAGGATCTTGCCCTTCTCGCCCTCGAAGGCGGCCTTCTCAAACTCAGGGACCATTTTGCCCTTGCCAAACCATCCCAGGTCCCCGCCACTCTTGCTGGATGGGCAGGTCGAGTATTTGCGAGCCATCTCGGCAAAGTTCTCCTGGCCCATGGCCAGCTTTTCTGCAACTTCTTTTGCCTTCTTTTCCGTCTTGCAAAGGATGTGAGCAGCATGTACTTCTTTTACCATAGGCAGGGTGTGGAAATCATAGAGATAAAAAGCTATTCGATGATCTCCGCCACCCGGCCCACCTGGCCATCCTGAAGCCTTACTTTGATGCCGTGCGGATGGGTGGGGGAACTGGTCAAAAGCTCCTTGACGATGCCGCGCGTCCGCTTGCCGGTGCGCTGGTCATTCTTGAGGACTACGTCCACGGTCAGGCCGGGGCGGACGTCCTTGCGGTTTTTTCCACTTTTTGCGAGTGACATTTAACCTCATAATCGTTCTCTAATTGCACATATGTTTTAATTTTCTATTGATCATTGGAAACAAGAGTATTATCTTGAAGCCTTCAGTCTCAGCTTTATATAATTATCGTATACTTTGGATTCAGACTACATCACAAATACAAGATTCGAAGAGCCTGGTAAAGTTTATCATTATTGAATGTAATAATAACTACCAAGGAGTTTTGCGGCTTATCGATTAGGTAGGAACGAAATTAATAGAGGATTGGGTATGTGTAAATTGAAAACGATGATATCAGATAAACAGCTGCATGCCATTGTTTTTTTGTTGCTGGTGACTTTTATATTCGCTGCAGCGGCACAAGATCAGCAGTCTCCTTTGAATGACAAGGAGAAGAAGCTTGCTGATGGGATCAACCAATATCGTACACAGAACGGTCTTTCGGCGGTTCCGATCACGAACTCGCTCACTAAAGTCGCCAGAACACACATTGCTGACCTCAATACATATCATCCCGACACAAAGAACTATGGAAACGGCGACTGCAATACCCATAGCTGGTCTAATAAAGGTGATTGGACCGCGGTATGTTATGCCGGTTCTGCCCAACAATTGCAGATGCATAACAAGCCTGGTGAGATTACCGAGAGTTATGATAGTAATGGTTACGAAATAGCATCTTGGAGTAGTGGCGAGGCAACTGCGCAAGGCGCTATTGACGGGTGGAAGAGCAGCAGCGATCATAGCGATGTCATCCTCGAACGCAACATATGGGCGAATTCAGCCTGGAAGGCTATGGGTGTTGGCATCGAGGGCAACTACGCGGTTGTCTGGTTTGGCATGATCGCAGATCCTGCTGGGAGGGTTCCAACTTCCAACACATTCACCAGCGAAGACTATCCGGATATTAGAGGTCCGGCTTGCACAGAATCGTACTGTACCGATGTCAATCTATTGCATGGATGCGATCAAAATATTGAAACCATAGAACCACAAGGATGCTTCCTTGGCTTATTTGGTCCACCCAACGAGCAATTCAGAGTTGGTAACGGGCCTAATGCATTTGCCGATGTTTATTATGCAGAATTCAATGTGGCCATTGTTGGTGGGACCGGCCAGGCACAGGCAGCACGAGATGCACCCAGGTTAGTGATTCTAATTGATAAGACATTGAGCAACGGCCTTGATTTAACACAAGATAGCGAGCTGCAAATAAATGATAAGCCGGCAATAAAGCTAAAAGACTACAGTAGCAAGACAACCGATGAAGGCAAAGACAAATTCCTATACAAATTGCCGGTATCGTACCTGAAAACGGGCGAGAATACTCTAAAGATCAAGCCTAAAGGAGATGAATTCGCCATATACAAAATATGGATAGAGAATGCAAAAGGAGAACGGATTTGGCGAGAGAAGAATGATCCATGCTCATATCAGAGCGTATGCAGATTTGATGTCAAGTACAATCCGGACCAACTTGCATGTGATTTTACAGCAGCTGTGCAGGTATGCAAAGAGAAAAAAGGGTCCGGCAAACCATGTGATAAGAACTTCGAATGTGTGTCGGGAGGGTGTTCTGCAAGCCACACCTGCACCTAGGCACACATCACTTTTTTTAGTTTTTACTCTTTTATTCTTGTCTTGCTCAGCAATCCCCGGATTCCAATTTCAGGCTAGCGAGACACCACGGAGATACAAGAAAAAAATGATCACCGGCTGGTGGGCCAGGTAGACGGCCAGCGAGTTTCGTCCCAGGAATGCGAGCGAGCGAACAAAGGGCGACCCGGCAAAATCCGGCACCGCAATTCTGCGCCGGTAGCCGGGATAGAGCCGGTCGCCCAGGCCCATCCCCACCAGAATCACCCCGAACCAGGGAAAGACGGGAAAGTAGTCCACCGAATAGAAACCCGTCGGGGCCAGCCCCAGCCAGAGCAGCCAGGGAAAGCCGACGGTGATGTTTTGCAGATATAGTCCAAATAATATAAATAATAGGCCGAAAATGAAGTTCGCTTTTTGCAGCCGGAGAAAGGGATAAGCCAGCAGCAGCGAGAGGCCGATGAGGTGCAGCACTCCGAAGACGATGAAGCCTTTGCCGATGAAGAGATAGGTTACGACGCTTATGCCCAGGGCCAGGCTCAGTATCCAGGCGCTCCGCTTCAGGAGGCGAGAGAAATATGCTTCTTCCAGGCCCAGCAGCCGGGCGCGGGAGTGGCTCAGGGTGAGGGAGAGCCCCACCAGGAGGAGGAAGAGCGAGGCAGCGGCGCGGGCCACCATAAGCCAGAAACCGGATGATGCATCAATATCGTAGACGGCGAAATAGTTGAGATCAAAGACCAGGTGGTAGAGGACCATCAGAACGATGGCACAGCCACGCAGGAAGTCCACCTCCCAGAAACGGGACGTCCGGCTCTCGACCATTTTAGGAGATTTTAATTGGTTCTTTCGGCACAATTCCTTGATTGACTCCAATCATCTTCAGAGGCCATCAATAATTTGCTTTGAATAAATTAGAATATTTGTGTCCAGTAGATATTTTTTCATACTCTCATCCATTCTTCCCTCAAAGCAGCGCTCTCTTTTTTGACATCCACCTTCAAGTCCTTGTACATTCCCCTATATTTCGACGGATCCCAATTGGTTTTCTCCTCTTGGTCCCGGCTGACCAGATAGCTTATTTTGTTCCATAGATTGATTGGAATAATTACCCCTGTCTTCCTGCCATCTTCATCATAAACATATTGCACTTCCATTTCAATCACAACCGGGCGGTATTTTTAAATATACTTAATATAACTAATCATATATTAAACAGTTGCGTTTCCATTATTTTGCCGCTTCCTCCACAATCCCGATCTCTTCTTCCGTCAGGTCGTAAAGCTCGTACACCAGCATGTCGATCTGCCGGTCGGTGGCCTCGATCCGGCGGACGAGCAGCGTCCTGTCGTGATCGGTGCCTGATGATGCCTGCTTGTGAAGATCGTCATATGTTGTATGCGTAATCGTGATGATCAAAGTTAACGAACCAGACTTCTGCGATAATAATCTTATAAATGATAACCCAATTTCCGACATGGGCGCTTCGATAACCAGCAAGGTTTTGCGTAAGTGTTTCTCCAATATCAGGATTTTGCAGGATATCTCTAATCTTTTTAAGAGTTCTTTCTTTCAAAACGGCATTCTTTTTGGTCAGGCGCTTAAAATTTTTGTCGAAAAGAGGTGACGATTGCGGCGAATAATTCATGCAAATCTACAAGTTTGAAAGGTGCTCTATGAATTCGTCCGCATTTTTAAAGCGCTTTCCAAGACCCGCCCGAAGCTCTGCATCTCCTTTTAAGGTATTGGCTACGATGCGCTCATCATCTTCGATAGACCTGTATTTCGTTTCTGGCTTCTTGATAGTCTTTGCCATCATTTAGGATCGCCAAATATGTACTTCGACTCTCCGCTTTAAAGACTTTCGCCGGACATTTACCTGCTCGCTTCCTACACAATCCCTATCTCTTCATCTGTCAGGTCGTAAAGCTCGTACTACCTGCCTGTCGATCTGCCGGTCGGTGGCCTCGATCCGGCGGGCGAGGAGCGTCTTGTCGTGATCGGTGCCGGTGGAGGCAAGCTTGTGAAGATCGAGCATGGTCTGCACCAGCTCCACCAGGCGGTCGTGGCGGGCGACGTCTGCAGGGTCGGAGAAGTCGATGGTGCGGATCGGGAGTGGTGACACGTATTGATGCATCTCACGCGGTGCAGACACGGCAACATATCCCTCATTCAGCGCTCCATGGATAGAAGATACGAAAAAGGTTTTGCTGGCTGATAAAATTCATTCGTGTAAATAAAAACGTTTAATTGTAATAGTAGAAAGAGGAACAAAATTTGATACAAAAAAGCTAAAAACTAATAAAATAGAAAAGCTGATAGAAAAGCTGTTCAGCTTTTCTATCAGTTTTTCTACTATGCTATCACTGCGAGTATTTACTGCTTCTCTACTTTGTCAGCCTTGGGGCCTTTCTCGCCCTCAATGACTTCGAAGCTTACCTTGTCACCCTCATCGATAGTGACACCGGGCTTCAAGCCAGTTACGTGTACAAAATAGTCCTTACCATCGTCGCCTGCTATGAATCCAAAGCTCTTGACTCTGTTGAAAAACTTAACTGTTCCATTTACCATTTTTGATTCCTCTGATTGGGTTAGCATGGGTACCATGAGCTACCTGTACTTATAGTTTCTGGCTGATCAACAAAACCAGGCCATTGGACGCCCAGGAACAATCGTATGCTGTCGTATTTTGGGGAAACTCTTTTATAGAAGATCAAATACTGTGAACCTGAGAATTCGCAAATAAGCAATTACTGGAGGATTATCAAAAATGGCAGGAATGGGCGGATCGCCAATTATCATTTTAAAGGACACCCGCAGAGAGTCGGGCAAAGATGCTATCTCGAATAACATCATGGCTGCCCGCGCCGTGGCCAATGCGGTGAGGAGCACCCTGGGCCCCAAAGGCATGGATAAATTACTGGTGGACTCCATTGGAGACGTGACCATCACCAACGATGGCGTGACTATCCTAAAAGAGATGGACGTACAGCATCCTGCGGCTAAAATGCTTATCGAGGCCGCCAAGACCCAGGATAAAGAGGTAGGCGACGGCACCACCACCGTGGCTGTCCTGGCTGGCGAGCTGCTCAAGAAAGCCGAGATGCTCATAGACCAGAAGGTTCACCCCACCATGATTGTGCAGGGGTACAGAATGGCTGCCAAAAAGGCGGTGCAGATTGTCAAATCCATCTCCATTGATGCCTCGGAAAAAGATCGCGCTCTCCTGGAGAAAATCGCCGAGACCGCCATGACCGGAAAGCTGGCTGAGTCTGCGGACAGCAAGATGGCCAGTTATGCCGTTGACCTGGTCCTCAATGCCATTGAAGACTATGGCGGCAAGAAGAGCTTTGATATGGACCGGGTCAATGTGGAGAAGAAGGTTGGCGAGAGCACCCTGGATTCTCAGATTATTGAAGGCATAGTAATCGATAAGGAGATCGTCCACCAAAATATGCCCCGCAAGATTGTGAATGCCAAGATTGCCCTTCTCTCTACAGCCATCGAATCCAAGGAAACCGAGACCAAAACCGAGCTGCAGATAACATCCTCCACTCAGTTCCAGCAATTCATGGACCATGAGAAAATGAGGATAAAAGAGGCAGCAGATAAAGTGATCTCCAGCGGTGCTACAGTGGTCTTCTGCCAAAAAGGCATCGATGATCTGGCCCAGCATCACCTGGCCAATGCCGGAATTCTGGCTATGCGTCGCGTCATCAAAAAGGACATGGACAAGCTGGCAAAAGCCACAGGCGCTAACATTGTAACGGGCCTGGATGAGCTGAAGCCCAGCGATCTGGGCACAGCCGCCCTGGTAGAGGAGAAGCGCCTGGGGAGCGGCATCATGACCTTTGTCACCGGCACCAAGAACACTTCTGCCACCCTTCTGCTACGCGGGGGCACTCAGCAGGTTCTAAACGGCCTGGAAAGAGCCTTGGATGATGCTCTTCACGCCGTGGCCGATGTGGTGGAGGATGGCAAAATGGTGGCGGGCGGGGGAGCCCCTGAGATTGAACTTGCCATGCTCCTGCGGGAGTATGCATCTACTTTGAAGGGCCGCGAGCAACTGGCTGTCACCAAGTTCGCCGAAGCCATGGAGATCGTGCCCAAGACTCTGGCAGAAAATGCCGGCTTTGATGCCATCGACAAGACTATCGAACTGAAGAACCGGCATGGCATGAACAAGAACATGGGCCTAAACGCCTATACCGGCGAGATCCAGGACATGCTGGGAATGGGTGTGGTCGAGCCGCTGCGCGTTAAGATTCAGGCACTATTATCTGCTACTGATGCCGCCTGCCTCATCCTGCGCATCGATGATGTTCTCGCTTCAACCAAGACGCCCCCACCGCGCGGCGCAGGCGGAATGCCGCCGGGTATGGGTGGCATGGGTGGTATGGGAATGCCGCCAGGCATGGGCGGAATGGGCGGCATGCCGCCTGGGATGTTTTAGACGATAAATATCCCATTTTTTTAATTAATCTATTTTTAGCCCATAAAAATAGGGGCGTTTTTTTGGCCATAGCCAATGCAATTTATCATTTTTATATGAAAATAAGAAATATATACAAAAATATAGTGTGTGTATATTGATTACATTATCTTTATATAACTTGCATGAGAGACATTTCAGAAGGTCGATGGAAATGGAGGGCTACTTGATATGGCTGATCTTTCTAGCGTTGGCGATATCCTCAGTAAGCATCATCCAGCTCCAGGAAGGCAGAATCCGGAGACTGCAAGAAGATTACGGGCAGATGCAAAAAAACCTTCTCCTCTGGCAGGACAAACTGAGGAAAAAAGAAGGCAGCATTGATCAGTTGCAGCGCAGTTTAGCCCAATTGCTCAAATGGAAAGAGCAGGCTCTGGAACTTGAAGCGGAGCTAAAAAGAGTCAAGCATACGCAAGATTATGCCAGCGCAGAGCGGCTGCAGTTCTTGGAGGATTCCATCGCAAAATCTCAAAAAATTCCCGACATTTTCCTGGTCACCTCACCTTTCCAGGGACGGCACACATTCGAGGACAGACTTTGCCGCATGCTGGAAGATGCCAAATTCGAGATAGTAATCGTGTCGCCCTGGATAAAAAGACAGACCTGGAACAGAATAAAAGGACCGCTGCGAAAATTCACCAGAAGAGGAGGAAAGCTGAGCGTATTCATGCGGGGAAGCGAGTCGGACTACTCTCTGGGACTGAGTGACAATTTAAAGGGGGAGATCTCAGACCTGGGAGGTGAGACTATTCTGGTAGACTTGCTTCATGCCAAGATTTACATGGTTGACAGAAAAGAGGCCATAATTACCTCTGCCAACCTCACCAAAGGCGGCACAGAGAGCAACTATGAAGGCGGAATCTGGGTGAACGACCCCATTGTTTTGAGAGATATATGCGAGTTCATGGACGACATCCGCCGCATAGGGGCAGCCGCCAATACGCGTACTTATCCTCCGCTAAGCGACCGCAGGGGAACGATGTAGGGCCTGCCCAGAGCATTCATGACCATAGCCTCGATGCCATAAACTCGGCTGATATTGGCCTCGCTGAGAAGGGCTTTCGGTTCGCCTGCAGCATAGACCTTTCCTTCCTTTAGCATGACAAGTTTGTCGGAGAAACGGGAGGCTAAATTGAGATCGTGAATAGCCATGACTGCGGATATGCTCTTCTCTTTGACCAGGCTACTTACCGTCTCCATTACTTCCAGTTGATGGAGCATATCCAGATTAGAGGTCGGCTCATCCAACAAGAGCACAGCCGGCTCCTGGGCCAGGGCACGGGCAATGAGCACCTTTTGCTTTTGGCCGCCGGAAAGCTGAGAAAAGTCGCGCATAGCCAGATCTTCCAGGTGCAACCTCTCCAAGACCTCGGCCACCTTATTCAGGTCAAAGTCAGTTACCCTCCAGCTGATGTGTGGCCTTCTGCCCATAAGGACCGTATCAAAAACCGTAGTGGCCAGGGGTGTGGAGCTGGACTGAGGTACATATCCTATCTGTCTGGCCACCTCCTGGCGGCTCATTCTCTCCAGTTCCCGGCCATCAAGGAGAATGCTGCCCATAGGTTTGAGGATGCGATCGATGCACTTGATGAGCGTCGTCTTTCCCGAGCCGTTCGGTCCAACCAAGCTCAAAATCTCAGAGTTCTCGATAACGACATTGAGATCATCGAGGATCTTGTGACTATTGTAGCTGAATGTGAGGTCCTTGATTGTGATATTTACCAATTTACTTACCTCCGGAAGGTATCATGTCTTGTGCTAAACCGTCTGCCGTGCAAATAATACATAAAGTAATAAGTCTTAATTGAGACATAATATCTAGTACGAAACTACCAGGAAGCATATGAAGTACATGCTTAATAAATGCATCTATTGTAACACCTTCCTTTGAATATGAAGATCAGAGATTACTTGATATGATAGCGATAATCTACATTTTCATCACCTTAAACCCAACCTATGTTGGCGACAAATGGTCGATCTTGGAAGAAGTGGAACAAATACATACATCTACCTCCTGCGTAATACTGTTGATTAGCGACAAAGCTCACGAATAAATTTTAAGAGATTATGATGAAAAATAATAATATATCAAAAAAAGTGCATTGTCGTCCTTTATATATCATTCATACTAATAGCAAAAGATTTATTACTATGTACGAGGATGTCGTGGATGTGGGCGAGTCGTGCAAAGGCCTCCTTTACCATATTGCTCTTGCAGCGCTCACTTGCCAAAAAGGGATGAATGATGTGCCCTGGCCATCTGCCATTGGCCGCCCAGAGGTAGTGCGGCTTACGGTCGGGGCGCTCCTCTTCTGTTACAGCTCATAATTTCAACTCCAGACCAGGAATAAATTCACGGAATTCGTGCTTAGCCTCTTTAACCCAGGTTTTGTACTCCCTGCCGCCTCTCTTTCTCGTGGTTTTCTCTTCTTCGATTAAGCAGGAAAGAAACTCAATTTCAAGCTCAGCATTTCACGATACTTCATTTTTTATATTCTCGCGAATGAGGTTGTGTATTTGTATCTAATTCAACCTGGTATGATCTTATATCGGAGGAGTTGTATTGTCAAAGAACAATGAGCGAATTAGGGACCCATCTCGGACCAGGACACAACATCCCTGCTATTCTCATCGCGGGAACCCACAGCGGCGTGGGCAAGACCACAGTTACTCTGGGCCTCATGGCCGCACTTCGTGCCCGCGGCCTGAAGGTGCAGCCCTTCAAGGTAGGCCCTGACTTCATCGATCCCTCTCATCATACCGCCATATGCGGTCGTACCTCGCGCAATCTCGATCCCTTCATGATGGGCGAGGAGGGAGTACGCCGCTCTTTTTGCTCGGCCCTTGCAGGCGCTGATGTGGCTGTGGTGGAAGGAGTTATGGGCCTTTACGATGGCATGGACGGAACAGAGATCGGCAGCTCTGCCCAGGTGGCCAAAATACTCGACCTTCCGGTTCTGTTAGTCATAAATGTGCACGGCATGTCGCGCAGTGCTGCTGCCCTGGAGAAGGGCTTTGCAGAATATGACAGGGGTGTGCGCCTGGCTGGCACAATTCTCAATCAGGTGGGAAGTGAGCGGCACCTGGCTATGCTGAAGAGTTGCCTGGAGAGCCCAGTTTTTGCCGCTCTGCCGCGAGAGAGAGAGATGGAGATGAAAAGCCGCCACCTGGGGCTGGTGATGGGCTTTGAGAAAGAGCACGATGTCGCCTCCCTGGCAGCCTTGCTGGAAAAGCATGCCGCCATCGATGAGATACTGTCGCTTCGCGTTTTGGCCTGTTCGGCTGAGAAGGAGAAGGCCAATGTGGAGAAATCCGTGCGCATAGGCATTGCCCAGGATGAAGCCTTCTGCTTTTATTACTACGATAATCTGCGCGAGCTGGAAAGGCGTGGCGCAGATCTGGTCTTTTTCAGCCCGTTAGATGATGATCTGCCTGATGTGGACGGCCTCTACATTGGAGGAGGCTATCCGGAGCTGCATGCCGCCCGGCTGGAGAAGGCTCCCGCCAGAAGGCAGATTAAGAAAGCATCCGAAGATGGAATGCCCATTTATGGAGAGTGCGGCGGCCTGATGTACCTGGGGCGCGCCATAGAAATGGAGACGGGCTCATTTAGGATGGTGGGGGCACTGCCCGGTTCTACTATCATGACAAAACGGCTTGCGGCTCTGGGGTATGTTCAGGCAGAGATAGTAGGAGAAAATCCTATTGCTGCGCTGGGCAAGATCCTTCGCGGACACGAGTTTCATTACTCGCGCTACAGTTGCGACCGGGACGCTCGCTTTGCTTACCGGCTATGCAGAGGCAAAGGCATCCAGGACGGCTGGGACGGCCTGGTGGAGCACAACACAGTAGGCGGGTACCTGCATGCACATTTCTATTCATTTTCTGTGGAACGGTTCATCGAGTGCTGCAAGAATTACAAAAAAAAATAGCTAGGGAATGACAAAGCTTATTTAAGTCGATAAATCCTAAACACAGGGGGTCCTAAATAAAAATTTCGTAGATTAAATAATATTTAAGATCATCCTTTCGATAATATTCGTTTTCTGAGAAAAGTTATTTCTTCTTTCGAGAATAATTTAACGTTATCTTAGATGCAAAACACAGGGTCCAATCGTTTTCTATTTAGTGTAATATCTTGATCATTTGTGCATTATGGAATATATAGATCATTTCCAGAGAAAAGTTTAAATGCAGGTCCATGTTCATTTAGGACCATAACGCAAATGGAGTGTAAACTATGAGCAAAATTAATAGTGGACTTGTGCTCTTCTCTCTCCTGATGGTTCTCTCTCTGGGAGTCGCCATTGGTGAGGAAGTTGTCGCTGCTGAGAATGCAAGTGAAAATGTAACTGAGAACGCAACTGAGAACGTTACCATCAACGCAACCGAGAACGTTACCATCAACGCCACAGAGAACGCTTCCGTTGAGACAACCGAAGCTAAGGCTTAGGTAGGCTTGATTGTCATTCCGTCCTGTTGGGCGGAAAGCTGGGCAGGTTCTTCCTGCCGATAATTTTTCTTATAACTAGGGATTTTTTAGAAAGGCTTATATTTTTCTTAGAAAAAGCATTGTTTGAGGTATGAATATGAGATGTTTAAGTGCGTTGATACTACTAGCTGCATTAGTAACCTTATCATCGGGATGCGTCCTGGCACAGGATGCCTCGAATGCTACAACTGACATGAATGCCACAAATGAAATGGCTGTTGCAGACGTTGCGCCTGTTGTTGAAGCTGCAGCACCTCTGACAGAGACCGCAGAGGCCACGCAAGCTGCACCTCAAGAGACGTTGTCGAGGTTCAAGCAGCTCTCCACCTTTGTTAAGGGGGCCACCACGGTTCTGGGAAAGAATACCGCCCAGGAATACACGGACGTGTCCAAGACAGCCAATCGTGATACAGTATTCACCCGTGAGGCAGGCGTTTCCACTCCTGCTGTAAAGGTCGGTATCACAAAGGTCAATACAGCAGAAGACAAGTATGTCCAGGTAACCAACCAGGCCGTAGGGTCCTGGGATCTGATGGGATGGACACTGGCCTCTGCCGGAAACACCACCTTTACCTTCCCGTCGCTGACTCTGGAAGAGAAAGCTATTGTGCGTGTCCATGAGGGAGAAGGTGCGGGCAGCGTGACCGATATTTATACCAATGGCACAGGACCACTCTGGATCGATAATCTGGTGTCCCTGCAGAATGCAGATGGAACTATCATCTCCACTTATGACGTCTCCACCGCTCCTGCAGCAAGTGCGTGGGTCGATCCTCTGGCCAGCCAGATTCAGTACTAGAACGCAAAGCCCCAATTTTGGGGCGACATAACTTTTTTCTAAAGAAATTGGAATATCAATTCCTTGCAACCATCTGGAAATCAGTTCAGAGCATCAGAAAGATTGGGCCTCAAGGAGGCTCTCAAGTTGCACCGATCATTGAGCCAGGCTCTTATCTAGATATAGATCGCATATCCCGGTTCGACATTGATTATTTTTGTGCCGCCCCTCTCGAAGAACATCGTCTTCGGGTAGTTGAACTGACCGTCGTAGACCCGGATATCATGGTTGCGACCACCAACCACACTGAAGCTGAACTTTCCATCAAGCGGATCTCCACTAGTTCCTTCCGTGCCGATGTAATTTTCATCCAGGAATACCTGATACCCCCTCATGCCTTGAGATACTATTGTGGCAGTGGAGTCGCCTGTGGCGGGAGCAGAAGACTGCGTGGCTGCAATGGATGCGGGAATTTGTACGACTGGATATGTTGAGGTTGGCCTTGGGTATACTCTTACGGACGATTTTGTTTGGGCATAATCCAGGGTCTTTTCCCAGTTCTTTTGGAATGGCTGCCATGTCATTGCAGCTAAAGAGTTCAATCTAAAGTCGGAATAATACGGCGATGGATAATATGGGTATATTCCATAGGGTCCTGGGTAGGTGCTGTTCCTGAATTGATACGGATATGCATAATCTCTGAAGAACTCAGCGCCAAAGTAGGGGTAGTAAATGTGTTCCCTGGTCTGGCCTTGGTTGGGGGAGAAGATCGGATCTGTGAAGTATTGGGCGATATCACCACCATAAGGGCCGACATATCCTCCATCAAGCCATTCCTCCCCACATGCCATGCTAATCAGCAAGCACAAAGTTAATACAGTTAGATGCGGCAAACATTTTCTGGACATCATGGTTTTTCACAAAGGTACCTCTATCACTAATGGAATTTAACTTGTAGGGTCGGAAAGGACAAAGCGAGAAGTCCCTATCCTTCAGGGAGGAGATGAAAGCGGAGCCTTTTGCCCGGATCACTTTCGCCCCACGCGGATAATTATATTTGGATTCGCAAGACGATTCCACATAGTAGGGAGGGGACACCCCGAACCAGTCCGACGAGATCCGAACCACTGCAATCGACTTGAGAGAAGAATAAGGCGATGTCAAGGCATTGGGAGGGACCCGGTTTACCTCGACTATCGCCGTATCGTCTGTAAACATTCGACGATATAAAGGCTGCGCTCGACTACAACCATTTTACCATCTCGGTCCCGCCAAAGCCCGTTTCCCTTGATTTGTTAGTCTGGTCGCATATATGCCGTTGGGGAGGCTAAAACCTTCTGTATCCATTTCGCTCTGGTTATTGACATATCCCTGCATCTCCAAGACCCCTAGGCGTGCCCCGAGTTCTTCCGGATCAAGTTTTACCAGCGAATTAATGCGATCAGCTCTTGGGTAGGCAACCAGGAGGTCGGCTATTGCTTTCAGGATCTCAAAATCGATAGTGTCCGTTATCTATCACCACAGGTTAAACAGATTGCAGCCCAATTATAGTTATCGTTTACAAGTGTTTGAGGACCCTCAATTGGCCTGCGGTCTTTGTCGAAATGATTTTATTGGTAGAGGACCACATTAAACTCATGGCTATCGAGAGAAGTATTAAGAACTTAGTTTTGCTGGTTCTTGCAATCATAATCGTTGCTTTCCTCTGGAAGACCATGTGGTTTTTAGGTGGATTGGCGATATTCGCAATTTTGGTCTATTTCGTTTACCTGTTACTCAAAGGCAACCTCTAATCTGTCCACTTTCGTGGCATTACAGGAATCGCTCAATTTGGTGTTACCGACAGCCATATTGAGCGAGATCGAATTAATGAGCATATTACGGTTGGGTGTGATGTCGGCCCTTACTGCAAGCCTCCAGAGCGGCCCTAAGCATCTCTATCTTGACGGGCTTGCTCACGTAGTCATCCATGCCTGCTGCTAGGCAAGCCTCTCGATCACCCTTGAGGGCAGAAGCAGTCATGGCGATGATCACTGGCGTCTCTCCATCCGCCCATCTTTGACGTATCACCCGAGTAGCTTCAAGTCCGTCCATTTCCGGCATCTGTACGTCCATTAACACTACATCGTAATGCTGGCGCTCCAGGGCTTGCAAGACTTCAAATCCGTTGGCAGCCATGTCCGATCGATATCCCAGCTTGCTGAGCATCCTCTGAGTAACAATCTGATTAACCAAATTATCTTCCGCGAGCAATATGCTCATACTCTTATCGAGATTTCCCGGGACATCACCCCTCGATGCAGGCCTGTCGATTTCAATAGGATCGCAGGAGGTAGGTTCTGCCACAATTGTGAAATGGAAAGTAGACCCCTTGCCAACTTCACTCTCCACCCACATCTTTCCACCCATCAGCTCCGCCAGCCTCTTGCTTATGGCCAGTCCTAAACCGGTGCCACCGTACCGGCGCGCTGTCGATGCATCGACCTGACAAAACGACTGGAATAGGCGTACCATCTTATCATCCGGAATGCCGATTCCCGTATCCTTTACTGCAAAATGAATTTCGTAGTTGCCGCCATCTACCGCTTTGCCTGAAACTGTGATTGTGATCTTGCCGTTTTCTGTGAACTTCACTGCATTATTGAGTAGATTGATCAAGATCTGATTGATCCTGGTGGGGTCTCCCAGTATCATGGTTGGAACGAGTCCTTCCAAGGTGTACGCTGTCTCCAGACCCTTCCGTTTGGCATCCATGGATACCATATCTAAAGACACCTCAAGGCAGTCATGCAGGTCAAATGACTGATGCTCCAGTTCCATCATCCCTGATTCGATTTTTGTGAGATCGAGTATGTTGTTGATGATGGAGAGAAGAGTATCTCCACTGCGGCGGATGATTTCGACGTCCTCTTTCTGATTCGTCGTTAGATTCTCATCCAGAAGAAGGCCGGTCATGCCTATTACTGCATTCATGGGCGTGCGGATCTCATGGCTCATATTGGCCAGAAATTCGGATTTGGCAAGCGTGGCAGATTCTGCTTTGTCTTTAGCCCTCTGAAGATCCTCTTCCGCGTGTTTTCGCTCTGTGATGTCACGGATGGATTCGATTGCTCCCCAGTAATTTCCGTCTGAGTCATAGAGTGCCGATGCACTACCCAGGAGATAGGTTTCATTTCCACGAAGATTAGGGATGTAGATTTCCGCGGCTAGAGTGCCGTCTTCATGCCTTTTTATAGCATTGTATTTTTTTTCTAAATTTTGATGTAATCCGTGGACTGCATCAATGAGTATCGGCCTGCGTTCACCATAGAAGGGCAGAGCATATTCATAATCTCCTTTCATCAGGATCTGCTCGGCCTTGACACCGGTCATCTTCTCCATCGATTGGTTCCAGGATATGACTCTGCCTTCTTTGTCGATGACAAGTGTAGCATCGGGGAGAAAGTCAATTATGCCTGTAAGAAGACGCTCGGACTCTTTCAGAGCGCTCTCCGCTTTCTTGCGATCGCTGATGTTTAGAGCTACTTGAACCACTCCTGTAACCATCTCCCTTTCATCCCTGATAGGACTGCTTCGAGAAAGCCATGTCTTCTCGTCGGGGGTGATCAATTCACCTTCCTGGGATTTGCCGGTCTGCATGGCTTTGACGGCGGTGCAACCTTCACAGGGCGTATCGATTCCCTGGAGAATCTCAAAGCAGTGTTTTTCCTTAATTTCGTCTTCAGGGATGCGAAGGTGATCTCTTACTGACGAATTGACCCAGATGATGCGCATCTTAGTATCGAGATAAATGACCGCCACTTTTTTCAGGCCGCTGAGAATTGCACCTTTTTCCTTTTCCGATTCACGTAATGCATCTTCTGCCCGGCTTCGTTCTACTGTTTCTGCCAGGGTCATGGCTAGAAATTGATTGCTTTCATCAAAAACCACTTTCTGACGGATGAACATTAGGCCAATAAGGAGTGCGAAGGTAGCGGTTACAATAGAATAGTTGATGATATGTGAGAATTCCTGGCCCCAGACGAAGAGCAAAAAAACGGCACCGATCCCTAAGAAGGGCAAGTTATGGGTCCAATTTGCCCTCTTGCTTTGTACAAAGCCTAAAGCACCAGGCTGATCCGATGGTGAAATATTCATCTGCAGAATTCCTGCCAGCCCAAGAAGGAGGTAACTCACCACCCAACCGCTATCGAGGATGCTTCCGGAGACGAAAGTTCCCCGTTGTGTCTGAATGCTGAAGAATGCATCCGCTAATATTAATGTTGCAATGCCTAGTGCCAGAATGATGATCGGCCCCTGTCCACAAGAGGCAAGCTTTCTGAAGAGCAGCTCTATGAGGGCAATGAAAAGGACCAAATCCATGACGGGGTAAGCCAGCGAAACCACAGAAACCCAATCAAGCGCTTCAATGGAAATGACAATTGGGGCTATAAGCAAGACCCAAAACACCAAGGCGACCGATACAATAACGATCGCGGCATCAAGCAGGATTTTGATTTTATCCCGAGAAGAGAGTGATACATCCGGAAGAAGAAATATTCCCAATGCGAAGAGTGGGTAGAACATGAGGTAGCCGATATCCGCGACCGAAGGAAATGGGTCCTGGTGGAAGATCAGCTCGATCACTGACCAAGATAGATCCCCAAGAGTATTGAAGAACAGGGCGGCGGCAATAACCATCCAGGCTTTTCTGGCCCTGCCCGTAGATCGGCATCCCGTGCAAAACAATGCGACTGCTGCAAGACCGCTGGTTAATGTTACAAATCCATCTCCAATTACAAGGAAGCTCCTCTCCGTCCCGCTAAGGGCCACCAGTGTCATGTGAAGCAGCGCGATTATGATCGCCAGAATGGCGGCGCTGCGAAAAGATAAATATGTATTACATCTTGCACAACCCAACATATTGATCTTGGTCACCCTATCATCGTTGTAGAATAACTAGCCAAAAAAGCTTTTGGTATACAGCCTTCGTTGGTTAATACTACTAAACTAATAATATCTTAGAAATTAAGTATGATGGGTGGTTTTCTAGCTCAGGATAGAAGGAAATTGTGGATAATTGCCCGTCTGATTGTTCCAACCGCATTTCTTATATTCAAGATATTGTCCCACAAGTTGTGCATACGATACTGTAAAAGAATAATTATAATGTACCCAGGCTCATCAGCTTCATGTATCACTCTATCACCAACAGGCATGATTCATAGGGATAATAGCTTGCTTCTGCTGAAGCGAATCTTTGGCTCGGAGATGGGACTCAAGCCTGCCTGCCGAGCAATATCGATCGTCCTTTCAAAAGCAGATGCTGAAACATGGAACATGGGCTCAACAACCAGCAGCTTTCCTTTGGGTTTGAGCACGCAGGCGATCTCCTTTAGGAAGGCTTTTGCATTGGGCACTTCATGAACCATGTAGAAAGCCAGAGCAAAATCAACCATTTCGGATAAGCCGATCCGGTCCGGATCGCTCTTATGGGTGAGTATTCTGGATACCAGTCCCTCCTGAGCCGCTTTCGTCCTCACTATTTCGAGCATTTCCTCCTGGATATCAACTGCAATGACTTTTCCCGATTTGCCCACCATTTTCGCCATGGTGATTGTAAAAGTACCTGGTCCGCATCCGAGATCAAGAACGGTCTGTCCCGGTTTTATATGCTCGCCCAAGATTTTTTGAGGATTATGAATGAGCCTGCGAATTGGATTGTCCAGAGCCCGGGCAATCTTCCAGGAACAGATGCGTGATGTTTCACTCATTTAGGACCCCCCTCGGATACTTCCCATCTTGCCATCGACCTTCTTTTGCAGCTTATCCTTCCGTCCCGATAATCTATCTATTACCGCTTTCATCTCAGTTCCTCATGGTGGATTGCATCTCTCGCATGGCAAATACTCGTCCGTGTAGATAAAGTGGTTTGCCTTCGATGTGGACCTGATTCCAGTTTCCCAAAGGAGCAAATTTTCAAGCATCAGAGTGTAGGCTTTGGGCACTGTCAAGGCGTCAGGAAGATAAGCAAGGAACAGAAAGGAAGATCGGCGAGGGCATTGATATGAATCGTTGTTTGGGATTAATTATGAGAAAATCAGGGCTCCTGCTTATCCTCACATTTATGTTTGTATCGAGTTTTGCTCAAGCTACATTGGCGAATTGCCCGGCTTGCATGGGAGAACAACCTGATTGGACACAAAGCGCTACAGCTTTTTTGGAAGGAAAGCCCATCCAAGACACGGCATCCACTCTGAGCGGCCCACAACAGGCTAGACTGCTAAATGCACAAATCGATGCAAGGAAAAAAGCAAGTCAAGCTTCAAATACGGCAGGTGATACAACCGCAAAGCCGATGCAAAACTCGACTGCGTTGTTCGATATTGACCTGAATGACATACGCGCTGTGCCCAATCCCGCAAATTTCAATGATGAGATCAAAATAATAGCCGTTTTCGGGAATACCAGCTCTAACTTAACAACTCCGGATAAATCTTCGAAAATAATTGATCAGGCCAATCTTACGGTCTATGCCGACATCATCAACTCCGCCGGAATAAATGTTGGCAAGGTGAATCTGAAACCATCATCTGAGAATGGATATTTTGGAATATGGAATGCCAGTGTAGAATCAGACATCTATAATGCAACAATCGAGGCATCTGGTCGCGATGGAGTAAAAACGTTTAATAACGCCCTGCAAATCGTAGTAGGCACTCCTGGTAAATAAAGGTGAATGCTGCTGGCAACAAAGAGCGAGGATTCTATCCCTTTTATAGAGGCAGCGGATCCGGACAACCCTTCAGACCAGGTGGGCAAATACAGTTTCCGTTATTGCATATTTTCCAGGGGGGGGCATTCCCCGCAGCATTCAGGCGTTTTCAGATCCAATCGCTTCTTTGGGCATCTTACATCATCCTTGAAGCGGTACGGAAAAATAATTCAGTCACCCATAGAAGAGATCTTTGAGAGCCAAATAACTAAAATCGATAGGTATTGGTGCGGGGGATGGGATTCGAACCCACGAACACCTTCGTGACTGGACCCTGAATCCAGCGCCTTTGACCTGGCTTGGCAACCCCCGCAAAGGATGCAGCCAATCTCATGCAGTAGTAGTATTTAACAGTATTCATAGGGGCCGTCAAGAACAAGCCTCACAGTCCTTCGACCTATCGTAGAACCAATCAGCTTGGTCCTTGGCAAAGTTTATTTAGATGTCGCTAAACCTACATAATTGTATTGTATTGAGGTGTGATGAATTATGCCAGATGCAGATGACTATTTCGGGCCCAAAGCAGTCTACGACCACTTCATGAAGATAACAACCCTAAAACATCCCTCTCGTGATGAAGCCCATCCGGAAGAAGGCAATGAAGATGAAGTGCGCCAGTATGTGGCAGATTGCGCCAACAAGATCGAAAATATTGAGACGCCCATTTTTTACGAAGCTAATGCAACGGATGCCGGCAAAAGGGTTATTGTTGTTCGCAGGAAGGGGTCGGGACAATATTCTGCGGCTCCATATGTCACCCTCCAGGCACACATGGATATGGTCTGTTTCCCCAAAAATGATATCTTTCCATTAAATGTTTTTGACTTTGAGATCAAGAAGGAGAATGGGGAGAATGGGGAGAAATGGATAAAGGCTGGAGACAAGGATAGCATCAGCAATCCAAAAAAGGGCACCACTCTGGGAGCGGATGACGGCATCGGCGTTGCAACCGCCCTGGCGCTGCTGGAGGATGAAACGCTAAAAGAGTACCCTCTGGAGTGCTTCTTCACCGTCCAGGAAGAGAATGACATGGGCGGAGCAGAGCACTTCGATAAGGCTCTGCTTCATGGCCGAAAATACATCAACCTCGATGCTGAGGATATAAAGACCATACTCTATGGCTGCGCAGGCGGTTGCGACTTCTCATTTTCGGGAACCGTTGAGCGGTCGGATATGGTGAATGATTTTGTTGCTCTGAAGGTCTCGATTTCAGGCCTTCGTGGCGGGCATTCAGGCGTCAACATCAATAATGGTAGGCTCAATGCCATTAAAGGTATAACGGAAATCCTCATTAACCTCAATGAGCGAATTGTTAATCGAGATGTTGGAGATATCGCCGGTTACGAACTGCGCCTTATTTCGATGGAAAGAGATGAGCAGACCAAGATGAATTCCATCCCCAGCAGTGCTAGTGCTGTGGTTGCCATCGCGAAGGATAAAAAGGAGAGTTTTGAGAATAATTTTGCTGCTCAATGCAATGCATTAAAAGCGCTTTATCAGCCTGAAGAGGATAAATTCAGCTGGCAGGTCTGCTGGCAGGGAGATGATCAGGCAAAGCCGCTGAGCAAGATCTCGACTGATGCGCTTCTTTGTCTGCTCAGCCGGATACCTCACGGCGTCATTCGAATGATACCGCAAAAGGATAACGCGAGCCTGGTCGAGACATCGAGCAACCTGGCGGGAATTGAGATTGGCAATGAGGCTGCTATCATCAAAGGATCAAACCGCAGCTCCAATGATGCTAATATGAAGGCTCTCAAGAATGTCCAAATTAACATAGCCAATTGCTTCGATTATTCAGTGAAATATACCGATGGGTATCCAGCCTGGCAGCCGAACGAAAAATCCGAGCTGCTTGCAATAGCCAAAGATGTTTATGGGAGCAAATATCCTGGATATAACGCGACTGTGATCCATGCCGGCCTGGAATGCAGCCAGGTAGTAGCCAAGTACGGCAGCGAGATAGATTGCATCTCCATCGGTCCCACCATAGTCGATCCCCACTCGGGTGGCGAACGTCTCAAGACGTCAACCGTAGAGCAATTCTATGATGCGGTAGGGCAAATTCTTCATAAGATTTTCGAGAAGAAGTAGCAAGGAAACGGCTGAGGATAATAATCGCCCTCAGCCCATTTCATGCAGGCCGATTAGCTCCATTAAAAACGAAGTAAGATCTCTGAATCAACTGGCTGGCGTATCGCAATCCTGGCATTTGAGCGGATGAAGCCGGGCGCAAATAGCGATTGGGCTAGGAAGGAAGAAAACCTGCACATTGATAACAGGCCCCATTATTATATTGATCGCACATCCCATAATAAGGAATTGGGCCAGCGGGTTTGTTATACTTGCACAAAGTAAGCACCATCTCTTCATCCGATTGTCTCACAACGACTGTCAATTCGGGTTTTATCCATGATTTCATCAGAATAACCTCTATCAAAGTGCAAATTGTGTGGCAAAACAGGAAATAAAAATGCAAGGAACTTGATGAGGCCCTTTTCCTTGCAATTAACGCCCGGACCGGGATTCGAACCCGGGTCGAAAGCTCGACAGGCTTTCATGATGGGCCACTACACCATCCGGACAGTTTTCAGATCCCGCCTCCCAGATTCGAACCGGGGACATCGCGGTGACTGCGCGTAGCACCTCTACGGTGCGAGACATACTACAGCCGCGCACTCTACCAGGCTGAGTTAAGGCGGGCCTCTCGCTACCAGGTTATTCCTTGTACTTAAGCCCTTCGACACTAACTTCCACAAAAGGCTTTTTGGAGGGTGGCAGCCGATGGCAAAATATAATTATGGGATGCGATTTTGGGAGGAGCTTGATGCTCATAGGAATTATGTCCGATGCCCATGACAGTATCCAAGGCGTCAAGGATGCTCTGCGGGTTTTTTCTTCCAGGAAAGTGGATCTGGTGCTCTTTGCCGGCGACATGATCGGCTCGGGTAACTGCTATACCTTCGAAGGCTTTGGCATTCCCCTCAAGCTGGTCTACGGAAATAACGACGGAGACCGCGTCGGCCTGGCCCGCGAGTTTGCTCGCGTGGGCGGCGAGTACCTGGGCGACTTTGGGGAGATCGAGGCGGGCGGCCTGAAGATAGCACTCATGCACGGCACCGAGGAGCCGGTGGTAAAGGCCGTGGTAGCCTCTCAGCTCTATGATGTCGTGGTCCGCGGACATAACCATCGTGCTGAAGCGACAAGGCACGAGAGGACGCTCCTGATCAACCCCGGCGAGATCTGGGGCCACTTCACCGGCCTCTCCAGCATCGCCATCCTGGACACCGCCCGCCTGGCTGTGGAGATGATCGAGCTGGGCCGCCACAAGACCTTCCGCGAGATCATCAAGGAATGATAGTCTATGACCTCCGGCGCCTTCGTTTCATCTTTGGACTGCTATCTGCTGGTAGATTGTCAGGACGGGAAGGTCGCCAGGATCTATTTCTCCCAGGAAATGCCCTCTGAGCCCTCCCTGCTAGCTGAAGAGATCGCCTCCCACCTGGTGTGGGGCGTGCCCTGCCCCGAAGCAGAGCTGGACATGTCCGGATGTACCGATTTTCAAAAACAGATCTACGCAATTGTGCAGGCGATACCGCGCGGCGAGACGGCGACCTATGGCCAGGTAGCTCTGCGCGCGGGCATGCCTGGGGCGGCGCGGGCCGTGGGCCGGGCCATGGCTGCAAATCCGTTCGCCATTCTCATGCCCTGCCACCGGGTGGTCGCCAAGAAGGGCTTGGGCGGATATGCTTGGGGCAGGGAGATGAAGGAGAAGCTGCTACGCCTGGAGAGAGAAGAAGGCATTTGCTAATTCGAGTCCATCTGCACGAGGATGCCGCCCGGAGCCAGGCATGTGGTCGGGAGCAGGCAGCGAATGTCAGTCCAAAGATTCATATCCAACCATCTGCACAATGGTAAGAGAGGCAGATTAGCATGGCACGGCCAATAGAATTGGGTTTGATCCTGGAAGGCGAAGATGCAGAAGAGTTCTTAGAGGATATCAGGAACCCCAAAAAGCCCACCAAAGAGCAGATGGAGATGTTTCGAGAAGCCATCAGGATATACAAAGAACATCCCGTTTCATGAAGCCTTTTCCGCTCGATCAGCTTCGGGTAGAATATCTAAGAGAGAGTCATAACATCTCGTTTTTTCATTGCAGCAATGACGACCTGAACGATTTCCTGAAGAGTGATGCAAAGAAATCCTAAACATGTATCCAATAGTTTTGCAGATGCATCAAGAAGATTCCGAGAGTTTGGCATGATGTCAGATAGCTCGATGCCGATGGCCACGCTCGTCCCTTCTGCTCGAAGAGGCCGGGGCTAGCTTGCTCCCACACTCGCCCTGCTTTCCGGAGAACACAGATGCGTCCCAGCACGCCTCTCCCGCTCGTGCCTCACGCAGCCGCATGAGGCCGCCGCCGACCACACGCGCGCGCGGGCAGGTGCCGCCCGGAGCTGGGCCCGTGGTCAGGAGCAGGAAGCGAATGCTAGTCCAAATATCCATATCCAATCATCACTAAGATTTATATCGTTAGAGCCCTATTATTTAAGCTGGTGAGAGAATGAACAACACCGTCGAGGTATCCAGAGATGTCTTTGAGCCCATAGCCTTGCTCGTAAGAGAGGGCTTATTTAAGAACGAGAAGGATGCCCTGAAATGTCTCGTTCTGGATCAAGCTGCATCGAAGATCCACCAATTCGATTTTAAGATATCGGAGATGTGTGCCAAACACAAAATGAGCTTTGTGGATTTCAAGAGGCGCATTGAATCAAGGATTGGGGAAGAGTCCTTTGAGGAGTGGGATGACTTCATAATTTGGGAGAGCTACGAATCGGCTCGAAGCTACTGGAAAAACGTTGAAGCCAGACTTAAAGGTCTCAAGGCATGAAAGCCCAGGAGATTCTCGATGTCCTTTCAAATAGCGACATTGTTCTCGATCTCGCAATAATCGTATTAGTCCAAGAGCCAGGGAGACAAGCATTGCGTGCCATAGCCTCATTGAAGGGAGGATATGTTCTCCATATCAATGAGTCTCACGGTAGGGACTTCAGAAGCTACTCATACCACGTGAGAAAAGGCGAAAAAATGGTGCAAAGATGGGATAATGCACCCCATTGGCTCAATATGAAGACCTTTCCGCATCACCTTCATCTTGGCAGTGAAAAGAATGTTTTTGAGTGCCGTGAAGTCTTCGTCAAGGACGTATTAGATGAGATGAAGAAGATAATATAAAACACAAGACTCTGATCCATTTTAGCGATCCAGTTCGATTCGATACAGATAGCATTGACCGTCCCACTGTCAGGTTTGGCGAGCTGGCTCGCCTCAACTTGCCTGCTTTGCGGTGAATGCAGGGGCTCCTGATCACGCCCTCCCGCGACTGCTCGTGGCTGCCCACTCACGCTCGAACCGAATGGAGCCGCACGGACTGAGTGAGTCAAAATATTACGAGGTACTTGCTCCTCACGTCTTTTCGGCAGAAGTCGTTGAATGGCTGAGATTTATGGTCAATTCGCCGATGTTCATGATGTAGTCAAGCATGCGCTCCAGACTGCTGGCCAGGACCAGTCGAACCACCATCTCAGATTTGTCTTTGCTGTCTGATGAATTGGCTATTCCCTCGGCATGCTTCTGGATCTCCCTGATCCTGTCGATGAGCTCATTGGCCTTGTTGGAGTTGGTCTGCAGCAAATAGGATATCGAGTCGTCAAGCAGGCCGCACAGCAATGACTCCATGCGCAAAAGCTCCTCTTTCAAGTCTTCCGGCAGGTTGTAGCTTCGCTGGCTGGCAATCTCAGCAATGCGATGGGCATGGTCAGCTATGCGCTCCAGGTTGGATGACGCCTGCATATAATTGAAGGCGGTGATGGGATTGAGCGTCTCTTGCTTTACAGAGCCCGATCTCAGGATCTCGGTGAACTGGCGGGCGATGAGAAGATTGAGCCGGTCCACATCATTGTCCCTCTGGATCACATCCGCCGCCAGCTCCTCGTTATTATTCAGAAGGCTGGAGAGCGAATCGGATATCATGGATTTCACTACGGTTCGGATTCGCTTCAAGGCCCGCTCTGATTGAAGTTCCTCGGAGCTTAACAGGTCCTGAATGACCACCTTGTTAATGGTCTCCTCCAAAATCTCGGGGCCGATGAGCTTGTTGACGATCTGGTGCAGATCCTTTTTCTGCATAGAGGACATATGCCCGGATGTAACCTCAATGGTTCTATAGCCGCCCACATAGCATCCGATGATATCTCTTATAAGGTGTTCTCCCATTTTGTCGCCGATATCCAGGCGCACTCGCATGTCTCGCTCCGAGCGATCTGTGGACAATGTGAGGGCCCCATTATCTCCCTGATTGATGTAAATTATGCAGCCGGCGGAAATGCCGTTCTTGGTCGCCCAGCTCTTGGGAAGTGAGACGATAAATGTCGACTTGCCGGTCCGCTGCACCTTTCGTGTGTCCATAAATAGCCCTAGTTGAGATGTTCTCTTTTTGCTTCCACCATATAGACGATGGTCTCACAAATATTGCAGATATGATCGCCGGTCCTTTCCAGATGTCTGTTCACCATGAGCAGAGCCGTTCCCTCGTTGATCACTTCGGGTCTCTCTATAATTATCTTCAGGAGCTTGGTTCTGGCTTTGACGTACAGCCCGTCGATTTCATAATCCCATTTGGTAACCTGCCTGGCCAGATCGGCATCGCTATTCATGAGGGCCTCCATGGACCCTTCGAGCATCTTTTTGCAGATCTCAGCCATGCGGGGGATATACTCCAGCTTTGTTATCTGGATCTTATTTTGCGATTGCGTGGTGACTCTTGCTACATCTACCGCCAGGTCGCCGATCCTCTCCAGATCTATGCCGATCTTCAGTATGCCTATAATGCGTCTGAGGTCCTTGGCCATCGGTTGCTGCAAGGCCAGAAGCTCCATGCATAAATTCTCTATCTTCAGGCCAAGGTCGTCCATTTCTTGATCGTGTTTGATGACATCTCTCGCCAGATCTATATCACAATCACGCAAAGCTAATACGGACTTGTCTATAGCTTCGCCACCTCGAATTGCCTGATCTTTTGTGAGATTCTTCAGCTCTTTCAGATCTCTGTGATACCGCTCTCGATACGGGCTCATCCTACCACTCCTCTAAGCCGGTTGCTATTCATTTCCTGCCAAATCCTTTAGCCGAATCTTCCTGTGATATAATCTTCCGTGCTCTTTATTTTCGGCATCTCAAAGATGTGTCTTGTCTTTCCCACTTCGATAAGCTCGCCCAGCAAGAAGAAGGCCGTGCAGTCGGATATCCGAGCAGCTTGCTGCATGTTATGGGTCACAATCACCTGGGTATAGTTGTCTTTTAGAATCTCCATAAGGCTCTCGATCTTTCCGGTAGAGATGGGATCCAGCGCACTGCAAGGTTCATCAAATAAAATGACATCAGGCTTCATGGCCAGTGTCCTGGCGATGCACAGTCTCTGCTGCTGACCACCGGATAGGCCCATGGCCGGCTGGTCCAGCCTCTCGCTGACCTCTTCCCAGAGAGCAGCATCCAACAGACTGCGCTCTACAATTTTGTCGACATTTTTCTGCCCATGAATTCTAGGGCCATAGGCAATGTTATCGTAGATGGACATAGGAAAAGGATTGGGCTTCTGGAATACCATGCCGATCCGCTTGCGCAGTTCCACGACATCGACATCCTTTCCATAAATATCTATATCGTCATAGAGAACCTGGCCCTCAATGCGAATGTTTGTGACAAGATCGTTCATCCGGTTCAGACAGCGGATAAAAGTCGACTTGCCGCAGCCCGAAGGGCCAATTAGGGCTGTAATTTTTTTCTCAGGAATCTCCAGGCTTATATCCTTGAGAGCTTGCTTTTCTCCGTACCAGAGATTTAGATTATTTGAGATGATCTTCGATGTCACCGCATATCCCTTTTAGACGTCGTTCGCTACTGGTATTTGCTATTTGGCTATGATCGAGAGATGACTATATAGAACTTCCTATATAGACTATATATATGTCATGCTGCATACAAATATGGCTTCTGATCAGGCGAATCTTTTATATAGAACTTCAAACTGGTAGTATGAAAAAAAGTCGGGGAGGACTATAGGTTTGGCAGGTTTGAGCGGCGTACCGATAATTATACTAAAAGAAGGAAGCAAACGAGAGACAGGTAAAGAAGCGCAGCGCAGGAACATCTTAGCTGCAAAGGCGGTCGCAGAGGCTGTTCGGACCACCCTTGGACCCAAAGGGATGGACAAGATGCTCGTCGCCGGCGAAGAGGCAACCATCACCAATGACGGAGCCACCATTCTCAGAGAGATGGATATTGAGCATCCAGTGGCCAAGATGATCGTCGAGGTGGCAAAAGCCCAGGACGACGAGATCGGAGACGGCACCACTACAGCGGTGATAATCGCGGGCAAGCTGCTGGAAAAAGCCGAAGCGTTGCTGGATTCGGATGTCCACCCCACAGTCATCGTGCAGGGATATAAGCAAGCTGCAGCCAGGGCGCAGGAAGTGCTTTCTTCCATGGCTATTGACGTCTCAGGCGACGAGAGCGTGCTGCTAAAGATTGCCCAGACAGCCATGCGAGGAAAGGGCATTGAGATCGCCATGGATAAGCTGGCAAAAATCTCAGTGGATGCTGCACGTGCCGTAGCTGGTTTTGAGGGCAAGGACATTGAAGAAAATGTCAAGATCGTCCTCATTCCGGGCGGCAAAATAGAGGACTCGGGTCTTAACTACGGCATAGTAATCGAGAAAGAGAGAACATCCCTGGAGATGCCTAAAAGCATAGCTGCAGCCAAGATCATGCTCCTGGAAGGCACTCTCGAACTAAAGAAGCTGGATACGGATGCCAAGATCACTATAACAGAGGCCAAGAATCTCGCCGGCTTTAGAGAGGGCGAAGAGGCGGTCATCAAGTCTCAGGTTGATGCCATTGTCGCAGCAGGAGCTAATGTTGTCTTCTGCGAGAAGGGCATAGGTGTTACAGCCCAAAACTATCTGGCAAGGCTGGGAATTCTGGCTGTTCGCCGGGTTAAGAGAGAGGATCTGAAGATGCTGGCCTTGGCTACAGGGGCAAGGCTGGTAGGCGACGTGATGGTCGTCACTGCCAAGGATCTGGGATCGGCAGCTCTTGTGGAAGAGCGCAAGATCGGCAAAGATAAGCACATGATCTTCGTGGAGGGCTGCGAGAAGGCCAAGGCGGTATCCATCATCCTGCACGGTGTCTCGGAGCAGTTCTTAGAAGAGATGGAGCGCGCCCTGGATGATGCCCTCAATGTGGTAATGGACGTAATTCGCTCCGGAAAGATTGTGCCCGGCGGAGGCGCTCCGGAGATCGTTGTGGCCGAGAACCTGAGACAGTATGCTTCCACCCTGGAAGGGCGAGAGCAATTGGCTGTCAGGGCCTTTGCCGATGCAGTGGAGTCCATCCCCCTGACTCTGGCTGAGAACTCGGGTTTCGATCCAGTGGACAGCTTAGCGGCTCTGAGGGCCAAGAGCGGTCAGGGCATGAAGAACTTCGGGCTGAACTTGATAACCGGCCAGCCCGCAGATATGCTGGCTCTGGGCATTGTGGAGCCGTTAAAAGTAAAGACACAGGCCATAAAATCTGCAACTGAAGCTGCCACCATGGTTTTGCGGGTAGATGATGTCATTGCAGCCAAGAGAGAAGAGATGGCACCCAAGCCCGGTCAGAGCCCGCATGACTACACCATGCCTCCTATGCAGATGCCTCACTACTAAAGAAATGAGGGACCAAAAAAGGGACCGGCAAAAGCCGGCCTATTCCTCCCTGTGATTTCGATTTGGCCAAACTTTGGGTGGATATTATGGCGGATGCTGATGAACAATCTGAAACGAAGACGGATACTTCAGGCATGAATGTCGAGGAGCTACAACAGCAGCTCACTTCTGCCCAGAGCTTGGCGGAGGAGCGGCTCGACCTCTTGATGCGTTGTCGGGCGGATCTGGACAATATCATGAAAAGATCGGCCCGTGAGAAGGAAGCTAATGTAAAATACGCCTCTGAGAAGCTCGCATCAAAGCTTCTTCCTGTGCTTGACAGTCTGGAAGCTGCTGCAAAGCATGAAGAAGGCTGCAAGGCACTCTACATTCAATTGCTCGATATACTATCAGGAGAAGGGCTCATGCCTATTGTTGCAAAAGGGATGAAATTTGATCCCTATCGCCATGAGGCTCTCTTTCAGATCGAGAGCAAAGATCTGGAAGAAGGTATTGTAGCAGAAGAGATACAGAAGGGTTATCTGTTCAATTCCCATGTCATCCGCTTCTCAAAAGTTGCGGTGGCGAAAAGATAAAATAATCGCCAAGTTGTGATAACTTTCAAATTCAGGAGATGAGATCTTGTCAAAAATTATCGGCATTGACCTTGGAACCAGCAACTCGGCGGCTGCAGTTCTAATCGGCGGCCGACCCACCATAATTCCCAGCGCAGAAGGGACAAGCATCGGCGGCAAGGCGTTTCCATCCTACGTGGCCTTTACCAAGGAAGGCCAGGTTCTGGTTGGCGAGCCGGCCAAGAGACAATCAGTCACCAATCCCGACGGCACGGTCACGGGCATCAAACGCAAGATGGGCACGGACTACAAAGTGAGGGTCCACGGAAAGGAGTACAGCCCGGAGGACATATCTGCTCAGATCCTGCGCAAGATCAAGACGGATGCTGAAACCTATCTGGCCGATACCGTAGACAAAGCCGTGATTACCGTTCCGGCTTACTTTAATGATAATCAGAGGCAGGCGACCAAGGATGCAGGAACCATCGCCGGCCTGGAAGTAGTTCGCATCATCAATGAGCCTACGGCTGCAGCTCTGGCCTTTGGCCTCGATAAGGTAGGCGAGCATAAGATCCTGGTCTTTGATTTGGGCGGCGGCACACTGGACGTCACCATCATGGAGATAGGCGAGGGGGTCTTCGAGGTCAGGTCCACCTCCGGCGACACTCAGCTGGGCGGCAGGGACATGGACGAAAGGCTGACCAACTTTGTCCTGGCCAAATTCAAGCAGGATTCGGGCATTGACCTGAAGGGCGACTCCATGGCCATGCAGCGCCTGAGAGAAGCAGTTGAGGTTGCCAAGATTGAACTGTCCAGCGTGATGCAGACGAACTTGAATCTGCCTTACATCACGGCAGACGCCAGCGGCCCCAAGCACCTCTCCATGACACTGGACCGCTCCAAGCTCGATGAACTGGTCCGGGATGTCATTGAACGCTGTCGCGGTCCCATAACTCAGGCCATGCGGGACAGCAAGCTGGAGAAAGCCGATATCGGAAAGATCATATTGGTAGGCGGCCCCACTAGAATGCCTATTGTGCAGGAGTTCGTCAAGGGCTTCATGGGCAAGGAGATAGAGCGAGGCGTGGACCCCATGGAATGCGTAGCTATGGGTGCGGCCATTCAGGCAGGCGTTCTGGGCGGTGAGGTCAAGGATCTGCTCCTATTGGACGTAACACCTCTCTCCCTGGGCATTGAGACCCTAGGCGCAGTCACCACCAAGCTGATTGAGAGAAATACCACCATTCCTACTCGCAAGAGCCAGATTTTCACCACGGCTGCAGACAACCAGACCAGCGTTGAGGTCAATGTGCTTCAAGGAGAGAGGCCCATGGCCAAAGACAACGTCTCTTTGGGAAGGTTCACATTGGTGGGCATACCCCCGGCTCCTCGCGGCATTCCTCAGGTAGAGGTCACATTCGACATAGACGCCAACGGCATCATTCATGTCTCGGCCAAGGATCTGGCCACCAAGAAGGAGCAGAATATGACCATTACTGCGCCTCACAAACTGAGCAAGGATGAGATCGACTCCAAGATCAAAGACGCAGAGCGTTTTGCTGCCGACGATCTGAAGAGGAAGGAAGAGATCGAGGTCAAGAATGCGGCTGATTCTCTGGTCTATGCTTCTGAGAAGATGCTCAAAGATGCTGGCGATGTGGCCACTGCCGAGCAGAAGGAGAAGATCGAGAAGGCCATTGCCGACCTGAAGAACGCTCAGACGGGCGGTGAAATTTCCGAGATCAAGGCCAAGACCGAAGGATTGCAAAATACCATATACGAGCTGTCGGCGGCCATGTACCAGAAGGCTGCACAGGAGCAGCAGGCCAAGCAACAGGCTTCAGAGGGTGCGGGGCAAGAGCAAACCTCTGGGCAAGGGCAGTCGGATCAGACTGTAGATGCCGACTACGAAGTAGTAAACGACAAAAAGTAGACTACAGGGAAATAAGATATGCCGGATAAGAAGGACTACTACGAGGTTCTGGGAGTACCCAAGGATTCGAGCGAGAAGGACATCAAGGGAGCTTATCGCAAGCTTGCCATGAAGTACCATCCCGACAGATCGGAAGAGCCCGATGCTGAAGAAAAATTCAAGGAACTATCCGAGGCCTATGCAGTCCTCTCGGATCCGGAAAAGCGACAGAAGTACGACCAGTTCGGTCACGCTGGAATCAACAGCCAGTACTCGCAAGAGGACCTGTTCCGCGGGGTAAACTTCGAGGATCTGTTGAGGGGCTTTGGCTTTGGCGGTGCCGGAGGCGGTGGCCGAGGTGGCGGCGAAGGCATCTTTGATATGTTCTTCGGAGGCGGCGGCCGGGGCCAGCAGGCGCGTGGCCGGGATCTGCGTTACGATATAAACATCACATTAGAGCAGGCGGCCACCGGTCTGGAATCAACCATCGAGGTGCCTCGTACCGAGAATTGCTCCACCTGCCATGGCAGCGGAGCCAAGCCCGGTACCAGCCCCACCACCTGCAGCAACTGTCGGGGCACCGGCCAGATCACCCGCGCCCAGAACACTCCCTTCGGACAGATGGTCACCTCCTCGGCCTGTCCCAAGTGCGGTGGCAGGGGGCAGATTATCGTCACTCCTTGCGCAGATTGCTCCGGCTCTGGGAGGGTGCGAAAGAACCGCAAGATCAACATCAAGGTTCCGCCGGGCGTGGAGGACGGCCAGCACCTCAAGCTGCGTGGTCAGGGAGACGCCGCAGGAAAGGGAATGGAGAACGGAGACCTTTATGTGGTCATAAATGTCCGGCCCCATCCCCTGTTTCAGAGGGTGGAGAGCGATCTGCTCTTGGAGACGCCCATCAGCTTTACCCAGGCAGCTCTGGGCACCGAGCTGGAGGTCCCCACGTTAGGCGGGCGGGCCAAGATGAAGGTGCCGGCAGGGACGCAGACGGGAACCGTCTTCCGGCTGAGGGGAAAGGGCATGCCCAGGCTGCAGGGCCTGGGTGCAGGCGATCTGCATGTCAAGGTTAGGATCAAAACGCCTTCTTCTCTGACTGACCGGCAAAAGCAGCTCTTAGAAGCGCTGGCAGGGGAGTTTGGCGAGATGAAAAAGAAGCAGACTGAGAAAGAGAAGAGCCTCATCGACAAGATCGTGGATGAGGTGAAGAGTGCTGTGCAGTAACGTTTTCTTCCTCTTTACTCTTCTTCCGGGGCAATTTTTTCTCAATCCCAATCCTTATACGCTGAGAAGTCGCTAATTATTACTGATTGATCAATATAGATCAGTATGCATGTGGATGTGATTGCCATGAGAATCGAATTGCTAGTCTTTGGGATTTGCCTGATTTCGTTGGCTGCTCCGGGATACGCCACACTTCCCAGCGATGCACAGGTCATAAATCTGGACGAGAGTGTGGTGGGCTACGCTCCGGGCGCTTATTATAAGGTAGAGATTTCCTCACCGGCAACTCTGCAGGTCATTTTAGAGGAAGTGCCGGCGGAGATGCAGACCAGGGTCGCCATCATAAATGAGGAAGGCAACTGGCTTGCCAGCGAAGACACGACAAGTCCCGGTGAGAAGATGACGGTGGAGGCCAATGCAGACGTCCCAGGTTGGTATTACATCGCCATCTTGGAGCTAAATGGGAAGACTCTTGCTGATCCCTATTCATTCCGGGTTGTCATGATGTAATTGAACCTGCGTGAGGATGAAATCGGGATAAAAAAGCAAAAATAGAGGTTGTTCAGCACTCACATTTTTCGTCCAGATAAATGTAATACCTGATTGGATTTGCATCGTCAATGACGCCCTGATCTGCGGTTTTGATCCTGATGTCTCCCAACAATTCGGTATCTTTATTCTTGCTGAGCGCTATGCTGTTGTCCTTGTTGTCCATGACTATGGTATCGGCACTGACACTGGCGATCCTCATCTTGCCAAATTCGGTATCTATCTTGACCGGCGTTGGCGTATCGGAGATCTGCCATAATCCACTTACAGTAGCGACAGTTTGGTTTTGAATGGTTACCGCGTTCTTGAAGTGAACCGCAATTATGACCAATCCCTTCTGTTCACCCTCATCAGTTCTATAGAGGTAGGTCTTATCAGCCATTGTCGCACCATCTTTAGAGGGCATCAAGACCTTCGAATCCACAACCGCATCATTTTTGATGAGATCAACGAGCATGCCATTGGTATCGATATATTTGACGGCCAGTACATAGCCCTCAGCCAGCATTAGAGGCTGGCTGGCAGTGATGGTCGTCTGCGTATCGCTATCCATCAATATTGTCTGGAGCTGCTCCTCTGTCAGGGGATTTTCGTCTGTGGACTCTCTGAATAGCACCTCATTCCAGTCATCAATATTTTCATTGTCAGTGTATCCAGCAAAGTACTTCTTGCCCAGGAAGCCTATGACATTGTATGTGCCCCAGTCCTCGAATTCAAAGTCATTCGCCTGGGCAGTTGTGGAGTAAACAACTCCATTGGGTTCCTCGAGCTTTTCATAGGTGATATAAGTGCTGATTCTTTCCGTGCCCAGATCTTTGTCGATATCATAATAGAACCCTGCGAAATTCTGGGCGTTCCATTCGAAGTCGCCATTAGCCACTTGACCGCGGACCTCTTTTGCATATGTCGGTCCCGCCATGAACAATATTGCCAGCAGGATGACAGTGCATATCATACAATGAGATCTCAAATAAATTCCTCGATGCATATTATCCCGTTCAACATATGAAAAGGTTTGCGTGGATACTGGATGGATTGAATTATCAAAAAGGGATTTTTATCACTTCTTCATTCAATTATGTTCTCGCAGTATTGAGTACGTCTTATCCCCAAAAACTCTTCTGAGAGATGTGGTGCTCGCCTTCACTGTCGTGCACGATGCATCTTCCTCCCTCTTTTGCCTCGCCCCTCTCAAAGTCCCGGTATCTTTCCAGGAGATGGATGGCTTCCTGGATCTCGAAGAGATAGCGCTTAACTAGCTGCACTGCCAGCTCATCAGCCACTTCGGAACTGATCTTTGATCCCAGGCCCCGGCACTCCGAGTGCATCAAATTGCCGTTATCTAAATAGAAGGGGTAGGTGCGACAGAGCAAGGGCCGACTGGAATAGATATTGCACCGTTCATCTTGATAAAATCGGCAGGATTCTCCCTCTTTTCTTAGCCTCCATTCCAGGGTATGAAAGCAGCCATCTCTATCCCACTCGCCTTCCTCCGGCGGGCAGACAACCTCCAGCCACAAGAGGCCCGTGTCCGTCTGGATGCGCCTTATCTCCTCAGGAAAGACGACCACGCTGTTGTCCTCTCCCCGGCAGCATTCCCCGCATCTCTGGCAGTGAAATCCCAACTCTCGTATCCGAGAGGCCAGCTCTGTCAAGGAGATCTCCTTTGCTGCCAAGAGGGCTTCCTTGAGCCCGGCAATCCTATCTTGTAGATTGCTCATCTTTTGCACAGGGCGATAAAGTTGTCCAGAAGCTCTGGGCCGTATTCGGTGTGCACAACCTCGGGATGCCACTGCACGCCGTAGAGCGGTCTTGTCAGGTGCTTCATGGCCTCGATCTCGCAGACATTCGACCTGGCCAGAATCTCAAAGCCCTCGGGAAGCAGAGAGACCTGGTCCATGTGCGAGGCCCAGGTCTTGAAATTGGCAGGTAGGCCCCTTAAGATGTCATCTTCCTTGAGTATCTCTACATTTACCTCAGCGTATCCGCCCATGCTTCCGGCAACCACTTTTCCTCCAAAGGTGGTGCCCATAAGCTGCATGCCCAGGCAAATACCCAGAATGGGGATATCAAGATCTCTCAGGTAATCCGCGCAGCGCCCGGCACGCTCCAGGGTGGGACCTCCCCCCAGGATGAGGCCGTCAGCGTCAATCTTCTCCGGCTTAGTCTCATTGGAGATGAGGTCCGTCTCCACCTTTTCCCGAATGGCGCGCCGGATAAGGTGATTGAACTGTCCATAGTTGTTGACCACAAGTATTCGCATTGTTCCATCTTGATGCATATTATAATGATATATCTTTTGGCGAAAGGCTTAGATTACTAATTTATATGAAAAATGATTCTAAGGTATATGTATGACGCAACCTTTTGACAGCATACTGATTGGAGAAGCATTGGTAGGAGAGGGCCCGGAGATCGCCCATATCGATCTTGTAATCGGGCCGAAAGGCAGCTACGTAGAGCAGGCATTTGTTAATAGCCTGGCTTCGCCTGCAAAGGGGCATACTCCCTTGCTGGCGGTCTTGGAGCCCAACCTGCCTGCCAAGCCCGCCACCCTTATGGTAAACAAGGTCACCATCAAGGGCGCAAACCAGGCCATACTCATATTCGGCCCTGCTCAGGCGGCTGTAGCCAAGGCCGTAATGGACTGCGTGGCAGAAGGGACTCTGCCCCAGGAGCTGGCAGAAGAGCTGAGAATAATTGTATCCGTGTTCATAGAGTGGGATGCAAAAGACAAGAAAAAGGTCTACGAATATAACTATTCAGCCACAAAGCTGGCCATTGAGCGCGCTGTAGCCAAGAATCCCAAGGTGTCGGAAATACTGGCCAAGAAAGACTCTGCGAAGCATCCCTTTGCTTAGACGAATATAAAAAATATTCCTCAGGCGAGGCACTGAGTGGCCATGATGGTACCGCGGTGCCTCGTCGCAAAACTGGTTAATAGAGAATTCATATGAAATTGCCGATGGTGGCGGGGCGCTAATAAGTCATCAATGTGAAAAAAAGATTCATAAATGTCAGATCCAACTTTTTGTCATGAAATTTTCAGTAGCGAGTGGGATAATGAAGAAAGGAGAGTGAGGATATGAAAGAGATGGATAGCAAGAGCAAACGCAAGACCAAGCATAGCTGCAGGGATGTAATACTCGTCTTTGCAGTGCTAATGATAACAGGAGTGCTTCTGGCAGTAACCGCCTCAGCACAATTCGATCAGCAATCGCCGGGAGCTTTGGGTCAGGGAGATTTATTCGCTCCGGATAACACGGGCGGCGCAAGCTCCAACCAGCAGCCAATGCTCACTGCCCTGGTGAGCGACAAATCCAGTCCCCAGGAAGCCGGCCTCTCCATAAAATGGACGGCCAACGCAGAGGACCCGGAAAATGATCCTCTGTCCTTCATATTCAAGCTAAAAGGACCATCTACGGGAGACGTTTGGAAGCCGGTAAACTCAGATCCCTCCGACAATACCTGGAAATGGGATACCAATCCAGAAGATGCCGGAAATTACCAGATAAGCGTCTCGGTCAGGGATGAAATGCATGCCGGCCCCCAATTTACGCCGGACGAGAGAATAAGTGACTTTTCATTAACTGCCCCGCCGGTGCCAGAGGAAGCTCCCGTGCAGCCTGCGCCAGAGCCTTTGCCTGATGTGGCGGCCCAGCAAACTTATCAACCGCCTGCACAAGAGCAGCAAACTGCTGGGCAGGAGCCTGTTGCGCAGCCACAGGAAACAGTGCCTGCTAATCAGCCGCCCATCATGATCAGCTTGACACCGGATGCCGCCAGCCCTCAGGAAGCTGGAATTGCCGTGACCTGGGAAGCGCAAGCCGATGACCAGGAAAGCGACAACTTGCAGTTCTTGTTCCTGCTGGACGATCAGCAGATATCTGATTGGCAATATCAAAATCAGTGGATCTGGTATACATCTGCTAATGAAATTGGAACACACCGCATAGAGGCAAGGGTTAGGGATGGGACACATAATACGGATGGCGATTCTTCCAAGAAGGCAAGTTTCACCATAAATAAGCCCAATGAGAAGCCAGTAATATCCGATCTGTCCTCAGATAAGCCCAGCCCCCAGGAGACGGGCAGCATTGTCACCTGGACAGCTCAGGCCAGTGACCCAGAAAAAAATCCAATTTTATACAAATTCTTCTTGAATGGACTTCCTGCAACCGACTGGCAGTCCCGCAATGAGTGGGCCTGGACAGCAAGCGAGGGCGAAAACCAGATAGAAGTTCAGGTTAGAGACGGCAAACACGCTGAACAGGATGGATTTGATGACCAGAAGAGTGCGGCGTTCATCGTACTGCCTCCCAACCAAAAGCCTGCTATCATCAATTTCGGCCCAGACAAGCTCAGCCCTCAGGTGACCGGTTCGACTATCACCTGGACCGTGGAATCCATGGATGCAGATGATGATCCCCTGCAATTCCAGTTCGCTTTAGACGGACAGGCAATGCAGGACTGGTCTGACAGCCCCGTCTGGATATGGACTGCGACTAAAGAGCAGGTGGGAGCGCACGTCGTTGCTGCCAATGTCCGGGATGGAAAGCATAATGCAGACGGAGACGCCGCCGCCAGCGCCAACTTCGAGATTGTCCTTCCGCCCAACAAGGCTCCGGTGATGAGCAGTCTCTCGGCAGACAAAGAGAGCCCGCAGGTGACGGGCAGCGTGATCACCTGGACCGCATCAGCATCAGATACCGAGACAGATCCCCTGCAATTCCAGTTCGCTTTGGACGGACAGGCAATGCAGGACTGGTCTGACAGCCCCGTCTGGATATGGACTGCGACTAAAGAGCAGGTGGGAGCGCACGTCGTTGCTGCCAATGTCCGGGATGGAAAGCATAATCCCGAGGGAGACGCCGCCGCCAGCGCCAACTTTGAGATTGTTCTTCCGCCCAACAAGGCTCCGGTGATGAGCAGTCTCTCGGCTGACAAAGAGAGCCCGCAGGTGACGGGCAGCGTGATCACCTGGACCGCATCAGCATCAGATACCGAGACAGATCCCCTGCAATTCCAGTTCGCTTTGGACGGACAGGTAATGCAGGACTGGTCTGACAGCCCCGTCTGGATTTGGACCGCGACTAAAGAGCAGGCGGGAGCGCATGTCGTTGCTGCCAATGTCCGGGATGGAAAGCATAATTCCGAGGGTGACAGCACTGCCAGCGCCAACTTTGAGATTGTTCTTCCGCCCAACAAGGCTCCGGTGATGAGCAGTCTCTCGGCTGACAAAGAGAGCCCGCAGGTGACGGGCAGCGTGATCACCTGGACCGCATCAGCGTCCGATACCGAGACAGATCCCCTGCAATTCCAGTTCATCCTGGATGGACAGGTAGCGGCAGACTGGTCGGATAGCCCCGTCTGGATCTGGACTGCGACTAAAGAGCAGGCCGGAGCGCACGTCGTTGTTGCCAATGTCCGGGATGGAAAGCATAATCCCGAGGGAGACGCCGCCGCCAGCGCCAACTTTGAGATTGTCCTTCCAGCCAACAACGCTCCGGTAATGAGAAGTCTCACGGCTGACAAAGAGAGCCCGCAGGTGACGGGTAGCGTGATCACCTGGACCGCATCAGCATCAGATACCGAAAGTGATCCAATTAGCTATCGCTTCCTGGTTAACGGCACGCCTGCCACCGACTGGCAAGCAGAGAATACGTTGACCTGGACTGCTATGCAGCCTGGTACCAGCCAGATCATGGCGCAGGCAAAAGACAGCCAGCATGACGGACCGCAAGGCGAAGCCGGCAACATGAGCAGCGACTTTTCCATAATTGCCCCTGCGCCGGTAGTTGAGCCTGTGATAACCGAGGTCGTGCCTGCTGTTGTCGTGCCGGCCAAGCTCAATGAATCGCCGGCACTTGACGGCTTGACTGCCGACAGTATTAGCCCGCAGCTATTGGGAACCTCAGTTACCTGGACCGCATCGGCATCCGATGCCGAGAATGATCCAATTAGCTATCGCTTCCTGGTCAACGGCACGCCTGCCGCCGACTGGCAATCTGAGGACCAGTGGACCTGGACTGCTATGCAGCCCGGTACCAGCCAGATCATGGCGCAGGTAAAAGACAGCCAGCATGACGGACCGCAAGGCGAAGCCGGCAACATGAGCAGCGACTTTTCCATTATCGCGCCAGCACCGGTAGTTGAGCCTGCTGCGGTTGAAAATGAAAACGCGCCGCAAGAGAATAAGACAGAACCTGCTGTGGAGAACGTAGTTCCTCCTGTGGCAGGGGACATAACCACACCAGTAGCACCGGAAAATGGGACGCCGCAGCAAACCGTCAATGAGAGTGTTGCTGTGACGATTGCGCCGGAGACGGTTGTACCTCCCGCGGAAGAGAACATTACCACGCCCATTGCTCCTGAGAATGCGACGCCACAGCAGCCTGTCGATGAAACGAAGCCAGCAGAGCCTGTGATTCCTGCGGCTGTGAACCAGACACCCGTCTTGAATTCTCTGACCGCGGATGTCACCAGCCCCCAGATTCCCGGCACCACCATAACCTGGACTGCTAACGCCACCGATGCAGATCAAGACCCGCTGTCCTTCCGCTTCTTCCACAGTGGACCGGCTACAAGCGGAGCCTGGCAGCCTGTAACTGAGTGGAGCGCTGCCGGCACCTGGACTCAGACGACATCCCCCACGGATGCGGGTGAAAACCAGGTCAAGGCCCAGGTAAGAGATGGAAAGCATGCGACTGAAGAAGGCTTTGACAGCGAGCTGTCAGCATTCATTACCATCAGCGAGCCTGCTCGAAACATCTCCGGCATAGCTTATGAAGATAAGAACGGCAACTCACTCCTTGATAGCGGCGAGGCCCTCTCCGGCTGGACAATCCATCTTACCGGGCCAAACGGAGAGGTCAGCGCCTTAACTGCTGAGGACGGATCCTACCGTTTCGAGAACCTCAAGGTGGGAAGCTACACAGTCGCCGAGACACTGCCCTCCGGTTGGAAGGCAATCAATCCCGATAGCGGATCTTATAGCGTTGATCTGTCGCAGGGCGATGCAGCAGACAAGAACTTCGCCAATAAGCTGACATCTTACAGCATATCCGGCATGAAGTATAACGACCTTAACGGCAATGGGGTCAACGACGGCGAACCAGGAATGGAGAACTGGAAGATCACACTCTCCGGAACAACAGAGAGCAATGAGGCTGTGCAAAAGGAATTGACAACCGCAGCGGACGGATCTTACAGGTTTGAGACTCTCCAGCCCGCAACCTATACCATCACAGAGGCCGAGCAGTCCGGCTGGGTCAGGACCGCACCCCAAGAAGGATCTTATTCGGTTGTTCTGGTGGATGCCGATGTGACCGGCAAAGACTTTGGCAACCACGGGTCCTGGTCCATCTCAGGAGCCAGTTTTAACGACCTGAACGGAAATGGTGTTAGGGATGGAGATGATGCTGCTCTTGGCAACTGGAATATTCAGATCGCCAAAGATGGCAGCATCATCAATGCCACGACCACCGGCCTGGACGGATCTTACGCCTTCAAGAACCTGCCGCCCGGCAAATACACAGTAAGCGAAGTTGTGCAGGATGGATGGACCCAGACTCTGCCTCAGGGATCTTACAGCATCGATCTATTGGATGCAGATGTCTCCGGAAAGGATTTCGGCAACAAGGGCAACCTGTCCATCACGGGCAAGAAGTTCTATGATGCCAACGGCAATGGAGTGCAGGACGAGAACGAGCCTGGTCTTCCCGGACAGGAAGTCAAATTGGTGGAGAACGGCAAAGAGCTCGCCAGCGTGACCACAGACCAGGACGGCAGCTATACCTTCAGCAACCTGGTGCCTGGGACCTACGAGGTAGATGACCCCATACAGGTTATTGTGACAACGCAGGTTCATGCCGTGGTGAACGTTCCCGCAATCAGTCCCAATATCATCTCCGGAATGAAGTTCAACGATCTGAACGGCAATGGAGTAAAGGATGCAGGGGAGAGCGGCATCGCCAATTGGGAGATCGATCTGGTTTACGTAGTTCCCGGCCCGGCTACTGATATTCTGATGGCCCAGGCCAATACGGATGCCAATGGAGCCTACAAGTTCATCAACATCCCACCCGGCAACTACGAGATCAAAGAGCTGGCCAGACAGGGCTGGTATGCGACTACACCGACGGTCCGCTCTGTTCACATACCCGGCAGCTCCAGCAACCAGGATTTCGGCAATAAGCTGGCCACACAGCCATCTAAGGGCTCGATCTTTGGGTTGAAATTCAACGATCTCAACGGAAATGGTGTCAAGGATAGTGGTGAACCAGGTCTTTCCGGCTGGACCATTGAACTGAAGAACGCCACGACCCTGGCCGTTTTAAATACTACAAACACAGTATCAGACGGCTCCTATGCTTTCCTGAACATCACTCCTGCAAACTATGTTGTAAGCGAAGTAGCAAAGCCCGGCTGGACTCAGACCAAGCCGCCCGCAGGTCCTGGCGGACAGGTCTACTCCTTTGCTCTGGCTGCAGGGGAGAATAAGCAGGGAATCGACTTTGGTAACCGCAACAACAACCTGCCGCCCACCAACCCCACGCTGGTCTCAAACCTGGCCAGCCCGCGGATGGCAGGCACGCCCATAATCTGGACCGCTGGTGCCAATGATCCCGAAGGAGATACCCTGAAGTTCAGATTTATTGTGCGCGGACCGGCTCCGTCCACTGCCGTAAGGGCCGACACCGGATACTCTGAGAGCAACGTCTGGACGTGGAGCACCGTAGGATATGTACCGGGAACCTATCAGATTGATGTTTGGATAAGAGACGGCAATCATGCCGGACCATCAGGCTTTGACATCATGAAGACGGTTTCCTTCAAACTCACCAGTGCCAACCAACCGCCACACGTCGACATGCTGTTCTCCGACCGGCCTGCTCCTCAGTTTGTAGGAAGCTGGATTAAGTGGACAGCACTGGCATCTGATCCGAATGGCGATCCACTGCAGTACAAGTTCTACCTGCGCGGGCCTTCGACTAACGGGTTCTGGATGGACCAGACCGGCTGGGGCAAGAACAATCGCTGGATCTGGAGAACCAATCCAATGGATGTCGGCTACAGTGAGGTGCTGGTGGCGGTTTCGGACGGCAGTCATGCCGGACCGGGTGGCTCAGACGATTACGAGATAGCATCCTTTGCCATTGTCAACCAGAATCTTCCGCCGGTAATCACCGGTCTGGCCAGCAATGTGCATAGCCCCCAGCCCATAGGTGCCACAGTATGGTGGAAGGCATCCGCCATGGATCAGGAAGGAAACCCTGTGTTCTATAGGTACTGGCTGAAGGGAGCTGCTACCGGAGGATCCTGGAGGATCGTGCGGGACTGGTCTACCGACCCGACCTGGGTTTGGCCCACCTCGCCTGCTGACGCAGGAACAAGCGAGATTCAGGTGCAGGTGAGGGACGGACTGCACTCCAGCCCGTCCGGATGGGATGATGATGCCGGAGCACTGTTCACCGTGCTTAGGCAAAACCAGCCGCCAGTTCTCGTCTCCTTGACGGCGGATAAAGCCGGCTCACAAGCTGCCGGCACGCCCATAAGGTGGACGGCAATCGCCTCGGATCCGGATAGAGAGCCGATATTCTACAAATTCTGGCTGAAGGGTCCGTCGACCGCAGGTGCCTGGAAGGTAGCTCAGGATTGGTCGACAAAGAACCAGTGGACCTGGACCAGTTCCGGCTATGATGTGGGGGCTTATACCGTCTATGTCTACGCCCGGGATGGAAAGCACAATCCTGCAACCGGTTACGATAGTGCACTGGGGGCATCTTATCAGCTTATGGTCAATTTGCTTCCCAAGCTGACGACTCTTGCTTCCGACAAAAAGAGCCCACAAAGTGCCGGAGCGACTGTGAAATGGACGGCAACAGCCACTGATGCCAATAAAGATCCGATACTCTACCGGTTCTGGCTGAAGGGCCCGTCGACCGGCGGCGCCTGGAAGGTAGCCCAGGATTGGTCGACAAAGAACCAGTGGACCTGGACCAGTTCCGGCAGCGACAGCGGAGATTACACCGTCTACGTCTATGTTCGAGACGGATTGCATAGTCCTGCAACCGGTTACGATAGCGCACTGGGGGCAATGTATCAACTCACGCCCAATATGCCGCCTCAGCTTACGACTCTTATTTCCGACAAGAAGAGTCCGCAAAGCGCAGGAACGACAGTGAAGTGGACGGCAACGGCCACGGATGTCAATAAAGATCCGATACTCTACCGGTTCTGGCTGATGGGCCCGTCGACCGGCGGCGCCTGGAAGGTAGCCCAGGATTGGTCGACAAAGAACCAGTGGACCTGGAGCAATGCACCAACCGACGCCGGCAACTACAAGGTTTTTGTCTATGCCAGGGATGGCAAGCACGCCCCGGCAACCGGCTATGATAGCGCAGTAGGTCAAGACTATGCGCTTTTCAATCAGGTGGTGAGCAATAAGGCAGTGAGCAGGGTGGTCGTTGTAAAAAGATAGCGAGATAGACCATGATGAATGAAGCGTAACGCATCGCCAAGAAATATGTACGCGAGACGGGTTTTGGTTCTGCCCGTCTCATCTCTTTTTCCAACAGGTTTAAATCCAACGGATGTCTGGGGGAGAAACTATGATGAAATATACGATAGCTTTGGCTGTGCTCATGATGCTGGCCGGCACCTGCCTGGCAACGATGTGGACTTACGATGATCCCATGTTCTTCCAGATGAACTATCCTGTAAAGACGGGAACATTCGCACCAGCGGACATATCCATTCTGGAAATCTTAGATGCTCCCTATTTCCCGCTACTCGGGCAGAGCTTCTACTACAATGCCATTCCCTTTAAACTCAGCAACAGTACCAATGCCATCCAAATCGGCAGCAAGGCTCCCGCATCCATGTCTCCCGTCCAGGTAACCTTTGGCGGACATCTGGAAGATAACCTTAAGTATGCGCAGAGCAAGTCCTCGCTGAAGATCGGTTCGCAAGGTTCCTGGGGCACCTTAAATACTCCGGGAGTGCTTTAGAATATATAATTGAGCGGCCAAGACAGTAACCGTTCCGATAGCTCATTTTTTTCATTAGTATTTTGTTTTATTCGACTCTCTGACGAACATGGTTACAAGGGTTATGGCAACAGCCAGTAGAGTAAAGGCTTTGACACAGCCCCCGACTCCATGCAGATCAGCCGTCAATCCCGCGATAAGCGGCCCGATCACCACACCGCTCATGCGAGCCGTATTGAAGATGCCGTAGACTTCTCCTCTCCGGGAGGCACTGGTTGTATCAGCGATTAATGCTGCAGCTGCTGGGCTCGCCATGCCGAGCCCCATGCCAAGACCTGCGAAGAGGAATGTGACGGTTATCATGCCTTCGGCCAGAGGCAGAGCAGCAAAGCTTAAGGCTCCCAGCAGGCAGCCGGTGAAGATGAGTCTCTTTTTGGCGCCCCGGTCTGCCTGGCGGCCAAAGTAGATATTAAAAAGAGCTGTGCTTCCCCCATAAACCAGGTAGATTACGCCTACATCCGTAGCATTAAAGCCCAGACCGGCTGCAAAGCTGGGCAGCATGGTGAAGTTGAAGCCGCCCACAACGCCCGCCCAAAGGACCACAGAAGAGCAGGCTAGAAATGTGAGATGGTAGCCTGGAGCAATAAGCGTTTCATTTCTCCGCGAAGGAAGTGCACCCATCATTACACTTATCTTCTCAGGCTCTTTAACCCGGAAGTAGACAACAAGAAATGAAATTGCTCCCAGAATAGCCCACAAATAAAAGGGAGCATTCAGTCCGAGATGATCATAGAGCATTCCTCCGATGAGAGGCCCTAAGGCTAACGCAAAGAAGAATGCCGCGTTGTAACGGCCCATGGCTGCCCCTCGGTTTTCTGCTTTTGCCTGATCGATAATCAGTGCCATGGCAATGGGCCAGACGGCAGATGCCCCCAATCCCCCCAAAGCTCTGATCAGGAGGAGGGCCTCGGCGCTTTTCGCATAGACGTAAAAAAGTGGCAGGAAGGAGAATGTGGCCAGGCCCAGGAGCAAGATCTTCTTTCGTCCCATCTGATCGGATAAGCGGCCTATGGGTATCTGGGTGAAAAGCTGCACCGCACCATAGACGGAGACAATAAATCCCAGCATGGTATAAGATGCGCCCAGATCCATGACATAGTGAGGAAAGAACGGCGCAACCAGGGAGAATCCCAGGACTGCGACGAATACTGCCAGATAATGAGGTGCAAGCGAGCCGGAATCTTTGAGCGTGGGCATTGATCTCTAGAACTTCAGCTCCATGCCAAGAATGGTCTGAGTATAGGTCACTCCATTGATCTCTCTAACGCTCAGAACTGCTCTGTTCAGATCGGATATGCTCTCAACCTCTGCCAATGCTATGAAGTCTCGCTCTCCGTAGACCGGCACAACCTCTCGAATGCCTTTGATGCCCACCAAGCAATCGTGCACCGCCTTTTCCGTTCCAGGCTCAACGTTTATCATTATGAAGCCTTTCATAATATCGCTTTCCCTTGATCTTCCCGGCCTTGATTTTCTCTGAGAAGGGCTCTCTGATGAGCTATCTCCGGAGGGGCTTTCTTATCCGGAACGGGAATGCCTCTTTGCACCATGAGGCTCTTTACCATCTCAATCTCATCCTCCAGGCGCTTCAAAGGCATTGCCTCCCTGGCCAGGAACAGACAACTCAATGCCTCATCGAGCCTCCCTAAGGCCGTCAATACCGCCGCAGTGGATTCCATGTCATAAGCATCGCCACCTTTTTGGAGAACGCAGTCGTAGACTACAAGCGCCTCTTCCAGCTTCTTAAGGTTTCTCAGCAAAAAGCCCTTGTTCCTCAGAGCATCCAGATTTTCGGAATCGATGGCCAGGCATCTATCATAGCTTTGCATGGACTCCTCGAAGCTGCCAAGGCCGTAGAGGGCCACGCCTCGGTTGTTCCAGACCTCCGGGATCTCCTGGTTCATGGCCAGCAGACGCTCGAAGATCTCTAAAGCCTCCTCAAACTTCTTCTGCCTGACCTTATCAATGCCTTTGTTCAGCAGTACCTTCTCTTTATTGTTCATAGCCGCCTCACATGTATCCCTGGATCGCTGCCGACTCGCTGCCCTTCTTTGCGTCGATTGGACCTTGTGATACCGATCCCGGCCTCTTGATCTCTCCGAAGACCTTCTCGTAGTCCTTGATATGCTCTACCAGCCAGTTGGCCAGTTCCTTGGCTGCCAGAGGTGAGAGAATGATTTCCGTATCGATCTTTCTCTCCATGACTGTCATGCTCTTGCCGTCCTCGACCAGCGTCTTTGGCGAGTCATTGTAAAAAGCAATGCGAAAGTCGTAAGGGCTATGGCCTCCAATGGCGCCTATGGCATAGACCTGGCTAAAATCAGTGCTTTTTGAGATCTCTACTTTAACTTCCATGCATGCGGGATAGGGTCTCCAGCTTAAAAAAGATGATGATATCGAAATGTATTTAGGTGACCTAGCTTCTTGTGTTGCCGATACTATGATTGGGGTCTTAGGGTTAGAAGACGGTACAAGGGTAGAAGGTACCGGTTTTGGTGCGCCCGGTACGGTCTCGGGTGAACTGGTCTTTACTACCGTTATGTCCGGATATGAGGAGGCGTTAACAGACCCCTCTTACCACGGACAGATGCTCATGTTCACATATCCTCTGCAGGGTAATTACGGCATAAGCGGCGATGATATTCAATCTGAGCGGATGTGGCCGCGCGCCATGGTAAGCCGGGAATACTGGGATCGTCCAACACACTACCGTCATGCAAAAACGCTCAACCGTTTCCTCATTGATGAGGGCAAGCCTGGCTTATGTGATGTGGATACCCGCATGCTCACCTTGAAGGTAAGAGAGCTTGGTGTGATGAGGGCGACGCTTGCCGTTGGCGAGAGGAGAGATGTGCAGGACCTGGATGTGGTGGCGATGGCCCGGTCCCAGGCAGATATCTCGGCGCAAGATCTGCTGGGGGATGTGACCTGCAAATCACCTTATCGCATTGAGGGTCGTGGCCCTCGCATGACGGTACTGGATTTGGGCATTAAGAGGAATATTCTAAAAAGCCTTTCCTGCCGTGGATTCGATATAACTGTGCTTCCTGCGCATGCCGACATCACTCAGATCGAGGCGACAGCGCCGCAGGCTCTCTTTGTCTCTAATGGGCCCGGCGATCCTGAAAGAGCTACCCAGGCCATCTCTGCTGTCCGACACTATGCGGGACAGATTCCCGTCTTTGGAATATGCCTGGGGCATCAGATCATATCCCTGGCTCTGGGTGCCCAGACCTTCAAGCTCAAATTCGGACATCATGGCGGCAATCAGCCCGTCAAAGACCTGGAAAAGAAGATTGTCTACATCACCTCTCAGAACCACAACTTTGCCGTACGGCCCGGATCTGTGGAGGGCACGGATCTACAGATCACTCAACTGAATGCCAACGACGGTACGGTCGAGGGCATAAAGAGTGACAAGCTCGATGTTCTGGCGGTTCAGTATCACCCCGAAGCCCACCCAGGACCACTCTGCACGGAAGACCCATTCTTTGGATCTGTCTTGAGAATTATGAATGGCAAGAATGGAAAAGCCGGGAGGCGATAGAGATGCCTAAAAGAAATGATATCCATAAGGTCCTTCTCATCGGCTCGGGACCCATCCAGATTGGTCAGGCCGCCGAATTTGATTTCTCCGGCTCTCAGGCATGCAAGTCTCTGCGCGAAGAGGGAATCGAGGTTGTATTGGTCAACTCCAATCCAGCCACCATCATGACTGATCCGAATACTGCCGATAAGGTCTACATTGAGCCTCTGGTGCCGGAGATTATCGCCAAGATCATCGAAAAGGAGAGGCCGGATGGAATTATTGCCGGCATCGGCGGTCAGACGGGTCTCAACATCACCTCCGAGCTGGCGGATATGGGCGTACTTGAGAAATTCCATGTCGAGGTACTGGGCACCTCAGTCAAGGCCATCCAAGAGGCAGAGGATCGCGACCTTTTCAAGAAGGCCATGGAGCGTGTGGGCGAGCCCGTTCCGAAGAGCAGAGCGGTCAACACTCTGGACGAGGCCCTGGAGGTCATGGAGGAGATAGGATTGCCTCTGGTAGTTCGGCCCGCCTACACGTTGGGCGGATCGGGAGGAGGCATTGCCAAGACTCGCGAGGAGCTGCTCTCCATCTGCGAGCTGGGGCTGAAGAGGTCTCGTATCAGCCAGGTTCTATTGGAGGAGAGCCTGGGAGGCTGGACTGAGCTCGAGTATGAGGTGATGAGGGACTCCAACAATACCTGCATTACCATCTGCAACATGGAGAACATGGACCCCATGGGCATTCACACCGGGGAGTCTATTGTCGTCACGCCCATCCAGACCCTGTCCGACAGGGAGATTCAGATGCTGCGCAGCTCCGCCATCAACATCATTCGCACTTTAGGCATTGAAGGTGGCTGTAACATCCAGTTTGCATTCAAGAACGGTGAGTACCGGGTCATAGAGGTAAATCCCCGTGTCTCCCGATCCTCGGCTCTGGCTTCCAAGGCCACTGGATATCCCATTGCCCGGGTGACTGCCAAGATCGCTATCGGCATGACGCTCGATGAGATCAGAAACGATGTGACCAAAGAGACTCCTGCCTCCTTCGAGCCCACGGTGGATTATGTGGTGATCAAGATTCCTCGCTGGCCTTTCGACAAGTTCGTCAAGGCCAACAAGACTCTTACCACGGCCATGAAGTCTACCGGCGAGGTCATGTCCATTGGACGAAGCTTTGAGGAGGCTCTCATGAAGGCCATTCGTTCTATGGATATCGATAAAGATCTGGGGTATGCGGGAAAGTACACCGTCTGGACGGATGAGGAAGTACGAAAGCTGCTGGAAAATCCCACTGACGAGCGGCTTTTTGCCATCTACCAGGCCTTGAAGAGAGGCATGTACTCGGAGGAGATCTCAAAGATCACCGGAATTGAGCCTTACTTCCTCTACAGGATGGAGAGGATAATCGCCGTGGAGGAGGAGATTAGAGCCGGTCTCGGCCCCCAGGTTCTCAGGAAGGCCAAGCGCTTCGGCTTTACCGATGAGCAGATCGGGGCAATTGTGGGCAAGAGCCGGGAAGAGATAACCGATATGCGTATCTCTCTGGGCATCATTCCTACTTACAAGATGGTGGACACCTGTGCCGCCGAGTTTGAGGCCAAGACCCCGTACTACTACTCAACCTACGACACACAGTGCGAACTTGTGCCCTCAGACAAAAAGAAGGTGCTGATCCTGGGTTCAGGGCCCATCAGGATCGGTCAGGGCATCGAGTTTGACTATTGCACAGTTCATGCTGTGATGGCGCTGCGGGAGCGGGGCATTGAGACCCACATAGTCAACAACAATCCGGAGACTGTTTCCACCGATTACGACACCTCGGACAAGCTCTTCTTTGAGCCGGTTACGCTGGAGGATGTCATGAACATCCTCGAGAAGGAGCAGCACGATGGTGTACTGGTCCAGTTCGGCGGTCAGACGGCCATAAACCTGGCCTTCCCCCTGGAAAAAGAGATTGCACGTCGCGGCCTGAAGACGAAGATCCTGGGAACCAGCCCGGACAGCATTGATCTGGCTGAGGACAGGGAGAGGTTCAACGCACTCATGAATAAGTTGAACATCCCCCAACCAAGTGCAGGTATCGCTTATGCTCCGGAAGAGGCCAAGGCCGTTGCCGCCAGGATCGGCTATCCGGTACTGGTGAGGCCCAGCTATGTTCTGGGAGGCCGGGCTATGGAGATCGTCTACGACGAGGCCGGCCTGGAGGTTTACATGCGCGAGGCGGTGCGCGTCTCCCATGATCATCCGGTTCTCATTGACGATTTCCTGCAAAACGCTGTGGAGATCGATGTGGATGCGGTTTGCGACGGCAGAGATGTTCTGATAGGCGCCATCATGGAGCACATCGAGGAGGCCGGCATCCATTCCGGAGACAGCGCCTGCATGATTCCGCCCCAGACATTGCCCGGCGTGGTTTTGGAGGTCGTGAGGGACTATGTGCGCAAGATCGCGCTGGGTCTTAATGTGGTGGGAATAGTAAACCTGCAGATGGCTTACAAAGACGGCACGGTTTATGTGCTGGAGGCCAACCCCCGGTCGAGTCGCACCATACCTTTTGTCTCCAAAGCCGTGGGCCTGCCCCTGGCCAAGATTGCCGCCAACGTCATGATTGGAGAATCTCTGCGAGATCAGGGCACTCTCGATGAGCCCAAGACGCCTTACGTATCCGTCAAGGAGGTGCTATTACCTTTTGACAAGCTGCCGGGCGCAGATGTTCTGCTGGGGCCGGAGATGAGGTCTACGGGCGAGGTCATGGGCATAGACTACAAGCTGGGACTGGCATTCTTCAAGGCGGAGCTGTCTGCGGACAATCCGCTGCCTTTAGAGGGCATGGTCTTCATCTCTGTCAAGGATGAGGACAAGGCGGCGGTGGCCGTGGCCGCCAAGAAGCTTCATGAGGCGGGCCTCTCCATCATTGCCACAGACAGCACAGCCGAATTTTTGCGCCGCTCGGGCCTGCCCGTGGTGAAGGTCAATAAGATCTACAACGGCAGCCCCAATATCATGGACTATGTCAAGATTGGTGAGGTCAAGCTGATCATCAATACGCCCACCACCAAGCAGTCCGTCAAGGACGGCGTCCAGATCCGCAGAAGCGCCGTGGACTATCACATCCCTTACATCACCACCATCCAGGCCGCTCAGGCGGCGGCAGATGCCATTATCATGGCCAAGAAGAACCAGATAACCATCAAGGCGCTTGATGAGTATCACAAAGAGGTCTACTACAATTGAAATTTGCATAGGGCCGGGCACGATGCCGGCCCTATGCAAATTTCAGTTTAGCTATTTTCAAGTCTGGCCGAAGACTTTATATGCAAGTATGCGATAGGGAAGGTGCTTGCGGGCCCGTGGTCTAGCTGGTTATGACGTCGCCTTGACATGGCGGAGGTCATGCGTTCGAATCGCGTCGGGCCCACTTGAGCCCAAGTAGCTCAGTTGGGAGAGCGTCAGACTGAAGATCTGAATGTCCCCGGTTCGAGTCCGGGTTTGGGCATGTATTTTTATGAAGTTTATTTTCCAAACAGATACTGCCCTTTTTTTGGCGGAGGTATTCGGGGTCGGGCTCTCGGAAGTTGATGAGATGATCCTGAGTCGCTTTGAATTTGAATTTGAAGCTGAGGAGATGAGATCCAAAGAGAGTGGATTATGGCCTCAAGAGCTGTGGGTGGGGAGGTGATTCCTCATTTCCAGAACCGCCACCATCCCTTTCCTGATCTCTTCCTCGACCGACTTCAGGGCAAACTGAGACCGCCTAGATTGAATCCTATGCATTTGCAGAAGGGTAAGATATTTTGCAGTTGAAGTGCGAGTGATATCGAGAACATCGTCTCAGGTAGGATACATGCGATGAAGGTGATTTACAGGATTACTTATCCAAACGGCAAGATCTACGTTGGCAAAGATCTAACAGATAGCATCAACTATTTTGGCAGTGCAGACAGCGGACTTATCGAGAGAGATTTTTCAGGTGAGCAACGACGCGACTTCACAATCCGAAAAGAGATAATTTGGGAATCGGACGCAGCATCCGACAGTGAAGTAAGTGCTAGAGAGATTGAATTCATTAGAGTTCTTCGATCGAACGACCCAGATATAGGATACAATCGGTGGCCGAGACGCAACGTTGAAAAAAGTGCTTGACCTATTAAATATTAAAATATCTATTCGTAATGATAATATTATTGTCTCACGAATTCTCTGATTTTGCTTTTCTTTCCGGCTCCGCAGGGATCGGGTACAGATCTATATATCTTGTCTCCATATCTCTTCAATTCAATCTGCTTCTTTCCTTCTTGCCGTGGTTTGGCAAGTATCAAGAGGATACGATGACGCGGAGACTGTGGATGGCTTGACATTTCCAGACTGTTGCCGCCTTTTATCTCATATATTTCTTAGCAAAGGTGGCAATAAAACCTGCCCACAAAAATGTTCCTACTATCGTCTCTGCCATTGCCACATATGTGTACAAATCAGATGTTGTCTTATAACCTGTAGTTCCTGGATTAATGATGGCGGCGATATATCCTGGAGCAATGGCAGTGACAAAGCTAATTTTAATACAGTCTAATAAACCTGCAGCAAATTCGTTAGCTCCGATTATTCGGACTATCCCTTCCCAATGCCAGAAAAAGAGGCCAAAAGCTAGTACTATTGCACCCCAGGAGATCATGAGCCTCTTTGGATGTACGCCATATCCGAAGATTCCTTGGATGAAGATCCATTCAAATCCATCATACCAGAGATATCTCCATAGGGATCTTGGGAGAGACCTCCTGATAGGCCATACTTCAGTCTTCAGACAATCAACCAAGCTAAGCGGTGAATCCCATCTGATCCCTCTGATACCTTTCTGTATCCGCTTTGCCTCCATCTCCCGATAGAAGTGATATTCCTCCCCATCTCTGTCGCCTGCCCTTGCCAATACGTTCTTTGCCGTTCTGCACGCATCTTCTTGAGATTCCGCAAGGTTGAATACAGCCTTTCGGAATGTCACATGATTTCCTTCAAATCTGACTCCGCCAAAGGGGCCGAAGTAAGCATGGCCGTTTAACCTGGCTTCCATGAAAGAAGCATCCTGGCTGAATGTGGCTCCACTGAAGATGGTAAGCTCCATGAACGTGGCTTTGGTGAAGCTGGCATTCTCGCTGAACTTGACATTTTTGAAGCTAACACTACTGCTGAATATGGCTTCCCTGAAGAAGGCATAACTGTTGAACATGGCTTTCTCAAATAAGGCAGGCCCTCTGAATGTGACCCCATTGAAAGAGGCATTATCGCCGCTGAATGTAGCTCCGTTGAAGTAAGCATTCTCGCTGAACGCGGCTTTGTCGAAGAAGGCATTTCTGCTGAACATAGTTCCGCTGAAGTCGATTTTTTTTTGGAACAGGCATTTAATAAAATTGACATTTCTATCGAACTTCGAATTTGTGATCGTTATCGAAGAGGATACAATTCTATATTTGGCGGGTTCATTTCTTATGTACTCGCCATCTGATTCGGCCATCAAGAATTTTCTAACATAAAAATTATCATATGTAGGCGCAATGTCAAAGTTGCCTAGTACCCTAATGTGATCATAGTTGGCAGGCTCGCCTTTCTGGATCTTGTCTAATATCTCGCTGGCGGGAATTTCCGTTAGCTCTTTTAAGCAATTTTCTTCTGTCATCAGCCATCACCGCTACCAGCTCTTAGCCTTGGCCTATTCCTGTGATGTGGTAATGATAGCTGAATGGTGCTTTGGGTGTGCTGCACACCTGGCCACGATTCATAGCCTCATTCCCCGCTTTATACAATCCTAATCACCTCATCAGTCAGCCCGCAAAGCTCGTAAACCAGGGTGTCTATCTGGCGGTCGGTGGCCTCGATCTGGCGCGGGATGGCAGTCTGCTCGTGGGGCGTGCGGGCCTCTTGGAGCTGCTTGTGGAGAGGGAGCATCAGATCCACTTGGGTTTCATTGTAATAGCCGGATCTGTCGGAATCCCTATTGCACTCAAACCTTTCCACAAGGTCTGCTATCTCTTTAGGTGACGCCAATTCTCTGCTCCTCCACGCAGTTATTCCCTGTTCAGGCGAAAAAGCTTGCGGAGGATTTTGAGATATTTCAATCTCGTCCTTTCGTAATCCTTATAGCCTAGCAGCAAGCAGTCTCTACCATGGCTGGAGCAAGTGAAAAAGTCATCATCCAGGATGCCAACGATGCCGCCCTGAAGAAATTTGAGGCGGGCCTCGCCAGGAGCATAAAACAGTATAAAGCTGGTGAAGTGGAAGCCTTTGATGACAAAGATGAGTTTATAAGAACTCTTATCGAGTAATGATATATCACAATCACCGCACTCGGGAATTTAAAGAGAACTTCCAAAAGCTTACTCAAAAAAACAAAGCACTTGAAGTCAGGCTCGTTAAAAAGATCCTTCAGATTCTCGATAATCCTTCGATCGGTGCTCCAAAAAGCCATAAACTGAGACATGCTCGCGGCTCGCATGTAGATCCTTATGTTATCGTTTATGGGATAAAGGAAGAAAGAATTCAATTTCTCCAATTGTGGAATTGCTATCTGTGAACTCTTTGAAATCAGATTGCTCAGAGCGATTAGTCTGGTTTGGACAGTAACCAACCATTGGCAGGTGTTTCGCTACCTTCAACAACTTTGATATAGCTGGGTTGTGGGTGGTTCTGAGCATCGACACAAATAGGCGAATTCTCTAATGAGTAATTCGCTATTCTGTTCAACTCATCCTCTCCAAGCATTTGCTCTATTATGCAATTATTCAAGCTCTCAAACGCCTCTACAAACATGGAATCGTCATTGATCGCATAGTAGTTGGCATTGCCGTGCCTGCTTGTAAGTTTCAGCACGTTCCATTTGATGAGCTTTTTTGTCACAGAGACCATGGTTTGGCGAGATATGCCTGTGCCGCGGGCAAGCTCGCTTACATTGAATTCCAGCCCCCGCAAAGGCAAGAGAAATTGAATTGCCCTTAGTTCGCTGGTGTCCCCCAACAGTCCTTCAAATGGTGCAGCCATAGATCCTCCGATAATTAATCTTAATCTTACCTCATACTATTTAGTGATTTTGACATCGATGTCAACTTAGATTTACAACTTATGAACTCTTCTCGTTAGTATTCTACCCTCAGTTGCATTATATCCATGTTGATTTAATGCATGACAAGCCATAGGTAGATCTGAGATGTAATATTTGGTATCCTTCTTTGGCATCGGCGCAATATAGCCTTTTCTTTGGAGCCCCCTCGCGGTATCTTCAGGATCTTTGTTGAACTTGGCTCTAAACTGCTTGGCGATCTGCCCTAAATTGAAGCTTCTATTACTCCTTACGCATCGGTTCATATATAATACGTTGAGAATGAATAGCTCATCCGTCTCCAGGGTACAAACCATCCCTCCAACACCTACCACATCATCATAAATAAGTTTTGATGGGGAAAAGGCTTTGGGTATCGCCGAAAAAGCTGTTGAAATTAATACAAGGTATATCCTGCTTATTATTCCCAAACTGCGGTATGCACGCCAAATAGCCTCTTCTAGCCCCTTGAAGTCTATGTGGTCTTAGACGTCTATCGCTTCCCGCTTGAATCCAGCGAAGCGCCTGGATAAATTCGCTCCTCGTCCCCCGAGCCTCAGACGAGTTGTGAACCAGTGATTGCAACAATGAGGACTGAAGAATCCCTCCATCCGCTCCGAATCGGGATTATGCAGGCTCACACGCGCTGCCACAGCCGTGACCGCCTTATAAGATAGATCAAATTCCTTCTTCCCGGCAGAACTCATCAAAGTCCATGTACTTGTCTTTCTCTTTGAGGAAACGCCTGTATTCCGCATCGGCATATTCTTCATCAGCAAGCACTTCGTTGGCAATTTCTGTTGCCATATTTAATTCGCCGCCCTCTTTCCTTCTTCTTTCGGGATTCTCCATGTATTTCTGAGCCTGAAGAGATATCGCTATTTTGAATGCCACAAGACCACCACTCTCTCAAACCCTTTTTGTATTTCTGCTTCTTGACGTTTTCGCCAATCAGCTCATCTTCTCATTTGTATCTTGTTTATACTTTCTAATGTGTAAATATGTTTTATTGATATTGTTTTCCGGCCAAACTACTTAACCTTACACGTAGAATCTGCTCTTCATGGCAGGAGTCCTTGAGCAGCCATTCAGGCCGCAGAAAAGAGCCGTGGAGCATTGCCCAACCGAAATGAGCCAGAAGGCCCAGGAGCTGGAGGCGGCCAGGGAGATTCTGGCGGAGGTCTTCGGGGTCGGGCTCCCGGAGGTGGATGAGATGATCCGGGGCCGGCTAGAGGCTGAAGGCTCAAAAGAAAGTGGGGTGTGGCCGAGGAATTCTCACAAGAATAGTGCTTATTTCCAAAATTGCCACCAATGCTTGACCTCTTCGTAGATTTCCCTGCATCTTATACCATTGATACTTCTTTTATCTCTGTATTCAGTAAGTTCTTTAAATCTTTTTTTTGATTTGGAATTATCATAAAAGTAAACCAGAACAATCAGCGTCAGTAATCCCAAGAAAATTGGCGTCGTACCTCTGGGCATATCTGGCACTTCAAGGATCAAGAAAATCCATATGCAAGCTTCAAAGAAAACAAATGCATAAACATCAGTCAATCCTATATTTTGATTTTTATCTTCCAAATATATTGCGCATTATAGGTGATTGCATTCGTTTTGCTTCTTAGGCCTCTTCTTCCATTCCATGCCGCATTTTGTGACGAATTTTTTGAAATAACCATATTCTCCGCGGGGAGTCCAATCTTCTCCGCATGAGGTCCTGTATTCTTTTATCTCTCCATTTTCTGTCTGTAGTCGGACTACCATCCTTGTATCCTCCTTACCGCCAGAATTGCCACCAGTGTTTAGCCTTCGTTCCTTCCTGATCTTCAGAGATTTGGGTAGCCTTGATACCGTTGATTGTGCTCTTGTCTTGGTATTCGGTTAGATTTTTGAATTGTCTTATCGCACGGATTTCCCAGATTAAAAAGGCAAATGCCGCTAGAGTATAGAATCCTGATAACATAAGATAAAACTCTTGTCGTTCAAATCCAAATAGAATTAGCATGATTGCTGCAAACGTAATAAAAATCATAAATATCACGAGCCCATGTTTCTTATTTTTTTCTGCTAAATATATTGCACAATCCAAATGATTGCATTCTTCATTTTGCTTGGGCTTATTTTTCCATTCAATTCCACATTTAGAAACGTATTTTTCAATAGGATAGTCTCCGCCGCCTATAATCTCTACGGTCTCGTATTCCTTGATTTTTCCTTCTGCAGTCTGTAATCGCACCACCATTCTTTGCTCTCCTTATTTCCAGAACCGCCACCAGCCCTTTCTCTTGGCCTCCTCCTGGCTAGGTGGCAATGATAACGGGCTGATGCTTTGGGTGAGCTGCGCCACCTGGCCGCTATTCATGGCCTCATTTCCCTCCCTTCCACAATCCTGATCTCCTCTTTCGTCAGCCCGCAAAGCTCGTAGACCAGGACGTCTATCTGGCGATCGGTGGCCTCAATCTGGCGCGGGAGGGCGGTCTGCTTGTGAGGCATGCGGGCCACTTGGAGCTGCTTGTTAAGAGTAAGCATCTGATCCACCTTGGACTTTGTTTTAATGGCCGGATTTGTGGGACTCCTTATTGTTTTCAAACCTTTCCATAAGGTCCGCTATCTCTTCGTGTGCCGCCAATTCTCTGCTTCTCCATGCAATTATTCCCTGTTCAGGCGAAAAAGCTTGCGGAGGAAATTGAGACATTTCAATCTCGCCTTTTGTAATCCTCATAGCCTAACAGCAAGCAGTCTCTATCATGTCCGGAGCCACAGAGAGTGCAGCTATCCAAGATGCTACAATCGGCGGGCACAGAAAGCTCCACTTGGAGACTCCCTCTCGTTCTATTACACCGGCCATAGCAAACTGTATATATAATCATGATAGATCAGAGCCAGTCGGAGGGAAAGGCTATTAGTGCATCACCCACCATTCTAAGAAAGCCCGGCCGAAGACACCTGTCCTGGCCGATGGAGCTGTGACAAAATTGATCAAGAAAGCGAAGCATAGTGATGCCGTTATGACCGGCATTCTCGTTACCAAGTTCAAGATGGGCCAGATCGATGTCAAGGATCTGGAGCAGATGGCAGCCGATGCTACAAGAGTGGAGAGGTGCTCGGCAGCGAAGAAGGTGCTGGAGGCGTTGAGGGACTCGCCCGATTTTGTGCGCCAAGAAGCTTCGCAGTTGAACCGCAACGAAAACATAAAATTAGTTTAAAATTTGAGGAATTAATTTGCGTACGACAATAGGTGGAGAGATAGTGGAAATTAAATTGTCCAAACTATGGCCATTGCTGGTGATCTTGGCAGTCGTCGTAGTTGTGTTCTTTGGGCCGATCTATACAATTGATGCAACCGAACGTGGTGTGCTTCTGACCTGGGGAAAGGTCAGCGATAAATCCATCGATCCGGGAATACATTTCCGAATTCCAATAGTGCAGAGCGTTGAGCGGTTCAATGTGAAGACCCAGAAATATGAAGCTGAGGGGACGGCTGCCTCCAAGGATTTGCAGACGGTCAATACCAAGGTGGCGGTAATCTACCATCTGAGGCCGGAAAGCGTGCCCAAGATCTATGCCGAACTGGGACAGTATTATGGCGAGAGCATTATCCAGCCCACCGTGCAGGAAGTGCTGAAGGCGAGTGCGTCCAAGTTCAGTGCCGAACAATTGATTACAAACCGGTCGACGGTGGCCAGCACCATCCAGGATTTGTTATCTTCGAGACTTCTACCCTACGGAATTGTTGTGGAGTCAACTGCTATCACTGACTTTAAGTTCAGCGATTCGTTTACCCAGGCAATTGAAGCAAAGGTGACCGCCTCGCAACAGATGCTAAAAGCGGAAACTGATCTAAAGCGCATTCAGGTGGAGGCACAACAAAAAGTCACCCAGGCAAAAGCAGAAGCTGACGCATTGAATCTGCAAAAGCAAGCCATCACACCCGAACTGATCGAACTGCGCAAAGTTGAGATGCAGACCAAAGCCGTGGAGAAGTGGGACGGCAAATTGCCAATGTACACAGGCGGCGCTATGCCCTTCCTGGATGTGACAACGATAGCCTCGGCTGGTAAGACTGCCTAGATGCCTTATTGCCAAGGCTACAAGGACTTGCTCCGCCGGGAGATCACCTCACCTCAGTATTCTCAAAGAGATATGCCCCCAAGAACAGCATGACTGCGCAGCAGATCGCCAGAACCGCCAAATCCACCACAGGGGAAAATGTGCTCGTGCCGATCAGGCTGTACCTTAAGCCGTCCACGCCATAGGTAAGAGGATTGAGGTAGGCAAGGTACCTTATCAACTCAGGGAATCTATCCAGTGGATAGAGCGCTCCGGACAGAAAGAACAATGGAAATATGAGGAAGTTCATGATCAGGCTGAATCCGGACATATCTTTCATCTTGGAAGAAAAGGCCAGCCCGATGCCAATGAAGGTCGCGGCTACCAGGACCATGAATACCAGAGACAACAGGATTCCGGCAAGGCTTGGCATCCTCATTCCCATGATTATCCCTGCAACAAGTATGATCAAGGCTTGCAGAACTCCTGTAGTCAAGCCTCCTGCAGTTCGCCCCAGGACTATGGCAATTCTGCTTACGGGCGCGACCATTATCTCTTTTAAAAAGCCGAACTCCCGGTCCCAGAGGACGGAAAGACCTGCAAAGGTGGCTGAGAAGAGCAATGTCATACCTATGATCCCGGGAGTCAGGAAGCTGACGTAGTCTAAACCTGACGGGATGCCAGGCATGGTTGTGCTTCCGCCAAATCCGATCCCCAGAAAAGCCAGGAAGAAGAAGGGCGAAGCTATGGACCCAAAGAGGCGGCTCTTCAGACGGAAGAAGCGCAGCATCTCACGAAGCCAGATGCTGTAAATGGCATTGAGATCCTGCCTCATTTTCTCCTCCTTTGCATCATCATGGCCCCCATCAAGTTGGTTGCGCCTCCTGCCTCCCTTATCCTTCGACCCGTGTACTTAAGGAAAACATCTTCCAAAGTGGGCTTATGAAGTCCAACTGAGGTGATTACTGCTCCGCACTTATTTGCCTCTTGCATGATCTCGGGAATTCTCGATTGGGCATGGTCCACCATCAGCTCGATGGTCCCATTGACAAATGCGCTGGACTTGAGCCAGGGAAAGGATTGCATGCATTGCATCAATGCTTGCGCACCACTTGCAACCTCCAGGCTGACCGTGTCTGATCCAATCATATCTTTGAGGTTTGCAGGTGTGTCCAGAGCTACGATCTTGCCGTTATCTATGATGGCCACGCGATCGCAAAGAGCATCCGCCTCTTCCATGTAATGTGTGGTGAGGATAATTGTAACCCCCTTCTCTTTGTTCATATCACGAAGGTACTGCCAGATGTGCCGCCTGGTCTGAGCGTCCAGGCCAAGAGTGGGCTCATCCAGGAAGAGAACATGCGGATAATGCATCAAACCCCGGGCAATCTCCAATCTCCGCTGCATGCCTCCTGAGTAGTCTTCCATCTTGATATCGGCCTTCTCAGCCAGATCCACCAATTCCAAAACCTCGCCAATTCTCTCCTGACGCAAAGAGCTGTCCATTCCGTACATCCTGCCGTGAAAGTCCAGGTTCTCCCGACCGGTCAGCATTCCATCCACTGCCGGGTCCTGAAAGACAACGCCAATCGAGGATCGCACCGCATTCCTCTCCTTAGCTACATCATGACCCCATACCCTGGCTTCGCCCTCTGTTGGCGTGAGCATGGTAGTAAGCATCTTGATGATGGTGCTCTTGCCGGCTCCATTGGCCCCCAGGATACCGAAGAGTTCGCCTCTATTTATTTTCAGGTCTATGTGATCTACTGCAGTCATGCCGTTGAATCTTTTAGTAAGTCCCTGCATAGAAATGGCAGCATCGTCTTTGACCGGGCCAGGATGAGGGCCAGCCACCGATCTAATTCCGCTTGTGATATTGTTCACCTTCTCAATTCATAGCTAATTGACTTTCTCTAAGTCAGTAATCAAATACGCATCCTTTGCTCTCCGGCAACCTAAATCTGTAAAATGAACCGGTAATTGCCAACTCCAAGCATTCTGCCCAGGAGGTCCTCCATGGCCGCTCGCATATTTTCAAGAAATTTCAGGTATGTCTGATCAATATTTCTTGAATCGGCCAAGTCATCATCTTTCTGATAGAACATATGATTGGCAGACGCGATCATCACGAGTAGGAGATAGGATGTCTCCAATGGGCGCTCTACATGAAAACGATCATTCTTGCACCCCTGGACGATCACTTCCGCCATAAGCGGGGCGATAGTGGCAAATGGCCTCACGCTCATCAGCTTTTTATGCAGCGTGGCGCTTTTGACCTGGTGGATATGGCTAATGATCTTCTTTCCGGATGCAGAGATGCTTAGAAAGCAGTTGATCATGGAATTAATTTTGGCGGCCTCACCCAGACTGCCGTCTTGCGCAATCCGGGTGAAATCACTTTCCATCAAAGCGATCTGCTTCTTCATCACCGCTACCAGGACATCTTCTTTTGAGTCGAAGTAGTAGTAGAATGCGCCCTGAGACACATTGACCTCTTTTGTTATGTCGCTTACAGAGGTCTGATCATAGCCCCGGGCTGCAAACAGGCGACAAGCCGTATCTATCAGCTCTTTTCGTCTCTCTTCTGGTTCTTTTACAATTCTGCTCATATTATCCCCTGTAGACCATGAACAAACCACTGACTGAGTATTAGTCAGTAAAGTATATAACGTCACTGCTTCGTGCATTTGCCCAGAGCTACCAGGACTGAAGATCCCGATCTCTTCAGCTCTTCCCTGAGAATCTGTTCCACCTCTTTCTCTGAAGCGGGCAGCTCCAGGCGGAGCGTCGGCACCAGCGCCTCCAACAGGTGGGTCAGATCGGGCACATCCTGCCCGCCCGTCATGGCTGCTACATCATTCTTGAGAACGACGACAAGAACATCACGCTTCTGCCAGACGGCATTGATCAGGCCCTGCAGGCCCGAGTGGGCCAGAGCATAGTCGCCCACCAGGGCAATGCCTTTCTTGGCAAAGCCCGAGGCTACGCCCACCGATGATCCCAGGCCGTAGACCACGTCCACTGATTGGTAGGGATCACGGGTAGCACGGATGGCGCATCCTGCGTCCCCGGCCACGGACACATCGATTTTGCCCAGCGCCTGAAAAAGGGGTATGAAGGGACAGTCATCACAAACGCCCTTGTAGCCCCTCTCAGCCAAGCTCTCGTAGACCTGGGGCATTTTCTTCGGCGCCTCTTCCAGACACTCCAGCGCCTGGATGATGTCCGCCCTCTCCAGCGGCCCCCGGGGCAGGTGACCGCTGAGCTTGCCTTTGACTTTGGGGCTGCAGGCAATCTGCGATTCGATAAACGGCTCAGGCTCTTCTGCTACCAGAATCTGGCGATGACCATCAATGAAGCGGCGCAAGAGCTTTGCCGGCAGAGGATTGCTGTAGCCCACAGAAAATAGCGAGACGCCTAGGCCTTGGGCCAGAGCCGCAGGCCGGCCGCTGGCGATGATGCCCACGTTCCCGGAGATCTCCAGGCGATTTAAGGTTGTGGACTCAGAGGCTTCCTCTGCAAAGGCCATAATTCGATCGTGATGCCTCTGATGCCGCCCACGCATGGTCAAATCCCAGCCGTCCCGATCATAATGCTGGGCTATACCCCGGATGGGTCGAGATAAAATCTCCGGCCCCTCGTCAGATAGAATACGAGCCGTCACCCGGACTATAACCGGAATTCTCAGCCATTCGGATACTGTGTAGCCTTCCAGAATAGATGCATGCAATGAGGTAGGACTGCTGGGATCGAGCATCGGCAGCTCTGCCAGCGGACCGAAGAATCGGCTATCCATCTCCGCTTGAGAGCCCTTCGGCCCCAAATCATCTCCCGCCAGAATCACAATGCCTGAGCCGATGGTATGGGTAGCCGATATGACCAGCGGATCGGCCAGAATATTCATGCCCACCTGCTTGACGATAACCAGGGCGCGCCGGCCTGTAGCTGACGCCCCAAGGGCAATCTCCAGAGCCACCTTTTCGTTAACCGAGATCTCAGCCCCGAGCGCGGCGGCCAGATCGGTTATGGGATAGCCGGGAACATAGGTTCGAACCCTTGCTGCTGCATCCTCTACAGCCTGCACTGCTGCCTGCATGCCACTGGAATTCATAGATTTGCGGGCACAATGGACTCATCAGGCCGGGCACAAAAGGGCAATGCCGCCACAGCCCCAATCAATCCCTGGCCATTCATCAAGATCTGAACTCCATTCTCCCGCGCCGCCTCCAGAGCATCCTCGTACTGCACCCTCTCTCGCTTGCACCTCTGGCCAAAGGGCAGAAGAGAAGATGGATCGAAATCTCGGAAGACTGCCATGCCCGTCTGCTTGGAGACCGAGTACTTGCTTAACAGGGCCTTGAAGTCAGAGAGCATGGCTTCAGCTTTACCCGGCAGGCAGGCGAACTCTACTGCCGTGGAGACGCAGTTTTGCGTCTTGGTTGGAACGGGAAAGAGCTGCACCAGGGAATGGGAGAGATAGCGTGCTTCAGGTCGATCGACCTTACTGGAGATGTTGTGAATAAGAGTCCAGGTGGCCCCCGTCGTCTTGGAATCGGTATCATCAACTCCAATGATCATTCTATCCCTTCTGGGCAAGACTATGGTGCCCCGAGCGACGCGCCCTCCGCCGCATTCTGTTACATCATAGCGCAAGACGTCCTCCGCTTTAGCTCGGGAAAGGGTAGCGCCTACGCCTCCCCCGCCCAGACCGGCGTAAGTCACCTCTACCTCCTTGCTGCCCACTATTACCGACTCGATGCCGGCCGATCTCTTGGAGGATACAAGATCCAAATCGGCTTTGCCCGGCCTTATCATATAGCGGAACCATTCGCCCAAATTGCGGGAGCTTTTCACTAAAGGCCCATTGGAGTAATGGTATCTGGCCCAGGCCGATCCACCGTAGCAGCTGGAGCGTTCCATGAGCTCTACTCTTCGGCCCTCATCATCAACCACAGCATGTATCTGCTTGTATACTACAACATATGGATCAGCTAATTCTAGTTGCAAGGCTCATTCCTCGGCTAAATCATTTGATTGATTCTGAATATCATCAAAGCTCTTCATATACTCTCTCAATACTACCGTGGCATAGCTTCCTTTGGGCAGAATGAACTGCAGCGTTGCCAGGTTTTCCTCTAAGCGGATTTGCGGTTTGACATGACATAGAGCCGCGCGCCTCGTGCCTCTTGAACCAAGATCCGGGTTTTCTGAGACTCTAAAGTCCTCCGGAGAAATGCCTTCATCTCTGAGAATTGACCACTCCATCTCACCCTGTGCGCCTTCCTCTATTGTCGTCTCAAATCCGATCAAAGGCAGAGTGAGAAATGCTCTGCCTCTCTTGGCCAGACGGTCGATGGCCTCCAGGTTTTCCGAGGTGACCTTCTGCACTCTATCCATATCCGGCAAACCTTCTTTGGCAAAGCAGACCACATCGCCCACCACGGCCTTTTGTAGCGGCATTCCCGCAGCCATGCGGCGGCTGAGAATCCTGTTGAAAATATAGGACTGGTAAGCATGCACAAAGAGACGCTTCAAATTGACGGAAAGAACATCAAAAGAGTGAGCATAATCACCGGGATGCTCCACGAGATAGTTAAGCATGGCCAGCTCGTAGTGCAGGTACTCAGGGAACTCTTTTAAGGCTACAGGGATGTCTCGTGTCTCCCACAACGTTTCCCGAGCCACTCTTGTCCTCTCCGGCTCGCCGGGAAAAGGCAAGGCCAGAAAGATGAAGGCAGCTTCTTTCGCCTTGCCTCTTGCCAGAGCCTCACCCACTTTATGGGTGACGGGCCTCTGATCCCCAAACCTCTGTATTCCGAAGTAGTTGGGAACGCCGCCATATTCCTCTATCTCCGAAGTGATGGCGGCCAGACGGGCGGCTGGATCCGGGCAGCTCAGATCCCTGATTACTATGTGAAAACGATTTCCCAGCAGATCTCCCAGACCCACCGCTCGATTCGTCTTGCCCAAAACCCTGATCTTCAGGTCGGGCAGATTAATTCTGGAAAGGGCCGATTCATCCAGGTTCATGATGCTTATGCGCTGGGTTGTTACCGCCTTCTTGTCTTTGGTGCCGGCCCAGCCGAATCTCTTCTGGCTGATGCAAAGCCGTCTCGCCATCTCTCGGATAAGGTGATGAGTATCCCAGTTGGTCTTCTCCACATCTAAGACCAGGTACCTTCCGCCTTCGTATCCCAGATCCTCGAATACTTCTGTTACCTGGAAATCCTCTGCACAGCTCTTGATGATGCCACCACAACCTGGGCTGTCAGTTATATAATAATCCATGCCCAGAGACCGGTCCCGATTACTTGCCGAAATCATCTTACCCCGGAGTTTAAACGCCTTCTAGCTATTCAGACAAGCTTGAGCTTGCCCGTCAATTTATCCATCTGCTTTCCATGGGCCGGACCCAGGCCCAGTGCGGTTATGGTGCCGGCAGGAATCTCGGTAAGCCCGGCATCGGCAACAATAGCGCTGGCTATTCCCGCCCTCTCTGCATCAACTCTGAGTCGGAAGAGGTCAGGCACTCCTGCGACTTTCAGGACAACCTTTTTTTGGCCCTCAGCCTTCCATTCTGAGACGGTGGATCTGTCCATCTTTTCGGCTCTTTCCACAGCCATAACTGCAGCATGAGCCACCTGCACTGCCAGCTTTCCCGCGGAGAGCTTCAGATCCTCTCTAATCACGATGCATTGCTTGAACTCCATCAGAAATAACCTCACTTACAAATAGAATCTTCTCGAAATCAATTATGCCAAAAATATACTAAGATTAAGGAGAAGAGGCGAGAATGTTACGCCTCTTTGGTTAGAACCTTGATGCAGGAAGGACTCTTGGCGATATTTCCCATCTTGGCGCCAATGAGATATTCCAGGCCCTTATCTGCGGCGATGTCTAAGATGCGCTGCGTCACGACGCCATCGAAGATCACACCGTTTACGTCTCCATTTGTCTCCTTCAACTCTCTGGCCAGATCCCTCACCGCCACCTCTCTTAAGACGTTTTGATTCCTATCCATTATCCTGGCGGATAGAGTACCATCCAGTTCATCCACATGCTGTCGGAACCATTCTCTCTGAGGTTCGGGCTCGGGCTGCGCAGCAGGTTCAGGAGCCGCTACAATTACTTCTTCTACGACAGGAGCCGCAGCGAATTTGGGCACAACTTCGCGGGGCACGACCCGACGCGGCGCGATAACCTCTGCCCTCTCCGTGGTATTTCGCACGCAGAAGGGCTTCTCACGGATGAGGCTCTTTCTCTTGGTAGTGATCTCGCGCCTTTTCTTGGGCTGGTTTTTGATCTTATATTGATCCAGCACCTGTTCAACGGGAATCTTTTGGCGCAGTGCACGGACAATCTCTTTTTGGGTCATGTCCTCTACGCTCTTTCCCTCCGGGGCCCTGGCCACAAAATCAATGTCAGCGACCTGGAGAAGCTCTTTAATGATCAGCTCTCCTCCTCGGTCACCATCTGTGAAAGCGGTAACTACCTTCTTGGCGCAGAGATCGGCGATGGTTGGCGGCACATTGGTTCCGCCTACAGCCACGGCATTCTTGATACCGTACTTTAGCAGATTGAGCACATCCGCCCGACCTTCAACCACCAGGATAGCATCGGAGTCGAGTACATTGGGCCCGGCTGGCAAGCTGTCTTTGCCCAGGTGAATTATCTCCTCCACGCGAACGGACTGCTTTATCTCCTCGGTGATTTCTTCCGTTTCCAGGATGTTCTCGTCGAACATCTCCACCAGTATGCGCTTGGCCCGTTCTATGACATATCTTCTCTTGGCAGCACGCACATCTTCGATGCGGTTTACGCAGATGCGAGCGATGCATGGTCCCACCCGGTCGATGGTCTCCAGGGCAGCGGCCAGTATGGCCGTCTCGACCTTATCAAAGCTGGAAGGAATGGAGATGGTGCCGCTGGACTTTCCGCCGCTGGATGTTATTTGAACATCGATCCTACCCAACCGTCCCGTTTTTTGGAGATCCCTTAAATCGAGGTCGGATCCCAAGAGACCTTCGGTCTGGCCGAAGATAGCGCCGACCACATCCGGCCGCTCCACTATCCCTTCCGCAGTTATATCCGCATAAATAACATATTTAGTTGTATCAACATTTTGCATATAAGACACCTCTTATTTTAAAATAGATAGATAAAAGTCACACCCATACCCAAAGAGCCGACGCTATCTGCGGCCTACAAAGGCCATTTCGCGACTCATTGTCGCAATTGTAGCCATGCCGTATCAAAGGCAGGCAGTGAGCAGTGAATGATGATGAATATGAGGTCCATCTAACTATTTCAGTGTCCATTTACCAATATCATGGAGCATCTGATAGAAATGCCCACACATGAGCCATTTTATCTTCATTAGCTGGCATTTCATCGCCCATAGTTCCACTCAGGGCTTAATTATCATGAGACTTGTTGCCCAAATGCGCGCTTCTATCAATTAAAATTGTGCGAAACTAGTTTAAGAACCTTGTGGTGGAAAAAGAGGCTGCAAACTTATTTGCAGATGACGAAAGTTTCTACAATACTATAAATCCGTCCGCTGTTCTTACTACCTTTACCTCTTCTCCCGGCCCAACCCGCAAATCCCTAGGACGAGCCGCGAAAGCTGCCCGGTAAGTCTCTGGGTCCATGATCTCCAGCACGTCATCATCTTCAGAGACCACCATTGCTGCCTTTGCATCCGCTTTATTTCCTAAAATCTCCACGATCTCTGAGTTCTCCTCGCTCATGGAACTCCTGCGGCCATCTCTAAGTGAAGTGATAAGTGTTGTTTTGCCGTCAAAGCCAGAAACAAAGACGAGCACTCCCCGGAAGGATATAATGTCACCGCGCTTGAGCCTGGGAAACCTGACCAACAGGGTAGAGCGGAACACATCACGTGAGTCCTTCTTGCCTACCAGTTTGGCTGTTTCCAGTAGCTTGCCGCCAAAGCGCTCGACAAATACACGGGCCATGCGTCTGCCTAGCTGTGTTGAGCCCAGGATGATATCCAGGCCGCCTTTGACCTCCTTCATCTCCTGGATAAAGGATAGATGATCTCCCCCGTGATACCCGGAGTCGGCCATATCCTGGGCAGTCTTCTTGCACTCTTCAATCTCACTTTTGGTCATGGATCTGACAGAATTTCCGCGTAGCTGGACCGTGGACTGGAAATACTTGCCAGCCATGCGACTGCATCGATCGCAGGCCACAAGTTTAATGCGAATGGGAATCTCACACTGCTCGCTTACGCCCTGGCCTCTGAAACTGCCCTCGATATTGATATTTGCCAGATATCGAGTGGCCCCAACTTTTCTGAGGTCTAGCTCAATATGCGGCTCGACTAGCTCTTTGTGCAGGCAAAGAGCATCTGCTGCAGCCTGATGGGCCAGCTCCTCCACACAGCTGCTGTCCGGAAGCTGCCATCTGCCTTTTATCTGCCGGGAGCCGCAAACCGAACAGATGACCACTTCCACCTGATCAGGGCAACTGACCAGCTTTGTCATTTCCAGGGTGCATTGGGGGCAAAGCCCTTCTACCGTGGGCTGGCCGCATCGATGACAGATGGCTTGCATCACATTCGCACCATCTGGGCATAGAGAACTCCGTCGATGGAGAGGGTGCAGTCCCTCTCCACGTAGCCCAGGGAGATGGCATGCTCAACAGCCTTGCAGCCCACAAAATTAGCCATTGTGGCTTTTGCGAGTGCCCCGGCAACCTCGGAACAGGATGCCTTTTCGCCTCCGAAAAAATCAACAGTGACTTCTATCTTAAGGTGGCCCTCGGTGAACTTTTTTCCCAGAATATCGCAGTCACAGACTGCAATAAGGGTCTCTGCTCCATGTTGGTGGGTTTTCAAATACATCTCTTTCTTTTCCGTATCTTGAGAAATATCAGACATGATAATCATTTTGCATTGCTTGTATTTAAGGCAGCTTCAGCATTCCCGGTCGGGGCTCAAATACGTCTCCATCTCTTCTCATACGATCAATGATCTCTTCCGCTTTAGCTCTTTCTATGCCCACTTCCACAGCTCTGTCCAAGACCGCATCTCTGGATGCCGGGCCCTGCTGCTCGCGGCTCACATCCCGTATGATATCCATCACCGATTTAGTTCGATCTCTGGTGCTCTTGGTAGTGCCTGAGGCAATAATATCCGCATCCAAGAAGCCCGTCTCTGGATCAACGCCTACTTTTCTCAAGCATGCCTCCAGGATCTTGACCACTCGCTTGGCATCATCCAATGTGACCTTATCGGAGAGGCGCAGGCGAGCACTGGCCTCACCCAGACGGATAAGCGCCTCAAGTTGCCGGGCGGTGACGGGCACAGGCTTGTTGGTATCCTGCCCCTGGCTGCGGAGACCGACGTAGTACTTGAGGAAGTACTCCTTGGCCTCATCACTTAAGGTAGGAAAGATGTTCTTGCGGGCATAGGCCACGTACTTTCGCAGCAGCTCCGGATCAAGGACCGGCTTTATTACTACCAGAGCGTTGTCGATGTCCTCTTGAGAGATATCCTCGTTCCAGGAAGCTTGAGTAGCCAGCTCGCCGGCATAGTTGCTCTTCAGGATATGCTGGGCGATGGCCGAGTCCCTCTTGGTGTCCGGATCGTCGGTCAGGACGAAGATCAGATCAAACCGGGACATGAGCGCAGGAGTGAGGTTGATCTGAGGAGCGATGGGCTCGTACTTGTCGAAGCGGCCCAGCTTGGGATTGGCAGCGGCAAGCAGTGAGCAGCGGGACTTGAGAGTGGCCATGACACCGGCCTTAGCGACGCTTATGGTATTGTGCAGAACAAGGCCTTGCGAGATGAATGTGTGGGTCGGCTCGACGGTTACATCATAAACGTAATCTGCAAAGCGCTCGCCCTGATTTGCGATAACTTTTACATCTACGACATTCAGAGAGCCAATCTCATCCGTTATACCAAAGTTCGATTTCAGCGCAGGGACAATATCTCCTGCTCTTACCTGGCTGGCTGGAACACAAGCGAGCCCATCTTTGGTGACATATACTGGATGTTCGGGAGTAACCAGGATCTCTTTGCCGTTGGAGTAAATGATACTGATGAAATGGTCTGGGGCCAGATGCCTGCTCACCCTATCAACCGGCAGATCGAAGACGCGGCTCATGTCTGTGCTTATTATCTTAATATTCTCACGGAGCGGTAGAATCTCGCAGTCCTTTCCGGCAATTATCTCCGAAGGTCGATCCTTCATCAGCCTGTCCACAAATTCACCGATGCGCACCTTTCGCCCATCGGCAAGTTGGATCTCTGTCAGAGGATGATAGCTCTGCTGCTCCATCGCCTCGTGCAGCGCGCTTTTGTCCTCGTTGTCCATCTTGTCCATCTCATCTATGGCGGCGATACCCTTGTCCGCCAGGACCAGTGCTCCGGCCTCGATGGTCCAGCGACCGTCGCCCAGCTCGTCTTTTACGGCGGTGGCGGTCAGGCCGGCGGAGGTGGAGCTCTTGCCGGAGGTGTAGATGCCGCGCGGCGAGATCTTAATCATGTAGCGCAAAAGCTGAGATTTGGCGATGCCCGGATCGCCCACCAGCAGGATGTGAATGTCGCCACGAATACGCGCTCCATCCGGCAGATGCTTCTCGAAGCCGGAGACAAGCTGCAATCCCAGGGCCTCTTTCACATCGTCGTATCCGTAGATGGAAGGAGCGATGGACCCCCGGATCTTTTCGTAGATCTGTGGATCACAGGACATTTCCAGGAGCAGTTTTTCCTCCTCTGGGTCGATCTCGATCTCCTCGAACTCCTGCTCAGTCATCTCCACCGAGATTCCTTTATGAAAGAGGTCGAAGTAGGTGCTTTTGCCCTGCTGGGGAGAAGAGCGCTGGTATGATTTGAGTATGCCATTGACGATTACCCGGTCGCCTGGAAATATCTTGCCTGCCAGGTCGTCCTCCAGTTCCACGTCGAGCGTCTGCGGCTGCGCTCCGCCCCGCAGGTCCTCGGGCGATTCCTGCACCCGGATCTTTTGGGCATCCACGAACTTGGACTGGGCCAGCATGAGCTTGAAGGGGCCGCCCCGATCGCAGGCCTGGTTCATGCACTTGAGGTTCTGATCCTCGAATTTGTTGCCGGTCTGCTCTTTAAAGAAGGTGAAGCCACACCTCTGGCACTGGAATGCGGCAGAGATGATCTTGGGCCGCACCTCGGTGGCGGTGCGCACGAGGCCATCGATGGCCAGCAATTTGCTGATGTGGTCACTGCGCAACTCCCTGGTCTTGAAATGGCGGGGAAGCTCAATAATGCGCACATGGGCCCGGTCCATGTAAACGTCCATGGGCAGGTCCAGCTCCAGAAGGGCGGCGTGGGCCGCTTCCAAAATAGTCTCAGGATTTTCCAGCAGCTCCTCGGCGAAGTCGGGATCGAACTTGTCAATGTCTGAGAAGCGGATCTTCAGGCTGCGCTCGTCCGGGTAGGAGTCGGCCAGCTCCAGCAACTCATCCCAGTAGCGAGAGCGGAGGAATTCCTCCCATTTGGCGACAGGATCGGCGGGCATTTTCTGGCGTACGGTAGGAAGGCCAAGTATCTAAAGGTATGCGGTGCGGGGCGAAGGTAAGTTATTAGATCATAAAGTTTTATTCATCCATTTCAGCTTCCGTGCCTGATGGCGAATGCTATCCTCTGCAGCGCCGTAGCATTGGCCAGCACTACGGTTATGGCTATTACTATTACCAGCCACTGGGTATTGAATAGTCCCAGAAACATTCCCATATAAAGCAGCATGAGCCTCTCAAACCGCTCCAGTAGTCCGCCCATCTTCTTAAGCTGTGCCTCGCCCTTCACAATCCCACGGTGATCGGCATAGGCCCGCACAAAGGTGGTCATGAGCGATCCGAAGAAGAGCAGCATAAACCAGACCTCATAAGCCAGCCCCAGAAACTCGCCTCTTCCCAGATAGAAGATAAGCCCCAGATAGAGCAGGAGCTCCACATACCTGTCCACCACTCCGTCCAGGAAGGCGCCCTTGGCCGTGGACTGGTGAGTAACCCGGGCCACCGTCCCATCCACGATATCGAGAAAGGCAGACAGGGAGAAGAGCGCCAGGCCCAGGCCCAGCCGCCCGTGCATCAGCGCGGCCATTCCTCCCACTGCCGGCACGAGAGAGAGCAGCGTCCAGGCATTGGGTGAGAGGCCCAATGCTGCCAGCCCGCCTGCCAGTTTGTCCGTCTGCTCTGATTTAAATTTGGCTTTAAGCATTTTTTATCGTCTCTTAAAGGCCGGAGAGGAAGGTCTCTATCCTGTCCAGCGCCTCAATCAGCTCCTCACGGGATGTGGCATAGCTGCAGCGCAGCAATCCTTCGCCGCTCGGCCCGAAGACGCTGCCCGGCACAACTGCTACCTTCTGCTCTTTGAGGAGCCTTTCTGCGAATTCATCTGAAGAAAGCCCCCAGGCTTTAACCGAGGGGAAGGCATAAAAGGCTCCTCTGGGCTCGAAGCAGTCCAGGCCGATGCGATTTAAGCCGGAGACGAACATGCGCCGGCGCAGGTCGTACTCGTGCTTCATATGCAGCATCCCTTCCTCGCCATTCTGCAGAGCCTCCAAAGCCGCCACCTGGGCCATGGTCGGCGCACTGAGCATGGTGTACTGATGCACCTTGGTCATGGCTCCCACCAGTGACGGATCGCCCAGCACATAGCCTACGCGCCAGCCGGTCATGGCATGCGACTTGGATAGGCCGTTGAGGATGACCGTCCTATCCTGCATGCCCTCCAACTGTGCGAAGCTGGCATGGCTGCCTGAATAGGTGAGCTTGCCATAAACCTCGTCGGATACGACGAGAAGATCGTTCTCGACAACCACATCCGCCAGATCCTCCAGATCGGAACGGGTCATTATCGCTCCTGTGGGATTGTTGGGGTAGCTGAGCAGCAGGGCACGGGTCTTGTCCGTAACTGCCGCAGCAACATCCTCCGGTTGCAGCCGGAACTCATCCTCCAGGCGGGTGGGAACTGTTCTTGCTACTCCTCCTGCCAGAAGAATGTCCGGTGTGTAGGCCACATAGCAGGGCTCGGGGACGATGACCTCATCACCGGGGTTTAGCGTGGCGCGAAAGGCCAGATCAACTGCTTCGCTGACACCAGTGGTGATGAGTATCTGTTGGGCAGGGTCGTAAGTAAGGCCCAGGTCCCGGCTCACCGACTCGCTTATAACCTCCCTAAGTTCGGGCATGCCTTTGTTGGAGGTGTAATGAGTGTTACCTGACTCCAGCGAATATATGCAGGCCTCGCGCACATGCCAGGGCGTGACGAAGTCCGGCTCACCCACACCCAGTGATATTGCTCCTTGCATCTCGCTCACCAGATCGAAGAACTTTCTAATGCCCGAAGGAGGCATGCCATTGACAACCTGATTTAAATGCCGCTCGGCATTCCAGGCGGATATTGATACGTTTTTCTGTCTCAGTTTCATGGAGTAATCACCAATCTCTGGGGCCTCTGCTTTTCGGTGAGAATGACGCCGTGCTCTTTGTAGCTCCGGAGGATGAAGTGAGTGCAGGTTGATTGAACGCCTTCCAGGGGCGCGATCTTCTCTGCTACGAAGTAAGCGATATCTTTCATGGACTTGCCCCGCACGGTGACGGATAGGTCATGATCACCTGAGATAAGCCGCACCGACTCTACCTCTGAGAAGTTGGCGATTCTCTCCGCTACAGCGTCGTAGCCTGTCTTTCGCTGCAACGCTACCTTCAACTCCAAAACGGCGAAGACAAAACTCTGATCGAGCTTCTCCCAATTGATCAAAGTGATGTACTTTCTTATGACGCCAGCGTTTTCCAGCTCCCGGATCTCTCTGGCTACATCCGCCTCGGATTTGCCCAGCAGTGCCGCGATCTCGGAAGAGGTTGCCTTGGCGTTTTCGGAAAGAATCTCCAAAATCTCGTTCATGAAATTCTGTATTTACCCAGTCCATCCAATTATAGGCTTTGCGCTTACTAGAGTAGTACGGATAATCATATACAATCGAAAGTTATTAATACTCTTATTACAACTGTATTAATATGAAACAGATGAGATGCCCAAAATGCCATTATGGATGGGAGACGAGAGTAAATAAACCAAAGGCCTGCCCCAGATGCAAAACCAGGTTGGATATGAAGAAGGTAAAGAAGGCCTGAACCAAAGATTCAGGCCTAAATCCCTATTGTTCATTGCGTGGATCTCTGTAATAAAACAACCAAAGACTGCTAATCTAAAAGGCGATCTTGAAGATTATATGGCAAGGAAAAAGCCCCGAGCGTGATTCGAACACGCGACCTATTGATTACAAGTCAATCGCTCTGGACCAGCTGAGCTACCGAGGCACTAGGTTCGATTATTTTCCATCTTTACTTAAAGGCTTTGCCCTTGTCGGCCCTTTCATATGCCGGACCTTTTCCAGGCCGCGCAGCAGAGAATAATTGGTGCCGGGATGCCGGCAGTCAAAGTCGCATAAGAGCCTCTTTGCCTCACTGCGCAGGTTATTGGTATCAGGCATCTCGCCGGCATCATCAAATCCTAGATGGCGTCCCAGGGCATAAAGCCGCACCTCTTTTTCGGGAATACGTCGAAGCGGCTTTATCCAGGCAACGGTTTGCTCTTCACTCTCTGGACCTCTTGATTCTTCTCTCCCAGAATTTTCCGATATGACTGCATCCGCGTCGCCCTGCAATAAGCTCATGAAGATATTTCGCGCCTCATCATCCAGGGTATCGCCGGTAACGAGAATTCCGGCTTGATTTTCCTTGGCAGCCTCAAGAAGCAGCCCCATCTTCCTGGCAGATCGGACAATGTCGGGCGTCTCTTGATCCTGCAAAGGCGGCAAGCTCTTTACAGCATAGGCAATTTCCAATTGCTTTGCCACATCTGCGGCCCGGTCGGCGGTGGGGCACATCATCTTCCCCTCATCGATGATGACTGCCGACAGGTCAATGTCTCTTCGGGCAATGAAGAGATTCTTGAGAACAAATGCGAGCGTAGCGCTCTTTCTCCCGCCGTCCAGTCCCACGGCTATGCGTGATTCGCGACCGAAGAGACCGGTTTTGCGCAGCTCCTCCCTGATCTTGCGGTGCACATCTCCTTCAAAATGCTCACGGCATAGATGCATGCCCGAGTACCTTTGATAGATAACGGCATGCCTTGGGCATTTGTCGCACTTGGTCATCTTCAGCTCACATCTTAATTCAGACAATCTTGAATCGAAGCAGTGCCGCTACGCCGCCCAGAGAACGCAATCGATCCCCCGGCTCAAACTCCGAGCTGAAGATCACCACCTTCCCCCTGGCATCAGCCACTTCGCGCATGATATCATCCACTTTTCCCCTACGGGCCAGCTCATCCAATACCAGCAGCTTTTCAATCGCGCCGTAGTTTCGGGCGGTCTCAACCTCTTTTATGCCGTAGGCGGCTTTGCCGTCCGTGGCGATCTCCCGGAAGAGATCCTCGATGAGCAATGCTTCGCGGGCGATGCGGCTGGACTCCAGAACGCTCTTTACCGAGCCGCGACGCAAGACCTCCTGAAATCCGGATCTTCCGATGGACGAGGTATCATCCATAGCAATTCTTTTGGCCAAATCGGGAAGGCTGGAGTCGATAACCTTCTTTAAATCCTCTTTGGTGAACCCTGGCCCCGCGAGGATTACCTCTGCGCCGTCCTTTGCCGTCGTATCAATCGCACGCGCCACATCCCGCATAAAGCCGCCGCGCGTGTCTTCTCCGCTTCCTTTGTTGCTACCCTGGCGCAGCTCTGCGGCCATCTGCACCCCGAACTGGCGCAGGACTCCGATGGTGGCCTCTCCTTCCTCCACCAATGCAATGACCACTCGCGGTCTCTGCGACTCGGCTACTGCCTCATCTATGCGCGCCAGAAGGTCCGGCCTCCAGTGGTATTTGAGGATGGATAGATCTGTTCCGATCTCAATATTCAGAGTATGGTATGCGCCGACATCCATGCCCGACTTGATAATACCGTGCAGCCGCAGCCAATTGGAGTACATATGAAACTCTACATCCTCTACCTTGACTCCCAGACGCACCGTCTTTCTCTCCATCTTCTCAGGGCGCGCCTTGTCGGCAATGGCTGGAACCTTTCGGTGCGTGAGGGCAAAGACAAGATCGCCCCGGGAAATCAAGTGCTGTAGATGCCATAGATCATCTAAAGACTCGGGGAGCAAGGCAATCTCCCCTTCATCGCCTCGCAAATTCTTCTTCAGGATGCGCATGAAATCTACCTTCTAATCAAAAGGCTTAAATCATTGTGCATCGAGGGAGGGTGTCGAGCCGCCATAACTCAGTTGGTAGAGTGTCTGGCTGTTAATTGCAGAGAAAGCAGTAACCAGAATGTCACAGGTTCGAGCCCTGTTGGCGGCGCATTCTTTTTGGGCCTGTAGCTCAGTCCGGTTAGAGCGCTCGGCTCATAACCGAGTGGTCGCCGGTTCAAATCCGGCCAGGCCCATGCGGCCAAATTTTACAGATCAGTAGTAGACAAGACCTCATAGCGCAGCCATACAACTTCGCCTTTTAGCTGCTCTACCTGCATGAGCTTAAGTGAGATCACCTTCTTCTGGCTTTCCAGCTGATCCGCAGCCGCCGCCAGGTCAGGAGCGACGAAGATGCCTCTCTGCATTTCGCCGCCGACGAGGCTGGGATATATGAGCAGGCTCACCTCGGCCACCAGGCCCTGGCTGAGAAGAAGGCCGTTCAGGGTGCCGCCCGCGTCCACGCGCACCACCAACACGCCGTAGCGGGAGTTCATCTCCTGCAAAGCAGCCCGCAGGTCAACGTGATCCTCGCCTGCGATAATGCAGTCGATGTGTCTCTCTTTGAGGTAATGCAGATAATCCTGGGGCGTGGACTGGGAGCACAGGGCCACAAAGCCGCGCCAGTAGGGCAGGCTTCTCAGGTAATGCCAGGTGCGTATCCGTCCGCGGCTGTCGGGCACGGCCAGCAGGGGACGCCGATCGTTGGGATCGATCTTGGGCGGGAGAAAGGCGCTCTCATCCTCAGGAGGAGCCTCGCTTGCAGCTTTGAGAAAGGTGTCTGAGCCGGCAAGTGTGGCATCCTCCTTCCAGGTAGCAGCCAGCTCATAGTATTGGTACAGATCGATGGGAAAGCCGTCAATCTTTCCATCCAGGCTGACGGCGTTATGCAGAATTACTCTGGGCAGCATGAATTGCCTTTCAGTTGCTCTTTGATTTGATCTTTTCTTCCATTTTTTTCAGCCATGCAAAGAGCCGTTTTCGCCAGTTGAAGTCTCGATATTTGGCCATCGCCTCTCTTCCCAGGATGAGAACTGCGAGCCAAAATGACCCTTCTCCCAGAATGACCAGAGCGGCGGAAAGGGCAATCTTTCTTTCTGCGGGGAGAGAAGAGAAGGGCACGAGCAGCAAGCATCCGTAAAAGGCGAAGGAAGCCGCGACCAGAGCTATGCCGAGCCATTTCTTCCGGGGAAAGATTTTTTGCATTATAAATCGGAAATGACTGTATCGTAAAGAAGATGGCGATTACGAGGCCTAGGCCAATCTCCCTGCCCTTGCCCAGGGGCGGGCCCACGGGTGCGTGCAAAATTTGCGAGTTGTTCATAGTGCTGTGTGCAATCTCCCAAAACTGGCCTAAATCCTCATTGACCTAACTACCCGTTCACGTAGTCTAGGTAAAATTGGGTTAACAATCGGAGGATTGCGATTAATCGGCACCCGTGATAGCAAATAAATAGGGCTTCAGCTTTGTAGAAGCCAAAAAAAGGAAGGATTATTTTACAATTTATACAGACTCATGGTTGAGTAGGATCTTCTTGTATACCCCGGATGATACTAGTATTCATTAATTTCTTAACTTACGCATATATACTGGCCTGTAGGGGGATCTTGATAGCAGCCATTCTGTGATCCCCCTTGACCATTTGAAGATTCTCCACGGGAGCCAGTACAGACAGTCTCGCCAGTCTCGGGATCTTCATAGCATAGACCCTGTGATCCATCGCCTTGTATTCCTTTCCGGTAACCTTCAGGCTTTTCATTGGAGCCAATGCAGGTTACTTCGCCTGTGAGTGGATCTGCATAGCATCCTCCTTGAGAGCCTTCTGGTACTGAATCCTTGGGGATAGAAGTTTCATCTCCAGTAGTCTGGTCACCTGTGGTTGGTCCACTTGAGCTGCTGCCAGACGTTCCGCTCGATATTCGTCTGCCGCTTAATTGGCTGAAAGAGCTATTAAACATAGTAGTACCGGAGCTCCACGATCCTTCAACCTCGTTGCAATCATTTGGAAAGTTTTTAAAATAGAGCTTAATTAAGCCATTAGCTGTTGAGGGATATTTTTCTGGCCAAGGAGTAATGCCATTGAATCTAGCTTCCATATCATTGCCATTATAGGCTACAGTTCCGTAAACATCTATATCATTATATTTTCCATGGACAGTCGTTCCATCTACTTGATTTAACTGAAGGATAAAACTAGGTCCATCTTCGCGTCGTTGTGCTCCTATTTTTTCCTCGTAATACTGATTGAATTCATAGGCTCCAGTCCAGCTACAGCCAGGCGTTTTAGGCGCTTTTTGGCCTGTCCATCTATAGGATAGTGATCCAACACTACTACGTAACCATCCCTCAAAGTTCGCACAATCCTTATCACCACTAAGCAGTTGCATGGTAAAAGTCCCTAAATCGGTCCCCCCGTTCCCACCCAGTGTATATCTACCTACAAGGTTGTTTGCAGCCCTTCCAGCAAAATAAGAATTGAATATTTTCCCGCTTTCTCCAAGAGTGCCTTCAGCGCCGCATTCATTCATGCGAAGCACCATATTCTCCTGCGTAATCTGGTTTGTGGGATTACCATTTTCATAAAGCTCTCTGCTGGTAATCCATTCTCCATCCATATCTGAGCAGTCGCAATAAGGTCTGAATCCTAATGCGGGAATGCAAACTAGGATCAAGATCAAGACAACACATGTTAGCTTAATGTACCTCATAACCGCAATCCCTCCTTAATTGCCATACAATTGTAAAACCTAACGATAAAATCTTTGGGTCTTAGTTCATGTTAATCCTAATAATTCGTGCAGGGTCTCATTCCCCGCACGGTATCGCCGATGCAGAACCATTATTGTGGGGTTATGTCCCTATCTGGCATAGCCTGGAGATTACCAGTAAGCTCATCATGACCTCGCCTTCCGCTTGTGGGCCTTCTGCTCGGCGTTTTCCTCAACTATCTTTGCGCAGCTCACAATATGAACATTTAGTATCTTTTCTCTTTTCCTACGTGCAGCTATGGGGATATGCTCGTATACCCCAAATCTTTGACTTTGGCGAAAGCTTCATCTGCGTCTGCGGTACGATTGAGTGCCAGAAGCACTTTGCCTTTATTATACCAGGCTTTGGAATCTTGTGGATCGATCTTGATAGCCTTATCTAAGGCTTCCAGCGAGTCATTATATCTACGCAAACTTTCTAGAGCAGCACCTTTGTTGAACCAAGCACCAGCATGCTGAGGATCGATTTCGATGGTTTTGTTGAAGGCCTCTAATGCGTCATCATATTTACCCATGCTAGCAAGAGCGGCCCCTTTATTTGACCAAGCCACTGCATTTTGTGTATCGATCTCGATAGCTCTATCGAAATCCTCGATAGACTCATTGTACTTACCTAGATTATAGAGCTCTACGCCTCTATTATTCAGGGTCATTGTCGGATTCGCTTCATATTCTGATATCGCTCTTATGGATATGGTGCAATTTCGCTTTTTGCCATCTGCTCCAGTGGCTTGGACCACTATCGGGTATTTCCAGTCTGTACGAAGATCATTTAAGCGCGTACCGATGCGCAGTTCGGAGGAGTGATCAATTTTTAATACCGGCGAAAACACATTAACTTCGAACTCTGGAGGACAGGATGATGTAATGTAAACTTGTTTATTGTATTTTCGAAGAGGATTTAAATTATTGACGCTTATATTAACTGTATACATATTAAATATAGAACGCTTCACCGATGTATGATTTAGTTTCGCTGCAACTTCTTCATCGATTAATGAATCTGGAATCACAATTTTGAGATCAACGGGATCACATGATATACTATAGTCACTTACATCCGGCCCAAGCATTATCGGGAACATAACGCCGGAAAATGCGCCGATTAGCTGAGCAGTTACGAGGACGATTGTTCCCGCTATCGAAATATCACGCCAAATATTATCAATTTTAAAAAAACATTTGAATAATAAACATACAAAGAACGCAATGAAACACGATAAAAGAAGCGCAAATCCCGAAACTTGAAGTATGTTCTCGGCAAAAGACAGGAATGCTGACAGGTCCATGTTTTTTCATACCCTATGCTCACGTATAAATCTGATTACATTAACTCGCTAACTTTAAGCCAGGTGGCACAAGGCCAGTTGGGGCTTTGAGGAAGAGGACCAATTTTACGAGCAGAGGCTAGCAGAGATCGCTAAGAAGCACTCTCGCGGAGCTTTTTTACACATTAGACGACCCATTAGGGGCCGCGATATTTTCCATATTGGTGGAGATGTTGAAAGATGCGGACAGGTTAACTACAAAAAGTCCCTGCAAGTTACACACACTTGAATCGAGAGCTCAATCAGGCTAATTTAAAAGGCCTACAGAATTTTATAAATATAATTTTGCCCTCGTAATGTATATGACGTTGCGCGGCGGATTCAACAGAAGTTTTCTGATTTCGCTGAGGCCTATAATTCGATAACGAGCAATTGTCGATATACCATTCCATAAAGTACGGAATTATCAGATTGGCAAAAGTGATTTGGGTCTTGTTTGAAGAATGATGAATAAAGATGTAATCTTTGCAGGTTATACGTACTTAAAGAACTAAAATAGCCTGAGTATCGCGGTTTACTCTGACGCAGGGACAAGATGCCGCAAAACCCGCAGGGCGCTATCATCGCTGCCTTTCGGCCTTGGCCTCTGTGCCAGGCATATTCGCCGGGATCCTCTGTCCCGCGATGACCCGGGCGCTCGCGCCGCCGTCCTGATCAAGGCTTTAGCCATTCGGTTTGAACAGAAAGGCTTTGCGTCAGGCCGTTACCCCAAGAATCTCACCGCAACCCTTCAGTCCCCTTCATCCGTTGCTTCGTGCGACGAAGTCTCGGGTATCACGCGAAGGCACGAAGCCGCAAAGTTCCGATAATAGTAGGACAAATTATCTCCCTTCAACCTCTTATTAGGACTTAGCTCATGGCGCCGGCAGCTTTCTGCCAGGCCATGATCTTCTTGGGGCTGATGCCTGTCACCTTCGCCAGACTGCCGGACTTGGCCTGTGCCAAATCCGCAGCCGTTTTAATTCCTGCGCCTGCCAGCTTCTCCAGGGTCTTGGGCCCAATTCCCGACAGAGCCACAAGGCCGTCGCCCTTTGCCTGAGCATCAGTCGTTGCCTTTTTCTTGGTTGTTGCCGCTTTCCTGGCCTTCGGTTTGCTTTCTTCTGCAGTCTTGGCAGGGTCCGTCTTTTCCTGGGCTTTCTTGGCCTGCCACTCCAGAAAATTACAGTGGGGGCATCCCAGATCCCAGGGCCTCTTGCCCTTGTTGATAATGCGAATGTGCAGCATGCCGTGCGTCTCGCAGAGCTTGTCGGTTACGATCACCGTTCCAAACCTGGGAAGAGGCAGAGTAAAACGGCATTCCGGATAGCCGGAGCAGCCGATGAAACGAGTGCCACGGTGGCCGCGCCGAATTATGAGATCTGATTTGCACTTCTGGCAGGTTCCCACAATCTTGTCGGTGCGCAGGCCGTCTTTGAGCGACTGGCCGATTCCGTCCTGGTTAGTGGTCAGTTCATCGAAGACAGAGGTAAGCATGACCCGCGACTTCTCGAGGACCTCATCCTCCTTGATATTTCGCTCGGAAATGAGGGTCATATCGTTCTCTAAAGTCTGGGTCATCTCCGGCTTGGTGATGGTAGGGGCATATTTTTGCAGCGTATCCACCACGGCATAAGCAGTATTGGTGGGGCGCATGGGGTTGCCCTGCACGTAAGCTCGGGCATAGAGTTTGCTGATAATATCGTGCCTGGTGGACTTCGTTCCCAGTCCCAGTTCATCCATGAGCTTGATGAGCTTGCCCTGACCGAAGCGAGCCGGGGGCTGTGTCTCTTTAGCATCGACTGCGTGGCCCAGCACCCGCAGCCGCTCTCCTTGCGTCAGCTTGGGCAGGATGTGCTCCTCGGCCTTGCTGTAAGGATAATAGTATCTCCAGCCCGGCTCCACCAGACGTGCTCCATTGGCCCGGAAGGGCTCGGGTCCAATATCCACCTTGAGGCTGGTGGCATCCCAGACGCACGGCTCGGCCAGGGTGGCGAAGAAGCGACGCACCACCAGCTCATAAATGCGCCACTGATCCTCCTTGAGCTCGCTCTTGGCAACGGTGGCGGTGGGGTAGATTGGCGGGTGGTCGGTTGTGGACCTTTTGCCGCGCGTTGCAATCATCTTTCCTTTGAGCAGCCGCTCTGCTTCTTCTGAAAAAGCACTATTTAGGAAAAGTCGGGTTAGTGCCACCAGGTCAATGGATGGCGGATAAACAGTATTGTCTGTTCTAGGGTAGGAGATGAAACCATTGATGTAGAGCCATTCTCCGATGCGCATGGCATTGGCCGCAGAGAAGCCTATACCGCTGGCGGCGGAGATGAAGCTGGTGGTGTCAAAAGGAGCCGGAGGCTTATCAATACGCGGTTTTGTCTCGATGGACTTGATTATGCCCACAGGGCCGAGACGTGCTATTATCTCGTCAACCTCGGCCTTCTCCCAGATGCGCCCCTTGGCATGCTGAACGCGAAGCTCTTTCTCCAGATCGGCATAAATCTCCCAGTATGCCTCGGGAACAAATGACGAAATCTCTCGTTCTCTATCCACGATGAGGGCCAGGGTGGGCGATTGGACCCGGCCCACGGAGAGAAACTCTTTGCCAAGTCGCCCGGAGGTAAGGGAGATATATCTGGTCAGAGCCGCGCCCCAAACCAAATCTATGATCTGCCTGGCCTCGCCCGAGGCTGCCAGGTCAAAGTCAACTTTTCCCGCATCTTTGAAGGCCTTTAATATCTCTTCTTTGACAATGGCGCTGTATCTGACGCGATCGGCATGCAGGCCGGGATTTACCTCTTTGGCAATCTTTAATGCCTCAACACCGATCAGCTCTCCTTCGCGATCGTAATCCGTGGCAATGGTGATGCGATCGGCCTTCTTTCCCAGGTTTTGCAGAGCCGCGATGATCTTTTCCTGTATGGGACGAACCACTATCTCTGCTCTGATGAGGTCTTTGCAGTCCACCTTCTGCCAGTTGTTGTATCCTTGCGGATAATCAACACCCACAATGTGGCCGGATAGTCCCATGACCACTTTGTCGTCAAAGCAATAGGTATCTACGCCTGCCACTCGCTTGGAGCTGGGCTTGCTGCCTGCCAGGATCTGAGCAATCCTCTTAGCGGCATCGTGCTTCTCTGCTATTATGAGATGCATTCCAGAAAGCCAAATATGGCAGTTGATTTAAGTTTTTCCGTAAGGAATCGTCTCTGACCTCTACAGCAGAAATAAGCACAGAATCAATATTTCTGATATTCAACATGATTATTTGATAAATTTCAATTGTTTACTTTTTAGGCTGATCTGGAGAATCGCATTTTATAGAGCATTCTACTAACCAGATAGATCCAATTCGTGCCTATCTGTATAATCATACAATAAAAAAATTTTATATTAGTATACAAAAATAGACAAATCTTATGAAATAATATTTCCTCCTTTTAGCAGTCACAATCCGCTGTCGCGATGTTTGGTATTGGGCTGGCTTTGTCTGCAGTGCAGTGGGATTGATAGGGGTCTTATTGAATGGAATTGCACAATTATAATTAATATAATTAATATAATTTACATAAAAAAATTGATTTTATTTTATAGCTAACTGGTCCACAGATTCCTATAAATTGAGTAGTTGGGGGAGCATCACGCAAAAACTTTAAGTAGCTATTAAGCATTACAGAACGCGGCAAGAGATTGTAACGAATTGTGGTTGTGCCGGATATGATACCTTTTAGCTTAGGCACTCATATCATCGCTTCGGTATGGCCAGCGTTGCAGTTTTGCTGCTAAAAAGGTAAAGGAGGATAAAGAACGTGTCTGACAAGATAGACCTATATAGCGACCGCGGAGTTCTTTTGAAGAGCGACGTTGACCTGAGTGCGGTCAGCCCTCTCAAGAACGCGGCCATGCAGAGACTCATTTCTCTTACAAAGCGAACTGTAGCCGTCAACCTGGCCGGCATCGAAGGCGCCCTTAAGACCGGAAAGGTCGCAGGAGGCCGCAGGCAGATCAAGGGACGCGAGCTGAACTATGATGTTATTGCCAACGCTGGCGTTCTCGCTGATAAGATCAAGGCGCTATTGCAGGTTGCCCCCGGCGACGACACCAATGTCCAGATTCTGGGCGGCGGCAAGCAGCTGCTTGTCCAGGTCCCCACCGCAAGGGTCAACGCTGCCTCTGAATTCGTGGTCGGATTGACCGGTGCAGCCGCTGCAGCAACTGAGGCACTCATCCAGACTTTCAAGGCCACAATGATTGAGGCACCCATGATCCACGCCGCAGTCTGGGGCGAATACCCGCAGACAGTAGGCATGTCCGGCGGAAACGTCGCATCTGTTCTCAACATCCCCCAGAACGATGAAGGTCTGGGCTTTGCTCTCAGGAACGTCATGGCTAACCACCTTGCAATGATCACCAAGAGGAACGCCATGAACGCCGCAGCTCTCGCATCCATTTACGAGCAGATCGGCGAGATGGAGATGGGCAACGCTATGGGCATATTCGAGCGCCACCAGCTCCTGGGCATGGCATACCAGGGCCTGAACGCCAACAACATGGTCTACAATTGCGTTAAGGCTAACGGCAAGACCGGAACCATCGGCACGGTAGTTCAGAGCACTGTCGCTGCTGCCCTCGAGGACAAGGTCATCAAGGCAGGCAAGAAGCTGCCCTCCGGCTACGTCCTGTACGAGGCCAATGATGTATCCAAGTGGAATGCCTACTGCGCCGCAGGCGTGCTGGCTGCCACAATGGTTAACTGCGGCTCTCTCCGGGGCGCCCAGGCTGTGTCCTCGACACTGCTGTACTTCAACGATATCATTGAGAAAGAAACCGCTCTGCCCGGATGCGATTTCGGCAGAGTAATGGGAACTGCTGTCGGCTTCTCCTTCTTCAGCCACTCTATCTATGGCGGCGGCGGCCCCGGTGTATTCAACGGCAACCACGTGGTAACCAGGCACTCCAGAGGATTTGCCATACCCTGCGTGGCTGCAGCAGTAGCACTGGATGCCGGTACCCAGATGTTCACACCTGAGATGACATCTGGACTGGTCGGTGCCATATACGGTGAGATCAAGGAATTCCGTGAGCCGATCGTATCGGTTGCGGAGGCTGTGTAAGGCGGAAGAAATGGTCACCGAATCAGACACTGCATCGATACAGGTAGAAATAGTTCCCAGCAGGTTTCTTATGCCGGCGACGGCTCAGAAGCTGCTAAACGAGATCTATGGTAACGGGGGCATCACCAGGATTATGGTGCAGGGTCCCAACCTCCCTAGAAGCGTGCCCTACGGCCCCGGCAGGGGTGCTCCCATCGACGAGAACAGAGATTTACTCATCGAGGTGGGCGGGCAGGCATTTGAGCTGTGCGTCAAGGTTGGAAGGATCAGGCTCGAGTTGGAGAGCGCAAAATACTTCGACGGGCTGAAAGCGGCGTGTGAGCGAGCGCTGCCCATATCCTTTCAGATTAAGCGCGGCAAGTTCTTCCACACCCGGCAAACCATAACGGATTATGCCAAGTTTGGCAATGTGGAGGACACTCGTATCCTGGGACTGATCGATCCAAAGGCCAAGAAGAGCAAGATGGCCATATTGTCTGAAGAAAGAGTGACTATTGACGATGAGGAGAGATAAAATATGGCATACAAACCACAATTCTATCCCGGAAGCACCTCTGTTGGCATCAACAGAAGAAAGCACATGTCCGGCAACCTCGAGAAGCTCAGAGATATCCCTGAGGCGGATGTCACGGCGATCATGGGCCACAGGGCTCCTGGAGCCGATTACTCAAGCACTCACCCACCCCTTAAAGAGATGGGCGAGCCCGACTGCCCAGTAAGGCAGATCGTTGCACCCACCGCTGGTGCCGCCGCTGGTGACCGTGTAAGGTACTCCCAGTGGACTGACTCCATGTACTTCGCCCCATCCACTCCATACTGGAGATCCTATTGGGGAGCCATCAACTGCAAGGGCTGCGACCCAGGCACCCTGTCCGGCAGACAGATCATCGAGGCCAGGGAGAGAGATATCGAAGCCTACACCAAGGCTCAGTACGATAGCGAGATGACCGATGTCGCCCTCTGTTCCATGAGAGGCTGCACTGTGCACGGCCACTCCCTGAGGCTGGAAGAGAACGGCATGCAGTTCGATATGCTGTCCAGGACAGAGATGGGAGCAGACGGTAACGTCTACGCAACCAAGGATCAGGTCGGCATTCCCTTGGATAAGAAGGTCAACCTGGGCAAGCCCATGACCGAGGCCGAGGCCAAGAAGAGAACCACTATCTTCAGGGCAGACGGTATTCCCATGTGCGGAGCCGTAGGCGCCAGAAAGTACGATGAGGCAGTCGAAGCTCTGCACCACATGTGGGAGCTGCGCAGCAAGTGGGGATTCAGGCCGGAGTAAATGGGGTGATATAAATGGCAGTTAAACACACCAAGAAACTATTCATTAAGGCTCTTAACAAGAAGTTCGGAAAGGATTTCGATCTCGCAGGCCAGAAAGTAGAGTACAAGAGACTGGGGCCCGAGCAGAACGCCCGTAAGAGGGAGTTCATGGAGTACGCCAAGAAGGTAGAGGGCAAGCGCGGCATGACCGGCTACAACCCCTACGTCCACGCAGGCGGCATTCCCCTGGGACAGAGGCAGCTCGTACCTTACAAGCTCTCCGGAACTGAGTATGTAGTAGAGGGCGACGATCTGCACTTCGTCAACAACCCAGCCATTCAGCAGATGTGGGATGATGTCCGGAGGACCATTGTAGTAGGTCTGGACATGGCCCATGAGGTTCTGCAGAAGAGGCTCGGCAAGGAAGTCACACCCGAGACCATCAACAACTACCTCGAGATCCTCAACCACGCCATGCCCGGCGCAGCCGTGGTTCAGGAGCACATGGTGGAGACTCACCCCGGCCTGGTAGATGACTGCAACGTTCGCGTCTTCACCGGCGACGATGCCCTGGCTGATGAGATTGATGACCAATACCTGATCGACATCAACAAGATGTTCCCAGCCGAGCAGGCCGAGGCTCTCAAGGCCGCTATCGGCAAGACCAGCTGGCAGGCCATCCATGTTCCAACCATCGTCGTCAGGTCCTGCGACGGCGGCACCACCTCCAGGTGGAGCGCCATGCAGCTGTGTATGACCTTCATCGATGCCTACAACATGTGCGCCGGTGAGGCCGCTGTGGCTGATCTGGCCTACGCCGCCAAGCACGCTGCCGTTCTGCAGATGTCCGAGATGCTGCCAGCGCGCCGCGCTCGCGGACCCAACAACCCCGGCGGTCTGTCCTTCGGCTTCCTGGCCGATATGGTCCAGACTTCCCGTGTGGCAGCAGCCGATCCAGTGAAGGTCTCCCTGAACGTGGTCGCCGCAGGCGCTGCGCTCTACGACCAGATCTGGCTGGGCAGCTACATGTCCGGCGGTGTCGGATTCACCCAGTACGCCACTGCAGCTTACACCAACGATATCCTGGACGACTTCTGCTACTACGGTGTAGACTTCGCCGCCGATAAGTTCGGTGGATTTGCCAAGGCACCCAAGCTGCTCGAGACCGCCAAGATGCTGGCCACTGAGGTCAACGCCTACGGCATGGAGCAGTACGAGCTCTTCCCAACCATTCTCGAGGATCACTTCGGTGGATCCCAGAGAGCATCCGTTCTGGCAGCCGCATCCGCTATCACCTCCGCCATTGCCTCTGGCCACAGCCAGGTAGGCCTTGCCGGCTGGTACCTGTCTATGCTCCTGCACAAGGAAGGCTGGGGACGCTTGGGCTTCTTCGGCTACGACCTGCAGGATCAATGCGGTCCAACCAACGTGTTCTCCTACCAGTCCGACGAGGGCGCACCTCTCGAGCTCAGGGGAGCTAACTACCCCAACTACGCCATGAACGTAGGTCACCAGGGCGAGTACGCAGGCATCTCCAGCGCCGCACACGCCGGCCGCATGGACGCCTTCGCATGCAACCCCTTGATCAAGGTTACCTTCGCCAACCCCGGCATGGTATTCGACTGGGCAGATATCCGCGCTTGCTTCGGCAAGGGTGGAGCCCGCGAGTTCCGTGCTGCAGGCGAGAGAAGCCTGGTCATGCCCGCAGTGTAGGCCCAAAGCCTACAACTTTTTTCTCTTTTTTAGCCGTCTGGTTTTGAAAATAGCGCTAAGCTAAACAGCATGTTTTTTGCAGGGTATGCCCACGGTGCCCTTTTCTCAAGAGTTCAGGCTCTTTCCTGGGATTCTGCCTTGCCTCAGAATCATCCTTCTTCCCTCTGTTGATTGCGGCAACTTTATCGCTAAGACATTCCTGCAGCAATCTAAGGTGCAATAGCCCTCTCTCCATCAGCTCCGCTTCATTTTATTCTGGTGAGCCTGCCCCTCCATGTCTTTCAAGACATGCATTCCTACCAAGGGCGAGGCGTCATGTCCACCGGAAGGCCGCCATTCCATTCATCAGTGGTAGAAGCCATGGTAGCGGGCCGGTCGGTAGTTGAGTTGGGCTGGTTGCAGCAGATGCCAGATCAGAGATGTGGAATATCCTGGAAGAACTACTCCGAAGAGCCTGGCAAGTCCATCATACAGGTGATCTGTATGCTAGGCACAGGAAAAAAGACTTTCTGGAACTGGGGGCTCTTGCCGCCCCCTTGCGATTCTACCCAGAGCCGATGCTACTCAACCTTGACGGTCTTATCGAACTCATCCTTTCCAAGGTATTGGGGATTATATTGAAATCCCTGATCCTTAAGGGCGGTGACATAGGAACGCAGATGCTTTTGGGACCCGGCGAGCAATCCCCGGTACATAGCTTTGACATCCTCAGCATGCGTAGCGTCCAGCTCTTTCTCTAGATCCATAATGCTAATCTCCTCGAAGGTGGCCGCCTCCTTAAGAGCATCCTGATCGGACGAGAGTCCTTTCGCCAGAAGCTCGTTGTGAATCTTCTGCAAGGTCTGATTCTGGAATACTCCTCGCCCATCCTTTCCGGGAATGGTAAGAGCGTATTTGTCTATGATAGCTCTGGCCTGGTCCATGTGGCTTTGCTCCGATCTAGCCAGGTCCAGGAAAATGGATAGGCCGTTTTTCTCATAAAGGGAAGTGTATAGGTCGCGAGCTGTCTTTTCTTCCTCCCAGATGAAGATCAATCCCTCTTTCTCGCGAGTGCTTAGTACTGCGGCTGCGGTGACAGGTGGCATAGTCTGCTCGCCTGTCAGGGTAATGATTCCCTCGCCAAAGGCCACATTGTGCTTGAAGCTGAGATCAGGATTGTTGGACAGCGCCCAGATTATGGATATCGCCTGGCCAGGCGTGAAAGCCTTATCGAACTTGTCTCCCGTATTCAGCTTTCTCTTCAGCTCGAAGATGGTGCGACCTGCCTCTTTTCTGCCGGCAAATTCCTTAACGTCATCTGTGCCTCCCAGCATGGTATCTTCGACGTGCGGACCGTAGTTGCCGGTGCAATACTCGTCTACCGCCACCACCCTGCCTGATTGCACTGAGGCCACGATTATGTCGGAGTTCTTCATCCATTCCAATGGCTCAAAGCCTATGGCCATCCAGCCGTCTGTGCTGCCGTTAAGGCCCAGGTAGAGATATTCTTGATCGTTCTTCCAGGAGATCTCCATATTCCCGCCGCTGTAGCCCTGCCTGGCCGGACTTTGCAGAACCATGCTGCGAGAGTATTCGCTATCACCCACGATGCCATCAGCTTTCCACTCCTCAGTGGCTGCCTTCTCTGCCACTACCGGAGCTTCTTTGGGCTGAATGCAACCGGAAGAGAAGAGCAGCAGACCTATAATCAAGGTGACATAAATTGGCTTCATGATGGTTATATTGGACTGGCGAATATATCAGATTATCGAATAAGTTGTTATTACTATAGTCAACAGAGCGCATCAAGGGCTTTATGCTCTATTATTAGAAAATTAATTGCAAAACTATTTAGCTTAGCAGGTGATTATTAAGTGCACTCTGCAGAGGATGTATGCCTGTTAAAACATGGGAAGAAGCGCATGTATTGGTCAAAGATTGGCTTATTAGCAGAAGCTTTTCAATATTAGTCGAAGATATCGACAAAGACGACATCAATTTCCAATTTGAGAGCAAAAACAGTTCAGGAATTGGATTTGCAGTAATCCAAACGAAAAAACTTCCTAGGTCTTTAATAATAGTATCAAAATTGAATTTCCATCAAAGACATCAAGAACGTCTTGACTCAATGAGCGATAAAGAACGCGAAGAAATCTACTGGAATCTTCGAAGGGATTTTATATTTATTCCCGCAACATTTATGTTTATGCCTGCAAAATCACCTAACGCCATACAATTCTCAAAGGAAATCTCCTTCGATGAACTCACCGAAGGTAGGCTCACTGAATCACTGGATCAGGTCCTGCGGGGCGCGGTATGGGTTATCTGGGTATTTGGAAGAATATTTGATGAGGCGATACATACATGAGTGAGTCCACAACTGAGCAAACCTCCGATATTGGAATCGGACCTTTTCAAATGAATGTAGGAATTTCAAGTTATAGCCCGAGTCAGTTATGGTTCACTCAGGAATATCCTCAACCAAAAACATCGAATTTTTCAAATTTTGATATTAGTAATATCATGAGCGATCCGTATGAATCGTCATCGCTTGTAGATTTCTTATGTCCTGATTTCTTTGTTAGAATGCCATACCGAAAAAAAACCACAATAAACGCAAAGATAAATAGTATAACCAGAGGATTTCCAAGATTTCCTGATTTCGAGGATTGATGTCAGAAGATGAAACGTGGTACCAATGTATAAATGATAAAAATGTCCTCATGCAAGGTGATTTGATTTATGGTTGTCCTTATGTCATCCCTCCAAAAGATATATCAGTTGGCACTGATAAAAATGTTGACATTATAGAATATAATATAATGATATTAACTCAGTCGTGTGATCTGGAAAAAAATAATCTTGATCACGTTCTGGTTTGCCCATTCTGGACTTTAGATGAGATCGAAGAGATCTATCCACAATTAAAAGATAATAATTTAAAAGAATCAACAAAAAGGGGATATCAACCCGCCTGGCTCTTGTTGGACAAGCTTGATGATGATTACTTGATTGTAGATTTTCGATACGCGTATAGCGTTCCTATGGATACATTAAAAATCCTGATAGATAGAAATCCAATTAGGTGGAGGCTAATTTCGCCGTACAGAGAATATTTATCCCAGGAATTTGCGAAGTTCTTCATGAGAGTTGGATTACCTAAAGGCATCCCACATTTTTCTAAGTTTAAGATCGATTACTGTCGTAAGTGCCCTGTGCAGCACACTGTTAGAGAGTAGAATCCCTACTTTAGTCCATCGATGCGAAATCGGATTTTTCAACAGCAACTGTTCCGGAGCCAATGCCACCTACTATTGATATTGATCTAATCTCATGGTAGGCTTGGATCGCGAAGATATCAAGGTCCTGCCCAAGGAGATCATCATCGCGGCTGGCGTGCAAGTGATGATTGTATTGCTGCCAGGATTCAAACCATATCAGACTTTAGCCAGGCGGAGGTATTGACATGCGCCGACCTGGATAAAATGCCAGCAAAGACCATAAGCATTAGGTTTCAATTCGATGCCAGCTTCCTGACAAGCGGCATGATGGCCGGTCTTGTTCCTTTCGCGGGCGAGGCCTGTCCCATACCCATCTCCAGACCCATGGAGCTCATCATCTCCTGGTTGAAGCGCTCAGCAATCTCATCGAAGATCCGCTTGTATGCCGGGCAATGGGGGTCAACGCCTTTTATCTCGCCGTTCGTGGGGGCTATGGCATTGTAGGGACAGCCTCCCCGGCAGTAGCGAATGTGCTTGCAGCCCTTGCATTCCCGATCCACATACTCCTTGAAGGCGCGCATGCGCACTCCTGCAGGCGACTCTGCCAGCTCCTTCTGGCTGGGGCGATCCCTCACATGGCCCATGACATATTCGGGCATTCCTACGAAGCGATAGCAAGGATAGATGCTGCCGTCCGGGCCCACGGCAAAGGTGTTCTCCATGCAGTCTACAAAAGTGCAGACCGTGCCCCGTCCGGTAAAGACACACCGGGCATAGTCGTTGATGTTTCGTACCTCTATGCGGCTCATGTTTTCCAGGTACTTGTCCAGCAAATAGACCAGAAGCTCGCCGTACTTTTCCGGAGATAGTGCCCATTTGTCAGGCTCGTCGCTTCGCAGTGACGGGAGTGCGGGATGCAGCTTGAGGGTAAGATTATTTTCCAGGAAGAAATTAAAGATATCTTCTTTGAATTGCTCGGAGTAGGAGGTAAATGTGCATATGAACTGCACCTGCAGGCCATGCTCTTTTGCCAGTTCATAACCTCGCATGGTCCTCTCGTAGTAGCCCTCTGATCTTTGCAGGTCGTTTAGCTCCTGAGGCCCGTCCAAGCTGGAACCGATGGGGATACGATACTGCGCCAGGACATCGGCCAGCTCAGGAGTCAGTTTCCAGAGGTTGGTTTGCAGAGCAAAGTTGGGCTCTAAATGCGTCAACTCGTCGGTGAGCAGAGGTAGAGCCTGCCTGTAGAAATCGGCCCCGGCCAGGAGGGGTTCGCCCCCATGAAATGTGAATGTGACCGGATCGATGCGAAAGTCCTTTAGCCAGGCCACGGTTTCCTTAACAGTCTCTATGCTCATTACGGGTGAGCCAACCTCCGAGCTCCAGCAGTAGGCGCACTTGGATGGACAGCCCAGGGTGGGGATGATCATGACGTGAAAAGGCCTCTTTTGTCTCAACTTTTGTCTCATCATTTCTTTGCCCTTCTACCAATTTTTATTCGTCAATCTCGAATGCGAAGCGTATTATTTAATCTATTCTCTATTCCTTAGTTATCTTCTCCGGGCCAACTCTGGCACGCCGCAGTGGTGGCAGCTCTTTCCATAATGCCATCTCCTCGCCCCGTATGACCAGAGCGCCATCGATGCCCGGATGATCAATCGCTTGGAAGCACTCTTGCAAAGGCCCATCTGCCGTTACCGCATTTCCCAGAGCTGTGGCCGCGGCGTCTGCCAGAGCCACATCATCCGATATTACTACTGCAGCATCAGCAAAGCCAAAGGAGATGGATGGGCCCACGCTGCCTGAGCTGGTGCAGATGCCCAAAGGCCTCTTTCGCGCAGCGAGTTCGAAGGCCAGGTTTTGGATGGGCGAGCTGCCCGCATATATTCCTGCTACTATGGGTTGATCATTCAGAATGCAGATGTCTCCGCCGTTATCCACCATGGCATAGGTTGCTCCTTCATCCATCATGGCCTGTACGGCAAATCCGGCAATAGCGCCAGCTACTGCCGCCATGGGGCCTATGCGAAAGACGGCGCTTCTCTCTATCATCTGCTTGACGATTTGCGGGGCGTTATCCGCCGCCAGGTCGTAAGGCTCCAGAGTTATCTGAAAAAAAGGGTCCTTTCGTATAAAATCCTCCAGATAGCAGCGCTGCTCTCGTATGGATTGCCTGGCCGCATCGATGTGCTTCTCCTCTCTGGCGAAGATGGTGACAATGGTCTCTTTTAGCTGGAAATGCTCCCGCATAATTTCAAGCATGGCCACTCACAACCAGCGTGCTCCAGACAGACCCGCCCTGGCTATTGTCTCCTTCTTTGCTCGCAGCCGGACAATCAACTCATCTTCATAGCTTACCGACAACAGCTCAGCGGTCTCGTAGAGCCGGGAAAGCTCCGAGAGGCCCTGTGCTGTGTAAGGCAGAGTGAGTTTATACTCCTGCAATGGCAGCAGACGCTGAGAGATGCACTCTTCCAGCACTCCCAGGCCCTGGCCGGTAACGGCCGAGGCAAAAACAGGATATGGGGCCAAATCCCGGATCAGCTCCACCAACTCCTCTGCCTTGCCCTCTTCCAGCCGGTCCGCCTTGTTCAGAACGGTCACTATGGGCGCAGAGACCTCGCAGTCCCAGAGTGCTTTGTGCGAGGCCGCCAATTTACGTCGCAACAATTCCGGCGGATCGCTACCGTCCGCTACGAGAAGCACCAGATCCGCCTCAGATATCTCAGAAAGAGTGGACCTGAAGGCCTTTATGAGGAAGTGGGGCAGATCGTCAATGAAGCCGACGGTATCTGTGAGGAGGACCTTTCTGCCCATAACCTCCCGCGCCCGGGTAGTGGGCGAAAGAGTAGTAAAAGGCTGGTCCTTGGCTTCTACCTTAGAACCGGTGAGGGCGTTGAGCAACGTAGACTTGCCGGCGTTGGTATAGCCGGCCAGGGCCACCAGATCAAAGCCCTGCTCTCTGCGCCGCTGCCGTCTATCCTCGCCCATGTTCTCCACATTTGCGAGCTCAGTGCGGATCTTGGCCATTCTTCCCCGGATGTCGTGGTACATGGACTGCTCATAAGCTCCGGCGCCCCGAAATCCCGGCTGCTCGCCACGCTTTTTCAGGGCGAGGGCATTTTTTACCTGGGGGGCATCATAGCTGAGCTTTGCCAGTTCTACCTGCAGTTTTGCCTCTCGGGTGGAGGCACGGGTGGAAAAGATCTCTAAAATGAGGTTGAACCTGTCCAGCACCCTGGCAGAAAACTCGCTTGTGATATTGAATACCTGGTTGGGGCTGAGTGCATTGTAGAAAATCAGTTTTTCCGGATGGTAGCTCAAGGCCTCTTCGATCTTTCCCCGTCCCATCTGGAAGCGAGAGTCCCGGCTCCTGCGCTGGAAAACCTCCGCTAAGACCCGATATCCGGCTGCTTGTGCCAGGCCGCGAAGCTCTATCATCTTATATGCATCTGGCGACTTGATCGGGTTTTCTCGCATTAGCAGGACGGCGGTCTTTTCTTCATTCATCACTTTCAATCATCTCGTGCATCAATGATAAGCCTTCGGCCTGCTACGGATATAATGGGCCATCTCCACCGCCGTCCTTTCGGCTATGGTCTCAGGATACTTGAAGTCCCTGCCCAGGATGCTTTTCACCCTCCAGATCTCCATGTTGTAGAGGTCACCGGATTCAGCGACGATTGTTCCGGGAAGGCACATGCACGCTTCGCTTAAGAAGTCGAGGATGACATTGAGGTCCAACGCCCTGGTAACACGAGGTATCTGCCTCACCGAGTAAATTTTTTCAACAAAATTGGGGGATATGCGGGCTGAGACAACGGCGCATACCATCTTGTATCTGCCGCTTTCAGCATGCCTGCCCGAGATATCAATTGCCACTATGTCTATTTATTCAACCCCTTCTGATGATGGCATGCTGGTTTACTATTGCAGTAGCCTCTTGCTGAGTCAGGCCTGCGCCCATAGCGATCTCAATAGCTCTCTTGCTGTTTATAAGATCCCGAGGAGAGTGGCTATCCGTGTCCACCACCATTTTAGCTCCTGCCAGCTTTGCCATGCGCACCACATGGCCGTTGGTGATGTTGTGGCCAGAGCGAGATGTTATCTCCAGACAGACATTATTCTCGCGGGCAAGCTGTGCCTCTTCCTGGGTGATGAAGCCGGGGTGAGCCAATATGTCCACTCTTGCTTCAATCGCCGCCCTATTTGTGCCCGGCTGGACAGGCTCCACAGGCGTCTCGCCATGCACAACCACGATCTCAGCCCCCAGCTGGCGGGCCACTGCCGCCAACGGCCCGATCTTGGCTGGTGGAACATGAGTCAGTTCCACTCCCACCAGGACTTTGATATCCGATACCTCTTCGAAATATTTTATTTTAGAGACACAGGATAAGATGTGCTCTATATTTGTATAATCCGCATGATCGGTTATGCCGATGGCCGTGTATCCCAGAACCTGCGCCCTTCGCACCAGCTCGGAAGGAATGAGTTCGCCATCACTGAAAGTGGTATGTGTATGCAGATCGATCATATTAGTGGCTCTTCTTCTTGTATTTTGCCTTCATGGAGCCGGCAATTCTCTTCAAGACGGCGGATTTGGAAGCCTTCTTGGAAAGCAGTATCCTACCGGAAGCCTCTTCCAGGTGCCAGGTCTTGGGGTGCTTCTTCTCGCGTTCAATCTCCGGCTTGAAACCGGATTTCAGTGAGGCTGTGATCAACATATCCAGGTTCGGCTCATTGACGGCATCTTGACGGGAAACCATTCTGCCTTCCGACCTGGTGCGAGCTATGTCGAAGTAGATCGGCCATATGACAAGTTTGTCCTTCTCGGGCATAGATCAGTTTAATTGCCGCATCATTAATGTATTCTCCGGCACGAAAAGTCTTTTAGCCTTGTTCAGCCATTATTCATTGGAGCAATCAAATAATGAGCGAAGAGACTTTTCCCGTTGCCAATGTCGGTGGAAAGGAAATTCCATATGACCCGGATCAGCTCAGACGGATCCAGGAGCACCCATGCTTCAGTGAGAAGGCTTGCCATGCCTTTGGCAGAATGCACCTGGCTGTGGCCCCCAAGTGCAACATCCAGTGCAAGTACTGCGTGCGGGACTTCGATTGTGTTAATGAGTCCCGACCAGGGGTGACTTCTCAAGTTCTCAAGCCAAAAGAAGCAATCGATCGCGTGGACGAGGTGCTGGAGAAGTATCACTACATCAAAGTAGTCGCGATAGCGGGGCCAGGTGAGCCTTTGGCCAATGAGGAGACATTTGAGACTCTGCGCCTGGTGGGCGAGAAATATCCGGGGGTCATCCTCTGCCTCAGCACCAATGGACTGCTTCTGCCCGACAAGATCGAGGAGCTGGACCGTTTGGGTGTCTCTAACATCACAGTTACAATGAATGCCATAGATCCCGAGATCGGCCAGCAGATCTACGACTATGTGACCTATCAGGGCAAGAGATACGAAGGCCTGGAGGCGGCAACCATCCTGCGCGACCACCAGCTCAAAGGCATCGAAGAGGCACTTAAGCTGAAAAAGATTGTGAAGGTTAATACCGTTCTGATTCCCGGCATCAACGACAAACATGTCTTCGACATCGCCCGCAAGATCAAGTCTATGGGCGTCTATATCCATAATGTCATGCCGCTCATTCCCCAGTACAAGTTCGCCCACATCAAGCCCCCCTCGCCTGAGGAGAAAAGAAAGATCCAGGAGGAGCTGGGCAAGATCATCAAGCAGATGAAGCATTGCCGGCAGTGCCGCTCCGATGCCATTGGCAAGCTGGGATGCGATGTGCAGCAGGAGTTTCAGAGCCGAACCAAGGAACAGGGATAGGCTTTTAGCTCAGTTCTTAGCTTTCCTTTTTCCGTCTTGCTTTTTATTATCATATGTTAATGTGGCTTATCAAGGCCTGATTTATCCTTCTGGAAGTTCGCCTCAATTAAAAATCATTAAATAGTAACATCCAAGAGTTGATGACAATTGCAAAAAATGTTCGGTGGTTATGGGCATGAAAATAGTCTTGGTATGCATTCTTCTATTATTACCATGGATATGTGTGGACTGTGTAAGCGCAGACACAATCTCTGCACAGATTGATTCGTTCGATTTCCCATCAGGGGACTGGTACCGAGGGTCCAATCAGGGAGGTGCCAATGTCTGGATAAAAAATACGGGTGATGTTGGCCATCTGTTTTGGGTCTCCTATGAAGTGATGGACAGAAGGGGCCAGTGGTACAGTGCGCCTCCTGAGTCGGTATATGCCGAGCCTGGCGACAGCACCTATTTTGTCAACCCTGTCTGGCATATTCCTGATGATGCAGAGCTGGGCAGCTACCAGGCAGATTTTTACTTGTATAGTTATTATGATAGCAATACCGGGGAGTTTTCTGAACAGCTGGATCAGGTTGACCTGGCTGGCGCATTTAGCGTCGTGGGGTGAGGAGATCGGAGGATAGGCAAATATTTTTTTAGGCGTTGGCGTGTTGCTGATGAAGAATCGCGGCCTTGACTTCGTTAGTTTCAATTTTTAAAATGAATACCCCGCAGAGGGCTGCGGTTTGGATGGTCAGGAGTTCCTCCCATCTGCCCAACGTCACGAGCCTATTTATCTGTAAACCGCGAATAAAGGTCTATGAAACAAATGGCTCTGCTTCTTGTCATCTCCATGATCGCATGTAGCCCTGCCGTATTGGCCCAAGGCTGCGACTGGAGTGGCGCCTGGATCACCGGTTGGACCGGTCAAAGTGCTCCGAGTAATGTGAATATGAATCTTCGCGAGGTTTCGCCGAATACCTTTGCAGGAACTTATGAGCATGATGAAGGACAAATTGTTGATGCTACGGCGAACGGCAATGTGTTGAGCGGCACTTGGATTCAATCTGGTGGAGAGCATACAGGTGGTTTCGAGTTTCGCATGAGTGCAGATTGCAGCTCATTTGCAGGTACCTGGACTTCTGACGAAGCTGGTATCGGGGGTGGGGAATGGAATGGTCAGAGGCCGTAGGTCTAATGCCCTCTGCTTAAAATTGATTTCTTTTTACAGGATGATGCGTATTTGAAAGAGTCCAAAATCTGGTTTAGATACAACAAAAAGAACTCCTACAGCATTGCCGCCCTGATGCCGCTGGTAGAGGCGGGCATTGCCAGAGAGCCCAAGGCAGGCATCATGCTCTACAGCTTTGCCAGCGCCCAGGCACAGGAGGTCTACAGGGAAGTATGCAGCGCTGCGGTGGATGCAGTCTACATCGCCGGCGGCCCCCATCCATCGGCTCTGCCAGAAGAGGTGCTGGAGCACTTCGACTTCGTGGTGATAGGCGAAGGAGAGGAGACGCTGCCGGAATTGCTGGATGCCATAAAGGCGGGCAGCGATCGGGGTAGTGTGAAGGGCATAGCCTACAAACGCCAGGGGCAGGTAATATTTACGGAAAAGAGGACCCCTGTAGACCTGGACTCCTATCCGCCTTTTAGCAGGATCCTGGCGCCTCTGGAGATCTCGCGCGGCTGCCCCTGGGGCTGCACCTACTGCCAGACGCCGCGCCTCTTCGGAACCTGCATGCGCCACAGATCGATTCCGATCATCTCCAAATATGCCCGGCGACATAAGGATATTCGCTTCACCTCGCCCAACTCTTTAGCCTACGGTTCAGATGGGCGCACGCCCCGCCTGGAGAAGGTCGAGGCCCTGCTCAAGGTACTGGCCGAGCAAAAAAAGCCTATCTACTTCGGCACATTTCCCTCCGAGGTCCGGCCGGAGTTCGTCTCGGCTGCGGCCTTAGAGCTTATCGTCAAGTACTGCGCCAATAAGAGTCTGAGCCTGGGCGGGCAGTCCGGCAGCCCGGCAGTTTTGCGCAGCATTGGCCGGGGCCACGGGCGATCTGAGATCCTGAAGGCCTGTGAGCTGGCTCTGGATTATGGACTTGTGCCCCAGGTGGATCTGATCTTTGGCCTGCCAACTGAGCGGGAAGCGGATCAGCGGTTGACGCTTGATCTGGTCAGGTGGATTGTGGCCAGGGGCGGCAAGGTGCGGGCGCACCGCTTCACGCCATTGCCGGGAACGCCCCTGGCAGCAGCGCAGCCTGCGCCTCTGGCGGCGGATGTGGTGGCACACCTGGGCAAGATGGCTCTGGAGGGACGACTGACGGGAAGCTGGTAACTATACACAATCTTTATATTCAAAACAGTACAATAAAGCTATTGGTGGACTCGTGTGGAGCTAAGGTTTGACAACTACATTCTAAAGGCGTTCCTCGCTTCCGGCCTGCTATCGCTGGTTATGATTGCTCTTGCCCTGGGGCTCATTCAGCTGTTTCGCTACGGCTCGTCCTTGCCCTTATCCATAATTCTCACCATGGCAGCGATTTCATTCGTTCTTTCCGCTTCATTTTTCGAGCGCTACGAGGTGGGCTCTATCATGTGGTCCATGCTGGTCTCACTCATCGCAACCCTGATGCTCACTCTGCTATCCGGAGGCATAATCTATGGCATAACTGCCAGGGGGCAGTCCTGGGAAGAGCTGCTCTCGGGCCTGGCCATCTGCATGATCGTGGGCATGACCCTGCTCTCCTATCTCAAGCGCAGCCTGGGCGAGATTGAGTACTGATTGATTGAGTACTGATTAATACTAGCAGCAATACTAAGCAGTCTTTCAATGCCTGGCATGATGGTGGACTCCTATGGTCGCAAAGTCACCGGCCTGCGGATCGCTCTTACTCCTCGGTGCAATCTTAATTGCATTTACTGCCACCACGAGGGCGAGGCAAAGCCCAATGGCGAGATCTCGGATGAGATGGTGGTGAGTGTTGCCCGTGCGGCGGCCCTTTTAGGCGTTCGCTCCCTGAAGTTCACGGGGGGAGAGCCCTTGCTGCGCCCCGGCCTGGCGGGACTGATCGCCCAGATGCCCCAGGAGCTTGACATCTCCCTGACCACAAACGGCATCTTTCTGGCGGAGCAGGCTGGGCCGCTGGCAGAAGCGGGGCTGGACCGGGTCAATGTGAGCCTGGACTCGCTGCGGCCCAAGGTCTACCGGGCCATCACCGGTGGCCGGGAAGGCGACCTGGAGAAGGTCCTGGCGGGAATTGATGCAGCAAAGGCCGCAGCCCTTGCTCCCATCAAGCTGAATGTGGTGGTCCTCAAGGAGAACGAGGCCGAGATTTCCGATTTGATCGATTTTTGCCGGGAGAAGGGCCTGATACTGCAGCTCATCGAACTCCTGGATCTGTGCCACCAAGGAATTTCAGGAGATATCAATGCCATCGAGCGCCGCCTTGCGGCGAAGGCGGACCGCGTCCGTGTCCGGGAGATGCACCGGCGCAAGAAGTACTTCCTGGATGGAGCGGAGGTAGAGGTGGTGCGGCCCATGGACAACACCGAGTTTTGCGCCAACTGCACACGCCTGCGGGTGACCTCGGACGGGAAGATCAAGCCCTGCTTGCTGCGCAGCGACAATCTTGTGGAGATAGGCACCTGCGACTGTGAGCGGATTATGGGGCTGCTGCAAGAGGCGAATGCCAGGAGGGAGCCGTATTTCAGGGAGCTTTTACGATGTTAGTTGCGATCTAAGATTCATAGTTGGGATTGCCTTTGAGAAGCTCGATAAGCGCATATGTATCTGCGAATAGTTTAGCTATTGATCTCTCTTCGTTCGTCCTTCAGAGATTGTGCGTCAATCTTCCATACTTTCAAGAGGCAAAAGATGATTTTTTTCTTCAATTCAATCACTACCTCTTCCCCCTCCGATAGGTCCGGGATATCAAGAGGCATCAGGACTTCATATATTTAGCCCGAGGCTCTCAGGAAGGATGCATACCGTCTGGTCGTGCTCCCCCGCGTGCGCGTGCGGGCGAGCGCGGGCGGCTGGCAGTGCTCAGGCGGGCCCCGGTGCGTGTGGGAGCCGGGCCGGATGACGGAGGATATCGCTGCTCGGAGGGCGCACTGGGAAGCGAGCAACTGCAGCCTCTCGTGGCTACGGTTATGGCAGAAAGCATGATGGTTGGAGTGCATTAGCTCGCTCACTTTTCCGGCCCGGCACCAGAAGTATTTTATTCTAATGTAGATTATGAATATTACTATGGGAACAGAAGCCACAAGAGCGGAGTCTGAATCCATTATCAGGGATGCGCTCCGCTGAGATCTATCTCTTTTCGAGAGCAAGGAGAGGTTAACCTTTTCAGAAATATTGGAGATGGAGCGCAAATACGGCATGAACTCCCATGACTTCCTGGATAGATTCCAAAAAGGCACTCTGGGAGATGACCAAGATTATTTCGTGTGGTGGAGCTTGGTTCACGGCCTTGAGACGATAAGAAGTCGAAAGGATAAGATAAAAAGGATGCTCGTTCCTTGATATCCGATTACTTTCAGAAAGTGGAGATCGCGTCTTCGCCTTCCAGTATCAGTCCTAGCTCTATGGGATGAGCCATCTACAAAAACTCTGCCTAGTGTTGGATATTCTATGTTTTTAAGGCTTTGCAGTAATCGACTACGCTCCAAGCTTTAAGGGGCTTAGGATTAGCAAGAGCTACATTAAAGGCTGCTATTTTCATAACACGGCTCCTCCATCCATGGGTCCAGAGATTCCAGAGGCTTTAGCTGTCTGGCTGCTTCACGCACGTTCAAGAACATTCTGCGACTCTTCTTCAGATATTTGAACCCAAAGCCCTCATAAAACTTCGTAGCATCCTCTTTTGGGTCCACAACCAGATATCTGCATCCGATCGGACCGTCAAGAGCCGCACCTATGGCGAATAGAAGCAGAAAAGTTCCAAGTCCACGACCATGAAGTCTCCGATCCACGGCAAGCCGGGCAATCAGAAGGCAAGGATAGATAGGATACTTGCTGACATCTGGGCACTCACCATCATCGAGACGATCCACACGAACTGAATCTGCGACCAATGCAATGTAACCTGCAACACGATCTCTGCAAAAGCATATGTGCGTTTTGTTAAGAAGGATTTCCTGCTCGCCTAATGCATCTTCTTTCAAAAACAGATTTAGATCTTCATCGCCGGAATCGAATGGCGTCAGGTTAAACCTGGCACTCAGAGGCTCGATGCTCAGTTCATCAGGCGAAATCCTTTCCCGGACCATTAAAATCTGCTGCGATTGGCTCTATAAATTCGTTTGGCTTCTTTAAACATGGCTAACTGCCTTGGCGTAAATACAGTGATCTCTTCGTTCTTCCAGAACTCCTTTGCTGCTTCACCTTCGAGAACCAAGCCCAGCCGGATCGGTTTTGCCATCTTTCGCACCATCCTCAGGAATGCTAATTATGTTCCACTATTATTTAATGGTAATCGATCTCATGTGGAGATAGAGACGCGTTAGTCAGGATTGGCATTAGCACCACATGCGCGCTACCGCGTCCCGGCGTGCGTGTGCGGGGCGAGCATGTGGGGCGGCGGAGGAGCCTGGACTCGCTGCAGCGTGAAGTCTACTGGACCATCACCGGTGGCCGGAAGTGCGACCTGGAGTGGGTCCTGGCGGGAATTTATGCCGCTCTGGCCGCAGATCTATCGCCCATCAAGCTGAATGTGGTGGTCCTCAAGGAGAACGAGGCTGAGATTTCTGATTTGATCGATTTTTGCCGGGAGAAGGGCCTGATAATGCAGCTCGTTGAACTCCTGGATCTGTGCCACCAAGGAATTTCGGGTGACATCGATGCCATCGAGCGGCGTCTGGCTGCGCAGGCGGAGCGCGTCCGTGTCCGGAAGATGCACCGGCGCAAGAAGTACTTCCTGTATGGAGCGGAGGTGGTGCGGCCCATGGACAACGCCCCAGTTTTGCGCCAACTGCACACGCCTGCGGGTGACCTCGGACGGGAAGATCAAGCCCTGCTTGCTGCGCAGCGACAACCTTGTCGAGATAGGCACCTGCGACTGTGAGCGGATTATGGGGCTGCTGCAAGAGGCCAACGCCAGGAGAGAGCCGTATCTTGGGAAGGATAGGTCGCAGGCCGGGCGATCGGCAATAATCGCACCCAGGATTAGATAAATTTCTTCACAAGTTTTAATACCTCTGCTCTCATTTTCATCTTGATTAGAATTGCGGGGTGGGGCGATGGTTACGAACTTAACTTTGGAGCGGATGGAAGGCCAGATCAAATGGTACAGCGAAAAAAGCTCCTGGAATCAGGAGTGGTTTAAGAAGCTCAAAGTGGCGGAAATCATTGCTGCTGCGCTGGTTCCTTTTGCAGCCGGCATAAGTGCACCGGCAGCATTTACTGGACTTCTGGGCGTAATAGTAGTAGTGCTCGAGGCGCTGCAGAGCATTTACCAGTTCCAGAGCAACTGGATATCCTACCGGTCTACGGCTGAAGCGCTGAAGCACGAGAAATATCTCTGGTATGCCAGAGCGGGGCATTACCTCAATGCTGAGAATCCAGAGGCGCTGCTGGCGGAGAGGATTGAGGCGCTGATCTCCACAGAGAACGCGAAGTGGATCTCGGACAAGGAGCAGGCAGGAAAGGCAAGGCCGACAACGGTGCAACAGTGATGAATAATATTAATTCATTATTTATTAAAATTTTAACTCAGTGAAGGAAGCCTTTTAAGTATGCACAAATGAATGCCTGTAGGCGATGAGGCTGGCCGAATACAGGAAAAAGGTGTCTTAAAAAATGGCAAATACGCAGGTGCCCTCTGAAGGCATTGAGGTCTTCTTTTCATATTCCCATAAGGATGAAGAACTGCGAGATGAGCTGGAAAAGCATCTTAGCATCCTGAAGCATCGAGAGTTAATCTCGGCTTGGCATGATCGAAAAATTAGCGCAGGCGAGGAATGGAAAGGGATGATTGATGAACACCTCAATTCTGCCAAAATTATCCTACTTCTCATCAGTTCTGATTTTCTGGCATCGAAGTACTGCTACGATATTGAAATGAAACGTGCCATTGAAAGGCATAATTTAGGGGAAGCCCGCGTGATTCCAATAATCCTTCGGCATGCTTATTGGGAAGGTTCACCATTTTCAAAGTTGCAGGCTCTACCCACAAATGCAGAACCGGTTAAAGACGGAAATTGGAGATCTATTGATGCGGCATTTAAAGATGTAGCAGAAGGCCTGGAAAAAGCAATAAATGGCTTCAAACAGGAAAATATTTACTTAGAGCCTATTCCAACACCAAGCAACAATGTGCCGAAAACAATAATAGTAGACCAAATGCATCGAGGCGATTTCACTAAGATTACAGATGCCATCTCTGCATCAGCTCCCGGCTCACGAATTCTGGTGCGATCCGGTGTTTATGATGACGGGTTAATAATCGATAAACCCCTGGAGATCGTGGGTGAAGGCAAACTAGGCGATGTGATAATAAGGACCGTTGGGATGAGTGCTATTCTATTCAAGACCGTAAGAGGCAAGATATCTAACCTCCTGATCCGTCAAAATGGTGGCGGCAATTGGTATGGAGTAGATATCGCCCAAGGATGCCTGGAACTAGAAAACGGTGATATTGTCTCCGAAAAGTTTGCCTGTGTTGCAGTACATGGCAATGCTTATCCAAGGATCATGAATAATAATATCCATGATGGGAGAAGTAGTGGTGTTTATGTTTTTGAAAACGGTCAAGGCGTTCTCGAAAGTAATGAAATCTATGCCAATAACCATGCTGGTGTCATGATCTCGGGTGGTGGAAATATAACAATTAGAAATAATAATATTTATAATGGGAAAAATGTTGGCGTTTGGGTAGGTAATAATGGTAGAGGTATTATCGAAGATAACAACATCTACGGTAATGCAATGGGTGGCATTGATATCATAAAAGGCGGCAATCCCTCTGTCCGAGTAAATCGAATAAATGAAAATAGCTATTGGGCTATCTGGATCAATGAAAAAGGTGCTGGGACCATTGAGGATAATGACCTTCGTAATAATAGTAGCGGCGCATGGCATATATCCGAAGACAGCAAACCTCTGGTCAAATGCTCCAGAAATCTGGAAAAGTGAGAAAATGATTTAATGAAGCTGGCTCGTTATCCCTCCCCCCAATCCTGTGCTCGTATCCCATCGCCTCCACCCGTCGCCGCTGGCCTCCCTGCACCATCCAGATCCCCTCCGCCACCACCTTTCTGATCATCGTCAGGGCGCACACCTTGCGGGCGGCCTCCAGCCCCTCCGGCCTCCCTGTGAAGACCAGCTCGATAGTCCCCCTCTCATGCTCATTGCCATCTCCACAGCTCTCTCCCGCCCCACCATCTCCGCCAGGCCGTCGCCCATCATGGCCGTGACTGCCTGGCTCTCGGCCAGGGTCCGGGTCTCGGCGAGGCGCGGCTCGTTATCCAGCAGCCGCGTGATGAACACGCTCTCCAACTGCGCGCTGCCAGGCCCACAGGCCCCCGCCCGCGCGCGCCCACCTGCGACCCCGCCGTCTTTGCTGCAGAGATGGCTCTTTTTCTCGGAACCTCTTTGTATTTTAGTCGGAAGATTGAATAAAGATGAACTCCATAGACGCCTTCTGGTATATGCCCCAGAAAATTGATGAGCTGCTGAAATCCAAGCGTCAGGAGATTTTAGCCATAGCAGCCCGACATGGCGCCCGCAACCTTCGGGTCTTCGGCTCCGTAGCCCGAGGAGAGGCCGGTCCAGAGAGCGACCTGGATATTCTTGTAGAGATGGAACCGGGAAAAAGCCTATTGGACCATGTAGCTCTCATGCAAGATCTCGAAGACCTCCTGCAACGGAAAGTTGATGTGGTTAGCGAGAGGGCTCTGCACTGGTACATCCGGGACCAAGTTCTCGCTGAGGCTACGCCACTATGAAGGACGACCGGCTTTACTTGATTCACATCTGGGAATGCATTCAGCGCATCGAGTCTTACTCAATTGAAGGTAAGTCTGCATTCATGGCATCAATAATGATGCAAGATGCAATTATCAGGAACTTTGAGATTATAGGAGAAGCCACCAAGCATCTATCGATGGATATGAGACAATCAAATCCCGAAATCCAATGGCGAGAACTGGCAGGATTTCGAGATGTTCTAATCCATAATTATATGGGAGTTGATTTGGTCGAAGTCTGGAATATCATAGAAAATGAACTCCCCAAAATCAAGAACAGCCTTGAGCCAATAATGGTTAAGCGTCAGTTGCTTTTGTAAGTTTCGATACAGATAGTCCTGGTTGTCAAAAATTACATGCTCCACCACATTCTGGAATGTAGCAGATATTGCCGTTGTCCGTGATCACCGGCCCGTCCTTCCTCAAGCCCTATCGCCGCACCAGGGCGCCCCTCAAGTCCCGCAGCCGCGGCTCCACCAGTCGCAAGGCAAATGGTAGCACCTCAACGGCATCGGCCAGGTGAGCTTCTTTGCATACAGTTCTCATTCGCCACAATCATGAACCACTTGGCAAAGCGGGATACCGCCTTTCCCCGCGCACGCCCGCCCGCGGCCCTGTCACCCTTGATAGTGAAATGCAAACGGCCTTCTTGCCTCATCTCCTTTGATGAGCCTAAGCGATCCTGTAGAAAGACACGAAGACAAAGAGAGGCCTCCGAATTATTATTAATATTTTTATATTCACTTTTCACCCATACCAATAAATAAAACCAACATTCTATAGTTGTACGTTAAAAGTAATCCTTCGATCAATTATGCCGGAAAAGCCAGCGCCAACCGAGCGATCAGGCAAGAATCGCAGCATCATCATCCCCGTCAAGCCAGCCGTGCTAGTCTGGGCCAGAGAGAGCCTGGGCAGGACCGTCGAAGAAGCTGCCGCTTACCTGGGCGAGAGTGAAGATCTGGTGCGCCGGTGGGAAGCAGGCCACGGCCAGCCCATGCTGCATCAGGTAAAGGCACTGGCCGTTTTCTACAAGCGTCCCCTGGCTGCATTCTTTCTGCCTCGCCCTCCCCAGGAGCCCTCCCTGCCCCACGACTTTCGCACTCTGCCTGATGAAAAAGAAATCCCGCTCACTCCCAAAACCAGGCTTGCCATGCGCCGGGCAAGAAGGCTGCAATCAATAGCTTCTGAGCTAAAAGAAGACCTGGAAGGCGAATTATTCTCTCTGCCGGGCAGCATCGAGCTTTCCGATGATCCCGAAGTAGCAGCAGGCAGAGTAAGAGATGCTTTGGGCGTTTCCCTGGCAGAGCAGCTCTCCTGGAAAAAGGATACGCAGGCTATGGATCAATGGAAGAAATCTGTGGAGAGACTTGGCATCCTCGTGTTTCAGATGTCAATGCCGCTGGAAGAGGCGAGAGCTTTTTCATTCACGGATGGAGGGCTCCCGGTAATAGTAGTCAATAACAAGGACGCTTTGAAGGCCAGGATTTTTTCCCTGTTCCATGAGCTGGGACATATCCTCCTGAATGAGGGCGGCATATGCGACCCAGGTAATTTGAATGGTGATGCGTCTTCTCCAAATAGCAGGTCCATCGAGGCCTTCTGCAACTTTTTTGCCGGGGCGGTTTTGGTTCCCCGGGAAAGCTTGCTCAATCATCGATTTGTTGAGGGAAAGTCATCTTCCTACCACTGGCCGGAAAGAACTCTGGGAACAATTTCCGGTGATTTTAAAGTGAGCAAAGAGGTCGTTTTAAGACGGCTGCTCATTGCCGGGCTGACTACCAGGGAATTCTATCAAAGAAAGCACAACGAATGGATGAAGAGAGAGAAGAAACCGGAATCAATCAAAGGCATAAAGAGAGATATTCCAAAGGAATGCCTGCAAAGAAACGGCAGGCCATTGACCTCAATGGTTCTGGATTCATATAGAAATGACAGGATCACCACCAGCGATGTGGCCGACTATCTGGGAATTCGTGTTAAGCACATCCCCGGCATTGAAAAGCTCCTTGAGGCTCAGATTTGATCCAGCTTCGGTTGCAAGAAGGCTACTGCATCGATACATCTGCATTGATCGACCTGCACACTAACCATTATCCTCCTGATATCTTCCCCTGTCTATGGAATGACCTGGAATCCCTGGTTGATCAGGGACTCTTAATCGCTCCTGATGAGGTGTTTCGAGAAATCTGCGTGAAGGATGATGATTTGGCAAAGTGGGGAAAGGCCAATCGGAAGATGTTCACTCCCCTTGATGACGATCAATCCGAGAAGTCTACAGCATCCTGGAAAAGTTTCCTGGCCTCGTGGATTTGAATAAAACTATTCCTGAAGCAGACCCGTTTCTTATTGCCCTGGCTAAATGCAGAGCCTGGACGGTTGTTACATCGGAAAAGCCTAATAATAGCCCAGTCAGGCCGAAGATACCGAATGTATGCAAAGGCCTCGATGTCAGATGGATCAAATTGCTGGAGTTCTTTAGGGAAGTGAAGCTGAAATATTGATAGGATGATCGGCATGCAATCCTGTGCTCGTATCCCATCGCCTCCACCCGTCGCCGTTGGCCTCCCTGCACCACCCAGATCTCCTCCACCACTACCATCTCTCTGATCACCGTCAGGGCGCACACCTTGCGGGCCGCCTGCAGCCCATCCGGCCCGACGGTGAAGGCCGGCTCATAGTCCCCGCCCGTGCTCATCACCATCTCCCGCGCCTATCTCCGGTCCCACCACCTCCGCCAGGCCAGCGGCCACGGGCAACGCCTCTTCCTGCACCACAAAGCCCACCCGGCTCACCTGCGCCAGGTCGGAGAGCGAGAGCGCCAGGCCGTCGATGTTGTCCATTACGGTCGTGACTGCCTGGCTTTTGGCCTGGGCCCGGCCCGCGGCCAGGCGCTTCTCGGGCTCCAGCGGCCTCGTGATGAACTCGCCCTCCACTGCACTGCTGCCAGGCCCACAGGCCCCCGCCCGCCCGCGCCCAGCGCGCGCGGGCGGGACGAGCCTGCACATATGCGGCGGGGTAGGCTTTGGCGGAATCTTTTCCATATGCTCAATATATTTATTTTTTTCGTCCAAAAAAGATAAATTAATCATGATTGAATCACCCAATTGAGGATACAAATGAGCAGATCGACATTTTTGACCAAAGGCTTTTTATTTGATCCTGCGATGATACCCCGATATGAAGAAAGGGAATGCGCTAATGGCATTAATCTTGTTGTTTAGTGCGGTGGTTTTCGTAACGCCGTTGGCTTTACCAAAAGAAGAACCTATGGCCGTACCAAATGCTTCGCTAAGCGCATTATCCAACAAGACCGAACTCGTTTCATTTGTTGAGAGTGCTGTGGCCTATGCCCAAAAGAACGGCAAAGATAAAGCACTCAAGGAGTTCAGCAATAATACCGGCTTATTTGTCCAAGGGGACTTCTACATCTACGCTTACGACTTCAATGGAACTTGCCTTGCCCACCCATTCAAATCCGATTGGATAGGCAAAAACAAGCTGGATGTAACTGATTCGAATGGCGTTCCATCTCTCAAGAACACTATCAATGTAGCCAGGGAGGGGAAAGGATTCACTTACTTCATCTTCCCGAACCCTGCTCACGATAATAGAGATGAATTCAAGATTGCTTACGCGATGAAAGTGGATGACGATTGGTTCCTTGGATCTGGAATCTACATATCGTGTCCGCAATAGATAGCTATTCAAATTTTTGCTTTTGCGTTCAGGTCGTCAGTCTCCGCTACCGTCCCCTTAGTCAGTCATTAGGGAAGTCGTGAAGATTCTGCTAGTACATCTGGGCCTAATTAGCGCCCATGATTATGAAGGAATAATGCATCTTTTTAAACGCCTGATCGTTTTTCGCGGCTTCGCGTGAGATTCAATAGGGTCTGGTTTCGCGCGACGACACGAAGCCCCGATGTCAAAATATTGGTCTATTATCATGGAAAATGAACTCCGCCAAATCGAGCAGCCTTGAGCCAATAATGATCGAGCGTCAGTGGCTTTTGTAAGTCTCGATACAGCGCGTCCAGTATGTCAAATATTTCCGTGCTCTACCACACCTAATATGGGACTGATCTTCTCCGCCAATGCCTCTGGCTCCTTAGTTGTTCCTAAGTCCAAGTCCATGAAGAAGTTACTGTTGTCCTGATCATACAGGCTGCTAAATCCAGAATTTTAATGATGATATTACACGCAAGTGTCTATTAATATTAGGAATGCATTCTAGGGTATGGAGTGCAAAAATGAGACTTAGAGTAATCAGCGCCAGAAATGAAATACCAAATTTGAACCCAAATGAGAAGACAGTTCACCTGGCCTTCCGAGCCAGTAATGTAGATTTCCTTAACCTGATGCAGAGATGCCCCAGGCTGAGAATGATTCAGGTCCCGCCATCCTACCGCAAGACTATGTCCAATGCCATCCAGGTATTCCTGGAGATGCAGGGCGTTGAGATGCTGGAAGGCGACGTATGGGGCCACAGAAAAGACCTGGATGAGTACTTCACTGTAGAAGATGCCACTATGGAAGAGATTCGCGCCCTGGCTGCCAGCGGCGCATCTGCCGATGATGTAGCCAATCAGATTCAGAGAAAGTCCAGGATCGGCTCAGAGCTGATCAAGTACATCGCCAAGACTAAAATTACCGCCTGAGTCCGCAACTCTGTGCCCGGCTCAGCTACCCCCCCCTAATTTATTATTTGTCGATTTTCTAGTCCTATATTTTTTTCGACCGCCAACTACAAATATCTATAACGATTATATAGATAGTTTGTCGCTTCGTGCCATTGAATAGGGTGGCGGGTGTGCCGTGGGCTTAACGTATCCGATGATGCTCTGATGATGGAGATGCATGCCTTCGTGGCACTGCATTTGGCTACGGGCCTGTGAGGCTGTAAAACATCGGCGGGCTGAAAAAGTTGCGTGCTGTGACAGGTGCAGCAATCCGCCGGATCTCACGCTAATACACGGTCGGGGGCACGAGTCGGCACAGGTAGAAGCCGAGGACGAGAGGGCGAGCAGCATGGCCCTGCGAGAAAGGGTTCCTATAAAACGGACGCTGTGCGAGATTCCAGCGCTAATGCCGCCTTCCACCCAGGCTAATTAAAGTCGAGCTTCGGGCAGGGTCAGGCCACCACCTCGCGGTGATTGGCTCCTCTGCAAGAGGGCGCAGTGGATTATGCGCAGGCCCTGCCTGGGACTTGATATCGCTTTTCTTGATCATTACTCTGAGCAGGATAGTATGTTCTCAACTTGAAGCGAAATCCTTTTATCTCGGTAATTGACGTACAGTGTATTGGCGAAAGTCGATGGCCAAATTTCCCTCCTACATCCAATTGACTTTCTCCTCCCTCCTTCTTATCCATATTTCAGGAACCTTAAATTTCCTCCAGCGTTTCTATGCCGATCTTCTTCACGGATCAGCTCATCTTCCACAGCCAGATTTCTGTTCACCCAGTAAAACCGGGAAAAGAGCAATCCCACAGTTGGGCAGTCGTCCGGCTCGTACCACTTCAGATAATCTTCGATATTATCAAAGTGGCTCGGTGCATCCGGATGGTATAAACCTTCCCAGGGCATGGGAGTGGGCGGCTTGGCGGTTACATCCATAGAAAGCAGTTCCCGGCACAGATAGAGGAGCATGTTGCTGATGTTATCCTCTCCTCCATAGGTTAGGTAGGCATTGGCGGTGACCACAACCTTTGCAGGTGCTGAGGAGCTGAGCCAGTATGATTGATCGTCGCCGAGGCATACGATGGGCTTACGCTTTCCGATCTCACTCATCTTGGGCTCGATCTCATCCCAGAGGGCTTCGCTGCCGCGATGCGTGAAAATCAGGTCTGATTGTTCCATGGACTTTATTGCTTCGTCCAGAAGGCCGGGCTGATCGTCCAGTCGCTGGGTGGAAAAGAGCCGCAGATCGAATCCGAGGCGCTTGCAGGCTTTGGCAATTATCTGCAGATATGAATTTCCAACAAGACAGGTGAGTTTCATGATTGCTCCTTTTCGATCAAATATTCCTGATTTCTGCGCAGTTGTTTTAATTTAGTTGTATGTATTTTTAATCGTGTCATATCTCTTCCCTAAATTACAAAATTAATACGTTCTTAGTATTATCTTTTTTGATTTAAATGTTAAAAAAGAATAAAGCCTGATTCAGATTAGCGCTTTACGCCAGGAATGGACGAACACTGCACAATTCGCTGCAACGTTTAGATCGTCCGGACTTTCTTATTGCTTCATTATGGTTCTTTGGAGCCGCACACAAGGCGGCTCACCAGAACTCCTTTTTTCGGCGCAGGAATAGATAAACAAAGAACGGGACACCCAGGAAGGCAGTCATTATTCCCACCGGCAGAATCACGGGCGCCATTATGGTTCTCGCCACGGTGTCCGCAGCCAATAGCAGCAGTCCTCCTACCAGTGCAGAGGCAGGGAGCAAAAACCTGTGGTCCCCTCCGATCACCATGCGAGTGATATGCGGAGCGACAAGGCCGATGAAGCCGATGGTTCCCGTGAAGCAGATAACGCTCGCGGTGATGACTGAGACCAGTACCATGCAGATTACACGCGTCTTCTCCACGTTAACTCCCAGGCTCTTAGCGGTTTCATCGCCTGTTCCCAAGGCATTGATATCCCAGGACTTGAGGAGAAGATAGGGGAAACTGGCAACGATAACGCCTGTTACGATCCAGACCTTATCCCAGGAAGATCTCCCTAATGAGCCCATCATCCAGAAGACCACCTCTTGCACCTGCTCGGCATGTCCTACGTACTGCAAGAAGGATGTCATGGCCGAGAAGAGATACATGATGGCTATGCCTGCCAGGACCATTGTCTCCGGTGTGATGCCCTTGTACTTTGCCAGGCCATAAACACTCATGGAGGCGAGGAGGGTGAAGATGAAGGCGTTGCCGATGATGAGATACTCTCCTCCTACAAATCCTGCTCCCATAACTATAGCCAAAGCAGCACCAAATCCCGCTGCAGAAGCAATGCCCAGTGTGAATGGGCTGGCCAGGGGATTTTTGAGGATGCCCTGCATTACAGCTCCCGCAATGGCCAGACCGATGCCACCCACAATAGCCAGAAGAATGCGGTGCAGACGCAGACCCCAGACGATTGTGTCCGAGAACCAGGTGGTCTCAAAGTGGCCGGGCAAGAACCTGGCTATGATGGTTTTGTAGACATCAAGAACGCTTATGTCAGCCGAACCTCGCGTGGCTGCATAGCCTGCCAATAGAATTATGCCAAAAATGAGAGATATGAGAAAGAGCATCTTCTTGCCGATGAACTTTTGATACTCTGCCCTCAGATCTGCTGTGGGATTATCCTTGGAATGCAAAGAAGACATTTGCTCACGCCTCTGGATAGACAAAGACACCCCTATTTATTACATCGACCTTTGCACCCTGAAACTCGTCGAGATATTCCTGATATGCATTACGTGGGTTATAATCCAGGAATATCTCCGGCTGCAGCCATTTTCCTAAGTAGCCCATTCCCAGATAGAACCTCCCTCCGCCCTTGGTGCAGTCCCAGGTTATCATGTAAGCTTTCTTGTTTTTCACGGCAACAGTTTGGTTCAATTCTGTCCGGGCGAGCATCTCGTCAACTAAAGCTTCCAGTGCGACGGTATCACTCAAATCTTTGTCTATTCCAGGACTGTCCTTGAGGTATTTATATCGCAGAATGATTTCCGGATTCCTCATGGCAACGGATTCCGGGTCAACCTGTTTGAATCCCTGCAATTCCGAGAAGATATTGTTCCCACCTGCTGCCACGAGAAGGGCATTATGGGCATGACCCGAGCCACAAGTGTAATAGGTCTGGCCGCCACCAAAGTCTGCCTCCAGATAGACCTTAGGCTTCTCACTGGAAGGAAGGGCTGATACTATATCCAGGTATTTGCCAAGCTTCTTCTCAAAGAACTGATTATATCTCTTTGCCTCATCATTTCTATCCAGTAGATAGCCCATTTTGTTGATGATATCATTATATTGAGATATGTTTCCGGAATCCAGGCGGATCACGGTGATATTGGTATCCTTGAGATTCTGATCCAGGTCTTCCTGTTTGGGGCTGCTCATGTATGTTATGACAAGATCCGGCCTGACCTTGATCAAAGCCTCCCAATCGACCGAAGACGTTGGAGAGCCAATGTTTACTAGGCCCGCGCCATCCGTATAGAGGTCCCCGCAGCCCTGCTCCCTGCTCTGCACAACATACTTGCCGGCAGCAACGATCTTATCTGTGCAGTTGAGGGTGCGCAGTATCTCATAATCCTCTGTGGTCAATACAGCGATCCGCTCGATTGGCTTATAGAAGGCAATCTCACTTCCTGTCGAATCGTTGATCTTCCTGGGATAGCTCTCATGAATGAGCCTGATATTCTCAAGCTCTTCATGGCTGATCCTTCCGTCCTCAGAGACTTTTTCTGCTGCCTTCAATTCTTCTGCAGAGATCACTTTGTCGCCATTCGAATCCCCAGGAACAGAAACATCCTGATAGGCGGCTGCTAGCCCCAGAGAACTGAAAATGCAGAAAAGCAAAACCAAACCGTATATCATCTTCATGCCCATTTCCTAAATTCAAGTCTTTGAAACCTGTTTAGGTATCTTATACACATATTAATAAGTCTTTTGGTAATAGTATTACTAGATCATAATTGATTCCATAAAACGCTATATTAGTGCACCTGTATGCCGCAATTGATTTATCTATGATACAAAAAGGCGATCATAGCCGTTTTAAAGATACTCTTATCTCCTATGAAGCGGTTTTAATAAAGAAAGAGCAGTTCAAATGAATAGAATATTTAAAAATTTATAATATCTATTGGTAATCAATTTGTACAAAATGCGTAAAAATGATGAAAAAAATAGTACTTTTTAATACAATGTAAAGCCTTAAATACATAAACGATGAGCTGGAAGAAGGAGATATCAATGCATCACCTGAAGAGAAAGACCATACCGTTTACAGCCATCGTTGGGCAAGATGACATGAAGTTCTCATTGATTCTAAATGCCATCAACCCCCGCATAGGCGGCGTCCTGATCAGAGGCGACAAGGGAACTGCTAAATCGACAGCTGTGCGGGCTCTTGCCGACCTGCTGGAGAATATTAAAGTTGTAGAAGACTGTCCATTTAATTGCGATCCGGAAAATGCAGAAGACATGTGCGACCTGTGTTTTGAGAAGAGCCAGGCAAACCGGATAAGAGGAATAGACCGAAAAACGCCGGTTATAGATCTGCCATTAGGAGCTACTGAGGACAGAGTAGTTGGTTCTCTGAATGTCGAACGTGCCATCAAAGAAGGGATCAAGGCCCTGGAACCGGGCATTCTCGCCGCTGCCAATCGGGGCATCCTCTACATAGACGAGGTCAATCTCCTGGATGATCATGTGGCCGATGTGCTTCTCGATTCCGCGGCCATGGGAGTAAATATAGTTGAACGCGAAGGCGTATCTGTAGCCCATCCATCTAAATTCATCCTGGTCGGAACCATGAACCCGGAGGAGGGAGAGATCCGGCCTCAACTGCTGGACCGATTCGGGCTGCAAGTGAGCGTTGTCGGCATCGAGGATGTGGATCAAAGGATGCAGATCGCCAAGATGGCAGAAGCATTTGATGCCGATCCAGATGGATTTACGCAAATGTGCCGAGAAAGCCAGGCACAATTGAAGGAAAAGATATCCCAGGCCCGCAAAATCCTCCGGAAAGTGAGCATGAGCGATGATCTTCTTCGGTCCATCGCCTCAACCTGCATCGATCTGGGCGTGAAGACGCACCGGGCTGAGATTGTCATCACCAGGACCGCCAAGACCATTGCCGCCTTTGATGGAAGGACGGAGGTAAACCAGGAGGATGTCAAGAAGGCTATGGAGCTGGCCCTGGCTCACAGGATGAGAAGCAGGCCTTTTGAGCCGCCCACCCTGAACAAGGAGAAGCTGGAGAAGTCGATGCAGCAGCATCAACACGAACACCAGCACCAACATCAAGATCCCAAGCAACAAAAAAAAAATGAGCAACAGCCCCGAGAGCCCGACGAGCAGCAGGACACAAATCAAACTCAAGCTGCCCAGCCTCAGGAACAGGTCTTTGAAATCGGCACGCCCATAGATACCCGTGCCATAGACACGCCCCGCAAGAGAGACAGAATTGCCCGCCGCAAGACCAGCGGCAGAAGAATGAACACTCTCGCGCTACGAAACAGAGGAAGATACCTGCGCCAGAGGATGCCACAGGAAGGAAAAGATATCGCCATCGATGCTACGATTCGAGCCGCTGCCCCCTATCAGAAGGTCCGATTAGGCCCCAATGCCATTAGAGTGTTGAGCGAGGATATCCGGGAGAAAGAGAGAGTGGGGAAGACCTCTGCCGTAGTCCTCTTCGTGGTGGACGCCAGCGGCTCTATGGGAGCCAATCAGAGAATGGAGAGCGCAAAAGGTGCCGTTCTCTCCCTGCTCATGGATTCCTACCAGAAGAGAGACAAGATTGGCATGGTAGCTTTCAAAGGAAAAGAAGCCGAGATTGTCCTTCCACCCTGCTCCAGCGTTGATCTGGCTCTGAGCCGCTTGCGAGAGCTTCCCACGGGAGGCAAGACGCCTCTCTCCGCCGGACTCTCCCGGGCATTGCAGCTTTTGCAGGGCGAATCGAGAAAGGATGAAGAGACCAAACTCATGATGATTCTCATATCCGACGGCAGAGCAAATGTGGGAATGGGAGGCAAGATCAAGGACGAACTGATGGAGATCTCGGAGAGGGCCCGCAATCTCGGGATTCATACCATCGTCATTGATACCGAAGTTGTGGATAGCTCCTTCATGGATATGCGGCTGGGCTACTGCCATGAGATTGCAGAGAAGTGCGCCGGAAAGTACTATCCCATATCCAGCTTGAGCCCGGAAGCGCTCTATAGCATTGTGAATGGAGAGCAAAAAGACTTATTCGATAGAATGAGTTCGACAATAAATGAATACGCTACAACATAAACCGAACTGATATATCGTTTTACTATTATTATGGTGATTGCAAGAGGCATTTATGAGCAAGATGATTGAGATATCAGGCCTAAACAAGGACTATTCCGGTAAAAAAGTAATTGACGGCCTGGATCTGGAGATCGACCACGGAGAGCTCTTCGGATTTCTGGGGCCAAATGGAGCAGGCAAGACCACCGCCATTCGCATCCTAACCACCCTTACCAAGCCATCATCCGGAATGGTTCGTATCAATGGAATTGATGTAGCTAAAGAGCCTGCCAAAGTGAAGTCTGAGTTTGGCATAGTCCAGCAGCACCTCAGCCTCAACCGGGACCTGACCATTAGCGAGAACTTGCAGCTTCATGCCAGACTGCATCACCTCTCCAAGAAGGAGCGAGATGAGAGGATAGCTGATCTTTTGGATTATGTGGAGCTGTCCGATCATGCAGACTACCTCATCGATGACGTCTCCGGAGGGATGAAGAGGAGAGCCATGATCGCCAGGGCTCTCATCCATAGGCCCAAGCTACTCTTTCTCGATGAGCCGACGGTGGGATTGGACGCTCAGACCCGCCGCAAGGTCTGGGATCTCATTCGCAGGATGAATACCGAGGGCACAACTGTCTTTTTGACCACACACTACATTGAGGAGGCTGAGGCTTTATGTCAGAGGGTGGGCGTTCTTCATCATGGCCGGATCATCGCCATTGGCTCGCCACTCAGCCTGCGAGAGAAGCTGGGCTTGGTTGCTGTGGAGATGAATCTGAACCTGAACGGAAACGCAACAGAGTACAGGTATTTTCCGGATAGAGCTCAGGCCGCCCAGTTCATCGAGGGCCTGCCCGGCACGGAGCACGTTATTATGCGGGAATCAAATCTGGAGGATGTATTCATAGAGCTTACCGGCCAGAAGGTGCTGGGAGGAGTAACATGATAGATGCTTACAGCATACTGTGGGCGGATCTCATGGCCCTGAAACGCCGGGGACCCAGATATCTCATCACCACCCTTATCAGTCCTATTCTCTATCTTGTGGCCTTCGGATGGGGCCTGGGACGCGGCATCAACCTCAATGGAACCAGTTATCTAGAATTTGTCATACCTGGCATCATTGCTCTTACTGCCATGACCACCAGCTTCAACGGAGCCGGCACGAGGCTCAATGTCGACCGTCTTTACTTCAAAAGCTTTGATGAGTGTCTGATGGCCCCCATCGGCCTGACATCTCTTCTCATGGGCAAAGCCCTGATAGGAGTAGTGAGAGGTCTCATGAGCTCTGTGGCGTTTCTCATCGTGGCCCTGTTGATTGCGCCCCATATGCATATCGGACCGCAATTTCTGCTCGGCCTCTTCCTCACCTGCCTGACCTTCGCCTTTTTGGGGGTGCTGGCGGCATTGATGGCAAGGTCACATGAGGACATGGCCGTCTTCGGAAGCCTGATATTGATGCCCATGACCTTCCTTGGGGGAACATTCTTCTCACTATCTCAGGTGCCAGTGGGACTCAAGTATGCTCTTTACGCCCTTCCCCTCACCCATTCCAGCCTCTTTCTGCGGGCGGCGGCATTGGATCAGCCTCTGCCCTGGGGATCATTTTTGATTCTTCTGGCCTTCCTGATGGCGTTCCTGGTTGGTGGGATGATGACTCTCAAGAAGATCAGCATTTAGTGGCCAAAGTGGTGAATAGAGAACGCACAGCTTCGGCGCAAGGAAATGGCAAACCAATATGCCATGTTCTTGGGCGGACCTGTTTATCACTTTTTTCAACTTGTAGGATTGCGAAGGACGGATCTCGCTTGACCTCTCCCTGTCCAGAAAGGCAGCGCAAATTGCAGTAGAGCATCGCCTGCGAGGTGCCGATGCGGCATATGTCGCCGCTGCTTGATGCGTTTGATACTGCTCTGATCACCTGGGATCAAGAGATGCGCAAGCGATGCCCGGTCGCAGTGGCGACTATGAAGCCGGAAGAAAAGGCGCAGTAAGCGGTGATGGTCAAGACGCTCTTTGGCGGAAAGCTGGTGCATGCTGGGGCCGGGCCAGGCTTCTGGCGACGCTCGGGACTCGGGGGGCCGCCTGAGCGCGCTCGTGTGCGGGCGCAGGAGGCCGGTCGGGCCTGGAATCAGGAAGCCCTTGAACCCGGAATGGGCTTTTTTCGGGCGCATGATTATAGGTCTGCAACTTCGACACGAACCTTTCCGATGAAAAGGCTCTCTTCAATTGGAGCCGCTAACTGATTCTCTTTTGAGGCGATCAGATGGGATTCGATGGCCTCCTTAGTGTTATGCAGGGTTTCATCGATGGTCTCACCCTGAGAGTAGCAGCCCGGAAGTGCAGGAATCTCAGCCCAAAAGCCTCCCTCCTCTGCCTGATGTATCAGAATCGTGTATTCCATTGTCCAATCACTCCGTTAGAAGCATAATGAATTCATCATCGCCCAACCCGGCCGTTCTTATCGCAGACTTCAGGAGGCCTATCTTCAAATCACCTGTGACAGGAATGGTTATTAGTTGCCCATCGGACATCTTTATGTTCACGTGATCGCCCTTCCCACGCCGCACAACTCCCCACGCTTTGATAAAGTCTTTGATCGCTTCCTTGCCGCTCACGCTTCTTAACAGGCTCACTGTGAATCCGTCCAGAACTGCTATAGACTCTTGCATTATTGTGGCTGTTTTTATACATGTAGCTTTCGTAGAACAGTGATTCGGCTCGAATGGTCTGCATGCAGCTCTACGTCTGCGGTTACTAATTATCTTCCGATTCCGGGCCAATGGCGAACGAACCCAACCACAAAGAGCACAAAGGCCTTTTCGGGATACGAATAACTGCATCATCCAGGCGATTGCAGAAGCCGTCCATCCCCTAGAAGATCCATGCGGTCGCTGCATGCCAGTGCCCTGGCAGGCCCCCGCTTCGCAAATCTGCCGACTCACGTATGACGTGGACGCTCGTGGCTGCCTGGGGCCTTAGCGGCTGCAGGCTGCCCACCGGGCCGGGCCTCGCTTCGGGATGCGGCTCGGGCTCGGGACATCCATGCACGCACTTGCATCTGGTCACATGAAACACCATGAGCACTGTTTCAGCCGAGGGTCAGTGTGCAATGCCTTGCCGAATGATAAGGTGCAGAGGATGCGAACCCCAACCATCTTTTCTAGAACTTGAGATCATATTATGAATAATTGTTCGAAAATTTTACTAAAATGAAATCCCTAATAGTTCGATTCGATATTATTTATAGTATTAAAATTTATCACATACATATTATGGTTGTACCCCATCTTGGTTTTGGTGACTCATTCAAATCCTTGCGATCTGCATATCCCAAGATGCTCATATTGAAAGCAATAATTAAATACGGGCAATAAGAATCCAAAGGACAACTATGGATATCACTGCCTTAGATGGATTACTTGAGGATGCATCGAAATACTATCAGGAGCTAAATTATAATAATGCTCTGGAAAAAGTCAATGAGGCTTTAGCTTTGGATAAAACCAGTAAGCGAGCAAGAGAGTTGAAGGCATGCATATTAATAGAATCATGGGATGGATCTAATCATACTCAAGCCCAAATTATGGAAGCAGTTTCTCATTTTAATGCATTAATGATAGAAGACCCTGATAATAAATGGAATTCCCTGTCTAATATAGGAAATGCTTATTTTAAATTAGCAGAATCTAAATTAATAATTAAAAGAGATAAACTAAATAAAGAGGCCATCGATGACCTGATGGAAGCAAAAGATTTTTATGATAAATCACTAGAATTAAATGAAGATCAACCACATATATGGGTTAATAAAGGTAACTTGCTAGATTATATTGGAAGACATTTAGAGGCAATTGAGAGTTATGATAGGGCTTTATTAATTAATGACAAACATTACAATGCAGGGGGAAATAGAGGTTTCTGCTGCTGGACACTATCGAATTTGGTCAAAAATGAAGCGGATAAAAGACTCCTTTATGTCCACGCAATGAAATATATTGGCATAGAATTAATGCTATATCCGGATTTCCTCATATCGGATGAACTTAAAGCCAATGTTAAAAAATATTTATCTAAGCATGAGATTGAAACTGATCTGAATACTACTATTAAAGAACAACTGCCAAAGAAAAAAACGCTTCTTGAGGAGGATTTCAATCTTTATGAGATCAATGGATTAAGTTTCGAAAAATTCTTTTATGCTTTTTGTGAAAAGGAAAATTTTTTCTTAAATATTCATTTCGACTGCAACAACTGCGGGTCCAGCCACTTAGATCTAATTGAATTTAGTTTCACAACTGCAATAGATGAACACAAACAAGATTATAAATTTTTTAAGAGACTTTATAATATATTGGATAGTTACACTACAGCTCGTTTTCTCTTAGCATTAGCCCAATACAGAGGTAAAGACTTCTTATTCTTGGATAAACAACGCTATGAACCAGACTACAGCCTAAATTATTTGCATAATGTAGAATTACTCAAAGAAAGCTTTACAATAATAATGAATATTTGTGATAAAATAGCATTCTTTTTAAAAGATTATGAAAGATTAACCAAAAAGGATGGAGAAGAGATAGACGATAAATATATATCTTTCTGGTCACCAAGAAGTATTTTTACTGTTACAGATATTTTAATTAAGAATAAGTATCAAGCAGATCTTGTAGCAATGGATACTATTCGAAAGGATTTTGAAAAAGGTGAATTCATGAATTTAAGAATGGTGAGGGATTTTCTTGTACACAGATACTTCATACTACATGATATAATAGATCCGAAAGAACTCACTTATCCCTATGACCCTAAAAAGGAACCTCTAGATGATCTTGATTATCATAATGATATTGGCAATTTCTACAGAATTACAAAGAAATCATTGAGATTAATGAGAAATTTGCTCTTTTCATTATCATTTTTTGTACAATATAAAGAATCCCAAAAAATATCCAAGATAAAAGGCCCTGTTGCCAAAATGTATTGGAGCCATGCAGATGAAGAAATGAATGCAGATAAGGATAAGAAATGAGCTTTGAGAAGGCTGTATCCATCGCAGTCTTATGAGCTATCAAGTAGAGGCACATATTGCTGTACCTTGATAGCTTTACCACAAAGGGCTCAGGTTTCCTGCTAGTTCGCTCGCCCGCCAGGCCCCCCGCACTCAGGATTCGCCCCCCGTGCCTTTCTTCTTGCCGACCTCATCCGCCCGAAAAGGTACACCCCGCCGCTCCAGCTCCGCCAGCAGCTCCTCCATGAACACGCCCCGCCCGCTCACGCGCGCGTGCTCGGCTGCGCCCGGCAGCCCGCCCGTGTAGCCGCTGCTCGTCGTCTGAACGCCGCAGCTGGGGCTGCCCCCCATGCTCACATACTGTTCGATCAGGGCGCGACAGAAGCGGCGAAACTAGGGCACATCAAGCTGATTTGCCATAAAATTCAAGGAGCAATGCTTTTGTGTACACGCATCCAAAAGTAATCAGGTGATGGTATGACGGACCGGACATCTAACGCTGCAAAATTTGATCCAGAAAATCCTTTGCCCTATGGCGGTACCACTAACATTCTCGGCAATATCATCCAGGTAATTACTAAAGAGGAACATGATGCAATGCTCGTCAAGGTAAGGAGAGCTTTCGGGAAGAAGAGATGACAGACTTCACAATCGATACGGATTTGCTCTTCCTTGCTATGGCTATTACACCCTTTGCCGATACGGCCACCATGAAGCAGAAAGCAGGATGTCATTCGCCTTCTCTCTGAGAAGTGAGATTGCCGTATCATCATCATGCAATTGGCGGCATAGCTGCTCATAGTTTGTAAAATGATGCCGCCCATAGCTGAGCAGCTGCTGAATTGAAGGACGTGGGGTGCCGTAGTGCCTGGAGACCTCGTTATAGAAATCTCTGGGTGTAGACGTTATTTTGACATGGCAGTTATATGCCCGTATAAGGGACTTATGGTCATACGATGATTTCGCAGGCATATTTGCCGTCCTTGCTCAATAAGACACCGTCGAGATAGCAGTATTCTTAAAGGTTCCTATTGCCTAACCCCCTTTGCTGGAATAGAGTTTGAGTCAGAATTGCCAGTAAATCATTTAGGGAAGGTATCAATGATTGCCCACATGCCACGGATTAGTTTTTTGAGAGTGATGGGACATTCATCCAGAATACCTTCATGCACCGGCTCCCGCTCTCAGGATTCGCCCCCATGCCATTCTTCTTGCCGACCTCATCAGCCGAAAAGGCCACACCTCGCCCGCTCACGTGCATGTGCTCAGCTGCGCACGGCAGCCCGCCCGTAGCTACGGTTCGTCGTCTGCATCATCTCCTCACACATTGCCATCATTCACTCCCTTCCCGGATCGCTGACTCTGCCTATGAACAGGATAGTTCCGGTCTCTTTATCCTGGATAAAGAAAATAAATGGGTGATCTGCCCAGAAGTCTGGCGGGCCGTAGCCCGGCATACATGCCATCACATTATAAGCCCCAGTAGCTGCTGCTGCTTCCGTTCCCTGTTCGTTGACATCCACAAACGATTGATGAATTACATCGCTTATGAATAGGTCGGTTCGGCCATTGATTCCTGAAAAGTCTGCACCTGGCGTGAATGTGGTCTGCATTCCTAAATCTTTAAGATCATCCGTCAGAGAATACTTGGATGAGAAACTGAACTTTGGAATACGAACGTCACCAACTTCGATCTCAACAAGACTCTTTCTCCACTGCATGAGCCTCTCTAAAGATAGAGATTTCTCCAGAGATGAAGTATTGTTGCCCGCAGGCAATAGAATTATCATTGAGAGTCTCTTGCCCTTGTATGGAAGCTCAAGCACCTGCGTATCATTTGTCTCATTATAATTGAATTGCCGTCCGCTCGAATAAAGTTCCATCATAGGAATCTTTATGATCCTACCATCGCTTGTTGTGAAATCCCGTTCCTGCGTCATGTTTTTATCGAACGATTCGTCCCACATGCCCTTAAAGTAGACCGCATTGGTTATCAGAAGCTGAGTGTCTGGACTAATATGAGAAATTAGGTTCTTTATTCTGTTGCCGGTCCGGCTTTCGACCCAGGAATTTATCATCAATTTTGCATCATCAGGCGCTCCTTTGAAATCCACATTCCTGGCAACGCCGTGGTAATATCGATCTATGTCGGCGGCAAAATTGGGCTGCAGAGGATCCTCTTTATCGACCCAAAGGGCGTTGGCCGTTGAAAGCGTATACTCCGCATCAATGGCATTGAACTTATCGTAGGCAGAAGCAAACGAAATCTTACATTGGCTATCGTTCTCTGGGAAATGCATCACCGGCCGCATTTCTTCCGCGGTCTTGCCTCTTGCGCCTTCATTAGCCATAGCCAGGGCGGAATAGATGCTCCAGGGCGAAAAGAACACATTTACATTTTGCCCCCCCAGCTCAGAGAAAAGGTCCAGAGCGAACTTGTTATTTCCATTAGCCAAATCTGAAATGTTCCATTGATCACTCTTAGATGAGGTTGCTGGCATTTGCCCTATCGGAACATTGCTCTGATTATTTTTTGGAATTATTGCTGATATTTCCTTTTTCGAGATGTCCCCTTGACTGTGAGGTGTGTCGGATGTTGGTGCCTGCCTTATGGAAACGCATCCACTCATCACCACAGAAAAGAGCAATAAAACTATTACGACAAGCGATAAGGAATATTTATCCGATCTGCCCAACGACATAAAATCTTATTGCCACTTTTAATTATTCAAGATTTCGATCCTTCCCCAATCCAGTTCCGCCAGCATCAGCTCCATGAACACGTCCCGCCCACTCACTTGCGCGCTGGCGGAGCCTGCTCCCGTGGGCAGCCCGCCCGTGTAGCCGCTGCTTGTAGTAACAACGCCATAGATGGGGCTGCCCGCCAGGCCCACGATGCAGAGGCGCGTCCCCTGGCGGGCCAGCATCTTTAAGAGAAGGATATGCCGGCTTCTTCGGAGGCGGTCTGCTTATGAGCATGGATGATCGTCAGTCTTTAAATATCATGAATCGGAAGTAATAGCTATGCTTGAGAGTGTGGAGCGCAAGAGCCGGACGATAGAGCTCCCTTATGATATGGAAGAAGAAGATGTCACCATAGGGCTAATGAAACTCTCCGAGCTATCGCTGCATGACTTCTTGTCGAGAGAGCCGGATATCTACACGGATAAAGATCCCAATAACTCTATCCGCAAATGATATATTGATAACAAGGGGGGACGCCCTCCTTTGAAGAGTCCGGCTTGATTCACAATTCTGTCATCAAAATAAATAAAATCACAACGATAAAGACACATTTCATCGCGGTTCTGCTTGGATCTGCCGACGAAAGCTTGCAAGGGCAGATCAATCGGGCCCTGGATGCATGCTTGAAGTTCCCAGCATTTCCAAATCTATAATAATTTTATACAGTCATCTTGTTAAACTGCTGGACAAAGATGCACAAGCCCCCCCGTGGGCTCCCTGGTGCCTTGACAGGGAAAGGGCAGCCCCCCGGGCCGGCCTCGCTTCCCGACGACGTTCCTCGGGCTCGGGGCCCGCCTGCGTGCGCTCGTGTGCTGGCGCAGGAGGCCGAATGAGCAGTGTTTCGGTTCGAATGGTTTGCAAGTAGCGTTCGGTCTGTGGTTACTATTATCACCATCTTGCTGACCGACAGGTAACGACTCCAACCACAAAGATCACGAAGCTCACAAAGGACGCACAAAGACTTTTTTCAGGGACATTTGACCTATTACCCAATCCTAAAAGCGCATGATAATCACTCGATCGTCGCAGGCTCGCTCATGTGGGCTGTCTGGGCCTTGGCTGTCGCTCCTCGGACACGGGGCCCGCCTGCGCGCGCATGTGTGCGGGCGGGGGAGGCCGATCCGGCAGACTATGTGGTTGGCGCAATGCCAGACAGCTGTGGAGATCCAGTCGATCATATGGAAAGATACTTTATATTATTATGTTTAATAGTAGTTCCTGTTTATCAAGAAATAATGATCTAAAAGCCATTAAACAAGAAATGAGGCTGGATGATGACGGAAGCTGTGTCCATCAAGAATGCCGAATGCAACCTAGAAGAGCTTCTCAAAGGACTGCCATTCGGAGAATCCATCACGCTGACTGGCCCGGAAGGCAGACCAGTTGCCCTGTTAGTCTCGCTGAAATCAGGAAATGCTGAGCGAAAGCCGATTTCAGACTGGGATGCTCAAATGGATGAATTGGCCCAGAAGGTGAGCCGCGCCTGGAAAGGAGAAAAGAGTGCCGTAGAGGTTCTCTCGGAGATGCGAAGGTGAGAATCACCATTGATGCCAGCATCTTTGTTTCATCTGCTCGATCTGATGAGCCAAATTATCTTTTGAGCAGAAAATTTCTTCGAGATGCGCGGTCCATGGAGGTCTATTGTCCCACACTCGCCCTGGCAGAATGCGCCGCTGCCATTGCCAGGCAAACCAGTGATCCATATCTGGCCTGGGAGCTTGTCAGCATGATCGAGGATTTTCCTGGAATAGAGCTGATCTCGCTTGATCTCCTGCTGGCCAGAAGGGCAGCGGAAATCGCAGTAGAGCATCGCCTGCGGGGTGCCGATGCGACATATGTCGCCGTTGCTAATGCGTTTGATGCCGCTCTGATCTCATGGGATCAAGAGATGCTGAAGCGATGCCCGGCAGCAGTGGCAACAATGACACCGGCGGAATGGTGTGGGGATCGATGATCGGCAAGAAGCTCTTTGGCAGCAGTGGGCTGCCCTCGGTCCGGGCCTCGCACGGGGGTGCCGCTCGGGCTCGGGGCCCGCATGCGAGCACTCGTGTGCGGGCGGGGGTGGCAGGATGAGCAGTATTTCGGCCCGATGGTCTGCATTCAGCGTCCTGTCGATTGACGGCGAACGAATCCAACTACAGAGCGCACAGAGAATTCTTGTCGAGAACATCCCGCAGTACAAAAATTCTAAACAATGTTTTATTGATGCTGATTATAGTGAGCTAAACATGCAGCAGTTAACTTTATAAGTTCAATCGACTCACAAGATTTGGTGGGACTGCTATGAAAGGGTCTATATTTGATTCATTCACATGTCGCGAACAAGCAATCCCGGATAATTTAACACCCCAAGATGAATGCACCTATATTAAAGAAAGAATCAGTAAAAATCAAACTGCGTGCGGCCACCCCACCCTAAAGGGATGGGGTATGCTTCGGGCCGCACGCACGCCCAGTTAGCTGGAGATCAGAAATCATCGAGCCTTCTTTGCCCAGATTCCTTTGATCTGCAAAATTGCGATTCTGCTTTTGTTTTCCCCTGAGATTCCTTAATATAGTGCTTTATTGTGTCAGCAGTCACATTTCCGACGGATCGAAAGAATTTGCCACTTGACCACAAGCTTCCGCCCCAATATCTTTTTTTCAATTCGGGATGAAGCTTGAACATTCTATATGAACTACCTCCTTTCAAAAATTGAACGACTCTTGATAGAGAAGAGCTCGGGTGGAATTCCAGAAACAAGTGAACATGATCGTCTACAATTTCCATTGCATGAATTTTATAGCCTTGCTCCATGCAAATATTGATGAGAATTAGCTCGCAATCCTTTTTAACTCGCTTATCATAGAATATCTTGTATCGATACTTTGGCACCAGTACGATGTGGTAGGTAATTTGACCATAGCCATGGCTAAAACTGCGCAATTCCAACGCTTATCACATCCTAGCCATAGGTGGGTGGCACCACCTGTGGCTAAAGTGCCAAATACGATTTCATTTTAAAAGAAGCAACGGTTGATCGATATGAATTAACGCAAAAAACGGCGAGGGTTCACTTCATCCCCAACCTGAAGGTTGGGGTATTCGTGACCCTCCGCACTCCAGATGTAATAAAAATAGAAGAGATATTTCAATAATTTTGGTTTTTCTTATTCCAATTATTTTAATCTTATTTATAGTATTCTTTAAAGATCCACTTGATCACTTGAATCTTCTCTTTTTAACTTATATATATGCAATGGGATTTTGGATTTATTTCATATTTTTAATATTTAAATCTTCGAATTATATACATAATTTTGAGTCGCAGCTTAGAGATATAGAAAATGAAATTGATTTAGCAGCGATCGATTTAGATTCGATTGAAAAAAGAGCAGAAAAACTATTTAAGCTCCACCGATATGAATTAGATAAATATTACACTCAAAACCTCCGACAAGGAAATCAAATATTTATAATGGGATTTATTTTCTTTATTGTTGGCTTTATTATTGTATCAGGATCAATATATATAATAACTTATGAGGGTGTGGATGAAGATCGTTCGGTTTTTATAGCTGGTTTGGGTGCCATTGGGACAATCCTCTCCAACTTCATTGCAGCTATTTACATTAAGATGTTCTCAGAGACTGCTAAAACGTCAACTCAATTTCATAACCGATTAGTTACCACGCACAATTTAATGTTTAGTAACTTTATAAGTTCCAAGATAAGTGATAAAACTCTTCGTGAAAATACATATAGTTCAATCGCTGGCAATTTAGCCAAGCTTACCCGATCTACAGAAGACGACTCGAATAAGTAAAATCTATTGATCTACAATCTTCAAATTCTAAAGATAATTCCATTCTGGGGTGTGATAGCTCTCAAGGGTGACACGCCGGAGTATGTGCGCAGGATGCAACCGGAGTTGTTTGAGGCTATAGCACCGGGCGAGAAGCAGAGAGGAGCTCAGTATTGTAGAGCCAATGGCAAAAGAGGTTCGCGATAGTTACATGGATGGACTTGAGAACACGGATGTAAAAGATCTCGCGATCCATCGCAAGGTGAGTAGGGTGAGCTATTCGCAAAGATGCGCCGATGGATCGGCAGTGCAGGAATATCAGAAACGCGGATTACCTCTGGCTCTGGGCATGAGTATGCAGCCAAATGGAAAGTTGATGCGGAGAGAGATATGGGCTATAGGGTGTTCTTACTATAAACTGCATAGAAAAAAAGGATTATAGTATAATTGGAGAAACGACCGATATAACTCATATTGGTCATATTAGTCATTTCTATAACCTACTGCATGGAAAGAAAGATGGATCAATCGAGAAGGATGATGAAATAGCCCATACGACCAATACAATACCTGCATCTCGGTTTTCAATTCCGCATTATTTTAGTGGCTCAAAGGGAGCTATATCATCTGGAATTCCGTCGCTACCCAATGTGTTATCATGCACAAGTGCTGAATTGCCTGTCAGTTTGCCATTTTTTCCATTATAAATTCCTCCACCATCTTTTGAGGCATGGTTATGATCGATGGAGCCGCTGTTTAGGTTTAAGGTTCCGCTATTCACAATGCCTCCGCCGAGGCCATCTCCATTCTTATCGGCTGTATTGCCATGTATTCTTGTACCGTCTAGGGTCATCTCCCCCCCGCCATTTACAGCACCAGCACCGATCCTTGCAGTGTTGTCGTGGATAGAGCCACCATTCAGATGATTAGCAGATCCACCATAGCAACAGATACCGCCACCTGATGAATATGCATCATTGGCAAAAATTGTTCCATTGTGCAAGGTCACTGATCCACCCAGACTATGAACGCCACCACCACTGTTTTTCGCAACGTTATTTGAAATGGTGCCACTATGGATACTTATATTTCCACGGTAACCTATATAAATGCCGCCACCACACTGCTCCGCCTCGTTATTCGCCACGGTTCCACCATTCAGGTTTATCAATTCTCTATTTCCGTAAATTCCGCCTCCATTGTGTGCAGCGTTATGTATCACGGATGCTCCTTTTTCTAAGTTTACAGTTCCTTTGTTAAAGATGCCGCCACCATAATATGCATTATTGCCAGAAATTATGCTATCCGTTAAAGTAAGTCTGCCATAGTTGATAATTCCTCCGCCACATATGTAATTATTTGCGTCATTGTCATCGACAGATACGGAGGTTCCAGTTCCACCCATTATGGTCATCCCGGATAAAGTCACATCTATATTGGATCTATTCTTGCCTATAATGATCACTGAGCCAGCTTCTGAGCCAGATTGACTTCCATTTATAATGGTTTTGCCCTCTCCAGCTCCCTTTATCTTAAATGGTTTATCGATACGCAAGTTCTCTTGGTAGGTACCAGCAACTAGAATTATGGTATTACCGGGATCTCCTGCATCAACTGCCTCTTGGATACTTGAATACTTGCGGCCTTGAATATAGACATCAGGCTTACCTGATGCAGTGACATCACCATCATTTCCAATTGAAGTTGTAGCCCGGCATTCTCCGTTCTCTAGGTCCAACATCTTGACAGTATCGTCGTTCGAGCCAGATTCCAGTTTCTTCTCAGGCTCTTTTTGGGCCACTGGCGCTGACGCTTCCACCTCCTCCCGGCAGGCGGCCAGCAGTTCGCCGAACGCGACCGGCGTCTCCTGCCGAAAGTCCACGTACTTGTAGCGGCGCAGAGTGTCTGGCAGAGTGCAGTCGGCTAGCAGCAGTGGAACGAAGCGGCGGCCGGTATTGGTCGGGTCGCGGAAGAGGACCGTGCTGCGTTCAAGCGTCACCCACTCCGAGCCCAGCGCTGCGGGCGAGAGGCAAAGCACCTGCACCCGAGCCGCTTCTAGCCCCCGTTCGATGGCCAGGTAGATGTCATCCCCTGCCTTGATGACCCAGTCATCGAACCACACCCGCAGCCCGGCTTTCTTCAACCGCTCGGCCAGCTTGCGCACCTGCGTCTTATCCTGCGAGTTGTGGCTCAGAAATACATCATAGGTGAAGCTATCTGTCATGCCTTATCCCCCCAATTTTCGGCCATTGCATGATTGCGTCGCCATCGTCAGCAGGCCAATGACCAAGCTCACCAGAGGCAATAGATCGCAGTGGAATTGCTCATCTGGTGGAGCGCCTTCTTGGTATCTCAATACTTGAACTTCTCCACTGTTTGCTAGATCTCCTATTTCAGTCTCACCATATAGTTGGCTTTAGGTTGTCGTTAATGTATTGATGCTTGAACACCAGATAATCCAGCTTTTTGTACCGGCGAATATTCCGTTTGCTCTTTAGCCACAACAAATCATGCCAAGGAGGAACGGCGAAACTGCTTGGATTAGGTTTCGAGTCGCATGAAGATGACATCGCTTCCAAAAATTGATTTTGCCTTTTTCAGTCGAAAAGTCTTGAGCCTGAATCCTGCGCCTTTGACCTGGCTTGGCACCTCCACAAAGGTGACAGCCAATCTCATGCACCGCCAGTCCGGCCCCCTCAGGATTCGCCGCCCGTCCCTTTCTTCTTGCCGACCTCATCCGCCCGGAAGGCCACACCCCTCCTCTCCAGCTCCGCCAGCAGCTCCTCCATGAACACCCCCCGCCCGCTCACGTGCGTGTGCTCGCACTCCCGCACCCGTCCACCCGTGTAGCCGCTGCTCGTAGTAATAACGCCACAGCTGGGGCTTCCCGCCAGGCCCACGATGCATAGCCGCGTCCCCTGGCGGGCCAGCATCTCTAAGAGGTCCGCGTAGTCTTCGATCAGGGCGCGGCAGAAGCGACGGAACTGGGGCACGTCGAGCTGATTTCGGGTAACCGCCCAGCGCTCCAGGCCCAGGTAGAGCGCCTCCGGGCAGGGGAGCTGAACCGTGGGGCCCTCGGGCCGAAAAGGCATGGGTGCGAGCCCCTTCACCCGCGTCAGAGGGTTGAGCAGGCAGTGGGCTGCGACGGTGACCACTTTCTCAGCCTGGGCGGCGCCTTTATCTCGATTTTCTTCCGGTTTTGCGGTGGATGTCATTATCTTCCTGAACCGGACTTAATTTGCTTGATATAATGAAAGAACTGAATACCGTCCATGTCGTCATAAAAGATGATACTCTCTGCCCTCTCTCCCACTTTAATCTTCAGAGTGTTGTTGTGAAACTCATCCACGTACAGCACATCATCGATTACATCCAGGGGCACAGTCTGCACGCTGTCCCAGGCAAGTCCCGGCCTCACAAAATGCACATTCTTGTCCGTGGTCACCAGATAGCCCAGCACCTTGTCCAACATGCCTATCCTGGCGATGGCCAGCATCTGCTCGGATGCCTTGCTTTGCAGGATAGCTGGAGCGATCTGCACCAGCTTCTCGCCTGCTGCTGCCAGCTTCTTGGCAGTGCGGTTCAGCTTCTTGGGAACCACTATTTCGCCCACTTCTATCGTATCGGTCATATTGATCTGCTTTAGATTATGATCGTTTCTTTGTGCGCCCTACGACTTAGTGCTCTGTGATCTCTGTGCCTCTCCATTCTAAGTCACAATCTTTTCCAGACAGTCATTCTCCAGAGCGAGACGCACCTCGCGCGCCAGCCTGCGGCCTGTGGACATGTTAGTGCGCCAGAGGGCATTTCCATAGGGATGCCCGACGGCCATGTGCACATTTGTGCCGCCGCCGATACGCGGAGCAACATCGTAGATGTAGAAGTTGAGGTCCTTGTCCACACAGGTCTGCAGACAGAAGGGACCGATGATGCCGGGAGAATAGTACTCCTGCGTCGCCTCCACATACTTCTCAGCCAGAACAAAGGCCTTCTCCAGGAGCGACTCGCGCAGAGTTGCCGAGTTATGGCCGCAGACGGTGTACTCGGGATTGATCTGCTTGTCGTTAAGAGTAAGCTGCTGAGGCGCAGGCAATCGGCAGTGCCCGTCCAGTGATGTCTCGAAACGCCAATCTATGCCGATCAGCTCGATCTGCTTGCTGATGGGCGAGTAGAAGAAGTCCAGATTGAATACCGGCCCGATCACGTAGCGCTCAATTCTGGCCAGCTCAATTCCGTCCTGATCAATCACATTCTGACGCAAAAGCTGATCGGCCTTCTGACAATACTCCTCGTAGGAGGCGGCTGTGAAGAATCCCCTCTCCAGGGTCTTTACTGCATGAGGCAGCTTGACCATCACTAGCTCTTTGATATCCTCTGCCTCTACGGGCTCGGGGTATGGCAGCCCTGCCTTCTCCAGTATCCAGTAATAATCCCTCTTGTCGCCCCGCTCCTCGGAACGAAGCAGGTTTCGAGAGCCCAGAAGAGGAATCTGAAACTGATCTTCAACGGCATCAATGCCGCAGTAAGAGGTAAACGACCGATTGGGCACGAAAAGAGTATTCTTGGCCTTGAGAAAATCCTGATTCTCCTGCTCTAAAATCTGGGAAAATTTTTTGAGCATCAGGACCTCGTCGATCATGCCGTTTATGATTCTGCCAGACTTATCCCGACCGGCGCGGAAGTACTTGACATAAGGCTTCTCCCGCCCCTCCTGGCACACCGCCAGCGTCCGGAAATTCTCCTCTACTGCGCCGTCTGCCGTATCCAGGGCAGAATGGGATGCAATCATCCCGATTCGCAGATCATCGAGGTCGTATCCCCTCAAGACCTCTAATACCTTGCTGCGATCCATCAAGTCAGAGCACCTCAAAATAATTATGTTGTCCCCTCATATTTCCATCCCGATTTATCAAGATGACCCCACTCCCACCAGGAGTTCGCCTTTGCCGTTATCAACCAGGTCGCCTGCATACTTCTGGAAGGCCAAGCCATCAACCTGCACGACCTCCAATCTTTGGAAGCTGGGCAGAACCTTGGCCTCTCCTTTTACAGTTATAGTTCCTTTGCTCATCTCCGCGCCCGGCAGATAGGCGCGACCACCGATGAAGATTGTGCCGCCCTGATTGGCGGCTCCGGGAAAGTCGCCCGCATCCCCAAGGACGCGAATGCTGCCCCCGCAAAGATGCTCGCCGAGGTATGCCCCCGCGTTTCCCCTTACCTCGATCTCTCCGCCGCGCATGCCGCACTTCTCACCCCGGTATCCGCCGCCCAGGTAGTTTCCGGCATTCCCCATGACGACAACCTTGCCGCCCCGCATCTCCCTGGCCAGCCAGTCGTCGGCATTGCCGGCAATGCTCAAAAGGCCGCCTTTCATATTATTGCCAGCATGCATGCCCACGCTTCCTTCAGCCAGCACCACTCCCGCGGTCATGCCTTCTGCGATTCTCTTTACGGAAGAGAAGTCGCCTACAAGCCGAATGCTAATCTCTTCAGCCTTTGCCGGCGCATCATCGCCTTCTATCACAAAAAGGTCGGATAACGTGCGCTGCCTATTTCCCTGCCAGACAGCCAGGCTCTTTATCTGGCTCAAGGTGAGAGGCGCAAACTTGTCGGGTGATATGTTTTCCGCCTCTACGGAGATGCGAAATGCCCCCTTGGGTGCAATGGTTATATTTCTCATCTAAGCCACCCCCCGAGGAACAGGAAGACCTGCCCGAATTACTTTCCCATGGGGAAGATAGGCATCCTGCACCGCGTAATTGGCGATCTGCACGCTATAGTACCTGGCGAACTTCTCCTCCAGATCAACCATAAGCCGGTCTGTGTCCGGCTGAGGCACGACGGCATCCACCCAGAAGGTTCTGCCCGGCGGCGTTGCCAGAATCTGACCCTCCTTGGATACAACCACTCCACCTTTTATGGTGTACTTGGCCTTTGCCAGAGATTTCTTAACCAGCGCATGATCCTGGCTGGTATCCACTTCCTCAGGCCGCAGGTCGTAAATGGACACATCCCCGTCAGCCCCCGGTCCCAGGTGTCCTTTATCGTCCAATCCCAGGATACGCGCCGGAGCCGCGCGCGTCATTATGGCGATATCCGTCCAGTCCATCTCCCTCTCAATGCTGCCAAGCGTAGTGCGTTTAGGCACCTGATCATGCAGCGTGGCCATCTCCACTTCCCTCTTGGGACGGCTCATAAGCAATGTGATGACCTCAGGATAATTAACAAAGGGGCTGCCATTGGGATGATCTGTGGTCATGAGCACCTTCCAGGGATCTTTAACCAGCAAGGCCAGTTCCAGTCCTATAGCCCATTGCACGGCATTGACCAGCATCTTTCTGAAGTAGGCCATGGGCACCACGCCGCTTGACTCCTCCAGCTCGATATCGTGATTGGACCACTTGTTATGAGTGAGACGGGCATTGCCGTACTCCAGAGGAGCATCGGCGGTCATGGTGGTGGCGCTGCCGAAGAGCAACTGCCCCATATCCATGGTAGCATGGCTGTGACAATTGAAGTAGTCAGCAATAACGGGAGCTTTGGACTCGAAGTCGCGCCAGCTTGTTCCTCCGTAGGCGGAAAACTGCATGTGCGCCACGTGCACGACCTGTCTCATGCGGCTGGGCTTGATGTCCTTTAGCATATCCAGAGTCTCGATGGCCGTGGTGTAGTTGCCGGGCTTGCCCAGGTTATTGAAGTGCAGATGAATAGAATGGGGCAGGTGTAGCATCTCATTGGCCTCTGCCAGTCCCCGGATGATCTCCGCGGGAGTCACATCGAAATTGGGCACGGTATCATTGACGCCCTTAACATTAGCTCCAAATCCCCAGGCCTCGCCTCCGCCGGGATTCACGATCTTTACGCCGTAGCCCCGAGCAGCTCGCAGCCCCCAGGCCAGGTAGGCAGCCAGCTTGGATAGGTCTTTGTCGCGCACGCACTCCATGACCTGCCAGTTGTTGCCAAACAGAGTGAGAGCTCCTTTATCGATGATAGGGATCTCCTCCAGCTCTTCATGGGTATGCCGCGCCTCCAGTATGGGCGTGGCCGCTTCGAAGGCGGTGGTGTAACCCATGCGAGCATAGCGATAGCCCATAGCATAGCAGTTGGGAACGGTATAGCCTGTCGAGGGCCTGCAGACTGCCGAGCGGGCTTCGGTGCCCAGTCGGGCATCATCGGGCCTCATAATCCGGCCGGTGTTCACCTTCTTGCCGGCAATGTGGGAGTGAGCATCGACTCCGCCAGGCATGACCAGAAGGCCGCGGGCATCTATCTCTTCCCCTTTGGCCGACTCGACCATTCTGCCCTTATCAATAAAAAGGTCCATCTCATCGCCATAGATGCCGTTTGCCGGATCGTAGACAATTCCACCTCTGATTATCATCTCTTCAAGCCCCCTCGTTTGCCTTCATTTGGCGCTGCTTATGCACGCTCTCCAGTATTCCCGCCAGTATCTCTTCGTCGCTGGGAAGATTGCAGTCCACCAGCTTTCTCAAGCGCAAAGCCAGGCCATCCATGCGATAGGCTGTACCCTCCGCTTCTACTCCGGCAATTGCACAGGGAATGACCACATCGGAAAGGATGGTCGTGGGATTCTCATAAGGATCGATCTGAATGACCGGAATGCTTGCCAGGCCTTGGGCAGTGGCGTGGGGGAAGTTGGATACGGCATCTGCTGCTATGATCAGCGCCGCATCGACATCTCTCTTGGCAAGAAGATCGCAGGCTGCCGTCTCGCCGGGATTGAAATAGGGCGCACCCCTGGTGAAGTCTACTGACATGGGATATCCGGAAGACCAGGCCAAGACCTGCCCGATTCCGCCGACATTATAGTGACCACGCATGGGCATAATCACAAATTTGGTATGGCTGTTCAGCTCTGCCACCAGGGAGAGGGCATTATCTATGTTCTTGTACCGGCCCCTGCTATGAGTGATGCCCAGACCGAAGAAGATCGCTCCGAACCTGGCAGCTTTCAGCGTAGCCGCAATATCAGTCAGATCAGCCTTGTGGACGCCCCCCACCTCATCAGGCAGGCCCTCACCTTTTCCGGCTATAAGCATGCGCAGCGCCGAGATCACCTCATAATCAGAGCCGGGGTTTATCCTCAGGAATTTGTCTGCATTCTTGGAGGTTCTGGTCTCGCGAACATCTACTACGATGATCTTTCGGCCCTCGCGACCCTGGGGTGTGAATTTGCCGCAGGAATTGGATGAGTAGCGCAGAGAATGTCGAGGGTGAGCTTCCGCGGGATTGCAGCCCCAAAAGACAATAGTGTCTGCCCGGTTCTTCACCTGGCCTAAGGTTGCCCCGGGCAGCCCCTTCTCCTCGATGCCTATGACGGACGGTCCGTGGCAGACGGTAGCAGTGGAGTCGAGCACGCCACCTACCTCCTCAGCCAGAAGAATGCCCTTTTTGGCAGCCTCGCATGATGTGGAAGCCCAGCCGTAGAGGAGAGGTTTGGCCGCAGCCAAGAGGATCTCTGCAGCGCGCTCGTATGCCTCGGGAAAGCTCGCCGCCACCAGCACGCCGCCCTTGCGAATCATGGGGCTTTCGATTCGCCCATGACCCATTATCTTGCTGGAGCCCAGGCGGCAAGCATGCCTGACCCTCGACACCTTGCCATCTTCTATCTCCACATTAATATCATCGCACAGGCAGCCGCAAAAGGAGCATACGGCATCTTTTATCATAATAGCTTCAGACATTGCCAGACGCCCCTTTGCCGGCCATGCCGGAAAAAAGCTCGCGAATATTAAGAACAGGCGAATTTGTCGCGGCCACATCCACTTCTAATCCCTTAAAATGGGGCGTGCCGCATCCTCCTGTCTCCGTTCCGACTATTACATTGGCCCAGGGACCCATGGGTATGAATACCATGCTATCCGGCAGCCCGCCGTCCATCTTTGCCGTGAGCACCACCTGTCCGTAATCGTTCTTGATCAGGACATTGCGTCCCTCGGACAACTCCAGCGATTTAAAATCATTTTCAGACAAATGGCATATAGATACTGCTTTGAAGAAATCGGGAGACATTTTATTCTCGCACCCCGCCCCTTGGGCTAAAGTGCGCCCGGAGATCATGGTCGCCAACAATTCGTATCACCTGAGCTATCTAATCCCTCATTCCCATTGCCGGTAATAAAAGGTGCTGTTGTCATTTTATTATTTTTATGCAGTATTTTCTAGAGGCTCTTCTCGGGAATTTTTCGTGCATTACTTTAATATACATCATTATCATGAGAATACAGTCCACTGATCATGGAGTTGAGTTTTTTGGCGGGCAAAGCTTGGAAGTTTGGAAACGATATCGATACGGATGCCATCATTCCCGGACGCTATCTGGTTATCAATGATCCGGGAGAGCTGGCAGCTCATCTCTTCGAGGGCGTTCGCCCGGAGATGGCAAAGATGGTGGCTCAGGGCGACTACGTAGTGGCCGGGGAGAACTTCGGATGCGGATCCTCCCGAGAGCATGCCCCCATAGCCATGAAGGGCGCTGGAGTCAAAGCAGTTGTTGCCAAATCCTTTGCCAGAATATTCTTTAGAAACTCCATCAACATCGGCCTGCCTCTGTTTATCTGCCCCCAGGTGGATAGAATCGCTGATGGTGCGCAAATAGAGATAGACATGATCGGTGGTGTGATTTACAACAAATCCAGCGCTGAAGAATACAAAACGACCCCTCTTCCCAATTTTCTCCAGGAGATTGTTGATGTAGGAGGACTCGTGGAATATACCAGGCGACAGGTGGCCAAGGTGACGACATGAATTATAAAGTACCAGTTATCCCAGGTGACGGCATCGGCCCGGAGATCATTGCTGAGGGCCAGAAAGTTTTGCAAGCGGCAGCAGACAAATACAATTTCTCCCTGGATTGGACAGAGTATTCTCTGGGAGCGGAGCACTACCTGAAGACAGGAGAGCTTGTGAGCGAAGAGACTCTAAAAGATCTGGGACGCTTTCCTGCCATCTACCTGGGTGCCATCGGCGACCCACGGGTACCCCCAGGCATCCTGGAAAAAGGCGTACTGCTGGCCATGCGTTTCTACTTTGATCAGTATGTGAATTTGCGGCCCGTTAAGCTCCTGGAAGGCGTCTGGACGCCACTCAAGGATAAGACGTCCAAGGACATCGATTTCGTGGTGGTTCGCGAGAATACGGAGGACTTCTACATAGGCATAGGCAGTCGCGCACGCCGGGGCAAGAGCCACGCAGATTTTGAAATCAAGCGAACGCTCTACAATATAAAATTCGGCCTGGATATAGATACCGATAGCGACGAGATTGGCTATCAGATAGGGGAAGTCAGCCGCGAGGGCTGCAAGCGTGTCATAAAATATGCCTTTGATCTGGCGGCAAAGCGAGACCGTCAGGTATCTTCCGTGGACAAGGCCAATGTGCTCAGCGATATCTATGGCTTTTGGCGCGAGGTCTTCCTGGATGTTGCCAAAGGCTATCCGCAGGTCAAACACGACTTCAACTTTGTGGATGCCATTACCATGTGGTTTGTCAAGAACCCGGAGTGGTTTGATGTCGTAGTCGCTCCCAACATGTTCGGAGATATTATTACCGATCTGGGGGCCATGATTCAGGGGGGCCTGGGCCTGGCACCCGGTGCGAATCTGAATCCGGAGGGCACCAGCATGTTTGAGCCCATTCACGGTTCAGCACCCAAATACAAGGGACAGAATAAGGTCAACCCCATTGCCACCATATGGTCAGGGGCACTATTGCTGGAGCATCTTGGCCAGAGCAAAGCGGCAGCAGATATAGTCACTGCCATTGAGCGGAACTTATTTGAAGGCAGAATAAAAACGTATGATTTGGGAGGAAGCTCGACCACCTCTGAGGTTGGCTCAGAGATAGCTCGCCTAGTGGGACTTGTCTAAGTCCCACAAGGGAAAAGGCTTTTATGTGGGATGCTTTTATCCTCAGTAAGTGCAGCATAATAGTCGTGAGGCATGTCAGGCAGCGGGGGCTCGTAGCTCAGTTAGGCAGAGCGTCTGGCTTTTAAATTTTTGTGTGAAGATACCAGGTGGTCGAGGGTTCAAATCCCCCCGAGCCCGTTTGGAGTTTCCTGGCCTGTTTGCTGCTCCTTCTCCAATAAGGTGGTTTGAGTGACCAAGTTTGCCGTAAAAGATCATGAAATGGTTCCGGAACATGTGCTGCTCACACCGGAAGAGTGTGCCGAGGTGTTGAAATCATATAATATAGATGCACCTCAGCTACCTAAAATTCACGTAACTGACCCTGCGGCTAAAGAGATCGAGGCGAAAGTTGGCGATATCATCAAGGTAATCCGAAAGAGTACAACAGCTAAGCAATCGATCTTTTACCGGCTGGTAATCGATTAAGGGTGGTCTTTTGCTCGATAGAAATGTTCTTTATAGCTCCTATTTTACCAGGGACAAGTTGGTGCACCATCATATAAACTCATTTAATGATTTTATAGATAAGGGTCTGCAGAAGGTCATAGATGAAGTAAATATCATCGAGACCAATATCGAGAATACCTATGTGAAGCTGGGCAAGATTCGAGTGGCAAAGCCCATGGTGCGCGAAGCGGACGGCTCCATCGAGAGGCTCTACCCCAATGATGCCAGGCTTCGCAATTTGACCTATGCCTCGCCCATCAAGCTGGAGATGACCATAGTGGAAGGCGAGACCGAGAAGGATCTGGTTGAGGCGGACATAGGCACATTGCCTATTATGCTCAACTCCAAGATCTGCAATCTTTCCGGCCTAACTGCAGACGAGATGATAACCTATGGTGAGGACCCTTCCGATCCAGGTGGTTATTTCGTGGTCAACGGCTCAGAGCGCGTCATCATGACGTTGGAGGATCTGGCGCCAAACAAGATTCTGGTCGAATACAACCAGCGCTACGATGAGAATATCGAAGTTGCCAAGGTATTCAGCCAGAGGCAAGGCTACCGCTCCCTGGTTATTGTGGAGCGCGGCCGCCGCTCCATCCTGGAGGTATCCTTCCCCTCTGTCTCAGGACGACTCAACTTCGTGACACTGCTGCGCTCTCTAGGCATGGACACTGATATGGAAATTGTGAAATCCGTATCAGACAATCCTGAAATCATAAAGTTCATGCTGGAAAATCTGGAGGAAGCAGAGGTTTCGACCAATGATGAGGCCCTGGAAAAAATCGGCGCACGCGTAGCCGCCGGCCAGGCCAAGGAATACCAGAAAAAGAGGGCGACTTATGTCCTGGACAGGTACCTGCTTCCTCACATAGGCGTGGAGGAGAAGGATCGCTTTTCCAAGGCGCTCTTCCTCTCGCGCATGGCAGAAGCCTGCTTCGAGCTGGCGCTGGAGCGACGCGGCGAGGACGATAAGGATCATTACTCCAACAAGAGGCTGAAACTCTCCGGTGATCTGATGGAGGATCTATTCCGGGTGGCTTTCAACCGCTTGACCCGTGACATAAAGTACCAACTGGAGAGAGCCAGCATGAGAAACAGAGATCTTAATGTGGTGACCACGGTTCGCGCGGACGTCCTCACAGAGAGAATGATTCATCCCCTGGCCACAGGAAACTGGGTCGGCGGGCGCACAGGTGTCTCCCAGCTTCTGGATCGCACCGACTATATGGCATCGCTCTCCCATCTGCGTCGCGTGATCTCACCCCTCTCCCGATCTCAACCGCACTTCGAGGCCAGAGATCTGCATGCTACCCAGTGGGGTCGCATCTGTCCCTGCGAGACTCCGGAAGGGCCGAACTGCGGACTGGTTAAGAACTTCGCCCAGGGAGTGGAGCTTTCCAAGGGTGCTGACGATTCAGTTAACATCAAGAAAATATTAATGGATTTAGGCGTGATTTCGGTAGGTGGTAATGTTGGCTGAAGCCTTGACTAGCGGCGCACGAATTTATGTAAACGGTGAGATCATAGGGCATCATGAAGACCCAAAGGCATTGGTCATGAATTTGCGTCGCCTGCGGCGTTCCGGCAGCATCAGCAGCCAAATGAACGTGGTCTATTTCGAGGACACCAATGAGATCTTCATGAACAACGACTCCGGCCGGGCCAGAAGGCCGCTCATTGTTGTGGAAAACGGAAAGGCGCTGGTAACGCAAGAGCATGTAACCAAGATAAAGAACGGCGAGATGACCTTTGCTGATCTTGTGTCATGCGGCTTGGTCGAGTATCTGGATGCTGAGGAAGAAGAGAACACCCTCATTGCCATCTGGGAAGAAGATATCAAACCCGATCACACCCATCTGGAGCTGGACCCTTCGCTGATTTTGGGCATCGCTGCGGGACTTGTGCCCTATCCGGAGCATAACGCCAGCCCCAGAAATACCATGGGCGCAGGAATGGTCAAGCAATGCCTGGGAATGTCCACCGCCAATATGAGGCTGCGGCCTGATACACGCGGCCATTATCTGAACAGTCCGCAAAGAGGCATAGTCAGGACCAAGACCTCGGGTGCCATAGGCTTTGAGGAGAGGCCTGCTGGACAAAATTTCATGGTGGCGGTCCTGGCGTATGAAGGATATAACATTGAAGATGCCTTGGTTATGAACCGCGGTTCTATCCAGCGCGGTCTTGCTAGGAGCCACTTCTTTCGCGTCTCAGAAGCTGAGGAGCGAAAATATCCGGGTGGCCAGGAGGACAAGTTCGAGATTCCTGATGTGGAGGTTCGGGGCGCACGAGGCAGTGAAGCTTACGATCAATTAGATTCCGACGGACTTGTCAACCCCAATGCCTATGTTGGCCCCAATGACGTGCTCATCGGCAAGACCAGTCCGCCTCGATTCTTGGAGGAGCCTTCTGAGTTCGGCCTGACGCCCCAGCAGAGGCGAGAGACCTCCGTGACCATGCGTTCCAACGAGAAAGGTGTGGTGGATATGGTCATCCTCACCGAATCCTCTAACGGCAACCGCCTGGCCAAGGTCAAGAGCCGAGACCAGCGCATTCCGGAATTAGGTGACAAATTCGCCTCTCGACACGGCCAAAAAGGGGTAATCGGATTGATCGTGCCCCAGGAGGATATGCCCTTCACGGAATCCGGCATGGTGCCCGACCTACTGCTGAATCCTCATGCTATTCCCTCTCGAATGACTGTGGGCCACGTCCTGGAGATGATCGGTGGAAAGGTTGGATCATTAGAGGGCAGATTCGTGGACGCCACCGCCTTCCTGGGCGAGAACGAGCCGGATTTGCGCGGCGCTTTGAAGAAGTTCGGCTTCTCCCATACCGGCAGAGAAATCCTTTACAATGGAGCTACGGGTATGCAAATCATGGCTGACCTCTTCGTGGGAGTGATTCTCTATCAGAAGCTCTATCACATGGTCACCGGCAAGATGCATGCCCGTTCCCGCGGACCGGTGCAGGTCTTAACCCGCCAACCCACTGAAGGTCGTGCTCGCGAGGGTGGTCTGCGGTTTGGTGAGATGGAGAGAGATGTGCTCATAGCTCATGGCGCAGCCTTGGCTCTGAAAGAGCGTCTGGTTGATGAGTCGGATAAAGTTACGGAGCTTGTTTGCAGCCACTGCGGCATGATCGCTATCCATGATAGGCGCAGAAATGCGGACTTCTGCCCGACCTGCGGTGCGGATACGGAGATCTACCCCGTGGAGATGAGCTATGCCTTCAAGCTACTGCTCGACGAGATAAAATCATTAGGTGTAGCACCGCGGCTAATCCTGGAAGACGCGGTTTAGGTGGAAATATGACGGTCCCCAAGAGAATTGGCAAGATCCGCTTCGGCCTCATCTCGCCACAAGAGTTTCGCAAGATGAGCGTAGTAAAGATCATTACCGCGGATACATACGACGACGATGGTTTTCCTATTGAAATGGGTCTCATGGACCCCCGGCTGGGTGTCATCGATCCGGGGCTGCGCTGCCGATCCTGCGGCGGTCGGCCCGGTGAGTGTCCCGGACACTTCGGCCATATCGACTTGATTGCCCCTGTTATTCACGTGGGCTTCGCTAAATTGATCAGAAAGGTGCTGAGGGGCATCTGCAGAGATTGCTCGCGTCTCATGCTCAAAGAAAATGATAAGAAGATGTACCTGGGGCAAATTCAAGAACTTGAGCGATTGGGGCAGATGACTGACGACACAGTCAATAAGGTCTTCTCAGAGGCACGCAAGAACAAGACTTGCCCCTATTGTGGAGCACCCCAGAAGGAAATCAAATTCGAACGGCCCCTCTCGTATATCGAAGATGGCCACAAGCTCACTGCATCAGACATTCGTGATAGATTCGAAAAGGTCCCTGATGAAGATATTGCCGTCATGGGCATGAATCCAGCGACTGCACGCCCGGAATGGATCATCCTAACTGTGCTGCCCGTGCCGCCCGTTACCATGCGCCCCTCCATCACTCTGGAGTCCGGCCAGAGGAGCGAAGATGATCTCACTCATAAGCTGGTGGACATCATCAGGATCAACCAGCGTTTCCAGGAGAACCGCGAGGCAGGCGCACCCCAACTGATCATTGAAGATCTTTGGGAGCTACTGCAGTATCATGTTACCACATTCCTGGATAATACCGTTTCCGGCGTGCCGCCCGCCCGTCATCGCAGCGGCCGGCCACTAAAAACGCTCTCCCAGAGGCTGAAGGGTAAAGAAGGACGTTTCCGAGGATCACTATCAGGAAAGCGCGTCAACTTCAGCGCCAGGACGGTCATCTCTCCTGACCCCAATCTCAGCATTGGTGAGGTAGGCGTGCCTATGGAGATAGCCATGGAGCTGTCCGTGCCCATGATTGCCAACGCCCGAAACATGGAAATTGTTAAGACCTTTGTGAGGCGTGGACCGGAACGACATCCGGGCGTGAATTATGCCACCAGGCCCGACCAGAGGCGTGTCAAGGTCACAGAAAAGAACTGCGAGGAGGTTGCCGAGCAGATCGACATCGGCTGGAAGATAGACAGACAGCTTGCCGACGGCGATATAGTCCTCTTCAACCGCCAGCCCTCCCTGCATAGAATGTCCATCATGTCCCATCGCGTCAAGGTCATGCCCTACAAGACCTTCCGGCTCAATCCGGCCGTCTGCCCTCCCTACAACGCAGACTTCGACGGGGATGAGATGAACATGCACGTGCCTCAAACCGAGGAGGCGCGTGCCGAGGCCGAGATCCTCATGCGCGTGCAGGAGAACATTCTCTCGCCCAGATTCGGCGGTCCTATCATCGGCGGTATACACGACTATGTGACAGGCTCATTTCTGCTCACACATGGCAGGAAGCCCATCGATCGGCGGGGTGTTATGGAGCTTCTCAAGAAGTTCAATATTCCCGAGCTGCCGAAGCCCGAGGGTGTAATAGATGGCAAGCCCTACTGGACAGGAAAGCAGGTATTCAGTCTCGTCCTGCCGCGGGGCCTGGACCTATCGTTTAAGGCCGATTTCTGCTATAACTGCGATGTCTGCAAAGGTGCTGATTGCGAGAACGATGCCTTTGTGATAATTGTTGACGGCCAGCTCTTGAAGGGTACCATTGACGCCGAGGCAGTGGGCGCTTTCAAAGGCAAGATAACAGACAGAATAATAAAGGAGTACAGTCCCTCCGTGGCAAGCGAGTTCCTGGATCGGATGACCCTACTTGCGCTGCGGGGCATCATGCATGCGGGATTCTCCTTCGGTATAGATGATGAGGACATCCCCAAGGCTGCCGTGGATCAGATTGAGGAGACAACCAGAACCGCTCGCGAGAAGAGCCGGCAACTCATCGAGGCCTACAACGCAGGCGAACTGGAGCCCCTGCCCGGCAGGACTCTTGATGAGACCCTGGAGATGAGGATCATGCAGACACTGGGAAAGGCCAGGGATACAGCAGGTAAGATTGCCGGCCGTCACCTGGGACTGGACAACTCCGGAGTGGTCATGGCTGTGAGCGGAGCGCGAGGCAGCATGCTCAACCTCACCCAGATGGCAGCATGTGTCGGCCAGCAATCGGTGCGCGGCGAGCGCATCATGCGTGGTTATGCCGGCAGAACGCTCCCTCACTTCCGACCAGGAGACCTCGGCGCAGAAGCGCACGGCTTCGTGGAGTCAAGCTACAAAGGCGGCCTCAATCCCACAGAGTTCTTCTTCCACGCCATCGGTGGTCGCGAGGGTCTGGTGGATACGGCCATCAGGACATCCCAGAGCGGATACCTGCAGCGCCGGCTGGTAAATGCTCTGCAGGACCTGGAGGTAAGGTACGACGGCACAGTCAAGGAGACGAGGGGCATGATTGTCCAGTTCCAGTACGGCGAAGACGGCGTGGATGCATCCCGGCGAGACTACGCCAGTACAGACAACGTCAAGCGCATCATCAAGAGTGTGCTGAAGAAGGAGTCGGCATGATCCTCACAGAAAAAGACATCACAGAGAAGCTAGTGGAGCTTGACCTTCCCCCGAGCATCAAGGAAGCAATAGAAAACGGGCTAAAAGGAGCTACAATAAGTTCAGAGCAACTGGAGGATATCACATCCCAGGTGGCCTCTGACTACGAGCACTCCAAAGTCGAGCCATGCGAAGCGGTGGGCGTTGTCGCGGCCCAGTCCATTGGTGAACCCGGCACTCAGATGACCATGCGTACTTTCCACTACGCAGGCGTAGCTGAGATCAACGTAACCCTGGGTTTGCCGAGACTCATAGAGATTGTGGACGCGAGAAAGATTCCCTCCACACCTACTATGACCATAAAGCTTAATCAGGATTATGCCCACGATCGTGACCTGGCAAGAGAAGTGGCCTGGGCCATAGAGTCCACCTCCATTCTCCACCTGGGATCCATAGCCACCGATCTAGCAGAGATGAATGTAATCATTGAGTTGAATCCCAGTGCAATGGAGCAGCGCAAGATCACTGCAGAAGAGGTCGCTTCAAGATTGAAAGAGGAAACCGGTCTTAATGTAGATCAAAAAGAGAACCTGCTGGTGATGGTCCCCAAGGAACCCTCTTACCGTGAGCTACTACAACTGGTGGAGAAGATCAAGAGGCTATCGCTCAAAGGCGTGGAGGGCATCAAGCGCGTCGTCATCCGCAAAGAAGGCGATGAATACATCCTTTACACAGAAGGCTCTTCGATCAAGAAGGTCATGCAGTTTGAGGGAGTGGACCCCGCTCGCATCAAGACCAATAATATAAGTGAGATCGGAGAAGTGCTTGGCATCGAGGCGGCACGAAATGCCATCATAAATGAAGCCACGGACACGCTACGCGAGCAGGGTCTCTCAGTAGATGTGCGACACATCATGTTGGTGGCGGACATCATGACCGTAGACGGAGAGCTAAAACAGATAGGACGACATGGCGTCTCAGGCGAAAAGGCCAGTGTGCTGGCCAGAGCTGCCTTCGAGGTCACGGTCAACCATATTCTGGATGCGGCCATTCGCGGGGACGTAGACGATCTAAAAGGTGTGACGGAGAACGTAATCGTTGGCCAGCCCATACAGCTTGGCACGGGCGACGTTACCCTGGTGGCAATAAAGAGATGAGGTAATAACGATGATAAACGTAGATAGAGCCCTAAGAAGTTCCATCAGAACCGGAAAAGTGGTGCTAGGATCGAATAGGACCGTTGAAACAGGACTTGACGGACAGGCTAAACTCATAGTGTTCGCGGTAGACTGTCCTATGGATGTAAGGATGCAACTGGAGACCATAGACGTCCCAGTCTACGGTTACCAGGGTATGGGCAAGGACCTCGGATCTGCCTGCGGGAAACCCTTCTCCGTGGCCGCCTTGGCCATCATCGAGCCAGGTGACTCGGAGATAATGGCACTGCAGCGCGAGATCCGAGGTGTTGAGGCATGAGTGAGTTTAAGCTCACCACCGAAGGAATCAGATATATTGCTTTGTTCGAGAGCCTGACGGGCGGCATGGCCAGAGATTGCGTCGTAGATGCGGAGAACGAACGCATCATTTTTGTCATAAAAAAAGGAGATATGGGCGCAGCCATAGGCCGAAAGGGCTCAAACATCAACCGGGTCAAGAAGTCGGTAGGAAAGCAGATAGAGATCGTCGAGTACAGCGACGATGTAAAGGAATTCTTGGAGAACCTCTTCCAGCCGGCGGCCATAAAGAATGTTATGGTCGTTGACAAGAACAATAAGCGATTGGCTTATGTAGAGGTAGCAAATAAGGACAAAGGCATTGCCATCGGCAGAGATGGCAGAAACATACTAAAAGCCAAGATGCTTGCGCAGAGGCATCACGGCGTTGATGATATCATAATTCAATAACGGTTTGCGATTTACTCAAGGTGAAATAAATGGGAAATGGAATCTATGCCGCCAGGAAACTGGAGAGTGATAGGAAGGCGCTCCGGTGGAGCGATCCTAAGTATATCCGAAGGATGTCGGGGAGCAAGATGAAGGCTGACCCCCTGGGTGGAGCGCCTATGGGACGGGGAATAGTTCTCGAGAAGGTCGGAATTGAGGCTAAGCAGCCCAACTCAGCCATAAGAAAGGCGGTGCGCATACAGCTCATCAAGAATGGCCGTCAGGTTACAGCTTTTGCTCCGGGCGATGGAGCCATCGGATTCATAGATGAGCATGACGAGGTCACTGTCGATCGTATCGGCGGTCGTCAGGGACGGTCCATGGGAGATATCCCTGGAGTCAGATTCAAGGTTATCGCTGTCAATAATGTCTCCTTGCTGGAGCTTGTCCGAGGGAGAAAGGAAAAGCCGGTGAGGTGATTATTGTGAAGCTATTCGGCAAGTGGGATGCATCTGAGGTCGAGGTTGCAGACCCGAGCACCAAGGGCTATATGAACCTGGCATCCAAGTCAGTCATGATTTCGGGCGGCAAGCATGCCAAGCAGCAGTTCAAGAAGTCCGAGCAGCACATCGTAGAGCGCCTGGTAAACAAGATGATGAGAACGGAGAAGAACACAGGCAAGAAGCTCAAGGCCTACGGCATAGTCGAGAGTGCGTTCGAGATAGTTGCCAAGAAGACCAAGGAGAACCCGCTATCCGTTCTGGCCAAGGCCATAGCCAACGCCGGACCGCGAGAAGAGGTTGTCCGTCTCAAGTACGGCGGCATTACTGTGCCCAAAGCCGTGGATACATCTCCTCAGAGACGTGTGGACACGGCCCTCATGTTCCTGACCAAGGGAGCACATGCTGCATCCTTTAAGAAAACCAAGAAGGCTGATGTCGCTCTGGCGGATGAGATCATATCCGCAGCCAACCGCGATGTCAAGAGCTACGCCATCAACCACAGGGATAGTGTGGAGCGCGTGGCCAAAGCAGCCAGGTAATCCGATTTCTAGCGAGAAAGATAGGCGCGGGAAAGGCCGCGTCTGTCAAGTCATTTTTTTAGCCGTTTAGATTTCCAGACCGGCAGGAACGAGTTGATTTACCCAGGTACTCAAGTCTGCATCAGCTTCACCCTTCTTTCTATCGTCAAGAATGCACTTGACCGTTATTGCATCGTCATATGTCTCCGGATCCGTGCAAAGTACTTATGTGGTTCATCTGGAAGAGACATGGCAGATATTTCCATTAAGCCCAGCATTACTTCGTCTTTGGACATATCAGCATCAGATCTATAGGAGATCGTTCTCCTTGTCAGTTTTTCGTCATGCTCGCACGCGAGGATGGCAAAAGTCATGGGCTGGCCATATTTGACCGGGCAAATTTTATAAAGTCTTCCTGACGGCGTCCGATAGATCCAATCTCCGGATCGGCATAAAGTTCCCGCTACCGATCAGCCAGAATATTTTATCCAAGGCATATGGTGTGACTTTAGCATTTCTAGCCACGCGGATGATTGCCTTAAACAATTTATAGTCATCAATACCCTCATCACATAGCGCAAGAGCCGTGAATATATCTCGTAAATGTACGTCCGGTTTGGGAAAATTGACGTATCCGAGTTCCTTTAGGAAATTGCAGGAAAGGGCAAATCCGAATCCTTCGATCTCATGATCCAGAAGCATGGGCAGGCATGCCCTTGATCGATCGTCTCGATCAAAATAGTCGGCCCATTTGAAGAATTCATCTGCTGAATCAAACTGATCGATAAATTCAGCAGCAGAAAGGATTGTTTGGCAGTAGCGGGGCCAAATGCTTCTCGAAGTTCTGCGAATCTTGCCCCGTGGTTTTAGCTTTTCCACGATCTGATCGAGGACTGCTTCCCAGTTACTTGCATATGTTTTCAATACATATTCCGGGTCGAAACCATTTGAGATCAAGGCCAGCCTGTCCACTCCACCGATCGCATCTCCAATAACATTGGCTTTCATATTGGCATTCTGCGCGGAGTCAAGCAGTCGATGGTAAAGGTCATTCTTCGACGATGGTTTGGGACGGGAAGATGGTAGATTCTGATATTTCTCGACAATTATTTCGGTAACACCAGGTATCGTCAGCAGATAGCCTCTTGCTAGTTCGTAAGCCTTCCGATCCATCTCAGGAGTTGTATTCATCTTATTCGACCTTGCATTCTTCATTTGGGAGCATCATCGCCACGGCCAATGCGATCCCACTTATTGCGATAATCATCCTTATCATATGCCGCTATTTCGAGCCAATGAGAAACCTTTCCATTCTTCTCGCCTCTATGAATCCCTCCCAAAACTTCCGAGGGAAGCATAATAAATGCACACGGCTCCTGAACTACATTTATTACTATGATCCAAAAATCACCCATGATCTTGTCCAAACTGGCACCGATAGGAACTGGGTTGCACTTGCTCAATGCCTTGACTTGCAGCTTCAAAAAGCGCAATCCGTCTGTGCTATATGCTATAATGTCGATACCGCGCGCATTACGGGATGTGGGCATGACATTCCAGCCCATGCGAGACAGTTGATAACACGTATAAAATAGACCGGAGTTTCCTGTTATTTGTTTTTCAGGCATATTCTTGATCTCTCCTTCAGTCAGATCTCGATACTCGTAGGCTAGAGTCTGTGTTCTTCCGGAATATTTATTTAAACCTCTTTATAAACGACTTATCAATCCAGCTCTTCAGCGAGTAGATCAGCCTCGTCGGCACGCCGATGCAGGTCTTGCCCACCACGCCAACAGCGCAATCCGCGCCCAAGGATATCAGCGCCACCTGGCTGTCTGTGCTGGCCCGAACCGAATATTTCTCGAAGGTTTGGCCTTTGATCATGTTTCTGAAATGGCGGGCCAGGTACTTGGCCTGTCGCTCCGCTTCCAGGCCGGTCTTGGTGGCAAGCCTACCATCGACCTCGATCCAGGCGCAGTCGCCCATAGCAAAGATATTGCCTTTGGCATTGAGGTGATCGTCCACCAGTATCCAGCCATTCTTCTTGGGCAGGTCCAGATCCTGGATGAATGGAGAAGGTTTGACTCCTGCCGTCCAGATGGCCATGTCGCAGTCCAGGCTGGAGCCGTCCGTGAAGTTGATGCAGTCCGGCTTGACCTCGGCGACCTGGGTGGAAGTGAGGATGTTTACACCCTTCTTGGAGAGCGCCTTTTCCACAAGCCCGGAGGTCTGCGCTGAGAATAGGGGCAAGACCCGCTCCCTGGCTTCGATAATATAGATGCTGGCGTCCATGCTTTCGGCCAGAATAGACGCTGCCTCCACGCCGGTGAGGCCGGAACCCATGATCATGATGCGCTCAGGATAGTTATCTTCCACGTAGCGACGCGCCCTTTTAGTCTCCTCGAGAGTGTTGATGGAAAACGTATTCTCGACGCCCTTGATGCCGAAGTAGTTCTGAGCAGCGCCGGTAGCCACCACCACATAGTCAAACTCAACTTGCGACTTCTCACAGACAACGGTGTTGCCCTCCAGGCGCAGGGCCTTTTCTTGAATGTGTACGGCACCCAAGCGCTCGCAAAATGGCTTGAGAGGGGCTGCCAGATCCTGCAGCCTGGCCACTCCCCCCAGGTATTCGGGATACAGGGCCTGCATCTCCACCTGCTTCTTGGGCTCAATCAATGTGAACTGCAGAGGGCAGGGTGAGGCGACTCTAATCAACTCTGCACCGGCTATGCCTCCTCCAATGACAGCAACCTTCATGATCTCGAAACCTCTCTGTTTTAGGTTTGAAACAAATCGGTTATAAATGCATCGTGCTCGGCAATTGCATACAATTTTATAATGGCATATTCATATCAGGCCGTTGAAATGATCACCGTTTACTTCGACGGGCTGTGCTATCCCAAGAATCCCGGCGGGGTGGCCGCTTATGGCTATCTTGTCTACAAGGATAGCGAGCCGATCTGGCGCGGATTTGGCGGCGTGGGTGAGGGCAAAGGCATGACCAACAACGTGGCTGAGTATGAGGCGCTTATGGCAGCCGCTCAGTGGCTGGTCGATGAGGAGATCGAGGATAAGATCCTCATCAAAGGCGACTCTGAGCTGGTAATCAAACAGATGAAGGGCCAGTACAAAGTCTCTTCCGCCACCTCCAAGAAATATGTGCCCGAGATCAAGAGACTTCTGCAAGGAAAGGACGTCAGCTTCTCCTGGGTGCCGAGAGAGGAAAACGAGGAAGCGGACAAGCTCTCCCGGATGGGTTACGAGAGCTACCTGCGCCGGAAAAGAGATAAGTAACTCGCCTCAGGTGAGCGCATTCACACACAACAGCGCGTCCATCTGCGCTCGCGCGCCCTACCGCGGGTACGGGGACTCAACGGGCAGGCCAGGGACACAATTAGAGCCACTGGCTACTACTCATTTCTGCTTGTCTTCGTGCACAGATAGAGCGCAAAGAATCCATGGCTTTGCTTCGCTTGTTCTATCTCAAAGCCCGCCCTCTCGATCATGCCCTGCATAATCCAGTCCATGGTGGAGTACTCCTTCTTTACATGATCAGAGATGCTGCTGGAAAAATTGGTCCCGGCCTTCTCTGCAGCCTTCGAGATAAAATCATCCAGGAATTTTTCGTGGCTTCTGGGATCAAAGGAGAAGACCACATCCCGCAGGCAGAGCTTGCCGCCATCTGCCAGCAAGTCTGCCATTCGCAAGAGCGCGATCTGTTTCCAAAAGTCAGGAAGATGATGCAGAGCAATCTGACTGACGATGCCGTCCAGCGGCTCGCCCTCATGGCGGTAGGTGAGAAATCCGCCCGACAGAAATTCAACATTAGCAACGCCACGCGCCCCGGCCTTCTTCTCGGCATAGCGCAGCATGCCTGCCGAGAGGTCTACGGCGTAGACTTTGCGACAGCTACGGGCGGCGGCCAGGGCGAACTCGCCTGTGCCCGTGCCTATCTCCAGGATGCTCTGATCGGAACGCAAGTCGAGGAAGTTCAGGATCTCATCGATCTCGCCCTGAACATCTCGAAACTTTTGCATATTGCGGTCGTAAATCTCTGCCAGGGCGTCGAAGTCGGCGCCGGGGTGGTCGGGTTCGTGGTACTGCCAATCGGGGGAGGACATTTTTCTAAATCTCCATTGTATTTTTCACCATTACTTTTGCGGATGGCATCAGGTCAATAAATTCTAGGATTCCCTAGACTCCATAGATTTAAATCATATTTATCCCGCGATCAACGCACTCCAATCCAATCTTTGGTCTCAATCACCCTGGCAAAGCGCATCGCCTGGGTCACCATCACCGCACGATGCAGATCCGGGGCCGAGATAGCTCCCGCGCTGTTCTGCACAGCCAGAGTTCCTATGGCATCGGAGAGAAAGTCCACATGAAAACCCAGATGAAAAGCCTGGCGCGCCGTCGTATCGCAGCACATCTGCGCCAGGTAGCCGCAGATGGCAACCCTTCCCGCGCCCGCCTCCCGCAGCCACTTCTCCAGCCCAGTTCCCGTGAAGCTGCCCGGCAGGCTCTTTTCAATCAGAATATCGCGCCTCCTAAGCTCAATTTCCGGGTGCAGTTTCCATCCCTCGCTGCCTCTTCGAAAAGTCGGCGAGTCCTTACCGGCTGCACTGTGCTGGATGATGGCTACGGGCACACCCGCGCTGGCGGCATAGTCCATCGCCTTCAAAATATTGTTGAGACTGCCTTCCGGAAAGGTCACGGGCAGACGGCCTGTGAAGTATTCGTTCTGCACATCGATGACCAGCAATGCCTCATTAACCTCAGTCGTTGTCATGACCCATCCATCCTTTGAAATTCTCTTTTTCCAACTCCATCTCCTGGAAATCCACCACAATACCGTTAACCTCTTTGCGGTACTCTCCAGTATCCTTAAAGCCGCAATGCAAATAGAGCTTTCTGGCGCGAAGATTGCTCCTTCGCACTATGAGATAGATTCTCTTTAGCCCGAGCTGCTCGAATCCATTCCTTATCGTCATTCGGGCGAGCTTCTCCCCTGCACCCTGCCCCAGGATATGCGGATGAAGCGCAATGCGAAACTCGGCTCGGCTGCTCTTGCCGTCTGCATCATCTATTGAGAGAATTGTAAAGCCGATCAAAACGCCCCGCTCCTCGGCAACGTAAATCGTGGCTCCTTCCTTTCCGAGGTATTCGCTTATCCATCCAGCCTCACGCAGGGCATAATCAAGATCCTTGAACTCCTCCGGATAGACTGGCCAGCTTTGGATGACGGAAACATCCTGCTCGACAATTTCCCTGAGAATCATCGTTCTCGTCCATGGAGAGCTGCCAATTAAAAGAGTTGGCTTGCCTAATGCAGATAGGTGAGAGATCCGCCATGCGGGAACTCGGCGTTAACCACGCAGAGCGCCTGGGCCTTCTTTTCTGCATGGCACAGCTTGCCAGCAGAGAGTGCCACTGCTTGTACATGTGGCTCAACGAAAAATCTCCCCTAAACGATAAGTGAGTCGTCGGGCACTGGGCCAACCAGCTTGGACAAAAACATCAAGAATCTCGACCAGGATTATTCTGCATTTCTCGTCTTCACTTAGAAGTGTCCGGTATTCTGCCAAATAGCGCTCGACGAGCTTGACCACGAGATCGACAGCTAAAGACTCGTGTTGGTACCCTGCCTGCTTACCTGAGCGAACAACTCGGCCGATACGAAGAAACACTTCATGGGGTTCTAGCGGGATAAAAAATCCTAACGTTTCAAGTAGACGATGCGCAACGCTTGGTATGCTCACATCGGCGAGTTCGTCGAAGATCGTGCTTGCTTCTCGATAAAAACGTTCTGATTCGGGTTTTATGGTGCGAACTGTTCCCGGCTGTCCATTGCGCTCACGATCATATGCACCAGAAGCAAAATAAAATTCGCTTCCAAGACTATCCATGAGTCTCACGAATGATTTGGCCCTATCTTTGTCGTGCTGGGACCATTCGTTGAACGTAATCATTTTGTTTTGTTTCTCAAGCTCCTGCAGATTTTCGCGCCCGGAACGCAGGAGAGTTGCAAGCAATTCGAAGGCACGCATGCGAATGGCTTCAGCATCTGGATCATAGCGATTCGTAGGCCCGTGCGTTAGCGGCTCGCGTAAGTTCATTAAGACACGGTGCGCCTCATCAGGGTATGTAGCGGGATTGGAGGCAATTCCTCGAACGATTTCACTGCAGGGGAAATGACCACGCCAAATGCAGAGACCTGAAAAGATGTTCACGCATTGCCCCCTAACCTCAGTAGCACCAGGTCCCTCCTTTACACGGTCGAAGATCGCTTTTGTAAGACCTACAATTCGATCCGGTTCAACATCTGCAAGCCTGCCAATCGGTCCACCTAGGAGTCCACAAAGAACTCCTCTGCTTAGTTCGTCACAGCACATGCTCTCAATGATTTGCCACATAGATTCCCGTGCCGTTTGATAAAGGGCATTTGTGTAGGATGCTATCTGAAAACGCACTGCAGGAACGGGATCTTTGCTTAACCGCTCAATTGCGTCTAGAACATCGGAACTTGCACAGGTCGGGTTACGAGCAAGCACAACCAGCCCCTTTGCCGCCTCAATTCGTGGTGCTGGAAATCCCCACGAAGGATATTGGTCAAACTGATCTTTGCCTTCCGGATTCAAGGTGGGTTCGAGATAATGACTAGCTTCGAGAAGAACTCTTTTTATCAATGCGCATATCTCATCGTCATTTGAGGGCATCTCAATTTTTGCGATGCAGGCACATGCGTCTGTAAGATATCCCCAACCAAAGTCTCGCTGCTTTGAATGAATCCAATCAGCATCGGCGCTTGAGAGAGCGCTATGAAGCTCTCGAAGAGCCGAGTGTATATTGTGTACTTCCTCTAATGTGGGATCTGAATTGCGGTGCTCGTCCACAAACACCTTGACTGGACGCTCCAATTCTCGGATCTTTCGGTTCACCTCTGCTTCGACTGGCGCACCTATGTCCGCTGGATATTCCTCCTCACCGTAAGGCACGTCCATTACCCCACCGAAACTCACCATCGGCTCATTAGCCGGGACTGCATTTTTGCTCCTCAGCTCCTCAAGTATGTGCCATGCCTCTGCGGTGACGATGCTCTCATTTTCCAGGCATCCGAGGAGGCGATTTCGTATGCGTTCGCCTGCCTCTATATGTACAGTCTCTGGGATTCTCAGAATCGCCTGCTCGATATGCTTGCGCTCCTGGCGGTCCAAAGTAGGAAAGATGACATTGAGAAACTCACCGACCTGCGTTGTTGTATCATAACCAGTGAGGATCGGCATAGTCCAGCTGAGTTGAAGGATTTCTCTGCCGAGTGTGCTCGGGAAGCGACTGCCCATGATAAGGAGACGCCTCCAGAGAACTGCTAGGCGGTTTTCAGAGGCTATTATTTGGACCAGTACGCGAAGTTGTTCAATACGGTCATGTTTCTTTGCAAGTTCCTCAAGATATCGCTGAAACTCGTTGAGCATCTGGAGGGGCTTATGATGACCGTAGACACTATGGTCCCAGATAGTGCTGTAATCCTTGAGGAGACGTGCCTGGATACCATTGAAGTCGAATACCACTTCATGCCCTTCAACCGAAGACATTGAGTGATCATGGGCCACATATGCTTCCATCACTGCGATGAGAGCATGGGTCGCCTTTTCTGGTGCGCACTCTAGAAATTGCGGAAAAACTTCCGCGAGCTTGTATAGCGCCATATCATAGTCTTGCCGACGATTAGAGGTCAACGGCAGGATACGACTCTGACCGATGGGTGTTGTCTCATTTGAGGTTTCATGGTGGCTAAAGGTTGCGCGGTAAATCTCCTCGACTAGCTGCGGATCAAGGGAAATTAACAGCTTGACCTCTTCGGCCAGAAACGGTATCTCTTCGAATCCAAACTGCGAAAGGTGTAGGGGCTCCAGGCATTGCCGAATCAGCCTGGCCGATGAGCCAGGATTGCTCTCAAAAGTACGGCAGACACATTGCAGGGCATTGATTACTAGCCGTCGGTCTCTAGGCATCTGAGACCATGCAAATTCGAAAAGCTGACGCGCGGTCTGCCCGGCCGCAATACGTTGTTCAGGAGGGAGATCTTCAGTGTGCTCGCTGATGATTGTTAGAAGAGACTGAACCGTGTAAGCCACATGCAGGCAGAGGCTCCTGCTAACGCACTCGATGAATTCACACCAGGGACCTGCATCGCTCCCAACGAGTCGTTTTTCATTGTGGGTGACTTCTGATAGTGCCCCAAAAAGGTGCCACAGCACTTGCTCAGAAGTGCTTTTGGTCTCTACATGTGGATTATTCAGAGCCGAAAACAACGGCTCAAGATCGGACAGCGCTCTGACCAATTCCGCTGCCACGGAGGGACCGATCAGCTTACCAATCTCAGGTATACCGGCTGCCCGATTGACTCGAAATACGAGATCCCAAAACTGTGGGATGCCAATATTCCACAAGTGACGGAAGTGTAGCATGAGACTGGGCCGAATCACGATCACCAGGTCTGGGTCGTCAAGAAGGCGATGTACCACTCGCTCAGCACTACCACGCAGAAGTAGTCTTGCGACCGCGTAATCGAAGAGAATGTTGTGCCCAAACGCTAGGATATCGCGGTCTGGTGATCTTATCGGTGATGACTGCCACTCGATGAGGACTTGCATGCTGAGAAGATCCCGAAGCAGGCCACTGGTATCCGTGCGTGCCACAGCAAATCGGTCAACATGGAGTGCACGTTTTGCAACCATCTTTTCGCATACTTCCCTCAGAACAGCTTCACGGGCGTCCCCCTGCGTGTCATCGTTTGAATGGATCACTCTACGCAACCAATATTGGTCCAGTAATCCGAGCTGCGTTCTAATCGGCAATAATTCGTTGTAGCTATCACCAGTGCCAAGTAATTCAGCTCCGAGCTGTAGGTTGAATGGTACACTCAGAAGATTATATAATTCGGTGGGCGCGCTCTTGATAAGTGCATAGAGCTCGGAAGACTGGGAGGAGATTTGATTAATTTCATCCACAGAGAGACAGGGGATGTTCAGATGACGAACATGGCTGAACTCAGCGTCCTGGAACTCCGACAGTGGATCTCCAACGAAGAGCGACTTGATCTCTTCGCCGTAACGCAGATCGAACTTGCGAATGGAGGCTATTACGTGCCAGCGCCCGTTTCTTTCGACAATCCGGCGGATTAGATCCCTAATCATTCTCCCGGCAGGATCCACACGGGCAGTGTCCAGAGCATCAATGACAAGGAAGGCAGGTTGTAGTCCCGGCCAATTGTCAAGCACCTCAATTAATTCGTGATTCAGACCAATCTCACCCCGAAGGCCACCAAGACTCCGTGCGTCGAGGCGATCGACCGCAAGGAAGATGTAATCTCGTACCTGCTCCTTTAGGGTCTCAACGAAATCATGCAATGCGCCGGACTTTCCGGCACCAGGTTCTCCGACTACAAGAATCGACTTCTCTTCGACTGCCAGTTTCAGCACTTCAGTGCAGTGACGCCTAATTTTTACCTCTGTGGAGCCAACGCGAATTCTCGCCAGATGAGCGAGCGATTCGAAAATTGACTCTGAGTGCTCCTTGAGTCTTTCAATATCATGGCGGTAGCTTCGGACAGTTTGGAGTTCGATCCCTGCATCTAGGAGTTCTCGCTGGAGATTCTTTCGATCGGTTTCTGACCGGTGCACCGCAAAGCCTGCACATAAGCTGATGAGTTGTGACCATGCTACGTCAGCCTTTTCTGGGTCACGTAATACGGCAGTGCGTAGGAGATTTTTCGCTTCGTTTTCATTGGTACATCCTTCATCCAGGTCAAGTACCTGCACATGGATTAAAGATAGGAATTGCCGGAACTCATCGTCAGAAGGATCTGCACCTGAAGCATTTTGCCAAGATCTAGCCACATGCGTCTTCACAACCGAGAGAACATCATGGTCCTTGTAGTTTCTTTCGGCTTTATCCATTGAATGGTTTGAGAGGAGGTGTCGCACCCGACCAAGTACCTCTTTAAAGTGAAGCCGGATTTTCTCTGAGCTGGTAGGTGAAGTGACAATAACGAGGCGATCCTTTTCAGGATCGAGGGGCCGGTCCAAAGCCTGCGTCCCCGTGGTTTTGCTCTGGCGAACGATGAACTGACGAACAAACTGGTCGAGGACGGAGGCCAGATCCGATTTGTCCCCCTTCAAAAGCTTAAGTGTTCGCTTGCATTGGACAAACAGTAATCTGTTATCCGAGGTCCCTATCTGCAGATCATCTACCGGCTGTTTGGTCTCGCATTGAAGCCACTCGAGAGTCGTCTCTGCTGAGAGATTCCAAGGAGCGGTTGCATCTTTTTCGGCCAGAATGTAGACGGTTGCCCAAGCTGCTACGCGGTGTTGAAAGTCCATGCCGCCTGCTGTGGCTGCTCCTCCGGCTACGGCTTTTACCTTCATGGGTCACACACCACTTTGTTCAAAACTCGTAGACATGAGACGAATTCGCTTATCTTAAAACGCAGAAACCACACCTGCAAGAACTCACCTTCTGTTCAGAAGTGGCGTCTCCAGCCGCAATAGCATCTGATGTGGTCGATCCAGAAGCATCACCTTTCCACGGACAGGTAAGACGCTCGATGGCGGCACGGGCTCGCCCTCCCAAGTGGTCTCTACAGGATAAAGGGTCTCATCGATTCGCATCTTATACCCACATTGCAGCTTTCGGATTTAAGGAACTATAGTATAATACAATCATAAATATAATGCACTTATAAAGATCTAAAGATCGATTTCACTTGGATCTCAAGGCCTCTTCAAGCTCGGTGATCAGATTTTGTGTTTCCTGTACTTCTTTGGCCTCGGCCGGTCCGCAAGCCTCGAACTTTTCCCGGGCTGACATGGCATATTCCAGGGCATCGGATAGCCGACCGGCGTTCTTAAGGCACAAGGCTACATTGCGGCGAAATCTTGCCATAGCGTAAAGATCACTTAACTCATCTGCATAGCGAATGGCCTCCTGGAAGTTTCTCAGAGCCTCGTCGAACATGCCGGCATAATAATAAACACTGCCTAGTCCATTATTGATAGTTGCTAGATCATCCACAGCATTCTCCGGCAGTATCTTCAAGGCTTGTTGGTAAAACTGCCGTGCAGCCTCAATATGCTTGCCTTCGGGTTTGCCTGCAGTTTGAGTATCCAAAAAGCGCTCACAAGCCAACCTCCCCATTAAGGTAAGGCCCTTACTGCGACCTAGCCAGTCGGACTTGATGATCATATCCAGGTAGCTCAGACACCAATATTCAGCCTTATCCAGATTACGGATTCCAGCCATATCCATGTACATATTACCAAGCCTCATGGATATAACTGCAGTCTCCTGCCTGAAACCATGCGCTTCACTCTTTTCGATAGCCTCCTCATAACTCTGAACGCATTTCGTATCGCCTATTTCGTTTTGAATTTCAGCCAAATCGGATAATAAGATAATATAATTCCGGATAACGTTTCGACCTCTCTCATCCGTCTTATGAGGGGCAGCGACTAGGGCCGGTCCATCCTTTTTCCAAGCCCATTCTATGGATTTTTTCTGTATTCTCAATGCCTCATCCCATTGACGATACTTGATGGCTAGTTTTACTCGATAGTCAGAGACTACGCTCCACTCCTTCTCCCGGCCTGCAATGGGGCCATCCGTTTTCAGGTCCACACATAATGGCACGATCTCCTCGACCAAGTGTCTCCACTCCATCCACTGTCCAGTCTGATTGTAGAAATGAAGTAGGCCTTGCATGGTAAAAACGACTGCGTCCCACCATCCTTTTTTCAATGCCATCTGCCGGGCAAAGCGCAAATTAGCCTCATCATCAGCCAAAGCTGACACGACATCTGTATGACCAACCTCATATTCCTGCTTATGGATGCCCCCCATAAGACCTACAGCCATCACGAAGGCCCTGGCAACCTCGTCTTCCCGGCCTTTGAAGTACTTTTGGAATAGATCCCGGAAGAACCAGGGCAATGCAGGATGAATACGGTATACTCTCTCGTCAAATCTGGTGAGGATTCCCACCTCCTTGGCCCTGTCCAGGAACTTAATACCAGTCTCGTAATCAAGCCCTCGTACCTCTTCCAGAGAGAAAGAATTATAGCCCATGAGCATTAATACACCCACATCCACGTACCCCTGGAAGAAGCTGAGCAGCGCCAGGATACGCCTTTCCTTTTCGTCAAAGGCATTTTCCGACCCGTAGCGAAGCGATGCCCCCAGGGACCTGGACCGGCCCTGGCTTTCATCATCCTCGATCTCCTTCTCTCCGGACCTCAGTTGCTCCACGAACCTTTCGATCTGCTCTTTTGTGCCCAGGCCCTCTCGCAAAACCTGACCCACCAGGACAGTTATGGTCAGAGGGTTACCTTCAGTGTACCTCAGCAGCGGCCTCCAGTTTTCCACATCGATCATCCTGTGCCCCTGCTTGTCGGCTATGGCTCGGGCCAGCTCCATCCTCTCAAACATAGGCATGGGCGGGACTGGAACTCTGCGAGGCAGATCGCCCAGCCACTCTCGCTCCTCTCGCCGAGACGTGAGCAGGAACTTGGCCCGGGTGTCTCTTGCCGCCCGCAGGAAGTTGGCAAGATCCTGTTGCTCCTCTGTGCTCCAGGCCGATTCAGTTCCTATGGGAAAGCCAGCCACCGTCTCGACGTTATCCCATATCCAGAGCACGGGTATTTGCTTCAGCACCTGTATGGCCAAAGACCGTCTCTGTTCGTCATCCAGGGTCAGCCAGTGGATGCCCTGCTCTTCCAGAGTCTTGCCAAATACCTGTCTAATCTTATCCAGCACACGAGACAGCGGCATATGCCTCTCGAAGGACGTGAACAGGACCGGTCCATCCACACCGCCAGTCAGAGAATACCACCGGGCAAACTCAGCGGCAGTGGCAGTCTTGCCGTTGCCGGCATAAGCATGCAGTAGGACAATTTTATAAGAGTCAAAGGCGCGATCGATGGCCATCAGCGTCTCGTCCCTGCCAAAGAAGCCTGTATCAGGACTGGTGGGCAGAGTTGGGTCCAAATAGCTCCGCTTAGGTATGGCCTCGTTCTCACGTATCTTGATCTCAAACATCTTTTCGCCTTTCTGTCGGGAGAAGAGGGCCAGAGTGCCGGCTTCAAAGACCACGGGCACAGACCAGTCCAAAAGCTCACGTTCCCGGAAGGCTATCTCACGCTGTGGCTGGTCGTGAAGATGCTTTCTGCCCAGGTTTACCGCCTCTTCCAGAGTCCTGCCCTGCACCAGAGCATCATAAAGCTCGGCCACGAACTGGGCGGCAGTCACCACATAGACCACATACCTCATGGCCACCACTCCAGCCGAGCCAGAATGCATCACCTCCTGGGCCAGGGAGCCGAAGGCTCTAACCCGCGAGTGAGCATCCATCTGCTTTGCATCCTCAGCGGATGCTGGCTCGTTGGAAGATTCGGTATAAGCGGAACGGCATGCATTGAGCACCAGAATGGGGACCTCGGCCTCTCTCAGAAGGTTTCCGAGGCTAGTTCCATCCACCAGCTCCATGTTTTCCTTTTGACGAGGATTCTCGAAGAGAAGATAGCCGCATGGACCGGGCCTTCGAGAGTCGAACGTGTTTCTGTTCACTCCGCCAAAGCCACTTGAACCGCCCAGATCTGCATAAGTTCCGTGGCCGTCAAAATGCAGCACATGATAGGGCTTGCCCTCGTCTTTGGCCTTTCTCAGTACCCGCCCCAATTGGTCGAAGGTGGGCGGACGGAGAAGATCCAACTGGAAACGAGAGCCACCTTCCTTGCTCAGGCCGCTTATGACCCGGCTGGCTACCGATCGGAAGGGGACGTCATTATCTCCGGCTGGCCGGCATATGGCCAGAAGAATGCGTATTGAACCTTTGGTGGTTCTTTTAAATTTAGGAGGCACAGCTGCCTGGTTATAGGTGCGCAGGAATGAGGCGGTACTGAGTGCCAGGGGCTGAAGCGTATCGGGATTGCAAATCAGCTCCCAAGGTATGGTGGTGGCCTCCTGGACATCGGTTACTATCTCTACGCGAGTATCGTTAAGTTTGGGAAGAGCATAGGACCAGATCTTGTGAGCATCGAAGTTGGACTTGAAGATTTTATCGAAGAGTTCGATGCCGATTTTTCTCAGTTGCCCCTCTACTTGACCAGCGATACTTGGGGCAGGATCCTGGGGATATTGAAGATAGTCCTCGAAGTACCAGCGGAGACGTTCCTGGTCCTGGAGGGACAGATTGAACTCAAAGGATACATCAGTAGTCTGAGGGAATTCATCTTCTCTTAGCAGTTCTATTCGAACGTTGTATTTGCCCAGAGAGGGAGGGCTTTGGGTAAGGCGTAGGATTTGGGTCATGCAGATTGCCCATTTAATTCTGACCATTCAACAGCCTAAACTGTTAAAGCTCTTTTGCTGGGATCGCAGATCTTGATAATCTGGCCGCGCAGCTTGAGGTGCGAGCAGTCCTCCACGCCCGGAAGTATCTTGATGTTGATCCTGCAATAGATTCAAGTGCATGGGGGTGGATCGAGACGATCAAGCTACCCGAGTTAAGCAAGATCTCTGCAAGACCAGGCGAGCGGACGTCTCATTCTCGTTGAAGAAGCAATTCAAACAGGAAAATATATCTGCCATTAAGCTTTAAATTTAGACCTAAGGAGCAGATCAGCGAGCTTATGACCAAGCTCTCGCCACAACACCAGCAGGAGGTTTTGGATTTCGCATTATACCTCGCCGAAAAGAATAACCGACCTAAGCGAAAAAAGCTCAGGCTGGACTGGGCAGGCGGATTGGCTGAGTTCAAAGAAAAATATACATCTGTGCAATTGCAGAAAGAATCCCTGAATTGGTGGGGCGATTGAGCTACCTTGTTGATTCCAACGTCTGGCTGGAGCTGCTTTTAAAGCAGCAGCGAGCCGATGAGGTCCGCCAATTCTTGCAGATAGTCCAACCAAATGAAATAGCTCTAACTGAATTTACGCTCTATTCAATTGGTATCATAACTTGCCGCCTTAATAAGGAAGACATATTTGCTACCTTTCTATCAGATATCCTGCTAGAAACGGGGGTAAGGAGAATCTCCTTGAGCCTTGCAGATCTAAGGGATTTGCTATCTGTTATGCGAGAGCTAGATTTGGATTTCGACGATGCTTATCAATACGTTGCTGCTAGAAATAACGATCTGATCCTTGTAAGCTTCGACAAAGACTTTGATACAACTGATATGAAGGGAAAGACGCCCGCAATGGCCTTAGCCCAAAGAGCAGATTATAATTGAATAAAATTTGGAAATATCATCTTCCTATCTCCGTCATCGCCCTCTCCATCACCCTAGCCACGCTCGCCCTCGCCATCCTGCTCTGCACCGTCACTGCCAGCGCATTGGCCGCCCTCGCCCGGGAGTACTCGTCCACCTGCCAGTCCAGCCCCTCGTAGCCCACATCCATGAGGATCAGCCCATCCGCCGGAGCCGTTGGCGCGCCATGGTTCAGCTCAGGCCGGAGCAGGTCGGAAAACCAGCTCATCTCCTTCTGGCCAGCCCCCACCTTCTCCAAAGCCCCTACGATCTTGCGCACCATATTCCAGAGAAAGCCGTTGGCCCGAATGTCGAATATGAAGAGACCATTCTCCTCTGAAATCTGCAATTTTTGCACAGTCTTCACCGTATCCACCTTGGCTGAGGAGAAGTTTCGAAAGTCGTGCTCGCCCAGGAGCAGCGCTGCTGCGACTTGCATCTTCTCCATGCTCAGGCCAGGATGCCACAAAAGATAGCGATACTCTCGCCACTGGGCATTCCAGCGGGCGCTAAAACCGATGGGAGCTTTTGCCCAGGCCCAGGTCCAGATATCTCGTGGCAGCCGGCCGTTTACGCAGCGCGGGCGGGTCAACTTGGCCTTGTCCTCATCGATCCAAAAGTCGATCACCTGACCCAAAGCCGAGACGCCACGATCCGTTCTGCCGGCGTAGCAGAAGTCGCCATGAATGACGCCTATTTGTGATAGCGCCTTACGAACCTCGGAATCAACAGTGATCAGATCCGGCTGCTTCTGAAAGCCGTAGTAGTTGTCGCCCAGGTAGGCGAGCTTGAGTGCAACCTTCATCCAATTTATCCTGGAAATTGTCGTCTTTGTGACTTTGTGTCTTTGTGTGAACGGAACAATTCCTAACCACAAAGGCACAAAGACACAAAGCGAAATAATTATCTGAACTAAATCTCCCTGGGGTCGGTGATGTACCCGGTGATGGCGCTCGCTCCCGCCGTGGCTGGCGAGCAGAGGTAGACAAACGCCTGGGGGCTGCCCTGCCGGCCCACGAAGTTGCGGTTAGATGTAGAAAGGCAGCGCTCGCCCGCACCCAGCAGGCCGAAGGACCCACCCATGCACGGCCCGCAGCAGGCCGACTCAAACATGGCCCCTGCCTCCATGAACTTCTCGATGAGACCGGCATGCAGACATTTCATGTACTCCTCCCTGCTGGCCGGCACCACGATCATGCGCACGCCCCTGGCAACGGGCTCGCCCTTCATCATCTGCGAGGCAAGCAGAAGGTCCTCGAATCTCCCGTTGGTACACGAGCCCAGGAACACCTGATCGAGCTTGGTCTGTGGCACCTCGCTTATGGGCAAAACATTGTCCACATTGTGGGGCAGAGCAATTTGCGGCTCCAGATCGCTGACATTCCAGCTCTTCCTGGCAAAGGAAGCATCCTCATCGGTTCGCACTATTCCCTCACGAATGGAAGCCTTGTCCTTCACCCGGGTCTCCAGGTACTTCGTAGTTACCTCATCCACCTCGAAGATGCCTGCCTTGGCCCCCATCTCAATGGCCATGTTGGAGACAGTCATCCTCTCCGGGATGCTCATGCGCCTTGCAGCCTCTCCCAGGAATTCGCAGGCCAGATAGTTTGCTCCGTCCGCGCCGATATCACCAATGATTCTGAGCACAGCGTCCTTGGAGGTGACGCGAGAAGGCAGCCTTCCTTCTATCATGAGCTGCAGTGTCTTGGGCACCATAAACCAGAGCTTGCCTGTAGCAAAGACGGATGCCATGTCCGTGGATCCGACCCCGGTGGCAAAGGCCCCCAGGGCGCCGTAGGTACAGGTATGTGAATCAGTGCCCAGGATGATTTGCCCGGGCAGCACATGCCCCTTCTCGGGCATAACCTGATGGCATACCCCGCAGAGTATGTCGTAGTTTAAGATGCCCTGCTCCTGCGCGAATTTGCGGAGCATGATGTGATTTTCCGCTGCCTTCAGGCTATCCGCGGGAACCTGATGATCAAAGAGCAGGACGATTTTCGCAGGATCCCATACCCGAGCATCCTTGCCCGCGATCTCGTAAAATCCCTTGACCGCCAGCGGACCGGTGATGTCGTGTATCATAGCGCCGTCTATGTCCGCCATGACGAACTCGCCCGCATGTGCCTCTTTTGCTGCCGCATTGGAAAATATCTTCTCAGACAGAGTTTGGCCACTCATGGCAAGGTCCATCTCATCCATGATAAATAAATCCTTACCTCGAAGCCGGATTGATATCATGCAAAAAATCATCAGACCCGTTCAAAGCCTTTAAATAAATCCGATAACACCAACGATGTACAGAAGATTGCATCATAGTTTAAAGATGGAGTGTCCCCGATGAAGATCAAGTACTTGCTCGACGAGGAAGAGATACCCAAGAAGTGGTACAACGTAGCCGCCGACATGCCCACGCCCCTGGACCCGCCTCTGCATCCCGGTACGCTTAAACCGCTCTGTGCCGCAGACATGGAAATGATCTTTCCAAAAGCTCTCATCCAGCAGGAGATGAGCACAGATCGCTGGATAAACATCCCGGAAGAAGTGCGCGACATCTACCGGCTCTGGCGGCCTACTCCCCTTTACCGAGCCGCAGCCCTGGAGAAGGCTCTGCAAACTCCTGCCAAGATATACTACAAATATGAAGGCGTGAGCCCCGCCGGCAGCCACAAGCCCAATACTGCCGTCCCTCAGGCCTATTACAACATGAAGGAGGGTATAGAGCGGCTGGCCACGGAGACCGGCGCCGGGCAGTGGGGATCGGCACTCTCTTTGGCCACCTGCCTCTTCGGCCTGAAATGCACCGTTTACATGGTTCGATCAAGTTTCGACAGCAAGCCCTACCGTAAGAGCGCCATGCGCGTCTGGGGTGCTGAATGCTTTGCCAGCCCATCCGATAAGACCAATTTCGGCAGAAAGATACTGGCAGAGATTCCGGACACACCGGGCTCTCTGGGCATAGCGATCTCCGAAGCGGTAGAGGATGCAGCCAGCCACAGTGATACCAATTATGCCCTTGGCTCGGTGCTAAACCATGTTCTCCTCCATCAGACCATCGAGGGTCTGGAGCTTAGGAAGCAGTTCGATCTGGCCGACGACTATCCGGATATCATGTACGGCTGCTGCGGCGGAGGAAGCAATTTCCCGGGTATGGTTTTCCCATTCGTACCTGACAAGATGAAGGACAAGAAGGATCTGCGCATGGTGGCCTGCGAGCCATCTGCCTGTCCCTCGCTCACCAAGGGACTTTATGCCTATGACTTCGGCGATACCGCCGGCATGGCACCGGTGATCAAAATGTTCACCCTGGGACATGACTTTATCCCGCCCGGCATTCATGCTGGCGGCCTGCGCTATCATGGAGACGCACCCCTGCTCTGTAATCTGGTGCATGACGGCCTTATCGAGGCCACAGCCCTGCAACAGACAGAAGTCTTCGAAGCCGCCACACTATTTGCGCGCTGCGAAGGCATAATTCCAGCGCCGGAGGCGGCTCATGCCATCAAGCCGGCGATAGACGAGGCACGAAGGTGCAGGAAGACGGGCGAGACAAAGACCATCTTCATCTCCCTTACCGGTCACGGCCACTTCGACCTGGCAGCTTATGATGCCTACAACGATGGCAAGCTTGTGGACTATGAATATCCGGCGGATCTGGTGAAGCAGTCTCTTGCCAAGCTACCCCAGGTCTAAGATTGGCTTCCTGATCAACCCCATAGCCGGCATGGGCGGTTGTGTCGGGCTGAAAGGCACGGACGGCCTGGCGGGCCAGGCTTTTGCCAGAGGGGCAAGGCCTCAGGCGATAGAGAGAGCTAAAGCATGTCTGCGGCTGATATCTCGGGAGGCGGAAGGCCTCCTCTTTTTTGCCGCCAGCGGCGAGATGGGCGAAAGCGCATTGTTGGAATGCGGTCTGCGTTGCCAGACAGTCTACCCGTCCCCGCCAATCTCAGGGTCCTCTGACACAAAGGTCGCTTGCCGGACTTTCCTGGAAAATGGCGTTGATTTAATCTTATTTTGCGGAGGCGACGGAACGGCACGGGATGTAGCCAGCGTCGCCGGTCAGGTGCCAATTTTGGGCATCCCTGCGGGGGTCAAGATGCATTCCGGCGTCTTTGCCATCAGCCCTCAGGCCGCTGCGGAACTTACTCTTGGCTTTGCTCGGAGCGAACTGTTGGCCCGGGAGACAGAGATCGTGGATGTGGACGAGGAGCTTTACCGCGCCGGAGAGCTGCAGACAAAGCTTTATGCTACCGCTAAGACGCCCTACAAATCAGTTCTAGTGCAGGAGCGAAAGAGGACCTATGTTTCCGGCGATGAGGAAGAGTTCAAGTATCAGATCGCTCTCTTTGCCTCCGAATTCATGAGGGACGGATCCGCGTATATTCTGGGCGCAGGAACTACTACCAGCAGGATTGCCGAACTTTTGGGATTGGAGAAGACGCTGCTTGGCGTAGATGTAATTCAGAAGGGAAAGCTACTCCTCAAGGACGCCTCTGAGAGGGACCTCCTGGCTTTGCTGGACAATGAGAAAAATGTCAAGGTCATTGTCAGTCCCATAGGTGCCCAGGGCTTCATCCTTGGACGGGGCAGCCAGCAGATCAGCGCCGCTGTCCTGCGGCGCGTGGGTGAAGAGAATTTGATAATCATATCCACGCCCCATAAGCTGGCGGAGCTGTCACGACTACTGGTGGACACAGGCGACGAGCAGATGGATAGAATCCTGGCAGGCAAAAGGATGGTTGTCACAGGCTACCGCATTGCGCAGAAAAAAGAGACTGCTGCGGCATCAGTTCTTCCAGAATTTCCATAGACACTCGTTTATGTGGAAATAGTAAGGATAACCGTAAGAGTCATATACCTAAATTAGTTAGGATATGCTTACTACTATGAACACATCAATAATTCAACTCAGAAAATCCATTGCCCTTTTGCAGGTGAGCATGAACAGGATCCTGGGCAAGGATAAGGGAAAGAAGGATGAGATCTCCTCAATAGGCATATCTATTCTCCACTTCTCATATTACCGGAAAATGAGAATGAGCGATATTGCCAGAATACATAACGTCAGCAAGAGTACGGCCACAGATTATATCGACAACCTGGAGAGGCGGGGTTATGTGCGCCGAATGAGAGGTGCAGACGATATGAGAGATGTCTTCATCGAGCCTACCCGCAAGGGCAAGGAGTGGGTTGAAGGAATGGATCAATTGATTCACGATTATATGCAAGAGGGGCTTTCCCGACTTGACACGGAGGAACAGGTACAATTCATCGCCCTCTTCTCGAAGTTTGTCGGGGTCAGAGATGATATCCCCTACGATAAAGTGATGGAGAATCTAATGAAACGCCCTCTGAGAAAGGATGAAAAAGGCTCGAATTCTGCTTTGACAAACTCGGTCAAGAAACTGGCGGATGATTCTCCCCATGATTGAGTTGAATAGAGAAAACGAGAGCCATAAAGAGGATAGAGACCCCGGTGGCCCTCAGGTATGGGAAGGACATCCCCATCGGTACCCAATATTGTTTGTAATCCTCATTGGCATATTGATGTTCGTGGTGGACGCCGTAGTAGTAAGCATTGCCCTTCCTACCATGACAACATACTTTCATGCCAGCGTAGCTCTGACTCAGTGGATTATAACCGCGTACCTCATTTCTATCACCAGCCTGCTCCTCATTTGCGGCAGGATCTCAGAATATACGGGTAGGTCCAGGATGTTCCTGGTAGGCATCATCCTATTTACCATCAGCTCTCTTGGCTGTGGCATCTCCTCTAGCCTTTCCATGCTAATTCTCTTCAGAATCCTTCAGGCTGCTGGCGGGGCAATGGCCTTCTCCATCAGTGCAGCTCTTATCTTTCAGACCTTCCCCAAGGGTGAGCTGGGAAGAGCTATGGGATATATTGGGTCTACGATTGCTGTGGGGAGCATAGCTGGACCCGTCCTTGGTGGCTACGTCGTGGATCTCCTGGGATGGCAGTACATATTCCTCATAAACGTTCCAATAGGCATTACGCTTCTTCTGCTTGCCATGAGGTACCTGAAGATAGACGAGATAAGGCGAGATCGGCTGGAGATGGACTGGATAGGGGCAGGAACAATGATCTTCTTCATGGTCGCCTTGATGCTCTTCCTGGGAGAGCTGGCATCTCATATCAGCCTAGGCCTGAGAACTGCAGCCTACGCCTTGATGTTCTTTGGCGGATTTTCGGCCTTTATTGCAAACGAGCGGATACACAGGCGGCCATTGCTGGATCTATCAGTATTTAACGAGCTGAAATTTACCTTGCCAGGCATTAGCATGATGCTCTACTTCGTATGTAATTTCATGATGGTAATTGCAGGTCCTTTCTTCCTTCAGGGTGCGATGAAGCTCTCGTCGTCACAGGTAGGTACAATATACTTGATAGTCCCGACGATAGTTGTAATTGGGTCACCTCTTGCGGGCTGGCTTTATGATAGATTTCACTATAGATATCATGCTGCCATCGGCATGCTGATAATGACAACTGGCTTCCTGCTCATGAGCTATATGTCCCGCAGAATGGATCTCGCTCATTATATTCTGGCATATCTGCCCTTGGGTATAGGCAGTTCCCTCTTTCAGAGCCCTAACAATGCAGAGATCATGAGTGCTCTGCCTCCGGAAAAGCTGGGCATGGCTTCAAGCCTCACCGCCACTATAAGAAATCTCGGCATGGCCCTGGGAACCTCTGCATCTGGCATTCTGGTATCCTGGCAGCTCAGCCAGGCAGATTATTACGGTCCCATCTTACAGGCAAGTCCAGAGTTGCTTTCTGCTACCATAAGCAATATAATCTTCATAGCAGGGGCTATATGTGCGCTAGGAGCTATGGCATCTTTGATGCGAAATATGAGAACTGAATGAGGGCATGAGCATCCCGGCTTGCCGCGGCTTCCCTTCGATTCAATGGGAAGCAAGAGCGCTCTCTTTCGAAGCCCCAACAACACCGAGATCATGAGAGCGCTGACAATACATTTATATTGGCATTACTGTATTTCTCTTCATGAATTCCCTTGCTCTAATTCCCGTAATTTTGTTGCTGCAAGCGTCATACTTCGATATGCAGGGCACTATTGTGGATGTCATCTCGCCGTCCAGCCTCTTGATTGGAAATATCACGGTTAATTTGGCGGATGTGGACGCCTCCGGTCTCACTACAAGACAATATGCTTATCTGATGAATGATCTCAAGAGCAGCCTGCCAGGAAAGGATGCATTCGTCAAAGGCGGATATGTATTTTTTGATTTAACAGGAAGCTACAATTCACACAGCATCAATGAGATGACTGCAAAAGAGATCTCAGACCTAAAGGAATCATGTAAATTCGTCTATGATGAAGACTGTTAAAGCCTATTGCGTATAATATTGCCACGCTCTAATAATATATTTTCCGTAGAGAACCCAGATAAGAACGAAAATCCCAAAAATAATATAGAGGTTGGTGATATACACCAACCACTGAAGAAGACGCATCTTCTTCTCAGCCGTTCCAAACCAGCCCTCTGCTTTTCGCTCAAACCAGTTGGACATGGGCTTTAGACGATCAAGCTGAAGCCTTGTCAGCAGCTGCTCTCTCTGCTTCCTTCTTGGCTTCTTCTGCTGCGGCTTTCCTCTCGGACTTGCCCTTCAGCATCTTCATCTTGACCAGGTTGTCCCTTTCCATCTCCTCCAACGCCATCGAGATGAACTTGATGGTGTCCTTGACTTCTGGAATCACCTTGAACTCCAGAGCATTGACACGCCTCTTAGTTTTGTCGATATCCTCGACAAGCCTTATCATGGCGGTCTCTACCTCTGCAGCCAAAATGATCTTATCCAGCAAGCCCTCATAGGCATCGGCGGCCTCATCGATGGCTGCACCGGTCCCAATGATGCCGTAGCCTCGCTCGAACATCTTCTTATGCACGGCCTCTGCCGCGATCTTGGGAACCACTACACCCATGATGTTTCTGGATTCAAGCTGGATGGCCGGCTCTTTTTGCAGGGAATAGGCCACGCTTCCGATGGCAACTGTTCCCTCGATGGCCATAGCCATTTGAAGTCTCTGCTCGGCTACGAGCATAGATTCAACCAGCTCTTTCCTGACCGTCTTGGCCTTATTTAGCACCTCGAAGAACTCAATCATGAGGCCGTCGCGCTTCATTTTGAGGAGCGAGTGACCGGTCTTTGCGAGCTTCATCCTTTTCTTGAGAGCGATCAGGACTGCCCTGGTCGGTTTTGTTCCTCGAATTACGGCCATGTTCTCACTTCTTCGCTGTGCTTGCGTACTTGGGATGGTAAGCCTTGATGTATTTATCGTCAATCCTGGTGAGCATAGCTTCAGGCAGATCTGCCAGCAGTTCCCATCCGATCTGGAGGGTATCGAAGATAGACCGGTCCTCATCTCTGCCCTGATTGACGAATCTCTTCTCGAACTTATCAGCGAACTCCAGCACCAATTTATCGCGCTCAGAGAGAGCCTCTTTGCCGACAATGGCCGCGAGACCGCGCAGATCGTTGCCCTCTGCATAGTAAGCATAGAGCTGATCCGATACTGCCCTGTGATCCTCGCGAGTGTGGCCCTTACCGATACCGGAGTTCATAAGCCGGGAAAGGGAGGGGCGAATGTCGACGGGCGGATAAATGCCCTTTCTATGCAGCTCTCGGGAAATGAGGATCTGACCCTCGGTGATGTACCCGGACAGATCCGGGATGGGGTGAGTGATGTCGTCGCCGGGCATGGTCAGGATGGGGAACTGGGTGATGGAACCCTTTCTGCCCTTGATGATTCCGGCTCTCTCGTACTGAATGGCCAGATCGGTGTACATGTATCCTGGATAGCCGCGTCGTCCGGGCACCTCTTCACGAGCAGCGCCCATCTGTCTGAGCGACTCGCAATAGTTGGTCATGTCCGTGTAGATGATGAGCACGTGCATGTTCAGATCGAAAGCCAGATACTCGGCTGTGGTCAGTCCCAGCCTGGGTGTGAGAATCCTCTCCACAGCCGGATCATCGGCCAGGTTGAGGAACACCACTGCTCTCTCCAGAGCGCCTGTTCTCTCGAAGTCAGCCAGGAAGTGCTGAGCCTCTTCGTTGGTGATGCCCATGGCGCAGAAGATAACTGCGAAGGCCTCGGCTTCACCGAGAGCCTTGGCTTGCCTTGCAATCTGCAGAGCAAGATCGTTGTGGGGCAAACCTGCACCAGAGAAGATGGGCAGCTTTTGGCCGCGCACCAGTGTGTTTGTGCCGTCGATGGTGGAAATGCCGGTCTGGATAAAAGCGCGCGGCTTCTCACGGGAAGCTGGATTGATGGCAGCTCCTGCAATATCTCTCAATACCTCAGGCACAATCTCCGGGCCGCCGTCTCTGGGCTTTCCGGATCCGGATAGAACGCGTCCCACTATGGCGGGAGACAGAGGCATCTTGATGACGTCTCCGGTGAAACTGACGGCAGAATCCTTGGACAGACCGCCGGTTCCTTCGAATACCTGGATAACCACGATCTCATCGGAGGAATCCAGCACCTGTCCTCTCTTCAGCTCTCCGCCAGTTCTGATCTCGACGAGCTCCATGTAGCCCACAGGCTCTGTCTTCTCCACGAAGAGGAGTGGTCCGGAGATCTCAGTAATAGTCTTGTATTCCTTTGTCATTTTGAACCCACCTCACTTCAGCGCCTTGAACTCGGCGTCCATCTGAGCCAAAACCTTTGCAAGGATGGGCTCATACTCGGCTTCCAGCCTCACCTTGGCCAGGGCATCCTTGGATGGAACGGATATGATCTGCGCCACGGGTATGCCCTTCTGGACCGCATCGAAGGCATAATCTCGGAACTTGAGGATGGCCTCCAGAAGGTCGAACTGCTTCTTGTAGGGAGCAAAGGTATCCACCGGGTGGAATGCGCTCTGTGCCAGCCAGAAGTTGATGATCATCCTGGCGACTTCCAGCGTGACCTGCTGGTCCTCGGGCAAGGCATCGGAACCGACGAGCATCACGATTTCTTCCAGCTCGGCGTTCTCCTGGAGTATGGCCATAGCGCGCCTCTTGTTCTTGTTCCAGTTCGGACTGACGTTCTCCACGAACCAGGGTTCCAGAATCTGGTCGTATAGAGAATAGGAATCCAGCCAGTTGATGGACGGGAAGTGCCTGCGCTGTGTAAGCTTGGAGTCCAGTGCCCAGAATACCTTGACCATTCTCAGGGTGTTCTGAGTGACGGGCTCGGTGAAGTCTCCGCCGGCAGGGGACACAGCACCCACGATGCTGACTGAACCCTGGCCGCCGTTGAGAACCTCGGCACGCCCGGCGCGCTCGTAGAAGTCTGCGAGTCTGGCGCCAAGGTATGCAGGATATCCTTCCTCACCAGGCATCTCTTCTAGACGAGAACCCATCTCTCTCATGGCCTCTGCCCACCGGGAGGTGGAGTCAGCGGTCATCAAGCAGTCATAGCCCATATCTCTGTAGTACTCGGCTGTTGTCATTCCGGTGTAAATTGATGCCTCACGAGCAGCTACAGGCATGTTAGAGGTATTGGCATAAACGATAGACCTCTCCATGAGGGGCCTGCCGGTCCTGGGATCCTGCAGCTCGGGGAACTCATGCAGCAGATCGGCCATCTCATTGCCGCGTTCGCCGCATCCCACGTAAATCACGATGTCGACATCTGCCCACTTGGACAGGGTCTGCTGCATAACCGTCTTTCCGGTACCGAATCCGCCGGGAATGGCTGCAGTTCCACCCTTGGCCAGGGAGAAGAATCCATCCACTACCCTTTGTCCTGTTCTGAGAGGGATGGTTGGTGCCAGCTTTGCGGTAACAGGCCGAGCCTGTCTTACCGGCCACTTGTGCATCATGGTGAGCTTGCTTCCGTCCTCTAAGACGAGCACAGTCTCATCGACATTGAAGTTTCCGGAATAGATCTCTTTGACCGCTCCGCCCTTATGCTTTGGTGGGACCATGATCTTATGCTTGATGAGCAACTGCTCCTGAACCTCACCGAAGCATTGGCCGGGCTTGATTACATCGCCCTTTTTGACTACTGGCTTGAACTCCCACTTTTTCTTGTGATCAATGCCGTCAACGAAAAGGCCTCGGCTGATGAAATCACCCGACATCTCTGCCAGCTTTGGCAGTGGCCTTTGGATACCGTCGTAAATTTGGGTCAGAATGCCTGGACCCAGTTGTGCTACGAGTGGAGCTCCGGTCTCCTTGACGGGCTCGCCGGGCCGCACTCCGCCCGTATCCTCGTATACCTGAATGATATGTTTATTGCCGGAAATGCCGATGACTTCGCTCATCAGGCCTTCCTCGCCGACCAGGACCAGGTCGTACATGGAAGCCTTCAGGCCTGTGGCCTGAACTAATGGTCCGGCAACTCGCTTTACTTTACCTACTTCCATAAATCAACACCTATTGCCCTTTTAATTTTCTCTCTCATCTCTGTACTCTGCTCGGTTCCGATGGCAATAACGGTAGGTTTGATAGACTCGGAGAGCTGCTCCTGAAGCCTCTTGGGCAGCTTATTATAATCCGATTGCTTCAACACCAGAATTCCCACATTGGAATCAGCCATGACAGTGCCAATCTTTGAGACCATCTCCTCTTCGGTGTTGGCCGCATAAGATTTCTTGATTCCTGCCAGATTGAACCCGAGGACGCTATCGCTACCACCAACAAAAGCAATCTCCATTTAAGCCACCACCACTTGCTCCTCAATGAGTTCGGCAGGAAGGCCGGCTTCTTTTCCTCTTACGATCTTCCTGATGTTGGAGACTTCAGTCTCTTTGCTCACCATATATCCGAGCACAGGCAAGATGGATAACGGATGATAGTTAGAAAGAGCCCACGCATACCGGATGAGATACGCTCTCAACCTGGCCTCGATCCTGCTGACCGCATCGAGATCTGCGGATGCGATATCCGAAATGGAAGACCAGAAGGGATATCCTTCAAGCCCGCGCAGGAACTCGCCGAATGGCTGGCCGGCCATGCGGCTCAGCTCTCCATGCAACTTGCCTCCGGGGATGAGATTCTCCAGTATCACGGCTGCATCGACGCCCGCCTTGTTCATCCTGAAGAGGGTGATCAAATTTCTTATATCGACCTCTCTTCGGACGTACTTGAGCAGCAGGCCTCCGCCCACAGACAGAGTGCCGCCCACGGCCAGCTCCATTCTGAAGTAATAGAGCTTGTCGAGAGCATTCTCCAACGATGCCAAATTCTTGCCGTCGTATTGCGCCAGTGCGCTGGAATAGTCGGTTCCATCAAAGGCAGATATGATGTCGGTTATGGACTCCTTTTTGGCCAGCTCATCGAGGCGCTCTGCGGATAACTCACCAGCAGGCACGAGATGTTTTACTATCTCAGTGTCGGTGGCCCCGTAGAACTTGCCGCGCAGGAGGGTCTTGATGTTCCATACATCCCAGCGCCGGAGGTACTCCAGAATCAGGAATGATGGCTCGTCTATTGAGACTTCTTCAAGCCTCCTGAAGGTCTTTGCCATATTGGCGAAGGTGGCGTGTTCAATGAGGTCCACACCAGAGTAGTCCTTAGATAGCGCGTCGATCTCATCCTTATACTGGGTCTCTTCCAGGTAACGAGCGATCTCAGACATATCCATGTTCATCATCCTGGCGTACATCTCCGCCGGGACGAGCTTTGTCTTCATCGCCCGGACTCTGCCCGTGATGTAAGCATACTTCACCGGTGAACCGAACTTCGGCAAACGTAGTACAGGCATCGTCCTCACCCGAATAAGATCCTGGAAACCTCTTTCATGCGGTTATTAAATACCTCACGCGCAAGAGTTTCGTAGGTTAAATCGTAACGTAGAGCTCCATCACTGCTCTCAACCACAGCGCCGCCTATGATGTCCAAGTTCCCGCCGTATTTTGAGGCGAGAGAGGATATGAAGGCCTCATCTCTCTTGTTGGAGAAGACCTTCATTTCCTTGAGATCGTGAGGCTCGAGCAACTTCTTGAGCATGGCTTCATTATCCTTCTTAGGAAGGTTCTGCAGCTTCTCAAGCAGCTTCGTCCTGGCCTGCTCAAGGAGATCCTTGTGAACATTCAGCTCCGCTCTCTTGACCTCGAGATTGGCGCTGGAGATCTCCCTGCGCTCGATGCCCTCAACCGTGTGTCCAACCTCAGATTCTTTCTTGGACTTTATCTCTGCGGCACGTTCCCTAGCTTCATTGAGTGTCTTCGCAACCTCTTGGTCGGCTTCACTGGTTATCTGAGCGACCTTGTCCTTGCTGGTTGCTAGGACTGACTCAATCACTGCATCTAGTGCCATTGCCTCTTACACTCCTTGTAATTGGCTAGCTTAGGGTGTCACGATGCCAGAGAAGGGTGTCCAGGCGAACATCAGAATCAGCGATACGGCGAGACCGAAGATGATCAGTGTCTCGGGCAGAAGCATAAGGAAAAGACCCTTGCCCAGAAATCCAGGCTCCTCAGCCACGACGCCAACCACAGCAGCGCCGATACCCTGTTCACCCATGCCTGCACCAATGCCTGCTAATCCAGTAGCGAGGCCTGCACCGACAGCCAACAATCCATACAACGTTCCTGCATCTGCTACAACTGCCATTTTCCTCAATCCTCCTTTATATGAATATTACAATTTGCAATAGATCTTTCAATTCGTTCTATCGAATTCATGCTTTCAAGAACCTCCGGACATGTCCGAAGGGACTGTACTCCACTCCACCGCCATGATTGCTGTAGAACTTCGTGAACATCTCCACATAATGCAACCTGAGAGGATGCATGAAGGGAGAGAGAATTCCCAGCAGGAAGTTGATGAAGTGAACTGCCAATAATACCACAAGACCCGCAATGATCGCAGGTATTGTGAACTCAGCGCTATCAGTTGCTCCACCACTCAGCATGGGCATGACTACATAGAAGGCCAACTGGTTGGCAGCGAATGCCAAGCCTACTGAAGCAAGGCCAATAGCTAATAACCTGAGATAGGATATCAGATTGCTCACATAGAATGGCAAGTGAGCAAGACCCATAGGCCCTTCCGGTCCCATTACCAGCATCACCATGGCGACTAAAATTACGACAGCACTTGCGATTACCAACATCATCTGACCTATGACGAGTCCAAGTACAAGCAACCCAAAGAATACTTGGATGAGCATCACAGGAAGTTTCTCGAAATAAGCATGCTTCTTCTCGCCGTAGGCAAGCTCCGTCTTGATACCCAAGATAGAACCGACGCTGCAGTGAATAATGCCTATGATGACACTAGTACCGATCAACAACAAAACAGCGTTGCTTGCCAGCCGGTCCATGGGGAAAATATCAATTCCCGGCCAAAATCCGATCCTTCCCAGCGAGCCAAAAACACCTTCACCGAAATAGAGACCTGCCGCCTTTACAGCCTCGAGCTCATGTTCAGGCAATTGTCCCATGACCTTGCCCCACAAACCGAGCGGGCCAAAGATCTCGCCGAAGAATATACCGAATATGATAGCCCACACGCTGGAAATCAGAACTACGTTGATCAGCTGCTGCCAGCCAGGAGTCTTGAACTTCTTCTTGAGAAGCACCATAGTCAGAAGCGACATGACGCCATAGCCGATATCACCCAGAATCATGCCAAACATGATTGGGAAGAATACGAATATCAGCAATGACGGATCGAACTCCTTATACTCGGGAATGGCGAACATCCTTGTTACCAGTTCGTAAGGCTTGACCAAGCTGGGATTATCCATCAGGGTCGGTATGTCTTCGCCCTTCTCTGCAAGTTCGTCTGTCTCTTTATCTGCGATCAACGAAACTTCAAGCCTGCCGCCGGCAGCACTCTCCAACTCGCTCTTGAGCCTGCTGAACTGATCTGCTGGAACATACCCATCTATAACGAAGGCGTTATCCGTCTCAGCAAACCTGAGTGGTGCCTCTGTTTTGCGGGTCTCCATGGACAGGTACTCGTCCGTCGCCAGCATAAGATCTTCATACTGCTTCTTCATGTCGGACAGCTTCTTTTGGAGTGGCACTTTTTCGCCTTCCAGAGATTTAACGCTGCCTTCAAGAGTAGCAATAGCCGAGTCTACATTGCCCTCCAGCCTGGGTACAGACAATTCAGAAAACCCATGCTCAGAAAGGACTGAAGATACTTCGCCGGCCTTTTCTGCAGGCACAAATACCGCTACAAAAGTTGCATTCTTGGCACTTCCGGAATAAACCTCATTTACCGGAGATACCTTCGCTACATCGGCATCTACTGGAGTTTTTGTTGTGCCGACGAAGGTCGCCAGAGAATCATAACCATAATAAGCATCTAAAGGCAAAGGCAACACTGCCAATGGAGTCAGAGACTTGATCTGATCCTGTTTGGATTTTACTTCTGCGTCGATGGCAACGATGCGCTCGTATGTAGCAGTAACATCTGCACCGACGTTATTGAGAAGATTATCCAGCTCCGATAGAACCTGGCTCTCGGGATATGCCTTATCAGGAAACTTCTTATTTAATTCAAGATACCTGGTGACAGATCTGAGCTTAATGAGATCCTCGGAGTATTCTTTGGCTTTGCCGATGGGCTTGCCCATCTCAAACTGAGGTTGGTTGCCATTATAGTTGACAATATGGAGCAAGCGCAACTCATGCAGCTTTTCTACGACTGGAGATATTACGTTCTTTGACCCGGCGACTACTACACGACTCATTTTCACGGGTCTAAGCATGTAACAACCCCATAAACTCCTTTATCAAATATTCAACAGCTTTGTCCAGCTTTGCGTTGGCGCTGCCGCTCATTGAGTTTACGTTCTTCTCACCGCTGCTAACGATCGATGCCTTCTTGACTTTCACATCGCTCTCAGCTTTGGCAACGCTCTTGTTATAGTAATCCTGTGCATCAGTCTCGGCGGATTTGACGAGGTTTGCAGCTTCAGTAGTGGCAGCGGCTATCCTTTTTCCCTTTTCATCCAAGGCTCGCTGGACTGCTGCCTTGGCTTCAGCCTCTGCCGATTTAATTTTCGATAAGATATCGTCTCTAGCCATCTGATCCCTCTACTTCTTCCCTCACTACACCTCTTCCGTTTTTCAAACAGCGCTACATCACTTTTGGCTCGTGATAAACGTTCAGATCCATCCTCATCTACCAATATAAACTCTTCGGTTTTGATTTGAGGAGAGGGCCAAGTATGAGCTTTCGCCTTATGATCCCCAAAATTTCAAGGCTGTTTCCAGCTCTTTGTGGTCTTTTGCGTATTCTTTTAAGGGAATTTGCATTCTCCAGGCCTCCGCCGCCTGCACCATAGCTCTTGCACCGGCCACAGTTCCGTCAGGATGGCCGTGCACCCCTCCACCTGCTTGGACGATGCAATCAATGCCGTAGCCATCGAGGTTTCCATGAACTTTAGCAGGATAGACCCCGCCCGAGGCAACCGGGAAGACTCTCTTGTAGCCGTGCCAATCCTCTCGCAGAGCATCACGGGAGAAGTCGTTTTCCAGGGTTTCGCGCGCCATCTTGCCCATGTAGCTTCCAGTATGCAAGTTAGTGCCGCCCGTCATGCGCACCAGCTTGGAGATGACCAGCATGGAAATGCCATGTCCTTTATCACGAGTGAAGGCTGCATGCATCGTTCTGTGTACGTGTATGGGGACACTAAGGTGAGTTGAGAGAATCTCCAGAGCAGAAAAGCCGCTCGTCAGGACATCTATCATGACCATATTGGCGCCATGATCAACTGCCTGCTCCGCACGCTCCAGGATTTTATCTGGGCCGACGGTGACATTCACCGCATAGAAAGCTTTCTTGCCCGTCTGCGTCTCCACCTTGTCGAGAGCCGCCATGACCGCCTCAAGGCGGGGGATGAGCGGGCAGAAGCTCTGATCAGTCAGAGTCTCATCATCCTTGACCAGATCCAGCCCACCGCGAACGGCTGCTGCCGCCACCTCTGCTGTACCGGACGGGTCCAGACCGACCTTGGGCTTGACGATGGTGCCAATCAATGGACGGTCGTAAACTCCTAATATTTTTCGCGCATCTTCAATGCCAAAGCGAGGACCCTTATGCGCACAGAGCAGGCTCTCCGGGAAGATTACATCCTGCAGGCGCACCTTCTTCAAGTCGCCCAGACCGAAGAGATTTCCTGCCACCACAGAAAGGTACTGGGGGATGTTTCCCGGCTCAAATAGCTCCTCGGGAAAGCCTATCTCCACATTGTTGCCCTCCGCCAGGATCACCCTGGCCGCGAGAGAGTTGTCCTGGCCGCGCACCGCGGTCCAGGTGCCGGTGGACTGCTCGGCTGCAATAGCCTCCGCCGCCCTCCGGATGGGAAGGTCTGTTTCTACATGATATTTTGCAATAAGTTCCATATTACAGCTCCTGGGTGTTCTACGAAAGGCCAGACGGGCACCTCTGCCCTGGGATGACTGAAATCCCTCCTCAGAACAATATTGAGGCATAATTGGCCGATTCCGGTCATAGATGATCTCTGACAGATATAAGATCTACGCAGCCGGGCAAGACTTTTGGCGGACGCCTCCCTTCCGCAAAATTAGTGGCATGGGCACTATTCGCTGGGCGAACGGAATATTTCTCTTTGGAAAAAATCCTGCAAACCGCAATTAGAAGATAAAAACAAATTATTTCGGTGCGGGGGGTAACAGTTTTATTATCGAAGAAACCCTTTCAGACTGCTAAAAATATCAGGTGAATATATGGGTGAATGCATAAATGATGAAACTCGATATATCGTCGATCTGAGGCGCCACATGTGGATGGATGGCATCGAGGTGGAATTGCGACGGCTCATCTGGCAGATTGCCGTTGTCGGGAAATACATTTCTGCAAAGATCCACGAATCCAACCGCAAGCTGGCCGGCTTCAAGAATGTTTATGACGAGGATCAGTTGGCACTGGACCGCATTTCCGACGACATATTGAAAAATATGCTGCACAACTCCGGATTTGTTCGCGAGTATGCCTCCGAGGAGCTCGAAGATATCGTAACCATCGGTCAGGGGGGGGAAAAATATATTGTTACCGCCGATCCAGTGGATGGTTCGTCTCTGGTGGATACTAATCTGGCCATCGGAACGATCATCGGCATCCATAAAAATTCGATATTTGACAACGGCCACAATTCAATGGTCGCCGCTCTTTATATTACCTACGGCCCGCTCATCACCATGATTTATTCGGCCGGAAAGGGCGTGCATGAGTTTGTATTGGATCGCGAAGGAGAGTATGTCCTGTCCGAGGAAAATATCCGGCTCAATGAGAAGGGGTCGATCTTTTCACCTGGTGGTCTGCGCAAGGACTGGACGGACAAACATCAGAATTACATCAATAAGCTGGAGGCAGACGGCTACAAGTTGCGCTACAGCGGAGGTTTTGTTCCCGACATCAATCAGGTGATCATCAAGCGGGGAGGCGTATTCACGTATCCCGCACTGAAAAAATCTCCCCAGGGGAAGCTTCGCTTGCTGTTTGAACTTCAGCCTATGGCTTTCATTGTAGAGCAGGCCGGCGGCAGAGCAACGGACGGGAAAAATGATATTCTTTCCATTAAAGTGACATCCGTTAAACAACGGTCACCCATATACATTGGTTCGACCGCGGAAGTGACAATGGCGGGGGAATTTCTGTCGCAATAAATTCATTCAATGGGGCAGCAATGATTTACGAGAATTATGATCTGCTAAAAAAAGGATGCGAATCAATACTCGCCTATGACGATGGTGATGTTCGTGTCTTGGATGAAGCCAGGTTTCAGGAAAAGCTGATCGATGATTTAATCTATACAGTCGTTTTCAGTCCCGACCCTGCGACTTCGGAAGCGGCGGGGTTTCTGATTCGCCGGAGTGCTGCAACGCTCGGGATTATGTCTGCGTCGATCCAATCCCTTTACGAAGCAATTGGAAGGAAAGAGATCGGCGGATTTACTGTTCCGGCGATCAATATCCGCGGCATTACCTACCATGTGGCGCAGGCAGTATTTCGTGCTGCAATAAAAGGGAATGTGGGACCTGTTCTTTTTGAGATAGCCCGTTCGGAAATAGGCTACACAAAACAAAAGCCGCTGGAATACACCTGTGCCGTGATGGCGGCGGCGATTAAATCCGGCTGGCGTGGCCCGATCTTTTTGCAGGGCGATCATTTTCAGATAAACGCCAAGAAGTTTGCAGCGGACGCAAAAAAGGAAACGCAGACCGTTAAGGATCTGATCCGGGAAGCTATCCAATCCGGTTTTTACAATATCGACATCGATACTTCCACACTGGTTGATCTGTCGCAGCCCACAGTCAAAGATCAGCAAAGAACGAACTTCACACTTGCTGCAGAGCTGACCGCTCTGATTCGTGATCTGGAGCCGGAAGGCATCACTGTGTCCGTGGGTGGCGAAATCGGCGAGGTTGGCGGCAAGAACAGCACAGTCGATGAGCTGATGATTTTCATGGACGGTTATCTGGAAGAACTCAAGAAACGGGGCGAGGCTTTCAAAGGAATCAGCAAGATCAGCGTCCAAACCGGTACGACTCATGGGGGTGTGCCGCTTGCCGACGGAACGGTTGCAAAAGTCAAAATTGATTTTGACGTGTTAGAGAAACTTTCAGAGACATCCCGCGAGCAATACGGTTTGTCCGGAGCCGTTCAGCACGGCGCTTCAACGCTTCCCGATGAAGCATTTGATCGCTTTCCTGCCACCGCAACCGCAGAGATTCATCTGGCTACAGGCTTTCAGAACATGATCTATGACAACAAAGCTTTCCCGGCGGATCTGCGATCAAATATTTATGATCTTCTGTTAGCCGACATGAAAGGCGAATGGAAAGAAAAGGACACGCAGGAGCAGTTCATCTATAAAACCCGCAAAAAAGCCTTCGGACCGTTCAAGCGAGAACTGTGGCACCTGCCATCAGTTGTCCGCACCGAAATCTGCACTGAGCTGGAAAGGAAATTCGCCTTTTTATTTGACAAGCTCAAAGTAAACGGCACACGTCCTGTTCTGGATCAATTCATCAGGCGGGTTGATGTGCCGCAGAAAATGCCCGATGCGCTGAAAGGCTGAAAGCAATGACCAAGATCACAATCAGCTTAATAAAAGCCGATGTGGGCGGCTATCCCGGCCACTCCTCGGTCCATCCCGCATTGATTGAGACCGCAGAGTCGAAGCTTGCTCAGGCCAAGAAGTCCGGCGCACTGATAGACTTTAGGGTGCTTGCCTGCGGCGACGACCTGGAGCTTCTCATGAGCCACACGAAAGGCTGCGACAGCGGCGAAGTGCATGCTCTGGCCTGGGAGACCTTCGAGGAGGCCACTGAGGTCGCCAAGAAGCTCAAGCTCTACGGTGCGGGTCAAGATCTCTTGGCGGACGCCTTCTCCGGCAACATTCGCGGCATGGGTCCAGGCGTGGCGGAGATGGAGATAGAAGAGCGAACCAGCGAACCAATAGTCGCTTTCATGATGGACAAGACGGAGCCAGGGGCCTTCAATCTGCCCATCTTTAAGATGTTTGCCGATCCATTCAACACCGCCGGTCTGGTGATAGATCCTGCCTGCCATCATGGCTTCACCTTCGAGATCTGGGATATCATGGAGCACAAGAAGGTCTTCATGGACTGTCCGGACGAGATGTACGATCTTCTGGCCCTCATCGGCGCCAAGAGCCGCTATGTGATTAAGAGAGTATTTTGTAAGCCCAACAGCAAGATCTCCGAGCAGGAGGCTGTGGCGGTAGTGAGCACAGAGAAGCTCTACCAGACGGCAGGAACATACGTTGGCAAGGATGACCCCGTGGCCCTGGTGCGCTGCCAGTCCGGGCTGCCCGCTCTGGGCGAGGTACTGGAGCCCTTCGCCCTGGGACACCTGGTCTCGGGATGGATGCGCGGCAGCCACAACGGCCCCCTCATGCCCTGCTCCTTTGAGACGGCGCACCCCACCAGATTTGACGGCCCGCCCCGCGTCATTGCCGCCGGCTTCCAGATGGCTTACGGAAACTTCATGGGTCCCGTCGATCTCTTCAAGGATGTGGCCTTCGACCGGGTTCGGCAGAAGTGCCTGGAGATTACTGACTACATGAGGGCGCACGGCCCCTTCGAGCCGGGAAGGCTGCCCATGGAAGATATGGAATACACCACTCTGCCCCACGTCATGAAGCTGCTGGCGGACAGGTTTGTGAAGGCGGAGTAGGCGCTTCGCTAGTTTGGAATCCAACACGGATAAGAAAGTGATTGTTGCAAGAGTGGATAATTAGATGCTAGAGAGCCAGGTCGCTGAAGAGATAAAAGAAGCTGAGGCCACCCCTGCAAAGCCAAAATCGCGCCGCCGCCTCAAGGTGGCCCATCCTGAACGCTGCATCGGCTGCGATAGCTGCATGTTTGCCTGCAGCCGCACGCGCACAGGCACCGTCTCCCTGCAAAACAGCGCCATCAAGGTGCAGACGCAGGGCGGAATTGAAGGCGATTTCCGTGTGATCGTCTGCCGGGCCTGTCAGGATCCGCCCTGTGCCCGAGCCTGCCCCACGGGCGCTATGGAGAAGAGGCCAAACGGCAGTGTAGTCTTTCACAAAGATCGCTGCATCGGCTGCGGCAGCTGCGAAAAGGCCTGCCTGGTGGGGGCAGTAACCCTGAACAAGGATAAGAAGCCCATCAAATGCATTCACTGTGGAGCCTGCGTAGACTTCTGTCCGCATGGCGTGCTCCAGTTGGAGGAGATCCCAGCCTCGGGAGGATGAAATGCTGCGAAAAGTTCTGTATATCGATCTTTCCAAAGGAGAATCATGGGTTGAAGAGAAGCAGGAACTCTTCGAGAACTGGATGGGCGGGACGGGCGTGGGAATTCGGCTCCTCCAGGAGGAGTGCCCCCCAGGCACAGATCCTCTCTCGCCCCAGGCGCCCATAATCCTCTCCATTGGTCCCCTCAACGGCATATTTCCCGTGGCCACCAAGACGGTAGCCACCTTCAAATCCCCGCTTACAGGTGAATTGGGCGAATCTTATGCAGGAGGTAGGCTCTCTTTAGCCTTGAGGTTTGCCGGGCATGAGGCCGTGGTCATCCGCGGCCAGGCAGAGAAGCCTTCTTACATATCCATTAACGATTCAATCGTATTGATCAAAGACGCCACATCGATTTGGGGCATAGATGCTCAGACCTCGGGCGTGATCCTACGCGATCGCGAACCGGGTGTGGGCAAAAGAAGCATCATTCGTATCGGCCCGGCGGGCGAGACTGGAGTAAGATATGCGGGTGTGGTAGTGGACACCTACCGCCACTTCGGGCGACTGGGCCTTGGCGCCGTTTTCGGCTCCAAGAGACTCAAGGCCATGGTGATCTCGGGAACGGAGACAATCGATGTTCCTGATATCAAACGCTACAAAGAGATCTACAACAGGCTCTACAAGATCACAGTGCAGACGGATGTCATGGAGAAGTACCATGATATCGGAACTTCCGTAAACATTAAAACCTTGAATTGGCTCAAGGGTCTGCCCACCAAAAATTTCCTTCTCTCCAGCTTTGCAGAAGGCGAAAAGATCAGCGGGGAAGCCTTCGCAGATAATCAGCTCATTCGCAGGCTCTCTTGCGCCGGCTGCCCCATCGGCTGTGTGCATATCGCCGCTATGAAGACGGCCTTTTCCAAACATCACGAATTCGAGGTAAGAAAGGTCTCCTATGATTACGAGCCCATCTACTCCCTGGGCTCGAACCTGGGTGTGGACCAGGCGGAAGGAGTGTTGCAGCTCATAGATGTCTGTGAGAGGTTGGGCCTGGATGTCATGTCGGCGGGAGTGGTCCTCTCCTGGGCCACCGAGGCTCTGGAAAAGGGATTGATCACGAGCAAAGAGACCCAGGACGTTTTGCTACAGTGGAACAACGTGGAAGGCTACACAAGAGCTTTAGAGAACATAGTCAAGGCTCCCAATGAGTTCTACGCCGCACTTGCACGAGGAGCGGATTATGCTGCGCAAAAGTATGGCGGCACCGAGTATGCCATGACTCTAGGAGGAAACGAGGTCTCAGGCTACCATACCGGCCCTGCTTCCATCGTAGGCCAGCTGGTGGGCGTGCGCCACTCTCATTTGGATAACGCCGGGTATGCCGTCGACCAGAAGGCGATCAAAAAGCACATGGATGCAGAGGTGATGGTCGATGAGATCATCAAGGAGGACAATTCCCGCGGCGTCTTCAACTCCCTGGTGGGCTGTTTGTTCGCCCGGGGAGTTTACACGGAAGAGAACATCATCGACTCATTGGGAGCGGTGGGCATAGTCAAGACAAAGGAAGATCTGCAAGAGCTGGGCCAAAGGATCTTTGAGGAAAAGTATAAATTCAAGGTGCAGGAGGGCTTCGATCTCTCCCGCGCCAGCATTCCCAAAAGGTTCTATGAGACCGTCTCTGCTGCGGGATTGGTGGCACCCGAGACGGTGGAAGAGATGCTCAAGATCTATCGAAAGAAGAGAGGTTGGAGCTAAACATAGTCAAATAATTATATCTAGATTCAGCCTCTACTTTGCCACTTCTTTTTCAGGCCGGGGTTTTGCTCCGTTCCTCTTTTTAGGGGAAGGCCTCACTCTTGCGGCAGAATTCTTCTCCACCTTCTTCCCTTCCAGGACATTTTCCACCTGGTCAGTCCCGAGATCCCGGATCATGCCCCTTCTGGCCATCCTATCCTTGATCATCCTCCGGACCTCATCTCCTCCCACAGAGAAGACCTCCCCGAGCAACTCCACGGCCACATCCAGCTCCCGGCCCACCTGCGGGTCTCCGGACGCACACCGGCCAGCCAGATCGCTAAGATGATCCAGGGGCTTATCTACCAGCTGTGAGGAGTATTTGTCAGGCTCTTCCCGGTAGATTTTGAGCATGCCGAAGATGTAAGGATAGAGGGGCGTCTCGGGACTGATCCGGTAGAAGGTGTTGGTCTTCTTCTTGGCCTCATCACGAGGCGAGGGCAGTATTCGCCGCTCCATGGAGACGACCCCCAGGCGCTCCAGCTTGTCCAGTTTGTTCATGAGAGTGGTCTGGTTCCAGAAGGGGCCGCCCCCAGTGGGTCCATTATCCCGCCAGATCTGATTAAGCTGTACGTACCCGCCCTTTCGCTTAAGGTAAATCAGGAGAGAAGCCAGAGGAGCTTGATCGCGCTGCAGAGCGGAATAACGGATAAACTCATCCAACATGTACGTAGTTAGGGCGAATATACTCCATATTCTTTTCGGCCGATTTCCATACTCAAAGCATTTTTAATCCACCTCGCTATTTGTATACATTCATGCAAGCGATCATTCTCGCTGCGGGCGAGGGGAGCCGCATGCGTCCCTTGACCACCAATCAGCCCAAGGTAATGCTGCCTGTGGCAGGAAAGCCTCTGCTGGAGCACATAATCTTGCGGGCTCACGACGCAGGTGCGGACCGTTTCGTTCTGGTGGTAGGATACGGGGCGAAGAGCGTGCGATCATACTTCGGTGACGGCAGCCGCCTGGGCGTGAAAATAGATTATGCCGACCAGGATAAACAGCTGGGCACCGGTCACGCCCTTATGGCCGCCCAAAGAAAGGCAGAGGAACGATTCCTGGTTTTAAACGGTGATGTGCTACCTGATGGGGCATCCCTGCGGAAAATGGTGCGCGGCAGTACTGCCGTCTCGGCTATCAAGGTTGATGACCCCCGGAGATACGGTGTATTTCAGGCAGAAGGAGATATATTCAAATCAGTAGTAGAGAAGAGTGCCAATCCGCCCTCCAATTTGGCCAATGCCGGCATCTACTTTTTTGAGAGAAGCATCTTCGAAGCGATGCGATCAGCGCCGCTATCAGAGAGAGGAGAGTACGAGCTGACGGACGGCCTGAACCGACTGGGCTGCCAGGAGAAGATCAGAATCATCACACTGAAGAGCTGGCTGGAGATCGGCCGGCCCTGGGATATCCTGGACGCCAACATGGTCATGCTCCCGGATATCAAGCCAGGCATCTTTGGCGAGGTTGAACACGGCGCGACTTTGTCTGGCGATGTGTCCATCGGCCGAGGAACAATCGTTCGCTCTGGAGCCTACATCGTGGGACCGGTCTTGATCGGAGAAGACTGCGACATTGGACCCAACTGCTACATCCGGCCCACGACCTGCATAGGCGACAAAGTCCGCATAGGAAATGCTGTCGAGGTTAAAAACAGCGCCATCATGAACGGTAGCAAGATCGGCCACCTCTCCTATGTTGGAGATAGCATTATCGCAGAGAACTGCAATTTCGGGGCGGGAACCGTCTGCTCTAATTTGCGTCATGACAAGGGCAATATAAAATCGTTCATCAAAGGAGAACGAGTGGATAGCGGCAGGCGCAAATTGGGCGTGATCATGGGAGACGATGTCATGACAGGTATCAATACTTCGATCTACCCCGGAACGGTCATCACGTCCGGGTTCCGGGGACTGCCGGCAGCCATTCACAAAGGCCTGGTACAATCCGGCAAAGAAGGCTGAATATGACAAGCCTTTTCAAGGCAAAGGATGATCAGAGGACAGAAATGAAAAAAATCGCAGCTACGAGGAGAACCAGGATGAGAGATTTTATTCCCATAGCCAAGCCCATCATAGGCGATGAAGAGATTAAAGCAGTAGGTGAGGTGCTGAAAAGCGGTATGCTCGCCCAGGGCGAAAGCGTCAAACGCTTTGAAGATGAATTCTCCGGCTATCTGGGTGTGAAAAATGCCATTGCAGTAAACAACGGCACCGTAGCCCTGGATCTGACCATCAAGGCCCTGGGGTTGAAGCCTGGGGACGAGGTTATAACGCCCGCCTTCACATTTATTGCTACCGCCAACTGCGCCATCTATAATGGCCTGCGACCCGTCTTTGCTGATGTGGACCCGAAGACCTTCAATATCGATCCCGATGACCTGCAAAGAAGAATAACTCCCCACACCAGGGCCGTGATCGGCGTTCACCTCTACGGCCAGCCCTTCGACCTCTCGGCAGTATCGGATATCTGCCAGGACGGGAATATAGCCCTGGTAGAAGACTGCGCTCAATCCCATGGAGCCGAATACCATGGCAAGAAGGTCGGCTCATTTGGCAGTGCAGGCTGCTTCTCCTTCTACCCCACCAAGAACATGACCACCGGCGAGGGTGGCATGATCACCACCAACGATGATGCCCTGGCCGCCCGTCTGCGCCTGCTGAGAAGCCATGGAGACACGGGCAAGTACAACCACGCCACATTGGGCTACAATTACAGGATGATGAATTTACAGGGAGCAATCGGTCTGGTGCAGCTGGGGCGACTGGAGGAGTTCACGGCCAAGAGGATTTTGAATGCCGCATTTTTAAATGACAACATCAAGATCAAGGGCATCACTACTCCATTTCAGGCCAAAGATGTCAGGCACGTTTATCATCAGTATGTGGTGCGGGTGGAGGAGAGCTTTGCCTCTTCCCGGGAGAAGCTGATGGAGTACCTTCAGGCTAAGGGAATAGGCAATGCCGTTCACTACCCCAAGGCGGTTTACGAGCAGCCCCTCTACCGGGAGTTGGGCTATAACAACGAGAGCTGCCCTGTGTCCGAAGAGGTCTCCCACAAGGTGTTGAGCCTGCCTGTGCATCCCTCTCTCAGCAAGGAAGACTTGTTGTACATCTGCGAGACCATAAATTCCTTCGAGGCCTGAACATGGACGTTGGAGTCATCGGCGTAGGGGCCATGGGCCGAAATCATGTGCGGGTCTACTCGGAGATGAAAGGGGTAGGAACTGTTTATGTCTATGATCCGGTCTCTGAAAGCGCAGAGCACTCCCGGGAGTTTGCCACAATATGCAATTCATTGGAAGAGCTGCTGCGCCAGGTGGATGCAGTCAGCATCTGCGTGCCAACCAGGTACCACTTCGATACAGCCAAAAAAGTAATCGAAGCCGGGATTAACTGCCTTATTGAGAAACCCATCACATTGACAGTTGCTGAGGGGGTGCAGCTCACAAGAATCATCGATGGCAAAGAGCTGGTCGTGGGAGTGGGCCACATCGAGAGGTTCAACCCCATCGTGGCGGAGATGACAAAGATTGCCCAGCGACCTGATTATGTGTCCATCAAGAGACATAATCCCACCTCCAGCCGCATCACCGATGCTTCTGTGGTAGAGGACCTCATGATCCATGACATCGACATTGCCTTCAATGTGCTTTTCAAGGGAGAGAGCGACTACAAGATATTCAGTGCGGGAAGCACAAACGTCTGCGAGGCTCTGGCCGTCTTCCCGGGCTGTGTGGTCTCCATCTCCGCCAGCCGCTTATCCTCCAAGAAGTTTCGTACTTTTTATGTTGAATCCGAGGACTATACGGCGGAAGGCGACTTCATGACCCAGGAGGTTTACATCTATCGTAAGCCCGGCAAGTACGGCGTGGAAAATGAGCGATACACCCAGGAGAACATCATCGAGAAGGTTCTGGTAAACAAGGTCGAGCCCCTGAAGGTAGAGCTGAAGACATTTTTGGACTGCGTCAAGAACAATAAGAGCTTCCCAGTCACGCCGCAAGAAGCCCTGAAGAACCTGCAAATTTGCGAGCAAATCAAGCAGGGATTGCAAATAAATAAGCCATAGGACGAGAAGAGGGGAAATGCAAGGAGAAAACAATAGCTACTATGTCCATCCCACGGCCATTGTCGAGAGCCTGGCAATTGGTGAGGGCACAAAGATCTGGCATTTCGCCCATGTGCGCCGGGGCTCTAAGATCGGCAAGAGCTGCAACATAGGAAAGAGCGTTTACATCGACATCGATGCCGAGATCGGCAACAATGTGAAGATCCAGAACTTCGTCTCGGTTTATAAGGGCGTGATCATCGAGGACGATGTCTTCGTCGGACCTTCTGCCACCTTCACCAATGATTTGTATCCGCGTGCATTTATCTGGAATGAAAGCCACGTTTTTGCGACGCGCATCTGCCGGGGGGCCAGCATTGGGGCAAATGCCACAATAGTCTGCGGCATAACCGTAGGCGAGTATGCCATGATTGGCGCGGGAAGCGTCGTGGCGAAAGACGTGCCGCCCTTTGCTCTCGTGCTGGGCAATCCTGCCCGCCAGAAGGGTTATGTCTGCTACTGCGGAGGCAGGCTGAAAGAGGATGCCACACAATCGGTCTACAAATGCCCGGCCTGCAAAAAGAGTGTGGAAATTAGGAAGGATAATAGAGATGTCTGAAGAGTATGCAAAGATTGCAGTCATTGGCCTTGGCAACGCCGGGCTGCCTCTGGCTGCAGTTATGGCGGACAGCGGCATTATGGTCATGGGCGTGGATATTAATGTTGAACGCTGCCGGATGATCAACCGAGGGGAAAATCCCATACCAGAGGAAGCGGGTTTAGAAGAGCTGATAAAAGAGCACGGCGGAAAAAGGCTCGTGGCTACGCCGCGATTCGAGGACGCGAGCGGCTGCCAAGCATTCATAGTGATCGTGCCCGTCTTTGTGGACGGCGGCAACAACCCCGACTTTTCAATTATGGAGAAGGCACTGCATTCTCTGGGCAGGATCCTGAAGAAGGGAGACCTGGTCGTTTTAGAGACGACCTTTCCGCCCGGCACAACCCAAGGCATGGTGCAGGACTGGCTATGCGAGTCAAGCGGCCTTTCGGAGAGTGACTTTTTCCTGGCCTATTCACCCGAGAGGATAATGACCGGCTATAGCATCTCCAGGCTTCGAGAATTTCCCAAAGTGATCGGCGGCAGGGACGAAGAGAGCGGGATAATTGCCTACCAGGTCTATAAAAAATTCATCTGCAACCTTCATCTGGTCTCCTCGGCCAAAGTGGCAGAGATGATCAAGGTCATGGAAGGCTGCTATCGCGATGTAAATATTGCTCTGGCCAATGAACTCTTCAAGATTTGCGACGATTTGGGGGTCGACTTTTTCGAGGCCAGAGACAACGCCAACCACCAGTTCTGCCACATCCATCTGCCATCTACCGGCGTAGGCGGCCACTGCATTCCAGTATACCCCTGGTTTCTCATAAAAGAGATGGAGAAGAGAGAGCACTTCAGCAATTGCCGCTTGCTTCATGTCTCACGAGAGATCAACGACGAGATGATCCGCTACTGGGCGCAAAGAATATTGCAAGAGTGCATGAAAATCAATAAGCCGCTCTTTTGCATTAAGATCTGCATCAAGGGCATAACCTTCCGAGCAGGCGTAAAAGAGTTCTATCACAGCCGCAACCTTGCCTTAGCCAGACTGCTTATGGAAAAGGGACTTGATGCTTACGTATATGATTCCATGCTAAGCGAGCAAGATGTGCAGACAAAGGGCCTGCGCTACATCGATCCAAAGATGGCGGATCTGCTCTTCGATCCCTTCCGTCTTACCTTTGAGTATCCAGAAAAATGATAAGAACAGAGGATAGAAAGGACGAAGAAAATGAGGATACTTCTTCTCTCCAATCAGCCGGAGAGGACTACAAGGCTCTTGATGTTCAAAGCAACCCTGGAGAGCCAGGGCCAGCAGGTCATCGTGCCCCGATTCAGCTCGCATAGCTGGCTGCAAATAGCCAGGGAAGCCAGAGAGATCCTGCAAAAGGAGAAGCCTGATGTGGTACATCTCTTCAATGTGCCGGATATCATCTTTCATGGGTTAGGCAAGCTGAAGGGTTCCTGCTACAAGAAGCTCATTTACGATTACCGTTCCCCCTGGGGAGTAGAACTGCAGATGAGCTTCGGACCGCTGGCCAGGCCCGCAGGCGAATATTTTGAGCGAGAGCTGGCAAGAGTGGCTGATGTGATCACAGCCGTCAACCGGCCTCTGGCAGATAAGGTGCGCTCTTACGTTCATGGAATGGAAAAGCCTCTCTTCATTGTGAACAACTATCCGGCAAGAAGTTTCCTGCAAAAGAGCAAAATTTCTGACACTTCAGAGTCTGCCAGTGAGAAGCCCATCGTCTTCATGGGGAGAATCAGCCGCCAGGAGGGCATAGGCAATCTGCTCCGCCTTATTCGAAATATTCCGAAGCAGCCCTTCTGGATCATAGGCGACGGGCCTTTTTCTCGCTGGTATCTGAGAAAGCTTCCCAAGAATGCTCGATTCTTCGGCTGGCAGCCGCATGATAAGGTGGCCGGGCTGATCAGCCAGGCCAGGATCTGCCTTATTCCTCACAGCGAGAGCCTGCTCACGCCCTATGCCACAGACAGAAGCGTCTGGAAGCTGAATGAGTACCTGCTGCTGGGAAAGACGGTGGTGGCTTCCGGGGTGACAGAGGAGGAGAAGAGGAAGAACCTGGTGGTTGTGAAGGCAGAAAAGCTGGAGGAAGCGGTGCGGGAGAATCTCCTGCGTGAACCGGAAAAACTCGCGGCAGAGGATTACAGGTTCTGGGACAGAAACGACCGGACGATCCAAGAGGCTTACGAGAGCCTTTAGAATACAAAAAAATGTGGCCTCACTCCACAGTCACGCACTTGGCGAGGTTGCGAGGCTTGTCAATAGGCAGGCCGAGCTTGTTTGCCGTATAATAAGAGAGAAGCTGCACGGCCACGGTGCACAGCACTGCAGAGTAGATGGGCTGCGTCTGGGGCAGCTCAATTACATGGCTGGCCACCTTGGCAATATCCGGATCGCCTTCCGTAGCGAAGGCTATTACCTCAGCACCGCGCGCACTGACCTCTTTTATGTTGGACTGAATCTTTTTGCCGCAGGTAGCCAGAGCCACCACGGGCGTCTTTTCAGTAATTAACGCCAGCGGCCCGTGCTTAAGCTCGCCTCCGGCATAGCCCTCGGATGGTATATAGGCGATCTCTTTCATCTTTAAAGCCCCTTCCAGCGAGATGGGATAGAGATAGTCCCTGCCGATAAAGAAATAGCAGCTTGCGCCCACATATTGCTCAGCGATCTCTCTGATCTCCTCCCTCTTCTCGAGGACCCTCTGCACCAGGCCGGGTAGTTTGGTCAGCTCAATCAGCATCTTTCTGGCCTGGTCGGGAGTAAGATGGCCGCGGGCTCTGCCCAGACGTACAGCCAGCAGAATGATGGCCACCAGCTGAGAGGTGAAGGTCTTGGTTGCGGCCACGCCGATCTCCGGGCCGCAGCGAGTGTAGATGGTGCCGTCCACAAGCTCGGCCACCGTTGAGCCCAAGACATTGGTGATGGCCAGGCTGCGTCCACCGCAGGTCTTGGCCTTCTTCAAAGCGAGCAGAGTATCTGCGGTCTCTCCGGACTGGGTGATGCCCAGGAGCAGAGTCTTGGGCCGCACCTGAAGATTCAAAAACTCGGATGCCACCTCTACATCAACCGGCAGACCGGCCACACGGGCAAAGAGGTTCTTGGCCAGCATTCCGGCGTGGTAGGATGTGCCGCAGGCGATGATAGTTGCTCTTTCCAGGCCTTTTGTCTCCTCATCGCTTATACCCAGCTTGAGCCGCACATCCCCCTCGATCTCCGAGATCCGGCCCGCGATGGTCTCGCGAATGGCCCGCGGCTGCTCATGAATCTCTTTGAGCATGAAATGCGCATAGCCACCCTTCTCTGCAGCATCGGCACCCCAGTTAATGCGCTCGACCTGCACCTGGCGGGGTCGGCCCTCTTTATCACTTATCTCAACTCGGTCCGCAAAGATCCGAGCGATCTCGCCGTCTCTCATGCGGATGACGTCTTTAGTATAGGGAAGGAGAGCAGGAACATCAGATGCCACATAGATTGCAGCATTGCCTTTGCCCAGCACCAGAGGACTGTCCTTTCTGGCACAGACCAGATAGGGTGAACTGGCTGCGAGCACTGCCACGGCATATGAGCCTTCCACATGCTCCAAAGCCTCTTGAACGGCTGAGTAAAGATCGCCCTTATAATGAGAATGAATGAGATGCGCCAGAGCCTCGCTATCTGTCTCGGAAGTAAATACATAGCCCGATTCAGTAAGCATCTCTCTTAGCTCCAGGTAGTTTTCAATAATGCCGTTATGAACTATGGCGATCTCCCCGGAAGTGTGTGGATGCGCATTCTGATCGCTTGGCCTCCCGTGAGTTGCCCAGCGTGTATGGCCGATGCCCATGCACTCTCCCGGACAGCCTCTGGATTGGTAGACCTTTTCCAGATCCACGATTCGACCGGCTGACTTTAAGACCTCAATTTCTCCCCCAGACTTGAAGGCCACACCAACCGAATCATAACCTCTGTACTCCAGCCGTTTCAGAGTATCAAAAAGGATCGGCCCTGCCAACTGGTCGCCTATATAAGCCACAATTCCGCACATCAGCTAATCACCCTGCTCTCCCTCTCAATCCAGCCGCGAATTGATGCTCCCGAGCCTATGCGCGCACCAGTTCCCACAACCGTTCCCGGGCTGACCAGAACTCTGCTTCCCAGGGTTACATCATCGGCAAATATCGCTCCGAACTCCGTCCTCTCAAAGGCATCTTCCAAATCTACTACCGATGGGCCCGTCTCGATGACCAGTTGGTCGCCCAAAGTGCAGCTTGCTCCGATTACCGAATCGGAAATAATAGCAGCCGTGCCGATCCGGGAATCATTCATGATTATGCTGTTTCTCACCTCAGAATGTGAACCAATCCTTACAGAGTCGCCTATGGAAGTGGACGGCAGAATTGTGACAGACGGGCCGATATCGCAGTCCTCGCCGATACAGACCGGGCCCACCAGATAAGATCCGGAGCGGACAATACTGCCCCTACCTACTTCCACCGGGCCTTTGATTATTGCGCCCTCTTCCACCTCCCCCGAGATTGTTGTATCCTTCATACTCAGAGCAAGGTTATTGGCATTAAGAAGATCCCAGGCAAATACGGCATCGGACCAGATGCCTTTAGTGATCTGGGGCACAACCTCTCTTCCCTCTGCAATCATCTGAGACAGAGTCTGGGTCAGCTCATAAGACCCCCTCTCAGATATAGGTGTATGACGAAGATCGTCAAAGATGGCCGGGCTGAATTTGTAGGCTCCCGTATTGAGAATTCCGGAACAGGGCCTCCCAGGCTTCTCAATTATTGCCTTTACCCTCTCCTGTTCTACCATTAAGACACCATAGTCCCCGGAATGACGACGAAGAGCTGCCAATATCACGTTCTCTCCTTTGGCCGCAATCAGTTCCTTGACTGCTCTCGCATCTATAAGATTGTCCCCGTTGACCACGAGAAATTCCTCATTTACATAGCTTTCAGCTTTGCGCAGGGCATGGGCCGTTCCCAAAAGCTCATTTTGTTCGAGGTAAGTGATCTTTACGCCAAAATCAAGACCATCCTCAAAATAGTCCATAACTCTTTCTTTCTGATAGCCCACTACTATGTAAAGATCTCGAATGTCGTTTGCAGCCAGAGCCGAAATGACATGCTCCATGAAAGGGCGGTTTCCCACGGGAAGCATAACCTTGGATCTGGTCTGGGTAAGCGGCCTGCATCTGCGGCCTTCTCCCGCCGCCAATATGACTCCCTTCAAATCTATCACATTCCGGATATCTATAACTCATTTATGTTGCTCAGCCCGGCTTTAGATCTTTTCGGTCAAATATTCATATATACATGCAGAGATCAAGAGGTGCTTTACGAGGAAGACAGGACAAATGAAAATACTTGTAATACCCACTACGGATTGGATCAGGCATCCTGTTCCCAATCGGCTCAATTTCATCTTTGACAATCTGGCCGAGGAGCATGATGTGTATGTGCTGCATTTCGGCCTGTTGAGGTTTTCAAAGCTGCAGGCAAGGGAAACAAAATGCAAGCTGGTAGCGGCAAGCTGGATAAATGCGGAGGACCCTTCACTATATTACCTCCTAAACTTCCCATATCACTTATGGAAGATCAGAAATATTGTGAAGAAGCTGGACATAGATGTAATCCTGTCCACCAATATCTTGCCATCCTTTGCTGCAAACTTCGCGCACTCGCCCGTCGTATTCGACTACCTGGATCATCTTGAAGAATCGGCATCGATTTACTATCCCGGATCGGCCCTTGGAGAGATCGTCAAGCAGGTGGTAAGCCTCATCACCAGATACAACCTGCGCACGGCACGCTGTGTCATTACAGTAACCAAAGAGCTTTCCGCTTTTCTGCATGACCTGGGTGTAAAAGACCTAACTGTGATTCCCAATGGCGTGGACACAAAGCTCCTTCGGCCACTCTCCATGCAGGAGGCCAAGAAATCTCTGGGCCTGACGGGCGTGGTCCTGGGCTATGTGGGATCGCTCGAACACTGGGTGGATCTGGAGACTGTAGTGTCGGCTCTACCGCAGATCGATGCCACGTTGCTGGTTGTAGGGCCGGGGCTTTTTACCGATTATGGGGACGAGATTAAGAAGATGGCTAGGGACCATGGCATTCTGGATAGAATCGTCTTCACGGGCGCTGTGGAGTATGCCAGGCTCTCCCGCTATATCTCTGCCATGGACATCGGCCTTAACCCACTGAAGATGATGAAGAAGAACGAGTACGCTGCCGGAGGAAAGGTCTTCAATTATCTGGCCTGCGGCAGGCCGGTGCTCTCCAGCCGCATGATATCTCTGGAGAAGCTGCTGGGCGATGAGATTTACTACTACGATGATGTAGAGAGCTTCATCATGCAAGTCGAGAAGATCCTGTCAGATGGTGGCGACGAGTTGAGATACAGGTCCCTGGCCGAGAAATATGACTGGAGAGAGATAGCCCAGAGTTACGAAAAGGTTCTGCAAAAGGCTTCGCAGCTCGACTCAAAATGAAGATCGCATTTATATATTACGATTTTTCGTCCTTCGTTAAACAGGACTATGAGATACTTTCCAAGCATTTTGACGTGGAAAAGGTCAGCTACAGAAGGCCCAAAGACGTATTCAAGATAGCAAGAGCCATATTCAATTCAGATCTAACCTATTCCTGGTTCGCCTCAGGACATTCGTTTATTGCCGTGCTCATATCAAAAATGTTGAACAGACGATCCATAGTTGTGGCGGGCGGCTATGATGTGGCAAACGTGCCAGAGATCAATTATGGGCAATATACCCTTGGTAAAGATAAAAGACTGTATGCAGACTACGTCCTGAAGAATGCGGATATCATCCTGGCAGTATCGAAGTTCACAGAGGGAGAAGTCCTTGCCAGGACAAAGCCCCGCATGGTAAAAGTCATCTACAACGGGATTAACACCGATAAGTTCGTGCCGGGAAGCGAGAAGAAAAATCTGGTGATAACTGTAGCTTCAGGGACAAAAAATGTAATTAAACTCAAAGGCATAGACACCTTCGCCAAAGCAGCTGAGCATATTCCGGGCACCAGATTTAGGGTATTGGGACTGTCCGACAGAGACCGGAAGATACTGGAAGGAAAATACCCCTCGCCAAATCTGGATCTTTGCGGACATATGTCTCAGAAGGATTTGATAAAATGCTACCAGAAAGCACGAGTTTATTGCCAGTTGTCATATCGTGAGTCCTTTGGGGTTGCCCTTGCCGAGGCGATGTCTTGCGAGTGTGTCCCCGTGGTTACGGAAAGGGCCGCTCTGCCGGAAGTTGTGGGAAATACGGGCATTTATGTGCCCTATGATGATGAAAAGGCAACTGCAAAAGGAATAGGAGAAGCCCTCAGCTCGGATAAGGGGAAAAAAGCCCGCGAGAGGGTGGAAAGTGACTTTTCTGTGAAGAAAAGAGAGACCGAGCTGGTAAAGGCGATCAGGATGATAGCTAAATGATTTGCAGGGATAGTCACGCATCAAAGGACTTATCGAGAAAGCTCTCGATATCAGAAAAGGATTTACTCCAGTTGAATTGAATGGCCAGCCGATAATTAGATTCGCCGAAGCTGCGCCTGAGTTCAGGGGATTCTATCAGCGTTTTTATCGATTCGGCAAGCTTTTCTGAGTCTTTGACAGGTACCAGGATGCCATTTTCTCCGTCTTTGACAAGAAAAGGTATTGCTCCGGCATTGGTTGCTACTATTGGCAGACGGTTATACATAGCCTCTATCAAGACCATACCGAAACCTTCCCAAAGAGACGGAAAGACGAAGATGTCCGCCATTGCATAAAGCTTCTCCAGCTCATCAGAGGCAACCCGACCGTGAATGCGGACTTTATCCCCAATTCCTGCAGATTCACAACTATGTGAAATCTCACGAAAAAAAATCGGGTCACGGGTTGTATCGCCAACCAGGTCCAATATCAGGTTAGGAATGCCATAGTCAATAACCAGAATCCGGAAGGAGTCGATAAGCGTGTCCACACCCTTTCGAGTGGTAATGTATCCCACAAAAAGCAGATGCAAATTCTCTTTATCCTTGGCTCTCTCACCAGACATTCTGGAGGAAGAGACGTTCAAGCCGGGATAGGCCACAACCATATCCATGGAATGGCACATGAGGTTTTCCACGGAGTGTCTCGTAAATTCGCTGATGACAATAATTCCGTTTGCGCAGTTGAGGAATATGCGCTCTTCATAAAGCTTGAGCCACTTATTCAATCGCCCTTTCGCCAGGGGTGCGTAAAGGTGAGTGACGATTGGTATCACACGGACTTCTTTGCCCAGAAGCTGCCTTGTAAGCAGGGTCATCAAATTAAAAAGGAATAGGTCGGAGCTGGTAGAAATGTCCTCTATGATTATCGTTCTGCCTTCGAGCCGCCAGAGCAATTTCAATAAAGACAGATTTTGTTTCAAGGAATTCAAGAAGAACTGAAGCCTAGTATTGTGAGGTTTGGTTTGCCAGGTGATATTTTCCACTGTAGAGTACCTGGATCTCAGATAATCGTATAACCTGCGATTATAGATCTCTCCACCAGTAACAGGGCTCTGGCAAATGGGCATCATCATCAGGATTTTGCAGTTAATCATCGCTCATCATCTCGATGCAGATTTTGCCATTGGTTTTAACTGCTTTTTCGGAATAATGCCATGCAAAACTCCCTTCAAGAATGATGATAAATTCGCAAATTCCCCTCGATAAATGTATCCTGCAATGGTTGCCCAAAACTGTAATAAACAAAAATAGCAGAGAAAAGAGACAAGCTCCTCTTTTGTGGCATGACTTTTCACAAACCAGAGCCGGTTCCTTGTCTTATAGTATGTTACCATTCCGCGGGGCTTCGACGTGGAGACCTTATGCCATATGCCAGTGGTTGGAACAATTATGCAACCAAAACCTGCTTCGAATCCCCTCCGGCATAGATCGGTCTCTTCCCAATAGAGAAAATAGCTTGTATCTAGAAGACCTATTTTCTCCAATGCGGTTCTTCTTACTAATAAGCACGATCCTTCAAGACTATCCACCCTTGCGATGGAATGATACTGGCCCCGGTCGACCTCTTCCGAGCCAATGCGTCGATAGCTACCTCGGTTCATGATGAGATTTACGCCCGCCACGCTGATAAGATCAGTCCGGCCATTGCTATCATATTTATAAATGATTGGCCCAGCAAAACCAATACGCTCATCGCTGTCCATGGCGTTTACGAGTTTATCTAGAAGGTCACTCTTGACCACGGTATCATTGTTTAACAGCAAGATATATTCAGGGTTTTGGGATTTTAGTGCATATCTTATCCCAATATTATTTCCCTCGGCGAAACCGTAGTTCTTATCGTTTCTTATAATTACTATCTTTCTGCGAGAAGGCAGATTGGCAATTTCATTCTCTCTGCCGCCTCCAGACGTGACATCATTATTTGTATACTCCAATATCTTTACCGGCTTATTCTCGGATGTATATTCGAAGTATTTGGATGCGATTGGTCTTTTTCCACCCAGATAAGCTTTTATCTCTTCCAGAGAACAATTCACAGAACCGTTATCTATTAATATTATATGATAATTATCGTAATTGATTTGGTATAATGATTCTAAGCACTCAATGGTATCCTGCCAGCCATTCCAGTTTAGAATTATGATAGAGACTCTTGGATTCATATGATTAAAATCACCAATTGATTGCCAATTCGCGCCATGTCGGTGTCCCACTATTTAGAATTAGCGGACAAAGGTACTGCCTACCATCCCTGCTATCACGGTTCATTGCATTTTTATAGAATATTGCATATGCTGAATTAGTCTTTGAACAGCATATTCACATGTCCAAAAGTTCGCGACTATTTCTATGGCCTTGCCACTCATATACTGATACTTTTCTTTATCCAAAAGAAGCTCGGTTATTGCATCAGCAAATTTTTGCTCATCTCTGTCAGTAAGCAGGCCGCTTTCATTGTGAACCACGCTCTCCCTTACTCCGCCTTCTCTAACGGCGACAACTGGTGTTCCACAAGCCATAGCTTCCAATGGTACAAGGCCGAATGGCTCGAGAAATGGCGCATATACACATAATTGAGCCTTATTGTAAAGCCTGGTAAGCTCCAAATCATCAATGAGGATTTTAATCTCGAGATTTACCCCCATTTCAACCGCTAATCTTTCAAGGTAGTCCCTGTATGCAGCCCTAGCGACATTACCTACAATAATGAGAGCCGGGCGAATTGCTTTGTCAACCAACCCCAACGCCCTGATAATGAAATCAAATCCTTTCTCTGGAGCCATGGAACCAACCGATAAAACATATGGCTCTCGGTCCATATTTAAGGGCTTGAATAGCTGCGTGTCCACCCCTAAATAGGATACAAAAGAATTCTTGCCATATGCTCTGAGAATTGCTTCACTCGAAAAGCTCGAATTCGAGAGGATCATCTTAGCATGGGATGCGTTCTCCCTATCAATAGCATCAAGTCTCGGAATGCAATATTCTGTCCAAACCTTTTCCAGCAAATTTGTCTCGATTTTATCTCCGAGGATTTTTAATATAGCTTCATTAGACCGACGAGGTTGTTGGCAATAATATACATATGGCAGGATAAGATATTTGAGAATAAATGGCGACATCGTATACCGATCTTGCTCTACAAACACAATATCATATTCACCTCTATTGATAATATCAGCTAACCTCTTTTGTGCCTCTTCTTGGTCAGCTAATGATAAGAATCCTCTGGGAAACAAATACTTAATCGCGGACTTTGCCAAGCTAAAAGGCGTGGTATGAAGAGGCATCACGGTTACACTATTGGCAAATTGTCGTAGCGGCAAGAAATCCTCGTTCGCCGTTGATGGGACAAAGACATCGATGGAGCATCCTGCTCTACGCAAATACTTGACAGTCCCCCACAAAGCCCTTTTTGCGCCACCAGAGGGTAGGTTATGAAAAATAGCGACTCTCATCATTTATGATCTAGTCCTCCTCAAGTCTCCTTCCTGTTGCCATGTGCCTTCACTCCATTAATTAGCTGCCTTGCCATCTGAATATCGATCTTATCCGTCACGCCCGTGAGGACGATTATGATAAGATAGACAATTGCGGCCATTAGTATCAGGAGCAATAGAGGAATCCCACTGAACAGTTTGATGAATAATGCCATCATAAAGCATGCAAATAGGACCTTAGATAAGTGAAGGATCATAACCCTGGGAAACGAATAACCTTCCAAGGAAGCGAAATACAACAAAAAGCAAAAGGCAAAAGCCTGCGTAGCTACGGTTGCCGCGCTTGCGCCTACATAACTGTATTTTGGTATCAAGACAAGATTCAAGATTATATTCAATGCCGTGGCAAGAATGGTCTGTTTTGCAACTATCCCCTGCCGGTTAATGGAGTTAAAGAGATTGCCAAACACAGCATTTAAGAAGATCAAGACTTCGGACCATATTAAGATCTGGAGCGCAATAGTAGAAGGCGCAAAGTCCGACCCATATATCAAGAGGATTAATTGATTACCTAATAGAGTAGTTCCCACGCCGATAGGAATGGCTATTATCATCAGATACTTGAAGGACCGCTCAAATATAAAACCAAGATATTTATCAGAAGTGACATAAAAGTTGGACATGATAGGATATATCGATCCCAAAAAGGTTACGGGAATAAAGGCTAAGACCAAAACCATGCGATAAGCTGCATTGTACCATCCCATAGCCTCATTGGGATTTGAGATCATTAGAGAAATCATAACAGTATCTATATAATAATATACTCTCACAAATACCAATGATAGGCCAAATGGTATGGCCTCCTTTACAATATATTTCCAGAGCGCAAAATCGATATCCCATTTCGGTAGTGGGATCTTCCTTAAGGCTACCACCGCATAATAACCTAGAAAAATTAAGCTTGAGATCAGGTAAACGTATGAAAACCCATAGACATCCATGGCAGAATGGATCGCTAGCAAAGCCAAAATCAGCATGGTTAAATTATAGATTATACTCCCCAATGAGAGATATTCCATCACTTCATACGCCTGCAGAATTGAACTGATGATACCGGAAAAGGAGACGATGATGAGTGAGAGTGATATTACAAGCACTATTTGCATGGTAGATGATGGATAGTTCAAGGCAAAGCCAATGGCAGCCGTGCTCACAAGGGTTACTGCAGCCAAGATAATTTTTAGAAATAAAGAATTTGCAAGATATTTCTGTGTTCGGGCTTTATCTCGGGCAACATCTCTGATGATCACAGATGCTATGCCGATATCTGCCAGAAAGAGAGTAATGGAAGCAAAAGCAATCGCAAATGATAATATGCCGTACTTTTCCGAGCCGAGATAGCGAGTGGTATACATTAAAAAAAAGAAACTTAACACGAAGCCAATGACGTTTGAGATCAACAAAAAAAAGGTATTCTTGGCAATCCTCTGGATGGTATTCACTAGAGATCACTTAAAGGCCGGTCCAAACCAGTCCCAGGGCTTACCACAACGATCGTCCTTGCGGCCATTAATCGTGGCAGGAATAATTGCCGAATCGTCCCATGGCCGCCTGATCTCATCCGGACTCGAATAATCATACAGCCGGTTCACGAAATAGACCAGTGTAGCAGGCTCATTACCCACGACCCGAAATCCATGCCAGTAGTGCCCTGGCATCCTGACGATCTGAGGATTGTCCCCCGTAGATATGATCTCGTCCAGCTCCCCTGTTTCATCATCATAGGCACAGATCTTCAGCGCTCCGCGCACGGCCAGGAAATGATCGACCTGTCCTCGTTCGTGCCGATGCCATGCTCGCACCATTCCCGGATAGCTTACGGACATATTGGCCTGAACGATTTCGTCCTGGATCACATCCTTCCAGTCCGCTCTCATAATCTCTGTAAAGAATCCACGCTCGTCCGCAAATCGCCTTAAAGGCTTTATCCCAATTCCTGGCAACATCATTTGACCTCATTCTTTTCTATCTCTGCTCTTAGAATTTGCAGGGACTCTGCGAGCCCAAGCGGTTTATTGGCCAGCATTTTGCTGGCTTTGGATGTATCCAGGGAAGAATCCATCGGTCTTTTGGCGATCCAAGGAAGATCTGCCATCCTGGAAGGCAGGATGAGATCTGCATTCAGATCGAAAATATCGGCAACATGCAGGGCGAAATCGTACCTGGATATCCTGGTTGCCCCTGCCATATGATATATTCCAGAAAGCCTTCTATCTGCCGCTTCCAGAACCATTCCTGTGAGGTTGGTATTCAATGTGGGAGTGACGAACTGATCAGTGACCACGGAAACCTGCTTTCCGGATCTGAGGCGATCAATCAGCCATAGAGCGAAATTGGTCTTGCCGCTGGCAGGCTGCGAGCCGTATATTACGCAGGTCCTGGCAATGCAGCCCTGACAAAACTGCTCTCCCAGCAGCTTGCTTGTGCCATAATAGCTAATGGGATTGGTCAATTCATCTTCCCGGTACATTCCCCGCACTCCGTCGAAGACATAATCGGTGGAGATATAGACGAGAAACGCCCCGACATCCTGGCATGCTTGGGCAATTGCCCTTGTGCCCTCAACATTCAACCTATAGGCAAGCTCTCTCTCGCGTTCACAGCGATCCACATCCGTCAGAGCTGCACTGTGGACTATGACGTCCGGTCTCAGCCGATCCAACAGCTCACGAATGCCGCGCTCATCTGCCAGATCGAATCGGACCGCACTTCCCTTCGCGGGCTCGTTATGGGCATATCCGCAATAGACGGCATCCCCTCGAGCCAGGGCATTCTCAGCGACCTTACTTCCTAAGAGCCCGCTTCCACCGGTTATTAATAGTTTCATAGATGTTACCAGTCCAGCTTCCAGGGCGCAGGACTCAGTACCTTATCATCCATAAGAGGCCTCCACCATGAAACATTCTGCAGATACCAGTTCACAGTCTTTCGAATTCCATTGGCAAAATTCTCCTGAGGACGCCAACCCAATTCGTTTCTGATCTTTGTAGAGTCCAGGCTGTATCTGACATCATGACCTGGCCGATCTTCCACAAATTCGATCTGATCAACGTTCTTGCCGAGCATTTGCAGGATGGTCCCTGCAACCTGCAGATTGGTCTTCTCCTCAGCCGCAGAGATGTTGTAGATCTCGCCCTTTGAGCCATTCATGAGAACCTGCTCCACAGCGCGACAGTGGTCGATTACGTAGATCCAGTCCCTCACATTCTGGCCTGTTCCATATATCGGAATCATCAGGCCATTTCTGGCTCGCAGGATGGTCTTGGGGATCAGCTTTTCCGGGAACTGATAAGGGCCATAATTGTTAGTGCATCTGGTAATCATGGCCTGTAGACCATAAGTTCGGGCATAGGCCTGCACAAAGACGTCTCCCGCCGCTTTGCTGGCGGAATAGGGCGATGAAGGTCGAAGGGTGCTCCCTTCTGTAAAAGAGCCATCCATTATATCCCCATAAACTTCGTCGGTGGATATTTGCACAAACCTGGCTGTAGAATTATGAAGTCTTATAGCCTCCAGGAGATTAAATACACCCAGAACATTACTTTGCAGGAACGAGTCGGGTTTCGCAATCGACCTATCCACATGAGTCTCTGCGGCAAAGCTGACTACAGCATCTACATTCTTGATTAAACCGGTGACAAATTCCCTATCTGCTATGTCCCCCTTCCGGAAAGTATATCTGTCATTATTCTTAAATTTCAACAGATTATTCTGGTTGGAGCCGTACCGCAAGTCATCAACATTTAATATTCGGCAGTCATCGTGTTCATGCAACATCAACCTTATGAAGTTGCTTCCTATGAATCCAAGACCGCCAGTAACAAGAAGCTTCATTTAAATCACAGCGATATCTCGGAGTTGTCGCCCACAATGAGCCTGTTTCCCTTGGGCAGGGCCTCACCCTCTTGGATGCGGACGTTTCTGCCGATGAGACTCTCTACGATCTTTCCTGCATTGACTATCCGGCTATCATCCATAATTATGGTATCCTCTATCTCCGTTCCACATATTCTGCATCCATCTCCCACAGAGGTATACGGACCGATATAAGAATCAGAGATGACGCTACCATTTCCTATTATGCAGGGCCCCTTTATCACCGATCTCTCGATCCTTGCCTCTTTTTCAATTATGACCCTGCCCATGACCCTTGAATCCTCCATCCGGCCCTCATTTTTGGTTGTGATATCATCCAGGATGAGGCGATTGGCCTCAAAGATATCCTCAGGCTTACCGGTATCTTTCCACCACCCTTCTACAAAAGAGGCATCGACCTTATAACCGTTCTCGATGAGCCATTGAATGGCATCTGTTATCTCCAGTTCATTTCTCCAGGAGGGCTTGATGGCCTTACAGGCATCGATTATCAAAGGCCTAAAGAAGTAAACGCCTACCAACGCATAATTGGAGGGAGGAACTTTGGGCTTTTCCACCAGACGTCTAATGCTTCCATCCGGATTTAAGTCGGCAACTCCAAAGCGCTGAGGATCATTAACCTGAGTAAGAAGCACACTGGCATCACTCTTTAAGCTATTAAACCTCTCCTTATGTCGCACTATGCCGTCTCGGAGGATATTGTCTCCCAGATACATCACAAAATCGTCATCCAGAAAATTTTCTGCGACCAATATGGTATGGGCAAGACCCCTGGGCTCCCCCTGATAGATGAACTCGATTGGAACATCCCAGGGTCCGGCTCGCACTGTATCTATCACTTGATCCTTATTCGGGCCCAGGATTATGCCGATCTCATCGGCTCCGGCTTCGATAACATCTTCAATGGCGTAGAAGAGTACGGGCTTATTGGCCACCGGAATGAGCTGTTTTTGCTGAGAATAAGTAAGAGGACGAAGCCTGGTTCCAGACCCACCGGATAATATGAGAGCTTTCACGAATATACCTCAACGCAACATCTTGATAGCTCAGGATTTGCATAGGCCAAGATATACTCTTCGTTAAGGTCCCGGATAGATGACCTCGATATTCTCCATGTTCAATATCAGCTTGCGCAGTTCCTCGCAGTTTATGGGATGCTTGAACTCGCTGCACATCTTCACCCGTTCTGATAGATCCCCCAACTCCTTGTCCTTTAAATAGTAGCCCATTCTCTGGGTGATGTATTTTAGAGCCTTGGCTCCGGTGTGCTTGCCTATGATGATGTGCCGGGCAGCGCCCACCATTTCCGGCGAGTAGAGCTCATAGGTCCTGGGCTCTTCCAGAACAGCAGCTACATGAATTCCGGATTCATGAGCAAAAGCATTGCTGCCCACCACGGCTTTATTCTTAGCTACCGGAACCTCTGAATAGGTCTCCACCAGCTTAGAGAGGTCTTTTACCTTAGTGAGATCGTAAGAATTCAGGTCATAATGCAGCCTTAAGGCCACCAGCAGCTCTTCTAAAGGCGTGTTGCCGCTGCGCTCTCCGATGCCGTTTACTGTAGTGTGCAGTTGCTTTGCCCCTGCTTCCGCGCCTGCCAGGGTATTGGCCAGGGCCATTCCCAGGTCGTCATGACAGTGCATGCAGATGGGGATTTTGACAATTTTTTTCAGCTCGCTTATCATGTAATATGTCGTGCGCGGATTCATAATCCCCACAGTATCGGCGACGCTGATATAATCGGCATGGTAATCCTCTGCCTTCCTGTAAAGCTTCTTTAGAATCTCAAAATCGGTGCGCGTGGCATCTTCAGCCGAGAAGCGCACAATCAGGCCATGATCTTTGGCATACTCCACCGTTTGCAGTGCGCAAGAAATCGCCTCGGGACAGCTCATGTGCAGCTTATACTTGAGATGAAGGTCAGAGGTAGCGATGAAGACGCTGACCATGTCGGCTCCGCATTCGATGGCAGCGTCGACATCCTTCTTGACGGACCGGCAGAGAGCTGAAATCTTGGCATCAAGTCCCAGATTGCAGACCTCTTTTACGGCATTCATCTCTGCTGCGGATACGACAGGAAAACCGGCTTCTATGACCTCGACACCGATCTCATCCAGCCGCAAGGCAATATCCAGCTTTTCATCGGCGCGAAAGACTACACCCGGCATCTGCTCACCGTCGCGAAGGGTTACATCGCATATCTCGATGTCCAGTGGCGGTGTCTTAGCTAATGCCAAGAATTGATTGAGGGAGTAGTCTTGCATAACGGGCTAATAGTGATAATTCATTACATAAATCGGTTTCGAAGGAAATGAGTTTCCGGCAATTTCTAGAGATTGGCAAAACGTTCCAATATCCATCTGTTTCGCACTTCAGGATGGAATAAGATACCATAAGTAGGATGAGCGGCGTGCTGGAAAGCCAGGGCCGCATCAGCTCTTCCTGCCAGGAGCGATAATCCCTGCGGCAATGTCACTGCATAGTTATGAAGGTGATAGCCTTCTATCCGCCGCGGCTCGCCCAGCAGTGGCGAGGCCCTGAAGATCTCGATCTCTTCCAGGCCAATAGCTCGATTTTGCACAATAGATCCTCCATAGACGCTGCCAATTACCTGCATCCCGGCACAGATGCCCAAAATGGGCTTTTTTGAATCCTTTATCCAGGAGAAGAGAGGCAAATGCTCGGCATACTCATTATCGAGCAGAGCTGTTCCGCAGAGGATAATCTTATCGTAGCTGGCAAGCGCTCGCAGCGTGACCTCTGTATAATGCAGAATTTCGCAGAAGAATCCTGCCTGCATCAATGTATCTCTAATGGGATGGACAAATTCGTAATGAGATAGGCAGCCTCTTTCGAAGCACAGGTCAACCAGGAGTATGCGCCTTGCGCGGGGCACTATTTTCGCTGAGTTTTGTCCGACGTCGCCAGGATTTTCTTCACCAATTTCAGGACTTTCAGGAATTGCCAACCCTGCCGGCTTCTCCACCAGACGCATCTCTTCTATGACAAACTGCCCTCGATAGTTGGCAAAGCTCTCGGATGCCTTCATGATCTCGATTCTCTTCTGGAAGAATGGAGCATCCAGGACGAAGGTCTCCAGCTCCCCACCCTCTCCGGAAGGATTTATGCGGTATTTTTTCTCGAGCTGCTCGAGCATCCGTATGCGCTCCTCCGTCAACTCTGCGCCCAACCAGGTGGCATCAAAGGGATAGGCATAGACTCCAGAGATGATGATGGAAAAGTTTTCCTTTAAAAGCCCTCGGAGGTAAGCGATCTGATTTGTCTGCCAGAGAGGATTATAGCACCAGAGATTCTGGCTGCGACAGATCCTTTGCACGCGGGCCGCCTGGTAGACAGACTCGATGGCACCGGTGACTATTCCCTGGATACCATATCTTTCACGGGCTGCATCAATTGCCGCCGACAGGTCCGTAAGCTCCTCTTCTTTGATGCCGTGCGTGGGCCAGGTGAGCAGCGGAATGCCCATGGCCTTCGCCTGCAGGCCGGTGCGAGCAATGTTGGGCGTATGGAACATGTAGCTGTCCGGATTCTGCGAGACCAGAGTTATCAGGCAGGCCACCTCGTTTCTTTCCAAAGCCCGGCGGCAGGCAAAGACTGAATCCTTGCCGCCTGAGAAGAGCACGCCCAGTTTCATCAGGCTTGGAAAATATACTCTTCAGCTAATAAAGGATATTGTCATAATGGTCTACGGCGCACCTGGCGAATCCAGGTCGAGCATCCGCCAGATCTTCGCCATATCCAAGCTTGCCTCTACAGCCGCGGCCAGCTGCTCAAAGCCATCTCCCTTCGCCGCCCTAGCCCCCAATTCAGTCTCGTGAGATGAGCCCATGCCCCGGCCCTGACCGAGACCTTTGCGACGACTGAGAAAATCGAGAAAAGCATTGCGGAAGCTTTCATTCTCGAAGAGGCCATGCAGGTAAGTGCCGATCACCATTCCACTCTCAGATACAGCGCCGTCGTCATCAAAGGCCTTCTGGCCCTTGGGGCTGGTCACGCCCATGTGAATCTCGTAGCCCGTGACGATTTGGCCGCGGATCGGCTCCAGGATGGGGCCGCCGCCCGTGACGACCTTTTTCACCTGCACTGTCCTCTTCTCATAGAGGTCGAAGCGGGTCACTGCATCCAAGAGACCGAGTCCGGGGATAGTCCCTGCGCTGTCCTCGACTCCGCTGTCGATGATCTCTTGCCCCAGCATCTGGTAGCCTCCGCAGATGCCGAGGACGGGGGTATCAACGCAGGATTTTATCTGATCGGCCATGCCCTTTTCCTGCATCTCCCGCAGATCTGAGACCGTGTTCTTGGTTCCGGGTATGATTATCGCATCCGGATGGCCCAATGGCTCGGAGAGGTTCACATAGCGAACGTGCGCCTGTCGTTCCAGGGGCTCGAAGTCGGTGAAGTTGCTGATGCGCGGCAGCCTGATCACGGCAATCTCGATCGCATCTGCCGCAGCAGAGCGGGCCTTCTTGTCACCCAAAGAGACAGAGTCCTCGGAGGGGATATTCAGATCGAGATAAGGCATGACGCCCAGCACGGGCACGCCGGTGAGCTTTTCCAGCGTCTTCAGGCCGCTGCCTAAAATAGCAGGATCGCCCCGGAATTTGTTGATCACAAGGCCCTTTACGAGTGGCCGGATGTCCTCAGGCAAGAGCTGCACCGTGCCGAAAAGGCTGGCAAAGACGCCGCCCCGCTCGATATCCCCTACCAAAATTATGGGGGCATTAAGGCGGCGAGCCACGTAGATATTGGCTAGGTCCCTATCGAAAAGATTGATCTCTGCCGCTCCGCCCGCGCCTTCTACTACGATGTAGTCGTAGTCCTTCTCCAGCTCTTGCAGGGAGCGGTCCACTACCACCTTGAGATCATCGATATCTCGATAGTACTCCTCTGCCGATTTGTCAGCCATAGGCTTGCCCAGAACGATGACCTGGGAGGTGCGGTCGCCCTTGGGCTTGAGGAGGATGGGATTCATGAACTGCGTCGGCTCCACCCTGGCCGCCCAAGCCTGCACCGCCTGGGCGATGCCGATCTCCGAGCCGTTTTGGGTGACCCAGGAGTTGAGGCTCATATTCTGGGATTTGAAGGGCGCAACCTTCAGGCCGCGATCAGAGAGCAGGCGACAGAGGGCCGCAACAAGAGTGCTCTTGCCGGAATGGGAGGTGGTGCCGAGGACCACGATAAAGCGAGACATGCGACGCGGGAATGGGGTGCAAGTTTATTTGCCTTTTGGAATGTTGGGTTTTTCTAATGATTATGATTGATCTGGCAACAAAAGGATAACGGAGCTGGATGGTCTACAGATGCTCCCGATAAGACTATCCAGCTAAAAACGAAAGAATTAATTATTGCTAAGCTTTTACCGATTTTTTCCTCCAGCGCCAGTTTATTTCTGGTTCTACCCCCCATCGCATCATAAATTCTTTAGCAGAAATTGGAGGTTCGCCATTAGCCGAAACCCATCCCCCAGGCGTAAATCCAGCCGGTTGCCTTTGTTCAGGACCGGTCCAGGGCACGCACTTATAGGCATTATCCAATTCTCCGGGGGTGACCGACCCGTCTCCAAGCGAAATATATCCGCAATTTCCGCATACTAATATAACTTTTTTTCCTTGTTTTATTCTATCCAAGATTTTTTGGCGTGGTACATCCTGAGTGGAGCCACAAGATGTATTATTGCACTTCCAAGTATAATTTCCCTCTACCATGGCCTGTCCTTCCCTAAACTTATCTTAAATTCGTATTTGCTAGTATATAAGTATATCATTGCATACATATAACATAGAACTGCACATATATAATATTAATAAAATCATTTTAGTTGCAGCAAACGATAACAATCCCTCATTTACAGAAAAGATAGAAAATTGGAAATTAAACTGCGCGCGGCCACCCCACCCCAAAGGGATAGGGGATGCCTCGGTCCGCGCGCCCTGGTTGGCCGGATTTCAGAAACATCCGAAGATAGCACCCCAGTTTAAATGGAATTAACCGGATAGCGCCCCAGTTTAACTGGAGCGTCTCGAGTCCAATTGAGATGTGGCTGTACACTATGGACAAAGACATTATCTCTCTTCAACTGATAATACGCAGAGGTATCGTCAACGTTCAAACCATCAAACTTAGGGGATTGAGACTCTGTTGTATTATTAGCTGTACCGACGATAGTGTCGAAGTCATCTGCCGTTATACCACTTGGCGAAATATCCTTTTTATTTGTTTCTTCCAGATCGTTTTTCAATTTTGCTTGCATCTTCGTTGCGTTTAGATCCGAATCACCAGATTCAGGTATTCCTGTAAGGATACTGTCAAGATCTATCGATGCCAATTGAGACGCTAGACGAAGTGTATCATATTCAGGGGTTTTGACTTCTGTAAATGATGATTTAAAATTAAACATACCTTCAACTTTAGAAGCTACAAGATCATTATTTAGAGGCCCATCTGTGCTAATTTTGAGAGATTCACTCATTGTGCCATTTGCTTTCACATTAAAATAGGTAGCCACTCCAGTGTTATCATCAAATTTTGCCATATTGCTCGATGAAATATTATCTCCTAAGAAAATTGTACTGTGACTCATCCCATAGGCGTTCAAGCTCATTGAATAGCCATTACCTCCGCGGGTAGAATTTTTGAGGATATATCGGGAGAAGAGCTTGGAAAAACCATAATCGGATTCGAGTATTCTAGTACATACTTGATCACCAGATCCATTCACTGAGTCATGTGCAAATTCGTCATTTGTCTTGGAATCTAGTCTTCCAGACACAACATAAGTTGATTGATATACATATGCCGTTGACCAAGATGATAATAGCATAAATCCAATTATTAACAAGTTTATGGACCGCATATTCCCTCACCATCCGCAATAATTGTCGAAATGCTATTTAGAGCTTTTCCACACAATATTTTGCGAAAAAGTCTGATGGGAGAACGGTCAAATCGCCTGCTACTCCCAACCAAAAAGGACCGGGGGTGCCTCTGGATTAGCTCGATAGGGATTTTGCATTGGGTTTCCCCTGAGACCCCCAAATCCCTTAGAGACAATAGTTATCGAAAAGAGTTATCTTCATCCCCGGCCCTAAGGCAGGTATTCCTGACCCCCACTTCTCCCGAAGTAGGAAAAAGAGGCTATCAGGCAGAGCAATCCATTCACACATTTGCCGTGCGGCTGTAATCCACCAGCGCCATCAGGATGTCTTTGTCCTTTAGCATCCCCATCAGTTTTCCGCTGGATGTGACCACCGGCATCTGGTCGATTCTATTCTTGTGCATTATGGCCGCACATTTTCCGACCTCATCTTTTTTGTAACCAGTGATGGGCGGCACCATAGCCTCGGAGACGAGAATATTTTTCAGCTTAATCCGCGAAACGGTGTAATACTTGCTGATGCTCTGCATGATCCGGTCCCACATCCAGGTATCCTCTCCGTCATTGGCGGACATATCCGTCTTCTCAACAGTATCCTCGATAACACTGGTCTTGATGAGATCGCGGTCCGAGATCATGCCCACCAGCTTGAGACTGCTATCGATGACTGGGCAGGCCTCCACTGCGGCAAACTCCATAATCGAACCGGCTACAGCCAGAGGCATCTCGCTCCAGAGCACCACGGTCTCTTTCTCTAAATAGGGTTGTATGCTCTCCTTTATTCCCAGGTCGGCGGTCACCCGGACGATGTCGGCAACGGTGATAATGCCTACCAGCTTAATGCCCTCCACCACAGGAAGCCGCCGGATATCGTGCTTGATCAGCAGCCTGCAAGCCTCGATTATGCTCTTGTCCGGACTTATCACCACAGGATCACGAGACATAAGCAGAGCCGTCTGGTCCTCATCGCGATTGCGCAGCAGGTCGGTCCTGGTTATCATGCCCACGACCTCACCCTTCTTTATTACAGGAACGCCGGAGACCTTGTGGTCCTGTAGCGTCTTCAAGACATCATCCCTGCTCCCGGGGATGGCGACAAAAGCCACATCCTGGACCATTACGTCCCTGACGAGAATGCTCAAGTCTGCTCCCTCGGAATGGTCAGTACTGGAATCTTGGAGCTTCTTACCACCTTTTCGGCTACACTGCCCAGCAGGAACTTATCAAGACCACTGCGCCCCACCGCACCCATGATGATAATATCCATGCCATTCGACTGCGCATAGCTTACGATCTCGCTGCCGGGATTTCCCTCAACCACGACGCCCTCAGAGGCAACGCCCATATGCTTGGCCAGCGTTTCCACATGTTTCAAGGCCTCTTTTCCTTCCTTGAGCAGAAGCTCTCGAATGCTGAATAGCAGCATATCATCCGGCAGATGGCTCGTCCGATTGGTGTCTGCTACATAGATTGCAGTAACCTTTCCGCCTGATATCTTTCCCAGCTCCAATGCCACTTTGGCAGCCCTTAATCCGTGCTCTGATCCGTCGGTTGCAACTAGAATCTTCTCAAACATGATTAACCCCTAAAAGATAGCTATTATGTCAGATTGTCCGGCCCTTCTCACAATGCTGGAAAGAGACGACATGGATCCCCACATATTATCGGATTTTTTATCTATAACCATCACTCTTGCCTCTTTTCCTTCCCGAATGGACCCCAGCCTCTGATCAAGCCCAGTCACTTTAGCACCATTTAGCGTGCACATCTTAAATACCTGTCTATCGTCATGCAGCAGAGCCTTGCTGATGAAATGCATCTCCTCAAAGATGTCCGGCGAGTTCATCATAACATTATCCGTTCCCGCGGCAACGGTGATGCCTAAATCTAACATTTTTTTCACATTGGGCAGACCTACGCCGGTAACCAGATTTGACCTGGGACAGACGACGACTGGAATGCCGGCGTGGGCCACGTCCCTCAGATCCGCCTCTTGCGCCCTATTCATATGCACCAGGAAATCCGGATGGAGGGCAAGAGCTGCGCCAATATCATCATTACCGGCTTCGCCGGCGTGCACGCCTACCGCCAGGCCCCTCCGTCTAGCTGCCGCCACTGCCGCTCGAATATGATCCGGATCATGGTCTCGAGTGCTGCTTATTCCCAGGCCCCAGCAATTATCCGGGCTATTTATCAGGCCGGGACCTGGCCGCCCCAGGATTCTGGCAATAAGAGGCAGACCGAGCATGGCCTCTTGCAGCATACTCACGCCCTCGCCACCTCCTTCCCTAAAATCAGCAAAAGCACATGTGCCGGACGCAGCCATCAATTGCAGGCTTCTTCTCATACCTTCCAGGAGGGCGGAGCGCGGCATTTGGGCTAGCTTTTGTGCCTTCAATCCACCGGGACCTACCAACTCAGAAAGCGGCAAAAAGGGAGGGTCCTTGAATGCGGAGTCGCCCACATGGACATGCGCATTCACGAAGCGAGGGCAGACAATGCCCTCATAGTCTGCATCTACATGCTCAGAGCCAAACTCCCGGATGATGCCGTCCCGGATGCAGATATAGCCGTCCAGTGGTGTGAAATCATCGCCATAGATTATGGTTCCTTGTAGCAGGATCTCGCGTGCCTCTGGCATATCGTGACCGCTCCCACGAATAAACTCGTCGGCATCTACGGTCTTTCAACCGCAATATATAGCTATGCCGCAGAACGAAAGTAATCTGGGCGGGGCACGATTCATCCCACCACTGATAAGAGGCAGGGATTCTCTCCCCTGCGCCCAAAATAGTCCTAAACTTGCCAAGCCGCACACGACTGAGGTGGCAAAAGTACGACCAGGCCCTTTGTATTCATTAATAGCGCCATGAGCGCAGACGGCAAAATAAGCTCCTTTGAGCATAGCCAGGTTAGAATCTCCGGCCAGGCAGACAGGGCCAGAGTCGACCTTATCCGATCGGAGAGCGATGCCATCATGGTAGGGGTAGGAACAGTGCTGGCAGACGATCCCAGCCTGAGGGTGAAGTCGCAAAGCTCTCGCGAGGCCAGACGGAAGAAAGGCCAGCAGGAGGACCCGCTTCGCATTATTGCCGATAGCCGGGCAAGAACGCCTCCGTCGGCTAAGATATTAGGACCGGGATGCATCCTGGCCGCCGCCGGTTCTGCGCCCCAGCAACGACTGGACAGACTCTCCTCAACCGGGTCTGAGATAATAGTATGCGGAAAAGAGAAGGTCGATCTTTCTGAGCTGTTCTCTCAGCTTTTCGATCGTGGGGTCAAGCGTCTCATGGTGGAAGGAGGAGCTACACTCAATTGGTCGCTTCTCAATCTCGGCCTGGTGGATGAGCTTTATGTCTACATGGGTGCGATGATCATCGGTGGAAAAAATGCACCTACCCTGGTGGACGGGCCGGGATTCAAAGAGCACTTCCCCGGGCTGACCCTGAGCAGTGTGCAGCTGCAGGACGATGGAGTGCTCCTCAAGTGGAGAGTGCCAAGCAAGCCGTCCTGACGATCATTTGATCTTGGGATGATGTGCCCGACCGCGCCTAATCCTTCCTCACCACAAGCACAGGAATATGACTGCTTCGGACCACCTTATCGGCCACGCTGCCCAGGAGGAAACCTTCCAGTCCAGTAGCTCCTATTCCGCCCATGACGATGAGGTTCATATCGCCTTCTTTAGAGACACGGATGATGTCTTCGGCTGGATAGCCTTCCACAGTCTTTCGGGTCACGGCAATGCCGGCCTTCTCTGCCATCTCTTCTACCCTTTTTGTGGCCTTATCGCCCTGATCTTGCAGATTGCGTCTTATGCCTGCGATGAGGTCGTCGGCAACCTTTGAGACCAGATCTCCCAGGGGCCCATACTCCTTGCCGATATCCACCACAAAAAGAGCTGTTACGGCTGAGCCGTAGAGCCTGGCCATCTCTATTCCAGCTTCCGCGGCCCTCTCGCTATGCTTGGAGCCGTCGGTTGCAATCAAGATCCGTTCAAACATGATCAGTTCCCTCTTCAGCTTCTCATGAACTTATCCCAGCCCTCGTAATGCGTCTTGAGGACGGTGCAGATGTCTTCCATCATCGCGAAGGGAATGCCCACCACGACAGCCTCATCCTCCAGGCCGGAGTTTCTCGCTGATCCATCACAGCCAAAAGAGACGTTCACCTCTCCTTTGAGGTAGGGCGAGGCAGTGGCATCCACACAAAGGGACTGAATTCCCGCCGTATTGAATGTAGACCTGCCCCCCTCCTTGAACATGACCGCCTGCACTATTCGCCTGGCATTAAGCGGATTGCCGATAAATATCACCACATCCGGGTTCATTGCCATCTTATCCAGGGGGGATACGTAGGTGGCAATTGTGCTGCCGGGAAGAAGGCGCGGCATATTGGCGGCGATGCTGCTGCCCACATCCTTGGTCTCGCATTTATGCAGCTTGTCGAAGTACAGAGTTCCGGAAGCGATGTTCTCCGGGCACTGCATCATCCCCAGCCCCGAGGCTCCGCCTTTGCATGCATGATCGTCGCCACGGGCAAGGAAGCTCTTTCCCTCCTTCCTCGCCTTCAGGATCATGCCGCAGTAATGGATGGGCTTGTCTGCGGTCTCAAGACCCTTGGGAATTTCCGCTTCACTCTTAAACAGTTTTACGCCAACGATATTATCGCGAATTCCCAGGGAGGACTTCAATATATCGGACATCTCTTCAAGATTCATCTCAAATACACCGCATTTTAAGAGGAGCGAATGGCATTTCTCACTTGCGCTCTGGGGCAAGGATGGGAAAAATGCTGCAAGTTCAGTTTAGAGATATTGATATTGAGGCATTGTCTAGATGGATAGTAAGAAAAATGAAAAAAGAAGAATATCAAAAAGTGATATCTAAGCGGCCTTTGCCTCCTCAGGATAGCGGGAGACAATATTGCCTGTGGCATCCTTTAAGGTAGCCGTGTCGCCATCATTGTTCCAGATGGAAGAGCTGCGGTTCCAGAAGAGATCTACTGAAGTGTCATTTCCCGTTCCCGTGCGAATCTTGGCGACGCCGCCGGCTTTCAGGCTGAAATCCGGGAACTTGTAGGTGTGATTCTGTGCGTCCTCCAGCGTCCAGCCGATGAGGCTTACATCCGCAGTCCCCAGATTGGATATCTCCACCCATTCTTCATCCAGGTTCTCTTTCTCGGGACTTGGAGCCGCAAAATTGGCGTTGGTTATGGCGATACCGCTCTCTGCTCCCTGCACCAGTGCCGCCCCCAGGAATAGGACGGCGAGGGAGATTAGCGCCCCTGCAAATATTCGGTTATTCATCTTTGTTTCTCCAGATTGCTCAGTACAGTTTAGTATTTTTAATACTGATCAAACTTCAGTAATATAAATTTTTCGGAAGAGTAATTAGCAAGCATTATTATAACCAATCATCTTTGCAGCCGGGTTGGACCCCGTAAATCCAAATCATCAAAGACTGAAAGGCACTTTGGAAGAGACCCGGCACGAAGAGCCAACAGCTCTTTCCAGGGCCCTGGGCTCCGGTGCGCCACATGAATATATCAGTTGCAACAAACAGCCAGTACATGGAAGACGATATAATTTGTGAGAAGGCTATTGAGATACTCAATCCCGGCCGGCTCTATTTCGCCCTCAAAGCCATGAGGACCTCGCCGGTTAAGATATCGTTTGACATGGGCGACCTGAATCTGACATCGGGCAACGTTTCTTCGCTGATAAGCATCGAAGGAGATTTGCCGGAGGAAGTTCAGGGTATGCAGTGGTTTGTGCCCCTGGAGGATCTGTTGATATTGCAGGACCTGATCCAGCCGGATACATATTATTGGGAGAGCAGGGCCATGGTTTTGGAGTGGCAGTGCGATCTGGTTGTGGATAGCACCATTGACGAGAAGAGCCCCCTGGAGACGCTCGAACAGGAGGAAGCCTATCGCGATCAGCTCCTGGTCAGCAATCGAGAGTACCGGGAACTGCAGATGGCATTGGATGACTGCAACGCCCACATCCCGCAGGTATTGTTCTCCATCTATCCAGACCGACTGAATTTCGCGTTCAACTGTTCTGAGCACGACGAAATCGTGGGGACGATGATCCAACTGAAGAATCAGAAAGAGGCAAGATAAAACTTTTTAGTATCGGCAATCTTCGAATTCGATTCCATTTCAATCCGTTAATCGCTCTGAGCCTCTGTGTCTCTGTGGTTATTGTTCAGTAACAGTAAAGTTAATTAGGGCTAAGCATAACGGACCAAACCACAGAGGAGCAGAGACACAGAGGCAACAGAACCATTTCGTCACCCACACCAAAGAGGGAGGGACCTTAATTGGGACGAGAGATTCAGAATGCTCCGCACTGTAGGCACTACATCCACCCTTGACCCGTGTTCAGCAAAGTTTCTGCTCGCGCCCCAGGCCTCTCAGGATGGCCATAATTCGCAACGGCAAAATGTTTTTCAGGTTATAGGTAAACGGATTATAAAAAGGGACTCCCAATGAGAAATGAAATAATACTTATCTCAATTCTGCTGACGTTATTGCTGGCGCCACTGATTTTAGCAGAGCCCAGAGAAGTCTATGGCAAAGTGACCTATGTTGTGGATGGCGATACAATCCACGTCCAGATCCAGGGCTACGATGAAAGGATAGGTAATATCACAGTTAGACTAGCAGATGTTGATTCTCCCGAAATGAACACTCCGGAAGGCAATGATTCGAGGAACTATACTTACCAAGTATTGAATGGCAAATTCGTCTACTTGGACCTCGATAATGTAACCGAAAGAGATCGATATTGCCGTTGGGTAGCTGTTGCATATCTCCAAGAGCAAGATGGTACGCTAGCGAACTTTAACCGGATGCTGGTTGACTCCGGTTGTGCCTGCATCTGTAATTTCACAAATAATGAATTTGATCCGCACACCTGGTGGAATGGAACCTACCCGTCATCTATCTGCATAAAATGTGATCCCTGCACAAAAGATTCCGGGTCATGTTCTGAGGGTTCGCTCGTCGGCAGTACATCATCGCGCAAATATCACTATTCTAGCTGCCAGTGGGCCAAGAAAATAAATCCGGCAAACTTGATCAGGTTCAACAGCACTCAGGATGCTGCAAACCAGGGGTATGTGCCATGCAAAGTGTGCAATCCGCCATAAGGTTTCTCTCCCGCGCTGCCATTGACCAGTTGCACCTCCCCTGCCACTGAGCGAGGATCGCGGGTGCACATGTGACGCGCAGCCCACTTGCCAAGCTCACGAATCTAAATCGGATATTTCATATCCTTTGAAACCCGAATAGAATATTGGTATGTTCGCAGAATACATTCAGGCTGCTTTGGAGAAAGCGCAATACAAGGTCATCGATAATGGCGACGAGCCATATTTTGTGGATGTTCCAGAATTAGATGGCGTATGGGCGACAGGCTGCACTGTTGAAGAGGCACGCAGGAATTTCATCGAGGCTCTTGAGGATTGGATCGCAGCCCATCTGCTCTGGAATCTGGCACTTCCTCCAATTAGCGGTCAAACCATAAGCGTCTCAAAGGAGCCGATACCTATTGCCTAAGCTGTCTCCTGTATCGCGATCAGAGTTGATCCACCGACTGAAAGAGCTTGGATTTGAGGGCCCATTTCCCGGCAAGAAACATCAACACATGAAAAGAGGGATTACACTGGCCATCATCCCAAATCCGCATGGGGAGAAAATAAGCGTCGATCTACTTTCGGAGATTCTGAGAAAGGCACAGATCAGTAGAGATGATTGGTTTTCGGTGGCCTGATGATATCTAGGATTTTTTAGTCCCTACCTTTCCAAATCCTGATGATAAGTGCAATCCCTGCCAGGTTTATGGCCAGGATGAGTATGATCCCGATTATTCTCTTCCAATCACTCTTCGGCGCAGCCTTGCCGGCCAGATCCATCGCTACATCTCCGTTCACCAGCACGGCCCACTCCCTGCCTCCGGCCATAAGGCTGTACTGCCCGCGCTCCAGGCCCCGGAAGCAGCAGTCCCCCGCCGCAGCGGCGTCCGCCAGATGCGCCCCATCCCGCCAGAGCGCGAGGCCCACGGGCGCGCCTGTCACGCGCAGCTCGTAGCTGTCTGCGACGGGCAGGCTACGGCCATTGCCGGAGAGGTTGCCGGAGATATTGAGCAGATCCATAACCGTTGGCGCGACATCGGTCTCAGACCAGCGGCCGCCCAGGTTCAGCTCCTCCACTCCCGGCCCCAGGAAGACCAAGGGCACGCGCAGCGCCTCCGGCCTGGCCGCATATTTATCAGCAGAGTGCCCGCCCTTGCCTGTCTCTGAAGGAAAGACCATGCCGTGATCGGCGGTGACGGCTAGCAGCACGTTGCTTTTGCGGCAGATCTCGGCCAGCCGGCCCAGGGGCGCATCCAGAGCGGTGACCACTTCGCGATAGCTGTCCGCTCCCAGGTTCTGCCCGGCACTGTCCACCGCGCCCACATTCACCAGCATGAGAAAATGCTGGCCAGAAAGGTTCTGAACGGTGTCCGCTGCGGCGTCCAGAGCCCAGGCATCATAGCCGGCATAGCCTGCGGCGCCCTGCGGCGCAGAATACCGGGCAAACCTGTCCCGCCAGGCCTGAAATCGGTACCGGAGGCCCGTCGGCACGCCGGCCCGAAAGCCGGGAATAGGCTCGGCCCCGTGCAGGGAGTTGTCACCCAGATAGAGAACGCCGTCCATCTCCCGCAATACAGGCATGCTGTCTCCCCGCTCCAGAACGGCCAGACAGAGGTAGCCCTCAGCGTGCGCGAGGTCGAAGATGGTAGTCCCGAGTCGGTCGGGATTGGTTCCTGAGTTGCCGGTGATGAGAATGCTATGGCTCTTGGTGGTCTCGGGCACGGGCACCCGCACGTCCACCGCCCGTGCCCCGCCGCCGGTCAGATTGAAGAGCACAGCCCCATTGATGGGCGAGCCGTCCAGGGCGTAGGCGCGATGCTCCGGATAGACGTAAGACGCACCCAGCCCGTCCACTACCAGAATGACAGCTCCGCTGGGCTGGGCCACGGGCCCCACCTGCACATCGATGGCACCGACTATGCTGGAAATTATGAATAATAATAATAGTATAGATGATAATAACAACGTAGTTGGCCTGCCTACTCTGTGCCTCTGTGTCTCTGTGGTTGGTTTTTGTATGCTATGGCTATCATCATCCCAGACAGCTTCAACAAAACCACAGAGGCACAGAGACACAGAGAACGAAAAAAGACTACCAGCATGCGATAATTTCGTCATCAAAAAAAGAAAAAGACGAATCATCCAAGATCTGCAGATCTCTAGAAGTCCGTCATGACCCGGTACTGGTCGATCTCGGTCTGCTTGAGACCCGTCAGGAACTGCTCGGCCATGTCGCGAATATCCCTGGAACGGGTGATAGCTCGGCCCACCACCAGGATGTTCGCGCCTGCCGCCAGAGCCGCGCCCTCGGTATCCACCCGAATGCCGCCGGCGACTGCCACCAGCAGCCTGCGCCCTTCTTTGGCAAGAGCCTTGATCTCGCCGATGTTGCTCCAGGCGTGCGCGCTCTTCTCCATGTCTATTGCCCGGTGCAGCTCGACCACATCCGGCAGAACTTCGAGGCCCTTCAGAACAACCAGAGGATCAGGCACATTGAGCATATCGATGATGCTATAGATGCCGGTCTTCCTGGCCTCCCGGATGGACAGTTCGATCGTCTTCTTGGGAGCAAGGCCCGATATGACCACCGCGTCCGCCGCGGCGTCTGCTGCCAGACGCACCTCCAGGTTTCCGGTATCCAGAGTCTTCAGATCCAGAATGATAAAGGCACCCGGCCTTATGGCGCGAATTTCCTTGACAACACTCATGCCCAGCATTTTGACCAAAGGCGTTCCCACCTCGATGAGAATGTGATCGCTCTCCGGCAGAGCGGCGAGCACGCGGCGCACCTCAGCCAGGTCCACCAGATCAAAGGCCACCTGCAAGTATGGCGGATCCCACAGCCGTGTGACACGGAATCCCATGATGGGATGAGTGGAGCGATCCTTCTCGTAAAGCATCAGATTTACATCCGGGAATCCAGCCATAGCCCTCTCCAGGGCCAGCTTGGTTGCCCCGTAGTTGTAGCGATAGATAGCATCGTAGTCTTTTGCCTGGGGATGAATAAACACGGATACGATTATCAGCAGCTCTTCGGCCTTATCCTTGGGAATTATGCCTTCAGCTACCGCATCCGCCACTGCTTTGGAGACGGCCATCTGGGCCGGCCCGAATATCTGGGCGGCTTGATCCATATTCTTCACGGTAACTTTGGGAACGATAAGAGTGGACGGCTTGGGCGGCAGATTGGGCCGAATAACACCTAAGACGGGCGTATGCCCTGCCGAAAGCTGCGTGAGGCCAGAGGCAAATGCCGTGGCCACCGGTCCCTCCTTATCTCCAATTATCAGATCGATATGTGCAATCTCAGGCTCTTTTCCTATGAGAGCCTCTCCGACTAAAAACAAAAAGATACACCTCGAAAATGAGGTGAGCCATCTCTCTATTTTAATCCTTTCTCACGAGGCGCGCCCACTAAATGAGCTGCCAGTAGATAAGAGGAGCAAGCGCCAGCAGTGCCAGGCCCGTGGCCAGCCTCATCCCCACTCTATGGTCCTTGCGGAAGGCGTTCACCTGCTCCGGGCTCATACCCAGAGCAATTGCCCCGCCCAGAATGATGATAGGCAGAATTACCCCCAGATTGAAGAATAGGAGATAAGCTGCCCCCTCAAAGTAGCTTCTGGCGGAGAGAAGATCCAGTATCGCGAGGTAAATAGCCCCCACGCAGGGAGCCTTGACCAGGGAGAAGAGCGCTCCGATAATGAAATACGAGCTGATTCGGCCCTTATCAATCCCGGCCTGGAAATACTTGAGAGCCCAATCTGTGCGAAAAAGGGATGGCCGTCCCTGTGAGAGCCGCATCGCATCCCAGACCTGAGAGAGGCCGGCCAGCAAGAGAAAAGCAGTCAGAATATAGCGGAAAGAGCTGGAGATCGCCTCAGTCTGCAGCAATTGCTGCATGCCCAGGCCAAAGAGAAAGTACATGGTAAAGATGCCCAAGGAAAAGAATACAACCATCATTACCAGCTCGCGCCTCTTTCCCGAAGAGGAGAGAACCGATGCCACCAGGAACACCAGAATTCCCAGCAAGCAGGGATTGAAGCCCGCCACCAGGCCGGCCACCAGGACGGCGGATATGGTGTAAAGTGATATCTCCTGCAAGTTAAGGCTCGGGCCGTCGGCAGCCGCGCTTAGATTCTGCTCTGTGCTCTCATCGCCGGGCAGGGTGAAGGCCGCTGGAATATCACCGGTCTGATTGGCCAGAGCGCCTTTGATGAGGCTTTCCAGCAATACATTATCCTTCTCATAATCCCGATAGTTGATCACCTGCATTCCGATTATGATGGCAGGAACATCCTTGGCTCGATACTGTTTGATGATACGATGTCCTTGCTCAGAATAATAGTAATAACTGGTTATATTGATTGGCACATCCTGTCCGACTTTATCCAATGTTCTCTCTGCGGCTGCGCATTTCGTGCATCCCGGGGACTTGATGAGTATAACTTCAGCAGCATCTTTCCCAGCAACTGCAGAGCCATTGGAAAGCAGCAGAGCTGCGCTTGCCAGCAAGATGAACGCAAGAAAGAGGCTTACAGCCGCAATACGAGACATGCCAATGCGCATAAGCGACCTATGGACGCAAGAAGTATAAAATCTCCCTGATCAGAAGAACCGAACCTTTGGCAGGGAATTGATCCGCAGTCCCCTGCCAAAAAAAATTCGCCTTTCTCTCGCATTCACTCCGTTTCATACTTGAGGACAGGCCCATTTCCAGAAGCCCTGCCAGATGCGAATCCCACAGATGCGTCATCCTCAGCCACAATTACTATGGAGTAGCCACACCCTTCCGTGCAGGTCTCGACGGCTTTCTTGACGAGAGATGTTACATCAAGGGTATAGCTTCCCTCGTTCTCAATATTCAAGGATGGAGAGGAGACCTCCGAATCATAATCAGCCTTATCATACCAGGTTGTTGTATCAAGAGTCTCCCCGTGCTTATAGTAAGCTCTGACCTTGCCGGGCCTGTCCACCTGAGAGGCATCAAGAGTCAGCGTTGCCGCAGCGATCTGCTCCGGTTTAAAGATTCCCTGGCTGCCGAACATATTGATGACGCTTAAATAGACCATTTTTTCTGGTTCGTTGCCCTGAGAAGCAGCCCCGAGCAAGTCCTCTTTATCAAAGCTCTGGTTGGCATTGTTCGCATCCACATAGGTCTCGACATCCATCTGGGCTGTAAAGCTCCCGGCGAGGGCAGTTGCAGCCAGAAGCAGGAATATGCCCATAAGTGCATACAAATATCTCAAAGTCATTCCTCCACTAGAGAATACCTGGTGATCTAACAAATAAAAAGACGTACGTTCATATGGAGCTTATGTAAGCAATCCATTCCCACATGATCCTGGGAATATCAGAGATCCTCTTTCCTAAACGTCCACACCCCTTCAATCGTCACCTTCTTCGCTGCCCTTCCCAACTTCGCATCCAGAATCAGCTCGCCTATCTCCTCCTTCATGACCCTGGCAATACCGATGATAGAGGTTGTTGGCCGGGCGTTCACATCCACGACCCAGGGCCGCTCCCCCAGCACAAAGTCGATTCCCGCGTACCCGGAAAGAGACAGGGCGTCTGCCGCCTTTCTTGCCTCTGCCCAAATTTCATCGGCGCGAGGCGTGTTGTAGGGCACCTGGCTTCCCTGATAGCTCATGCCATCGCCCTGAAAGTCGATGAGCTGACGGTTGATGGTGAGCGGCAAAAAGCCGCCACCGCCCACGATGAAGCTGGCGGATAGATGCAGCCCCTCATGGTAGCGAGTGACTATTTCCCCGGGACCTGCCCTGGCAAAAGAGGTGATGCGCACTCCCTCCGAGCCGCAGCCCGTACGCGGCTTTACTACATAGCGATGGCAGCCCTGCTCCACAGGATCTGGCCTCTCCACTATCTCGGCCACGGAGACTCCCGCCCGCGCCAGTGCCCGAGTGCAGAGCAGCTTGTCTGCAGCCAGACGGGCGGCATTGGGACTTGACCCCAGATTTAGCATGTTTTTCTCCAGGATCTGCAAAAGATGCGGCTGCATGCCGTCCGGGGCAATCAATAGTCCGGCGTCCGCTTTGCCGGCCAGGGCGCCTGCAAACTCCTCTTCTCCCTTCACGTGAACGGGCCGGCCAGCTTCGATGGTGGGCCCGGATGTGGGATAAGCTACCACATGCCCGGCCCTCTGGAAGCTGCCCGCCAGGGTGGCCAGCATGGCCCGGCCCTCCAGCTCATGCGTACCGCCCAGGCCAAGAGCAGAGGCATACTCGGCAATAAGAATCTTCATAGTTAAGTCCTTGAGGAGATGGCACAAAACTCCTTTGCCAGCATTCAATCCCAGCTCCTTTGTACCATTAATAGAAACGATTTAGTAATCCCTGAGTGATCTGTTAAAATCATGTTCGGACCTAAATCTCATCTCACCTCTCGTGACAATCACCTCTTTCTGGAAGATGTGGATTGCTTCGCCCTGGCAGAGCAGCTGGGCACCCCTCTTTATGTCACCTCAGAGAGCCGCCTGCGCGAGAATATTCACGCCTACCATCGTGCCTTTCCCGACGCGGACAAGTACTTCGCTGTAAAGGCCAATGGCAACCTCACATTGCTGCGCATCGCCGCTCAGGAAGACATGGGCGCGGACGTCTTCTCAGCAGGAGAGCTTGCCGTTGTGCGTATGGCCGGCATCCCTCGGGAAAAGATCCTCTACAACGGCAACTCCAAGAGCGAGAAGGATCACGAGATGGCCATCCAGGCGAAGGTGCGCATGTCCGTAGACTCTCGCGAGGAGCTGGAGCATCTCGCAGAGACCGCGAAGCGGCTGGGGCAGGAGGCTGAGATCCTCTTCCGGGTCAATCCTGATGTCTCTCCTAAAACCCATCCCAAGATAGCCACCGGCCTTCGCTCTTCCAAGTTCGGTATCCCTGCTGAACAGGTGGCGCAGACCTACCAGAGGGCCATGAGCCTGGAAGGAGTAAAGCCGGTGGGCCTGCATTGCCACATCGGCTCGCAGATTTTGGACACAGCCCCCTTCGCCGAGGCAGCGGGAAAGATGATGGACATCGCTGCCGCCGTTGTGGCCGCAGGCGGCAAGGTTGAGCGCATCGACCTGGGCGGCGGTCTTGGTATCCAGTATCATCCTGACCTGCCCGCGCCTACCCCCGCCGACCTGGCGGCAGCAGTGCTGCCCATTTTCCAGAGCCGCTGCCAGGCCCTGGGCATAGCCCCCAAGCTCATCCTGGAGCCGGGCCGCAGCATCGTGGCCGATAGCACAGTCATGCTCTCTCGGGTCAATGCCGTCAAAAAGGCTCATGTCAATTTTGTGGACATGGATGCCGGCTTCAACGTCCTGGCCAGGCCCATGCTCTACGACTCTTATCATCATGTCGTGGTGGCTAACCGGACCGGCGAGAGCGCAGCCGAGACCTACACCGTTGTGGGCCCCATCTGCGAGACGGGAGATGTGCTGGCCAAAGACCGGCGACTGCCTTCTCTGGCACGCGGCGACGTTCTGGCCTTCCTGGATGCCGGAGCCTACGGATTCTCCATGGCTTCCCAGTACAACGGCCAGCCTCGACCGGCTGAGGTGCTGGTTTCCAGGGACAAGGCAGAGGTCACCCGGCGCGCCGAGGATGCCAGCGCCCTTCTGGTCGGGCAGAGGATCTTGCCCAGGCTGATGTTCTAGGTGGAAAAATGACGGGCGAGAGGGCAAGTGACCAAGAAGGCGCTCAAGAAGAGCGGCCAGAAGTCTCACTGGCGCAGGCTGCGGAAGATGTGCAGAGCCAGTTAATGCCTCTGCGCCAGGGCGAGTTTTCAGAGAAGATCGGCAAGATCTCCGTCTACGTGCAGTCTGCTGCCAAAGCCCGTGATGCCAAGACACTGGCCAATTTTATTCGCTTCGCTCAGTTGAATCTGGACGGCGTCCTGGTGGCAGCGCTGGAGGCACTGGTCTTTCGGCCCCGCCTGGCCAGCAGGGCTGACGAGCAGAAGAAAGCCACCGCGCTGCAAAAAACCTTCGACCGGCTGGATCGACCCGCGGTGGCCATGCTGGAGCACTATATGAGCAGCTCCGATCCGCTCAACAAGTATCTGGTGGCAGGACCCTGGGGGCATGAGTATCTGAAGAAGCGAGGGGTGGGCGTGGAGAAATACGACAGGGAGCTGATCGAGATGCTGGGCTGCGGGGATACAGTGGCAGGAAGAATTGTAAGAAGCTACGCCAGCCTGAAGCGATCGATCGATGAGCTGCAAATTCTGGCACGATATTAGCTGCTACAAAAGGTATTATATTCCAACGATAGATTGATCAACTGATTGGAGGTGATGTGGCTGCTGGAGATTGAAGATCTGTCGGTAAGCATCGGCAGTAAGCAAGTTCTAAAGGACTTCAACCTAAGAATAAGTCGGGGCGAGACCCATGCCCTATTCGGCCCCAATGGGACGGGCAAAACAACTCTCTTGAATGTCATTGCAGGAATTCCCAGATACACCATTGATGGGGGACGCATCGTATTCAAAGATGAAGATATCACGCACATGTCTATGGACGAAAGGGCACGCCTGGGCATTGGCATGGCCTTTCAGCGCCCACCGGCCATTCGCGGCCTGCGGCTCAAAGACCTCATCAAGATCATCAATCCCAAGGCAGACGCACCAGCTATCCTCCGGAAGATGGACTTTGAGGCCTTTGCAGATAGAGATGTCAATCGCGGCTTCTCGGGGGGCGAGGTAAAGCGCTCCGAGATGGTTCAGCTCCTGGCGCAGCAGCCCGATTTCGTCATGCTGGATGAGCCCGATTCCGGCGTGGATCTGGAGAATATCAAGCTCATCGGCGAGGCCATCAACGTTCTCACGCAAAAGGACCTGCGCCCCAGCCTGAGGACCAAGTCCGGCGTGATCATCACTCACTTCGGCCATATTCTGGATTACATGAAAGCGGACCGGGCCCATGTAATGCTGGGCGGATCGATCGTCTGCAGCGGCAATCCGGGAGAGATCCTGGAGCAGATCAAGAAAAGCGGATATGAGGGGTGTGTAGGATGCAGCACGTGTCCGGTATAGAGGATAAGGCCAGAAAGGCACGCGGCAAGAAGGCCTTGTACGGCACAGATGTGGACCTGGAAAGCTATGAGTCTGAGGCCAAACCCCAGGGCATGGTAGCCAGTGCCGAAGATCTGCCAAGTGTTGTCACGAAAGCCGCCCTGGATGTAGGCGTGAAGCTGGACGGAGAATCCTCAGGCTCTTTCGTTCAGATGGACCAGACACCAGTAATAGCCAAGTCTCTCTACGAAGGCGTGGAGATCATGGATATGGCCTCCGCCCTGGAGAAGTATGACTTTTTGCAGGATTACTGGTTCAAGCTGGTGGCGGCCGACGCCGATAAGTATACGGCGGACGTCGCAGCAGCGCCACCAGCAGGCTACTTCATACGTGCCAAGAAGGGCATGAAGACCGTATTTCCAGTCAAGAGTTGCCTGTATCTGGGGTCATCCAACCTCAACCAGCGGGTGCACAATGTCATCATTGCCGAAGAAGGCTCGGAGCTGCATGTCATCACCGGCTGTACCACACCGGCGCACGTGCAACGCGGCCTGCATATTGGCGTCTCGGAGTTTTACATTCAGAAGAATGCCAAGGTGAGTTTCACCATGGTGCACAGCTGGGGCAAAGAGGTCGAGGTGAGACCGAGAACGGGCATAACCATCGCGGAAGGCGGATCTCTCTCTAACAACTACATACTCTTAAAGCCGGTCAAGACCATCCAGACCTTCCCCACAGCCACGCTGGCGGGACGGGGAGCTGTAGCCAGCTTCAACTCTGTTATCTACTCCACCATGGGCAACATAGACATCGGCAGCAATGTTAACCTCGATGCGGCTGAGACCAGTGCCGAGTCTATCTCCAGAGTGGTCTCCGTAGGCGGAGAGGTCATTGCCCGGGGAAGAATGACCGGCAGAGTGCCGGGGGCACGAGCCCATCTGGAGTGCGTCGGGCTTCTGCTCTCAGACAAAGGCAGAATCTATTCCATACCGGAGCTGGACGGCCAGTGCCGGGATCTGGATATGTCCCATGAGGCGGCAGTAGGCCGCATCTCAGAGGAGGAACTGGAGTATCTCATGGCTCGCGGTCTGACCTCAGAGGAGGCGACGAGCGTTATCGTGCGCGGATTTTTGGATGTGGAGATCAAGGGGCTGCCCGAGGACCTCAAGCAGGAGATCAAGAACATCACTCAAAGAGAGGATCTGAAGGGTGCGCCCTAAACCTGGGGCACTCAGTTATTCTTTTTTTAGTGCCAAGATCCTCTGCTCAGATAACAGATGGCCATAGGGAAAGAAGCTGTGTTGGATCATGTTGTCTTTCTCACCTCTTGTGATCGCAGCAAAGCTGCTAAGAAAGGCTTTTGCAGAATGGCTCAAAGACGATGCCTCGCTCCTGGCGGCAGCCCTCGCCTACTACGGCCTTTTCTCCTTTGTGCCGCTTGCCATACTAACATTAATATTAATTAACGCATTATTTCAGCACGGTTTTCTTGATAGTCAGGTAGTAGCCACCTCTCAAGATCTGGTAGGCCAGCAGATGCCAAACGTAGCTGACGATCTGATCGACCAGGCATCCGATCAGGCCTCTTCCTTCAGCTTCACTATGCTCAACATTGGTCTCTTAGTATTTGGTGCTGCGGGTCTCTTCGTTCATACCAGGAGAGCCTTTCATATCATCTGGAGAGTTCCGGACAGAGCTGTCCCGATTATGAATACCATCATCAATTACCTGCACTCATATCTGCTCATCGCCCTGGTCGCCTTTCTGCTGCTGGTCACCTCCATCTTCACCGCTCTTCTTATGCCTGCTGCAAAGTTGATAGAAGCGTCTCTGCCCATTCACCTGGGGCTGCTTCGGCTTCTCACCTTCCTGGTCTCCTTCTCTTTTGTATCAATTCTCTTTGCCGCTTCCTACAAGACCCTGAGCGAGGTGAAGCTGCGGTGGCGAGAGGTGCTTCCCGGCTCGGCTCTGGCAGCACTCCTGTTCGCGGCAGGAAACTTTTGCATTGAGACCTATGTGAGCATCGTCAACATCGGTTCGGCCTATGGAGCAGCCGGATCTCTGGTGATCTTTCTCTTCTGGATCTATTACTCAGCTCAGATCTTCCTATTCGGAGCAGAGGTGATAAAGGTGCAGAAAGAGGCGAAGGAGAAAGAGCAGCTTGCCGAAAATTAGAAAAAAAAGGCGGAGAGATCAGTCGGTTCTCCTCTTTTGCCCGCTTTGCTCGTAGTCCTCTCTTATGGCCCTGGCCATCTCCTCGTCCGCCTCCACAATCAAAGCGCCCATGTAATCGCAATTCTTGCAGTGGTAGACCTTGCCGGTATAGCCGCCGGCTTCCAGATAGAGTTGCGAACTGCCGCAGACCGGGCAGACCTCAAGCACTTTTTCGGGCTTCATGATAATACCATAAATGCATTGAGAAGTTAATTTTTTTGCTAACAACAATGAGAAGATAGATATATCATCGTTTTCACTCCCTTGGGCCATGGAATTGAAGCTTGATCCCTGGGGTGCAGTTCATGTAGACGATTACAACAAGCTCTTTGTGGAGTTTGGCATATCAAGCTTTGATGATATACTTCCACAGCTTTGTGAGCCTCATCAATACATGGCGCGCAAGATCATCTTCGGCCACAGAAACTACGACTCAGTCCTTCGTGCCATGCAAAAGCATGAGCCTTTTGCCGTCATGAGCGGATTCATGCCCACCGGCAGAGCCCATTTCGGTCACATGATGGTCATGAATGAGATCATCTGGCACCAGCAACAAGGGGGAGACGCTTTTGCAGCGGTCGCCGATATGGAAGCGCATGCCGTGCGGGGCATAAGCTGGGAGAAATGCAGAACCCTAGGCATCAATGAGTATATCCTCAGCCTTATCGCCCTGGGATTTGAACCGAAAGAGAACAGCCACATCTATTTCCAGTCGGAAAACTACAGGATGAGAAATCTGGCCTTTGAATTGGGCAGAGAGGCCAATTTCTCCGAGGTCAGCGCCATCTATGGATTTTCCGGCGAGACCCATATCTCGCACATGGAGAGCGTCATGGCCCAGAGCGCCGACATTCTTCATCCTCAATTGTTGGAATTCGGCGGACCCAAGCCGGTGGTCATACCGGTAGGAGCGGATCAGGATCCGCATATCAAGCTCACCCGCGACCTCGCCTACCGCATGAGAAAGTTTCTGGTGGAGCTGCGAGGCGACTACATCAGCATCCGGGGCAAAGCGGCTGACCAGGAACTGATGCATGCGGCTGAAAAAGTTTTGAAGGAGACGGGATTGGGACGAGTTAAACGCTACGAGGAGCATATCGATCTCACAGAGATCCAGGACTGCGAAGGCCGCAGCTATGGCGCTCTTCTGGAGGCCGTCGACCGGCTCATAATAAAGTTGGAAATTGAGCACGGGCATTACGGCTTCATTCCTCCTGCCTCCATCTATCATCGTTTCATGACCGGCCTGACAGGAGGCAAGATGTCCTCCTCCAAGCCGGAGAGCCATATCGCTCTCACGGAAGATCCCAAGGAGGCAGGCAAGAAGATCATGCGAGCCATCACAGGCGGCAGGCAGAGCCTGGCTGAGCAAAAGAAGCTGGGGGGCGAGCCGGACAAGTGCTCCATCTACGAGTTCCTGGTCTTCCATCTCTCCCAAGACGACAAAGAACTGCTGGAGCTGGACGCCGAATGCCGCTCTGGAAGGCGCATGTGTGGAACCTGCAAGAAGGATGTGGCGGAAAGGATCGAAATATTCCTGCGCGAGCATCAGCAGGCTCGCGAGGCAGCCAAGGAGAGGCTGCCGGAGTTTGGGATTAAAGAATAGGGCAGAACCACTCAAGGATAAATATATGTAGGATGAAACTCTTTTTAGCATTATTAATTTAAGGAGATGATGACAATGAGGGTTATTTTGTCTATTGCATTCATCGTGCTTTTTTTTCTTTTCTGCGCGTCAGGTAATGCAGATGCACTTGATGCCCATAATGGTTCAGTACCCCAAAACAATTCAACATCCCTGGCAGTTCCGTCAGCTTCCTCAATAACGGCGCTATTCGTAATCGTACTGATTCTGGTCCTCTTTGCGATTATACCTCTATTGCTAAATATGCACCTGGCACACAAGCATCTTGAAAGAACCGATGCAGTTCTGGGTAAATTTCTTGAAAAGCACCATGAAGATCTTGGCGATGATACCGCTCTGCAAATAATAAAGGAATACATCAACGCTGAACCAGGTGGAGCACCGGGAACCACTCGAGGAATAATGGCTATCGCCATCATCCTGGTTGTAGGCATATGTTTGTTCTTCTTGATGGTATATCCTACTAATAATAAAGAAGTAGTCAAGGATGTGATCTTGACTTTGACTGGTGCTTTAACATCGATAGTAGGATTCTATTTCGGCGGCAAAGGATCAGCAGAGTCAAAAACCTTCGAGCCTAAACCATCAGAACCACTTAAACCTAATGCATCCGAATCTTTGCCCGCTTCGTCTGTGCCTACCCCGCCTGTAAAGCCGGAAAAATATACAATAAAAGAAGACTTAACTTATCTGGACAAGCAATATCCGGCAGGAACCGTGATGGATCTGGAGGACATCCCCGAGGAGATCCGCAAAGAATGGGTCGAGAATAACCGAATAGAGTTCTATGTAGGAGATGAGGTAAAAGATATCCATAAAGATCTCATCCAAGAGGACAACAAACCCAAACCGGGATGGTACAAGGTAAAATCCAATTTCCGCTATAATGATGATAGGTATATTGCCGGCAACATCATTAATCTGTCCAGAATTTCTGCAAGATTGCTGGCAGGATGGGAAAAGAGAGGTTGGATAGAGCCTTACTCTGGATCATTGGCTGCGCCCTAATTTCCTTTTTTTTTCTCGCATACCACGATACCCTCAATCTCCGTATCCGGATAGTTCCCTGTCTCATCCTTCTCCAGGTACTTGACCATATCCCAGACATTGAGCAGCGCCACCGAAACCCCGGTCAGTGCCTCCATCTCCACCCCCGTCTTTCCTACGGATGTTACAGTGACAGTTGCCTGCACTCGTCTCTCCTCAATCTCGAAGTTCACCTCCAGACCGGTGATGGGGATAGGGTGGCAGAGAGGGATCAAACGGGGCGTATCCTTGACCGCCAGGATGGCAGCCAGCCTGGCTGTGGTTAGAACGTCCCCCTTCTTCACCCGGCCTGATTTTATGGCCTCAATCGTCGCTTCTCCCAGCCTGATAGATCCAGCCGCCGTGGCCTTTCTGAAGACGATCGGCTTTCCGGTGATATCCACCATTCCGGCTAACTTCTCTTCCTCGGGCAAGTTCTCACAGCCTCATAGCCTCTGGAATCTTCTCAATCACATCTGTGGCCGCCATGCCGAAATCCTTCTCAGGATAGACCAGATCTCCAGCCCGGCCGTTGACAAAGGCGGCAGCCGTCGCCGCCCGCAAAGCCGAGGCTCGAGCATAAAATGCGGCCGTAATTCCCGCCAGAACGTCTCCCGTGCCGCCCACGGTCATTCCCGGATTTCCGGTGGTATTGGCCCGCACCACCTCTCCGTCCGATATCAGATCGACCTTTCCTTTGAGCAGGACCACCAGCCCCTTTTGCCGGGCATATTCTTTTAGCGGCTGCGCCCTTTCCCTGTAGTCCAGATCGACCAGTGCAATGCTGCTGATCCTCTTAAATTCGCCGGCGTGGGGCGTGACAATGCCTCTTAAGGGCAGATCTGCTTGCAGGGCATCGGCATCGATGACCGTCTTCTTGCAGAGAGGGATGATCTCGGCCAGAGCCGTAATCGTCTCTGCATGTCTTCCCAGCCCCATGCCCATGACCACCACATCGTGCCTGGCAATCTGCTCTTTGAGAACGGGTATATCCTCGGGGCAGAGGTGATCGGCAGAGAGCTGCTGAACAATCAGATTGGGTGAATAGCCGGAGATGGTCCGGGCGGCAGCTTTTGGCGCAGCTACAGTGACAATGTCCGCACCAGCTCGCAGAGCGGCCATGGCAGAGAGTGCCGGAGCCCCGGTGTACGGCCCGCCGCCGATCACCAGTATCCGTCCGGAGTCTCCCTTGTGACTCTCCAGAGACCTTCTTCCCATCAGCCACAGGTCTCCTTCTCCCACGAAAAACTCTGCCGCAGGCGGAATGCCGATATCTGCCAGGACGATATCGCCGGACATGTTCGGTTTTTGGCGGTGAAAGGTCACAGTTAAATCAGAGCGCACGGCTTTGTTAGTCCCCTGGCCGCTGGGAACATCAACCGAGATAACCGGCTTTCCAGAGGAATTGATGGCATCTATTGCCTGAGCCTCCAGACCCTTGATGCTGCCTCGCACCCCCGTGCCGAAGATGGCATCTACTATCAGGTCACACTTTTCCAGGGACAGGTCGGCACTATCCATAATCATGCGCAGGTCATAGCCCAGTCGCTCCAGAATTTGCCAGTTCCTCTTTGCCTCCTCTGTAGCGATATCTCTGGATCGACCCAGGAGATAGACGGTTACGTCAAAGCCGCTCAGGTGGCGGGCAGCAACAAAGGCATCGCCGCCGTTATTGCCCCGGCCTGCCACAATTGCGATTCTCTTGCCCTTCGCCCGAGCGGCGATCTCCCGAGCCAGAGCTGCGCCTGCATTCTCCATGAGCTGCAAAGGCAGAAGGCCGAAATAGCGGCAATTGCAGTCAAGAGCATTCATCTCTTCTGCAGAAATAATTGTCATAGTAATAGGATAGTGGTGATAAGATAAAGATTCTATCCTTTGGAGAGGAGAGGAAGTCCTCTCCCAGTTCATCAGGCAGGAGCAGATCAGTGACATACAAAGATTAATAGAGCTAGAGGGTTAACAAAATAGTATAGATTTTCACGAACGACTGGAGTCTACGAAGATGAAAAAGCTAAATCTAACAGCTACGCTGTGGGAAGAAGAATGTGTCTGGGTAGCTAAGTCTCCCGAAACAGGCATTGCCAGCTGTGGAGATACACCACAAGAGGCTTTGAGCAATCTTAAAGAAGCCCTTGAACTTTATCTGGAAAATGCAAGCGAGTTAGGGATGCGAGATGATTTGGATGCCGCCTTGACCTCAACGCACAAGTTCACAACTTTAATAGAGGTTTCCGCCTGATGAAGCTTCCATTTCTCTCTTCACAAGAGGTCATTAAAACCCTAATAAAAGCTGGATTCGATTATGCGCCAAAAAGAGGAAAAGGCAGCCATACAGCTCTTTTCAAGATTGACGAGAATGGTCGAAAGCTGCTCGTGATAATTCCAAGAAGAAAAGACATGCCGAAGGGGGTCTTATTGTCAATTCTACAGCAGGCGAATCTATCAAAGGATGAGTTTGTTGAACTCTTGAAGTGATGTTCACCCAATAAATCCCTTGATGACTAGAAATCAAACAGCGACTTCTGCTTCTGCTCTTTGGGTGCCTCACTGAAGCTGAAGAGATTGCTCTGCCCCCTCCTCGAACAAAGCCGGTCTTTGGTGACCCCAAAGCTCTCGAAGATGCGCAGCACGGGCGGCAAGATCTGTTTTTCCACGTAGTACTCTGTGTCCAGAGGCATGTTCTTCTCCAAGACATAAGAAGGGTCCTCAGCCCGGTTCACAAACAGCTCTTTGTTCTTCTTGCCCCTCTTTCCCTGGACGATGACAAAGGGCACCCTGTCGCCCACGCCCGGCACAGTTCCGCCCCGCTCTCTGATCTTCTCGACCAATTGAATATGCGGCTGCTTGTTCTTGTAGGAGCCGGAACTCTTGGTGTAGCGGCGCGTCAGCGTGAGGTCCTCCAAGAGGGACGGATCCGTTGAGAGATCCAGATTCTGCAGCCTGAGCACCACAGAGCGGACATGCTCAACCGCCTCCTCCACCTTGCCTTCTTTGAGCACCAGCTCCAGGCAGGTCTTGAGCGTCTTCGAGGTCAGACCGCACCAGTCCCGCCGCACCGTCTCCATGCCCCTCACCTTGATCTTATCCATCCAGCCGTCGCCCCTCGGCTCGAAGACCCAGAGAGCGTAACGTTTCTTGGCCAGGAATATGCCTCGCCTGGCGAAGGCCTCAAAGACCAACTCCATTGGAGCGGGAAGCGATGAGGTGACGGTCTGTGCAATCTTTCTGCCAATCAGCTCGGCGTCCTGCAGCGAGATGGCCCCTGCACCGGACCTGGGTCCGGAGGGATGCAAACGCACAAAGACGCTGTCCGTATCACCATAGACCACCGAGAGGTCAAAGCATTTCTCTGCCGCCTTTCCGAAAGGCAGCGCATCCTTGAAGACCACCTCTTTGCCGATCACATAAGCCGAGCCGATCTCATCGATGATCTTCTTGGTGCGCAGGATGTTCTCCCTGCCAAATGAGGTGACGGCATTGGCCAGTGCCAGACTGTAGAGCCGGGCGCGGGCATAGCCAGAGTAGCCGTAAAAACTGTTGAGCAGAATCTTCATGGCGTTTTGCTTGGCATCCAAAAAGCGGCGCTCTTCTTCCCCGGCCTTCTTCATCAGATTCTTGGTTGCAGTCCTCTCATCGAGCAGCTCTCGCAAGACTGCCGGCATTATGCCCGGCGAGACCTGAGGCGAGACGAACCTTCCGCCCGAGGGTGCTGTTATGATGCCTTCATCCCCGACCGTCTCTGCCAGGCAGCCCTCAGCCGCAGAAGCCTGTGTCAACACGGTCGTGTAGCAGAGGTTATGGGCCATCATAATAGTAGGATAAAGGGATTTGTAGTCCAGGATGACCACATCCTCCACCAGCCCCTTCTCCGGCACCAGAACTGCTCCACCTTTCAGGCCCTCATTCTCCACATAGCGCTCATCCGAGACATCCGCATCTGGCTTGGGCGGCACCACCCTTCCCCTTTCCCGGAAGCGGCGCATGAGCAGGCTCTCCACCATGCCGGACTGGCCGCCGTTTACGATGTCCTGCAACAATGATCCGCTGGCCCGGGAGAGGGCGATGTACTTGTCCATGAGCCGCAGGTCGAGGAGCATGTGCAGAGCCAGCACGGCATCTCTTCGGGAGTAGCTGATGAAGCGACGCAGACCATCACCCACCTCCGCCCAGAGGGCCTCGATCTCTTTGGGGTCCACATCATACTTCTCCATCTTGAGAAGCTCGGCTGCCGCGTTTCTCAGGGTGTACTGCTTGAGGCTGTAAGAAGAGCGTATGATGGGCAGCAAGTCCACCACCACCCGACCGGTAATGGAGACATCCGTTCTGCTTACGATCTTTCTTATGTACCAGGAACTGCCATCCCGGCCCATACGCGCTTCCACGCGATTTTGCCTGCACCTCTCCTGCAGGTAGGGAAAATCGAACTCATTGGAGTTGTAGCCGGCCAGGATATCCGGATTGTAGTCACGAACAATTGATGCGAACGTTGCTAAAAGATCGCACTCGTCCTGGCAAGATCTTGTGTCGGAACGAGGGCATTCGATATTCTTTCCCACCAAGACCAGGGTCTTATTGCCCTGATATTCCGGTTCGAAAGCCATGCTGATCAAGATCACGGGCGACTTTTCCGCCTTGGGCATCTCCCCCTGATCCGGCAGACACTCGATATCAAAGCTCATGAAGCGCAGCGGTGCATTGGTATCATGCGAAACGGGATGCAAAGCCTCAAAAGGTATCGGTGGCAGGGCTGAGGCGGGCGCAGCGGCTCGCGGGCTCACAGTCCACTCCGGGAGGGGCGCATCCACCCACCCCATACCGCCCAAAGAACAGTCTATGAGAAACCTGTTTTTAAAGAGAATGTCTGTCTCATAGACTGCTTTGATGCCGGCTACCTCTTTTGCCCTTTCCCTGAGAATTCTCACCTCTTTGGGGTCATGGGTGGTGATCTTGAGCATCTTCTGGGGAGTGGTCTGAAAGCCGATGGGCATAAAGCGCTCTACCACTTCTACATCCAGTCCCATGGACCTAAGATCCTCCCGGGCGCTTCCCGATAGGTTTTCATCTACGCTCGCATAAAAGTAGGGGCGAAAGCCTGCCACCCGGCAGGTGACGCTTCTCCCCTCTGGGGTAGTGCCGAAGAGCTGCACTAGAGGATTTCGATCAGAATCGTAGGTGTAATTGGCATCCAGGATCTGGAAGATCATTGTTTATAAGTGGAAATTTCTGCTTAAATAGCTAATTGTGCCAAGAGCATTACAGCTAAATATGTACATGAGATACAATATTGTTGGATAGTTGCCTGGAGAAAACGATGACAAGAAGAACCGGTTTTTATAATAAAAATAATTTTAATATTATAGTTGTAATTAGTATTATTCTCGCGTCTCAGTCCATAATAGCGTCGTCATCTGCTCTATCTGATGATTCGGCACTCATGAAGTTGATCACTCAGAATGAAGATCCGCGAATGGGCGTGAAGGATCTTGTATTCTTCTTGGTCACACATGATTTTGATGCAGTTCCTAAAAAGGACCGCGTAGAAGTTCAAATAGATGGTACCCCCTACGTATTGGTGCCCAATGGTCAATCACCCGGACTGGCCAATGTAACCGCAGCGTCTCTAGAAGTAACCGGTCAAAAAAAATGAATAGGATAAGGGAGATAAAATTATGAAAGCTTTGATAAAATTCGTTATCGGATTTCTTCTGATAGCTTTTCTGGTTACAGGTTCTTTGGCGGCAGAAGAGAAGACATCGAAGCAAGTTCTAATTCTTGCCTCCTATAATCTTGGGATGAAATGGGATGACAGCATTATCTCCGAGATAAAGCATCAATTTGCGATTTATAAGCCTTCAGCAGTTATCAATGTCGAATTCATGGATACAAAGAGGATTGATCCAAATGCAACCCGTCTGGCTGACTTGAAAGCATTGTATCTAAAAAAGTATAATGGCAGGCACTTTGATGTAATCATTTCCATCGATACCGACGCATTCCAATTCTTGCTCAATAACCGCGATGAGATTTTTCCGGGAACGCCGGTAGTCTTCTGCGGCGTTATCAGCTTCGAAGATGAGATGCTGCGAGGAAAACGCAATTTCACGGGCGTAATGGAAGTATTCGATATCAAGGATACAATTTCTTTGATGCTCAAATTGCATCCCCATACGAAGCTTATTGCTATTGTAAATGATAATACATCGACCGGTCAGGCTAATCGAAAGATCATGGATGCTGCGATTCCAGAATTAGAGGGCAAGGTATCTTTTGAGTACCTTGACAACCTCACAGCAGAGGAGCTTGCGAGGCGTGTCCACTCCCTGCCTGATGACAGCCTCATCTTGGAGATGACCTTTAATCGTGACCGGAATGGAAAAGTATTGACTTATGAGGATACGACAAGCCTCATCCAAGGAGCAAGCTCTGTTCCAATTTATGCTTTATGGGATTTCTTCATAGGATATGGTATTGTCGGAGGAAAGTTGCTCACGGGATCGTCTCAAGGAAGCGAGGCAGCAAAGCTTGCGCTGCGCATCTTAGAGGGAGAAAAGGCGGAAAATATTGCAGTAGTTAGAGAGAACTTCAACCGCTACAAGTTTGATAATTTTGAGTTGATTCGTTTCGGCATTCCCGTCTCCAGCTTACCCGCAGACAGTGTGATAATTAACCGGCCATTCCAATCACGCGTTGATCTCAGTGGCACAAACCTGAGCGGCCTTAATATATCCGGAGCCAACTTAAGCCGCTCACAGCTGCAAAATACCAATCTGGAAATGACGAACCTCAGCGAATCAGTGCTGGAAGGATCTGAATTGGGCGATGCCCGACTTGTGAGAACCATCTTCAGAGGAGCAACCATGGATGAGACCGACATTGATGGATCCGATCTGTCTTTTGCCGACCTGGATGGTGCAATTCTTGTCGGATCTGACATCGCCGGCTCGAATCTGACCGGTGCCGACCTGCGAGGAGCAGACCTGAGCCAGGCCCGTTTGACCAATGCGATTCTTGCAGGAGCAAATCTGGATAATGCCAACTTGACCGCAGCCAATCTTCCGGATGCAGATCTAACCAAAGCTTCCTTTTTCAGAGCTTATTTGAGGCGGGCTAACTTATGCAGTTCGCGACTAATGGATGCTAACCTTTCCGAAGCAGATCTCGTGGGGGCTGCCCTGATAGCTTCTGAAATGACAGGCGCCAATATTTTCAAGGCCAACCTGGAAGAGGCGAGAATGTCCGGCGCAAGATTGATTGATGCAAACCTGGGTGCGGTCGATCTTATGGCCGCCAACCTCAGCACCTCCAATCTGACAGGTGCAAACCTGGCCGATGCCTACATGAGAAGGGTTATGCTGAGGGATGCAATACTGAAGGGCGCCAATCTATCGATAGCTGACATGGTTGGGGCTAACATGATTGATGCTGATCTTTCGGATGCAGAATTTTATGGGGCTGATATCTCAGAGAGTCGCTGTCATGGAGCAAAGTTCGTCGGCTCTCGATTAATCAATTCTCAAATTCGGTTTGCTAACCTGACTTATACGAACTTCAGCATGGCGAACCTCTCTGGATCGGATCTTGCGTCATCCAGTTTGGAAGGCTCCGATCTCTCTAGAGCTAACCTTTCAAGGGCAAATCTCGAAATTGCCTATATGCACAATGCTAACCTTGCCGGAGCTGATCTTTCCGATGCCAGCCTGCCAGGAGCGCATCTGGAAGATTCCGACCTATCCAGCACGAATCTTGAAAACGCAGATCTGACCAATGCATTGCTGGGCGGATGCAACCTTACTGGTGCCAATCTGAATGGAGCCAGGCTTCTTGGTGCGGATCTTAGCCTGGCAATCATGAATGATGCACAGATGACCAGGACAAATATGATCGGTGCCAAAATGAGCTGGGCGGATCTGAGCTGCAGCAGTCTTACCGATTGCCAGTTCACCAGAGCGGAGCTTTTTGGAGCCAACCTGAGCAACTGCGACCTGACCGGTTCGGACTTCACCCGGGCATATTTAGTGAGAGCTAATCTATCAGGTTGCACTCTGAAAGATGTCAACTTGGATTACGCCGACCTTACCGGAGCGAATCTGAGAAATGCCCGAATAAATGGGGCCAGACTCGCAAATGTATTTCTAAACGAAGCGGACCTATCGAACGCGGACCTCACGGGTTCTTATCTTTATGGCATGACTCTGAAGGATACTGTTTGGAGCAAGGCGAACTTGAGGTCGTCCAGCATAATTTTGCTGAACTTTTTGGATGCTGATTTCAGCGGCAGCGACCTGCGAAAGACCCGTTTTGCCCAGACCTATATGAATAACACCAACTTCTCCGATGCGGATCTGAGTGGCGTTGTCTTTGACACCTGCGCCTTCGAAAACTCTGATTTTACAGGCGCCAACCTGCAAGAAATCAAATACGATTCCACTGCGCTTAATTTTTTCGCGGCGTCCAAACTCGAAGGGGCCAAGATAAGCGCAGATCTGAAAAATGATCTAGAAAAATTGCGGTCAGGAAAAATAGCCTGACCCGCCTTTTTTTATTGGAACTAATCATGGGATATAGTTCAAGCGGACTGGCATCATGCCGCCTTGAATAGCTGTGTCGTAAATGGGAATAATTGATTACAAGATTCGATTTAATTGCACTAAGAACATTAATCATTTATAAGTAGGATCATATATGCAATTATCCGAAATGGAAATGGAGCTGGTTTGATTGAAATGCGTCTCAATGGCAATTCTTTGTGCACTTCTCCTGGTTGGCTTTACTGGAGCTAGCGGTGGTACAGCAAATAATAGCACCTCAGAGAAGAACAAGCTGAATGTGACTCTGCTCGATTTCGGCCCGATTGGAGACCACGGCTGGACGTACGAGGCCCACACAGGCGCATCGGAGATGGCCCAAGAGCTATATTTTGTCAACCTATCCGAGAGAGAAAATGCCGCAGGTCCCGGTGCATCCCAAATTTTAAGGGATTACGCGAAGAATGGAGCGGAGCTGATATTCTGTCACAGCTACAACTTCATGGATGCCATCAAAGAAGTAGCTCCAGAATACCCGGATGTCGTTTTTATGTGGGGAGGCGGTACGCATAAGCTGGCGCCCAATGCGGGAGTCTATTACGAAAGGATTTATGAGGCCCAGTATCTTGCCGGAATCGTGGCGGGCAATATGACCAAGACGGGAAAGATTGCATTTGTGGCTGCATTGCCCACATCCCAGGTGATAATCGGCATCAATGCCTTTGCTAAAGGTGTGGCATCCTCCAATCATCGCGCCAAAGTGTACGTAGAGTGGATCGGAGACTGGTATGATCCCGGAAAAGAGCGGGCTGTAGCCTTATCACTTATCAATAAAGGCTGCGATATCATAACCCACTGGTCCGATTCCGATGCGACGGGTCAAACGGCGGATGAGATGGGCACCTACTTCATATCCTTCGGCTCAGATGTCGGCAGGTTCTCTCCTCAGGTATATCTTACGGGCGCAGTCTGGAACTGGCAGCCCATTATGACCGATATTGCAGAATCTGTGCATAACGGGACGTGGGATTCTCACCCAGGACAGGAGTGGTGGTACGGACTGGCAGAAGGTGGAGTAGAGCTGGCACCTTTTGGCGACAAGGTCCCTGACAGTGTTCGATCTTTAGTAGCCGAAAGGCAAAAGGATATTGTGCAAAAAAATTTGACAATATTCCCCGGCCAGAGTGATGAAGAGCTAAAAGAGATGTATTACCTCGAACCTAATGTTGTGGGCAAGCTGCCAAAATCATAGGTATTCTCTTTTTTTCAGGAGAAAGGGTTGACTTATATCATTGTCTACCCGGAAGAGTCCATCCCAGATAAAAAATTAATAGTAGTAATGTAGATATTATAGTTATGAATATTTCTTTGATGCGATTGGTTCTATGGTTGTGTTTGCTTCTCACACTTTTAACTATTATTTCATCTGCAATCGTAGAAGATCCCATCAAATTAAAAGATCATCTCCGGCTTATCGGCGCGAACCTGAGCGGCATGAACTTGTCCGGGGCCCATCTGAATCATTCCGAGTTGCAAGGATCTGATCTTCGCAAAACGAACCTCAGTAGATCCTATTTGAACCAATCCAGTCTCTTTGATGCCCAGCTTGTAGAGGCGAACCTCAGCGGAGCAATTTTGGTAGATGCTGACCTTCATGGCTCCGATCTCTCCCAGGCCGACCTCAGGGGTGCCAATATGCCCATCTGCAATTTATTTGCCTCAAATCTGACGGAAGCAAACCTTTCCGGCACCTTCTTGGCGGGTTGCTACTTAACAAGCTCTAATTTAAATCGTGCAAACCTATCTGGCTGCTTTATGGATCAGTCTTTTGCGGATCGTTCAATTATGATTCGTACTAAACTGAATAAAGCCAGCTTAGGGGGCGTGAAAATGAGCGAAACGAACCTGAGCGAAGCCAGCTTCATAAGGGCGTTCATGGATCGTTCCACATTGCGCCGTTCTCTATTGATTGGTGCCAATCTGACCGGCGCAAGCCTGATTGGGGCGAACTTGATTAATGCCACCATATCCAACGCAGATCTCAGCGGTGCGGATCTATCTGAGTCGCGCTGCTCAGGAGCGAATTTTGTTAGATCTCGGCTGGTTAAATCAAGAATGGGTTTTACCAACCTGACCGGCTCAAACCTGAGCCATGCGGACCTGACCGGATCGTATCTTATGGCTTCCTGTCTGGATGGCAGTGATCTCTTCCAGGCAAATCTAACAGGCGCGAACCTGGAAAATGCTTTAATGCATAACGTCAGACTTGTTGAAGCCAGACTAACCGACGCAATTTTTGCCAGAGCGCATTTAGAGGATGCTGATCTATCTAATTCATATCTTGAACATGCAGATCTTACCGGTGCCTTGCTCAGCGGGTCTAATCTGACGGATGCCCATCTGTCGGGGGCCAGGCTTCTTAGCGCAGACCTCAGCCTTGCAGTCCTGAAAAGCGCAGATCTTAGCGGAGCAAACCTGGTAGGTGCCAGATTAAATTGGGCGAATCTGGCAGGAAGCACACTCAAGCGTTGCCAATTCTCCAGAGCAGAGCTATTTGGAGCCGACCTGAGCCACTGTGACCTCAGCGACTCGGACTTCACCCGGGCATATTTGCCAAGGGCCAAATTGCAGGGGTCCAACCTCAGAAACACAAAGATAGACAATGTCGATCTCAGCGATGCGAATATGTCCGATGCTGATCTTGCGGGCGTCCAGATCGTTAAGGCGGATCTGGATGATGCTAACCTATCCGGGGCGAACCTGGCCGGATGTAGCATGCAGTCCATGAACTTAAGGGGGACCGTCATGCAAAAAGCTGTATTGAGATCAGCAAGCTTCAATTGGATGATACTTAATGAGGTTGATCTTCGGGGTGCAGACCTCAGAAATGCTAAATTTGATGCGGTTTTTCTGGAAAATGTGAACCTCTCCGGGGCTGACCTAAGAAATGCAGAATTTAATAAGTCCGCGCTGGTAAATGTAGATCTGAGCGGAGCGAATCTCGTGGGAATGAAGTATGATCTGGTGGAACTTCCCTTTATTGCCAGCTCAAAACTAGATAACGCCCAAATGAGTGCTGAAATGAAAAAGGACATTGAAAAATTGAGGGCAGGAAAAGACTGATCAGGATTCATCCCGCATCGGTCCCAGCTCTTCCACCACTCTGTCCAGGAACTGCTCCATCAGGCCTTGAATCTGAGAAAACTGCTCCGCATGAGCCGACAACTCTACCGGCCTATTCACATACGGCCCCTCTGTCAGCTCATCAGCGCAGTTTTCGAGCAGGTGATCGATGCTGTCGCGGGAGGATTCCAGATGAAACTGCAGTCCAATTGACTTTCCCTTGACAAAAGCCTGGTTTATGCAAGCCCGGCTCTCTGCCGTTCGCACCGCGCCGGGAGGAATCTCGAAGGTGTCGCCATGCCAGTGCAGGGCCACAAATCTCAGCGGCAGAACTGAGAAGAGAGGAGAGGCAATGCCCTCTTTTGTAAGGTCGACCGGGAACCAGCCAATTTCCCTGTACCCGTTTCTCCGCACAATGCCACCCAGCACATCAGCCATAAGCTGAGCGCCCAGGCAGATGCCGAGAACTATCTTGTCGCACGCAATGGCATGACGGATGAATTCCTTCTCCCTCGCTAGCCATGGGTATTTGTCGTTTTCGTAGATATTCATGGGCCCACCCATGATTATCAGCCAGTCGAATTGATCCATTTCCGGCAGCGCCTCATCCAAGAACAGCTGCGTGCGGGTTAGATCATGGCCGCGGGACTTGGCCCAGCTCTCGATGTTGGCCAGGTCTTCAAAGGGCACATGTTGAAGGTAGTGAATTTTCATGGAGAACACCCTGGAGATTGCTTGCAGTTTTACTCCAGGAATGTAAATTCCATTGCCCACTTGTTCAACCTGCCCACATCCCTTTGCTCCAAATCAGTCACCCGCAATATCCAGTTGCCGTTCAAGAGCTGGCCCTTGAATCCCGCCAGATCGGCAACATCCTTTGCCTCAAAAGTCCTTACAATATCTGGTTTACCGCTACCTGCGGCATTGTGAAGTACGGCCCTCTTTCCGCCAGGTGAGAATAACTCCACCCTCAGATCGCTGACATAATTATGGCTGATATCAACGCTCACCTTGATGCTCTGCACCACACCTACCCTCTCCACCATTATGGCATGGCCAATTCCAGTCGGGTCTGCATCGGGTATATCCAGATTGGGTGAGGCATCATAGCTCGCCGAGCCAGTCGTAGCCTCAAGATCCAGCTCTATTGACCATCTATTCAGCTTACCGATGTCTATCTTGGCCAGATCGGCTACCCAAAGTGTCCAGTCTCCCAGGGAAGGCTGGCCCAGGAATGCTTTCAGCTCCTGCTTGCTTATGCAGTCGTAAGTTGCTATCAGGTTATCCTTGCTGCCGCCCTCGCGATTATGCAGCACTGCCCTCTGGCCGGATGGAGCGATGAGCTCCGCTTTCAGGTCTCCAATGTAGGTATGTGTAATATCCAAAGAGACTCGCATGGCACTGATCTTGCCATTCATAGAAAGTGCGATGACGCTGGATACGCCCTGCGGATCATTATCATTGATCAAGGCAGCCGCTACTACCTCTCCCCGGGCAACTTTTGCTGATTTAACCGGCCCCGTTCTGAAGCTGATTACCGGGCCCGGTTCACCGATATTCGAGATGGTCAGTCCCGACTCGGAGAGGTCCCACATGCAGGAGGAGGGCAGCGTGTCATGAGATAAGGCAAGGCCATCGATTCTACCAAAGAGGTCCGATGCATCACCCTCATTCCTATTCTTCTCCAGGTCCAAATGCCCATCCGCCTGAAGCAATCCGCATTGGTAATGATGCTCCGGCGTTCCGCCTTGCCATTCATTTGAGCCGAAGATATCGCAGTGGTAAACGGCCAGGCCGCTGGAAGGAAGATATTCGTCCAGCCCCAGAGTGCTGCGGTTCTCCACAATGAAATATTCATTTTCATTGTCCGTTTTGTAGATCAATACGCTGCCATAGTCGCCATGATTGGCCTGATACTCCTCTGCCTCATTCAAGCTCACTACATTGTCGCACCAACCAGCCAAATTGCGCAGGTATGTGCATATTGGTGCAGGCGTCTTTCCGTTATCAAGATGATTTCCATAGCTCATCAGGCAATAACTGCCCATACCGGCGCTGCTTTGGAAGTCGCCATCGCGTTTGCCATAATCGTAAAGATCCGGCAGGCGGCAGAGCATATGGGCGTTCTCGTGACAGAAGGTGCCGATGGATAGCTGCGTCTTGTCGTCTCCCAGGCCGGTGAGCATGTAGAAGTAAGCTCTCATATTGCCCAACATCATGTTGATGATGCCATTGTGCGGCCAGATGTAGTCGCCCTGGTATAGCGATTTGCCGGCATAAAGAATGTTAATGGCATCAATATAACCCTCACTCTTGCTATCGAATTGCAGTAAGTTAATGCCGGTACGCGCTGCCGCTTGCAGCGTCTCCTCGACTAACGGATGCTCTACGTAATACTGCTTCTCGTGACTGAGGGTTATGGGGCCGATTACCACATTGGAATAGTCGAGCTTTCCGGAAGACATCATAAGGAAATAATCTCGTACTGAACAAAAATTCCCGTAGCTGTTATACCCCTGCGTATTCAACATATCGGAAACGTCTGCCGGAGTTATGGAGGTCTTGATATCCGAGAATGAAACGAGAATGGTCAATCCCAATACTTTTCCCTGATGGACCCTTCGTCCCTCCAGCAATCCCATATTTCTGCCCAGAACGCGATAGGCTCCATCTCGGCGGGCATAATTGCGGGCAAATCTCTCCTCGAATTTAGAGGCTATAACCTCCTGCGACTCCCTGAGATGCCTTTTCACTCCGGACGGTGGGTCCTGGTGCAAAGGAACACCGGTTGAGATCAGCATCCCACCTAGCAGGCGAGCATAGGTGTACAGACCCATCTCCGGGTCATAGATCACCGAGTAACCATTGTCGTCTTCCTGATAGCTGTAAAACTCATCACCAAAGACAGTTAGCCGGATCTGCGGTCCGTTCCTTTGGGGAAAGAACAGCGACTCCCCAAGTATAGCGCTCATGGCAACTTACCTCTTTATTGGCTGATTGTTTAGAATGGATCGGTATGTTGCATCACTAAATATTTAGACTTGCGTAGGAAATATTAAGACTATGGCGGCCCTCGCTCACCATCCCTTTCTCTCAGCGCTCTGATCTGCTTTGGCCAGACGAACGCTGCCTGCCTCTTGCAGATGCTTTTCCAGATCGGGGGGCGGGCTATGGCTGAAGGGGATCTTGCTGGAGAAAAAGGCTCCTTCCTTGAGGAGGGCATAACAGAATAATCCCAGCTCTCTGTCATAAATAACAGAGTAGCCTTCCTCTGTCTCGTATTGAGCATAAAATTCGTCACCATTGACTACCAATTTAACATCTGGTCCCTTCTCTTGAGAGAAGGTCAGCTTCTCACCGAATATTGCGCTCATAATAATCTATCCTAATTTTCGATCTGAACATTCCAAGACAGAGCGGACCCAGGATAAATGGAGCAGTGGGCCTGGCCAGCCATCAAGCCCCCGTTGCCCCGAGTTAATTTGCCTCTCCTCCTTATGACTGGCATTCTTGGAGCAACAAGGGATGAGGCAGGCTATAAGCCTTTCTTAGGGGGAGTTGAGTCAGATGTTTCCAGGATCTCATGATGAGTAAGTAGGAGGGAGGCAAAAGTCAGTGATGTAGGAGGGAAAAGAGGGTCGACTTTTGCCATGCACTATATACGGCAATTGCCGAGATAAAAGGCTTTCGGTCCAGGCATAAAACTGCGAAGAGCCGAATTGAGCCGATGTTTGAAGATAGGTGCAAGGATTCACCACAAGAAATATAAGCCAAAATCCAGTATCGCCACTTGAATCTTTGATGTACCAGATTACACATAAACGATCAATAACAATCACCCGATTTCGGCACATGAAAATCAAGGAGAAAAATGGCATTGAGACGTTTGATGTCCGGCAACGAGGCCCTGGCCAGAGGCGCCTTTGAGGCCGGTGTAACTGTCGGCGCGGGCTATCCGGGAACTCCATCAACAGAAATCCTGGAAAACCTGGCCCTGTACAAGCCTGATGTGTATTGCGAGTGGTCGCCCAACGAGAAGGTAGCTTTTGAGGTGGCGGCAGGGGCAGCTCTGGCCGGAGCCCGCAGCATTGTAACCATGAAGCATGTGGGGCTGAATGTGGCAGCGGACCCGCTCATGACCCTGAGCTACATCAGCGTGGAGGGAGGATTTGTGGCCTGCGTGGCCGATGATCCGGGCATGCACTCCTCGCAAAATGAGCAGGACACCCGCAATTATGCCCGTTTTGCCAAGATTCCCTTATTCGAGCCTTCAGACAGTCAGGAAGCCAGGGATTTCCTCATGCTGGCCATACAGGTCTCTGAAGAGTTCAAGACCCCGGTAATCCTGCGCACCACTACCCGCGTCAGCCACTCCAGAAGCCTGGTGAAGCTTGGCGAACGCACTCTCTCCGAGAAGAAGATCGGCCTGGTAAAGGATCCACCCCGCTTTGTGCCCATACCGGTATGGGGCAGGCCCATGCGCCAGAGGGTAGAGGACCGGATGATTCGCCTGCAAGCTATTTCGGAAAGCTCGCCCGCCAATCGCCAAGAATGGCGGGACAGAAGTCTGGGGATCATCACCTCTTCCATCGCCTACCAGTATGCTCGGGAGGTATGGCCCAAGGCAAGCGTACTCAAGCTGGGCATGTCCTATCCCTTCCCGGACGCATTGATTCGAGAGTTTGCAGCAGGCGTCTGCAATTTGCTCATCATAGAAGAGCTGGACGACTTCATCGAGCAGCATGTCCGGGCTTTGGGCCTCGCCTGCCGGGGAAGAGATGTTGTTCCCGGCATCATGGAGCTTTCTGTGGACCGGCTGCTGGCGACAAAAGCGCTCCTGGAAGGAAGGCCGGTGCAAGAGCCAAAGCCTTCTGCCTTTTCCGACAGACTGCCACCTCGCCCGCCCGTGCTCTGTCCCGGCTGCCCACATCGAGGCATTTTTTATTCACTGGGCAAAATGGACGTTGTGGTTACCGGTGACATCGGCTGCTACAGCCTGGGAGCCTTCCCACCCCTGGACAGAATGGACAGCATCCTGTGCATGGGCGGCGGCATCTCCATGGCGCACGGCCTGGAGAAAGCGGGAGAGCCACGAAAAGTGGTGGGCATCGTGGGCGACTCCACCTTCTTTCACTCCGGCATAACGGGCCTGCTGGACATAGCCTACAACCGAGGCAGCAGCACCATAATCGTACTGGATAACCGTACCACCGCCATGACCGGTCATCAAGATCATCCCGGCACAGGCAGAACACTCATGGGAGAGGCGACAAAAGCTGTTTCCATCGAGGATATCGGCAGAGCCTGCGGAATAGAGCGCGTTTGTGTTATCAATCCCTACGACCTGGACCAGGCAAGCCGGGTCATATCTGATGAAATCGCATCCGTAGAGCCGTCTCTGATCGTCTCGCGTGCCCCCTGCCCTCTGCGAGAGAAGAAAAGGGTAGGCGTGATCCGGAAGATTCTGGCGGAGGAGTGTAAGGGCTGCGAGTTATGCCTGAATCTGGGCTGCCCGGCCATCGAAGGCACAGAAGACGGCCCCAGGATAAACGAGACACTCTGTGCAGGCTGCAGCCTGTGCGAGCAGGTCTGCCCAGCCGGGGCTATTGTCAGCGGGGGAAGAGCATGAGCAAGATTGAGAATGCGGCTGAGCAGACTGCCATGGCATTGGAGACGAAGAGCATCGTATTGGTTGGCGTGGGCGGCCAGGGAATTTTGCTGGCCAGCGAGATTTTAGCTCAGACAGCTATGCTGGAGGGCTACGATGTCAAGACCAACGAGGTGCACGGCATGGCGCAGCGGGGTGGCTCGGTGATGGCCCAGATACGCTACGGCAAAGAGGTCCATAGCCCCCTGGTGGCCAGGAATGAGGCTCACATTCTGGGAGCTCTGGAGAAGGTAGAAGCGCTTCGTTATGCTGACTACCTCCGGCCGGATGGCCTGGCAGCCGTCAGCACCCAGGCCATCATGCCGGTTACCGTCTCCTCGGGCGCGGCCTGCTATCCGGAAGACGCAGAAGAGCTGCTAAAGCAAGCCTTTCCCAGGCTGGTTTACATCGATGCCGCAAAGATCGCCAGAGAGCTGGGCGACATCCGTGCGGCCAACATAGTCCTCCTGGGCGCCATCTCACAGGGCCTGGATCTGGCTTTGGAGTCCTGGGAAAGAGCCCTTGCGCTGTGTGTTAAGGAGAAGTTTTTGGAGATCAACCGGAAAGCGTTTGCAGCGGGAAGGTGCCATTCATGAAGACAGATGAGAATTTTCACAACAAATCAATAGAAACCAGGTCCTCAAAGGGCATAAAGGAGATGCAGTCCGCAAGGCTACGGGCCATAGTTAAACATGTTTACGAGTCCAATGCCTCTTACCGACTGCTATTTGCCCAGGCAGGAGTTAAACCGGAGGACATCCGAACGGCTGACGATGTAGTCAAGCTGCCGATGACCAATAAGGATATACTGCGAGAGAGCTATCCTCTGGGGCTGTCCTGCGTGCCCCGGCGGAACATCGTGGAGATGCACATGTCCTCCGGGTCCACGGGAACCCCGGTAGTCATGCCCTACACGGAGAATGATCTTTTGCAGTGGGCGGAGTGCATGGCCCGATGCTACCGCATGGCGGGAGCGAGGCCAGGAGACGCCACCCAGATCACGCCGCTGTTCGGCCTTTTCAACGGCGGATTTGGCATGTACCACGGCGCGCGCGCTGCGGGGCTCTTTGTGATTCCGGCCGGTCCCGGCAATACTGCCCGGCAGATACGTCTGGCCAAGGATCTGAAGACGCGGGTCTTCACCGGTGTGGTCAGTTACGGTGTGCGGCTTATGGAGATCCTGGAGGAGCAGGAAGAGACTCTGCCCGATCTGCAGATAGGCATCTTCGGAGCGGAGGCATTCTCCGAGTCCATGAAAAAGAAGATCTCCGAGGGCCTGAATATCGATGTCTTTGATATCTACGGCATGACCGAATCGGGCGGTGTGGGAACGCTGGGCATGGACTGCCCGGCGCATGACGGCCTGCACGTCTGGGAGGATCAGTACATCATCGAGATCGTTGATCCCAAGACGGGCGAGCCGGTCTCAGACGGAGAGGAAGGCGAGCTGGTCTTCACCTCGCTGACCAGGGAAGCATTGCCCATGATTCGCTTTCGCACCGCAGATCTTACCCACATCATCTCCCGAGATACCTGTGAGTGCGGCAGAACTCACCTCAAGATCGCCCCCATCACCGGCAGGCGGGATGATATGCTCATTGTCAAGGGCGTGAATTTCTTCCCCAAGCAGATCGAGCAGACGCTGCTGGGCATACCGGGCATCGGCAACAACTACCAGATCATTGTGGAAGAGGTGGACGGGGTCAACAATGTTCGGGTCAATGTGGAAGCAGGGCCGGGTGTGACGGGCTACATGGTGGAAAAGGCGCTCAAAGAGACGCTGGGCTTCTCACCCAAGGGCGACGTCTATCCGCTGGGGGGGCTACCCAGACAGGAAGGAAAGGCCAAGAGGGTGTTTCACGAGAAGATCGGGAAGTAGAGGAGGAAGATCTCTGCCCCTATTTTTTAGGCTGACGCTTGTGTGGGACAAGGGTGGGTGTCGTCCCACATGAGCTACATTTAATAATAATAAGCTGAGATATTGGATATGGCACTGAGAGGTTAATCAAATGGATGACATCACAAAACCTCGTGAATTCATAAGAGACCAATTGCCTTACGGTGGAGCGGTGAATATTCGCGGCGAAATAGTCTGGCGAATCACCAAGGAAGAGCATGATGCTATGAAGGCCAGAGTACTGAGACTTTTCGAGGAATATGATATCTAGCTGCAAGCATAAAATCCCACTTTAAATAGTATATTAGATATTTCTTCCCACATTGTAACAGGGAGCATGGCCCAAAACGAATCACGATTTCAGGTGCTGAACCGAATCGCTGTGGAAGAACTTAAAGCATGGTTCTTTGGGGATGTGCAGGCGATTCATCAGGCCTATGAGCGAGTTTCTCCATCTCTTGCCGCAAAGGCTGCTTACAGAGACCCTGATGCGATCAAAGGCGGAACCTGGGAGGCCTTGGAACGCGAGCTGCAAAGTGCTGGCTATTTCAAGAGCGGTCTGGCCAAAATCAAGGTGGCAAGGGCCATATCTGCAAACATGGTGCCCTCTCGCAATCGTTCCCGAAGCTTTCAAGTCTTCCAGAGTGGACTATTGGAGACTCTAAAATAGCATGGCGAATTGCTGCCTGCAATTTTGTTATCCAATCCCTACACCGTCCCGCATCCGCTATCCGGGAAACTCTTCTCGAAGACCTCTCTCTCCGGCGCTACCTCGGCAAAGATCTGCGCCTGGAAGTGCTGTACCTGTGTATCCTCATCAAGCCAGGCATCGGGAGGCAACCCTGCCTTGACGCAGGTCTGGGAGAGAAACTCTTGCGAGTCGAATCCCCACTCCGGGGCCACCTGGGGCAGGAGCAGGCCGGAGAACGGCCCTTTGGAGACAATCAGCCCGTCCCTGCCGATCACCACCAGCTCAAGCAGCTTCTTCTTGGGCTGCGTGTAGAATTCAGGCTCGGTAAGTATGGTCACCTCCACTTCGATCCTTCCCAGCTCTCCGGGGCGCACACAGGGAAAGCGCGGGTCGCGACAGCCTGCATTGATGGCCGAGTCCACGATGGCTTTGCCCAGCGGCATAATGGGCTGAGGATAGCCGATGCAGCCGCGCAGGTCGCCGTCCTCGTGCAAGGTTACAAAGACTCCCCGCTTCTCCTCGAATACAGGAGGAAGGCCCTGGGGCTGTATGATCATCTTCTTCTTCTCCGTGTATCCAGTCAGAGCCTGTCTGGCCAGATGAACGGCCAGACGGCCTTCTTCCAGTGTCAGCATAAACATTATTGTAGGTCTGGAAACTATTAAAAAGTTGTGCGGCACTCACAGGATTGTATCACAGTTCCTCTGGGTCAGCTCCTCCGGGCGAGGCGGCGGAAATATACACGGTTTGGGTGAGAAGATGAGTAAAGGAGTAATGATTGCATCTACGATTGGTCTGGCCTTCCTTCTGATGGCCACAGTAGCAGTGTGCGCAAGTTCAAACCAAGAGACTTCGTATGTAATAAAACTGCCACAGCCGCGCACTGATGGGGGCATCAGTGTGGAGAAGGCCCTTTTGGAGCGGCGGTCCATCCGAAGCTTCACCGGCGAGCCTCTGACTCTGGATGAGGTCTCTTCGCTCTGCTGGGCGGCGCAAGGAGTGACTGATGACAAAGGCCACCGCACATCGCCTTCGGCTATGGCCACATATCCACTGGAGGTCTACCTCCTGGCAGGAAATGTCACAGGCCTGCCTTCCGGCGTCTATCACTACTCTCCTCAGGGTCACAACCTGACGCTAATATCCAAGGGCAACAAGATCCCTGATCTATTCAACTCAAGCATGGGTGGCAAGGAGGATTGGCGGAAGAGCGCTCCAGCTGTTTTCATAGTCACCGGCGTCTTTGAGCGCATCAACAAAGTCCTGGGTCAGGACCTGAGCAGATTCGTTTACGTCGAGGCCGGAACTGCTTCTGAAAACCTGCTTCTTGAGGTCGTCTCTCTGGATCTAGGTGCCACATATACCGCAGGCTTTGATGAAAACAAGACCAGGGAATGCCTGGGTCTTGCATCTGGTGAGACGCCAATCGGTGTTCTGCCCGTGGGACATAAGACAGAGGCAGCTTAAGCCAAATCTTCAGGAAGACTCGTCGATGTCATCAGTCCAGACTACCAGATCGACAAATTTCTGCATCTACTTCCAGTCAAGTTTATTCCAATACTCGTACTCGTGCTCCCAGCTCTCTTTGTTCATCTTCACGAGCTTCTTGAAGTACTCGCGAGTCTCCTCTTGCATCTCCCTCTGCTCGATATAGTCGCGTTTGATCCGGATATCCTCTGCTAGAGATTTGCCCAGCAGGAAGGCCTTCTTCTCCGCAGCCTCTTGAGCCGCAGGCCCCTGGATCATGGCCGCGCCGACGCTTCCTGTGACGAAGGCTCCGAAGTTGAGCATGATGCCGTCCAGGTAGGTTGTGACCTGATCGTAGTTGCTGCCGCCGCTGGCCACGCTGCAGCAGTACTTGCCATTAAGAAGCTGGCAGTGAACGGCGTCAGCCATGCGGTCGATGAGCGTCTTCATCTGAGCCGTCACCGAGCGGAAGTAATTTGGCGCTCCCCAGACCAGGCCGTCCGCAGCCAGGATTTTGTCGTAAAGCCCCTGGAAATCATCCTTGTGCACGCATTTGCCTTCCTTGAAGCATACCTGGCAAGCGTTGCAGTACTTTATATCCAGCTTGCAGACGTCCACCACTTCCACCTCGGCACCTGAGGCTTTCGCCCCGTCCAGAGCGGATTGGACAAGGCGCAGAGTCGTGCTCTTGGAGCCGCGCGGGCTGGCACAAATTCCTAAGACCTTCATCTCTTTTCCTCCATTAACTTATCATGATAGTCATTGATCTTATGTATTGCGTTCTGGGATCTTTTTTTTAATTCAGGTTACCACTGCGTTCTTGAAAACCCGCCAGGCCACCAGGAACATAACTGCGGCAAACCCCGTCAGCGCCAGAAAGGAGAGGAGCATGTCGGAGCTGCTGTAAACATAATGGATGCCGATGGCATAAAAGTCGCTTCCTACGGCAAAGTAGCGTACACCGTTCACCAGGTGGGTGAGGGGATTGAACTGAGCAAGCATTCTCATTGTCCCCGGGAAGGCATCAATGGGGTAGAGGGCGTTGCTGGCGAAGAACAGCGGCAAGGTGAGAAGGGTGATCACGGCCTGCAGACCCTCGGGAGTGTCCATGCTCATGGATATGGCCGAGGAGAGGAAGAGAAATCCTATAGAAAAGACGCCCACAAAGAGCAGCACTCCCAAGACGGCACCTGCCGTCTGCAGCAAGGTGTAGCCGGGAAAGAAGCGCACTCCGATGAGAAGGCCAAAACCCATGATGACCATCACCTGGATGAAGGACTTGGTGACGCCGGAAAGACCAATGCCCAGGATTATGTGATTGCGGGGCATGGGGCTGGCCAAAAGTTCTCTCATCAGCCCCCAATTCTTGTCGAATAGAAGGGTGATTCCCCCAAAGAGGCTGGTAAATAGAGTGGTCAGAGCAATGACTCCCGCACCCATGAAGGTCAGGTAGGAGACGGCTGTAGCTCCCTGGGGCAAGGTCATGCCCGCGCTAAGCCGTGAGAAGTTGCTGGACATGGCCGCCCCATAAAGCGCCATCCATAGAGCCGGCTGGATAAGGGAGGCTACAAGGGCAATCCTGAAGCGAACAAAGCGAAGCATATCGCGCCAGTAGATGGTCAAAAATTCCCAGGACATATCATCTGCCTCCTTTGGGCATGATCCGGTGAAGCTTTTCCGCTCCCGCCTCTCTGATACCTCTTCCGGTGTGGTGCACGAATACATCATCCAATGTAGGCTTTTTTAGGTTGACGCTGATGATCTGGATACCTATTTCCCGCAGCCGGTTCATGATGATGGGAAGACAGTGCGTGCCGTCCGTGTTGATGGTGACCACAAGGCCCGCGGGCGCGACCTTGACATTCCTAACGGCCTTAATGCCCCGCAGCATGCTCTGCGCGGCGGCGTTATCGCTGGTGTCCAGATAGATCATATCATTTCCCAGACCGTCTTTGAGGGCAGTCGGATTGCCGGAAGCTATGATCTTGCCGTGGTCCAGGATATCGATCCAGTTACTGACCTGGTCCGCTTCATCCATGTAGTGAGTAGTAAGAAAGATGGTGGTTCCTGAATCGTTGACCCTTTTGATGTAGTCCCACAACCTGCGCCTGGTCTGCGTATCCAGGCCGATGGTCGGCTCATCCAGGAAGAGTACCTTTGGTCTGGTCATAAGACCCCTGCCAATTTCCAGCCGCCGCTTCATGCCGCCGGAGAGAAAACGGGTGCGTACATCTCTTTTCTCCTCCAGCTCCACCAGTTTTATGATCTCATCAATTCTCTCTTTTCGCTCTGCTTTGGGCATGGAATAGATGCGGCCGTGCAGCTCCAGGGTCTCCCAGACGGTGAGGTCGCGGTCCAGCGTCTCATCCTGAAATACAATGCCTATGGAGCGGCGCACCTGCTGAGGCTCTTTGGCCAGGTCGTATCCGGCAATGATGACGCTGCCCTTTTGCACAGGCAGAAGGGTGGTTAGAATATTGATGACTGTGCTCTTCCCCGCCCCGTTGGGCCCCAGGAAGGAGAAGATCTCTCCCTCCCGCACGAAGAAGCAGACGCCGTCAACGGCTCTGAAGTCGCCGTATTTGTATTCGAGATCCTTGACCTCAATAATTCTATCGCTCATTTGCAGCTTCGACTTCCTACCTCTGAGAATTTATAGACAGCAGATATGGCCGCAATGGGGACAAAAGTCTTAACATATTTGCCCACCAATTAAGTTAGAAAATATTGTCCAAGGTGTGATTAAGTTGACAAAGACAGAGGATTTCTTGATGGAGGCTTTTGCCGGAGAATCGCAGGCGAACAGGAAGTACACCGCTTTTGCCGCCCAGGCCGATAAAGAGGGCCTGGCTCAAGCTGCCAAGCTCTTTCGGGCTGCCGCCGAGGCGGAAGCGGTGCATGCCGCCAACCACCTGCGCGCCCTCAAGGCCATCAAGAGCAGCAAGGAGAACCTGCGCGAGGCCATCGCAGGAGAGACGCACGAGTTCAAGGAGATGTATCCGGAGATGATCGCCACCGCGAAAGCTGAGGGCGCCAGGGATGCGGAGCGCAGCTTCAATTTCGCCAACGCCGTGGAGGAGTACCACGCCCGGCTCTATCATGATATGCTGCAGAATCTGGAGGCAAAGAAGGAGAGCTATCCTTACTTCGTCTGCCCGGTATGCGGCATGACTGTGGAGCGTGAGGCGCCGGAGAAGTGCCCGGTATGCGGCGTGAAGGGATCAATGTTTAAAAAGGTCGAGTAGACTTTAACATCTTTTTATTCTGATTTGAATATCTTTACCATTGCATTATTTTGTGCAGCAACCAGCTATCCCGCTTCGCCCTCTTCCGGATTGTGCCGGGACATGGCCAGCCATCTGGCCAGCATCTCAGCCAGCTCTCCCGGCTGGACGGGCTTGGCTATGAAGTCGCTCATGCCGGCCAGGAGGCATCTCTCCCTGTCGGCCTGCATGGCGGAAGCAGTCATGGCGATGATGGGGATGCTCGGACTGCTCGCCGCGGCCTCCTTTTCTCGGATGGCGCGGGTGGCCTCAAAACCGTCCATCACAGGCATCTGGCAGTCCATCAAAACCAGATCGTAGGAAGCATTCTGCAAAGCCTTTACTGCCTCCCGGCCGTTGGCCACCACATCCGTCCGGCAGCCCAGCCTTCTCAGCATGGCCAGGGCAACTCTCTGGTTCACGAGATTGTCTTCTGCCAGCAGGATGCGAACCTTACCGGGCAGTGTCGGAGCCGGGCCAAAAGCCGTGGCCGCTGCCTGGCTCCGGGAGGCAGTCAACTGGACACTGCTTGCAGTCTTCTCGAACCTGGCTGTGAACCAGAATGTCGATCCGACTCCCTCAACGCTCTCTGCTCCGATCTTGCCGTCCATCATATTGGCCAGTTGCTTGGAGATGGCAAGACCCAGGCCGGTTCCGCCGTATTTACGTGTGGTGGAGCCGTCTGCTTGCGTAAATGGCATGAAAAGAGCCTTCAGGCAGTCGGCCGGGATACCGATGCCCGTATCGAATACCGAAAAGCGAAGCGTGATATTTTTGTCTTCTTCTTTCTCGACGCTGACCTGAATTTGGACCTCACCCCGGTTTGTAAACTTCACCGCATTGCCTCCCAGGTTGGCCAGAATCTGACGCAACCTGCCGGCATCACCACGCAGCTGCATGGGCACGGTCGGCTGGACCTGGCAGGTTATGGACAACCCCTTCTCCCGAGCACTCCTGGAGAGGAGATCGGTTGTATACTTCAGCACATCAGCCAGGTTGAAGTCCTTCACCTCCATCACCAGCTTACGAGCCTCAATTTTGGAGAAATCCAGGATATCGTTGATCAGTGCCAGCAGCGCTTCGCCGCTTATGTTGATGGTTTGGGCGTACTCCTGCTGCTCACTACTCAAATTTGTGTCCAACAGCAATTCAGTCATGCCTATGACGCCGTTCAAGGGCGTGCGGATCTCATGGCTCATGTTGGCCAAAAATTCACTCTTGGCAGCATTGGCCTTTCTGGCAAGTGTAGTCAATTCGTTCGCCTTGGCAATTGCTACCTTCAGCTGCTGGTTGGTCTTTTGCAGCTCCTCCTCTGCCCACTTGCGCTCAGTTATATCCCGGATGATGCCCACAATAAACTTGCCACCGGAATTGTCGGTATACAATGTCTTCTTGGTAATTATGGTGCGATCCTTTCCCCGTGAATCAGTAATAACCTCCTCATTTACGTTCTCTTTTCCCGTTTCAAAGACCCTCTCGTCCTTCTCCAGGAATACAGAAACCTGCTCAGATGGAAAGAAATCATAGTCCATCTTTCCCAGGAGGACCTCACTGCTGTGGCCCGATAATGCACAGAAAGCATTGTTCACCAAAACAAATTGATGCTGCCGATTCTTGACGAATATGGGATCGCCAATGGAATTGATTATCTTTTCCAGGTAGTCCTTGGATTCTTGCAGCTCTTCTTTTGCTCTCTTACTCTCTGTAATATCGCGAATGGATTCTATGGCACCCAGGCGCTTTCCTTTGGCATCGAAGATGGGCGCCCCCGTCGCCCATACATGTGCTCCTTTGCCGCCGAACAATGAAGGCGCAAATATTTCTGCATAGAGTGTGTTGCCTTTCCGTTGCACATATTGATAGTTGGATGCAATTTCCTCATCATCCTTATCCAGTAGATCCAGCAACTGTCGCCGCCGTTCACCATAGAACGGGATGGCATAAGCATGATCGCCCTGACCTATCATATTCTTCTTGTTGACCCCGGTCATCTCCTCCATGGCCCGGTTCCAGGCGATTACCTTTCCCTGCAAATCAATGACAAATGTTGCATCGGGAAGAAACTCAATAATTGCCGACAGCCTGCTCTTTGCTTCCTGCTCTGCATCCTCAGCCAGCTTCTGGTCGGTCATATCGGAAAAGCAGATGACTGCGCCATAAGGTGTCATCTCGCGTTCTTTGAATAGTGGAATGGTATTGATGTTGATCCAGGAGATCTGATCGGTGACGGCATTTCTGACGCCCATGACCACATTTCGGCAGGGCTCTCCCGTCGTAAGGGTATGAATGGATGGATGCTCGGCCCCTGGGAATTCTGACCCGTCTTTGTGGACCGTACTCCAATTAAAACTGCTCGAATCAAGACCCAAGACATCTTCAGCTCTTCTGCCAAATACCCGTTCTGCAGCCTTGTTCCAGGTCAGAATTTTTCCCGTACTTTCCTGGAGGATTATCCCGTCGCTGGCCGACGAAACCACCGTGCGATACCGCTCCTCGCTGCGGCGCAGCTCCTTTGCCTTCTGCTTTTGCTCTGTGATGTCTGACAAGACCCCGGTTATTCCCAATGTCCGACCCTGTTCGTCATTCTCAATTCGACTGAAGGATCTAACATGCCTGTATTGATTGCATTTGTCGCGTGCGCGGAATTCGTAAGGCTCAAGCACGCCTTGCATTGTTTTGCAGAGACTGGCTCTCAGACCGGACAAGTCCTCGGGATGAATGAATTTTGCAAAGTCCTCACCAATAACTTCTTCCGGCCTGTATCCCAGCAGTTGCTCTACTACCGGACTTACGTAAATAATCAGCCCTGCGCTGTCCAGTGTAAATATAGCATCGTTTAGGTTTTCCACAAGGGTTCGATATTTTTCTTGCGATCGTTTTAGTGCCTCTTCCATGAGCTTGTGTTCTGTGATATCGATCAAAAATCCCTGGTAGGATGAAACCCTATTGTTCGGGCGATACTCTGCATCGACCATTGCATCAGCCTGGATGGAAACCCAGACCCTATTCCCGTCTCTGCGAAACAGCTCAGCCTCGAAGTTCCTAACGCCGCCCGTTTCTTTCAGGAGGCGATGAAACTCTCGCTCCTGGAAAGGATCGGCAAAAACCTGCCTATCGATGTCTGTGACGGAATTTATCAGATCCACCGGTGAATCATATCCCAGGATGCGAGCAAGAGCGGGATTCACAATCGCATATCGTCCTTCCGCTGATGTCTGATAGACTCCTATTGCTGCATTATCAAAGAGGTATTGGGAAATTTCTCGGGCCCTCTTCCCATCGTTTTCCATCTAGATCTTTCCTGCAATCTTCCAAAAAGATCATAGTTATTCTATATACTTTAACTTGTAGGATCGCGATGGATGAATTTAGCTGGTGATATCGCTAACTCTAGAGAAAGAGCAAAAAATATTTACACCCATCCCCCCACCAGTCTGCCATGAAATATCTTATACTTTTGGCGCTGGTTCTGATGATCTGCAGCTCTGGATCATTCGGCCAGACTAACAACACCACTTTCGATGAGTTAATGGCCTCAGCGTTGAGATCTCTGGTAGTCGATTCTTCTGCCAATCTCGAATCCTACCGCTTTACCCTGGAGATGGAACAAAAAATCGATCTGGTTAACCTCTCCTCTGGCGATATTCAGAAGCTTTACACGCGCTCATTCGGCAGTGGCATGGCCAACGTGACCGAAAGCGCTCTCAAGTTGTCCATGGCCTCCCTCTCCCACGCAAAAGGCGATGAAGACAACACCAGCGCCATTGCGATGGAAGAGTATCTTATCAACGACACCCTCTACCTCAAGGTAGATGGAAACTGGACGGTCATGAAGATGCCCGGCGTGGCTGATGCCTGGTCGGCGCAGAACACAATGACTCAGCAGCTGGAAATGTTCAATAAGTCTCGCCTCTCTCTGATAGGTTCGGAGAAGGTGGATGGAGTGGACTGCTACAAGGTTCGAGCGGAGACGGATATGGGCTCGATGGCCGACCAACTCTCTGCAGAAGTGACATCTCTTGTGCCTATGCAGAGCATGAACTACAGCGAACTCTTCCGCAATATGGCCCTGGACGTTCACTATTGGATCACCAAAGATACTCACCTTCTCAAGAAGACGGATGTAACGGAGGTCTTCGTGGTGACACCTCAGTCTCTAGGCCTAACAGCCAACGAATCTGATACCCAGGAGATGCGAATCGAATCTGTTGTCTCCATTCTCTTCGAGGGCTTCAATGAAAGCGTGAACGTCAAGCTTCCGGCTGAGGCAATGCAGGCCCAGCCCTTCCCCATGGGTCTGATGGCCTCAGAAGCTGCACCTTCCGTCCCGGAAGGCAATGAGACGACGCTAAATGAAACGCTGCATAATGATACAATAGCAGAAAGAAATACTGCTCAGGCCGCCGTGGCGGCTTGAGGTCACTTTTTTCCCAACATGAGAAGGTCAAACCATTCTCTTTCGCCTGGCTATAAGGAGCATGCTAATTGCCAGAAAGGCAGGCAGCACACCCATGCCGGGTGATTGCTGTGCAGTCCCGTTTTCGGTCTCGTTTTCGAAAAGATCATCATCGAGATGAGTCTTCTTCTTGGTGTTCTTAGCAGCCATGCCCAGGCTTGAGATTCCTATCATCTTGGCAGCTCCATCGGTGAAGGAACTTGTTGCCTTTGATGAGACGCTCTTGCTGTGAAAACCGCTCGATTTCCCTCCGCTTCTTCCGCTCGACTTGGCATCTATGGCCGCTACGCTCACCAGAAACAGCACGATCAGCAATACAATGATTATCTTCGGCTTCATCTCATTTCTCTCCACTGCATCTATCGCCTTTTCATTTAACATTTTATAATAATCAATGCCCCAGGTGGCCGCCCGAACTGCTCTCAATCGGCCCGGCATCCTCGTATCCCTGTCGCTGGCCCGTGCCGGCCAGACGAGTGAGCTTCTCGGGGTGATAGAGCAGGCGAACCGCATTCAGAGCATGCTCTTCGGCGCGCCGTTGTGAGAGATTTGCCAGCGTGCGCTCGTCGGGCGCCTCATCCTCGTGCACGAAGACCTCGATGATGTGCCTGTTGGTCATGAGCTGAGCAGCGATCAGGCCAGTGGAGGCCTCGTGGGCGCACATCTTGTCCTTCTCCGCAGATCCTGGCATACCCAGAGCCATGACGATATCGCATTTTTCTTCTTCCAGGAGCTTTTTAGCTGCGACGGGCAGATCCTTGATGCCGGGAACGGTATAGCGGATGATTTCCACTGAGACCTCTTTCTTGATGACGCTGATCGCAGCGCGGGCCATATCCACGCGAGCAAATGTGGTGTCGGCGATGCCGATGCGTTTCATGGCAAGAGGAATGATGAGAAAAGTTATTAGGCTTATCGGTCTGACAGCAATGCGTCCAGCTAACGCTAAGGTAGCTTCCAACCGACACCGTTATTAAGGGGTGATTGGTTTGCTGGTGGCTTGTGGCCTGGGGCGGCTTTTTGTTACAATCTCCCTTCCTTTGCCTTTTGCCGCCTCGGGCCATCTCCTCCTTTCCATCCAATGGCAATTCTTTGCAGATTAATTTGTCGGACGCGGCCCGCAAATCTCCCGGATATTTTCCGCCTGCGTGATCACCTCCGCAAAGTTGGTTGCCGCTCTTCCCCAAGCAGCCGACTTTGCAGAACTATTTTCCTCCAGCAGAGCCCGGTCGAGCCACCAGACCGCTTCCCAATAATTGTTTTCCGCCTCCGCCCATAAATTAGCTCCTTTTTGCGGCGGCTCTTTTCCCATCATCTGAACCGTCTTCCACATGGCAGCTGATGCATCATCTTTGAGGTCAAATACCAGGTCTTCCGGTCGCGATCCTATGGTAAAGTTGATATAAGTCCCAGTCTGGCCGCCGGTCAATGTGCCCCAGTATGGCATATCGGGATTTCCGGTGCAGATGGAGACTTTATGATCAGCGGGAACGGCTATAGCCGAATAGAGTGTGGCAACATCAGGGCGGAAGCGGCTGATGGTGTTGGTGCTCCAGGGATCGTCAAGATGCCATTTCTTCCCGTCCCACCAATCAGTTAAGGAGAATGTCTCAACGGCCGCCGAATAGTTGAATTCCCCCTGCCGATCGGTGATCATCTTCTCAGCCGTCAGGTATCGATAGTAGCTGGAAGGGTAATACTTGAGTGGATCCCATATCGGTTGAGAAGGCTTCATGACCGGACTCATGTAATGGTTGGTCACAACCAGATAGTCCGACTCGTTGTTGTCTCCAGCTCGCCGGATGGCGTACCTGGACCGGGTAGCCTCCAGGACAGTGGCATTGCCCCCGGCATCCAGAAGCATGTGATTAAGGCCGAACATGCGAGTGGAGTTGATGAGGAAATTTTCCGCTTCAGGGACATTGCCGCAGGTCATGGCCACATAGGGCAGCTCCAAAAAGCCAGTAATGCCGGGGCCGTTGTCGCCGGGACCCTTCTGGGGCGCTGCAGCCAGGATGTAAATCAATCCCTTATCATTGAAGGCAGAGTTGCTGGCCGTGCGCCCCGCACCGCTGGGAATGATACAGGCATTCCCCGAGTCTGGGTAGAGAGCAAGGATGATTGAATAGGAATTAGATGGCAGATGATAGTAATCGAAATTTGTCCCTGCGATCATACCTTTGCCGGTGGCGTTGCCGAAAGCGGCTATGATTGTGCAGTGATCTGGAGGCTCCGGCCCCTTGCTGCCGCCCCAGTAGAGCATCACTACTGGATCATCCTGGCCGAAAGAATAGCCCTGATCGATCATGCCGTCCGACAACCCCAGGAAAAATGAGAAAAAATCAAATTGAGGGAGCTCTCTTGCAATATATTGCCGGTATTCCAGGCAGCGGTGCAAGATCTCCTGCGATGAGTTCTTGGCGAGAGCACTGGCCCAGGCGGCGTCCCGCACGATGGCAATATACTCGCCTGCCTGAAGGGCATACTGATACCCCATCTCGTAGGGATCGCCTTGCAGCACGACGATGGGCATCATGCCCGGTGGAGGGTGATAAGATTGGGATGATATGCCCACTAACGGACCAGAATTATTTAATTGGTCACGAGATAGACTGGCAGGATTTATCTTTTCCGCATCTTCGGCGATTGCCAGTTGTGCCGAAGAGCAGTAAGCCAAGATACAGAGCAGTACAAGAGCTAATTGAAGGAAAGAGTCTCGGAACTTTTTTTGGAACATGATGAATGATAATGTACCTATTCGATAAAATTCTTTTGAGTTAGTGCAGCTACCAACATCGCATTTCACAGATTACCCGCAGTACTTGCACCCCGGCACCGTCTCCCCATTACCCAGGTAGAGTACCTGGCTCTTGCTGCCGTAGCGAAAAACGGTGACGCCCTTGCAACCTGAATCGTAAGCCAGATGGTACACTCTTAAAACATCGTCCACCGTGGCGCCTTGGGCTAGGTTTACCGTCTTGGATACGGCATTATCCGTGTACTTCTGAAAAGCCGCCTGGACGCGGACATGCTGATCGGGCGGGATATCCAAAGCGGTCACGAACAGATCCTGCATATCCTGCGACACCCCTGCCAGGCCCTGCACCGAGCCGCTCCTGGCTAGCTCCGCCTTCATCTCCGCAGTGTAAATGCCGCGTGCCTCTGCCGCCTGCTCAAATAGGGGTGAGACCTCCAGAAGGCGCGAGCCCTCCAGCACCCGGCGCACAAAGGCCAGCGCAAAGAGCGGCTCAATGCCGCTGGAGGTTCCTGCGATGATGCTGATGGTGCCCGTGGGCGCAATAGTGGTCACAGTGGCGTTTCTCATGGCGCTCCAGCTCTGCAGTTTAGACTCCTCAAAGAGCGGAAAAGAACCGCGCTCCTCGCCCAGACGCTCTGATGCCTCGCGCGCCGCCTGGGAGATAAATTTCATGATCTCTTCCGCGAGAAGCAGGGCCTGCGGGGAGTTGTAGGAGATATTCATCATAATCAGCATCTCGGCAAAGCCCATCACCCCCAGTCCGATCTTTCGCGACTGCATTGTCGCCATTTCAATCTGCCACAGAGGATAGCAATTGACGTCAATTACATCGTCCAAGAAGCGAACGGCAAGCCGGACCAGCTCCGCCAGTCGCTCCCAGTTCAATTCCCCTTTCCATACCAGCTTAGCGAGGTTGATGGACCCCAGGTTGCAGGACTCGTTAGGAAGCAGGGGCTGCTCGCCGCAGGGATTGGTGCTTTCAATTATACCGGGCAGAGGATGGGCAGCATTGATCCTGTCTATGAAGATAATACCCGGATCGCCTCCTGCCCAGGCGCATTTTGCGATGCGGGCCATTGTCTCTGCGGCATTGAGATGGCCTGCTGCCTGACCGCTGCGCGGATTGATCAACTCGATATCGCCGCCCTTCTGCGCCGCATGCATGAACTCATCACTCGCGGCTACAGAGATGTTGAAGTTCTCCAGAAATCCCGGCTTCTCCTTGGCCGAGATGAACTCTAAGATATCAGGATGATCAACGCGAAGGGTGGCCATGTTCGCGCCTCGGCGACGCCCGCCCTGCTTGATCACATCCGTTGCCACATCGAAGATACGCATGAAGGATACCGGGCCGGAGGCCACACCGCCGGTAGCCCGTACCACATCATTCCTGGGGCGCAGCCGTGAGAAGGAAAAACCCGTGCCACCCCCGCTCTGGTGAATGAGGGCCATGCTCTTCAGGGCATCAAATATGCCGGGTAGTGAGTCCTCCACAGGCAGAACGAAACAAGCAGAGAGCTGCCCCCGCGGCAGACCAGCGTTCATGATTGTAGGGGAGTTGGGCAGAAATTCCAGACTGCGCATCATCTTTAAAAATTCGCAGCGGCAAATTTTTGCATCGCCACCATACCTGCTTTCCGCTCTGGAGACGTGAGACACCACGCGCTGGAACATCTCCTGCGGCGTCTCCGCGACAGCCCCGCGTTCGTCGCGACGCAGATATCTTTTATTTAGAACTGCTCTGGCATTGCTGGATAGGAAAAGGTCACCGGCAATGGTTGCGGCAATATTCTCTTGGCTAAGTTTTTCGGTCTTGCCATCGCTCTTTCTGATGCTCTTGATCATTGCAGTGCCTCGCTACTGTTATCATGCAGAATCGATATAAACATACATGTTCGTAATAGACTGATCATTCTCACGAGGTTCATAAGATGAAAATCGCAATCTCAGGAAAAGGCGGCGTGGGCAAGACCACCCTGGCTGGCACCCTGGCCAGACTATTTGCCCGCGACGGCTACAATGTTCTGGCCATAGATGCCGATCCCAGCATGAACCTGGGCTCAGCTCTGGGAATTCCCACTCTGCCAAAGCCCGTCACCGATCACAAAGACCTGGTCCAGGAGCGGGCGGGCATGCCCGGCGGCATGTTCAAGATGAATCCCAAGGTCGACGACGTGGTGGCCATGTGCGGCTGCACAGGTCCCGATAATGTCAAGCTGGTGGTCATGGGCACCATCGATTCCGGGGGCTCGGGCTGCATGTGTCCCGCCAATGCGTTTGTGAAAGCGCTCATCAGACATGTCATCGTCCGAGAAAAGGATCTGGTAATCCTGGATATGGAAGCGGGAATCGAGCACCTGGGCAGGGCTACGGCTCGCGGGGTCGACGCCATGATCGCTGTGGTAGAGCCGGGCATGAGATCCATTGAGACCGTGGAGAGGATCATGCAACTGGGCAAGGAGATCGGTATCACTCGGTATTTTGCCGTCATAAATAAAGCAGACAACCCCGGTCCCGTAGCCGAGAAGCTGGCTCAAATGGGCATACCGGTCCTGGGAACCATTCCCTTTGACAAATGCCTGGTGGAAGCGGACCTTGCCGGCAAGCCGCCCATCGATGTAGACTGTCCGGCTGTGGAGTCCATAAGAAAGATAAAGAGCAAATTAGAAGAGATGTTCGGCGAAAAAGAAATAGATAAGCAGGCCTAAAACGTTAAGCTGCCTGCTTTTATTCCCTCTTTTACAATCGATCCGATTACTTTTGAGCCCGGTCCCATAATGCTACAGGCCTTTGCAGCCTCATCTTCGGCTACTACCACCACGAAGCCCATGCCCATGTTAAAGGTGCGATACATCTCGCCTTCATCCACATTTCCCTGCTCTTGCAGGAAGCGGAAGATCGGCTGTGGCTCCAGTGGATCGGCGATCTCAAAGCCCAATTGCGAGATGCGCCGCAGCTTGAGAAGGCCCGAACCGGTGATATGGGCGAGACCATGCACATCGCATTCTGCCACCAGTTTAACGATCTCAGGGTAGATCCGGGTAGGTGTGAGCAGCTCCTCTCCAATGGTATTCTTCCCGCCTGGCATCCGGTCGAAATAGGTGTACTTGGACTCAGCGATGATGCGCCGGGCCAGAGTATAGCCGTTGCTGTGCAGGCCGCTGCCGGGCACACCCACCAGCACGTCGCCCTTCTGAATCTTCTCGCCGGTCACCACCTTGTCTTTATCAACAATTCCAATGGCGGTTCCGGCCAGGTCAAAGCCCTTAATGATCTCCGGCAAGGATGCAGTCTCCCCTCCCACTATGGTCATATTGGAGATCTCCGCCCCGCGGGCGAGGCCTATCGCAATCTGCGCCGCTCTCTCTGGGTCCACCTTCTCTACCGCCAGATAGTCCACAAAGGCGATGGGCTCGGCCCCTATGGCATAAAGATCGTTGACATTCATGGCGATGCAGTCGATGCCGATCGTATCCCACTTGGAAATCGCATTGGCAATAAGAACCTTGGAGCCCACGCCATCGGTGGTCATGGCCAAAGCGAAGCCGCCCATATCCAGAAGCCCGGCATAGTGACCGATCTCTGTCATGGGGGCTCCGAAACCCTGCCGTTTAGTCGTCAGCACGGCCTTCATGGCGTCAATAGATCTATTCTCCTGATGAATATCCACGCCCGCATCAGCGTAGGTGAGTTTCCTCATGTCTCCCCACCCAGTCCAAACTCGCGGTGCAGCTCTCTTACAGCCTGTTCAGCGTCCTTGGAAGCAACCACGAAGGAGATGTTCAGCTGACCTGATGCCTGGCTTATCATGACCACATTGATCTTGGCCGCGCCCATGGCCTTGAAGACCCGGGCGGCTACACCGGGAGTGCCCGCCATTCCCGCACCTACCACCGCCACGACACAAACATCGTGATCATGCGAGATCTCCTTGACCAGATCGCGGGGGAATTCTGCCCTCAGGGCATCTTCAGCCTTCTCCACCTGTCGCTCCTCAATGATCATGGAGATATTGGCTTCAGACGATCCCTGGCTGATCATGACGATATTTATGCCCGCCTTGGCCAGAGCGGAAAAAGCGCGCGCTGCGACGCCAAGCGTCCCAATCATGCCTGCACCGGATATGTTGAGCAAGGCAGCATTTTTGTGCAGCGTTACTGCCTTTATCACATCTGCTTTGGGTACATCATCATGTACTATTAGTGTGCCCGGGATATCGGGATCGAAAGTGCATTTAACGCGCACGGGAATGCCCTTTCGGATGGCGGGCTCAATGGAACGGGGATGCAGGACCTTGGCCCCGAAGTTGGACAGCTCCATGGCCTCCCTGTAGGATATGGTGGGAATAGACCTGGCCTCGGGCACTATCTTGGGGTCGGTAGTCATGATGCCATATGTCTCCTTCCAAAACCAGATTTCATCGGCATCAATGGCCGCTCCGATGAGTGAGGCGGACAGATCCGAGCCGCCTCGCCCCAAGGTCGTAATTGTGCCTTTTTCGTCCTTGGCGATGAAGCCGGTGACCACGGGAACGCCCTTGAGCGGCAAGAGCCTTTGGGGAATCAATTTGTAGGTCTTTTCCAGGGGCCTGCAATCTCCATAGTTGCTGTCTGTGACAATTCCTGCCTCTGAGCCGGTATAGTGCATTGAAGATATGCCCATATCCCTCAGGACGCCGGCCAGAATGGGCGCCGCCAATTGCTCACCATAGCTGGATATGTAATCCAGAGAGCGCGGCGTAAGCTCACCAATGTAGCAAATGCCGATGTAAGCCTTTTCCAGCTCAGACAGTTTATTGGATATCGTCTCTTCGACCTCTTTGGCGATTTGAGGGTCTCTTATGGCATCGGTTATGGCTTGATTGTGCCTATCCGTGAGCTTCTCCATAAAGTCGATCACTTCTGAGACCTTTCCCTCCTTTGCCGCCTTCGTGGCACAGGCCAACAAGTCGTCAGTGACGCCTTGCAGGGCAGAGGTAACCAAAACGATCTCATTGTCGCGGCTAAAATGTAAGACCAAATCTCCTACATGCCGCAGCCTGTTTCCGTCAGCAACGGAAACACCACCAAACTTCATTACCAAGCGCGCCATCGTAAAAACCGTTCTTTGCTATCCTCACAGCGATTTAAGCTTTATCCATAATTATAATTTCAATCCAAATTCCTCCTGCAAATAGATTTGAAACCGCCCTGAGAAGGCCGAAGGCTTAAATAGATTGAGTCCCAGGATTCTGAAGTCCTAGTCTGGATTTAATCTTTATCTTAAACTTCGCGAGGCGTATTATGGGCAAGAGGAAGAAGATAGCAGAACGTGTAACGACTCTGATGGACAAGCCTGAGTTTATCCGGAACATCGGAATCGTGGCACATATTGATCACGGTAAGACAACCCTTTCTGATAACCTTCTGGGAGGCGCTGGCATGATCTCCATGGAACTGGCAGGCAAGCAGCTCTTCATGGATTTCGATCCCCTGGAGCAGGCGCGCGGAATTACTATCGATGCGGCCAATGTTTCCATGGTTCACGAGATAGACGGCAAGGAATATCTCATCAACATGATTGATACTCCAGGCCACGTGGACTTTGGCGGCGACGTCACCCGTGCCATGAGGGCCGTGGATGGCGCTGTGGTTGTAGTGGATGCTGTTGAAGGCGCCATGCCCCAGACGGAGACCGTGCTGCGGCAGGCTCTGAAAGAGGGTGTCAGGCCGGTCCTGTTCGTCAATAAAGTGGACCGCATGATCAATGAGCTGAAAGTTGAACCGAAAGATATGGCCATGCGCCTGGGCAAGGTCATTGACAATGTCAACAAGCTCATCCAAGGAATGGATGAAGTGAAATATAAGAATGGCTGGAAGCTGGATGCGGCAAAAGGAAATATCGCCTTTGGTTCTGCACTCTACAACTGGGCCATCAGCGTGCCCCAGATGAAGAAGACGGGCATCGGCTTTGAGCAGGTAGTCGAATACTGCCGGGCCGGCAAGATGAAGGAGCTGGCCGAAAAGGTTCCCCTTTATATTGCCGTAAACGATATGGTCGTCAAATTCCTTCCCAGCCCCATCGATGCCCAAAAAGAGAGAGTCAAGGTCATCTGGCACGGCGATTGGAATAGCCCCGTGGGAAAAGCCATGGCTACCTGTGATCCCAAAGGCCCGATCGCTTTCATGATCAACAAGATAAAGGTCGACCCGCATGCTGGCGAAGTGGCCACTGGCAGGCTATTCTCCGGAACTCTGCATCGCGGCATGGAGCTGTATGTATCCGGCGTAGTCAACACCAACCGTATCCAGCAGACCGGTATCGTCATGGGCGCAGAGAGGGTTGAAGTAGAGGAGATTCCTGCAGGAAACATCGCTGCAGTCACTGGTCTTCGGGATGCTATTGTGGGCTCCACCATCTCATCGGAACAGGACATGACGCCCTTCGAGCAGATTAAGCACGTCTCCGAGCCGGTCATGACCGTAGCCGTTGAGGCCAAAAACACCCGCGACCTACCCAAGGTAGTTGAGGTCTTAAGGCAGATCGCCAAAGAGGACCCAACCCTGCAGGTTACCATCAACGAAGAAACCGGCGAGCACCTCCTGGCTGGCATGGGCGAACTACATCTGGATGTCACTGTAACAAGGATGCAACGCGATCGCGGTGTAGAGCTGAAGACCTCTCCACCCATAGTAGTGTATCGTGAATCAGTCGGCGGCAAAGCCGGGCCTGTGGAAGGAAAGTCCCCCAACCACCACAACCGTTTCTATGTTGAGTTTGAGCCTCTGGAACAGGGCGTGATCGATGCCTTGAAAGATGGCAAGGTCAGCATGAAGATGGAAGAGGTCGAGCGCAGGAAGGTTCTCATCGAAAGCGGCATGGAAAAAGATGAAGCGAGGAGCATTGTCGGATATTTCGGCACCAACGTCCTGCTCAACATGACCAAAGGTATCCAGTACCTGAGGGAGACCATGGAGCTCATCTTAGAGGGCTTTGAGGAGGCGCTGAAGAACGGCCCCATCTGCAGGGAACCGGCGCAGGGCATTAAGGCCAAGATCGTGGATGTAAAGCTGCACGAGGACGCCGTGCACCGCGGCCCCGCCCAGGTCATTCCGGCGGTCAGGCAGGCAGTGCAGGCAGGAATTCTCATGGCGAATCCGGTTTTATTGGAGCCCTTCCAGAATGTCTTTATACAGGTGCCTCAGGATCAAATGGGTGGAGCCATGTCTGAGATCCAGGGACGCAGGGGCGTTATCTTGAACATGGACAGCCAGGGCGATATGATAATCCTTAAATCCAAGATGCCTGTTGCTCAGATGTTTGGATTCTCTGGGGCAATAAGGTCGGCCACCGAAGGAAGAGCCCTCTGGTCATCTGAGTTTGCTGGCTTTGAGCCCTTGCCCGCCAACCTGCTACTGGATGTAGTCAAGCAGATCAGAACTAGAAAGGGCTTGAAACCGGAAATGCCCAAGCCATCCGATTACCTGAAGGTCGTTTGAGTGCGACCTTCGAAAAGATTAAACGCAAAGGCAGAAATACTGAAAAATATGAGTAGTGCCTGTTGGAGGAGATAAATTATGGCAGATACAAAGCCACATCTCAATCTCGCATTCATTGGACACGTCGACCACGGCAAGTCGACGACCGTAGGCAGATTGATGTTCGAGACGGGAGCTGTAGACGCTCACGTCATTGATGAGTACAAGAAAGAAGCCGCATCCAAGGGAAAGGCAACCTTCGAGTTTGCCTGGGTCATGGATAGCCTGAAGGAAGAGCGCGAGAGGGGCGTTACCATCGATATCGCCCATCACCGCTTCGATACCGCCAAGTTCTACTTCACCGTAGTGGACTGCCCCGGTCACAGAGACTTCGTAAAGAACATGATCACCGGTGCCAGCCAGGCTGATGCCGCGGTGCTAATCGTAGCCGTCCCGGATGGTGTTATGGCTCAGACCAAAGAGCATGTCTTCCTTTCCAGGACTCTGGGTGTCAGCCAGCTTATCGTGGGCATGAACAAGATCGATGCCACCACCCCACCATTCGACGAGAAGAGATTCAACGAGGTCAAGGAAGAAGTTGGCAAGCTGCTCAAGATGGTTGGATTTAAGGTAGAGGAGATACCATTTGTGCCTATTTCCGGCCTGATGGGAGACAACCTCGCCAAACCCAGCGAGAATATGAAGTGGTACAAGGGCCCAACCCTGCTGGAAGCCCTGAACAACCTCAAGGTGCCCCAGAAGCCGACCAACCTGCCTCTGCGCGTACCGGTACAGGATGTCTACACTATCTCTGGTGTGGGCACAGTGCCAGTGGGCCGCGTCGAGACCGGCGTCATGAGAAAGAACGACAAGATCATCTTCGAGCCTGCCGGAGCTTCTGGCGAGGTCAAGTCCATCGAGATGCATCATGAGGAAGTTCCCGAGGCATTCCCCGGTGATAACATCGGATGGAACGTGCGCGGTGTTGCTAAGAACGACATTCGTCGCGGCGACGTCTGCGGATCGGTAGCCAAGCCCCCGACCGTGGCCAAGGAGTTCAAGGCCCAGATCGTAGTGTTGCAGCATCCCAGCGCCATATCGGCAGGATATACTCCCGTATTCCACTGCCATACTGCGCAGATCGCATGCACTCTCACATCTATTCTGGCCAAGCTGGACCCAAGGTCAGGAGCTGTGAAGGAAGAGAATCCTGCTTTCATCAAAGCTGGAGATGCGGCCATCATCATGGTTACACCATCCAAGCCAATGGTCATTGAACCGGTGAAAGAGATCCCTCAACTAGGAAGATTCGCCATTCGAGATATGGGCACGACCGTCGCAGCCGGCATGTGCATCAGCGTGGTACCACGCTAAATTCAATTTTTTGGTGTAAAACATGCAGAAGGCAAGAATTCGACTTTCCGGCACTAATCCCTTGATGCTGGACGATATTTGCAGCCAGGTAAAGGGAATTGCTCAGAGAACAGGTGTCCACATGGCAGGCCCCATTCCGCTGCCTACCAAGAGGATGGTGGTTCCCTGCAGGAAGAGTCCAGACGGCGAGGGAACGGCCACCTGGGATCACTGGGAAATGAGGGTGCACAAGAGACTCATCGATCTGGATGCAGACGAGCGGGCGCTTCGCCAGCTCATGAGGATCCAGGTTCCAAAGAACGTAAATATTGAGATTGTGCTGGAAAGCTAAATCATTAGTTAGGGGCTGCTTCCGAGGGCTGAAGAGCCCGCTAACCAATATGTTCTAAATTTTACACACTAATGGACTCGTAGTATAGTCTGGATAGAATAGAGGCCTCCGGAGCCTCGGACCCGGGTTCGAATCCCGGCGGGTCCGCTGCGTTTACGTCACTGCATTTTTTATTTATTTGCATCAGAACGTGGCGGTACAACCACCAGACCTTCATCATTGAGTGGATTAGCGGCCAGCTTTCCGGAAACGTTAATGAAATGGCCGACCGGCAGTTTTCCCCAGCTCCATAGCTCTGTCTCATTGGTAGTGTTGGTCTCGTTGGTGCTATTGGTTAGATTAATTGTGCTGAGAATGGCCCTACCTGAGTCCCCGCTTAGCTGCAAAGATGTAGCAAAAGAACTGCAGCCCAATAAAATGAATATTAAGACGAATATTATTGACGTATTCATATCACACACCCAAAGTTCGCGTTCCTCTTACCAGTTAAAATTGGATGATTATATATTTTGCCATGGTCGGATTTAACATGATTTGGATGGCATTTATTAGGGTAGATGCATCAGCTGTGTGCCGGCTGCATAATGCCGAACTTGGATACTTCCGCGACATCCAATGTTTCCCGTTCTTCGATCTTCTTCAGGATGATGGTTCCATCCCCCAACTGGTCCACAGCAATCTTATCTCCTGGCAGCAGATGCAGTCCGTATCTGATGGCAAGTGGAAGCTGAATCCTGCCGTTGGAATCAATATTAGTAATCAAGATCGTTCACCTGATGCCCTGGTTCTTGCTCCAGGTTTATAAAAGACTTATTTTGAGATGAGGTTCATATGAGGTCTAGCAGTCTATGCTTTCGCAGCCAGACTGCTTCTTCTCCTCCACCGGACTCTCCCGGAACTTGATCATCTTCTCTACATCGAACTTGCCGGTGAAGGACTCATGCACCTTAAGGTCCTTGCTGAACATTTTATGCATCCTGGCGTCCGTCTGCCAGGTTCCATTAAAGGAATTCTTGGTCTGGATTCCCACTGTGTGCACGGGGCTTGTCTTTAGTATCTCCTCAATCCTCCCAGGATCGGTTATGTAGGATGCAGGATTGGTTGAGGCGAAGTAGCTGCTGCCTTCCCTCTCCATCTCTGTGACAGAGAAGGACTCTGTGATCTCTGCACCGATGCCGCCCCAGAAAGCCTTGGAATGTATATATTTCGTTCCAACCATAGGAGTCTTGCCGGAGTAGGTGAGTTTGTTGCCTTCCCAGAGATTTAGCGGCACAGCTGGGCCGTTATCCATGCCTGGAAGCTTGGCTGCCCTCTGTGCTTCGACGGTTCCAGAGTCCATTTCCAGATCACCGTCTCCATACATGAAATTGTAGTACTCGAGAGCAAGCTGCCTGTCCTTAACTGAAACGCCCACCTCAAAAGTGCCCGTTCCAGCTACCTTCAGCGTGTTGCAGAAATCACCATCCTGGACCGGCTCGGTGATCGCCGGTGTGGCAAAGGCCGGCACCAGAAATATGATTAACATTAGCAACAAAGCTACTGCAATACCCTTCGTTGTTCTACCCCGTTATTATGTAGATATTAGGCTCTTCTAGATAAAAAAGTTATTGTAGCCAAAAGTTTCATCTTACCCCTTGAACCATTCCTCGATTCAAGATGTGCAAAGAACTCGCCGTGGTTATGGATGTGGCAGGAACCTTATTGAGGATGTATCGCGTAGCCAAGGATATCGAAAAGGGCGCTATTCTGGTGAATGTGGTTACCTGGGAGTTGATCATGGAGAAAAAAGGTCGAGTCCTGGTTGTACCACAGATGGACCCCAACCTCATGTTATCCTTTCGGCCCGATGATACCCTGGGGACCCTGATCGATGGTCGCGAGCAATTGCTGGAGATAAGCTGCGCCAGCAGTCCCATTTCTAAATTTGAAGTCGTGCGTATTCTTGCCCGCTCTCATGCCAAGATTGGTGATCTTGTGCAGGTGTATCAGGAAGTATCGACCAGGTGTCCCGGCAATTACATTACAGTTGGCATGATCGTCGATGCGCAATTACAGGAGGTTGCTTATGCACTCAGCACAGGGGGGTCCCCCTTCCCTGGATCAAAAGATGTCCTGGCAACTCTTAAAAATCAAGGCGCGGATATCTATGTGGCCTCCGGAGACAGCAAGAGAAGCCTTGCCTATCTCAAAGAATTAGGTATAGACCTCTCGCGAGTTTATCCCGTCTCCGGCCCAATGCAAAAAAAAGAGATCGTAGTCAATTTGAAGAGCAAATACAGCCGAGTGGTAATGGTGGGCGACGGTCTAAACGATCTTTATGCTTTAAGGGCGGCAGACCTGGGTATCCTGACCGTACAGCAGGATACTCGTCCCACTTTGAAGCTGCGTCAGGCCGCGGATAAGATAATAACGAATATAAAAGAACTGCCTAAAATACTGGAGGCCAACCATTAGATTATTATCAATACAATTAGTGTCTGGAATTATCGTTCTCCCTTATCCATCTAATTCGGGCGACGGATGAATTGTGTAGATGATTGGCAAATATTCGGGCAATCGAATAATTCTTAGAAAAGTATATATACTTGGATAGTTCATTTATACTTGTTAACATTTTAAATTTGCTTCGAAATAAGATCGTACTAGAATACTAGGAGTAGCGCATAAATGTTCGAAGAGCTTTTAGAGATATACAAAACAAAGGCAGAAGAGATTGAGAAAAGTAGAAGAGAAGCACAAGCCATGCTCTTACTGGTTTCTGCCATCGAGAAGATATCACGGGAGTCTGATTCCAAACAGAGCGATGTGGAACTCTTAGGCAGGCTGATCGATCAGGTTGATCGCCTATCCAAAGAGGTATCCGATCTGAAGAGCCAGCTTCGCACCCGGCAGGGACGACCGATGCCCATTCAGGAAACGAGCTCGGGAGATGGAAAGGCCCTGGATAACCATGCTCAATCTTTGATTGAGATCATAGAAGAAAGGCCGGGCAGGTATACAACCAGTGAGCTGGTGGACATGCTGGGCTTGAATAAGACCACAGTAATAAGCGTGATGAAGCGCGCCCATGAACTCGATCCGAAGCATGTCAAGATGACTCAGGGAAAAAGGCGCAAGCTCTATCTGTCTTATGTGTCTGAAGGTGAGGTACAGACGACTGAAGAATCGTCGTCCGAATCGGGTGAATCTGACAGGCTGAAGCTAGAGCTTATGGCCATGACCTAAAAGATGGGATAAACTCTCAGACAATCCATAAATTACCAATCAGTTAAAGGTCGGGCTGCCCACAGTTTTTCGGCGGCTTTGGCCCTTAAGTGGGTTATTTTGACCAGGTGGAAAAAGCGACTGAGCTGATATCTACATATATTTTGTTTATAAGTACAGTTGAGTGATCCGTGCCGCGCATCCGTCGATATGAGCTTTTGAAAATACTATGACAACATTGTAGACAATTTTGACGGGAATAAAAAGAAGCAAGAGCCAGGAGGCGATCCCCTGCTTCAAGTCTTCTTTTGCTTTCGTCGATACAAGTATCCACCGACAGCAACGATTATGATAAGAATGGCAATTGCCGGCATGAGCAGAGATGCAGAAGCAGCCTTGACCACGACGGGTATCTTCATGCTCTCGGAGATTATCGAATCGCCGTTAATATCGATATATTTTATCTCGCTGTTTATGCCATATTCCTTGGGGGTAGCATCGGAATCAACGTCAAGCCGAAATACTACGGTCTTCTCTTCTCCCGGAGCCAGCGTTCCAATAAATGCCTGATCGTCGGTGGAAGAGAACGGCTTGAAGATGGAAAGCCTTGCGATCGCGTCTTTGACGGGATCCTCGCCAATATTTTTATATGTCGCTTCGATTTCTGCCTTCTTGGCGCCGGCTGAGAGCACGCCTGTTGAATTCCTGATCACAAAGTCAGCCTGCCTCTTGATTTTGATGATGAGAGGGACGGTCTGATTGGCCTTCTGGTAGATATATGACACCTGGTAATTCGCCAAGGTGGGCGTACTTCCGCTGGTAACTAGCTTGGAAGCCTGCACCCTGACATTATCCTGATAATCGTAGGATAGGTTCAGACTGAGCGGATAGGTTCCTGCTGGGGCATGCTCTCCTACCTTGACCGTAAATTTCAAAGGCGACTGGGTCTTATCGCCCGACTTAAGAGATTGAATAACCTGGTCACCAGATTTTATCTCTATCTGAGGATTATCGGAGCGCAGGTACGCAGTGATGCCCAGTGCCGTCGGCTTTTTGTACTCTTCTTGCAGCTCTGCGCTGGCCAATGCGAACTCCTTAGAATCTTCTGGTGTCAGATCCTCCTTGAAACCCAATATCCGCCCATAGTTGGTCAGATCAACATAGATAGAAACAGTATCTCCACGCTCAAACTCATCCGTCCCGGAAATGCTGGCAGAGATATCCGGGCTGCCATACATGGTGTAGTAATTATCTCCGCCCAGCTCATAGGGTATGTAGGTATTTTGAGCCGAGACTGCCGCTATTAGAGTCAACAGGCAAAAGCCAACCAGGGCCATCTTAATTCTCATAATCATCCTCGTCTTGCCATCAGCTTGAGGGCTTTCGTTAGCTCATATTTCGCATTCTCAACCGCAGCACGCCGAATCTCCATGCGGTACATGAGCACTACGAAGACCGTGAAGGTCGTGAGCAATGCGAATACTATCGCTAAGACTGTAACGGTTCCGAAATTGTTGGTAATTAGGAAGGGTGAAGAGATCAAGGCCGCAAATCCAAATATGGTGGTAAGACCTGATGCCATAAGTGCGGAACCAATACGCCGTGATGTAATCTTGAGCGCTTCTCGCGGCTCCCCGATTCTCGCCAGCTCCTCATAGAAGCGCTCCATCATCAATATTGCGTACTCCGATCCAACGCCCAGAATAAGTGCTCCCAGGCATGCCGTAAGAGGCGTGTATTTCATGTCGGCCAGATACATCACTCCCCCCATCCAGCCGATTACCACCAGCATGGGCAATACCGGAAGAAGCGCCTTTATAAGATCTCTGTAGATCGCCAGCAGCACTATGAAGATCAGCACCAATCCAAGCAGTGTCATCTCCGTCCTGCCTTGAGTCAGAGCACCGATGACGGTAGTCATAACCACGGCATCGCCCGTCTCTCGCACGGACACCCCCGGAGGGGGCGGATGCCAGGCAATATCTTTATCGATCTCTTTTATTAGCCGGTTAGTGCCTTCTGCACCCAGGTTGGTCAGAGCCTTGCCCACATTCAGCTTGATCAGGGCAGTGTCGTGACCATCCATGTGCCGAACCAGCATCGCGACGGGCAGCGTCTCAATCAGCCTTCTGATCTCAGTAATGTCCCCCGGGATCACTCCGCCATTGGACTGCTTGACTAAAGAGGCAATGCTCTCGTAACCAAATATTTGATCACGCGATTCCATTAGATAATCGGAAAAATCGTCCATCCAGCGCAGGGTATCGGGATTGGTAATGTCATCCGCCTGAACAATAAGGTCCAACGTATCCGTGCCTCCAAAGATATCGCTCATATGTCTAAAGTCGATGAGGGGTGGCAAATCCTGGGGCACGTAGTTCTTGAAATCGGTATCAACCTGGACCAGGGTATCTGCATAGATGCCCGCCAGAGAGAGGAATAGTGCAGCCGCAAGCACCAGATGCCATCTTTGAATGCAGATGTCCGAGACCTTTTCGATGAGGTCTCCGATTATCGTATCTTTTGGTGCATTGGACGATGCACCTTCTTCTTGCATTGATATTCGGGACGAATTTCTCCTCTCCACTACGTAAAGGAGAGTAACCCCCACGAAAAGGGCAGACAGATAGCAAAGGAAGAGCCCGACAAGGCATAGCAGCCCAAAATCTCTGGTCATGGGCACGGATGATGTGAGGAGAGAGACAAAGCCCATGGCGGTTATGATCAGGGCGATCATGACCGGCATGGAGACATTGCCAACAGTCTCTACCACAGCCTGCCTTGGTGAGCCGCTCTTGAGGAATTCTTCATCGATCCTGTTATGAAATTGAATAGCATAGTCTATGCCGATGCCGATCAGCACAGGGAAGGCGGACATGGATACCATGGTAAAAGGTATGTGAAGAAATCCCATAGCTCCGAAGGTCCAGGTTACGCCCAGGAAGACAATCGGTATGGGAAGCAGCGACCATCTCACATGATTGAACGAAATCAAGAGTGCTACTATCATGAGAAGGCCGGCTAGAGCCAGGATGGGACCGTTGCTCGTGGCCATCTCCTCGGTTATTGATTGCATAAGCGCCGGCTTGCCGGTAACCGTAATGACTACGTCCGCCGGAAACTCAGCCATCTTCACCTGGCCGGATGTCTCGGCATAAATCTCTTTAAGTTGTGCCTCCTTTAACGATACCGGCAGATCGATGGTGAGCATGGTGTGCTTTTTATCGGGCATCAAGGCATTTACTGCCGGAAGATTAGACGGATAAGCGAGAATTTCGTCTACCCTCTCCTGGGTTGGAATTGATCGTATTCCGCTCTCGCTTTTCTCTGTATCCGCTACGATATCGGCAATGCTCGTCACAGCCAGCACATCCGGAGCCATGCGTATCTTTTGCGAAAATTTATCCATCGATCTCAGGATATCCGGTTTTGTTACATCGTCCGCTTCAATGAGCACAGCTATGGACTCGGTGGCAAACTTTTCCACATAGAGGTGGTCGAAAAGCTGGTAAAGAGGGGAATCTTTGCCGACCATGCTCTCCGTTGTCATTCCTTGCATCTCAATTTGCTGGGCATAGTGCAGTGAGGCAACAGTTAGAAGCAGTGCAGCTGCCATGATTATGATAGGATTGTCTGCAATCCATTGGCCGAGCCTTTCTGTGCCTTTCATTCGCATTTACCTCAATTATGTTCGGAAATTACCAAACGTCCGGAACATGCGAAAAGTACTTAAAAGTTGTGGTCTTCAGAAAATGGATGGAACGAGATGAGAAGGAAATCCTGAAGATATATATGGTCGATGCCTTCGTCAAAGTTGCGAGTAGCTACGGCTGCTGTGATGCCGTGGGAGTCTTGCGCGGCACATTGTTTCTGGCGGACAGGCCCGTCTCCATGGATGAACTTGTAGAGGAAACAGGGTACAGCAAGTCAACAGTCAGCGCCAATATGAGCACGCTGGAAAGACGGGGACTGGCAAAGAGAATAGTAATACCGGGCGACAAGAGATACCACTATATACCGGTTACCGAACCTGAATCTCTTAAGAAAGAAATGATAATCAATATGAGGAATGAGATGCAGGTCATAATCGCCGCTATGAACAGGACGCAGGAGGAACTCAAAGCCGGCGGGTATGCGTCAGAAGCTGTATTGAAAAGGATTGACAAAGCAAGGCGTTTCTACATGCAGACTGACCGACTCTTGGACATGATATCCCGATACAACATGGAAGAATTGATCGCTCTGTTGCAGCGGGATCTTCAAGAGAAAAAATAGCCCTAAAATGGATTAAGAAAAGCAATCGCAAAAAGACCATTCTCAACCATCACTGCATCCAGATGTATAATAAATATTAGCACTCTGATCGTCCAATATATTGATTAAGAATAACGATGTCTTTGCGTTGGAAGCATAGGCAGTGATAACCGTTGGGCGAAGAGAAGCTTGCAGGCTTCGATCCTGAAACAAAGATCGAGCAGATGTTGCGGGAGATTGCGAAGGTACAGGAGAGTGGCGGCAATGATGAGCAAATGCGGGTGTCGCTCTTAAACCTAAAGGAGGGCCTCGAAGATCTATTGTCATGCTTGCCGCAGCGCTGCACATCTCTTCAAGAGGAATGTGCTCCCCCCATTGGGAAGAACTCAGAGAATGAGATTCAGAAGATGACAAGAACGGTGGAGGCACTTCCTTCGGACATAGTACTTACTGATCTTGACGGAAATATTGAGTATGTAAACGCCAGTCTCCTGAAAAATTCCGGTTTTAGCGACATATCCGATGTAAAAGGATTATCCGTATTCGATTTTACGAATGTTGAAGGAAAAGCCAAGCTGAAAGAGGAGATCATACCCGCCCTTCACTCCGTCGGCCAATGGCAAGGAGAGCTTCTCTTAAAGAAAGCTGATGGCCAATCCTATATGGCAGAGATGATTTGCGCACTGGTCAAAGACGACTCCGGAAACCCCACCTACCTCTTGGCGAACTTTTTCAACATCACCGACAGAAAGCGCGCGGAAGAAGCATTGCTTCTGGATGATTCCCGACTGGAGGCTCTGCAAAGGCTAAACCAGATGGATGAGGCATCGACTCAAGAGATCACCGACTTCGCCCTGGAAGCCGGGGTCAAGCTTACCGGCTCCAAGCTCGGCTACCTGGCTTTCGTTGACGATAAAGAAGAGACGCTCTATATGCACTCTTGGTCCAAGAAGGCCATGCAGATGTGCGATATTGAAGTTAAAAATGTAGTCTATCATCTGCAGGAGACAGGGCTTTGGGGCGAGGCTATTCGGCAGAGAAAAGCGGTGATAACCAATGATTATGCCTCCTGTCCCCAGAAAAGAGGCACTCCCGTAGGTCACGTCGATATTGTGCGCCACATGAATGTGCCAGTAATGGACAAGGGCAAGATAGTAGTTGTGGCAGGTCTGGGCAACAAGAAGGTGGAGTACGATGACTCCGATGTGCGCCAGCTAACACTCCTCATGAGCGGCATGTGGAAGATCATCCAGCGAAGAGAAGCAGAGGAGGCATTGCACCGGCGCGATTTATTGCTTCAAGAAGCAGCCAAGGCCACCAACTACATGCTCACTCCCGATCCCCAGGCCATAACCAGAGCATTAGGCATTCTGGGAGAAGCTGAAGATGTGGATCGGGTCCATATTCTGGAGAACCGGGAATTGCAGAGCGAAATGAGGCTGGAGATCATTCCTCTGCAATGGTTTAGGGAGCCAGGAAAGCCATTTTCCGGGGATTTATCCTGGGTGGAGCATTTTCCAGACTGGAGGGAAATGCTCTCACGAAGCGATCCTATTCAGGGCATAACCAGGCAAATCTCACATCCTGGTACAAAGGTGCTGGAGGATTTAGAAGTTCGCTCTTTTCTGCTCCTGCCCGTCTTCATCGAGGATCGTTTTTTTGCAGTTATATGTTTTGAAGACTGTCATAATGAGCGGCAATGGATCGATAGCGAGATATCTGTACTTCAGGCCGCGGCGGGAAGTATCGGAGAAGCCATTTTGCGAAGAAGGATGGAAGAAGCCCTGAGAAAGACGCAAGAAGGACTGGAAAAGAGTGTGTCGGAGAGAACGGCCTGGCTCCTCCGAGCAAATGAGGCGCTGCAAGAGGAGATGGTCAAACATAGGAAGACGGAAATGGAGCTTCGTTCTGCACAGCAGGCAGCAGATGCGGCTTGCCGGGCAAAGAGCGAGTTTTTGGCCAATATGAGCCACGAGATACGCACCCCTATGAATGCAGTGATTGGCCTTGCGGGGCTATTGCTGGAAACCAGACTAACGGAAGAGCAACGTGACTATGTGGAGACCATTCACAGCAGTGGTGATGCGTTGCTTGCTATTATCAACGATATCCTGGATTTTTCAAAGATTGATGAAGGCAAGATGAAGCTGGAGCATTTGCCATTCATTTTGCGCGAGAGCATTGAGTCCTCGCTGAATATGGTGGCAACAAAGGCTGCGGAGAAAGGACTGGATCTTACCTATGCTATTGACGAGAGGATCGCCCCCACCATCCTGGGAGACTCGGTTAGACTGCGCCAGGTCCTGGCCAACCTGCTCAGCAATGCGGTAAAATTTACGGAAAAAGGTAGCATTGCCATTCAAGTCCAGCCGGGTGAAAATGAGGATGAAATTCAATTTTCAGTTAGCGATACGGGAATAGGCATCAGCCCTGATGACATGAAAAAGCTCTTCCACTCCTTCAGCCAGGTGGATGCCTCCACCTCCAGAAAATATGGCGGAACGGGTCTGGGCCTGGCCATAAGCAAGAGGTTGGTAGAGCTGATGGGTGGCAAGATATGGGTACATAGCAAGTTGGGCGAGGGCTCAACCTTTAGCTTCAATATTTTTGCCCCACCATTTTCAGGAGTGGCTGCGATGCAGCATCTGGCCGGCAAGAAGATAATGGCTTTGCTCAGCAGCGTGAGCTGCTTGAAGGTGCTGTTGGATTATGCCCGCTCCTGGGGGATGCAGATCTATCCTGTGGTATCGTCCGTTGAAGCGGCAGAGCTGGTAGATAGCCGTTTCGATGCAGCTATCTTGGATCTAGATGTCCCGGGGGCTGAGGAGCTGGCCGAAGAGATAGGTGAAAGGCTTCCCATCATCAACCTCGCAACGCCAGGTGGGCTGAGAGCAGGCAAGAAGACTCTGATCAAGCCCTTTTCGCAAGCCAGCATTCTCTTCGCCCTGCAAGAGGCTTTAGCTCCCCCGCGCCATAAGAAGATGAGACAATGTAGCAGCGAAGCAATGCACCCCGACCTGGCCATATTGCTGGCGGAAGACAACCTCGTCAACCAGAAGGTCGCGCGTCTTATGCTAAAGAAGCTGGGCTACAGAGCAGACCTGGCCAGCAATGGCCGAGAGGTCTTGCAGGCGATTTCAAAAAAGAGCTACGATGTGATCCTCATGGATGTGCAGATGCCGGAGATGGACGGTCTTGAGGCCACCCGTGCCATTTTGGATCTCAATTTGGAAAAAAGGCCCAAAATCCTGGCCATGACCGCTTATGCCTTGGAAGGGGATAAAGAGAGATGTTTGCTGGCCGGCATGGACGGCTATATATCCAAACCGGTGCAGCTGGATGAGTTGAGAAGGGCCCTGTCAAGCCTGCAAGACACCTCATGCGATGAGGATAAGACTGATTGAGATGGCTTTTTTAGTCGGCGAACCGGCCGAACAAGGCAGCAGGACCCTGGCTCCCGCGAATTCTCGCTAATTATTGCCGATTACTCGTATAATGGGCATCCGCAGCTCCCACCCTCCCCTGCGATCTCATCGTCACAGATCATCTCCATTCTGTCCAGCCCCCACTCCGGAGGCCGCCAGCCATCCTCTGCGTAAGATGTTGCTTCGCCAACAGTCACCGTAGCGCTCGCCTGCACCGCACTCCCGCCCGAGCCGTCCAGGGCATGAACCTCTGCCAGGGCGGTGTTCACGAACCTGCCGTTTTGCGCAGCCTGGGTCCGGTACTCGATGAACCGGCTCTTGCCGGCAGGTATGGCTCCCGTCACCCAGACCAGATTCTCTCCCTGCACCTGGGGCTCTGCGGAAGCATTGAGAAGTTCCAGGCCCGCAGGCAGGCGATCTGTGACCTGGGCCGCCAGGCTCACATTGGCCCGGTTCTTCAGAAGGACGCGATACCAGATAGTCCTGCCGTCGACTGCGTCGATCCTGGCCTGCTTTTCCAGGAGCAGATCCGGCTGGCAGCATCCCAGCCATCCAAACTGCATGACGCTCATATTGCCGGCTGTTACCCACTCGTCATTATGCCCACCGGAGGCATAGACCAGATTGACCAACTCATCCTGCCGGTCGGTTACATTCAGCCTCAAGCTGATGGTCACAGACTGGCCGATGCCCAGATAGAGCAGCGACCAATTGGCATATCCGGGCTGCAGCCGGTTGGGCTTGAGCGAGGATGTGAGGTAATCGGTTCCGGCGGGGAAGATATCCCAGACGTAGACCGGCCCCAGTGCCGTGTTGCCGTCGTTCTGAACGGTGATGGTGTAGTCGGCGGCAGCCGTTCCGGGAACCAGCCGCCCGGTCTTGTTCAGGGTGAGGTGAGGCCGGTCAAAGCGGGAGACTCCACCCAGGCGGATCTTGCGCTGGATTGTATACTCGCCCACGTACTCCTCGTCCAGGTCCAGAGCGCTTCTGTTGTCCGGCTCGGAGACCGTCCGGAAGCGACCCTGACCGCGATAGCTGAGGTTGCTGGACAGGTCGTTCAGACCTGAGGCTCTTGTCTCCTCTTTGATGTAATCGGCACCTTTGACCTCCTGGCCCAGGTAGCTCTTGCCCGAGCTCTTCGACCAGATTCCGGACTGCCATTTGCCGTAGCCGTAAGCCGGATCTGAGCTGACGGACAGATCTTTGGCCATGTAGCTCTCTGCTGTGCTGGCCTGCTCTTCGCTCTCGTAGCTGCCGTTTCCGTGCTCGTAGCTTCTCTGGCTCTTCTTGAGCCGCTGGTCGCTCGTAACCTCGCCCTGGCCGGAGGCATTGCCGATCAGGCGCACATTGCTGCCGTAGTCCTCAAGGCTCTGGTTGAACCGGAATGATCCGGCGTATTCCTGGGAGGACTCGAAGACAGGCGTTGGCTTGACCGCCTCTCCATCTTTTTTCAGAGCGCCCAGGTGGACCTGGCCCTGCAGAGAGCCTTCGACTGAGATCAGGGTCTCGTTCTTGTCCACCAGGAGCTTCTGGTCCATCTCCAGGCTCTTAGCATACCGGATCTCATTGCTGGTCGAAGCCTGGGTTGCACGGTTGCGGGTTCTGGTCAGTGAGGAGATCTCGCTGCTGTAATTTATCGACCTGCCGCCGGGAAGAAGGAAGCTTGTGGGCCGGTAGGCGGCTTTGAGCGAGCCCGCGGTGCTTATGGAGCGGTTCTGCATCTGCAGAGCTGCAACCTCTTCGCTGTGGTAGTCACCGCTGCCGTGCTCCGTCTTGAGCAGGCTGGTTCCATCGCGGTCCCGCAGCTTGACGAAGTAGGACGTGGAGACCGGCGTGAACTCCTCGCAGGTCAGGGTAACGCTGTTTCTCAGGCCCTGGCTCTGCGTCTCGGTGGAGAGGCGGCGGTAGGTGCTTGCAAATCCGCTTCCGCTGACGGACGACTCGCTCCAAAAGCTCAGGTTGGAGGCATTCTTGACCTGGAAGAAGACGCTGATGGTGCCCTTCTGGCCGGGGGCAAGATCGCCAATGGTCCAGATGTTATCCGTGCCCTGGTCTGGAGCAGGCGAGGCGGATAGGAAGATGAGGTCAGGCGAGGCCTGCTCGGTGATCACTACATTGGTCAAAGCGGTTTTAGCTAGGAGGCTTTCGTAAGCGATGGTGTACCCGATGGTGGCCCCAGGCCAGACCTCCAACAGGTCGGAGGTCTTGTTCAAGTGGACTGGCTGACCAGTCAGCTTTTCCACATTCACTGAGACCGTGCCCCTGGCCTCGGCTATCGTCACCTCGCTGGAGGTGCCCGTTACCACGACTGCTCCGGTGAGGCTCTGAGGTGCGTCCGGCTGGACACCGGAGGTTACGGTTATGGTGGTCGAAGGAGCATTCGCATCTCCGGATTTATCCGACTCTGCCGTCTGGGCCGCCATCTGTGGGCTGAAGGCAGCGAATGTCCAGGTGATTGTGGTGGTGCCGTCGGCGTTCTGAGTTACGCCCAGAGGACTGTAGTTTGAGCCAATGAAACTCAGGCCGCTGGGAAGAGTGTATTCAACGATCATGCTATTGAGACCGATACTGCTGTCGTGATTGATGGTGATGTAAAAGGTCAGCTCTTGGCCAGGCAGGACATTCAGTTTGTCGGCAGTAATTGCGACCTGCAAGGCTTGCACAAACCTGCGGTTGCCGAAATCCAGGTCAGTCGGTCCGGGGACTCCTGAGACCAGAGTTACGGGATGTGTGCCTGGTGAGGCCGGATAGGATTGCGTCCAGCCGAGTTGGGCAACCTCCTCGATGGTGTAGCTGCCGGGCTCAACGCCGATGAAGGAATAGGTACCGTCGGCAGCGGTAACTTTGCTGGCCACCTCGGTTCCCTCTTTTTTTAGCCGGATGGTCCAACCGGAGAGGCCAAGCTCGCCGCTGTCTTTGAGACCGTTGCCGTTCTTGTCCTCAAACTTCATGCCGGACAGAACGGTTGACCAGTAGTTGCCGAAATCCAGGTCAGTCGGTCCGGGGACTCCTGAGAGCAGAGTTACGGGATGTGTGCCTGGTGAGGCCGGATAGGATTGCGTCCAGCCAGATTGCGCAACTTCCTCAACAGTGTAGCTGCCGGGCTCAATGCCGATAAAAGAATAGGTTCCGTCGGCGGCGGTAACTTTGCTGGCCACCTCGGTTCCCACTTTCATCAGCCGGATGGTCCAGCCGGCCAAACCGGGCTCGCCGCTGTCTTTGAGACCGTTGCCGTTCTTGTCCTCAAACTTCATGCCGGACAGAACGGTTGACCAGTAGTTGCCGAAATCCAGGTCAGTCGGTCCGGGGACTCCTGAGAGCAGAGTTACGGGATGTGTGCCTGGTGAGGCCGGATAGGATTGCGTCCAGCCAGATTGCGCAACTTCCTCAACAGTGTAGCTGCCGGGCACAACTCCCATAAACGAGTATGAGCCATCGGCGGCAGTCACTGTGCTGTCGACCTCAGCACCCTCTTTCATGAGCCTGATGGTCCAACCGGCCAAACCGGGCTCGCCGCTGTCTTTGAGACCGTTGCGGTTCTTGTCCTCGAATTTTATTCCGGACAAACTGGTTGACCAGTAGTTGCCGAAATCCAGGTTGATCGGCCCAGGGACTCCTGATACCAGGTTTAGGGGATGCGTTCCTGAAGCCGGATAGGACTGAGTCCAGCCAGATTGCGGGGCTTCTTCAACCGTGTAGCTGCCGGGAGCAATGCCGGTGAAAGAATAGGTACCGTCGGCGGCGGTCACCTGGCTTTCAACCATTGTTCCTTCTTTTATCAGCCGGATGGTCCAACTGGCCAAACCGGGCTCGCCATTATCTTTGGCACCGTTTCCGTTAATATCTTCGAACTTCATTCCCGAAAAACCGGTGGTGCGGAAGTTGCCGAAATCCAGGTCAATCGGTCCTGGGACTCCTGAGACCAGGTTTAAGGGATGCGTTCCTGAAGCCGGATACGACTGAGTCCAGCCTGCCTGGGCGGCCTCCTGCACGGTATAGCTGCCGGGCGCAATGCCGATAAAGGAATAGGTACCGTCGGCGGCGGTCACCTTGCTTTCGACCGTTGTTCCCTCTTTCATCAGCCTGATGGTCCAGCCGGAGAGGCCAGGCTCGCCTGCATCTTTGGCACCGTTTCCATTAAGATCTTCGAACTTCATGCCTGAAAAACCGGTGGTGCGGAAGTTGCCGAAATCCAGGTTGGTCGGTCCGGGGACTCCTGAGACCAGAGTTACGGGATATGTGCCAGTTGTTGCAGGATAGGACTGAGTCCAGCCTGCTTGCGCAGCCTCTTCAACCGTGTAGCTGCCGGGCGCAATGTCGGCAAAAGAATAGGCTCCGTCGGCGGCGGTCACCTGACTGTCGACAATTGTTCCTTCTTTCATTAGCCGAATGGTCCAGCCTGAGAGTCCCGGCTCGCCGCTGTCTTTTGCGCCGTTTGCATTCAGATCTTCGAACTTCATGCCGGAGAGACCGCTGGCAATCACATTGCCGAAGAGATTTTCCCGCGATGGCATGTTGGTCAGGGTTACGGAGTGGTACTCCTCTGCGGGATAGGTCCGGACCCAGCCAGCCTTAGAAACCTCGTAGACCCGGTAGGTGTCCGGCTGCAGGTTCAGAAACTCGTATGTCCCCTCTTTGCCAGGCTCCCCGCTGGTGGTAGTGGTCTGCAGGAGGTTGTCGCTCTCATCCTTGAGCTGTATATCCCAGCCGGAGAGGGGCGGCTCGTCGGTATCCATTTTGCCGTCGCCATTCCTGTCGTGGAACTTCTTGCCGGAGATGGCAAGCTGATTGTTGCCGAACATTTTTCCCTGGGCAGGCAGGTTGGTCAGGGTTACGGTGAAGTACTCCTCAGCGGGAGCGGTCTTGACCCAGCCGGGCTTCTGGACCTCATAGACCCGGTAGGTGCCCGGCTGCAGGTCCACAAACTCGTATGTCCCCTCTTTGCCAGGCTCCCCGCTGGTGGTAGTGGTCCGCAGGAGGCTGCCGCTGCTGTCCTTAAGCTGTATCTCCCAGCCGGGGATGGGCGGCTCATCTGGGCCCTTTTCCCCGTTGGCGTCCTTGTCATGGAACTTCATGCCGGAGATGGAGACCGGTTGATAGAGACCGGCATCCCAGGACAAGTCCATGCTGCCCGACACCACATTAACCTTCCTTGTCCGATGAGTAACAGGATCGGCATCGCTGTCAAGTCCGTTATCAGCGCCTTGATCCTGGACTGTGATGCTGTAGCCAGCCGGAGGCAGAAATTCCAGATAGTAGGCTCCTGCGGCAGGGCTCTCAAAGAGGTACTTTCCATCGGCGTCGGTGGTCTGGCTCGCGACAATGTTATCTGCCGCGTCCATCAAGTACACAGTAACCCCTTCCAGGCCCTTCTCGCCTGCATCCTGGATGCCGTCGACGTCTTCATCCACCCAGACGTAGTCGCCCAGTCCATACTTGATCTCCACCCGGTAGTCCTCCACCTCGCCGTCAGATGCCGGGCCGTAGGAAGCAAGACCGGGCGAGCTGCTGAATCGAAGGCGGGCAAATGTGTACCCATCATTGGCATCGGCAGGCACAGAGAAGCTCACTGTCTGAGCGCCGGCGGAGAGCGCCTGATCGATGGCAATCTGCTCTCCTGCATCGGAAAAGTCGCCGTCGCCATCGAAATCCATCCAGGCCTGGAGAATTCCCGGTGCCGAGGCGGTCACACTGAATGAGGACTGCTGGCCAATGATAATATGATCCGAGAAGGTCGCCCCGTCCTCGTCGGCTCCGTCGCCATCGGCATTGGCCGTGGGCTGGCCGTCCGGCTCATAGTCCACGCTGGAGCCGAGATGGGGACCGGTCATCAGGTGGCGCGGCCCGTCGCTGGACCGGATGGTCTTGAATGTGTTAGGGGCATCGCCATAGTCCTCAGTGAGCATGTTTGGCGCGCCTGGAAGGGGGTCGGAAGAGAGAGAGCCGCCGAAAGTGGGCACGCCCCAGAAGCCCCAGTTGTCGGAAGCATCCGGGATGCAGGAGTAGCTCAGGCCCTCTTTGCTGCTGGAAGCAGGGCAGGCGACACGATCCATCTCCACTCCGCCAGAGTTGCAGAGGATCACAGGATCGCCATTGCTATTGCTGATGCCACCCCCAGAGGAGCCACGGAGATGAACTACCAGATAGCCTCCTGATGGGATAACTGTGCCGTCAGGAATGGTGGCCAATATGTAAGGGTTGTCATCATCCTTTATCGTCCACTGCCCCACATTGAAGTCTGCGGTGCCCACGTTCTTCAGCTCCAACCGCTCCCAGGAAACAGTGCCGTCATTGTTGTCGTTCCCTTCCGGGTTGGGATAGATCTCGTTTATTATTATCTTGTTTTCATACAGTCCGGCATCGACGCTCTTGCTCTGGCCGGGATCAAGCGTGATTTTGTCGCTTTTGCCCTGGTAGTCCACATCGCTGTCTATGCTATCGTCGTTGCCCTGGTCTTTGGGGCTGAAGGTCTCTCCTGCGGGCGGGATGAACTGCACATAATAATCGCCCGGAACCAGGTCGATGAAGGAGTGGCTGCCATCGCCACTGGTTTGCGTATAGAAGCAGCCGACCTTGGAATTACAGTAATCTATTCTAACATTCGGTTCGCCTGGCTCGCCCGCATCCTGCAGGCCGTTGCCGTTCAAATCGCGCCAGGCTCTGCCCGACAAGGTTGCTCCTTCTGCGATGATCTGCAGGCCCGACGTATCGTCTGCCACATAGGCATAGCTGCCGGAGACGGCCACGCCCCAGGCATGGCCTGGGGTGCTGCAATAGCCCACAGGACTTGGGCTGGTTGGGTTGATGATATCGATGATCTGCAGGCCAAACATCCCGTCGGCCACATAGGCATAGCTGCCGGAGACGACCACGTCATGGGCTATGCCTGGAGTGTCGAAATGGCCCACAAGATTTGGGCTGAAGGGATTGCTAACATCGATGATCTGCAGGCCCGACATTTCATCCGCCACATAGGCATAGCTGCCGGAGACGGCCACGCCCCAGGCAGAGCCTGGAGTGTCGCAATAACCCACAAGATTTGGGCTGGAGGGGTTGCTGACATCGATGATCTGCAGGCCCGACGCATCATCCGCCACATAGGCGTAGCTGCCGGAGACGGCCACGCCATAAGCAGAGCCTGGAGTGTCGCAATAACCCACAAGATTTGGGCTGGAGGGGTTGCTGACATCGATGATCTGCAGGCCCGACGCATCATCCGCCACATAGGCGTAGCTGCCGGAGACGGCCACGCCAAAAGCAGAGCCTGGGGTGTCGCAATGGCCCACAAGATTTGGGCTGGTTGGGTTGCTGATATCGATGATCTGCAGGCCATAAAACCAGTCGGCCACATAGGCGTAGCTGCCGGAGACGGCCACACAAAGGGCAAAGCCTGGGGTGTCGTAATAGCCCACACGACTTGGGCTGGTTGGGTTAATGATATCGATAATCTGCAGGCCCGACATTTCATCCGCCACATAGGCGTAGCTGCCGGAGACGGCCACGCCATTGGCACGGTCTGGGGTGTCGTAATAGCCCACTTTCAACCAGGCCCCCTGGGCGGTGGCGAGAAGCAGCATAGCCAGCAGCGCCAATTGTAGCAGCAGTCTGCTGCATTCCATCCACGGCTTAATCATCATGAGACCATGTCGACAATGCCTGCGGCTGCACACGGCCTGCGCGCGCCCTCTCGGGCGGACCGAAATCCCTGCCATTGCTCCCTTTCCCTCCCCTGACCGAAGAAAGCTGATTTGCGACAGCCTCCCCTGCACTGGGAGGTGCCCGCATAACTGATACAAAACTATGCCAATTTATGCTGAAGAATAATTCAGGTATAAAATCTTTACCATTGTTGGCAATCATTGCAGAAAATGGCAAAAAAATGTTATTAAGATATCTGAATCTCACTGAGCTTTCGCAAACTCGATGGTCTTCTCAGGCACTGCCCCTGCATTTGTCTGCACTTTTTCCAGGTTGCTTTGAAACTCGCTGTTGCTTGGCTCCAGCGCCAGAGCCTTCTCAAAGCTGCTACGTGCATCCTCTGCAAGACCTAACTGTAATTGGACCAATCCTTTGGTATTCCAGGCATTGGCATTCTTGGAATTGAGCTCAATCGCCCTGTCCAGGAGGGGAAGAGACTCATTGAAACTACCCTGCGATACCAGCAACCACCCTTGCCGATACCAGGCCAGATCAAGTGACGGGTTCAAAGCAGCAGCCTGACCATAGGCCTGCAATGCCTCATCGTATCTTTGCATCTCCTCCAGGATCATCCCTTTATTGAAATAATAGTTGGCATTCCTGGGGTTGAGACTCAAGGCCGTCTCAATGGATTCGAGGGCCTCCTCATGCTGCCTCATGCCACCGGATAGAATCAGCCCCCGATCATTGTAAGCCTGGGCATTGGAGCGGTCCAGCTTGATCAGCTCATCAAAGCTATCCACAGCTTCGCTGTATCTCTTCATAACCCTGAGCAGATTGGCTTTGAAGCTCCAGGCCCAGGTATCGGTGGAGTTCAGATCGAGGTATTCATCGATGTCCTGCAATGCCAGAGAGTACGAACCATTGTTGTAGTCGCTTTGCGTCTGCATGAGCCAATAATTGGCATCCTGGCCGACTGCGGCGGAAATAGTTACCAGGAAAAAGGCCAGGAGAAAGAAGACTATGGACTTCATGCTCCCTAATGTATTCGAGGAAGTGGATATAGCTTGCGGTCGGTTGCTTATGGCTACCGCTATACCAAGTTTCAGTTCAAATCTGAATTAAAATAAGTGCGAAGATCGACCTAAAGGACGACCTTCTCCGCTTCCTCTGCGGTGTATCCCTTATGAACCACGGTGCATAGCTTCTTGACCAGAAGCGTGGGATTTTTCGCCTGGAAGATGTTTCTGCCGAAGGCAACGCCTGCCCCGCCGACCGCTATTGCGTCATAGACCATCTGCAAGAGGTCCTTTTCCGTGTCCATCTTGGGTCCACCGGCGATGACTACCGGCACGCTGCAACCCTGCACAACCTCCTTGAAGGTATCGGGTGACCCGGTATAGTTGGTCTTGACAATATCCGCCCCCAGCTCGGAACCGATTCGGGCGGCAAGCTTTACATACTCCACATTGTGCTCGGACTTGACCTTTGGCCCGCGAGGATACATCATGGCAATGAGCGGCATGCCCCACAGATCGCAGGTTCTGGCTACTCGGCCCAGATCGTGCAGCATCTCCGCTTCGTCCTCTGCGCCCACGTTGACATGAATGCTTACCGCATCAGCCCCTATCCTTATGGCATCCTCCACCTCAGTCACAAGAACCTTGTGATTGGGATCAGGACCCAGAGAACTGGATGCCGAGAGATGGATGATCAATCCGATATCACGTCCATAGCCTCTGTGGCCGTGAAGAGGCAGGCCCATGTGCCCCAAAACAGCATTTGCTCCGCCTTCGGCCACTTTGTCCACCGTGGCAGGCATGTTCGTCAGGCCGGCGATGGGGCCTACGGAGATGCCGTGATCCATGGGTACAATGACTGTTCTGCGAGTCTTGCGATCCAGAATGCGCTCCAGTCTTATCGCCTTTCCGATCTTGCTCATGATTGGTAGTTCATGCGAACACTCAAATTAAAGATGATGGTCGAAGAAGGGCAAGTGCCCTACTGGCCCGATTCTCGCTTTATCAGGATACCTCCGCCGCGGTCTTCGGCACTTTCTGAAAATCCTCTTGCACCTCTTTGCCATCCAGATAGAGCAACGTGGCCAGGCCGTAGACGTAGGGCAGGGAGAGCACACTAATTATGGCACCGATGAAAGGAATGTTGGGAAGCACTGCGCTTATGCCAAGAGAGACCAAGAATACGACCAGAGAATCGGATAGATTTGCCTCGACAAAACGGTAGCTTGCTTTCAGGGCCTCTGTGCCGGACTTGCCGTCGATCATCACCGTTTGGATGACGAAGTAGAAGGCAAAGCTCAAGATTACGCCAGGGATGAAAAAGAGCAGATATCCCAGGGCTACAATTATGCCGGCCAGGAGAGAAGTGATGACCAACGGCTCCATTTTAGCCATAGTGGCCTTCCAGGCATTGGATAGGTTTGCCTTATTGCCTGTAGACGCCACTTTAATCATTTCTATTGTCATCCCTTCCGCCAGGAAGAAGAGTACTATCATAAGTATTATGAACAGGAAAATGCCTTCCAGGGCCGAGAACACACTGGATCCTTCATCTCCAAAGACTGCGATCAGCCCTATGTAGCCCGCGAAGATCAAAAAAACCACAATGAGCACTGCTATGGGAATAAGTGACGGCAAAATCATGAGGGGATTATCCCGGTAGATCTTATAGGCACGCGAGAAGATCTCGCCCAGCGCCCTTTTTCCCGGACTTTTTTCCTTTTTCGTTTCATTTTCTACAATCGGGGCGAGCGCATCGGACTTTGCATCGGATTGAGGATCAAGTTGGTCTGAATCGGAATTCATGGTAAGTCATTTCTCTGTTTATGATTCGAATCTATATAAAATTTTGCGAAATCGACTGCATTGCTATTTAGACTTGCGTCCGTCAAGCGAGCTTTTTATACCTTTGGACGACATTCCTAAAGGGGGGAATTACATGAAGTGGTTAGTAATAATATTAGGCATTATGATCACTGCCTCTCTCTCATCCATAGCAGGGGGCATGAATCCATCATTGACCGTTGTGGGCGAAGGGACCGTAAGTGTGCCTGCAGATATTGCGACCATCTCCGTCTCCGTGCAGAGCGGCAACGAAAATATGACGCAAGCTTCGGCATCCGTCCAGGAGATGATGGCTCAGGTAATCGATGCTCTGAAAGCAGCGGGCGTCAAAGATGAAGAGATTATTCCAGGACAGTCAAATGGAGTAACCAGCTATCAGTCCACCAGCAAGGTCTGCAAGAGAGTAAACAACAGCACAATATGCGAGAATGACTCGACCTCTCTCTCTTCCTTGGAGCGATCGACCATCATACGCCTTAAGAGCACCGATGAAACCAGAATAAACCATGTGCTGGATGCAGCCCGCTCTGCCGGAGCCAAGGCTTATGTGGCTGGATACGGCCTGAGCGATTCCAGCAAGGCTGCGACGCAGGCTCGCCAGAAAGCAGTAGCCAATGCCAAAGAGAATGCAGCCGCAATGGCAGCCGCAGAAGGATTGCGTTTGGGAAAGGTGCTGGACATTTCCGATTATGGATATCCACTTGCGCTTAACGATTTCTCAGGCGGCTCGGCACAACTGGGCATGGTAGATGTTACCTCCTACGTGGTAGTCACCTATGAGTTTGAAATTTGAGGAGGTCACAGCCAGCGTGACCATGACCTACGAGATATCTTAGCTGTACATCGGTTCGGGCGGGCCTGCGATCCTGTTCGTCGGCCCTTCCCCAAAGATCTCCTGGAACTTCCAGACCACATAAAGCTCGCACTTGAAGTTGCTGCGAATGGCCTGCATCAACTCGTTCTTGGTGAGACCGTCATAATAGATCTCTCGCGTAAAACGAATGCTCTGCAGATCGCCTCCTCCCGGCTCGATCTCGAAACTGGAATCCTGGAAGAGCAGGTCATAGCGCATCTGCCAGAGCAATCGCTCTTTCTCCTTAGGAGGCATAGCGGCCAGAGCTTTTTGATGCGCGTCGGCCAGCCTTATGCGGCTGAAGACGACGACCACGTCCTCATGGCCTTTGGGCTGAATGACGGATAAATGCCGGCCGGACTTGGCAGGAAACTCTGCTGCTATCTGAAAGTAAAGATGCTCCTGCGGGATCTCTTCCTTGAACAGCCCTTCCTGAACCAGCCAGTTCTTGATCTTTTCCTGGGTTTCAATGATCTCTTGAGATGTCATCGCTTATCTCATCTACTCCAGCACGGCGCGCAGCGGGAACTGATGAGTGCCAAGCTTTCCTTCGTAGTTGGCGGCACTGATCTTCAGGACGCCGGGCACACGACAGGCGGCATTGATTCCTGCCTTCATGGCTGCGGAAATAGCTTCCCTGCTCACGCCGTTTATTACTATCTCAAAGACGGCTGAGACATCTTCGGCCAGAGTGCAGACCCCGTCCTCACGCAGCGACGTGCAGAAGGCTGTGTTGGTGGAGGCTTTCAGGAATTTATATTTTGAGCCCACCTTTGAGCCGCTGGCCACGACGCCACCCGGGAAGGGAGTTATGGTACCATTGATTTTGCCAATGGCGTTTACTGCCGATTCGGCTGCCATCAAGCCTGCCGCCTGATTCTGGGCGAAGATGAGGAAATTGCCGCCGGCTATCCCATCGATGGCCCCAAAATTCTGCTCGACGATGAAGTCCCCGGACATGAGTGGGATCTTCCAAACGTTTCTCCCGCATACCTCGGCTTGCTTTTGGTAGCCGTCGCCAAAGAAGCTGAGCTTTTTGCCGGTATCAAATTGCTTTTCTGCATCCTGCATGCCGGAAAAAGCCGCCGCGGTGGGTGCCGTCAGAATGCACTGGCCAATGCGAAAGAGTAGCGAGTTTTCCAGGTTCTTGTAGCCCATATTGCAGATAAGGATATTGACTCCCGGCCTTCCGTCCGGCGTCTCATCTCCCCCTACAATGCCTTCGATGCCTGCCTCTGCCGAGCATCCTATCACCGACGTGCCGAATCCCGTGGCTTCACGCGCCGCCTCCAGAGCCCAGCGCTCCGTCACTGCTGTGACTACCACCCTTGCCATCTTTATGGGAAAGCCTTCGGCAAAGGTATCTTCGATCTGAACACCATTGATCTCCATAACATCCCTCCTCATCTATGTTTCTTTTCTATCTCGGATTGAAGACAGCCAGATCAAATCCGCTGCCCGATCTATCCGATTGTGCATACGCTGCAGCCGCACAGACCGGTCTCTCCAGAGGCAAATCAAACGCCACTCTGGCAATATCTCCGGCAGATTCTTCGGCCAGAGCTACTACCTCAAAGTCGGTCTTCTCATAAGTCGCAACCAGAAAAGCCTGATCCGTCGTCAGATCAAACTGCTTAACCCGCAGCTCATCCTTCTTGGCTATGCCCAGCCAGCATCGATCTTTGCGCACCGCCCCAGCTATTCGCGGGGTATCAAGCTCATCCCTCTCATAGCCGTAAGCCGCCAAACTGAGGACGATGGCGTCCATAGGCTGCTGACCATCCTGAATTCTCTCGAATATCATGTCGGTATGAGTGCCATTGCTAACAACCGCAAAGCCGTCGGCGACGCTGCCTGATGCCCGGATGCAGTTGTAGGCGATGTAAGGATTTCGGGTCAGGTCAGCACTGTCCAGGGGCGAAACCATGATGCCCTGACCGCGCACCTCTGCCCTGCGATTGGGAAAAGAGCGGGAGGAGACTCTGTAGGCGACAAAGCTCCTTCCTCTGCTGCGGCCTACTAGAACAATTCGGCCTACATACATATTCAGTCAACCAGCTTGTACTTGGCGATATTAGCATCCGCCAGTGCCTGAATCTGTCCCAGACTATCTGCACATTCTGCTTTCTTGAAGAGGTGCTTGTAGCGGCCCTGCAATTTGAGGTACTCTGCTACCGGCTTGGGCCGGCGCACCTTTTTGACGCCCGTCAGCTCTCCTTTTTCGTATTCCGTGAGCGGCCACAGGCCACTTTCCACAGCCAGGCGCGCGAGCTGTATCATGGTGCCTGCCTCAAAGGTCCAGCCGGTGATGCAGGGCGCATTGACCTGGATATAGGACGGCCCGTTCACCTGCAGAGCCTTCTTGACCTTTCGTCTCAGGTCCACAGGATAGGCGACCGATGCGGTAGCTACGTAGGGAACCTTGTGGGCCAGAGCGATGGCCGGCATATCCTTCTTAGGACGCGCATTTCCCTGGCTCTGGCTGCCGGAAGGCGTGGTGGTGGTATGTGCACAAAACGGCGTAGATCCGCTTCTCTGCACTCCCGTGTTCATGTAGGCCTCATTGTCATAACAGACATAGAGGATCTTATGGCCGCGCTCGAACATGCCGGAATTAGAGCCCATACCGATATCAAAAGTGCTCCCATCTCCACCGATGACGATCAGATTGGTGTCCTTACCACGTCGCTTCAGCATAACCTCCACACCGGAGGCCACTGCGGAAGCATTCTCGAACAGGGAGTGAAGCCAGGGAACACACCAGGCGCTCTCCGGGAAAGGAGTGGTTGTAACCTCCAGGCAGCCCGTGGGCGAGACCACGATGGTATTGGGTCCCGCGGCATCTAATACCAGCCTGATGGTGGTAGGCATGGCGCATCCTGCACAGGCCCTATGCCCTGGTGCCAGCAAAGATTTTTCCATTTTTTCTCAGCTCCTAAAGGATCTCCGTCCTCAGATTCAGGAATTCAAACTCGGACTGAATTCCCTTGCGGGCAACTTCTGCCTTGGCTACAATATTTCTGATGTCCTTGATGGTAATATCGCGACCACCTAAACCAGCCGTAAAGCCGATGATGGGCGTTCTAATACTGCTATTGTAGAATGCTGCCTTCAAGTCAGTCACCAGGCCCGCTTCGCCCCCGATGGCGACGTCTTTCTCAATAACGGCAATTACGCCTGCATCTTTCAGGGCCTTTCGCAAAGCTTGCACTGGGAAGGGCCGGTAGCTTCGCACTTTAAGCAATCCGACCTTCTTTCCTTCCGAGCGCATGGCGTCTATGGCATCCTTGATGGTGCCGATGACCGAGCCCAATGTGACTATTACGATCTCCGCGTCATCCAGGAAGTAGCCGTCCAGAAGCCCGCCGTAGTACCTTCCAAAGGTCTCCTCAAACTCACGAGCAACCTTTTCAATCTTGATAAGCGCCTTTTGCTGGGCATCAAACTGCTGGTAGCGAAACTCTGTGAAGGCGGAGGGATCTGCGAAGGCTCCGAAGGTCTTGGGATGGGCCGGGTCCAGGACATCAGCCGGCTGGTAGTCAGGCAGAAACTCCCTGGCCTTTTCCTTGTCCAAAAGCTCTACCGGCTCGTAGACATGGGTCAAAACGAATCCATCCATGCAGACCATGATGGGAGTTCTGATCTGTGCATCCTCAGCGATCTTGTAGGCCTGCAGCGTGGCATCCACTGCTTCCTGCACATCCTCCACATAGATTTGCAGCCATCCGACATCGCGAGCGCCAATGGAATCCTGTTGATCGTTCCAGATATTGAGAGGCGCGCCAATAGCCCGGTTGGCCACGTTCATAACAACAGGTAGCCTCATGCCGGAGACGTTGTATAAAACCTCATACATCAGGGCCAGGCCTTGGCTTGTGGTTGAGGAATAGCATCTAGCACCGCACGCACTGGAACCGACTAAAACGGACAGGGCTGAGAACTCAGAATCCACGGTCAAGAATTCGCTGTCAAGCTCGCCATCCGCCACCATCTGAGAGAGGTTCTCCACAATGTGAGTCTGAGGTGTAATCGGATAGGCCGAAATCACATCCGGTCGGCAGCACATGACGGCGTGGGCCACCGCATATGAGCCCTCTACCACTTTCATATTAGCAGTCTTCTCGCTCATCACTTCTCCTCCAAGACCATTTGTACCGCCATGCGCGGGCACTCATTAGCGCAAACGCTGCAACCTTTGCAGTAGTCCAGGTCGGGGATAAATAGTCCTTCTTCCTGGTGGATGCAGCCCTCGGGGCAGTAAATCTCACAGAGGCTGCATTTTATGCATTTCACATGATCGAATACAGGTACGAACGTACGCCAGGCACCAGTCTTTGTTATGCGGGTGCTGCAGGCATCAACCAAACTCCCGGCTTTTGTTGCCATTAAGATACCCTCTCGAAGGCGGCTTTGATGGCGAGCAGGTTCTTCTTGCCCAGCTCCCCTTTGAAGCGTTCTGAAATGGCTTTGTTCATGCTCTCCAGACCCACCTCTTTGCTCGCTCCGCAAAATGCTCCCAGCATGGTGGTGTTGACAATAGGCCGCTTTAGAATCTCCATGGCGATCTTGGTAGCGTCGATAGTGATGACCTCTGCATCCGTCTTGAGATTGAGCGCCTTACCAGTCCGATCGGTATTTATTATTATCTTCCCGGTCGATTTAAGTCCTGCCGCCACATCTACCACATCGAGCAAGGTTACATCCTGCACAATGACATAATCCGGCTCATAGATCTGACTTCTGACCCTGATGGGCTTGTCGGCAATTCTGGCAAAGGCCATTACCGGCGCACCTCTGCGTTCCACTCCAAAGGCCGGAAATGCCTGTGAGAACCTTTTGTCCTCAAAAGCAGCAACGGCAATCATTTCGGCTGCAGTGACCGATCCCTGACCACCACGACCATGTAAGCGTATTTCTTTCAAGGGCTGACCTCCAAATAGTTCGCGCTTTCTGTCTACTCTTCTCCGCGAAAAAGTGATGAGTAAATATATCTCTTTCGGAGCCACGGCAAGTTCTTATGTAAGATGCTCTTCTTACACACCAGTTCAAGCCGCCCGGGCACCAGGCTCTTTGGCGTATGAAGGATAGTCTATGGATAACAGGAATGAAATACTCTTTGCGGTCCGAGAAGCCAAGAGGAACCTAGGGGAAGCAGCAGACTTTCGCGTCGCAGATGCTCTGACCATCTTGGAGGGCATCGCGCCGTTCCTGGATAAGGAAGTTGTCATTGGGATGAAGTGCAAGAGTTGCGATAATTATGCAACTGCCACATTTCCTCTGAGCCGGGATTTCTGGGCAGTAGATGAAAGCGAATACTGCCATGCCAAAGATGCGTCCCTAAAGAACCTCACTGCTTCCAAGCTGGCTGGATGCCCCCAATACTCCAGCCAGGCTTCCCGGGATCTGATCGCATTGGGTACAGCCATAATGGAGGAAGATCTGCGGCCTGCTTTTCAGGAGAGAAAGCTCTATGATCGAAGCAAATTTGCCAGCTATAGTGTGGCCTTTAGGCTGCAATCTTCCCCAGGAAATGTCCGCATTGAACTGGGGCATAGAACCAATGATGGCTTTGCCTGCAGTGACATAAAGCTCTACATATTAAGAAGGCTGGATCCCGGGTTTGGGGCAGTGGCCTCTCAGAAGATAGCCGAGGCTACAAAGAGCAGTCCGATCATAGTAGTACAGTCCAGTCTGCAGACAAGAAGACAACTGGACATAGACTACGTGCTGGAATGGATAGCTGAAAAGCGAAAGATGGATATAGTCTATCTCTAGCGTTATTCTAGATGATAAATGATGATTAAAGGATGTTTTAGACAATGGCGCAACCGTTAGTGCCAGATACCAGCGTGGTAATTGATGGCAGAGTCTCTGCCAAGATCAAAGCAGGGGAGCTGCAGGGTCGCAGGATCGTGGTACCTGAAGCAGTGGTAGCCGAGCTGGAAGCTCAGGCCAATCATGGACGAGATATCGGTCTTAGAGGATTGGAAGAACTAAGGAAGCTCTCTGAACTTGCCAAGACAGGCAAGATCGAGCTGGAATACGTGGGCATCAGGCCCAATTTGGACCAAATCAAGCTCGCCGGTGGAGGAGAAATCGACGCCATGATTCGGGATGTAGCCCTGGAACTTGGCGCCTCCTTCCTTACCAGCGATCAGGTTCAGTTCCGAGTGGCAGAAGCTATGGGCCTGGATGTGGAATACGTCCGCCCGCAACGAGAGGCTATCAAGCCCTTAAGCCTGGAGAAATACTTCACAGAGGATACTCTTTCCGTGCATCTCAAAGAAGGTGCCATGCCCATGGCCAAACGCGGCCGGGTGGGAGACTTTTCCCTGGTTCGTATAGGAGAGAGGCCGCTATCGGAAAGAGAGCTAAGAGACCTCTCTCGAGAGATCTACGAGAGGACCAAGGCGGATCCGGAAGGCTATGTGGAGATGGAAAAGATTGGTGCGGCTGTAATTCAACTAGGGCCCATGAGAATCGCGATAGCCAAACCCCCGTTCTCTGACGGCCTGGAGATAACAGCCGTTCGGCCTGTAGCTAAGGTGAGCTTTGACTCTTACCGCCATAGCGGCATGCTAAAGGAGAGGCTGAAGGAGAGTCAGAGGGGCATCCTCATCGCCGGCCCGCCGGGATCAGGAAAATCCACCTTCGCCGCAGGAGTTGCCGAGTATCTCTTAAGCTGCAACTATGTGGTCAAGACCCTGGAATCGCCTCGCGATCTGCAAGTTCCCGACGAGATCACCCAGTACGGGCCGCTGGAAGGCAGCATGGAAGCCTCGGCAGATATCTTGCTCCTGGTCAGGCCGGACTACACCATCTACGATGAGGTCCGAAAGACGCGCGATTTCCAGGTCTTTGCAGATATGCGATTGGCAGGCGTGGGCATGATAGGTGTGGTGCATGCCAACAAGCCCATCGATGCCTTGCAGCGTCTTCTCGGTCGCGTGGACATGGGCATGATTCCCCAGGTGGTGGATACGGTGGTCTTCATCGAGAAAGGCGAGGTCACCCATGTCCTGGATGTGGAGTTCGTGGTCAAGGTTCCCGCCGGCATGGTAGAAGCGGACTTGGCCCGGCCGGTGATTGTGGTCAAGGACTTTGAGACGGGCCAGGCGGAGTATGAGCTATACTCCTATGGCGAGCAGATCGTGGTCATGCCTGTATCCAAAGAGAGCCGGAAGCCCGCACCATCCTGGAAGCTGGCCAGTCGGGAGATAGAGAAGGAGATATCGCATCATGTGCGAGGACCCTTCCAGGTGGAGATGCTCACCGACTCATCCGCAGTTATCCACGTTCCCCAGGACGAAGCTGCGAGAGTGATTGGCAAGGCCGGCAAGAACATCGATCAGATCGAGAAGAACCTGGGACTGCACATTGACGTGCGCACTCAAGATGCGCCGGTCCTGGCAACGCCCAAGGTGGAAGAGACGGCCAAGCATCTCATCATCTGGTTAGAGGGCATGGCAGGAGAGTCTGTAGAGGTCTTCGTAGGCGAGGAGCCAGTCTTCACTGCCACCGTGGGCCGAAGAGGTGATATCCGGGTGGCCAAGTCCTCGGAGATGGCCAAACGCATCATCAAGCGCATGAAGGTCGGAGAGAAGATCGTGGTGCAAAAGGCAAGCTCGGATTGAGCCTGCCTTTTGATCCGAGGATCTTTTTTGCGCTCATTTTTTCCCTTTCCGCTAAATGCATTTTGCCGGACAAAGCGCCATATTTATGTCCCTTCGTTCGATAACTCTGATTGATTACTACGATTATTATAGGACTTGAGAAACTTAAGGGGAGGTTAAAGATGATGAAAAAGACAAATATTAATTCTCTGGCAGGCATTATGATGCTCATCTTCCTGGCAACCACTGTGGTGGCAGTGGATGATCCGCTGAATCCCACGAGCGATGGTGCCCTGCAGGACATAAAAAATACCATGGGGGACGACATCTTCAGCAAGAGTCAGCAGGACCAGTTAGGCAATGCCACACCAGTGATAACAGGAAAGAATCTTCCCGGCTCTATTGCCAGCTCGCAGTCTTCCCTGCCCAAGGCGAGGCTAATCAGCCCCACCAGCACCTGGAGCCTGAAGCTGCTGGACAGCCAGGAGCGATCTGTCGCTTTGCAGATGTACCAGTCAAATGACATCGTATTCGGCAAAGGCACAATTGCAGTAGGAATTAACACTCAAAATGCCATGGCAACCGGGACCGTCACCGGGAATAAGCTGAATCTGGACGTTTTATCCGACGACTTAACGCTCTTTCGTCTTTCTCTAACCATGAACGGAAAATCACTATCAGGCGACTATCATGGTTACAGCGTCAGCTATGTGCCCTGGAAAGGAATCGCCATGGGAAAGATCAATTAAAACTAGCAAGTATTTTTTTTTTGATAAATTTTATTAATATATCGTTGTTTGTCGTATAACCATCAAGCTTATCAACTAATAATTTGATTTCATTCATAAAAGGTCGATGTATCATGAAATTTAAATTGCTAGTAGTATCATCAATGTTTCTCATTGCCTTCCAGGTTATGATGGCTCTTTGTGCTGATTGGTCCAATCAACAAAGTCTCAGCGCTGACGAATTGCTAAGCGGAGGAGAAGTTACCGTATATAAGAATCCGACTGGCTTTGCAGCGACACCCCAGGCGCAAAGAGAGCTTGACAAGAATAAGAGCTCATTGGACTGGACCATGCCCAGCACCCTTACTGGCGGCGGCAACAGCGCTAAGGATTCCAGGACTCAAGCAGAGACGGCCAGTGAAGAAACTGCAGCCAGCACAGCCACAGAAGAGACAGCAACATCCGCGAACACATCCGCAGCCACAGATACGGAGCTGCCCCCTGCCCAGCCACAGGTCACCACCGTGGGTGGAAGCTGGTATTTTACGCTCAATGACAGTCTGGAGAGAGATCTGGCCATGGTCCTCTTCCAGAATGGAAATGATGTCTTTGGAGCCGGCAAGATCAAAGAGGGCAACAGCACACTGGATGTAACGGTATCAGGCAGCGTTGCAGATTCAGCCTTAGATCTAAATGTAGTCTCCCTGGGAACCATCAGCCTCTACAAGCTCAAGCTCGATCTGAGCGAAGATTGGGCCAGCGGAGAGTACCAGGCATTTTCCTCGGGCAGCGACTCCTGGACAGGAAGCGCCGAGGGCGAGAAGACGGCTTAGTTGAGATGCGAATCAAGTGCCGGGATACCGGCACCTGTTTATCTATTTTATGAGCACCGAAAGCGATATGAGAAGAGAAGCACGAGCATAAACGGATTATGTCCAAGCTCTCTCCTCTCATGGAGCAGTATTACCGGGAAAAAAAGCTGTACCCGGATGCATTGCTGCTATTTCGGGTGGGCGACTTTTACGAGACCTTTGCCGAGGATGCCGTTGTCGTCGCCCGCGATCTGAACATCACTCTCACCTCCCGCCAAAAGGACGACGAAGGGAACAAAATCCCGCTGGCAGGCGTTCCCTACCATGCTCTGGAGGTCTACCTGGCCAAGCTCATCCGGGCAGGGCACAAGGTAGCCATCTGCGATCAGGTGGAGGACCCCAAGCTGGCCAAAGGGCTGGTAAAGAGGGAGATCACTCGCGTGGTGACACCAGGCACAATAATTGAGCCAGCCATGCTCGACGAAGCCAGCAACAATTTTCTCGCCTCAGTAGTACAGGACGGGGACAAGATAGGGCTGGCTTTTGTGGACGTCTCCACGGGAGAGTTTCTGACCACAGAGATTGCTGCCGAGCGGCTATCTTCCGAGATGGCCAAGTTTCGGCCTGCGGAATTGGTCGCATCTTTTCCTGTGGATTGGCAGGGAAGCAGTCTGCAGATTCTGGACGAGGCTGCATTCTCAAAGGAAAGCACATCCTCCGCCCTGGTGAGCCGCTTTGGTCCCGACTGGAAAGAGCGGCTGCAGCTCTCGGACCGGCCCCTTGCCGCCCGCGCCTCTGGCGCCATTCTCACCTACCTGCACTCCGCTCATTTCGATGCTCTGGGGCACCTGCATGACATTCGCTTCTACAGCGCCGCCGAGTTCATGGTCCTGGACGAAGTCACCTTGCGCAATTTAGAGATCGTCCGCAACATCCGGGACCGCTCTCGGAGAGGAACGCTGCTGGAGTTCCTGGCCCGGACAAAGACCCCCATGGGGGCACGCACCCTGGCCCGCTGGATCCAGATGCCTCTGCTTTCCCTGGAAGCAATCGACCGAAGGCATCAGGCAGTAGAAGAGCTCTGCAATAATCCCGTGCTGCGGGAAAGCCTGACAGAGGAGCTGAAGGGCGTATGTGATTTGGAGAGGCTGATGAGCAGGGTTACCTGCCGCTCTGCCGGTCCCAAAGAGCTGGTGGTGCTGAAGAGCACACTGGCAAGGCTGCCCAGGCTGCAAGAGATCCTGGAGGACGGCGCATCACCCTACCTGGTCGAGCAACACGGTCGGCTCAGCCCCTGTGGAGATATCGTCTCTCTCCTGGAAAGATCGATAGTTGAAGACCCGCCCACCCATCTGCGAGACGGCGGCGTGATCAAAGACGGCTACGACGGCAGGATCGACGAGCTTCATACTCTCTTGCGGGACGGAAGGGGCTGGATTGCCCGCCTGGAGGCTTCCGAGAAAGAGAAGACAGGCATCAAATCTCTCAAGATCTCCTACAACAACGTCTTCGGCTATTATCTGGAGGTCACCCGAACAAACCTGCATCTTGTGCCGCAGGAGTATATCCGCAAGCAGACCCTGGCAAATGTGGAGCGTTTCATCACCCCGGAGCTGAAAGAGATGGAAGCAAAGGTCCTATCCGCCCAGGAGATGTCCATATCTCTCGAGCAGGAGATCTTTGCCGACCTGTGCAGCCAAATAGCAGCCGCGGCCCGCACCATCCAAGAGAAGGCCACAGCGCTGGCCGAGCTGGACGTAGTTGTGGCTCTGGCCAATGTGGCCTCTGAGAGTGGTCTCGTGAGGCCCCAGTTCAACAATGAGGGCAAGCTGTTCCTGCGAAGCCTCAAGCATCCTGTTCTGGATAGAAGCATGCGAGGCGGCTTTGTGCCCAACGATGTGCTCCTGGATAGTGATCATAACCGTTTTATAATTCTCACCGGCCCCAACATGGCAGGAAAATCCACCTTCATGCGCCAGATAGCCCTGGCGGTAATCCTGGCCCAGGCAGGCTCCTTTGTGCCCGCCGCTTTCGCCTCCCTGTGCCTCGTCGACCGCATCTTCACCCGTGTGGGAGCTTACGACGATCTATCTGCCGGGCAGAGCACCTTCATGGTAGAGATGACGGAGCTGGCCACCATCCTCGCCGCAGCGAGCAGGGACAGCCTGGTGCTGCTCGACGAGGTGGGGAGAGGCACCAGCACCTTTGACGGCCTATCCTTAGCCTGGGCGATATCCGAGTATCTGCACAGCACTATCAAATGCAAATCGGTCTTTGCCACTCACTACCATCAACTCACGCAGCTGGAAGGCATCCTGCCGGGGGTGAAGAACTACAGCATCGCCGTAAAGGAGGAGAAAGGGAGCATCACCTTCCTGCGCACTGTGGTGCCCGGAGCCACAGACAAGAGCTACGGCGTGCATGTGGCCCGCCTGGCCGGAGTGCCGGAGGCCGTGACAAAGAGGGCGGACCAGATTCTAAAGGAGATAGAGAAAGAAGCGGTGATTGAGCCACTGTCAGGGAATAAAAAAAGCAGGAAGTCATCCCAGTACACCCAGCTCATATTCTTCGATGCGCCTACACCGGAAGGAAAGGCAGAATGCGAAGTGGGAAAGATACTTCAGCCCCAAAAGGATGATGTAATTCTGCAAGAGATACGGGCTCTGGAGATTGATTCCATGACGCCTCTACAGGCGCTAAACCGTCTTGTCGAATACCAGAGGCGTCTGGGAGAGAAAAGAGGTGAAAGCCATGGCCCGGATTAGACTTCTAGATGCAGATACTATCAATAAGATCGCCGCCGGAGAGGTCATCGAGCGGCCCGCTTCCGTGGTCAAGGAGCTGGTGGAAAACTCCATCGACGCCGGAGCCGGCAAGGTGCTCATTGAGCTTGGCGACGGGGGAAAGAGCTTCATCAAGATAACCGATGACGGCTGCGGCATAGATGCCCAGGATCTGCCCTTGGCCTTTCAAAAGCATGCCACCTCCAAGATCAGCGGGGCCAAAGATCTGGACAATATCGCCACCCTGGGATTTCGGGGTGAGGCCCTGGCCAGCATTGCCAGCGTCTCTCGGAGCGTCGAGGTAAAAACCAAGACGCGAGGGTCGCTCTCCGGCACTTACCTGCGCATGGAGGGCGGCAAGATTGCCGAGGTCAAGGAGATCGGCTCTCCGGTGGGCACCACCATCACCGTCTGGGATCTCTTCTACAATGTTCCCGCCAGAAAAAAGCACCTCAAAGGGGTGGAGGCGGAGATCGTCCACATCACAGATACAGTTACGGAGCTGGCCCTCATCCACTACGGCATCTCCTTCGAGCTATTCTCAGGCAAAAAAACCATCTTCAAGTCCGCAAAATCATCCAGCTGGGATGATGTGCTCTTCCGGCTCTTCGGCCTGAAGACCTTGAAAGGCATGGCCCGGCTGGAGGGGACAGGGCAAGGCTGGAGCCTCTCCGGCGTCGTCGGAGATCCCCTGGCGGTGCGAAGCAGCCCGGACAGGATATTCATCTTTGTTAACGAAAGAGCGGTCTACTCTCGGGCCCTCTCTGCTGCGGTGCGGGAAGCCTATCGAAATATCATTCCCCAGGGAAAAAGCCCGGTTGCCGTCATCTCCCTGCAGATAAGGCCGGAGCTGGTGGACGTGAATGTTCACCCGGCCAAGAGAGAGATCCGCCTCTTGCATGAGGAGGAGATCGCCAGCGAGCTTACGCGGGCCGCGGCCAGGGCGCTGGAGGAGCATGCCCGCTCTGCACCGGCAGGTATACCGGAAGGGGTATCGGATGAAATGTCGAGCGAAGGTGAAGCCATAGCGCCGCTGCGCCAATCCACCATCGCACAAAGTTTTGATCAGAGTACTCTTCCTCTCGACCCGGTGGAAGAGGAGCCTGCCCCGCAGCAGCCCGGTCCCAGTCTGCGTATCCTTGGCCAGATCAAGAAGCTATACATCGTCGCCGAGGGCCAGGAGGGACTGGTGCTCATCGACCAGCATGCCGCAGCAGAGCGCATTCGTTTTGAGATGCTGCAAGAACGCTACCAGAACAAAAAGATCCGTCAGGAACTGGCCGAGCCCATCTCCCTGGAGCTATCCCCAAGCGAGATAATCATGATGACCTCCTGGCGGGAGACGCTGCAGGAGATTGGCTTTGATGTCGCGCCCTTTGGGGGAAACACCTACACCATCCGGGCCGTTCCCGCCCTGGGCCGAAGGCTGGAGAGCGCAGATGCGGTGCATGACATCCTCAGAGACCTTTTCTCCCAGGGAAAGGCAAGCCCTAACTCGTCCAATAAAGATGAGATCCTCAGGCTTCTGGCCTGCCGGGGCTCTATCAAATCTGGAAAAGAGCTGAGCTTTGCTGAGATGAAAAAGCTTGTCGATGACCTGCACCACTGCAATAATCCCCTCACCTGCCCGCACGGCAGGCCGGTGATGGTGACGATGGGCCAGAACCAGCTGGAGCGGCTCTTTGGAAGGAGATAGAAGTGCCGGTGGGACTCATTTGCGGTCCTCCGGATCTTTGGTAACTCCCGCAGGCGCTCTCTAGCTAGCAGCGGAACTTAACGCCCCGGTTACTGCGCATGCAGTAGCCAATGGCCAGAATCATCTCCAGGCTGTAGAAGTCCACCAGCCGCTCAACCTGGCGGATGCCCTCGGTTTGAACTAACCGGAATTTCCGGATAGTTGCCTCTGGGATCTGCTCATGGTCGCTGTAGATGTTGATGATATGCTCGCGGATGGTGCGCGTCGATACCTGGTAAAGCTCAGCCAAGAGCCTCGGCTGAGCCAGACGGTACCGTCCTGCAGCCGAACCTGAATTCTGGATTTGCCATACTCGGTCTGGTAGAAGATGATCCCATACAGGCGCAACTGCGCCCTAGTTCGAACTAATCGGAATTTCCGAATAGTTGCCCCTTGAGATAATTTTTGAAAGCTGTAGATGAGGCAGCGGGCTTCGTTGATGGTCGGCACTAACATTAGATAAAAATCAGCCAGAGGCTCAGCCTGCAATTGCCAGAAAAGAAAGCCTCGCCAAATACTTTACTACAAGTGAGAAACAACTCCGCCCCATGGATCTGGAAGGATTTACCAAGAGGGGCCTGCTGCGTGAGGATCCCGAGATAAAGTCCAAGCTCATATCACTGATCAGAGAGGTCAAGCGAATACCCGAGGACAAAGCCCTCATCCTGGCGCAGGCGGTCCTGGAGGAAGCAAAGGCGACGCTGCATCCGAGAGGCGAAGTCTTCCGGCTGGAAGAGGTGGGCGTCACCATGGGCGACTATGGGGTCGGCTCGCGAGGATCAGGCGATTTTTATACGCATACCAAGATTGCCGAGGTCATAGGTCGTACCAATGCCGAGGTGGACTCCCGCCAGCTGGACGACTCGGGCGTGGTTAGAGCCAGCGGGGAATTCATCACCGTCACGGTAGACGGCATGCACTCCCGCCTCAGCGACTATCCATTCCTGGCTGGATTTCATGTAACTCGCGCCGCTCTTCGCGATGTCTACGTCATGGGCGCCCGGCCCGTCGCACTTCTCTCCGACGTTCACCTGGCCGATGATGGGGACGTATCCAAGCTCTTCGACCACATCGCCGGCATTGCTACCGTCTCTGAGCTGATCGGCGTTCCCCTCATCACCGGCAGCACGCTGCGCATCGGCGGAGATATGGTCATCGGCGACCGGCTGACAGGTTGTGTGGGCGCGGTGGGCGTCTCAAATAAGCTCACGGCCAGAAAAAGCGCCCGTCCAGGAGACGTGATCATGATGAGCGAGGGGGCTGGCGGTGGCACAGTCTGCTCGGCTGCGCTCTATTATGATCGGCATGAGGTGGTGGATGAGACGTTGAATATCAAATTCCTGGAGGCCTGCGAGGCTCTGCTCAAGGAGGACCTCACTATTCACGCCATGACCGACGTGACCAATGGCGGCATTCGCGGCGACGCCAAGGAGATCTCCTACACGGCGGGAGTGAAGCTGCACTTCGAGGAAGAGAGGATGCGCCGCCTGGTAAATCCGCGAGTTCTGGAGATGCTCGACGACTTGCAGATCGACTATCTGGGCGTCTCCATCGATGCCCTGCTCATAATAGCTCCCGAGGAAGAGGCAAAAGAGATCGCCAAGACCATTGGCAAAGCCGGCGTGGCGGTGGATGAGATCGGCACAGTTGAAGCAGGAGAGGGCGCATTGCTCCACATGGACGGCAAGGTTACTGACTTTTCCCCGCGCTTTAGGGAAGCTGCTTACACGCCCATAAAGAAGGCGATAGGCCAGGACGCGAAAAGAGATGTGGCCGAGATGACTGCAAAAGTCGATCGGGCAGCTAGGAATGCTGTGGAGAAAAAGATGAAATTTATTGAGAAGATAAAAAGAAGCTAATTCAAATTTTTACAAAGTTATTTATTTTTGATACGTTTACCGAATGTAATAATAATAGTAAAAATTTTTTTTACATAAATAAACTATTTATATCATAACGTACTTCATTTATTGCAAGGGAGCAAAAATAAGGGAGAAGATAACAATGAAGGAATCGTTCGTAATGAGATTTGACGAAAAAGATATTGAAGTTGTAGAGACTCTGAAAAGCCTGGGAGTGCCAAGAAAAGTCTCCAATATGATCGCCTACCTGGCCAGCGGCACAGAGGCCACCTCCCGCGAGATTGAGAGAGGCTCCGATCTGCGCCAGCCGGAGGTGAGCATCGCTCTTCGCACGCTTAGAAAGAACAACTGGGTAGAGGAGAAGATGAGCAGGAGCGATGGCACCGGCCGGCCTATGAAGGTCTACCGCCTCAAAGCACCAATTGAAGACATTCTTCAGCACTATGAGCAGGAAAAGCTCAACGAGGCTAACCAGGCTCTTCAGTCGATACAAAGGCTCAAAGCACTCTTGGGGGAGGCGGGGTCTAGCTAAGGCTATAAAAATGAGCCAACCTTAAAACATTTTTCTAAAAAAATATATTTTTTATTTCTGAGTGTTTTTGCAAACATATAGACATGTTGCAGCATTATTATTAATTGGAATATAAAAATAACTAAGATATGATAATTTGTTATAGATTATTTATTTAGTGTGCATCTCAGGACAGAGGTATTGAGAGTATATAGCTTCAATGATAAACAGCGGCAGGCGAATACTTAATCCAAAATAGTTTTAAGTTGAGCGACTGAAAAATAATGCAGAGCCGCTTTCAATTACCAAAAAAATCTTCACGATGGTGATATATAGAAGAAAAACCTAATATAAATCTAAAGCAAACTCCGGGCATTGTGTGACATTGCTCCAGATGAAGCAGCAAGCAAATCGGATATTAGCTAGCTTATATGTAGGTAGTGATTCATTGACGGTCATAGAAGAGTCTATTCATCGAGCATATCTAAACAAGCTTGTAGGGGAAGACGGCTTAAGAATTGTGGAATGCATACCAGGCGAAGAGATCACTGACGAGAAGCTGGCAGAGCTTACCGGCATCAGCCTGAATACAGTTAGACGCACCCTTTACCTGCTTTACGAACACAGGCTGGCCATATATCGACGCAAGCGCGATCCTGATTCCGGCTGGCTCACCTATTTGTGGCAATTATGTCCCGAAAATTTTGAGAAGGCACTGGAATCGGAAGCTAAAAGGCTACTGCGCAAATTAGACGAAAGGCTGGCCTATGAGAAGGAAAACATATTTTATGCCTGCACAGAAGGCTGCGCCCGGTTCATCTTCGACGAAGCGAGCGAGGCTAATTTCATCTGTCCCTTCTGTCAGGGGAGCCTCGAATTTATGGAGAATGCCAAAGTAGTGGAGACCATAGAAAAACAGATGATTGAATTAAAAGCTTGCTTATAGGTTTTCCAGGTTGTTGCCAAGAATCGCCGTCCACCACCAACGAGCCATGTCCATAAGATCGCGGCTGAACACCCCGGAGAGCCGGTACTCTCCGCCCTTGTTTGTTATCAGGCCCGCACCTAGTAGCTTGTTTCTCATGGCATAGAAAGCAGATCGACTAACATCGAGATCAATCAGAAGCTGCTCCCACTCCTCCGTCTTTAATGGATCGCCACCCTTCTGGCGATCCTCCACAATTGACAGGAATTTCCGTCCGCGAAGTGCCGTGGTTTCTTCCTGAAAAAGGCGAAGCATTAGCTCATGATACGGATCACGAGAGCGGCTTATTGCGTATTCTGATTTAGAGCGGACCTTGAGTGTTGTGGCAGTCCGGGGAGCGGTCTTAACATTGGTCATAGGCTGGCCAGAACTGCTCGGGCTATATCTGCATATTCATCCCTTAAAACATAGCTCATGGGAGCACGATATGACTTTTTATTGACATGTAATATTCCCAGACGTGAACAAATGTAGCCGATCATGGAGGCTACCACCTTCTTGGAAACATCAATCTTCTTGCATACGCTTTCATGAATAGAGGCTACCGTAAACTCCTTAGCATCAACTATCGACTCAAGAACAACACGCCTCAGGCCATCTGTGTCCAGATTGAGGAACTGGATCATCCGGCCCAATATCTCGGACCTCTGCGGTTTCATTGTACCCCTCCAAGACTTATCCCCCATACATTCGGCATTACTTTAGTAATACGTATAATATATACTTTACTATATGATCCAACGCTTTAATTCCGGTTCATCGGAAACCTTAATTGCATCGCCATGAGCTTAAGCTGGCTGACGATTATTTACGAGGATAAACAGCTTGCGGTCTGGAATAATATGATTGAAGATGAAAATGCAAAGGCAGAAGCATACTATGCCCTGGGAAATTACGAGGAGGCACTCTCCATCTGGGAGAAGGCGGATGGAGCCGTCCCATGTAGCTTCGCCTTGTGCTTTCAAAAAGCAGCGGCCCTGCGAAAGCTTGGCAGGTACGATGAGGCGGCAGCAGTCCTGGAGAAGGCTCTGCAGCTCGAACCTGAAAATGCTGATGCCAGGAGGGCTTATGCCTGGGTCTGCTGCCAGCTGGAGAGAAATGCGGATGCAGTGGCATCCTGTGAAAAAGCCATAGCCCTCGATCCGCACAATGCCAGAACCTGGATAGTAAGAGGCTTTGCCCTGCACCGATTGGGAAAATATGAGAAAGCGGTGGAAAGCTATGCCCGAGCCATTCTGTGCAATCCGTTCGGTCCGGATGGCAGAAGGGCCTGGAACAACCGGGGCGCAGCTCTGGACAATCTCAATAGACATGAAGAGGCGATTGACAGCTATGATGAGGCTCTGCTGATCGATCCTTTCGACATCTATGCCTGGAACAACAAAGGTGTGGCCTTAGGTGTTTTGGCCAGGCACGAAGAGGCCATAAGCTGCTTCCTAAAGGCCATACAGATCGAGCCGGAATATGCAACTGCCTGGAAGAATCTGGGGGTAGCCTACCAATCACTGCATCGTAACGATGAGGCAGAAGAAGCTTTTAGGCGAGCTGGGGAATTGGGGCTCTGATTGGCGATGGACCTATCTCTTGCCAGACAGGGCGAGAGCAATCTCGTCGACGAGAGAGTCTCGATTCTCTCGGGTTACGGTTATCACCTCAAATGTACTGCGAATTTTCTTGGCCAGGCGGTGATTGGACCACTCGTGCAGCACAACAAGCATGGGCCGGGATGAGGCAATGGCATTCTCCACGGCTGAGACAAACCTGTGACTGGTAAGCTCCATTGGACCCACCTCGTCCACCACGATCAGCTCGCACTTCAGGGCGTTTTCTATGGCCTTTGCACCGAGGCCATCCAGGTCTTCCGGGTGGACACGGTACTTGCCAAGTTGCGGCCCGCTGCCCGTCTCATCGGCTAGCATGCCCACCGCGCCCGAGGCAAGATCGAGCAGCTCAAAGCCTATGCGCCGATCCTTGTAACGCTTATCCCGCGCCAGCACTCCTCCCACCCGCATACCTGTGCGGGTGGTCACTTTCCCAACCAATGTGGATTTGCCAATGCCGGGCGATCCGGTAACTGCTATCCTAGACACCATATTGCTCCCTCATCTTTTCCGCGTAACGACTAAGGCTCTCTACGTCCTTTATCTCTTTCTTGACCAGTTTTCCAAGCCGGCATCGAATCTCTTTGTCCGGTCGCGAGCCAACGGAGCGTAGATGCAACTCGATTGCCTTGCACATCTCATCACCTTTCCGATCCCAATCGGTAAGGAGTATGATCTGAGAATAACTGCGAGCTGCCTCCTCTGCCAGCTCAAGCGCCGGTCGGCGGGATGCCAAGATCACGGGCCCAGGCAGACCCAGAGCACGCAAGGCCTGCAAGTCGCGCCTTCCTTCCACAATGACGGCGGCACCCTGGTAGGAAGCATCAATAAGTGAAGCGATCAGCTCCTCCAGTGCCTCCAGATCATAAGTCCTCTTGGGACGTATCTCCTGCAGAGCTCTACCCCAAGCCATATCTCTCCCAATCATCTCATTTTCTGCATTAATACCGAGACGGCTTCACCCGCGGCCATTCCTTTTACCAGGAGAAGCTTTCTGGCGCTCTTCTGGCCGCTCAAGACCGCAATCCTTGCTTCACAAATGCCAAGCGTTCGGGCCAGCTCCTCGGCAAGCTGCCGATTGGCCCGCCCTCGCGACGGCTCCTCTGTCAGATGAGCTTCGACGGATCTTCGCCAGGGATTGTAGCCGGAGGGCACAGCCAGCCGGGAGGAACCGGGCACCACCTCAAAGCTTATGGTGCAGCCCAGTGGATGAGATTTAACCGCCTCACAAATGTTCATCGCTGCTAAAAAGTGGTGTCCTGGAGCTTAAAGCTTATGTTTTTGGCAAAAAGTTAAAATAGCGTCAGCGACGAAATGAAAGAGGTTCGATGGAGATCAAGAAAGTCGTCGTCCCAGCAGGTTATTCTCTGCTGGCAGGATCCATTCTTCCCGGCTTGGAGCAGCTTGGCCTGCAAATCTGCGACCAATTGCCAAACCCAGGAAAGGATTGCCTTTTAATATGCGACCCAGGATATGTTACAATACCTGAAGGCTCACTGTTTATTCGCCTGGCTTTGGCGAATGGAAGTGCCGTTTTATTGGACAATGCCAACTGCTCATCCACATTGGAAGAGATCACGCAAACGAAGGCTCTTTCTCAAGAGACCAGAAATAACCTGGAAGCAGCCGTCCTTTTCAGATGTCTGCAAAGCGACTCAGAGCGACTTTCCGCCCTTCAGGCTGGCACGAACGCCATGCCTCGCTATGCCGCCACAGCCTATGAGAAAGTACAGGACCTTCGTTATGGCGAGAACTGGCATCAAAAGGCTGCACTCTACAGCAAGCAAAATGGCCTGGGCCTGCAGGCCGCCAGGAAGCTGAATGGACGGGAGATGTCCTATAACAACATGGTCGATGCAGAAACGGTACTTGAGATGCTCATCGACCTATCGGAGTACGACGGCGTCACGGCTGGAACGCCACTCTCCGTAATTGTAAAGCATGCCAATCCCTGCGGCGTGGCCTATGGCAATAGTCTTGCTGATGCCTATCGTCTCTCTTTTGCCACCGACCCCAAATCCGCTTTTGGGGGCGTTATAGGATTTAATCGGCCGGTGGACGCAGACACCGCTCGCGCCATCGGCGACAGCTTCGTAGAGGTGCTGCTGGCCCCAGGATACGAGCCTGAGGCCCTGAAGCTGCTCATGGAAAAAAAGCCCAATCGCAGAATATTAGATATTGGAGATCTGCTGGCCCGAAAGGACGAACTTTATCAAGGATTTTATCAAAGGAACATCTTTGGAGGCATGATGCTCCAGAATTATGATACCGGAGATCTTCAGGAATGGAAAGTTGTAACCAAGAGGGCCCCCACTGAATGGGAGAGCAAAGCCCTCCGATTTGCCTGGAAAGTCTCCAAATATGTCAAATCCAATGCCCTGGTTTATACCACCGACTGCCAGACCATCGGCATAGGATCGGGCCAGGTGAGCCGGGTGGATTCGGCGCGTTTCGGTGCGGAAAAGGCAGAAGAGCACGGGCTTAACACCAGAGGGACGGTCGCAGCCACTGATTCATTCTTCCCCTTCAGAGACGGCCTGGATCAAACCTTCCAGGCAGGAGCCGTTGCCGTAATTCATCCCGGCGGGTCCATACGGGATGCAGAGGTAATTGATGCCGCCAATGAGCACAACATGGCCATGGTCTTTACCGGCATGCGCCATTTCAGACATTAAATCTCCCAGCAAAAAAACTCCCAGCATTATTTTCACGCTTCTAGCTATTGCCATTTTCATTTTCATACCATTTTATCCCGCCAGTGCAAGCATTATCCAGGCAGGTGCCGATATCCAGACGGCCATAAACTCAGCCAAAGCAGGAGACACGATAATAGTAGGTCCCGGAGAAGTAAGCCGTTTCCAGGTGGACCGGCCGCTAACCATTGAGGGACGGGGCCTTCCAATCGTCAATGCCGCTCTACAAAAACCGGCTATAAAAGTGCTCAGCGACGACGTCACCATCACGGGATTTCGCATCATCGGCATAGGCAAGGACACCACTGCTAAGTTCAATTACTACATGCAAAATCCGACTGAGGCAGCGGGGAGTAGCTTCGATGAGCCCAATTCGGCCGTAGTTGTAATGGGCAACGGCTTTTCTCTGAAAAATTGCAGCATATTTGGAGCGCAGCTGGCAGTTTCTGCGGAAAATGTACGGGACCTGGCCATTCAGAACACAACCATAGAAGGCTGCGATACGGGAGCTTCCATCCTGCAAAGTGCCCAGGTAAGAGTTACTGCCTGCCGCATTACCAACTGCAGGAAATACGGGCTTGATATTGAAAAGTCAAGCGATGTGATGCTTGACAATAACAGCATTGTGAACAACACCAACATAGGAATACTGCTCAAGGAGACGGACGAAGACATTGTAGTGGATAATATCTTCTCCATGAACACCTTTGGACTCTCCCTCTGGAATGCTTCATATAATCAGATAAGAAGAAATCGGGCTGATCATAATTATTACGGAATACTGGTGACTGCCTCATCCAACTACAACAACCTGACCGATAATCTGGCAGAAGATAACAGTAGAAGCGAAATCGTGAGCGGATTTGGCATAGGCATCAGCTTGCAGGAGAATAGCAGCCACAACATGCTGATTCGAAACACAGCTAAAGGCAACTACAATGGTCTGGAGATATCAAAAGGCTGCAAGTATAATGCCGTCTATGATAACAATGCCTCGGACAATAAACACGGCATAAGGCTCAACGAGAACCGCAATAACCTTATCTTCGCAAACAACTTCTATAGAAACGATATCAATGCCTATGAGAATACCAGCCTCAATATATGGAATACCACTATAGGCAACTACTACAACGATTATCAGGGCAAAGATGGAAATAATGATGGCATAGGCGATCAGCCCTATTCTCTTCCCGGACCCGAGTCGCATTCCTTTGACTATAGGCCCTTCATCCGTCCTTACCGGGAAGCAGTACTTAACAGCACGCAGATAAGAGATGAAGTTAAGAAATATGCCGTGTATGGGCCTGCTGATTATGAATATCCCACTATTAGCAAACAAAATGGTGTCATGGTGATATCTCGTAAAACACCCAGCACCCCGCCCAAATGGACGGACTCGCGGGCCTTTGATGCCAGCGCACCGCCCTTTCAAAAAGAGAATAGTTTCTAGCTGATGCTGCAATGATTTTAGATTAGGTTATCATAGCGACAGTCGCTCACGCGTACCCCCGCATTTGCGAGGGACGTGCAAGCGTTCTCACCCACAATCCACGCTGCGCATTAACGTGAGCGGTGCGAAAATAATTCCATTCTGCAAAAGATTGATCTTCCAGAACCGCCACCTCCCCACAAGAATAGGTGCGAAGCATGATTCATACCGAGGCCATAGAAAAGGCGAAGGACCACTTCGCCAGGCTGCTGGAGGAGCAGCTCCTACGCGTTGATCAGATTAAGGCGGGAGATACTTGGGTTGACTACAGCAAACTGCACCCCCTCATCATCGGCGTGGTGGGCGGCGACGGCATCGGCCCCTACATCACAGAGCAAGCGGTTCGCGTCCTGAAGTATGTTCTGGCAAAGGAAATCGCGGAAGGAAAGGTAGAGCTGCGTGACATTCCCGGCCTGGATATCGAGTCGCGGGTCAAAGTGATGAAGGCCCTGCCGCAGTCCGTCCTGGCGGCGCTAAAAGAGTGCCACGTCATCCTCAAGGGCCCCCTCACCACGCCCAAAAAGGGTGACAAGTGGCCCAACCTGGAGAGCGCCAATGTCTCCATGCGCCGTGAGCTGGACCTCTTCGCCAACGTCCGTCCCGTCAAGGTTCCCGAGAAGGGCATCGACTGGATCTTCTACAGGGAGAACACCGAGGGCGAGTATGTCCTGGGAAGCAAAGGCTACAATGTCACCGACGATCTGGCGGTGGACTTCAAGGTAATAACCACTCCCGGCGCAGAGAGGATTGTGCGCCTGGCTTTTGAGTATGCCAAGAAGAACGGCATCAAAAGGGTCTCGGCGGTCACCAAGGCCAACGTTATCAAGGCCACGGACGGCAAATTCCTGGAGACGGCCCGGCGTGTCGCCCGGGAATACCCGGACATTGCCTTTGATGACTGGTTTGTGGACATAATGGCAGCCAAGCTGGTGGATGAGAAGCGCAGGAAGGATTTCAAGGTCATAGTGCTGCCCAATCTCTACGGCGACATCCTTACCGACGAGGCAGCCGAGTTTCAGGGCGGCGTGGGCACAGCAGGAAGCGCCAACATCGGCAAGCGTTATGCCATGTTTGAGGCCATCCACGGTTCCGCTCCGCGCATGGTAGAGGAAGGCAGAGCAATCTATGCCGATCCGGCCAGCATGATGCGAGCCAGCGTCATGCTGCTGCGCCATATCGGCTTTGTGAGCCATGCGGCCAGAATGGAGAATGCACTCGATATCTGCGGCCAGTTGGAGAGAAAGGTTGTCCTCACCGGCAGATCCGATGGGGCAACTGGAGCACAGTATGCTGATTATGTCATGCAGACCCTTCAGGACCCCAATCTGGAGAGCCGCGCCGGGGAGGGCAAGCTTTAGCTAAAATAATAGCATAATAGCATCTGTGGAAAATCTGGCTGAAGCATTATCGGGCCTGAGCAAGGACGACCGCTCCCTGCTCAGTGCTATTGAAACCGGGATGAAGACTCACGAATGGGTTCCACCCTTTGTTATCTCAGAGCTATCCGGCCTGCCGGTCCGCAAGGTGGAGTTTCGGCTAGGCCAGCTTTTCGAAAAGAAGCTGGTAGAGCGGGAGAGCATGCATTACCTCGGCTACCGCATAGATTTTGACGCCTATGATCTTCTGGCGCTATCCGATTTTGTGAAACGGGGGAAATTATCGGCCTTTGGCGAGAGAATTGGAGTCGGCAAAGAGTCGGTGGTCTACGAAGCCCTCGGAGAAATGCACCTGGCAGTCAAATTTCACCGCCAGGGAAGAACCAGCTTCAAACATATTCGCCGCCTGCGCGATCACCTCACCGATAAACCTAAGGTCCCATGGCTTTATGCCGCCGCTCTGGCCGCTCGCCACGAGTTTGCCATCATGGAGAAGCTCTACCCAAAGGTATCCATTCCCAGGCCGGTCGCATGCAGTCGTCATGCTCTGGTCATGGAATTTGTAAGCGGCCCCGCCCTCAACCATATCACTCTTTCCGATCCCGAGAACGGATTGAACATGATCTTGGGAGAGGTGGCAGCCGCCCGCAGGCTGGGCATTATTCACGCCGACCTGAGCGAGTTTAACATAATGGTCGATGAATCCGGCCCCAAGATCATCGACTGGCCTCAGGCGGTAGAGGTCACCCACCCCCATGCTCAGGAGCTATTGGAGAGGGACCTGGTCAACGTCTTGCGCTTCTTCGAGCGAAAATACAGGATAGAAATGCCACTGGATAGAGCGCTCATGATTGTAGCACAGCCGGGAGGCTAAGGGCAGTTGAGCATATTCGGTGTGGATATTGCCAGTGGCTCGCCATCCGCTAGACGGATGCCCAGCTACTCTTTGGTGATCCTGGACGAGGGAAACGTGGCTGGTTTTCACATGATCAGCCGGCATAAGCTCATTCGGCTCATCAGGGAGCGCCAGCCTGAGATCGTGGCCATGGACAATCTGCACGAGCTGGCTGCAGATCGAAGGGAGCTGATCGATATCTTGCGCCGGATGCCTCCCACTACAAAAATGGTGCAGGTAACGGGCTCAGAGAGGCCGCAGTCCCTCATCAAGCTGGCCCGCTATCACGGCATCACCTTCGATCGCACCAACCCCTTGCAAGAGGCGGAGGTCTGCGCTCGGCTGGCGGCCAAAGGTGTGGGCGTTGTTCTCTCTGCCTTCCAGGAGAGGACATGGATCAAGGTCAGCCGGAGGCGCTCTTTAGGCCGGGGCGGCTGGAGCCAGAACCGCTATACCCGCAAGATCCACGGCGCTGTGATGGGTCTGGCGCGAGAGGTGGAAAAGCAGCTACGTGAGGCCGGACTGCAGTACACCACGCGGGCCGTGGAGGGCCTGGGCGGATATACTCGGGCCGAGTTTGTGGTGGAAGCGCCCCGCGAGATGGTGCGCATCAATCCCGGCTACTACAGCGATGCTCAGCTCTTGGTGCAGAGCATGGAGCGGCCCGAGCTGCAGTACCAACCGCTCATGCAAAGGCGCGGTTACATCATCGTGGGGCTGGACCCGGGAACGACGACGGGCATCGCCGCGCTGAACCTATCCGGCGAGCTGGTGGACCTGACCAGCTCCAGGGGCCTGTCCTCCTCAGATGTGATTGAATGGATCGCTGCGCGGGGCAGATCGCTGCTGGTCGCCACAGATGTATTCCCTACGCCAGGCGGAGTGGAGAAGGTCAAGCGCGCTTTTAATGCCGTTCTCTACTCTCCGGGTGGAGACATTCCGGCGGAAGAGAAGATCGCTTTGGGAAAGGAATTTAGCTACAAGAACGATCACGAACGCGATGCTCTGGCGGCAGCCATCAGCGCATTTAAAAAATATAAAAATAAGTTTTTGCTGGTGGAAAAAAAGTCGCCTCCCGAGGTCGATCCCGATGAGGTGAAAGCGTTGGTGGTGCGAGGCTACTCCATCGAAAACGCCATCGCCGAATTTGTGCCCTCTTCGGTTACTTCAGTTCAAAAGGGAGCGCCGCGGGATATGGCGGAGGAAATTCTTGATCATCCCCTCGATGCCTCTCCTGATGTCGCAGCCCTGCGCCAGCATAGCCAGCAGCTTGCCGAGCAGGTCAGAACGTTACGCTCTTATGTGGATGAGCTTCGCTCCCGTTTAGCGGAAAAAGAGGCAGCTCTCAATATCGCGAATGGCAAACTGGATCGAATGAGGGACAAGACGGCGCGAGAGATTAAACGGCAGCATGAGATCAAGATCCGGGACAAAGAGATCGAACGCCTCCGGGCGGTTCTGCGTTCGGAGAGAAAATATATCAAGAAACTGAAAAAAATATTGGAGCGTCAGAAGAAGGCGGAGGTCATCGAGGAGACACGCGGCCTGCAAAGGCTCAAGCCGCTGGCGGCCTTTACCCGCGAGTCTATTCAGCAATCTATCGAGCAGCATCGTTTGGGAAAGGGTGATTGGGTCTTTCTGGAAGATGCCAGCGGCGGCGGCAGGAGCACGGTTGAGCTTCTGCGAGAGCTGGAAATTTCCGGTTTGGTGGCCGGGGGCGATCCCGGTCCTGCCATGCGTGAGCACTTCTTGCAGATGGGCATTCCCATTTTCACCCGCATGAATCTGCCTGTGCAGATGGTCAATAACATGCCATTTGTGCGCAAGGAAGATGTAGCTGCCGCCAGCGCTGCCTGGGAGGAGGAGATGAAGGATCGCCAGGCCAGGCTGCAGGCGGAGCGGCTGGAGAGCCTTTTCCAGGAGTACCGGGTGGAGAGACAGAAAGAGGAGAAGCGAAAGCAAAAGCTTGCCCGAGGCCCCCCTGGCTCTGAGAATTGAGAACGAATCATTTAAGATCTTTTCATACATCTTATGAATCCTGACTTAAGATCTTTTCATACACCTTGTGAATTATACATAATTCGTCCTAAATATGCTTATTAGATAGGATTATGTCTTACTTATTGGTGGTCATGTTGCTTTCCGTCCGTTCGCTACTATTATTATGTTTACTAATATCAACACTGCTGGCCGGCGCAGCTTCGGCTGAAGAATCTGCTATCAATGGCGCTGATAATGCCTGGGTGCTCATCAGTGCTGCTCTCGTCCTGATCATGATTCCCGGCGTGGGCCTCTTCTACGGAGGCATGGTTAGAAAGAAGAATGCCATTTCAACGATCATCTTCAGCTTTGCCGTTATGGGCATCATAAGCCTGCAGTGGATCTTGTACGGCTATACCCTGGTCTTCGGAAAAGACATAGGCGGCCTCATCGGTGGCCTGGACTTCCTGGGACTGGCGGGTGTTGGCATGGGCGTGAAAGAGGGGCTGACTATTCCCTCGCTCACCTTTATGATCTTTCAGGCCATGTTCGCCATCATCACCGTCTCTCTTATCACGGGTTCCTACGTGGAGCGGATCAAGTTCAGCTCATTTCTCGTCTTCTCCTTAGCCTGGGCTACTCTGGTCTACGATCCTGTGGCTCACTGGGTTTGGGGCGGGGGCTGGCTGCAGCAGATGGGCGCCCTGGACTTTGCCGGCGGCATAGTGGTGCACATCACGGCAGGCGTCTCTGCCATGGCCGTAGCTATGGTTATCGGTGTGCGTAAGGGCTTTGGCACGGACCCGATGGAGCCGCATAACATTCCCACCACTGTGATTGGCGCGGCTCTGCTCTGGTTTGGATGGTTTGGTTTTAACGCGGGCTCCGCTCTGGCGGCAAACGGCATCGCCGCCAATGCTTTTGTCACCACCAACACCTCCGCCGCGGCTGCAGCCACCACCTGGATGCTCCTCTCCTGGCGGCAGAGAGCGCCTTCTGCCTTGGGCATGGTGACGGGCGCAGTGGCAGGCCTCGCGGCAATAACGCCCGCCGCAGGCTATGTGACGCCCCTGGCGGCCATTCCCATTGGCATCGTAGCTGCCATTGTTGGCTACTATGCCATCGTCCTCATCCGAGGAAGCGCCAGGGTGGACGATTCACTGGACGTTTTAGCCTGTCATGGCATTGGCAGCACCTGGGGGGTACTGGCTACGGGCATCTTTGCCACCATCGGAGCTACGGGTCTGCTCTCCGGAAATTCTCATCAATTAATGGTGCAGGCCGCATCTGTGGCGGTAACCTGGGGCTACTCATTTATTGTCACCTATGGCCTGGCCAGGATCATCGATGCGGTCATGGGGTTGCGGGTGCGGGATGATGAAGAATCGGTGGGCCTGGACATCAGCCAGCATGGCGAAGGCGCTTACATGTAAAGTGGGGGAATATGAAGAAGATTGAAGCCATAATTCGGCCTGAAAAGCTGCACCTTTTGCGTGGCAAGCTGGACAGTAAGGGCTTTTCGGGAATGACTGTGAGCGAGGTCAAGGGCCGGGGCCGGCAGAAGGGTGTCACCTTGCAGTGGCGGGCCGGTGATTACCGGGTGGAGTTCTTGCCCAAGATGAAGCTGGAGATGGTAGTGGATGACAAGGATGCGGAAGCTGTCATCGACCTCATCTGCGAGCATGCCCAAACGGGCGAAGCAGGGGACGGCAAGATCTTCATCTATCCGGTGGATGATGTGGTGCGTGTGCGCACGAAGGAGCGGGGGTGCGGGGCGGTATAGCCGCGCGCCCTCTTTTAGCGATCTATTTTCCTTAATGCGCCTCCCGCTATTATCCTTGTCATTCTCTCATCGGGATTTCGCGTCTTTATGCCTTCGCCTGAAAACTTTTTGCGTCTGACGCGAAGGGCGCGAAGAAGACAACCATTGATCGCCGATCCTCACGTTCTTTCTTCATAGTAATATTTGTACGGAATAGATGATGGAAGGGCGATGTCCATCCTTCAGCCAGGATGCTGATGCAGTCCAAGGATGGACGGACCCGGTCTGCGCTGCCCCTGTGGGCAAGGCTCATCGGAGACGAGCGCATTCGTTCTCCCAGAGGCCGAGCCGAGAGGCATTGCAGAAGATCACACTTCCTCGGGATTACTGTCTTGCCGTAAAAAAGTGACCAGGGTATTCTTCTTACCTTGGAAACTCGGCCCCTTTTGGAGCCTTGAAGCAGGTGCAATCAAAGACGCCAGTCACATCTGAGCCGAATCCGTTGATGCCCTTCTGGTATGTTTCGGGCATGCTCAGATATCCGCCGGAGCAGCAGGGCAGCCAATCGTCGTCTTCCTCTATCTCTTCTACCGATGCCGTGAGGTTCATCAGCTTCTCAATGTGGTAGGTTCCCCAGTAGTCTTCATCCACATCCACCAGCGGCTTCTTCCAGGCTGTGTTTACGATGAACTCATTTTCGTCGTCGTCTTCTTGGGATACGATATCAGGATCTCCCTGCAATAGCCCGATGTGCGCACGGCCTTCTGTCATATCCTCAGAGATGTTCATCATGCTCACGCTGGGGTCCTCCTCAGAGATGAAGTCCTTGGCCAGGACTTCCAGTTCCTTGTCCAGGGCATGGGCATATTCCACTTCGTGGTGCATTAGCGTGAAAGATCCGCGATTCTTAAGCCAGGTCTTCTCCTTGAGCAGGGAGTTGAACTGCAGCGGACTGGCAGCGTAAAATCCCGTACCTATGCTGAGGGCTATTGGACTATATGTCATGGTGTTATCTTCTTTAAGTTGAATGCAGCTTAGCGCCTCCGTATAGTCCGGTTCATAGTTGTCGCTCTGATCGACTCCATAATTGGTATAATCGGAACTTTCTGTGGACAGCATCGATTCTGTATCGATCGTGCCGCTGCCGTGGCTGTAGTCCAGAACTTCAACTCCATTGTTGCCCGTTCCGTTGAGTCCCAGGGTATTGGGCATCTTCGCGTACTTGTAGTTCATGAAGTAGCCCGAGCCGGTCACGCTCTGTTGTATATCCAGAGTGAGGTTGTTCTTAAGGGTATATTCCGCTGATGCAATACTGGTCAAGAAGGCCACTAATAATAGTATCATCCCTAGCTTCTTCGTATCTATCCCTCCTGTGAATTGCGCCTGACCTTCACCAGAATTGCCTTCTAAGAAGGTCAAGTAATCTTACTTACTGATCACGTATATGATATTATTGGATGAAAAATCATAACGATTACAGTAATTATCACAACAGTTATGAATTAGCATCTAATACATTGAGATAAAAATAAAAATTTCTGCTCATAGGAAGCTCCGAGGCAGTAAGAAAAATCACGGCAGGCTAGAGAGCCTTGCCGTTCGTCTCGCCCGTCCGGATCCTGACGGTCTTTTCCACTGGCAAAACGAAGATCTTTCCATCGCCGATGTTCCCGGTATGGGCGGCTTTCCTTATCAGCTCAACGGCTTCGTCTTCTTTATCATCCGGGACAACAATCTCCACCTTCACTTTGGGAAGCATGTCCACTTTGTATTCTTCGCCACGCCACATCTGTGTTATGCCTTTCTGCCGACCTCGTCCCTTTACCTCAATAGAGGTCAGGCTAACGTAGCCTGCCTCGTCAAGGGCATTTTTTACCTCTTCTACCTTGGATGGTCTGATTATCGCCTGTATCATTTTCATGTTCTCACCCTGTCTGGGGAGCTGGCCGGGGCATGATTGGCTGGATCCACCATAATTACATCCCCATGTTGTTCTTGAGTCACAAACTCCGGATAGGCTGAATAGCCGTGCTCGCCCATATCCAATCCAGTCAGCTCTTCCTCTTTTGAGACGCGAAGGCCAATGGTGTGCTTTAGCAGGGCAAATAGTATATAGCCCGTTCCAAATGCCCACACGGCTACTGTCGCCGCGTCAATTAACTGAGCCGCCATCTGGCCGGTATTGCCGACAATGAGGCCGCTTACTCCTCCATAGGTGCCATCTGCGAAGATTCCCACGGCCAGCAGTCCCCAGAGACCATTATAACCGTGTACTGCCACAGCGCCTACAGGGTCGTCTACCTTGAGCACCCATTCATTGAACCTTATGCCATACATTACTATTAATCCCGACACCAATCCTATTACCACGGCTGCCCAGGTGGGGATGTAGGCACAGGGCGCAGTTACTCCTACGAGGCCAGCTAGAGCGCCGTTGCAGGTCAGGGCAATGTCCACCTTTTTAGTCTTCAGGAATGTCCAGTAACAGACCAGTACAGCGCCAGCAGCCCCTGCCAGGAAGGTATTGACCGCTATCACGGATATGCGAAGATCCGTAGCTGCCAGTGTCGATCCCGGATTGAATCCGAACCATCCGAAGAAGAGCACAAATGTGCCCAGGACAATATAACCTACGTCGTGACCCGGTATGGCGTTTGGTGTACCATCTCGGTTGAATTTGCCGATTCTCGGCCCGAGGAGCATTATGGCCGCCAGAGAGACCAAGCCCCCGATAGCATGCACCACGCCGGAGCCGGCGAAGTCTCTTGCACCTACCCCAAAGGGCAGAGTTGCCAGCCAGCCGCCGCCCCAAACCCAGTGGCCGTAGATGCTGTAGATGATTGCGGTGACAATGCCGCTGTAGATGAGATAGGCCTGTAGCTTAAGTCTCTCTGCGCAGGCACCGGCAACTATGGTGGCAGCTGTTGCTGCGAAGACGACCTGGAACATCCAGAACATCATAGTTGAGACGTCATAGGCGTTTCCTGTGAGGAACCACCCGCTCCATCCAATTATGCTGTTGCCGTCTTCCAGACCTGCATATAGCTTGGAGCCTCCGAACATGAGGGCAAAGCCTACCGACCAGTAGGCCAGAGCGCCAATGGAGAAATCCATGTAGCTCTTGGCAAAGTAATTGACGGTGTTTTTCACCCTCAAGGCACCAGCACCCAGAAGGGCAAACCCGGCCTGCATGAAGAAGACCAGGGAGGCTGCAATAAGAGTCCATGCGAAATTTGTGGCTAGTTTCAGCCCGGCTACATCATCGGTATAGGTAGCAGATCCATTCGGATCGCCTGCCATTGCCATAGTTGTTAATAGCAGCAATAATACGAAAGAACTTGCTGCAATAGTTGCATACTTTGTAATTTTCATGCTCTATCACGTTCCTCGATGGAAGACCAACGAGCTGCAGATGATATAAAAACTTTGTTAAAATATTTTCATACTTGTTATGAAGAGCGCATAACTACATCACATTCTAAAAAGTGCCGATTATCTCTCTATAATATGCTGTGTCGCAGGATTATTATAACCAAGCAGCTGCGGCCAACCACAAAGGCACGAAGGCACAAAGGACGCACAAAGAGATTCGCAGCGGCCCTCCAGCTTTGCGATTTTTGCAGATATGTAAGCCAGTCGAGCCTGATAGCCAGTCGACCTGTACCGGACCGTCCGGGCCTGCTGCTATTTCGTCAGGGTGAGATGGATTACCTAACAAGCGCTCGTATTCAGGGTAGTAGGCCGTTCGAGCTGAGATCAGGAATTTCATGTGAAGGTGGAAAGCCGCGAAGTTCCGATGAGAGAAGGACAATTTTTCCCAGATCCCTCAGGTCGCGCCGTTGGAGACGTTTCTCGACAAAGCCATTCGGGACGACTTCTGCCATCCGCCAGGCGGGCCGGGCTGCCTGGCGAGTTTGCAGCTGTTCTTGCTGGGGCCCGCGGTCTGCGGAGCCGGGTTTGCTGTGATGCGGTCCGAGTGGGCAGGTTTTTGGAAATGATGGCAGTCTACGTTTATTATTAACAGATAAATATAACTAAACAACTATGGTCAAACCACAAAGCACACAAAGATCACAAAGGACGCACAAAGACGTTTCAAGGACAATTATCGGCAGTATCCGGCTGGCCGATCTTTGCGTGACTGTGAGCCAGCCGCGCTCGGCACGCTCGACCGTGGGCCGGGCCGTCCGGGCTCGCTTCACTCGTCTCCGGACGGGCGCTCGGGCGGGCTCTCGCATGGGCGCGCGGGCCTGCGTGGGCTTGTGGCCTGGGGGGCCGGTCGGGCCGAGATCACGGATTTCACGCGAAGGCGCGAAGCCGCGAAGTTCCGATGAGAGATGGACAATTTTTCCCAGAGCCCCCGGGCCGCGCCGTTGGAGACGTTTCTCGACAAAGGCCATTCGGGGCGACTGCCGTCGTCTGCCAGGCGGGCCAAGCTGCCGGGCAAGCGCTCGTGCCAGGTGGGCCAGGAGGAAGGATGGCGGAAAGCATGCTGAGGCATGAGCCTCAATCTAACTTGCCCTTAAGCGTATTGAGATCATTACCTCTTATCAAAATTGAGTTGACATCGACCTCTTTGGCATGTTGATGCATTCCGGAGTCATCTGTGAATAATATGGCATCTTCTCTCTTGGCCAAAGCTATAAAATACGAGTCAAACCCGGAACAACCGGTCTCTAATGCCACATCCCACGCGACATTGAAAATAGCCTCTTCATCTGCTACGTTATATGATTTTAGGATTCCTTTTGATGCTCTTGCGGCCAGAGTTCTGCCAGCGAGCCGCTTGGCTACCGCAGCGGTTTCCACTACACAGACCTTAGGAACATGAACTTCTACATCTCGCTCTTCTATAAGCTTGATGAGAGCTTTGCATTTTTCGTGGGTTTCCTGCTCTCTGGAATAGGCCTCTTGGGAGAGTGACCGGAGTGGTTTGAAGATGCTCTTAACTATAACGGATGTATCTAAAACGGCCCTAATCATAGTATATTCTTGTCCGCGTCTCTTTCAGGACTGCGTCAATATCTTCCCTGGCTTCAGGCTCGCCCAGATCGTCCAGAAGATCGCTGAAGCTCTCATGAATGGTGATGCTCACCCGAGAATTATTGGGGAGATTCAGGCCCCCGAGAGGCTTGAGCACATTATTTTCATAAATAGCTTTTATTTTCATATCGGCACCTGATATTTAGGCGAAATGTAAACTGATATATGGACATGATCAATATTTAGAGCTGCCGATGATGTCTTTTTTTCTTCATAACTCGGAAATTTGCTGCTACGTGGGACCGGGAGGCCGGTCGGGCCAGGTGTGCCAGCTTCTGGCAAGGGAGGTTTCCGGGCGCCGGATTTTGAGAAACGATGTCAGTTTTTAATACTATTAGCTGATAATTATAACCTGGCAACCACGGCCAACCACAAAGGCACGAAGGCACAAAGGATGCAAAAAGAGATGCGCGGCGGCCCTCCAGCTTTGCGATCCTTGCGGGCCACCGCCTGTGGGCCGGGCCGTCCGGGCTCGCGTCGCTCGTCTGCGGACGGGCGCTCGGGCGGGCTCCCGCATGGGCGTGCGTGCCTGCGTGGGCTTGCTGCCTGGGGGCTGGTCGGGCTGAAATCACGGAATTCACGCGAAGGCGCGAAGATTCGATGAGAGATGGACAATTTTTCGCCATGGCCCTCGGGCCGCGCCGATGGAGTCGTTTCTCGACAAAGGCCCATCCGGGGCGACAGCCGTCGTCCGCCAGGCGGGCCAGGCTGCCAGGCAAGCGCTCGTGTCAGGAGACTTGGAGGCCGGTCGGGCCCGATGGCCAGGTGTGCCAGCTTCTGGTAAAGGGAGTTTTCCGGGCGCAGGATTTTGGGGGCAGCCTCATTTCACCATTATTATTAGATAATAATTATAACCGAGCAGCTACGGCCAACCACAAAGGCACTAAGGCACAAAGGACGCACACGATGATATATGTTACTAACAAAAATTATGGCTAATCATCCGAGAGCCACTCTTCACGAGAGATTCTTCCTTCTCGAAGAATCTCTGAGATGAGATTTGCGCCGATCTCTCGTTTATGGTAGTTCGGTATGCGCACGAAGTTGTCTCCGCGGACCATGTAATCGTGATCCGAACCTGGAAATGGTCCTTCGAACCCTATTTTTTTCAATCGCCTAATGAGCTTGGCTCTTGAAACCGGTCCTAGTTTACTCAATTGCAGTCACCGGTTCTATTGATGCGGTTATCACATGCCCGCCTATTGGTGGAATGGACCGTCCCATGCGGAGCCTGAGTGCTATCCAGCCTTCGATAACCGAGATGAGCTCTTTGCGCGTCTCCTCGATAGTCTTGCCTGTGGCCCAAGCGCCCTGAAGCTCGGGTACTGAGGCGAAGATTGGTTCCTCATCATCGATAATCTTGTAAACAGCCAGTTCTAGAGCAGCCTCGATATATTCAGAGAACATGTTATGCTTCTATTGAGAGATGATGGAAAATATAACTTGCGCCAATGCTAATTCACCGGTGCTGGCTGAGATGTGGATTGCAGGAGCTGGATTTTTGGAAATGATGGTGGTTCGCCATTAATATTGGCTGAGAATTATAACCGAGCTGCTACTGGCACCACAAAGACACAAAGCGCACAAAGACGTTCAAAGAGCAATTCTCGGCAGTCTCCGGCTGGCCGATCTTTGCGTGTCTGTGGTCCAGCCGCGCTCGGCACGCTCGACCGTGGGCCGGGCCGTCCGGGCTCGCGTCACTCGTCTGCGGATGGGCGCGCGGGCGGGTTCCCGCATGGGCGCGCGGGCCTGCGTGGGCTTGCGGCCTGGGGGGCTGGTCGGGCCTAGATCACGGATTTCACGCGAAAGCGCGAAGCTGCGAAGTTCCGATTAGAGAAGGACAATTTTTCGCCATAGCCCTCGGGCCGCGCCGTTGGAGGCGTTTCTCGACAAAGGCCATCCGGGGCGACAGCCATCGTCCGCCAGGCGGGCCAGGTGTGCCAGGCAAGCGCTCGTGCAGGGTGGGCCGGTATGGGCTTCATTGCGGGCTTTGGGCCAGCCGTTCTCGGCTGCTCCTCGACTGTGAACCAGGCCGTCCGGGCTCGCGTCACTCGTCTGCGGATGGGCGCGCGGGCCTGCGTGGGCTTGTGGCCTGGGGGGCCGTATGGGTTTGGAAAAGATAGATGCAGAAGAGATCTATGGATAGACAAACCTGTCAGGAGTCGTGGCAAGCTATGGATCAATTTTAATATGAATCAGATCATTTAGATTTTTGTTTTGCCGGTTGTGCTAACATGCATCTACCCAAAGGAGGAGTTCCCTCATTCCCGAAGAGATACAAGCGCAGTACTACGATCTAAATGATAATCAGATGCCCTATGGCGGAGCCACTGACATTCACGGCTAGATCCTCAGGAAAGTCTCCAAAGAAGAGCAAGACAAGATGATGGCTCGCATAAAAAAAGCCTTTGGAAAAGAGTAATCGCTATGTTGCGGGCGGCCATTGACGCGGATATATTCGTTTTCTCCATCAGTTAAAAAAAGCGAGAGTCTAACCAAGCGGGAAATCAACCCATATGACATCAAAAAATTCTTATTTCATTTGAGCCCAACCTCCCGAAAAGTTCAGGCGCACAAGTTTAGCGCCTGAAGAATATCTCTCTGTTTTTTTGTCATTTCGGTGACGATTATCTGTCCGTCCGCAAGCGCAATTTTCCTTAATTTCTCCAATTGCAAAAGAAGAAGTTCAACGGAATATTTGTCTAGTATCTCTGCTTTCCTCATCATATTCATCAGTCGTGACCTGATGATCAGACTCAGGAAAGCGATAAAAATGAATCCTCTTGTTGTCTCTTCGCCATGAGTATTCAATGGAAGGATGTCAATTTCGCTTTTCAATGCCTTGAAGCTCTTTTCAATTTCATCGCGTTCGCGATAGAGAGAAAGGCACTTCATCTCGTCAAAGTTTCCTGAGTAGAATATAATATACTTGCCCATTTTGTTCATTCTTTGTGCAACTGCGTTTTGTTTTATCGTAACTTCAAAGCGATTATCCATAACATTCCAGTCGAAGAAGTTTCCAAATCCGTGTGCTTTATCTTTGAAAACTACGTGGGGGTTACTGTTCTTATTCAAGCGCACCTTGAGCAACTCTTCACGAATATCATAGAGTCTGCTTAGGAGTGTCTGCTTCTCGGTTTGCTCTAATTTGGGATCATAATAAACATACCCCCTGATTTCAATTGAATCAATAATATATGAAATTGGTTTGGCAAAAATGGGATCCTTGTTAAACTTGTGGAGATATTTTACATCATCAAGATCCTTTTGCACTTCCGTCAGCAGGTGCTTCAAATCATTCAACTGCAATCTGGCCGCCATAATAAATGAGATTTTATTCGTCATCAGCTCGCGAAGGTTGCTCAAGCTGAAAAATCCACGATCCATCACAGCAACATAATTTTGGATGCCATGCGCTTTTATCTTTTTTAGAGTGCCGGAAAGCGTACTGACATCGGAAATACTGCCGGGGAAGATGTCATACATCACGGGTATCCCTTTATCCTTATCCAGAATCAGGGACAGATTGATTTGCGGAAGAGACTCGCCATCACGATTGTACCCGTACTCAAGAATATTGATGAGTTGAGAGTAACTTGACAGGCTCGTAATATCGTAAATGAGTGTGTCTTTCGTACCGGTTCCCTCGATAAGCTGGGACATGAACCTGTCTGGAATATTGCTTTCACCCAATCGACCAAGAAGCTCACTCACTCGCTGACTGGTTAGATTGATTTGCGGGGATTCAAGGGCAAGAGAAGTTCCTTCATACCAGGAATCTACATTTCTCATTGCAGTAGGCCGAATAATCCGGTTGAATGCCAATGCACGAACCATGGACACCTCCGAAGGAGGCAATAAAACCTCTAGATAGCGTTCCAGATTAAGCTCTTCGTACGTGTTTAGCCCTCACCTAAATTTTTAAATTTTGCATCAAAATTCATTTAGACCAGAAAAATTAAGTAATATAATCGTAATAATCTTTTATTGGGAGTATGGACGAAGGAGAAATTATCAAGCAGCATCGTGAGCTTGTTGAGCAATTAAAGCATGAGAATGAGCTGCTTAAGTTAAGGGTTATCGAACTTGAGTCTCGCTTAGCTCAATATGAGAATGCACATACCCCACCAAGTCTAAGACGTGGCGGCAATCGCAAAAAAGATCAGGACAAGAAAAACAATGGAAAGCCCGGCCAAAAAATCGGCCACAAAGGCGTAACAAGACCTTATGCTGCTCCTGATGAGCAAGTGGAAGTCACAATGGACAGATGTCCCGATTGCGGGGCAAAGCTTGGTTCTCCTTTTCGAATTGATTCCAAGATCATTGAGGAAATCCCTGAACCTGAGCCGATTATAGAGGATTCCTATAAACCAGCCCAATTCTTAATATAGAAATGTTTATATACTATTAACACCATTATATGTTATGAATTCTTTTACCACTTGGGTATTGCGAGGGCTTAGCGAGACGCAAGGTAAATCTCGGTTATCGCAGATATCGGATTTGATCGACTGGTTACCCATTCGCCGGATACTGGATGAGATGTATGACAATAAGAGCGAAAAGGGTGGAAGGCCCAACTGCGATGTAATTTTGATGTTCAAGATCCTGATACTCCAACAATGGTACGGCTTGAGCGATTTGGAAATTGAGCGACAAATGGCTGACCGCATCTCGTTTATGTCATTTCTTGGTTTCCCTGATATGTTCCCCGATTCTAGGACGATATGGCTATTTAGAGAGCGCATGGCCAATGCTGGAAAAGATGAAGTTGTCTGGGCAGAACTTCAGAGGCAATTGGATGCTATGGGTTTACAGGTCAAACATGGAACGATCCAAGATGCCACGTTCATTGAAGCAGATCCCGGAAAGTTCAAGAAACCACGTGGAAAAGATGCTAAGACCCGCCGCAGTAGGGATGGGACAATAGCCAAGAAGGGCAATGAATTCCATTTTGGCTACAAACTGCATCAAAAAACCGATATTGATTATTGCCTGATTCGTGAAATCGAGACTTCCACGGCTTCGTTGCATGATAGTCAGGTTGATCTCTCAATTGAGGATGAAGTGGTGTTAAGAGACAGGGGGTATTTTGGGGCAAAGGCCAGGGGAATAGATTTTACAATGAAGCGCAGGACAACCGATAAGCCACTGGAGGAACTTGATAAGGAGCGAAATCGATTGATCAGCAAGCTAAGATCCCCAGGTGAGCGCCCCCATGCAGTGATCAAGAGAATTTTTAACTCGGGCTGGGTGTTGGTTACAACGATAAAGAGGGTTCATATAAAAATGATGGCTACCGCCTTTGCTTTCAATTTATATCAGCTCTGCACTCTGAAAAAAGCCGGAATCATTTGAGCCTAGCGGACGCTGTCGAAGAATGATCAGAAAAGGGGGCTGACGAATGAAGTATTTAGCGAAATTGCCTCCTCGTGAAGCGAATTATGCATGAATTTCTGAAAACAATCTCTTAAACCGAAGTAAATAGGAATCCTCTATAGTCACCGAATACAAAATTGCGCACTACAGATGTCCCTGTTGCTTGAAAGAAGTTGCTGCAAAAGATCCCGGCTGTCCACATGAAGGCAAATTCGGAAACAATGTAATTGCGCAGGCGACACTGCTAAGATATGATGGCAGAATGCCTCATAGAAAGATTCACGACGCAATGATGAGACTCTTTGGTCTGAAAATAAGTCCAGCTACGATACTCGATTTAACTCGTCGCGCTGCTGATGCGGTTCAATCGGAATACGACGCGATTCTAAAGATGATTCGAGGTGCTCCAATCCTGTATGTGGATGAAACTTCAATCCATGTCCAGGGAGAAAGACATTGGATCTGGACCTTCTCCACGCCATCGGAGTCTTTTTTCGTGATCCGGAAGAGTCGAGGCATGAAGGTTCTGAACGGAAGTCTTAACTCGGAGATTCAAGGGAATAATCGTGTGCGATGGTTGGAAACCCTATGCCAGGTTCACAAATCGCATTCAGCGATGTTGGGCGCATCTACTTAGAGAGTCAAAAGAGATTGCTGAGAAGTTTGAGGAAGCAATTCCGCTACATAACATGCTCAAAGAGCTTTACGAGACACTAACCGAAGCTCTAGAAAGCGATCCTCCGCCAAAAGTCAGAAAGACTCTATGGCAATTGGCGCGAAAAGCGCTTCGGCACTGGGTCATGAAAGAGTATTCTATCGAGAAAGTCCGGAAATTTATCGGGAAAATCAACAACGGATTTGACTACTGGTTCACCTTTATCGTAATTCCCGGTGTAGAGCCGACTAATAATCGAGCGGTGAGAGCGTTGCGACCCCATGTTGTTTTGAGAAAGATCCTGGGCACACTGCGCAATGACAAAGGAACTTCGATTCATGAGCGAATCATGACGACACTGGCCACCTGGGGACAGAGAGGATTGAATTGCCTCCAAATGCTAACTACGAAGCTGACCAGCTAAACACGTACCCCATAGACATTGATGTTCCCGCGCCGAAAAAGAAACCTATACGTTTTGCAGAAGATAGCTGACTCTTTAGTTCATCTATTTCTCGTGCAATATCATATTTCTTTTCGGACATGAATAAGTATTCTCCCAGAAAGGAGAAAATCGTTCTTAAATATATACCTATCTGAAAACAATGGTAGTGTGCCCGCTTTGCTGTAAAATCTCGGTTAAATCCCACGTCAAGAGCCGACGTGCTGTGAACGAGATAACAGCAAGTTATTTCTTCACAAGATTTAATAATTAGCCCTGTATCCCCAAAGTTGTCGAAACCTAAGGAGGGACACAGAGCTATGAATATGGTAGACTTAGCAGAAGATTATCTTATCGATCCAAAAGAGGGTATGAGGAAGTTAATAGCTGGCTATCTAAATGAAGTAATGCAACTTGAAGCCCAAAAACAAATTCAGGCAGGACCTTACGAGCGCACCGGCAAGAGAAAAGGCCATCGTAACGGATCAAGACCGCGATCACTTAAGACCATTCACGGTGACATAACTCTCGATAAACCTGAAATCCGGGAGTTCCCATTCAAGTCAAAAGTATTCGAGAGATATTCTCGTGTAGAGGATTCTGTAAGAGTCGCTGTTGCGGAATCGTATTTAGAGGGTGTATCAACCAGAAAAGTCGAGAAGATATTCTCGAAATTTGGATTGCATGGCATCTCTGCTTCGGAAGTCTCACGAATAACCAAACGTCTTGATAAACAGGTTAAAGAGTTCCTTAACAGGCCCATTGAAGGAGCCATCCCTTATTTGTTCGCGGATGCAAGCTATTTCAAGGTTAGAACAGATGGCAGGTATATCAACAAGGCATTACTCGTTGTAACCGGCATTCGCGAAGACGGCTATCGTGAGATTCTGAGTGCGGCGGTTGCTGATAGCGAAGAAGAGTATTGTTGGGAAAGCTGCTTTGAAGATTTGAAAGCCAGAGGACTTGACGGCGTCAAATTAGTGATATCCGATGGTCACAAAGGGATACAGGCTGCGGTTGAAAAGGTATTCGTTGGTGCATCTTGGCAAATGTGCAATGTCCATTTTATGCGTGCAGTGCTCAAAAACATATCGAAAAAGGATAAAAAAGAAGTTGCGTACCTGCTGAAAGATGCTCTTGAAGATGAGCGCAAAATGCAGGAAACAGCAGTAATCCTTGATGGAATGGGTTATAAAAAGTCTGCAGACACAATCGATAGGTTCCGGTTCGATCTCTGGAATTACAAATCATTTCCAAGATCGCACTGGAGAAAGATCCGGACTACTAACGGTCTGGAAAGAATCAACAAAGAGCTGAAGCGAAGAAGTCGTGAATCTGGAGCGTACTCTAATGATCAATCACTCCTGAGAGTTGCAGTCTGCATCATGATGGACATCCATGAGGATTGGATAACTGGTAATAGGTATTTATCCTTGGAAGAGTAAAAAGAACCAGGATATAGGGCTACTGCGATTTTACAGCAAAGCGGGCACGCTACCAAAACAATCAAATTTTAATTAAATTTCAGTTCCATTGAATAGAAGACCGATAAAAGCGATCTTCGTCTGCAATCCCGTTCGCTTCCTTTAAGCTCCCACGTTCATATCTTTTCACAATCCCTCTGCACAATTCCGACATCTGCCGCCATCTTCTCAAATAATTCCTTATATCCTCGCTCTCACCGCAATCTTGGAGGTGAGGCCAAGACCAGCAGACACGAGCAAGCACTCCTTTCAAGGGCAAATTCCGAGAAGTTGGGGTTCTCCTCCCCCCAACTCTTCCAGCATGGCGGCGGAGCCAGTGCTAAAAACCGGCAGCTCCCCAGAAATAAATATTAAATATAAAATAAAATCAAGGTGAAACATGAGGCAAGTAGCCATCTACGGCAAAGGCGGCATTGGCAAGTCGACCACTACCCAGAATCTTACAGCAGCCCTGTCCACTATGGGCAAGAAGATCATGCAGATCGGCTGCGATCCCAAAGCAGATTCTGTGAAATTTCTGATGAACGGCAAAAAACAACCCTCCGTCCTGGATACACTGCGAAAAGAGGGCGAGGTTCAATTGGATGATGTCCTGAAGGTCGGATTTGGCGGCATCAAATGCGTTGAATCCGGCGGCCCTGAGCCCGGTGTAGGTTGCGCCGGCAGAGGCATCATCACCTCCATCGGACTCCTGGAGAACCTGGGAGCCTATACCGACGACCTGGACTACGTATTCTACGACGTCCTGGGCGACGTGGTCTGCGGCGGCTTTGCCATGCCTATTCGAGAAGGAAAAGCGAAGGAAATCTACATTGTGGCTTCCGGAGAGATGATGGCGCTGTATGCTGCCAACAACATCTGCAAGGGCATCCAGAAGTTCGCCGAGTCCGGCGGAACGCGCCTGGGCGGCATCATCTGCAACTCCAGAAATGTGGACAGGGAAAAGGAGCTGGTCTCTCACTTTGCCCAGAAGCTGGGAAGTCAAATGATCCAGTTCGTGCCCAGAGATAACGTTGTCCATCAGTCAGAGATCCACAAACAGACGGTTATCCAATACGCCCCTGACTCCAATCAGGCCAAGGCCTACCTGGCTTTAGCCAAGGCGGTGGACGAGAATGAGATGTTTGTCATCCCCAAGCCCATGGAGTACGAAGAGTTAGAGGCTGTCATGATGGAATGGGGTGTTGTGGAATGAAGATGATTCGAGCCGTCATCCGGCCTGAGGCCGTGGACAAAGTCGCCGACAGCCTGGAAGCCGGCGGCTTTACCGCTTTGACCAGAATCGAGGTATTCGGCAGAGGCAAGCAGAAGGGCATCAAGGTGGGCAACGTGGTCTACGACAATTTGCCCAAGACCATGCTCATGCTGGTGGTCAGCGACGACGACCTGGAGAAGGCAGTCAAGATCATCGAGGATTCCGCCCGGACTGGAAATATTGGCGACGGCAAGATCTTCGTGACTGCCGTTGAGGAGGCCTACACCATCCGCACCGGCGCGCGGGGGCTGTAGAATGAAAGAAGTCCTGGCGGTCATCCAGATGAACAAGATGGAGTGCACCAAAGACGCCCTGGAGGTCATAGGCATCCCATCCATCACCGTCTACAAAGCCAGCGGCCGGGGAAAGCAGAAAGGTCTGCAAATCCCCCATCCATCCCAGCTTGATTCGTCGAACAGGAACATGTTATTCATTCCCAAGAGGATGATCTCGGTCATGGTGGAGGACGAATTCGTCCCGGCAGTGGTGGCAGTTATCACTAAGATCAATCGCACCGGCAACTTCGGTGACGGCAGGATCTTCGTCTGCCCGGTGGAAGAGTCAGTTCGCATAAGGACCGGTGAGAGAGGGAGCGTGGCCATATCATGAGCGGAGTTGAAAAAACTGTGGAGAGCGTAGTGGATAGTCCGATCCCCGGCGCAAAAGAGCCGATTTCAATCGCCCACAGCAAACAGGTGGTGGAGGGAATGCTGAAAAGCCTTCCCAAGAAGACGATTGAGGTGAGAAGCAAGCATGTGGTGGTCAAAGATTCCTGCGAGGTCGAGCAGAAGATCGATGCCAACAGTCGCACCATCCCCGGCATCCTCACCAACCGGGGCTGCGCTTACGCCGGCTCCAAAGGCGTGGTCTTCGGGCCCATCAAGGATATCCTGCATATCACACATGGGCCCATCGGATGCGCTTACTTCACCTGGGGAACCAGAAGAAATCTCATGAGCAAAGAAGACGGCAGAGACAATTTCGCCGGCTACTGCTTGAGCACTGACGTCAAGGAGACCGATATCGTCTTTGGAGCCGAGAAAAAGCTGGCAGCCGCCATTCGAGAGGCTTATGCCATCTTCAAGCCCCAGTGCATCTCGGTCTTCTGTACCTGCCCCATCGGCCTCATCGGCGACGATATCGAATCGGTCTGCAAGAAGGCGGAAGCGGATCTGAGAATCAAGGTCATCCCCGTGCGCTGTGAGGGCTACCGCGGCGTCAGCCAATCGGCAGGCCACCACATCGCCTCTAATTCACTGATGGAGCACCTGGTGGGCAGCGAAGAGCTGGAAGACCCCGGGCCCTTCGACGTTAACGTCTTCGGCGAATACAACATCGGTGGAGACTACTGGGTGGTCAAGGATCTGCTGGAGAAGGTGGGATACAGAGTCGTCAGCCCCTTCACGGGAGATGCTTCCTTCCACGATATCGCCAAAGCTCACCGGGCCAAGCTCAACATCCTGCTCTGCCACCGCTCCATCAACTACACCAATCGCATGATGGAAGAGAAGTACGGTATTCCCTGGTTGAAGGTCAACTATCTGGGGGTAGAAGACACCATCAAAACCCTGCGTGACATGGCCGCCTTCTTCGACAACCCGGATCTGACCAAAAAGACCGAGGCAGTGATCGCCGAGGAGATGGCCAAAATCCAGCCGGTTATCGATATGTACCGCAAGAGGCTGGCCGGAAAGAGGGTCATGATCCTGGTGGGAGGATCACGCGCTCATCATGTCCGCAATATGTTCGAGACCCTGGGCATGGATGTGGTCGTGGCCGGCTACGAGTTCGCCCATCGGGATGACTATGAGGGTAGACGTGTGCTCTCCAGCATCGTTCATACCGGACAGTCCAAGGTACTGGCCGATATCCATTACAAACGCGATCCCAACGTGGTTTCGCCCTACGACGATGCCGCTATCCAGAAGAAGAAAGAAAAAATTCCAAGACTGATGGACTATGAAGGCCTGCTGCCCCATATGAAAGACGGCCAGGTCATGATAGATGACTACAGCCATCACGAGTGCGAGCGCCTGGTGAAGGATCTGGGAATAGATCTCTTCTGTTCGGGAATCAAAGACAAGTACGTCTTCCAGAAGATGCACATCCCCTCCCGGCAGATGCACTCCTATGACTACAGCGGACCCTACACCGGCTTTGAAGGCTTCGTGCAGTTTGCCAAGGACATCGACATGTCTGTGAACAGCCCAACCTGGAAATTCATAAACCCGCCCTGGAGGCAGAACAATGCTTGATTACACACCCAAACAGATGGCCGAGCGCGAGACATTGGTCATAAACCCAGCCAAGATCTGCCAGCCGATAGGGGCCATTCTTGCCTACAAAGGCATCCACAACTGTATGCCTATCACTCATGGCTCGCAGGGTTGCTCGTCTTACCTGCGCATGGTGCTGGCCCGCCACTACCGCGAGCCCACGCTGGCGGCAACCTCCTCCTTCACTGAGGATTCGGTGGTCTTTGGAGGCAGGAACAACCTCAAGGAGGCTGTAGACAACGTGGTCAACATCTACCATCCTGATGTGCTGGCCATAAACACTACCTGCTCCTCTGAAACCATAGGCGACGATGTGAGCAGCTTCATGGAGGAGATCAAGGAAGAGGAGTTCTTCGATCCCAAGACGAAAGTGGTCATAGCCAATACCCCCAGCTACGTTGGCTCGCACATCACCGGATACGATAATGCAGTCAAAGCCATCGCCCAGACCTTTCCCAGGAAGAGCAAGCCCAACGGAAGACTGAACATCATTCCCGGTTTCGTGGACCCGGGAGACATCCGGGAGATCAAGAGGCTGCTTTCCATCATGGGAGTCTCCACGATCGTATTCCCCGATACCACCGATGTCTTCGACGCGCCTCTCACCCCGCAGTCAGGCGGCCTGTACCCGCCGGGTGGAACGACTATCCCGGATCTGGTTGACGCCGGCAACTCCCGTGCCACCATCGCTTTGGGAAGAACCGCCGGAGCTTCTGGTGCTATGGTGCTGAAGGGCAAGTTCGGCATACCTGCGGTCATAGGCCCCATGCCCATCGGCATCAGAAACAGCGATGCCTTCGTCATGTCTGTGTCCAGCCTCATGGATGTCCCAATTCCGCAAGATATCGAGTACGAACGGGGCCGGCTGGTGGACATGATGACCGACGCTCATCCTCATTTCCATGGCAAGGACCTGGCCATATTCGGAGACCCGGATACCGTTATCGGTCTGGTTAGCCTGGCGGTGGAGATGGGCATGAATCCGGTCTTTGCTCTCACCGGAACGCCGGACAAGAAGTTCGCAGAGGAGGTGCATAACCTGGCATCCGATTGCGAAGCACTGCAAGGTGACACCTTCCTTCTCCATCAAAAGATCAAGAACCATCCCGTGGATATGCTGATTGGAAACACCTATGGGAAATTGATCGCCCGGGCGGAGGACATCCCGCTGGTACGGGTGGGCTTCCCCATCACCGATCGGGCCAACCTGCATTATTTCCCAATCATTGGATACGCGGGAACGGCTCGATTGGTGGAGATAATCGGCAACACCTTCCTGGAAAGAAGGGATCGAGACTCGGATGACACGCACTTCGAGATGATCCTTTAGGGGACTGGCATGAGCATTGTTAACATCTTTGAGGGCAGAGAGGGGCATATTGCCCAGAAGGGCGAACAGAGCGTTCCTTTGGCCTGCAATAGCGATAGCCTGGCCGGAGCGGTGAGCCAGAGGGCATGCGTCTACTCCGGAGCGAGGGTGGTGCTCAATCCCATCACAGACGCTCTGCATCTGGTGCATGGGCCGATCGGCTGCGCCAGCTACACCTGGGACATTCGGGGCAGCACCTCCTCAGGCCCGGATCTCTATAGGAACAGCTTCTCCACGGATATGAAGGAGTTGGATGTGATCTTTGGCGGAGAGAAGAAGCTGGCGGCATCTTTGCGGGAACTGGCAAAGAAGTATCATCCGCCTGCCATCTTTGTCTATTCCACCTGCATCGTAGGAATTATTGGAGACGATCTGACATCCATCTGCAAGAAGGCCTGCCTGGAATTGGGCATTCCAGTATTGCCTGTGAAATCGGAAGGATTTAGGGGAAGCAAGAACGAGGGCTACAAGGCGGCATGCAATGCACTTACAGAACTTATCGGAATGAAGGACTACAGCCCCAAAGGGCCTTCCATCAACCTGCTCGGCGAATACAACGTGGCTGGCGACCTGAGCTTCGTCAAGCCCTTCTTCGAAGAGATGGGCCTGGAAGTGGTGGCCACTTTCACCGGCGACTCCAGGGTAGAAGAGCTCGAGAGGGCTCATAGCGCACAGCTCAACTTAGTGCAGTGCAGCGGCTCCATGACCTATCTGGCCAAGAAGATGGAAGAGAAATACGGCATTGCCTACCGGCGGATAAGCTTCTTTGGATTGCAGGACATGTCCGACGCTCTTCGTACTGCTGCTGAGTTCTTCGGCTCGGCGGCCATGAAAGAAAAGGCTGAGGAGATAATTCGCCGGGAGACGGAACGGGTGAGCCCGGAGATCGAAGCCTATCGATCTAACGTTGCCGGAAAGAAGGCCGCCATCTACATGGGCGGAGCCGCCAAGGCCGTCTCGCTGGTAAAAGCTTTTCAGGAGCTGGAAATGGAGGTCGTGATAATTGGAACGCAGACTGGAAATCGAGAGGACTATGAGAAGATCGCTTACATCATAAAGAGAGGTACCGTAATCATTGATGATGCCAATCCCCTGGAGCTGAAGGAGCTTCTCATCAAACAGAACGCGGACCTGTTGGTGGCAGGCGTAAAAGAGCGTTTCCTGGCCTACAAAATGGGTATCGCGTTCTGTGACTTTAATCACGATCGAACCACCAGCTTCGAGGGCTATACAGGAATGATAAATTTTGCCAGAGAGGTATCTATCACCATCAACAGTCCAGTCTGGCAGCTTCCTGTAAAAAGAGAATGCTGCGATGGCAGAGGATCACAATTAGCGTCTATTCGAGGAGTGAATGATGATATCGAGGAGCCTTGCCACAGTTAATCCCTGCTCTATGTGCATGCCCATGGGCAGCGTGCTGGTCTTCCGGGGAGTTGAGGGCTGCATGCCCCTCTTCCACGGCTCGCAGGGATGCAGCACCTACATGCGCCTCTACCTGGCCCATCACTTCCGTGAGCCTGTGGACATTGCATCCACTGCTCTAAGCGAGAAGGGCGCAGTCTATGGTGGATCAGCTAATCTTATGCAGGGGCTGAAGAATGTTATAAGAGGCTACAACCCGAAGGTGATAGGCATTGCCACCACCTGTCTGGCCGAGACCATCGGGGATGATGTGCCCCAAATAGTTCGCGAGTTTCAGGCACAGGAACCCCTGGCGAGAGATGTAATCATAGTCCCCGTATCGACACCCAGCTACGCTGCCTCTCATGAAGTTGGATATCGGGTAGCTCTGAAGGGTCTGGTCCAGACGTTGGCCAGGAAATCGAAGCCCAGCGGACGGATCAACATGCTGGTGGGATCCATCATCTCGCCTGCTGATGTTCGTTTTCTGCGGCGGCTCTTTGATGACTGGGGCCTGGGGTATATTCTGATGCCGGATATATCCGAGACCTTTGATGCCACCCTCAGCCAAGATCTGCCACTCATCCCCAAGGGCGGAACGCCCCTGGAAGACATCCGGGATACGGCTAACTCAAAAGCGACACTGACCATAGGCGGATGGGTGCAAGAGCCGGGAGCGGGAGACTATTTAGAAAAGGAATTCAAAGTTCCCCATGTTGCTCTGCCTCTGCCCATAAGTTTAGAATTCACCGATCGTCTGGCTGCAAATCTGGAAGAGCTGACGGGGCTATCCATGCCGGAGAGCTACGAACGGGAGAGGGGACGATTGCTGGATACAATGGTCGATGCCCATAAGATCCTAGCTGATGTTAAGACGGCGGTCTACGGAGATACCGAGATGGTCTTGGGCATAACCCGCATCATGATGGAACTGGGCATGAAACCGCAGATAGTGGCCACGGGAGCCGCAAATCCTGCGTTTGCGGAAAATGCCGCGGAGATTGCACCCGGATCCAAGGTTTCCATGGGGGCTGATTTCTCACAGATCGCAGAAGAAGCGGTGAGCCGGGATATCGAGCTGATGGTAGGCCCCTTCACAGGAAGAGGGATTGCCAGAAGAGAGAATATTCCGCTCTTGCGGGTGGGACTGCCCAATCATGATCGCTACGGAGCCTCCCACCAGTTGTTCCTCGGATATGAGGGCTCGATGAATTTGGTGGAAGGAATGGCCAACGCCCTGCTTGAAAGCAAAGAGAGGGCAGCGACATGAGAGATGACTACAAGCTGGAGCAATTTCAGAATAAAGAGTATATAAGACTTGAAACCGTTAAAAGGAACGGACAGATGGTCCCGACGCCCGTATGGTTTGTTGTAGATGAGGGCAGGCTCTTCATTCGGTCCTATGCCAATAGCGGCAAGGTCAAACGGATGTGCAATAACCCTCATGTCCGGGTTACACCTTCGGATGCAGTGGGCAAATCTCGCGGCGTGACCATCGATGGCACTGCAGTTCGAGCTAATGGTGATATGGAGATCAAGATAAGTCAGCAGCTCTACCGCAAATACGGTTTGATGAAGATGTCCTTTGATCTCTGGGGCGCCATTAAGCAGTTCGACTGGGCAGTATTTGCCATTGAGGTTTGAAAAAAACATGGCTTCCAACCAGGCGGAATTAATACATCAGCGCGAGATAGCAAACAGAGAACCAGAGTTCATCGGTATTTCAGACCGCTTAGCGGAGGTCTCCTTGAAAGCCGGCCTTGCAACCTTGCTGATTTTGGCCATGGCTTTCATAGCCTTGCCGGTGGTTGCGCTCTTCCTGAAGAGCCCGCTGGATACGACTCTGCGATCACTGCATGATCCGATGGTGTTGGATGCCCTCCGTCTGTCTCTTATGACTTCGACCTTGACTACAATGGTTGTGGTCATTATGGGGACGCCCATTGCCTACGTCAGCGCTCGCTTCCACTATTTCGGCAAAGAGATAGCTGATTCTCTAATCGATCTGCCAGTTATCATGCCGCCTGCCGTAGCCGGGATTGCTCTGCTTATGGCCTTTGGAAGGATGGGTATTGTGGGCCACTACCTGAGCGCCTTTGGAATAAGCATCGCCTTTACCACCCTGGCCGTGATCATAGCCCAGGTCTTCGTCTCCTCGCCTTTTTATATCCGCCAGGCAAGGACGAGCTTTGAAGACGTGGACCTGGCCTTTGAGAATGCAGCCCGCACTTTAGGCGCCTCCCGGGTTTACACCTTCTTCCATGTGATCCTGCCCATAGCTATGAGCGGCCTTATCTCCGGTGCCATCATGGCCTTCGCTCGATCTTTGGGTGAATTCGGTGCTACCATCATGTTTGCTGGAAACTTCCAGGGCCGCACGCAGACCATGCCTCTGGCCATCTACACCGCCATGCAGGGTGATCTGGATGTCTCGCTCTGTCTATCCATAATACTGGTAGCTATCTCCTTTGTGGTCATCATTATCGTAAAAACAATGACCAGGCGGGTGATTAAGAGATGCTAGAGATTGATATCAAGAAGAGGCTGCGAGATTTCGATTTACGGGTCCAGCTGGACATCGCCAGAGGCAAGACGCTTATGCTGGTGGGAGATAACGGCTGCGGCAAGACCACGTTGCTTAACCTGGTGGCGGGGCTCGATAATCCCGATAAAGGGAGAATTGCGCTCGACGGCAGAGTGCTTTATGATTCCGAGAATGGCACGAATGTTCCTCCGGAGGCCAGGGGCATTGGATATGTCTTTCAGAGCTACGCCCTCTTTCCTCACATGAGCCTCTACGACAATGTGGCATTTGGACTGCGTACCCGGAGGATGGCGGACGGCGAGATCAAAATCCTAGTAAAAGAGCATCTAGAGGCGGCTGGGCTTTGGGAGATAAGAACTGCAAAGGCGGCAGATATCTCGGGCGGCCAGAAGCAGAGGGTGGCATTGGCCAGGGCGCTCATCATCGAGCCTCGCCTCCTTCTGCTGGACGAACCGCTTTCCGCCCTGGATGTCAGGAAGCAAGCTTCTATGAGAAAAGAGCTCCGAGAGACAATTCGCGCCTGCGGCGTTCCCTGCATCATCGTAACTCATGACCTGAGGGATGTGGCCTGCATGGGAGATCAGGCCTGCCTTCTGGAGCAGGGAATGATTGCTCAACACGCAGGCGCCGAAGAGGTTCTCAGCTGGGGATTGAGCACGGACTTAATAAGCCAGAGATAACTGTCTTCTGATCATCTATTGCGCTGACCTTTTCCTGCTATAATGGAAAGATACTCCATTTTACTCTTCTAAATTGTTGTAGCCAGTCTTAAAAAAGATTACTTTATTAATATCGTAAATGTTATATGATATCTCAGATGCTCTGTATTCATACAAGAATCACTATTTTATGTGATACTAAGAAATGTTCTCAAAAATATATTTAAGTTTGTAATCTCAGTACGGATGATTGTAGGGGTTTCGCGATTATGAATGAATATGAATAGATCAGATCAATTCCGATTTTCTATTAAATACCCTTTTAACTGCCACGATTAAGTCCCTTGCAGCGATGTGCCAATGGATCTCGTTGCACAGGCCTCAGAGTTAATACAAAAATTAAATAGGTTTGACTAGACAATTGATTAAGGGTGATGTAGTTGGAAATTAATAGTGGAGACACAGCGTGGGTTCTGGTTTCAACAGCCATGGTCATGCTCATGACACCCGGCGTGGGTTTGTTCTATGGCGGCTTGGTACGCAGCAAGACCGTCGTCTCGATGATCGGTCTGTCCTTCCTGGCTTTTGCTCTAGCCAGCATACAATGGGTGCTGTTCGGCTACAGCCTGTCCTTTGGGTCCGATATATCCGGAATTATCGGCGGGCTGAACTACTTTGCGTTGAGCGGCGTGGGTCTGGGTGCGGCACCCTTAGCCGGAAATCTGCCTCATCTCATCTATGTGGCCTTCCAGTTGGTCTTCGCAGCTGTGACTCTTGCCATCCTCACTTCTGCCGTGGCAGAAAGGGTCCGTCTCAGCTCGTTCATCGTGCTGGCTCTCCTCTGGACCACTCTGGTCTATGATCCACTGGCTCATTGGGTTTGGGCGGGCGGTTGGATGGCCCAGATGGGGGCGCTCGACTTTGCCGGCGGAACGGTGGTGCACATCAGCTCCGGCTTTTCCGCCCTGGCCATCGCGTTGGTCATAGGCAAGAGAATGGGCTATGGCGCCTATGTCATGGAGCCGCATAACATTCCCATGGCCATGATCGGAGCGGGCCTGCTCTGGTTCGGATGGTTCGGCTTCAACGCCGGCTCCGCCCTTGCTGCCAATGGTTTGGCTGCCTCCGCTCTGTTGGTCACCAACACCTCCGCCGCTGCCGGCGCACTCACCTGGCTTTTTGCCAGCTGGCTGAAAGGAAAGCCCAGCGCTCTGGGAATGGTGAGCGGCGGCATAGCCGGTCTGGTGGCCATAACGCCTGCTGCGGGATATGTTGATGTGACTGGTGCCCTGGTCATTGGTGCCGTCTCCGGTGTGATCTGCTACATGGCCCTGCTCTTTCGCGTGGGTCGCGGCCTGGATGAGAGCTGCGATGCCTGGGCGGTGCACGGCATGGGCGGCCTGTGGGGCGCTATTGCCACAGGCATATTCGCCACCGCCTCAGTTAACAGCTACACCGGCCTGATCTACGGCAACTTTCATCAATTCGCAGTACAGATAATGGCAGCCGGTGCATCTGTGGTCTATGCCTTCGTGATGACGCTTATCCTGGCCAAGATCGTTGATCGCGTCATGGGCTTGAGAGTCACAGAGGAGGAAGAATATGTTGGCCTTGATATCTCCCAGCACGGCGAGAAGGCCTATGCTTAAAGGTGATATGAATGAAAAAAATCGAGGCCATAGTGCGGCCGGAGAGGCTGGAGCAAATTAAGAAAGCCCTGGAAGAGAAGGGTGTTGTCGGTATGACTGTGATCAATGTGCTGGGCAGGGGCGAGCAAAAAGGCATCAAGCTGCAATACAGGGGCGGGACCATGGATGTGGACCTGCTTCCCAAGCTCAAGCTGGAGCTGTATGTGGCGGACGAAGATGTCGATAAGGTCATGAAGACGATCTGCGATGCCGGACGCACCGGCAAGTTCGGAGACGGCAGAATCTTCGTATCTCCGGTTGAGAAGTCGGGAAAGGTGAGGACGGGGGAGGTCTTCACCTAAGAAATCTTTTTTGCTAATCACAGTGTTCGCAGCAAGTTCATGGGAAGTCTGGGGAGCAGCCAGCACATGAAATCCTTGTAAGATATCTTGGCTGCAGCAATCTCGATATACATGTCCAAAACCTCTTCCTGGCAGGCCAGGATGCGCAGAAATATTTCCGGATAGCGATGCATCATTTTAGAGAAGAATAATGCATACTTCAGCTCTTCGCCGAAATCCTTCATGCATCTCTCCTGGTAGGTCTGGGCCACTTCGTGGGCAGATACTTCCCCGATCACCTGGCCTGCTATCTTTCCGGAGGCAAGAGCATAGCAGATGCCTTCACCTGTGAAAGCATCCACAAATCCGGCTGAGTCTCCCGCGAGGAGTACTCTGCCAAGAGCTGCTCTTGTCTTATTGCCGCCTTGAGGTATTAGGTGGCCATGAAGCTTCTGCCTTTGCGAAAAACCATTTTTCGTGAGGAACTGCAACATGGCCCGGCGAGGATGAAGCAGGCGAGAAGAAAGGCCGCCTATGCCCACCGAATAGTATCCCCTGTGCGGAAAGATCCATCCGTATCCTCCTTCTGCCACACCAAAGTGGATGTCCAGTGTGCCCGCCAGCTGCTCTTCAATCTTCTCACCATCTTCCACGATATCGGCAACCAGGCATATTCCGGTGCTTTCTTTCCTGTCCGGGCCTAGTATTCTGTTTTTCAGTTTATCCTGGCATCCCGAGGCGATCACCAGAAACCTGCAATGATAAATCCCGGCATTGGTCTTCACACAGACATGTCCATCTTTTTCCTGGAAGTCCATGGCCTTTTGCGTTTTAATTCCAGCTCCGGCCTCTTCTGCCTTTTTCAGGAGATGATTATCGAAGCGGCAACGATCTATTAATGTGGTGAGATTGTAGCCCTTGTGCGTCTCTAATACTCTATCTTGAAAATGGACACGCGCTCCGGTTATGGTCCTCTCGCAAATATGATCGGGAAGCGGAAAGTCCAGAAGCGATTCCGCTTTGCTGGAGAGAGCGCCTCCGCATGGCTTGTACCTGGGAAAAGTCTCTTTTTCCAGGATGAGCGTATCCAACCCCAGCAAAGCAGCTGCTCGGGCAGCCGTTGATCCGGCCGGCCCGGCACCCGCGACGATCAGATCGTACATTGCAATAGAATGCTAGCCGAAGAATAGGCTATAGCCGAACTGAAGGAAGCTGGTGCTGGAGAGAAGGGCCTTTATCTTGGCATTTGCCAGCCAGGTTTTCCCCTCGAAGCGAATTTGGCCTGCGTCCGCCTGGTTTTTAAAAGCGGCTATTCTATCCTTCGATTTTACTACCTCGTTTAAGGCGCTTTGTGTGGTGGTTACTATGATTGTGGGATTGCTAATGCCACCATCAACGGTTCTCTCGATCCGTGCGCTCACTATATCCATACCCACACGAAACACACTACCATCTTCTCGGGTTACGATTATGTTAACCTTCTCGCTGCCGAGCATGCTCTTTACGACGGTAGGAACATTATTAATCTGGGTATTATACGTGTCGACATATTTTTGTGTGGTCGGCATGTCAAATGAAAACGCATCTGCAAAGGAGATGGAGAGCATCATCAGAACGACTAGATAAAGGATCGTTTGTCTTCTAACAGGCATCCGCATAACGTATACTTCACTTTGATTAGATATATATCTTATCTCCACAGAATCCTTTAAGTACAATCTTTTCAAATAGTAGCCTATGGATGTCCTGGTGCTCTGTATTGACCGTGACAATGATTTAGGCCGCAAGGGTGGAGTCGTAAGTCCGGTTGTGGGCAGGCAGGAAAATATCGATGCCGCACTCAAGCTGGGCTTGGCCGATCCGGAGGATTCGGATGTAAATACTATCTTCGGAGGCATAAAGGTCTTGGATGAGCTTGCCCTTTCCGGTAAGACCGTGGAGATCGCCTCCCTGGCTGGCGACCTGAAAGTGGGATTGGTCTCTGACAGCAAGCTTGCCGCACAGTTGGAAATGTTACTGGAGCGCCTGCATCCCGATGGAGTGATCGTAGTCTCAGACGGAGCCGAGGACGAGGCCATCTTGCCTATCATCCATTCTCGCATCAAAGTGAACGGCGTACGTCGTGTGCTGATCAAACAAAGTCCCAACTTGGAGAGCACTTACTATCTTCTCAAGCAGGTCTTTAACGATCCCAAGATCAGCCATACCGTCTTTATTCCTCCCGCTTTGGCTCTGCTCATGTTTGCCATCTTCAGCTTGCTGGGTTACCCAAACGGCGCTGTAGTGGCCATTACCGGTGCAGTGGGCCTTTATCTCCTATTTCGGGGCCTGGGGTTGGACGATTCTATGGAAGAGGCCAAGCAGACTCTGAGAAAATCCCTTTATGCCGGAAAAATCGCATTCATAACCTATATTTTGGCGGCTATGCTGGTGGTCATAGCCACGGTAAGGGGATTTGCCTATTCCTGGCAGTATTACCATGAACCCATATCACCCGGAGTCTTTATCTTGGTGATGATTTACCTTCATGAAAGCATCTGGTGGTATGTTGTAGCCGCCCTGTGTGTGGATCTGGGAAAGATTATGGACATGTACCTGGAGGGCTTAAAAGATGCTCGCACCATTTCCTATCTCTTTTTCTTGCTGGCAACGGGTCTTATCATTTGGTCTGCAACCGGCTTCATCCTGGCCAGCAATTCCGACCTGAAATTCGGCATCGGCATGGTGGAATCTGTGCAAAATCTGGCCATATCAGCGATAGTCGCTATCCTCATAACCGTAATTGGAGTCAATGTATCCAAGCGTATCGCTGGAGACGTACCTGAGCAGATTGTTAAGTGATTAAAATGCTGCGAATCGATGCCTCGGGCGAGAAATGTCTTTGCGATTTTACCTTCGATTTCTTCTGGCAGCATAAAGGCACAAGACTCGACATGGATCAGACGGTAAGCGGCATCAGCTTTCGCAGAATGGTGCAGGCCCTGCGCCAGGGTGAGACTGTTGAGATCGTGGGGGATGCCGGCAGCCGCCTGGGTTCGAGTATGGGTGTGGATCTGCTGCGACTGGGGGGAAAGGGCGGGCCTGTAGAGGGGACAGGCAAGATAATCGTGGACGGCAATGTAGGCAGCCATATGGGAATCTCCATGCTGCGTGGAGCAATCTATGTCTCAGGGGAGATAAAATCACCACTGGGAAACGTTGTGCAGGTACAATCCGATATGAGCGGTTACCGAAAGTTCGTATCCGCCACGCAAATATTGGAAAAAAGCCTGACCGTCCTGGAGCCAAATACAGCCGATAAAAATGGCCTGACCATTTGTGACGGCATTTTAAGGGATACTCTGGGGGCCAGAAATCCCACAGATAAAACCATTTGTCTGCAAGCTGATGCGGGAATGAGTACAGGAATACTCATGCGCTCCGGCCTAATTGAGGTTTTGGGTGATGCCGGCCAAAACACGGGCGTGCTCATGCAGGGTGGCAGAATTGTAGTCAGGGGCAAATGCGGCGACTTTACAGGCGTAGAGATGCGTCGTGGCGAGATCATAGTGGGTCATGATGCGGGAAGCTTCACCTGTGCTCGAATGAGGGGCGGAGCCGTTTATGCGAGGGATGCCAAGAGCCTGCCGCCTATTATGGTACAGATGCCTTCTTCCCAGGAGCTGTCAGCCATTGCCCAGGCTCTGAAGATTCCAATGCTACATGCCATGATGTACCGTAAAATGTGCCTGCCAGACGCGGATAAAATAAGATAACAAAGAGCCTGCGCTCTTGTTATTTTCTACTGCCTGATCTTCTCAATAGCCAGGTCGCCATCAACCCCGATCACTATAGAGAATATCCACTCACTGAGCTTGGCGCAATGCTCAGGAATGCACTCTTCGATGCAGCCAGCGCAGGGTTCGAAGGCGTCAAGAGCCAGCAATGGATCGAAACGCCTGCCGCGAGGCTTAACCGTGCAACTAAGTCGATAGGTCCTGATGCCTTCTGCCGACTCCACCTCTCTGGTGATGAGATTATCTTTGAGGAGCTTGGCCACGATACGGGAGCATTTTCGAGAATCGATCTTCAAAATCTTCCATAGATCGCTTTGCAGGGCTCCTTCAGGACGCGACTTTATATACTCCAGCGCCTCCTCAGCAGACATTTCCTACCTCTCTAGTCATCTTCATTCAATTGGACTTATGAGAATAATGTTGTTGCCACGCAGGATAACCGATCCTAAAGAGCGAGTCTTCTCGCCGCCTATCAGCTCCACGGTCTCCTGGAGGTGAAGGTTCAAGTATTCATCCACACTGTTAAGAATTCCTTCCAGAACATAACGAGGTGAACCCTTCATCTCTACCTGAATCTTGCTGCCTACCAGACTCTGTACCTTTTTAGTTGGGAACATAAATCAGACTCCTCAGTAATTTGTTTGAGCGAATATTAGCATATCTGAATGTTTTCTCAATTTGCGCGAATAAAATTGAGCGCAATCCTCAGGCGGAAATCACGCCTTTTACGCCCGCTACGTTCTTCATGAGTTCTTTCTCGATGAAATTTTTAAGCGTCATCTGAGAGAAGGGACAACCTGCACAGTGCCCTTGCAGCTTTACCTTCACTATTCCATCTACTATATCGACGAGCTCTACATCTCCACCGTCTACGCGAAGACCTTGCCTGATCTTTTCCAGAGCGAACTCGACGTCATCTTTGAGGTTTTCCATGAGTATTTCAATCTCCTTTTACCTTTATAGATGTGACTTTGTGACCAATGATCGTGTACCTAATCCCTTTTAAAGCTTCCTCGAGCTGCTTTATGAGTCTTTCGCACTTGTCGGAGCCGACTACAGTGTTGACCATAACTCCCGGCTCGGAGTGGTCCCGGATCGCTTTCAATGCCATATCAAGGTTCTCGCTCAGTCGGAAGGTCTTCCAGGTATTTGGCGCCATTCCTTGATACTCCACGAGGTAAAATCCGGTAATCCCCAGCTCGGTTAAGGTATTTATGACTCGAACCAAATGCTCGTGATCCACAAAAATCTTGACCATCGTCTTCATAGAGTTCCCCTATGTCTATTGTGCAATCAGACCTTAAATAACTTCGCGATTTTAACCAGATATTTTTTTATCCTACTACGGCTAACTCGTGTCTTACCATGGCCATGAGAGATATCAGAGATGTGCTGGATAGCATGGGAATACACGAAGACGATGTCGTATCCGCGGCAATGCAGCTTTACTTTCCTCATCCGGGTGTGGAGACCCGCGAGAAGGCGGAGGCTGTGTTTTTGCGGGAATTGGCTCTTGCCTTGTCCGATCCCAATCTGGCGCTCCTTATTTATGCCGGAGTTTTGCTGGAATCGGAGGGAGAGAGATGCAATCTTCCCAATCTGCGGTCCGACGACTATGAAAACGATCTAACCTGCCTTATCGCGGATGAGGTCTTGGGTCTTTCTATTGCTAAATATGTGGGTGGCTACAAAGGGCTTTTCGATTACGTTCGCTACGACAAGGCCAAGCCGGGAATCCTCTCCCGCCTGGGCCCCTTCATGGATGATGTAGTTGCCGGGCTCATCGGTGGAGTGTCCGCCAATATGTATACCCGAGCAGCTCTGTCCGAAGGGAGCCAAGATTGAAAGACCTGCTCTTTGCTCTTAAGTCCGGATTTGGCTGGCTGTCTACCATACCGGTAGGTATATCCATGGAAGGCATCGAGGCCCTGATGAGGCATGTCTACGTATTTCCTCTGGTAGGCCTGGTTCTGGGAGCCATTTTGGGCGCTTTGGCTTATCTGGCAGGCCTTGTGCTATCTGCCAATCTGGTGGCCATCGCGGTGATTGTTGCCATCTACAAACTCTGCGGCATAAATCATATCGATGGGCTGGCCGATTTTGGGGATGGGGTGATTGCTCATGGCCCTCGTGAGAAGAAAATCGCAGCCATGAAGGATGTCTCCCTTGGCACGGGGGGCGCAGTTTTCATGGCCATAATCCTGCTGGCCGCATTCGCGACTCTATCGGAGGCGCCCCGTGCTCTTCTGCCTCTGGCACTGCTGGTTGCGGAGGTATCCGCCAAAGAGGCCATGATCTCTTTTGCTGCGTTCTCTACTTCTCTGCAGAAGGGCTTTGGCCAGATCATGATTGAGCGGACAGGGCCGCGGCAGTTTCTCCTGGGCCTGGCCATTTCTGCGATCTTGTGCGCGGCGGTTTTGGGCCCCCTGGGCCTGGCAGCTCTGGCTGCGGCTCAGGCGACGGCCTTTTACATGGTTCATGTGGCAAGATGCAATTTCGGAGGGGCCACAGGAGACGGGATAGGCGCGACCAACGAGATAGCGAGAGTGGTTGCCCTGGCAGTGACTCTGACTTTAGGAGGTGTTCTTCCCTGGATGCTCTGGTGATGGCCGGGGGTCGCGGCTCGCGGCTGCGTATGGGAGAAAAGCCGCTCGCGACTCTCTTTGGCAGGCCGCTCATTGAGTATGTGGCCTTGGCTATCGAGGACAGCACCATAGACAGGATATTTGTAGCCACCACAGACAATGTGCCCCGTACCCGTGAGTGGGCTGTGCACAGGGGGCTTTGCGTGGTGGAGACGGCTGGATATGGCTATGTGGCGGACATGATTGAAGCCGTGAAGAATGCAAGGGTTATTGATCCCATAATGATCATCATGGCCGACCTTCCTCTGGTAACTTCTGATTTGATTGACGACATCATCGAGGTTTATGAGGATCGACCCGAGCCGGCACTCTCTACACATACGCCTCTCGATCTGCACAGTCGTCTTGGCCGAAGGCCTGATTCCCTCTTCAACTACGGCGGCCGGCTCATCGTTCCGGCAGGCATAAATGTTCTGGATGGTTCTGAGATAGAACGTGAGCAGGAGGACTTTCACCTGATATTGGAGAGAATCGAGCTTGCGGTGAATGTAAATGTAGCTGGGGACCTCATGCTCTGCGAGAGAATAATGCAAGGTGATTTCCTTTGAATAATTCCATAGCTATAGATGGCGAAAAGTTCCCCCTCGAAGACCTTCTGCTACTTTCCGGAGCAGATGAGATCAAGGAGCCAGGTAAGATCAAGAGCTACATCCTGCTCGTGGCCAGGGCTCTGAGAAATCCCATGAGGCTGCCGTGGCTGCTCAAGGATATCTTCAGCCTCTGCATCCAGGAGGAGGACCAACGGGATCTGAGGCTGTGCCTGATCCGGGTGCAGGTGGAGGCGGAGCTGAAGATGAACCAGGACATTCAGAGGTATCAGCAGAGGCGCTATGTGGCCCAGGTGATCGAGATCCTGCTCTTCAATGAGCTCTTGCTTGCACCGCGCGAGCCGGTGGAAGAGGGCGAGGTGGAGTAGGGCCTAAACCGTTTTCTCCTCCACTTGATCGCTCGCTGTTGAGGACGACTTCGATTTCGGGGCGAATCTGATGCCGGTGATCTCTCGTAGCTTACGCTGAAGGGAGATGAACTGAGAGAGCGTGGGGCACTTGCTCGAACTCTACTAGAATATCAAGATCGCTACGCTTATGCTGCTCGCCCCTGACATATTGGATCGCGTCTCAGAAGTATTTTTTATTTCGTGGTCCTTCTATCGGACCTAATGCCCGTGGATTCTTGCCGGAGTTTGGCTTTTCCGCCAACACCTCCAAGCGCATCATCTGCACGTGGGTCTGTCCTTTTTCATCCAGTGGGTATATCTCCAGATACTTTCCTGCTATCTCCTTTACGAACCGGTCTTGCAGATGGACAGGCAGCCTCTGGGTATAAGGCAGCCAGGTATTCCTGATTATGCCCTCCAGGCCTGCTTGACCCTGATGGATCATCTCCTTGGCTACAAGCTCTGCCCGCAGGGGCAGCAGTCCCGCTTCATCCAGCCAGGTTCTATACTCTACCGGCCCGTAAAAGTGGTAGGGAAAGGAAAAGCCTGAGAAGTAGTTCTTCCACGGCGGGCTCTTGATGAGCTCGCCGGTCAGATCCAGGATCTGGGCGGCGTTTCCCCTTCCCCCGCACTGCATAAGAAAGCGACCTCCAGGCACCAGGCTCTGCTGGACGGCTTTCAGAACGGGCAGATGTTCTTTAATCCAGTGCAGGCAAGCAAAGGACACCACCAGATCAAATTCCTCGATGAAGTGCAGCGCTGAGGCATCGCTCACCCGAAAAGAGAGATGGGGATGATCTGCATACTTGCCGGCAGCAAAGCCGATCATTTCCGGGGAGAGATCTATTCCCAGGACGCTGCCGTTGGGCACCATGTCGGCCAGGTGGGCGGTAATCCGGCCATCTCCACATCCGATATCCAGGATGCGTTCATCGCCGTCAAGCAACAGATCGTCAATTAGAGCCATGGCCCAATTGTACTGGGCTGAGGAGCTCTTCTCATAGTCTGCTGGATTCCATTTGTGCATTTCAGGAGATCTCATATTTCAGTTGCTCTCATCATCACCCTTAATCTGCACATGCGTCTCTTTCTTGCGAGTCAGACCTTCCAGAAGCTTGGGCACAGTGTCTGCCACATGCTCTAATAGTGTATGTTGAGTTTCCTTTAGCCGCTCCACTCTCACCCCATCCTGGTCGATTATTATGACGGCTACGGGCTTCATGCCCAATGCACCTGCGCCTCCTCCGGGATTATCGGCCTTTCCCGAGCTTGAACCTGCACCAAAGCCCATGCCCATGCTCATCAGAGGAATTACTGTCTTGCCATCCACGGTGACGGGGTCACCCACCGCATTCTTGGCAGATAAGGCCTTTTGCATCTCTCCGGTTATGGTTTTCAGTATCTCGGATAGTTCCTGCGTCTTCTCACTGCCTGCCAATAATTTCACACTCCTGTTAATAATTGTCCTGGATAGATGAAAAAGCTTTCTTCTTCTCCTTGAACTTTATCAGGGCGGTGAGAAGGTCATTGTAGGGTGTACTGATACCATAATCCCGAGCATACGAAGAGATGGCCCCGTTCAAAACATCGATCTCCGTTTGCCTGCCCAGCAGAATATCCTGCAGCATGCTGGCGCGATGGCCAACTGTGGGGGGAAGCTGCTTTTCCAGCAGATAATGGTAATACTCATCAGCATCCTGATAAGGAACTTTTACGCCTTTGGCCCTTAAAACCCGAAAGATCTCTTCAATTATGACCTTGATGATACCTCTCGTCTCTTCATTTTCGCCCAGATCGCCATAAGCCACACCCAACAATGCACCCAGAGGATTTAATGAGCAGTTGTAGAGCACCTTTCCCCAGATGGCTGCCCAAATCTCGTCCTTGCTCACAATTCTGCAGGGAATACCGCAATGAGTTAGATCCGTCTCTAATGCCTGCAAAAGCGGTCGGTTCACGGCCTGGAATGGCTCGCCCAGCAGGACATCGTCAGCGTTGACTGTAACATTAGCATGGCCCGGCTCAAGAATCTCGGCTCCAAAGATGACGCGCGCTCCCACGGTGCGATCTTCCCCAACCTGATGGGCGATGGTCTCCCAGTTATTCAGGCCGTTTTGCATGGAGACTATGATGCCGTCCTCTTCAAGCAGCGTCTTCGCCTCGATTGCTGCCGCATAGGTGTCTTTGGCTTTTACGCAGAGCAGGATGATGGAAAATTGCTTTTTCCCGGCAGAGGTGGAAGGTGCCTTGGAAGGAATCTGCATCTCTTTTGCCAAGATAAAGTGCTCTCCCCAGATGCCCGTGATCCTCAATCCCTTTTTGGAAAAAGACCGAAAGTGTTCGCCTCTGCCTATGTAGGTGACAGGACGACCCAATTTTTGCAGAAATCCACCTAAAACGCTGCCTATGGCTCCTGCACCGTAGATGAGATAGTCGGGGCTTATGCCAGGTTTCATAAACGGGAAAAGGATTTGGTCCCTTAAGAGGGTTTCGAAAACGATTTGCATCTAAGGTAGGTTCATCAATCAAGGTGCTGATGGGATTCAAGAGACCTTTTCAGTAAATCAAGTACAAGACAGGCTATTGCCCATATCGCCAAAGATTCCGATCAGCCAAAAGGGTAGAGTCGCACCAATTCGCCTCTATGGGGGGAAATGTTTTTAAACAAATTGCTCGACAAAGATCATTGTAGTACATCTTAGTACATAGTGGGGAGTAGATATATGAATATGCTTATGATTTCACGCAGTGTCGGAACTTATCTGCACTAATGGGAGGAAAAAAGATTATGCCTTTACCTTATTTCGCTTTGCTGGTATCAATTATTATTATGCTCTCTATAACACTCTTCGTTCTGATGAGGAGGTACCATGATCAATGAACTGCTGCTCGTAGCCTATGTAGCATTCATAGTCCTGCTCTCGTTCAAGCTGCGCCAGGGGACTTTCTCGGGCTTCGTTATCTCCGATCGCAATGTCGCCTATCCGGCAGTCATTGGCATCGCCTTTACCGCTGCCTATTTCAGTGCAGCCTCCTTCCTGGGCGGGGGAGGATACGGCCTGATCGCCGGCATGCCATGGGTCGTATTCTGTACCTTCTTTCATGTGGCCTTCGCGTGCCTCGCCTGGCTCATGGCAGGAAAGATCTGGGCCATGGCCAAGCAGTATGATGCCAAGACCGTGCCCCAACTGCTGGAAAAGAGGTACAACTCCCCCACCGGCAAGGTAATCCTGGCAGCGATCATGCTGCTACTCTATACTGTATATCTGGTGCCGATCTTCAAAGGATGCGCTACCCTCTTTCAGGGATTGATCGGCGTCACCTACCTGGAAGGTCTCATGATCGCTGTGGCTATTGTGGCCGTCTACTACGCCATCGGCGGACTGCCGGCTATCATCTGGATCGGCTTTATTCAGGGCGTTCTTATGCTCGCAGGAGCCGTCTTGCTCTACGGCGGGATCTTCTCTGTCGGCGGCGGCATGCAGATATGGGACCACATCCCTGCAAATGTGCTCTCCATGCAAGGCCTCAATGTGCCCTGGCAAAAGACCCTGGGAATGGCCTTTTCCATCAGCCTGGGCCTCTTGGCGCTCCCTGATTTGCTCATCATGATATTCTCGGCCAAAGACCGAAGAGTGGTCCGCTTTGCCGGCGTCTGGGGGCCGCTCTCCATTGCCGTCTACGCTCTTTGCATCTTCTCCCTGGGAATTCTGGCCTATGGAGTCTTGAGTGCCGAGCAGCTGGCACCATTCCTCAAGAATCCAGATGGTCTGGTGCCATTCCTGGCGACGACCTTCCTTCCGCAGGGATTTGACGGCATCATTCTGCTGGCGGCAATCTCGGCAGCAATGTCCACCATGAGCGCTATTGTGCTGGTTACCACTACCTCCCTCACCTCAGATATTCTGCTCTACCTGCATCCCGAAATCTCCGACAAAAAGACGCTGCTGCTCACTCGCATCGTAGGAGTGACCATCCTTATGATCGCCGCCATATCGGCGGTCGATGTTCCCCAGCAGATCGTGCCCCTGGTCTCTGTGAGCATGGGCGTCATCGCCTGCTGCGTCTTTGTTCCGCTTATCTTCGGCATTTACTGGGACCGAGGGACACAAACGGGCTTTGTCGCCAGCCTGCTGGCTTCTTTCTCTTCCGTTGTCGCCTGGAACTTTTACGGCAATCCGCTCATCCACCCTGTCTTCATAGGCCTGGTGTGCGCCGCGGTGGCTTATGTGCTGGGAAGTCTGGCGACGAGCCGCCCCAGTAGAGTGCAGGAGGCACTGGGGGACAAAGCCGCCTAAGGAATGGCAAAGGGAAGAACTCATCAGGCTCTTTGCTAATTCTATTTTTAGATAATTTATTTTTTGCTGAAACATATTCCGAATTGGCAAAAGCGTTTGCGGCAAAGTCCTATACCTCTTTTGCCCCTTTTTAGGGTACACTTGGATTAAATTAATATACCGAATCAGAGAGGCTATTCATATCCACGAAGGAGGAAAAATATGGCTGAGATGAGAAATTTCGCCCTGCGCGATGCTGAGGGAAATGAGATTGGAGTTTTTACGGGAAAATCACCCAGACAGGCAGCTCTGAAGGCAGCTAACCGGGGCTACACCGATATCAAGCTGCGTGAACGCGGTACCAAGAAGGTGCATGTGTTTACAGGAGAGCGAGTGCAGGTGGACAAGCCCGCTGGTGCACCGGCCTGGATGCCGGACAAGATTTGGAAGCCAAAGGTAAAGAAGGTAGGCATCGAGAAACTGGAATAAATCCAAAAGATGCTCGCGCATGTTGATCTACGGCTAGTCCGTTGAATATTAGGCTTCTAGCGCCTAAATGTTATGGGATGATGAGGGCCAGGTTGGCCTCATCCCCCGCGTACCAGCTTCGTTGCGGGAAATTATCCCATCCGTGCTTTTTTCGCATTCTTGCCTGGCTTAAAGGCACATATTGTTTCGAAATACCTCCAGCCACTCCACGGGCCATCAATTCCGCCATCGTTGCTGGCATGTATGCGCCAGAAGTAAACTGGATCGTCATCAGGCAGGGATCCCAATGAGCCTGAACATCTGAATCCTTTTGTCACTTTATTGGCTTCAAACCATCCCTCATCCACTAGAATGAAATCGTCCGCTGGGCTTCTATTGCGATTATAGACCTCTAAATGGTACTCAGTGGCAGCAGAGGCTGCCGTCCAGACAAAGGTTGGCGAGTCGGTGGAGATGAGGCCCTGAGGGGATATAGGAGTAGGCTTGCCGGGAGGCACTATCATGTATCTGAAGTCATTATAATAGCTCCAAGGCCCTTCTCCCTTGCAATTGATAGCCTGAATCCACCATCTGTAATAGGTTTTTTCTTCGAGATCCGGGGACAGGACGGGCCCTACGGAGCAAGTCTGGTCCGTATTTGAGAACACATCTTCGGCATCATAGGTCTTATCGAAGATGGACGCATCCGGACTGCCGGCCTTGGCCACCTTTAGGCGATACCGGGTGCATCCACTCACGGGCATCCATACAAAGATCGGATTCCTGCTGCCGATGGTATCTTTAGGCGAGATGAGGGTCGCCTTGCCGGGTAAAGATGTGCAAACTGTAAATTCCATCTCTTCGCTCAACTGATAATGGCCGCGGTTTCGGCATAAGATGCTCCAGGTATAGACTCCGGAAGGCAGGCTTTTGCTTGGTGTCTTGGAGTATATCGTTTTAATTGGCAAGGCATTATACAATTGGTTTATGAATACCTTTTTCTGATCGTTCTTCACCACCAGGCAGTAGCTCTGGCTTGTGCTCACGCCCTTCCAGGTGTAGGTGAGCTTTCCGCTGTTCTGGATTCCAAATGGCGATACAAGCTCGGGTGGAGCAAGATCCAGGCTGATCGATGAATTCGACAAATCAGTATCATCCAAGATTTGCAGACGGGGGTCATTGGCATTGCAGTTCGTGCAGCTCTCCTGTCCACTATTCTGTAGTGGTGTCTGGGCGAAACACGGCGTCGCCAGGAGCAGCATCAGCATCCCTGCCAATGCCGCAATTGCCAGATTCTTTTTCAGCGATTCTCGTCTAATCATGAGATCATCTCTTTTCGTATGAAGTAATTTGTAGACAAGTAATATATATTTTTTCCTTAAAGAATTGGAATTCATCGAATTAGATACTTAGAATAACTACCAAAACCAGATAAAAATAATCTCTGTATGACAATTTTATGTTTGATGGCTTAGCCGCAAAATTGGTTTGAAATATCCTAAGAAATTCAAAAAAGAAAGAATGCAGCTAAATTTGAAAGCGCCTGTGCCTCTAGGGCACCAGCCGTCTTCTATCCCTTGGGAAAAGAACTGCATCGCGAATATTTTCCAGCTTGAGCATGGTCATGACCAGCCGGGAGAGTCCCAATCCCCAGCCGGCATGCGGCGGCATGCCATAGCGGAAGGCCTTGAGGTAGAACTCAAATCCGTCCGGGTCCAGCCCTTTTTCTTTTATGCGCTCTACCAGCTGGTTGTAGTCATGAACTCTTTGCGCCCCGCTGGCCAGCTCCATGGTGGGATGCATGAGATCAAATCCCCGGCAAACCTCCGGCTTGTCCTCATAGGGCAAAGTGTAGTAGGGTTTTATGGAGGAAGGCCAGTCGGTGAGGAAGTAGTGCTCGCCTATGGTCTCGCCCAAGAACCTCTCGGTCTCGGTATCCAGATCATCTCCCCACTGCATCTTAACGCCTGCCTTCTTTGCAGCCAGATCCAGTGCCTCAGAATAAGTGATTCTTTTGAAGGGAAGCTTCGGAACCTGCAGGTCCAGGCCCAGGACCTCCAACTGGTAGCGGCAGTTCTCGGCCACATGCTGATAGCACCCAGCCACCGCCTCTTCCAAGATCTCCATAACGTCCTTGTCATCGACAAAGCTGACCTCAATATCTATGGAGATGGCCTCATTGAGGTGTCGGCGGGTGTCGTGCTCCTCAGCCCGGAAGATGGGGCCGATCTCAAAGACCCGATCCATACCTGCACCCATGAGCATCTGTTTGAAGAGCTGGGGGCTCTGATTGAGGAAAGCCTCCTTCTCAAAGTAGCTGATAGGGAAGAGATCAGTTCCACCCTCTGTAGCCGCAGCCACAATCTTGGGGGTGAAGACCTCGGTCAATCCTTTTTGAGAGAAGAAGCTTCTCAGATATTGCAGGACCGCGCTCTCGATCTCGAAGGCGGCCAGAACGCAGGGCCTTCTAATATCCATGAATCTGGCATCGAGTCGTGTGTCCAGCTCGCACTCCACCTTCTCTGTGGGATCCAGGGGCAAAGGCACCTGTGCAGCGTTCAACACCTGTATTTCGGTAGGAAGGATCTCGTATCCGCGAGGAGCTTTCGGCTCTGCCTTGACATTTCCTCGTACCAGTACTACGCTCTCTCTGCTGATGGAGCGGGCACTCTTGAAAGCCTCTTTTCCCAAAAGCTTCTTGACGAGAGTCACCTGTGCCAGCCCTTTTCTGTCCCGCAGTACCAGGAAGGCTATACCTCCCAGGTCGCGCATCTCGTGAGCAAAGCCGGTTAAAATAACCTCTTTGCCATCCAACTGCGCGTTAATATCGCCTGAATAATGAGTTCTAAGGATCAAGTCGTCTCACGTGAGCAAGAATGAATTCCTGATATAAAAGCAGTCTGGATAAGATAAAGACAAATAAGATGAGAGCCCATCCAATAAAAAGTGACGAGGTGGGTGGATTTGAACTTGATGAACAGGATACCCACAGGAATTCCAGGTCTGGATAACATGATTGAGGGGGGTCTTCCCAGACCGTCCCTTACCCTTCTATCGGGCGACGCTGGGGCAGGCAAGACCACATTTTGCACTCAGTTTCTCTGCAAGGGAGCTGATCTAGGTGAGCACTGCCTGTACCTGCTGCCTTTTGGCGGACCATCTGATCTGCAAATCAATTACGCCACCAGTTATGAATTTGTCAAGAGCGCCTATTTTGGCAAGGAGATCTGCTACCTGGAGCTGGAAGAGATGGTCGAAAAAGCATGCCGATCGAAAGACTTTTTGGACATATTGGAGCGAGAGATGGATACGCTAAAGCCGACTCGAATCGTCATTGAAAACCTCTCCATTCTGGAAGGTGTTCTCAAAGACGAATACTGGCGTTTTCTCCTTAAATTGTCTCATATGATCAAAGCAAAAGCAGTGGTGACACTGGTGGCAGAGGATGCACAGCCGGGCATACCTTATCCTGCGAACATAGCCCAGGTTGCAGATGGAATTATCCTGCTGCAAAATGAAGAGATTAATTTCGCACGGAGAAGGTCCATCGAAATCCTGAAGATGTGCGGCACATCTCATCATTTGGGAAAGCATGCAGTAGATATATCTGTCAAAGGGTTAGTTGTTTATCCGGGTCTGTAATATGACAAAATCCATGCAGGATCTCCTAGGCCAGAAGGAATTCTGGGTTTTTCTCTTCGTCTTAGGGTGGGTGCTGCTCAACTGGCCATTAATCGAACTGGCTAACGGCTACGCAATATTGGGCATGCCTGCCATACTGGTTTATGTTGCCTCGATTTGGCTATTCTTCATACTGGCTCTGTACCTTTTCGATCGGGGGAATTATGATTGATCGGACAGCATGTAGCTCTGGTTGTAATGGTCCTTTACCTGCTGCTGCTCTTTGGCATTGCTCGGTATGCTGATCACCAAAAACACCTGGGAAGAAGCATCGTGGCCAATCCCTATGTTTATGCATTATCTCTATGTGTATATGTTTCGGCATGGACCTTTTACGGCTCTATCGGAAGAGCGGCATCCACGGGCCTCGAGTTTCTGCCCATCTACCTGGGCCCCGTCCTGGCCATGACTGCCGGCTGGATCATAATCAAAAAGATGATCCGTGTCTCGAAAGAACACCGTCTGACATCCATCAGCGATTTTATTAGCTTTCGCTATGGGCGAAGCTACACCATAGGCGCTGTGGTGGCTGTGTTGAGCCTTATCATGGTAACGCCTTATGTGGCACTGCAGCTCATTGCCATCTCCACATCTCTTGATATATTGAGCGGATCGAACCTCATATTTCTGGGCTTTAATGTGGAAAGCAAGTTGGTAGTGGCCGTTCTCCTGGGAGCATTTGCGGTGATATTCGGAGCCAGACACCTCGATCCCATGGAGCGCCATGAGGGGCTAATTGCGGTGGTGGCCTTTGAATCTCTGGTGAAAATAGTGGCCTTTCTTCTTGCAGGACTCTATGTCGCTTACGGCATCTTTTCGGGATACGGAAATATTATGAGCGGGATGATCGACCTGGCAGCAAAAAATCCGGGATACGATACACTCATGGATATAGATCCAACGCTCTGGTTCACCTTGACTTTGTCCTCCTTCTTTGCCATCCTATTCTTGCCCAGACAGTTTCATGTCATGGTGGTAGAAAACTCCGATGAGCTGCATCTCAAGAAGGCCATGTGGCTCTTTCCTCTCTATCTTTTGTTGATCAATTTATTTGTTCCTGCAATCGCCTGGGGTGGTGTGCTCCTCAATACACCGGGTCTGAAGGATGCCTTCATAATAACCATACCTTATACCATGGGTCAGGACGCTCTCTCGCTTTTCGTGTTCATAGGCGGCACTTCTGCCGCCACGGCTATGATCCTGATTGAATCGGTTGCCGTGGGTACCATGCTGCTCAACGATTTGGAGATGCCTTATATTTTGGGCCATATTAAGAAGGATAGAAATCTGGCCAATACGCTTCTCAATACGAGACGGGTGAATATACTTCTGGTCGTGCTCTTAGGATACCTGTATTCGCGCGCTGTAGCTTACCAGACACTGGGAGATATTGGTGTCGTCTCTTTTCTGGCGGCCAGCCAGTTAGCGCCCGCCGCGTTGGGCGGACTGTACTGGAAGACCGGCAACCGAAAAGGGGCCATGGCGGGCCTGGCGTCAGGCTTCTTGCTTTGGGCCTACACCGCCCTCATTCCCACAGTTGCGAAAGGTAATGCATGGCTGGGTGATTGGGTCAGAGATGGGCCTCTGGACATGTCCCTCCTCAGGCCTACCAATCTTTTGGGGCTTGATCTGGATATCTGGACAAACTCCGTATTCTGGACCCTTCTCGTCAACTGCAGCCTGTATGTTCTCGTATCTTTGGCAAGCAAACCCAGTTCGGATGAAGAGAGCACCGCTGATTGCTTCGTGGATGCTTACCAGCAAGGGAGAACCTCCCACTTTCTGGATAAGGGAACGATACACCAGGGAACGGTTGATGAGCTGGAGGCAACTCTGGCGCACTATATTGGTGAGACGCCGGCCAGGAGAGAGGTCGATGCCTACCTTGAACGTCTGGGCACCAGCCGGGAGAAGATTGAGTCAGACCAGCTTCGGCAGTTGTGGGACCAATTTGAGAAGACGCTTACCGGTTCGGTGGGACCTTCGGCTACCAGGATGATTGTGGAAGATCATGTGACGGTGAAACCGGTTATGGAAGCGGCCAAGGAAACCCTTCCTGCATACGATCTGGCGCGTGGAAAGATCTATGTCGTGCCTGAGATTGCCTATGCGGTCTTCACCGATCAGATCACTCACGGCGTAGAAGGACTATGCATCACGCATGATCCCCCGGAGGATGTGAGGCAACGCTGGGGATTTATTGAGACACCCATCATAAAACTCTCCGACGAAAAAGGAAGCGATCGCTACATATCTCCCAGAAATCTGCCCCTCCTATTTGTGACTATAAAGTCATTCGTTGAGTCCAGCAAGAACAGCATCGTTCTAATAGACAGCATTGAGAAGCTCATCAAAGAAAATGAAGGCAAAATTCCGCAAAGGGAGATACTCGACTACGTCTACCAAATGGAGCTTTTGGCCCATAAATCGCATTTTATACTGGCGGAAGACCCAGATTTTGTCCATGCGGAAATGACCTCAAGCATAAATGAGGTAAATGAGCTGCTTTTCTCGTTAGGTCCCCTTTCCAGCTATCTCTTCCAAGCCTTCTCCGATACCATGCTCTCCAGGCTCAACGATGATGCAAGAAGAGAGGCAGTTATGCAGGCCAATGAGCAAATAGCCTCAGGGCAATTCTTTGAGACAAGCAATCAAACAAAGCCGCTCTCTGATGATTCAGTTAGCGCCTGCGAGCCGGATATGAAAGACGCCCTGCATTCCGGTATGTCTCTTAGTATCCGCCCAGATCTGGTGCTAACAAGACGCAGTTTCTTTGTGGCCGTGAGAAGGCTGGGTAGGATAATCAAAACATATGATCCTGCCTTCGACATCGTCGCGGCATTGGCAGAGCTCATGAAGAGTTATGGACGAAGTCCCTATGAGATCGCTCTTATTCCTGGGACCACTTATATTATTGCCGAAGAAAAGCCGCAAAAGAGCCTGGAGTTATTCAGCGAGTTAGTGAGGCACGGCATGGATGGGCTGTGCTTGAGCCGCTATAATCCAGCAACCCTTAATGAAAGGTACAATGTGCCTGCAGATACGGTCATATGGTTGACGCAAAAGAGCGAGCCAGGATATAGAACTGTGGACCCGACTAACTTCCCCCGGCTCTCCAGTATGATCTCCGATTTTCTGGGAAGGGCCAACTATCCCATTATCTTACTGGAAGGGATGGGATATCTCATCACCCAGAGCAACTACGAGACTGTGCTCCGGTTTGTTCAATCTCAGAGAGATGAGATCGCCCTAAAGAACGCTATAATGCTGGTACATATCGATCCACTCTCTCTGGACACAAAGGAGCTGCATCGTTTGGGAAGCGAAATGGAGACTTTTAAGGCATGATTTGGAAAAAGCCTTTTAATAGTTAGCGATTATAATTCGATGTCATGTACGATGCAGGACTTATATTATTATTTGTAGTCATAGTCTTTGGCACATTCTTGATCCTGAGATCCATCAAGAATTTCGTGCTTAATGCCATAATGGGGTTGGTAATTCTTATTCTGGCAAATGCCGTGGCCGGTCTTGGAATTGGTTATAGCTGGCTGGTGATCTTGATCTGCGGCATAGGTGGAGTCCTGGGTGCATTCCTGGTGATATTGCTTCATTTTCTGGGATTTGGGATTTAGAGAGAATCCAATTTTTCATTTACTGTTGAATTTATATCATTAATATTTTGCAGCAGCTCATATCCGGAAGACGTTGTCTTATATAGCCGTTCTTCTTTGACAAGATAACCGTGCGAAGTCAACCATTCGAGGTACTGTCCTGCATTTTTGAAATTAAGGTTTACCTGGTAGACTATTTTGGTCTTACTTGATCCTTCTGTTTTGCATATATTGAGAATACCGCCAAGTATCTCTATCTTGTTTCTGCGCGTCATCTCCTAATTTCCCCTCTTTAGTCGGCCTCCATACACCTTATTATATTAGATACTGATAAAACTTTCGTAACTTTGATATTAGGTATTTTTGGTTCTGAATCAATATAGATATATAAATTATACAGTATGTTTACTGCAATGCATGTGGCAGGTCTGCTGCACTGAAAAAGAGTTAATTCGACACACGGGATGAAATGGCTTTATCCAGTTCGTCTGCATCCATTCGTAGAAGTTCATCTCCTTGGCTCTTAAGTCTTGCCAGATCCCTGCGTAAGGGTCCCAAACGCAGGACTGCATCCGGTTCCCCTGTCGAGGAGACCATCTGCTGCAACCTCTCCAGCCTCAGCCTCATTGCATCCTGCCCATTTAGCAATTCCGACAGATCTCGCAGGGCCTTTACAACGTTTTTGCCGCGTGCCGTTAGCTCCAGGTAATTGATCCTTCCTTCTGGTCGCGACTTGATCAAACCCTGCGCTTCCAGCTCACGAAAAATGCTACAGGTATGAGGAAAGGTAGAATCGATACGCTTAGCGACCAGCGCCGCATAAGCATGCTCGGTCTCGTCCACAGCAATTAATGCTGAAACGGGCTTTTCCCGGAGGAAAAGCCGCTCTAGTGGTTTCTGCATTATTTCTCAGACTTTTTCAGTTCTCAGGCATCCGCTTGCATTTGGATCTGAGTAGGTGTTATGACAGGGGCAGAAAGGGCCAGCTTTGGCAAAGTTATGTCTGTAGGCTTGTCAAAGTCATAATACAGATCATCCGTCACTATGCTCACCGATATTTCTCCCAGTCGGATAGACTGATTGAACATCTTCATCTGGCTTGTACTGGGATCCAGTCCACCTATGATCTCCGGTGTCATGGAAAAGCTCATGGTGCTCAGGTATTTCACAGGCAGGTAAGATTTCTTGGAGATCCAAATCGTCTTTTCTATCTTGCCAGTCTCATTCAGCTCGGTTCTGTTGACCGAGGGCAAGTACATGGGATACTGGGTAACCTTGGCAGCAATGGCAAAAGCGGCATTTTGTAGACTGATGTTATCCCCGCTACCGGTTACAATCTTCAATTTGTAGGCGTCTTCGCCACTGATAGCCTCCGAGCCGAGATCCTCGGTCGTTGACAGATTAAACGTCGCGGCTATGGCCTTTACCTGATTATTTTTATCAGGGCCCCAAACTTCTTGCATGGACCTGGGGTCCGCAAGATGTGTCCAATTGCCGCTCTCATCATATACATAGGTTGAATTTCCGATCTGATATACATTGGCACTTGTGGTGCTGGTGTTTGCCGGCTGGCCGGTCATCTCCATCTGGTTCTGAGTCGAACCGGTGGCATGAGCCTCTAAGCTCGACAGGTTTACAACGGCAACAGTCTCAGCGTTTTCCGTAATTGTAGTTGACTTATCAGCAGTTGCATTGCTTCCTGAATCAAGCTTTAGCGTCTGAGTCATTGAACTCTTGATGCTGTAGCTGGTCAGGTTTTCGGCTGCTGCAACAGACAGTGTCTTAAGCTCAGTTGCACTCTTATCGGCAACACTTGGACCTTTCTCCGTGCAGCCGGAGAACGCCACGACAATTAACACAAGGACTAGTAATAATCTCTTCATATTTTTCAGCTCCAATCTCAATCAATCACGTAATCACGCCTGAATCTTGCTTGGCGGGCAAAAACTTTTCGCCTGTAATCATCTCGAAGAGTTTGATATAGATTCTGCTTGTCTCTTGCACCACTTCCAGTGGCAGCGTTGGGATGGGAGGCTCACTTTGGCCGGCGTCTCGGGCCACATAAAGCTGGTCTTTGTAGCCAGTCCGGCGATAGTACTGGCGCACATACTCCTTGGACAGGTCCACGAACTCGCCCTGCTCATAGCGGGCCTTGTCCCAGAAGCGGTCCTCATCTGCGGTTCCGTAGACATCGATCACCATGATCTGTCTCTCATCGTCAAAGGCCAGCTCCTTTTTGCCATCCACGTGAATCAGACCACGCGAGGCAACGTTTCTGCCGATGTCTTCGTCGATCTTGAGCACCAACTCTCTGGCATCCTCATATTCTTGAGGTGTCAGGCCTGAGATCTGCAGTGCTTCCTCTTTTTTCAGCAATCTGTCCGTCTTCTCCAGCTTTGTGGAGACCTCGATGAAAGGCTCGGGCAGAGCCTCGCCTGAGTAAATCTTGTGCCCGGAGGCAAAGCCCAGATCCTTAGCCAGGACCTTGCCTTCTTTTACGCGGTCGTAGAGAGAGCCGGCCACAAACCAGCGGCAGATCCACTCCAGAGGTATGAGGTAGTTCCTGGAATTTGCGGTGATCTGCTGCGGCTGGATTATGTCCACCTTCTTGCAGATCATGCCTGCCGGAGGCAGGTACTCGATAAAGTGGGTCTTGATGCCCATCTTCTCGGCTCTCTTGAACCAGTACATGCCCTCTTTGCTGAGGGTCTCACCCTTGAAGGGAATCAGACTGGGAATGATCTTATCAAAGACGGAGATGTTGTCTGTAAAGCGGAATTCCAGCCGGTCGCCAAGGTCGTAGGCCTCTTTGACCTTGCCCTTCATCAAAAGCTTGCGCTGCATCGCAGCCTATCTGACATGGAAAGATGATAACACTTTTGCTTTTAGTACCAGCCAACGAAAGTGTGCCCGCAATTCGGCCTGCAATGTGGGTGATAGGAAAAATGATGATAAAGAGGTTAAGAGAGGTCTATTCCTCTCCGCCCATACCGCCCATACCAGGTGGCATTCCACCCATGCCGCCGGGCATGCCGCCCGCTCCGCCTGACTTGGAAGCGATGACATCATCGATACGCAGAATCATGACTGCAGCCTCGGTGGCACTGTTGATGGCCTGGGTCTTGACCCGCAGGGGTTCGACCACGCCAAGGGCTAGCATATCAACCGGCTCGCCGGTGTCCATATCCAGACCAGCGCTCTTAACGCCCTTCTCATGCTGGCTTCTCAGAGAGACCAGGGAATCGATCTGATCAAGGCCAGCGTTCTCGGCCAGGGTCTTGGGGATTACCTCCATAGAGTCCGCGAAGGCCTCGATGGACAGCTGCTCGCGACCGCCCACGGTTGCCGCGTACTCGCGCAGACGCAGCGCCAGCTCTACCTCAGGGGCACCGCCGCCTGGGACCAGCTGTTTGTCCTCCACGACTACGCCCACAACGCGCAGAGCATCTTCCATAGCCCGGTTGAGTTCATCGACCACGTGCTCGGTTCCGCCCCGCAGGATGATGGAGACTGACTTGGGGTTCTCGCACTCTTCTACGAAGGTCATCTTCTCGTCGCCGATCTTTCTCTCCTCGACCTTGCCTGCTTTGCCCAGGTCGTTCTTGGTCAGATCGTGGATGCTGGTGACAACCCTTCCGCTCGTAGCGCGAGCGAGCTTCTCCATGTCGCTCTTCTTGACACGGCGTACGGTGTAGATGCCGGCCTTTGCCAGGAAGTGCTGGGCCAGGTCATCAATGCCCTTCTGGCAGAAGACGACGTTTGCGCCGGTGGCCATGATGTCATCCACCATGCCCTTGAGCATTGTCTCTTCCTGGTCCAGGAAAGCCTGCAGCTGATCGGGAGAGGTGATCTCGATCTTGGCATCGACTTCAGTCTTCTCGATCTCGATGGCAGCGTTGAGCAGTGCGATCCTGGCGCCGGTGACCTTCTTGGGCATATTGGGGTGCAGCCGGTCCTTGTCGATGACCATGCCGTGCACCAGCTGGGAATCGGTAATTCCGCCGCCTACTTTCTTCTCCACGGTGATGTTGTCGGTATCAACTGATCCGTCATCATCCACCACGGCCCGGACGGCTTCAACGGCCAGATTGGCCAGCTCTTCTCGAGCTGTGCCGGAGCCCTTGCCGGTCATGGCAGTGACGGCGATCTTCTTTAGAAACTCGGCATCTTTAACAGAGACATCCACGGCAATGGTCCTCAGAATTTCCAGTGACTTGTCTGCCGCAGCCCTGTAGCCGGCAGCGATAACCGTGGGATGGATATCCTGATCCAGCAGAGCCTCGGCCTGCTTGAGCAGTTCACCGGCGAGAACCACAGCGGTGGTTGTTCCATCTCCCACCTCGGCATCCTGGGTCTTGGCGATCTCCACCATCATCTTGGCGGCGGGGTGTTCGATGTCCATCTCCTTGAGAATGGTGACACCATCGTTGGTTATTACTACGTCGCCTAGAGTATCGACCAGCATCTTGTCCATGCCCTTGGGACCGAGTGTAGTTCTGACGGCTCCTGCCACAGCCTTGGCGGCCATGATGTTCGACCTCTGTGCTTCCTTGCCAGCCGTTCTCTGGCTGCCTTCCTTAAGAATAAGCACTTGCGCTCCACCAAATTGTCCTGCTGCCATTTAATACCTCCAATAGCGATTTAGATCAAAGTGTGATATCGGGTGTTTGAACGTCTATATGAAGGTGGCGAGTGGAGGTTCTGTTTTGTGGCGGCTGACGGGTGATATCAGTATCATGCGACGGTCACAAATGTCGCACTTTTCGCTGATATTCCCTGCGAAAAAAAGTTCTCAGGGCAATTAGTCTTTCGGGCTCTTATCCGCTTCAGGGCTTTTATCCGTCCCTGGTATTCTGTTGATATTTTGTGCCTAGTATGCCCTCAGAGCCTGGCGGTGTTACTATATAAAAATTAATAATCGTATTTGCATGTTCGTTTCCATCTTTAATATAAACTAACTTTACACTATACGCACCTGGCTTCCAGGTTAACTGCTTGCATTGAGCGGGACTGGCCGGGCCATTGGTAGATTTACAAATTTGATCAGGAAGCAAATCGATAAAGTACTGGCAATCGCTCGAGGTATCATAAACCGAAGCGATGTGGACACCAGGACCATCGGCAGGAACGAAGAGCGTTTCAAGCTTAAAATTGCCACCATCCAACAGGCAGATCGGGCTTCCTAATTGGGTAATACTAAGGGTGAAGCTCAATGGTTTGGAATTTTCGGCAAATGCGCCGTCGCCGGCAGGATCAATATTATAGGGGTACATCACAATGTTTTCCCCTTGATGAGTTTGCTGTTCAGACTCGGTAAGAACTTCGCCAGGCATCGGCTGTCGGCTCACAACGCAACCTATCCGTAATTGACATTATCTGGTATAGACCAACACCAGAAAAAGAAAGCACATGGCAATGGCACTTGCCGCAGCCAAAGTCATGCCATCACGGGATTTTCGGGAAGGAAGTCTAATTGATCGCTATCGTATCCGCATAGACTACTCTTCGGCCATCATTTCCTGGAGCGTCACTGTCCTTTGGGAAGGCCTCATATTCTTTTATCACAAGGCGCATCCGATTCCCTCGAAGCTGAACTTTTGAAACCTCCAGGTTCGCACTCCAGATAAAGTATTCCGGATCATAACCTGGTTCTCCTGGCTGCGGGCCCAATCGCGGGAAGATGGTTATTTCCTTCTTCTTCCAGCCCAGTGGCTCTTCACCGGCTTGATTGTCCAAATCATTTATTTCCGCAATCAATTCGATCTCCGTATGCTGAATTGCGCTATTTTCGCCTACTGGCTTATAGCCCTCCAGTTTTACGGTTATGATTGATATTAGGCTATTGCCAGGTTTTGGTTGGCGAGTGAATGTGAGTATCCTGGTTGGTACGATCTGAATGAACTCGGTCAAGACAACCGACGAGATCTTGGCATCGTCCTTCAATGACGTCGCGGGCGTAGGAACAGAATGGGACTGATAGCGTGCAAGAGCCAGACGGATGAATGGATAGTAAGCTTTTATCTTCCTCATATCCAGTTGTATATCTGCATACCAGCGGTCCTGCTCTTTTCCATATTTTACGTCAAATGCTGCTATATCCACTTTTGCGCTGGGAGATTCAATTAAATGGCAATCATAGTCGTATTCAGGAGCACTGGTCTTGCCATCCTTTTCCGGGACGAGGAAGTCGTTTGCCGTCAGAGAGTAATTGCTGCCACCGGAAGCCCAGACCGGGTCTTTGCCGAATAAAGTGACCAAATGCCCTATCTTTAGCAGTTTTCCTGCGCTGTCCTCCATAATCTCTCCAGGCCTCAGCAGGACCACGGCGATCTGTTCGTCGGGACCGGAGGCGAACCAGGGCCTTTCCAGGTATATTCTGAGCCCACCACCCAGGCGAGTGCGTACAAAGCCATTGAGAATCTCCGATTGAGTCCAGGCGAATGTCGGGATTACATAGGCCACCTTAGGAGCTGGCGGTCTGGTGGAGTTGGGAATATCTACTCTAACCGGTTTGCCGGTTATGGTGTGGTTATCGACCTCATATCTTAATTTTTTTTCTTTTTCTTCCGGTGCGTCTGATGTGTTCGGATTGGGCGGGAAATACTCTCTAAATCGTGTAGTTGCCCTCATGCTATAATAGACCCAGTGGTGGTTGGTGTCGCCAATCTGGTGGCATGCGGAAAGGTCGTATTTCAGATTAACCGAGCTGATGATTGTCTCATCTACAAACTGATTATGTTGACGCGTCTTAAGCTTGCCTTCAACATCAACCGGACTGCCATTCAGGGGATCATCCCATGGGTCCTCCCAATTGGCCATCAGTTCTATTTTGCCCGTGCTGGCTACATTCAGATCCATGCCGCTCTTGATAATGACCGACGTTTCATTTACTTGTTTACGGATGTTAATCAGCATGCTGAATCCAGGTGCTTGCAGCGGTTTGTCTACGGCATGCACTAGTGTCAATGTGCGGTACGGCGTGAGCATCCAGAGCAGGCCGAGCAGAGCATTCATATCATTGATGAAGGGGTTATCTGTTAGCTCCTTGAGCCACTTCCAGACGCCGAGGTAACTCAGAATGGACGGATTGAGCAGACTGCTGCAACGAAGATCGAGGACCTGCGCCTTTTTCAGGAATATGGATAACTCTCGGCAGGATGCGTCCCATTGGATCATGCCCTGTCCAATTTCTTTGGCTTTCTTAAGGACCAATCTAAAAGGAGAATAATCGGGCCATGTTGGATTGACACCGTTTTTCTCTGAATATCGCACACGTGCGGTGAATATATCTCCGGTATTTTTCACCATATCAGGCGGCAGTTTGGCGGCAATTTCATTTAGATTTTCTGGCCAGTGCCATTCGCCCGGACGGGGTATCTCGGATAGATTCTTGCCATACCAGAATACCGCCCCCAGAACTCCTGGATCGGGCAGGTAGGGCAGTTGTAGCTTCTGCTCTTCCTGTACATCTTTCAGGACTCCTTTCTCCTTTGAAGCCACTCTAAAAGCCGATTCAAAATCACCGGTCTTCAGCCACTTATCCAGTGCACCGCTTTTTTCCGCCATGTCGATTGACGTTTTTGGAGGTACTATATGGCGCTCAGAAGGACTATCAACGACCATAGGCGGCAATGAAGCCTCCTTCGCATCATCCTCGAAGTTGCGGGCAGCATCTGTATTGGTGTAGCTGCGAATGACCATGCGTTCCAGGGATTCTCCTTCAATAAACAAATAGCGCGGGACAATCACAGGTGGGCTTAAGGGCTCATACCTCTGGAAAATCAGCTCGTCAGAGGCATATCGAGATACCTGGGAGCCGTATTGAAGACCATTGCCAGCCAGGTCCACCGCCCTCGCTCGCAGGCGATACTTTCTGCCGAAGCGAAGGATTGGCAAGCTCTTCGGCGGGACGCTGTAGTGTGCCTCAAAGGGAAACGTAGGCACAGAGTCATTCTCTTCATTGACATGCTTGGCGTTGGCATAATGATCCAGCCTTTCGCTGGCGGACTGCGCGGCAAGTCCCGGGAGCTTGACTACGAGGCTCCAGCCGTTCCACTGCATGACCGCTTCATGAAGGCGCTCTTGGTCCGACTTCTTGCAGGTAGAGGTACTGCTTGTGCTTTTTATAAAACCCTCGTCAGTGTCGTTCAAATTCATGGTGGCGAGCCCGGCATTGGGAAAGATAATATTGCCTGCCCTTCGGCATAGAGAGCGCCACGAGGAGCCCGTGTCCAGTGAATCGAGAATATCGAGCCGGTAGCCTCTCAAAAGGTCGTCCCAGTAAAACTCGATATCGCACTCGCCTCCTTCACTGCTGGAGCTGGATACGGCGATCTTTTCCAGAGCCGCGTTCAATTCTTTGTTGCGTCTCAGGCGGTCCATCAGGCCTTCTTTCCGGCCTGCCCGGACCAGTGATATTCCTGCAGAACGAAGGGCTGGCAATCCGATCTCATTGGGTTGATTTACATAATCATGAACAGAATTTTCGTATATGTTGGCGATGGTGCAAGAGAGGTTCTTGAGTTTGATGGCGGCTCCATCCATATCGAATTGCACTAGGTCGTACTTGGTTCGATAACTGGTCTGAATATCGCTTACATGCTGAAGATCGAGGTATCCTTCAATTATCTCGCTGCCGGATTTGCTCTGCGCCCGGAAATCTTTGTCCGTTAAGATATAATTGGTGTAGGGTGTGACATTGCGCGGCTGGGTGTATGTGCCCGGCGTATTCCACTTATTGCCCATGCCTGACCACTTCAGTCCTATCCTCAGTTTGCCGTTCTTGCTCGTGATCGAATTCATTGGAAGCTCAAAGTCGATGATCAGGCCGAGCTTTCGCAATGCAGCAGGATGGTCGCCCAGAGCTGAGATCAGTTGATGGAAATCAAATATGGGTGGATCAATAGGTTTGTCCTTTAATTCGCAGTCAAAAAAGTCCTGAACCTCGGGAAATGATGGGAAATAATCCCCGTCCATTTCCCTCAATATCATTAGAGGATCGTCGTATACGAATTTAAAAGAATCTTCTTTGCGCCTAATGGGGATTAGTGAGATGGGAGACGCGTTTGCTGTTAATTTATAAATATCCCTTATTGACCCGATAGCGCTGCGCACCGGATATGTTTTAAACTCCCGACTGCTGTAGTCCTTAAATTGGTAAGGCTCAACCAGCGTCTCTCTGGGAAATAGACCTTTCCAATATTTGCTGGCATCCTTATCTATAAAGGGCTTGACAATAAAGGATTTGCCGCTGCCCGCGGGAAAATTGATAGAGAACACGAGGTCCCTCAATACGCCCGGCCAGTCCAGGAAACAGGGAAAATCTTTTAGCGTCGTCTCATTTTTCCAATATAGGCGCGGAGACACAAAAACAGATAGGTATGCTAGATTGTCCTTTGTCCCATTGGGCAATGCCGACCACATGATCACCGGACCGTTGATTAGCGATTTAATTGGAATTTTATTTGGCATATTACCATCCCACAAAAGCTAAACAGTATTCCTTCCAGGGCTCTACCAGATTTGCATTCTTAATCGGTTTTATAATGATCGAAACCGGCCTGTATGGCTTCAAAACCAGTCTCGTCAAAGCAATGAAGACCGATTTGTCTGAGGGCTCTCCAGATATCGAATCAAAGAAGAAAGCATATCCTGCTTTTATCGGATCAAGGAATAACAGGCGATGCTTCTGATCTTCGAGGATAAGCTGGCCGTTAGGTGCATATATCTGGTAGGGTGCCATCACATCCTCGAAGGTCGGATCTCCCGATGAACCGGCAAACTTGCGCTCGCATGAGATCTCCACAGAGGTGCTGAAGAATAGAATATCTACTTCGACGGTTATGCTCGCCCGGCCCACAGCCTTGCCATTTTCATAACCAAGTGTCATATAAAGTTCGATGGAGGCGCTGATGAGGCCCAGGACATCCACCTCGCCACCCATGCGAAGGTATCCATATAAATTGGTAGGGGCAGTGCTGAGATATTTGATATATATGCCGCCCATGACATAGATTCCACCGCTAGCGACTCCGAAGTTTACGGAGACTGTAGCCCCGAACTCCAAAGAAAGCTCCAGCACCACTAGCTGCTTGGTTGTCATCTCCAGAGCCAGAAATCCTCCCCCTCCAAAGATTCCAACGGAAAGAGTGAAAGGCGAATGCCTTTGGGCGAAGTTGAAACGCACAATTGCCGAAATATCGTGGAAAGGCAGTTCGAGTCCAGCAGCAAAGCTGATATTTTGCAGGCTGAAGATGCCGATGGCAATGGTTGGAAGGGAAAGGCTGTAGCCGCAAGAAATTCCACTTCCAGTTACTTCCAAATAGGGCGGATCGCTGAAGCCATTTCCCGGAATATATCTGGAAAGTTCCTGCAAATAATCCAGGGGAGAGGCGAAAACAACATCAACGTCTGCAATGACATCCGGTTTGCGGCCGGTGTTCTTCACAAAACTGAGGCTCTTGAAGTTCAGGCTTATCAATTTGAAATCCAGTATAAAACTGGAGATCGTTGCTTTCATGGTCGTTTGGGATGAATCCTGACTACCTCTCGGAATCTTGGCCTCGATCAGCAGGTCCAGATTTGTGTTAAGAGCTGGATTCCTGGGATCATTAGGGTCATTGATGGTTTTGAATATGGAGTCTGTTGATCGCAGCGGTATATTGTTCCAGGAGATGGTATGCACCAGATTATCCCCACTCTGGGTTATCATCTTGGGGAATCCGTCAAGATCGCTTTCGCTTAGCAGACTCTTCAGGTCGAATTGGCCCAGGAGCCTGGCTGCCATGCCTTCAAATATCGATGGAGAGAACTTGCCGCTATCGAGTGCGCTAAGATCGCCTGCCGCCGGGCCGATCTCCCGGGACAGTCCCTTTATCTCCATATTCGGGGTAAAGAGTCCGCCCGAGCGAGATGAAGGAAACCACAGAATAATTTCTGATGATTGATAGAGGTCGTTTGCCCCCTGCCAGTCGACATATATGATCTCGGCATAAACCTGTCCAGGACCGCTTTTATCCTGCAGGTATGGCAGATGATAGCCGATAGTTGTGTTCTCAGTATTACCGGTGAAGTGCTCCAGCTCGGGGATGAAGACATCGGCGCTGAGCAGAGCCGGGAAGAAAACAGGCTTTCCCATGTAAGCAAGCAGATCCATCTTGGGACGGTCATCTATGGGCATGGTAAATGCAGGAGGCATCAGCGCACCAAAGCGAATTTTGTGCGTTTCATAGCTGGTTCCTCCTTTGCCCTCCAGGGGAGTGGCATAAGTAAGCATCTGCCCAACGAAATCACAGGTGCGGCGCGTTCTCCATCGATTTGCCTTATCACTGCTGGATCCGTCCGCAGAGAGGTTGAACTTATCAATATATGGCCCCAAAACGGCGGATCTATTTGTCTCCTGGCCTACGAAGAGCAGTGGCACATCGAACTCGATCTCGTGGCCTCCCAGGTCAATGGCCAGAATGTGGAAGTTGTAGTCCTGGCCTTCAACCATCGGCCAGAATAGCGATTGCCCATCGTCGCTCAGGTCCGAGTTGGCAGGAAGATCCAGATCAGGTGTGACCAGGTTTTGTATGCGAATCGATTTGAACGGAAAGAAATTTCGAACTATTATTTTTTCATCGCTTTGATTTGTTGGGTGTTTGACCGTCAGATCGCCGACCTTGGTCTGATAATATGGGAAGGGAAGAATATCATTATCAGGGTAATTCTTTTGCGGCTCGCGAATAACGATAAACATGCGCTGGCGCAGGTATGCCGCTTTTCCGCTGCCGTCCTTTTCCAGCTCTCGCGCCGTGACTTTGACCAAGGCGGCTCGATGGCCGAAGGGAAACAGGAACCCCTCGTAGACTATGCGGCAGTAATGATCGCGGCCCATAGTGGCGTGATGGCACCATTCGGAAACGGAGAGAGCTTGTCCCCTGCCCATGCGGGACAGCATTCTTACATCCCAGCTTCCTCGCAGGTCCAGCCAGGCACCAAGGGCGGAGAGCATCAAGCGGTTTGCATCTATAGGTTTAGTGATTGGAGCAAGGTTGGTATTGGAACTCAATTGGACCAGATTAAACCTGTCTGCAGCATCCAGTGACATGCGGAATGGTTTCTCTTGGTGAGCAGGGCCGCTATTGGCTTCAAAGTTCGATCCGGAAAGATAATCTTTGTTTATCGCATCTGTGGACCAGCAGGCCCTGATCTTCGCCAGGTTGTCCCGGACAATGCCATTCTCATCTTTGGCAGACAGTCGGGTGTGCCATAGCTCTGTTCGGTCCGATGGGGAAGCCACGGGAATCGAGGCATGGTCCCAGCAGCTATTCTCGACCGGCGAGATCAGCAGGTGAAAGGGTGCTTCGATAAAGGATACATATTGGCTTGTCAGCCATGGATGCTGAACTCCCTGAGGAGGGATGCTCAAATCCATTTCCTGGATGGCTTTCAGCAGGCTTTCCAGGGTAAATACGATTGAATGATCGGGATTTTTCTCCAGGTAACTATTGGCGAGGAATACCAGATAGCTCGGGCCGGAGAGAAGAGCCTTTGCCGGCGTATGAGGTGCTTCTTCGGTGGGAGAGATATTAAACCACGAATCAGATTCTCCCGTGATTATGCATAGAGGTATGTAGGTTGGATTTGGGTTATTAGGGTCCAGCTTGGACAGTTCCCATCTGTTGGAATTAATCTTGGAGACGCGACATTTTTGCGGCAGATAGATGCCCAGCTGGTCCGCCACCATCTTTGGGAAATCGCCCAGATCGACTTCGTTTTGTCCAGCGCTGTCCAGTACATTCTTGATTCCCCACGCCCAAATCCGGAAATTGAGTTTTCCGGAGGACTTGAAGAATGCCTCTTCGCCGATATGCTGAGGTGGAAACTTTATCTTGATGGCGCACCTCTTGCCGGGATCGCTGATCACCAGCTTTTGAGGGCTGCTTCCTGTCAAAGCAAAATTTTCAAAATATATATCCAAAATCAGCATGTCTTTGGGACGCACGATTGAAAAGGGAATCCCTGGATCGATTACATCAGCTTTAATTGGTGCAAAATTATAATCGGATTGAATATGATCCGGTCTATTTATATCTGCAGCAAAGGGCAATTTATCAGACATATATTACCTCTCTTTCAATTACCTCTCCCCAAGTGGTAGAGAGAAAACTATCAGCCTGCCGATATATTACTTCAATTCCGTCATTTACTATTTAAAACTTTTGAATAAATTATCAAAATTATTTTTTAAAAATTTTTTGATTTACCCCGCAAACGAGCGAAATCTCGACGAATAAGAAAGATTAATAATGTTATTTTAGAATAATTTTGCGGTGACGATTATATCGTGATACTACCATTTTCCCATTCCGACCTCTCTCCAAAATGATGTTGCGGTTCAGCCGACTTGAAGCTGCGGTCACAGATGAAGCGGATCTTGTAGCGCTGCAATTCCAGGTGGTTGCTCCGGGCTACGGCGAGCACCTCCACGGGAGCGACCATGAGGCTGTTGGTCTCGGGGGCCAGGGAGACGGCGTGGTGTAGTTCGATTTCGATGATAGGATATGGGTGGATATGGGTGGACCCGGGGGATATGAGGGCGATGCAAGGGGGCGGGGCGAAAGTGAAGGGCGCAATCCGCAAAATGAAGGCATAGTGATGGATACAGGGCCTTAATAACAATTTACAGAAAATTAGTTAAGCTGCCATATGTTTTAAAATTAATAATTTTTGTCCAATCAGCCCCAGCTATCAGTCAAATCTATAAACCAAGAGCGACCTGTATCCTCTCATGGACATAATGACTATCGCCTTTTACGCCATCCTTTTCATCATCGCTTTCATGATCGCCCGCATCATCATGAAAATCATGCGCGGCTACTAGGCCGGGCCAGCGGACTTTGGCAGACGGGCAAGGCCCGGAAAGGGCTAAGCGACAGACTTAATATTTGCGATGCCTAAACCTGCCGTCATGTTTCCCCAGGTCTTAGCCACAGTCGGCGGCTCAGGAACTCGTTTATACCCGCTCACCTTAGATCAGCCCAAGCCGCTGGTGGAGCTATGCGACACAGCCATAATCGCCAACTTATTCCGGGTTTTGGCCAGCCAGGGCTGCAGAAGGTTCATCCTGGGCAGCAAGGGTGCCAGCAACACCCTCAACCTCAGCAATTACTTCAAAGCAGGCGAGGGCTTTTTCAAACGGCTGGGGATCACCGACCACCAGGACTTTTCTTACCAGCCTCTCTACGACGACAAGGGAAGCGCCGATTCACTGCGCTATTGCATGAACTATTTTGATATCAACGACGACCTGTTGGTGGTCTCGGGCGACAACCTGATCGATATAGACCTCGCAAGCTTCGTCGAGTTTCACAGAAAGCACAAGCCTTTGCTCACGGTGGCCCTGAAAGAGCTGGGACCAGAGGAGAACATCTCCCAGTACGGCGTGGCCCGCTTGGATGATGATATGCGCATCTTGGGATTCGTAGAAAAGCCGAAAACTGGAAGCGAGCCCAGCCGCATGATCAACACCGCCTTTTACCTCTTCTCGCCCCAGATTCGCGAGGTTCTGGCCGAGATGGGAGACAAAGGCCGCGACATCGGCGGCGACCTGATACCCTACTTAACCGAGAACGGCTATCCCGTTTACGGATATCCCATTACAGGCTATTGGATAGATATCGGCACTCCGGAGCGGCTGCATCAGGCATCCATGGACTGCCTCTCGGGGGCTGTCCGCCATTTCGACCGCAAATACCACTATAAGCCCAATCAGTGGATTCATCCCAGCACACTAGCCAAGATCGAGCCAGCTCTCGCCTCGGGCGATATACTGCTTTTGGGCAACGTCTCCATCGGCAGGAACTGCCATATCGAAAAGGGCGTTACCATCGAGAACTCTCACATCGGTCATACCAGCCTCATTGAACGCAATGTAGAGATCAAAGAGAGCATGATCATGAGCTTCGCTCATATCCAGCACATGGTCAATATCCGGCGCACCATCGTCGGCAGGCACACTACAATAGAGGAGCATAGCGCTATCGGAGGGGAAAATGGTGCAGGGGAGAGACTCATTGCAGTCATCGGCGAGAATGCCATTCTTCCGCCCGAATCGGTGGTACCCGCCGGGGTAAGGGTTGCACCGCTCAAACACAGCCACAGCATTCTGGCCACAGGCAGATTCGCGGAGCTGGGAATTGATGAAAGAAATATATACTTTGCAGAAAAAAGTTCGATGAAACGCTAGTTCCTAATTTTTGGCAACTAGTAGTAGCGCTCCCAAGCCCCTTCGACCTTTTTAATTTTATATTTTGCCCCGCTATCCAACAGGTATCGGTTCAGGTCCTGAGCATCCTGGAAAAAGCGCTTATCTCTCAGGTTATTATAGATGTCTTCTGTGGTAAACCCTTTCAGCTCACCCTTGCCGTAAACGATCCTCTCAATGGCATAATAGATGTCGTCAAACTTCCTCAAGGGATAAGTCCACTCTGCAAACTGCATCTCGTGCCCTCCTCATTTGGCTACAGGTTTTGAGCAAATAAGAACCTTTCGTTTTCCATGAAGAAAAAGATTATCAATAACGGAAATGAAAAAGTCATACTCATGAATCCAATCGATCTTCCCCATATTGATCAGCAAATCTGCGCCTGCCACCTCTGCTCCCTCTTTTCAGGGAGAACGATCGCCGTACCGGGCTGCGGCCCAGCTCCCGCTGATATCATGCTGGTAGGAGAAGCTCCCGGTAAAGAAGAGGACCTAACAGGAAAGCCGTTCGTAGGCAGGGCGGGAAGACTGCTGGATGAAGCGCTAGTGCAGGCAGGTCTGGAGAGATCAAAGGTGTTTATAACCAGCGTCATAAAATGCCGCCCCCCGCAAAACAGAAAACCTAAAAAAATAGAGATCGATCGATGTCGTCCCTATTTGCAGTCCCAAATAGATATTCTCCATCCAAAAATCATCTGCCTGATGGGAAATACGGCTACACAGGCCGTCTTAGGCAGACAGGGTATCGCAAACTTGCGCGGGCAAATCTTGCAGGATCGCTATCTTGTCACCTTTCATCCTGCCGCCGTCTTGAGAAATAGAAATCTCATGAATGATTTCGTCTCCGACCTCAAAATATTGAATACCGGGAGCCACAGACTTGTTTAGCCTCACCTACGATCTTTGGAAGGAGATCATTGTAGATATTGCTCAGGCCCACGATTCACTTTTTGTTGCTATGCACCAGGCGGCAGAAGAGCTCCAGCTCTGTGCGGCTCTGGTTGATGATTTGAAGAAGAAAAGAGAATTGACGATCGCAAATGATCCCTGGGAATTGCAGCTCGAAATCGAATTTATCGAGGATAAAATCAATGGTTTCACAATCTTCCTTGTCGCGAAAGAGCCACTGGAAGTATTAGAAGAGATCAAGGCGAATATAGCATCAGACCAGGGATTTTCACTAGAAGAGATCGAAGGCTTTGAGCTTGAACACGGCCTGGATATACAGGAAGAGATATTTGTAGAGATCGAGGAGAGCTACGGGGTCACGGCTGAGATCAGAGAGAACGTTGTCATTTATGAACTGGTGATCTTTGACAGCCAGGACATTGATAATAGCCGATCCAGCAATCTGGCAGAAGATGAGGAGCTTGTGAATTAAAGTCAGGTGAAACTTTTATATATTCCCGTTCAATATCGAAAGCCATGGATCAAGGGAGGAGAAGCGAGCCGGCAGAACTGGTTGCAGTTTTAGTGCTGGGCCTGTTGTTGAGGCTATTTGCCGGGAGAAACTCTTTAACAGAAAATGGCATTGTGCTGCCTGGATATGATGAATATTATCATCTACGCAGAATTTTGTTTACAGTAATACATTTTCCCAATACGCTCTGGTTTGATTCTTACCTGAACTATCCTCACGGATTGGAGATTACCTGGCCCCCTCTCTTCGATCAGATCTCTGCCGCCCTCTGTGTGGCTTTGGGCCAGCATAGCAAACCCGGAATCGAGCTGACGGCCTGCTTTGCACCTCTGATCATGGGCTTAATCGCCATAGTAGTAGTCTACTATATAGTCAGAGAGCTCTTCGATCATAAAGTGGCACTTCTTGCCGCATTCATGACCGCTCTGGCGCCGTATTATCTCCTTTATACCATGTTTGCCGCCCTGGATCACCACTGCCTGGAGGTACTGTTCTTACTCATCATACTCCTCTTCATGATCATGTGTATCAGCCGAAAGGAGAAGAGATACCTCTACATCTTTGCGTGTGGAGTTGCTATGGCCGCCCTGGCATATACCTGGCAAGGGGCAGATATCTACCTGGCAATATTCCTGCTCTACGCAGCCGTCCAGATAACATTGGACCTTAAAGAGGGCAAATCACCTAAAGAGACAGCGACAATGCTCTTGGCAGCATATGCTATCGCTTTCATCCTGGTTCTGCCATTTGGGAATACAGCCTGGCTCTCTGCGTCCTTCCACGGAATAGGAGCAATGATCATTGCCCTTTGTATTATGTTCGCCCTTGCCTACATCATGGCCAAGAGGAAAATATCCTGGAAGGCGTTTCCTTTGAGCATCCTGATAGTCTCTGCATTATTTGCCATTATCTCAGAGCTTGCCGGCGGATTTTTCGGTGTGGGGGCACTGATTCTGTCTGGGGTAAAATACATATGGGGAGGAGAGATGATCGGAAAGATCGGCGAGGCCGAGCCGCTCATCTATGATGCAGAGACATTTTCTCAGGTGGCCTTCTCTATGCTGGGATTGAATCTTCTCTTCTCTCTGGGAGGGATGGTCGCGTCCTTAATTTGCATCCGTCGCAGTACTGGTCCCAAGAGACAGGGCCAGATCCTGCTCTTGCTATGGATAGCAGCCACACTCATTCTCACATTGGGACAGTCTCGGTTCCTTTATGTATCTACGATAACCATGGGAATTTTGATAAGTATACTATTATTCTTTTTATGGGATATGGTCGATAGAAGGCGCCAGGAAGCAGAACAAGCATCATCTGCAAGACACTCGAGACTATTAGCCGGATTTTTATTCCTGCTTCTTGTCCTGCCCACCGCCTGGGATGCGGCCTCCTTTGCCGAGAGTTCTCCCCCGGCAATGACTGGTGACTGGCAGGAGTCACTTGCCTGGCTAAAAGAAAACAGCAATACAACCAGCTTCTTTGAGGCACCTCAAGAAGTTGCCGAATACAGCGTCATGAGCTGGTGGGACTATGGCAACTGGGTCTTATATTTGGCACAACGACCGGTAGTAGCCAACAATTTCCAGGCAGGAGTGGCGGATGCTGCCAAATTCTATCTATCGGAAAATGAAGAGGAAGCCATCGCCGTGCTGGAGGCAAGAGGAGCGAAGTACATCATTGTGGATAATAAATTGATCTACGGCAAACTTGCCGCTCTCACCACCTGGGCCAATGAGGATCTGAGCAGTTACATAAGAGAAGAAGACTACGGCTCGCAATTTGTGGCCACACCACAGGAAAAGCTCTTTAATACGACATTGGGAAAGCTTTATTTATTCGATGGAGCAGGAACGGGTCACTTCCGTCTGATCCATGAATCGAAGACATTTGTAGGATCAAGCCCGCCCAAGAGCGAGGTCAAGATCTTCGAGTATGTTCCTGGAGCTTTGATAAAGGTCAGAACTGGGTCGAACCAGAAGGTAGGCGCCCTGCTTAACATGACCTCCAATCAAAGAAGGGAATTTATTTACATCAATGAGGGCACTCTAAACGGTGACTCATTTGAGATAAGAGTTCCTTACTCAACAAAGGGTGGGTATGAATGCCACGCAACCAGCCCGTATTTGATCTACTCAGGAAATGAAGCCGGTGCAACGGTGAAGAATCTTGATGTGAGCGAGGAAGACGTAATGTTAGGCAGAACTATCGAGCTGACCTTTTAACGAAAGGAGATGAGGCAGCGTACCTCATCTTCCTTTTCGCGGGATATGAATATAGCAGGTTTATGATGGCCCTACAAAATCTGGAAACCTTTATTTTTGCTCTTAAAGGCCGAGCTTGGCATACTCCTTGGCCCAGTAGGTGATTATCATATCTGCGCCCGCCCTCTTGATACAGGTCAGCGATTCCAGGAAGGCCGCCCTTTCATCCAGCCAGCCCTGCTTTGCCGCGGCTGCAATCATGGAATATTCGCCTGAGACCTGATAAGCGGCCGTAGGCATGGCAAACATGTCCTTGACAGCGCGCAGAACATCGAGGTAGGGCATGGCCGGCTTGACCATACACATGTCCGCACCTTCTTCTACATCCAATTGTACCTCCCAGAGGGCCTCGGAAAAGTTGGCGGGATTCATCTGGTACCCTTTGCGATCCCCCCAGGCAAAGCCGGATTCAGCCGCCTCGCGGAAGGGGCCGTAAAAAGTAGATGCGTACTTGGCGGAATAGGATAAAATAGACGTGTCTTTGTATCCGTCCAGATCCAGAGCAGTGCGGATGGCCTGTACCATGTGATCCATCATGCCGCTGGGAGCTACAATATCAGCGCCCGCCTGGGCGTGGCTCACCGCCGTCTCTCCTAATATGGGCAGGGTCTCATCATTGAGGATCTTCTCACCCCGAACGAGGCCGCAGTGCCCGTGGCTGGTGTACTCACACAGGCACAAATCAGTTATTACTATCAGGCTGGTGGTCTCCTTGATAGCGGCTATTGCCTTCTGAATAATGCCATGCGGATCGTAGGCTGCAGATCCCATCTCATCCTTGTGGACTGGCAGGCCGAATAAAAGCACCGCAGGAACACCCAAATCCTCCAGGGCTTGCGCCTCAGCCGCCACGCTCTCCAGACTCTGCCGCAACTGGCCGGGCATAGCCTCAATTGCTCTCGGCTCGGATATTCTCTCATCCACAAATATGGGCTGCACCAAATCATTGCAGGATAGCCTTGTTTCTGCTACCATATCCCTAATCTTTGGCGCTCTTAGCCGTCTCATTCTCCTCATATATTTCCTCCAGCCGGAATAGTTCAATGATAGCATTAAGGATATTAGTGTCCCCAAGCTCTGCCGCCCTCTTGAGAGTCTTGGTGGGCTCAGAGAAGAGCTTGTTCACAATGGAATGACTCATGTCCTGCAGTACCTGCTGCTCGATCTCGCCCAGAGTATGCCTGGCCGAGAGCTTGTTCATGGCCCGCTTGACCTCTTGATCCTTAATAATTTCGGCTTTGGAGTACAGCCTGGCCAGCAGATCCTCAGCCTGTTTTCTCTTATATTTGGCCTTTAAGAGCTGCATCTCTTCTGCTATGATGGCCTCGACCCTGCTAGCCTCCTCCATCCTCTGCCTCATATTCTCGCTGCTGATATTCTTCAAGCTGTCAATGTTATGCAGCTGTACGCCTGGAACCTCTGCCGCCGCCTCGTCTACGTCTCTGGGATTGGCGATATCTATTATGAGCAGCTTGGTATCTCTTCCTGCCATGGCCTTCTCTATGTCCTCTTTGAGAAGAATATAATGGGGCGCAGAGGTAGCGCTTATGACCACGTCAGAGGTCTTGAGACGATCCTTCATCTCATCAAAAGGAACCGCAGAAGCACCCAAACACTCGGCCAGGCACTGGGCTGAGCTGTAGGTCCTGTTGGTGACCACCAGCGAGCCGATATCCTTGGCCAAGAGCGCCCGAGATATCAGCTCCCCCGTCTCCCCGGCGCCAATCACCAGAACGGACAATCCTTTCAGATCGCCCAGAATTTCCTGGGCCAGGTCAACGGCTGCAGATCCTACGGATACGGACCTCTCGTTAATTTGGGTCTCCTTTCGCACCCGCTTTCCTACAGCTATGGCTTTTTTGAAGGCGGTATCCAGCATCCACCCGGTTGTTCCCGCCTTGGCTGCTATCTGCACCAGATCCTTCATCTGACCCAGGATCTGATCCTCGCCGATGATCATGGACTCAAGCCCCGAGGCCAGGCGCAGTAGATGAAGCAGAGACTCATCGTGATCATGAAAATCGATTATGCGAGAAGAGACGCGCGCCTTTTTGGCCAGGTCGAAGAGCACCTTCTCGCCGCGCGTACTGACTACATAAATCTCTACGCGATTGCAGGTCTTTAGCACAGCGCACTCTTCTACCCTCTCCAGTGAGCCCACCCATTTGAGAAGGGTCTGTACATCTCCGTGCCAGGCCCGCTCAATCTCATCAATGGAGGCCTTGCGGTGTGTCACCAGCATCGAGGCTATCTCGCTCATTGAGGCAAACATGTGAGCGGGCTCTCATATAGGCCTTTTCATAGGATACTCTGAGAAGCCTCCAAACTTCATCGTCTAATAATATATCCCAGATTATGCGAGCTCTATCCTTCTGCGCGGCTACAATTTCTTTGTTCTCTCTGCGTATCTGGGAGAGCAGCCGGGCCATGTCCTGATAGTTATCGGTCAGCTCCTCTTCCAGGCGGAGACGAAGGTATTTGGTGAGGGCCGGGTTCTCTGTAGAGATGGCAACCGCAATGGTTCCCCTTCGCAGAATAGACGGGACCACCACATCCCCCGCGCCCTCTACATTGTTTACGAGAATATTCATATCCTGCGCCACCTCTTCAATGGCGTGATTTAGGTTTGAGTCGCTTGTGGCAGGTATTGCGATAAATGCACCCTGCAGATATTTGCTGAAATCACAGGTTAGATCGCACTCCACGAGCTCAACCTGGCCTTGCGAGTCCTTCGCCAGCTCCTGGATCCCCAGAGAGAAATCGCGGGACAGGACTCTCACCGGCCCGTATTGGGAAAACAGCCTGGCTTTGCGCTCGCCAACGGCTCCCCCTCCAAAAATCACCACAAGCCGAGACTGAAGGTCCAGAAAAAGTGGCAATCGCGGCCCGGCTGATTGGAGGTCTCTTTGCTTTGCCATTATCGCCTCATTAAATCCTGGCGCTGGTTTTCTTGTACTCAAAATCGCTAAAGAGCACCCGATAATCACTTATGCCTGATCTTTGCGACAGCCTATCTGCAATCATCAGGCAGTCATCTCGGCTTTTTGAGTGTACCATGGTGTAAAGATTATAAGGCCAATCCTCAGCGATCGCCCTCTCGTAGCAGTGGGTAACCTCATCGACTGAGGCGAATAGCAGGCCCGCACTTTCTACTTCTTCGGGAGCCACCCTCCAGGCAATCATAGCATTGGCCACAATTCCCAGGGCCCTGTGACCAATGGTAGCGGCAAAGCGACGAATTATGCCTGCCTCCTGCAGGGCACGCAGCCGAACTATTACTTCCTCCTCGGATATGCCCACCAGATCTCCTAAGACCTGATAGGGTCGCGACGTAAGCTCCACACCATCCTGGGCAATCTTGAGCAGATCAAGATCCTTTTCATCCATCAGAGCCACCCCCAGGGGTCCTGGAAAGGATAGCTATCTACGCCACCCCCGGGAATCTGGCGCGGCTGATCGGCAGGGTTGCCAATCACCGGATGGTCGCTCCAGTAATTTCCACCGGCTTTTGGCCCACCGTCCCACTGGTTTTGCCCGTTATCGGCTGCATTCTGGATGCCATTGTTCGCGAAGACGTTGTGGTAGAGCAAAGATCCGGCGCAGTCCACCAAATTGGCGCCTGCCATCCGATTATCATAGATGTTATTCTCGGAGATATTGCAGTGCATCGAGCTGCTCATGCGCAGGCCAAAACGGCTATTCTCACCCAGGATATTTCCAGTGATCGACAGATTGCGAGAGGACTGGACATAAATTCCCTGGCCGTTTCTCAGAGCAGTGTTGTTCTGGACAATTGCATAAACCAACTGTTGCAGCGAAAAGCCATCTACTTTGTTCTCGCTGACATTGTTTGCCTGCAGATAGCAGGAATTGCTGCCTGCAAGGTATATGCCTCGATCATTGGTTTTTGCTGCATTTCCCAGGAGAGTGCAATTATAGGATTTGATGAGCTCTAGCCCATCCTCCTGGTTATCGTTCGCGCTGCAATTTTGAATCCTGCATAGCCGGGACCCATGAAGAGCCATGCCAGTCTGGCAGAACTGCATTTCGCACCCCAATAGGCTCAGGCCCTGTGCATTGTCAGCACGAAATCCTTCGGCTGAGCAATTGCGGACCTGGTTGTAAGAAAACTGGCACCAGGAAGATGATTCGGCCACAAAGCCAATCCGGCAATCGCGGGCCTTGCTATGGGAGACTATGCAGGCGAGACTATCTTGGAGGAGATAGCCAGTTTCGGCCCATGTGATGCTGCAATTTTTTATATTGCATTTAGTGGAATTGACCAGCAACACCCCTGCGCTGCTGTTTTCTAGGGTTAAGTTGGCGGCGCTAATGTTTTTGCAGGATACAATCCCCAAGAAGCCGCAGTCTTCAGGAGCCATGAGATTGGCTTTACCTATCAGATAACAGGTCGGCTTATTGTCCACAAGATTGCTCGGATCGATATCCTGCAAAAAGAAATTATAGTTATCTGACTCTGATTGGCCCTGGCCAGAATCGATGCGCAGATTGTAAGAGTTTTCCCAGAGGATGTTCTCCCTCAGCATATTTTTTGTGCTGCCCCGCAAAGAGATTCCATAGATGTTGCGGTATACCTGGTTGGAGATAAGCGAGTCTTCCGCACAGCCTTGAAGAAGGATACCGTTGCCGTTTTCAGAAAGATTATTAGCAACCAGTTGGTTTTGATAGCTTCCTTCGGCAAATATTCCTGCCCGCTCGTTCTTCTCGCAGATGTTACCGGTGACGAGGCAGCTTTGCGATCCCCTCAGGCTTATACCGACTTTGCCGCCCGTTATGTAGTTATTCGTCAGATTATTGCTGGCGGAATCGACCACATCAAGAGCGCTCACATAGCCGCGGGAAAAGTTGTTATACGAAACATTGTTGCTGTGAGACCGGGTGAGCACCACACCAAATCCGTCTCCAGAAAATGTGTTATTAGTGACATAATTTTCCCTAGAGTCTTCTATTTGTATGCCCTGCAAGGCAGAGATTTGGCAACCGGATATCATGCCACCCCATGTGTTGTTAATTCTAATGGCTGTGCTGCCCGATATGACGCTGTGCAAAACATCACAATTCGCGCCGAATATCTCCACACCAGCAGGCGAATCGATGCGACAATCCCTTATGGAATTATTCAAACCCGTGACTTTAATGGCCGTCGCGATTCCGGTTATGGTGCAACCTACAAGTTGATTGTCAGGGGAAACAAGGCTTACGGCAGAATCTTTTCCACCGGCCTTTATGGTGATATCGGATACCCTGCAGCCGGGTGCAGTTATTGCTAATGATCCCACTACTATTACGCGGCCTCTTGCGGTGATGTTCACACTTCTGTCGACAACAGCACCGGCATAATCTCCCGGCTGGATTTGAATCGTATCACCATTGCCTGCCTGATAGATGGCGGCCATTAGCGTCTTGGCATCTCCGGATTCGCCCGGATCGACAATCAGCGTCTTGGCCTGGCAGGAGGCGACTAAAGCCAGGAGAAAGAAGGCAATGCATGGTTTCATCGTTTCTGCTTTATGCATTTATAGGCTATTAAATCTATGGCGATATGTAGAAAGATAGAAATATGCAAATCTAATATCCATATTTTAAGCGGGGAAGGATTCTCATGGCAGGATTTCGCATACTAATTATCGAAGATGATCCGGAACATGCCGAACTGATTCGGATGGGCTTTAGAAGACATGATGAATTCTTCCTGGACTTTGCGGCCTCAGGTGAAGAGGGGCTGAGGATGATGGCAGCCACCGCATATGACCTGATCTCCGTAGACCTGGTCTTGCCGGGCATTGGTGGACTGGATGTTCTGGTGAGGATCAGAAAGCTCGACCAGGATATTCCTGTGGTCATGGTCTCCGGCCACGGCACTACAGAGATGGCAGTGGTCGCCTTTGAGAATAGAGCCACCAAATATGTGGTGAAAAGCCTGGAAAGCTTCAAGAGTCTGCCTTATGTCTTTGAGAACCTCATTCAAGAGGCCAGGTTTAAAAGCAACGAAAGAGCAATGCGCGGACAGATCGAGCGATCGGAGAGAATTCATAGAAATATTGTAGAGAACGCCCTGGCTGGAATTTATATCCTGCAGGATGGTGGCTTTCGGCTGGTCAATCCAAAATTGGGCGAGATATTCGGCTGCTCAGCACAGAGCCTGCTTGGCCTGCCCTTCTGGAAGCTCGTCAAGCCCGATGATATGCAGTGCGTCAGCCGCCTGCCGCGCGACCTGTCGTCGGATATACCTGTTTATGAATCGAAGGTGCAGCGCAAAGACGGAAGTTGCCGCTGGATTGAGTTTCGGACAGTTCCCATCGAATACGAAGGCAAAAGGGCAATGCTGGGCAATCTTCTGGACATAACGGATAGAAAAGAGAGAGAGATTGGAATAATGCAGGCAAACCGGGAACTTGCTGCCATGGACGGCATAATGCAGACCTGTTTGTCCTCATCGGATGATATGGATAAGAAGCTGACCGATGCCCTGGCTCATCTCGTAACGGGCATGGGATGTGCACAGATAGGGGGAATATTTCTCAGGGAAGAGAGCGGCCTGGTGCTGCGGGCGCTGCATGGATCGGTGGAGGACCTGATCGAATTTATCAATGGAATGGATTTAGGTATTCTCCTGGTCATGCCCCGCATCCATAAATGCGAACCGGTCTCGGATCGGAAATGGATTTCGGCGCCCATCGCATGTGCAGGTGAGGCAAAGGGTGCTGTGGTTGTTGCCTGTGCGGATGCTAACGGCGCACAAGACCTCAACTTTCTGGAAAAGGCCGCCGGACGCATCAGCTATCTCCTGGATGTATGCGACCCTAGTAAAATGAAGCTCTCATCAGAAGAGCCCCTGGCCCAGATAAAAACCAGTTAAGCACTCAATATTATTTTCAGCCAAAAAAACCGGTCAGCCAGTCGACCTGTCCCGCAGGAAGCTGCAGCTTTCCCTGGACTATTTCTGTAACCAGCTCTGTCACCTCTTTAGGGCTCTTTTCTGTGGTATCAATCTCATCAACCCGGTCGCAGCGCTCAGCCGCCTCGAATAAAATGACATCCAGCGCTTCTGCCTCCAGGTTCTCCTGGATTTTGGAGGAGGAATAGCCCCGTGCCACCAGACGCGACTTGAGGACAGAGGGTGCCAGCCGCAAGACGATGGCCCAGTTTGCGAAGTGATGAGAGAAATGGCCTTCCAGGATGAGGACCTCATCACAGTCCTGTTCTACCAGATGGTCTGCCAGAGCATCCATGTCTGCTTCCAGGCAGCCCCTATCCGGATCTTTGCCAAAATTCATGCCCCCTTTCACCAGGGCATTTATATCTATGACCCGGTAGGGCAAAAGGGCGGCAATGGTAGTCTTTCCCGTGCCGGGCGTGCCGGTCAATGCTACTAGCATATTTCCTGAAAAGCGGAAAGGAAGCGGTCGTTCTCAGAAGGCGTTCCAACGGTCACGCGGGCATGATGCTCGCCTGCCCCCCAAAAGGAGCGACAATCTCGAATGATGATGCCTCGGGCCAGAAATCTCTCCACATACTCGCGGGAGTCCTGCTCCGTCTCCAGGTAAAGGAAGTTGGCCTGAGAGGGGTGCGCCCCTATAACCTTTTGCAACCGCAGCCGCTCCGATTTTATCTTTTCCACGCAGCTTCGCATGAATGGCAGATCAGAGAGAGCCGCAGCACCAGCCGCGACTGTTGCACAGCTGATGCCGTAGAAGGGGGGCGCAGCTCTCCTGTATTGGTCAGCTATCCACCGGGGCGCGACGGCATAGCCCAGACGCATGCCGGCCAGACCAAAGGCTTTGGACAATGTGCGGCCCACAATCAGGTTGTCGTACTGCTCCACCAGTCGGATGAGACTCTTGTCTGCGAATTCCACATAAGCCTCATCCAGGAACACAATTGCCCCTGTGCACTCCAGCAGAGCGGAAACCTCCTCCTCGCTCATCACATTGCCGGTGGGATTGTTGGGAGAGCAGAGAAAGGCCATCTTTATGTCCGGCGGCATATCGCCTGCAATCTCAAAATGAGGGCCCCGGGACGAGAGCAAAGGCGTGGCTCCGGCAGTAATGGTCAATATCTCATAGTAGCTGAAGGTTGGTGTGGGAATGAACGTCCGATCGCCCTTTTCCAAGAAGAGGCGGGTCAGGGTGTCCATAACACCATCCATGCCCGCTCCGATGATTACCATCTCTTCGGGAAAGCCGGTATAGGCAGCGATGCCCGCGATCAGCTCCTCGGGTTCAGGGTATCTCTCTGGAGAGATGCCGGCCAAAGCCTGCGCTACCTTGGGGCTGGGTCCATAGGGATTTTCGTTGCTGCCCAGCTTCACAATCGCCTCCGGTGCGATCCCGTATTTGCGGGAGATCTCTCCGAAACCTTTGCCTGCTACATAGGGCTTGAGCTGACCTAAAGCTGGCCGAAGCTTCGAGCTGCGCCAGGAATCAGAGTGACTCTCCAATCACACTCACCACTTTATCGATTTCATCTTTTCCGACAACCAGAGGCGGTATAAAGCGCAGGGTGTGCTCGCCTGTGCTGTTGAGCAGAACTCCCTTTGCCAGAGCCTTTTCGACCAATGCCTTGCAGTCCGCGTCCAGGTCAAGGCCTACCATCAATCCCAGACCGCGAACTTCGCGAGGCTCTAGCTTTGCCAGCCGGCTCTTCAGGTATGCTCCCATCTCCTCGGACCTTTGCACCAGCTTCTCGTCCCTGATGACCTGGATAGCAGCCAGAGCTGCGGCGCAGATGAGTGGCCCTCCGGCAAAGGTGGAGCCGTGGTCGCCCTTCTGGAAGGCTTCTGCGGCTTTTCCAGAGGCCAGCATGGCGCCGATGGGCAGGCCTCCTGCCATGGCTTTGGCCAGAGTCATGATGTCCGGCATAACTGAGAAGTGATCTTTGCCAAACCATTTTCCTGTACGCCCAAAGCCGGTCTGAACCTCATCGAATATGAGCAGCGCTCCTTTATCATCGCATATCTGCCGTGCGCCGCGAAGGTACTGCTCATCCGCTACATAGACTCCGGCCTCTCCCTGCACCGGCTCCAAGATGACGGCACCAGTCTCCTTTGTCACCGCAGCTTTGAGGGCTTCAACATCGTTAAAGGGAACGAATGTCGCCTCATTTAAAGGCCGAAAAGGTTCGCGGTAGATGGATTTGTAGGTGGCGCCCAAAGCGCCCAAGGTGCGGCCGTGAAAGGCGCGCTCGGCAGCCACGATCTTTGATTTACCTGTGGCGCGGCGGGTGAGCTTCAGGGCTGCCTCCACACTCTCTGCGCCTGAGTTGCAGAAGTAGGTCCTCTTCATGCCGGTAAGGGCCTTCAGCTCCTCCGCCAATAGCACCTGATTTTCCGTGTAGTAGAGGTTAGAGGTGTGGATTAGCGTTTCCGCCTGCCTGGCTATTGCCAGTGCTACGGCCGGGTGGCAGTGGCCCACGTTATTCACAGCGATGCCGGCCACAAAGTCCAGATACTCTTTTCCCTCCGAGTCCCAGACACGGGGCCCGCTGCCGCGCACGAGGACTACATCCTGGCGAGCGTAAGTCTGGAATATGGCCTGCGATTGCCGATTCATCAGATCATTTTTGTCGGTCATGGATACTGCTTCTGGATCCATTACAAGAGACTGTTTTGACATCATTTTCACAGCACACTCTTCTCACGGTCAGTTATGCTTACGGCATTTCGATGCCTTATGCGATCGTTAAGCTCGCTAAATTGAGGAGTTCATGGATATAAACTGCCTGGCTCCTTCTTCAAATGATGCCATACCCAAAAAGGTTAATAAACGCTTCATTTAGCGACAGGACCATCGCAAAACTTCACCAGCAGCCTGGCATAAAACTCCCGCTCCGGCCCTTTGGTGGAGCGCACCAGCCTATCCAGTATCAGCTCCGGAGTGCTCTTGGCCAGATAGTTGTAGCGCGGGCTTCGGCTGACGCGCAGGTTGTTGTTCTCATCCAGACCCTCTGCCTCGATCCCATCGACGCGCACCGGCGTCTCAACGAAGCGTCTTATATCCTCGGCCAGGTGGCTGACGAAGACTGCCACGCAGCCGCGCCGATTCAACTCATCAAGCATGCAGGCGATTATGCGCGCTGAGGCGCCCGGCTCGGTGATGGACTCCAGCTCATCCGCCAGGACGATCTTTCGCTTCTCATTCTCCACCACGGCAAACTTCTTCATGGCCGTCTCAAAGGCTCCGGCGGAGAGCGTGCCGCGGCTCTTGCTGAAGTAGTAAAACTCCTCAAAGAGAGAGAGTCGACAGGATTGGGCCGGCACGGGCAGGCCCATATGCGCCAGGATGACTATCTGGGAGATAAGGTCCAAAAGCGTGGTCTTGCCGCCCGAGTTCACGCCGCTGAGCAGCGCCACCTTCTCGGGGTGATCGGCGCTGCCGAGGGAGTAGCTCACTGGATCAGGCATCTCCAAGAAGAGATGACGGCCTTCTGCAAAGAAGAGGCACGGCTCCTTGGCGATCTCAGGGAAAGTGAGATTCTCTGCCAGGGCAAACCGCCCCAGTGCGTAGGCATAGTCAAACTCCATCAGGGCATGCATGAGGGCAGCAGCCTCATCTCTTTTGTCTTGCAGGCCACGCGCGTTCTCTCTTTTCGTCTTCAAGCCCCGCCCTTCCCTGCGGCTTCGCAGCTCCTGCGCAAAAGAGCGCAGTGCCTGCCGATCTATCTCCAGAGGATAGCTGATCTGCGCAGAGAAGATCTCGTCCAGCCACACCGCCTCTGCTCCCACCAGTTCCAGCTCGCTCGTCGCTCGCGCCTTTGCGGCTTTCAGGACCTCTGCAAAGACGCTCTTCATCTGCACCTCCAATAGCTCTCGCACGCCCTCCCCCCTGCTCATGACCTGGAGCAGGTCCGTGCCGCCCAGGGTTAGCGAACTCTTCTCGATCTTACTCTTCAGCTCCTCATTGGCCCAGGTGGCCGCTTCCCCGACGCTCCCGCCCAGACGCGCTTCCAGTCTTCCCAGCCGTTCGCCTTCCTTATCCCCGCTCTCATTTAGCCTGGTGAGCAGTTTATGCAGGCTCTCCCATCCCGCAAATCCGGCAACTCCGGCTTCTTGCAGCTTTCTTGCCGCCTGGGCCGCCGCCTGCAGAGGCTCTAAATTCTCTTCATAAAATCCCAGGACCGCCTCGGGCACCAGATACCACTCCTCCAAAGACTCGGCCCGTTCCATATCCTCTGCCGCCTGCCCACCCATCTCTTCGCCTACCAGGCAGACGTGGCTGTAGCTTTTGGCCAGGTCCGTTAGCTCCGCCGGGCTTTCTGCCAGATGCAGGTCGATCAGCCTGTCCAGCCCCATCGTCTTCAGCCTCTGAAAATCCTCGGTAGAGGTGACGGCCACCGCTCTCTCCCGGACTCGCGCCGTCGCCTTCTCGCGCAGCGGCCGGATCTTTTTCAGCAGCCCCTCTAGGCCCAGGCCCTGCATCATCTGCGCAGCCTGGGCTGCCGCCAGGGCGGTTTTGCGATTCTCGGCCAGAAGCTGTGCAGAGGAAGAGGCAAACAGAGTGCCGATCTTGAGCCGAGCGTATTCGGTATGGGCATAGCTGGCCAGGCGGGTGATGAGCATCTGTTGAATTCTGCTCGCTTCATCCGTGGCCAGGAACTGCTCGGGCGTGACTGCGAACTTCAACCCCCTGGCATGCGAGACCAAGAAGAGAGCCTGGCGTTCGCTCAGCGCCCTGCACAGGCCTGCAACATCTGCGTTTAAAATCGCGTGCAGGGCTTTTTCTTCATCCCCATATTGCTCCAATAGGCGCTCTCTAATGCGAGAGCCCACACCAGGCAGATCTACCAGTTTCAAACAGCCTCATTTTGTCAGGATTATAATATAATTGTTCCGCCAGTCATCCGGCGGAACGAATGCGATAAGATTGATATTCCGGGGCCAGAGAACAGGGAGGTGTGTTACTGAATCACCTACTGAACCTGGGAGAGGATGAGGATATCTTTCTCGCAGAAGAGTCCTGGCAAGATCTGCTGGAGCTGCCCGTCACCAGAGAGATACTGCAGGATGATCTGGATGCAGATCTCTGCATTGAGGTCAAAGATATGGGGTTCGCCCTGCACCTATCTGAGCCGGCAGAGCTATGGCTGCTCCTCACAGATCATTATTCATCCCAAAAGATTTTGTCGGAGGAGGCAGAAAAATGGCGCTCGAAGATCACCAAAACGGTGCAGACAAATGAGATGGACTTTTTCTCGGCCCTGACGGAATATTTCTCCAATTCTCTGGCAGCAGAGCTTTTTTGCGAGAGCTGCTCTCTGAAAGGAGGGCCTCTTTATGTAGAAGAGAGGATCGAGAGGCTAATGCAGCTATTGCGACCGATACTTCCCAAAGACGAAAGCATACTGGAGATCTGCTGCGGCAGCGGCATGGCCACACAGGCGCTCATTCGTCAGGGGCATAGTCCCCTCTCGATGGACAATGACCGCTGCGATCTATGCCAGGGTTTAAAGAGCGGGCTTGTGGACCCTAAGAGATGCTTCGTCCTGGATGCCAGGCTACTACCTAGTATCTTTCCAGACCGTTCTTTTCATACCGTTTTGGGATTTATGGTAGGGCTAATTGACGATTTCAACTGGCCGCTTTGGAGGGACATTCTCCTCAAATCCTCCCGCCTTGCGAAGAATAGGATTCTGTTTACCGTTTACACGCAAAAAGAAGCTGAACTCATCGCGAAAGCACTTGGGGATGCCGGGTGGAATGGTAAGGTAATCGATAATCGCGACTCAAAGGGAATTTATGACCAGTGGGCCTATTTGGCAGAAAAGCAAGGATGAACGGAAAGGTTAATTACAGTTCCCAGTAGGGATGAAATCGGTGAGATTCTTGGCTGATTTTAAGAAAAGAAATACCGAGAGAAAGGGTGGCAAAAAAGAAGAGATTAAAAGCAAGAAGCTCATGGAAGATAACCTCGATGACCTACGGGGTAGGGGAGAAGAAGTAAAATAAATCATTTTGTAGCAGCTTGCAGCAGGGGTTGTGCTGTCGTTTCGCTTTCCTGGTCGGATCAGCATAGGGCCATGGCACAATTAATGGAGATGGGATGCATCTTCACCATCTCTTCTTTGCTCTAGGAAGGCGTTACGCTTAATCCCCGACTTAACTCCTTGAGTTTCTCGATGCTCTCCTGTGTTTTGGCCGACTCTTTTCGCTTCTCATCCTCAAAGTGCTTTATGATTTCGTCTAAGGATATTGTAAGCCTGTAAACCTTCATGGGCCGACCCTTTCCGTCCTTCTTAATCTCTCTTTCTTCCACCCAATTGTTGCTGCGCAGCGTGCGCATAGCAATGCTTACCTCTGGTTGGCGCAGGTTCGATCCGATCTCGATCTCCCGAGAGGTAGCCTCTTCCACATTGGCCAGATAGGTGATCATGCTGGCCACATTTCTGGGAATGTCAAGTTCTCGCAGAACCTCTACGAACTCCCGGTCGGCATCATCCAGAACTTTTACAGAGAATTGTCTCATAATAACCTCATTCTATTTTTGGATATAAGAAATACTCAATGATATAAATAGTTTATTTCTCGACGTCTATTGTTCTGATCCTAAGATTATGCTGCAAATATGCAACTACGTAAAGATATTCCTTTCGCGCAATCATAATATATCTCGCTATTCATAGATCCAAAAAAATGTAATTATTCCTGCTATTCGTGAGAGGGGCGAACCGGATAAATTCTAAAATTCTTATAACCCCTATTCTTATCTGAAACATACAAAAACAAAAGCGTTAGATGGCTTCCAGTTGGCCATCCATAACTCGATAGGGCCCTGCAATATGCTTAAGCATCTCGCTGGTGCCAGGCGCAGGCAGAGTTGCAGCTGTTTAGACCTCTTTATTCCTCGAAAGCCGGTTCTTCCTCCTGGCTGTCGCTTTCACCTGCTAAATCAAAGTATCCGGAGATACGCACAATGTCCAGCCGCGAGATCCGGTAAGCTCCGCCCTTCCGCTCCAATGGAGGATTGATCTCGATCTCCTGCAGGGTGATGCCCGTCTCTCCAGCTTTGTATCTCTGGAAGATCTGCCCCCAGGGAACCAGGTATGCAGTACGCGCTTTGCCGGCACCGTAGCGAAGCTCCACAGCCAAGATGCCCTGTCTTCCCGAACGGGTGATGAAATCTGTCTCCCGCTTCATCTGATGCGCTCCGGCGGCAAGGCTGAAGTGCTGCTTGAAGTAGAGCGATTTTGTCTTGCGTGCATCCAGGCTCTTGCATTCGATTGCCAGATAGTACTCTGGAGTCTTGGAGTCCACCAGTATGTCCATAAACTGGCCGGAGAAGCGTGATTGCTTTAGCCGGTAGGCAATGGCAGCGATGCCATCCTTCTCGAAGAATGAGTTGAGGGCGCTTACCAGCGCCCACTCGAAGTCGGGCATTGTTTATTGTTTTCTGCGGATCTCTAAAAATATCTTTTCCTCTGATTACTTTCGCTCCGCACCCATTCCTCTCCTTTAATAACCCGTAAAAGAATCCTTTCCGGTGCGCTCTTCTGGAGGCAGCAATGGTAGTGGGAAGGACTCTGTGGGACTTTGTTATTGAGGCATTTCGAACGCCGGGCGTGGGACTCATCCTCATAGCCCTGCTTATATTATTTGAAATTATATTGATATTAATACTATTATTAGCACATAATGGCCTCCTCGACATTAAATTCAGCTATGGCGGCCTGGGTCTGGAGCTGGGCCAATTTGCTGCCCTTCTGGCATGAGACTGCAAATAACAGTCCATCTAAGCAAAGCCTCCGTTCCTGAAGAAACTTAATGTATCATGCAGAAAAATGTGACCTCATGGATATTGAGGAGATCGCCAGGAAGTACAGTATGAGGGAGCTGAAGCCTGTTGCCAAGAAATTCGGTATTGGAACACGCTGCGTCAAAAAAATAGATATCATCAAGGCATTTCCGCCGGAGGCGCTGGCGGAGTTGACAGGCGGGCGGCAATAAAAATCAGGTGCTTTTTCATGGCGAGAATGGGGAGATTCATTCGGGCGAAAACCATCTCCGATGCCTGGCAGAGGGGCCTATGCCTTATCTGGAGGCAGGGGGCAGAGATCACTGATGAGAGAGGCACCAGGATAAGGGAAATCCTATCGTTGCAGGTAGTGGTGGAGGACCCCTACCGGGAGATGATTCCCGCCCAGTACTCCTGGAATGAGGAACGTCTGGAAGAGTACGCCTCGCAACTCTTATCCGGCGAGAATCCTGGATTTGAGTACACCTACGGAGAGCGCCTGCGTGCCTGGCATCTGCCGGGCATGCCCGCACTGGATCAGATCGAGCAGGTTATCTTGCGGCTCAGGGCCTCGGCCAATACGCGCCGGGCAACAGCCGTAACCTGGATCGTGCCCATAGACGCAGCCAAAGATGAGGTTCCCTGCATGATTGTGGACGACTTCAAGCTGCGCGATGGTCGCCTGCACCTGTCGATCTTCTTTCGCAGTCACGACTTTGCCGGAGCGTATCCTGCCAATCTCTACGGTCTGGCCAGGCTGCTACAATATGTCAGCCGCGAGATAGGAGCTGAGCCGGGATCGATCTCGACCACCAGCGCTTCCGCGCATATCTACGAGCATGATTGGGACTTTGTGGAGAAGATGCTGCAGGAGGAGATTGTGGAGAATATTTGAAACTATTTGGCCAAGGGATGGACCAGGAATAAAGCACCGCAAAGAATATCTGCTTCTATCGAGATTTTCCTTCGTTTATGGTCGATAGCCTGTTGATGATCAAGGCCGAGGAGATCCTGGAAAAGATCGAGAAGGGCAAACCGGTAGAGTATGAAAACGTAATCATCTATGGCGACCTGGATCTGCACCGGCTGGATTTACCATTCAATAGAGCCAAGCAAAGAATCGTAAAATCAATAATAAAAATCGAATACTCGGTCATCAAGGGCGATGTATTCTTCGATCACGCAGCCTTCGCCGGGCTGGTGGACTTTGACGGCACATCTTTCACCGAGGCGGCCAACTTCTCAGGGTCTCACTTTCAGGAGGATGCCGGCTTTTCCGATGCGCAATTTCAAAGAGAGGCCAACTTCACCAGATCTCACTTTGCCATCGATGCCAATTTCTCTAGGGCCAAGTTCAATGATGCCGACTTTGGCCGGGCGAGGTTTGATAAATATTTTCATCTGGCCAATGCCAAGGTATACACATTAAATCTATCGGATGCGATCTTCTCGGACGGATCGAGCATCCACCTCAAGGACTTCAATTTCAGCCGAATGGTCGTCCGCTGGAATATCATCAAAGAGCACATCCCCTTTAACGGTTCTGTGTACCTGACGCTCACCAGAAACTTTCGAAACCTGGAGCAGTTCGAGGACCAGGACGACTGCTATTATCAATATCGAAAGGAAAAGCAGTCGCTATCTCACAAATTCTTCCCCAAGTTCTTCGATTATTTGGCATGGATCTCCTGCGGCTACGGAGTTCGTCCTTCCCATACCATTCTTCTCAGTCTGGCCATAATTCTATTCTTCGCAGGGATCTTTTGGGCAGGAAACGCTCTTTCGCCGGACGCTATGGGCGTGCATTCACAAGTGAAGGCGATCGTATCGACCAATGATGCGTTCTATTTCAGCAGCATGGAGTTTTTGGGCAAGACTCCCCAGAATTTCAGCATCATTGAGGGCTATGAGGTCCTGACGGTGATAGAGACGCTGCTTGGGTGGCTGCTTATGGCCCTCTTTCTGGTGACACTCAGCCGGGTGATGTTGAGGTAAGGATTGCCTGGCTGCATGGCAAAAATGACGAAGTGAGCACTATGTGCTTATTATCATTATTTATTCTTTATCGCCCCACTTCTATTAATTAAATAATATCCAATGGATAGCGCTATAATTAATGCCGAAAGCCCGATCAACTCCATGTCATTCGGGTCTCCTTCTATCTCCATGATGATGACTTTCCTGGATATTGCGATCAAGGCCACCAGCAACGCAATCAGCACATTAAACGTCTTATCTTGTTTAAAGTTCTTGAAGGTCTCCAGAAGCTCCACACCTATGAGCACCAACAGTATGCTTCCGAAAAAGCTCAGAAGCTCGTTGATTTGCAGGTTTAAGGGAGGTAATAGCAGGTATTTGGCCAGGTTGTAGATCACATCTATCGTGACCAACAGCGTTACCAGAGTCATTGTCCATGCCAAGATGGTCAATATCGCATTCTGAAAACGTTCAATGTATGTCATGAATCTGAGTCCTTCTTCTGAAAGCTCGGCTCAATGTACTGAGCTATAAAATGTCGTATGTTTCACTATAAAGCCATTTCTTAAGAAGTCCTATAGCTGATACTTTGGCGGACATTCTTTCCTGCCATCCATCCGCAAACTACAATATATTCCCTCGACGGAAATCCTTAAATACGGCGATTGACGTACAGTGTACTGGCGAAAGTCGACTGTCCATTTTCCCTCCTACACAAGGTGACTTTTGCCTCCCTCCTGATTCAAAACAATTATAAACCTCGGATATGAAAGGTCGTCAGAGGTTTTGAGAGTGCTCAAGCATATCGTTATGTTCAAGCTCAAGGAATGGGCTGAGGGTGGCGACAGGGCGGCAAATATCAAGGCGCTGAAAGAAAAGTTGGAGGCTCTGCCTGCCCAAATCAAGGAGATAAGGTTCTTCGAGGTGGGTATCAACTTCATCGAGGCTAGCGTGGCTTACGATATGGTCCTGGTTTCTGAGTTTGAGAGCAAAGAGGCTCTTTTCAGCTATCAGAAAAACCCCGAGCACGTCCTGGTGGCAGGCTTTGTCGGCAGAGTATGTGAGAGCCGGATAGTAGTTGATTATGCCCTCTGATACATCTTTTCCAATGAAAATCGGCGTATGCGGTATCGCCTGTCAGGCCTGTCCACGCATGTCCTCTGGCAAATGTCCTCATGGCGAGGTGGGCTGCATTGCCCAGGAGAACAGGATGTGCATGGTTGCCACCTGTGCTTTTCGAAAAGGCGTGGCTCTGTGCTTCCAGTGCCCGCAGTTTCCTTGCGAGACCACCAAGCTTGGGCCGATAAGCTATGGTTATTGCTGCTTTATCTCCGGGAAGGAAATGCCCTAGCTGATCTCGTCCTTCAGCCCCTTCTGGAAATGGCCGTGGGTTATGCCTCCCAGAGCCAGGGGCCGGATGGACTCCTTCAGGCTTTCCAGATCTCGGCGGAGAGTTTCGCTTCCCTTCTCGGTCAGATCTATGGCTTTTCTGTAAATCTCCGTCACCATGCGGGCGTACTCTCGCGTCCGACCCCGCGCGTCCATAGCCACACCATCCAGACCGATGGCGAAGATCTCTGGCATCTGGTCCAGCAGGCAGGTCTCGGCGGAGTTGAATATGTGCGTTCTATGATCATCATCCAGGCGCATGGGAAATATGCGTCTCATGTCCTGCAGGCCCCAAAATTCTTTTGGATCGTATACTCCTTTGGCCAGAAGGGGCATGCAGTCCTCGGCCACCATGACCTCCAAGTTGCCCTGCACCAGCAGCTCCATCTTTGCTGCATCGTAAAGATGGCGCACGGCGCCTGCCGTAGCGGCCAGTTGGCGGCAAGAGAGCTCCGGGGAAAGGGTGAGAAGCTCCAAGGGCGGAGAGAACGCTTGCACAGTCAGATGATTGCAGACATTAAGGCCAGAGGCTCCAAAGATATGGACATCGGGCCTGGCCTCTATTGCCGCCTGCATGGCTCCTACGTTCTCCACCATAACAGCATCGATTTTTGCCTCGGACAGCAATGGCCCGGCAAATTTGAAAAAATCAGCATGCGTGATCTTAGGCCATTTCCAGATCAACGGCACTTTTCCGCATATGGCCTTAGCCTCATCTATCAGCTTCGCGGCCTTTGCGGCCCGATCTTTCTCCTCCCATCCTAAAACCGGCTCAAAGTAAACCCGCTGGCACCCGCCCTCTACTGCGCCCCTCACAGTCTCCAGGCTGTCGGCATAAACCGCCAGTGACGGCACACGGCCTGCAGAAGAGCCAGCAGCTGCGACACTGACAGAGGCAGGAGCTGATAGGTTCATCTCCCTCAATATATCTCGAGCCGTCTCTACATTCTCCTTTGTGGGGCGTCTCTCTTCAAGAAGTGCCTCCTGTACCTTTTCCAGGAGATCGCGCCGCAACTGGTTCAGGGCGCCCAGGGGGGCGAAGAGATCTCCTGCGTAGTCCATGGTAATCTTGCGAACGACAAAAGGAGTTTTGCCCGTTCGCAGCATCTGCGATTCAATCTGCTGTCGGGATGTTGGCTGATTTTTGGCCTTTTCCATTTTAAAGGAAGCTTTTACCTGAACGACCCGTCCGCCTGGCAGCTCGGCCTGAAGCAGAGGCATTCCTTCCTGCCAGGTAAGGGTCAGATCCAGTGGGATCTGTATCTTGGCGGAGGCGATGATCTCCTGCGCTTTTTTGGCCAGAGCATTGCTGCCCGTCAGATAGACTTTGGCTCCGGGGCGCACCCTCTCCGGCGTCATCAACCGCAATAGGCCATCTTTCTGCACCACTTTTTGCACTACCAGGCCATTCTCCTGGCCCGGAGACTGAAAGACCAGGCCGTCGCCCTTCTCAGGGCAAAAGGGCCCTGTGAGCCTTACCGCCGCCTCGCCTCTCTGTACATCGAAGGAGGCCACGCTGCCGATGAGAACGCCCCGGTTGTCCGACATCTCCCGGCCCATGACATCCCTGGCTCCCAGCAGGTGGCCCTCTGTGAAGTCGCGGTTGAAGGATAATGCCAGGTCCCTTTCATCCTCAGGAGACGGCGTCCACTTGCCTTTGGCAATGGCCTGCATGGCTCTCTTGTAGATGCTGGTTACCACGGCAACGTACTGCGCAGACTTCATTCTCCCTTCAATCTTCAGAGACTCTACCGGCGAGCGGACGATCCTGTCCAGATGTCTGTAGACGCAAAGGTCGCGGGTGGAGATGAGAAATCGTTCTCTTTGCGGCTGAGCCACCAGGCTGGCCGGGCGACCGTATCGGTCCTTTTCTCCTCTGAGCAGCACGTAGGGCTTTCTGCAGGGCTGGGCGCACATGCCACGGTTGCCGCTGCGTCCACCGATGGCCGAGGAGAGAAGACACTGTCCGGAATAAGAGTAGCATAGAGCGCCATGCACGAAAATCTCCAGGCCGATTCGCGGTGGTTTTGTCTGCTTTCCCGGCTCTTGCCTCATCTCTCTATCTATCTCATTTATCTCGTCCAGGCTCACCTCTCTGGCCAGGACAGCTCTTTTCAATCCAGCGCGGGCCGCCCAGAGTGCTCCCTGCCGGTTATGGATGGTCATCTGAGTGGAGGCGTGCCTCTCCAGCTCAGGCACTATTTGGCTGGCCAGCAAAGACGCGCCAGGGTCCTGCAAGAGCACAGCATCTGCGCCCATTTCATAGAGCCTGAGAAGATATTTTGCGACGTCGGAAAGCTCGTTTTCTCTGATGAGAGTGTTTACCGTCACATAGACTTTCACGCCCGCCAGGTGTGCGTAGTCTATGGCCTTGGCCAAAGCTGTATCATCAAAGTTTGCGGCGAACTTTCTTGCACCGAATCTCTTGCCGCTCAGGTAAACGGCATCCGCTCCTGCGGCAATGGCTGCAGTCAGAGCCTCTGGCGAGCCGGCGGGGGCGAGCAGCTGTGGCAGTCGTTTCAATTTTGATCGCCTGCGATGTCATCAATGGCTTTCATTACACTTTGCCACTGCGGGCAATAGTATACTTGTTCTGCATACTCTTCAATATCTGTGCCATTCAGGCTCCAGGGATGCAGGAAGAGAATTCCTCGTCGATCTGGATTGCTTCTTACAAATTCCACGATGTTCATATCCAGGTCATCTATCAGCACATCAGAGGGTATATTGTGCTTGGTGCCGGTCCTGGCATGATAATACTGCGTGAGGCAGGGAAAATGCAAAGAGAGCCATTTTCTCGTTGCCTCCTCGGCATTGGGCCTTCTCGCCGTCACCACGATTACATCACGCTTGCATAGCTGCTTTATGGCTTTTTGCGAGCCTTCGATCAACGGAACTCTCATAACATATTCCGGGTCGGCCAACAACCGGGCTATCTCCGCCCATATCTCTATTCCCGCAAAGCTCCAATGGGCACGATTGATATCGCTCTTGGAATACTTCAGTCCATAATCTTTTTCAATTTCCAGCAAAACCGCACTGACTTGATCAGCCAGAACTCCGTCAATGTCTACTGCGATCTTCAAACCATGCCACTCCCAGAATTGCTCATCAAGCCTTTTCGCTCACAATAGTTCAACGAATGCATGGCATGATAAATCTTTTCTTGATCCAGGAGATGGCAAACGAAAAAATGCTATGCAACGCATACATGGGTTATTTATTGTAGGAGAAAGCAATTTTATTGAGGTGAATGGGATGAGGTTTACTAAAGCAATTCTCGTTTTGATGACCCTTGTTATGCTCTGCTCAGCTGGGCAGGCATTGCAGGCGTTTTCGGGAGATACAGTCTCCATAGACTCGGCAGTTGCCGACGATATTATCGCAGCGGGCAATATGGTGAGCATTAATGCCCCGGTAGATTCGGCCATAGTGGCAGGCGGCAGCGTGAACATCAATGCCCCGGTGAAGGGAGACGTCATCGCCGTCGGTGGGCAGGTCTATGTTAATGCTGATGTGGGGGGAAAAGTAGTAGCAGCCGGCGGAAATATTAACCTGGGGGGAAACGTGGGCACCAATCTGGTAGCAGCGGGCGGCCAGGTGAATATCCTTCCCGACAAAATGGTGGGAAGAGATGCACTCATCGGCGGCGGCCAGGTGGTTAACGCCGGACGGGTCAACGGCACCATCACGGTTAGCGCCAACCAATTCAATAATACCGGCTCGGCGGGATTGGTAAAATTCTACAAGGCAGAAGACCCATCTCCGAAGAGAGAGGATTATGATACGGGCTTTAGCATCTTCAGCTTGCTCGCCATGCTCGGCTACTTCATCTTGGGGTTGATCTTGGTTAAGTCAGCGCCCGGCATCATGCAGGCAGTGGACGGCGAGGTGAGAAGCTCAACTCTTCTCAAGACCTTACTGGGTTTTGTTATGATCATCGCCTCATTTATTGCTTTGCTGCTGGTGGCGGCTACTGTTGTGGGCCTGCCCATCGCCGTGATCTCAACTCTGCTCGTCTTCGCCGCCCTCATGCTGAGCGGAACCTTCGTCTCCTTCAGCCTGGGAAAATGGATCGGAGAGCGGGCCAAGATCAATCAGGGAGACCTGATATATTTCATAATCGGATTTGTGATCCTCAATGTGCTCTCTCTCTTGCCCTTTGTGGGCGGTCTGGTCTCATTGGTCTCCATGAGCCTGGGATTCTCGGCCATCCTTTTTGCAGCGCGAAGGATGACCGGCCAGGCAAAGGCGGCATAATGTGTAAGTAGAATCTTTATTTAAATTTTTAATTTTAAGCTTAATAACACGCAGCATGCTGCGCGAGTGCTCCGCAGCGATTACATTGGTAGCTAAAATTCACTGGCACCTATGGCAATTGCTTGGCTAAATGAATTGTCTTAGTTCTATATTACATTATAAATATAACAACATTAGATGAACTAATAATCTCAAGGAGAACAGACCATGCTATGAACGAGGGGTCTCCAATTTGACCGCTTCCAAATGCGTCAGCAACAGAGGTGAATAGTGCCGCAGCATGAAGGAAACAGAAGGCGACCATCCATTCATTTATAAAAGGAACTGCTGAACGGAGATTAATCGAAATATGATATCTAGTTATAAATAATTTGTTATCGGACGGAAAGTTATTTATTGTCTTGGAAGGATAATTAATTATGTTCCATTCAGCATTTGCTGGCGATATCTCGAACAGAAGGTTATGGCGAGTGTTTCTTTGCGCTGCGGCCGCAATGCTGGCCGTATGTTTGGCCCATGCAGAAAATATAACTATATGCGAGGAAGGATGCAGCTATGTTAATATAACTGCAGGCATAGCCGCTGCAAAGCCAGGAGATACCCTCGAGGTACATAGCGGAATCTATCGCGAGAACATCAACGTAACCAAGCCGATTGCCTTGTTAGGCATAAACACAGAAAAAGGAAGGCCTGTAGTAGATGCGAGTTATAAGGGAAGCGCGATAATCCTTTCAGCCGACGGGGTCAAAGTAGATGGATTTGAGCTGAGATCTGCGTTAGGCAATCCTTACGTAGAATGGGCTGGCATCCTGGTCACATCAAATAATAATATCATTTCCAATAATATAGCTGTAGATAATGACAACGGCATATATTTGTCTGGATTCGCTAACAATACCATTTTGCACAATAATGCGACCAATAATATAAACGGAATATGGCTCAATAAGTCCAATAGCAATAAACTCGGCAGCAATTACCTCGAAAGCAACAACCTTGGTTTAATCGTAGAATCATCTGCGGGCAACATTTTGGATGGAAATCATGCAACAAACAATGACTACGGCATCCTGTTAAAATCATCAGAGGGCAATGCTTTAAAAGATAACCTGATGTACGAAAACAGCTACAACTTCGGAGCCGATGGCATCAATGATGTATTACTAAGCAATTTAGTGGACAATAAGCCAGTCTATTTCTTGGTTCGGGCTTCAGGAAAAATCATAGACTCTTCCACTCGTGCCGGGGCTGTATATTGCATTGATTGCACAAATGTGACTATAAAAGATCTCATCATGGAGAATAATCAATACGGCATTTTCCTGAGCAATACCACTCACTCTGAGCTGGTGAACAATAGGCTTACCAACAACACTTACGGAATAAGGCTAGTCTCTTCTCCAAAAAATATTATCCGGAATAATGAGATTACTAACAACCTCCTTGATGGCTTATCATTAGATTCATCCAACAACAACATCATTGAGAATAATAGGGCCTACAAGAACCATGGTTACGGCCTGATAATATTGTACTCCGTCGACAACTCAGTGATCACGAACAATATCAGCATTAACGACAATGGCATGGGCATTAATGACTCCAGTAATAATCTAATATCAAGAGATTTAATCGAATCCAATATAAATAGCGGCTTGTTGCTAAGGAACGCCAGCTACAACAACATTTCTTTGAACGCCTTAAATGACAGCCCTAGAGCAGTATGGTTGATCTCATCGTTCAAGAATTATATTGAGAGAAATGGCATCTTTGGCAATATCGATGGGATAACACTAGAATTCAGCAAAAACAATACTATAATCAAAAACAAAATTGGCAGTAATCGTAACGGCGTTTTATATGACATAGGATTTGATAATATTATGAGTGATAACGCCATGATTGGCAATGCAGAAGATCAAATAAAACTAATATCAACAACGACCGAGCAGCCGCCGGTTAGGCGAGTCTCTCCTAAATCGAAAGGGAATAAGGGCAAATCAGGAAAGTGATAGCGACACAGAATTTGATCATATGTCAAGGGATTCCAGACTGACTCGGCTTGAGGGACTGTTTAGAGGAGCAGGCATACCTTATCCAATTATTTTTATAGTTTTTGGGTTTTTAATCTTTATGGGTTATCTGTTTTTGGGCAGAATGATTGAATGGGAATGGTCTCCTGATGATAAGATATCATTCATGCAGACAGGATTCTTGATAGCCTACCAATTATCAGGAATACAGTACTTATTGGACAATTTTAGGAAAATTTTATCAGATCTCAGACTTTTGAGATCGGATATCGATGATGATTTCCTCACTGCTGTTGTGAGCAGATTCACATGCTCACTTTGGTTCTTTATTTTGCTGTCCGTAGTAATATTTCCATTCTATTTAGCCGATTGGATCTCTTCTGATTACACTTTGAAGGAAAATTATACGCTGATGCAACAATTTATGCCAACCTATCTGCAGGACCCCAGCTTATGGATTGGTGCATTAGATATCTATCAGGATCTTGTAGGTTTCCTAACCCTTTTCCTGTTGGGATACATCTTATGGGTTATATTCAATATCGCATGGGCTCTTAGGAGCGCAAGCTTCAACATCATTGGTCGGCCTTCGGAGGTTAGCATTTTTAGTATTCACACGAAACTGAGGCCTATTAAGAATTCTCTATTAGGCATTTTGTTCTATTACTTTATTTGTATATCATTGCTTATTCTCAATTTGGGTTTAGCCGGCTATCTCTTCGAAAGAGTCACCCTTTTGGCATTATTGTTGGCAGGTCTTATTTTCTTCTTCGTAGGATACCAATCCCTAAATGAAATCGTCGAGCACCAAATTGATTTTGAAATGGATCAGATAAATAAAAAGAGCATGGATTACACTAAAAAGCTATTAGCTATCGATTCAAATGGAGATTCTGGTCCAAAAATCCAAGAAATAAATTTTATCTCAAGCATGTTGGAAGTTCTTCAGACGCAAAGAGCATCCCTAAAAGAAGCAAATATAAAAGTGTACGATTTGCGGTCAATTATATCGATTATCAGCGCGTTTATTCTGCCCATACTAACGGATATTGCTAAGAAGAATTTAAATCTTATGTTAGTGTCTGGAGATCTTGTTAATCAGGGATTATCCATTATATATTCGCTATTTCACAAAATAATTTAAATCCGATGATCTTCTAGAAATCATACGAATAGCTTTCTCCAGCATTATAGGGATATTGCCACCACTTCCAGTTATATGGATGTTCCGCTCTAATAGTATGTTGCTGATTTCCAGTTACCTTAAAGGTGTATATCCCGTCGAGGGCATCACTTCCATTGCCATCGGACCCAATCAAAACACCATCAACTTTGACATCAAAGCCTTTATATTGAGCAGATCTGATTGTAATTGTTGCATAATCCGCTACAGGTTCATTAGGATCAATTAATAGGCTATAAGTACTCTGAGACGATGGAGTTGTTCCATCTACCGCCATTTTCGAGACTGTTGATGCCGCCCCACTTATTATCAAAGTCTTTGTTGTTGTATTGCCTCGAACCTTATCGTTTGTTACAGTCAGCTTCACTTCATATGTCCCTGAATCATAATATATGTGTGATATAGAGACCCCTTTTCCCGAATATCCATCGCCAAAATCCCATTCATAAATGACGATTTTTCCATCATTGGGAACGCTTCTTGATGCATTGAAGATTATTGCTTGCTCTGCCTTGGGCTCGGTCGGAGAATACGAAAATGCAGCATTCAGAATTGATTCTCCATGCAAATCATTCGCTGCTATTGATGGTGTCGGCTCAACTTCCGGGCTAACATTCACTTCAATAAATGTTGAACTGGACAGGCCTTTGTCATTAAACACGGTCAGGTTAACGTTATAGGTCCCACTGTCAGAGTAAGAATGCTTAATAGATGCTCTTTTTCCTGAGCATCCATCATCAAAATCCCATTCATATCTGACTATTTGTCCACCTTTATCTGTGCTCTGGGTTGCATCAAAAGTTGTATCCTCATGGACTTTTGGATTGATTGGGGCATAGGTCCCAATGGCCTGCGGAAGTGATGCTTTATCTTCATCACCTGCAGGGTTTGATGAAGTAGGCTCAACTTCCGGGCTAACATTCACTTTAATAGTTGTCGAGCTTATCAATCCTTTTTCGCTATATACTGTCAGCCTGACGTTATAGGTCCCGCTGTCCGTGTATTGGTGCTTCATTTTAACTTTGTTTCCTGAAATGCCATCATCAAAATCCCATTCGTATCTGATTATCTGTCCACTTTTGTCTGCGCTTTGGGTTGCATCAAATACTATATCTTCACCGACTTTTGGATTGATTGGGGTATAGATCCCAATGGCCTCGGGAAACGGCTCCGTAACACAGATATTATATGTTTTTGTGCTCTCGCATCCTTCATCATCCTTTACTGTTAGGGTTGCCGAAAAATTCCCTTCGCTCGAGTAAACATGTTGGGATACTAATTTATGAGAGGTATCACCATCTCCGAAATCCCATTCATAATCTACGATCTTGCCATCTGGGTCTGGATCAAAACTTCCTGACGCATTAAAGCATACCACGTCATCCACATATGGATGAAGAGGGCTGAGGTTGAAAAAAGGCATAGGTGGCTGATTCTCGATAGGTGTGAGAGGTGATTTAGCGGTTTCTTCTTGAATATATATAGGGACTTGGGATGTAGCCTGGAAGAACGGACCTCCCGGATGAAGTCTCGCACCTTCTTTTCCTTCTTCCGTCCACCAGTCCATGTTTAGCCATACATCACCTTTTTCAGGGTCAGAATGTATATAGACATCGTTCACTTTGTACTGTCTTCTGATCCATTTCTCCATTTTTTCAATATCCGTATTATTATTGCTGTTACCCATATAAACTTCGGTGTAGGCGTGCCCTCCGGAAGGACTATAAGCGAGTATAATGCGCGGAGTGCCTCCGATGGACTCGATGAGAGCTGAAAGTAATATGGAGAAATCATCGCAATCTCCTATCCCAGAGTAACCGCTTTCTTTTCCCAACTCAAGAGTATAGTTTGAATACTGAAACACATCCATACCCCTCCAATCACTGGCAAAACTCCAGTTGCTTGCCATGTAATCGTAAATGGCACAAATTTGGTCTATTCTTTGAGCGCCTGATCTCCCGGCCGCCAATATGAGGCCTTTGCTTCTGACATCTTCATTTCCTCTATTTATCTTCTTATTAATTTCATCTCTAATGTCATCCGCAGTTATCTCTTTGGTCCGATTGTAGTTTGATGTCGGCCCTCGGGGAGAAGCCGATGTGGCAAAAGATATGAGCTCAGTGCCTTTGTATTCAGTTATATTATTTTGGCCAATAGGCCTTTCGCCGTTTGGGCCGCTAGAGTAGGCTATCTCAGTGCAGTAGCAAGGAAATGCATAGATCAATAATGCCACCAAGAGGACCAGATAGCGCCTCATATTTACTATACTGTTTTGGAATTCTTTATATAAATTATTGTTGGCTGCAATACACTAAGAGATTGTTTTCTGATAATTACTCGACTTTACAGCCCGTAGGCAATATCGGCGATAGGTTTCTCATGCGAAACTGTTTTTAATTTAGAAAATAAGAAAATACACAATAGGTGATCCTTAATGAGATGTCGCAGAATTGCCTCAGTGATAACCAAGCTTGCCGTAATTTTTCTGATTGGCATTGCATATGGGGAAGACTATATGGGAAGTGGGTACATAAGAAGCTCCGACAGTTCTATTGTGGGAGACGAGTGGATATATGGAATGAACCAGTGGCTAGACGGGCCAGTCTCCACCATGCCTGGATATAGTTCCCATCCATCATCTAATGACCTAGCGTCCACTAATCCGACGCAGTCCTCCTTTAAATCTTACCCACCAACTAATGGAGTGACTGTCAGGAGCGAGACGATAAGCATTCCAGTTAAATTTAATATTACACAGGAGATGCCTTCGAACGTATACTATGGAGCAGGACACGAATTGCCATTTGTTCAATATGTATCCATAATGCCCTTTGAGACTAATGACTTATGGATTCGAGGAGCAACGAATTGGACGAGGTATTTTGTGACTTCTGCGGGATCAAAGTTGCGCTTGATTGCCAATGTATCTGGAGGAGGTACTGCAACCATTTACGATTTAATTCAAACGGATCAGATCATTTTAAAGAACCAGACATATCCGTTCTACGAAGGCTATAACTCAATGGACTTCGTAGCTGACCAGATAGGAAAACATATGCTATATTTCGTGGCAAATAACCAGCCAAGCAACGTGGTAATTGTGGATGTAACTGGTCCGGCTCCCTCGACCAAACACCAGACAGATCCTGGAACGTTTGAGGGCCAAATCTCGTCCGCAACGCCACAGGCATATTCAGCTATTGGAGACACTAATGTAATAATTCAATCTCAAGGTATGAAAGGATATCAGGTTTATGTAGATGATGCGTATATAGGGACCGAGGGTATGGCAGATGATCTACTTGACGGAATGTTCAGCTTCAGGGTAGTTGGCAATCAGAACCATGACGTAAGAGTTTATGATGGTCAGTTCAACTACCTGAAGAGGATGTATTTCTCAAAGGGAGTCCAAAAGATAATCAACATAGAGCCAGGAGCGTCGGGCTATCTCTAGATCGCCAAATCAAAGAGCACGCAAACATTATTTGCCATGAAGGTCACATGGTGCGAATTTAGCGTTATGCAAGTGTGGTGAATGCTTGAAATTGATAGTATTCTACAATGGGGAATTTGGCGAGAGGGTGGTGGGCAACCTCATCAACTATTCGGGCTTCTGCATCTCCTGTGCCGATGCCTGCACCCAGTGTCGCAATGTCCGGCCTGGCTATGCCCAAAACATCGTATCCCTGGTGGAGATGCCCGATCCCGCATCTTTGGGCGACTTCATCGATGACGTGGAGCCGCTCCTGCCCCAGAATATCCCTGCGGCAGACATCGCCCTGGTGATAAATGTCCATCCCGATATTCTCTTCGGCCTTCTTCCCAAGCTCAAGGAAGCGGGCGTGAAGGGCATTGTGGGCGGCTCGGAGTCGCCGCGCGATCTTCCCCTGGGGCAGAGAAAGCAACTGGAGGAGAAGGCAGCGGAGCTGGGAATGGAGGCGGCCTTTGCCAAGCCTTTTTGCGCTCTACGTCCCGATCCGGCCAAGCCGAACATCTACGCCTTTCTAACGGAAGCCGGCATTGGCGATCCCCTAATCGATGTAACGGTGCAGAGCAGCCGGACGGGAAAGGATCACATCCTGGCAGCCAATGTGCTGCGCAGCGCGCCCTGCGGATCCACCTGGTTTGTGGCCAAGCGCCTTCTGGGCCTCGAGCCCGACCAGCCCGATATCAGAGAGAGAATCTCCGAGGCGCATCATGCCTACCCCTGCACGGGATCGATGGAGAGGGATATGGAACTTGGCGACACCGTGCTGCACAAGGGCGGCTACATCATCCGCGATGCTGTGGAGGACGCTTTCAAGAGGGCGAAGAGGCAGGACTGATTATCCAATATCTTCCCTCGAAAGCTTTTTGCCGTGAGAGGCCACCTTTCTGTTTATGTTCTCTCCAATTCAGGCCTTTTCTGTTCTCATGATCCCATCCGCCAGTGAAACTCAGTCAGCCGCATTTTGGCTGGAGAAAGGAAATGAGCTGTGCAATAGCGGGCTGGGGGAAGAAGCGATAAAAGCATACGATCAGGCTCTGGGCATCGATGCCACTCTGATTGATGCCTGGAACAACAAGGGCCTTGTTCTGGCCAGCCGGGAACGTTTCATGCTGGCACTGCAATGCTTTGAGGAGGTCCTTAAGCTCTCGCCTACGCATAAGCAAGCTATGAGCAATATGGGAATGGTCTTAGCCCAGCAGAAGAAATATCCGGAGGCATTACGTTGTTTTGAGGCAGCCATCGCCGCGGACGCTTATTTCGCAGGAGCCTGGTACAATATGGCGCTGGTCTTGCAGTGCATGGACCGGGGAAAAGAGGCGATGGCCGCCATGAAGACCGCTGAGACCCTGGAGGGGAAGGCAGGCGGTTGCTGCAGACGGTGATTTTCTATTTTTTTATTATCGCTCCGGACCATCCCGGCCCGCAGCGGCAATTTTCCAGCGAATTCTCTTTATCAGACCAAGCAATGTGCGCGCTTCTCTCTGTGTAAGTTCCGCCCGGCCCAGGATGCGGCGCAGCATGAGCAGGGTAAAATCCACTTTGTGTACGGGGTAATTGACCTCGTCGAGAAGCGATCCGGTCTTTTCTTGCAGCAGAGCCAGACTCTCGCCGCTGGCCATCTCCACTTTACCCCCGTCAGCGTCTTCTGTTTGGGACAGCTCGTAGAAGAGGACAGCCGCAGAGTGAGAGAGGTTCATGACCGGATACTCGCTGCTCGTCGGAATGGAGACCAGCATATCGCAAAGAGCCAGCTCTTCTGAATTCAGGCCGCAGTCCTCTCTGCCCAGGAGCAGGGCCACGGTTCCCTCTTTTCCCTTCAGTTTTTCGGCCAGCTCCGCCGGGGTGAAGCAGGGTACGCGCAGGTGCAGGCGCAGGTGGTGCTGCGCTTCATCCAGCCTCTTTCCCGTGGTGCCCACCACCAGGTTTGCGCCCGCCAGAGCTTCGGGCAGGCTGGAGTAGGAGCGGGCCATCTGCAGAACGTCCCGGGCGTGCGAAGCCATGGCTGATGCATAGTCCTCGATCTTGCAGGCATTGACCAGCACCAGATCATGAAAGCCGAAGTTCTTCATGGCTCTCGCTACGGAGCCCACATTGCCCTCGTAAAGGGGTTCTACCAGGACGACGCGCAGGTTCATCAGAAAAATGCTACCTTTTTTGCAGGGGGTTTCTTATCATCACCGGAATTGCCACCAACCTCTTTTTTTGGCCTCTTCCTGGGCTTGGTGGAAAGCTCACTGCATGCCCAAGCGTTCTTTTATGGTTCTGATATCTGATTGTACCTGTCTAAGAGTCATTGCGTATCCTGGCTGGATGTCTTCCCTCATGCCTTTGATCTCATCCAGCGTCATATCAGAGGTTTGCCGCACTGCTTTGAGATCATTTCTCATATCCAGGAGTAGAGGAATTGCCTTGTTCAACTGGATTGCTGAGCAAATTTGAGCATAGCTCTCAGTCTTCATAATATCGCCCTCATAATCCTCAAAAGCAATGCTCGATACCTGGGAATGTTCGGGTTTTTGGGTTTCTACCAGCTTCTTAAAATCCGCAATTGTTTCTTCATCGCCTTCAACCAGAGCTATTACTTCCGGCTCCTTTTCACCTGTTCTATTACGAGCATGAAAGCCTTTCAGACCCATGTCTATGGCATTGCTCATCAGGAAGTATCTGTAGCCCACCTCATGGACTTTCGGCCCGGCTATCTTTATCTTCAGCTTCATAGTCATCCATTATGTGAATCGGTAAGCTATTTGGTTCTTGCTATTATCCCTTTGATACCCCCAGAGGCACCAGCCTGGCTACCTTGGTGGCTATGCCCAGGTTATGCACCACATCCACCACATCACCGGAGGGCTTGTAGACCTGAGGTGCCTCTTCGGCCAGCATGCCGGGACTGGTGGCCTTGACCACGATGCCGTCTCTGTTCAGAGCGGCTTTCACATTCTGGCCGGTGAAGAGCTTGAGGGCCTGGCTGCGGCTCATGACCCTGCCCGCGCCGTGGCAGGCGGAACCGAAGGTGAGGTCCAGCGCCCGGTCATTGCCGCAGAGCACGTAGGAAGAGGTTCCCATGCTGCCCGGTATGAGAACCGGCTGGCCCACATCCCGGTAGGTGTCCGGCACCTCGCTGCGGCTGGGGCCGAAGGCCCGCGTGGCCCCTTTGCGGTGCACATAAAGCCGCTCGCGTTTGCCGTCCACCTGGTGCTCCTCGATCTTGGCCACATTGTGGGCCACGTCATAGACCAAATCCAGCTTTGAGCCTGGAAAGTATCTCTCGAAGACCTCGCGCGTCCAGTGGGCGATGATATGCCGGTTGGCCCAGGCGTAATTGGCAGCGCAGACCATGGCCCCGAAGTAATTGTCGGCCTCGGGCGAGCCCAGGGGCGCGCAGGCCAGTTGCTTGTCAGCGATATCGATGTTGTACTTCTTCACCGCTTTGGATAGAACCTCCAGATGATCGGTGCAGATCTGATGGCCGGCTCCCCGCGAGCCGCAGTGAATCATAACTGTGATCTGGCCCTTGAAAAGGCCGAACTGCTTGGCTTTTGCCTCATCAAAAATCTCCTCCACCCTCTGAATCTCCAGGAAGTGGTTGCCGCTGCCCAGTGTTCCCAACTGAGGGCGGCCACGCTTTCGTGCCTTCACGCTCACCTGGGCAGGATCAGCTCCTGGCATATGCCCGCTCTCTTCGCAGTGGGAAAGGTCGGCTTCCTCTCCGTAGCCTTCCTCCACCGCCCATTTCGAGCCGCTCATGAAGGTCTCGGTGAGCTGCTGGTCGCTAGCATGCAATCGACCCGTGGCTCCCAGGCCGGAGGGTATGGCCTCAAAGAGAGCGTCGATGAGAGTATTGATGCGCGGCTGCACTGCCTCTGCCTGCAAGTCCGTTCGTAGTAGTCGCACGCCGCAGTTGATATCAAAGCCCACTCCCCCCGGGCTGATGATGCCGCCCTCCTCTCGAAAGGCAGCCACGCCGCCGATGGGAAAGCCGTAGCCCAGGTGGGCATCGGGCATGGCCATGGAGTACTTGACAATGCCGGGCAGGCCGGCAACGTTGGCCACCTGATCTACTGTTCCCGGCTCCACCATATCCCGAAGCACTGCGGAGACAAAAATTCTCCCAGGAACGCGCATGCCGGGTCGGTAGCCGATGGGCACCTCGTAAATGTTATCGTTGATCTTGCTAATTTCCATAATCACACGTCCAAAATAACCTGAATGCACCACACATCATTTTTCTTGATGCAAAACTTGTGCCGGGTGATGGCCTTGACCTCATTTGCGAAGGCGTGTCTCTTAAGATCAATCCTCTCACCGCCAATCTCTGCCTGAAGCTTCCAGGATTTCGTCACATCCTGCTCCAGTTTCACGGAAAAGGTGGAAAAGACTGCCGACTCCGTCTCAAAGAGAAAGACGATCTCAGAGAGCCATTGGTAGGCCAGATCCTCCAGATCATCGGCTTGCAGCTCTGTCTTCCAGGTCTCTTTAGCGGCGACCGTAGCCGGCTCCACCATGGATTTGAAGAGGGCAGCAGCGGCGTTGCAGAGCATCTCCTCCGGCGTCTTTCCGTAGGCTCGAAACTTTATGTCGGCAGTATGCTCCAGGTACTCAAAGGGAATCATCTGATCAAATATTGGTGCTCCCAGGCATTAAAGCATTGCCAATTGGTGCCTGAGCCATTGCGGCCCGCCAGGGGCGCCTCTTCGCAAAAGTGCGGAGCGAAGCCGGCCACGAGCCACGCGGGCCTGCCGCCCACTGCTGCAGAAACCATGCTCGTCGGAAAGACGGTTAGCCCCACAGCAGCGGGGGCAGATCTCGCAGGCCTCCAGGCGAGCCAGGGCGGCGCGGGCGCGGTCTTGCAGAACTTCCTTCAGCTAATAATCTATCCCAATCGATTGTGCCAGATGGTCTTTGAGAGAATTGATATATTCAGAGCACCATGTACTTTGTAAGAACAAATACCGAAGGTGACAGGAATGAAAAGCCAGACCAAGTCTCTTTCAACAGGAATTATATTTTGTTTTTTATGCTTATCTTGCGTGAGCATTTGCATAGCCCAGGATTTCCCCCTGGAGAGTGGAGCCGCAGATTGCGCCGATCTGGTCACAGCTGGCCAGAACGATGTGGCATTTGGCTGCTTCGGGCGGGCAATCGAGGCGGACCCAAGCTCAGCCTTTGACTGGGCCGGCCAGGGCGACGTCATGAATAATGTTGGATTTTATTATCAGGCACTGGTATATTACGAGATGGCGTTGAATCTCAAGCCGGACTCTTCAAATATACTAACGAGCAAAGGCAGAACTCTTACCCGTCTGGGCAAATATGATGAAGCATTGGATATCTTCGCTCAGGCGTTGGACCTGAGTCCTGATAATACATATACCTGGGAGAGCATAGGTGATGTTTACTCAGAGCAGGGTGATACCGAGAAGGCTGATGCTGCGTACGCCAGAGGAAAACCTGCAACGACGACAAAACCTGCACCACAACGCAAGACGGTTGACGACTACCTTGCCAGCAGCAAAGAGGGTATTTAATCCGCTTAAATCAAGAAAATTAGGCGAAGATCAGGTTCACAAGAACCTGATCCCTTTTGGCATTTCTCCAATACGTTTTCTAAATTCTTCCGGCCAGTTGGCGCTGTCCAGTCCCTTTTGGCTTAAGAATGCCGAGGCCCAGCGCTCCAGGCCCACGCCGCTGCATCCCGACCAAAGGGCTTCGCCGGACTGAGACTTTACGGTGAAGCCCTTGGGATACTTCTCTCCGTTCACAGACAGATTTTGAAACTCAATCCAGTTGCCGTTGTAGGGCAGCACTGCCTCATAGTCCACAGTTCCTGCCCCGGACATCTCGGCGAGACCCGTCTTTCCTTCCTGGGCCATGAACCAGGGCGTGACCCAGGCCGTCCTCCAGTGCAGCTCCAGGATATCTTCGAAGATGTGCTTGTAGCAGGCCTTCAGCTTCTCTGCTTCCGCTAGGACCTGTTCCTTGCTGCCCAGCCAAACGATCTCTATCCTGTGGAACTCATCCACCCGCTCGATGCCGTGAATGCCGCCGGACTCGTAGCGGTGAGAGGTGCCGGAGCGGTCAAAGACCGTGATGGGCAACTCCTCGCGAGGGAGTGTCATGCCCTGCAAAAATCCCCAGAAGGTAGGGCACTGGGCATAGCACATGCCTCCTATGGGCAGGTCGATCTTTTCTTTGACTAACTCAAGGGGCACCTCATGGGTGACCTTGTAGTAGTCCATGACCTCTTCCCAGAAGGCCGGGTCGCGAGTCTTGGGTGGGCAGACGAAGTAGATCTCCGGGTAAACGCCCTGGGCGTGGCCGCTCTTCTTCCATACATCCCATGTGTCAAGCTTGGGAAAGATCATCTCGCGATAGCGCAGCGGTCCTATGATCTCTTCCAGCACGATTTTCTCGAAGGTGCGAAATACGTGTGTCGCCTCGGGCCCGTAGATCCATTGGCCGCGACTTGAACCGTGCTTGATCCAGCCCGCTTTTTGCATCTCTTCTGTGGGATCGGAAGTGAACTTGGGCGGGCGCGCAGAGCTCTCCCAGAGCAGCTCCCAGTGCTCGGTCTTACCACCATAGCCGCTTTGCATTTTCTCTTCCAGAAGGCTGATTATCCTATCTGGTATGCGGTTTTCCATCTCCGACTGGCCCAACGTCCCATTGGGTCCTACGTCCAGAAATAGCAGCAGCCAGCCATCTTCAAATTTTATATCTCGAACATAGGGTATCTTGTGAGTGATGGCCCTCTGTGACTCGACCGCGATCTCAAATTTGCTGATATCCATGCCGCGCACGCCGATGCGAAATTCTTTCCCCAAAAGCTCAGAAAGCGGCCGGCGCAGCCTGAGCAGCGCATCATGGGCTCGTACAAACCTGTCGCTATCAATGACCAGATCGATCTTGCTACCAGCCAGCTTCCACGCAGCAATCTTGGCGCCCTGACCTAAAGGCGCGCCTTTCTGCAATATGGGCCCGGCGCTCTCAAAGAAGTCAGAAATGGCCGCCTCGGCCTTATCCGCGTCCGCGCTAAGTCGGAAGCTTGCCTCTAAATGGAATTTCATCTCTCCTCCGTGCAAGATTGTGTTTCTTCCGCTATTTTAATGTTCATCAGTAGATCGTCAACTGTGGAGAGCAGAGTACCTATCTTCTCGGTGGAGAATTGCAGGCTGAAACGGTCGGCATCTATTACAAGACTCATATTGGGCAGGTTATCGGGTTGTACTGCTTTAGCCACAGTCTCTGCTTGTTCTCCCCAAAAAGTCAGACTGGCTATTGTCACGACGCATCCTCTACCGCGGGCGCACCTTCTGCGGCCTTATGAAGTTGCCCTCCCACGATATCGTCTAAAATGACCAGGAACCGATCCTCAGTGCCCGGTGGGATGGAAGCGCCACTGGCGATAGTATGCCCCCCGCCCACTCCGCCGACTGCCCTGGCCGCTTCTCTCAGAGCAATGGATAAGTCAATGCCCCGGGAGATGAGCGGCTTGGTTGCGCGTGCCGATATCTTGACCATATCATCTTTATGATTCAGGGTGACAAGCGGCAGATCGGCATATAGATACCGGATCCCCAGTCCCGACACAATCGCGCCTGCCTCCATATTCACCATCTTGAGGTAGCGAATGTTCTTGAGCACCTGATTTTGTTCTCGCAGCATGCCAATCTCTCTTCGGATATGGCCTTTGTATTCCTGGGCCAGGCTTCTGGCCTGCTCAAGTGCACCCGGATCGCGCAGGCACAGTGTCAAGCCTAATCCCGGAACGTCTCTGTTGCCGCATGCGTTGAGCAGTTCTACCATCTCCAGAGAGTTTTCCACCAATTCGTGCTTGAGGCGGATAGCCTCTCCTATAATTGAATCTGCGGCAAAGCTTCCTTGCATAAGTAATTTCAAAGTTATGGCAGTGCATAATTTTGCCAGGTCGCCACCAGCCAGGCTCTCTACATTGCCCTTAATCTTCAAATCATCTAAAAATTGGCGGGTTTTTTCCGTGTCTCCGGTAAAGTCCAAGAGCGGCTCTATGCTGCTCTGGAAGACTTCTTCGACAGAACCGTCATCCGACATCTTCAGACCGGCTTTTAGCTCAACGGCCCCGCAAGCGATGGCCTCTTCCAGAATAGCCTTGTTCGCGCCGATCATGTTCTGCCGGTCGCCCATTGCACCCACCAGTGCCAGGCCGGATAGATCAGCGTTCTCGCCCATTTGACGCACCACGGAATAGACCGTGCCCGCGGCAGAGAGCTCAAAGGCCCCATCTATGCCGAAGAGATGGGGATTGAGGTGCATACAGTCCAATTTGCCGACGGGCCGATGATGGTCAAGGACAAAGCACTCATCTTCGATGCGAGAGATTAGCTCTGGTTTGCCGCTGCCCATATCGCAAAATACCACCGGCCCCTCCAGCTCGGCAAGCACGGACTCGTCCAGCCGATTTAGCAGGGTGGCCTGAAAAGGTATCCCTGCGCGAAGGAGGGCACTACAGATCAGCCCTGCGGAAGTGATCCCGTCCGCGTCGTTATGCGAGATCACACGCATGCTGTCGCATTGCATTATCGACCTGGCAATAGCCCCTGCGGCTTTGTCCAGCCGCTTCATGAGATGAGAATCTCGGCCGTCTCAGGCGAGTAAGTCCAATCCGGTGCCAATCTGCCGGAGTCATGATAGTATTTTACCAATCTGCGGACCTTGTTCTCTGTAAGATGCAATGATCTCTTGTTGTGAATGTCTTTCTTGTTAGCCTTGATATGTTTGCGCACGTGCAGAGCTTTTCTCATCAGATTGGTGAGATCCTCCGGTATATCTGGCAGGGCTTTGTTCTCCTTTAAAAAGCCGGTTATATTCTTGCCCAAAAGCAGCTTGGTGCTGGGCACTCCGTATTGATCTCGCAAGGTGAGGCCAATGCGGCTGGGGGCCATTCCACTCTCGTGCAGCTTCATGATTGTCTTTTCTAACTCCTCTTTGGATACATCAGACCATGCGGGTACTTTTGCTGCCGCGGGTGGTCTGGATCGGGAGGAGCCCTTTTTTCTGCTGTGCATTTTAGCCATCTTAATAGTCCTCATTAAATTTCATAAAGGCGAAGGTGTAAATGCTCACTGCCAGGAGGGATAAAAAACTTGCGCCGCCCGGCAGGTAGCTGACTGTAGGTAACAGATTTATAAGCATTAGGGTTTTCAAGACCATTGTCATGTTCCCTGAGTATATAAACCAGCTATTTTATCTGGTAGGCGAAGTCGTGGTACTTTTAGTCGTATTGATCTTGATAATGTCGATAATTGTATCTATGCTCGTTCTCTATTCCTTTAAGACAGGTAACTTCTTCGCGGCCCGGTACATGCTTTTAGGTATTGTTCTTCTCGAAAATGTAATAACGGCTCTCTTCTGGATTTCCCGCGCCGATGATTCCATAATAGATGATGTGGGTGTGCGGCTTCGCAATTACATAAACAACAAGGAGTTTTTGAAGGTTCCTTTTTCTAAGCGGTTCATCTTCATGCCCCAATGCGTTCGCAGCACACAGTGCCCAGCTAAGCTCACGCCGGAGGGCATAAAGTGCGTGAACTGCGGGCGCTGCAGTGTTGGTGAAGCCAAGAAATATGCAGAGGGCCTAGGTTACCGTTTCTTCATAGTGCCCGGCTCCAGCTTTATAAAGAGAATAATCAAGACGTATCAGCCGCAAGCTATTGTCGGCGTTGGATGCCATATGGAGATAAAAGAGGGCCTCGATCTCTGCCACCGCTATGGCATACCGGCGCGAGGAGTGCAGCTCTTGAAGGCGGGCTGCGTGGCCACGACATTGGACTGGGAGCAGTTCTACGAGACCATAAATGAAAATGGACCGCAGATAAAAAATACTTAAAAAAATGTACTAAAGTGCTGTAATTTATTCCATGCTGATGGCTTCGGATGGGCAAGCCTCAACACATGTCTTGCACTCAGTGCACTTTTCCTTATTTACGACTGCTATTTCTTCGTCGTCCAGGGTGATGGCCTCTTCCGGGCACTCCTCTACGCAAGTTCCACAGCTTACGCATTCTTCTCTGTTAACAACTGCAGGCATTAATAGACTCCTCCAATTTGCCTCACTAGGGCAAATCCACCTGTAAGTATATCTGATATATACCTTTCGTTTGCTTATGTCTGCTTATGCCAGTTCGTTGTACCTTTTTCGGTCTTTCAGCTCCTGGCGTTTGGCGCTGTTCCATCCGCTAACTGCCTGGAGGTACCCGGTAATTCGGCTAATGTGATCCACATCGTCCGACCCACAGCTAGGGCATTTATCTTCCAATCCACCAGAGACCTGAGAACAGCCCAGGCATACAGTCATATCCCTGCTGAAGGTGAAGTAGCCGATCTGAGTTTCTCTGGCCAGGCGCATTCCAAAGTCCATCAGTCCCCGGGGGTCAGGAGTAGCTTCACCCATGAAGATATGGAATATGTTGCCGCCATCGACGATGGGGAAGAAGACATGTTCGAGTTTTGCCCTTTCAAATATGGTCACATCTGCGCTGGGAGGCAGGTGAGTGCCGTTGGTGTAATAGACGGGCAGATCGCGCGTCTTATGTACGTTCTTTTTTACGGCAGCCAGGTCGCCCTTGACGACCTTCTCAGCACAATCTCGATACTCCTCGTGGATGAGGTCGGATACAGCGAAGCGCTGGGCGGTGGTTTCCGCAGGTGTACGCGCCAGGGCAATGGTCATGCCGTGCTGCAAAGAGAGTTTTTTGGCGTAGATTTCCATCTCAGTCATGGCCCGCACGGCCAGCTTCCAGGCCTCCTTGGACTCATGCATCTGCTTTCCAGTGTGGAACGCCACCATCTCGTTGACGCCCACCACGCCGATGGTATAGACCAGCCCCTCCAGGCCCACGGCAACGCAGCCTTTCTCGCCCGACTGCGGGTCGCGCGGCTGCTGGGTGGCAAAGGGCATGCGATGGTTCTTGATGATCTGGTTCATCCACTCGCGCTTGACTTTAAAGATCTCAACCGATGTGTCCATCAACTCTCGCAGATATTCGAAGAGCAGCTCATCGTCGCCCCTCGCCAGGTAAGCGGCGCGAGGACAGTTGAGAGATACTACCTGCCAGGAGCCCATGGAGAAGTGCTTGCCATCTTTGAAGTACAGCTTGTCCTCAAACTGGTTGTCGCTGTCATAAGTGGCAGCAAATTGATACGCGCAGCATTGATAGCATGATATCCCCTCCCCTGCACCGCGGTAAGCAGGAAGCTGGTTGTCGAAGTATGGCGTGCCGTACTCGGCGGCCAGCTTAAAGGTTAGTAGGTAGAGCTGCTGGTAGGTGGGCAGATCCGGATGGGCGGCATTGAAGTCCTCGTCTTCCTTCATGAAGTCCGGCTCGATGCTGATCTCTGGCTTGGGGAAGTTGAAGGGCTTGCCCCAGTAGTCGCCGGCCAGCATGACCTCCATGAGGGCTTTGAAGGCTAAACGGACCTCGCGCTCGAATTGGCCGTAGGTCTTCAGCGGAGCCTCGGGCGACGAGCCGTTCCAGACTTTTCCTGCATAAACGGCAGGCTTATCCCGCCACAGTTTGGGAACTCCCGGCGTGAGCTGCACCGAGGAGAAAACGAGCTGACCGCCCCGAGCGACCATCATCTGTGTCATCTCGTAGACGAACATCTGCATGAGCTGAAGAATCTCATCGTAGTTCTTGCTCTCAAAGTAGGGGGCGATGAATGTGAGGAAGTTGTAGAAGCCCTGCCCTCCTGCGAAATTGGTCTGGGCGCTTCCCAGGGCTTTTACAGCGTGCAGCATGGCCACTTCCGGCTTCTTGGCTGGACCCGCGACGCTGGCTTTGGTGCCGAGACCATCGGGCATCAGGCCGTAGTACAAGAAATAGCGCAGATCCCAATCCTGACAGAATGGTCTTGTTCCAAAATATTCCAGGTCGTGTATGTGCAGGTCTCCGGCCAGATGGCGATCGGCGAGATGGGGCGGCAGCAGCAACAGGTATTGCTCCTTGCTGATCTTGTCAGCCTTCTTCTTGTGGCTGGTCTCGGCATTTTCCTGGAGGTTGGCATTCTCCTTGGACTCAAAGCCCGTGCCGATATCGATGAGGTGGGCATCGAAGACAGGAGTCCCGACGCGAGTGCAGATGTTGCGCCACTCCGTGTGGTGCCTCTCCAGGAGGACCACATTCATGATCTCGCGCACGAGCGGGCCGCTGAGGTACTGGACGTTCATCCACCGCACCCGGCGCTCTACCTCTTTAGCGATATCCTGGGCCTCTTCCGCGGTTATGCCCGGCTCTTTGTAAAATTGTTCAGATAGCTTCGTCTCCTTGAGCAGCTGCTTGGCTATGGCTTCTCTATCCCAGTCCAGCAGATGGCCGTCTGTGGTCCTAACTCTAGGCATGGCAGAGACAGCCAGGCCTTCCAGGGTCTGCTGCACAATTCTACTGCTCAAAGCCCATCCCCTCTACCATAACGCAACATAACTCATCATCTCGGCAATCAACTTATTACACCAGTATTTCATCATGGGTTTATTCGGGTTTCGCTCCGAACTCTATCAAAATCTTTTAGCAATTATGTTCCATCTAATTAATAAAGGACGCGATTGATGATCTGCGTTCCAGGCTATAATTAAGAGATCCGTGTGGGGCGAAAGTGTTTTCGAAGCAGATAGCTTCCTGGATAAATTGCTCCATGGGAGTGCAAAAGCTGGATTAGTGGGATTCAAAGGTGCGAAAATTTCTACTTCAAAATATGTCTATATAAAAAAGTAATTACTTAATTATAGCCTCCAGCCTCTTATTGACCTCTTCCCAGTTCACAATGTTCCAGAAGGCCTCCACGAACTTTGGCCTCTCGTTCTTGTAGTCGAGATAGTAGGCATGCTCCCAGACATCCAGGACCATGAGGATGCGAAGGTGGGGGTAGACGTTCACATTATGCTTCTCGATCTGCATGATCAGCAGCCTGCCGGTCATGCCGCACCTGGCCAGCGCCGCCCAGCCCGAGCCTTCCGCGCTGGCAGCCGCCGCAGAAAACTCCTTCTTGAAGCGCTCGAAGGATCCGAACTCATTCTTCAGAGCTTCTGCCAGAACTCCGCCCGGCTCCTTGCCGGCCTTTGCCGCCGGTGCCAGATTTCGCCAGAAGAGGTCGTGCAGAACATGCCCACCTACCTGGAAGGACAGCTCCTTCAGGGTGGCCTTCATGTCCACATCTGCTCCCGCCTGGCGGGCCTTATCCAGCTTCTCCAGTATGGCGTTGGCGGCGTTCACGTAGGCAGCGTGGTGCTTATCATGATGCAAGCGCAGCTGTGCCTCTGAGATAAATGGCTCAAGCGCATTGTAGGCATAGGGCAGCGGTGGCAAGGAATACATTTTCTTATCCGACATAGTTGACATCACCTTGAGAATAACGATATGTCAAGGTGGGCTGACTATTTATCTTTTCTTCTACGATGTTTGAGACATACAAAAGATTATTAAGGGTTTACGTGATAATTTAGTTCAGGATGTCCATCAATATGAGGTCTGCCTTTGGAGTCTTTTTGGTTTTAATGCTTGTGTTTTTAAATATTGCTGCATCGTCTGCTGCCCTGGAGAGCACTCCCAAGAATATTCTCATTCTTGCCTCTTATCATCCCGGCATGGCCTGGGAGGACAGCATTATCTCTGAGATTAGGCTACACTTCGCGATGAACATGCCATCCGCGATTTTTTCTGTGGCATATATGGACACAAAACGGATTGCCGCCGATGATGGACGTTTTGCCGATCTGGAGGCGCTTTACCAAAATAAGTATAAAGATCAGCCTTTTGACCTCATCATCTCAGTGGATACAGATGCATTCCACTTCCTGCAGAAAAATAGAGATGACCTCTTTCCTGGGACGCCTGTAGTCTTTTGCGGCGTGGTGTACTTTGACGAGAAGATGCTGAGCGGAAAAAGCGGCTTTACCGGCGTTGTGGAAGCATATGATATCGAAAGCACAATCTCGTTGATGCTCAGTCTTCATCCCCAAACCAAGCACATTGCCATAGTAAAAGATCAGACCGCAACTGGCCAGTCCGCTCGAAAGGTTCTGGATGAGATCATCCCTCGTTTCGAGAAGAATGTCTCTTTCCAATATCTCGACAACCTCACCGTTGATGAGCTTCGCCAAAGCCTGGCCCTTCTATCCAATGACAGTCTCATCCTGCTTATGACCCTTAACCGCGACCGATCAGGGCTTTTCCTGACTTACGAGGACGCAGCCCAGTTGATCCTGGAAGCAAGCCCGGTTCCATTTTACAGCATCTACGATTTCTACCTGGGCTACGGCGTCGTTGGGGGAAAGATGATCCGCGGATATTTCCAGGGCGATGAGGCGGCAGAGATTGCCCTTCGCATCCTGCGAGGCGAATCCGCTGACAAGATTCCTGTGATGAGGGAGAGCCTCAATCGCTATATGTTTGATAATTTTGTTCTGACTCGTTTCAACATATCTCCCGACCGCCTGCCACCGGGCAGCATCATCATCAATCAACCCTTCCAGGCGCGGGCTTATCTTGTGAATGAGAATCTCAGCTACCTGGAATTAAGCAAAAAAGATCTCAGCCAGTCCGATCTGCAGAAGTCGGATATGATAAGCACAAATCTGAGTCATTCCAATCTCATGCGGTCTAATCTATCCAATGCCCGGTTGGTGGAGGGCAACCTCAGCTATGCCAATTTGGAGGAGGCTGACCTGCATGGCTCCAACTTATCTCTGGCCGAGATCAGAGGTGCCAACCTCGTAGGGGCCAATATGATTGGATCAAATCTGGGCGGTGCTGACATGGGCGGGTCCAATCTCGATCAAGCTCGCATCAGTGGATCGATTCTCAGGGGAGCAAACCTCAGTGGCTGCCGATTGGAGGCCACAAACCTTAGCCTATCCGAGATGAGCGGTGCGCAATTCGTGGGCGCCTTCATGAATCGCGTCCGGCTCCGTGGTGCGAAACTGGTAGGTTCGAATCTTACAAGATCAAGTCTGGTCGGAGCCAATATCATTGATGCCGATTTATCCCATGCATACCTGGATGGTTCTGATATCTCCGAGTCTCGCATGGCAGGCGCGAATTTATCCGGTGCCAGGCTAAATAATATAAGGTCGATTTTCACCAATTTGACCCACTCAAATCTCAGCGGAGCAGACCTATCCGGTTCGAGCTTCCTGGCATCAGGTCTATCGAGTTCCGACATATCCGATGCGAATTTATCGGGGTGCAATCTTGAAAACGCCTGGATCTACCAGTCTAACCTTGTCGGGGCCAGGCTGAAAGGCGCAAGGCTCGCGGGATCTCAAATGAACGACTCCGATCTTTCCGGCTGCGATCTGAGTGAATCGGACCTGACGGGCGCTTATCTCAATAGTGCTAATCTCACCAAAGCCGATTTGAGCCAGGCAAGGCTCATCGGAGCAGATTTCACACTTGCTAAACTAAAGAATGCCTCTCTGAGCAAGACGAGCTTTCTTGGAGCAAAACTCAATTGGGTAGATATGAGTGAGAGTCGGCTGCAAAGCTGCCAATTTGCGAGGGCAGAGCTGTTTGGTGCCGATCTCAGTCGATCAGACCTGAGCGGATCTGACTTTACCAGAGCATATCTCACCAGAGCCAATCTATCTGGCTGTATATTTGGCAAATGCATACTGGATTATGCAGATATGTCCTACGCAAATTTGTCGGGGGCAGATCTCAGAGGTATTCATTTCTTGAATAATCAAATGAACTATGCAGACTTTTCGGGTGCCGATCTTAGGAATGCTACATTTTACGCTCTAAATGCAGAAGGTTTGATCTTCCATAAAGCAGTGCTCAGTTCGGCCATAATGGATGGAATGCTCCTGAGCGAGGTGGATTTCAGCAAGGCAGACTTGAGGGATATTACAATCAGCAAGGCTACCCTGGAGAACATCAACCTATCCGGCTCAGATATGCGAGGGGCTAACCTAACAACCGTATATCTAGTAGGCGTCGATCTGAGTGGTGCCAATATGCAAGGAATCAAGTACGATAAGATAACGCTTCCATTCATTGCAGCATCCAATCTGAGCGGCACGAAAATGAGCCTGAACATGCAAAAAGATATTGAAGAACTGTCATTGGAAAGAGGCTTGTGAATATTCTGGTTCAGAGGTGATATCATGTTTTTTGTTGGCGCCATCCGTCTCATGTCCATTCTGTTCCTTGGGATGATTGCATCAATGGCCCTTGTATGCAGCGCCGCTACTGATTATCAGGGCCTTTTGGACCTGTCCAGTGCTAACGAAGATGTGCGAATTAATGCACAGGATCTGGCCTTCTTGCTTGTCACCCACAATTTTGATGCCACGCCAAGAGGCGACCATGTTGATGTCAAGATCAATGGCTCTATTTACAGGATGACGCCCAATGCCGACAAGGCCGGTCTGGCCGACATAGAGCTTGTATAATTGGGCCGCTCTTTCTGACATGCGGCCCCGTCTGGCGGTGCCAAGGATTGCCGGGAAATACATCTTAATTATCTTTTTATGTTTTTGCCAGGCTATCTTTGATCGGCAACTGTATCTCAGTCAAAAGCTCCTCTGGGGCTGTCTTGCAGGGATCGCTCAGATAGAGCTCTCTGCCCGGTCCGGCAAACTCCATCCCATTTTTTATCATATGCTCATAGATATCCTTGTAGGTCAGGATGAGAGTGTCATAGCTTCCTTTGTGCACGACCGCCAGGACCCGGGCAGGAGGAAGATTCTTGACTTCCATACCCTCGTCTACTTCTATCCTTCCGGTTATGGGTATGGCCACCTCTATATCGGCATCCTTTTCCTTATATTCCAGGTCGTGGTAAATCGCCATGCAAGGCCCGCTCATCTTCACGAGATTTTTCTGGTTAACCGGACGGAAAAGCATTTCGCACAGCTCTCCAATGAAGCGACCGATGGTTTCGCCATAGCTTCCTTTATCTCTCTTGCTTACCACCCGCAGGGCGGGCACATCTTTGATAACCGGCTCACTTAATGCCATCTTTATCAGCTCCTTATCGCTCTGTTTGAGCAGGGCCTCGATCCTTTGCAGCCTGGCGATTTCGCCCCGGGTCCGGCTGAGATGTTTTTCTCTCAGCGCCTGCAAGGCATCCCTATCACCTTTCGCCTCAGCGTCGAGGTAGCTGGCTATCTCTTCCAGGGATATGCCCAAAGAGCATAATGTCTTTACTCGGACACCCCTCTCCAACTGGTCTGCTGTGTAGTAGCGGTAGCCGGTTAATGTGTCTTTAGCTGCCGGTACCAGCAGCCCCAACCGGTCGTAGTAGCGCAGGGCCTTGGGAGTGATTCTTGTAATAATTGAGAACCTGGTGATGGGAATCTGATCGACGGTCATGGCTCACATTCAAGGAGATCGTTCTCATTTGTAAGGGCATGCAGTCTAACGCGGGGAAAGGTTTGGAGGAGATATCGGATAAGTCCTTGACGATGTTGCGCGCAGGATTGCCTTTGTAGTGATTTTGTTTGTACCCGCTGCGGTTCCTCAGCCGATGCAGACTACAACGCGGCTCTGAATATCAGAGCAAGGGTAGAAGCCAACCTGCCCATCGTAGCGCGAATTTTTGCGCAGCTACAAGCCCCCAATATCGGCGGTGCTCATGCCCGCCAATTCATTGGTGGGTAGTTGACCAGAGGACAAGGTAGACTGTGTCTCCTTCCCTCTTGCCTTTGAGAAGCTGGCAGTGGCGAAGGATGGCGAACTGGTTCTCCAGCTCCGGGGCAGGCAACTTAAAGTTCTCCATCAGCTCCGCTCTGGTGGCCTTGCCCTTCTCCCGGATGTACTCGTAGATCTCCTTTTGCAAATCCGTGAGTCCATCCGTTCCTTCCAGGCCGTGGCTCGTTCTGAATATCTTCTTTGACCTCTCTCCCCAGGGATCGCAGACGCGAATTCGGTGACCGACATCGATGTAGCAGTCTTCGCATAGGGTCTTGCCTTCCGTGGTGAAGACCTCATCCTCTGATATCGTCTTGCCACAATTTTGACACTTTATGCCTTCCAGCATCTTCATCTACCTCTTTACCGTCCGAAATTTATCATTCCTAATCATCCAGCAGGGCTGCAGCCGCGTTGAAACCCGAGCCCATGCGCACTAAACCGGCAACTGCCGCTGCCTCCAGTATCTCTTCCCGGCAGGCTCCTAGCTTTCGGGCCGTTTCCTTGTGCCTCTGAATACAGCGCTCGCATCTGACTGCAACAGAGCAGGCCAGGGCAATTAAGGCCTTGTCCTTTGCGGTGAGTGCTCCATCCTTCAGTATCAAGGAGACGAGATTCTTGAAAGCAGAGTCCACTTCTTCGCCTACGGCCTGTGTGAACTCTTCTGTCGTTCTTTTTTGTTCAGCCATTCATGAAAACCTTCTAATAGATAGAAGCTATTACGGAAAATTATGAGGGCATGCTTAATATTAATACTAATCCCAATTCTGGTCCTGGGGTATGCAGATGCCACCAAGATAACAGTGGGGCCGAAGGATGCGGATTATTCGCATATTCAGCAGGCAATTGACAATTCCAGCCAGGGGGATATCATTGAGGTGCAGAGTGGACTTTATCGCGAGAACGTTTATGTCTATAAGACTCTCACCCTACAGGGCATCGATGCAGGCAGTGGTCTTCCAGTTGTGGATGCTGGTGGGTCGGGAAGCGTCATCAGCATAACATCCAACGATACGACTATTAGGGGTTTTAACATAACCGGTTCGGGCGGTTGCGGTTGCGGCAATGCCGGAATAAAGGTTCAATCCAGTAATAATATTGTGCAAGGCAATATCATTCATAAGAATAAATATGGGATTTATGTCCAATCAGGCTGTGTAAACAACACCTTCCTTTCCAACGACCTGCTGGAGAATGAGATATCTGTAAGCGATAGTGGCACCAACAATCGATGGAATGGGAGCGCGCCAAATGCTGGATTGCAGAGCCTCCTGGCGATGATAAGCGGTTCGCAGATTGTAGGAAACCATTACAGCGATTACGATGAAGCGTCGGAGGGCTGTAATGATACCAATCAGGACAAAATCTGCGACCAGCCGAGGATGATTGGAAGCGGTCCCGGCAAGGATGACTATCCCTCCGTCTCCTCCGAGAATTGATGCCAGAAGGATGGATGAAAATGGACTTTACCACCGCCCCCGTCTCGAAAGAGGATGGAGTAGCCGTAATTGACATTTTCAACTATTACGTGGAGAATAGCTTTGCCGCTTATCCGGAGGATCCGGTTGCTTACCAGTTCTTTGATCTCTTCCTGAATATGTCTGCAGGCTATCCTTTCCTGGTGGCCAAAGACGGCGAAGGAAATGTGCTGGGCTTTGCATTGCTCCGCCCGCATAGCCCCATGCCCGTCTTTTCCAGGGCGGCAGAGATAACCTGCTTCATCTCCCCCCAGCACATAGGAAAGGGGATAGGAAAAGCAATGCAAGAGCGACTCGTGCATGAGGCCAGGGAGAAGGGCATGACAACCATTCTGGCAGGCATCTCCTCCCTCAACTCGGCAAGCCTTGCCTTTCACAAGAAGCGCGGCTTTCAGGAGTGTGGACGCTTCCAGAAGATCGGCCGAAAATGGGGCCAGGATTTCGATGTGGTCTGGATGCAGAAGATGATCTGAAACTTGGATGATGATGAATCTAAAGAATCATCCTCTCTGCGTTGTTTTTATATCCTCTTGATGCTCTTTGCTAATAGAATGCTCGATTTGACTGATTGCAGTCCAGGCAAGTGGTCATCCGTCCACTCTTCCATCGAATTTTCCGGCGTGCTGACCCCGGAGGACTCGGCAAGAAAAAGCGGGTTCTGCCGAAAGCTGTGCCGCCTCTTCGACCGGCTGCAAGAGGGTTTCGATCGCCTGGGGGCGGCGGAGAAGGCGAGATGCGGCATGGATGGTGTGGCAGCAGAAGTCTTTTTGCAGATCGATCTGGAAAATAGGAAAATCGTGCTGGATAAGCTCTTTAAATACTGTGAGATGGATTTTCATCTATTCACAGAGCTTCTGGAGATACTGCAGCTCTATTTTCCCAATTGCGATCTGGTAGTCCCCTCTCTGCAGGGATATGAGCTGGCCAGGGAGATCCGCCAATTTCTCGGTGTGCCCGAGGTGGAGTGTGTCTTCCTGAAAGGGGATAGCGAGGAGCGGCTGCTCATGGGCGAGGCTCTTCTGGGGCTGAGCTTCGATGACATCCTGAAGGATACGCAGAGGCACTACGAGGAGCGGGGTGGTGTGGAGAAGAAGAGTCAGATACTGGGGCAGGGCAGAGAGCTTCCCATGTACTGGCAGGGGATGGAAGGGGAGGAATCAGTCTTGTGGATACAGGTGAGAATTGAATTGTCGAGATAAGTTGTTTGACATTCTCGCTCACATCTCAAAATAGGACTACAGGCTCTTTGGAGATGAGAAAGGCTAAATGCAATAAGATAGTTCTAGAAGAAGATCCGAGATGGAAGAACAAGAGATGGGGGAGCTATTCTGGGAGATCCACAGCGGCAATCCAAGAGAAGGCCCCGGAGAGTTTCAATCCACAAAAAGGGCCTTTGATATGCTAAAAGATTTGCCATCCCATCCCTGGATACTGGACATTGGTTGTGGACCAGGCACACAGACTATAGATCTGAGCCTTTTAACCGATGGAACTATCATGGCAATCGACAACCATCCACAATTTTTGGAGGATTTGGGCAAAAAAATCAGGCTAAGCGGGCTAATTGATAGGATAACCCCCCTTATCGGGGATATGTGCGATCTGCATTTTGAAGAAGGCACCTTTGATATTATCTGGGCGGAAGGTTCCATTTACATCATAGGCTTTGAAAAAGGGTTTCTGCAATGGCGCACATTTCTGAAGGACAGAGGATATCTTGTCGCCTCGGAGCTAACCTGGCTTCGAGCCGATGCTCCTGAAGAGATCAAGGGATACTTTATAAAGGAATATCCTGGCATGCAGGATATCGAAGGTAATCTGAGGATTATTCAAGGGGCGGGCTATCGCCACATCGGTCACTTCGTCATTCCAAAGTCGGCTTGGTGGTGCTACTATTCTCCATTGGAAGAGAAAATCTCTCAACTGAGACAGAAGTACGAAGGTCTTCCGGGTGCTCTTGCAGTATTGGAGGATCATCAGAGAGAGATCGACATTTTCAGGCAGTATTCTGAATACTATGGTTTTGTATTCTATGTGGCTCAGCTCGATTCAGGTTAATGGATGATAATAATAGAATGAAACAGATAAACGCCTGATGGTGACGCAAACACGTACTGGCAATACAACAGTGTTTCGTTATCTTCGTTATCATTGGGTGAAACAGGCAATTTAACGGGGTGAGAGCGTGATTTTCATTCGAGAAGAGGGACCTAAGGACATCGAAGAAATCAGGAAGCTAAACGAAAAAACTTTCATGCAGGCCTTCGGCCAAGCCTCAGAGGCAAATGTGATCGATAGTCTGCGTGAGAACTGCACAAACATCCTTTCTTTAGTGGCGGTTAAAGATGATCAAGTCGTAGGTCATATCCTTTTTAGTCCGGTCAAGGTTGACGGTGATAAGGTAATAGAGGGCACGGGGCTGGGCCCCATGGCTGTCCAGCCCGAGCTTCAGCGTCAGGGGATCGGCACCCAACTAGTCCAGGCAGGCATAGAGATACTCAAGCGTCGAGGAGATCCCTTCATTATCGTGCTCGGGCATCCAGAATATTATCCTTGCTTCGGCTTTGTGCGCGCCTCTGTGCACGGCATTCGCAGCCAGTGGGAAGGAGTTCCCGATGAGGCCTTCATGATCCTGATTTTGAATGATGAGGCCATGTTCGGTGCGTGTGGCGTTGCCAGATACAGAAACGAGTTCGATGAAGCCATGTAGTGGAAAGGCAGGGTGATTGAATGGAGATGACGTTTTGGATCTTGTGTTGAGGAAGCTTGGCTGGAACGCATTTTTTGGCGAAAGTTTCCGAGAGCATGTTGAAGGGCATGAGCCTGGAAGGATCTCCAGCGTAAATAAGAATGGCTGCAAAGTTTATACGAAGAACGGCGAAGTAAGGGCCAGGGTTTCTGGCAGGCTGCGCCAGGATGGCCAGTATCCTGCGGTCGGAGACTGGGTAGCAATTTCAGAGGATAATACAGGCACCTGCACTATACACGCCATATTGCCAAGGAAAAACAAGATCTCTAGGAAAGATGCAGGGAGAGCGACTGGCGAGCAGGTGATCGTTACAAATATCGATATCGCATTCATCATGACCTCGCTCAACAGAGACTTGAATATGAGACGGCTGGAGAGGTACCTGGCCATTGTGAGACAGAGCGGCGTTGACCCTGTCATTGTATTAAATAAATCTGATATCTGTAGTGATGTTGATGCAAGGATAAATGATGTGTTGGCAATCGCGCCGGACGTGCCGGTACATGCAATTAGCGCGACAGAGGATGTCGGAATGGGATCTCTGTCACCATATCTTCAGGATGGCAAGACCGTTGTGCTGCTCGGCTCATCCGGTGTCGGAAAGTCCACCCTAATCAATGCACTAGACGGGGTTGAAAGGCAAAAAGTCGGTGAGATCAGGGAAGATGATAGTCGAGGACGGCATATTACGACTATGCGGGAGCTGATATTGCTAAAGAAGGGCGGAGTCATAATTGATAATCCGGGCATGAGAGAGCTCCAACTATGGGATGCCAGCGATGGGCTACTTACAACGTTTCTGGATATTGAGGAGCTTGCAGCAAAATGCAAATTTTCTGATTGCCGGCATGAGACTGAGCCAGGTTGTATGATCAAAAAGGCAATTGCAGACGGAACGCTTGCGGAAATCAGATTTGAAAGCTACCGAAAACTTCAGCGAGAGTTGCTGGCAGTCGAGAGACGGAAAAATCCTGATCTTCAGAGAGCCGAAAAGAAAAAGTGGAAAAAGATCGGGATTATGGCCAAAGAAATCCAGAATAGGAAAGAAAGAGGCATGTAAAGGCCAGCCACCTTCTCTATGCAATTACATCTGACTGTGGAATTTCTCCAGAAACCTCCCTCATCAGCTCCTCAGCCCTCGCCAACTGCTCCTCGCTGCCCTGCAAGGCCAGCCAGACCGCTCCCTCCGCGCCGCCTACTCCGCCCGCGGCCAGCATCGCTGCTTCTGCTCCCGTGAGCAGCCGGATGGCCTCGATCTCAGTGAAGACCTCACCCGGCACGGGCAGCAGCCGAAAGCCGCTCTCACCGGGCGCATTGATTCGAGCGGCCAGCTCCATCAGGTCGCCAGGTACGCGCTTTTCCAGGCCCACAGGCAGGATGAGCCGCACTCTGCGGCCCACAGCCGCCTGCAGGGCGGTGATGGTCGTTCCCCCACGAGGATGGCCGATGAGCACAGCCACCTGCTTTCTGGCCAGGTCCAGGGCATTAGCGCCCTTCAGGATGACATCGCCCTCACTCAAGCCTTCGGCGACGTCGAAGAGGGTCTTGCCCTTCTGCCAGACTCCTTTTACTATTACCACATCGCCGGGAAAATCGCTCTCATCTGGCAGCCTTCCTGTCTCGGTGGTCCTTCCCGGCGGCAGGACGATGCCCCGGAAAAATCTCTTTCGGGAAAACTCTTCTGCGTAGCCTGCCACTTTCAAGATCTCCTCAGCGACGTAACCGTTGGTGGTTCCGGCAATGATAACCAGTGTAGCGGAGGAAAGGGCCGTTCTGATGGTCGGGTGGATTGCCAGGGCTTTGCCTATGAGTCGCTTTGCTGCGGCGACAGTCAGGACGAATTGCATCATGTCATTGGCGAAGATTTTTTGATAAAGATAAGCCCACCGGTGAGATATGCAAAGAAATGTCCTGGAGGCCATGCGCCTAGAGCTGCAGCAGAGCGCTGACGAGAAGACCCGAGAGAGCGCTCAGCGCTTCTTCAAAGAGGAGGTTAAGTTCCACGGAGTGAAGAGCGCTGCCGTCAAGAAGATCGCCGCCAAGTATTTCCGGGAGATAAAAGGCCGAGACAAAAACGAGATTTTCTCTTTGTGCGAAGATCTCCTGCAGGCAAACTTTGGTGAGGAGGCCTTCATCGCCTTCGAGTGGTCCTATTCCCTGCGCAGTCAGTTCGTCCCCGAGGACTTTGCCGTTTTCGAGAGGTGGGTGGATCTGTACGTGGACAACTGGGCCAAGTGCGACACTCTCTGCAACCACACCCTGGGAACCTTCGTGGAGATGTATCCCCAGTTCATCGATAACCTGGCAGTCTGGGCCCGCGCTGAGAATCGCTGGCTGAGACGCGCATCGGCGGTGACCCTGATCTTGCCGGCCAGAAAGGGGCTCTTCTTGAAAGAGGCTTTTGAGATCTCCGATATTCTCCTCATGGACAAGGATGATATGGTGCAGAAGGGCTACGGCTGGCTGCTCAAGGAGGCAAGCAAAAAGCATCCGGCTGAGGTCTTCGATTATGTGATGCGCAATAAGGCGCAGATGCCGAGAACGGCTCTGCGCTATGCCATTGAGAAGATGCCGGTGGAGATGAAAAAAGAGGCGATGGCGAGGTAGGCTGACCGTTCTTTGCGCCGCTACGTGAAATTTGGCCGGATCAGTTTCACGCGAAGGCGCAAAGCCGCGAAGTCAAACGTCGGTTATTTCGGCCTGGCTGTACAAGTCTCCCTGAACTGGGCCGCCAGGCAGAGGATCTCAAACATAATCGTGGCTCCGGCCAGAGCCGTAATCCCTCCGGCATCGTAAGGTGGTGCCACCTCCACCAGATCCCCGCCGATGACATTCAGCCCGGATAGGCCCCGCAAGACCTGGAGGGCCTCAAAGCTGCTCATGCCACCGACCACCGGGGTTCCGGTACCTGGGGCAAAGGCCGGGTCCAGGCAGTCAATGTCGAAGGAGATGTAGACCGGACCGTCACCCACCAGGCTCCTGATCTCCGAGATTACTTTTCTCCAACCCAGCTCATAGAACTCTTCGATATGAATTACTCTCATGCCGCTATCGTAAGAGAACTGCCAGAGCAGCTCAGCCGTGCCGCGAATGCCGATCTGCACCGTGCGCTTTGGGTCCACCAGCCCTGCCTCAACGGCATTTCTCATGGGGCAGCCATGCTGCAATCCGCTTCCGTGGAAAGGTGCCGACGTATCGCAATGCGAGTCGAAATGGATGAGCCCGACCTTCTCTTTTGGAGAGAGGCCTTTGAGAATGGGAAAGGTTATGGAGTGATCCCCGCCCGCGGTTATGGCCAGGACATTGGCTGATGACAATTTCCTGTAGAATGATTCGATATCCGCGTGAGCCTCTTTCAGATCATACGTGGTCTGAAACGGCACGTCTCCAGCGTCCGCTACTCGATGAGTGGCAAAGGGCGACATGCGGCTGTAGTGGTTGTAGACACCCACCAGCCGGGACTGGTTTCGGATCTCCCGCGGGCCCAGGCGCGTGCCGCTGCGGTTGGTCACGCCCAGGTCAAAGGGCACGCCCACCAAAGCAATGTCCAGGCCGCTCGTCTCCCGCTGGTAGGGCGCACCGAAGAATGTGGTGATGCCGCTGTAAGGGGGCTGCATCATCTCGGGCGCGAAGGTCTTTGCGATCTCTGCGAGCCTTTTCAATTTATCGTCCATAACATTTCACCGTAGATTCCTGCGCGAATGTACCGCCACTTTTTTTCACTATCTATACGCCTTGCTGCGATTTTTTATTCGCAATATCAATACTCCGTCCTGTTTCTTGGAATAGACGACCCGGTAATCTCCAATGCGCAGCTTGAAAAGTCCTTTGAACTGTCCGGTGAGCGCCTCTCCGCAGTCCGGGTTACAGGATAACTCCTCTTCCAGTTCTTTGATTACTCTCTTAGCAACCGACTTATCCAGATTCTTCAGGTCGTGGGCCACAGATGATTTGTACTCAATCAGGCAGGCCAAGAAGCACCCTCATCTCTTCGCTAGATACCACGTTGTCGTTTTTATCGTTCAAACGCTCCTGGGCAATCAGGTAATCTGAATAATCCTCAAGATATGCCTGCAACGCTTTCTTGATGATATACGCCTTGGAGCGATCTATGGTTTCAGAAAGGCTCTTCAGGCTATCTGCCATGTCGTCTGGAAGCCTGATCGATACTGATGTGGAGATCCTAATCACCTTGTATTACAATGAATTACAAATATATCAATGTCTCTACGTTCTGGCATAAGCCCACAAGGGCCTTGATGATATGGCTCTTGCTAGCATTGGACCGGATATGAAGTTGGTTAATCATGATCATACTATATCCCAAAATAGGATGAACCAACAGCTTCCTGGTCCGCGAACGGCAGGTTTCCCATCGGCACCATAATTCATCATGATGAATTCGACCGTTTTTCCTACTTGATTGCCAAATTCTTCATAGACGAGATTCGTTTGTATCACCGTTCTTGCTGCTGCTGTGTCTCGAATCCCGTTGAACTCAAATGATTGCAGGTGCTTCGAATTATATATTTCTCTTATGCGCGCAGGCATTGCATTTTTATTGTCGCCAGAATTCAATAAGATGCAATCAGCCATGGTACGGTAATCCGGCCTAGCCTTTTTCCAGTCTGAAAGGAACTCTGCGAGCTTCCTTTCTGGCGTCCCTTTTTCATAATCATCTGGGCCTCCGGTTGCGGGAATATTTTGGCCGAGTTTAATAACCCTTGGTTTCCATTCTTGCAGCTTTAGCTTCTCTGCTTCGTCATTGATGAACTGCGTGATCACTTGACTCAACGTTATTGGCTTTTCCGGAGGTTTTGGATCTAGTTTTAGAGTTTCCACTTCTACTGGGCCACGGGCTGCGGGGATATTTTGGCCGGGTTTAATAATTCTTGGTCTCCATTCTTGCAGCTTTAGCTTCTCTGTTTCGTTATCGTTGATGGGCTTGATCACTTGACTCCAAGATATTGGCTGTTCCAGAGGGTTTGGGTCTAGTTTTAAAGTTTCCACTTCTTCTCGCAGGCAAGCTGTCTGGAGATCTGCATAAGCCTTCTCATTTGGCACCCTCCAGTCAATGTGTGCGAACTGGGCGATGACATCGGGCGGATTACAGTCAGCGATAAGGAGCGGGATAAAACGGCGCTGGGCATTGGTCGGATCACGGAAGAGCAGGGTGTAGTGCTCCAGTTTTCCCCATTCGGAGGCGAAATAATCTCGGGACATGCACATGAGGAGAGTGCAGGACTGCTCAATGCCGTGCTGTATTTTTAGGGGAATCAAATCCCCTGGCTTGATGACCCAGTCGTCCAGCCAGACTCGCAGGCCATCTTTTTTCAAGCGCTCGGCCAGAGAATGGACGATCTTCCTGTCTTTAGAACTGTAGCTGAGAAAAACGTCATATTCGAACTCACTGCTCATTGCTCAATCGCCTTCGTTTCTGCCCCGCAAGTTTTGCTTGCGCCCTATTCACTTTCTTGGTCAAATAATCCTTGCTCAGCTTTCATAGCCCAATCGCGGATAGAAAACAGCGCCGCCCAAGCTTTTGCGGCGACCATCTTATTATCGTAGCCAAGATCCATGCCGTGCAGTATGCCGTTTCGATACGGGATGGTTATCTGATCTGATGTTGTTTTATAGCGACCTTTATTGAAAACCCCAGCCAGTGATTTCAATCCTTTGCTATGGCCAGAGATAGAATTCCATGCATCCATGTTAGCATTTTCGACAAAGAAGCCGAGTTTCGATCCTCTTCCTTTCTCGTGCGCGTCATTGACTATTCCATTAAGCAGAGCAAGAACAACAGGGACACAAGCATGATAACGCGCCTCACGATAATCAATTCGTGCCTTTTGTGCCAGATGCCACCTTGCGCTGAATGCATCCACACGTTTCATATTCTTTATATTCCACCCAACTTTCTCGTCATCATAGTAATTTACAAGGTCAGTTTCGGCACCATCAATATCCCCCGACTCTGCTTTCTTTATCGCAGCCTTAGCAACTTCAAGATTCATAAGTTCATAGATGATCCAGCCGCGCTCTGCGAATAGATCATTGAATCGATCTGGGATCGATGCCAGCTCTTCAGCCGAGCTACTTAGCGCCTCTACCTTTGCCAGCTCTAAATCGATTTTATCCACCTCAATTCCAAATTGCTTTAAGAATGGTTTTAAAAGAGGCAAAGCGTCTTTCGCATTTTTAAGATTTTGAATGTCTCGAATTGGCTTGTTAATTGTTGGTATATCCCGAATGCTTGGCTCTTTTTCCATAGTATTTCGCCTGGAATCGCACTCTGACAATCTATAACAAATTGATTCGTTGTCTTGCGAATTATGTCATTGTTCGGGGAGGGACTATTACATCTCCCATCCCACATCGTACCTCGCCCCGCACTCCGGGCAGATGAGAATGATCTTGTAACCATCCTCAGCCCGCTGAAAAGAGCTGTGAAAGCCCAGCTCATAGCCGCATTGCGGACAGACCCTAAACTCTTCTCCCAGTTCTACCTTAACAATCTCTTCAGAAGCTTTCATGATCTCACCTTAGGAGTTGATCGTAGTCATGCATCATCTTCTTCTTCCTTCATCATAACATAATCGCCTATGTACCTGTGGCAGTGCGGGCAGATCATCTTCTTCCGATGCTTCTCTTTTCTTCTCTGCAACACCTCGTTGAATCCCGAGGCCAGAATGCCTGCCGGAAGGGCAAACAGGCCGACTCCTGCTATTACCACAAAAGAGCCTATGAATTTCCCTAGCGGCGTCTTGGGATAGATATCTCCGTAGCCCACAGTGGTCAGGGTGACCACTCCCCACCACATGGCATCGGGAATGTTGGCAAAAGCCTCCGGTTGAACCTCGTTCTCTGCTTCATAGACCATGCTGGATGCTACCGTGAGCATAATCAGGGTGGCAAACAATGTCACACCCAGCTCTTCCTTCTTGAGGTTGAGGACTTCGGCAAATGTCTTGAGCGCATCGGAATACCTGGCCAGCTTCAAGATCCGGAAGAGACGGAAGAGGCGTAAGGCTCGAACGAAGCGCAGGTCCGGGATGACGAATGGAAGGTAGAAGGGCAGTATGGCCAATAGATCAATAATCGCCATGGGAGTAATAAGATAGCGCAGCCTCCCCGAAATGGGCGCTCTGAACTTGGGATTTTCGGTGCAGCTCCAGGCGCGCAGGATGTATTCCACTGTGAAGATTGCGACGGAAAAGAGATCGAAGGCACGAAATAGCCGCCCATAACTGGCATTAATCCAGTCTACCGTCTCCAGGACCACAGCGGCTACGTTTAATACTATCAGTATCGTTATGAATGGATCGAAGTACTTGCTGTCTTCGTCACCCGGCTCTAGTATGCCGAAGATTCGCGTCTTGAGCTTCATATTCATTGTCCGGAATTAGGAAGTGCTTTTTTGCATTTAAATTCTTTCCCGCGTAATTTTATGGGCCATCTTCGCCGTCCACTCTCTCCTGAGCATCCTTCTCCTCCCGCCGCCGCTCCAGCTCATCCACGAAACCGGATGTGAGAATCGACGTGGGCAGCGCGAAGGTGGCCACGCCTAGAATTATGATCAGCCCGCCTGCCAGCTTTCCCAGAGGAGTTATGGGGTAGAAATTGTCTCCGACGGTGGTCATGGTCAGCACCGCCCACCACATGGTGGCAGGTATGTCAGGAAAACGGTGGGGCTGCGCTTCATGCTCCAGGAAATAGATCAAAGTCGAGGACAGCACCATGAAGAACATGATGGCTGAGAAACTCATGATCAGCTCGCGCTGTTGGGCGCGAATCACATCCATTATGGTCTGCAGGGACTCGGAGTAGCGGCTGAGCTTGAGCAGCCGGAAGGTCCAGAGAACGCGAAGGCTTCGCAGGAGAATATGATCTGCGGGAAAGGCCAGGGCAGCTAAGGTTGGCAATATTACCAGGAGGTCTATCAGCGCCAACGGAGTCAGTGCGAAGCGAAGCCGTCCCGAAAATGGAGGCCTGTATTTGGGGTCCACATCGCATGACCAGATGCGCAAAATGTATTCGATGGTGAAAATTATCACAGAGATATCTGCGAAGTAATGAAACAGAACTTTATGGGCCGCATAGATGCTCTCCACAGTCTCCAGGACCACGGCGGTGACATTGAGGACCACCAGTACCAGCATAAAGAGATTTACCGCCTCAGCGGTTTTATCCTCGGCATCGGTCGACTCCAGGATCTCATAAATGCGGACCTTGTAGCTTCTGGTCATAAAACACGCTCACTTTTGGCTATGGTATGTCTATCTTAATATATCCGAACTTGCCCTATTTTTAGTATGCGAGCTGCCTGCCTTCAGCTACAGGTTGAGCCCTGTAAAACCGAAGAGAACCTCTTTCGAGCATTGCAGATGGCAGGCTCTGCCCTGGCTGAAGGAGCCGAGATCCTGGTATTTCCTGAGCTCTTCCTGACCGGCTTTTGCTACGAGCCATCTTTGCAGTCCACTTCCTCGGCACAAGATCTGCCGCCCTATCCTTCGCTTGATTCCTTCCAGGCGCTGGCCGAGGAGCACGACTGCCTGATCATGGGCTCGCTGCGCAGCGGTCGCCAGAACCTGGGATTTTGTCTCGACCGGAGCGGCCTGCAGCTTCGCTCCAAGATCCATCCCTTTGGTGAGGAGAAGGAACACTTCGATGGCGGCGGCGCCATATCGCCGATAGATACAAGGTGGGGCCAAGTAGGCCTGCAGATCTGCTACGACCTGCGCTTTCCAGAGGTGGCGCGCTCTCTTGCCCTGCAGGACGCAGATTACTTGGTCAGCGTGGCCCAGTTTCCCGCCCTGCGTCGCGAGCAGTGGCGCACGCTGGCCATGGCCCGGGCCATAGAGAATCAGATGCCTCATCTGGCCTGCAACTGGGCCTCTGGCGGCGGATCATTGATTATCGATGCCCGTGGGCGGGTCTTGGCCGAAGCCGGCTTCGAGCAGACGGTCATTCTGGCCGATATAGACCTGGCTGATCGGGATCTATTCCGTCGCGAGGTCTCTTGCTTTGCCGATCGTCAGCCAGAGGTCTACGGAAGGTGGGATACTGAACGCTCTAACCCATAATTTCCTGGTCTCCAAGTTCCGGGGCTATTACCTTGAATCCTCCCTGGATGCTCCGCCCAGCCTCGCCTCTCGCGAGTGGGGCTTTCTCTTCTTCGACGACTCAGGTATGCGCCGGCACAAATCATTCTTCTCGCAGGGTGAGCTTATCGATTATGTGCGGGCCATGGTGCCGCGCCACGTCTATCACTCCGCAGCCTACTACCAGCGGCCCGGTGCTCCCACCATGAAAGAGAAGCTCTGGCAGGGTGCGGACCTCATCTTCGACCTGGATGCCGATCACCTGAGAAATGCACCCAAGAGCTACAGCGAGATGCTGGACCTCGTAAAGAAGGAGACGCAAAAGCTGCTGGGATTTCTTACAGCTGATTTTGGCTTTAGCGAGAGCAGAATGAGTGTGGTCTTTTCCGGAGGCCGAGGCTATCATATTCACGTTCGAGACCCGCGTATCTTCGGCTTGGGCGGCGATGAGCGGCGGGAGATCGTGGATTACCTGGCAGGCCGGGGCCTGGCCATGGATCGGTTCATTCACATGTCCCCTATGGAAGGCGACTGGGGGAAAGACCGGGCTTTTCGGCTGCGTGCGCCCCCTGCGGGTGCTTCAGGCTGGGGGGGCAGGATCAATCGAGCCATCATCTCCTTTGTAGAAGATCTGCGCCGTCTAAACGAGACAGAGGCTATAGCTCTTCTCTCTAAACGCAAAGGGATCGGACCCAAAAAAGCTGCCAGCTTTTATCGGAGCCTGCAGGGTTCAAATGTTCTGGCTGAGATTGCCGGGGGAAATCTGGACCTCTTTCGAGGAAGCGCTTCAATCTGGAAGCTTCTTCTGGTGGAGTTCTTGGATAGCGAGGGCGTGAAGGTGGGCTTCAATTTAGATGAGGAGCGAGGCGAGACGGACGAGCCTGTGACAGCCGACGTGCGTCGGCTGATTCGCTGTCCAGGCAGCCTGCACGGCGGCTCGGGAATGCGCGTGACCCCACTCACCCTGCGCGACCTGGAGGACTTCGATCCTCTGCAAGATGCCGTGGTCTTCGGGGAGGAGGCCGTGCCAATACAGATTTTAAAACCCTTCAAGACGGTGATGATGGGCGAAAGCTTCCATCTGGAGGAGGGGCCAACGGAGCTGCCGGCCTATGTCGCCGTCTTTCTCATGTGCCGGGGAGTAGCGGAAGCTCGCACAAAGCATTAATCTATATATTATTTGGTCTCAGATAACAGTCCCGAACAGGGGCATGAAGGTGTAAGAATTGGATCTGGCCAATGCGCTCCGAGAGGAACGCAAATCCGCAGAGCTTCAGCATCTGGATAGGAACTTCTACCAGCAGGTGGGTGTTTATCTGGCAGGCCTGGGGCAGGAGCTCTCCAAGGTGGAAGACTCCTTTAGCGTAGAGGCTCAGATTCTGCAAGACACCCTCAAGAGCGAGAAGAACAGTGTTAACAAGCTCATTGACCAGAGGGTGAAAAAGATAGTCCGCAGAGCGCTACGCAGTGCCAGATCAGCTTCTCGAGAAGAGGCCCTCCCCGGCATGACTGAGGAGGAGGAAGAGATCTACCGGCAGATGCTCTCTGCCATAGCCTCTGGACGCGAGGCCATCCTAGCCCATGTAGCTCACACCGAAAGGCCTTTAATGGGCAAGAAAGATATACCTCGGGAATACGAAATTGTGCGGTTGCTGGATAGTGTTCCTCTGTTCGTGGGAGTTGACGGGAGAAATTACCTTCTCGGGAAGGATGATGTGGCTGTGCTCCCGGCCGTTCACGCCAGAAATCTGCGCAACAAAAAATTAGCTTCTGAAGTGAAGATTGAGAGATGATGTGTTGTGAAGATGCCAAAAAAGCTTAACGCTTACTGTCCGTTCTGTAAAAAGCATACCCCCCAAACGGTGGAGAGGGTGAGAAAAGGCCGCGCTTCCTCGATGACTCATATCACGAGGCAGAAGGCGCGGGCCAATGGAATAGGAAATCAGGGCAAGTTCTCCAAAGTGCCGGGCGGCGACAAGCCCGTCAAGAGGCTGAACCTGCGCTACCGATGCAACACCTGCAAGAAGGCCCATAACCGTCCGGGCTTCAGGGCAGGCAAGTTCGATCTGGTGGAGGGATAAATTTGCCATCCAAGTTCGTCAAGGTAAAGTGCAACGACTGCGAGAATGAGCAGGTAATATTCGCCCATGCCTCTACGGTTGTCAAATGTCTGGTCTGTGGGCGTACTTTAGCTGAGCCCACTGGCGGCAAGGCTGAGATCAAGACTACCGTTGTAGAAGTCTTAGAGTGATCAATAATGCAACGTGAGGGCTGGCCAGAGGTCGGATCTCTAGTCGTCTGCACCGTGACTCAGGTAGTGGACTTCGGAGCTTTCGTCTCCATGGACGAGTATTCCGGTAAGCAGGGCCTGATTCATATCTCGGAGGTGGCCAGCGGATGGATCAAGTACATTCGCGACCACGTGCGAGAGGGGCAGAAGATCGTCTGCAAGGTATTGAATGTAGACACGTCCAGGCATCACATCGATCTTTCTCTAAAAGATGTCAATGAACATCAGCGTCGCGAGAAGATTCAGGAGTGGAAGGCAGACCAGAAAGCCTGGAAATGGTTGGAGATGGCTTACAAGGATCGGCCCGAGGACGTTAAGCGTGTCGCTGATGTTCTGGTGGCAGCGTACGACAGCCTCTACCTGGCCATGGAGGAGGCGGCGATCAGTGGAGTCGATGCCCTGAAGGAAGTCGATCTGACGCAAGAAGATCTGAAGATGCTGGAGAGCCTCTCCAAGGATAATGTCAAGATACCCTCCGTTGATATCAGCGGTTATGTGGATATCACCTCTCCTGCTCCGGACGGCGTGGAGGTCATCAGGAAGGCCCTCAAGCAGGTCAAGCGCATAAAAGACAAAGATGCTACGCTCTTCATCACCTATATTGGAGCGCCGCGCTATAGAATTCATGTAACTGCGCCGGACTACAAGCATGCTGAGTCTGTTCTCAAGAAGTCTGCTCAGGCTGTGGTGAAATATATAGAACAGCACGGCGGAGAAGGCACTTTCCTTAGAGAGGCATGAGATCCAAAATCCTGAGGTGTACGGCTTGCCACCGCTACACCCTTAAGGATATCTGCTGCGTTTGTGGGGGCCATACTGCTATTACTAAGCCCGCCAGATTCTCTCCCGATGACCCTTACGGTAAGTATCGGAGAGCTCTCGGCCAGGAGGCAAAATGAAGGAGACCCTGGTTTCCCGTATCAAAGAAGTAACCCTTAAGGACCCAATTCTGATAGAAGGTCTGCCGGGCGTGGGCCACGTGGGAAAGCTGGTAGCCGATCACATGGTGGAAGAGCTGAAAGCCGAGAAGATCATCGAAATCTACTCGCCTCATTTTCCGCCCCAGGTGATGGTAAAAGCAGACGGCACCATCAAGCAAGTCCGAAATGAGATTTATGCCTATCATGGCAAGGACGACGAGCCGGATCTGCTCATTCTCATTGGCGACTATCAGAGTGCCACCAACGAGGGGCACTACGAGCTTTGCGACATCTTCCTGGACATTGCCCAGAGCTTTCATGTAAAGAGAATCTATGCACTGGGTGGTTACGGTACAGGCCAGTTCGTGGACAAGCCCACGGTCATGGGGGCAGCCACAAGTATCGAGCTTGTGGAAGAGATGAAACAAAAAGAGGTCATCTTTCACGAGAATGAGCCCGGCGGGGGCATAATCGGTGTATCGGGACTGCTCTTGGGCATGGGTGCCTTGCGGGGTATCGATGTCGTCTGTCTTATGGGGGTAACCTCCGGCTATCTGGTCGATCCCAAAGCCGCTTCCGAGGTTCTGCGCATTCTCTCCGGCATTCTGGGTATTGTTGTGGGTATGCAGGCTCTGGAAGAGAGGGCCAAGGAGATGGAGAAGATCATAGGCAAGCTGCAGGAGATGGAGCGGGCCCAGGCTCCTTATGAGGCGATAGGGGATGAAGATCTCAGATACATCGGATAGTGTCGATGCTCTCCTGGATTATGGACATAAGCTCATCTCCCTAGCTTTGCGGGAAGGCGCAGAGCAGGCGGAAGTCTACGGCATGATTGGCCGCTCTGTGGACATTGATCTGCGCAGGGATGCTGTGGAGCTGGCCAGCGAGAGCTTTCATCGCGGCCTGGGGCTTCGGGCGGTAATCGCAGGCGGTGTGGGCTTTTCCAGTACCAGCGACATGTCGCTATTGCAGTATGTGGCCAATAGCGCTGTTCTATCCGCTCGGGCCAGAGGCAGGGATGAATCCTGGCGTTCTCTTCCACAGCCTGGAAAGGTGGTGCATCCGGAGGGCATCTTCGATTTTCGTTTGCAGGAAATCGGCCCTGAGGAATGCCTTGACGCAGCAAAAAGCATGCTTTCCGGCTGCATGACTGTCAAGGAAGCTGAGCCTGTAGCCGGTAGTGTGGCCTGCGTTTGCGGCACACATTTTGTTATAAACTCTCTGGGAATGAGGCTCCTGGAGGACTCTACTCACATGCATGCCTCTCTGGAGACCATTGCCCGAGGTGCAGATGTGGCTACAGGGAGCGATTTTTTTATCTCTCGATCCTACCGGCCATCGCTAGAGGACGTCGGCCGCTCCGCAGCACAGCAGGCTCGATCTTCTCTGGGCGGGGTCAAGGCCGAGAGCGGAACCTTTGATGTGCTCTTAAAGCCTCTGGCGATAGCCGAGCTGCTCGATTATACCTTGCTGCCCGCAATTACTGCCGACAATGTGCAAAAGGGCCGGTCGTCTCTTAGAGGCAGGGTGGGCGAGAAGATCTCAGCCGAAAGCCTCGTGATCACCGATGACGGACTTCTCCCCGGGGGATTAGATTCCTCGGCCTTTGATGGCGAAGGTGTGCCGTCTCAAAGGACGATCCTGATTGATGAGGGCATTTTAAAGGGCTATCTTTATGACAGCTACACAGCTGGAAAAGATGGCCTCGCGTCCACAGGCAATGCCGTGCGCTCCGGCTACACAGGCCTTCCCGGTGTAGGAATTCGAAATCTCATTGTCAGCTCCAGAGAGCCCCAGGATCTTCTGGAGGAGACAAAAGGCCTTCTGGTGGGCGGTCTCATTGGGGCTCATACTGCTAATCCTATCTCCGGCGACTTCTCAGTGGAGGCAAAAAATGCCTTCCTGATTGGCCCTGGTGAAGTGGGAAGACCAATTAGCTCTTTGATGCTGGCCGGAAATTTCTTCGAGCTCTTAAAGGATATCGAGGTTGGCAGAGATGTGCGGGCCGTGGGGGCAATAGTTACACCCACTGTGAAGGTCAGAATGAAAGTAGTAGGAAGCTAAAGGTGATTTTTTGATGATTATTGGAGGGCCTGCCTCCCAGCTTCTCGCTGGCCGGGTAGCTACAATCTTAAATGAAACGCTTGCTCTTTGTGATTACAAGACATTTCCCGATGGCGAGTCGTACACGCAAATTGTAACGCCTCTTGATGATGAGATCGTAATAATCCAGTCGACACCTACAGATCAGGACCTGGTCTATCTCTTGCAGCTCCTGGATGTCTGCCGGGATCGACATGTCTCTCTGGTCATACCTTACTTTGGATATGCCCGCCAGGATAAGATCTTCAAGCCGGGTGAGCCCATTACTGCCAGGGCGCTGGCTACGGCCTTGAATCCATTCTTGCAGAACGGTCGCGTCCATCTGGTAAACATTCATGCTCCTTCCATTATGGCACATTTCCAGTGCCACATCGAGAATTTGGATGCGACAGCTCTCTTAGCGGAGCGGATCGGCAGCATGGGGCTCGCAGACACTGTGGTCATCTCTCCAGATAAAGGTGCGATGGCCATGGCCCGCACGGCGGCTGACTGCCTGGGCTGCGAGTGCGACTTTTTGCAAAAGACCCGTCTATCGGGGACGGAGGTCTCCATGGCCCCCAAAGAGGTGGCGGTGAAAGGCAGAGATGTGGTCATCTTCGATGATATGATCGCCACGGGCGGCACCATGGCTACGGCTATAGCGCTACTGCGCCAGCAGGGTGCCAGTCGTGTCTATCTGGCGGCGGTGCATCCCGTCCTCACCGGATCGGCAATTCTCAAGCTCTATCGCTCCGGAGTGGAGGCGGTGCTGGCCACGGACACCCTGGACAAGGGCGTGAGCACCGTATCGGTGGCGCCACTGATTGCCAGAGCGCTTAGGGCCTAGAAAAAACATAACGGGAATCTTGCGCCTTCGCGTGAACGGGGGCCTTGCGCGAAGGCTAAGAAAGGGTGGGCGAGAGGAAACATGGCCTCAATTATCGCTTTTTTTAAAAGCTCGCCGGAGGCTTGCCAAGAGCCAAAAAGAGCTGGATTATATGAGGGCAATATACCGAAATGCTATATATTATGGGCGCAACTTCATTAGAAAAAAGAGGAACCTTTTATGAGATTAATAAATTCTGGATCACTGATATTTTTGGCTGTACTGCTTGCCGTGTCCCTGGCGGGCCCGGTTCTTGCCGGCGAGGCCAATGCAGACGATAACACGGGCATGATGTACGGCCTGGTTCTCGGCAACAGGATACCCTATGAGTACTTCGTCACCATGGGCCATAACGACACCGATTTAGGCCCAGGTGATGATCCATGGGAGACGGGGTCTTACGATCTGGCTCTGATGGACGCCAGCATTGAGAACTTCAATGTGCTGAAGTACACCTCGGTGCTCCCCCCCGAATCAAAAGAGATCAACCTGAGCGAGGCCAGGGAGTATTTCCACCATGGCGCTGCCATTGAAACCATTATGTCTGATCTCAATGGCGTGCAGGGCGATACCCTGTGCACCGGAGTAGGCAGGATATGGGTAAATACCACGGATGGATCTCTGGTCGGTGGGTTTGCCGCTGAGTACAAGAAGAAATACAATCAGACCGTCGTGCCTGAAGAAGAAGCCAGATCGGCGGCAAAAGAGGCATTGCATACCTCCCTGATGGGTGAGGTGAACAGAAGGTACAATGCCAGTGAGTATCAATTCTCTGAGCCAACCTATGCCATCGACTATCTCCAGGTGCAAAAGAAGTATGGTACCTCTCTGGTGGCACTATGCTGGGTGAACTACATATTTCCCCAGACCGAGATTAGTGGTGATGCATCGACAGAAGAGTGACCGAGAAGGATGATCGGCTGAATGGGTTGAGGCTTCAAGTGTGTGCAACCTTCATGCTGATGACCCACTTTTTCAAAGTCCATTAGAAACGCAAAATTTTTCTATTTCCCTCATTTCCCTCTACTGAATAGTGCGATTGCTCTTGCAGCCATTAGAACGAAAACATGGCAGAAGTTATTAATGTGCAGAAAATGAAAGTCATAATCTCATAATATTATAAATCATGGGAGCTAATAATAATGTCCGGAAACACCTTTGGCACCATATTTCGCATCACCACCTGGGGCGAGTCGCACGGCAGAGCAGTGGGCGTGGTCGTGGACGGCTGTCCGGCCGGATTGGCCCTGACCGCAGAGGATATTCAAAAGGAGCTGGACCGGAGAAAGCCCGGCCAGAGCCGCGCCTCTACCGCTCGTAAGGAAGAGGACCGGGTGGAGATACTCTCCGGCATCTTCGAAGGCCGGACGACTGGTACGCCCATCTCTTTGCTCGTCTGGAACAAGGACGCCGACTCTTCGGCTTACGATCTTCTGCGCAATAAGCCCCGGCCTGGTCACGCCGACTATGCCTATCAGATGAAATACGGCCTGCGTGATCATCGAGGTGGAGGCCGGGCCTCGGCTCGGGAGACGGTGGGCCGGGTCGCAGCCGGGGCTGTTGCCAAGAAGCTGCTGCATGCCGCTGGCATCTTGGTCGTGGCCTATGTGACAGAGCTGGGCGGAATAAAGGCGGAGATCGCATCTTCAGATTTACTCCAGCTTCAGGCTAAGGCTGAGTCCAATGCGGTTCGCTGCCCTGACCCCGCTGCTGCGCAAAGGATGATGGGGCGGCTGGATGGCGTGCGCGCAGAGGGCGACAGCCTGGGTGGCGTAGTGCTAATAAACGCAACGGGCGTGCCTGTCGGCCTTGGCGAACCGGTCTTCGACAAGCTGGATGCAGACCTTGCTCGGGCGCTCATGAGCATTGGCGCAGTGAAAGCCGTAGAGATCGGCGCGGGCCGGGAGTGCGCCGGAATGAAGGGCAGCGAGATGAACGATCCGCTGCTACTGCGGGACGGCAAGGTCGATTTTGAGAGCAACAACGCGGGAGGCATCCTGGGGGGCATATCCACCGGGGCTCCCATAGTCTGCACAATCTCAGTCAAGCCGACGCCTTCCATCGCCAAACAGCAGAAAACGGTTGATCTTGCCCAAGGCGAGGCGGCGGAGATTGCGATCAAAGGAAGGCATGACCCGGCAATCCCGCCCAGAATTGTTCCCGTGGCCGAGGCCATGGTGGCCCTGGTGCTGGCAGATCACCTGCTGCGCCAGAGGGCGGGGAGGCTGTAATTCTTTTGGCTTCTTCGCGTGAGGTTCCTCATTAAATCTCAAGGAGCATACCTTTCTAATCTCGGATCTAGCTCTATCATAGATGCTGATGTTGCTTAACTCATTGTCTACTATAGGGGTTCACTCCCACTTATCCCTTATAACAAATTACATATATGTGTGGCATACATTAAGATTATATGTTCTCGCGGGGTCTGAGTTCCGTATTGCTCTTCCTTCTCGTAGGATCGGCGGCGGACTTAAACGTGCCTTTTATCTTAGAATTGAATGCCAACGGTTCACATAGTGTTTTAGCATCAGTGAACTCGACACTTGGAACTCAGATCATTCCAGAATATTCTGCTGATGTCACACACGCACGTTGTGGCCAAGTTCCAGAAATTGAGTATAACATAGTAAAGATAAAAGATCTCAAAGAAATGCTAAACACGAGGATAGAACCGGATAATTCACTAATACATGATGAAGCACTTTTGATGGTGGCAAGATTATCAGGACCTGGAGATTCTAAAATTAATCAAATATGTTCAATTTATGAATATCTGAAAAATGGTAACCCGCCGGTAAAGGGTTGGATTTATATAAATGACCCGAGAGGCTTAGATTACCTCAATTATGCAAATGAATCCGTGAGGATAGGCGACAAAACCGATTGTACCGGAGATGGTGATTGCGATGATTTTGCTGTTCTGATAGCTTCCCTCATGGAGTCTATCGGAATGACTACTCGAATTATTCTGGCTAATAACAACAGCACAAGTGAACATATCTACGCAGAGGTCTATTTAGGAAATTTAAACTCTCAGGGAAGCCAGGTAAACGATGCTTTAGACTGGCTTAAGCAAAAATACAGTACCAATAATATTTTCACGTATAATGATACGGATACTGGTGACGTCTGGCTGAACTTGGATTGGGGGCAGGATGAAAAGGGGAATGAACACCCAGGGGGGGCTTTTCGTCAAGCAGACGGAAAAATGGTCATCTGGACGAGTAAATATTCTCATCTGGGTTGAACTATACGCCATTGATCTCATGGATGACGCAAACGAAGTTGATTGCACTTGATTAGTGCTCCTTATTTGGCCCCTGAATTGACAGGTTTTCATTTTCAACAACTCAGATTGATAGAGCGCCTGCCAAAAATGAGGATATCATTGCATGAGGTGGCAATAGTTGCTGGGTGCGTGACCACCCAAAAGTTTTTCTATATAGTAAGATGTTGAACATATTTGATGCTTGATCATTACTACCATCTTAAGCATGCTTTCAAACGGATCAAAAAAAGGATACCATCTCTAAAAACAATCGAGCAAATGTCTTTTTCTCTTCTCAAGATTATTATAATTCTCTTTACGCTTTTCTTTGTGATTGTTGTTACAGTCTGGATATTCGATAAAGAAGACGGCATAGTTGTCCAGCCATTTGAGACATTTGGGATTGATGAAAATGTGGACGGAAAATCTCTTGCAACCCTTCTTAGTTTTGATCTACAAAAGATTAAAAATATCTATGAACCCGCCCCGAGGATAACAGTCAACCCCAAGAACAGTAGCGTGAATAAGATAATCTCAAGACCGCTTGATGAATTTTGTATAACTAATCTTTCTATCAAAAATGCTCATAGTACGCCTTTAGAATATAGCCTCTCGCAGGTTGGGACTGTAGGCGCTCAAGGAACATCAATATCTATCGGTAATTTGCTCCTTTCCATGAAGGAATTTCTTGGCAATAAGGCGAATGTTATCACCTGTAGCCTCCAACGATATAACTCCACCATAATTGCAGTAGCAATTCTTGAAGACTATCATTCCACGAATAGCGTTATGACTTATGAGGATGAAACTTACATATCCAAAGATGAGCAAATTCCTTCCTTGATAGACGATCTTGCCTATATGATAGCTCTTGAACAGAGTAAACGAAGGGCTCAGCTAAAAGGGGACGATATATTTCCACAAACTTGGCAAACTTTCAAATATGTGACCGAAGGGCGAGATGCTTATAACAATTACATAGAAAAGAAAAATATTAACGACACAAATAAACTTAATTATCTAAATAAAGCAAAGAATATGGCTATATTAGCCACATTATCTGAACCTGGCTACAAGGGTTCGTTTGAGCTGCTTTCAGGTCTAGGTTTTGCACACCTAGAGATGGGAAAATACGATGAAGCGGAAGAAATTTTCAAAAAAATTACTCTGGCCAAGCCATTTGAAAGTGTATTGGGCCTTGGATTGGTTTACAGTATGCAGGGCCGCTATGCTGACGCTCTGAATGCGTTCGACGAGGCCACCAGACTGAATCCACGAGATGCAGATGCCTGGAATTACAAAGGCATAGTTCTTGGCAAAAATGGCAATTACCGTGAAGCTGCTGAAGCCTTTAAAAACACTACGCTGCTAAATCCTCAATATGCAATGGGCTGGAAATATGAAGGCGATGCACTTGCTAATTTGGGACGTAATAACCATAGCAGGTACAACGAAGCCATCCAGGCTTACGACAAGGCCATCGAGTTAAATCCACAATATGCAGATGCTTGGAGCTACAAAGGCATTGTGCTATATAATCAGGGCAAGTATGATGAATCTATTCAAGCTTTCGACAAGGCTATCGAACTAAATCAATCTGATCCAAATCCAAGGACCTATAAAGCCACCGCCATTGAAGGATTAAATGTGCATAATGAATCGGTTAAAGAGTAGCTGGGATTTAAAAGCTAGTTCCCGTAAGGTAGCCAATGTGTAGTCCCGAAACCTTTGATTTTATATACCCATCAAAGGGGCATGGGAAAGAAGAATAAAGTTGTAAAGCTAACAGATAGGAAGATCAGATATATCATTCGGGCCAAAAAGAGAGGCGAGAGCACCAAAAGAATCGCGAAGGATATGAAGTTAAGTCCGTCCTCTGTGAAACGTGTCTGGATGCACTGGACGAAAACCAAGATGCCCCTAAACATTAAGAAATTTGGGCGAAATAGAAAGACCCTGGATGAAGAGTCAGTTAAGCTGATACTTGAAGTCCACAAAGAGCAAAATTTAGGCGCAAGACGACTCGAAAAGATCATCGAGTTCACACATGGAACGCATATCCCTCACAATGCTATTCATAAGGAACTGCTATCTCATGGCTTGGCCAATGTGAACCGCAACAAATCGAAGCGCAGAAAACCCTGGATTAGGTTCGAACGCAAGCACAGCCTGTCCATGGTGCATATGGATTGGCATACAAGCATTCACGATGGAAAAAAGGTGTTCATCTGCTTGGTCCTTGATGATAGTTCGCGGCGCATTCTCGCGGGCGGGGAGTTCGATGCCGAAACAAAAGATAACGCTTTGCTACTCCTCAAAGAAGCCATGGGCAGATTTGGCTGGCTGACAAGTATTGAGCAGGTGCTGACCGACAGAGGGACACAATTCTATGCAAACAAGCGAGACAAGAACGGCGATGCTGATAGCAGATTTGAAGATTTTCTTGAGGCGAATAAAATCAAGCATATCAAGGCTCGCGTTAAGCATCCTCAGACCAATGGAAAACTGGAAAAATGGAACGACACTTATGAACGTAACAGGTTTAGATTCGAGAATTTTGACAATTTCATGAATTGGTATAATACAGTTAGATTTCATGAGTCCCTTGATACAAAATGGTATCTACAGACGCCAGATATCGCATTCTGGTCAAGACTGCCAGAAGGATGCAAATTAGGAATGTTCCTGAATCGGATGGAGACTGAATTAAATGGTTGATAAAGAATTTAATTTGCGGACCGGAGTATATAAAGTCCAAACATTCGGGACTATACACCGTAAGGTAGCCAACCATAAACTTAAATAGTCAATCTCACCACAAGTATATATATTATTAGTTAAGATGGAAGGTATTTGAGGTTATTATGTCCTCGTGGGTTCTTTGCGTGCTATGTGCAGTAGTTCTTTTAGGGCTTGGATTAGCCGCAGCTTCTACTAACTCCTCTCGGGAAATGATTTTTCCTGATGGCTTTCGTATTAATGTTCCACATCTCGGATCATCCACGGAGAGTGGCGGCCAAGGTACGGGCGTCGAATATCATGTGGTAACGATAAAAGATCTCAAGGAAATGTTAAACACAAGGATAGAACCAGATAATCCGCTAGTCCATGATGAGGCACTCTTGATGGTGGCAAAATTATCATCAGGGCCTCGCGATCCTACTATTAATCAAATATGTTCAATTTATAGCTATTTGAAAAATGGTGACCCTCCGGTAAAGGGTTGGATTTATGTAAACGACCCAAGAGGCTCAGATTACTTCAATTATGCAAATGAATCCGTGAGAATAGGCGACAAAGCCGGTTGTACCGGAGATGGTGATTGCGATGATTTTGCTGTTCTGATGGTTTCCCTCGTGGAGTCTATCGGGAAGACGACTAGAATTATTCTGGCTTATGACAACAGCACGGGAGGACATGCCTATGCAGAGGTCCTTTTAGGAAATTTAAACACTCAGGGCAACCAGGTAAACGATACTTTAGACTGGCTTAAGCAAAAATTCAATACTAACAATATTTTCACATATCTTGATACGGATACTGGAGATGTTTGGCTGAACTTGGATTGGGGACCAGATGAATATGGGAATGAGCACCCAGGGGGTCCATTTTGCCAGGCAGATAAAAAAATAGTTGTCACTGTAGGAGACACGCATAACAAAATCCCCATTGTGATGCCTCCCACCAATACGAATAAAGAAGTATTACAAGTTCCCGCTGTTCGGTTAAATATCACGACGACCGTGATTGAGAGCGATTCTGCAGAAGTATGGTTCAATAAAGGAGTTGCTCTTGTTGATTTAGGTAAGTATGATGAAGCCATAAAGGCTTACGAAAAGGCTATCGAGATCAATCCACAAAATGCAGATGCAAGGAACAACAAAGGCGTTGCTCTCTTTGCTCTAGGCAAGTACGATGAGGCCATAAACGCATTTGATAAATCCATCGAGATCAATCCACAAAATGCAAATGCATGGAACAACAAAGGTGTTGCTCTCTTTACTCTAGGCAAGTACGATGAGGCTATAAAAGCATTTGATAAGGCCATCGAGATCAATCCGCAAAATGCAGAAGCTTGGTCCAACAAAGGTGATGCTCTCGATGACAAGGGCAAGTACGATGAGGCCATAAAAGCATTTGATAAGGCTATCGAGATCAATCCCAATTATTCTTATGCCCGGATCGGCAAGGGATTTGGTCTCAATAATCTGGGCAAATACGATGAGGCTATAAATGCACTTGATAAGGCTATCGAGATCAATCCAAAATATGCAGATGCATGGATAAACAAAGGTGATGCTCTCAATAATCTGGGCAAATACGATGAGGCCTTGAAAGCACTTGATAAGGCTATTGAGATTGATCCGCAAGATGTATATGCATCATATGCCTGGAACAACAAAGGTACTATTTTTTTTAATCTGGGCAGGCACAATGAGGCAATACAGGCTTACAATAAGTCCATTCAGCTTGATCCCAATTTTGTATATGCCTGGGACAATAAAGGTAATGCTCTTGATTATCTGGGCAAATACGATGAGGCCATACAGGCCTACGACAAGGCCACAGAGATCAATCCAAAATATGTAAATGCATGGATAGACAAGGGCATTGCTCTCGATAAGCTGGGCAAGCACGATGAGGCCAAAAAAGCATACAATAAGACCGTCGGGATCAATTTGTCGAGATCAGTCTACAACATACCGGAACATAGAACAACAACGGCAATGGCCATAAAAACCTCAAATCAATCCATCGAAAGCGATCAAGGGTATGCAAATACCTTGATCGGCATGGGATTTGCTCTTAATATGTTGGGCAAGCACGTTGAAGCCATTCAGGCTTACGATAAGGCTATCGAGATCAATCCAAAATATGCAGATGCTTGGAATAGTAAAGGCGATGCTCTCTGTTTCCTGTATAGATACAATGACTCAATATATGCCTACGACCAGGCTATTAAGCTGAATTCCTCCAATCCCCTCTACTGGAACAGTAAAGGCGATGCTCTCTATTTCCTGTATAGATACAACGACTCAATATACGCCTACGATCAGGCTATTAAGCTGAATTCCTCCAATCCCCTTTACTGGAACAATAAAGGCAGTGCTCTTGATTACCTGTATAGATACAACGACTCAATATACGCCTACGATCAGGCTATTAAGCTGAATTCGTCCAATCCCCTTTACTGGAACAATAAAGGCAGTGCTCTTGATTACCTATATAGATACAATGACTCAATATACGCCTACGATCAGGCTATTAAGCTGAATTCGTCCACTCCCCTTTACTGGAACAATAAAGGCAATGCTCTCAGATTGCTTGGACGCACTGCTGAAGCCTATGCAGCTTTTATTAAAGCACACAGGTTGATCCTAGATAGGTGCCTGACGGGCTGACTGATCAAGATTGAAGGGGGGGACATGAACCAGATCTCTTTTACCTATTAGATTTAGGGATTTAGGCAAACATTTATAATCTGTAGAGTCCTGAAAGTATTTCGCACCTGCTCCGATTTCATTTTGTGTGAAGAATTCATATTTCCTCTTATAGCCCAAACAGCCTGTGGCCAATGGCAAAATACATCTCCAGTCGCATCTTTCGTCTAAATACCCGTTCTGGGGTTTCGAGATGTTCAAACTCCAGGCTACCATGCGGTCTGTTGTTGTACCATTCCCTAAACTCCTCAAATGAAGAAAAGGCTAATCTATGTCGTTGATATTCGCCAAACCATCGTTCTGGCTTTCCATTTGTCTGTGGATGTTTAACCCTCGCCAGGATTGGTTTAATGCCATGCTTTTCAAGATGGTTTTTAAATTCACTGTCCCATTTACCGTCTTCATGAACGCGGTGGGCACCGAATTCTGCACCATGATCCAAGATAAGCTCTCGCATGGGGCAGAGCCACCAGTATCCTTCAACCCCAACCTCCCGGATCAAGTAGACACATTAACCGGTCGATCTCAATTATAAAGCTCCTATTTTGAAAAACAACCCTGACTAAGCCCACTTAGCGAAAGATATTTATACTATATGCGCCTACTATTATTGAGGCGCATAATGCAAACCACTCGACGAATCAAAGTGAAAAATGGGATCGAATATTGGTACGAAGAAACACCTTACTATGACAAGGAGAAAAAACAGATCAGACATAAATCAAAATATTTAGGAAGAAACGTAGATGGCCAGCCGGTCCGGATGCGTTCCGCCCCTGACGAGGTCAAAGAGAAGACGAAAAAGAAAACAGAGGCGATCAAGTCATCATTTGATTATGGCTCCATATTCGTTCTTCAGTCAATTATGGAAGAGCTTCATATGGATCGCTATCTGGAAGTTTTGTTGTCTCCTTCGGAAGTGTCCATGGTTCGCGCATTGGCATTTAACCGGATTATACGACCTACTGCAATGAGGAATGTAGATTCATGGTACGAAGGAACCTCTCTTGCCCTCGAATCTCCGCAAATCAATCTTACCAGTCAGCGAGTAAGTGAGCTTCTCGGTCGATTGGGTGAAAGCAATATTCCAGACAGATTCATGTCCCAGCTTATCGAAGGAACCGGTACGAAAGACACACTCATTTACGATATTACGAGCCTGTCAAGTTACTCTCAACTCATCAATATTCTTGAGTACGGGTACAATCGTGATGGCGAGTCTCTTCCGCAAATCAATCTGTCCCTGATTCTGGATAAGGATAAAGGGATACCCGTGATGTATGACATCTTCCCCGGCAGTATTTCCGATGTCAGTACGCTTTCCGGCACTCTAAAAAAGATAAAAGCGCATGGCATCCAAAATTATGTTGCTGTGATGGATCGTGGATTTTTCAGCTTGAGCAACCTTCGCGAGCTGATGACGAATAAAATCTCATTTATTATGGCGGCCAGATTGCAGTTGAATGATTTGAAGCACCTGCTGACGGAAGTGCAAAAGGATCTTGATGATGTAAAATATCTCCACAAGTTTAACAAGGATCCCATTTTTGCCAAACCAATTTCATATATTATTGATTCAATTGAAATCAGGGGGTATGTTTATTATGATCCCAAATTAGAGCAAACCGAGAAGCAGACACTCCTAAGCAGACTCTATGATATTCGTGAAGAGTTGCTCAAGGTGCGCTTGAATAAGAACAGTAACCCCCACGTAGTTTTCAAAGATAAAGCACACGGATTTGGAAACTTCTTCGACTGGAATGTTATGGATAATCGCTTTGAAGTTACGATAAAACAAAACGCAGTTGCACAAAGAATGAACAAAATGGGCAAGTATATTATATTCTACTCAGGAAACTTTGACGAGATGAAGTGCCTTTCTCTCTATCGCGAACGCGATGAAATTGAAAAGAGCTTCAAGGCATTGAAAAGCGAAATTGACATCCTTCCATTGAATACTCATGGCGAAGAGACAACAAGAGGATTCATTTTTATCGCTTTCCTGAGTCTGATTATAAGGTCACGACTGATAAATATGATGAAGGATGCAGAGATACTAGACAAATATTCTGTTGAACTTCTTCTGCTGCAATTGGAGAAATTAAGAAAAATTGCTCTTGCAGACGGACAGATAATAGTCACCGAAATGACAAAAAAACAGAGGGAAATTCTTCAGGCGCTAGACTTGTGCGCCTGAACTTTTCGGGAGGTTGGGTTCAACCAGTTCGTCAACTACCAATATGCTGTTCTCGGTATTGATATTCCTGAACTCACCGCCGGCAAGGATCATCCTGGATGCGTCATCAATGATAACGCAAACCTTGAGATCAGACCAACCTGATTCATGCCAATCGATATGTCCTGCGGACAGGCTATGCTTGCGTTCGTACCGAACCCACTTGCGTTGCTTTTGTTTTTTCGGATCTTCATGAGCCAGGCCTGCTGCCTTGAGATACATGTGAATACGGTTATGAGAGATGCGGACTTTAAACACCTTTCTTACAGCAACCTCCAACATCCGAGCTCCAAATCGATAAAGCCGATACCCATCGCTAATCACTTGTGCCTCTTGCTCATCAAAAGGCTTCCTGGGCCGCCCATCTTCTCGCCAATCGCAGGCTCTTGCTTGCACTCCACATAGATTTTCCAGATTTGCTGCACTCGCCTCCGCGATATTTTCATGTCAAGAGCGATCTGCTTTGTGGTCACCCCCTTTTGCTTTTGCCGGATAATCCAATGGATTTTACGCGGATTTGATTTCATAACCCGTGTTACGGGTGCAGGGGTAAAGCGTGTGCGAAATACTTTCGGGACTACACACAAACATTTATAATCATAAACAAGAAATGAGTGATGAGGAGGAATGTATAATCAGAGCGTTTCTTATAATTGTAATCCTGATGTTAGCGGGATCTGCACAGTCAGCTACTTTGTCAGTTTGTCAAGAAGGATGCAACTATACGAGCATTCAAGCAGCAATTTATGCAGCAAAAATCAATGATACAATTGAGCTGCATAGTGGCACATATAATGATAGTGCAATTTTAACTAAGGAACTAAAATTTATCGGCAAAGATACAGGTAGTGGGGAACCTGTCGTTGTAGGAGATTTATATACAAATGGTCTTAGGTATTCTCTGAGAGGGTTTGGTTTTAACTCAATTAAATCTGATATGTCCTCATATTCAGAGACCAATAACTCATTGTACTACTGGATGGGAAAGGCAAGAGATTATTATTCAGCTGAATCTTATGCCAAGGCTCTAGATGCTATTTCCAAAGCACTAAAAATAGATCCTCAAAATGCAGTGGCTTGGAATCGAAAGGGCATATACTTGGCTGCTCAACACAGAGACGAAGAGGCTACAGAATGCTATGATAATGCCCTTAAGATAGACTCATCATACAGCCCAGCGTTGTATAACAAAGGAGGTCAATTATATAACCAAGAAGAATACGAAAACGCTATCTTTTATTATGATCAAGCGATCAATGCAGACCCGAGAGATATAGAATACCTATCCTCAAAGGCCTCTGCATTAATGAAGATGGCCAAATTTGATGATGCTCTTAAGACGATTGAAAAAGCTATTGAGATACAACCACAAAGTACTGATTATTTGAACCGAAAGATCGCTATTCTATTTTCCTGGGGCAAATATGAAGATGCTCTTACTGCGATCGATAAATCCTTAGATTTGAATCCATCACAAATTGAGATCTGGCAAATGAAAGGTACTATTCTTCAGAAAATTGGCCGCAACAAAGAAGCCGATATGGCTTTCGCCAAGGCCAAGGAGCTGAGTTATACAGGATAACTCCAGATCGAGTTAAATGCGTAACCTGTACTCTATCAACCTTTTTTGTATTTCTAACATTATATGACATTAATATGACATAATATTGATTTCTTCATGGAGAGATTGCCGAGCAGGCGGAGGAGACCTTGGCGGCCATGGAAAAACGGCCCAGTCAGCCTGCTCCTGGCTGGCAGCGTGCCCAGGGGCCTTCTAAAATTATGTCCTGATCTATTGAGTCCGGTTCTGCTTCCTGAGAGCCTCTTTCTTGGCATCCTCAGCCCTCTCGAAATCGGGCTTAATCCCCAGGGCTCTATCATAGCAGACCAGCGCCTCATCATATCTGCCCAGTCTTGAAAGTGCATCGCCTTTCCCATACCAGGCCATGAAGTTTGATTGATTGCGAGCTATTACCTTGTCATAAAACGGCAGTGACTCGTTGTACAGGCCCATGCTCTGTGAGACGCCCGCGCTCTCCAGGTCGCGCAGATCCTGCGTGGCCGCTCCCTGTGGGCTGTTGTCCGGAACAGAGCCGATAAAAAGCAGACCGATCATGACCATAAGCAGCACTCCCGTAAAGAGGAGGCTATAGAGGACACGGCCCAGGAAGCGCCTCCTGCTATTATCACTATTGAGAAGAGGAAGTGCGGAGGTGATTTTATCCGGCCCGGCAAGGGATATGACCCCTGCTGCTGTCAGCAAAACCCCAGGGATGATCCAGCCTGTCCAGCCCATACTTGCATAAGATCCTGAGGCATAGCCAACTGGAAATCCGAGCAGCCCACATAAAATTATCACCCCGCCCAAATTCACCTTTTTCATGGGATAGAGCAAAGAGGATATGCCGCCCATTATGCCCAGCAGGATAAAGACACTGGCTCCTATCTCTGGTGAGATGAAGTTTCCTTCTATCCAGCTCCCTGGCATGTGTGAGGAGGCTGCAGAAACAATAAACCATAAAAGCTCAGCACCGCCAATAAGGATGCCAAAGAGTCCCCCAATAACGCCTGGGATGGTCACAATTGCTTTCACGATGAAAATCAACTCTCTGCTTCTCAGATTCGGTCCATATCAACGCACGGTTAGATGCTTTCGCCAAAGCTATATTGAGTCACTTTTCATAGATTTAGTTTTTGATTGTAGCAACGTACTTGCGAGGTAGCGTGCTACAATTGCGACTTGGCTAGGCGGCTGCGGGGGCAGCTGCCCTGGTGATGGCCGATCACTTTATCCGCCAGAGAGCGGCGAAGCTGCAAATTTAATTGTACATCCCTCATCGGTATTTCACGTCTTTGCGCATTGGCGTGAAAATGTGTCGCGTCTCAACGCGAAGACGCGAAGGGCGCGAAGAAGACAACCATGATCACTCGCATTTAGGTGAAGACCAAAACGCCAACCAAATATTGCATCACGATTGCGATCAAGCTTCAATAAAAAGCTCAGGCCATCGCTTGTGTTATATCATAATATGAGAGAAGGTAATCCGGGCCTTACCTTTGGCCCTTGCCATCTGATCTGCCCGGACGGTGGCCACTGGCGGGCGCTCGGGCCCCGGAGAAGAGGACCCAGCAAAGATGTCTGGCCTGAGGTCAAGGCCGGGTGCGATGAAAGCGCCCTCTGCTGGGTCTTGCGGCTGCTCGTCCCTACGCTCCCTCGGGATTTCTGGCGGCATCCGCTCCTGCAGCCGGGTGTCATGCACTTGCGAAGGTTCTGCCCCCCGGAGGCCCGTAAATGGATCTATGAAGTTCAAATACATTCATGGCGGTTTAACCATATCGCAATCATTCACAGGGAGTAGATTCCTGCTCCCAACCACCAGGTATCATCCACCTTCGTGACATAGCTAAGCTTGAATCCTGGCGTCATGTTTCTTGCGGGATCTGGATAGATATAGTAAGTGAATCCACCTCCGCTTTTGGCCAGAGCTATCATATCTCGATTGAGTTTAACGCCATTAGGATCCTCAATATCAATCCTGTTCTTGCCAATTAAGTCTGGCTGAGTAGGAAGCGCCAGGGCGTTACCAGCGAAGTCAAAGGCGAACACATAAAGACTTTCCTTGAAGAACGTACCATTCTTGTCATTGAATGCCTTCAATGCCTTATCTTTCCCATTATCTTTGCAATATTTGACTGCCCCCTCGACGAAATTTGTGAGATTATTCCTAGACTCCGGACTGAAGTTCGCAGACATGTTGGACAGATAGATTCCAGAGGCCAGCCACCAGGTATCATCCACCTTTTCGACGTAAGTCAACTTCAGCTCCTGCTTATTATTATGGGCAGGATTGGCAAAAACGTAATAGGCATACCCGTTACCTCTCTTTGCTACAGAAACCAGGTTCTTTTTATATTCAATTCCATTGGCATCCTTCAGATCCAGAAGGCTCTTGCCGACGAAATCCGGTCGGTAGGGGTTGGCAAGACCGATGGCATTGAAATCTTCGGCAAAAATATAGCGCTCACCCTTAATGAACTCTGCCGACTTGTTATTATTAAACTCTTTAATGGCAGTCTCCTTTCCATTAGCTTTGGCATAGGCGACAGCATTATCCACAAATGCAATAAGGTCTGCATGAGATATGTCAGTAGATGCCGCCGATACACTCGCAATTGAGTTGTTATTCCCTGGAGCGGCCTCGGCACAGATGCCGGGAGAAATCACCACTCCCAGGAAAAATATAATTACAAAGATGTTAAGCAATTTCATAAAGGTAATGCTTATCTATTAGATATAAATTTTATGATACCGACCAATGCTTTGACGCGACCCCAGGTTGACGTGAATTTGATCCCAAAATAATTACAGTAATATATTTATAAAACTTTGGCATAAATATGTGATCTGGAACAAATGGAGGTCAAAAAATCCTCTCAGCCAGCCAGAAGAGTATCATCCCGGAAATTACGGTTCCACCAAGCGATTTTGTCTTGAGTGCAATGAGAAACGTGGGAATTGCCACCAGCGATTTGGTCTGCAGCACATCCAGATGGCGCGGGCTGCCGGAAAGAAAGATCTCCGAGAATACCAGGGCGCTAAGAATCGCCACCGGGATCATGTCCAGCCACTCGATGAACCAGCGTGGGAGATCTCTATGGGCCAGAAAGAATAGCGGAAGGTAGCGCGGAATGTAGGTAACCAGCCCCATGCCGACTATCAACAGGAGGTATTCCGTCTTAAGCATGCAATCCTCTATTTCTTTGAGCATACCTCTTAAGCCCAAATCCTGCGGTTGCGCCTAAGAGCGAAGCCATGATAACAAAGCCGTTTCCGGGAACGATAAGTGAGATGCCGACGGCCGCGGCTCCGGATATGATGGCCGTCAAGAAATAAATCCGTCCTCTGAGCTGAATTGTCAGCAGGCAAAGGAACATGGCGCTCAGCGCATAATCAATTCCGTAGCTGCCTGCAAGAATAAACTGCCCGGTATAGCCGCCGAGAATTGTGCTCCCGATCCAGGCGAAATTGGATAATTGGTTGACCATCAGGGCCTGGTAGCGATGCCATCCTCCTGCTCTAAATTTGACCAGATTCACTGCGAAGCTCTCGTCAGTGACGCCGTAAGCGAAGACTGATAGAAATCTTCTGCTCACCCCGTGCAAATAGACTGCCAGGGACGAGCTCATAAGCAGGTGCCTCAGATTCACAACGAATGTCGTCAGAATAATGGATAAGGGCAGAGCGCCGCTGCTCAGCATGGCCACGGCAATGAACTGAGAGCTTCCGGCATACACCAATATCGACATGAGGGCAATATCGAGTAAATCCAACCCCGCCTTCTGAGCCAGGACTCCGAAGGCAAAGCCGAGAGGAAGGTAGCCTACGCATATGGGCCATGCGGCTTTTATGCTCTGCAGGGCAAAGCCGAATTGATTCACAAAGAGCCTCTTATCCGGGATGAGATATCCTTTTCGTCCCCCGATTGCTCGGGCCCGCGGGGCAGGGACCCGAGAAGATGAATGGGCCAAAGAGGGAAACGGATTCACTTCCCACCCCCATAAGCTTAACATATAATAAAGAATAATACAGAATATGGAGGGATTAAAATAACTAAGAGCACCAACAAAGCTCTGCTGATAATGTTATTTACATCGATAATTTTGCCTTTATTCCTGTCTGTTGAAGCCGAACCGGGTATTTGTCCGAATTATTATGGTCCGTATGCGCAAAACCCCATTGGACAATCGGAGTACTGCGAAATTATGATACTCCCTGGAGTCTATGATATACAGTGGGCTCATGGTCCAGAGAGCAATTGGGATTGGCAGCATTGGGACCAATTGGATATGACGGAAAATAATAGATATGTGCTGACCTATGACTTCAATGGAAAGCTATCAATTGAAGAATATGAGGATTCGAGCTTAACCGGATATACATTGATTTGCGGTAAAAACAATGGACCAGATGAACTCGTTTTCTGCCTTAAGCCTGCATCCCAGGAGGCTAGTAAAACAAAGAATGAATTGGTCATGGGCTATGAAATAACAGGATATAAAGTATATTTAGATGGAAATTATGTTGGAACGGATGGAGAAAATGGCGATGCGCTTGATGGTAATTTCAAAGTCCATGGTATTCCATGTTTGGGAAATCATTCAATCGTAGTCGATGATGGAGATCTCACTCATACCCTGGATTTTTACTTTGGCTGTGGTGAATCGTATTCAATTAACGTGGGCGATCCCCTCTTTGTATTGGAGAAATCTCAATGAGAATTGACTTAATAATAGCTATCGTCTTTGTCCTGATCAGTCTCGGAACTTGGTCTGCTATCGCACAAGATTCATCCAAAGGCGTCTGGGTGCTTACAGAAATAGGCAATTTCGAGGGCAATATCGACCAACCGAATCCGTTATCCACAAGGTATATCGAGCCATGTGGTACATTACGACCTAATCTAACAGCTTCCGGGACGACAGTTACTGGCAAAAATAGACGTTGTGCGAATTGCGATTGCTCCGAAAAAAGTGATTGTGTATATTACCTTTACACTACCAGTAGTTGGACTCCTTTGCCCTCCAGATTAAAACCTGGGGACCAGCTCAAAATAACATTGACTTCAGAAGTACGTGTCGATAAGGAATGTGGTTTCAATAATGCCTGGTTCGCGGAGGTATCGGCGTCATATTGGACCGAAGATCAATTTCATAATGTCAATTCCAACAGCATTGGAAGAATCCTTTGCAGATTACCAGGAAGAGTTGGAGAGGGACCTTTTGTATTGTCGAATCAATCCACAGGAGCATTTACATATATGGTGCCTGATGGCCGCTCGGATGGGCAGAAGCTAGCTCTTATGTTCGAGGGAGCCGACTCTGTTCTCGGAAGGGCTAAAAAGAATTATTGGTATACCTATTCTCAGGGGCAAGAAGCCTCTGCGCCAGCGTCCAAGCTCCCTGATGAGGTAGATGAAAACCATTCGCCCACAGTGATCCTCTCCTATTCCCCCAGCAATCCCACGGAACGGGATTTAATAGAGTTCACTGCCGAGGCTAGCGATCCGGATGGTGATGAACTGACCGATAGCTGGTTCATTGACGATGAAGAGCAAGCAGATACTGGTTCGACCATGAGCACAACTCTTTCTCCTGGCGATCACACAGTCATTGTGAAGGTATCCGATGGAAAAGGAGGTACCGATGAAGACCACTTACATCTGACGGTGACCCTCTCATCGGGCATCACCGGCAATGTCATCGAGGCAGTTTTATTGCTGCCCATAACTGATGCGACAGTGACTGTGGAAAACTCCGAGGGAAACATCATACGCCGGGTATCCGTAGATGGGGACGGGAAATACTCCGTCCTTCTGCCGCCTGGCACCTACCGGGTCTGGGCCTCTGCGCCGGGCTATCTGCCTTCCACGGGGATGTCCGGGGAGCATGTGGAGGTTGAACCGGGGATACTTGAAGAGGATGTCAACTTCCGATTGGTGATGGAGCCTACCAATGGAGGAAAAACCTCCGGTGCAGAACCTATTTTGAGCGGTGGAGCAAGCGGGTCGGAGTTTGGCACAAAGAGCTTCGAATTTGCTGCCTGGGGAACGTACAGGTTTGCAGATATCTCTGGCAAGAGGTATTTCGCAGCATATCTGGTGAATACCACTCAAGAAATGTTGGATGCAGGCGAATCTGCGCCTTATCTCTGGCTAAAATCCGACAATTGGGATCTGCTGAAAAATGGGCAGCTCAGCGAGGTTCTGATCGATAATCGCAAAGAAGTGGTCATAACATCCAATAATCCTCTCAAACTGAAAGATGGCTATGAACTGGCCATTAAGTCCATCGACATCGAGGGAATAAAAGTCTACCTCGAATTGTCCAAGGACGATGCTGTAGTAGACAGCAAGGTCATATCGCCGTTAGAGGCAGGAGCTACCATGGCTGACAGGACCTACTACTACAAGTCGGATGTAGGGCGGGCAAAGAAAATGGTGCAGATAGCTGTTTACTTCAAGAACACCTTTAAGGGTATCGATCAGGACCTAGCCAACATCGGAGGAGTGTTCCAGATATCCGAATCGCCTCTGGATAGTGCAACTACGCAAACGGGAGCAGCCAGCATCTCAGGTCCTAATACAGCAATTGACTGGGTCAGCAAAGGCAATGCTTTCAGGAAACAGGGCAAGCACGACGAGGCCATCAAGGCTTATGATGAAGCCATCAGGTTAGATCCCAATGACGCAGATGCCTGGTACAACAAAGGCGAGGCTCTCAATTACATGGGCGAAAGCAAGTACGACGAGGCCATCAAAGCTTATGATGAAGCCATAAGGCTCGATCCACAGTTAGCTGAAGCTTGGTTTTGGAAAGGCAATCTTCTCAATGCCCAGGGCAAGCACGACGAGGCTCTCGAGGCTTATGATGAAGCCATAAGGCTCGATCCCAATGACGCAGATGCCTGGGTCGGCAAAGGCGTTGCCCTCAACGCAGTTGGAGATAATACCGAAGCAGAGAACGCCTTCGCCAAGGCTTTAGAGCTGGGGTATACTGGCTGATCCAGGCTCTGTGTGTAACCTGTATTCTCTCTCTTTCTTTTTCGATATGTATTAACCCACAGAATATTATTATAATGAGGCGTCCGATCTCAAACCCTCTTCTGATGGTGCGCCCCAGTTTATAGATACAGCGGTTTTCTATTCCCAATGATGGCGAAAATCCGGAATCACAATCGTCGAAGATCCATTCCATAGGGTAATGGGATTAGGCAGTTAGACCAAAGCCAAATTTTAGCCGATTAGTTGGGTTTGTATGCGCCGCTATGAACAACATGCATGTTCTGGGCGTGCGCCCTCAATTAGTTCTCTTCTCCTCATATCCTGCAAACTTCGTTCCTTCTCGTGAACCGTGATCACTCGCGAAGCCTTGACTGGCGCGAAGAGCCTTTGATATCTTCTTGTGCCCAAAATACCTCTCATGCGTAAGGAGTTTCGTAGCCTCATCTCGCTGGAAGAAGCCCTATCGATAGTTCAAAGCCGCCTTCCCCTGACTAGCGTTGAGACCGTCCCGCTGCCGCTGGCCCAGGGCCGCATCCTGGCCGAGAAGATCGTCTCCTCTCTGGATGTGCCGGGATTTGCTCGCGCCTCCATGGACGGCTTTGCCGTGCAGGCGGAAGACACCCTGGAGGCCAGGGAAGACCGGCCCGTCTGCCTGCGCCTGGCCGGCAGCGTGCCCATGGGCGCGCTCCCCCACGTGCGCGTGGCCCAGGGCGAGGCGGCGGAGGTCGCGATAAAAGGACAGGCACGACCCGGCAATTGCGCCCCGAATTGTGCCCGTGGGCGAGGTATGGTGGCCCTGGTGCTGGCCGATCACCTGCTGCGCCATAGAGCGGCAAGAATGCAAATTTAAATAGAATAAGCTATGAGATAATATCCATGTGTGAGATCTTGGAGCGTAAAGATCGAAAGCTGAGCCGTCTCTATGAGTCTGACGCAGACAAGACCGACGAGGAGATTGTCGAGGGCCTGATGGAGATAACTGCCCTTTCTCTTGCAGATTTGCTAGCAGATGAGCCCGCCTATGAATGAGGAACTGAAAAAAGGCGACATCATCTTAGCACCTCTTTCTTATTCCGATTTGGTCAATAAAAAGCTCAGACCATCGCTTGTGTTATATCATGATATGAGCGTAATGCAACTCACAGTCGCATACATATCAAGCAAGGTTCCCGCCGAAGCAGGACCTTATGACATTGTTATTCCCACAGGCACACCCATGGGCACCAAGGCAGGTCTGATCTACCCTTCTGTGGTTAAGGTCTGTTGGATCGCGATGGTTAAGAGAATCCTGGTAAAAAGAAAGTTAGGCGAAGCCGATGAAGATCTCAGAGCAAAGGTAAACTGGGTCTTACCTCCTGCCCTTGTCATCTGATCTGCCCGGACGGTGGCGGGCCGTTGGGCCTCGCAGGGCATGGGACCTGGCGAAGATGCACGGGTCTGGGGTCAAGGCCGGGTGCGATGAAAGCGCCCTGGGGGATCTTGCGCCGTCTCGTCCCAACGACCTATCAGGATTGCGGGCAGCATCGGCGAGCGCCGCCGGGTGGTTCGCTCTTGGGGAAGGACGGCCCCCCCCGGAGGCTTGGATATCTATGTCTGACCGCCAGCATTGTGTAGTCGGAAATTGTTCACCTCGTCTGCGAGGGGCTGGCTTACATGTTTCAGATTTTTGTATTATCAATCTTTGCAATAAAATTACCAATTGATTCAAGATCCTTTTTGGATAGATTACTTACCGGCCTTAAATTTACAACATAATTAAATAATTTATCTGCCTTTAAAATTTTGACACTCGGTTCGTTAAGTTCAAGATGTAATCCTGGCTTTGTAAAGACAACCAATCCTTCTACCCATACACTGAAAGTATCATGGAACACCTCTGATTTTATTAGCTTGCTTAAATTAACGGCATTCTTCTTAACTTGCTTGCTAGGGCTATCTGTCTCATAATCCTTGTGGAAAAAAAGGCCCTTTTGCTTCCTTTGAACCCATTCATCGCCGTGACATATTATCGTTCCAGCCCAATGCTTGGTTTCTATGGCGAAGATGCCTTTTGGAGTGAGCAGAACGTGGTCTATATTGCCCCATGAAGATGGCAGAATAACGTCATTAACCAAATAATTGGAATCGTTAAGGCTTTTGAGCGTATTGATGACGATGTCTTCGCCAAGTCTACCTTTGTTGTGATCCCTAGCTCTCTTTGAGAAAAAACGTATAATTCTTCCGACCCAGCCGTCGCCCCCAGATTTTTTATCTAGGTAATCACCTCGCTTTTTGAGTATTATCATGACAATCAATTCGGTCTTAGTTCCCGTTAATCTATATAGAATCTATACTAATATCCTGCAAACTTCGCGCCTTTCCGTGACCCGACCCCGTTGATGAATCTGCGAAGAGCCTTTTATATCTACTCGCGCCCAAAATGCCTCTCATGCGTAAGGAGTTTCGTAGCCTCATCTCGCTGGAAGAAGCCCAATCGATAGTTCTTAGCCGCCTTCCCCTGACTAGCGTGGAGACAGTCCCGCTGCCGCAGGCCCAGGGCCGCATCCTGGCCGAGAAGATCGTCTCCTCTTTGGACGTGCCGGGATTCGCCCGCGCCTCCATGGACGGCTTTGCCGTGCAGTCTGATGACACTTTGGCAGCCAGGGAGGACCGGCCTGTCTGCCTGCGCCTGGCCGGCAGCGTGCCCATGGGCGTGCTCCCGCGCGTGCGCGTGGCCCAGGGCGAAGCGGCGGAGGTGTCCACCGGCTCCATGATGCCGCCGGGCGCGCAGGCAGTGGTCATGATTGAATACAGCCAGGCCGAAGGGGATCAGGTTCTGATCAGAAGGCCCGTCTACGGCGGCGAGAATGTGCAGGCGGCAGGAAGCGACATCTCTTTTGGCGAAGCTGTGCTCTTTCCCGGCACAAAGCTTGCAGCGCGCGAGATGGGGGTTTTGGCTGCCCTTGGCCGAACGAAAATGCCAGTGCGCTGCCTCAAGGTTGGCCTGGCCTCTACCGGCAATGAGCTGGTGGCGCCCGGCGGGACTCTGGCTGCGGGCCAAATATACGACATCAACACCTACACCATCGCTGCGGCTGTAACCGACTGCGGTGCGCAGGCCGTCCCCTACGGCATCCTGCCGGACGAAAAGAGATCAATGGCAGCATTGCTGCAAAAGATGGCCGAAGAGTGCAACATGATTCTGGTGAGCGGCAGCACCTCAGCAGGCGTCGGAGACATGATCTTTCAGGTCTTAGAGGAAGTAGGCGAGCTGATATTTCACGGCGTGAACCTCAAGCCAGGCAAGCCCACCATCTTCGGCCAGATCAATGGCAAGCCCTGCCTGGGTCTGCCCGGCTATCCCACCAGTGCTCTGACCGTCTTCTCCTGCCTGGCAGCTCCTGCCATTCGTGCCGCTTTGGGCCAGAAGCATTCCCGAAAGAGAGTGACGGGACGGCTGGCCGGACCGCTGCGATTCGATGGTCGCCGCCAGGTGCTGGCCGTGGGCCTCTCGAACAGGTTGGTCTATCCCGTGGACAAGGGAAGCGGCTCTATCACCACTCTGGCCGGAGCGGATGGCATTATCGACATCCCTGTGGGAGTTGAGTATCTGGAGAAGGGTGAGAATGTAGAGGTGGAGCTATTTGGTGAGATGATGCCAGCCGACCTTGTGGTGGCGGGTGAAAACGCTCTCCTCCTGGAGCAGTTGGCAGAAAGGGCGTCCGGGCGTATCTTGCTATTGAATAGCGGCTCGGTGCGAGCCAGGCTCTACCTGGAGGACGGCGTGGCTGACCTGGCCTGCATCTCTGGTCCGCAAGCGATGCCGCCGGAAACGGTCGCGAAAGGCATGTCGTTGATCGGGAGTTTTAAAAGAGAGCTGGGCCTGGTCTTCCGGGATGCGAGCGCTTTGTCGAACCTTGCCGACCAACGCATCGTGGGCTGGCAGCGGGACTCTGCCATGCATGGCGCATTTGAGAGACATCTGTTGGCTTTAGGACTGACTCATCCCAGCTACGTGCGAGCGGCCAGGACCCATTCGGCTGTGGCTGCGGCGGTCGCCTCCGGACGGGCGGATGTGGGATTTGCGGAAAAGCGAGCTGCTGCGGATGCGTCTTTAGGTTTCCGGCTACTGGAACAAGACGAGATTAGGCTGCTGACCAGGCAGGAGAATGTCGATGACGACCGGCTCAAGTCCCTGGTTCTGGCGATTTCTCAGGCAGGAGGGGCTTGAAGAGCCTCATCCTTCTCTCGTAGTAGCTGAGGGGGTGCCTTATCTTGCGACAGAGTTCGTCTTCGCCCGGACAGTTGCCGTAGGTGGCCATAGTGGCACAGGCGGGTGGCTTGTAGCTGGTGCCGGAGGCTCCTGCGATGTGCTCTACCTGGTAGCGTGTCCTCTCCTCGTCGAAGTCCGGACTGGTGTTGAAAAGAGATACAACCTCCTCCGGCTTCATATTGATCTGCAAGAGAAAGCTGACCAGAGCAAAACGCGCACTATGGGCCAGGTTGGTGCCCTTGGCAACATCATTGAGCATCTTCTTGATGCAGGGCGGAAAGGCCCCTTCCTCCACATGCCCCAGGTCCACCCTATCTCGTGCTCTAATAACCGCGAGCTGCTCTTTGAGGGGCCCCAGGTATTCCTGGAGAGAGGCGCAGGTCTTCTCATCCACGGGCAAAGGCAGACCTTTCAGGATCTTCTCCCGGGCTGCCTCTTCCATGATTCGTTTCAGCTCTTCTCCGGTAATGGTGAGGTAGCCCTGCTGGAGATCACGGTTGGTCAGCTTCCATTTAGGGCTGTGCATGCGGTGCGCCGCTCGAATATATTCGGAAAAATGGATCTTGTAGGGCCCCTGTCCCTGGGGATGAAGCCCCAGGTCCTCCGCGATGGTCTCCAGCCCTTCCTTCTCTTCTTGCATCCTTTCATAGGCCAGCTTTGCCTCGGCCAGGGCATAGCGGCGCAGCAAAATGGAATCGTCAAGGCATGAGACCATGATTCTTGCCAGTGGATAAGAGAGAAGCTCAGTCAATTGCTCCGCCTCTGTATTGGCCGCGCTTTCCGAGATAGTGCCACTGATGGCCTCGGCTACCCTTTGCGCTGCCCGCCCCCGTACCGTCTTAAAAGAGGTCTTGCCGAGAAGGCTTTCTAAAGAATATCCTGCGTCTCTAACCTGGCTAGCTGCGGCTTCAGTAAAAGGGTAATCGGAGAATCTCATTCCTGTTCGATTCTGGGAGCCAGGAGGTAATTGATCTCCACATGCTGACCGAGCTTGAGGTGAATGCGCAGCGGGTAGTCTATGCCCATCTCCAATGTGACCTCGCCTGCTTTGCTTATGGATTTGGACATATCCTCCAAATAGTCCAGAGAGAAGAGGCTTCTGGCCTCGCCTGGCTTCATACCCAGGAGTTCTGTGCTGGGAATCTTTAGCTTGAGCGAATCGATGTCTCCTTTGGCTTCCATGTAAAAGCCTTCATCTGAGACGCCCAGTATTACGTGATCGCTGACCTTTTCGGCAGCTTTTACCGCCCGGCGCAGCTCCACCCCGGGAAGTGTCACATGGGCCGGCAGATCCAGCTCGGGTATGCGCGGCTCTTTGCGGATGGCGGTAGGATCGATCAGACTTAAGGTGTAAGAGAGAGAACCCACTCCAATCTTCAGCTTGTGGCTCTCTTCTTCCAGCTCCAGTTGAACATTCTCGCCCTTATCGGCCATGCTCAGAACATCACTGAGCCGAACCAAATCTATGCCGATTTCACATGCATCGGCTTTGAAGTATTCGAAGGCCTGATTGCCAATCTGAAGCGACACCATAGCCACGTTCGCAGGGTCCACAGCCTTCAGTTCCAGGCCATTTTCCGATATGGAGAACTTGACCTCATCCACCAGAGAAGAGACTGAATCGATTGCATCTCGCAGAGCTTCTGCGTTGATTACTGCCTTGAACATTCCTTGAGCCTCATCCACCAGAACCGTTTTATATTTAATATAGTTGATGCCTAGTCATACTCTCGCCAGGTTCTGCTGCATTTGGTGCAACGGAAGAACCGGACCTCGCTCTCATCAGCAGAACGAAGCTGGCGAAGCCACCAGTATGCGATATTATTACCGCATTCCGGACATCTGCAATTGGTAGTAGGCAGGCCCGACGACTCCTGCTCTAAGACTGGAACGACGCGATCCAGCTGCTTGGTCTTGCTGAGCATGGATTCGCCGGTGGTTTTCGGCATCTTGTGGCCGCACTTTCTGCAGACCATCATGCCATCCTTGGGCATCATCATGCTCTTACATTGGGGACAAAATTCCATCGGCATAAAGTAGACCACTCGTCATATTAAAGTTTCCCGACACCCTTGGGGAAAATGAGGCATGAAATGAGCACAGCGTTTAATGTGATATGTTTGGATCGCCCGGGAATGCTGCGCGACATCGCGGGGGCGGTGGCCAAGAGGGGCGGCAACATAGTTTATACTCAACAGTTTGTTGTGGAAAGAGGCATGAACCGGGGCAAGGCCTCGGTTTATATGGAGGTAGACTGCCCGGCAGAGGATGTCTTAGGGATAGTGGAGGAGTTGAAGGCTTTTGATTCCATCTCAGAGGTCTCCATTCACAAGCCTTTTGAGAAGATATACGGCTCCCGGGTGATCATCATAGGCGGAGGTGCTCAGGTAGCTCAGGTCGCAGTGGGAGCTGTGAGCGAGGCTGACCGGCATAATCTGCGAGGTGAGCGCATCAGCGTGGATACCATTCCCCTGGTGGGAGAGGATGCTATTGCCGATGCCGTGAGCGCTGTGCGCCGACTGCCGCGTGCTTCAATACTGGTATTGGCCGGGGCCCTTATGGGTGGACGTATTACCAAAGAGGTGAAAAGGCTACAGGAGGAAGGTATACCGGTTATCGCCCTGAAGATGGCCGGCTCGGTTCCCGATCAGGCGGATCTGGTAGTAACTGATCCCATTCAAGCCGGCACCTTCGCGGTAATGCACGTGGCCAGCACAGCTGTTTTCAATATAAGTCGAGTGCGAGGCAGGGAGTTTTAGCTTTTGAGTATCTCGGCCAGGTCAACAAGCTTCTCGCCGGAAAATAGCTCCTCTACGGTGTAGAACTTGTCATCTGCCTGAAACACGGGCGCGGAAAGTGTGAATACCCCGTTAATGCGCAGCTCCGTGAGGGCTTCGGGGGTGCTCATATTCAGGTTTTCAAAAGAGATGCCTGCCTTTCCCAGTGCCGCTTTGAGCTGTTCGCATTTGGGGCAGGACGGTGTGGAATATACTCTGTACATCAATCGCAATACCTCTTGATCTTTAGCGCAGTGCTCGCGGATAAGATTTCCGGGCATAGGTCGCGTATCCTTCCGTTACTGCTTTATCAGCACACTCCGAGCAGCAGGAGAAGTTGGCCATGTACTCAATGCCGTCCATCTCATGCTCAAAGACATTATTGCAGGAGAATCCAGAGGTTCTCCTGAAATCAAAGCCCTTGCAGAATTCGTCCTGCTCCGCCTGGGGGGGACGCTCCACCACGACCCAGTCTCGGGGAAGAAGTACGGGCAGCGTGGCCAGGTTCATACCGCATCCACAGGGACCATAGACATCTTCTATATCTTTATATATAATCGCCTTACATACCTGCTCGCTCATCATCTGCTCCTCTCTTGCTAATGGTAATAATGGCCCATTAAATAACATTTTCCATCCGCTTTTTGGATTTTTCCAATCTTCTGGCTTTATTTTTTAAATAAACCCATAATGTTGGTGCGATTTTTTAATAGGTTCTAATAATGGATAACTTTGCCCAACAAAAATTATATATGGAATTGCAGGATGATAGGATGCTTATTCTGGCTTGTAGCACTCGAAGGAATAAGTTTTTCCTCTTCTGGCTGCAAAATCCGGATTTATGAGGTGTATGAAGAATGCCGATACTTCCTGTTGCCCCGGTGAGCAGACTCATCCGCGAGGCGGGGGCCAATAGAGTGAGCGAAGGCGCGAGGGATGCGCTGGCAGAGGTTTTGGAGAGCTATGGCTTAGAGGTAGCCCGTGAGGCGGTCGGCTGGGCAAACCATGCCAAAAGAAAGACAGTCAAGTCCGAGGATATCAGAGAAGCAGTCAAAAGAGTTAAACCTCCCCTGGTCTCAGAAAGGTAGATCAATGGCATTAGATTACCGTGCTTTAGGACTGATATGCGGCATTGAGATTCACCAGCAGCTTGACACCGCTTGTAAGCTCTTCTGCGGTTGCCCCACCAAACATCGGGAGGTGGAGGAGTCCAATTTCGAGTTCTTCCGGTATCTGCGACCTTCGCGAAGCGAGCTTGGCGAGATAGACCGGGCCGCTCTGGAAGAGGTCCTGGTTACGAGGAGGTTTCATTACAAGTCCTATGACAGCACCTGTCTGGTAGAGGCCGATGAGGAACCGCCTCGCGAGATAAATGCAGAGGCACTTGAGATATCTCTGATCATTGCTCGGCTACTCAATATGAAAATCGTGGATGAGCTGCAGACCATGCGCAAGATGGTGATAGACGGCTCCAATACCTCGGGTTTTCAGCGCACCGGCTATATCGGCTCGGACGGCTACATCGAGACCGCAGAAGGTGCTGTGGGCATAGGCATCCTCAGCCTGGAGGAGGAAGCGGCGCGCATCATTGAGGATCGTGGGGACAGTGTGGTCTACTCTTTGGACCGGCTGGGAATACCTCTGGTGGAGATCGGAACGGCTCCGGATATAGTCTCTCCCTCACACGCCCGGGAGGTAGCATCCTATCTGGGAATGATCCTGCGTTCTACCGGTCGCGTAAAGAGGGGCCTTGGCACCATCCGCCAGGACGTAAATGTCTCCATCAAAGGCGGAGCGCGCGTGGAGATCAAGGGCGTGCAGGCCCTTAACCTGGTCGATAAGGTGGTGGAGTTTGAGGCTTTGCGCCAGGTGCGACTCTTGGAAATCAGAGATGAACTGGTCCGGCGCGGGGCATCGGTTGATGATGCAGTCTGGGAAGTATCTGACATATTTGCGGCTACCGGCTCCAAGGTGCTGGCTCGATCCCTCAAGAGCGGTGGCGTGGTCTTGGCTTGTCGGCTGGCGGGATTTGCCGGACTGGTGGGTCGGGAGATTCAGCCCGATCGCCGTTTGGGCTCCGAGATGTCGGACCGAGCCAAGAGAGCGGGCGTAGGCGGGATCTTCCATACTGATGAGCTTCCTGCTTATGGTGTGACTGCAGAGGAGGTCGAGGCTGTGCGCGCCCTGCTGGCAACAGCCGAGAGCGATGCAGTGATCATGGTCACCGGGCCGCGGGAAAGAGCCGAAAAAGCCCTGCAAGCCGTGCTGGTTCGAGCTCATGAAGCGCTGGCCTTCGTGCCCGAGGAGACGCGCCGGGCTCTGCCCAACGGCTGCTCGGAGTACATGCGGCCACTGCCCGGCTCGGCCCGCATGTATCCGGAGACAGATGTGCCTGCGGTGGTGATCACGCCGGAGATGCTGGATAGTCTGCAGATGCCTGAGCTATTCGCAGACAGATCGAAACGCTATCAAAAGGATTACCATCTGTCCGCAGAGCAGGCTTTTGTCATGGCCGCTTCTCCCAACTATCCGCTCTTTGAGGAGATTATGAAGACGGATCTTTCCGCATCCATCGTCGTCAGGACTTTGGAGACCATTCCCATTGAGCTAGCCAGAGAGGGGGCACTCGTCTCCAATCTGACTGAGCAGCATTTCAAGGACTGCTTTGCTCTTGTGAGCCAAGGTCGCCTGGCCAAGGAGGGCCTGACGGATCTGCTGCGCGCTCTGGCCGCGCATCCGGAAATGTCGGCTGATGAGGCAGCGGCGGCGGCGGGCCTGGCGGGGGTGGATGAGGCTGAAGTGGAGAAGGCCATACGGGCGATTGTGGCCAGCAAGGCGGATCTGGTGCGTTCCAAAGGCGAGAGGGCCGCAGCACCGCTGATGGGACTGGTTATGAAGGAATTGAGGGGCAAAGCCGATGGCAGCATTGTGAGCGCCATATTGAAGAAGGAAATACAAAATATACTCAGTCAGTGAGCCCCGAAAAACCCGATATGCTCCTCTGGGAGGAGACACTCTTCAAAGACAGGGATCTGTTCGAGTTAGATCATCTGCCCGAGCACTTCTTGCACCGGGAAGATCAGATGAACAGCCTCAAATTCTGCATCCGCCCGGCTTTGCAGGGTGGCCGTCCCGTCAATGCCCTTTGCCTGGGTCCACCGGGCACGGGCAAGACAACGGCTCTTTTCAAGCTCTTTGAGGAGATCGAGGAGCATTCTACAAAGATCATTCCGGTTCATGTAAACTGCCAGATGGACTCCACCCGGTATTCTGTATTCTATCAGATTTATAAAAAGGTCTTCGATCATGCTCCACCCTCCAGCGGCATATCCTTCAAACGCATCTTCGAGAAGGTAGCTATGGCCGCAGCTGACCAGGATAAGGTGCTGGTGGTGGCTTTAGACGACATAAATTATCTGTTTCACGAAAAAGAGGTGGATCACGTCTTATACTCCCTCTTACGGGCTCATGAAACCTGCCCCGGTGCCAGAATGGGTGTGATAGGCGTTATGAGCGAGCTTGCCTTGAACTATGTTCTCGACCCACGCGTGGTCTCCGTCTTCCAGCCGGAAGAAATCATATTCCCTCTCTATACCCGATCAGAGACACGCGACATATTGGGCCGCCGGGCGCAGATGGGCTTTTATCCCGGAGTGATGGCTGATGATGTTCTGGAGGCGGTTGTGGATTGCACAGAGAGGTCGGGAGACTTGCGGGTGGGAATTGACCTTCTCAAGAGGTCCGGCCTGTCCGCGGAAAAGCGTGCCTCCAAAAGCGTCTCTCTGGTAGATGTGGCAGGCTCCTGCGATCGCTCCCGCCTGGTTCATCTCAGCTATGCCTTGAAAACCCTCAAAGACGATGAACTGGTTGTGCTGCGACTGGCAGCGGAGCAAAAAAGCTGGCGCGCAGGCGAACTGTTTGTTCGCTTTCATGAGCAGACTGATGCGGGATACACTCGTTTTCATGAGATTCTCAATAAGCTTGATTCCATCCGACTGATAAACGCCGATTTTACCGGGACAGGGGAGCGGGGCCGAAGTCGCGTTATCAGCGTGCGCTATGATCCCGGAGAGATCTTAAGCCGGCTGAAATAGTGATGTTTTTCCCCCTTATCATTTTCCTCTTATCATTATTGCAAAAGCTATCTATATTTATCACAACAATTAATAGGTGCTCTATATAGATCCTATACGCAAGGGCTTTAACCCGTTAATGTGTCTTACCAAAGCGTATGGATCGGCCGAGAATAAAGATGCCTCGCAAATATGGAGAGTTGTTCGTAGAGGCTCTGCTATTCGTGTCCGCCATTGCCTCTATCCTCATTATGCTTCTTATCTTCTATTTCCTCATCCATGAAAGCCTCCCTGCTTTTTTAAGTCTTGGCATATTCTCCCTGCTATCCGGCTCAAAATGGCATCCATCAGGCGATATTTATGGATTACTGCCCATTATCGCCGCCTCAATGATTATTACTCTTCTGGCCCTCTTTATAAATATCCTGATCGGTTTTCCTCTGGCCATTTACCTGGCAGAGCTGGCCGGGCCCAGGAGCAAGGCTGTGTTGAAACCATCCATTGAACTCCTGGCAGGCGTCCCATCCATAGTCTATGGTTTCTTAGGGGTGATAATTCTCGTAACCTACTTGCAGGACAGCTTTGATATGCTCACCGGCCGGTCGATCCTTGCCGGATCGATGCTTCTTGGGGTCATGTTCATTCCCCGCCTTACTACCATCTGCGAGGATTCTCTGCGGGCTGTGCCCTCAGAATTCAAGGAGGGCTCACTTGCGCTTGGGGCTAATCGTTGGCAGACTCTGAGAAATGTAACTATACCGGCTGCGTCATCAGGAATTACTGCGGCCATTCTCCTCAATATAGGAAGCATAATCGGTGAGACTATGGCTGTGCTCTTGGTGGTGGGAAACGTTGCCAGACTGGCCTCTCCTCCCTACGATATATTTGATCAGGGTGCATCCTTCACCTCGATCATAGCTGGTGAGATGGGAGAGGTGGCCAGAGGTTCAATGCATTACCATGTCCTTTTTGCAGTTGGATTCGTTCTTCTCATAGTAGTTACCCTTTTCAGTCTGGTGGCAGATTATGCCCGGATTCGTATCAGACGAAAATTCGGGGGATACTAAATGAGGGCCAAGCCTGTTTTGTGGGCGTCTCTTGCCATATCGGTGTTCTTGTTCGTCACATCTCTCGCATGCCTCATTCTTCAACCCAATCTGGAAAAGCTGGCGCCTGTGTGGCAGGCCAGCCTTTTCATAAGCCTGCTGCTGATTATCGCATCATATTTGGTCTCCAAAGCAGCCTCTCTTAAGACGGCTCCTTTCCTGGCCCTGGATATTATCATCTGTTCCGCCATCCTCTTTCTGATGTATTCCGGGACCATTCATGCCGGATTTGTCATCCGCCGGCCCCTTGGGGTGGGCGCATCCTTCGATTATGCTTTTATTCTTCCTCTTCTCATCTTTTTTGCCAGCTTGCTGTGCATAAAGGATGCTCTTAATATCATCTACGATTACAGCGCTCGGGGTCGAGAGGTCCTGGTATTTCTGGCCGTCAAGCTCTCCGCAGTACTATCGCTTCTCTTGCTGGGCGGAATACTCTTCATAATAATTTATAAAGGAATGGGGGTCATCAGCTGGGATTTTCTGACCACACCCCACAGGCGCCTGGGCCAAGCGGGCGGGATCAGCACTGCCATATTGGGCTCTTTATGGATGGTTTTAGGTGCTATGGTCATATCTTCTCCCCTGGGCATCGGGGCTGCCATCTATCTTCATGAATACTCCAAGAGCCAGAGGCTTAATCGTCTCATCACCATAGCCGTGAGCTGTCTAAATGGTGTTCCTTCTGTGGTCTTCGGACTCTTCGGCCTGGCTTTTTTGGTGACATACTTAGGTGTGTCTCTATTATCCGGCTCCATAATCCTGGGTCTCATAAATATCCCTACCATAATCCTGACCTGTCAGGAGGCCCTAAAGAGCGTCCCCAACTCCCTGCGGGAGGGGAGCATGGCTTTGGGAGCTACCAAGTGGCAGACGATAAGAAAGGTGGTCTTGCCCTCGGCCATGCCCGGCATACTCACGGGCGTGATCATTGGGGTGGCCAAGGCCTCAGGAGAGACGGCGCCTATCATGTGGACGGCAGTGACCTTTACCGCTACGCCCGTGCAGATGATTTACGGAGTTATCCCCAATGTATTTCAGCCCGTCAATAATCTGGATTACCATCTCTTGAATCTGATCTACTTCCTGGGGGCATGGGATGTGGAGGCCAGGGCTTGGGGTACGGCTCTGGTGCTCATTGCCTTGGTGCTGGGCACCAATATGCTGGCCATTGTAGTAAGAAATCACTATCGAAAGAAGATATCCTGGTAGGCCTTCCAGAAATTTAGGTTGGTTTGCTGGGTGCTATTATGTAAATAAAATCTCAAAGGCAGGGTGCAAACCCTTGTTCCTTCCTTGTGATAAAGTCCTCCATTATCTGGTTAAGCATATTATGAATTCTGGGCACTTCATCTCTTTTGAGGTCGCATGGCATTAGCGGCAGGGCAAGCATCATAGTTATGTCCAGCTGCATTGAGTTGATTGGACCACAATTATGCAGCATCATTTGAGCTTTTTCCGAAACCGCTGCGATGCAGCTGTGCATTGTCCTCATCTCCTCTTCACCTTGCCCAGACTTCCTGTTGCCGTTCATCTCCCAGCCGCTCAAGACTGAGGTGATCAAGTTGGACTTTAAATCCTCTGCGATATTTACCATTTTCAATAGATCCAGAGTCAATCCCAGTTTGAGGGATCTGAGTTCTCCCATTCTGGCTGCCAGTCCTTCTCGCTCCAAAATCGCCTCGTAATAACTCAGAAGGCCAAGCACGCTCTCGCTTTTTCGAGAATCCTCGCATCCGATCGCTTCAAACATCCTTTTTCACCAATTCCAATTTCCCAAGGTAACCAATTTCTCCTAATTCAAATCCGTCCAATATATTCCTTCGCTCATTAAAACACATATCTCTATTTTGTGAATATATTCTATATACTTATTTGTCATAACCAATAATTTATGATAGAAGGAGATATCGCCAAATTTTTTTTAGTTATTTGGATTATGTTCTTCGAATAGGATGACCAAATTGGGATGAATATTGTATATAGTCTATAGATTTTACTACCACATAACATATGATTGAGCAGAACTATATTTTATTTGGCTTAACCTTACATATCAGTCCTGACCTCCCACTCGCTGGTGAATTCGTTGAGAAAGCTACTATGTGTTCTAGTAATCGCCTTGATCGTGGGCGCTGTCGGCACCTCTATGGTCATGGCCAAGGAGACAGTTCGTGTCTCAGGATCGACAACCGTGTTGCCTCTGGCAGAAGGCGGAGCAGAGGCCTTCAATGACGACCAGTCCGATTTCCAGGTGCTGATAACCGGAGGCGGCACCGGTGTTGGCATGAAGAACATTGCCGAGGGCAATTCCGATATAGCAATGGCTTCACGCGAGGCTACTGAGGATGAGAAGAGCAATTTCGGGGACAAATTCCAGGAGAATCTGGTGGGCTACGACGGCATAGTCATTGGCGTTAGCAAGCAGATCTATGATGCCGGCGTGACTGCTCTGAGCAAGGATCAGGTCAAGAAGATCTACTCGGGAGAGACCACCAATTGGAAAGAAGTAGGTGGCCCGGATTCAGAGATATTGGTCGTCGCCAGAGAGCAGGGCTCAGGTACCAGAGATACCTTCAATGAGGATATCATGAAGGGCAAGAACGCTGAAACACCTGGAGTAAACACGGTAGCCGGCAGCAATGCCGAGGTCAGGACAGCCATTACCGGCAGCAATAAGGCCATAGGATACCTGGGATTTTCCTATGCAGAAGATGGGGCAGTCGGTGCTATAACTCTGGACGGCGTCAAGCCTACTGCAGAGACCATAAAGGACGGTAGCTACGAGCTTGCTCGCAAATTGTACTTCTACACCTTTGGCGATGCCCTGCCTGGGGCCCAGGCCTTTATAGATTTCATGGTGGGGCCAGAGGGTCAGAAGGTTTCTGAGGAGTACGGCTTCGTACCACTGTAATAAATCAAGAATTTTATCTCATTTTTTTGCGGTCATCATTCATTGCCTTCATCAGCCATCGTACTGATACTCATCCAATCCGTCTGTTGTTATGGTCATCAGGAAGTAGGCCAGACAATCCTTCTGGAAGCTGCTCTCTTCCTCGGGTAAACTGACTCCCGTGATACTGCAGATCTGCTCAGCTTCCTCTATTTCACCCATCATGCGGCGCAGCCACATAAAGAGCATTATCTGCAGGGATTGCAACTTCTCCGCATCCCTGCTGAGGCTCTCTATGTCCTTTTGCACCTGTGAGTCAATTCTCTTTTCCTGTAGCATCTTAACAAAATGGGCAGTTCCCCTGCAATCAGAGTAGAAGCTTATTATTTCCTCAGCCTCTGTATCTGCGTTTAGCATGGGAAATGTCCGGCAAATACGGGGCCGATGGCTGTAGATTTTGCACTTTTTTGCCTGCGGATCAAGAAGGCAGCAGCTTCTTTCCGGCCCTATGCTCTTTAGGATCCGACATCCGGGATTTTTTCCCGGGTCCGGGTCCGTAAACCTGGCCCTAGCCTGAGATGGATTGATGCCAAGCGTTCTGGCGATCTCTGCTACATCCGCCTCATCAACCAGCGCGTAGCCTTCCCCCCGGCAGCATTCTCCGCAATTATCGCAGCAGAAGAGAACCTGGGCGGCAATCTGGGGGAAGAGGGTTTGCGGAATTTCGCTGGAAAACCATTGCATAAATGATTCTTTCTCCATTCAATCAAGCTCCTGCCATCGTCCGGTATAAATTCCAGACCCCTGTAGCCACAAAGCTCACAGCTACGGCACCTAAAATCAGCCCCATAATTCTGGTCATGACCATTATTCCCGTAATTCCCAGGGCTCTATCAATGTACTGCGAGAATTTAAGGATGAAGAATGTAGCCAGGAATGTTAGACTGATCGCGAGCAGCACCAGGCCTTTTTTTGCCAGGCTGTCTGCTGCGCCCATTAAAACCACCACGGTGGTTATAGCCCCGGGACCTGTGAGCAGCGGTATGGCCAGAGGAAATATGGAGACGTCTTCTCGCGAATTGGCATCCATCAGCTCCGCCTCAGTGACCTTGTTTTGCCGGCGAATGCCCCGCAGCATATCTATGGCTACCAGAAAGAGCAGTATGCCACCTGCCACACGCAAGCTGTCCACGGTGATGCCGAAGATGCGCAAGACCGCGTCGCCGGCCAGGGAGAAGAGAATGGCAATGGCAAAGGCAACCAGAGTTGTGCGCCGGTAGATATGCGTCCTCTCTTTCGAATTCATGTTGCTGGTGAGGGTGACATAGACCAAAGTAGCTTCGACAGGGTTGACTATGATGAATATCGTAGTGAATGCGTATACAAAGTGGATCAGCAATTCGCCTATTTCCATTTTTTTACATCCTTTTGGCTGAGTAATCTTTTTATGGCCATTGCTTATCAGGATTATGAAGGAATGGCATTTTATACCGCCACGTGAATCATGAGGTTTATATGAAGTGCATGCCAGAGCAGCCGCTAAAAATTCTCATCATAATGTTAGTGTTCATCCTGTTGGCCAATTGCGCGAATGCAGTCGTCGTTGTTATGCCGGGTGAGCGAATCCAGGCGGCCATAGACGCCGCACAGTCCGGTGAGACCATTGAGGTTTCCGGGGGCACCTACCAGGAGAGCCTGGTTATCGACGAACCGCTCATCCTCAAAGGCAATAGCTCCGGGGAGGATCTGCCTCGTGTGGAATCGGAAAACGGCCCGGCCATAACCATCAAAGCAAATGGGGTTGTTGTGGAAGGCCTATGGGCTAAGAGTGCAAGCGGCTGGACGGGAGATGCAGGCATATTGGTGCTCTCCAATGACAATATAATTAGAAACAATATGGCAAGCGGCAACGGCAATGTGGGCATTTTCCTTCAAAAGTGCAGCAACAACACCGTCTTTGGCAATGTTGTTCAGGGAAACGGAAATGATGGGCTATTGCTGGAGAACAGCAGTCGAAATTTGTTGGAACGAAATGAGGTAAGCGATAACCGTTACGGCTGCAAGCTGGTAGGCAGCCAGGAAAACCAAATTATCGGAAATACATTCTTACAGAACAGAAATGATGCCATAAATTTGCAGGAAAGCCACGCCAACCTCATTGAAGGAAATAATGCCACGGGAAGTGATAGTGCGCTGGCTATCGACAGCAGCCGCGACAACATCGTTCGCAAGAACAATTTTGTAGGAAACGAAAAAGGAATCTATCTCTCCTACCTTGACACGAGCAAAGATATGCAGTCCAAGGGAAAGGGTGTGGTCATATCCTATAACAGCATGCCCTCTTCAGAGACGGTCTCCACCAATAATTCCATTTATCTGAATAATCTCTTCAACAAGAAAAATGCCCGCGATGATAGCCTCAATAACTGGGATAACGGTAAGATGGGCAACAACTACAGCGATTTCAATGATCCCGGCGAAGGCTGCAAGGGTATCAAGATTTGCGACAGGGAGATGTCCGTCTCCGGGGGGCCCAGCGTGGACCGCTATCCACAGGCGTCCCCTGTCCCTGTTCCGGGTAGATTTACGGGCGCGGGAGGGGCAGCTATGCAGTTTTCCGCCAAGAGCTATCTTCCCGGCAGCAGGATGGATCTGAACTTCACAGCACCAGTAGGCCAGGAGGTTTGGGTAAGGCAGATTGTACCCGCTGCCTCGGGCCGGAATGATTCGCAAGAAGATCTCTATTTAGGACAGAATATCACCGGGGATGCCTGGCTCACTGCTCCTCAAGAGGTGGGCTCTTATCAGCTGGAGATGCTCAACCGGAATGGCACAAAGGTTCTGTCTGTGCCCTTCAGCGTGGCAATACCCAGCATTTCTGCAACCCCTGCATCAGTTTATACCTGTGTGAAGATCATCGTCTCCTTCCAGGGTGCCTTCGGCCAGAAGGATGACTGGATCGGCTTGTACCGGGACGGCTCCTCGGATGCCATTGAACGTCAGACGCTGGGCAGCCGGGATTCGGGAAATGTCTCGTTCTCAGCATCCGACGCGGGCAGCTACCTGTTCAAGATGTTTGCCGGCGGAGCTAATCTCCCTCAGGCCACAAGCAATCTCGTTGAGGTAAAACCTAACGCTGGCCAAAAGGTGACTGCTGAGCCTTCAAGGGTAGCTCCTGGCGGAACTGTTACCATCACCTTCTGGGGCGCGGCCCCTGCCAGTGTGATCGGCATGTATGGCATGACCCGGCCGGACAGGTTCGATCTGGGGAAGGTCTCTACCGGAGGGCGAAGCTGCGGCACCATGGTCAGGCAGCTTCCTTTTGAGCCCGGCCAGTACGACTTCCGCCTGTTCCAGGATGACATCAACCGGCCGCTTCTGGCCCAGAGCAATGTGGTGACGGTGGCCTGAGCCCGGGAGCTGCTTTCGGGGCCCTCTTGCCGCAAGGATTATGGCTTTAAGGCAAGAGTGCGAATCTAGGGCCATGGATCTTGAGACCAAGGCGCTCCTGCTATCCGTGGGAACAGTACAGCTGGCCGGTCCCCACGCGGGCGGGCGCGCTTCCACCGCGGGACCCGGAGCCGGGGGCCAGTCCGTCTTTTTTCAGTCCGGCCCTCACCTGGTCCGCCTATCGGTAGCGGAAAGCTCGCCGCTACATCTGGAGAGTCGTGAAGATGGTGTGGCAATTATCAAGGACGGTCGAGAGATCGCCCGCGGCCAGCTGGCAGAGCCGCTCCTGCACTGTCCGGAGCAGGCCTACATCACTGTCTCGGAGCGCTGCATATTTGACTGCAAATTTTGTGCCGTGCCCAAATTAAAGGGAGGCATAAAGTCCGGGCAGACGGTCTTGCAGATGGTGGAGGAGGCGGCCCGAACGGGTCATTTGACTGCCATTTCCCTTACCAGCGGCGTGGAGGTCTCGCCTCGGCATGAGGCGGAGCGAGTGGCGGGAATAGTGGCGGATCTCAAGCGCTTTCATGTCCCGGTGGGCGTTTCCATCAGCCCTTTTCCCGGCGTAAACCAGATTCTCAAAGATGCGGGAGCGGATGAGGTAAAGTACAACCTGGAGTGCGTGGACCCAGAGCTTTTTCCACGCGTCTGTCCGGGCATATCTTATCAGGAGATCATGGATGCCCTGCAAGAAGCGGTGGGCGTTTTTGGCAAGAACCGGGTCTTTACCAATATCATCGTGGGCCTGGGCGAGTCGGACGACCTAATGCGGCGCAGCATAGATGAGCTGACGGAGATGGGAGTCATACCGGTCTTACGGGCGGTGTTTCCTCATCCCCTGCGAGTGGGCGAGGTGCTGATGGAGCGGCCTTCGGCGTCCAGGCTGCTGGAGCTGGCGCGCTACCTGAAGACGGCGCTGGAGAAAAACGGCCTGGACGGGGCTGCGGCTCTCACCGGATGCTACCGCTGCACGGGCTGCGATCTCACGCCGGGCCGGGATCTTTAGGTTTAAGGCGCTCAGAACTCAATATCCTCATCACGATAGTCAGACAGGCCAGATCATCATTGCGCCAAAGAATACGGGGTCGGGCTGAGGTAAAAAGATAGCTATTCACTGAAGGGCTCTCGATCCTGTGGCCGAGCTTCTATGATGGCTGATAGCTTTGCAAAATATATTAGCCCATCCCGAAAAGCCAGGCATCTAAGCCCGAGGATTGATTTCCCGTGGAAGACTTCAATATCAGCACCGCCAAGGGCCTCTCCGAGGCTGAGGCGGCAGAGCTGCTAGAAACCGTCGGCTACAACGAGCTGCCGCAATCAAAGCCTCGCAGCATCCTGACAATCGCCTTTGGTGTGGTAAAGGAGCCCATGTTCCTGCTCCTGGTGGCAGGCGGCCTGATCTATTTCATTCTGGGAGATCTTCAGGAGGCGGTTATGCTCATGGGCTTCGTCTTAGTGGTGATGGGCATCACCTTCTACCAGGAACGAAAGACCGAACGGGCCCTTGAGGCCCTGCGAGACCTCTCCAGCCCCCGGGCTCTGGTCATTCGGGACGGCCAGCAAAAACGCATCGCAGGAAGAGAGGTCGTTCCCGGAGACCTGATCGTCCTCTCCGAGGGAGACCGGGTGCCCGCCGATGCCGAGCTGCTCTTCGCCTCCAACCTCTCTGCCGATGAGTCACTGCTCACCGGCGAGTCTGTGCCGGTCAGGAAGGTCTGCTCGCAAGGAAAGGCGCCCCTGGCCCAGCCGGGGGGCGACGACCTGCCTTTCGTTTATTCTGCCAGCCTGATTGTGCAGGGCCAGGGCGCTGCCCGGGTGGTGGCCACGGGCGCAGAGACGCAGATCGGCAAGATCGGCAGGGCTCTGCAAAATGTCGAGACGGAAAAGACGCCTCTGCAAAAGGAGACAAATGCCCTGGTGCAAAAGCTGGCCCTGCTGGGGCTTCTCCTTTGCGCCTCTGTGATTGTCATCTTCGGCCTGACCCGCCATGACTGGCTGCAGGGATTTTTGGCGGGCATCACCCTGGCCATGGCCGTCCTGCCTGAGGAGTTTCCCGTAGTCCTGACCATCTTTTTGGCTCTGGGTGCCTGGAGAATCTCCCAGCACCGCGTCTTAACCCGGAGCGTGCCTGCCGTGGAGACGCTGGGCGCAACAACAGTGCTGTGCACCGACAAGACGGGAACCATCACTGAGAACCGCATGACCGTGAAGAAGCTCTTCGCCTCCGGCCAGTTCTATGACATAGACGGACTGCCGGGCGGGCTTCCGGACGGGATTCATGAGCTGGTGGAATACAGCATTCTGGCCTCGGAGAGCGATCCCTTCGACCCCATGGAAAAGGCCTTCCTGCGGCTGGGCGAGGAGTACCTGAAGAAAACGCAGCACATCCACAGGGACTGGACTGCGGTTAAGGAGTATTCTCTCTCCAAAAAACTGCTGGCCATGTCCCGCGTCTGGAAGGCTCCGGAAGGTGACGATTTTATCATAGCCTGCAAGGGCGCTCCGGAAGCCATAGCCGACCTCTGCCACCTCGATGATTCCGCCCGCCGGAAGCTGACAGGAAATATCGTATCCATGGCCCAAGAGGGCCTTCGCATCCTGGGGGTGGCGGCAGCCCGCTGCAAAGAGAGCGACCTTCCAACAGGTCAGCATGACTTCGATTTTGTGTTCCTGGGTCTGGTGGGCCTGGCCGATCCGGTACGCTCTGGCGTTGCCAATGCCATCCAGGAATGCCGCAGCGCGGGAATAAGAGTAGTGATGATAACCGGCGACTATCCAGAAACCGCCCAGGCCATAGCCAGGCAAATAGGTCTGCGGGACCCGGAACATATTCTCACCGGCCCGGAGATGGAAAAGCTATCTGATGCCGATCTGGGGGAGCGCATCCGGGATGTGAACATTTTTTCTCGGGTGGTGCCGGAGCAGAAGCTGCGGCTGGTCAGGGCCCTGAAGGCAGGAGGAGAGGTCGTGACCATGACCGGCGACGGTGTTAACGATGCTCCGGCTTTGAAGGCTGCCGACATTGGCATAGCCATGGGCGGCAGGGGAACCGACGTGGCCCGTGAAGCGGCCAGCCTGGTGCTCCTGGACGATGCCTTCTCTTCCATTGTAGAGGCTGTCCGGCAGGGCCGCAGGGTGTTTGACAATATCAAGAAAGCCATGGCCTACATCCTGGCAATTCACGTGCCCATTGCCGGCATGTCCTTGATACCGGTTCTCCTGGGCTGGCCCCTGGTCCTCCTGCCGGTGCATGTCGTCTTCCTGGAGCTGATCATAGACCCGGCCTGCTCCGTGGTCTTCGAGGCCGAGCCTGAAGAGGCCGACGTCATGCGGCGGCGGCCACGCGATCCGAAAAAGCCGCTTTTCTCCCGGAGAAACATTGCTCTGAGCTTTTTGCAGGGTTTCATGGTACTGGTGATTGTGCTGGCTGTTTACGCCTTTTCCCTCTACCGGGGGCAGGGTGTAGCAGAGGCCAGAGCCCTGACCTTTACCACACTCATTGTTGCCAATTTGGGCCTGATCCTAACCAATCGCTCCTGGTCCCGCACAATTTTACAGACAATGAGCTGCCCCAACCAGGCCCTCTGGTGGGTGGTTGGAGGAGCGCTGTTCTTCCTGGCGATAGTGCTCTACACACCATTCTTAAGAGAGCTGTTCGGTTTTGCCTATCTGCATGGGATAGATATCGCCATCTGTTTCATGGCAGGAATCGCCAGCATCCTCTGGTTTGAGGGGCTCAAGATCATCAACGGAAGAAATGATGAACAAAATCACAGATCAAATTATTAGGGCGAATAAGACTATGAAAATAAAATAGTCTAGGGTACAAACCCCCTCGAACTATCTAAATAGATTTAATTTCTGCAGCTGCCGTCTCTGCGAGGGCCGGATCCATCCTGAGCTCCGGCAATCTTGCAGCTCTGGCCCTGGCACGCTCCTGCCTGGCAGTTTTGCTGACCGCAGGTACCCTGATTCTCGCAGCCATTGATGCAGTTCTCATTGCTGCATCCGCTACCATCTGAGGGCCCATTTCCATTTTGTGCTGCCAGAGCAAAACCGGCCAGCAGGCACAATGCCGCCAGCGAAACGAATAATTTCATGTATCTCATTTTACTAACCTCAACCTATGTCTTCCATCTTCCATCCAATTCTCTTCTTCATCGAGATAGGGCCAATAGAGCCGTTCTCACAAAGATCACTCAGCCTGAACGATACTTAATCTTTCCGGTAATTGTCGAAGTTCAGAAATGGTTCTAAATCGAAGTTATCTGGTTTTAAAAGTTCTATATTCGACAATTAACTGAATAATAGTCCTAAATTGGTTATTATTGCTTCCTCGGTCTTTTTGAGTATTTCTCTAAATCATCGCCATCAATATTATATATTCGCGGAACAACAACGTGGTGTAGAATCACGGAGGGATGATAACGATGAGAAAACTAATGCTAATGCTTTTGGTCCTATTCGCGATCAGTGGCTTGTCATTTGCCGCCGGTCCACAGGGTGTCCATGAGCCGGGAACTGGAATTGTCAGCCCGGAAACGAAAGAATCCGCACAGGGGACCGGCCAGGGCATGATGCAGGCCAACCAACAGAACAACACAACGGCTTCGCAAGGCATCCATGAGCCCGGAACCGGCCTCGCCAACCCTGAGCTGAAAGAAGCTGCACAAGGATCCGGACAGGGACTGGCGGCCTCAGAGGCAAACGCTCAGAACGAATCTGCAGCCAGCGCCCCCCAAACACAGCCGGGATTTGAAGCAGCGCTTGCCATGTTTGGCATCATTGCCGCATCATTCGGGCTGCTCTACCGAAGAAATTAGCCCCGCAGCACCTGTTATTCTTTTTTGCTCTTCGTCTTCGTCATCCATTTCGCCTGCAAAAGGAAACGAAAGAGATTAATGCCGCCCGGCCATCCATTGCTATACTTCTATGAAAATAGCACTCTTGCAGCTTAATCCCACCGTTGGAGATCTCCAGGGCAACAGCCTTCTGATCGCCCGTGCCGCCCGCCGCGCGGCAGATGTCGACTTAGCTGTCACCTCCGAACTGGCACTGCTCGGCTATCCGCCTCGCGACCTGCTCCTCAATGCTGATTTTGTAGAGCGCAGCTGGGCCTCTCTGCTTGAGCTGGCCCGAGAGCTTTCCGATCTGCCGCCGATACTGGTGGGCCTGGCTGAGCCCAATCCGGATGAGGTGGGCCGTCCTCTCTTCAACTCAGCCGCGCTGCTCCGCCGGGGCAGGGTGGAGAGGACCTTTAAAAAGACACTGCTTCCCACTTACGATGTATTTGACGAAGACCGCTACTTTGAGCCGGCGGCAGAGCCGCAGATCCTGAAGCTTCAGGATGCAATCCTGGGCATCTCCATCTGCGAAGATATCTGGAATGATCGCGACTTCTGGAAGCGCCGTCGCTATCGCACCGATCCCGTGCAGGAGCTTGTGGCCGCGGGAGCCCAGGCTATCATCAACCTTTCAGCGTCTCCTTTCACCGCAGGCAAGCAAAAACACCGCGAGGCCATGCTCGCCGACCTCGCCAAGAAGCACAGGATTCCTTTCATCTATGTCAATCAGGTGGGAGGCAACGACGATCTGGTTTTCGATGGCCGCAGCTGTGTCTTCGATGGCAACGGTCGCCTGGTGGCCCGTGCTCAAGGCTTTGGGGAGGATTTGATAATAACAGATCCTGCCAGCCCTGCCTGCGGGCAGGCGGCGATCGCCAAGGACGATTTTACACCCGAGTCAGAGATCTGGCGGGCTCTGGTCCTCGGCACGCGCGACTACGTCCACAAGTGCGGTTTTTCCGGAGTTCTGCTGGGCCTTTCCGGCGGCATAGACTCTAGCATTGTAGCCGCCATAGCCGCTCAGGCCCTGGGTCCGCAAAATGTCCTGGGGGTGCTCATGCCATCTCCCTACACCAGCCCGCCGAGCGTGCAGGATGCAAACGAATTGGCGCAAAACCTGGGGATAAGGACGATTACTATGGGCATCACCGATATCATGAAGTCCTATGACCAGGAGCTTGCCAAACCCTTCCAGGGTCAGCCGAAGAATGTGACAGAGGAGAACATCCAGGCGCGCATTCGGGGCAACCTTCTCATGGCTCTCTCCAACAAGTTTGGCCTGTTGCTTCTCACCACGGGAAACAAGTCGGAGCTGGCCGTTGGCTACTGTACGATCTACGGAGATATGTCCGGGGGGCTGGCCGTCATCTCCGATGTTCCCAAGACCACCGTTTACCGGATAGCAAAATGGCTGAATGCCCAGGGCTGTGAGGTCATTCCTACGGCAGTCCTGCACAAAGCGCCCACTGCAGAACTTCGCTTTGACCAGACCGACCAGGACAGCCTGCCCCCCTACGGGGTGCTGGATAATATCCTGGTGAGATATATCGAGCTGCATCAGTCAAAAGAAGAGCTTCTCGCGTTGGGTTATGAAGAAGCAGTGGTGGAAAAAGTACTTCGTCTGGTTAAGAATGCCGAATTCAAGAGAAAGCAGGCTGCGCCGGGGCTGAAGGTGACAGACCGGGCCTTTGGCAGCGGCTGGAGGATGCCGGTGGCCAGCCGGGCCTGGTAACTGGAAGGCATAGCTCGCAGTTGACGAGATCAGGTCCGCAAGGCGGATTTAGTGGAGCGGGGGACTTTCGCTAGGTCTATCGCGATCCTACAAGTTAAATAGATTCAGGCTAAGAAATGGTCTTGATATGAAGGGCAGCGACAAGTGGGGCGCAATGGCGCAGAGGAAAACAGCAGTTTCAATGGTTCTTGTAGCTGCCTTTCTCGTTATGTTGGCTCATGCGGAGCAATCTGACTCCCCCATTGGGCAGAGTCTGGTTCTCAATGTCTATCTCGATAACGCAGGCAAAGCTCTGATCACGGGCTATGCCGAAGATGTTAGTGGTCTTGCTTTTCTCGCCGATTCGCAATTTCGTTTCGAAAATGATTCTCATCAGCTCTATGCCCTCACAGACAGATTGACAGCGAAGGCAGGCGATCTCTGGACTCTGAGCTTTGATGCCAACGGCAGCTTCGATGATTATCGCGTCACCTTCTATCTGCCCAGCGAGACAAGTCTCGGAGAGATCAACGCCTCGCAGGGTCTGGGATATCTGCTATCCGCGTCCAACGAGTCCCTGGTGGCGGATATACAGGGATATGAGGTTTCCAATCCCCTTATCACCATTCACTATCGTCAACTCCTTGCGGCCAACGGCAGCAGCCTGCCGCCGATTCCTCCAGCTTATCCGAGCGAGGGTGCGGCATTGATCATGCTTCTCATTGCAGCAGCTCTGCTGATGGCGGGTTTTGGCCTTGCCGTCTTCTTGCAGAGAAAGAGGCGCGGCTTAATGGCAAGCCCAATTGCTCGCCCTATTGAGAATCGGGTGGAAGAAACGATTGCAGCACCTTTGGCAAAAGAGACAGGGGCTTATCCGCTGCCTGAGAAGCATGACAGCGGGGGCCAGGCTGATTTGCCGTCCGTCGCCGCAAATGCTTCGTCTCCCGTCGCGTTGGATACTGATGCGTCTTCCTATCTTGACGATGACGGCGTTCTTCCTTCCCAGGCACCGGATGAGACCGTCGCGAATGGGCCCGGCAGTATCGAGCCCTCGCCTTCTTCTCCCTCTGATGCGACCCATATCCAGGTAGATTTTCAGGCAGACGTCCCCCCGACGGGCGTCTCCCTTCCATCAGCATCTGAAAAAGACGGGAAGATGGCGGATGCAAGTCTGCTGCCCTCAAATGGGTCCACTAAAAAGGCGGTTGTGGTCAGCTCCGAGATGGAAGCGGTCATGCAGACGCTCACCGCACGAGAGCGAGCTGTGATGAGCACATTGATTGAACATGGGGGCAGAATGACTCAGGCAGATATCCGGTATGAGACGGGAACGCCTAAATCGTCCTTAACCGGAATTTTGATATCACTAGAGCGCAGAAAGCTTGTAAGCAAAAAGGAATGGGGCCGAACCAATATAATCGAACTTTCTGATTGGTTCTTATCGAAAAAGGAACATTCATGAACGTTCTTTCCGGAGAAACTCTGACAAGTAATCTTAATTTCAGATCGTTCGTTCGGTACTTACTTTTTCTATCGTTCCTGTGTATGTTGATTATTGATGAATTAGAGGTTTGATTAAAAGAGAATAAGAATATGCGGCAAATGGCCTGGATCTTGGAAGGGTTAGGCTTCGGACGCCATATTAAGTCTTGATCCGATCAGGCTTTGATGGCGCGGGGGGATCGTGCCCTTCTCCATTTGCGTAATTGACGGGGCGCGTTCCCTTCTCTGGGAAGATCCGGTCTGGAAATAATTTATAACCAATGAATGGCGAATACCGGGAAAGCTGTTAAGGCCGTTTGGCAGGCGAATCTTGATGATGAATATTTGCAGAAAAATCTTATGCATGGGGCTGGCGAGTTTGCTTCTTGTTGGTCTGTTCGGTGTGTCGTTGGCCGAGCCCGATGGGAACCAGAAAGCGAATGAACCCCCTGAAGGGATGGGGCCTCAGGATGCAAGAATGATGCCAACCCAAAGTGCAGGCTTTCCCATGGGCGATCCATTAGAGGTCTCCGAACCCAATAATATCCATAAGATGGATGCGACCCTTAATAGTATGGCATACCAGGACGCAAAGATGATGGCGTCCCAAAATGCGGGCTTTCCCATGGGCGTTCCTGTGGAGGTTCTGCTCAGTGGTCATGGTTTTGCTCTTGTGGGCAATGAATCTCATATCCTCCGGCTGAAGGTTGAGTCTATCATGCCATTGGAGCCCGATCAGATCAGAGATCTCCTGGCCTCCAACAAGAGCCTGGAGGAGATCAGGGATGATATCCGGGCAAAAGAAGGAGAGAAGACCAATCGAGGTAGCCTGATCCTTGATCGCAGCATCTATCCGCTTATCAATATGGTCGTATCTACTTCAGACAATAATTCGACGATCCTGAAGGCAGATCTGGCCGATTCAGGTCTACTATCTACTGCTAATGATACGGCGATCCTGGGCAGCATCTCTATGATCATCGCTCCCTCCGACGGGGGCATGATCGGAAAGGGCGAGCTTCGTATCGAGCAGGGTTTGCCTGCGGCCAGGTACTCTCTCTTAATCGACATGGAGCCATCCCGGCATGGCCAGGAAAAGATGATGAGGGGGTGAGTTGATAGCAGCATCCTCTTTCTGTCATCTCGACCGGTGCGGTGGTGCTTTGATGTCCTTCCTGAAGGCAGCGAGCCTGGTGATGGTACTGCTTCTCCTCCTTTCGCCAGCGGCCCTGAGCCAGGGTGGGCAGCTCTTTTTAAATGTCTATGTGGATGGCACTCCTGGAAAAGCGCTGGTCGTGGGCAACGTGGACGATATATCCGGCCTGACCTTCCTGAACACTCCAGGTAAAATTTACGAGGATAATGGCCAGCTTTACGCAGTCTGCGATTCTCTTGTCGAGAAAGAGGGCGATGGATGGAAGCTGTCGTTTCCCGCTAGCGGCTACTATGATGAGTATCATGCCGTCTTCTTCGTCTCGGGTGGCTTTGCCTTCCAGGAGATCAACTGCACAAAGGGACTGGAGCTTCTCTCCAGTGCCCACAACGGCTCAATCGTGCTGGATGTGCAGGGATTTGGGCTGACCGATCCTGCGGTTTCTTTCAGCTACGCGGCTTCGTGAGCTGCAAAGCAAGCAGAAGGGCATTGTCGTAGGTGGAGAGAATTACGACATGCCAAAGACGGTCCTCATGCTGGTGGCAGAGTCGGGCAATGTTGCTGCGGTCGTGAAGACCATTGAGGACAATGCCCGCACAGGGAGCATAGGTGACGGCAGGATCTTTGTGGCGCCAATTGAAGAAGCACATACCATCCGCACGGGAGAGCTAGGGTTGTGACACTATACTATGCTCACGCCCATGTCACCGCCACATCGTCCGTTCTGTACCCTGGCCGCACCTTTGACTCCGGCAGCGGCGTCCTCGCCCCGCTCTTCAGCATAATCAGCCCAGTGTAAGCGATCATGCTGCCGTTGTCACCCATGAACTTTCGCGGCGGCAAAAAGAACCTGGCACCCCTCTCCTCACACATGATGTTGAGCATCTCGCCCAGGCGCTTGTTGGCACCGACGCCTCCCACCAGCATGGCTTCCTTCTTCTCGGCATGGGCCATAGCCCGCTCCGTGACCTCCACCAGCATGGCGAAGGCCGTCTCTTGCAGGCTGTAGCAGACATCATTCAGATCGTATTTCTTGGCAGCCTGGGTGGCAGCCGTGGACAGGCCTGAGAAAGAGAGGTCCATGCCCTTCACAGTGTAGGGCAGAGGGATGTACTGCTTGGCCTCGCGGGCCAGCTCCTCCACCTTGGGCCCGCCCGGATGAGAGAGTCCTACAGAGCGGGCGAACTTGTCGATGGCATTTCCCACGCTGATGTCCAGGGTCTCGCCGAAGATGCGGTAGCGACCCTGGCGCAAGGCCAGCACCTGGGAGTTGGCTCCGCTTACATAGATTACCGCCGGATCGCGGGCGCCGGATTGCCATTTGCCCACTTCGATATGGGCCACGCAGTGGTTGACGCCCAGAAGTGGTACGCCGAATCGAAGGGAGAGGGTGCGCGCCGCAGTAGCCACGGTGCGCAGGCACGGCCCCAGTCCCGGACCCTGGGAGAAGGCGATGGCATCTATCAACAAGCCCTGCTGGCGAGAGTGAGCCAGCACCTCGCCCACCACCGTGGCCATGTACTGGGCATGATGCTGAGCCGCCTCGCGTGGGTGGATGCCGCCTTTGGCCGGGGTGTAAGTGGCGCTCTTCTCGTAGATCACGCCCTGCTCGTCCACCAGGGCGGCGCTGAGGTTCCAGGCTGTCCCTTCCAGGCCGAATATTATCATAAATAGCCCAGTCCTATGTCTTTTCGGTAACGTATTCCATTGAAACGAATCCGCTTGATGTTGTCATAGGCCATGACCCTGGCCTCAGCCAGACTGCGGCCGCGCGCGACGAGGGTCAAAACCCTGCCGCCTGTGGTAAACAGCCTTCTCTTGCCCGCAGCATCCTGGCCAAAGGCAGTGCCGTTGTGATAGACCAGAACCTCTGGGTCCACCTTCTCCAGGCCGGTGATGGGCATGTTGGTGTAGTGCTCTCCCGGATAGCCCGGTCGCTCACCCCCGCCCGAGGCCAACGGCTTGATAGCCCGTCCGGAAATGGCGCAAATTCCCAGGCAGAAGTCGCGCGACCATTGCAGCGGCACACAGTCCAGCTTTCTGTCTAAAACCGCCTCGGATAACTGGTAGAAATCCGTCTCCAGACGGGGTAGAATGACCTGGGTCTCTGGATCGCCCAGACGCACATTGATCTCCAGTACGCAGGGCTCGCGCTCCTCTGAAATCATCAGTCCGAAGTAGATCACGCCAACGTATTCGTGCCCTGTGGCCTCATGAAAGCCGCGCACCGTGGGCAGGGCAATTTTGTTCATTATCTTCTGGGTCAGCTCCTCGTCCAGCCAGGGGTGAGGCGAGAAACCACCCATGCCGCCCGTATTGGGATTATTATCTAAGTTGGGGTTGTTGGAGAGCTTATTGAAGAGCCGGACAGCTACTGCTTCGTCTGTGGAAAAAGCCTGCTTGTAGTCCAGAGCCGACTGGAGCGGCACAGCCGTCCTGCCGTCGCTAAGGGCAAAGAACATCAACTCACGTCCTTCCAGCCGCTTCTCAATCTCGATTCTCTCCCCAGCCCGGCCAAAGAGCTTGGGGCTGATCATGATGCGCTCGATTGTTGACAGGGCCTCCTCTTCTGTGCAGCAAACTACAGAGCCCTTTCCTGCGGCCAGACCGTCCGCCTTGATCACCAGGCCCTGGGCGGGATTTTCCGAGCAGAACTGATGGACGTACTCTCCGGCAGCTAGCGGGTCATCGAAATTTTTGCAGGGCGGCACGGGAACATTCAGGCTCTTAAGGAGATCCTTGGTCCTGCACTTGCTGTTCTCCAGGATGGCAGCTTCCTTCTTGGGCCCCAGGATTCTCTGGCCTTCTTCCTGGAATATATTGACAATACCGTCGGATAGGTACCCCTCCGGACCCACAAAAGTCATATCAATATTTTCTTGCTTTGCAAAAGCCAGCATTTCGAGAATGGTCTTGGGAGGCTTGCCTTGCACTGTTGCCAGGCGGCACTTCTCGATCATCTCGCTACCAGCATTGCCGGGAGAGACGAATACCGCCTCCACGTCGCCGCTTCGGGCAAAGGCATGGGCTATGGCATTTCCCCTGCCGCCCGCGTCCACTACGAAAACTCTTTTGCCGGACATCAAATCCCTTATGAATAGTATAACCCTAGATAAGCATAATTGCTGCCGCAAGAATTGCTGTACAGGAAGTTGATATGGCCAGAATAGCTTTCCACCCATCGGATAGCTATATAAAACGCAAGGTTGAGCCAGATCCGTAAATATAATGATCTGCAAAAAAATGTGCAGGAGATGATAATACAGTGTACTCACAGGAGCAGGTGCTTAAGATCGTTCAGGAGAAAAACGTGGAGTTTCTCCGGCTACAGTTCACGGATATATCAGGAATAGTGAAAAATGTGGCCATTCCCGCCACCCAGATAGGAAAAGCCTTGAAGAGCGGCATATCATTTGACGGCTCTTCTATTGAGGGTTTTGCCAGGATCCAGGAGTCGGATATGGTCCTGCAACCAGACCTCTCTACTTTCAGCATCCTTCCCTGGCGCACCAAGGACGGGTCCAATGAGGCCCGGTTGATATGCGATGTGTTTTTACCGAGCGGACAACCCTTTGAGGGAGATCCCCGTCGTGTCCTTCGCCAGCAACTCGAAAAAGCCCAGGAGATGGGCTTTAGCATGAATGTCGGTCCGGAGCTGGAGTTCTTCCTATTTGAAAAGCAAAATGGCGGCTCAGCTACCATCCCGCACGACTTTGGAGGCTACTTCGATCTTGGTCCCGTAGACCTGGCCGAGGATGTGCGTCGCGAGATCATCCGGGCTCTGACGCAGATGGGCTTTACCATTGAGGCTTCCCATCACGAGGTTGCCAAGGGTCAGCACGAGATCGACTTTGTCTATGACGATGCTCTGAAGAATGCCGACAAGGTAGTGACCTTCAAGTATGTCACAAAGACTATCGCCATGAGGGAGGGGCTGCGTGCCACTTTCATGCCCAAGCCAATTTATGGTGCAGCCGGCACGGGAATGCATGCCAACATCTCGCTATTTAGGGGTGGAGAGAATGCGTTCTTCGATCCCGAGACAAAGACGGGCATAAGCGATCTGGCCCGGTTCTTCGTTGGGGGCTTGATCGAGCACGCCTGTGCCATAACCGCTATTGCTAATCCCCTTATTAACTCATATAAGCGATTAGTCTCGGGTTTTGAGGCACCAGTCTATATCACCTGGTCTGGGCCTAACCGCTCTTCCCTCATTCGCATTCCAGCCGGTCGGGGTCTATCCACGCGCCTGGAGTTCCGCTCGCCTGATCCTACCTGCAATCCTTATCTGACCTTTGCAGTAATCCTGGCGGCTGGTATGGATGGGATCAAGAGAGGTATTGATCCAGGAGATCCGGTTGATCTGAATGTCTATCATCTCAGCCCTGCCGAGCGCAAATCAATGGGCATCAAGACCCTACCTGCCAATCTCAAAGAGGCCCTGGACTATCTTGAAGCGGATAGTGTCATACGTGGGGCTTTGGGAGAGCATGTTTTCGAGAACATCATGCGCCTGGGCCTACTGGAGTGGGAGGCTTACAACACCTATGTCCATCCCTGGGAAATTGAGCGGTATATCAATGCATTTTGAGGGGCACCTGCTGCCCCTATCATCTATTTTTCCGGGACGTTTTTCTTGTTGGGTTGATCCTCGTCTCCTTTGAATTTATTGTTAAATGCATGCGCCGGGGCTCTCTGGCAAGCGGCCAATCGAAACGTATTTATATGGCATCAACATTGGGAGAGTCCGGGCCGGTAGCTTAGTCAGGCAGAGCGAAAGGCTCTTAACCTTTAGGTCGGGGGTTCAAATCCCTCTCGGCCCGCTTTAAAACAACCGGGGCTGTGGCCTAGTCAGGTAGGGCGATGGGCTCCAGCGGTATAATTTGATGATGAGCAACGGGTCTACTGAGATCTCTCGACGGGGAGGTCGTTGATGATCCGTTGGAGCACTGAAATGAGCTGTTATCAGCCACCGATTTCCGGCTGTATGCACTTCAGTATCGGAGATACCCGTCGATCGTGAGTTCGAATCTCACCAGCCCCACCTATTTATTTTTATATCTTCCATTTTGCTCGCTGTAGAGTCCTAAAAGCTTGGCATTTATATACTCAAGCACTTCAAGGCGGCATGGGCAAGGGCAGAAAGAACAAAGTTTTAAAGCTGACCGCTGCCAAGGTTAACTACATAATCCGAAAAAAAACCAATAACATCAGCTCTAAAATCATTGCTGAAGATATAAAGGTTAGTATCCGCACAGTAAATCGTGTCTGGGGACACTGGATGAAGAATAAGGAGCCATTGGCACCAAAAAAGTTCGGGCGCCCAAAGAAGAGTCTTGGCGAGTCAGACGTTAATCTAATTCTTGAAATCCACAAAGAGCAAAATTCCGGCGCAAGGCTTATCGAGAAAATAATTGAACAAAGATATGGCAGACATATTCCGCATAACGCGATCCATCAAGTCCTTCTTGAAAAAGGTTTGGCCAATGAGGATAAACAAAAAAAGAAACGTAGGAAGCCTTGGATAAGATACGAACGAAAGCACAGTCTCACCGCAGTTCATCTTGATTGGCACACCAGTCGATTCAATGGCAAAGAGGTCTGCGTGGTTCTTGATGACAGCTCTCGATTCATTCTTGCAGGCGGAGAATTTTCTGCTGCAACTACCGATAACAGCATAGCGCTTGTAAGAAGAGCGATTGATGATTTTGGAGAGATTCGGAAAATCAAAGAGGTGATCACAGATCATGGATCGCAATTCTTTGCCAACAAGTCTGACAAAAACGGGGAGTCAGAATGTGCTTTCGGACTATTCCTGGCGGATAACAAGATAAAACATATCCTAGCGCGAGTCAAGCATCCTCAGACCAATGGCAAAATCGAAAAATGGTTTCATACTTACGAGAAAAGCAGGAAATTGTTTGATGATTTTGACAAATTTTTGAATTGGTACAACTCAATAAGGTATCATGAAAGTCTTGAGGAAAAACACTATCTTCAGACGCCAGAAGATGCTTTTTGGTCTAGATTGCCAAACGGCTGTAAGTTGAATTTATTCCTGTCTCGAATGGAGAGAGATTTTAATGCAGCTAGGTAGATTTAAAAAGAATCGCGGGGTATATAAATGCCAAAGATTCGGGACTCTACACTTCCATTTTGCTCGCCACAGCGTTTAAATATCCTCTGCGCGGTCCCTTGAAGGGTGCCGAGATGTATAGGGATATCCTCACCATGTGCTGGTCAATTAAAGAGGTTAATAAGAACCTCACCGACAGGAAGTCGACATCCGACTTCTCCATAAGATACCTAAAAAACGCATGCTCTGTTCTGGCAGAACTGATGCGAAAGATGAGCAAAACCATGCCCGATGAGGCCCTCAATGTTGTCGATAAGATGGGCAAAAAGAAGAGCATTGCACTGCATGAAGTGGCAGATATGCTTTATGACCCTCGAAAGATAGTGGAATTAAACCTGATCGACAATATTAGCCGATGGGCAAAAGCTCGCATGACCGCCTGACGCTCAGAACGAACACGAAACACAGGAGCGTCTTTTTCTTTAGATATTTTTGCGCGCCTCAGAACTCATAGGGCTCATCATAGCATCAGAGCATGCTGTATCATCATCGGCGTCGCTATTCTGGCTACGTGCCCCGTCTTTCTAACAACGATATCGGCTTTATCAATTTATCCGTGGTCCTCCGGCCTTAGGACAAGTTTGATCTGGCAAGCACTCTTGAGCGCAGGAATATGGTGCGTTTAGGAGTGCACGTTTCCGTTGCAGGAGGCGTAGATCTAGCAGTATCTCGTGCTCGCGAAAAAGGCTGTGACGCATTTCAGATCTTCTCTTCCAATCCGCGTAAATGGAGAACAAATCCCATTCCCTACGAATCAGCAAAGCGATTTATTGCCCTGCAAAGGCAGTATGGCATCTTTCCGGCGGTTGACCACATGCCCTATCTTCCTAACCTTGCCTCTGCAAACGATGAGGTTTACACTAAATCGGTGCAGTCCCTCGCGAAGGAACTGGAACGATGTCAGGTTTTAGGTATACCGTATCTTGTAACTCATATGGGAAGTCACATGGGCAGTGGTCGGAAGAGCGGGCTTGCCAGGATTGCAGGCGCATTGCAGACCGTCTTTTCGAAGTGCGAAAGCGATACCATCCTGCTCTTGGAGAACAGCGCGGGTACAAATAACAGCATGGGTAGCACTTTTTCGGATGTTGCTGCCGTCTTAGAATCCCAGCCATCCAATCATCATCGTTTGGGTGTATGCCTGGACACTTGCCATCTTCATGCAGCTGGATATGATTTACGTACCTCTTCAGCTCTGCAGGCAACGCTGGATCAGTTCGATGATTGCATTGGGCTGGAGAGACTTAAGCTCATTCATCTCAACGATTGCCGAGGCGCCATGGGCTCTCATCTGGATCGGCATGAGCATATCGGCCTCGGGCTGATAGGTGAAGAAGGCTTTCGCGCCATTCTTTGCCATCCCATTCTTGCCGATCTGGCCATGATCCTGGAGACGCCGTTGGATGCTCGCCGGGATGATAGAGGGAATCTGGAAGTAGCGAGGCATCTCGCCTCAGGGATAAAATAGCTTCTCGATGACCAGCATCAAAGCGTTATTGGAGATGGGCTTGACCAGGTAGCTGCCCGCCCCCAGATCGTAGCTCTTCTGGATATCTTGATCCTCATTTGATCCGGTAAGAATGACCACGGGTATCTCCCGAAGATTATCATCTTTCTTTATGCGGGTAAGAAGATCTATGCCGCTGATATCGGGTAGATTGATGTCCAGCAAGATCAGTTGGGGCAAATCTGCTTTGCTCCTATTTTGCAGAGCTGCAAGGGCTTCTTTACCGCTGGAGGCAATAATTAGACCACTATTCAGCTTATTGTGCAATAATACGCGCTTTGTTACGGCTGCATCCTCAAGATTGTCCTCAACCAGCAGTATCCTTATTTCTAAGTCCATAGATTCACCTGGGGCCATTTGCCCACTCTTCCCCGTTAACATCATTAAAGCCATGATGTCGTTGCAACTACCCACAAAAATAGTTTTCCCACTGATCGGAGTCTCTCATTCTTATCGACACCCCTTGCGATCAACCCTGTATCTCAATCCGGTGCATGCAACCATCTTCGTTCAAATTCCATACATCTTATGAAATTATGAATATTTAACACCTGCAGTGGTACTGATTTTCAATCAGGGGCACGTCTTTGATGGAGTATGATCCTCGTTCATTCTTATCTTTATTTTGAGTGAGATGAATCCGCTTAGGTTTTATCCTCCAGGCTTCTTTTTACGCGCCCACTGGTGAGAAGGGCAACCCGGCTCAGGGGCACGTCTGCCTCCAGATCATAGCCCAGGGCCTCACCCAAGGCACGAGCGAATTCCAGGATCTCGTAGTGCTGCGGCATGGCCTCTCTTTCCAGGCGGTCTCGGGAGCGGCCCAGGTGCATGTAGGCTTTCACCTCTACGAAGTCCGGCTCGGCCTTCGCGATTAGGCGGGCGTAGTCCTCCGGACGTTCCATATTCAGGCCGCGAGCAAGAGTCATGCGGATCACACTACGGCTACGGTGTTGGCTGATGATCTCCAGGCTCTCCTGGATTCTTTGCCAGAACGCGGCCGCTGGCCGGCAGACCCGCCGGTACATTTCTTCGTCGGGAGCATTGAGGCTCAAGTAGAGCTGCGTCGGCTGCAGCTGCGCCAGTACCTCTGGATTTGTGGCATTGCTCACCACAAATGAGGTCATGCCTCTCTTGCGTATCAGACCGAGAAGCTCTTTCAGATAAGGATAAAGGGTCGGCTCGCCCATGAGGGAGAGGGCCACATGCCTGGGCTCGCGCGCCTCAGCGAGCCTTGCCGGGTCCGTGGTCTTGGCTCCGCCGTAGCCGGAGAGAAACTTCATCTGGCCGAGTAGGATGCCTTCCAGCAGTTCTGCCGGCTCCAAAGGTTCAGTCCCGGGCAGCGGATCGTCTATCGGCCTCCAGCAATGCAGGCATTGGTGGTTGCACTCCAGGGTGGGCGTCATCTGTACGCAGCGATGACTGGAGATGCCATAGAAGTGGTGCTTGTAGCACTGGTCCCCGCCTCGCATGGCTCGGCTCAGCCAGAGGCAGGGCTTGACGGCTCCGCCGCCGACCAGGTGGTAGCCCTGGCGGGCGAGGGTCTGTGTAACTTGATTCTCAGATTGCATTCCAGGTGAAAAAAGAATATTCGCAGATATATAGCTAGTGTATCCGGGTGTTGTGCCTTTCCTATATAGCAAAGAATAAGATCCAACAGTCGCAAAGGCGCTACTAAGATGCTCTGGCGATCTCTTGCATTGACGGCCGTTGTGGCGATAGTGGCTGTCTGCGTATCCAGCGCCCAGCAGGTTATCCCAGCTTCGGAGATAATAGCAGAATTAGCTGGCAATGAGCCCATTTATTACGATGGCGTTTCCATCTCCGGCGACCTGGATCTTCGCTTGCTTCCTGGTGCGCGGGTTTCCAACTCCTTCGCGCTTACCAACTCATCCCTCGTCAACGCCTCCTTTTCCGGCGTCACCTTTGCGAAGGAGGCAGTCTTCTGGGGCAGCACCTTCGCCAACGCCAGCTTTGAGAAAGCCAGCTTTCTGGGCCAGGCCGACTTCGCGAACACCAGCTTTGCCAACGCCAGCTTTTCCTCTGCCTCCTTCGAGGAGCCTGCTCTCTTTGACGAGGCGATCTTTCGGGACAATGTGAGCTTTGAGGATGCACTCTTCGCCAAGGACGCCTTCTTTAGCCAGGCCCTATTCTCGAAAAATGCCTACTTCAATTACTCCGATTTCGCCTCGTACTCTTATTTCCCGGCGGCGCAGTTTCTGGGTGATGCTCTCTTCTCGGACGTCGATTTTTCGGGTGCCCTGGACTTTTCCGCCGCGACGGTCGCCGGGCGGGCCAACTTCTTCCAGTCCCGCTTCAATAGCGCCGGCTTTTCCAATGCAGTATTTTACGGCCCAGTCCACTTCGGCCTGGCCAGCTTCTCCGGCCTCTCCTCCTTTGGCGAAGCAGTCTTTGCCGATGAGGCGAATTTTAATCTGGCCCGCTTTTCCCAGGCAGCCTACTTCTCGGGAGCTGAGTTTCGGGGGCTTGCCCTCTTCGGCCTGACCAAATTCGAAGACATCGCCAGTTTGCAGAACGCCAGGTTCGATGATGATCTCAATTTCAAAGGAGGCTCTATCTCCACCATCCTTTTGGATAAGGCAGAATTCTCCAGGAATTCTCGCATTATCCTGAACGACACCGACTTTGCTCGCTTCAAAGCCCACTGGAATGAGATAGAAAAACATGTGGTTTGGGACCCGGGGGCCTATCTGGCGCTTGTCAATAATTACCACGGCCTGGGTTGGTCAGCAGACGAAGACGACTGCTACTATCAATACCGAAGCCAGAGTCAGGCCGCAAAGCAATGGGGCTGGTCCAAGATCATCGACATCCTGGCCTGGCTATCCTGCGGCTACGGGGTGCGCCCTAGCTATGCTGTGCTCTGGTCGCTCATGACCATACTGGCTTTTGGGCTCTTATTTTGGAGAGGGGATGGTATCCGTCGCTCTGCCAAGCCGCTCTATGAGCCCGCAGAAGTAGACCGCCTGCCCGAACATGTCACATTGCGTAACGCCCTCTTCTTCAGCACCATGGTTTTTCTCTCTCAGGGGCCTATCGACTTTCTGCCCGTGGGCAAAAACAGATATTACGTCATCCTGGAAGGAATTTTGGGCTGGCTGCTGCTGGCGCTCTTCCTGGTGACCCTGGGCCGAGTCATGATCCGGTAATACATAATTTGGCAGGGCAAATACAAAAGTGGTGACTTCCTCCCTTACCCAACGCTATAAATCCTGGGCCATCTTTGCATTGGACCATTGATTACCATTTCCAGATGGCACATGCTGCATTTGGCCTTCTTGCTGCTCCTATTGCTTGGCGAGGCCTCGTCGGAAGAGAGCGGACTTGATGGCGCATCGTCTGCCTCACCGGCCATTGCGGCCCAGGATATTATGGCTCAAATAAGATCCGGCGAGCCTTTGGACTATAGCAACGTTACCATCACCGGTGAGCTGGACCTGGGGCCTGGAGAGGAGCCGATCAAGCAATCGATACGAATCACCAACTCTCGTTTCCAGGGACCGGTCAAAATCGAAGGCGTGACCTTCGCTGAATTCCTGGATCTGCGGGGATGCATCTTCCAAGACGATGTCAGCTTCATCAAATCAAGGTTTCTGGGAGATGCCAAATTTGCCGGCGCAAAATTCGGCAAGCAGGCCGACTTTGCAGAGACTTATTTTCAAGGAGCGGCTTCCTTCATCAGCACGTCTTTCCAGAATGACAGCAGCTTTAGTAGCACCCAGTTCGATGGGGATGCCGTATTCCTGGACTGCGATTTTGCCAGTGATGTCGACTTTAATTATGCGAAGTTCATGCGTTCCGGATCTTTCTTGAATGCAAACTTCGATGATGTAAGCTTCTTTGAGACTCAGTTCGTCGGGCAGGTCACATTTAGATCAGTCCAGTTTAGGGGCAATGCCACATTTGCTGCCACTCGTTTCGAGAGCGATGTGCTCTTTCGCACTGCTCGTTTCGGGAAGGGAAGCACTTTTGGCCTGTCCAGCTTTGGGGGATTGGCGGACTATGGTAATGCTGACTTTAATAAGACTGCCTTCTTTGGAGGTGTGAAATTTGCAGACCTGGCCTATTTCGCCAATGCCCGGTTCAATGGGGATTTGATCTTGGAGGGGGCCAGGCTGTACAGCATGCAACTGGACAATGCCACCTTCAGTGAGAGTTCAAAGATTAACCTGAACAGCACAGACTTTTCCAAGTTCGTGGTCCACTGGAGCATACTACAAAACCGTATGGTGTACAATGGGGCCGCCTACCTGGCACTGGTAAAGAACTACAAGAGCCTGGAGTGGTTTGATGAAGCTGATGAATGTTACTATCAATACCGCAGAATCGGTCAGGACCAGGCAGCGTGGGGCTGGGACAAACTCTCTGATATAATCTCCTGGCTCTCTTGCGGATATGGTGTTCGGGTGAGCTACACCGCCTTTTGGTGTCTTTTTACCATCCTCATCTTTGGATTGATATTTTGGGCAGGAAAGGGCATGAACAAATTCGAGCTCGAAGGCATGGAGCTTCCCGGAGACCCGCGGCTGCGGCCCAGCAAGCGCGTCTCTTTCACCGATGCCCTCTATTTCAGTATTGCCATGTTCACCACCTCCCAGGCGCCAGTCAATACCTATCCCGTGGGTGTTTACAAGCATCTGGCCATGGCGGAAGGTATCTTGGGCTGGTTTTTCCTGGGACTCTTCGTGGTGGTCCTGAGCGCGGTGCTCATTCGCTAGGGGCCGATCCGGAAAGGTTGATATACGTGTTGGTTATACGAGAAAGCCGGAAAGGGCGCGTGGCCTAGTCTGGACAAGGCGGCAGCCTCCTAAGCTGTAGATCGGGGGTTCGAATCCCCCCGCGCCCGCTTGGCTCTTTTAAGCTTCTTACTCTCTGTCGCAGCCTGCTTTGGAAAAAAAGCAAGTGGTCTGTGGTTCAGGGCACAATCTTGGAGATGGCCAGCTCCAGTATATCTTCTGCGCCTGACTTTTTCAGTTGGGGTATGAGCAGGTTGACGGTAGATCTGTCCACCACCGTCTCCACGGCGTAGTAGCCTGAGTTGTAGAGCTTGGAGATGGTGGGATTTTTCATGCTGGGCAGCATGGTTATCAGATTGGCGATCGATTCCTCAGGCACATTCATCTTGAGCAGGACTTTTCCCCGGGCCATTATGACTGCTGAGAGGAGGGTTTGCACGGCAACGATCTCCTCATGCTTTTCCGGGTCAGCCCAGCTCTTTTTATTGGCAATCAGCTCCGAGGTTGACTTCAGCATGACATCAATTATCTTCAGGCCGTTCTTCTTAAGGGTGGAACCGGTCTCGGTGAGATCGACTACCACATCAGTCAGTTCCGGAACCTTGGCTTCGGTGGCTCCAAAGGAGAACTGGATGTCCACCGGTATTCCCATATTCAGAAAGAATGCCTGGGTGAGGTTTGGATACTCGGTGGATACGCGGCTGCCCGGTTTGATCTCGCGAGCGGAGTTTATATTTAGACCCTCGGGCACGGCGACCACCAGCTTTACGATGCCCGGCCCTTGTTTACCGTAGTTGAGTTCAGCTACACGGGCGACGATCGCTCCAGACTCCATTATCCAGTCCGTTCCGGATATGCCCAGGTCGAAGTAGCCTTTGGCTACATATCCTGGTATCTCCTGGGGGCGGAGGATCTTCACCTTGCCGATGCGAGGATCTTGGATGCGGGCGTTGTACTCCCGTTCTGTTCTCTTAACCTCCAGCCCGGCTTGCTCGAAGAGCTGCAGTGTCTGATTTTGCAGGCTGCCCTTGGGAATGGCGATGTCTATCATTCTAATGTCCTGCTTTTTTTGGAACATATTTTTGCCTTTTGCTCGATCCTTGTCTGACGTTTTCAGGCTTTTGCGGCTCACAATATTTATAAATAACAACAGTAATAAACAGTTAGGAGAAGGGGGATAGGCAATTGGCATCTCTGATTATCTCTGATACTCATTTCGGCCTGGATTCATCGACTCTGAAAAGCCCGGCAAAAGTAGACCAGCTCTTGCAAGAGATATGGGAATTTGAAGGCGGATGCGACGAGGTCGTGCTCCTGGGCGATATCCTCGATTTCTGGAGGGTGCGCCCGGAGATTGCTGTGAAGGACGCCATCCCTTTTCTAAAAAGGCTCTCCTTGGAAGATCTGAAGATGCGTTATGTCGTGGGAAATCACGATCATCACCTGGTGGTACAAAAACAGGAGGCAGAATTCATGGAGAGGGCGGCACGTGGAGACCTATTTCCGGTTTATGTTCCAACAATTCGCTGGCGTCGGACTTTTTGCGGCATTGATATCGAGATGCTCTATCCTACCTACCGGGCGCGCTGTTGCCAGAGGTCCATCCTCTTCACGCACGGCCATCATCTGGACGGCATTCAAAATTATACTTTGCAGCTGGTGGAGAAGCTGCGCAGACTGTCCGGAGAGGAGTCTCTTCCCGCAGACCAGGAGATGATGATGACTTACGCTTACGAGGGGATATATCGCTCCGCCTGCATCGGAGAGATGGTCTCTTTCGAGAATTCTATATGGAAAGCATCCGGCCTGCTGCAGAGGATCAACGCGGGTGTTTTTTCCAACCAGCGCAAAGCCAGCGTAGAAGGTCAATATGAGGCGATATTGAATTTCATTCGCGAGAGGAGCCTTGGCAAAGTCGATTGTTTCATTTATGGTGATACACACCGTCCGGGCATATTTCAAAGAAGGGGGGGACCGCTGGCCGTGAACGCGGGCAGTTTCACGCGCGAGAAGGGAAACGGCTCATGTCTTGAGACGCCTGATACCTATATGTTTATGGGTGAGAAGGGCCTTGCCATACGGCAGTTGGGCCGGAAAAGGCCTCTCTTTTTGTGCGAGCTTCTTTAGAATGCCAAACCTATTTCATCCAGTATCATCAATACCAATATCATGTTCGAACCAAAAGAAGAATCCCTGGTCCTGGAGATCGTTCGCGGCTTCTTTGACATGCCATCTGAAGAGATGATGAAGATCGGCGATCAATTTAAAATGCTGCTCTTCGATCCCGAGGCCGGCAGCGAGCAGGAAGCAGTGGCCAAGCTCAAGGAGGCGCTGGCTGACATGTCCAAAGAGCAGGTCTTGATGGCCGGCATGTTCGTCTCAGGATTGCTGCGCTGCAACCTTGCTCAGCAGGTCGAGCAGCAGTATCAACAAGCTATGGCCGAAGGAAATATCGACTCCAATTGTGATTGTGTTTGATGAAAGAGGCGCTTTTTGCATGCCGGGGTGACGGGGCCCTGGCAGTTGAGCTGCGACGCATAGTCGATGCCATACTGGCGGGCGTTATCAAGACGCAGGCTGATCTGGAGTCTCACAAGAGGGACGCATCAGCGCGCCTGGCCCTCGCGTCCCTGCCTAGCAACGCCGATATACTCTGCCTGGCAACAGCCGAGGAGCGCGAGCGTCTCAAGATGCTGGTGCGTAAGCCCACCAGAACTCTCTCCGGCGTGGCGGTCATCGCCGCCATGACCTCTCCCGCTCGCTGCCCGCACGGCACCTGTGTCCCCTGTCCGGGCGGCATTCTTTGCTCTTCGGCGCAAAGCTACACCGGTCGCGAGCCCGCGGCACTTCGGGCCGCGCAGCACGACTACGATCCTTATCGACAGGTAACCGCCCGGCTGGCTCAACTGGATGAAATTGGCCATCCACTGGACAAGTCAGAGCTGATCATCATGGGCGGAACAATCACAGCCCGTCCTTTAGGTTATCAGCATTGGTTTGTCAAGCGCTGTCTTCAGGCTATGAATGATTATCCTGCCGCAAGAGCGCCCGATGGCGAGCGCCCGTACCGCTACCAGTCATTTGCCGATGCGGCAGCAGCCAATGAGACTGCATCGGTTAGAAACATCGGCACCACATTCGAGACCAGGCCAGACTATTGCGGTCCCAAAGAGACAATGAACATGCTCCTTCTGGGAGCCACCAAGGTGGAGCTGGGGGTGCAGAGCACCCGGGATGATCTCCTGGAGAATATGAAGCGTGGCCATACGGTGGAAGACACAGTCTCTGCTAATCGCACTTTGCGAGAGGTGGGCCTGAAGGTGGGCTTTCATATGATGCCGGGACTGCCCGGCTCCTCTCCAGAGGTTGATCTGGAGGTCTTCCGGGAGCTTTTCTCTGATAGCCGTTTTCGTCCGGACTACCTCAAGATATATCCCACTTTGGTGGTGGAAGGAACCGAGCTATACCGGCAATACCTGAAGGGCGAGTACGCCCCACTGGGCGACGCTGCTGCGGCTGAGCTGGTCTCTCGCATAAAAGAGATTCTGCCGGCCTACGTTCGCTTGCAGCGTGTGCAGCGAGACATTCCTGCCCAGCTCATCGTGGCGGGCGTCAAAAAATCCAATTTGCGTCAGCTTGCCCAGCAGTTGCTGGCCGCCCGCGGCGCTCGTTGCCACTGTATTCGTTGTAGGGAAGCGGGTTTGCGCCGATTCTCTGCAGGAGAGGTGGCGCTCAAACATGAGGTTTATGAGGCATGCGGCAGAGAAGAGCATTTTCTGTCAATCGAGGGGGAGGACGAGACAATCATCGGCTTCCTGCGGCTGCGGCTATCCGACCGGGCTCGGGTTAGGGAGCTGCATGTCTACGGTCCCATGCTTCCCATCGGCAGCCGGGCAGAGGGGTGGCAGCACCGTGGCTTTGGAGCAGAACTGGTGAGGGCAGCTGAAGCCCTGGCAGAAGAGGCGGGCTACAAAACGCTGGAAATCACCAGCGGAATTGGTGCCAGAGGCTACTATCGGCGGCTGGGATATGAGCTATGCGGGCCTTACATGGAGAAGAAAATGACTGGAAGGTTAAGCAGAGCCGTTGGCAATCCTCGGCAATAGCAACGGAAGAAGGATTTAGCAGCGAACGACTGGTCGCAGGGAACGCTTCTACAACTCTTGATCGTGAGTAGATGCGTTTGAGCCCTTTTTCCTTTCCAGTAGTGACATGAGCCTTTCCAGAGATTGCCCGCTGGCCTCTACAATTAGACTGTCTCCAGCCTGCAATATGGTGCTTCCGCTGGGACGCATTGGATGGCCGTCTCTTCTGATGACCGCGATCCAGGTGTCGTCAGGAATGTTGAGATCGGCGATCTGGCTTCCCACAGCAGCGCTTTTCGCAGACACCTCAAGCTTCACGAGAGAGTCCCATACATCTTTTTCCTGCATATTCTCTGGGAGAGATTTCGTCGGGGATTCAACCGGCATCTCCATACCAAGACGTCGAGCCACGAAGGTTATCGTAGACCCCTGTACCAGGACTGAGGTCAGGACGACGAAGAATACGACATTGAATATCATATTGGCCTTGTCGAGACCGAATGTGAGCGGAAATGTCGCGAGGATGATAGGCACTGAGCCCCGCAGGCCCACCCAGGAGATCATAATCCTTTCCGCCAGGGACATGTCTCTGAAGGGCAAAAGGCATAGAAGAACGCTAATCGGTCTGGCCATGAACATCAGGACAAAGCAGATGAAAAGGCCGATGCTTGCTACCGGGATCAACTGCGAGGGAAATACCAGCAGCCCCAGAGTCAGGAACATTGCGATTTGCATCAGCCAAGCCAGGCTGTCGTGGTAATGGATCAGGCTGCGTTTGTGGATGAATGAGAAGTTTGCAAGGCTCAGACCGGCCAGATACACCGCGAGAAAACCGCTTCCTCCGAGAATCGATGTTATGCCGTAGGTTACGATTACCAGAGACATGGTTAAAATAGGATAGAGTCCCTGATAATCCAGACGGATTCGGTTAATGAAGTATGCCATGCCCTTGCCAGATATGATCCCAAACACAGCACCCAGGGCCATCTGCTGGGCAAACATGGGTATCAGAGTTATCGGGGAGGTAGCCGGGCTCAGGATAATGCTGATCAGGCCGGTCGTGAGGAATATGGCCATGGGATCATTGCTGCCCGATTCCAGCTCCAATAGCGGCCTCAGATCGCCTTTCAAGCTGATATGTCTCGATCTGAGAATCGAGAATACTGCAGCCGCATCTGTAGAGGAGATGATGGCGGCCAGCAGTAGCGCCTCAAGAACAGAAAAGTTCAATGAATAATAGGCAGCACATCCGACGATGATGGCAGTAAAGATGACGCCCAGGGTGGAGAGGATCACGCCTTTCCACAATATGGGTTTTGCCTCCTTCCACTTGGTATCCAGGCCGCCAGAAAATAGGATAAAGATAAGAGCTACAGTTCCCAGCGATTGTGCCAGCCATGGGTTGTCGAAATAAATGCCCCCCGGCCCATCCGATCCGGCAAGCATGCCTATCACCAGAAAAAGCACCAGAGTGGGCACCCCCAACTGGGTAGACGCCTTGCTTGAGATTACACTAAGGAGCAGAAGCAGTGCTACACCAAGGAGAAGGTAGTCAAATACGGCCATAGCAACCATTTAACTGCTTATTGATGGCATATCTGTCTTTCGGAGATTGATATGATGACTGCTCCCGCCAATGAATTGGCCGGTATTAAGATATCTATCGTGCAAAAACTCTCCACCCTTACCCACCACAACCATTAAATACCGTGCACCAAAGAGGATTTGCGATCTGAGGAATTATAATATGCGTTGGCAAGGCAAATTTGGAAGGAAGCCCACTGGGGGAAAATTGATTCCCGCCAGGGGTAAGAGAAAGTCTGAGATAGGCAGAGAGCAGAGCGACACCACCATTGCCGCGGTCCGGGTTAAGAAGATCGAGACCAAAGGCGGAGACATAAAGATGCGCATGCTGCGTGGCGATATGGCCACAATTGCCGATCCAGTGACAGGCAAGTCCAAGATAGTAAAGATTGAGACCGTAAAGGAAAACAAGGCCAATTTGCACTACATGAGAAGGAACATTCTCACCAAGGGTGCTGTCATCAAGACGGAAATGGGAGACGCCAGGATAACAAGCCGGCCCGGCCAGGATGGCGTTATTAATGCCATACTGCTGCCCGCCGCTTAAAACCCCCTCCTCTTTTAGATGTTCATCGTCTTCCGGTGTAGTTGTGGTCGCCACCTCTACGCCTCGAAGGACGCTAAGACCAGAACTTGCCCCTGTGGAAAGAGAACTCTTCTTAGCAAGGTGTTGGTTTTGGCCCAGGCAGAGGACGCTTATGCTGCCGGCGAGATCGTGAGAACGCTGCAGCTTGAGGGCCACGGCATGACCGGATTTAGGCAGGCTGGGATCTAGCCAGATATTGTTTTTTTCTGCGGATTTAGCATTATGGCAAAAGAGGCCCGGGTCTCAGCGAGGGGCGTGCCGTCTTCGGACTTGAAGCGATAAGATCTAATATTACGAGGAGATAGTGGAAGAGGCAGGGCCCGTGGTCTAGCTGGTTATGACATCGCCCTTACACGGCGGGGATCACGCGTTCGAATCGCGTCGGGCCCATTATCTGTTTTCTTTTGCTTTTCGTGTTCGAGGAAGGCGTTGGGGTTTGCCGGAGCGTGGCTAAATTCAGAGCACGAATAGGGAGACGAGCCCCACTACTATCGTTGGCAGGAAGATCAAAGCCATCTTGTTGCCAAACTCTCTTGTCCCCAGCACATAAGCTATGCAGAGCTTGACGAGAGTATTGGTTATAGCGGCCAGGATGATGGTGGTAACGGCCACGGAGGGAACGACAGTCGACTTAGCCAGAGAGGCCATGGTGAGAGCAATGGCGTCGACATCAGCCAGACCGGAGACCACGCCAGTAGCATAAATTCCTGCATCGCCGAAGTAGACATTGGCCAACTTGGAGATGACGAGCACAAAGGCGAAGAAAGCCCCAAATTTCAGGGCCGGCACAATGCGAAATGGATCTTTCACCTTCACATCTCTTCCCAGCGGGGCGTTCTTTCTTACCAGCATAAAGGCCAGCGCTGCGCCCACTAGCGTCATGAGCAACAGGTAGGGCAGAAGGGCGAAGAAGAGATCTCTGTTTACTAACAGTACTATGAAGAGAATTCTCGGGAACATGGTGCAGCTCGCGATGGCCGTGGCGAAGACGGCGGAAGGCAAAATCTCGTGGTTCTCTCTAACTTCTGCGGCCATAGATGAGGTGACGGCAGTACTGGAAACCAGGCCGCCCAGGATTCCCGTAATGCCGAGCCCCCTCTCTGCACCCAGGATGCGAATCGCGATGTAGCCCGCATAGCCTATGAGGCTGACCAGCACCACGAAGAGCCAGATCTGGCGGAGGTTGAGCACACCCCAGGGGCCCAGAGGCGTCTGTGGCAAGAGCGGGTAGATGACCAGGGCGATTATGCCCATCTTGAGGGTATCGAGCAGATCCGTCTCGCTCAGCACTTCTACGTAGTGATGAGTAATGGTTCGCGTGGCCAGGACCCAGGTGGTGATAATTGCCAGGGCTACAGCCAGCAGAATGCTATCGGGAAAGCCGGAGAGCATTCCCAGGGCAAAGGTGACTACTGCCGCCACGGCTGCTGTAAAATCGACTCTGCCCAGAGTGCTGATGGATGACGCATATCCTACGGCCACAAGGACGGTGAAGGTGGCCATGGACGCAATGGCAAAGCCGGGGCCGAAATGGACGGCCAGGGTGGAACATAGCGATCCCAGCAGGGCAATCAAGACGAAGGTGCGCAGTCCCGCCACGCCCCGGACCTTATCCTCAACCAGACGGCGCTGGCGCTCTGTGCCGATGAGGGCGCCAATGAGCAGAGCGACGAGAAATGGGTAGATATCGGCAAAGTCCATTGTGCGTTTTTTGTTATTCACTGGTTAATAGCCTTTGCCAGGTCGATAGTGTGGCTAAAGTCATCCTTCGGTTCTTAACCAAAGTTGGACATCGGCCAAGCTTTTAAAGCGATGCGCATCATTCTCCAGTCAATATGGACCGGCAAAAAGTTGCGAGCTGCATTTCCCTTCTGGAGGAGCAATACGGCATACCCCACGCGGATGAGAGGGACCCAGTGGATCTGCTGGTCATGACCATCCTCTCCCAGAACACCAGCGATACCAACAGCCTGCGGGCCTTTGCCCACCTGAAAAGCGCTTTTAGCGATTATGAGATGGTCCTCGTCGCCCCGGATGAAGCGCTGGCAGACAGTATTCGAGCCGGGGGCCTGGCAGAGATAAAGGCGCGGCGCATAAAGGAGGCGCTATTCAGGATTAAGCAGGATGCTGGTACCATCTCTCTCTTCTTCCTGGCAAATATGGAGCCGGACGGGGCCATGGCATATCTGCTATCCTTGCCCGGCGTGGGGCCCAAGACAGCGTCCGTGGTTCTCCTCTTCGCCTTTTCCATGCCTTTCCTGCCGGTGGACACGCATGTTTATCGCGTCTCGCGCCGGTTGGGGCTGCTATGTGAGGATGTCAGGCTGGAGAAGGCGCAGCCTATTTTGGAGCAGATAGTTCCGGTGAAGAAGTATCTTTCTCTGCATCTGAACTTGATCGCGCACGGCAGGCTCATTTGCCGGGCGCGAGGTCCCAGGCATGAAGAGTGCGTCTTGCGAAATTGTTGTGATTATTATTTGCAGGGCCAAAAGCCTTAAATGATAGTAAAAACCACCCCCAATCCGCGCTCCTGTAGTGTAGCTCGGCCAATCATGAAGGACTCTCACTCCTTCGACTCGGGTTCAAATCCCGACGGGAGCATCTGTTTAACAAAGAAATACAAGGATTTTATTTGGGCAATGGAAATTATATTCGGGTCCTTTACTTATAAGCGGGATGACTCAGAGCAAATATGATTTTAGCACATCAGAATCGCCCTTTTCATAAGAAACGTGAATGAAATCATTGTCCAAGTCGCATCCATAACGATTCCGCCTTGATCAGCCGGGCCTTCTGCATGGCCTCGGCTAGGCTCATCGTCTTGCAGGACCCCAGGTACACCTTGCGGACCTTTTCTCCTTCCCGCCAGCCTGCTATCCACCGCCCGTATTTCCTCTCGCCCTTTTTGGTCTGCTTGATAATGCAGTCCTCCCACACGGTGATATCTTCCAGCCTGGCTGCGTCCTCCAGCTCCGTGGCCTGCTCATGCAGCCTGGCCGCTTCGGCCTGTCTCTCTCCGGCCAGTTGGGCCGCGCCTTCGATGCCTTCCAGCGCCCTTGATTCCCAGGTGAGTTCGCTTGCTCTCTGTTTCAGTTCCTTTGCTTCCTTTCGGGCCGGGGTGTTGTGGGTCATGGCATCTCAACGCAGAATAGTAGTGTCACATAGGATAAGCAATTTGCTGTTAATGTGACATTACTAAATTAAAGAAAGAGAACGGGCAGGGAAGGATCGATATCCTTAGACAGATTAATGCAGGCAAGCCGGAGGAGACCGCCACGCTCTCGGCTTCTCCGACATACACTCAGCCTACATGCTTATTCTTTAACTACTTTTCCAGATTCATAAGAAAAGTTGATTAATAACTCGGCTAAAGCACTTCCCATGTGCAGAGGGCAACAGCGGTATGTTTCAAATGAGCTAACACATTTCGCAGGCGCGGGATCGACTGAAAAGGCTCAATACGATACGCTAGTTAAAATAATAAAGGAAGGCCGAATCAGTTATAAACCGCATGATAAAGTGGATGATATTCCTGAAGGCCTAAAATACGATCCTGGTTGCGCTTATACATTTAAGGGCCGTTTCAATGCAAGCAGCAATAACTTGATTTTCCCAGATATGGTCTGCTTTTGCGATATTCCTATCGGTGATCTAGGGATCCATGTCCAGAAATACAGTCCGTTTGGACTTTCCTTCCTCAAGCCCTTTTTAATCGAGAGGGGCGCAAATCCAGTATTCTATGTAGCCAAGAGTTCAGAGATCCACGGTACAACAAGAGCAGATTATTTCGACGAACATGTAAAACTATATTTAAATAATTGCATGAATGCAAATCAGGCATTTCCATCCAGAGAACATTGTCAATCCATAAATGGATTCTTCTCTCATTTATTGTGTTACCTCAAATTTTTCGATCCTGAAAGGTCAGACGATGATAAAGACAACTTCTACATGGAACGAGAATGGCGAAGCCTCAATAATATACATTTTGAGATAAAAGATATTGAGCGAATAATCATTCCTAAATCATTTGCCCAAATATTTCGGAATGATATTCCTGATTATTTAGGACAGCTTACCTTCAGCGATGACCATATATCGAAACCTCCTCAACGTAATGCTAAATCCCCAGTTGTGGTATGCACGCCAGATAAGCTTCATTCAGTTCCTTGAGGTCAATGTGGTTATAGATATCTATCGCTTCCTGCTTAGGTCGATAGGTTATGAGCGAGTATTTTGCTCCTGCAATCCCTTTTCAATCTCACAGAAAGCGCTAATGACCTCTTCAGCTAGCTCATTTAATACATATATGCTTGCAATCCCCCAAAGTTTCAGCTTAAAAGTAGATAACATAGCTGCAGTTAATTGATACAAAGATTGGGCTGTAAGGCATGCAGGATCTGCAAAACCGAAGTCGCTTGGACCCATGAGTACATGCTCCACTCTATGCTCTAGTGGTACTCCCAGTCTAAAATCGAGGCCGTCTGGTCCCGCATGGATATTCCTGCTTGCCATTGAATAATAAGGCCGCATATAGCCAATGCCTGCCGCATCTTCTACTGCTTTGAAGCCGCTTCCTTTTTTAACCTCATTAGCCCAACCATATGGGTCCTCAAAATTTGAGCCAAATCGTTTGCACATTTCCTCTTTTTCGGCCTTCATCTCGGCTATTTTTTCCTCTGGATACGGTTTGAATCCTAAAAGCTCGCAATGCCTTTGATATTCCTTAACGCCTTTACAGCGTGCTATAATGTCATAGCAAAGATAGCGTTCTGCAAGACCATCTCCATGCTCGGCAATGAGCTTTGCGGTAGCATTTATTTCTTGGATTGAACGCCATCGAGCAATTGCACCATCTGGATATCCATTGAGCAGAAGCGTGAACACTTCTGATCCGATCAGGCAGCCCCTAGCATGAAGCTTGGCCAGAGCCTGATATAAATTCTGCTTTCCTTCGGGGATTTGCGGGCCAATGTCCCTTGATAACTTCGCTTGTGCTTCTATGCAACATGCCAGAAACACCTCAAATAAGTCAAATGCCCTTCCCCATATATTTCGGAGGCGAGCCTCAAAATTGTGCCTATTGTCTTGTCGTCCTTTGATTATTTCTGCAGCATCATTTTTAATTCCACGCATTGTTTGTTTTGCAAGAATATTCACTACTCCATTATAGAATGTAAGAAATTTATCTTCATATTCTCTATCGGAGATCTCTTCTAACGGTTTCCACTTTTCAAGTTCCTCTAAGAAAATTGCCATTAACTGTCCGTCTTCATCCATGCTCGATCACTCGTTTGGTATCGGTATTTCATATCCCCAATTGCGGTATGCAAGCTGAATAAGCTTCTTTTAATTATTTTAATTTTATATGAGTATAGATGTCTATCGCTTCCCACCTGAAGTCGCCCCTAAGTTCCTGGATGAACTCGCGGAAGATCACAGGCGCACTGGTATTCGTCATCATATGATCCATCAATCAAGTACCCATCAAGTACCCACCGAGTTCAAGAAACTGCCAGAGATTATCGATTATCCAGGATTCTGATAACATCAGCACGCCCATTAATCCAGTTCCATCAAGTACCAATCAAGTAATCGTGTCTCTCGTTGGGTCGGCCCAGAAAGGAATATAGCGCATCAACTTTGGAGCCGCACCTGGGTCGTAAGGTAACACGAAGCCTGCTTCCACGGCTTCGCGTATGTAGCGCGAGGCAATCGCAATGTTTTTTTGTTCGATACCGAACCGCTCTCGGATAGAAGTGTTTGTCGTGTTTTCTCTGTTAACGTAACGCAGGCAGGCGTGCAAATACACCGCTCTAATGCGGTCTGCTTTATCCATCTTTGTAAGCGGACGATGAGCAAACAGCACGACCCTGGTATTATCGCATGTGGCCTCTGGCAATGGAGCCGGAAGCTGGTATAACTCCGTCTGAAACACTACCTTATCCCATCCACTGCCGCGCTCTTCACAAATTCCAAAGCGGCGCATGAGTGAGGCCAATGCCTCATTGCGCGACCGGGGTGGTGTGTCCACAAAACGATTTGTATCCACCAACGGTGCGCCGGGATTAGTGACCTCAATTCGGTCAGCAAAGATTTCTACCATCGGCCCTGCGCCTATGATAAAGAAATCCTGGTGGATGATTGCGTTAGCTACAAGTTCGCGCACTGCCAACTCAGGGAACATCGGCACTTTCTTACGCAGAGCTTGTCCAATCAACTCATTGGATGGCAGCAAGCCATTGATATATTCAATAAGCCCTTCAAAACCACAAGCATAACCCTTCCCAAGGATATATTCCTTGATGGTTTCAATCCTATTGTTTCCCCTATACAGAATAACTCGCAAAGATTTGCGCCGAATTGCTGTAAAGCTATCTATCCTCTTTGCGAGCAAAATTGCGCCAAGGTTGGAAATATCCCAGCCGCCCGCTTCGCATGGTTCAATTAGCCGGTCATCGGCCAACGCTTCTAGAACCCCCACACGACTCTCCGGCAAAGGACGTTTCAATAAGTCAAAATATGCCGGATAGTCCAACAGAGCAAGTACTTCCTCATCACTGATCCGCTCGGCAGCAACGCCGCTTTCGAACGGGGCTTTATCAAAAAGACGCCAGATTGCGCGCTCCTTCTCGGGAAAATCTTTGAGCCTCTTCTTATATGAACCAACACGGATGAACTCATTTCCTTGGAATTGCACGGGTTGGCGGTAAGCGCGCTCAATCTCCAGCAACACCACAGGCAATCTATCAACCTGGATCTCGAAAAAACCGAAATGGATTCTCGGAGCCAACGCACGAAGCAGCCAATTTTCTAGCTCCTCATTACCGACTTTTGTGGTCCGCGGCGAAAACTGAGTGCCAACCACTGCATGATCATTATCATTTAATCCCCAGATAAGGTATGCTGAGGCTTTGCCCACCAGTGCAGCCGAGTTTGACAGTGCGGATATATATTCGCCGATATCTTGCGGTTCGGCGTAATTATGCTTGAACTCCGCCCACTCAGTCTCTTTAGGTAGCTTGGAAAGCTCTCGCACTAAGCCGACAACGTAATCAGTGCTTTGTTCAGCTCTAATGAATATCCCTCAGGTAGTTTTCGAGACACTTGCCACTTTGGATTTGGCCATCTGCTTGCATCATTTGTCTGGAAGGTAATGTATTTTTCCTAATTTGGCTTATGAATGCCCTAATAAATCCCCAACTGCAGTATACACGCCAGATAAGCCTCCTTCAACTCCTTCAAATCGATGTGGTTATACAGGTCGAATGCCTCTTTGCGGCTATCGCCCCTCAGCTCCTTAATGAACTCCCTTCACATTCCGGCCCGGAAGAGGTGAGTGCAGAACCAATGCCGGCATGCGTGGGGCGAAAAGTGGTCCTCAAGCCGCTCCGACTCTGGATTGTGTAGGCCTACGTTTTTAGCTGCTTCAGTCACAGCCCGATATACATCATTTCTGGAGATCCGATATCCCCATGTGCTCAGGAATAATGCATCCTCGTTCCGTCTGTTGATGCCTTCGCGCACTCTGAGCCATCGCCGGAGCAAATAGGCCACCTAATCATCCATGAATAACGTCCGGTTGCTTCTTTTGGCCGTGGGCTTGAGCCGGAGGGTATTTTCAACCAGGTTGACATCATCCACATCCAGGGAGAGCAGTTCACCGCGTCTCATCCCCGTCTTGAAGAACAATGCAGCATCGCTTTGCCCCTGATAGTTGGCGCAGCCTTGACCATCCGGCTGGCATCCTCGACACTGACGAGCTGCCGTGCGTGGCTATCCCCATTCTCTTTGTAACGTTTCAGGTAGCGTTTGCGGATGATCAGAACCGGATTTGATGAGATCATGCCCTCAAAGATCAGGTAATCATAGAAACTGGAAAGCGTGCTGAAATATCGCTCTATGGTCTTCTGTGATGCTCCTCGGTCCCTTCGCATGTGGCCTATGAAGCCCTTTAATGGCTCCTTGTCTTCCTGGTCGATCTCAGCACCGCGCTCGGCCATGTACGCCTTGAAGATATGCAAGACCGATTTGTAGCGAATGATAGAGTCCGGAGTCATGCCGCGAACTTCGCAGTCCTGCAGGTAGCTTTCTATCAGATCATCGGCCATCATACGACCCAATGTATGTTATTATTCTCTGCCCTAATCATGCCAAAGAGCTTCAGGGTCTCCAGTTGGCCATCAATGGCCTTGATCAGGTCTTTTTCCATCAAATCAATCCCGAGGGACTCAAGTAGCTGGAATCTGTCCACACTACCGCGCGCCTTGAGGACTTGAACAAGATCCCCACTGAGCCCTCGCATACCTGCAAAATTCGTCTCAATCCACGGTGCTGCACGATAACGTTTTAGTTCGGACTCATATCGCTCGATAAGTATGTTCTTTCTCTGGAGATCTTCCCGCAGAGTCTTGATTTCGTTTTTCAAGCCATCCAGATCACGCACGTGGCGCGGTGCCAGCTCTTCTTTCTCATCAATAACACCGTCCACTATCGATATGATGAACTTCGAAAGGGATGTATGGGCCTTTGCTGCTAGCTTTTCCCATCTCTCCTTATGTGGCCTTGATGGATGATAGACGTAAGTATAACGGGTTATATCGGGAATTGGGTTTGTCATCGCTGTCTAGATAAACGCTATCATCTAAAGCATTTACTGAGTAGAAAATAGATCTATTCCTGACGGGAGCATATTAGATGTTGTTGGACTACTGCTAAAAATATCGCACTTGCAGGAGTTCGCGGACGGCAATCTCTTACTCCAGAGGGAAAACGTCCCAAAGATAGCGATTTTTTGAAGTTCGTCTCTCTTCAAGTTGTTAAAGATTATTCGATCGACTGAAATTGACCGACAGGTATATAGACTAAAGTGCACCTCGTTAATAGGCTTCATTTGCATTGATTCAAAAAATTTGTTGAGATGTTTTTGAGAGCGCGATCGATTCTTTGAAATCGATAAAAAAGGATACATGGAATTAATGAGATTTGGAAATGGCAGAGACGGCTTGAATAAGGCCTGCATATTCCCAGGAATGCTTGCTAAATACACAGGCAATATTAAAAGGATTTGATCATAATATTATCTTCATTTCGTTTTAACGAAGTAGCATTCTTCTCCCAGCCTCTGCAACCGGTTGAAGTATCTCTTTGCATTAAGATGCCATCAACCAGTTTCTTTTCGGATCCGCATCAAAGGACTTCAACCAAATCCAAGATCAGCACTTAGAAATATTTAGAGGCAAGAATGTCATTTGGAAATTTGAATATCATAGATCCGCTTTGCCGAGCACTGGCCAAGGAAGGATACACCGCACCGACTCCCATTCAGACCCTGGCCATACCCCATCTCTTGAATGGAAAAGACCTGATGGGCATCGCTCAGACCGGCACAGGCAAGACCGCAGCATTTGTGCTGCCCATATTGCAGAAGATATCGGAACAGCGCAAGGCCGCTCAGCCCGGAGTTCCGCGCGCTCTGATTATTGCACCTACTAGAGAGCTGGCCGCACAGATCGACCAGAGCTTTGCTACCTACGGCCAGTTTCTGCGCTTTAGGCATACGGTCATATTCGGCGGCGTGCGGCAAGGACCTCAGGTCAAAATGCTCTCTCAAGGCGTCGATGTCCTGGTTGCCACACCCGGCCGGCTGCTCGATCTGATGAATCAGGGCTATGTTATGCTGAAGGGCGTGGAGTTCTTCGTCCTGGACGAGATCGATCGAATGCTGGACATGGGTTTCATCAAGGACATGCGCCGAATAGTCACAGCACTGCCCCAAAAGCATCAATCGCTTTTCTTCTCGGCCACCGTGTCTCGCGAGACGGGCGAGTTTGCAGAAAAGCTTCTCACTGATCCCGTACGCATCGAGGCTACACCCCAGGCCAGTACTCTCGAGTGCATCAAGCAGAGTGTCTTTTTCGTGGATCAGAACAACAAGTTTCCGCTATTGCAGAAGCTCATCAGAGATGAAGACATGGAGCGCGTCTTGATCTTCTCCCGGACCAAGCACCGGGCAGATAAGATCGCGCAGGCGCTGAGCAAGAGCAGGATCAACGCTGATGCCATTCACGGCAACAAGTCGCAAAACCAGCGCACTAAAGCCATGCATGATTTCAAATCGGGCCGCTTGCGGGTACTTGTGGCAACCGATATCGCAGCAAGGGGAATTGATGTTGACGACATTTCCCACGTGATCAACTTCGATCTGCCCAATGAGCCGGAGTGCTATGTCCATCGCATCGGTCGCACAGGGCGCGCCGGAGCAGATGGCAAAGCATATTCGTTTTGCGCTGCAGATGAACGCAATATCCTGCGCAGCATTGAGCGGTTGACACGCACCAAAGCAGAGGTCGTGGATCACCAGTACCATTCCGAAACGGCCAAGATGGCTGTGGGAGCTGCCGCCGAGTCGGCCAATCCCTATCGATCCAGGGGGACGACAAGAGGTTCCCGACAGGAGGGCGGCCATAAATCAGCTCCCAGAAAACCGTACCCAGTCAGACGACGCTAGTTGCGAGAAAGGCTGAAAAGTCTAAAGGTGAGGCTATTTCATGTTGAAAATAGCCGACTATTTTTTATTTAACAATTTGGCAGCTGGTATACTCACGGAAACGTTTACTTATTTATACCATAGTATTTATTATCGTAAGAATATCTCTATAATCTAATGGAGTAAGATTACGATGAAAGTTTTGCAGCTAAGAGACGTGGTGAGCATGCCCAATCCCCACGGAGTGGATGCCAGGAGCCTCAGCGACAGAGAGAATGCCCAGGTAGCGCACATCACCTTGCAGCCGGGACAGTCCCTGAAAAAGCATATCACTCCCGTGGATGTGGTCTTCTACGTTCTGGAAGGCCAGGGAGTGGTGGAGATCGGAGAGGAGAGAGCTGTTGTAAAAGCAGATACGCTGATCGAAAGCCCGGCTAAAATTGCCCATCGCTGGCTCAACGAGAGCACTGGGACGCTACGCATATTGGTGATAAAGACGCCCCGGCCCAGAGAAGCCACCAAAATGCTGTGAGAAGTGACTTACCATGTCGATAGATGAGAACAAAGCCCTCGTTCGCCGCTTCTTTGACCAGGGTCCCTCCCGTGGTGACTTGAGGGCGGCGGATGAGCTGCTGGCCAATGACTTTGCCCTGCACGTGCCGCTTGCCTGCTCGCCGGGCGTCCAGGGAATGAATGAGGTGATCACTGCCTGCCGGGCTGCTTTTGAGCATCTCGATGTTACGATCGAAGATATGCTGGCTGATGGGGATAGGGTCGCTGCCCGCTTCACCGCGCGGGGCATTCACAAGGGCGCTTTTATGGGCCTGCCTGCCACCGGCAAGAGCATAACCATGACGGGCATTGAGATCTTTCGTATCGAGAACCGCAAGATTGCTGAGCTCTGGGGCGAGGCCGATCTTCTGGGGCTGATGCAGCAATTGGGAATCTTGCCGCCTTTGGTGGAGCAAACTGAAAAGGGATAAGCGATTCGGGCATCACCTCACAGCACGCACTGTTGGCAGTCCTGGCATTCGCATTTGATGTTGGTAATCTTCCATTTCAGCGCCCATTGCTTCATATCCTTGACAATGTCTATGATCTCAAGACCGCTCTCTGTGAGGATGTACTCGCTCTTCACGGGAAAGAGGGTGCTGTCCACTCTGTTCACCACCAGTCCTTCTTTTTCCAGCTCCCGCAGGCGCGCCGATAGCACCTTCTGGGTGATGCCGAAAAGGCAGTTTTTCAGCTCGGAAAAGCGCCTGGTGTGCCCTTCTCCCTTGTAAAGCTCCAGGAGAATGAGCAGTGTCCATTTTCGGGCGATGTACTTGACGGTCAGGTTTACAGTGCATCCTTCTTGCATGGTATCTTTGCAGAAACGCTCTAGGCTAAATACTTTGGTATCTATTGTATACCATAGAAGAGGAAATAAAAATGACAGCAATTGAGAAACCGGATATGTTCTGCTACCAGTGCTCCCAGACTGCAGGAGGCACTGGATGTACCATCAAAGGAGTCTGTGGAAAGGAAGCAATCGTAGCCCGTCTGCAAGACAACCTGCTCTTTGCCATCAAAGGCATCAGCGCCTATCTTTACCATGCCCGGGAATTGGGCTACACCGATCCGGAGGTAGATGCTTTTATCGAGCGGGGCTTCTTCTCGACTCTTACTAATGTCAACTTCGATCCTCAGGAATTTCTCAGCCTGGCGGTGGAAGCTGGCAAGATGAACATCAAGACCATGCAGCTGCTCAAAAAAGCGCATATCGAGACCTTTGGCGAGCCAACCCCAACGCAGGTTCGCACCGGCACAGTCAAGGGCCACGGCATTCTGGTTACCGGCCACGATCTGCATGCTCTTGCCAGGCTCCTGAGCCAGGTAGAGGGCACAGACGTATTTGTGTATACCCACTCAGAAATGCTGCCCGCTCATGGCTATCCAGGCTTGCGAAAGTACAGGAACCTGGCAGGAAACCTGGGAAAAGCCTGGTTCGACCAGAGAAAGCTCTTCACTCAGTATCCCATGGCTCTGCTGGGAACTTCCAACTGCTTCTTGATCCCCAAAGAGGAGTACAAAGATCGCATGTTCACGGGCGGACCGGTTTACCTGCCAGGGGTAAAGCACATCGATGGATACGACTACTCTGAGGTGATCGCCATGGCCCGCTCGCTGCCCGCGCTGCCGGACGCGCCCGGCGATTATGTGCTCACCACCGGCTTTTCCACCTCTGCGCTGCTCGCGCATGCCGCCAAGATCAAGCAGTTGGTTGAGCAGGGAAAGATCAAGAGATTCTTCCTGGTGGGCGGCTGTGATGCGCCCCTAAAAAAGTCGGACTATTACCGGGAGTTCGTGCAAAAGTTGCCTAAGGACACTGTGGTTCTCACCCTGGCTTGCGGCAAGTTCCGCTTCAACGACCTGGACCTGGGCAACATCGAGGGCATTCCCCGGCTTATCGATCTAGGCCAATGCAATGATGCTATCGTGGCCCTGGAGGTAGCCCAGGCCCTGGCAGGACTATTTGGCGTGGGCGTGAACGATCTGCCCCTCACATTGGTGGTAAGCTGGATGGAGCAAAAGGCGGTGGCCATTCTCTGGTCCTTGCTGGCGTTGGGAATCAAGGGCATCTACCTGGGGCCCATTGTGCCCGGCTGGATCAATGCGGATATGCTCAAGATACTGATTGACAAATACGAGATCAAGCTGATCAGCACACCGGATGAGGATATCAGGAAAATGATGGGATAGAGAGCGCTGGTGCATGCTCAACTCATTTATTTTTTAGTATTATTCATATTATCACAACAGCCCGCTAGGCTTCGCAAAGTCATCCCTTCGTATCAGCGTCTACCTAATACAAAGGATGAAATATAGGTTGCACATATTTTCTTCTTGGAGGGAGAAATTATATGGAAACACAGACTCTAATTAACAAGTACCCACTTATCGGTAGAACAATTACGGCAAATACTTTAGATGGAAAAACAATCACGGGCAAACTCACAGAAGTTGAATCGAATTGGCTCACGATAATGGATGAGACAAAGTTATTCTTTGTGGCCCACTCTGCCATTGCATGTTTGTCAGCTGATAATATTGGCTTAAAAATCTTGCCCCAGACACCTCTTAAAAAATAGGAGACATAATCCTCATCCATTTTAAGAGACTTCCAGGGCATAAAATATATATGTGACTGCCTCACCACATCCCTGAGGCCAAAGGCTCAACAATTAACCCCGCCCAATTGAACACATTCAGCCACCACAATCGTCTATATCTTTCAAAGGCACCAATAAATAAGACGGAGAAGATGGTGACCTCTATGATAAGAGGCTCTGGCTGAATTGAGATGTCACCTGGCTCTAAATTTTTCTTGATGTTTCTTCTGCATCTTTGCTTCGCAGGCCGGCGCGCAAGAGTTATAAAATTATGCAGACTGGCGCCGGACGGGCGTCCTCATTCCGCCCGCAGCGCCTCGATGGGATCAAGCCTAGCCGCCCGGTTGGCCGGATAGACCCCGGCGATGGTGGTGGTGACCACCCCGAAGAGCACGCCGAGCACGATGGACTGGGCGGTTATGGCCGACGGTAGTGATGCCAGCGATCCGATGAGATAAGACACTGTCACCCCCAGCACAATGCCGATTACACTGGAAACTGCTCCCAGTACGCCTGCTTCCAGAAGGTACTGCATGCGAATATCTCTGGTGGTCGCGCCCAGCGCCTTCATGACGCCGATCTCTCTGATCCTCTCTTTTACGGTGAGCATCATTACATTGGCAATGCCAATTCCGCCTACCAGCAGTGAGATAGCCCCGATGCCTGCCAGGGCGTATTTGATCATTGACAGTACGCTCATGAGCGAAGAGAGCATATCTCGCGCCGTGGTGGCGTCATATGCTTCATCTTTGTGGTACCTCTTCAGGTCGTTCTTGATCTTTTCAATGATGCTCTCCACCTGCTCCGGATCGTAAACGGTCACTTGGAAGTTGCCGTAGTAGTAATTGTCCCCACCCTTCAGCTCCTCCATGGCCTTATGAGTGACGTACATAACATCATCCGCATTGCTTCCCGGACCGCCAAAAGATGTCTGTTCCGCCTTTTGCAGGACACCTACCACCTTGAAGTCCATGTAGCGATCTTCATAGTACAGGCGAATCTTATTTCCCGGCGTGACCTTCATGCGGAATAAGTCATTAGATACACCGTATCCGATGACTATCGACTTGTAGTCGGAGCCTGTGAGAAACCTTCCTTGTGACACCTCATCCTTGAGGTCCTCCTCTTTGTCAGGGTCCACTCCGGTGAGGCTGGCAGAGGAGTTGGTATTTCTAAAGGCTACCACTACATTTGCGGAACTTCGCGGAGCGACGTTTTTCACACCCACCACGTTCTCCAGGACCTTGGTGTCTTTATCGGTAAACTTGGCAGGCTCTGCCGGATTTCGGTTGGCATTGTCGCTGCCGGGGCCGCCGAAATGGGCACTTCCCGGCATGACACGAATCATATCCAGATCGAGGGTAGAGAATTGCGAAGAGACCCCTGAGTAAAGCCCCTCGCCAACCGATAGCATAACCACTATGGCCATGACTCCGATGATTATTCCCAGGGAGGACATGAGCGTCTTGAAGCGGTCGGCCTTAAAGCCGACGGCAATAAACTCCAGGATGTCAGGAAGATTCATCAGTCATCGTCCCTAAAGCGCCCGACTATCTTTTTGAGATTTTCCATTGCTGCAGTTGTTCTTGCCGTTTAGCTTTCGTCTGCGATACAGATAACCGCCGGCGATGAGCACAATTACGATCGCGGCGCTGGCAGGCAGAAGGTAGCTACTCTGGCTGTTCGCAGCCTTGGGCGGAGTGTATGTGGTGACATAGGCCTGAGAGTTATGCCAGTTGTCGCCGTTCTTGAACTTGGCAATAAAGCTCAGGTTTATCGGGCCACTCAGAGTCTTTGTTGCATCTTCCGATGCTATGCCAAAGCTTATGGTGAAGACCTCGTCCGGGTCCATGGTACCGATGTAATACTCATCCGGCGAGAAGACGATTCCCTTAGCAGAAGGCATAATGGTAACTGCATTGAGGGTGTTTTCTCTGGGATTGGCCACATTGAGGTTGAAGTTGGATGCATCGGTCTCAGCTCGGGCCATGCTTACTGCGGTCTCATCTACCTTGAGAGGAATCTCCCGATTGATGGTGGTCATATCATATCCGCCTGAAACCCGGAAATCGAGGAGATGTGTCCCGCTGCTGATGTTGTCTGCGGCTTTGACCTTGTAGTAGACTGCGATCTTATCGCTGGGACCGATCATCCCCAGGTCGCTGCGCTCTTCCGTCAGAACCTTCAGCTCCGGTGTGCTCTTCAGAGTAGTTCTGTTGAGGGGCGTGGAGAGCAGCGTGCCCGTTGCTGAACTTCCTGCGCCGGCGTCTTTGCCGGCTCCGTAGGAGGCGGCTCCGTTGGACATTTCAATGGCCACTATAGCCTCGTCTCCAGGCAGGAGTACAGCAGGAGTCATGGTGGCCTTTATGTTCACAGGCATGTGGTACTCATAAGATGATGCCAGGCCTGCAGCAAGCAGGATAAATAATAATATTGAAATTATTTTTTTCATGATGCGGTCTCCAGAATGCGTCCGTCTCTAAGCCTGATGACGCGACTGCAGTTCTCAGTGATCTCTGGATTATGGGTGACCATAATTATGGTTCTGCCCTCTTGGTTCAGATTGCTCAGGATTTTCATGACTTCATTGCTGTTTTTGAGGTCCAGGTTTCCGGTGGGCTCATCGGCAATAATTATCTTGGGATCATTGGCCAGGGCCCGGGCAATGGCCACCCTCTGCCTCTCTCCTCCGGAGATGTTCTGCGGGCTGAAATTAATGCGATGGGCAATACCTACCGATTCCAGGAGCCTGAGAGCCCGGTCCTTGCGCTTCTCACGAGAGACACCGCTAAGCATCATGGGGACCTCCACGTTCTTTAGAACGCTGATTCTGCCTATGAGATTGAAGGTCTGGAAGATGAATCCCAGCTCCACTCTTCTGATGCGGGCCAACTCATCATCCGATGTCAGGCTGATGTCCTGGCGCTGGAGCAGGAAGCGACCGCTTGAGGGGCGGTCCAGACAGCCCACAATGTTCATGAGAGTGGATTTGCCGCTGCCGGATGGCCCCATGAGAGCAATGAACTCACCCTCTTCTATCTGCAAATTAATGCCCTTGAGAACGGCAAACTCGCTCTCACCGATGCGAAAGATCTTTTGGATGTCTTCCAGCTCGATAACTTTTGAAATGATGGTCACCTTCATAGCTGCAATCTAATTGCTGGCTTCTTGATAATTATAGTGCCGTCGCCAAGCTGATCTATGGCAAGCTTATCTCCCGCATTCAGATCCAGCTTAAATCTTATATCAAAGGGAAGCAGCACTTTACCGTTGGCATCCATTTTTGTAATTGTCATCACATCAACTTTTTGCTTTTCCTATTTTGTTTCAGGAATCTTCTTCCAGTTTCTTCCAGATCGTCAGACCATGATTGTTCTGTGTCAAGATAAATCCCAGCTCTCTTAGTTCTAATCTGGCTTGCTGAGGACTCAGTCCACAGGCTTGTGCTACACGCTTTAGTTCTCCTCGATCAAGGATCTGACCCCGTAAACATGGCTTATGTTTTAAGTATTCTCTGATCGCTTTCATGTTTCGATCTCCTATCATCAGGTCCTTTGCTGTAATGACTGGTCCACCCCTGCATGGAACGATATATAATAACTGAGCCGAACGAACTGCTAATTTCGTGTGGATGTCATATCGGCAAATTCTTCATTGATTGTTCATTTTTGTAGCAAAAGACCAGAGATGGTTCGAATAGCCATATTGCGGCCTTGGCTCAACAATAAGGACAAACAACTCGAAAATTATATCTGTATGGCCAAAATAGTCCAATACATTAACGCACGATAAGATCCATTATGCAACAAAATGACTTAAGACGCACTTGCGACAGCGAGAATGTGCATTACTCTTAAAACTAAGGCCGTAAAATATCGCAACCTGGTTGCTATTGAGACCATCGGCATCTTACTTTTCATATGAACTGAACTATTTGGGCATCATTCGAGGCAAAAGGAACCATCTGCCGAGAAATATCGCTATAAATGCCTTAGTTCGTTCGGTTATAGTTTCTTATAATATAAGTTATCATATTTGATCTATATAATTAGTAGGTGGTTCGAAATGAAGATCAAGATATTCATTGCCATGCTCTGCCTAATTAGCACGAATTGGACAATTGCCTTTGCCGCCAGTGAAACGATCGAACTGGGGACCGCTCGCATCTCTTTGGAGCTGGAAAGCCTGGGACCTTTCTCAGTAGAAAGGGGCGAAACCACTTCCATGGTTCATAAGAATCCGGATTTCCAGTACGATATCAATTCTGCTATCATAAATGTTGATGGCTCTCCTCATCAAGTGCAAATCGAGGTCCACCAGATGAGCCTGTCACAGCCGCTTTTCAGTCCCATCTCAAATGAGGAGAAAGACGGTGGTGCAGGCAAAATTGGCGGCTACTTAAAGGGGCTGATCTCTTATCTTCCAAGTCCAAAATCAGATGAGATGTCGGCTCGCAGGGAGAACATCAGCGGCCTGGAACACTGCCTGGAGATGTCTAATTTGATCCCCCGAGGAGAAGCCATTCAGACGCAGGCCTATACTATCGACAAGCGAGAAGGCCTCATAGCCACTATTGACCGCGACCTGGAGGGGCCGAGATACATTGTGGCCTATAGCCCGGATGCGCAGAATGGATCCGGAACCACTGTATGTGTTGTCGGATCTGATTTCCCCAGGAATGATACCGAGAAATTATTTAACTCTGTAGATGTGGAACTCGTTTAGGACAAGGTGGCTTTTTTTGCGAATCCATTATAAATTTCCCTCCGATTTTATAATTTTCAGGAATTCCATAACTGAATATGCCGATCGATTGACGCCAGCACTTCTCTTAGTGGTATCGGTGCCCACACAGTACAGGTTCTTTATGGGAGTTTTTATCTCTCCAAAACCGCAATTTATGCCCCATGATGCTTTTTCAGGTATCAATTCCTGGTAATGTATCATATCGATATGCTTTTCGATATCAGGTATGTTATCAACTATCGTTTGAAATGCCTTCTTCTTTATTGTTGATGCATCATAACTGCCTGGCAAGGTAAATGCGAAACCTACCAGCTGATTTCCTTTGGGTGCCAGTGTAGGGTCGTAATTTGAGGTCGGGATTACCCAGGCATATGGATCGGAGTCGACCCACATCTCTGAGCCATAATTGTTGAAGATTTTTTTGGTCAGGCCCAGCCAAATGGAGAGGGAATTGACTCTCTTTATGGACCCTAAATTTTTGGTGTATTCGATGGGCAGGTTATCAATCAGATTGGGCAGATCGGATGAAAATCCGGAATAAACGACGGTATGGCAGTCAAAGCAGTCTTCCGAGGTCATCACGCTTTCAACTCGCTCGCCGCATTCTATCTTTTTCACGGCAACATTGGTCTTAATCTCCACATGATCTTTGGGAAATGATTCTACTATAGAGCTTACTATGGATTGCAGACCGCCTTTGGGGTATCCTTGATCAGTGGCACCTTCCTTTATAAACAGGTCATACAATTTACCCACATAGGGAACCGATCTAGGATTATTGGTCTTATTGTCTACGAATCGAGAGATAGGCGCATTTTCTATGGATGTTCCAACCATAAAATAGCATAGCCAATCCAGAAATCGTCGCGTCGTTATGGAGACTTTGTTGGGAAGTATTTGAGATAGAGTGATATCGGAAAAATCCTTGCCGGCGTTTTTCAGATACATGATATTAAACAGCGCCCTCATCAAGAGCAATCTGTCTGTCATGGGAAGCAGCCCGAAAGTCAGCCAGGAATTGATGCTCCATGGAAATGGTTTTATTTCGCTACCTATTTTTACATAATATTTTCCTGCCGGCACAAATTGGGGAACTATTTTGAAATATCTATCCATCAGTTCCTTGAGCGGGCCGTTTTCCAGCCTAGTTATGATGTGTGGTCCGGTATCGACACGATAGCCTAATACATCATAAGAGCGGCAGACTCCGCCAATGTAACTCTCTTTCTCTAGAATCATTACCTTTTTGCCCTCTCTAGAAAGCGCCAGAGCTGACAATAAGCCACTGATTCCGGAACCAATCACAATGACATCTTTTTTCATGATTCCCCTAACATATGCCCTCAAGAATCTGTCGTATTCTCTCCATCTTCTAGAAAGCACCCCGCCAAGATAATAATAATGCTAGTGACATGGTTATCTCATTTCCTCAATCCATTTCCTAAATTCATTTCCCGAATCATTTCGCGTATTCTTTCGCGAGAATTATTAAGGCTTTTGGCTTTGCCGGGCCTCATATAAATTTGGCAGATTAGTTGACATGCGATGGAAACACAATACCAAAACACCCACCGGCTAAAAAACCCGGCGCTCGATCAGACCGCCCTGGTGGTTGGCAAAAAGAGCCTTTATATCTGATAAGGTGATCCTTAGGGCCTTGTACATTTGGATAACGGATGCGAGCATGCAGATGGTTAAATGCGTGGGATGACATGATCACCAGGGAAGACGTAGAACACATCAGCTGGCTTGCCAGCATCAAGGTCGAGGATGAAGAGAAAGATGGATTAGTGGAGCATTTCAACACCATTCTGGAGTACTTCCACCAGCTGGATGAGGTGGACACAGAGGGAGTAAAGCCCACCTACCGCGTGGTAGATCTGGCTAATATCTTTCGAGAGGATGCTGCCTATGATTCACTCTCCCAGGAGCAAGCGCTCGATAATGCGCCGCGCACGGAAAATGGCTACTTTAAGAGCCCCAGGATTGTGTAATCATGCTCCCCGAATTAAAGGCCAGGCTCCAAGGCGAATCATGTGAGGAATATCTTTGCCGACTCTTTGAGAAGATCGAGAAGAGTTCGCTCAATGCTTTCACCACCTTAGCCAAAGATAGCGCACTGCTGGAGGCAAAGAAGTTCGACAAGAATCCCGGCAAGGGCCTTCTCGCAGGAGTGCCAATCGCCATCAAAGAGTGCATCTCAACCAAGGGAATTGAGACCAATTGCAGCTCTCGAATATTGCGCGGCTATATCCCGCCTTACGATGCCCATGTTATTGAACGACTCAAGGCGCAGGGAGCTATCATCATGGGCAAGACCAACATGGACGAGTTTGCCATGGGCACATCCACCGAGACAAGTTGCTTTGGACCGACAAAAAATCCCTGGGATCATACCTGTGTTCCAGGCGGATCCAGCGGCGGCAGCGCGGCAGTGGTGGCGGGAGGCGAAGCCCCCTGTGCTTTGGGATCGGATACGGGCGGATCGGTGCGCTGTCCAGCTTCCTTTTGCGGCATTGTGGGACTCAAGCCCACCTATGGTTTAGTCTCACGCTACGGCCTGGTGGCCTATGCCAACTCCCTGGAGCAGATCGGCCCGCTCACCCATACGGTAGAGGATACCGCTCTTCTCATGGATGTCATATCCGGGCACGATGAGAGGGATTCCACGTCTGCTCAGGGGCTGAATCGCAGCAGCTATCTGTCCGGCCTGCAAAGCAGCGTGGCTGGCCTGAAGATCGGCATTCCCAAAGAGTATTTTGGAGAGGGCGTGAACAAGGATGTAGAGAAAGCTGTCTGGGAGGCGATTCACACTCTGGAGTCTCTGGGCGCCACCTGGCAGGAGGTTAGCCTGCCCCATACCCGCTATGCTCTGGCGGCCTACTACGTCATCGCCATGAGCGAGGCTTCGTCCAACTTAGCCCGCTTCGACGGTCTGCGCTATGGCTCCAGGCAGGGCGAGGACAAAGATTGGCATACCACCTTCTCGGCCATTCGCGCCCAGGGCTTCGGCCCGGAGGTTAAAAGGCGGATAATCTTGGGGACATATGCCCTCTCCGCCGGCTACTACGGACGATACTATCTCAAAGCTCTCCAGGTGAGGACGCTGATCAAGGAGGACTTCTTGCATGCTTTCAAGGATGTAGATATTCTGGCCAGTCCGACCATGCCTATTCCTGCCTTCAAGATCGGAGAGCGCATCAATGATCCGCTGTCGCTTTACATGGCAGATGTCTTCACCGTGCCCATCAATCTGGCAGGCGTGCCGGCCATATCCGTTCCCTGCGGTTTATCAGGAAAGCTGCCCATCGGCTTGCAGCTTATGGGGCCGCACTTCGGTGAGGCGGCGGTGCTGCGGGCCGCGGCTGCCTTTGAGGCGGCCACGCCCTTCCATGAGGCAAAACCGGAGGTGATCTAGATGGATGATGTCATCATAGGGCTTGAGATTCATGTCCAGCTCAACAGGTTGAAGTCCAAGATGTTCTGCGGCTGCTCGACTGCTTACCATAACTCCCCGCCCAACAGCCACACATGTCCGGTATGTCTGGGACTGCCAGGCTCCCTGCCCGTGATCAACCGCAAAGCTGTGGAGTACGGCATCAAGGTGGGACTGGCGCTTAACTGCAAGATCGAAGAGGAGACGTTCTTTTACCGCAAGAACTACTACTACCCCGATCTGCCCAAGGGATTTCAGATCAGCCAGTACGACTTTCCACTGGCCACAAACGGTCGCATCATGATTTTAGGTGACGACGGAGCGGAGAGAAATATCCGCATCAACCGAGCGCACATGGAGGAGGATCCAGGTCGGCTGGTACATGCCGGAACCATTGACAAGGCCAAGTACACCATGGTGGACTACAACCGCTGCGGCATGCCCTTGCTGGAAGTGGTGACCGAGCCGGACCTCTGCTCACCCAAGGAGGCGCGCGCTTTTCTGGACAAGCTGAAGAGCATTCTCGAGTATCTGGATGTCTTCGATGGCTCACTGGAAGGGTCCATGCGCGTGGATGCCAACATCTCCTTGAAGGGCGGAGACCGCTCCGAGGTCAAGAATATCTCCGGCTTCAAGGGTGTGGAGAAGGCTCTCTCCTACGAGATCACCCGGCAGAAGAATCTGCAGAGAAGGAACATCAAGGTGGTTCAGGAGACGCGCCACTTCGATGAGATCAGAAACGTCACCGTATCCATCAGAAGCAAGGTGGGAGCGCACGATTACCGCTACTTCCCAGAGGCAGATCTAGCGGTCCTGCGCATCGCCTCCTGGGTGCCGGCGATTAGAGCCACGCTGCCGGAGTTGCCCGACGTCAAGCGGGAGAGGTTTGTGGCGCAGTACGGCCTGGCGGATGATCATGCCAAATCCCTCACCTCGGAGATCAAGCTGGCCAACTTCTACGAAGCCGTTGCCGCGCGAGCCTCGCCCAAGCTGGCTGCCGTCTGGATCGCAGATGTGCTCAAGGGCGAGCTGAACTACCGGGACCTGACCATTGAAAGCTTCCAGGAAGATCATATGGCAGAGATTGTGCAGATGCTGGAGAAGAGCACGATCACTGAGGACGGAGCGGTGCAGATTATACGCGCTCTGCTGGACAAGAAGAACGGATCGCCTCAGGAGATCGTCAAAGCTTTGGGTCTTGGCAAAGCGGAGGATGATGCCGTGCAAAAAGCCGTTCGAGAGGCTGTGGCGGAGAGCGCGGCGGCTGTGGCAGACTACCGGGCGGGCAGCGAGAGAGCCCTGAACTTCATTGTGGGCCTCGTCATGAAGAAGACGCGCGGCAAGGCCGATGCCGGCGAGGTGCACATGCTGGTGAAGGCTGAGGTGGAGAAGGCCTGAACGGCTTTTCTATCCAGGGTGAGGGGAGCGTTTCGCGATTGATGGCTCTGGTCACGACGAAATGCTCTCATTCTTTCGTGATCGAATTCAATCTGCTACCTGCCAACGTCCGCCTTTATCCGGACCGATGCGTTGGACGCGACATTGCGCTTTCATTTTTCTTATTTGCTTCTTGATCGCCCACTCAGTAATGCCTATGCACAGGGCAAGGTCTGCGATGGTGATTGTAGGATCATTCTGCATGAGTTCGATGATTTTCTGGGTACTTTTCTGGGTACTTTTCTGGGAAGTTTTTTCCGCCAGCCTCGTATCATCAAGCTCTTTGCGGTGAACGGTGGCGATGAACATGGATCCTTCCCGGTCATCTGTGAAACTGATGTCCGGCCAGCCCTCCAGAGCGCGTTTGATTCCTGATCCCAATCCCTTGTAAGGCAGCAGCCCTTTGGCCGCATAGGACACGAGAATTGGATTTCGGATATTCGAAATGCCGGAGCGGATTTTTTCCACAGTCAGATTGTTGGGCAGATGTCCGGGACTGATGATCTCAATTCAGTCCTCGAAAATGAATAGACGAATCGTGGCGTTCACGAGATAGTCCCGGTGAATCAGAGCGTTGACCAACAGTTGATGTCGGCGAGGTACACCGACGAGTATAGTCCGAGGTGGAAAAAGTTTAAGGGCGCCTTTTCTTAAAAGATTACGCCCATCCCGACGGGCCGCATAGCCACAATTTTAGTCAGCCTTGGTGATCTTCAAGCTGTCCAGGAGGCTCCTGGCAATGGCATCATCCCATTCAGAGATCCAGGGACCGACAACTCTGACCTGGGTTTTGCCCACGTAGACCGGACCACATTCGCATTTCTCGCTGTCCAGCCAGTAGACATACTCGAAGGAGGTCTCATTCTCGATCTTCTTAAGGTTCTCATCGTAGATGGGCAGTCCAAAGCCGATTACCCCTTCCCTTCCATCGATGGTGCCTATCTCCACGGATGCATCAGGGTCATCTGTGACTTTGCTCGCCAGCACATTTTTTAGGGATTTGAGTGTGGCATCGTCCACATCATTGAGCTCCGATATGTAGATTCCCAGGGTGCTCTTACCGGCAAAGTCGATCATCACCGTGTAGCCTGTGCTTGTATTGGTCTGGGCCGGGCCGAGAGCCTCTACCGTGTGATTTTCAGTGGTATTGAGATCAAATGATACATCGAATGGTCCCGCAGATATCTTCTCTGTGGCGGCGGATGCCACAGATGCTGCGACCAGGAACAGTATCATTCCTAAAACTGCGTACAACTTCATAGCTATACCTCAAATTTTTATTAGCATTGACTTATCAGCATATAATTCTTTTGTCTCTTGGTTTTTTAGATTTTAGGTCCGGCCGCAGGAGGCAAAAAGCATAGGCAAATACGTGCGCATAGTACATAATGAGCACTCAATCAAACCATAGAACACCGTATCAACTTCTTCGTCTTGAGTGATAAGATAGCCCCCCCCAAAAGCTATAAAACGTTTTTGTATTAGGTTCGCACATTATCTCTAAAGAAATTTAAATTAATAAAGAAGGTATATAATTGACCGGAACGCTGGATGTGGCCCGCAAAGCGATGGTCAATCGGCCCTTTTCCCATTTTGTCCCAAAAGAAGACCAAAACGTATGCTACAGACATAGAAAACTGCTTTTTGAGACGGTAACACGGCAGGCGTGCGATCTATGGATGGTGAAAGAGGTGGAGTCTCGTTCAGGATGCTGACAAGTTCATAGCCGTTATCATCAGCGGAACGAAACTAATGCAGCAGCTAATTAACGAATTATTGATCAATTCAAGGTTAAACACGTAAGAGCCAAAAAATATTATGAAAATGATGATTCATTGCAGAGTGCTCTACAAAATCTGAAGCATGTTTTGGCGGAGTCAGGGGGCACGATTATATATGGAAAGATGCCATTAATAGTAACAGATGAACGGCAAATGACTCAGTTATTTCAAAATTTAATTGGGAACGCCTTGAAGTTTCATGGAGAAGAAACATCCAAGGTGGAGATATCTGCAGTCAGGAATGGAGATGATTGGATTATTCGAGAAATTCCTGCGGGCTGCATAGCAGTGAAGAGTATCCAGGCACGGGCATTGGCCTTGCCATCGCCAAAAAGATAGAAGAAAAGATAGTCTGATGGATACTTGCATATGATAAACGGATATAAAATTGATATTCTACTGGTAGAAGATAATCCAGCTGATGCGCGTCTGACTGAGATGGCACTCAGGGACGATAAATATCTCGTCTCCCTTATCATTGCGAAAGACGGCGTGGAAGCGCTGTCCATTTTACGCAAAGAAGGAATTCATGCCGGGTCCAAGAGTCCTGACTTCATTTTACTCGATCTTAATCTGCCCAAAAAAGACGGCCGAGAGGTGCTCAAGGAGATCAAAAGTGATGTGAAGATCAGACACATTCCGGTGGCAATCTTAACCACATCTGATGCCGAAAGCGACATTTTGTACTCCTATGGAATGCAAGCCAATTGCTATATGGTCAAACCACTGGAACTGGATCAATTCGTGGAAATGATGAAATCCATAAAGAGTTTCTGGTTCAATACGGCCAGATTGCCCCAGAGAGATGAGATATGTGAGCCCTAATTCCACCAAAATTCTTATTATTGAAGATAATGAGGCTGATGCAAGGCTGATCAGGGAGTACTTGCTGGACGCATCTCGTAGAGAGGAAGATGGTATTTCCGGCACAACGTTTGATTTGACATGGAAAAAAAACCTTTCTTCGGGGCTTGAATTTCTGATCAATCAAGAGGTGGACGCCGTGCTCCTGGATTTAAATTTGCCTGACAGCGTTGGTTTGGAGACGTTCCTGAAAATTCATAAAAAGAATCAAAAAATACCCATACTGGTATTGACCGGCTTTGGTGATAGGGAGATGGCTGTAAGAGCGGTCAGGGAAGGAGCAGGGGACTATCTGGTGAAAGGAGAAGTGGACGGCAGATTGCTTCATCGTTCCATCAGCTACGCCATCGAGCGCAAAAAATCCGAGGAGGAGCTTCTCTCAGCCCAGAACAATCTGGAGAAGAAGGTTCACGAGAGGACCATTGAGTTGAAAGAGAGGTATGACGAGATTGAACAATTGGTCTATGCTATCTCTCATGACCTCATTTTGCCACTGGTTACCATCAAAGGATTTTTAGGCTATCTCAAGAAAGATATTGCTTGCGGAGGCCGGCAGAGGATTGAAATCGATCTGGGTCTGATAGGTGATGCTGTTGAGAGAATGGAAGCCCTTTTGGTCAGGGCACTGGATGTATCGAGCATTGGCAAGCTATCCAATAATAGAGAAATGGTCTCCTATGGCGAGATTGTTCAGGAAGCCTTGAATCTGACGGCAGATAAGATTAGTGCAAGCGATGCCAGGGTCACTGTGGCAAGTGATCTTCCCATGGTGAAAGTGGATCGGCCCAGGATTGTGGATGTCCTGGTGAATCTGATCGAGAATTGTATCAGGTATGCGGGCAATATCAGGCATCAACAGATCGAATTTGGATATCAGGCAAAAGAGGAAGAGATCGTTTTCTATGTCAAAGATAACGGCAAGGGCATAGACCCGATAACCCAGAAAGATATATTCAGTTTATTTTACCTGGGCAATGAGGCGGAAAATTCCCACGCAGGACTGGCTCTATCCAGGAGGATCATCGAATTTCATGGGGGAAGAATGTGGATAGAATCGGTTGTGAACAAAGGCTGCACGGTGTACTTCACGCTTCCCGAAAGCTTCACTATGCAGTCAGGGTTATAGTCAATCTATCACATCTTCAATTGGCCTCCTCGGGCTAGGACGCATGGGCTTTGCCATCCCCAGGCGGAAGATGAGTTGAGGATGACCGAGATTGACCTGCGTCTTCAGCTCCTCTCGAAGATTAGGCAAACCTATGGGCTGGCTGAAGAAGGATGCCATTATGTCGTAAGAGGTTGCTCGAAGCAGCAGATAACTCCTTGAAGGCAGCGGGAAATCCCAAGGATACGACATCGGGCACTCCGAAGGTGTACAAGGACATGCCGTCCGGCTCAGCCGTCCAGTTACTGCGCAGCCACTCACCCAAATTTTGGTGAAATTCCTTCCTGGCCAGTTGAATCTATCGGCGCGAGAGACCAGATTTCAGCTTCGAATTCTCAAGCTTCAGAGATGGAATCATATTCTGAGTATCATAGGTCTTGAGCTTGATGCCTTTCTCTTTAGCATCACGATCAGCGAAATCCGTCCTTCGCAATCCTACAAGTTAAATTCAATTAGCATCAAATTCTTCTATTAATTGGGAGGAATACACTATCAACTATCTGGAGGTGGGCAAGCATGAAGAGTACAGTCTACTTTGCCGGGGTCAGGGCAAGAAGCTTTCAAGATAACAAGCAAAACAAGATTATGGGCCTCTTTGATGCAGCAGGTCTGGATGAGGTGGTACAAAAAGGCGACCTTACCGCCATAAAGATCCATTTCGGGGAGAATGGAAACGACTCCTATGTAAATCCGGTCCTCGTCCGGCCCATCACAGAGAAGATCCGGTCCCTGGGCGCAAAGCCATTTCTTACCGATACAAATACACTCTATGGTGGTAGTAGGGCCAATGCTGTTGATCATCTGCAAGCGGCAGCCGAGCACGGTTTTGTCCCGACTGTGGCCGGAGCGCCGGTCATTATTGCCGATGGCCTGCAAGGGGACAATTTCCGGGAGGTTGAAATTGAGAGGAAGCATTTTCGCCGGGTTATGATCGCCGGAGAGATCGCTTCTGCTAATAGCATGATCGTAGTATCCCACTTCAAGGCCCACCTTCCAGCCGGCTTTGGGGGTGCTGTAAAGAATCTGGGCATGGGCTGTGCTCCAGCGCTCGGCAAGGCAGAGCAACACAGTGCCAAGCCCATATTCAATTCCGAGCTATGCAGCGGATGCCGCTCCTGCATGGACGGCTGCCCGCGGCGGGCCATCACAGTGGAAAAGAGGATCTCGGCAGTAAACTATGATCTGTGCACAGGCTGCGGCAAATGCCTGCGCGTTTGCCCGACTCACGCTCTGGATTTCGACTGGTTTGTGGAGGTGCCTCCCTTCATGGAGAGGATGACAGAGTATGCCTATGGTGCGATAAAGGGAAAGGAACAAAAGGTTGGGTTCTTCAACTTCCTTCTCAATATCACCCCCGACTGCGACTGTGTGCCCTGGAGCGATGCTCCTATTGTGTCAGACATAGGTATCCTGGCCTCACGCGATCCCGTGGCCATAGATCAAGCCAGCTACGATTTGGTGAACCGGCAGATGGGCCTGGCAAACTCGCTCTTGCAGAAGAATCATGAGCCAGGAATGGACAAGTTCCTGGGCGTCTGGGAGAGCACTCGAGGAAATATCCAGTTGGACTACGGGGCGACGATTGGCCTGGGAAATAAAGAGTATCATCTGATTGAGATCTGAAGGGTAATGGAGGAAAAAGACATGAGAGTTGTGGCATTTAACGGCAGTCCTCGCAAGGACGGCAATACCGCCGCTTTATTGGGCATTGTTCTCAAAGAGCTGAATGATCAAGGCATAGAGACAGAACTGATGCATTTGAAAGGGCCACTTTCCGGTTGCATCGCCTGCAACAAATGCTTCGAGAAAAAGAACGGCAAGTGCGCCATGGATAAGGACATAATTAACGAATGCATCAAGAAGATGAGCGAAGCGGACGGAATTATTCTGGGCTCGCCAACCTACTTCGCCGACCTCACGCCCGAACTGAAGGCCCTCATCGATAGGTCCGGGTTCGTGGCAAAGGCCAACGAGGATATGTTCAAACGCAAGGTGGGCGCAGCGGTTGTGGCCGTGCGCCGGGCGGGAGCCATTCACGTCTTCGACTCCATAAACCACTTCTTCCTCATCAACCAGATGATAATTGCTGGTTCAAATTACTGGAATATCGGACTTGGCCTGCACGAAAAGGATGTGGAAAAGGATGAGGAGGCAATACAGATCATGAAAACTCTCGGGCAGAATATGGGCTGGCTGATGAAGAAGATCAATGATTAGAGGAACTGATGCAACTGGATTATCAGACGGTAGTGTCGTTAAATCTCGCCCTGCAATTGATACTCGTTGCAGCTCTTGGCGTTGCCGTCTTCCTGGCCAAAAAGAAAAGCTTCCAGAGACACTGCCTCATCCTCCGCCTGGCGGTCACTGCCCAGATTCTGGACATCCTGGCGTTAATGTCTCCGGCCATGGTCGCGATCCTGGAGCCGGGCCGGCCTAATGGTCTCTTTCAGGCTGAGGTCTTGTTGCACCACTGCCTGGGTCTAATAGTGGTACTGCTCTGGATCTACATCAACCTGGCCTATCTGGGGCATTTGAAGGCCCGGATTGCACTTCGGCGGGCTATGCAGGCAGCAGCAGGTCTTTGGGCAGCGTCCTTTATTCTGGGGCTTTACATCTACCAGAGAATGTATTACTAAGCTTTGGTTTGCCTTACTCCACCCACTCATAACCGGGATATTTGATCTTATTGAAATTGCGGATCAGCTCTGCGGCATCCTTTCGGCTGAATTCGGCTTCCATGATCCTGGTGCAGACAAAGCGCAGGGCAATCTTCTGCATTTCCTCCTCCGGGCCATCGTCCGGTTTGGAGGCCAGACCATGGGTCTCGAATAGATGCTCTTTCTCGCTCATGTGAGTGCTTTTGCCCCATTTTGCGAACATCTCCGCGGCCTGATCCAGAAGATGCTGATCAAATGCCTCCGGGAGTAAGATGCCTTCGAACTGCTTTAAAAATTCATCTTTTCTCAAGATAATCGCCCCGCTTAATCAATATCCAAGGATGATTCATTTCAGGATAATTGGTATGCATTCCTATAAAAAGCTTGATTGAAATTTGCTTATCAATTGCGCCCTAAAAAATTATTTGAGAACTCCGTCGCAGGTTCTCTTTACCGGAAAAAGTGACCAATCGTAAGTGATTGGCTACTAGTATGGAATGGATGTGGTGTAAACAGTGGTAGCCGCAGGTACATTGATGATCTTGGCGACACCCCTCACGAAGTTCATAGTCTTCTCGAAGTTGTTCATGCCATCAAATATGCGAATGGTGTGCGCCATGCCGCCCACGACTGAGAATCTGAAAACTCCATCCTGAGCATCGCCGTTGCTGCCTTCTTTGCCAACCATGACGCCGTCAACGTAGACATCGTATCCTTTCATCGTCGTTTGAATCGTTACAGGCGTGTCCCCGACGGCAGTCGTCTGCGGCGGATAGGATGTGCCGTATGTCTGGTAAGAGGTCGATACGCTGGTGGTGGTCTGGCCTAGGCCGCCGGTCGTGGTCTGACCAGCATAAGGCTGGTTGGAGGCAGGCGGCATATTGGAGGAGGGCGGCATCTGGCTGGCAGCCGAGACCTGGCTGGTTGGTGGCGCCTGGCTGATCACATCAACGATGATGGAGTTGCTGGGCTGGTTGCTCTGCACGAAGAGCAGAATGTGCCTGCCCACTTTGTCCGCCATGTAGTTGAGGCTGTTATAGCCTGCGAAGAAATTTACCCGTTTGTTGGTTATGCTCGAAGTATCCGTCTGAGTGATTTCATAATAATCAGCCTGTCCGCCTGCGGGAGCAAAGGCGATCAATTGCAGGCCGGTTCCTGCCGGGACTATAGCATACGCGGACCAATCCAGACCCTTCTGGATCCACAGTTCATTGCCTCTCGCGGCGGCTGTGGCCGACTGGTACTGGGTGTAGGTAATTTCCTTGCCGCTGCCGAAATAGATACGCGATGGCATCTTATGTGTGACATCAATTTTCACCGGACTAAAGCCGATCACCGGCACGCTGCTGTTGATAAGAAACTCTGAGAGGAAGGAAGTAGCACTGCTGGTGTTCTGAAACTCGGGGCCAAACCACGGTCCGCTCAAATCCGTACTTGCATCACCGATGCCGAACAGGCTGTTTACGTATTCTTCATTAAAAGCTCCCCCGGTCAGACCAATGGACTGATCCAAGGAAAAGCCCTGCGCACCTATTGCACTTGCTGCCCCTGCACCCAAGATCAGGGTCATAAGACATAAGCATAAGCAATTGAATCTCAATTATAACACCTCATTTGTTGCTGCTTTAGCCATATATTATTTAGCTTTAAGTCTTTTCTGAGTCTCATCTGAATCTCATGGAAACATTGATGCAATTGTATTGCCTCAAAAATGTGGATTAAGTTTAAAAAATTTATTAAGATCGGAAGCAGGCATCTTTCAGAAAGTAGCTTCCAGGCTCCATTTGTTCAGCTTGCCTGTGTCTCTGCTTGCCAAATCCCTTATCTTGAGTGTCCATTTGCCCTTTATGGACTGGCCGAGAAGAGGGACAAGAGATGCCTTTGACTTGGAGTCATAACTCATCTTCAGATCCTTCTTGCCGATCCCGGTGCGGTTGTGCAGAATGGCTCTCTTACCGCCTGGTGAGGTGAGTTCTACTCTCAGGTTGGAGATGTTATTATGGCTTATATCGACTTGCACCACCAGCTGCTTGACCTTGCCATCCTGATCGAGCAATATTGTATTGGAAAGGCCCGTGGTGCTATTGTCCGGAATGGTTTCGCCGGATGTCGATGATCCTTTGGCCACGTGATCAGTCTTTTCTTGCCCAACCACAAATGTCACAGTACGGCCCGGCTCGCTGATATTTGATATCGTCAGCCCTGAATCCGATCCATCCCAAAGAATCGTAGAGGGTCTTGTGGCATGGCTGAGGGCAATTCCCACCATCTTGCCGAAGAGATCCTTTTCGTCTCCCATGCTGCGGTTGGTCTCCAGATCCAGGCTTCCGTCCGCCTGCAAGAGCCCGCACTGGTAATGTTTAGTGGCAGACCCGCCCTGCCATTCATTTGAGCCCAGTGTGTCGCAGTGATAGACCGCCAGGCCGCTGGCGGGAATGGAGGCATCAAGGCCCAACTTGGAGCGGTTTTCCACCAGGAAATATTCATTTATCTTACCGGTCTCATAAATTATAACTGAACCGTAATCGCCATGATCAACCTGATACTGGCCGGGCTTGCTCAGACGAACCGTCTTATCGCACCATCCGACAAGGTTGCGCAGGAAGGCGCATACCGGCGCAGGAGTTCTTCCATCATCGTTATGATTGCCGGCGCTCATGAGGCAGAAGTAGCCCAGGCCCGCGCTCTTCTCAAAGTCACCGTCCCGATTGCCATAATCGTAGAGGTCCGGCCAGCGGCATAGCATATGGCCGCTCTCATGGCAGAAGGTTCCGATGGAGAGATCCTCTTTGCTTCGGCCCATGCTGGAGAGCATATAAAAGTAGGTCTTCATATTTTTGTACTTGAGGTCTATGATGTGGTTATGCGGCCACAGCTCTCCCAAGTATTGCGTTTGGCCGGCATAAAGGAAGCTCATGGCATCTACGGTTCCCACCCCTCGCGAATCGAACTTCTCCAGTTCCAGGCCACCTTTTACTGCCAGGTCAAGGGCCTCCTTGACGAGCAGGTTTTCCGTATAATATTGGCGGTTGCGGCTCAAGGTTATTGGCCCTACCACCTCGTTGGTATAGTCCAGCTTGCCGCTGGACATGAGGCGGTAATACTCTCGCACCGAGCAGAAGTTGCCGTTCTCATGGTAGTCCTGGCCATTGAGCAGGGCGTCTACATCTTCCCTTGTGACGGTGCTCTTCACATCTGTAAACTGGACCAGCACAGTCAGACCCTTGATCGCGCCCTCGCTCACTCGCCTTCCTTCTAACAGTCCTTTTTCCGCCCCGAAGGTACGCAGATTAAGGCTGGGCTTGAAGGCGGACACAGGGGGATCCATCTTGGCATATCTTGCTTCAAACTTGCGGTTTCTAACCTCTTCGGATTCCTTGAAGTGGCGTCGGACAAGATCGGGCGGAATTTGGGATAGATCCACACCACTGGAGACGAACTCACCCGAGATCAGGAAGGCATAGCAGTACAGTCCATGGTCCTGGTCGTAGACCACGGAATAGCCGTCCATATTTTCATATCGGGAATAGAACTCATCACCGTAGACTCTGAGTTGCACCTCTGGACCCTTCTCTTGGGGGAAGGTCAGGAACTCTCCAAATATCGAACTCATGATAGATCAACCTCGCGGGTGCGCGCCGCAAGACGGCGCTCAGGGCAAGCTGTTGTCTGATGACTATTTAATTATTTTCTCTACTAAAAAAAGTTTCTTGATGGATGCTTACTTGCGTCCTATTCCCTTCTCCATGGCCTCTTTGGAAAGCCGGATGGCGCATAGCTCCGAGCACATGGTGCAGGTGTCCGTCTCCACGCCCCGTCGGTGACGAATCTGCTTTGCCCGGGCCGGATTTATGGCAGCATTGAACTGTCCGTTCCAATCCAGCTCGGCGCGGGCGCGGGCCATCTGCAAATCCCGCGCCCTGGCCTTCTCCCGTACGCCGGGACGGGTGAGGTCAGCTGCATGCGCAGCTACGCGGGTGACGTAGGTGCCCTCGATCACATCCTCAATGGTAGGCAGGTCCAGGTGCTCGGAGGGGGTGGTGGCGCAGAGGAAGTCGGCACCAGCCATGCCGGCAATCACTCCGCCCATGGCGGCGGTGATGTGGTCGTAGCCGGGCGCAATGTCCGTGACCAGCGGGCCCAACAAATAGAGGGGCGCGCCGTCCGTCAAATGCTTCATGGCCTTGACGCTGGTCTCGATCTCATCCGCAGGCACATGTCCCGGCCCCTCCACCATGGCCTGCACGCCTGCGGCACGAGCTCTCTTCACCAGCTCGCCCAGCATGATGAATTCCATGTACTTGGCCCGGTCGGAGGCATCCTCAATGCAGCCTGGCCGAAGGCCATCGCCCAAAGAGAGCGTCAGATCATACTCTTTAGCTATTTCCAGGAGATAATCGTACTCGGAATAGTAGGGATTGTCCTCTCCGGTCTCACTGATGTATTTCATGGTCAAGGAGCCGCCCCGGCTGACCACGCCCATGACGCGCGGATCGAGGCGAAGCCTCTCCAGAGAATTCTTGTTGACGCCCACATGGACGGTGACGAAGTCCACGCCGTCTTTGGCATGCTTCTCCAGGGCGTTGAACATGCCCTGCGCCGTCAGATCCTTTTTGACGGCCGCATTGTAGATGGGCACCGATCCCACGGGAATGCTGACTGCATCTAAAATCATCCTTCGCACTGCGTCCAGATCCCCGCCCGTGGACAGGTCCATCACCGCGTCTGCGCCAGCAGTCGCCGCGGCGAGCGCCTTTTCCACTTCGCTCTGCGGAGAGTCCAGGTTTTGCGATGTGCCCACATTCACATTCACCTTGGTGGTAAGCTGCTCACCCACACCGATGGGCTCCAGCCTTTCCCGGCGGATGTTTCTGGGAATGACTGCCAGGCCCATTGCCACCAGATCGGCCAGCTTTGCCGGCTCTATTCCCTCGCGCTTGGCCACGGCCTCTATCTCAGTGGGCACACGGCCTCTCTTAGCCTCTTGCATCAACGTCATGAATACCAACTGATATATTGTAAGAACGGAATTCGCTTCGCAGGTGTTTATCTCATGGTTGAAGTGCATAAGGTTAGCGGTGCGGCCTTTGATGGCAATGTCTACCTGATCCTGGACAAAAAGCCTATTTTGGTAGATGCAGGCATGATGGCCGGCCCGACCCTCAAAAATATCAAGAAATTTATTGATCCCACCAAGATCGAGATGATCGTTCTCACTCACTGCCACCACGACCACTCCGGTGCGGCTCCGGCGCTCCAGGAGGCCACCGGTGCGAAGCTCCTTCTGAGCGAAAGAGAAGTCGGGGCTGTAGGAGACGACATGGCATCCGTCGCCTATCTCTTCGGCCAGCAGGCCCCTAATTATAAGGTGGATGAGACGCTCAAGGAGGGCATGGTCCTGGATATCGGCGAATGGAAGCTGCGAGTAATGGAGACGCCCGGCCACTCCCAGGGCAGCCTCTGCCTCTACGAGGAGAAGGAAAAGGTGCTCTTCTCGGGAGACACCGTCTTTCCGGACGGCAACATCGGTAGGACGGATATGTACGGAGGCGACACACCGGAACTCGTCAAATCCATTGAGCGGCTGACCAAATTGGATGTGCAGACCATGTATCCCGGCCACATGGAGATCACCAGTCGCGATGTAAACCGCCAGATACAGCTGAGCCTGAGGTTCGCGAATAGCATTTAGAAGAAATGAAAACAGAGGTCGAGGCGGATGTGGGTGATGCGGCGTAACCTGTGAGTCCGGTGCTAAAATTAGCGGCAGTTTTGCCGGTGATTTGAGCAAGCCATGAGGTGCTCTCGCTCAAACACCAAAGGTCACATTTTTATAGTTTTGAGACATATATAGCTATGGTGAAATAGACTATGTTCAAACTTATAAAGAAGATTATAAAAATAAAGCTATTCGTGATTGGCTTGCTGGCTCTCTGGTGGTTCCTGAAGAAGCATCATTGTTCCGACAATGAGGACGAATAGGTATCATCAAGTACTCGCTCAATATAATGTGGATATTAATGTGAAGCCTCAAAGAAAATGCCACTGATTAGATACGATACTATTGGTTGAGCAAAAGGTGCTCCTTTTATATTCCAGCAACAGACTATTTTTATGGAAATCTGGCAGATAGTCGTGATCTGTATTCTCATGTTCCCGCTCTTTCTCATCGCCAACTACGTCGTCGTCAAGAAGGCGGCATCGGAGCGACGCAGTCGCGACGAAAGGATCGAGCGAGCAGTCTCCGACAGCGTGGCGGCCAGCTACGCAGACAAGGGGCTGGCCAGGCAGAGCTGGCCCAAGTACAGGGCGGAGAGGAAGAAAGAGTGAGATTTTTCAATTGTAAAAGCTATCATCTCATTTAGCGATCCATCTAATCCATACCGGGAACTGCTTTTCGACTTGAAGAAGCCAATTCGCGTCCCACAGGCGCGCATGCATTTCTGCCCGCGTTGCTCCCGGCCCGCCCAGGCGAGCTTGGCCGCACGCGCGCGGGGGAGCGCAGCCGGCCAGGTTCAACATTTCTTTATGCCTGACCTCCCCATTTTTTAGGCACACATATGAATGGCATCCAGAATTTGACGCTGTTTCTTAGTGATCTCGGTCGTGATTCTTTCTCCATCCGGCAAGACCATGATCTTGATTTTTTCGAGTTCAGTGAACAATCCCTCAACCGAGTATCTTTTATTCAGCTCGGCATCGATCATCATTCGCATGAGCTTCATCCTCAAGATCAGAGCAAGGAATGAAATGAATAGGTAGCCCCTTAGACTACTGTTGGTCCTCAGGTTCGCGGGCATCAAATCGATGTCGTTCTTCAGAACATCGAATCCCTTTTCAACGATATCCTTGCTTCTATAAAGCGCAAGACATTCCACCCACGTGAACTCGCCTCGATAAAGCAAGATAAACTTTCCCATTTTATTAATAGCCTGGGAGACCGCATTTTTTCTAAGTGATACCTGAAACTTACCGTCTATTGCTTTCCATTCTATAAACTTGGCATCTCTTTTCGCAGTCGCCCTGAAAACTTCTCCAGGATTCATCCAGGGTTTCAGGTTCTTGGACTTGAGCACTTCCATCAAATCGTAGAGTCGCTTATAAAACGTATTTCTTTCCTGCTGCTCTCTTTTCTGATCGTAATATGCATATCCGTTCAGCTTGTTTTCACCAACATCGATCTCTACAGGCATCACAAACAGCGGCTCTTTTTCATAGAGTTTTAGATGCTCTGGATCGTCAATGCTTTTGTGGATAGCAGATATCGCTTCTTTGACGTTCTTGAGATTACTCGTTGGCGGAATAATGAACGACAGATCTGCAGATATCATCTCCTCGATATTGTCGGTTGAAAAGAAGCCTCTATCCATGATCAGAGTATAATTTCTGACGCCCTGTGCATTCATTTTCTTGATAGTATTCTTAAGCGTAGATACATCTGCGATGCTTCCTGGGTAGAGATCATACATCAACGGTATGCCCAGATCTTTGTCCACGACTAGAGACAGATTGATTTGAGGCAGGTCGAGGCCATCTCGATTATAGCCGTATTCAAGGAGGCTGATGCTCTGAGAGTAAGACGAAAAGGAGGTTATATCGTAGACTAGCGTGCTGGCTGTGGATACTTGCTCAATGAGTTTGCGAGAGAATTCCAGATTCACAGTACCTTCACCGATACTGCTTAGCATTCGTGAAAGGCTCTGTGATGATAAGGGAAGATTCGGATGGTCTTCAGACATGACCGTACCTTCATACCAGCTCTGGATATGGGTTAGTGCTCGGGGGTGTGTGGCATAGTTCATTGCCAGTGTCAAAATCGGCCGGACTTCTTTACCAGGAAGAACATCAGAGAGGATCTTTTCTAGCTTAAGGTCCTCTGTGATCTTCTTGAGTGGAACGAATTCGCCATGCGATAGCACTTTCTTGGGGATTTGGTCTTTGGCGCGAACCTTCACGGGAACTCCATTGACATTCTTTCCCAAGTATTTGCTTTTCTGCCGAATTTGCTTCTTTTCCTTATCGTAATAAGGTGTAATTTCATATATGTATTCCAGGCCATTTATCTTTTTGGTTCGAATAAAAGATTTCATGTTGTATTTAGGCACAGCATACTATTTATAGTTTTTGGTCATCGATGGCGAAAATTGATCAGATATGCCTAAATTTCGGGGAGCTTAGGTTTATGAGTTCTTCGTGGGCTGATTGAAGGGCAATAGTAGGAGATCATGCCATCCGGCTTCGCGTGAGATTGGAACAGGTCCGGTTTCACGCGAAGGCACGAAGCCACGAAGTCCTGATAACGTAAAGACAATTCTTGCAGATCCATCGCCAACCTGCGACTTACAATGCTGGCGGGCCAGCATTCGGCAAGTGGGACTGAGACCTCAAGTCTGCTGGCTATCCCTTGCGCTCTCGCCGCACGCCCCTGAGGCGATCCACGGGACTGCACACAGACGCAGGCACGCGTGGCAGCACTTGGTCGTGCAGGCGCAGCTGGGCACATCTCCCGCCCGCCCTGGGCTGCGTAGAAGGCTTGCACGAGGACGACCGAAAATTAGCAGAAGAGTAAAAAAAATATAGTATAATTTATAATAAATCTTTTCAGAACGTCTTACGGAAAAAATTAAATAAGATATTCGTATTACTGATCAGTACTAAAGATACGAAATAAATGTCAGGTTGCACCACATCCATGCCGATAAAATACGATACAGAAAGCCATATCCCAAGTGCAGGCAAATTCATTGATGGAAATGTATATAATAAACTAAAATTATATAACGAAAGTAAGACGAGTCGATCTCTCTGCATTTCGCTGACCCTATTTGTACTGTTTTCTGCAATCATTCTGCCAGCCGCAGCCTCGTCTCTGAGCCTCTCTGGCCCGCCCGAAGTAGATGTCTCGGGAGAAAGCACCTTCGAGATGAATTTCATTTCCAGCGATGATGCCCGCAGCCTGTCTGCACGGCTCTTGGTTCCTGAGGGATTCAGCTATACTGGAAACGCAAAACTCATTTGGGGCGGCACAAGATTATCAGTTGAACCTCAGCAGAGCGGTCAGTCTTTACAGTGGGATCTTTCTGGTGCGCTAAAATCCTGCAGACACATAATAATCAATGAATGGGAGCCCAATCCTTCTGGCACTGACACCCTAAAAGAATGGATTGAGCTATTCAATCCATCGTCCCAGGCAGTCATTATCGGCAAGTGGAAACTGATCGACAGCTACTACGGCAAATCGATTTCCATTCCCCCTAACACAGTTATCATGCCGAATGGTTATCAACTCCTCACCTGGACCAATGGCTCTTTGGTCAACTCCTACAAAACCAGCATTTCCCTTCTGGACCTCGCCGGCAACGAGGTCGACCGCACATCCTCGGTCAAGGATGATAAGAACAATGACCTCTGTTGGGCTCGCAATCCCAATGGCAAGGATCTGGACAGTGATCAGGATTGGAAATTTCAGGCGGCAACTCCAGGGAGCTCCAATGGCGGAAATTCTGCGGACATTTATGCCGGCGAGTCTCTGGGTTTGCAGTTCAATCTTACGGCCGACTGCAACGCAGCAGGCCAGGCACAGATATCGGCAGAGATCCTCTCCTCGACTGGCAAGACACTGGCACCGCCGATTCCCTTAACCATGAGAAGGGCCAACATAAGCCTTTCCGCCTCACCGGATCGATTCGATATCGCCAAGAGTGACGAGATAGCCTGGACCATTCTGCTGGAAAACGATGGGGATGGGACGGCTTACAATGTGGTTGTCAATGTGACAATTGATCAGGGCTTGCAACTTGTAGACATCGATTCACCGAAAAGAGCTCTGAACTGGAGCTATGCATCCCTTGCACCAGGCCAGACAGAGAGGATCATTCTCAAGGCCAGAGCGCTATCCGCCCAAAATATCTACACCAGCACCTTTCAAGCCCGTTGGGGCTACAGCCCCTGCCAGGAGATCAGCCAGAACTCTGTTTTGGGCGCAAGAACTGCTCTGCAAAAGATGCCAGACCAGCCTCGCAGTCTGGCTGTAGGTGAAGCCGCAGACTTTGAGATCTCCGCCGACCTGCCCCGCGGCGCTCATAACCTGTGGATCAATGATACCGTTCCTTCGGGCCTGATCTACAACAAAAGCAGCCTGTCCGTGCAGGGACCGGGATTGCAGCGCGAACTGGTTTTTGATAATTCCGACGGCCCCCGGCAGATCAACTGGTTTTTTGGGGACACCGGTCCGACGAAGACCATCGAGATCGCTTACAACTGCCTGATGGCAAATACGCCCGAGAACCTGGACGGCGCTGTTCTGGGGGGAACTATGGCCAGCATGAGCTGGCTGGAAGGTGCCGCAGGCAAAGCCGATGCCGACGAGGCCGGGTCCCTGACTGTGGTCGAGCCTGACCTGGTGCTGGAGATGCAGGCCGCCCGGCCCTTCGCCGCCCCTGAGGAGCGCGTCTCCTTCACCCTTCTCCTCTACCACTCCGCCCAAAGCCATGCGCCTGCTTTTGACCTGGATCTGCAGGCGCTGCTGCCAGCGGGGCTGGAATACGAGCCGGGCTCGGCACAGGTCCTGTCTGGACCTGATGCTGCTTTTGACGACGAAGACATCAGATGGCAGCTTGCGTACCTGAGCCAGGACTGGAACGCCGACAAAAAGGCCATCCTGCGCTTCAATGCGACGGCGCATGTCGCGCCGGGCGAGCTGATTGCGGGCCGAGCCCGTCTTACCTGGACCAGCCAGCCAGGAGCGTGCGCCCAGGAGCGCACTGGCGCAGGAGGGGTCAACGACTACCTGCGAGAGGCCGTGGCAGGGGTGAAGGTCATGAGCCTATCCCTGACCAAGACCGCCGATCCGGATCCAGTGACCGTGGGCGAGATTCTGACTTACGCCCTCACCTACGAGAACCTTGGCGGCAGCGTAGCCCACAACGTCACCATCCACGACCGCCTGGACCCGAGAGTCACCCTAATCTCCGCCGACCCGACTGCCGATGAGGACTGCACCTGGAACATTGCACAGCTCGACCCGGACGGTCCGCACACCATCCACCTGAAGGTCCTGGTGAACGATACCCTGCCCGACGGAGCACTGCTGGAAAACCGATTTACGATCAGTTGCGATGAGCTGGAGATGAAATCGGGCAGCCTTTACACCACAGTTATGAACGGAACACTTCTATCCATTAACAAGACACCTCTGCAAAAGGCGGTGCGTCGGGGCGAGGAAGTAAGCTACATCATAACGGTCTGCAACAAGGGCGGCCTGCCAGCTAGCAACGTAACCGTGCGCGATGTCTTTGACTCCGCTGTGGAGCTGATCTCTGTCTGGCCGGAGATGGCAGCAGATGGCGTCTGGCACTTCCCTGCTCTCGCGCCGGGCCAGTGCGTGCAGATGGGCCTGACGGTGCGCCTTCCCAGAACGGACGTACTCTACCAGAGCCGCCAGAATGTCACGGGCCAGGGGTTCGTGCGATCCTACCAAGATTACAGCACCCGCCGCCCGGCTGGCCTTCTCACCAACCGCGTCTACGTGTCATCGGACCAGATGCAGCTCTCATCATCAGCTAATGTGAAGATTCTGGCAGAGGAGGGAACACAGCTCTGCCAGCGCACGCACGGCAGCGGGGATTACGAAGATGGGGAAGATCTGCGCTTTCTCACCACCAACAAATCCATTCGTCTGGAGAGAAGCGTGAAGGCAAGCTATCATCCTACAAGGCTTCTCCTACCGGGAAGCGGCTCACAGACGCTCTCCAGTCTCTGGCACGATGTGACTCGGGCCAGGAACGGCATCACCAATACCTCATTTGAAGAATCTTATCGATATTCCACAACCCTGGAAAGCGAGAGCCGCTATGATCTGGATGAAAACCAGTCAAAGATGCAGATAAAGTCCGGCTTTCAAGGATTAGCGCACCTTGGTACCCTGAAGAGACCGGCGCCGGGGCGCAAAGATGACATCATTTCTGTTGAAGACTATGCAGGCGATTTTCAGCTCTCGGAGAGCATCCGCGATCTGGGCCAGGGCCTGATGATGGACCGCTCTGCATCCGGCCAGGGCTATGTAGCCAAAGATATGCTGGGCAGGGGGCAGAGGAGCTACGAGTCAGGCACCGGATCCTATCGATTGGAAGAGAGTGGGGACACATTTTCCGGCGTCATGACCAAAGATCTGCAGGCAACTCACCGCAGCCTTAGCCACAAAGTCACGCCCCGCACTTTTCTGAATGTCTCCCAAAAGTGGTCGGAGGGCATACTGCTCTTGAGCCCTTCCAGCATTATAGCCGAGGAGTACGGCAGTGCCACTCGACTGAAGATGAAGGCCGTGGCTGCCAGCCCCAGGGAACTGAAGAGCCAGTCCAACTTCTCCGGGACGGCGAAGCTGCGAGCCGCCGTAGTCAAGAACGGGACTATTGCCGTAGACCGCGACGAGACGTTCATGGGCGACTACGAAGTCTCGCGAAGGATCATCCTCTCAGGCAGCGCCAGATACGACCGACCGCACCTTTACCTTCGCAAAGATGGACGGCAAGTCAAGGACGTGGCCGTTTATACTATCATCATCACCAATGACGGCAACACCACCATTGGGCCCCTCTTCTTGCAAGACATCTTCCCGCCCGGTGCCAAATTCATCAACGCCACATTGCGGCCCAACCAGATCGGCCGGAACAGCTCCAACTGGACACTGCTACATCTTTCCATCGGCGATACATTGAGAATTCGCATAAACCTGGATGTGGAAAAGTGCAATGATGAGATCATCAACCGGGCTTTGATCGTGGGCAACTGCAGCCTGGGCCAGGTCTTCGCGCAGAACAGGTCGGTCATCGGCCGGGGGTACCTGGGGTGCTGCCCGCTCCCACAGAGGGCCACGCGAGCAGAGGAAGCCCTGGAGATAGGCTGCGCCTGCTGGAAGGAAGAGGAGGAGGAGACAGCGACCGCAAACGAGACTGATTATTTGGATGCGAGGCAGATGCAAATGCAGTGGGGTAATGCGGGCGAAGATGAGGGGGCATGCCCCTTAAACTGCGAGGCTGCAAAAGAGAGTAATGCCCCACATGTAAATTTCTAATTATCCAAAATTTGATCGGAAGTTAGAAGTAGCTGCAGCACCAAATTATAACTATAAATGAGGTGAGATTCACATGGAACCCAGGATTCTGAAGATCGGCGAGAAGGTAACCGGCAGATACAGAGACATGGAGATGGGCAAGAGCCGCAAATTCTTCCGGGTTAAACTGGACAACGAAGAGTTTTATCTACCTAAAGATGTGGGCAATTCCCTGCTCGCGAGCCACCAGCAAGGCAACGAAATGTTCACCATCCAGCGTCAGCTCGATGTGTATGAGATCCGGCCCATCCTGCCGGAGATGGATTAGATTGGACTCAAACATTTGGGCATACCCTCCTGCCCAGATTGCAGGCAGGCCCTGACCGGCAGTTGGGCGAGATCATAATGGAAGATCGCGCCGACGATTGCGGCCGGGAGCCAGCCAGCCCATTGGCCAGCCTCCCATAAAAAATATCATCCCAAATCAAACGCCCTTTTGATATAAATAATAATCATATATTTGCCACTTTCAAATAGGAAAGTTTTTTATTTCTCCTTTGCATACCAGCGACAAAAGGGGGAATTCGTCATAAAAATATCACGATTATTGACAATAATGGTATTACTGTCTGCATTAGTTGTATCTGCAACTGCATCGCAAGAAAAATCCGGTATTTCCGGCGAGCAGGCCCTGCAAATGCTCATGGAGGGCAACGCACGCTTTGTATCTGGTAATGTCACCCATCCCGATCAGTCTGCGGATCGCCGCACAGAACTTGTCTCTGGACAGCATCCCTTTGCCGTTGTCGTGGGATGCTCCGACTCCCGGGTTCCACCCGAGGTCACCTTTGAACAGGGCCTGGGAGACATCTTCGTGATCAGAACAGCCGGGGAAGTCATGGATAATGTCACCCTGGCCAGCATTGAATACGCAGTAGAGCACTTGAATGTGCCATTGGTCGTCGTGCTGGGCCACGATAGCTGCGGAGCAGTAACCGCCGTCGTAAAGGGCGGAGAAGTGCCGGGCCACCTGAATAGTCTGGTCAATTACATCCTGCCGGCAGTAGATGAGGCGAGAGCAGCAGGCAACGAGGATCAGCTCCTGAATAACTCCATTGACAACAACGTCAAGAACATCGTGGAAGAGCTCAGCACATCGCAGCCCATCCTCTCTGAGGCGGTCAATGAAGGCAAGCTCAAAGTAGTAGGTGCTCGTTACCATCTGGACAGCGGAATAGTGGATATTGAAGAGTAATCTTTTTTTTGCAGGCTCAGGGGGGGCCATTTAGGCCCCTGGCGCCCTTATTTGTTAGATCAGTAGCGCGCCCGGCGAGGGAGGAAGTCTATACCGTGCCTGGATGTTACACGCCGGTTCAGGTCTTTTCCCAATATTTGCGGTGATGATACGCCAGTGACCACAAGCATGGTTCGCAGAGTATGCTCCAGGTTCGGGTCTATCTGCGCACCCCAGATGATGCGGGCATCAGGATTGATCTTCTGGTAGACCTCATCCACCACGGTTTCGGCATCGGTGATGGTCATATCCGGGCCGCCTACCACGTTTACCAGGGCCGAGTTTGCGCCTGATACATCAACATCCAAGAGAGGGCTGCGCAGAGCTTTCATGACTGAATCGCGTGCTTTCTCTTCGCCTTCTGCCTCGCCCATGCCGATCATGGCTACGCCGCCGTTGGTCATGACGGTTCTTACATCGGCAAAGTCCAGATTGATCAGTCCGGGCCGGGTGATCAGCTCCGTGATGCCCTTGACTGAGCGCATCAATACTTCATCAGCGACTTTAAAGGCGGCTTGCAGGGGAAGATTGGGGACTACATCCAAGAGACGGTCGTTAGGCACCACGATTACCGTGTCCGAAACCTCTCGCAGCCTCTTTAATCCGGCTTCGGCATTTTGCATTCTGATGGAGCCTTCCGCACTGAAGGGGATAGTGACGATGGCAATGGTGAGAGCTCCAGCCTCTCGCGCAGCTTCTGCGACCACGGGAGAAGCGCCCGTGCCCGTGCCACCCCCCAGTCCGCAGGTAACGAAGACCATATCCGCCCCTTCCACGGAGGCTTTAATCTCATCGATATCCTCCTGGGCAGCTTCTTCACCGATGGCGGGCAAGCTTCCTGCCCCCAGGCCGCGAGTAGTGCGTCTACCGATAAGGAAACGCCGATCGGCATTGATGTGCAAAAGATGCTGGGCGTCGGTGTTTATGGCGAAAAGCTCTGCACCCTGGATGCCGCACTCTGCCAGACGGTCGATGGTATTCGAGCCGCCTCCACCGCATCCTATGACACGGATAACCGTGGTCAGCTCTTCCAAAACCCCAACCAGCTCTTCATCGCTCTGGATCATGCTGGATGGCTTGATCCTGCTCTCGGCCTCAGATCTGCCTAGGGCTTCGTCGATGATGTACTTAATCTCCATCCCCTCTGCTTTTTTCTGCGTTATTTGCTAATCAATTAGTATATAGTTTTTTGCATATAGAAAAGAAGATGTTGTCCAGTTCAATTGGTCCGCAAGGATTTGAGCTTTTCAATCTGTCTCATCACCCTCTCGGATTCCTTCGATTTCTCACTCTCCAGGTAATCGACAATCTCAGGAAGGCTCCTATTCAACTTATAGATGCGATACGGTCGTCCCTTCCCTGGATTTTTCTCATCTCTTTCAACAATCCATTCCAGTTTTCGAATCTCCCGCATAGCAATGCTCACTTCCGGTTGGCGAAGATCCGATCCAATCTCTATCTCGCGGGATGTTGCCTCTGCCACCCCGGCCAGATAGGTCAAGACTTTGGCCACGTTCCTTTTCAGGCCTACCTTCATAAGTATGGATGCAAATTCATCGCGTTCGACTCTTAGGTCTGAGGCGGTTGATGTATTCAAAACGGTCACCTTGGGCATAACGAGTGATATCATATATATATAACCTGGCCTCCCTGCATCTAGGCACACGTATGAAGAGCCACCAGGAATGAGAACGGATGTGGGTTAGGACTCGGGGGCGTGTAGCATAATTCATTGCCAGATTCAAAACTGGCCAGACATACTTTCTCCATTTCTTAAGAGCTTCAATACAGTATCGTAAGGCCGGTGAGATGGAGCAGAAATCTCATCAAAATTAGCGGTGTTACAAAGGCCAGAAGAAGCGAAAAAAATTGCTTTGTAATTATATGCGCCGATCGGGAATCGAACCCGAGTTTAGGCGTTGGCAACGCCTAGTGATAACCGCTACACTATCGGCGCTATCGTGTTTCACGAAGCATCCCCTACAATCACCTTCTAGTCTAAAAACATTGCGGGTAAAAAGCCCCGCCCTGAGCCCGCGCCCAAAGCTACATACCCTTTATCTACCTTGAAGAGGAGCTTTCTATGGTGATATTCGCTTGCATGATGTCGTCATAGTAGGAGCAGGCCCGGCTGGGCTGACCGCTGCCATGTACTGCGCGAGAGGCGGAAAGAAGACGCTGGTTTTGGGCAATATCTACGGCTCGCAGCAGTCCATGGGCGGCCTCTATGAAAACTACCCCGGATTTCCCGATGGCATTCAGGGCATAGAGCTCTCGGAGAAGATGCTGGCCCAGGCCCAGAAGTTCGGGGCAGAGTACCAAGTTGATCAGGTGGAGAAGATCGTGCCCCTGCGCGACTCCTTCCGCCTCAAGACAGAGAACTGGCAGTACGAAGCCAGAGCCGTCATCCTGGCCACGGGCGCCAGCCACCGCGCCATCGGCGTGCCTGGAGAGAAGGAGCTGACGGCCCGGGGTGTGTCCTACTGTGTGCATTGCGATGGAGCGCTCTTCAGGAGCAAGACCGTGGCAGTGGTGGGCTATGGCAATGGCGCCGCCCGGGCCATCCTCTATCTGGCCAACATCGCCGAGAAGGTTCACCTGCTCTCCTCGCGAGAGAAGCTGGTAGCCGAATCGGTCTACCTGGATCGTATCAAGAAGTTGTCCAACTACACAGCATCCTTTGGTGTGGAGATCACCGGAATCCTGGGCGACCAGTTCGTCAGCAGCGTCGAGTATAAGGTAGGCAACACCCCCCGTTCCCTGAAGGCGGACGGTGTCTTCGTTGAGATGGGCATGAATCCCAACACAGATCTGGCCACGGCCCTGGGCCTGGAGATGACGCCCGGCGGCTTTGTGAAGGTCAACCGGCTCAATCAGGAGACGAACATGCCGGGAGTCTTCGCAGCCGGAGACCTGACAGGCGGAAGGTTGCAGGTGGCTACGGCTGTCGGCAGCGGCGCGTCAGCCGCCATTAGCGCCCTGCAATATCTGGGATAGGACAATGGCAAGAGCTAGAGTAGAAAGAGAACTGGATCTGAGAAAGCCGGTTACCGTCTGGCGTTCGCAGGACCTGGAGAACGGACAGACGGCGCAGTCGCTGACCATGATCCTGCGCACAGTGGGCTGTCGCTGGAACCGCTGCACTATGTGCGGCTATGCCGGGGAGGGAGCGCCCGCCTGCGCCCTGGACCTGATCGCCCAGTTCGAATGTGCCCTGGAGAGATCCTCTCCGGAGGTCTCCGTGGTTAAGATCTACACCAGCGGCAGCTTCCTGGATCCAGCCGAGATGCCGGTAGAGGCCCGCGATGAGATCCTAAAGAGGCTCGAGGCTCTGGGAATAAAGAAGCTGGTCATTGAGACCCGACCTGAATATGTAACGCCCCAAACGGTCGAGATATGCCTCAGCCATTTGTCTACTGAGTTTGCCATCGGTCTGGAAACGGCAAACGACCTCATCCGGGAGAATGCCATCCGCAAGGGCTTCTCCTTCCAGGACTTTACGAAAGCCTCCGAGGAAGTGCATAGACAGGGAGGGCGCGTCAAAGCTTACCTGCTGCTCAAGCCGCCTCTGCTCTCGGAAGGCCAGGCCATGAGAGATGCCATAGCCTCTGCCCGGGCGGCCCGCAGCCACGCGGATATCCTATCACTTAACCTCTGCAACGTGCAGCGCAATACCGTGGTGGAACGCATGTGGGAGCGGGGCGAGTTTCGTCCTCCCTGGCTCTGGTCGGCTCTGGAAGTGCTAAAGAGCGTACCCGGCCCCATCGTCTGCGATCCCGTGGGCGCCGGAACCAGGCGTGGCCCGCATAACTGTGGAGCCTGTGATGAGAGTGTGGCCGAAGCTATTCGAACCCATGCCCTTTCCCAGGAAATTGCGCCATTGCAAAACCAGGACTGCCAATGCAAGTCCACCTGGAAAGAGCTGATGGAAGTGGAGGAGCAGTCCTTTGGGACTCCTCTTTTTTAACTTTTCATTTTATCATCTCTTCAAAATCCTTCTGAATAGTTTGAAATATTAAGGATATGACATATTCATTCAGGTGGTATTTGATGTTCGAAAAGGTCCTAATCCCGACCGATTTTTCCAAACATGCGAAAAGGGTTATCGGATGCGTCGGCGAGATTCCCGGCGTAAAAGATGTATTGCTCCTAAATGTTGTTGCAAGACCGACAATTACCAGATTCTGGGATCCGGTGGCTGAGGTCAAAGCTGCCGAGGAGAGAATATCTGAGATGAAGAGCGCCATAAGAGTCCCGAGCGTGAGCGTCAAAGCCAGAGCCGTGACCGTTCTGGAGGACGAGGTGGCAAGTGCCATCCAGAGGGTGGCCGAGGATGAGAAGGTCAGCCTGGTGGCCATGGGGGCACGGGGAAAGAGCCTCATTGAGAGCGTTCTCTTGGGAAGTACCTCCCGAAATGTACTGCGTTATGGAAATACCCACCTTTTGATCATGCGCTACCGGAATCTGGAGGAGACTGACCAAAAGGAGCTTTGCGAAAGAATCTTCTCCAAGGTACTCTTTCCCACCGATTTCTCTCAACCTGCCGAAGCTGCACTCTCCTTCTTGAAGGGCCTGCCGGGAATTGGAGAGCTCTTGCTGCTCAATGTTGTCTCAAAGGGCGAGACTGAAGAAGAGATTGAGGCCAACGTCGCCATAGCCAGGCAACAGATCAATGAGATATCATCAGAGCTTAGTAAGGATGGGTTGAATGTAACCGCAAAGGTAGTGGTCGGACATCCAGTGGAGACCATTCGCTATGAAGCTGAGATGCAGAATGTCTCTCTTATTGCCATAAGTTCCCAAGGAGCTGTGGCCATAAAGAAGGGAAGGATCGGAAGCACCGCCTATGATGTGGCTAATTCCGCAACCAGACCTGTCTTGATCTTACGGAGATCGAAGATTGCATTGTACTATATTTAGGCTCGTTTGCAGTATTATCTGTCATACCGTGCGTCTGATTCCCGGCGTTGTCAGGTACCATCGCCCTTTCTTTTCTTTGAGAAACTGCAGTGCCTGCGGATAATCATCGAAATAATGGGTTTCCCCAGTATCCAGGCTCATGACCGTTATCCGCTCTTCAAATGTAATTCCTTTCTCCGCGAGCAAGCTTTCGATCTCTTCACGTAGCTTGCTCTTCTTCTTTTGGGGCGGACACTCATTTGCAGACATCTCATCTTGCAGGATGCTCATCTCCTCAAAACTTGGCGGGCCTCGCCTGGCTCAATGCCCACTTTATATACCCGGCAGCAGGAAATTCATGTACCGAGGTGGCCACGATCAGTCCTTTTCCGAAATTTGCCCTGACCAGAATGCTTCTTCCTTTTTCGTCCTTCAAGACGATCTTATAGCCCTCTCCTGCAATAAGGTATCCGTCACATTCAGGAGTGCTGGTGCAAAGCAAGCAGGAGCATTCATCAACAGACGGAGAAATGGTCTGGGAGGATAGCTCGCAGACATAGCGGAGAGATAGGGGTAACCAGTCATATTTGTGATCAGGCACCATTGGGCCGAAGACGGTCAACACTCCGCCATTCTGCACAAAATCGGAAATATTCGATTTCATTCTCTGCAGTGCTGGCAGCGCCTTGGAGTAATCTGGATTGGCAAAGCCGGTGGGAATCATGACCATCTTGTATCTGGGCAGAAATGGGCTACCTAAGATGGCAGGGGAGAGAAACTGAAAGCTCACGGCCAAATCTGCGAAGAGCTTTTCATAGAGAAAGGTCCTCTCGCCAATAAGAGCTATATCTGACATATTACCATTGTTTCTAATACTGCCCAGGGAAAACCTTTATGGTTCTTTTTCTCCATTAAGTTTATTACTAAATAACATGGGTATATTGGCCGAGATTATATATGGAACAAGAATTAATGAGGATCGGTGTTTCGCTACCGGAGAAGCTGCTCTCCCGGTTTGATGAGATAATCCTGCACCGCGGTTATTCATCGCGTTCAGAGGGTATTAGAGATGCCATCAGAAACTACATCGTCCATTACGAATGGATGAGCGATGTGCAGGGTGAGAGAGTGGGGGTCATAACTCTCGTGTATTCTCATGGTCAACGCGGGCTGGTAGACAACCTGACGGAGATTCAACATGAAGCGGGAAGCATTATCCAATCCAGCTTGCATGTGCATTTAGACCACGAAAACTGCCTGGAGGTAATCGTACTGCGGGGCGAGGGTCAGGATGTGAGAAAGGCCGCCGAGAAGATGATGTCGCTAAAGGGCGTAAAGCACGTCAAACTCACAACGACCTCCATGGGCAAAGAGCTATAACTAATTTCCATGATTTCGCGGGAAATTTCACCGGGTGTCTTCATCTTAGAGGTAGAGGGTCAAAAGAGACTGGCGACCAGATCGGACGACGTTGTGCCCGTTTATGGGGAACGCATCCTGGAAGGCTACCGGATCTGGGACCCTTTCCGCTCCAAGCTTGCCGCCCTCCTGCTCAAAGGTCGCAGGACTCAGCCTCTGCTAGCTCGCGATGCGAAGGTACTCTATCTGGGAGCAGCCACGGGCACCACAGTCAGTCACGTTAGCGATATCGTTCGTGATGGACTGGTATATGCCGTGGAGTTCTCGCCTCGCTCCATGCGAGATTTGGTCCGGCTCTGCGAGAGACGCAATAATATTGTGCCGATTCTTGCCGATGCAGCCCAGCCGGAAGAGTATGCATCTCTTGTCGAGCCGGTAGACCTGGTCTACCAGGATGTCTCTCAGCGAAATCAAGCAGAAATTGCCTCCAGAAACTGCGCTCGCTACCTAAAGCCGGGCGGCGAGCTAATCCTCATGCTAAAGACGCGCTCTGTGGATGTAACTGCCAGCCCGCAGGCAGTCCTTCAGGCGGAGACAAAAAATATGCAGGGTTTGGATCTCTTGCCGGTCCTGGATCTTCTGCCCTTTCACCAGGACCATTTTGCCATTCAAGCTAGCTTATGAGCTTTTTAACCTCATCGAAGATGATGTTGGGAAGAAGCCTGACGTAACCTACCAGCGGGATCTTGGCTCTCGCCACTCCAATTACCCATTCCTCTTTTACGGGGGTGAGGAAGCTGATGCCTTCTCCAACGAAGGTACCGTTTTCTGTCTTATAAATTAGCAGACCGGTCTTCTTATCCAGGTATACATCGCTGCCAACATCCATTATCTCTCCCCGGTTAGCCTCGATGTATGATGCCTTGGCTGTTCCGAAGATCTGACCGGCCATCTGGTCGATCACCTCATTGTGGTCTCCTTTAGTTATATAGCCGGAAAATGGCGCGGCCGGGCCCCCATCCCACATGGCTTCACCCGCGTTCACATAACGCAGGGCGCGATGAATAATTGGCGTGGCCTTATCTTTGCCGGGCGCAAATCCCAGAAGCATTTTGAACTGGTCCAGCAGATTCAGGCTAGCCTTGCCATAGGGCCTGTACAGTATGACATCTCCCGACTTGTTGAAGGCGGTATAGCCGGTTTTCTCGGCCTCACTCCAGGGGATCACATCCGTGCGCGATGCACCCTGAACTACTACTATGTCACCGATATTGAGGTTAGGCACCATGCTTCCCGACTCTACGGCAACCATTGGCGTCCAGAGGCCCAATACAAGTTGAGATAGCAGGGATATGCCACCTACTACCACAACCACGAAAATAATGTCCTTGACCGGGCCCGGAAGAGGCAAATTGTCAAACCACTCGACGATCTTCATAGAGCCTCCGGGATCAGGGATCGCGGAAATCCTCGCCATTTGGGCCGAGGAGAAGCGTACCTTGCTGTTGCAGCATACCAACTTCTATTTATCCATTGAAGACTTTCTTCAATGTAATGCTTCAGACCTTGATGGTAAAGCTCGACCCCACCCCAGAGCAGCATAAGATGCTCTTTGAAACAATGAAGAGGTTTAACGAGGCCTGTAATCACATAGCAAATACTGTTTTTGCTCTGCATAGTGCCAACAAGGTTGAGATCCATAAGACGGTTTACTATCCTGTTAGAGAACATTTTGGACTCTCCGCACAACTTACTGTCAGAGCCATTTCCAAGGTCTGTGAAGCGTATAAGCGAGACAAATCTATCAAGCCAGAGTTCCGACTCAATGGGTCCATCGTTTACGATCAACGCATTCTCTCTTGGAAAGGACTTGAGATGGTCTCTCTGATCACGCTTCAGGGCAGACAGTTTATCCCTGTTCGTTTCGGAGAATATCAGAAAGCCAGGATGGACAGGATCAGAGGCCAAGCAGACTTGATCCTTGTCAAAGGAGTTTTCTACCTTTGCGTTGTGGTTGATGTTTCTGAAGCTTCTACCTATGATCCTGTTGGGGTTCTCGGTGTTGATCTTGGTATCAAGAATCTGGCTGTAGATAGCGATGGAGTTGTACATTCTGGAGAGAAAATTCAGAACGTCAGAGCCAAATCGGATGCTCTCAAGGCCAAGCTCCAAAGTGTTGGAACCAAGAGCGCTAAAAAACATCTTAAGAAGCTGTCTGGTAGAATGGCAAGATTCACCCGAGACACTAACCATTGCATCTCCAAGATTCTGATTACTAAGGCTAAAGACACCTTTTCCCTGATAGCTCTCGAAGATCTTGAGGGAATTAGAAAGAGGATTACGGTTAGAACCAAGTTTCAGAGACGTAATCAAAGCACTTGGAGTTTCAATCAGCTCAGAGAGTTTATGACCTACAAGACCGCGATAGCTGGTGTTCCGTTGGTCTACGTAGACTGTGCTTATACTTCCCTGGAATGTCCTATCTGCCATTGTATCTCCAAATCCAATCGTCCTACTAGGGACAATTTTGTGTGTACCTGCTGCGGCTTCTCTGGTCCTGCAGATACCGTTGCAGCTCGAAACATAGCTGACCGGGCAGCAGTCAACCTGCCTATCGTGACGCGGTTTTTTGCGCAGTCGCAAGCTCCGTCCTTTAGGGCGGAGTAGTTGACCAACCAGATTTATCAGTTGGTAGGCTCTTATACTCCTTTCGATGCAGCAGATGTCACCGCGTGGCAGCCGCCCCCGAGCTGGCCAGGATATCGTGCAAAAGTTGGCCGAGCAAGGTTATCAACTAGAGCCGGAGGCACTGGAAATAATCTGCCGCTATCCCGGCAGCAAAGAAGAGCTGCTAAGGCGCATAATCGGCAGCGCGGATAGGTCCGTAGCGGTTATTGGGACAGCCATGGTATCATGTCATCTTGAATCAGCCGCTGCGAGAATGGCATGCCCTGCCAAAGTTGCAGCGCCCTCGCCTTCTTTGCTTTCCCATTCATCTATTGCTTCATCTCCCATCACATATTCCACCCCTCAAGCTTCCTCGCCACCCAACATACAATTGCCATCGCCTGGCATATCTCCCCAGCCAACGGCATCGGTTCCATGCTTACAGGACGCGTCTGCGAAACTGAAATGCGACATTACCGGCCGGTCGACATGCGTGGGAGATTACAATGATTTCGTACACTATTTTCGCGATAGATTCTCAAAAATCAGGGAGATTCTCTCTCGACGACTCAACTCCCGGCCCATCGAATCCCTGGGAAAGAGCACAACCGGTCGAGAGGTGTCTCTAATCGGCATGGTCATGGATGTTAAGACCACTAGCAAAGGAAATCGTGTAATCGAGCTCGAGGATCCCACCGGCATGATAACGGCGGTCATTCAGAAGGATGCTGAGGTCTTCGAGCAATCCAGTCTCATTATAACAGATGAAGTCATAGGCGTCACTGGCATCTCCGATGGCAACGGGAGGCTCTTTGTCAAATCTTTGCTCTGGCCGGATATGCCCAACCAGACTGCTCCTCTGGAGAATGGAAGCGGCTTTGCTCTTCTGCTCTCTGATCTGCATGTAGGAAGCAAATACTTCATGGCCGATGCCTGGCAGAGATTTTTGCAGTGGCTCAATGGCAACACGGACGATGCTTCCGGTCTGGCTTCTCAGGTGCGATACATAGTGATCGCTGGAGATCTGGTGGACGGCATTGGCATCTATCCAGGTCAACAAAACGATCTGGATATCATGGACATATATGCCCAGTACGAAGCCGCGGCACAGTGGCTCAACGGCATAAGAAAGGACATACAAGTGATCATTGCTCCCGGAAATCACGATATTGTGCGTCAGGCAGAACCGCAGCCCGCTCTTCCTGAGGATGTGCAGAGGTATTTCCGAAAAGACATGCTCTTTGTGGGCAATCCCGCGTGGGTGACCCTGAGCGGGGTATCGGTATTGATCTACCACGGTCGAAGCATAGACGATCTGGTCTTAAAGCTGCCCGGCATCTCTTATGCTGCGCCGGAGAAGGCCATGATCGAGATGCTGAGACGGCGGCATCTAGCTCCGATCTACGGCAGTCGCGTCTCCATTGCACCCGAGCATGAAGACCATTATGTTATATCCCGGCCACCGGCCATACTGCATTGTGGACACGTTCACACCGTGGGGATTGCCAGGTACAAAGGAGTGGCTGTGATCAATAGCGGAACCTGGCAGTCTCAGACAGATTTTCAGAAAAAAATGAACATTCAGCCTGTGCCGGCAGTGGTGCCTATTGTCGATCTGGCAACTATGAAGATCCGCAAGCTGATCTTCACCGAGAACTGATCAATATTAATACATTATTAATATTAAAATGCTAAAGTATCCTTGCATACTAAATTCTCTGAGCAAATTGGCATAATTATATATTATATAATAATAATAGATTATAACTTTATTTTATATAAAATAGATACATATTAATACTGACAATAAGAGCCATCTGTTTATTTACAGATACAACAAATCATTACATTTAAGTAATATTTGAAAGCTAATGAGTTATAAGCAATAACTTCGTTTGTATGTCTTACCAAAAAATATAAATACTATCGATGCTAACATCCGTCTATATTAAAGAATGTATGGGGTGAGATTATCAAAAAAATAGGAGTTGTATTGGCATTGGCTATAGCCATATTATCCCTTCCTGCTATGGCGCAGGACGAATATGGCTTGGCTGGAAGCGGCGGTGTGGATATTCTCGGAACAGGGATTTTTGAGACAGATGGATCCCTCATTAAGTTCCCCAGTGTCCAGAATACCAATATAGATACCCTGGATGTAGGCAATGATAAGGCATTAGCATTTGGCAATATTTGGCAGAAGACACCCATAGCCAGTGCTACCAACAACCTGGAGATCAAGAAGAATCAGGATTCCGGAGCATGTGATGCCTGCACCAAGGTCAATATAGATCAGATCAGTGTAGGAAATAGGGAGGCTATGGCTTTCGGATTCGCAGAAGCCACTAACAATGTTAAGATCGTAGCCAATCAGCAGTAGCTCTTGTCTGCGATTTCAAGAGGACCGAAATGAAGAGACCGACCAATCCCACTGGCATGATGCTGGTGGGAGTTCTATTTATATACATCATCTTGACACCGACCACAGCTTTGCAGCAGCCAAGCAGCCAGGAACAGCTCAATAAATTAATAGACCAACAGCAAAATAGTCCTGACTTAGGCATGCTCAAAGTCGGTGCAGAGACCATTAATTTTCCCTGGTCCAGCCAGGAAGATCTGCATGTGCATCCAAATCTGCCCGGTTTTGCATCGATACCTCTCGAAAAGGAAGAGATCGTGATGGATGACAGCAATCCAACGGCAAATGTGAAAGATCTTTCCGCAATGAACTCTCAATTACAAAGAGATTTGATCTTCAAGGATTCTCAAAAGCAGGATCCAGATTATGAAGGACTCGTGAACTCTCAAGAAATATGCGTGAGCGGCGAAGACAATGACGAATCTGTAGATAATGATAATAACAGGATGCATAATGCGGGGAATTATTTGAGCATTGATGTTCAAGATATATCTGTCAGCGCTATAAATACCGTACAAGGTGGAAGTGCAGTGGCCACCTCCAATATTATCATCCAGCCGGTGCAGATTATAGTCTGCCCGCCCGAAGTTGGTGTTAAGTTGAAATGATGCAGAAATCGCATCAGTTCTGTTTCTAGTTTTAGATTTTGCACCTTTGTATTCCCTTTGTTTATCCGCTTAACTAGATCTGATTCATCTATTTATATCTTTTATTTGTAAGAGTTCCGACCTGAGAACCGTCTCGGCAGGGGCAATTATTGCTATATTTAGACATCGTTGATTGCTGCGGTATTATAAACAACGCATATCATATGTAAAATTCTCCAACAAAAATAGCTCTATAAATCTATGATTTTCCAATAAAAAACACCAAAAAGTATATATATATTTGAAACTTAGTTAAGTACAACCTAAAAGGATTAATGGGGTGAGATTATTAGAAGAGTAGCAATGTTCTTTGTGCTGGCTATGGCATTGGCTGCATTTGCGGCTCCTGCCTTGGCTCAGTCGGCAATGATTGGAAGCGGCGGCGTGGACATCCTCGGACAGGGCATATTTGAGACAGGTGCGGGTGCATTCAAATTCCCTGCTGCGGTCAACGCCAACTACGACTCTATTGATGTTGGAAATGATATGGCCCGGGCAATAGGAGCAGGAGTGGGCCCTGGAATCGGGCTTCTGGGTGCCAATTCCGGAGCAGTATCTGCAACCAACCATCTGAAGATCAAGAAGAATCAGGATACCGGCGACGCTCAGACATGTACCGCCTGCAGTCCCAAGTATAACATCGAGCAGGTCAAAGTCGGCAATAGAAATGCTTTGGCTATTGGTGCAGGTGTTGGCAGGACTTTCCTTGGAGCTGCCTTCAATGCCGGCGGTGTCTCTGCAACCAACGACGTTGAGATTGTGACCAACCAGCAGTAACTTCGGGGCAATCTGCCCGAGGGATGAAATATGAAAAAAATACTGGGACCCACTGGCCGTCTGCTGGTGGGGGCCGTTTTTATTTGTCTTCTAATTTCGCAAAGTGTGGCCACGGCAGAATCGCCGCCCAATTTGCCTGATCTGCAAAAAGGACTGAAAGAGTCACAATACAGTCCATCCAGTCAGGGTCATCGCGAATGGGGGATAATGCAGCCTTATGCTTCCGACCTCAGGCCCGATCTCATGCCCTCAAAAGAAAAAGTCACACTGGATGAATCGAATTCAAGTGAGCAGGTATCGCAGCTTACAGCAATGAATACTGCTAGAGAGAGAGATATCATTTACAACGGCGAGCAGTATAAGGATTCAGATACGCACAGTCCAGCCAACTCCCTGGATATAGCTGTCACCGGGCAGGAGGAGACGAAGAGGTCTTTTCCAAATGAAAATTGGGATGATAGCTATATCGACCAGATTGTTGATAGTGCTTTGAGCACCAGCATGGAAAGTGAGGGAAAAAATGGCCAGCCTGCAAGAATAAGTAGCCAATCACAACCACTGGGCAACAATCTGAATATTGATGTGAGCGGCATATCCGTTCGTGCTATAAACACCGTTCAAGGAGGCAGCGCCGTAGCAACTTCCAATATTATCATAAAACCGGTGCAGATCATCATCTGTCCCTCTGAGGTTGCGGAGAAGCTCCGATAAGAGCCATCAAAAACTATAAGGGCATTTTGTTTCATTCCTTTTGCCGCTATGACCGTCCAGAGACCAAGAGGCACAAGGGATTTCCTCCCCGAGGAGACTGAGAAGAGAGGACGGGCCAAGTTGGCCATGCAGGATGTTTTAGAGCGCTGGGGATACCAGGAGGTAGTTACTCCTACATTTGAGCATCTCGAGCTTTTTACCAAAAAATCGGGCGCATCAGTGGTAGAAGAGATCTACAGCTTCGCGGATAAAGGGGGACGCGCTCTTGCCTTGCGCCCGGAGCTAACAGCACCAGTTATGCGCATGTATGTCTCCGAGATGCAAAATTCCCCCAAGCCGCAGAGGCTCTGGTATTTCGGCAACTGTTTTCGCTACGAGAGGCCCCAGAGAGGACGCTTTAGAGAGTTCTGGCAGATGGGTACAGAGCTGATCGGCGCAGCCAAGCCTGATTCCGAGGCGGAGGCCATTGCTCTGGCAGACGAGATGTTAAGGAGCGTGGGCGTGAGCGGAGATATTCACGTCGGCTACCTGGGGCTGATCCGATCCATTCTGGACAAGATCGATGTGCAGCATCGTCCTTCAGTCATGAGGATGATAGATAAAAAGGAGCGTTCCGCTCTTGCCGTTCTGCTGGAAGAGATAGAGCAGAGCCATCTGGGCCTCTTGGAACTGATCGATCTGAAGGGGCAAGACGCCCTGGATAAAGCTGCCGAGATAGTCCGGGAGCCGGGGGCGAAGCCGGAGAAGGCGTCCGCGTCTGATGCCGCCCCTGCTGGCGAGCCTGCGGCTGCAGCCTCATCCCCTGCGGGTCGCATCTCAGCCCGCCAGGGCAGGGCGGTAGGGGCAGAGCTGCGACTCGAAGAATTCCAGGAGACGGTGGATCTTCTAGGTGCCTACGGCATCAAATTCACCATCGACTTTGAGATCGTGCGAGGCCTCGAGTACTACTCCGGCACCGTCTTTGAGATCTATGCAGAGGGCTTAGGCGCACAAAGGCAAATCTGCGGCGGCGGAACCTATGAGCTCGCCAGCCTCTTCGGGGGCAAGGAGACCTCTAGCACGGGCTTCGGCCTGGGCTTCGACCGCATCATGGAGATTGTGCAGATGGAAGGGTCGCGCACACTCCCGGTATTTTTAGCCTTTATGCCTGATGTCAAGGTGCAGGCAACAAAGATTGCCGGAATGCTGCGCAAAAGCGTTCCGCTGGTAATGGATGTCATGGGCCGAAGCCTGGGCGCGCAGCTAAAAGCAGCGGCCAGCGCGGGAGCGAAATTTGTGGTGATCGTGGGCAAGGACGAGCTGGATGCGGGCATGCTCACGCTGCGAAATATGGCCGGAGGAGAGCAGGAGAGCCTGACTTTGCCGGCGATTGAGGAACGTCTAAAAGAGCATTTTCAAAGATAATGGTCCGGCAAAGCTAAGGGGCCTTATCTCTCCAGAAGGCCGATCTTTTGCCATTTTTATGATTATGTTAAGGTAGCAGATACGATTATCAGAACCAGGAATGTGAGGATCACCATCGAGAGAATGATCAGGTCTGCGTATTTGCTTTTCAATAGTCCATCCACAAATGCAGTTGCATCATTCTGCTCGCTAACGTCAGACAAAGCCCCACCTTCATTATCTTTAATGAAACTTAGTTGGCGTTCTGACTTTAAATAATTTTTTGTTAAAGATTTATATATCTCAAATGGGTATCATAAAAAAGGTTGTCTAGAGCAGCCCCATGTTCTCGAGCTGCATGCGCACGATGTGCACGCCCTCCTCGCACTCAGCCGGTGATTTTCCGCCCGTTACCACCAGTTTTCCGGAGCTGAAAATGAGCACTACAACCTTTGGCACCTTGATCCTATAGACCAACCCGGGAAACTGCTCCGGCTCGTACTCGATATTCTCCAGGCCCAGGCCCAGAGCAATGGCATTCAAGTTCAAGTCCGTCTTCAGATCAGCGGAGGCCACAATGTTCTGAACGTGGATCTCAGGTTCCAGATCGATGTTCTCAAAGCCAATGGACTTGAGGGTCTTGGCCATGTTGGTTATGACCGTGCGAACGTCCTCGACATTCTTGGCTCCGGTGCATACCACCTTGCCGGAAGTGAATATAAGAAAAGCAGCTCTCGGGGCTTTGACCCTGTAGACGAGGCCGGGAAACTTCTCCTTGTTATACTCAGCGCCCTCCAGTTCGGCCTCGATCTTGTGCAGGTCGAACGCTTCTGCCAGCTTGGTGGATGCCACCACGTTCTCAATATTAATTGTGGACTCCATGCTCAAGTATCTCCAGATTATCCCTTATAAACTGGGGGTATATAAACATGAGTATTTAAGATTTATAAACTGCTTATATATGGCTTATAAAGACGCTCTCTTCCCGGGAGAGAATTAAAAAAAATAAGCAGTCGGCATGATAGGTCAAACCCCATCAATTATTGCTCTTCCACTTGAGCTTGTCTCCCTTCCACTTCACGACTCCGCTCTTCTCCAGCACCCTGGCCAGATCCTCGGCTACCTCATCACCATAGACGTTCAGGACGCTGCCCTCATCCTCCAAAGTCATATTGCATTCTTCGGCAAACTCTGCAAAATCCATCTTGCGGGATGTGGGTGAAGTGGCCAGCTTTTCGATCAGCAATCCCAGAACCTTAAGGCGCTGGGCTTCCGAGGGATATTCATCCCAAAACTCGTCATTCAGATCGCAGGCAAGAGGTGTGGTAAACTCATCGACAAAGATATTGACGGACTTCTCCAGATAGAAATCAATATTGCAGTTCATCTTACCCTGCCTGGTTTCATAGTCATCCGGATCGACAGTAGTCTCAATTATTGGATCGTCCAGCTTATTCTCCACATTCTCGCCGATCTTTATGTCGTTTAGATCAAGGACCATATCGCAAAAGGTGCGGGCTTTCGCTATGCTGAGGGCGTTGTTCATCCACTCATCCGAGCCGAATTTCAGAGATTCCGCTTCTTCCGGGGAGAGGCTTTCCGAATTAACAGATAACGCCAGGATTTTGTCTCGTTTCTCCATCATAAGCGGGTCCAACTCTTTCAAGAAAAGGTCCCCGAAATTCTCGGGCGTGGCCTGGGGCAGGACGCTTTTTAGTGCTGAAAGATAGCGTTCGAACTGGTCGATATCCCCTTTCATCAGCTCTTTGAGGGCGCTCAGATTGTCCTTGATGGTGTAAGTTGTCTCATCTTCCATCACCAGGCAGGACCTAGTCTCCACCTTGAGGCCGGCTTTATCCAGAAATTCTTTGATCTCTTTGGCCGTCTCTTCATCATACTCTCCAAGATAGAACATAGTATTGAGTTGAATGATGTAGTGGGATTAAAAAGCTTTAGTTGCTCAATCTCAATTGCCGCGAACTCAGGTCGTCACTTGCATAGCTTTAGACCACTACTGCTTTGCTTTCCATTTCCAAGGGACGCACTCCCATGAATTCATTGCAAACAAAGCCGTTCTCCCTGAGCACCATTTCCTGGGCACAGAGCTGAACTCTCTCCGGCTCGTAAGCTCCTTCCGGGATATCAGGCGCTTCCCCCCTCTTGTAGTCCACAGGAGTGACATGACCGCCATCGCCCTCCAATACATTGCTTTTGAGGATTATGAGGGCGATGTTACGAAGATAGAGGGCTGTGCTCAAATTTGCTCAGCTATCCAGTTGAACAAGGCGATTTCGCTGCTCCTGGAAATATGAAATGATATGAAAGAGATGAAAAGCGATGGGAAAGCAGTGCGAAAGACCACCGAAGAGACCCTTGAAGAGATAAGCAGAAAGCGTGATGAGCGTAGCCATGTTAAGCGCCCGTCTGCCGCATGAACTCTCTTTTACTCCGTCTTATCCTTCCCCAAGGCCTTCAAGCGCCTCTTTCAGCTTCCTGTAAGTCGCCCCCAGCGCCTCAGATATCACCCTGGTGTCGGATAGCACGGGCATGAAATTGGTATCCCCATTCCAGCGGGGCACAATGTGCAGATGGATGTGATCGGCAACCCCTGCTCCCCCCACCAGGCCCATGTTGATGCCCAGATTAAAGCCGTCCGGACGCATGGTCTTCTTGAGCAGCTCCACGCAAAGATCGGCGAGCTGCATCATCTCCTGCTGCTCCTCTGCCGCCCAGCCCGATAGAGTTGCCGTGTGCCGGTAGGGAACCACCATCATATGGCCGTTGTTGTAGGGAAAAGCATTGAGGATGATGAAATGATATTTGCCCCGGTAAAGAATATAGTTGTCTTCATCATTCTTCTCAGCGGGCTTATCGCAGAATATGCAGCCCTTCGGCTTTACGCTTAAGATGTAATCGATTCTCCAGGGGGCCCATAAATTTTCCATGTTATTTCTCCTCAGACTTCGCCTCAGTCTGCCAGACCAGCGTTCTTCCCTGCACCCTGGGCTTTTCCTCTATAAACATCTTTATCGCCCTGGGGTAGGCTTTGTACTCCGCCCTCTGAATTCTGGCCTTGAGACTATCGTGGGTATCGCTCTCCAAAACGCGCACCGGCCTCTGGTAGACAATGGGGCCGTGGTCTACGTCCTCATCCACAATATGAACGGTCGTTCCCGTCCATTTTACGCCATAGGCCAGAGCCTGGGAAAAAGCATCCATACCCCTAAATGAAGGCAGAAGGGCGGGATGGATATTCAGAATCCTATCTTTGTAATAGCGAACGAATGTGGGCGACAAAATCCTCATGTAGCCCGTGAGAACTACCAGCTCTACTCCAACCGCATCCAGATAGGCGATGAGCAACTTATCGTACTCCTCTCGACGCAGGTGCGCAGGATCGACAAAATGAGCGGGAACGCCATACTCCTTTGCGATCTGAAGAGCACCTGCATCCGGCTGATCGGTGAGAACTACCCCAACATGGGCAGGCAGCCGACCGCTGCGCTCTTCTTGCATAATGTAGCGCAAATTCTCTCCCCGACCCGAGGATATGACGCCTATTGTGGTTGTCAAGATGATTATCTCACTAGAGTTTTATTTTAATTGCATTTGCCAATGGTAATTTCAATTGCTGATACATTGGTCTCTCCCCGCTCTGTGTTGAGGATCTCCGTGGAAATACAGATGCCCTTCACAATGACATCCGACAAAAAGCGAGACCTTGAAACCTCTGCCACATCCACCGCCCGGGAGATGGCCTGGCCCCTGGCCATGATCCTGACATCCTTAGCGCCGTTGTTGAACTGTGTAACCACTGCCAGCACGTAGTTCATCACTGGCTTATTGCCGACGAACACGACATCATTTTCAGCCATTGGGTTATCACCTTGGATTTATTAAAGGTAATCAATCATTTCCTACATAAAGTTGCTGATTATGGATTCACAGGTATCTGCTTTCACAGGTATCTGCCTCGCGCCTTGATCTCCTTGACCCTCTGCAAGACAGAATCCGCCTGAGAATAGGTGCGGGTATACCCAGCCACAAAAGCCTCTATCAATTCTTGAGGCTGGTCGTGCGTGCTCTCCAGGGTCTGAAAGTAGACATGCACATCCACCCCCTGTGCTTCCACGGTTTTCTCGTAAAATGACAGGCCGAAGTCGATGAGACATATCTTGCCGCGTGTGAATATCATATTGGAAGTGGTCAGATCCCCATGCACAATTCCACCCCGGTGCAGCTTTCCCACCGTCTCCCCCACCATCTCGGATAGCTCCCGGTTGATCACATCCTTCAGCTTCTCTCCCACTACTCTCTCCATTCTGAGATCAAAGCGAGACACATCGCAAATAATGGGCGTGAGAACCCCGTGCCTGCGGGCATCAGACATGATCCTTGCTTCTCGCAAGGTCCTCTCCTGCCGAATACGTTCATCGAGTGCCGGCTGCCGGTAGCTCTTGGCATGCCGCTCCTTCTTGACGATCCCATTTTCAAGAGTAATGACAGCTTCTGCGCCTCTGCCTATCTCCATAAATCCTCTTTTCTTTTCCAGGCATTGACAAGACCAATGCAGCCCGTAATCATCATATCCCCACCGGGAGATGCCGCCTTTGCGCCCTTCAGGGCACCGCTGCCAAGAAATGCCTGACGACGCGGGCCGGTGACAAGAGTGGTCCCTATCTTGTCAGGAACGCTATCGATATAGGCCCCGTGGCCTCCATCCTCGAAGACTTCACTGCTCTTTAATGTTCCGTTGCACAGCTTTTCTGTAAACTCTGCCAGCTTTTCCGGAGATAGCTCCGAGGTGTGGTGCTCGAAGATGGCTGTGATCCGGCCCTCGGCCAGGAGGGCAGCCACAGTGTGGCCGTTTCCAAAATTTATAATGAGCGCCGGTGACTCGTCCGGCAAATCGAGAGCGGCACCAAATATCGCTGCCGGGCCGGTGTCCATGAGAAGCGGCTTTATTCCTGCCCCCTCCAGAGCACCCTGCACGGCCAGCATCCTGGTCATGGCCGCCGGAGGCTGCCGGTAAGCGAAAGCCTCCAGTCTCCCGCCTGAGCGGATCGCATCAGTCAGATGCTCAAAGCGAACCAGACGATTTGACCGCTCTGGCGAAAAGCCATGATCCTGTACGGCCACAGCCATATCCGCGGGCAGAGCAATGTCGAAGATCTCCAGGGTATGGGCCAGCGCGGCAATGTCCACGTCTCCCGTTTCAATAATTTGCGCCCCCATGGGTGCCTCCTCTTGAATCGTGACGCCTAAGGCCGCTACGCGCTCCAAATTATCATTAATGGTTGCTGCAGCCGACGGCGCAGCATAGACTCTCAGTCCCGCAGCCAGATGCCATCTTACCGCTGCAGTAGATGCCCCTCCGCCCATTGTCGGTCCGCGCAGAAATACATCCCTGCCGGCAAGACGGGCCCGGTTGATCCTGTTTCCCACAATCACGGTTTGACTGGGCAAAACCATCTTGGTCGAGCCTTCCAATGACACTTCATCAGAGTAGAGCAGGATGTCCTGGGTGCCTGCCCCCACATCAATTGCCAAGAGCGACATAGATATCCCTTCATGGTTCCTTCATGGGAAAAATTTTATCCTAGGCTACAAAGGAAATAGCATGATCATAGATGTAGTGGTCGCGAGCACATCCCGCTTTCAAAAGTTTGGAAGGGTGAAGTCTCCAGAAGAGGCAGAAGACCTATCCGGCAAGGTGATCTTGGAGATGATTAAAGCGGCAGGATTTACCGCCCGCTACTCTCTTTTACCGGACGGCTTTGTGCTGCGAGAGGCGGTAGAAAAGAGCAACGCAGATGCGATTATTATCTGTGGCGGCACCGGGCTTACTCATCTGGACCTGACTCTGGAAGCCATTGAGCCACTCTTTGAAAAGACTCTTCCCGGATTTGGAGAGATCTTTCGCTACAAAAGCCTGGATGAGGTGGGCTCTCGCGCCATGCTCACCAGGGCTGCGGCAGGAGTCTATCATGGAAGACCGGTCTTCTGTCTGCCAGGATCGCCGGGCGCAGCGCGTCTGGGGCTGGATCTCATCCTGAAAGAGATAGATCATATTATTGGGCATATAAGGGAATAAAATGAAAAAATAGTATTTATCTTATTAATTTACATTAAGCCGCAGTAGCCTTTTATATCATTAGCACTCTGATAAGGATATAGAGCTATAGGGAGACGATTGGCCAATGGAGACAGAGATTCCAGTGCGAGATATCATGACCAGGCCAGTGATCACAGCTGATGCCGAGCTGGACATTTTAAGCGCCGCCAAGAAGATGAGCTCGGCCAACGTGGGCAGTTTGATCATAGTGTCCGGCAACAAGCCCACCGGTATTCTGACGGAAAGGGATCTGGTAAAGAAGGTCTTAGCCCAGGGAACAGATCCCAGAAGTTTAAAGGTGGCAGAGATCATGAGCTCTCCCGTAGTCTCCATCGAACCTGATGCCAGCCTGCGCGAAGCTGCTGCCTTGATGCTTCGCTCCGGTGTAAAGCGACTGCCAGTGATCTTCCAGGGAAAGCTCGTGGGTATAATTACAGATACGGATCTTGTCTCTGGTTCCTCCCTCGGTTTGAACGAGATCTTAAGCGATCTTTTGGAAATGCACAAAGAGAGCATCCATTTTGATCAGCCCCGAGGTGTAGTACGCGGAATCTGTGAGGTTTGCAGCCAGCTCTCCGACAATCTGGAGAGCGTGGATGGAGAGTTGCTCTGCTGGAGTTGCAGGGACGGAAAAAGGTAAGAAATACCATTATTGCTGAACCGCAGGGGAGTAATAATGTTAGTAGAAGATATTTTGTCTAGAGATCCTCTATACGTCGAGGATTCCACTTTTCTGACTAAGGCACGTCAGATAATCCGAGACAACCATGTGCGCGCACTGCCGGTTGTGAATAGCAAAGGCATAGTCCTGGGAATTGTAACCAACCAGGACATGCTGCGCGTGACCTCGACCAAGTCCAATGTGACTGTATCAGGCTATGTGCTAAAGGTTCCTACTGTAACAAGGCAGATGGATATCTTTGATGCCGCCCGGCTCATGCTCAAAGAGAAGATAACTCTGCTTCCTGTTGTCGAGTCAGAGGAGAAGCCCGCGCTAAAGGGGGTTGTCAGCCTCTTGGACGTGTTTAAGAATATCGATTTAGATAAGGTGCCGGATAAGCCGGTATCAGGGATTATGACCAGCAAAGTTGTAACCACCCGCCCCGATGATCACGTAACCAAGATCTGGGATCTGATGATCGAGAAAGACTTCACAGGTCTTCCGGTGGTCAAGGACGGCAAGCTCATAGGAATGATCACCAGATTTGATCTGCTGAAAGGAACGGCCAGGATCGGCAAGGAGAGTGAGAGAAGACCGGCGGACTCGATGCAGGTGCCTGTAGAGAAATTTATGAGTTCGCCTTTGTTTAGCGTAAAGCCGGAAGATAGTGTGAGAGCTGCCATTCAGCTGATGCTCAAACACGACGTGGGCCGAATGTCTGTAGTGGACGAAGGAAAGCTCGTGGGAATTGTGGATAGAAACGATCTGATCAAAAGCTACCTTGGTGAATAGAGATGAGCAAAGGGCCAACAACGGGAAAAGAAGTAACAAGGATTCCGCAAAAGAACGATCGCATGCCTGTAGCCCCTGGATCGGGTGATCGAGGACCTTTACAATTCGACTCCCGGCTCGCCAAACGGGCGAGCGATGTGGTGGGTGTAGCCTCGCCTGATGTTGTCACCGTTCCGCCCACTACTACCATCATGAGCGCCATAAAGACCATGACCTTCTATGGCTTCTCCCGGCTTCCCATCGCGGATCCGGGTACTAAGAGGCTGATTGGCTTTGTGACCTCAGTGGATGTGGTGGACTTTCTGGGCGGGGGACTGCGGCACAATCTCTTGCGAGAGAAATATGGTGGAAACATCTTCACCGCCATAAATGCCGATATCACTGAGATCATGAGCACGCGCCTCACCTACGCCAGCGACAAAGCCTCTTTAAATGACGTTTTGAAGCTGATGTATGAGAAGAACGTGGGCGGCCTTCCCATTTGCGATGAGGATATTCGCATCAAGGCCATAATTACCGAAGAGGACTTTGTACGCTTTTGCCGAGGCCTGGAGACCGGCCTTGCCGTAGAAGCCTTCATGAGCCCCCATGTGGTGACGGCACCGGCTCAAACCACCATAGAGAAGATGACCAGGATGATCATCCAAAAGGGATTCCGTCGCATGCCGGTAGTACAGGATGGAGTTCTCATGGGCATGGTCACGGCATCGGATATAATGAAATATATGGGTAGTGGAGATGCTTTTGAAAAGGTGGTTACCGGAGACATCGGGGAAGTAATGAATCAGCCCATCAAGATCCTGATCAAGAGAGGCCTGCTTGCTACGGAGATGAAAGCTGACCTGGGCCACGCGGCCAGGAAGATGATGGACAATGAGATCGGATCTTTGCCTGTTATGGACAAGGGATCATTGGTAGGCATTCTAACAGAAAGAGACTACGTGAGGGCATTAGCCGAGAACAGAGGAATTCTAGCATGATAATAAAGAAAGTCAGAGATTACATGAGTGCTCCCATTTACGTCATTGAGCGAAATGAGAACATTCAAAGAGCCAGGAATCTGATGTTCAAGTACTCCATTGGCAGATTGCCTGTTATGGACGAAGGCAAGCTAGCGGGCATCGTCACCAAGTATGACATTACCAACCGACTCAATCAGGCAGCTCCGGAGTGGCGCAGAAGGCCTATCGACAAAGTACCCATCCATGTGGTAATGACTGAGAAGCCCCTCACCATATTCCCAGATGCCACCATGCCCCAGGCGGCAGAACTTCTCATAGAAAACGGAATCTCCGGCTTACCGGTTGAACGCGATGGAGAGATTGTGGGCATGATCACATCTCGGGATATAATGAAGTACTTCTCAGAGCAGGATCTCAAAGCGACGGTAGGAGACATGATGAGCAAGAATATCCTTCGTGTACACCGCCACCATACCATCGGCCACGTCCTGGAAGAGATGAATGTGCAGGGCCAGAGCCGAGCCCTGGTCTATGAAGACAACACTACTCCCGTGGGCATTGTGACCCGTTCCGGTCTTACCTTTTCCGAGCTAATGGGTCCTAAAGATGAGATGGAGACCAAGAACATCAAGATGACCCGAAAGGATAGTACCGCCGGCAGAAAGCAGTATCGCTACGTAAAGCAGATGCCTTTTGTAGCAGAGGACATCATGACGGCGCCCATTTTTACTATCGGCTCGGATATGAAGGCCGTACAAGCGAGCCAGACCCTGGTGGAAAAGAACATTATTGGCATGCCGGTGATGGACCAGAATGAAGTGGTTGGCTACTTCTCTGCCGATGAGATCATCGCAGAGGTTGGGAGGTGGAAGTAATGCAGGTAAAGGACATCATGAGCAAGCCGGTTACCATCGACAAATCAGAGAGACTGGGCCATGCTCTGGATCAGATGGAGAAGAATGATCTTAGAAGGCTTTTGGTCACCAACAGGGACAAGTTGGGTGGCATAATCACCATGAGACAGATTGCTCGCGTTTTAGGAACGCGAAAATCTCTGGGAATGCCTGCCTCCTCTCTGCATGTGGCATCTGCCACCATGGACGCCGTAATCAAGGTACTCCCCGATATGGATGTGCAAAATGCCATGCTTCTCTTGCAGAAGACCGGCGTTCTGGCGGTAATGGATGGCGAGAAGGTCCTAGGCTGGGTTCGTCCCAGAGAGATATTGGCGACTGTAAATGTAAGCGGCATGGCAGCCGATGCCATGCGTTATCCTCTCACCTGCAACCCTAATGATCGGCTGGTTCACGCCCGGCGTATGATGCTTGATAGAGGCGTAGGAAGGCTTCCCGTGGTTGAGAGCGGCCGACTGGTGGGTATAATATCAGAACGGGATGTGGCCAAGTCTCTACGTGCCTTCCGGGATCTGAACGATACTGCCAGCAAGCAATACGCACGCATCTACAATATCCTGGTATCAGATGTGATGACTCATGAAGTGAAGTACGTCTATGCCGACACGCCTCTGGAGGAGGTCAAGAAGATCATTCTCTCTGAGAACAGAGGCGGCCTGCCCGTTCTCAGTCGAAGAGATGAGGTTGTAGGCATGATCACCAGGAGGTCCGTCTTGGATTATCTGGTGAGGACCGGATGAATCTGGCAAGAGTTGCACAGAGACTAGGAATAACGGAGAGCAGGCTACAAGGCCTGCAAGAGACCATAATCAGAGAATCCGCCTGGCCCGAGCCTCGTTTGCTCCGCTTCGAAAAAGAGTCATCGGGGATCGAGGCCGGGACAGCTATTTTTGAAAATGGCGAGATCGTTTTTGGCTATCCCAAGATCCGCCGCCCCCTCATGCTCGCCGCGGCAATAAAACGGCATTTTCCCGAAACGGTGGCTGTCGAGGAGAAGATGAACGGCCATAATGTGCGCATCCTATCTCTAAACGGTGAGATTGTGGCCCTCACCAGAGGCGGGTTTATCTGCCCATATTCTACGGAAGTAGCACGCCAGAAGATACCTGAGATAGTATTCGAGAAACATCCCCAAAGGGTTTTATGCGGAGAAATGGTGGGCCCGGAAAATCCCTATGTAGTCAGCAACATCTATCCTACGGACAGCATTGAATTCTACCTCTTCGATATAGCCGAAAAGAACTGCAAAGGAACTTTAGGCGTGCATAGGACGCATGAGGTGGCAGAGGAGTTCGGCCTGCGGTCTGCGGCTTTCCTGGGCGAGTTTCATAAGGAGAGCGCTGCCGAGAAGATCAAAGAGATTGTGATCAAGCTTGGTAGACAGGGACGCGAGGGGGTGGTGATGAAAGACCCGGAAAACCTTGTGCCGCCGCTAAAGTATACCAGCTCCAGGACCAATTGCAGTGACCTGGCTGTGGCCTTTCGCTACTACAATGACTATGCTCTGGACTTCTTTGTCTCCCGGGCAGTGCGAGAGGGCTATCAGAGCGTGGAGTGGAAAGAGACGGAAGATGAGAGACGAGCCAGGGCTCTGTCTTTGGGAGAGAGCATACTCATGCCTTTAGTTGATACCATTGAAAGGGCTCAGCAAGGCGAAAATATTGTGCAGAAGGTGCAGATCCGGGTGAAAAACCTGCAGACAGCCAGGGATTTCGAGTATCACCTGCGAAGAAGCGGCATTCGCACCATCTTCGGGCCACCCGAGCCCGACGACGACGGCTATCTGATACGAATAACCAAGCTGATCATGAGCACAAACGATAAAACCCAGGCGCTCCTGAATGGGGAAATGTGGTAGAAGGCCAAAGCTTATGAGCGAAATTGCAGATATCGAGATGCAGGGCCATCTCATCGACTCGCAGATGCTGACAAGGGTCTTAGACAAGATCATGGATATGGGCGGCGAGTTTGAGATCAAGAACTTTCAGATAGGCCAGAAGAAGAACGACAGCAGTTACGTACAGATCACCGTCACCGGCGAGGATGCGGCCCATTTGGACAGAATCCTGCTGGAGCTGCACGCCCTGGGGGCACGCCTCGTCGAGATGGAGGATGTCAAAACCGGTATTGCTCCCGGCGATATGGTCGTTCCCCGGGGCTTTTACTCCACCACCAATCACCCCACCTATGTGCGCTATCAAGGGACCTGGGTAGAGGTGGAGCACAACCACATGGACTGCCTGATCGTGCTGCAAGATGGGCGGGCGGTATGCACTCCCATCGGCCATATCAAGAAGGGCGAACGTGTGGTCATCGGCACCAGCGGTGTCAAGGTCGTGCCGCCCGAGCGTCCCCGCGAGAAGACTTTCTTCGGCTTTATGTCCAATGAGGTCAGCTCTGAGCGGCCCAGCGGAGAGCTGGTGCGCCAGCTGGCCGGCGAGATCGTGCGCACCAAGAAGGCGGGCGGAAAGATTGCCGTGGTCTGCGGTCCGGCTGTGGTTCACACCGGCGCAGCACCATCGCTCGCCCGGCTCATCCGGGAAGGCTATGTGGATGTACTTTTAGCAGGAAACGCTGTAGCCGTGCACGACATCGAGCGGCAGCTCTTCGGCACCAGTCTGGGCATGAATTGCTCGGGAAATGCCATCTCCGGAGGGCATCGAAATCACCTCTACGCCATCAGCGAGATTATGGCCAGCGGCTCCATCAAGAACGCCATTGCAGAAGGAAAGCTCAAAGGAGGCATCATGTATGAGGCTACCCAAAAAGGCATAACCTACATTCTGGCCGGCTCCATTCGCGATGATGGGCCTCTGCCCGAGGTAATCACAGACACGGCCAACGCCAAGAACGCCATGGACCATGCTCTGCGGGGCGTGGACATGACCATAATGCTGGGCACCATGCTGCACTCCATAGCTGTGGGCAACTTGCTGCCTTCCTTCGTCAAAACCATCTGCGTGGATATCAATCCATCAACTGTGACCAAGCTTATGGACCGGGGTTCGGCCCAGGCCATCGGCCTCGTTACGGATATCGGCATATTCCTGCCCCAGCTGGCCGAAGAGATCGAGAAGCAGAAGAACGGGCCGGATGAGAAGCCCTGCGAGGATCGCAAAACTTAAATTCGCATGGGTCTGTGGTTTTCTGGTTTTTTTGGGGCCGCCGTGGCTTAGCCCGGTTAAAGCGGCTGATTCGTAATCAGCAGTTCATGGGTTCGAATCCCATCGGCGGCTTTATTCTTTGTATTATCGAATGAATATCCCGACTGCATTCAATAATTGGCGACAGTTAAACCTAAATTCTAATAATAGTAATGATTTATCCATGCAGATGCAAGCCAAAGCTCTAATTATTATTGCAGTACTCATATGCCTTGGCACTGCAGAAAGTGTTCCCTTCCCGCCACAATATCCTGAGGAGATTATAACTGTTGGTGCCCTTTTGCCGCTTCATGGCGAGAGCTGCAACTATGGAATATCTGCCCAAATCGCCTTGCAGATAGCTGAGGCGGACATCAACAAGCTCTTCTCCGACCTGGGCAGAACGAAAAGAGTCCACGTAGTGGTTGAGGACACACAATCAGACCCTGACATAGCCCTGAATGCCTTGAAAGCGCTGCAATCCCTTGGAATAAAGATCATAATAGGGCCGGAGCAGAGTCAGGAATTAGCCAATGTGCGCGAATATGCCGATCAAAATGAAATCATCCTGATAAGCTGTGCCAGCACAGCGCCTTCTCTTGCCATCAGAAACGACACGACCTTCAGGCTCGTGCCTGATGATGACACTCTAGCACACTCACTGGCATTTTTGATGCAAAGAGACGGCATAAAGACACTGATTCCGCTGGCTCGAAGAGACCTTTGGGCCGATGGTATGCTCAATGCCACCAAATGCGAGTTTAAGGGAGAAGACAGAGTAATGCGAGAAGCGGTACGCTACGCTCCTCAGACCACGAACTTCTCAAGCCAACTAAACCTCCTGCGCTCAGAGGTAAGAGATGCAGTCGAAGGCAACGGAGCGAACTATGTGGCCGTCTATGTGTCAGCATTCGACGAAATCGTCACCATCCTATCGCAGGCATCCGGCGATCCCGTGCTCACTTCGGTCAGATGGTATGGCAACGACCTTACCAACGCGGCAATAAGTCAGAATAAGACAGCAGCAGAATTTGCGCATTCCGTGCATCTCCTCTCACCGGTAATTGGCGGAACATGCGGACCCAAATATGAACAGATCAAGAAAGCAATCTTCAATGAAACCGGACGCGAAGCCAGTTCCTTGGTAGCCAACGATTATGATGCACTCTGGCTTATTACCTATACCTGCTTATTGACAGGCTCCGATGATACAGGAGCATTCAAACTGACATTTCCCGTGGTTGCAGAAAGATATCGAGGCGAATTTGGATGGATGAAACTGAATGAAGCTGGGGATTTGGAAAATGTACCTTACACCATAGCCAATCTAAAGAAGGATAATGATACCTTCCAGTGGGTGCCCTACGCGATTCTGTAGCTCAGATCAAAATTTTATAAACATTTTATCCGATGATCAGCCTGCCCAGCGTCACCAGGAATAGAGCCATGAGCAGCCATCCTACAATGCCCTCCGCAATTCCCAGGTACTTATATCGCCCTCGCAAAGGAAGCCCTTTCGAATTGGCAGTAAAAGCAATTGTGCTGTAGAAGAGAGAAGCTACCATTAGCTGGTGGCCGTGGATATCGTGAAAGCCTTCTACCCCCCTGCCGGACCAATAAATGAAGGCGAAAATGAGAATGATCACTAATCCGAAGAAGAGCGCATACTGAGGACGAACACCATAGCCACAGGTGAGCCACGCCAAAATATCCAATAACTTGGAAAAGCCGATCGGCTTATTGCCCTGATTTAAATATCGAAGCTCGTAGTAGCATTCATTGGCATCGTTGCTTTGACCCAGGTCCTTATAATTCTTGATCAACGCGAGATAGGCAGCACTATCGAAGCTGATTATATCTCTGATCTGGCTCCAACTCACCATCAATCTATTTATATCTGCTTTAGCCAGATAGAGACGAGTTGCCTTGCCGAAAGTTGAACCATCAAACACCATTCTGGCAATTTTTGTGTTATTCATTTGCAGGTCGCCCTCAAAGGAGGCATTTGACATATCAGTAGGTGAGAGAAATTGCACATTATCGAAATTGGCATCTCTGGAAAAGAAGGTATCATTGAAGAATACCGGCCCATCGAAATTAGCATTTGAGAAAGTAGCCGTGTCCTCGAAGTAAGCTTGATAAAAGATAGAATCCGCAATAAAGCGAGATCGTGCGAAACTCGCCGGCCCGAAGAACTGCGTATGAATAAAGCCTACGCCATTTGAATACTTTGTTGCATGAAAATCAGCATTCTTCTCCAGCCGGGCATTGGAGAAGGTAGCGTAGGTATTAAACTGGCTGCCATAAAAATAGACATCCCCAACACAATTTGTCGATTCAAAGTTGGCATAGGCACCATTGAACAGAGAGAAGGCAAACTGAGCATCACTCATAAATGATGCATTATAAAAAGTAGCGAATTTGTCAAACCAGACGCTTTCAAAGTCGGCTGCATTATCGAAATAGGCAAAATCAAAATTTCCGCCTTCCTCAAAGCGGGACATATTGAAGATAGCTCCTCCCAGGAAGCGAGTCGCATTGAAATTCGCTGCCGTCATGAATTTCGTTTCATTGAAAATAGCACTGCTCTGGAAAGTGGTATTCTCGAAATCCACATCTCCATAAAACGTTGTCCCTTTGCAGCTTACATTATCCATGAATACGGAATTGGTTATCTTAATAGGATTATATTGCTGTTTATTTAAATATAGATCGCCTTTGATGATTACTCGGTCAAGGACAATGAGACTATTATTTCCATCTGCCATAACCTCTTGGGCCGATATCTCCCTTAGATGGATGGATTCCGATGAGGGCAACTCATCACTCGAAACGGCACCGTTCGCGAATACGATTAGAATTACCGCCAGCAGGCATATCCTCAGGATCATTCCTTCACTCAAGCCCCAAGCCGCCTTCAAAGTATCTAAACGTTTCCTTATTTTATAATTTTAGTGGAGAAGAGAAGCTCCACCCTGCGACCTCGATAAGTCAAAAGCAACTATTGTGACATCAGAGAGCCAGCCGAGCTTGCTGGGGCACGATGACGCTGCCCAAGACCTTCAGCCGGTAGTCCTGCTGTAACGTAGACTTGAGCTTACCGGAGTAAACACTGAGAGTAATCTCTTTAGTCCGGCCATATCGACCTTTGCTGATCACAATCGTATGCAATATGCCCAACATGTCCAGCTCTGCGATGAGATCGGTTATCCTGCGATGGGTTAAAAAATCGGTCTCAACCAGAGGACAGAGTTGTTTGTACATGTTGTAAACGGCACTGGTAGTAATGTTTCTTGTACCCTGTTCCTCTAATAGAACAATGCTATAGAGCACCAGCTTGGATTGAGTGGGTAGCGTCTTAATAACTTCTTCCACTCTGTCTTGTTCAATTTTTTCCCTGGCGGAACGCACATGATCCTCGGATACAATAGCAGAGCGGGCTCTTTCGGCTAACTCTCCGGATATGCGCAGAAGATCGAGGGCTTTGCGAGCATCTCCATGCTCTTGGGCAGCAAAAGCAGCGCAAAGCGGTATGACGCTCTCTTGAAGAACACCTGGACTGAAAGAGAGCCTAGCTCTTTGCTCCAGAATGTCCCTTATCTGCTCTGCATTGTAAGGTGGAAATATGATCTCGTCCTCACCTAGAGAGCTTTTTACCCTGGGATCGAGAAACTCTGTAAATTTTAAGTCATTGGATATGCCTATGATGCTGACTTTAGAACGGAGCAGATCTGAGTTAATACGGGAAAGGTTGTAAAGAACATCGTCTCCTTTTTTAACCAGCTTGTCAACTTCATCTAACATTATCACTACAACTTGTTTTGCTTCATCTACCGCATTTCGAAACTCTGCATAGACTTGATCCGTAGGCCAGCCGGTCATTGGAATGTCTTTATCAAAGTGCCTTGCCAGGTGAGCTAGAATCCGGTACTGAGTATCTACCACTTCGCAGTTGATGTAGATCACAGTGCACTTCATATCCCCAAAACCTGCTTCTTCCAGTTCTTTTCCTACGTACTTAGCAACTGCAGTCTTACCAGTGCCGGTTTTTCCATAGATAAGAACATTGGAGGGGGTTTCTCCTCTTAATGCAGGAACCAGAACAGATGCCAAGCCGTTGATCTCATTGCCTCTATGAGGCAGTTCGCTTGGCGTATAAGTAGGGCGCAAGACGTCTCTGGACTGAAATATGCCTCCTTGCGCTAATAAATCAGCAAATAACCCTTTCGAAATTGATACCAAGATAATTCCCCTCTAACAATTTTTCTTGGGTCTTGAGAGATATTAAGAGTTATGGTGAACACCCCCATGTTTCCAATGGAACTTAGGGGCCGCACCCCATGGTTTCCAGTGGAATGCAAATAAAAAACGGCTTATCTACATGATTGATAATGAAATAAAAAAGGCCTGTTGTACGGTTGATTTTATTCATATATAAACTTAATTGCTATATAAGTAGTGGATATCATGATTATTATATGCAGTACCACTCGTTTTTTTAAAAAAGAGATCCAGATCCACAAGTTTCAGGAATTAGAATATGCTTATTAAAAGCTGCTAATAGGTTTCATATCGCGACGAGAGATCAGCTCTAAAGGAAATGCAACATAAACAATCGACATGCATGAGCTGGTTCGCAGGAGAACGATGAAAGGGCATCTAAAAGACGAATCAAATCATTTGGATCAATAAGTCCTCATGCGGCATGCTAGCGAGCAGTTGAGTCAATGTTCCAGTGGAAATCATACGGTCTCTCTTGATCCACTAATATTCCTATCGCGATTCAATTTGTCTCGACAATTCTGGAGAAAAGTACCCGGAAGAGCATAACGCGTATGCCTTTATTCGTGTATGCTCTCTTAAGCCAAGAGACTGCGTATAACCAGTCCATGGAAACGGAAACTTCAAGCTACGGGTATGGTTTCAAGCTGGCTGGCAACATTCCAGATCAAAGTCCTGGTGTGAAGAGGAATATTGGGATCATTGCTTATCTCGTCAAGTATGGAGATAGCAGATGCAGCCTTGATTGCTTCACTTGTATTCTCACTCATGAGGATAGATTTTACGTTCTCTGCCGAGCGCCTGATGTTCCTCGGTACGGCATCATCGCTCATAATACGTTCTAGTACCTCAACGCATTGCTTAAGGACATTTTCAGCTGTCATAGAATCACCCACCCATGTTTCTGGGAAAAAGGTTAATGATGATATTCGCCTTAATCAGTTTAGATGTGATGATATAGTCGTTGTATTTAAACGTATGTGGCACGTAGGTATGAGACATGGATGAGGATGAAGTTCTTAGCAAGATAACCAGGCTTCTGGAGCAGGGCTGCACTATGCTGGCCACGCATCATGACTGTGGTGCACCTCTTTTTCGTTGCCAGGGTGAAGTCGTCTGTCCTGTCTGTTCTTTTGCCGATAAACCTAATTCGCCGGCAAAAGAGCAGCCATCCGGTTTATCTGGGGAAAAACTGGATGAGAAATCAGATCTTGGTCGCGCACATTTGCTGGAGAGAGATGAAATTGAAGATCGGCCTGCTGGTGCAAGTGCAAGACCGACTCAGAAGGGCAAACAGGGCGATGACGAATTGTCGGTAGCTATTGGTAATCTGCGTGCTACTCTCTTGGCAAGGCTGCGAGAGCTTACAGTAGCTGTGCAAGATGAGCATGATTTGCATATGCTTAAGAGGCAACTCGATTGCCTGGAAGGATTGCTACGGGTTCTACGATCCTTGCAGGGGTGATCTATCATCTTTTTGTTTAATATCGTCTCAAATGCGGGGATTTTTGGATCTCCACTGGAAATAAAGGGGTTGATCAATTGTTAATAAAGTTTTTTAGAAAGTGTGGTATATCTCTAATATTATTTCTTCTTGTCCTGGCATTGTTGTGCATAACGGGCTGCCTGGAGCAGTCACCGCAGTTGGCTGTGATACCTCCGAGGTCAGCAGATCAACCGGAAAACCTTTCCTTGCAGATGGATTTTGATTCTGAATTGAGTAGCGACCTTTTTTGTGTGCGGGGTAATATTATGCTACCCGGCAATAGCAGCCTTGCTTATCTCCTGCTCAATGCCACTCTTTGTCAGGGATCGACAGTGCAATTTGGCACAAAATACCTGCTGATGGAGCTTGAGCCTGAGCAGGATTACAGCTTTGAGATCGCTAAAAATGTCAAAATTCCGGCTGGAGAATATGATTGTATCCTGGAGGCAAAGGGCCCTCAAGCTCTCTTGGCCAGAGAAAGCCGGAAAGTTAGTCTTGTGTCAGAGCAAAAGCCAATATTCGAGCAATTTCCGTGGCCGATAGATCTGGATCCGGATAACAAGGTCTCCAGGCAAGAGGATCTGCAAGTGCGAGCTGAAGAGGAGAGTGCTTTGCAGAATGAATTCTCAGAAAATGCTCCGCATAGGGAAGATTCTGGCGTCGTGACCGGAAAGGAAAAAGAATCAGTCAGTGCAAAAGACTCTTTGCAGGCGCCTTCGACCTCGTCTCGGGAAGGCAAAGGCAAGTTCATGGGCAGCATCACCTCGAAAAAGTACCATCGTCCGGATTGTCGCTATGCCCTTAAGATAAAGCCGGAGAACTGCATCTACTTCCAGAGCATTGAGGATGCAGAGGGGCAGGGCTATCTTCCCTGCAAGGTCTGCAATCCTTAGAAATCGCCTATGAAAACGCAGGAGAGGCCGGGTGCCTGGGGCGGGCAGGCTGTATTGGCCCGATCTATCCGCTCTTGCGGATAGCCCAGGTCGGTGAGGCTGGCTACCTCTCTATGCAGGCCTTCTGATTCCAGATATTGGCAGAGGTTCTGCAGATTTGTGGCGTCATCCGTGAGCAGAAAGACGCATTTTCCCCGGCGCAGTTCAAAGGCTATGGCATCCGGGTCCAGGTTGCGGCCATGCACTGTGATGGGAACCACTTTTAGCTGGCTGACTTTCAGGCGGGCACAGGCTACTTGCAAGCTGGATATGCCAGGGATTACCCTGCCTTGGAGATAACCCAGGCCGGAGAGCATAGGGTCGCCCGTGCTCAAGACCACGGCATCTTCTCCAAGATCGTGTAGCTTCTTGTAGTCCTCAATGACTCTGACTGTGCATCCCGGATTTATGTGCTCTGCGACCAGTTCGATGGCTCTCTTTGATCCGTAGATGAGACTGGCCTGGGCTACGGCCTGCGCGGCCTGTGCGGTCAGCATCTGCGGGCCGGCGCCTACTCCTACTATGATCATGATTTTGACAGCTCCATAATTTGTTTCCTGTTTTATGGCACATCCGCGAGGATGCGTCCATCTCTATGCAGCAGAACGATGCGGGTTTGAGGAAGCTTCTCTTTGGCCATTCTTAATGCTCTGGCGATGTTTGCATGCTCCGGCTCCATCTCTACCATCTCGGCCACAGTGCCGTAACCGGTATTATCCAGGATCTGGGGCCAGGCCCATTTGAGAATAAGGGCGGGCAGTCCGCAGATGATGCTCTCCTGGTCTTTCTCGAATGCAAGTTTGTCGAGCTGGCTTCCCATAAGTACAGCTTTGTGATCGGGAAAAAGAATACGGCTGAAATTAAGGCCCGTTCTGCCTGTGGTGACGAGCACTTTCCTGGCTCCTTTCAGCTCCTGGGCACGATCGCCTATGAAGTGATCATTCCAGGGTTCCACAAATCCGGTCGAGCCCAGGATGGAGATGCCTCCCACTATTCCCAGACGGGGATTGAGTGTCTTGTCGGCCAGCTCAGCGCCCCGGGGAATTGACAGTTCTACCTCTGCCCCCGCCAGGCCTGTCTCTTGCAGTGCCTGCCGGATAGCCAACATGATCTGTTTTCGGGCGGAGGGACTGATGGCGGGCCTGCCTACCTCGTCGCATAGCCCCCGAGCGGTGATCCGGCCAATGCCTTTTCCTGCGATAAGAGTCGTCTCTTCCGCCGCTCTGGCCTGGGCGGCAATCTCGAGACCAGCAGTGACATCGAATTGATGATCGCCGCCATTCTTTACGGCTGTGCAAAAGCCGCTCTTGGCCGCCACCGGCATGCAGACGCTGATGCCGGCCGGGGTTGTGACCTGCAGATCCTGGACCGATTTTTTCAGGGAGAGGACGGCTCCCTTGCAGGCTCCTGCTGCGGTCGTTCCTGTGGTCAGGCCGCGTCTGCAAAGCTTACCGCTGGAGAGAATGACCCATCTGCCGCTCTCTATCTTTTGCAGAGCCAGTGGATCGGGGCACAGCTCAATCCAGGAGGGGGAAACGGCAAAGCCTGTAATGGGATCTTTGACTGTTCCTTTGATTGTATCATCGTACGGTTCTGGCATAGGTATTTATGATCTCATTTAAGGCCGCAACGGCGATGGGAGTTCCTCCGCGCGTGCCTGCCGTGGATATGGACGGCACATCGATCTCTCTTAGTCGCTCCTTGCTCTCCGCCGCATTGACAAAGCCCACGGCTGCCCCGATGACCAGCCGCGGCAAGACCTTTTTCGACTCGATGAGCTCGCAGAGCGTTAGCAGAGCAGACGGCGCATTTCCTATTACGACTATTGATCCGGAGAGCTTCTCTTGCAGAGCAATGACTCCTGCAGAGGAGCGGGTAATACCCTGTGCTGCCGCCAGAGCATCTCCCTGGCCGATGAAGGCAACAATTGGGCTTTTATGACCCTTCTTTAAAACCCCGGCCTCTACCATCTTTATATCCACGAAAATGGGTGCCCCGTCTTCCAGAGCCAGCATGCCTGCCTCGCCGGGATGGTTATGAAATCTTAAAATTTCGGCCACACTGGGATCGCCGGTGGCAATTACGCATCTCTGCTTGATCTTATCCTCGAATGTCTCATCTCCAATCATCTGCGAGATGAGCCGCCGGCTCTTTCTGCTTATCTCCAGGGCCTCGGGGGTTGTGGCTCCAATATCCGTGTAATCTTCCATCATGGGAAATCAGCTCGAATAACTCTAGTAGCTGTATTTGTTCTGGTATCCTCGTTTGGTGATTATTCTTCCCTCTTCTATATGGGAATTGGTGGAGGCGACAAGCAGAGTGAAGCGATAGCCAGCGGGCTTTGCGGCCAGCAGATCCTCTGCTGTGAGAATCATAGTATTTTCTCCCTCCCGGGCCACATCCTGGGCCAGGACAACTGGTCGCATCGGGTCGACTTCTTCCAGCAAAGAAGCAATCTCCAATCCTTTTACATTGTAGGCCACCACGGCAAAGCCGGCACCGGCCAGGGCACACAGTCGTGCCGGATCATCGGCAGAGGAGAGAAGGGCGAAGTCATTGACCAGAGGCGCGCCGGATCTTGCCGCTACAGAGGAAAAAGCGCTCACTCCGGGAGAGATATGTACCGGCACGCCCTCCGCTTGATTCAGGATTCTCCAGCCGGAGCTGAAGATGCTGGGATCGCCGCCTGTGAGGATGGATGCCATGCCGCCGGCTGCGGCCAACTGCATAGCCTCCTTCAGGCGGGCGGCCATTCTCTCCGGGCAGGGGCCGCCGTGAGTGACCTTCTGGGCGGAGGTGATCTCGCCGATCAATTGCAGGTATCTTTGTGCTCCGTAGATCTTCTGCGAGGCCTGCAAGATGCCGGCGGCTTCCTGGGTCAGATTGCCAGGATCACCCGGACCGATGCCTACCAGGTTTATGGCTGCCTGCGTTGCTGCGTAGCCCCGGAAGGTGCCCCGCCCAAGGATGATGACCAAAGAGGTCATATCGATCCTATCTCGCAGGCTCTCCTCCTCAATCAGCTTTTCAGAGTTTGTGTAAAAGATCTCTTCTGCCTTGCGACCGATGTTCTTTGCCACCAGGACATCTCTGGTCCCGCAAATTTCTAATGCGCGCAAGAGCTGCCAATCGCGCCTCTTGCTTTTGGGATTGTAGAGAGCTACGGGCATGGCGGTCTCGGCAGCCAAACGCAGTCTGCCTTCTATCTGCTGCCAGGGTGTGAGCAGGTCGCTGAGGCTGATCACGGCCACGCATTCCCGGAAGGCAAGGCCAGCCCGGCAGGAGGCGGCGGTAAAAGATGTGACTCCGGGAACAATATCCACGGCAGATGGCTTTTCGGCCAGCTCCAGGCCGAGACCCGCCATGCCATAGACATTGGGGTCTCCGCTGCTCACCAGGGCTACGGACCCTTTTTCCAGTAGATCGACTGCTTCTGCGACTCTATCCACCTCTCTTCCCATGCTGCTGGAGAAGACCTGTTTTCCCGGCAATAGATCGCCGATCAGATCCAAATAAGGCCTGTAGCCGACGACATAGTCTGCCGTGGTTATGGCCCGTGTGGCCGCAGCAGTGCGTAGTCCAGGCGAGCCTGGGCCGATGCCCACGATGGAGAGCTTATTTACCGATGGCAACTGTTACCCTCCCGTAGGCTTTCTTAGGAAAGATGAGCTTTGTTGCCAGGGCAAGAACGGCAGGCTCGGCTACGCCGTTAAGGCCCAGGTCCTGGGCTCGGGAAACGGTAGTGGCGGCTTGAGAATTGAGGGTCTCTCTGGAGAGGCAGATCATCTCTCTTCCCAGTAGCTTGGCTGCTGCAAGCATGCCTTCTTCCTCGCTCTTGAGCCATGCCGTGGCCAGGATGGCGATCTCATCTCGCCTTCTTCCCGTTTCGCTCAATGCCTCATCAATGGCCTGCAGCACCTCAGAGGCAGAGACGCCTTTTCTGGCGCCGATGCCCACAACCAGTCCCCAACTTTTCAATACAGCCACATCCTCATCCACTATTACAATTTTGGGCCCTTTCAGCCTTAAAACGGGAACGTCTTCTTTGAGGAAGGCCAGGTTCACGGTTTTGGAGGACTCTTTGTTGACAATGGCCGCGCCCAGGCGCTCTGCTACCTCTTCCAGGCAGGGGCGGCCGGAGGTGTCGGTGGCGGTGGTGACGGCGGCATAAAGGCCGAGACGGGAAGCCAGGAAGCGGGCCAGCTCATTGGCTCCGTGATGTCCTGCCACAACCGGCACAGCGCAGGTGAGCGCAGAATCTACGGCTACCACGGGACGGTCCGTCCATTTATCCTTAAGGTAGGGACAAAGGCTTCGTACAACAATCCCTACCGCCATTAAGGCTACCACCAGCTCATATTTCTCCAAAACCATCTCTATTTTGTCTTTCTCGTAAAGGACAATTGCCGGAGAGTAGCGTTCCTGCAAAGCCAGAGCTATCTTCTCCGCTTTCTCTTTGTCTCTGGGAAAGACCAGAACAGCCACTGATTTCTTTGCTAGCGATCCCGGTATAGGTGAGACCTCCGAAATCCCGTTCTCTTCACCACGTCGCCTACCAGAATTAGGGCGCTCTTGCTTATTCCTGCTGCCTCCACCTTCTGGGCGATATCGTCCAAGGTTCCCTGCAATACTTTCTCGTCCGGCCAGGAGGCATGATAGACCACGGCCACGGGTGTCTCGCCTGGACGGTCCAGGTTATCGACAATGTCTTTGATCCTGTCGATTCCCAGGAAGATGGCCATAGTAGTATTATGGCGGCTGAGGGCGGCCAGCTCGTCCTTCTCCAGGGTAGTGCCGGCGGGCCTCGTCACAATCAAGGACTCTGAGACTCCTTTCAGGGTTAGCTGAGTTTTCAGGGCAGCCGCCGAAGCGAAGAGGGAGGAGACGCCGGGCACGACTTCCACCTCCACTCCTGCTTCTTCCAGCGGCTTCATCTGCTCGAGTATGGCGCCGTAAAGTGCAGGATCGCCGCTATGCAGCCGTACCACCTTCCGGCCCTCCCGGAGGGAGGCGATTATCCTGGCAGTGGTCGCCTCCAGTGATACGCCGTTGCTGTCCATAGTCTCCGCTTTCAGGCCTTCCAGGAGGATGGGATTGACCAGGGAGCCGGCATAAACCACCAGGTCCGCCTCCATGAGCAATCTTTTGCCTTTGACGGTGATGAGATCCGGGTCTCCGGGTCCGGCTCCTACAAAGTAAAGCAACATCTTCGGCAGCATCATCGCCTCCGGGCTAAAAGAACTGAGAAGTAGTCGCTTCTTTCCGGCATCTCGCCTTTGATGATCTTCTCCTGTGCAGTGTAGAGCATCGTTCCCAGCACAAAATCATCAAATCCCATAGCGCGAAGCTCCTCGGCCAGCTTTCTGGGCCGGGTGGCCTTAATCCTGATGACAGTATCCACTGGTGAACCGTCCCAGACCTCAAAGGACCCTTCCAGGGGAGCAGCAAAACGCGAGGCCAGGGCGGGCACCACGCCTACGCCGGGAATGGTCTGGATCTCTATCTGGGGATGATTCTGCCGGATCATCCTCTCCAGGTGGCTGAAGGTGGAGAAGGTGTTGACGTCCCCAATGCAGGCAAAGCCAGCGCAGCCGGAGGCGGCAGCCTCAGCAACGGTATCGGCATTCGTTCGCCAGATCTTCTCCAGCTCCTCTTTGTCCTCTATCATGGGAAACTGCAGGATCTCAGGCCGGCAATAAGGCCGGGCTAACTCTGCGGCCATCTCTCCCGGCACAAAGACCTTTGCGGCGTTCTTGAGCGCTGATGCCGCCTTAAGTGTCAAAAGCTCCGGATCGCCCGGGCCAAGACTGATACCAATCAACATTTGCCAATCACCATGAAGATAGGGTTTACCGGTTTTAGGGCAATGTCTCCCCCTAATTCGTAGCCCCTTGCGATATGAATTTGGATAAGCTCCTGAAATATCCCCGCTTCTTTCATCAGCTGCGCCAGCCGGGCGGCTATGCCCAGGCGGGCCAGGTCGGCCACAATTATGCAGCCCGGCCGGGCCTTCTCCAGGAGAAGAGGCAGGAAATCGTCGATGCCGCGTGTGCCGCCGATAAAACATCGATCCACTGCCGGAAGGCCGGGCAGAATATCAGCCGCTTCGCCGCAGAAGAATTGGCCTTGCGGCACAGCTGCTCTGCTCATTTGCACTGCCTCCTCTCGCCGGTCGATGCCGTAGATTCGGTCAGTGAAGCGAGAGGCGGCGAGAGACACGGCCCCCGAGCCGCAGCCAACGTCCAGGAAGACCTGGGCCTGGCTTATTTTCAGCTTTCCCATGGCGATGGAGATATTCTCCTCTTGCGTCGCCGTTCCCGGAAGCTTCATGGCTGCAAAGAAAACCATGCTGGAATAAAAGGTTAATGCAAGTAAACTTGGCTGGAGTTAAATTCAGCAAATAATTGCTTGCATGGAGCGGTGTGAGAAATTCGGGTTGCAGCTTGGGCCTAAATGGACTGCCACCCCAAACTTCAATAGCCGGAAGAATTGGGCAGGGATCCCGGGCCGGGATCCCTGGGTTTCACATTGATCATGCCTTCGCATCTCATTCAGGGCGGCGGAGAATATGCGCATGACGCGCAGATATCCGGCGATTGATCGAGTCCCCAGTCCGGAGGGCTCCAGTCTCCAGTGATCGTCTTCTGTTGGATACCGGTGGCCTTGCCAGTTGGCTTGCTGCTCAGCCAGTTGAGGTTCGAGAGCGTCGAATTATTCACCGTTATCCATGTTCCGTCATGTCCTGCTTTAACAAAGACCCAATTAACAGGGGGTTCTAAGACAACGTACCTCATCAGCCTCAGGTACAAGGTCAGGGACCTGCCGATGGGAAGAGAGGTAAAGGTCCAGTTGGCGTGATCGGCATCAAGAAGCACCTCCTCAGAGGGGTGTGCTGAGGCATCAAAGAAGCTCATTCCTGCCGGGAAGAGATCCATGAGGTAAATGGGCCCTAGAGTTCGGTTTCCGTCATTTAAGATGCTGATGGTGTAGTTGATGTTGTTCTCGTCCGTATTGTCAATCTCGCTTCTCTGGTAGATCGTTATGTGCGGCATCTCGTAATGCTTGACGGTGGTTATGGCGTTTGAGCGGTTGCTGTAGGTCGCGCCCAGTCTCTCCTTCACCCGGAAGCTGCCTGCGTAGTCGGAGCTCATCTCCATCAGCGTCGAAACATGTCCTTTGTCATCGGGCTTTGAGGCCTTGAAGTACCCGGCGTGGCGCATTCCCTCGAACTCTGAGTCTGCGGTCATATTGGTGCCGTTTCTGTCCATTTCGATTTGGCTCTCTTTGTTGATCTTGGTGGCATAGCGGTATGACTCTTCCATCGATTCCGATGTTACGTAGTTCTTGGCTTTCTGCCGGTCGGTCCATTTTGAATTATAGTCTATGGACTCTTTACCGGGAAGCTGGAAGTCAGTAGCCTGGTAGCTGACGGAGAGGTTGCTTGCATCTTTAATGGACCTGTTCTCCCGGAGGTATCTCAGTTCCTCCTCCCGCTCATAGCTGCCGCTGCCGCTTTCTCGCATGGCAAGTTTTGTGCCTGCCTCACCGCTAATGGTGACTTTACTAACGGCAAACTGGCCGGAAAATCCCCGGCCGGTCATGCTCACCTGGTTGGTGAGGACCTGAGGCTCGCGGCCGGTGTTCAGATCCTTGTAGGTCCTAACAAAGCCCAATCCCTTGGCAGACTGCTCCATAAAGAATTTGATCTTGGCCTCGTCCGGCGCCCTTACTGCTATGGTTATGGTCCCGGAAGCGCCGGCAGGCAGATAGCCTATCGTCCAGCGGTTGTCAGTACCGCTGTCAGGCGGAGGCGAAGCATAGATGAAAATTGTCCCTGCAGGATAGTTCTCTGTAATGACCACATCAGAAATACCATTCGAATCTCCGTTCCGGTAATTTATGGTGTAGGTGATGGTCCCCCCGGGTGCAACTACAGATGATGATGCGGTCTTGTTGAGCTCCGTCTTGCAGATTACCCAGGTCAGACGGTAGCTGTCCCGCTGTGGCATCTTCGATACACCGCCATTGGAGGATGTGGCCACGATGTAATAATCCACTGTGCTTCCCAATGGATAGGCCGGAATCAATGCCGACCATGAGGCGTCCTTTGGATCTGCTCCTTCATCCATTACCATGTTTGTTTCAAAGCTTTGTCCTGCGGAATCGGTATACTGGAGCATCACAGACGAAATGCCGACCGGGCTTGTGGCCCTGGCGCGAATAATCTGATCGTTTCCTGAGCAGACCCCTATCGTTCCTGGAGTGACAGATAAGATGCCGGGATTGCAGTCGAGCCAGGTCAACCGGTAGCTGCCTTCCTGAGGCATCCTCGATATATCTCCGTTGGAGGATGTGGCCTCGATGTAGTACTCCACTACAGACCCAGCCGGATGGTCAGGAATTAATCCCGTCCATAGAGAAGATCCCGGATCGAATTGCATGCTCGTCTCATACTGTCCTGTGGAGTCGGCATAGTGAAGCACCATAGATAAAATTCCCACCGCCCCTGTAGCCCTTGCACTGATAGCCTGATCCTTTCCGGCGCAGACCTCTGCCGATCCGGGAGATACCAATGTGATGCCTGGGCGGCAGTCTAGCCAGGTCACGGTGAACTGGCCCAAGCCTTCGGGCGGATTGGGGCCGAGAGTATCCAGAGTATAGCCGTTTAGAGAGATGCTCAGCGTCTCTCCAGCCTGCCGCCCGGAGCCGGGTATGCTGCCAATCCAAGTTCCTTCAATCGGGTAAGGATCTGGGCCCAGCAGGTGCAGCGGATATTCTTTGCCCTCGTAGGTGATGGCAGCTCTGTAGAAATCCTGATCCGCATCCCTTATGGTAAAGCTTATCTGGGCGTCATTTCCGGCACAGGGGGCGGTGATCTCATGGTCGATGAGCTCGGGTTCATCGCACTCTTCGAATACGGCGCGGTGCGACTGTGAGTTGGCCGTATATTTGCCGGTACTGGCAGTGATGTAATAGGTGATGGTTCGAACCTTCCTCTTGGAGATGGTGCCGCTCCAGATGGAATCCTTGGGATCGCTTCCCTGCCTGACCATATCCACCTCATACACTCCAGGCTGACCCTCTTCCTCGAAGATGATGCGGGCGGAGACGACCCCGGCGGTGGCTGCAATCCTGGCAGTGATCTGCAGATCACCATCGCTCTCGCAGTCCTTATAGTCGCCCGGCGATATTTCCGAGATCTGGGGCGGAGTGCAATCCTGCCAGGATATTGTCCCGCTTTCGGAGACCGAGGTCCCTCCAGAGCTGTCTTTGGCAGTTACGCTGTATGTGACGGTCTGCCCTGCTTGCATCGCTAAACCGGTGATAGTTGCCGTCCAGTCGCCGGAGGTAGATCCCACTGGACCGGACATGGGGATGGCAGATGAATCAAAGTTCAGAATGGCTGAGGCCACGCCGTGATCGTCCAGAATGTGGGCGGTCACTGTAACGTCCTCACCAGCGCATGGCTGCGAATTTGACGGAATGACTGACTGGATTTCAGGGGCGGAGCAGTCTCTCCAATGGATCTGACCGGTTGCCGGGGTCGCTTTGTTTCCGGCGGCATCTGTGGCCGATATGCTGAATGTGAGGACATAGCCGGCAGGTATGCCGGCACCCGGTACGGTAGCTGTCCACTCCCCGGATGGGGATGGACCGGTCATCGGATAGTCTGTCCCTTCGGCATTCAGGGTGGCAGAGGTTACGCCAATGTTATCGGTTATCTGAACGGTGATGGTTACATCATCTCCTGCGCATGGCTGCTGCGGAGATAAAGCAATGCTGCCGATCTCCGGATGGGAGCAATCCCTCCATGTGATGGTAAACTCGCCGGAGACCGTCGGATTTCCTAATGTGTCCAGGGCTCGCACCGTGTAGCTGAGAGAGCTTCCCGGAGGCATGCCGGCGCCAATGATGTTCGCCGTCCAATAGCCATCCAGTGAACCGGCAACTCCAGACATGGGATGGGCCGATCCATCATAAACCAGCTCCGCCGATGCTACCCCATTATCGTCCTTGAGATGAGCGGTGATCAGAACATCCGTTCCGCCGCAGGGTGATTCAGTCGAGGGGGTTACTGATAAAATATCCGGACCGGTCAAATCGGGGCTTTCGCACTCTTTCCAAAGGATCGCACCCGATACGGGAGATGACGGGTTTGAACCGTCACTGGCGGTTACAGTGTAGCTGAGAGATGCACCTGCCGGCCTGCCGACAATTGTGTATGTCCAGTCGCCTTCTTTTGAGCCCACAGGCCCGGACATGGCATAGGGCGCGGAATCGTAGTAGAGATCCACCGAGGCTACTCCTACATCATCGGTCACATGGGCGGTGATGATCACATCCGTTCCGGCGCAGGGTGTGGAGCTGGAGGGAGTGACTGATTGCACAACCGGGGGCGTGCAGTCTCTCCAGGTTATGGAGCCTGCCACCGGCGTAGCCGCGTTCTCGGCGGCGTCTTCTGCCGTGATGCTGTAGCTTAGCGAATCTCCGGCTTTCCTGCCGGCGCCGATGATGGTTGCCGTCCAGTCTCCGTCATTCGCAGGCCCGATGGGGCCGGACATTTGATGGGATGTTCCTTCGTAGGTTATGGTGGCGGAGGTCACGCCCACGTTATCCGTGATGTGAACTTTAACGAAGACATCCTCTCCTGCGCAGGGGCTGGCCGGCTCCAGGACAGGGCTGCCGACGACGGGAGCAATGCAATCCCTCCAGGTTATTGTGAAGGTGGCGGAGGTTGCGGTGTTCCCCTCCCCGTCCTTGGCAGAAATGTAGCAGGATACGGATTGTCCTGTGCTCTTGCCCGCTATGGTGAAGAGCCAGTCACCTGGTCCCGCAGGTCCTGTCATTGAGAAGGGGACGCCATCTATGTATATGGTCGCTGATGTTACGCCGGTGTTGTCGATTATGCTGGCTGTTATTGTAACCGCCTCCCCTCCGCAGGGAGAATCAATCGAGAGATCTATGCTCTCTATCTCGGGAGCGCCGCAATCTCTCCAGGTTATCTTATAGACCGCAGAGGTCGCTGAGTTTTCTGCAGCATCAAAAGCAGTCACGCTGTATTCGACCGAGCTTCCGGCAGACCTGCCAGCGCCGGGGATGGTTGCCGTCCATTCGCCTGAGGGGGATGGGCCGGACATGGGGTGATCGATTCCCTCAAAGGTTAATATGGCCGATGCCACTCCTACGTCGTCAGTTATCACGGCAGTGATTGTCACATCAGCGGGCGGGCAGGGTGACAGGTCTGAGGGCACGACGGAAATGATCTCAGGCGGCGTGCAATCTCTCCAGGTGATGGTGAAGCTGGAGGAATGGACAACTCTATCCAGGGCGTCCGTGGCGGAGATCGTAAAGGTCAAGGAATCTCCTGCCGCCTTTCCCGATCCCGGTATTGAATAGGTCCAATCTCCTGAGCTTGATTCGGCAGGACCGGACATCAGGTGGCTGGAACCATCGTAGTCAATGGTCACAGAAGCGACTCCTGGTCCTGCGGTGGCATGGGCGGTGATGAACACATCCGATCCGGCGCATGGCTGGAAGGTCGAGGCTTTCACCGAGGTGATGGCGGGAGGAGTGCAGTCTATGAAGGAGATGGCGTAATGGGCGGACTGGGATGTGAAAGTTCCGTCGTAGGCAGTTATCCAATAGGTGAGAGTCGAGCCTGCAGCCTGGCCGGGAACTTCGACCGTCCACTGCCCGTCTTTGACCGAGCCGGACCCGGCAACAAAGGTCATCGCCTTTTGGATGACGGCTCCCCCATTCACCTGATAGTTCAATGTGACCGATGTTACGCCGACATAGTCCACCACATGGGCGTTAACCACCTGTTCCAGGTCGCTGCATATCGGGCCGGAGAATACAGTCACGTCATCTATACCCGGCGGGTCGCAGTCGACTATGGTAACAGGAGCGGTCGTTGTGCCGGTGCAGCCGTGATTGTCGGTGACGGTTAGCTTGACGTTGTAAGTTCCAAAGTTGGTGTATTGGTGAGTTGGGTTTGGACCGGTGCCTGTGCTTCCATCGCCATAGTCCCAGGCAAAGGTGTAGGGGGCCAAACCTTGAGTGGCCTGTCCGTGAAACTGGGTCAGCATTTCCGGACGGAAGCAGAGCGTGGGGGAATCGACGGTGAATGTGGGGACCGGATTGGCGTAGACCTGCACACTTGATGTGACGCTCGCAGTGCACCCATGGGAATCGGTGACCTTGAGGGTCACCTGATAAGTGCCTGCGCTCAGGTAGCGGTGAACGGGATTTTGGTCCAGGCTGTGGGCGCTGCCGTCTCCAAAGTTCCACTCCCATTTGACAAGGGACGCCGGAGTGATTCCCACAGCGGTCCCGGGAGTGGATGTATCTATAAATTTCAGGTCAGATCCCAGGCAGATTGCCGGAATAGTGGGAAGGGTTGTGAAGGAAGCGATTGGTGCAGGATAGATTAAAACCTGACCGCTATGGCTGTCCGAACATTTCCCGTCGCTGGCGGTAACAGTCACCTGGTAGACTCCCGGCGCGCTGTACTGCCTTGATGGATTTTGCTGTGTGCTGGTAGATCCATCTCCTAAGTCCCAGTTGTAAGTGTAGGTTCCGGACCCGCCTGTGACCTGGCTTGTGAACTGGATGGGCTGACAGCTCTGGGGCGCGCAGATGCACTGGGGTGAGTTGCTGGTAAAGGCTGCCACAAGAGGAGTCTTGACGTTCAGGAGCGGCGTGCACCAGCTCTGTCCTGGGGGATGGCAGTTCTTGACGATGTCGCAGGTGCTTTCGCTTGGCGATGTGGACCAGGTGAGGATGATGTTCTTCAGATCCACGCTCTGGCCGCAGGTCCAGGAGAGGGGAATTTCAACCTTAATGGTCTGGCGTCCGCCAATGGAGGGAGTTATGCAAGTGAATGTTCTCGGCTGGTCGACTCCATTCAGGGAGAGGGTATAGATCATGTAGATATTGTATCTGGAAGTTGCGGCTTGGTTATACACTGTCAGAGCCAGGTAGGCACTGGCAGGATTGCCAGGCTCGCAGAAGCGGCAGGGCAGGTCGTTTCCGTTCTGGTCGGATATCTGCGCTCCGGTAACCTCCACGTCCTCGGCGCTGCACTGGTAGTCGCAGTCCAGGGGAAAGGGGCTCACTGCCCCCAAGGCTGAAGGAATAATAAGCAAAGCAATTATTAAATTTATAATTACCACTTTTTTAAGATTTTTTACCTCTTTCAATATCTTGAAGTCAGTGGATCGGATGCAATCTACATCAAACATGCTACATTCACCTTTCCAATCTAGTTCACTTCGATTAGGTATGAATGATTATTAGATATAAACGATCCCGTTGATCATAAAAATTATGAATTATTTTTTAAAATTTTAAAAAAGTAAATTATTACCCTGTAATAATTACCTTACCATCATTCCCACCAGCTCTGTTGCCTCCACCAGCCCGTATCCGCCCCGCTTCGCTGCCATCTCATCAAAGCTCTCCACCCCATCCGGCTCAATTCCCTTGCCAGCGATGGTGAAGGGCACAGGATCGCGGCTGTGCGTCTTGATGGAGATGGGCGTGGCATGGTCGGGCAGGAGGAGCACGCGCCAGTCCTCGCCGCTCTTCTCCAGCCCTTCTACTATTGGACCGACGACCTGTTCATCGAAGAGCTCAATGGCTCTTGTCTTCAGCTCGGTGTTGCCTTCGTGGCCTGCTTCATCCGGGGCTTCGATATGCAGATAGACGAAGTCGCAGCTCTTCAAGGCCTGCAACGCAGCGGCCACCTTTCCTTCATAGTTGGTATCGATGGTGCCTGTGGCGCCTGCCACGTCTATGACCTCCAGCCCGGCGTATCTGCCGATGCCTTTGAGCAGGTCTACGGCGCTGATCATGGCACCTTTTTTGCCGTACTTTTCCGCGAAAGAGGGCATGACCGGAGCTGGCCCCTGTCCCCAGAGCCAGATGGCATTGGCGGGGCGCTTTCCGGCGGCGATGCGCTTTTCGTTAACGGGATGGCGGGCCAGAACGGGCTGGGCAGTCTGCATGAGCCGGATAAGCAGTTCTGCATCCGGGCCGCGAGGCAGGTGCTCTGCCACCGGCTGGTCGCTGATGTCGTGTGGCGGGGTGCAAAGCGCCTTCGCCCCGGCCCGCAAGACGAGCAGATTTCTGTAGCTTACGCCGGCGTAGAGCCGACGTTGCGGCATGAGTGGCTGCAAGGCCTCGATCAGCTCTTGGCCCTCCTCAGTGGAGATGTGCCCGGCGCTGTAGTCCGACATGACGCCGTTCTCAATTGTCACAAAATTGCAGCGAAAAGCGATATCGCCTTCGGCAAGCACGACGCCCATGGCCGCCGCCTCCAGAGGTGCGCGACCGGAGTAGCACAGGCTGGGCGAATAGCCCATGACGGAAAGGTTGGCTACATCGCTTCCCGGCGGAAAACCTTGCGGAACGGTCTGGGCCAGACCACTGCGGCCCAGCCGCGCCAGCCGGTCCATGTTGGGCTTTTTGGCTGCCTGCAAGGGCGTCTTGCCCTGCAACTGTGCCAGCGGCAGGTCTGCCATGCCGTCGCCTAAGAGAACTACGAGCTTCATCTGGGATACCATCGGGAAAATAGTATTAATTGTCTTCGTCCCGATCGGGAGCGAAGACAGGACGATTGAGAAGGCCATTTCCGCGAGGAAAACGGCCGATAGGCTGCTGCGGACATCACCCGTAGCCAGAAGGCTGCATTTCCAATCGACCTTCAGCCGCCGGAGATCATCTCTCTCGATACTTTTGCCCCTTTGTTTTCACACAAAGCATTATTGCCTTTCTCCATTTCCTGAACCTGTTTTTCTCCATTGGTGACAAGATCAATCAACTTTATAATTTCCGCCTTAATTTTCGGCTGAACTTTCTCCTTATAATTGCTGATTTCATCCAACTCCTCCATAACATTGGCATAGGCTATTATCAGCGTATCTACTGTGATATCACCCTTCTCTAATCGTTCCTGAATAGCATTCCCTTGGTCTTTTATTTTTACCGAGTTGTCTATGATGATACGATTGGTGAGGTCATCGACCTGGTTAAGTAAGTCTATGATAATATTTTGCCTGTAAAGAGCACTTGCAATCATCACTGCGGTCTTCAAAGCGGAGATCGTTACAATCTGGGCTCTTTCTACTCCACGAATCAGTTCCTTGTTATTTCTGCGTACAATCTCTATCGAAATCATTGCCTGCTGATTGACTGCGATCATCTGCAGCATATCCTTAATCTTCTGCCGCAGCGGAAGGAGGATTTCTTCCTTGATATATCTAATTTTTTCCGGATCTTCATTCCTGTCGCTTGCCGCTTCGATTTGCTCTTCAATCACCTCGGCCATCCTGGTGCCTAGTTGGACCTCTTTATGCAGCTTTTTGGTTAGAGTTCGAATCACCTTCTGTTCAGATACCAGAGTTTTATTATCGTCTTCCAGACCCTTTTTTCCTCTCTCCAATTTGTAAAAGATCTTTTTGATCACAGGATCTGCTTTTTCGTACTTGTCAAAATATATCCTGACCGGGTCGATCAACTTATTTATAATGCTGTCACGGCGGCGGAAATCTATCCTGCTGGGGTCAAGCTTTCTCAATACCTGCTGCAATTCACCTATACCTTTAACCACGTCACCTTCATCCTGGCCGTCTCTGGACAGATTCACGATCTTTATCTTCAGAAACGAATTGGGCGCTGTTTTGGCAGCCGAGGTTTTCATCGAGTCTTTGCCAAAAGACTCGATTTGTCTGATCTCAGGGCTTTCGATAAGTTCATCGATACCCTTTTTCATAATTTCCTCAGCATTTATTTCCCCCTGAGCCTGAAGCGGGGCGAGTTCCTCGGACACCGGTTTTGCCTGTTCCTGAATTTCTTTTTTAATCTCCGCTTCATCGGGAACTTGCATTGTAAAGGCCATTTCTTTAACACCTCTCGTGATTACAGCACTGTAGTAAACAACTGGTTCATTTTGTAGATAACATCCTCGCTATCGGCATCGATGCAGCTACCCTCGGGTTTGGAGATCTCTTTTAATTTCGGAATATTTGCATTATACCCGATTACGGTTATGGGCACTCCAAGTTCTTGTTTGATTCCTATGATGTCCTCCAGCGAATGGCCCGTATTCTGTTCGCCATCGCTGAGAAGGATAATCCTCGGTTTCAGATGAGGATTTGCATTGGGTCCAGCCGCCTTCTGATCTATGAGCATCTTCATGGCGACTGCAATTGCATCATAGGTTGACGTGCTGGATATTGGCTGCCAATCTCTAACTGCTCCGACAAAATAGGACATGTTGTTCAAATCGAATTTGGAAATCGGCAGATCGATATAGACATCGTTGGAGAATGATACCAAGCCGATCATGTTGTTTTTGCCGATCTTATTTTGACCCAGGAGCAATGAACGTTTCAAATTATTCAGCGGTTCGCCGTCCATGCTTTCAGAGACATCGGCCACAAAAACTGCGCAGATAGGCATGGGATCTTTAATATCCTTCCATACTTTTTCGGCCCGGATGATCACATCGCCGCTGACGGCAGACGCATTGGATTGGTATTCATTAAGGCCATTGAAGCCATATTCGGTAGCCAGCTTCTGGTACTTCTCTTGCTGTGAGAACTCCACAAACTTATTCAGAATTTTCATTTTCTCTGCAGATAGTTCGCCTATCGCATACATAGGGCTGTCATGTCTGATGCCAAAGGGAATAAATTCATAGGACCTCATTTCCGGATCGTTTATGTATGTCTGGTATTCCAGGATTAGGCCGTCCAGATCACATGATTTGGCATCATCTTTCAATTGCTGAGTAGTAAGGGCGATCACGGGAATATTGGCCTGAAAACTCTTAAATCCTGCTAATGCACTATCGCTAAATAAGTTGCTGCTGTTAAATGTCTGCAAAGCTGAAATCAAGAAGTTCAGCCCTGTGGAGCTGGTCAAGGGATCGGTGTATCCCATCTGCATTTCGTTGTTCGCGACGGCATCGATGATAGTCTTGATATTGACTGCCCCGTATTTGGCTGTCAGCTCTTCCTTTTTCGCTTTGGTGATCAGTATGCCTGCCACATTGCCGACAAGTCTCTCTTGCACTAACTGCGCTTTTTTCCCGTGGGAGGCAATCATTTCGCCCCAGAGTTCATTGGAGGGCGTATAGGCATCCGGCAGATAATTGTCAGAAATAATATAATCGGCACCTTGGCCGGAAGCGATGGACCTGAGCGTTACCGATGCCTTCTTACCGTCAATCATTATTGCCGCATTATTGAAGTCCCTGGCCGCTTCTGCAAGCCAGCCATTAGTACCGCTGCCTGCTTTTTCCGGTGAAGAGAATATTTCGATGCAATAGGATGTGCTACCGTTCACTTGCGGAGGATATTTGGAAATATCAGGCAGGATGTCTGCATCCCCGGGTGCAACTATAACCGTGCCCTTGCTATGATTGACTCCGATCACATTGACGTTTGAGATGATTTTATACAGTGATTTGGTTTGTATATCGGGATCATTTGGACCTGTCTTTTCACCATCATCATGCCCAAAATACCAGACTATGATAAATACCACAACGGCCGCTCCAATTATTTTCAGAATTACATTTTTATCACGATCGTTTAGCATATTGATTTCCCTTCCCATTCACTTTCGATATATGTCTCCAAACTGATCGATCAGTTCTTTGAAATCCTCGACCATCTGGTCCCATTTGACGCTATCCGGGCAATCCACGTTTGAGATCTCAAGCAGCATCTCATCAAGCATCAGCAGGATTTGTTCGTTAAATTCAATGGCAGACTTAATAGACGTTATGTATTTATTAAGGACTTCTTTTCTTTTTTTATTAGAATTGTTCTCCGGACCGATTTCTCCAGAATTAAGTGTATCGTCTTTCTTATCGGCTAATTCGATATCAAATGAATCTAATCTAATGATAATCGTCTGGATATTCCTATAGAATGCATTAATTAATATAGCAACTCCTGATAAATATTTTTTTAATGTTATCTTTGAAGGACCGAATTCCTGCTCAAGGAGTTCTTGGGTGGTTTTATTTTTTTTCTGCAGCCGAGCAATCTGATTGATCGCCTGGGTGATGTCTTCTTTGAAGATCTCTATCTCAAAATGACTGTTCAATGCTTCAATATAGTCTTCAGGAGTTTGCAATAATTTTTCAGACGGCATCTGAAATGATTCTTCCGGTTCGGCAAAGAGCCTGTAATTGCCGTAAATTACCCCCACGACACTCAAGAAGATGATTGTGACGCCAAAGGGGGTTGCCAATGCACCTCCCCCAATCCACCCCAGCTTTAAGGTAATTATGTCGGCGGCGGCAATTCCTAAATTCAGGCCCAATATCTTAATCTGTTTTTTCCTGTCCGGGTTGTCGCGAAGCTTATCTGCGGCGGACAACAGCGTGGCCTCGATGACCTGGATTGCCCCATTGCTCTCTGAATTATTGCTGCTTTCGCCTCTCGCCATCGCCCACTCCTTGATGATGAGAGGCTATCATTAGATTACCTGGCGAAATAGTTTTTGGATGATTCTAGATCCCACGATCGCCGACCAATGGTCACTATTTCTTCTTTTTCTGGACCTCTTTTGCCTCAAGGGCGTTGATCTCTGCCAGATGCTTGTTCAAGACCTTGGCCAGCGTGTTGAGCTTGACTCTGGTACAGGTAGCACCGCGAGTTATGCCGGTTACGATATCCACTACCTCGCCTTTGGTCTCTGTCTTCTGATAGGCCGGTTTGACCGCGCGCGTCTTGATGCCTTCCTTGGCAAAATCCTCCATATCCATGGGGCACTGGGCCACTACCACCACGGGAATATCAATCTGAGACAAAACCTCCTTGGCCTTGTGGATGACGTGCGAGCGCACATTGCCCAGATGCAAAACGGCGATCTTATGGCGCGCTACCTGTTCCAGCTCCCTCTCGTTCAGCCCGAAGGTGGGGCCGTAGCCTCGCGAAGCCTGGGGAAAGCTTTCCGGAACGCCCGTGCCGGCCTCCAAAACCAGTACGCTGGTCTGAATTCCCTCCCTCCTAAGCCCATAGGTCATCTCGCAAACGGGTTTGGTGATATGTCGCCTTCCCGGAGACATGGCTATGGCGATCACATCCGGCTTTGTAGCCTCGGAGAGCGTGCCCCTCTGGGCCAGCCCGCCACCCTTGGCCAGGCCCATGCTCTCCCGGCAATCGACCACCTGAGTTGCCCTGCCAATCATGCTGCTTATTTGCGGTGGGATGGAATATAGACTTGACGAAAGACCTGACGAAATATCTGACAAATAGACCGCAGGGAGGTTAATTAGGAGCGTTTTTAAACTAGTGCGATGAGAAACAGATATGCTAATCTTCATTGGTCTGGGGCTCTACGACGAGCGGGACATCTCGGTCAAAGGCCTTGATGCGGTTCGCGGCGCAGATCTGGTTTGTGCTGAGTTTTACACCTCCCGGCTGATGGGGGCGTCTTTTGAGACGCTGGAGGCATTTTATGGCCGCAAGATCGTTCTTCTCTCCCGCCAGCAGGTGGAGGTGGACCCTGCCTGGATGGATGATGCCCTGGATAAGGACGTGGCCTTCCTGGTGGGGGGCGACGCCATGGTCTCCACCACTCATCTGGACCTGCGGCTGCGAGCTGCTAAGATGGGCATTAAGACGCGGGTGATTCACTCCTCTTCCATTGTCACTGCCGTATCGGGACTGTGCGGCTTGCAAAACTACCGTTTCGGTAGATCCACTACCATCCCCTTTCCCTATATCTCACGGGGCAAGCGCATAATTCCCCAGACGCCCTACCAGGTATTGACTGAGAACCTGGACCGCAATTTGCATACCATGCTCTTTCTGGATATCCAGAGCGATTCCTCTGAAAGATTTATGACGGTAAATGAAGGCGCAGCGCTTCTCCTGGAGATGCAGGAGGCTGCAGGAGGGCGCCACCTGGAAGGAGTTTTGGGGATAGGCATTGCCCGAGCCGGGTCGGATAACGCCACGGTGAAGGCGGATCTTCTACCCCGTCTGCAAAGCTATGACTTTGGCGGACCCTTGCATATTCTGATCGTCCCCGCCAAGCTGCACTTCATGGAGGCGCAGGCCTTAACGGTACTGGCAGGTGCGCCTGAAGATGCCATAAAATGCGTAGACTGAAAAGCTATTAATATCAAAGATGCTGGATCAATTTGATGAAATTAATAGACGCAGGGGGCGTGCCCAGGAATGAAGCTCGGACTTATCACTGAGTTTGATGCTGCTCACAGCCTGCCCGGCTACCAGGGCAAGTGCGCCAATCTGCACGGCCATACCTACCAGGTGGAGATTGTGGTGGAGGGGGATGTGGGCGAGGACGGCTTTGTCATGGATTTTTATAAGCTTAAAAAAATCATTGCAGGAGCACTTGAGGATCTGGACCACAGCTACCTGAATAATATTTTGCCGAATCCTACGGCAGAGACGATCGCCCAGTGGATCTCGGATCGGCTGAAAAGAGATATGGTGGGCACTGCCGTTCGGCTGCTTTCCTTGAAACTCTGGGAAGGAAAGAACAAATGGGTGATGATCGACTGATTATTGGGTCGCGGTCAGATCCCAGGATTTGCAGGCTTCTGGATTCTCCTTCAGCTCCTTCATCCGGGCAGCTGCCTGCTCCTCATAGTACTTTTTATATTTCTCTTCTTTCTCGTGGCCGCTCCACGCCGCCAATTTTTTGTCCAGGGCTTCGAACATAAATTTTTCAGCGGCCTTAACCGTTTCCAGGTCTCCTCTGAGAACCAGTATCTCTCTGTCCATTACTTCTCCCGTCATCTCCATCTTGCCCGGACGGCGGATAAGGTCCAGTTCGAAATTTTCCACTATCTCGCGGATTACTGTGACCGGCATGCTCAGGGGGATCGCCAGGTCATAAAGCCCTTTCAAATCTTCAGCATTTTCTTTTTGGGGGGAGTTCATGTTTTCCATAATGAAAATCATTCTTGCCTTGATTTAAGGCTGTCGAAGAGCTGCGCTATGCGTTGACGCAGAGTAGCAGGATTGGACCTGTTGTTGTCTTTTTAGCCGAAAAAATGGTACCTTCACCCCTCTTAGGTTTTCCGTCTCAATATTGATCCGCAGGCCCTTGGAAGGGAAACAGTTATTAATGGGATCATCAATGCAGAGTGCGGATCGGGCCCGTAGCTTAGCCAGGTTGAGCGCACGGCTGATAACCGTGAGGTCACGCGTTCAAATCGCGTCGGGCCCATTTTCTTAATTCAGCGAGATATCTCCCCTTCCAGTATCACATTCATGACGAAACTGAAGGGCAGAGTCTGACACCATCCTGCTTTCTCAAAGATGGACATGAAGCATACACCCATGAGCTTCTTGTATTTCATTTTGCCCAGAAATTCCTTCATATCCCCGGGCGTAACGCCGATCTTGGGCATGGCCATGCCACCCAGTATTACAACGACATCCGCCTCGGCACTTGCCGCGCCTGCCAGCTCCATTCCATATTCTGTGGCCACGATGCTTCGTGCTTTATCCATGTTTAAGCCGGGCATAAAGGCCAGTTCCTTTTCTCGCACCGGGTAGCCGAGAAATAGGGCAAAGGGAGTGCAAAACCCTGGTGATCCGATGAAAACGATCTTCCTGTCATCCTTCACCAGATCTCTAAATCCGTTCAGCATTCCGCCTAGGCCCTTAATGTCCTGTATCTTCTCCATAACGATCATTCTCCAATTATCCATCTAAGCATTGCGTTATAAGGATTGTCAAGATGGATTGTATTTGAATTGGGAATGAATCTCGGAGGAGATGCGCTCGTCAAGCCGGGGGGGCAATGAAACGACCTTGCGCTGGCAAACTGCCGCGACTGGGCAGGAGACGAAGCAGTGGGGAGAGCGGTTAGCAGAGTAGTAGATCCCTCCCGCCAAGGCAAAAGGAGCGGAGGGCAACAAAATCCGGAAAAAAAAGGAGCGCGTCTATCGCGAGCATGCCGGGCATGATTCAAAACGTTTATGAGGATAGAACTGTCTCTTGGCTTTGATGTCTAAGAGATCTGTGGATAAGGGTGAGAGTGGCAATAAAACCACGGCGAAGCCCAACGAGGCCAAGCCGATGGAGGCCTCGTCCGTCCCCCTGGAAAAGAAGGCCAATGCTGCGGCCAAGGCCGGCATTTGGCAGAATAGCGATTTATATTCATATGCAGGATTGATAGTGGCGGCACTCTTCTCATTTTATCTGCGCGCCATTGTTCCCTGGGACCGGGTCTTCTCGGGGAGCAGCGTCATCTTCAGCAGTGAGACCGATGCCTGGTATCATATGATGCTGGCCAAAGGCACTGTGATCAACCTGCAAAGATTATGGTTTGATCCCATGACCTATTTCCCGCATGGGACGCCGCTACACTTTGGTCCTTTTCTGAGCTGGGCCATAACCATATTCTCCTACATATTCGGACTGGGGCATCCCAGCAATCATCTCGTGGAGGTGGTGGGCGCATTCTTGCCTGCCGTCCTTGGCGCACTACTGGTATTTCCCGTCTACTTCATCGGCAGGGAGCTATACGGCAAGAGCTGCGGCCTGGTCTCGGCCTTGATCATAGCCGTGCTTCCCGGTCAGGTATTGAGCCGTACCACATTGGGATTTACAGATCACCACGCAGGTGAGATCCTCTTTAGCACCCTCACTATGATGTTCCTGCTCCTTGCTCTTCGCTCCGGCAAGAGCATGAGCTTTGCGGCTGTGCAGAGGAACTGGTCCGCTTTTAAAACGCCACTCCTTTATTCTGCTCTGGCCGGCGTTTCCCTAGGCCTCTACATAGATGCCTGGTCATCCGGATTTCTCTTTGAGGGAATAATCTTGCTCTTTATCATGCTGCAGAGCATCTTTGACCACATCCGCAGAAAGAACGTGGAATACCTGGGGCTTTCCGGTGCGATAACATTCCTCGTGGCCACGCTGCTGGTGCTTCCATTTGTCGATTCCTATTACGGTTTCAACCATTACCTCTACAGTCTCTTCCAGCCAACTATACTTCTCCTGGGAGTGGTAGCCGTTATCTTCTTCTCTATCCTGTCCAAGTTTATCCGAGAAAAGGGATTTGAGAGCTACTACTATCCGGGCGCATTGGTGGGATTGGCGGCAGTTGGCACGACCATACTCTACTTTGCTCTTCCTCAGTTCACCAAGCCGCTCCTGGCTGGTCTAAGCATATTTCAGCAGAAGACGGGCGGCGCAGCAACGGTGGGTGAAGCATCGGCACTGCTCTCCAGCGGGGGACAGTTCTCCTTCTCCAGCGTTATTACCTCGTTTCCCGGAATAGGCTACAGTCCTGATCCGACTGCGGTCTTCCGCCTGCCCGAGATCCTCGCTATCCTGTTCACCACTTTTACATTAGCTTTGATCGCGATGATCTTGCTATTATCCCGAAATGTTAAGTCTCCAAAGCCGGCTGAAATAATGATTTTAACCTGGTCTTTGGTGATTCTCATCATGGCTCTCGCCCAAAACAGATTCACCTATTATTATGCCATAAACGTCGCCATTCTCACCGGCTTTTTGGTGGCCTGGCTACTTCAGAGGTTTGGCATCACTGATCTGGACCTGAATGTGGTCAAGGGCCCGGTCGAGCTGGTCACCTCAAATCTCAAGACCATACTGGCGGCAATTTTGATATTTTCGTTTATAATCATGCCAAGTCTCAGCTGGAGCATAGTGTATGCTCAAAGTGCCGGAGGACCGGATTCTGATTGGCTGACCTCCACGGCATGGCTGCAGAATAATACGCCACAACCGGGTATGGACCTTTATGAGAAATATGTGCGTCCTGCCGACGGCAAATATGCCTACCCGGATACGGCTTACGGTGTCATGTCCTGGTGGGATTACGGACACCTCATTGAATGCGTGGGCCATAGGATTCCCAATGCCAATCCTTTCCAGCAGGGAATTGGCAGTGTTACCCGTAACATCTCCGGTTCCTCGCCCTTCTTCCTGGCCGAGAATGAGAGCCAGGCGGAAGCAGTGCTGGCTGGCCTGGATCTAAACCGTTCGCAATACATGAACACCAAGTATGTGATGATCGATCAGCCCATGGCGGTAGGCAAGTTCCATGCCATGGCGGCCTGGAGCTCGATTCCCACTTCCAAGTACATGGCCGGAGTCTACCAGCAGCAAGGCGAGAGTTGGGTGCCGGTGCAGATCTGGCGCGAGTCTTATTTCAAGTCCATGGCGGCTCGCATGTACTTCTTTGATGGAACCGAGACGGCTGGAGATATGGGCCTGGGACTGGCTTATCGCGCCAGGGATGCAGGAAATGGTGTTATGGTTCCCGTGCTGACCGAAGCGCCCATGATCACCCGCAATCGCACCGAGCTGGAGGCGTTCATTAACGAGAGCCGGGATAAGGGGGACAATGCCGAGATCGCAGCCATGAGCCCTGCTAACTCTGCTTTCCCGCTCGAGGCCCTGCAGCATTATCGCCTGGTGCACGAGTCAGAGAATACAATAACCGCAGGCCAGAAATTCGTCAAGACCTTCGAGCATGTGCCGGGGGCGGTGATCAGCGGAAATGCTCCGCCGGGAACCAAAGTAACCGCCGCAGTCCCCATCATGACCAATCAGAACCGGGCTTTCCTCTACCAGCAGTCCAACTCCAGCGACGCCAGCGGCCGGTTCATCCTGGTGCTGCCTTATTCCACAGAAGGGCCGATTGCCAGCGGCACTAATTTCGATACCAAACCCATGAGTGCCTATCAGTTGTCTGTGGGTGACAAGACCTACGAATTGAAGGTGCCTGAGGAGTACGTCCTCTCTGGAGATGTAATCACCGTATGAAGCTCCTGGAGGAGATGAGCTGGCCGGAGATCGAGGCGGGCCTGAAGGAGACGCAAACTGTGATCCTGCCCGTGGGAGCAACCGAGGAGCACGGGCCGCACCTGCCCACGATAACCGATACCATCCAGGCCATGGAGGTAGCGCGCGCAGTTGCCAAGGAGCGCCAGATCTTCCTGGCCCCTCCCCTTCATTACGGGGTCTGCCGCAGCACGCGGAGATTTCCCGGTACCATCACCGTGGGGCACGATGCCCTGCGCGCCTATGCCAGGGATCTGCTGCTCTCTTTTTTCGATAGCGGCTTTACAAGGGTGCTGATTCTGACCGGCCACGCCGGTGGGCAGCATATGGCCGCTCTGGAGGAAGCCTGTCAGATGGCGGTGGAAGAGCGCGAATTCTCTGTGAGCCTGGTCTCTTTATTCGATCTGATCGATGAGAAGGCGGTTGAAACCCCGCACGACGGGCATGCCGGAGAGATCGAGACTTCTCTTATGATGAATATTCGTCCCGACCTGGTCAAAGGAAGGCCAAAGAAGCATTTTCCCAAGAGGCCTCAGTTCCTGGTCATGAAGGATGTTCGTCATCTCATGGGAAACGGCGTCATGGGAAATCCAGAGCCGGCAACGCTCGAGAAAGGAAAACAGTTCTTCGGGATGGCAGTGAGCGGGGTCATGAGAGCGCTGGATGAGCTGGAGAGCGATGACTGGAAGAAGTTAGCTGTTTAAATTTTTCTTTTTTAAGATTGCTAATTTAGGAATCGAACCGCGTTACATGGCTGGACTGCCTTATTTCAACAGTGTAAACCACGTCGAGGACCATTTCGTTGACATCGACAAAATGGTTCTCATCTGCATTGATCATAAGTGCGCTCGTCCAAAGAGATTTATATCTTCAACACAATTTATTGCCCGATGAATAGAGAGTTAATCCAACAAATGCAGAGCCGTTTTGATTCGCTTGCCAAAAACTTGGATGATAATACCGAATTCTGGTTTGCTAGGGACCTTCAAGAACCATTAGGATATGCTAGATGGGAAAATTTTCTGACCGCAATTCAGAGAGCCATAGAATCATGCGAAACCGTCGGATACAATATCAGTGATCATTTTCGTGGCGTCACGAAATTGATCACGCACGCCAAAGGCGGGAAGCGCGAAATCGAAGATTTCATGCTTACTCGCTATGCTTGCTACCTAATTGCTCAAAATGGTGACCCTAGGAAGGAGCAAATTGCATTTGCTCAAAGCTATTTTGCCGTTCAGACTCGGAAATTGGAATTAATAGAAGAAAGGATGCGACTTCAAGATCGTTTTGAGGTCAGAGAGCGTCTACGTGAGTCAGAGAAGGCGCTCTCGCGAAACATTTACGAGCGAGGAGTAGACGATGCGGGGTTTGGGCGCATTCGTTCAAAGGGCGATGCCGCCTTATTTGGAGGATATACAACCCAGGAAATGAAAACCCGATTCGGAATTACCCAAACTCATCCACTGGCAGATTTTTTGCCCACGTTGACCATTGCCGCAAAGAATCTTGCTACAGAAATGACCAATCACAAAGTATTGCATGAAGATTTATGGGGAGAACTGCCAATAACCAACGAGCATGTACTGAATAATAAAAGCGTTCGCCAAATGCTTGAGAAGAGGGGAATCAAGCCGGAGGATCTTCCACCCGAAGAAGATATCAAGAAGCTAGCGCGCAGAGTTAAATCCGACGAAAAGAAACTTGAAAAGCAATCTGGTAAATTGCCAGAAATGAGCGCATTGCCTAAGCAGCCAAATCAGTAGATAGAGTGGCTAATAAGGTCTCTCATTCTCTACTCCTCGCAAAAACTCTGTGTTAAAGTCTGAACGAATCGTCCATTGAAGAATATAACCAATTCACTGATCATATCTGTCACTTTGGTTGCGGATCCAATACTTTAGTTTCAGGATCGACTTTTGATGCAAAGCCCTGTTATTCGACAGGTTTATAAATCATAAATCTAACCAAAAAAACCGTGCCTGGAAAGACAACGAAATGTTCATTTGTCAATCATAAAATCGGGCTTCTAAAGCCGGAGAGGCTAACTTCGGGCATCTTCGGGCATTTAGTCTTTTCTTTCTTTTGATGGGGGCGAAAGGGCAAGAGAGCCTTGCTCTGATCCGCCCGATTGTGGGATGGTGTTATGTTATCTGAAAATGATGTCAGAGTTCTAAAAGCGATATCTGAAGATATTGTTGATCCTCAGAGCATTGCCGATAAGCTGGGAATGAAAAAGGAGGCTGTACGAGCTTCAGCTGATGCTTTGAGCGAGCTGGGCTATATTCAGGTGACCAAGTCGGTGGTGGAGTCAGTCTCTCTAACGGAAGAGGGCAGAAAATATGCTCAGGAAGGTCTTCCGGAACGAGTACTGCTTTCCTTCTTGGGCTCAGGCAAAGCGGTGTCTGAGCTAAAGGACCCGTCCCACAAGATCGCTCTGGGATGGCTGAAGAAGAAGGGATGGGCGGCCATCCAGGCAGGGATGATCAAGCCCATGGGCTGCGCCCCAAAGGGCAAGGATGAGGAGACATTGGAGAATCTGCTGGCTGGGGAGAAGGGCATTAGAGAATACCGAGAGGAATCAAGCCAAGACTGCTGGCATTCCGAAGCGAAGAACATTGGAGAGCTGGATAAAGAGAGCCTAGACGATCTCAGGAAACGGGGCTTAGTTCACCCCCACAAGAGCAAAGAGTGGCACTATAAGATCACAACGGAAGGAAGAGGCTATTTCTGGGAGTCTCATCGAATGGTTGTAAGTGCTGAAAAAGAGATGCCCATGCCTCCACTTACCTCAGATATGATTAAAACCGGCCAATGGATCGAAAAAGAGCCAGATCTCTTGCATTTGAAGTACCATGATTCGACCTATCGCGCTCGTCCCTACGACGTCACCCTCGCCGCCGACAAAATCATCCCCGGCAAGAAGCACCCCTACCAGAGGCTCATCGATTTCATGCGAACGATCATGCTGGAGATGGGCTTTGTGGAGATCAAAGGCCAGATTGTGCAGTCCAGCTTCTGGAACTTCGATGCTCTCTTCCAGCCCCAGGACCATCCTGCTCGGGAGATGCAGGACACCTTCTATCTGGATAGTCAAGCCGATATTCCCGACTACACTCGTGTCAAAGAGATGCATGAATGCGGGGGTGCCGTTGGCTCCACCGGTTGGGGCGGATGCTGGAAGCCGGAGGTGGCCCGCCAGGAGGTGCTGCGCACGCATACCACGGGTGTCACCATAAAGTATCTGGCCGAACACCCCGAGCCGCCGATCAAGGCTTTCGGCATAGATCGCGTCTACCGGCGCGAGGCCATTGACGCCACCCACACCCCGGAGTTCGAGCAGCTGGAAGGCATTGTAATGGACAGGGATGTGACATTCTCTCATCTTCTGGGCATCTTGAAGGAATTTTATGCCAAGATGGGCTTTGAGGAGGTGCGCTTCCGGCCGGGCTACTTCCCCTACACCGAGCCGTCCGTGGAGCCGGAGGTGTTCATCGAGGGCCTGGGATGGGTGGAGCTGGGCGGAGCGGGAGTCTTCCGAAAAGAGGTCACAGCGCCCTTCGGCATAGAGCATCCCGTGCTGGCCTGGGGCCTGGGAGTCTCGCGGGTGGCCATGCTCAAGCTGGGGCTCAAAGATCTGCGACTGCTCTATCAGTCAGATATCGAGTGGCTGCGCGAGACGCCCATTTCCGTCAAGCTTTGAAGGGGGATTAATCATGCCGGTTGTCAGACTTTATTACGAGGATATGGAGAGGCTGATTGGGGCCTCTCGGGATACAATCATGGGCCGCCTGGCCATGATGGGTGCAGACATTGGAAAGAGGGCGGAAGAGGAGCACGTGGATGTGGAGTTCTTCCCGGATCGCCCCGATCTCTACAGCGCTGAGGGTGTAGCCAGGGCCATGCAGGGCTTTTTGGGTCTCAAGACGGGGCTGGTGGAGTATGCCGCTCTGCAAGGCCCTATTGTCCTGCAGGTAGAGGAATCGGTAAAATCGGTGCGCCCCATCATCGGCTGCGCTGTGGTGCGAGGCCTATCGTTTACCAGCGAGGCCATTGAGTCGCTCATGGGCCTGCAAGAGGATCTGCACTGGGGCCTGGGCAGAAACAGACGAAAGGTGGCCATAGGCGTGCACGATCTATCCCGAGTCACCCCTCCTTTCCGCTACTTTGGGGAAGATCCGGCGCGAAAGTTCGTGCCCCTGGACTTCTCTCTAGAGATGAGCATGCAGGAGATCCTGCAAAAGCACCCCAAGGGCAAGGGTTACGGCCATATTCTGCAAGGCTGTGAGCGCTATCCGCTCATCGTAGATGCCAAAAATCAGGTGCTCTCCTTCCCGCCCATCATCAACGGCGAGCTGACCTCAGTTACCGAGAAGACCGAGGATCTGTTCATTGATGTCACGGGAATGGACGGCATGGTGCACAAAGCCCTGAACATAGTAGTAACCTCCCTGGCGGAGAGAGGCGGCAGGATCGAGAGCGTTCTTGTCAAAAGAAGCGAGGGCGATTTCGTCTCCCCCAATTTGCAGCCGTCTGCCTGGACGGTGAGCGCGGCGGAGGCTAACAAGCTGATTGGCTTTGATCTCAGCCCCCTGCAGCTGGCCGAATGCCTGCGCAGGATGCGCTTTGGGGCAGTCGTGAATGGCAGCGATGTGGGGGTGTTGGTTCCTGCCTATCGGGCGGATATTATGCATTCCTGGGACATCTTTGAGGACGCGGCCAAAGCCTATGGTTTTGACCGGCTGGATGCCCGTCTCCCCGGGACGGTGACTGTAGGCCGGGCTCACTCTTCGGAGATTCGCAAAGCCGAGATTCGCGAGGTTATGGCAGGCCTCGGGTATTTGGAGACCATGCCCTTCACCCTGACCAATGAGAAGGTGCACTTCCAGTGGATGCGCAGATCGCCTGATGGAGCGGGCGTGGTGCATGTGATGCATCCCATCAGTGAGCTGCACACCATCCTGCGCACCTCGCTTCTCTCCAGTCTTCTGGATATCTTCGCCATGAACCAGCATCATCCTCTGCCTCAGAGGATATTTGCCGTCGGGGATGTGGTAGTGGATAAGAAGACACGAATGAATTTAGCGGCGGCCAGCATCCACAGCGGCGCCAATTTCTCAGAGATCCGCTCAGCCGTGGACGTCGTGCTGCGGGAACTGGCCATCAGCGCCGAGATCGTGCCCTCTCTGGACGGGGCGCTTCTGCCCGGTCGTGGCGCGGATCTCATGGCCGGGGGCCGGAAGATTGGCTGCTTTGGAGAGCTGCATCCGTTGGTCCTGAAGAGCTTCGGACTGGAGCAGCCGACGGTGGGGCTGGAATTGCAGTGGGGAGAGCTCTGAAAGGAGATCTCCTACTTATTTTCTATTTTAGAGTCATATTTATCAGCCAATAGTTGCATAAAAACTAGATAATAGGATTGTGGCGGCTATGAAGGTTCGAGATCTGATGAGCTATCCCATTGCCACAGTGCGCCCGGAGGCCACGGTGCTGGAGGCTGTGAAGCGAATGGCGGAGGAGAAGAAGGGCTGCGTGCTGGTGGCCAGAGACGGTCTTCTCAAGGAGTGCCTGGGGATCGTTACCACCAGCCAGATCTTTCTCAAGGTATTTGCAGAAGGCCTGGACCCGGCCAGGGTGGCTGTTCGGGAGATTATGACGCCTGGCCCCCTGGTCACCATCGACCTTGATGCCTCCGCAAGTGAGGCTGCGAGGCTGATGCGAGAGCACAATATCAGAAGGCTGCCGGTGATGAAGGATGGGGCACTGGTGGGCATCATCACCAGTAAGGATTTGCTGGCATGCGTTGTGTGATGCTGCGGGAAAAGGAATGCGTGACTTCTGGCGTACTTCTGCCGTTTGGCGAACGCAGAATTTAAATAGCCTAAGGGTCAAGTGCCTGAGGTAAGTCGAGGTTGCCTAGCCTGGTAAGGCGCAGGTTTGCTAAACCTGTTCTCCTCCGGAGATCGTGGGTTCGAATCCCACCCTCGGCGCTTTCTTACTCTTTAGGCGAGGAAAACGACGCCTTGAAAGCTAAAAACAGCACAGAGCCTAAAAAACCTTATTAACCTCATTCAACCTTTCCTTCAGTTGCCGCAAGGTCATCTCCAGCTCCGCCGTGATCCTCTTCTTCGTCTCCGTCCCTACCTTAATCTCGATGTCCGGCGGCGAGAGCGGTTCTCTTCCCACCAGGTTGCTGAAAAACTCCACCCAGTAGGGCGGCAAATACTCCGGCAGCTTCTCGCCCCGCATGAGATGAAGCACGCTGGCAAAGGCCAGGGGCACTACCTCCATGTTGTAGCCGCCTCCCCCCAGGGCCAGCAGCCTGCCGCCGGCATGAAGACGGGTCAGCTCGATGATGCGGCCTACCAGATGAGTGTATCCGGCAAGGGTCATGTTCAGAGTGGTGAGGGGATCGGAGTAGTGAGTGTCCACACCCAGTTGTGCCACCACTGCCTGCGGCCTGAACCATGCAAAGAGGCGGGGCACAATCTCCTCAAAAGCACGCAGATATTCCTCATTCCCGGAGTACATGGGCATGGGTATATTCACGCTGTAGCCCAGGCCGGGGCCTGCGCCCAACTCATCGATAAAACCGGTGCCGGGAAATAGGTACAATCCCGATTCATGCATGGACACAGTGAGTACGCCGGGATCCTCATAAAAAATCTGCTGCACCCCATCTCCATGGTGGCCATCGATGTCTATGTAAAGAACCCGTTCAAATCGCTCTTTCAGGACGCAGATAGCCAGCGCCGGATCATCAAAGACGCAAAAGCCCGAAGCCCGGGAGGGCATGGCATGATGCAGTCCTCCCCCGATGTTAAAGGCGCTGCAGTCCTCAGAAATTATTTGCCTCGCCGCATCGATGCTGCTGCCGGCCAGGAGCCGAGACGCGGCGTAAATGCCGGGAAAGACGGGCGTGTCATCGCTGCCCAATCCAAAGGCCAAATCCGGCTTTTCCGTCTGCACAGATGCAATATACTCCAGTGTATGCACGCGCTGCAAATCAGCTTCCTCTGCGGGCTGCGGTTCAACCTTACAGGTGAGATCGTCTATCAGGCCCTCTTCTTCCATGAGCTTGCATGCGAGCATCAAGCGAGCCGGGTTGAAGGGGTGCTCCGGGCCGAAGTTATAGGCCTGGAATTTTTCGCTGTAATAAAGATAGATCATAAAGACTGTTTATTTATAGCCCTTCTCAACCAGGCCATCACTCCAGTAGTTGTCACAATTCTTGCAGTAGTAGATGGTCTCAATTACAATCTTCTTCCAGCTATCTGCATCCAATGCCCGCCGGAGATCCTTCTGCTCGCACTCATTGCCGCATTTGGGACAAAAGGGGACATAGTGTTCCAGTGCTCCCAGGTCCTCGTCAGCCATTTTTCAATTCCTCATGATTCTGCAGGCAGACCAGGGCAAAAAAGCTGTCGGTTTCAAGATTCCTCAACCGGATAGTAATACTCGCCCTGCTCCTTTTGCGTTCTGTCCAGTCTCGACTCAGGCTTGTTGACTCTGGGCCGCTTCGTCTCCTCATCACGCCGGAAGGTGATGTTTATGGCTTTAAGGAAAGCGTTCATGCCCTCGCGCATCTCCAGAGGCGTATGAGCGATACCCAGCGCCCCCGGCGTTCCCTCAAAGACCATCAACCTCTCCGCGAGCAGATCGATGAGATAGATGTCATGGTCCACAACCAGCACCGTCTTCTCCGAGGACTCGGCAAAGCGCCTCATAACCTTGGCCGCCAGCATCCTCTGTTCGACATCCAGATGGGCAGAGGGCTCATCCAGCAGATAGAGGTCCGCCGAGCGGCTCAGGCAGGCGGTAATGGCCACGCGCTGCAGCTCTCCACCGGATAGCTCAGTCAGGGCCTGATCCATCAAAGGCTCCAGACCCATGGGCTTTAAAATCTCAGTCTGGTAGTAGCTGGAGTCAAAATCATGGGTTGCGCCGCGCAGAAGGCCCTGCACGGTCACATCAGAGTCAGCTTTCAGGTACTGGGGTTTGTAGGAGACTTTAAGCCGGGTATCGAAGCTTCCGGATGTCGGCTTTTCCACCCCGGCCAGGACCTTGATGTAGGTACTCTTTCCTATGCCGTTCGGACCCAGGATGCCCACCACTTCACCACGACGAATGATGCCTGGCTCTGCTGCCAGCCGGAAGGAGGAGTACTGCACGTCAAAGGCCTCATAGGCGATGAGCATGGGGATCTCCTTGTCGATCCTGGGTGCATGCACCTCGAAACGTATGGATGTATCCCGGAAGCGCACATTCTCCTCAGGAAGGTTGCCACGCAGGTATTGGTTGATGCCTATCCTTACCCCTTTAGGCCGGGTTATGACGCCGTAAGCCCCAGGAACGCCGTAAATGAGATGAATGTTTTCCGCCAGAAGGTCAAGCAGGGCCAGGTCATGTTCCACTACCATGACCGCCTTATCCTTGGCCAGGTCCTGCAGGATGCGGGCCACGTTGATGCGCTGGTAAATATCCAGGAAAGGACTGATCTCATCGAAGAAATAGAAATTCGCGTCGCGAGCCACCGTGGCTGCGATAGCCACGCGTTGCAGCTCTCCGCCGGAGAGACTCGATATCTTCCGGTCCATGAGCTTGTCGATGGAGAGACCTTCCACCAGATCGGTGAGAACTCCTCGTTCGTCCGTCTTTTCCAAGAGACCGCGAACCGGCCCCGAATAGCTCTTGGGGATACGATCCACATACTGGGGCTTGTAGGAGGTCTTGACCCCCTTATCGGCTACCTTTTTCAGATAATCACCCAGGATGCTTCCCGCAAAGCGGGCGAAAACATCATCCCAGGTGGCATTCTTTCCCAAATTGGGGCGCAGTATGCCGGATAGTATGGATACGGCAGTGCTCTTTCCGATGCCATTGGGGCCCAGAAGGCCGGTTACCCGGCCATCAACCGGTACAGGCAGACCGTAAAGTGCAAACCCGTTCTGGCCATACCTGTGCACCGGATCCTCCATCTCTTCCGGCAGATTGGTGATGGTAATAGCTCCAAAGGGACATTTGCGCACACAGATACCGCAGCCCACGCAAAGGTTCTCGGTGATAAGGGGCTTGCTGTCCTCAAAGACTATGGTCTCGTCGCCCGTACGCACCGGCGGGCAAAAGTACTCGCACTCTTTGGAGCACTTGCGGGGCTGGCAGCGATCGCGATTGATGATGGCAATTCTCATGGGTATTCCTCAGTTGAGAAGAAGCGTCCAGGTAACCAGCCAGAAGTCGACTACCATGAACTCCACATAGAACCAGTCTTTGGTCTTGAAGCCTGATGCATCTATATTCAGGAACTTATAGGTATACATTTGAATGACATAAGTAAGCAGTATTACGGACATCATGACGAAATGCCAGGGATAAGGAGCGATTGACTCGCCCGAATAATAACAGGCAAAGCCTGCCATGGTCCCTAAAATGGAAGGATATACCGTCTTGACGATTCCATCAATGCGGTCCTTTCTGCGTTCGGCCGCGCTCTTGGGCGCGACCTTTGGCGGTAGTTTGGCTGCTTTTTCGCCGGGCTTTTCCTGGACCGTCGCCAGCCGTTGGTCTTCCTTATTGCCAACCTTTTTTTCTTTCTTGGCCATCCAACCTTTGCATTTCATTATATGATAATAGCGTTTTGGTCCGGGAAAAGTCCAAGTACTATAACTTTCAAGAGCCTCAGGATGTGTATGTCGTAGCGGATGCTTCAGTGTTTATCTGGGGTAAAAGGCCGGTAGGAGAGCTGATCACCGTCCCGGCGGTGGAAGCGGAGCTGAAAGATATAAGGACAAAATCCCTGCTTCACATCTTTGAGGCACGGGTGGAAAGCCCTTCCCCCCAGGCGCGAAAGGCAGCAGAGCACGCCGCAACACAGACAGGAGACCTCAAAGCACTGTCTTCCGCTGATTTGGATATCCTGGCGAAAGCCCTGGAGTATAGAGCCGTTCTCGCTACCGATGACTATGCTCTGCAAAATGTCGCTCTTCACCTCGGTCTGAAGATCGAACCCATCGGGCAGCCCAGGATAAAGAGGCTGCTAAAGCACGTCCAGAGGTGCCAAGGCTGTGGCAGCAAATTCGAAGGAGAAGTTTGTACAGATTGCGGAACTCCTGCCCGAAAGAAAAAGAGGTGCATAAGATGAAGAATATTGAAACATTGATGAAAAAGGCAACGGAACTAAAAGCAGAAGGGCTGGTGGAAGGCCAGATCTCGGAGGAGCTGAATGTCTCCAGCGAAACGGTTACCTGGCTGCTTACTCATGCTGAGAAGACGAGCACATCGCCCGGGCCCAAGGATATCTCTGTGGACTGGTCCATGATCGGCAAGAGCGCCTTTAGGATGAGCCACATCTCAGAAGCCCTCTCGGATATCATTATTGAGACTCTGGACGACAACGATTGCGGCGTGGACGCTGTGGTGGGCATAGCTTTAAGCGGCCTGCCTCTGGCCAGCATGGTTGCCAGCAGCCTCTCCGCAGAGCTTGCGGTATACACCCCCAGCAAGCAGATGCTCACAAAAGAGAGCGGCAAAGCCCGTGGCAACCTGAGTGCCAATTTCGCCGGTGTTATGGACAAGGAGTGCGTCATCATCGACGACGTGATCACATCCGGCCGAACTTTGGAGGAGGTCGTCGAATATCTGGACGAGCATGGAGCCAAGATCAATGCCATCGCCGTCCTGATCGACAAGAAGGGCACGGAAGAGATCGCCGGAGTGCCCGTGGTCTCGCTATTAAAGGTCTTAAGAGTAAATTAGATCAACTATGTTCTCCGAGGATGAGTATCGATTAGACTTCTTCGTGGATGAGGGATTCCAGCGCAAGAAGTGCGACAAATGCGGAAAATTCTTCTGGACCAGGAACAGCGAGAGGAAGACCTGCGGGGACCCGCCCTGCGATCCCTATACCTTCATAGGCTCGCCCATATTCAAACGCGAGCATACCATAGACGAGATGCGCGAGCATTACCTCAGCTTCTTTGAGAGCCGGGGGCATGCTCGCATCAAGAGGTATCCGGTGGTGGCCCGCTGGCGAGACGACATTTACCTCACCATTGCCTCTATCGCCGATTTCCAGCCTTTTGTCACCTCCGGACAGGTGCCACCGCCCGCCAATCCGCTCACCATCAGCCAGCCCTGCATAAGGCTCGACGATCTCGATTCAGTAGGGCGCAGCGGACGGCATCTCACCACTTTTGAGATGATGGCCCACCACGTCTTCAACACGAGAGAAAAAGAGCACTATTGGAAGGATCGGACGGTTGCATTATGCGATGAGCTGCTGGTGGGCCTGGGCATGGACCCCCTGGCTGTGACCTACAAGGAGAATCCCTGGGCAGGAGGAGGCAACGCCGGACCGAGCGTGGAAGTCATGGTCGGCGGCCTGGAGCTGGCAACCCTGGTCTTCATGGACCTTAAAGCCGTGCAAAGCGGCTCCATCCAGATCAAGGGCGAGTCGTATGAGAAGATGAACAACTACATCGTGGACACAGGCTATGGCCTCGAGAGGTTTGTCTGGGCCTCTACCGGCTCGCCTACCATTTATGATGCCATCTTCCCGGATCTCGTTCGCAAGGTGGCCGACCTTGCGGGCGTCGAGCACAACCTGCAAGATGCCGAGTATGCCGAGATCTTCGCCCAGAATGCCCGGCTGGCGGGCATGGTGGATCTGGACGAATACAGCATGGCGGATCTGCGCAAGAGGATTGCGAGCAGCATCGGCATTACGCCAGAGAAGCTGGAGAAGACCATCGAGCCCATGGAGCGCATCTATGCCGTGGTGGACCACACTCGCTGCCTGGCCTACATGCTGGGCGACGGCATCATACCCTCCAATGTAAAAGCGGGATACCTGTCCCGGCTGGTCATACGCCGCACCTTGCGACTGATGAAGGAGCTGGGTCTGTCTCTGCCGCTGGCTGAATTGGTGGAGATGCAAATTCAAAGGCTGGATTACTCGGACTGGCAGGAGCGCTTTGTCACCATCAAGGAGATCCTGGACCAGGAAGAGCAGAAGTATGCCGAGACCCTGGAGAAGGGCAAGCGTCTGGTCAAGAAGACCGCCGAGAACTTCCTGAAGAAAAACCAGCCAATTCCTCTGGAGGAGATGATCTCCCTTTACGATACGCATGGCATTCCCCCCGAGATCGCCCGCGAGTCCGCAGAAGAGATGGGCGCGACGGTGGAGCTGCCGGATAACTTCTACTCGCTGGTTGCCAAGAAGCGCATCCGGGCCGAGAAGGAAGAGGCCAAGGTCAGTCTGCCCGGTAAAACGGAATTATTGTTCTACGAACATCCCAACGAGTGGGTCTTCCAGGCCCTGGTTCTGGATGTTACTGAGGACGGCAGCGTCATCCTGGACAGAACGCTCCTCTACCCGGAGGGCGGAGGCCAGCCTGCCGATCACGGCACCCTGGACAGGCAGGGCCAAACCTTTTCCGTGGTGGATGTTCAGAAGTCTGGAGAGGTGGTCTTGCACAAGCTGGCCAAGACGGCCAGCGGGCCGGGCTTGGTGAAGGGCGACAGGGTTAACGGAAAGGTGGACATGCGCCGCCGTCTGGCTCATGCGCGTCATCACACTGCCACCCATCTGGTGCATGATTCAGCCAAACGTGTTTTAGGCAAGCACGTCTGGCAGGCCGGCGCCCAGAAGAGCGAGGATCGAGCAAGGCTGGACATCTCCCATTACAAGCGAATTAATGACGCCGAGCTGAAGGCGATCGAACTGGAAGCTAATAGGCGGGTGATGGAGATGCAGCCCGTGGACACCCAGTTCCTGCCCCGCACCGAGGCAGAGAAGCTCTTTGGCTTTGAGCTGTACCAGGGAGGCGTGCCCCCCGGAAATCAGATTCGCGTGGTACGCGTGGGAAGCGACATTGAAGCCTGCGCGGGAACGCATGTCACCAACACAGGGCAGATCGGGGCCATCAAGATCCTGCGCGCCGAGCGCATTCAGGATGGAGTGGAGAGGATCGAGTTTGCCGCAGGCGAAGCCGCCGTGCGGGCCGGGCAGGAGCGGGATGATCTGCTCTCCGGCGCGGCTGATGTGCTGCGCGTGCCGGGCGAACAGCTGCCCAAGACCGCTTCCCGCTTCTTTGAGGAGTGGAAGGCCCAGCAAAAGGAGATCGATCGGCTCAGGGAGGACCTGGCCAAAGCAAGGCTCAAGACGCTGGTGGCTGAGGCCGAGACCTTTGATGGCCTAAGAATCGTGGTGCAGAAGATGGGCAGCGCCGACATCGATGAGCTTCTCAAGGCGGCGGCGCTTTTGGCCGAGCAGGACTGCGTGGCCCTTTTGGGCAGCGAGACGGGCAAGCTGGTGGCCGCCGTGGGCCAGTCTGGCCTGGCAAAAGGCATCAAGGCGGGCAGCATCATCCGCGCTGCGGCGCGCGCCCTGGGCGGAGGCGGAGGAGGCCGGCCCGAACTGGCGCAGGGCGGAGGGCCCAATGCCGAAAAGCTGGACGAGGCCCTTGCAGCGGGAAGGGAGGCGATGAGGGCGGGGGCGTAAAGTTCTGCCTTCATCCATCTCTAATTCATTTTTTATCTGCTAATGACTGTGATTATTGCCGCAAGCTTAATGAATTTCATAACTGTACTGTTGTTTTGAGGTAGTGATGTGGTCAAAGATGACATAGATGTCGCCCGCGAAATATATCAATCGGTTATGCTGGCGGATAAAAAGCAAAAAAAGATGATAAGCAGTCGTTTTTGGGAGCGTTTTGGTGTTGCTGCCCGGCAACCACAGGTTATAGAGAGAATAAATGATGTGTTAGATAAACAAGGTCTAAAAGTCGAAGCACGATCAGAAAACAAGTTCGGTGACGAACATTGGGATGAATGGATCATTATCACACCGAAAATAATCATAGGTGACAAAGCTACTGGTCAAATTCAAACGATAAGGCCAAACAATGAATGGTTTCATGATATAAAATCGAGAGATTTTGAGAGTGAACGCGAAGTTGAAACTTATTTTGTTGTACCATTATTAGAAAAACTTGGATACGAATATGATGATATCGTAATTGGTTATCCTGTTGAGATGTTTATTGGCACCCGGCGTACCAAGACTGAAGCAGATTTGGCTATATTCAATGGGCGAAGCAGAGAGCGAAAAGATGCGCTTCTAATCATTGAAGCTAAAAAAAGCGATAATGATATCAAAGAAGATCACATCGAACAGGCGAAATCCTATGCCCAAGTGTTAACACCTGCGTGCTACATTGTGACTAATGGTATGAGGATTAAGGTATTTTTATTCAATGGATCTTTGGCACCGGACGAGTGTATTCTGGATTTTGATAGATCAATGCTTATTGAGAAATGGGACGAATTATATCAATGCGTCAGCAAGAAAGCGACCGTTTTGCGGAAGCATAAGTTGCTCACATTTATATCAAAAGAGCAGCCAATAACATCTTCGTGAATAATGAAGATTTGCTCGAAAGGATTACAATAAATCCCAAAGTAATGGTAGGCAAACCCGTTATCCGCGGCACCCGGCTCACTGTGGAGTACATCCTGGGACTCCTGGCTCATGCCACCACCATGGAAGAGATCCTGGAAGAGTATCCCGGCCTGGCGAAAGATGACATTTATGCCTGTCTTTTCTTTGCCTCCAAGACACTTCAAGATGCCTCCTTCGTCCCCCTCGCGGCCGAGGCCGTTTAGATGCGATTTCTGGTAGACGAGTGCGTAGGCCCCTCTGTCGCGCAATGGCTGCGCGAGAATAATCATGACGCTATCTCTGCCTATGAGGATTGCCGGGGTTGGGAAGACGAAAGCATACTTGAAAAAGCCCACTCGGAAGAGCGCATAGTAGTAACCATGGACAAGGATTTTGGAGAGATGGTTTTTCGAATGAGATTACCTCATTGCGGCGTTATTTTACTTCGCAGTGCTTACTGCGGCCCATCTAAAAAAATCTCGATGATGAAAAAGGTCCTTTCTCTTCCGGAATCAGATTTATCCGGTCGCTTTGTCGTGGTAACAGAAGCTGCGATCAGGATCTCTGGAGCTGTCACTGATTAGACGATTCTTTACAGATAGAAACGCCCGCTGATGGTATCAAGCGGCTCATGACCTTGATTCGTCAGCCCGAGACACTGGACGGCTCAAAATCGTGGTGCAGAAGATGGGCAGCGCCGACATCGATGAGCTTCTCAAGGCGGCGGCGCTTTTGGCCGAGCAGGACTGCGTGGCCCTTTTGGGCAGCGAGACCGGCAAGCTGGTGGCCTCCGTAGGCCAGTCTGGCCTGGCAAAAGGCATCAAGGCGGGCAGCATCATCCGCGCTGCGGCGCGCGCCCTGGGCGGAGGCGGAGGAGGCCGGCCCGAACTGGCGCAGGGCGGAGGACCCAACCCCGAGAAGCTGGACGAAGCCCTGGCGGCGGGAAGGGAGGCGATGAAGGCGGGGACGTAAAGTTCTGCCTTCATCCATCTTCTCTTCATGGCCTTGGTCTCTGCCGGGCGGCCCTCCCAGCAGGACGGACCGCGGCCTCATCAGTGATCTGGTCTATTCAGGATGGAATCATCTAAATATCGATTAATTAGGCCCAATTATTGAAACAAAACGTTCTTGAGTTTATTTATCGGTAATAAAACGATTTTTCGCCTTTTGTCGAAGTTCATTTCGATGCTCAGCATATTTCCGAACCGTTCGTTCTGTCCCATCTTTTTCTATCGTTCCTGACAGGGTGGTGATTGTGAATGTCGCAAGCGATGCAATTCGCCTGACATTCGCAAAGAAAAAGTTGCGAGGTATAAGAAACATGAAGACTAAGATCGCATTGGCCGTAATGGCACTGGCTATGGTCTGCCTTTCCCTGGCACCGGCTATGGCAGCCCCCTTCGATGGCAACAAAGACAGATGCAATGCCTCCATGCAGAGAGGCGGGTCTGATGGACCACATAACTGGATGCTCCTGGTAGATGATGCCACACGAGAAAATTTCGATAACATGACCTTAAACCAGATAAAGGAATTGCGCGAAGAGAAGACGGCAGAGCTTAACAACATGACAATAGCTCAGATTGATGAGTTGCAGAAAAAGCAGATGGAAAAGCTCGGCAACATGACACTGGCCCAGATCAGAGATATGAAGATGGACCGCATGGGCGGGATGGGACCGGGCATGATGGGCAATGGAATGATGGGTCCTGGCATGAACGATCAGGGACCAATGGGCCAGGCCGGCAATTGCCAGGGCAATGGAAATGGATGTGAATCCGGCAGCCAGCAGCGTGGCGGCAGATAGACAATAGCGATTGCTGAATAATTTCAGCCGGAAAAAAGATGAAGATGGCCAGCCGAAAGGCATAGCCATCTGACAACATCTAATTTTGGGCAATACTTATGACAGACATTGCCGCATTCTAGCAAACAAAGCTGGAATACGCAAGAGAAGGCAATACATACGAGCTTGGTTATGTAACGTTTGATCTCGCTCTGATTGAGTGAAGATTTTTCATGACAAAACCATGACTGCTGCAATTCTCGATATGATCGTGCACCACGCATTGATACTGAACATGACGGTGAGGGCTTTCGCAGAGAATAATGAGGTGTGTAGTTCCTAAGCATTCTGATCACTCAATTAAAATCTGGGTATAAAATTTATCCGCCCTTAAGGTATTATTTCCAAAAGGACTAAATACCAAGAATAACTATATTGCTTTTTGGCGAGGAATGCTTCATCGCGAATTGACTAAATAAAACGTTACCTCCCAAGGTTTAAGGCACTTTCTCGCCCAGATTACCTACAGGCGACTAAAAAAATCCCTTGCAACAAGAGAATAAAACTATTAATATACATATAGCATACAATGCGAAGATATGCTTAGTTTAAAGTTATTTACGGTTTTTTCTTTTTGACTAAAAATGTAAAAAGATTAAATAAGATAGCAGCGCTGCTGAAGTGATCCTTCGGGATTTCCAAATTCTTTTTAAAAAAAACACAGTATTGTCCCATATGAATTTATTGAAAAAACAATTGTTAATGAGTGTACCTTCAATTGGGTCTGATCATAATCCACCACCAAGTGATACAGGCTGCCACTAATAGAGCTAATATTAGAGTATCTCTTATTCCTTTCGTCAAAGCCTTCACCTAATTTACATGATTTTCATTGCGAATCTGGAAACACAACTATTTAGATATAATTCACTAAAAAAAATGTGTATTTGCTCATTAATCAACATTGCCATTAGATACCTGATAGAATCGATACGAACATGATCAATGACAATAATCCTATCCACAGAGGATATACCCCAATTTCTTGTTGACCAAACTTCATGACTCTTCACCACCCATTTGGTAATTTTTCCTTTTTTCCAAATAACCTATTAGATAGTATTTATTCCTTTTGCAAACGGTTATTATTTTGATATATTAATATTAAACATTATAATACCCTCATCCACAAGATAGATGCAATACAAAAAGGGGGTCAAGTCAGTCAGCTTGTTATCCCAAAAGGCCTCAAAACGAAAAATATCTGTTCTTGAAAACCTGCGCATCGCAGCCTTTTAATAAGTATGGCTGCATAAGGAATTCAACTCGGATGATAGGATCAGGAGCTTAAATGCCCATCCCTAAATACACGAAAATAGAGATAACTCCCGAAGCATTCTTAGCTCTTGAATCTGAAACTATTCTTCAGGGCAAGACACTGAAAAAACTTGCATCTGATTTAATACTTAGAGGGGTCTCCAAAGACTCTCTAGATTTTGCCAAGAGGGCAATGTCAACCAGTAAAAATTCGAACGAGATTATTACACAAGTAATCAAGGATATAGGTGTCTCTGAGATCAGATTCGACGAATTACTATTAGAAAACATCCAAAAGATTATAAAAGAACAATCTAACTTTGATGCGATGTCATTCGTTGCTCAACATACCGCTTCAATGCAGCGTGATGAACTCCACCGAGTACTTACAATCTGTGAGTACCATAGTCTCTCTCCCCTTCATAAGGCCGAGATTATCAAAAATTTGAATAACATTGAATTGGGGATCTTTCACTAATTAATCAAGGAACGCTTCAAGTTGAATAGAACCGAGCACAGGCTTTAACAGATAATATAATTTAATTTAAATCATATAATTTAACCCATCGCGAATGGATCTTATATTGCACATAAATTATATTTATATATTACGCCCCTCGCCAATTATCGTCCCGTCAGTATGCATATTTTACAATCCATGATGTGCAACGAAGTTGCATTCCTGTATCATATCCAGTTCTCGCCAAGGCAACCTATATCAATTCTCATAGCTCTAATGGGGATATGCGTATTAGCGAGCATCAGTATGGCGACTATATCGGACCATTCAGAAACGTCCTCTACCTCTGCCACAGGAACGCCGATCCTGACGCCATCGGTTGCAGCTTTGCCCTGAGCCGGGCCTTCGGGGGTGAAATCGGTGCGGTAGATGACCTGAGCCGTACTGGTATTTCCCTGGCCAATATCATTGGAGCTCGCGTACTGATTAACCCCCCTGTAGAAGACTACGATCTGGTGGTAGTAGTAGACACCTCGGTAAAGACGCAACTGGGCGACAGACTCCCTGCCAACTATGCTCTGGTAGACCATCACCTGGATGAAGGACTGCTGGAAGGCGCCCTCTTTTACATACAAAAGCCCACCAAGTCCACTGCCGAGATCGTCTGGACGATTCTAAAAGAAAACGATAAGAAGGTCGACGAAAAGTCGGCCCTGGGACTCATGGCAGGCATGATCGCCGATACCGGTCGATTCAAGCGGGCGTCGCCCGGCACCTTTCTGGCAGCAGCCGAGCTCTTAGATGCAGGTGGCTTTGCCTATGAAAAAGCACAGGAGGCCCTTTCTGTGCCCCCGGATCTATCGCAAAGAATTGCCTTACTCAAAGCCGCCTCTCGGGCCGAGATAGTGCGCCAGGGAGACTGGCTTATTGCCTGCACATGGGTCAACTCCTTCGAGGGCTCTGCTGCCATGGCCCTGGTGGATTTGGGCGCAGACGTGGCCTTTGTGGCGGGACGGCATGGCAACTTGATCCGCATCAGCGCCCGCTGTAGCCGCGAGGCAGCCCGCAGGGGCATCAACCTGGCAAAGCTCCTGGGAGAAGTGGGAAGAGCCCATGGGGGCGATGGAGGGGGGCACAGGTCGGCAGCCGCCCTGGAAGCAATAGGCGAGCCCTTCGCTATCCTGGATACATGCAGAAAAAAATTGCTGGATCTCCTGCCCTCAAGGCCATAAAGATGCCAACAATTCGGATCAGACCTTTCGTGCTCGAAGAGCTGCTTTCTTCAGAGCTTCAATGCCAGGCAATGGCTCACCCGAGAGATAGGTGATGGATGCCCCGCCACCCATGCTCACATGAGTGAACTTGGACTCCAGGCCCAGCTGCTCAATGGCCGCCACGCTATGCCCTCCACCGGCAATAGAATAGCCCGACTCGGTGGCCGCTTTCAATAGCTCGGATGTGCCCAATCGGAACTTCTCCTGCTCGAAGACACCTGTCGGTCCATTGAGGACGGTAACCTTAGCTTCCTTCATATATTTGGAGTAGATGACAATGGTCTCCAGGCCTATGTCGGCGATAGGCAAAGCTGTAGGAAGCTTGCTGGTGGCAACGTCCACACGCTCGCCATTCTGGTTCAAAGCTACATCCACGGGCAGCACGATCTTGCCGGGATAATCATGTAAAAGCTTTGCCGCAATGGGAATTTGGTCCAGGTACTCCTGATCCTCAACAAACTTGCGATTGGCTTCACCCACATCAATGCCTGCCGCCATCATGAAGACAGTAGCCACGACACCTGAGGTAAGAACCTTATCGGCACCGCCGCGACCCAGAACATTTTGGGTGACTTTAATGGAATCGTCCGCCTTCGTACCTCCCAAGGAGAAGACTGTCGGATGCTCATTACCCTTCAAGCCCTTATCCAGTGCCGTGATCTCCTTATCCATGAGAAGCCCGGCAAAACTGGGCAGCACCTCGGTAAAGCCCACCACGGAGCAGTGAGAGCGATGAGAGACTGCAAAAGCGTCATTTATAAAAATATCAAATAACGGTGCCAGTTTTCTCACCATGTGGCTCTTGGCATGATCGGCAGGGCTTCGGTTCATGTTCTCTTCTGCATAAAAACGGGTATTTTCCAGAAGAAGAACCTCGCCCGGCATCAGCGATTTTATGGCGCTTTGAGCATGAGATCCGAATATGTCGTCTATGTAAGTAACATCGCGACGTAGGAGCCGCGTTGCCAGGCGAGCATGAGCCTCCAGCGTGGTATAATCCTTCTTGCCGGCCCGGCTCTGATGCGCCATGAGAACCACCCGGCAATCCTCCAGAGCACGCAGAGTATCTAAGTGGCTTCTTATGCGCTTATCATCCAGAATATTTCCGTTCGGGTCCATAGGAGAGTTGAAGTCCACTCTTACCAGGACCCTTTTATTATCAAGTACGACGTCATCCATTATGAGATAATCCTTCAACTTGGTTCCCCCGGTGTGGTCAAGGGGTTGACACAAGGAATATATAGTCGTTGCTGATTTGAGCGGAATCTGATCTTGAGTGGGCTCGCAGTGCACCTCTTCCCACGAACCTTAAGAAGAAACGAGGCACCTGGCAGAAAAACCTTCTTTTGAAGCATATCTCGACAAACGTCGAGAAAAGTCCTTATATTGGTTCGCCAAAAGCACCATTGTGAGATAGATAAAACATTCGATCACAGAGTGATAAGATGCACAAGGCAATCTCCATTATGATCATAACGGCAGCACTTCTCTATGTTGGCGCTGCCTACGGGACGGATTATGGAAAAGAGCGTCCCATAGCCATCTTAGCGGGCTCGGAGCAGATGCAGCCGACCATAGACGGACATATTGTAGCCTGGTCGGACAACAGGAGTGGAAACTTCGACATATTCATGTATGACCTGGAGACCGGGTTGGAGAAATGGGTATGCATCAATCCGTTCTTCCAAATCAATCCTGCTGTATCCGGTGAGCGTATCGTCTGGCAGGACATGCGCGCTGGCAACGGGGACATTTACATGTACGATGCGGTCAATCGCACCGAATCAGTAATAACTGCAGATGAAGGCAACCAGACTCAACCTGATATCAGTGGCGATCGTGTGGTCTGGGCCGATGACCGCGAAGGCACCTATAAAATCAGTCTCTACGACCTGACGACCAAGAAGCAGAGCATCGTTTCCACCGGGAAGGGAGAGCAAATTGAGCCCAAGATTAATGGCGATAGAGTAGTCTGGATGGATAAACGCTCTGGCGATTTTGATGTATATCTGTATGATATTGCCCGCAGCAAAGAATCAGCTATCTCCACAGGTCCAAATGATCAGTCGTTTCCTTCCATATACGGTAATATTGTGGCATGGGCCGATAATCGTACTGGGGAGTCAGATATAGCCTTCATGGATATTACTACTCAGAAAACCACTACGCTTACCAAGCCAGGCATACAGACTGATCCCAGGATTTATGGCAACTTCATCGCCTACCTCAACAACAGAACCGATATCAATCTTTATGACACCAAGAGCGGCGACGACTTCCCCCTGGCACCGGGAATCATAAAAATGGAACCGGCCATCAGTGATCGTGGCGTAGTCTGGACGGAATATAGAAGGGGTGCGGATGATCCAGATATCCGGATGTATGATTTCAAGATCTTGGCCGATATGTCCATAGGTGGCGGGTCATTTAACCAGACAAATCCTTCCATTTCAGGGGATAATATAGTCTGGACGGACAATCGCAAAGGAAACTACAACGTCTATCTATTCAACACCTCTACAAGCAAGGAAAAGGCCATTACTGATGACAAAATAGATCATAGCAGTCCTGATGTCAGCGGTAACTATGTCATATATACCGACAAGAGAAATGGCCACCTCGACGTTTTTCTCTTTGACCTTCTGGCCGGGAAAGAGAAACAGATATCAAAAAGCTCTTCCGATCACAGATATTCCATGATCGATGGTAACTATGTCGTTTGGCTTAACAACGACACAGGAGATGATCAAATATATCTCTACGACATCATAAAGGGTGTGGAGAGACAATTGACCAGTAACAAAGGCGGCAAGCTCTCACCGGTCATAAATGGAGAGAATGTGGTCTGGGCGGATAAGCGAACAGATAAATGGGATATATATCTTTACAACCTGACCACAAATAGCGAGATACCAATTTGCACTGATCTCAAGAACCAGGTTCCTGCCTGGATATATGGGGATACCATCGTCTGGGCGGACGGCAGAAATGCTCCCGATAGCAGTGTTCGCAACTGGGACGTCTACGCCTACAACATGACTACCAAAACAGAACGAGCCATTGTCACCAATTCTGCCAACCAAGGTTCTCCCTGCGTCTTTGGCAGATATATTGCATGGCTCGATGAGCGCGGGGGAGACCCGGATATCTACCTTTATGATCTAATAAAAGGTGTAGAAATTCCCATTGCGACATTGCCAATGATCCAGTCGCCTAACGACGGAAAGGGAGATCCTGAGCGGGTCAAACCTTATGGCTCTTCAAAGATCCTGAGTGAGGATAAGGTTGTCTGGATGGACAACAGCAACGGATTTACCCAGATCAAGTGGAGATACATCAACTCTGATCCGCTGCTCTTGCTCACAACCGACTATCCCAATACCAACGGCAGCCTGCTGGTATGGAGCGACAATCGGAGAGGCAACTGGAATATCTTTGGCTTTGATTTCTTCACACGATCAGAAAGGCCCATCTCCAAAGGGGATTGGGATCAGCTTTATCCCAAAACCTCAGGCGATAAAGTGGTTTGGGCAGACTATAGAAATGGAGACGCAGACATCTATTTGAAGAATATGACCACCGGCATCGAATCAGCCGTTGCATCTGGCAAGAAAGATCAGACCTGGCCTTCCATCTCCGGAGATAAAATAGTCTGGATGGACAATTCCAGTGGCAACTGGGACATTTACATGCAAGATCTGAGCAACGGCGAGAGCGTTCCTGTCTACAAGGGTCCAGGCCAGCAGATGTATCCCATCATTAGCGGCAATCTGGTCGTATGGCAGGACAACCGAAAAGGCGACTTTGATGTCTATGTCAAAGACCTAATAACCGGAAATGAGACACGACTTACAGAAGGCGGAGACCAGCTTTATCCCGACGTATCCGGAAATACCATTGCCTGGGAAGACGCTAAGAGCAAAGACATTGCCTATTACTTCTGGGACAAGAAGTGGGGCAAGACCTACCCCCGACCTGGAGAGCAGACAAATCCCGTAGTAACGGGAAAATACATCTCCTATGTGGACGGGACCGATCCGGATACATCCATTCGCAAGCTGGACCTCTCCAACTGGAAGGACGAGCTGGTCCAGGCAGGACCTGGCCAGGTCAAACCCAGCATGGATGAAAAGCTGGTCTGGCTTAACACCCATAACGGCAGGCCACGGACAGTGCCTGTAACCGCGGGCCAGATGAGCATAATCTGCAAAGCACCCGGCGATCAGAGCTGCCCGGTCGTGGGCGGCAACGACCAGGTAGGATACTATGTGGCCTGGATGGACAATCGCACCGGAAAACCGGACATCTATGTCTACAGCCTGTCCCAGGAACTGGAGCTGCCTATAGCCGCAGGCCCGTATGAGGATATGTATCCGGATATCGATGGAAGCATCATCGCCTGGATATCCCGCAATCCCTTGAACCAGTATAAGATAGAGGATTACTGGTCCATTCGAACCTTTGATATATCCATTATCAACTCCACTGAGCTGGTTTACGGTCTGGAGAATGTCACACCCATCTCCCTCAGTGCAGACTACCTGACCTACTTGCGAAAGAATTACTTCGGCTTTATGGTCTACATGAGGCCGCTTTACGAGAAAGAGGCCCTCCCCGACTATCCGCCCAGCGGCATCAATCCGCGGGCGGGAGGAGAATATGTAGTCTATCAGGATAACAAGAAAGGCAGTTGGGATATCTGGATGTGGAAACAGGGGAGCAGTCCCGTGGCAGTGGCAAGCGATGCCAGCGATCAGATCAATGCGGCTACGGACGGACACACTGTAGTCTGGCAGGATAACCGCAACGGCAATTGGGATATCTTTGCCTACGACCTGAACACCAGCAAGGAGATCCAGATTACCAATAGTCTGGAAGATCAGACCAATCCGGATGTCGAAAACGGCGTAATTGTCTGGCAGGACAATCGCAACGGAAATTGGGATATCTATGTCTACGACCGCAATGTGCAAAAGGAGAAGGCAATCTGCACAGATGCAGGGGGCCAGACCCAGCCGCGCATTAAGACGGGAAGAATAGTCTGGACCGATGATCGCAACGGGGACAAGGATATCTATCTTTACGAGAACTATATGCCGTAAGAGGTAGAGGGGCAGGTCGCCTGCCTGCCCAAAAGTTTATTTATTCTTACTGCGTTAGCCGGGCACTTAAGAACACTCGGGGCAATTCATGGAGCTTGAAAATCTGAGATTTGGTACGGAACTGCTCAAGCGCGGTTTCGCAAAGATGCAGAAGGGAGGCGTCATCATGGACGTCACAACCCCAGAGCAGGCCGTTATCGCACAAGAAGCGGGCGCTGTGGCCGTAATGGCCCTGCATGCTGTGCCTGCCGACATCAGAAAGATGGGCGGCGTGGCCAGGATGGCCGACCCTGCAATCATCGAGGCCATCATCGAAGCAGTGACCATTCCCGTCATGGCCAAGGCCAGGATAGGCCACTTTGTGGAGGCCATGGTATTGGAGGCACTGGGTGTGGATATGGTGGATGAGTCCGAGGTACTCACTCCCGCGGATGAATTTCATATTGAGAAGGCCAAATTCACCATTCCTTTTGTCTGCGGCGCTCGAAACCTGGGCGAAGCCTGTCGGCGCATCAAAGAAGGCGCGGCCATGATCAGGACCAAAGGCGAAGCGGGAACTGGAGACGTGAGCCAGGCGGTCTTGCACATGAGGATGATCCATGGCCAGATCAGGACCCTGAAGGGCATGGACGATCTGCAGCTATTAAAAGTGGCACGAGAGATTGAGGCAGACCTTGATCTGGTCAAAGAGTGCGCCAGCATGCAGCGCCTGCCGGTAGTCAACTTTGCCGCAGGCGGTGTGGCCACGCCGGCGGATGCTGCGTTGATGATGCAGCTTGGGGCAGATGGAGTCTTTGTGGGCTCAGGCATATTCAAATCAGAAAATCCGCAGGCTATGGCAAGAGCCATCGTAGAGGCAGTGCATCATTACGACGACGCGGCTCTTCTAGCAAGAGTATCCAAGGGTTTGGGCGCAGCTATGAAAGGGCTGGATGCGTCAACGATTCCTGAATCTGAGACTTTGCAGAATAGGGGCTGGTGAGTGGCAAAGATTGGTGTCCTGGCCTTGCAGGGAGACGTCTCGGAACACGTCCAGGCCCTGGAAAAGGCGGGCGAGGGAAAAATCCAGGTAATCGAGGTCAGAAGGAGCGGCCAGATGAAAGAGTGCGCAGCTCTGGTGCTGCCGGGCGGAGAGAGCACAACCATCTGCCGCCAGCTGGAGAGCAGTGGCCTTACCGAGGAGTTGAAGGCCGCAGCCCTTTCCGGAAAGCCCATCCTGGCCACCTGTGCCGGCCTGGTGCTCATCTCCCAAGAGATAACGGGCAACAACGAGGGCCTCGTCAAACCACTGGGCCTTATGGACATCAAGATCAACCGAAACGCCTTTGGGCCGCAGAGGGAGTCCTTTGAGGCAGACCTGCAGGTAAAAGGACTGGACCGGCCTTACCGGGCTGTTTTCATTCGCGCTCCGGCGATAGGCCAGGTGGGTAAAAACGTAGAAGTACTGGCGTGCATAGGGAAAAATGTTGTGGCGGCACGCCAGAAGAATCTGTTGGCTTTGGCCTTTCATCCTGAATTGACACAAGACCCAAGGATTCATCAAATATTCCTGAAGATGCTGGAGGCATGAGATGTTCTCGGAAAAAGACCTGGTAGAAAGAAGCGTCGAGGATATGGCAGCAGAAGTCAAGGAACTTCTGGCCGAGGCCGAGCGCCTGAAAACGGAGCACGAAAAAGCAACAGAAAAAGAGATGCTCTTGCGGACCAGGTCGGTGGAGACGAGGCCCGCGGATGCTGCGACTGCTGAGCGACTCTGGCTGGAGGCAGAAGAGTTGCGCGAATCAGCCAGAGAGAATTTGAGGCTCTCCATGGAGAAGAGGCTGCGGGCGGCGGACGTGCAGCATAGAATTGACATCCACGACCAGATCGAGTCTATGGGAAACTCGGATGAGGTCTGGAGAAAAGCGGCGCGAGCTGGAAGAAGCTGAGGAAAAACGTGCACTCGGTTGCAACAGATGGAAATAAGGGTAATCTATTTAACTGCAGCAATTAAATGTGATTTATCATGTTGCGATTAACAGCCTACATTTCCGGCAGAGTTCAGAGGGTAGGTTACCGAGCTAAAATAGTTTCTCTTGCCCATAACCTCGGTCTGGTAGGCCTAGTCCAAAACCGTCCCGATGGTCAAGTATTGGTTATCGCTGAGGGTGAAAAAGAGGCTGTAGAGAAGTTTGCCGGATCCATCAGGATAGAAAATGCCCTGATCAATGTGGAAAAGGTCGATGCCAATTATACCCATGCATCCGGAGAGTTTTCCGTCTTCCGGAAAATCACCGGCCCGGATGAGATTGGTGAGAGGTTGGATGAAGGGATAGAAATTTTAAAATGCATGATGGCCGGCATCAACAATCTTACAATTATCACTAAATCCGGTTTTGATGGCCTTAACAGCAAGATGGATGGCATGAACTCCAAAATGGATGGCATGAACTCCAAAATGGATGGCATGAACTCCAAAATGGATGGCATGAACTCCAAAATGGATGGCATGAACTCCAAAATGGATGACATGAACTCCAAAATGGATGGCATGAATTCCAAAATGGATGGAGTAAATTGCAGGATGGACAAGATGCTTGACAAGCAGGATGATACCATCAGCGAGATTAAGGGATTAAGACGGGACCTGAAAGATCACATGGACCAGAGGTTTGAGTACATCGAGGGGGAGCTGACTGAGATCAAATCAGCCCTCCGAACTAAGGGCATAATCTGAGTCGTTCTATTTTTGATGAATACCCCGCAGCTTGCTGTGCGGGTGCGCCGCCGCAGTTTCACCTATAACCAGTGGCTAACGACTATTTCTGTCCCGCATCCGTAAACGTGATGTCCTTCTGGGTCTGGAATGAGCCGGTGTACTTCTGATCGGCCTTGATCTTCTTGTAGAACTTGGCATACTTGGTTTGGATGTTCCAGGTTCCATCGAAGGCCTGGTCTGTCTTGAAGGCCAGTGTATTGTTGGCATAATTAGAGCTGCAAACGCTGGATGTCTCGCTCTTGTCCACATGGCTTAAATTGAACCTCTCTGTGACCGAGGCACCCATGCCTCCTTGGAAGTTGGGAGAGGCCACAGTCTTATGGCCTTTGAGATTTCCTCCGGTAAAAACCAGATCCTTCTTCTCGGTGAAATTGTCCTGAGAACCGCTGCGATCAATGGTACGAAGCGTCTCCAGGCTGATGGAACCGTTGCCCATTATCTTCTCGTTGAACTGCATGGTCGACCCCGAGATGGTATCCTTGATGGTGACCTCGCCTCTGCCTTTTACGGATGAGGACTCTATGAAGAGCATTCCGTTCCTTCCCGAGGGGGCGACGACCGTCCTCTCCGTGTTGGTGTTGACTGTACTCCAGTGGATCAAATACGGTCCGCCTTCTGAGCTGCCTGATTCACCCGCGATGTAAACCGAAAGAGGCATGTAGGTGCCCGGCCCCCTGCCGGGAATGGTGCCGCTCCAGTATCCATCTTCCAGGCTGCCCGATTCCAGGTTGAGAGCACAGTCATAGACCCTGTCCACGCTGAGCATATCCTGCCTGGTGAGGGGCAGCTCGGACAGGCCGTATTTCACCGAGGCGGACAATATTTTCTCTGGGCTTTGCAGATGCACAGTCACCTTGACCGGCTGATTAGCGGAAGGCGTTGACGGCTGGGCATTGACATCCAAAATGGTAATGGCTCCGTGCTCCGAACCCTTTACTCCTGCAATGGACAGCTCGTAATTCTTTGACCCGGCCAGGCTATCTTTTCCTGCTGGTGCAAACTCCTCTCCTCTGGATTCGTTCTCGCTTTGCGGTCCACTTTCGCCTTGAGGCTCGCTTTGCCCCTCATCTAATCCCAGAAGCTTTTCCACATAGCGCAGCAGGTCGGAAATCTTATCCAATACTACATTGTTTTGCCTGGTTGCCGAACGGTCCACATCATCCGCCATAGTACCCGAGACTTCACTTTGTGTCTCCTCCTGAGATGGTAAGTTGAAGGGTAAGCTGACATTACCGAAACTTATGTTGGCCGAAGCCATTCTTACGCCGGACGGCAGCGGTGCCTTATCTTCGGGAGCCTCCATTACTTGACCGGGTGAGACGAGAAGTTTCAGGCTCAGGCTAAAAGTGCAGCGCACGGGCTTCTTGTCCTGGGTGAAGCCTTCTGCGATTATGGTATCATCAATAGCTTGATTTATTGTCTTTTCTGCCGCGACCGTCATCTGCCGCTTGGATGAGAGATAATCGATATTGCCCAGAGGGCCAAGCTGTTTGCTAATTACGAATATGCTGTAGAGAGGCACAATGCCTGTGTTGGCTACGGTGCAGGTGAGAAGGGTCTTCTCTCCCGGGACTATGGCCGGCGGAGAAGAGCTGACGAATATCTTGAGTGAGGTAATAACGACAGACACCTTAACCGCAGATGCGTCCGATAAGATCAGGCCGCGGGAGTCTTTTCCACTAGCCTCAAATTGAATTGTGCAATTATCGGAGATCACCGTTTTGGAATCTATCACTCTGAACTCACCCGGCTGAAGGCTGCCCAAAGATGATAGCGTGGTGCCGTTCAAGGCTAAAATAACATTATCCAGGCGATCGTCACCGGAATTGGTTACCAGAACGCTGACCTCTGCCGACTCACCCGGGCAAACCTCGATCTCCGAGGGCATGAGTTTTATTGTGATGCCGGGCTGAGCAGACCTTAAAAGCACGCCTGCCGTGCTGACTGCCTCAAAACCGTTGCTGTCAAATCCCTTTGCAGTGACATTGATCCAGGTGGTGGAGTTCTTGGTATAAATGGCCGCCATCTTTACACTTTGACCGGGGGCCAGTTCCTTGAGAATGCGCCTCTTTCCATCGCCTTCTAAGGTAATATTTTGCAGGGTCTCCTCTCCGTTGTTGCTCAAGATCCAGGCGACCTCAACAGGCTCTCCCGGATAGATTCCTACCAGAGAAGGATCGCTGCGTATCAATAGCGAGGAATTCAGTACCTGAAGGCCGAACCTCTCACTGGCATAGACCTCGTTGCCGGCAAGATCACGAGCGATCGCCGAAAACACATCCACTTGACTGTGTTGGGCCGTCATCTCCTTTTGCAGCACCTTAGAGGCGCCCGGCTCCAATAGAGCTATCCGACCAATCTCCCCCAGACTATCCCTGACAAGAATATCGGTAATGTTTTCTGCACCCTTATTTTCAATGTGCAGCTCCAGGGAAACGCTCTCGCCGCGGTGCACCCGCCGGGGGGCAGAAACCTCCAGCTTGAGCTGAGGAGAGATCTTCCAGATGTCGAGAGACGTATTGTTGGTGTAGATTCTTCCCTGGGCATCCAACGCTCGCACGTTGGCCAATAGCCTGGTATTATTCACAATCGGCATGGCTCCATCCAGGAAAAGCTCCTCGCCAGCAGGAAGAAACTTTGTGGAAGAGACCTTTCCGGCGCAGGAGATCTGAATCTGGGATAGCTCCCCGGACCACTGGTTCTTCGCCAGGCATCTGTAGCCCACGACCTCGCCGGATCTGCCTTCAGTCCTATTGGCAGTTATAGTTAGCAGGAGCGCAGATCGGTCTGACTTCTTTTCCACAGGCATGCTCTTTGCAGCAGGCACAGCTTTGGTGCTCAGCACCACATCTTCAGAAACAGAGGTTGTGGGATCCTCGCTTACCTCTGAGGGGATATACTGGACACGGGCCTGGACCTCACTCTCGGAAGGATCAAGAGCCATCACCCGCAAATCCTGGGGAGATCCGCTGACGGCGAGCACCTTCTTCTCACCGCAAACAAGCTGCGATAATGTGCCCAGAGACCTTCCTGCGCCGACAATTTGCACCTCGTGCAGCTCCACGGAGCCGGTGTTCTCCAGGTAGACCTGAGACATTTCGGGCGACTCTTGGACGGTGGCCAGAAGAGAAGTTTCGCTGGAGGAAATATCCTGCAATGAATTGCTTTTTACATTAATCTCCGAATCGGGATGGACAGGAAGGGAAGGAGGGATTGATTTCAATTCGAGACGGGATGACATTTCCGGTGATTTTTCTGGGGAAAAGCCAGAGTCTAGCGAAGGGCCAGAGTAGGGGGAAGAGTCGGGGGCATGTGAAAATATGTAGAATAGAGATGGAACTAGAATAACTAAAAACATGGCTACGCCCAGGAGTGCCGGACTTACCCTATGGCCAAGCCTCCCCCGAGGTAGTCTGCTCCTAAAGCTACCTCTACTCATGCCACTACTCCCTTCATTCCCCTGCCAGACTATCCCTTGCCAAAATCACCTTTTACGATCTTGGCTGATTTAAATAAGACTAGATCCCTTCTCTGCCTTTTTTTATATTTCTATCTATAAATGCGTTTCGGATGTTTAGGGAAAAAAGACATCAAAGTCATAATTATGGTTTTATAGCAAAAAGGATATACTTGTAAGTATGGACCCGTTCCTGGCTTTTCTGGCAACCGTAATTTTCGTCAGTCTGATCATACCCAGGCTTGGTCCCTTCCTGAGTTTAGTCATCTCCTCTATCATCTTTGGCCTGCTGGTCGGCATGGGGGGAGAGTTGCAGGGATACATCTCCACAGGTCTATCTCGAATCTTTTCTTCTCTGGCCGTTGTAGTATTGAGCGGTGCCCTGCTGGCGGAGTATCTGCGCAGCACGCAGAGCCTGGATCGAATTGTTGCCGACCTGGGGAGGTTGGCTGACAAGAGCCTGGCTATCAGCGGAGCGGCCGGATACCTTATCTCGCTACCAGTGATGTGCAGCATCACCGCCTACATGATTTTGCAGCCCGTGGTAAGCGGTCTGGCCGGAAAAAGCAGCGATAGCCGCAAGAGGGCCCTTTTCATGACGGCTGCCTGCTCTATAATCTCTTTCAACCTCATTTATCCCTCTCCGGTCATGATCACCCTTTCTGCGGGTCTTCAGGCACAACCCAGCGATCTGCTCATGCGCGCCGTTCCCATATCACTGGTTCTTTTCGCCCTGGCCTTTCTATTGATGCAACATATCTTCCCTGTGAAAGCAGAACTAAAAGAGAAAATAAATCCCCCTGAAATGAGCCGGTTACGCGCCTGGGCCCCTTTGCTGCTGCCCATGGCCATGATCCTGCTAGGAAGCATCCTGCCGGAGAAGGCACGCATCCTGGCAGACCCGGGCATTGCCCTGCTCCTGGGCGCATTGCTCAGTCTGGCATTGGAGAGAAAAAAGATGCAGGAGCTGATTCATGTTGCCTCGAGAAGATCCGGCGTTATATTGCTGGACCTATGCGCAGCGGGAGCGTTCGGCTATGTAGTAGCGCAAAGCGATCTACCTGAGGAGATCTTCCGCCTGGGCCATTTTCTGCCTGCGCTGCTCCTGCCCTTCCTGGTCTCTGCCACGCTGCAGCTTGCCCAGGGATCCAGGGTGGTGACGGCAGCCGTTTCGGCGCAGATCCTGGCAGGCTATCCTCTGCCGGCAGCGACTCTTGCCCTGCTCATTGCCTCTGGAGCTTTCATGTTCTCTTACGTTACCGATCCATTCTTCTGGCTCATCAAAAGCTCTACAGGAGCCGGCATGAAAGAAACGGTTCTGGGATATACACTGCCCCTCAGCCTGCTGGGCCTGGCGGCTTTCGCTTTGGCTGCCATATCGTCGATATTATGAGGTTGTGGATTTTCTGAAGAGAAGGTGCGAGGCAGAAAACTGCAGTGAATAGGAGGGAGGCAAAAGTCACGAGCCTTGGGAGGGAAAGAAATGAGTCTTCGACCTTTGCCAATCAAACTATACGTCAATCGCCGTATTTAAGGATTTCCATATTCAGGATTTCACCAGATCGAAGACCCAGCGGCTGACGCCCGGTGCGACATTGCCGCATCTGCGACACAATTTAACCTCCAGGCCCATATCCTCATAGCTCTTTTTGAGCGGCTCGATCTGCTGGCGCTTCTTGAAGGTATAGAAGTGCAGGCACCCCTTGGATTTCACCAGGGGCAATACAGCCTGCAAAATCCCGTCTGCTCCGTAGGGCGCGGGAATGACAGCCCTGTGAAAATCCTTGCGAAGCATCTCTGTCATGTGGAAGGCATCCGCATTTATTATCGAGATCATCCTTTCCACTCGATTTCTCCTGGCATTCTCTGCCAAATAAAGGCATGCTTCGCGACTCTTCTCCAGAGCCAGTACACTAGCGCCTCGAGCTGCCAGGGGAACGGCAAATGGTCCCACGCCTGAGAATGGAAGGAGCACATCCTCCCCAGCCACCACCTCTGCTGCTACCCTCATTCTCTCGTAGCCGAGATGGCTGTTCCAAAAAACCGTTGCTACATTCAGACGGTAGAGGAAGCCGAATTCCTTATGCGTGGTGACAGTATCGCCGCTGCCTGCCAGAAGCTCTAAACCCGCCACCCTTCTATCACCTAGCAACTTAGAGGTCTTATTGAGCACGGTATGAATGTTCTTGCCGGAAGAGAACACAGTCCCGGCAATCACTTCTTTGTAAGGCTCCAGCTCCGGGGAAAGAGAGAGTATGGCAATATTGCCAATGACATGAAAGCCATCCGATAGTCTGCTCAGGCACTCTTCCGGCACAAGGCCTTGCAGCTTTTCTTTAAGGCGCATTATCTTCGAAAAAAAGAAAAATCCAATCCACTTGGATTTTTCTGCTCAGGCCTTCTTGCGACTGCGGATGAACATGCCGGTGTTCGTCTCATCCAGCAACTTCTCGGACGGTTTCTTGGTCATCAGGCTGACAACAATCATGGCTGCCAGCGAGAGAGCAAATCCGTATATGCTGGGGTGCATGGGCATGGGTGAGATGAATTTGGCATAATAGCTGAAGGCAAATACACCTACCAGCCCCACAATCATCGAGGCGAGGGCCCCCTCGCGCGTCGCCCGCCGCCAGTACAGCCCGGCAAATAAGGGCGTTACAAAGCAGGCCAGCATCACGCCAATGGCCATCCAGATCAGCCAGGCCAGGAGCTCCGGCGGATTGGACCAGGCCAGATAGAGCGTAATGACGGTTGAAAGCCCAATGGCCACCCGGCTGAGAAGGGTTATCGACTTCTCAGAGGCATCCTTATTGATAAACTGCTTGTAGACATCCCAGCTCACGTAGCTGCCTATGGTCAGCATCAGCCGATCCGTGGTAGACATGACTGCGGATAGTACTATTATGGCCACGATGGGCGCGAAGATGGCAGGGAAGACGTACTCTGCAGCTACGATGAAGCTGTAGTCGGAAGGATTGGCAACACCCGTAGGCAGAGAGATCATATTTTCGGCAACCATAGATCGAGCCGCAAAACCGGTGATCTTGCACAGGTACATGATCACCGCATAGACGACAAAGGCGGCCAGCGGTGCCCACTTGAAGTACTTGATGTCTCTTGCAGCCAGAACGTTGTTCACCACGTGCGGAGCTGCCGCCAGCCCGAAGGTGAGCAGGAAGAAGAACGAGGCCAGGTATTCAGGCGTCATGAAGGCATACTTGGCATAAGGCGGATGCATTTGCGGATACCAGAGGTGGGTCATATTCACATCTATGCTCGCCAGGACGACATTGATGTGTTCCAGTCCTCCTGCTGCGGCAATGACCACCGGCCCCACAAGCAAGACTCCGGCCAGTATCATTATGCCCTGCACCAGAGAGGCCATGCCGATAGCATAAAGCCCGCCCAGGATGGTGTAGGCCATGACGATGACTGCGCCAATCACCAGAGACCACTCATAGGGGATCTTGAAGAGCCATGACAGGACCATGCTGATGGAGACATATTGCCCCACCAGATAGATGATGGAGATGAGAATGCCTATTATTGCCGAGGTGCCGCGAATGCCCCTCGGGCTGTAGAAACGGTGAGCGAAGTAGTCTTGCACCGTCACATAGCCAGTTTTGGAGGCGACGGCGTGCAGCTTGGTTCCGAAGAACAGTATGCAAACCGCAGCCGAGAGCGGAACGAATATTTGCTCCCATATGCTTGGCCAGCCTGCGGTGTAACCGAGGCCCGCAACGCCAAGGATTGTCATGCCGCTGCAAATGCTGGCTACGATGAGCAGAGTAAAGGTCCAGAAGCCCAGATTTCTTCCCGCTACCAGGAAATCCTCCGAGTTCTGGATCTTCTTCGAGGCTATGGCTCCGATGGCCACCAGGCCAACGAAATATAGCACAATTATGATGCTTCCCATCAGGTCCATGATATCACCACCTCAAAGCCCATATCAAAAGCAGTAGTGAGATGGCTATGGGCACAATTATGATCCCAACAAAGGTATCAGTAGGTAAACCAATGATCAAATAGAATCCCTCCATGATTGTTACGTGATAGCATGTTGCAGATTCGCATTTAATAAAGCTTTTTAATCTCAAGTGAGAAACTTTTATAGTGGGCATGCTTCTAAGAGAAGGATGAGCGAGCGACTTTCCCCCCAAGGCAGCGATTTGTTGATCCTTTGTGATAATGCGTCAAGAGCCGTGGACCGTGCCATCAAAGAGATGGCGGGTACCGTGGCCAGTGGCCGGATGGTGAAGATGGGAGCAGACGGCACTCCTACCAAGCAAATCGACCGGGCCGCAGAGAATGCCGTTCTCGATACGCTGCGGGCATCCGGCCTGGGCTTTAGGGTGCTAAGCGAGGAGATAGGCGAGGTATTGATCGGCGAAGAGCCCAACTATTTCCTGCACCTTGATCCCCTGGACGGCACCTTTAACGCCATAGCCGGCATTCCCTTCTATTCGGTCTCCATTTACCTGAGCAAGGACGATTTTCATTTCGGGTATATTTCTGATATGGTTCGTGGCGAGTGCTATTATGCACAAGCAGGACGGGGCGCCTATTCAAAGCAGAGCGGGCGCCTGCAAGTTTCAAATAATGCCGACCTCACCCAATTTAGCATCTCCGCTTACACTCTGCGGCCCCATACCGGCAGGATAGCGGCCATTGGCGACACCGTGCGCCGCATTCGTACCTTGGGGAGCACCGCATTGGAGATGGCACTGGTAGCCTCAGGAAGGCTGGATGCCTTCGTGGATCTGCGAGGCCGGATGCGGGTGGTGGATATGGCGGCGGGAAAGCTCATACTGGAGGAAGCAGGCGGGACTGTAACGGATGCCGCAGGAAATGCGCTTCATCTAGACGGCAACATGTGGCAGAAGAGGGATCTGATCGGCTCGAATGGCCTCCAGCATGCAGAGCTGCTCAGGCTCATCGGTGGTGGCCAAAATTAGGGTCGGCTTTGTCTCTCGACAGCAGCCGGAATCGATTCGGCTGGCTAAGATGCTCATCAACCAGATAGAGAGCCAGGGGGGTGCCACCATATTCGTGGATGAGGACCTGGCGCAGAAGCTGGGCAGGCAGGGCATCGCAGTCGCAGAGATGGAGCGGCAGAAGGTGGACTTCATAGTATCCGTGGGAGGAGATGGGACCATATTGCGCACCATTCACAAGATGGCAGATCCGGCACCTATTTTGGGCATAAACATGGGCACTCTGGGCTTTCTGGTGGATGTGGAGCCAAGGGACGCTGTGGAGACGCTCTCGCGCCTGCTGGCGGGATTTGATGTAGATGTGCGCAGCAGGCTCAAGCTGCTGCTCAATGGGGTTTGCCTGCCCCGCGCCACCAATGAGATCGCCTTTCTGACGGCCAGTCCCGCCAAGATGATCGAGTTTGAGATCATCGTGGACGGCGCTCTCATGGAGGACTTTCGGGCGGACGGGGTGATCATCGCCACCTCCACCGGCTCCACCGCTTATGCCATGTCGGCAGGCGGGCCCATTGTCGATCCGAGGGTGGATGCCATTGTGCTCGTTCCCATGGCCCCCTTCAAGCTCTCCAGCCGGCCCTGGGTGATTCCGGGGGACAGCGTCATTGAGGTCCGGCTCAAGCTGCCGGACAAGGAGGCACTGGTGGTGGTGGACGGCCAGACTTCGATGGTCATTTCCTCCAAGGATACGGTGGTCATAAGCAAGGCCAAGACCCCGGCCAGGTTTGTGAAGGTGGGAAGAGAAGGGTTTTACGCAAAGGTGAAGAGCAAGTTGACTTGACGAGTGTGCAATAGAGAAAACTGCCAAATAGCCCAACGAACATAAAGAGATACTAGCATGAAACTGAAAATTCGGATTATCGGTCCCAAAGTGCATGACGTAGGCTACAGATACTTCCTGCTGGGCATCGCCATGTCCAACAGAATCAGAATGTTCGAGGCACATAATACAAAAAGCGGCGAATGCGAAGAAGTCGTGGTCTTTGCAGATGGTGAGGACGCGGCAATCAAGGCATTCTGCCGCCAGGTGGAGACCGAGCGTCCAGCTCGCTCTGAAGTGTCAAATATAGTCATTGATGGCTTCGATGGCGAAGTCATGAAAATTGGGGAGTATGCTCAGTTCTGCACCACAGTCCAATTGAACAAGGCTATCCCCGTGCTTCTTGACCTAAGAGATAGCATGCATGATGTAAGGAAGAATACCGCCGTCACGCCTCAAATCCTGGATGAGATCAAAGCGGTGCGGAAAACCACAGACGCGACGCACGAAGAAATCAAAGGATTGAGAGAGGACATTCAACCAGGATATGGGATGACTCTAAGACAGGTGCAGACTGATGTCCGAGCGATAAAAGAACGCTTGGGCATGCAGTAATCTTGCCATCACCAGGGACCACCATTAACTCATGCCACCTCCCTTCTCAGCATGAGCGTTGCCGCTGCAAAGAAGACCAGGAAGAATACCACCAGCGCCAGCAGGTCCGGGTAGAGGATATCTGTAATTCCGGCCCCTTTGAGCATCACGGCCCGAAGAGCATCTGCTGCATAGGTGAGGGGCAGAATGTAGGAGATGGGCCGGATGAACTCGGGCACAGACTGCAGGGGCCACCAGATGCCGCAAAGCACAATCTGGGGCGTGATGATGAGCGGTATGAACTGCACCACCTGAAACTCGCTTCGGGCGAAGTTGGAGAAGAAGGAGCCCAGGACCAATGCCCCGGCCCCCAATATGAGCACCACGAACAGAGCTGTGAGAGGACTGCCCTTCATGGGCACGCCAAAGCCGATGGTGACCACTGACAGGGTGGTCGCTGACTGCAGGATGGTGAAGAGAGAGAAGCCCAGGACGTAGCCGGATACCATCTCCTCCCGGCTGAGGGGCGAGACCATGAACTTCTCCAGCGTCCCTTGCGACCTCTCCCGGATGAAGGCAATGGCAGCGTTGATGAAGGTGAAGAAGAAGACCACCAGGCCAAGGATTGCCGGACCCACCGTATCCATCATCTCCAGGTCATAGCCGAAGATGTAGCGCGTTACAATGGAGCTTTCCGCTCCTTTCAGCTGTACGGCTGTCTCCTGTCCGGCCAACTCCCTGGCTACGCCAGCCTGAACCGCTGCGCTAATTGCCCCCGAGATCTGCAGGCTGCTGGCATCCAGCAGTACCCGCACGCCTTCCGGCTGCAAGACCACGGCCCCGTTTAGCCTCCCTTCCTTGATCAGCCTCTCTGCATCCGATTCGGACCTCAAATGGAGAAGATCGAAGTCCGAGATAGACTCGATGTGCGAGCGCAGGCCAGCGTGGCCGCCCCCGTCCACCAGGCCCAGGGCCACGCCGCTCATATCTCCGGAGAGGGCATAGCCGAAGAGGATCATGAGCACAATCGGGGCGAATACTATCAGCCCGATGGTGCGCCGGTCTCTCTTCAGTTGCCGCACCACTCGCAGGGCCACCACGCCTGCGCGGCCCAAGGCCGGCCTCATGCCGCCTCCGAGAGACGCAGGAATGCCTCTTCCAGCCGCGGCTCCGCCAGCCTCATGTCCAGAGGCATGGCGACTTCCAGGATCTCTTTGATCTGGGCATGGCTCTCCAGGCGGACCTGCACTATGCCGTCTTTGATATCAATTTCATAGCCCTGGGCTGCAAGAAGAGACGCATCCTTTTCCGGCTCTGCCAGCCAGAGCTTAAGCAGGGGCCGCAGGCCTGCCAGGCGCAGGATCTCCTCAGGGCTGCCCTCCGCCATCATCCTTCCGCCGCGCATGTAGCCCACTCTCTGGCATTTCTCAGCTTCATCCATGAGGTGAGTGGTGATGAGCACCGTCTTTCCCTCCTTCGTCAGCCTGCCGAAATAATCCCAGAATGTCTGGCGCAGCCGTGGGTCGACGCCCACAGTGGGCTCGTCCAGCAAGAGCAGCTCCGGCTCGTGGATGAGGGTGCAGGCCAATGATAGCCTCTGGTACATGCCGCCTGAGAGCGCCCCGGCCAAACGGCTGCGGTGCTCAGAGAGGTCGACCATTTCCAGCAGTTCGGTTATTCTCTCCTCACGCTTCTGGCCGACAATGCCGTACAGCCCGGCATAAAACTCCATATTCTCCTGCAAAGTCAGGTCGGGATAGAGGGCTTTGTGCTGGGTCATGTAGCCGATGGCAGAATAGATGCGGTTTACATCAGAAACCGGCGTATTCAGCACCGATAGGTCTCCTCCGTCTAAACGTAGCAGCCGGACGATAGCCCGGATGAAGGTGGTCTTGCCGGAGCCGTTCGGCCCCAATAGGCAGTAGGTCACCCCTGATGGGATGTCTACAGTCAGCTCGTCCAGCACCCGCAACTTCCCAAAGCTCTTGACCACTCCTCGAGCCGAGATCGCTGGGCTTCGATCTATCTTCGCCATTAGCAGATCAGCTCTTGCCCCTTCTCTTGATTATTATCAGCGCGGCCGCACCCAGCACTATGAGGATGACTAATGCAGCCGCCAGCGGCTCAGCGGTGCTCTGCGGCTCAATCTCAATGTAAGCGTTCTCCGAGTCAAAGAGATCATCCCGGAAGCTGTCGGAAAAGTCGAAGAGTACTTTAAGCTGGTATCTCTTGGCGGCAACGGCATCCTGGGACACATCCAGCTTGAAGATGAGATCCGCTTCCTCTCCCGGCAAGAGAAGAGGAATAGGCGACTCGTCCATGCTCACATATATGCCGCTCTCGGGCTCAAGCTTGGCCACCAGGTCCCGGGCCTTGTCATGGCCGATATTTTTTATGCGGATCTTTACCACATTGTCCTTCGAGCCCACTGCGAGAGTTGACGGGCTCACATCCATGATCTTATACTCTGCTCCACTCCTCCGCTCGACTTTGAGCGTCAGGGGAATGGTCTGGCTGAGGGTTTCATACCAGTAGTAGACATCAGGATTTTCCGGACGATCCTCATCACCCACTACCGAGACATCTTTTTGATAGGTGTAATTGACCAGGGCATTGAGCTGGTAGATGCCTGGCCTTGTATTTTTGTATGCCTCAATGGGAAACTCCAACCGGGCAGAGGTCTGGCCCTCCCGGATGCTGCCGGGAAAGGCCACGGCACGTTTGATGTCTATGGCGCTCTCGTTCTCGGCTACCAGGAGAATGGACACATCCTGGGCAATAGTTCTCTGCTTTTCCAGCTCTTGCTCGCGTTCTGCTGCCAGGATCTCCTCTTTTTTATTGGCCCCCGGCTCCTCGTTGACCTCGAAGGCCACAATCCGTCCCCGGTTGGTGAGGGTGACGAAGAGCGATGTCGCTTCACCCTGATCGACATTGGAGCGTTCCAATGAGAGGGTCAAATTGGGCGTTCCATAGACCTTGTAGTAGTCGTCCCCAAACTCTTCCGGCGGTATGGGCGCTCCCGCTTCAAGTGCCAGGGCGCTCTGGAAGACTGTGCCCGCTAAAAGCAGAGCAAATATACACAACAATCCGGAAAAGAGGGCAGATCGGAAGAGATTATTTATTATCATCGTATCCATATAATCAGAAGCAACAATCTATATAACTTTGTTGTCACTAACGTAGTTACATGCGAGAAGAAATCGTTGGTGGCTTGCGAAAGCTGGGTCTGACGGAGTATGAGGCCAAAGCCTATGCGGCATTGGTGGGCATGGGAGAGGCCTCGGCGAGAGAGATTCACGAGCTATGCGGCGTTCCCAGAACCAGGATTTATGATATCCTCCGGGATCTGGCTGGAAAGGGCTTTGTGGAGTATGTGCAGGGCTCGCCCTCCTCCTACCGAGCGGTGGAACCTGACCGGGTCATTGAAAAGCTGCGAAATGAGCTGGTGGCATCCATCGATCAATCAACGAGCGAGCTATTGAGTCTCAATCTAGAGGCGCATGGCAGCTCACCCGTCTGGTGCGTGCGAAGCGAGTGGGGCATAAAAAACAGAATCCGGGATTTTCTCGACAACGTGGAACAAGAGCTGATCATCTTTTGCCGCAGCCCGTCGCTCTTGAGCGAGCACAGGACGGACCTGAAAAGAGTGCCGGACCTTAAGATCAAAGTAGACCGAAAAGAAAAATTCGAGGGCATAGACTTGGATATTCAAGAGATGAAAGAGGGTTCGGAGAGGTATTTTAAAGACTACGTCATCGATGGTGCCAGCAATAGCATAGACGGCCTGATGATCGCCGACGGTTGCTCCTCGATCGTCATCGGCACCGTTGGCGGGGAGCGGCTGGCCGTGATCATCAAGCTTCCTGTGGTGGCCATGCTGCAAAAAGCAGTTTGGGAATCACTGGTCTAGCGGGAGATAAAATATCACATCCTCATCAGGAACGCAGGCCACGGCAAAACCGCGCTCTTTTAGACGGAAGCAGACCGCTACCATCAGTTCCTCCAGGCACTCGTTATGATGCTCAACGGCCAGACCCTTGAACTTTTCAAAGCCGCCGGTGATCATGTTCTCCTCAAACTCTGCCTCAGGCAAGACGACCTCCATTTTCGTCTCCACCTCCAGGCACAGGCCGAACTCCCCAGCAGCCTTTTCCAGAAGGCGATAGAATTCATCATAATTCATGGTGGAGAGAACTGCCTCTGCCCGGCTGCCACGGTCTTTGGGGTCCTTTCTGGCTAAATAGATATGATAGCCTGCGTCGTCAATCGTTTCCAGTTCCTGGCCGGATGAGATCTGCTCGGCTGCCTTTTCCATTGCCTGAAGATGCCTTTCCAGATCTTGCATCACCCGTTGAGAGATCACCAAAAGCTCATTCTTGCGTTTTTGTGCGGACACAACACCGGCTCCTTGTTCTTAATCATTGAGACAAACAACATTTGGATGCCATCTCATTAGCCTGGCAAACTATTAATATTCCTCATCTTTTTCTGAATCAGGAGGATAAGAAGATTTGAATAAGGACTGCCATCTGGACCCGGAAGAGCTGGAGTTTTGGGAGAGCCAGAAGAGGTGCGGAGAAGATGTTGACCTCAAGCTGGCACGTGATCTGCCTGACGATACGCCCGATTTCATATTGAAAATGATGGGTGATTTCGAGGAGGGCGCAGCAGATTTCTGCTTTTCCGGGGCGCAAGGCCGGGTCCTGGATGCAGGCTGCGGCAATGGCAATCTGCTTCTGAGGGCACTGAAAAATAGAAAAGGCCAGGCAAGGGCGGAAAGAGAAGCCTTGCAGGTCATAGGCATGGACTTCTCCGGCAACATGCTGGGCCGGGCGGCCCTTCGAGCGGGGGGCGATGAAAGGGCCGGCTTTTTGCAGGGTTCTGTGACCAGCCTACCTTTCCGGGATCAGTCCTTCGAGCGGGTGGTAAGCAGCGGTGTATTGACCTGCTTGCCCAATACACAGGCCGCAGCAAGAGCTTTGCAGGAATTTTATCGAGTATTAAAACCGGAAGGGATTTTGGTTGTGGACTTCTTTTCCCGCACCTCCCACTATACCCTGATCAGGAAGCATCTCTTCAGGGAAGCGATAAATCCTCCGGAATATGTCTCGCCGAAGGAGTTTCAAAGAGCATTGGAGGATGCAGGCTTCGCGGTTCTCTCCTGCCGCGGTTTTGACTTCAAACCCTGCCAGGGATACCTCTTCCTGAGCCATTGGCGAAGAGTAATCGATCCGGGCTATTTTCAGGAGAGGCTCTCTTGCTTTCTGGAACGCAAGGTACTGCCCGGGAGGCAGAGGCTCAATCTCCTGGGCTACCGGATATATGTAAAATGCATCAAGAAATAGAGTCATTATCCTTCAAGCTCGCCTATTTCTAACATATTTTTGATCTGATATTTGAATCCGAATAAGAAAAAAGAGGACGATGAGATCTTCATCGCCATTTAGAAATGAAACTCAATGTGGAAGGGTATGTAGAAGATCCACACGAAGTATATTGCCATCAGGACAAGCCCCAGAGGAACGCCGAGCTTGGCCCATTCCTTGCTGGAGATGCCCAGCTTTCCGGCAGAGATGATATTGGGGATGTTGCCGGGGATGAGCATGCCTCCAGCGATAAGCAGGCCCATGAGAACTGCCTGAATCTGAACCATGCTCATGGCCGGGCTGATCTCAGCCGCAGTCAGGGTGGCATTATCCAGAATGGCAGAAACCATGTTAACCCAGTAGAGAATCTCAGGAGATATGCCGAGGACGTATTTGTCTATTACTACCTTCATGCCGCCGCCCAAAAGCAGGAGCGCCATGACGAAGACATAGACCTTAATTGCCCTGATTACCACATCTTTCAGGCCGCCGTCCTCTTCTTCGCTGGCTTTGCATTCCAAGGCCTTGGCTTTGCCGGTAAAGAACATGGCAAGAAGACCCATGGCCAGACAACCGGGTATGATGTAGATGGCTAGCTGGTTGAAGAGGAAGAAGAATCCTGCGTTGAAAGGCTCTCCCTGCAGCTTGGTGATGGCAATGGTGGAAAGAGGCTCGCCTACCGGCGTAAGCACTGCACCCAGGCCAATGGAGAAGCAGGCGATGATGACCAGATTGATCTTGGTCTGCCGGTCAAAGGGCATGCAGTTCATGAGCTCTACCAGGAGCAAAGAGGCAATGATGGCCGTTATGACGCTGGAAGACAATCCCAAAATAGCCACAATCAAGAATACAATTATCTTAACGGGAATCACTTTGGTGATGGAATTCATTGCCTTCTGTACGGAAGATTTTCCATAATGGAAGAGAAGGCCTGCCACCAGAACCGCAGGGACTATTCCCTTTACTACCGGCTCTTTGATTGCTTCCATGACGATCTCACTGTTCCAGCCGATAAGCTCGGCCTGGTGTTCGGTGTACTTCAGGGATTCTATCAAAACCTCTTTGTTGTAGAAGCTGGATATCGTTACTGCCAATACTCCCATAACGAACAGGAATACCTCAAGGTTGTGCTCGATCTTCTTGACCATGAATGGTCCGACGAGCACAATTAGCACTATGGCAAATAAGCCAAGGTCTAGTGGGTCAAATTGCACAATTATTCCCTCCAATATCAATGATCTCTAGATCCTTTGAAAGCAAGAGACCATGCCATTGCGAGTCCATTTTCGGATCTGTCTGGAGCGTTATGATTATTAGGTTTTTAACTCTTTTGGTAAAAAAGGTAAAAAGGTAAAAAAGCAATTATCCAAAACAAATATGGGTTTATATTGAATATGGTGGCATTCCTAGAAGAGATTTAAGCAAAATAGCCAAAATTACCCCTATAAAAGCCAAAAGCATTTAATATTGGGAGAGCATCCGACTAGCAAACTCTCTACGAGAGAGCGGATGTAGGATTAATAGTAATGAGGTGGTCTAATGGTTACTGTACTTGGTGAGGTTGTAACTCAAGTAGATATGCTATTGGCAGTTATAGCCCTACTGGTTTTGATATTCCCCTTTAAAGTCAAGATAGTTGAGCAGAATTTGGAAGTATTTCTATTTATAATGGGCGCAGCAGCGGTCACTGTGACCAACAAGTGGACAATGGAAGTAATCACGACAGCAGCAGAAGAGCCCATAATGAAGGGCATTGTGCCTGCCGTCTTGGTGGCTGGATTCATATTCCTCTATGGACAGAAGGCCTTCCAGAGCTTCATGGGCGGCCTGGTCAAGAAGATGAACCTGGGCGTAATCATATTTATCTCAACCTTTATTCTGGGACTGATATGCTCCGTCATCACAGCCATCATCTCCTCGCTCTTCCTCTGCGAGATCGCCAATACCCTGCCCCTGGACCGAAAGAACAAGATCAATTATGTGATCATTGCCTGTTTTGCCATTGGTCTGGGCGCTGTGCTTACCCCCCTGGGCGAGCCTCTGTCCACCATCGCCATATCCAAGCTATCAGGAGCACCCCTGTATGATGGCGGCCCAGGTAATGCTGGCTTCTTCTACCTATTCGATCAGCTCGGCATTCTGATCATCCTGGGCGTCTTGCTTTGCTCTATCTTTGCCATGTACTACATCAAGCCGACCAAGGGCAAGGTTGAGCAGATGGGCAGCACCGAGGAGGGAAGCGTCAAAGAGGTTCTCATAAGAACTCTCAAGGTTTATGCCTTCGTGGCAGCTCTCTTCCTCCTGGGCGCGGGAATGGAGGTGCTCATATTCAAGTATTTCACCAAGATCCCGGATTACGTCCTCTTCTGGGTGAACATGATCTCCGCCATTCTGGATAACGCCACGTTGACAGCGGCTGAAATATCCAAGGCCCTGACCCAGAAGCAGATTAATGCAGCACTCTACGGTCTGCTTATCTCCGGCGGCATGCTCATCCCCGGCAACATCCCCAATATCATCTCTGCCGGCAAGTTGGGCATCACCAGCAGCGAGTGGGCAAAACTTGGTGTACCATTTGGATTGGTACTCAACGCCCTGTATTTCGTAGTAGTATTCATTATGGGAATTAATCCCACAATTGGGCTCTAATTAGGGCTCAAGATCCATTTTTTTTTTTTTTTTGATCGCATTCCGTCAATATCTATATTGATTAGATTTCAATTGATCATCCAGAAACGCGGTCCGGCAAAAAGGCTACTTTAAAAAAGTTCAAGTTGGTCTTCGTCTTGCAGCTTTATTCTTGGGGATCTTCTTCGGGGGCTGATTGCACCGCCAGAATTTGCTTCTTTGCACCCATCTCTAATGCCTTGACGTGCCTACGCAGGAAGTATCCGGCCATGCAGATTACAACACCGCCCATCTCCAGTACAACGACAGTAGAATTATGGATGCTCGCTGCGAGGAGAAGATCCCAGGCCACTAACATGGCCAGCAAGCCTACTAATATCAATAGTATTGCAGCCACTTTTAAAAATATATTATACTTTGTATTCATATCTCGCCTTACCTATGGGTTTGACCTGCCTGAATATGAACATTTGCCAGGATAATTCTTGCGGCATGTCAAGGTGTAATCGCTAATTAGCTTTGATGCCCTGCATTTTTGGGAATATCTGGATGCAGGGACATGCTGCTATTGCTGATTGGCCACGATCTTGACGCTGTTCTCTGCATAAGCAGATCCAAAAGATATTGCCTCCTTATTGCCCACAGTGATGTCTTCCAATTTAACTTCATCAGACTTTTGAGAAGTGAACGCTTTAATACAAAAGTTCCCAGTGGGAAAATAGATCGTTATATCCTCCCATTTGCTTCCGTCCGGAGATATGTAGCTCTGTCCAGACGATGCAGTGGCTTTGCTCGACCATCCGGGCAGAGCATACTCGAAAGCCAACGGATAATCGTAGCCAGACGTTGTGAACTTGACGACGACTGAGAAACGCTGCCCGGCGCTGAGCGGGACTGGGGACGCCAGTCTAACCGTGTGATATCCAACCTGGGGCATGGTGCCCTTTGGGCCGATATATTCCCTTCCGTCCATCGGGCCAGAGGTTGGATCGGTGTAGATATACACCTCGTACTGCGTATTCATGTCGTTGGTGTAGAAGCTCACTGTGGTGAGGGGATTGGCGCTGCTATCAGCAGTAAAGACATTTGCCGCCCACGCGGTTTTATCGATGTAGCCAACATTACTAACCCAGCCCAGTGGATCGTACTGGTAAATTGCAGCGTAGTTGGAAGCAGATTCGCAAGTAAACGCCGTCGCTTCCTGAAGCGAGGTGTCGTAGTAGGAGATGTAGAAGTACCCTCTGTCGCCCCACCCCTCTCCCCAGCTATTCTTCACAATAAATGCGCCATTGCCTGGCGGGGCTCCCGCGAAGCCCTTGAAGTTGGTCGCAGGATAATTGTCGTCCCATCCGACTAAGGTCACATCGTGGTTAAGACTGGTATCTTCCGGGTTGTAGTACGCCGAAGGACAGCAGGAGTAATACATATTGGCCCAATAGAATCTCACATCCAATCCGCCGTACTTCATGAGCCACCACTTGATGTTGTCGTTGTCAGTACTCGATGTCCTTTCCGGCAAAAGGTATACGTCCTGTGTGTGTTTTTGTACGGTGTACACGCTCTCTCTCGCCGAGCGCACGCTGTCGCTCGGATAAGGATCGTCGACCTCGTTCACCGGTCCGCTCCACCGTGCAAGGTAAGCCATCGACATCCATTGATTGCCGCCCCACCACCACGGTATATCAAATCCTGAATTCATAACCAGGTTCCATTCAGAGAAATCCCATGTTTGAGCGGGAAGCAAGCAAGATTCGAGCGATCCGAAAGCGCCAAAGGCCCAGCACGTTGGGTAAGGATTCTGGTCTCTAACCGACGTGACCCTGCCAATCTTTCGAAGGTCGTATGATTCTGGGTACGGATGAGTTTGAGCGGCATATGACGCCCTTTTGCCCTTGAGGTGATTGAGATCTACGGGGCCGGGAATATATCCCAATGGATTTCCTGTGGCAGTAGTCGTTACTGTAGCCTTTCCTGCCGCCAGATTCTGTTCAAATGCGAGCCACGCAGGATTGGGTGGGGCCATTGCAGGCAAATCCGACGATTGTCCACCAACGGCTGCCTGTGACATGGATGCATTCTGTGCCTCCACCGCTGTCAACGACACAGAAAAGACCGCCACCAACATGCCGGCAATCAAAATAGCGACTAGATTGCTTTCGTTCACCTGAGATCTCTTGAGAATATCAATCACCCTTGCATCGAATATTTCATAAGGTATTCTTTAGTTATATCTATATAAAGACATGCAAATGCTGGTTAGCCAAAATGCCGATTTGCATGCAGCAACCAAGGCCTTTTGAGTCCCAGAATTGTGGCGGATTAAGTCTAACTATATTCATCAGAAAGATAAGTGAAAATAGAGATGGACTGCCGATCAGGGGCAAGGCAGTTTTTCTTAGGGCAGCTCGATCGTGCCCACCACCCTCAGCTTGTCGCCTTCGGGATAAGTGAGGACTGCCTTTGCTCCTGGCCGGTAGACCAGCATCTTGTCCAGCTTTAGTTTCAGCTCTGCCTTATGCCAATCACCCTCTGCTGATGCGGCCTCGACTCTTGCCGGAACGTACTGCATCCAGTGGCCGATATGAAGGACCATTCCTTCCTTCAAAGGAGCGGGCCAGTATTTGACGATCGCTGCCTTTGCTACAATAGATGAGACCTGTTTGATGGATTTATCGTTGGTGAGAATGGTGCCCCGATCCATGTCTTCCACCTCGATGCCCTTGAGGGCTATCCCCGTCCTTTCGCCTATACCTGCCGTGTCGAAGTCCTCATCATGCTTCTGGATGGAACGCACCTGGGCAGTCTTCTCTCCCGGCAAGACCATGAGAACGTCATGTTTCTTGATGCTCCCTTGCGCTACTGACCCCAGGACGACCGTGCCGATGCCGCGCACATTGAAGAAATGATCCACCGGCAAGGATCCAGTCGCTCTATCTTGCGGGGAAATCATCTTTCCCACATCCTCCAAGAGCCGCTCGCGCAAAACGTTTTTGTCGTCTTGCAGAAACTCATAACCATCGACCACCGTGCCCTTGATGAAAGGAGCAATCTGCTCGCGAGAGAGATAGTTCTTCAGGACCACAATGCCCTCTTTCACGCCAATCGAATCCAGCATGATGACCGACTCTCCAAAGGCAGGAGTTATCTGCTCTACAATCAGCAGAGCCTTCTGAGCCATGGAAACCGCGTAGAAGAGGGGCGCTAGCCTTTCCGGGTAGCGGGTCGGCTCTATGAATGTGACCGTGTTCTGTCCCTTTTTCAGGTTGTAAAATGTAAGATCGCTGCTAGTTCCCTTCTTGCCCAGCTCTTTGCCATAGTCGAGGGACCCCAGGATCGCCACATTGAGATTCGCCATATTTATCTGAAATTATCCCTGGGATAATAGGTTTTGCGGTGGCCTAATAGCCCCTCTTTTTATAGGAGCCGGGCCGCAAATTCAAGGTTATGTGTGGAGCGGATTTGTCCGATATTGATGGAGAAATGGCCTGCAAAATGGAAGGCAATAGCAGAAAAAGTACCTGCCAAAATAAAGATCCGGGGAATGAACAGAAGAGCAAAGAAAAGAAGCCCTAACTATTTAGATATCCATTTTAAAATTATTTATTGGTATTATATTTTTATCAGTGCAACTCCTGACCTGTTCCATCTCTTCGACGTCTTGCGCTGGCTTCATGGCACAAACGTTGTTCTTTGATCCACAACACACAATCTTTAAATACAATGTACTTTTTAACTCACTATAGTACAAGATTATACATCACATCTGGTGATTACTTTGAGTTATCTTCAAAAGATCGTGGAAGGGCGCGACCTTTCCCTGGAGGAGGCCGAGACCCTCATGGGTGAGATCTTCAGCAGTGCCTCAGATGCCCAGATAGGTGCTTTGCTGGTTGGTTTGCGCATGAAAGGCGAATCCATTTCGGAGATTGCGGGCTTTGCCAGGAAGATGCGTTGTTCAGCCGTCTGTATCCACCCCAAGGTCAGAGGCACTTTAGTTGATACCTGCGGCACAGGAGGAGATGCTTCCAACACCATCAACGTGAGCACTGCTGCGGCCATCGTCGCTGCCGCTTGCGGCGTGCCTGTGGCCAAGCACGGAAACTATGCAGTGAGCTCGAAATGCGGAAGTGCCAATGTTCTCTCGGAATTGGGCGTCAACATCAGTCCTCAGCCAGAAGCAGTGGAGGACATGATCGAGTGCCTGGGGATAGGATTCATGCTGGCGCCCATCTTCCATCCTGCCATGAAGCGCGTAGCCCCGATTCGACGCGAACTGGGCCTGCGCACTGTCTTTAATATCCTGGGGCCTCTGACCAATCCCGCCGGAGCCAAAGCGCAGGTCATGGGGGTCTACGACCCGCAACTTTCCGAGAAGCTGGCCAGAGTCTTCCTGATGCTGGGCACAGAGAGGGCCCTGGTGGTGCACGGCATGGGCATGGATGAGATCACCAACACCGGCGAGACGATGATCTCGGAACTGAAAGACGGAATTGTGAAGAGCTACAGCCTAATGCCCCAGGATCTGGGATATCAACTGGCCAGGCCGCAAGATATCGCGGGTGGTTTGCCGGAGGAGAATGCCGGAAAGCTGGTGGCTGTGATGAGGGGTGAGCGGTCTCCTGCCCGTGATATCATAGCCATGAACGCAGGAGCTGCTATCTATGTCTGCGCAAGGGCCCCCACACTCAAAGAGGGAGCAAATATGGCAGAAGAGGCCATAGACGCCGGAAAAGCCCTGCATCTCCTGCAAAAAATGGCGGAGATGAATGGAGACCCAAAGAAGCTGGAGCGATTTTTATGACCAGGATAAAGGTCTGTGGAATCATGGATAGTGAAGAACTCTCCCAGGCCGTCCTCGCCGGAGCGGACGGGGTAGGATTCATTGTGGAGATAGACCAGTCCAGGCATTGCCTCTGTGCAAAAGAAGCTGCAGATCTGATAAAACAGGTGCCGTTGTTCACCAAGAGCGTGGCGGTGATCGCACCGGTGGATGTAGAGAGTGCTGTAGAGCTGGCTGAGAAGACGGGAGCGGATGTGTTGCAGGTGCATGGCTCACTAAGTGCTGAGGATATGGCGAAGCTGAAGGGCAGAGTTGCTCAGAAGCTGGTAGCAACAGTCGCCTCAGACTGTAAGCTGGATGAGATCAAGGATTATGCAGCAAGTGCCGATGCCGTTCTGCTGGACACATTATCCAATGGAACGCTGGGTGGAACGGGAGCAGTTCATGATTGGAACAGAAGCGCCTACCTTGTCAAGAGCCTGAAGGTACCGGTGATATTGGCAGGCGGCCTTAATCCCAGTAACGTGGCTGCGGCTATAAGGAAGGTCGGGCCCTATGCAGTGGACGCCTCCAGCGGCCTGGAGACGGCCGGCAAGAAGGACTTGCAAAAGATATTCTCCTTTGTCAGGGAGGTGAGAGCATGTCATCTTCCCCAGTAGAGCCGATTTACGTGGATGTGACCGATAAGGTGAGTGTGGACGCACCCCTCTCCCTTTACCTGGCTCTTCGGGGCAGAAGACATCCCTATCTGCTGGAGTCGGTGGAGAAGTCAGGCCAAAAGGCCAGGTTCTCCTTCGTGGGAGCAGATCCTTCCGCAGTAGTTACTGTGAAAAACCGCTTCCTGCATATGCAGTTTTATAGCGGCGGCATGGACCACATTGAGGAGAGGCTCTCAAACTATGTGGATGTGGAAAAGAAGGGCTCGATCCTGCAGGGGCCGATTAAGGAGGGCTACGATCTCTTTGATGCCCTCCGGGCGGCCATCCCCTGCAGCAGGGGTATGCCCAATAGCTTTGGAAGGCAGGTCTTCACGGGGGGAGGGATAGGCTATCTGGCCTACGATCTGGTTAAAGAGCGCCTGGGCAGAACTTCCACATCGGATGCACCGGATGCAAAGCTGTGCCTGGCGGAGAGCACCTTCATCTTCGACCACCTCACTCGCAAGGTCTACTTCACCATCGCTCCCATTCTGCCCGGCCCCAAGGTCAACCTGATCGAGACAATAGGCGGAATCGACCCCGACTATGATCAGGCCGAGGACCTGAATATTGCAGGAAAAATCCTCTCCGCTGGGGGGCAGCAGCAGTATGAGGAAGCGGTACGCAAGGCAAAAGAACACATTTTGGACGGAGACATATTCCAGATAGTATTGGCCCGATCGACCCGAATCGAGTGTCCGGACCCAGTCAAACTCTATCGGAAACTGCGCAGCATCAATCCCAGCCCCTACACCTATCTCTTCGAGTTTGACGATCTGGCAATTGTGGGAGCCTCACCTGAGACCCTCTTCAATACCTATGACAGCAAGCTGAGGGTTAATCCCATTGCCGGCACCTGTCCTCGGGGAAGGACGCGAGAAGAAGACGACAAATACGCCAAAATAATGCTGGGTGACGAAAAAGAAAGAGCGGAGCATGTCATGCTGGTGGATCTGGGACGAAACGATGTGCGAAGCGTCTGTCGCTCCGGAACGGTGCAGGTGGACGATTTCATGTCTGTGCTCAAGTACTCCCATGTGCAGCATATTGAGACCACCGTCTCCGGAGACCTGAGAGAGGAGTGCGACCAGTTCGATGCGGCCCGATCTGTCTTTCCGGCAGGAACACTCTCCGGAGCGCCCAAATTGCGAGCCATGGAGATCATCGACGACCTGGAAGGCGCGCCGCGGGGCATTTACGGTGGAGGAATAGGCTACTTCTCCATCGACGGCAGCTCCGACTTTGCCATAGCCATCAGAAGTGTTCTTGTCAAGGATAAGGTGGCCACAGTACAGGCTGGAGCAGGGATAGTGGCGGACTCCGATCCGGAAAAGGAATTTCAAGAGACGGAGAGGAAGATGGCAGCCATGAAGAGGGCTTTGGGGGTGGCGGTATGAACGCCCCTGCCGTCCGACCAATTCTATTTGTGGACAACCAGGACTCCTTCGTCTGGAATCTGGTGGATTATGTCTCCCAGTTTTATGAAGAGACGGCGGTCCGGCCCAACCGCATAACATTGGCGGAGGTGGCAGCCATGCAGCCTCTGGGGATTGTAATATCTCCCGGGCCGGGCCATCCTGCCAACCCAAGGGATATCGGCAGCTGCCTGGAGATAATTAAGCATTTTGGGAATACACCCATTTTAGGCGTATGCCTGGGTCACCAGGCTATGAACATCGCCTACGGCGGCACAATCGCCCATACCAAGCCGCTGCATGGCAAGACCTCACTGATCGAGCATGATGGACAGGGCATATTCCGTGGAGTGGAAAATCCGATCGTTGGAGGACGGTATCACTCCCTGGCAATCGAAAGATTATCCCCTGAACTTGTGGCCTGCGCCAAGACTGCGGACGGGGTGATCATGAGCGTTCGGCACAAGAGCCGGCCCCACTCTGGCCTGCAGTTTCATCCCGAGTCAGTGCTCACGCCCTCCGGCAAGAAACTGATCAGCAACTGGATCGAGGATGTAGCAGCATGCATTCGTTGATCGATGAAATCCTGGTCGCTTCCCGAGAGCGGGGATTTGCCACTGCTGTGCCTTGGCCGAAGGCTGAGCGACGGGATTTGATCTGCTCCGCCCGCGTCATGAAGAGTCGCGGCTTTATCCCCATCATTGCCGAGATCAAGCCCAAGGCCGTTGGAAGAGCCCTTACGCCTGATGAGGTGGCGGACTATGCCGAAGCCTATGGCCGGAACAATGCCTGTGCAGTCTCCGTTCTCACCGAGCCCACCAATTTCAAGGGCGCTCTGCAAAACGCTCTCATCGCTCGCAGAGCTGGGCTTCCCATCCTGCGAAAGGACTTCATCTTCGATGAGAGGCAACTAGGGGAAGTGCAGGCGGACCATGTGCTGCTTATAACTGCCTTGGGCATCGACCTGAACCGATTTGTGAATGCAGCCAGGGCCTATGGAATGGAGCCTTTGGTGGAAGTCCACACCAAGGATGAGCTGGAGGCGGCACTGAAGACAGATGCCCGGATTATCGGCATCAACAACCGCAACCTGAACACGCTGGAGGTTGATTTGGGCACCTTCGAGAGGCTGGCGCCGCTGGCGAAGGAGGCCGGGGTCTTTCTGGTGGCGGAGAGCGGAGTGCACAATCATGAGGATGCCCTGCGCATGATGCGGGCAGGGGCGGATGCGCTGCTGGTGGGCACCGAGCTGATGGCAAGGCCCAAGAGGCTGGGGGAGCTGAATCGGTTCTAATGCGCGTATCCATTGTCCTCTTTCAAGGCCTGCAGATGGACCTCTATGGCCTCTTTGCTGTTTCTCAAGGTTTCATCGATGGTCTCTCTCTGCGAATAGCAGCCAGGTAGAGCCGGAACCTCGGACCAGAAGCCGCCTTCCTCTGCCTGATGTATTAAAATTACTTTGGTCATTAACAATCAACATTTTCCCTGTTATGAGGGCGCATCTAAGCGGAAATCTGTAATGAATTGCATAAAACAAACATATGATGAACATTCAAGATTGATTTTCTAAAGACATCCTGGATATCATATATCTATCGCATGTATCTCAGTTCGAATAGTATCGCCGAGAGTTCAAGCAGCAGGCCAGCAACCAGGCATGGTCGGATTTCCAGAGATCAGCTATTATCCTCAAGTGAGAGGTTACAGCGTAGGATTAAATACCGCAAAAAGCATGTACTATCTAGATGAGAACGCTTCGTTATAAAATTCAAATCAGACCGGAGACAGATGGAACGTACACGGTTATCGTCCCGTCACTTCCCGGATGTTTGACCTTCGGCGATAGCATCGAGGAAGCTATGGAGATGGCAAAGGAAGCCATTGAGGTATACATAGAAAGCCTTGCCGCCCGAGGCAAAGAGATTCCCATTGAGGAAGATCGAATTGAGGCAACTGTAACGGTTGAAGCAAATGCCTAAGTTGCCAGCCCTGTCACCAGAGAAGTTGGCCAGAGTTCTTGAAAAGAGAGGTTTTATACTGGATAGAGTCAGGGGAAGCCATCATGCGTATTGTCATCCTGATCTAGATATCACGGTTACAATCCCATTCCATAAAAAAGAGGTCGGTAAGGGACTTCTTATCGAAATCATGAAACAGGCAGACATGACCCGAGAAGAGCTTTTAGATCTCTTGTAAGAAGTGCAAGTCAATATCACTTGCTCTGGCTAAACTGCTATCCTTTAAAAATCAACGCTGTCCAACCCTGCCCGCCAGCTAAGCAACCGACGATAGGTTACTGGAACACAGACCTGAGATTATGCTCTTTATTACACAAGAATACATTCGTCCCGCGCTACATTGCTATATATACAAAGGCAGCCAATTCTTAACAAATAGCTATTGTAGGCGGCAAGCATGGAGAAAATTTCACCCATAAGCGTCTCACTGGATACCAATGAATCCCATCGAGCCAGAGCAAAAAAGATCAAGGCTGCTATCCTCAAAGATGATCATTTCTTCCTGAATGCAGCTAAAAAGTGTCCCTTTGATCTATGCTTCCAGTGGGAAGGAAAGACCATCAATATAGAGCTTAAGGACTTCACCGGGGCAGGTGAACCCCAGAGCGACTACGTAGCCTCAATTGTCAATCAGAGCGGCCACCTTTACCAGCAAGTACTCGCCGGCCGGGAGCTACAAGATACCCTTATCATCGTGGTGCTTGGCGATGATGCTGATATTATTCAGGCCATTACGAATATCGTTATTAATAGGGGTATCAAAGGCCAAGAAGCTGAGGATAAGATAACCGAGTATATTTCTATGGTAGAAGACTTTGAGGCCAACTGCATTGGCATGAATATTCGGATATGGAGGCTCAAGATCGATCCTTGGAAGCGAATGCTTCAAAGCGTACAAAAGATCCTGCAGGGCGGCGATCTGACCGTCTTTCGACCGAAACCGGCGGTCAATGAAAGGCAAGCGGTAGGGCTGTCCATTCTATGCGGAAAAGGCCTGGGTCCAGCGAGAGCCAATAGTATCCTGGAAGAATTCGATGTTTCATTGGTTCCAAAAAAGCCGGACAGATACCTAGACGATTGCCAGGGAATTGGCCCCAAGCTCGCTACCCTTGTTCAGGATGCTCTGTTCGTTTCTCCTGCCTGTGTGAATAGACCAAGAAGCAAGAGATCGCCAAAGTTTCAAGCAGGAAATTCTGACCATAAGTCTCCGCTATATTGATAAGCCTGCTACTAGGAAATAGCATTTGGCAGGATTCGACCCTTGATGAAGATCGCCTATGTTTACGACGCCGTCTACCCCTGGGTGAAAGGGGGGGCGGAAAAAAGGATCTATGAACTCTCCCGTCGTCTGGCGAAGCGAGGGCATGAGGTGCATTGCTACGGCATGAAATGGTGGACGGGAGAAGATGAGATCCTCAAAGACAACGTACACTTGCATGGCATCTGCCCGCCCATGCCCCTTTACAGTAACGGCAAGAGATCGATCTCCCAGGCAGCCTTTTTCGCGGGCAAGCTACTCTCCCTTCGTGTCGACTGCGATTTGATGGACTGCCAGAATTTCCCTTATCTATCCTGCTTTCCGGCAAAGTTGATCACCAGCCTTAGAGGTCAAAAGCTCTTCATCACCTGGCATGAGGTATGGGGCGATTACTGGCGCAGGTACCTGGGAGAGAAGGGCAGGGCCGGCCAAGCTGTCGAGTGGGCTGCTGCCCGGCTGACGGAAAAGAATATTGCGGTATCGGCGAGAACGCAAAGGGAACTATTGAGCCTGGGGGCCAGAAAGGTTGTGGTGGTGCCCAACGGCATCGATTGGCAGGGAATAAATAGAGTTCATCCGTCGGCTAAAAAGTCAGATGTCATCTACGTGGGAAGGCTGGTCGAGCATAAGAACGTGGATCTACTCATCAGGGCATTGGAGATAGTTAAAGCTGATATTCCTGATGTGAAGGCCCTGATAGTGGGCGATGGGCCAGAGATGGAAAAGCTAAAATCGCTGGTCCATGAAAAAGAACTGGAAAAAAATGTTGATTTTGGCGGATTTCTGGAGAATTACAATGAGGCTTTAGCTCTTATGAAATCCTCCCGCATATTCGCAGCCCCCTCCAGCAGAGAGGGCTTCGGCATGGCGGCTCTGGAGGCGAATGCCTGCGGGCTTCCTGTGGTCACCATTGAGCACAAAATGAATGCCGTGATGGATCTAATCACTGGGGAGACGGGTGCGGTCTGCCAGCCAACAAAGCAGGCTCTCGCCGAGGAAATTTGCCGCATGCTGCCAAAGAAGGAAAAAATGCGAGGGCGGTGCATAGAAGAGGCCAAGAAGTATGATTGGGAGAGGGCTTGCGACCGGGCGGAGAAGGCTTATGCGTTTCGATAGACTGATATAGAAGATCGCGAATTTTGAGGGACAGATAATTATGAGCACACTGATTACAGGCGGCGCAGGATTTATCGGATCCAATCTTGTTGAGGAACTCCTGAAAGCTGGCGAAGAGATTGTGGTCCTGGACAATATGCACACAGGAAGCCTTAGCAATCTGGACGGCCTGCAAGATGGACTAAAGCTTATCCAGGCAAGCTGCAACGACCTACCCAATATGGATCTTCATCCGGAGAAGATCTACCATCTGGGCATTCCATCCTCATCGCCCATGTACAAAAAGAATCCGTACCTGGTAGGAGAAGCGCTAAATGGCTTTACGGCTGTATTCGAGCTGGCCAGAAGAACTGGTGCGCGGGTGGTTTATGCATCTTCATCATCACTTTACAACGGCCTCTTGCCACCCCATCGAGAAGACATGACCATTCTGGTCGCAGACTACTACACGGAAGCCAGGCTGGCCATGGAGAGGATGGCAGAGCTTTACAGGCAGCTCTACAATGTTGACTCTGTGGGCATGAGGTTCTTCTCCGTTTATGGGCCGAAAGAAACGGCCAAGAAGCAATATGCAAACATGGTCACTCAGTTCCTCTGGGAAATGCAGGATGGAAAAGCACCCCTGATCTTCGGAGATGGCTTGCAGACAAGGGATTTCACCTACGTAAAGGACCTGATACGTGCCCTGCAACTGGCCATGAAGTCTGACTATCACGGAATTTTGAATGTAGGGACGGGAAAGGCTTACACATTCAATCAAACCGTAGAGATTTTAAACAAGAATATGCAATTGACCTTGAAGCCAAAATTTGTGGAGAATCCCATAAAGAATTATGTTGCGCATACCCTTTCAGACACAACGAAGATGGAGAAAGTTCTCGGGTTTAAGGCAAGATACAATCTGGAAGAAGGGGTAAAAGAGCTTCTTAAATTCTATGCAAAATAAGGCGGCGATATCCTTGGATATGAAAGACAAAAATATTTTGATTACAGGAATCAGCGGATTCGTCGGGTCACGAATGGCTAAACGGCTGGTAGAGGAAGGCGCAAATGTCTTTGGCCTGCTACGCCGCCGGGCGGATGGCAAAGTGCCGCATAACATGTTGCGTCTGGGTCTGGGAAAAGAAGTTCGCCTGGTAGAAGGCGACCTGGAAAGCATATCGAGCATAGGAAGCGCCATCACTGCCAGCAATCCCGATATTATATTCCATCTCGCAGCCCAATCATTTGTGCCTCGATCTTTCGTCGATCCAAATGAGACCATGCTCAGTAATTGTTGGGGGACCTCGAATCTCCTGGAAGCAGTGAGAATCAAAGATGCCGATCCAATAGTAGTATTCGCAGGGAGCAGCGAGGAGTACGGCTTGGTGCTCTCTTCTGAAGAGCAACACAAAAAGGCCTTGGAGAAATATGGTACAATATTTCCTGCACCAGAACATATACCCGAAGTGCCCACCGCTGAGACAAATCCGCTCCGGCCCATGTCACCATATGCCGTAAGCAAAGTTTACGGCGATTTTCTGATGAGGAATTACTGGTACTCTTATGGCGTTAAGACAGTTATCTCCAGAGCATTTAACCATGAGGGAGCAGGCAGAGGCAACATGTTCGTAACATCTGTTGCCACTGCCCAAGCTATGAAACTGAAGTTCGGAGAGCAGGAAACCATAACCATTGGAAACGTCAACGCTTTTCGCGACTGGAGCCATGTTGACGATGTCATAAACGGCTATCTTCTCCTGGCAAAAAAAGGCAAGTACGGAGATGTGTACAACCAGGGCTCCATGAGGACCAACTCCGTGATGAGCTATCTTCTCATGAGCCTTGAGGAAGCAGGCTATCCTGTCAGCAGGATTGAGACCATCAAGGGAGAGAAGGTTGTTGCAGAGCCTAACGAGCCGGACAATTCACCGATCTTCGGCCTTGATTTCGAGAAGACGAAGGTTGACGGCATGATGCTGCGAGGAGAGCTGGAGTTCACGATCGAGGACAAAGGAGTGAAGGCGCGATCTGGAGATAGAGAGATACAAATCATCTTCAACCCAGAGAGGTTCCGACCGGCAGAAGTTCCCATACTGCTTTCTGACACGAAGAAGATAGAAGCACTGGGCTTTCAGAAAGAGCATACTGTGAGAGACATCATCAGAGATCAGCTTGATCACTACCTGGCTGAGAAGGAGCGCAAGGGGTCCTATTAAAAGTAGCCATCTTCCTGGACTACATTGGAGCAATCGGTGGGGGCGAAAGGGTGGCACTGATGCCGGCCCGCGCCCTGCAAGCAGATCTCCGCCTCGCTTTTATTCGCAGCAAGCGACTTTTCCCAGGAATACTGTACGAAAAGTGCAAGGGATTGATCTCCAAAGACCTGCGGAAGTATAAGGATGCTGGCCGGAGACGTGCGGCAGATTTCGATTCGATACATCTATATTCCTGGAAAAGATGAAGAAAGCAAACACGCCCGTCTGGTACCTTCTGCGCAAGATCGTTTCCGCCAGATTTGAGGAGAGGGTTGGAGATGTGTATTGGTCATTTACGATGTTTATCTTGTTTGCTTTCTTCATTTTATCCACAGCCCATGTGACGAAATTTAGCCTGGACGGATTCCAGCCGTAGAGGACGGATGTTCTGGCAATCACATAGTCCGTCAGGGTTCCCTGAACGAATCGCTCGCCTGCGGGCTTACTCTCCTCGTAGTAATTGATGGGCGAGGTTGGATATTCCTCTCTATACCTGCCATGCTTACCGTCGAAAACGTAATCGGCGGAGACGTAGACCCGCTTAGCGCCGATATCACATGCAGCGGATGCGACATTTTTGGGCCCCAGGGCATTAGTCCTCCATGCCCCTTATCAATCATTGCGTCACCAATGGTAATTCGCACTGATTGATAGCTAATCGCTACCTAGCCATAACATGCATCATTTTAGTTTAAATGCATACCTAAAGCCTAATAAGATATGAATGGATACAGTCAATATGCGATCTGCCAGGGCGATGGTCATACCGATTGTCGGGGGGACATTCTGCGCGGCCAGCATGACAGTCATGCCGCCTTCAATAAGTCCCAGTCCGGAGACAGTTATTGGGACAAGCGAAAGGGCGCTTAATAGAGGCTGCAAGAAGAAAAGCACGTAAATCGGCACATCAAATCCGAATGCTTTTGCTATCAGAGAAGTTCTCAAAGCTTGAGTAAACCAGGCAATAATGGTTATAATAATTGATTTAATCATTAGTCCAGATACATCATCGACAGAGTGCAACGCGATAATCATTGTGTTCGCGAATTCTTCAAGGCGCAACAGTCCCATTCGATTAATCACACGTTGCATAAATGCCCGATTGAGCCAAAAAATAAATAGTAATATCCCTATAAATAGTAGAAATGCCATTGCAGCCATAAGATGCCTGCCCGCTGATTGGTAGAGCAGAAAAAAGCCCAAGAAACCGAGAATAAAAACGGTGATAAGATCTGCGCATTTATCGATTGCCACTGAGGCAGCACCTCGGCCAATATCTATCCAATCCCTAACTAAAAGCGGCCGGGATAGATCTCCAAGCTTTGCAGGCATAAAATCCGAGAGGAGAACTCCGGCTACGAAGGCCTGGTAGGCGACAGCCAACGGCAGGTCGGCTCTTAGTTGTAATAGTATTCTACGCCAACGGATGGATAAGATAAGCAAAGTTATGGGATAAACCAGAAGGGCCAAAGCAATATAGACAGGATTGGCAGAGATGAACACATCATAGGCTGCAAGCGGGTCGATTTTGCTTATTAGAAAAGCAATTATTACTAAGCCGATAACCAATCGGATTATGCCCTTATTCAATATTCTCAGGATTTAGCGCTCCTGTATTATCGCTTGCATTATCAGAATAGCAATTATCGATATAATCAATCCTTTGGGTGGACTGTCCAGTATTCTTCTGGCAATAAGTTCAAGAATGCCTCATAACTTATCATAACTTAAAGATGATGTGACCGCGAATATCTCATGGTGATGTGTACGATCCGAGAATTACTTATCACTTTGGTTGTCTTGGGCATAACCACGGCCTGCGCGACTGCGATCATCTTTCGTATAGCTCCCAAAGCAAGGTGGCTTACCAAGATGGCCCTCGCCTATGTTCTTGGATTTGCCGCAATCTCGCTTGGTGGTGTAGCAGCGGCCATGATCGACACTGAGCCACTTATATTTCAGTTGGCAGTCGTCCTGGCAGGATCACTGGCATGTCTGCATGATAGAAAAATAATCATGAGCACCTGGCGCAATTCACTGGATCGCAGCGATTGGATCGTCCTTGCAATAGGATCTTTGTATATACTTATTCTGCTATTCTTCTTCGATCGTATCATAATTTGGATGGGGGGGGACGCCCTAGCTCATGCCGAGATAATACGCATGCTACTTGATGGACAGTCAGTTCCAGTAAGCATCCCGCCCCTGGGAAGCTACTGGGAGTATTACCCCAAAGGATTCCACTTTTATGCCTATCTCTGGGCGAGAGCTTTTCCCATTCTGGATGTAGTGCGGACCATTCCTATTCTGATAACGGCTGTAACCCCTATGCTGCTCTATTCGATAGTTAGGGAGCTGTACAGAAGAGATGAAGCAATAGCAATCTACGCCTTTGTCCTGGCCTGCTTTGTGTTCCCGGCTCATTACAGCAATCTTATCTGGGCGGGCTATCCCACGATTGCGGCGGAGATGATCCTGGTGGCAGCCGTTCTATCAGTACTGGTGGATAAGAGGCTTCTGCCGATCTTGCTTCTGGGAGTTCTATTCACTCATGCGCGATTGCTGGTCATCACTGGCGGCGTATTGTTGGTCTGGCTGGCAGCGACCCGCAACAAGCGCGATATTCCGTATATCGCGACAGCCTTTGTCGCAATTATTGCGGCGGCCTGCCTGGTATTCCAGGCCCACAGACCGGAGTTCATCTTATCAATATTCACCAATCAGACTCTTGCCAGCGACTATGCAGCCCGCTGGTATCCGGCATTTCTGTCCCTCTTCGGGGCGGCCATTGCTTTGACCCGGCGCAACCGGCTCGATCGCCTGGCAATATCCTGGGCAATTGCTATGATCATTATGGTGCTCCTGGCGGATATGGGGCCGCTGACGTTTGTGGCTTCAGCTGATAGAGTGCTCCTTGGCATGTATCTGCCGTTGAGCCTTCTCGCAGCCTCTGCCATATCGAGGATGGAAGATTGCGAAGCAAAGGTCAGATCAGGATTCCTGATTATCCTCCTCTTATCAGGTACTTTAGCAATGGGCGCCGTTTTCTACAGCTATGCCGGCTCCTGGGCTATCCCCCAAGAAGATTATAAAGCGATCCAGTGGTTGAAGGATCAAAACTATAGCGATGCCGTATGCATTAACCTTGATGAGACAGGAGCCTGGATCTACCCGCTCACAGGAATCAAGGTCACTCAACCGCGCATGGCATATGCGGCAGCCGCGTCATTCGATTGGAACTCATTTCCGCTAATTAGAGCAGATTCAGGCAGCTCTCTGTTGGATGACGTGTCGAGCAGCTTTGGAATAAGTGGCGACAAGCCCGCGGTAGGTGATTGGAACGGGGACGGAATGGATGAGATAGGAGTTCTACGAAATGGCAATTGGTACTTAGACTATAACGGCAACATAGTCTGGGATGAGTCGGGCGACGTATCGAGCAGCTTTGGAATAAGCGGCGATCAGCCTGCAGTAGGAGATTGGAACGGAGATGGCAAGGGTGAGATCGGCGTCTTCCGAAACGGCACTTGGTACCTGGACTATAATGGCAACTGCGCCTCGGACGCGGGTGACATGTCAACCTACTTCGGAATAAGCGGCGATCAACCTGCAGTAGGAGATTGGAACGGAGATGGCAAGGGTGAGATAGGAGTTCTACGAAACGACACTTGGTACCTGGACTATAATGGCAACTGCGCCTCGGACGCGGGTGACATGTCAACCTGCTTCGGAATAAGCGGCGATCAGCCTGCAGTAGGAGATTGGAACGGGGACGGCAAGGATGAGATCGGCGTCATCCGAAACGGCACTTGGTACCTGGACTATAATGGCAATAGAGTCGGGGACTTGGGGGACATGTCAAGCCGCTTTGGAATGAGCGGCGATCAGCCTGCAGTAGGAGATTGGAACGGAGACGGCAAGGATGAGATCGGCGTCTTCCGAAACGGCACTTGGTACCTGGACTATAATGGCAGCAAACCCGGATACCCTCGTCATTTAGTCTACATATCGAGCGTGTCGGTTTCAAGACCAGGATATAAGCCGCCCTTTGCGGAATATATTCAGGTTTATCCCACGGCAAACTTGAGCTATCCTGAAGATCTCTATGATCGGATGTACGACAAGGGAGCTTTTATCTTTGGCTTCCCGAAAGGGGCCTTTGTCTGATGCAAGCGCCATTGCCCATTATCGTATTTTATCTATGGCATTATAATTAGGTCTTGGACGGCGACGCTCAGGCATCTGCAATCGCTACTGTTAAGCTCCGGCATATCACAAGGCTTCTCGCAGCCTTCCGGCACGCGGAATCTTATTAGATTTTCGCCCCTTGTCAGGCGGATCGGTTGGGTGAGATCAGCAAATTCCGTGGTAACGTTGAGCCTGACTTCAGGAATAGCTTCCGAGGATAGCCCCAGAGATCTGGGCCGGGCAAAACTTTGGGCCCGCAAGCTCAAATTGGCGCTGCGGTTTTCCTCAGAATATGCGATGATGGTCGCATCGTCATCCATCCAGCGAGTCAGCGTTCCGTTCCAGTTCTCTGAATCATGCCAGCCGGAGATAAATTCAATAGATGATTGATCTTTGTCTGAACCGACATTGCTTTCCTGCAAACTCGAATTATCTCCTCTTTCGCGTATCAATAGATTGGTAATGCCCACGCTGAGACACCGGCCGTCGATGTTGTTAAGCTTAGGAATGTCGGAAGGCCTGTTGCAGCCTTCTGGCACATCAAAGCGTACCTGGTTTGTTCCGCGCTTGAGATCAATGGGCATTTGCACAGCGATGGAGCTGGTGGGCACAATTTCCTTAGCAATGAGTTTGTCCTGGCTGAATGCCTGAAGGGTTCTCTTTGTATTGAAGCTCTGCACGCGCAAGCTTAGAATCGCCTGCATTTCCCGATCCGAATATATGGTTAGAGTCGCATTGCCCTTCATCCAGCTAGCAGGCACGCCGTTCCACAGCTCCATCTGATGCCAGCCTTCGGTCCTATCAAAGCCGTAGGGGGATCGGTTGTCCTTGATTATCGTCGGCTTGTATAACTGATAACCCCTCATCGAGAAGGCCAGAGACTGGTAAGGCAATATCTTCGAAGATATTATGTAGCTGACGTTCCTCGCATAATCTGTATAGACGCCGGAAGGATCTTCAGCGGTGGAATAGGTAACCACATTTCCTTTCGCCCAGAATTTAGTAAACGGCAGCATAACCCGGTCTCTCGTGTCGTCTTCCAGATCCATGAGTATTAAAGAGCTATCATTCGAGAGCTTCTCCAGATACGATCCTATCTGATTCTGATCATGGAATTCCTTCGAAGCGGCTAGCTCGCTGGGAATAATATATGCAGATATGATTAGAGAGACTAAGATAGTAATAAATAATAGGATAAATCGGTGTTTCCGATTATAGAGTGATAAATATAATCCTGCTAAGAAGATGGGCATTATAACCGGAACTATGGCCCAGGTGGGCATCAGAGACGCCAGATGCCTGAGATATAATATCGGCAGGACATCTTTCCCGGTCTCATAAGGAAAGGTTAAGGCAAATAGGAAGCAAGTGGCCAGATACATCATTACGAACGCGGAAATGACCTTGAATCGGCTCTCTTTCTTTTGCCCGCTTATCCGATTCAAACCGATGAGACCAAACAAAAATATGGCAGGAACCAGAGGATCTATGTACCGTCCCATGATCAGAAAATCGTCTCGATTGCATAAAAGAAGAAGGGAATAGCCATCGGGCAGGTCTCTTATCATCTGGTACATGAAGACGACTACAGCAATAACCATAGCTATGCCAGAGAATAGGAAATAAATAAGCGAGAATCTCAGGGCTCTGTCATCTCTCATATCTGTCGAATTCTCATAATCGATGACATTCAGGGAAAAGCCCCTCGTGATATTCAACACAAAAGCTAGAAGTATTGCAGCACCGAGGAATACAACAAAATAGGAGGAGATCATCAAATACTCCAGCTCATGCAAGAGAAGGATGAGGAACTCATTCAAAGAGCTAATGTTAAAAATTATATTGGTGAGATCATTTGAATAAACCTCAAACATATACTGCACTCGCCCGATATAACCCCAAATTGTTGGATTACTGCTAACAGTTATATATGATATTAAAGATACAATGACGAATAAGAAAGCTAAAAACAATCGATATTTAGATAAAATTAATTTTTTAAATGCGGGGCCTATCTTATCATATTCCAACTCAAAAATGACTGATGCCGCCAAACCGAATAGCATGGCGATGCCGCTATGCTTGGTGAAAAATAACAGTATTACAGATAACACGGCCGCAGAGATCCAAAATCTGGTTTTGGTCCGGTAGGCTTCATGCACAAACCAGATGCTAAAGATGAACAGGGGCAGTAACAGATTTTCGCACATCAGAGAGAAGTTGTAAAGAATCAGGCATGGCAATACTGCAATGGCAATGCAGCCAACTATGGCGTAATCCTTGGAGCAATACCGCCTCATAATGAAGTAAGACGGAAACATTATAGAAGTGTTTATAATAATAGTAATTAACAACATGATATGATAAATCACGGTTTTATCAGTTGAAAAAAGGTAAGCGAAAGATAACGAAAACGGATATAATATTGGAGCTCCAATGAAGTCGGAGCTCAATGAACTTTCAGCCATTTTGGCATAAACCATCTCATCCTGAAAGAGCCATGGAGACTGAAACTTCAGAGATACAAATGACTTAATTAGAACAATGACGAGGAAAGCAAGAAGTAACAGTAAATTCTGCCTTGCGGCCATCAGAGAGCCAAGATGATCAATTGTTCTAGATCTGAGACGATCGAGTTCCATCGGCTTTGGCTCCACTGTCTACCTCGCATCTGCTCCTTTGATACGCGCTTATGGACACAAAGATATGTGTGAAAGCAGATATTAATAAGAGTATCGGATTCTCAGCCCAATTGTGTAGTCCCGAAACCTTTGACTTTATATACCCATCAAAGGGGCATGGGAAAGAAGAATAAAGTTGTAAAGCTAACAGATAGGAAGATCAGATATATCATTCGGGCCAAAAAGAGAGGCGAGAGCACCAAAAGAATCGCGGAGGATATGAAGTTAAGTCCGTCCTCTGTGAAACGTGTCTGGATGCACTGGACGAAAACCAAGATGCCCCTAAACATTAAGAAATTTGGGCGAAAGAGAATGACCCTGGATGAAGAGTCAGTTAAGCTGATACTTGAAGTCCACAAAGAGCAAAATTTAGGCGCAAGACGACTGGAAAAGATCATCGAGTTCACACATGGAACGCATATCCCTCACAATGCTATTCATAAGGAACTGCTATCTCATGGCTTGGCCAATGTGAACCGCAACAAATCGAAGCGCAGAAAACCCTGGATTAGGTTCGAACGCAAGCACAGCCTGTCCATGGTGCATCTGGATTGGCATACAAGCATTCACGATGGAAAAAAGGTGTTCATCTGCTTGGTCCTTGATGATAGTTCGCGGCGCATTCTCGCGGGCGGGGAGTTCGATGCCGAAACAACAGATAACGCTTTGCTACTCCTCAAAGAAGCCATGGGCAGATTTGGCTGGCTGACAAGTATTGAGCAGGTGCTGACCGACAGAGGGACACAATTCTATGCAAACAAGCGAGACAAGAACGGCGATGCTGATAGCAGATTTGAAGATTTTCTTGAGGCGAATAAAATCAAGCATATCAAGGCTCGCGTTAAGCATCCTCAGACCAATGGAAAACTGGAAAAATGGAACGACACTTATGAACGTAACAGGTTTAGATTCGAGAATTTTGACAATTTCATGAATTGGTATAATACAGTTAGATTTCATGAGTCCCTTGATACAAAATGGTATCTACAGACGCCAGATATCGCATTCTGGTCAAGATTGCCAGAAGGATGCAAATTGGGAATGTTCCTGAATCGGATGGAGACTGAATTAAATGGTTGATAAAGAATTTAATTTGCGGACCGGAGTATATAAAGTCCAAACATTCGGGACTATACAGATTCTCAGCCCAATCGACCGAAATTTCCGAGATCCGAAATGATGGTTATTTTATTATTTTACAGGTATCATGCACAGCGTTGCAGTTGGGCTTCCTCTCAGAATAAGGACGCTAACAAGAGAGTCACCAGCCCCATAGCAATACAGAACCTTGAGAAGTTAACCTTTTCCGCGAATCTGATCAAAAGATCCATGCAAAGGTATCCTGTGACAAAGGACGCCAAAATCGCCAGAGCAACAGACCCGGGGGGCACAGCGGTAACGGAATGATCCAGGACTAACGCGCCCAGGACGGCAGGCACGCTTATCATGAAGGAGATGACCAGAGCCATATCCTGCCGGATGTTCCTTATGAGAAGCACAGTGAGCGTTGTCCCGGATCGAGATACACCCGGCAAAATGGAGAAACCCTGGGCCAGTCCCAGTAGAATCATATCGGTGGTTTTCATATCCTCGATGCTCCTGGATCCGGACCCTTTGAACCTGAGAAGCAGCCCGGTAATAATTAGCAGGCCTCCAATCAACAGTGTGGCTTCTTTACCCCCGTTGAAACTCTCTTTGAAAAGGAAGTAAAGCGGCATTCCGGTTATGCCTGTAAAGATCGTGCAGACAACCAGGATTCTGGTCATGCGGGAGTGTATGTTCTTTAGCACATCCAAGAACTCGCCTCTGAACTTGACCAGGACTGCAGACATGGTGCCGATGTGGAGCAGAATGGAGTAAGAAAGGGCCTCTGCAGGGGTGATGCCCAGCCACTTCATCATGACAAGCATTGTCTGGCCTTCGCTGCTTATCGGTATCCATTCTGTTATCCCCTGGAGCATCCCCAGTAAAACCACCTGTATTGCATCCATCATCACATAGGAAATCTCAGGAAATATATCATAGTTTTGAAGGATGGCATCAACCAAAGGAGTACCCCGTTCGGCGAAAGAGAGAATTGCAGAGAAGATAGACTGCTAAATCAGCAATCAAAGCAATTGTCGCTCATGCCGTCATCTTTTGCAGATAGGCAAGCTTAATATACTGTAACACCAATCGACGGCTTGATATTATGGAGATTGTGATCACTCTCTGCGTGCTCGTTAGTTTCCTGGCCACCTGGGTAGTTGCCAGGAAGTGGATTCGCAAAGCACCGGAGATCGGCCTCCTCGGCTTCGACATGAACAAGCCCGGCATGCCCAAGGTGGCCGAGATGGGAGGAATTTGCGTTGTCTTTGGATTCGTTCTGGGCATACTCATCTACATCGGCCTGATGACATTTTATCTGCACATGCAGGATTATGTGGCGATTCTGGCCGTGCTCGCTACCATACTCAGCATGTGCATAATCGGCATGATGGACGATCTGTTGGGCTGGAAGAAGGGGCTGCGACAGTGGCAGAAACCGATCTTCACTCTCTTTGCCGCCATGCCGATGATGGTAATTAACGCAGGACATTCCACCATGAACCTGCCGATCATAGGTGTTGTGGATTGGGGCATCATGTATCCACTCTTGATAGTCCCCATCGGAATAGTAGGAGCTTCAAATGCGTACAACATGGTGGCAGGATATAATGGTCTGGAAGCTGGAATGGGGGTAATAATACTATCCACACTTGGCTATTTTGCATTTATTAACGCCAAACAAAGTGCTATGATGCTGGCCATATGCATGGTCTGCGCGCTGATGGCATTCCTGTATTTCAATTGGTATCCTGCTAAGGTATTTCCTGGCGATACGATGACCTACTCCGTGGGAGCGCTGGCCGCATGCGTTGCCATATTAGGGGATATGGAGAAGATCGCAGTTGTGCTCTTCCTGCCCTATGCTTTCGACTTCATCATTCAGGCAACGGGCGGGTTTCGCAAGGAAGCGTTCGCCAAAGTAAACGAGGACGCAAGCCTGGAGAAACCTTATAAAGGATTATATCACCTCACGCATCTGGCAATAGTGGTGTTGATGCAGTTAAAGAGCAAGGTGTATGAGAGAGACGTGGTGCTATTCTTGTGCGGGATAGAGATGGCTATAGCAGGATTGTGTGGTTATATATATTTATAAAAAAACGTGCCTGAGGCTGTATAATGGATGATGAAATTGATCTGCGTGATATATTCGGTGTTCTCTGGAAGAGGCGCCTCCTGATCATCGGCGTCTTTGTGGTAGCTGTCCTGGCGGCAGGCGTGATAAGCTTCGTCATGCCACCTACATATGAGGTCTCCGGCATTGTCGCCCTGGGCAACTTTGGTGAGCCTATCTATACAGACCAGGCAGCTGCAACGGATATCATGCTGAGCGATGAATTTCTTTTAGATTTAATTGGAAAACTCAACCTCAGCATAACTCCGGGCAACTACAGTGGATTTAAGGAAAGCATCAAAATCGAACCTGTAAAAGGAACGGATAGCCTCCTTATGATCTCTATTGAGACAAAGGACAAGCAGCAAGGGATTGAGGTCATCGACGGGATTGTGCGCCTCTTCGCCAACCGCAGCGAAGTAAGCTACAATAAACAAATGAAGATCCTGTCAGACCAGTTGGCAGTCACTGATGAAAACCTGAATATAATTGAGGGGGATATAAATCAAACTCGAGACGTGCTCAAAGGCGTCGTAGAGGTATCAGGTGAGAGCGCAGGTACATTTTCGATTGATAACGAAGTGCGCGTCTCGCGTACTTTAGATTATTTACAGGCAGAAGAGACCAGGCGCTCGGCACTAATTGATCGCGATTTAGACCTTAAAAAGCAATTGACTTTGTCGAGGCACCTGGATGTCGTGCAAAAGCCAACCGAACCCCTCGCACCCATATGGCCTAAGAAGGCCCTGATTGTGGCCGTTGCAGGGATCCTCGGCCTGATGATAGGCATATTTGCGGCGTTCCTGAGGGAGGGGCTCGGGAAGCGGACAGGGTGAGGGAGAACGTCAGGCAAGATGAAAGGCTCGAGCGAGATTGAGGGAGGGAACACCAGGGTCAGCGGCAGCCAGATTGCTCGCAACACGCTTCTGAACCTGATCGGCCAAGCGGTGCCTCTGCTCGTGGCAGTGATCGCCATCCCTCTCATCGTGAAGGGACTGGGCACGGAGCGTTTCGGACTGCTCACCCTCACCTGGGTGGTTATGGGCTACTTTACCATCTTCGACCTGGGACTGGGAAGGGCCACGACCAAATATGTGGCTGAGGCCTTGGGCAAGGGCGAGGATGATCAAGTACCTCAGATCATCTGGACCGCGGTCACCTTTCAGGCGATTCTGGGTATTGTTGGTACACTTGCGTTGTTCGGGAGCACGGACTTTCTAGTGGGAAGCGTCCTGAACATCCCAACACAGCTTCTGGGCGAAGCCAGGGATACCTTCCACCTGCTGGCATTTGCTATTCCTGTAGTTATGATATCCAGCTCATTCAGCGGTGTGATAGAGGCAACACAAAGGTTTGATCTGATAAATGTAGTGAAGATCCCGTCCAGCATTCTAACTTACCTTCTCCCTTTAGTGGGCTTGTTTCTAGGATTTAACTTACCTGGCATCGTAGCCTTAATTTTGCTGGCAAGGTTAGCAACATTAGTTGCCTTTATGGTGATGAGCCATCGCGTCGTTCCTAAGCTAAGTGAGTATTCGGTATCATTCAACCGCTTCTATAGTCTCTTTACATATGGTGGTTGGGTTACGGTAAGCAGTGTGGTCAGTCCCGTTCTGGTTTACCTGGACCGGTTACTGATCGGATCGCTTCTTACAATCGCTGCGGTAGCATATTACACAGCCCCTTATGAGGCGGTTACCCGCCTCTCGATCATCTCGTTTAGTCTGACCATGACGTTATTTCCGGCTTTTAGCACCTTGGAAGGCGTAAAAGATAGGCAGAAAATGGGCAAATTCTTTGCTCGTTCCATTAAATATGTCCTCTTAGCCACAGGACCGATTGTAATATTGGTAGTTCTCTTCGCCAAGGAGATCCTACAAATATGGTTGGGGACTGATTTTGCAGCAAAAAGCACAGTGGCAATGCAGGTGCTGGTATTGGGTGTGCTGATCAATTCTCTTGCTCTAACGCCTTTTGCGCTCCTTCAGGGCATAGGACGCCCGGATCTTCCGGCTAAGTTTCATCTGCTGGAGCTTCCCGTTTATATCGGTATAGCCTGGATTTTGGTGAATGAATTTGGCATCGCAGGAGCTGCAGGGGCCTGGACGGTGCGTGTGGCGTTGGATGCACTCTTGCTGTTTGCAGCCACCTCCAAAGTATGCCAATTCTCACCTCGCCTTCTCGCAGAAAACGGCATAACACTTGCGGTTTTTGAGCTCGTAATGCTTGCTGGCATCGTATATGCACTTAAGACTTATGCCTATACGCTTCCCCTGCTCGTTCAATGCTTGCTAGTTATCGGACTTCTGGCCACTTTTGCCCTTTTTGCCTGGAATTACGTTATGGATAATTCGGATCGAAGAGTGGTTCTTAAGGTAATAAAGCTGAAGAAGTCATTGGAGAGCACATCATGAATGAGAATGAAGGCGTTCGTGTGAGAGAAGCTCGATGTTGTTTGCTGTGTGGATGCGAAGGGACGCAGTTATACACGGACCTGCGGGACCGCCTTTTCAGTGCGCCGGGCAATTGGGAACTCATGCAATGTCTCAAGTGTCAGTTGGTCTGGCTCAATCCGCGCCCGATCCCAGACGACATCGGAAGACTTTATTCCCAATACTACACCCATAAGATCCTTGATTCTCCTAACAATGTACTGGCTAGCATTCGCAAAATCGTGAAAGCAGGCATTCTGCAATCCAGCTATGGTTATAAGATGATGGGTTCAAATAGGTTGGCAGGATTCGTATTGAGCGGGCTTGGTCCCATCAAGGAAATTGCTGGAGGTTGCGTGCAGTGGCTTATTGCCAATGAGAAAGGACGTATTCTTGATGTGGGTCGCGGAAGTGGGGCATTCTTAGTCAAAATGAGGGAACTTGGCTGGAACGTAGTAGGCGTTGAGCCTTACGGAGAAGCTGTTAGGAATGCCCATGATATAGTAGGATTGGGTGTTCATCACGGAACATTAGAGGAAGCAAAGTTTTCCGATGATTACTTTGACGCGATCACTCAGAACCACGTAATCGAGCATATGCGTGGTCCGATTGGATTGCTGAAGGAATGTCGTCGTGCGCTAAAGCTCGGTGGAAAGCTGGTGGTTGTGATACCAAACATTGATAGCTTGGGAACACGCATGTTTGGTTATACATGGTTACACTGGGATCCTCCGCGTCATTTGATTCTCTTCTCCACACAGAAGTTGCAGGAATGTGCAATGCGATCTGGGCTGATAATTCAGGAGCTTCGGACAACTAAAAAAGAAGGTCGATCGAGCTGGGCTGTTAACTGTTGCATCAAGAGAGATGGCATGCCTGGCATGCTTCCTGGCGTCTTGCCCAAAACATTGGGTATTTTACTCCGACTGAAAGGACTGGCGTTTCAGGCTGTAGAATACGAGCTGAGCGGCCGAGGTAAGGCAGGTGCGGAACTGGTGCTGTTAGCTACAAAGTAGGAAAAATTCGAATAGAGGCAAGAAACTGCCCAAAGTTATCGTCGGGAGGGCCTGGTGGGAATGCAATTAGCTCGTTTTGCCCTAATAGGAAATGCGCCAAGAACCGATCAGAGAAGCGCCTTGAAGCGGATCTCTACCGAGAAGGTTATTCATGCCCTTTTTAAGATAATGCTAATTGTATTTTTAATTTTTCCTGCATCATTAGGCACTCTAATTAAATTTATAGTTATTTTTAGTATTTTCATTTTTAGTTTTCTAAGAGGACTAAAGATAAATCAATTCATAGTATTTCTCCTGATAACATCATTTAACATTGTTTATTTATTCTATTCCGTTACCAAACTAGACATTATTGAGGAGCTATCAATACGTGCATTCCTAAGCTACCAAGGTGTAATCTTAACAACGTTTGTCCTTGTTTGGGGGTCATATAATATAAAAAAAGAGGAGATTTTAAAATTTGTTGTGATAGGGGCGTCCGCATATTCTTTAATAAAATTAATATTAATTTTTATGCCATATTTAGGGTTCCTGACCGCTATTAATACAGGTTTTGTCATGGACCTTCGAGGTCAGGGTTTTTCCCGGATTGCAACATCCAATGACCTCATATTTCCTTTTGCGATTTTTTTAATTTTGAATAGAAACGCATTCAACTTAAAATTTGATAAAAAAACAACCATAATCTCACTATTACTAATGCTGAGTACAAGTATACTAACATTTACAAGATTTATATGGATTTCAACGTTTATTGCGATAACAGGATATATACTATTGAATTTTAGCCACATATTCAAACTATTTATAAGCAAAAAAATGATATTGGCCACCGTAATATTATCTATAATTTTTGCTTTATCCTTACTATATCCCCCGTCGCAGATAAAAGGAATTTCTGAAAATATTTTAATCAGATCTGGTGATTCACGTTCCATTGATGTCAAAGTTGAACAGGCTAGATATTTACTCACAGATTTTTTCAATGCCCCACTTTTAGGTGCAGGAAACGCTGCGTTTATAAAGGATTATATTAGATACGAACGGTTGCCGTTTGTTTATGAAACGCAATGGGTCGCAATCTTATACCAATTTGGAATTGTTGGGACCGCCTGTATAGTAGTCTTTCTCTTATTACCAATTTTTCCTTTGATAAAACAGATCCTTATTTATCAGAGAACGTCTAATAATTTAATTATGGTATTCATTTTATACATAGGATTCCTATTTTCAGCATTTACAAATCCAAATCTATTCACACTTAATTCATCAATTATATACTTTTCAGTATATACTATGTGTCTATTTTGCATAGATAGCAAAAGGAGATGTGATCCAGAATGAAAATGGACATCCTCCTGGCAACATACAACGGTGAAAAATATGTGGACCATTTGATAGAGTCACTACTAACTCAAAGCCATTCGCAATTTTCGATTCTTATAAGAGATGACGGATCGACTGATAAGACGATAGAGATAATTCGAGATTACGAGCAAATGCACAAAGGAAAAATAAAGATAATTCGAGATAACTTAGGAAATCTAGGTAGCAGCAGATGCTTTATAGAATTACTCATGCATACCGAAGCAGATTATATAATGCTCTGTGATCAAGATGATGTATGGCTTCCGAATAAAATAGAAATAACATTGGAAATGATGGAGAGACTAGAAAAGATGCATAATAAAGAGACACCAATATTGGTCTTTACGGATTTGAAAGTCGTGAAAAATGATTTAGACATTGTTTCTGAATCTTTCTGGAAGTATCAAAAATTAGATCCAGAGATATCAAAGGATTGGGTGGCACTGCTTGCGAGCAATGTTATAACCGGTTGTACTATAATGTTAAACCGAAAAGCAAAAGAAGTAGTACTTCCATTTAGATTACCTAAAATGATACACGATCATTGGTTAGGCGTGAATATTTCGAGATATGGAATAGTTGACTATATAAGCATCCAAACAATTTTATACAAACAACATGGTGAAAATATTATAGGGGCCAGCGAATATAACGCAAGGTATTTTATTAAAAAAATTGCTAACGGGAAAAATATTATAAATATAATAAAAATAAACTATAATTTTTCTAAATACTTTAAGGTTTCATTTTGTAAAATACTATTTTTAAAATTAAAAATTAATCTGTCGAGGCTGCTGAAATGAAAATTGCGATTCTTGGTACACGCGGTATTCCAAATCGGTATGGAGGATTTGAGCAAAGTGCAGAGAATCTATCAATCAGGTGGAAAAATAATGGCAATGAAGTGACTGTTTATAACCCCAACGACCATCCATATACGGAAAGAGAATGGAATGGTATCAGAATAAAGCAAATATATTCCAATGAAAAAAAAATTGGCGTAATAGGAACTAATATCTTCGATTATTTATGCTTGAAGGACGCCTTGAATCAAGATTATGATATAGTATTGGAACTTGGCTATTCTGCTTCGGTGTTCTACCCATTAAAAAGGAATAGAAAGTTCAAAATAGTCACAAATATGGATGGATTAGAGTGGAAGAGAAGCAAATGGAATACACTGACTCGACGACTTTTAAAAACCCTAGAAAAACAGGCTGTGCTAAAAAGCGATGTATTGATCGCAGATAATCCGGGTATACAAGATTATTTGAAAATAACATACAATAAATCCAGTTTTTATGTACCATATGGTGCTGATGCAAAAATATTTGTAACCCCATATAAGAATGTATTAGACGAATATCATTTGGAGCCATATTCCTATTATCTTTTAATAGCAAGACTTGAACCCGAGAATAATATCGAAATGATTCTAGATGGATATATTCAGCTAAAATTAAAAGAACCTTTTTTGGTTGTGGGAAATCATGAAACAAAATTTGGCAATTATTTATTAAGAAAATATAAAAGATATCCTTTAATCAAATTTGTAGGTGGAATATATAATTATTACATTTTAAATAATATTAGATATTTTTCAAAAATATATTTTCATGGGCATTCAGTAGGCGGTACAAACCCATCTTTGTTGGAAGCAATGAGTTGTGGTTGTTATATTGCATCACATAATAATTATTTTAATAAGTGCGTTTTGGAAAAGAACGCGCTATACTTTAATAATAGCAAAGAAGTTTGCGAAATAATAAATAATTATGACGAAAAATTTAAAAACAAGTTTGTTAATAACTACAGAATAAAAATTCGCGAAGTTTATAATTGGGATATTGTTTCTAAACAGTACTTAGAAATTTTTAATAACATGTTAAGTTCATGAACTAAACCCCTTTTTTTAGGCTTTTCATTGATTCATGCGCCCATATTTCGCACTAACGGTTTGAACGCTTTCTAATTTTCCCAGATTTTATGGATAATCTCTTTTAACCTGACCTCCCCATTTTTTAGGCACACATATGAAGGGCATCCAGAATTTGGCGCTGTTTCTTAGAGATCTCGGTCGTGATTCTTTCTCCATCCGGTAGTGTGCCCGCTTTGCTGTAAAATCTCGGTTAAATCCCACGTCAAGAGCCGACGTGCTGTGAACGAGATAACAGCAAATTATTTCTTCACAAGATTTAATAATTAGCCCTGTATCCCCAAAGTTGTCGAAACCTAAGGAGGGACACAGAGCTATGAATATGGTAGACTTAGCAGAAGATTATCTTATCGATCCAAAAGAGGGTATGAGGAAGTTAATAGCTGGCTATCTCAATGAAGTAATGCAACTTGAAGCCCAAAAACAAATTCAGGCAGGACCTTACGAGCGCACCGGCAAGAGAAAAGGCCATCGTAACGGATCAAGACCGCGATCACTTAAGACCATTCACGGTGACATAACTCTCGATAAACCTGAAATCCGGGAGTTCCCATTCAAGTCAAAAGTATTCTAGAGATATTCTCGTGTAGAGGATTCTGTAAGAGTCGCTGTTGCGGAATCGTATTTAGAGGGTGTATCAACCAGAAAAGTCGAGAAGATATTCTCGAAATTTGGATTGCATGGCATCTCTGCTTCGGAAGTCTCACGAATAACCAAACGTCTTGATAAACAGGTTAAAGAGTTCCTTAACAGGCCCATTGAAGGAGCCATCCCTTATTTGTTCGCGGATGCAAGCTATTTCAAGGTCAGAACAGATGGCAGGTATATCAACAAGGCATTACTCGTTGTAACCGGCATTCGCGAAGACGGCTATCGTGAGATTCTGAGTGCGGCGGTTGCTGATAGCGAAGAAGAGTATTGTTGGGAAAGCTGCTTTGAAGATTTGAAAGCCAGAGGACTTGACGGCGTCAAATTAGTGATATCCGATGGTCACAAAGGGATACAGGCTGCGGTTGAAAAGGTATTCGTTGGTGCATCTTGGCAAATGTGCAATGTCCATTTTATGCGTGCAGTGCTCAAAAACATATCGAAAAAGGATAAAAAAGAAGTTGCGTACCTGCTGAAAGATGCTCTTGAAGATGAGCGCAAAATGCAGGAGACAGCAGTAATCCTTGATGGAATGGGTTATAAAAAGTCTGCAGACACAATCGATAGGTTCCGGTTCGATCTCTGGAATTACAAATCATTTCCAAGATCGCACTGGAGAAAGATCCGGACTACTAACGGTCTGGAAAGAATCAACAAAGAGCTGAAGCGAAGAAGTCGTGAATCTGGAGCGTACTCTAATGATCAATCACTCCTGAGAGTTGCAGTCTGCATCATGATGGACATCCATGAGGATTGGATAACTGGTAATAGGTATTTATCCTTGGAAGAGTAAATAGAATCAGGATATAGGGCTACTGCGAATTTTACAGCAAACAAGGCACGCTACCGATTTTATCTCCGAGAGCCTTTTTCCAGGAGGTTCTGATGCAGAAGCGGCATAGAAAGTTATCTGGCCTTCATGAAGCTTCTCACCGAATGTCTCATTGAGAAAATCCCACATCAGATTCACAAGGGATCGGCAAGTAGCCTTCGGGAAGCTGTAGTCCGCTTCAAGTGTTTGGAATAACCTTTGCTGAGCACTTCTCACCCAAGGGCCTTTGTAAACCAGATCAGTCTCATCTACTTGTACCATCTGTCCCACCAGTGCTAGAATTCGTATCCGAAGATACTTTAATGTAGGGGACATTTGGACGAATAGTAAATTATGAAGCGTTCAAACCGTTAGTGCGAAATATGGGATAAAATTAAGGCCACCTGCGGGATGTGGGGTTGTGTACTTCTTTTACTGAAATATTTTAATACTACCTCATTGTATAATTGATAAGGGGTAGCGATGGAGTCAAGTCTTGATTTGACAAATTTTTGGTGCTGGCAGAAAGATTGTACTGATTACGGGAAAAAGGGTGCAGGAAACATAGTTTTGAAGGAGAGATATGGTAAGGATAACCGGGCGCTCCTTAAATGCAGAACATGCGGCCATTGTTTCAGCGAGACTCACGGAACGCCGTTCTTTGGCCTTAACACTTCAATTGATGAGGTCTGCCGAACACTGGCAATGATTCCAGAGAAAGGAAGCATTCGCGGAGCTGCACGGATGTCGGGCCATGATAAGAGCACAATATGCAAGTGGGTCGATCTTGCCGGCGAGCACTGCAAAGAAGTTACGGATTATTTTCTGAGAGAACTTCGCTTGGACCGCGTGCAAGTTGATGAGATCTGGTCATATATAAAAAAAGGAGAAAAACGTCGCTGCCAGCGATTCGAAAGAATACGGTGATGTCTACAGCCTGACTGCAATAAAACCTGACACTCGACTTTTTTTAAGCCATCATGAAGGAAAAAGAACTGCCGATGATTGTGTCGAATTTTTTGTCGATATTGAAAAACGTCGCGCAATTGATTCGTCAATTCCTGTATTTACTTCAGATAACTGGGATCCATTCGAGGAAGGGCTTCTCAATGTTTATGGTTTTCTTGAGACTCCCCATTACTGCGGAATCGGAAGAAAGCCTGAGCCAGTACTGGTTCCTTATCCCAATCTGAAGTATGCAAAGGTATGCAAGAAAAGGGAGAAGGGACGAATCGTTGAGGTAATACAGTGTGTTGTTTATGGTGATCCAAAAGAGGTAATGAGTTTACTCGGTACCGATTCTGGTGGAAAGATCAATACGGCATATATTGAGCGGTTGAATCTCACAATTCGCAATTCATTGGCGCGATTTGTGCGCAAGAGTATGAATTGCAGCAAGATCTTGGGGAGGCATACTCATGCTTTGGACTTTTTCCAGGCTTGGTACAACTTCGTCAAGCCACATAAGTCACTTCGGAAAAGGATTGATCAAGGAAGGAAAAAGTGGATGCAAAGAACACCTGCAATGGCAGAAGGAATGACTGATCATGTATGGACTATCAAGGAGTTGATGGGATTCAAGATACCTTTTCAGTAAATCAAGTACACGACCCCGGATGTGGGATATATCGTTAAACAGAATAAATGTTTGGTTTCTAACTATAATCAATCGCCCTTTCTAATCAATACCTGTGCGATCTCTACATCTTCATTCGGCTTGATCGATATGCTATCTATCGGCTCATTCATCCAAAGGAACTGCGAGCTTATGCGAATCAGATAGTCTTCATATTCCTTAGTGGGTAAGACACGGAATTTGATGCTTGATTTCAAACCCTTCCCATACGAAAGGCTAACATTGCCGTTCGTTTCAGACTTCATTTTAATATGAATATAATTTCCAGAAGACTTATCCATATTAGGGTCAATGGGTAGAGTCAATTCCTCATCTTTGGAAATTCTAGTCTTTGTCATCCTGATGTTTTCCAGGATTTTTGTTAATAAGGATGCCTTTCTCTCATCATATTTTCCCCAAATATATGGAAGAATTTTGAGATCAAAATCCTGTTGAAGGTCTTGCGGCGGTATGTTATTTAGCGGTGTATTTCGCTCATCGAGCTGAACGCTTTGAACCTCAAAGATCGAACTATCCGGAGGATCAAATCGAACATCTGTCAATCCGATTTTTCCGTAAGTCAAGGGAACAGATACCTCAGAATAATTTCCTGTGCTACAGCTGCGGTTTATCAGATTGACTCCGCATGAGTATTCTCCGAATTCAGATCCATTATAGCCAAAGAATAGCTGCAATCTTCCTGCCAATGATGAGTTGTATCTTATTATTAGGTTTGAGTAAGCAGTCCTATTCAAAGGCCCTAGACTTGCCAAATCCAAAAAATTGGATAATTGTGGATCATAATTGCCGCATAGGAATTCTAGCTTATCTTCAGAGGTCCTATTTATATCGCATGATCGCATCTCCTTTGGCTTAAAATTGATCGGCTTTATGATCTCGTTCGTGCGGAAGACATCGACTATGCTGCTATTCTTTTCTGTCCATATCTGATACTGATTGACGGTCCCTATCGGCCTGTAATTCTGATATATGTATTCTGCAATTCTATAGCTTCTAACTTCGTTAGGTATGCCGTCAACAAAATCCCACCAATTTCCTTGCTTAAAGATCACTACTGGTAAATCACCTTTGTCGTGATAATTCTCAAGTTTCTCGATTGTAACATTTTGCATAAGATCTGATGTCTGATAAAGGTTGGGAATTATATATGGAATATGCTTTTTATCTGCCAACACATATAACATTGGCGAATTTGTAAAATCAAAGAACGTTTGGTTCTTTTCTAACGAGTGGTCAATAAACGACACAATGTCTTGATACTGTGATTTATTGTCGTGGACCCTTTTTTCCTTGTTCTGCCAATCGTGGTAATCAAAGAAATCCCCATCTTGATTATTGAACATTATTGTATATGATGGAATTGCTAATAAATATGCTAAGAGCAGCCCTAAACAGAGTACTCGTGATAGGTTCCTTTTAAAATTAAAATAAAACGGCATGCAGATCAATAAGAAGACAAATAGATACGAGTTGTAACTCTCTAATAGTGAGTGTCTCTGCACTGATCTAATTGACATAATCAGAGAGAATATTGCCAGGAAAACCAATATGATTTGCCTTTCATAAGGCTCTTCCTGCCTCATGAATACGATTAATATGAAATATATAACATATATTACTGAAATGCACGGAAGAAGACTGTATTGAAGCATAGCCAGATTCGAATAGCTGGATGCAATAGCAACATAGGAGGCAACTTGGCTTTGATACACGGCAAATTGAATATTTTGCAGTATGATCTGGCCAATTGATTCGCTATTTGCTGTCGCTAACAACGCAAATATCGCGAGCGACAAAATTGTTATAATAAGAAAAGATAGACTCAAATTATAGATCCCAATCCGATCGAGAGATTTTATAAACACATTCTTAGCGTAAATTATAGAGAAAATAAAGATGATCCCTGCCAGGGCCGCAATGCCAAAATCCAATCTCCAAAATAGCAGGAAAATCATAGTGATCCAGAACACGCAAGATCGGAAAAGCGTCAGCCTCTTCAACATCCAGATGAGACCGAGAGCAATCAGCATACAGAAAGCATAATAATAATATCCTCCGACCAGATCAAGAATAGGGACCAGCAGCATTGCCATCAAGGAGAAGGCTGGATCTATGATATTCTTCAAGATAAAATAGACCAGCACCGATACGATAACTGGAGTAATCCACGCCCATAAAAGCGGCTCCACTGGATTATACCCATTCGCCAGTGAGTACAATACTAGATAATACATCTCAGAGAGGCCATGTGTTGGATAGATTCCAATATACGGCAGGCTGCCAAAGGAGAATAGCTGCTGATTCGAAATGAGCAATTCTCCTTGATGAAACATGTCATATTGGCCAATAACCAGAAGATGTTGATAGTACCGGAACAAAGTCGCTGTGGCTATGATTATCGGGAAATAAAGCTCCGCGATTACTCTTGCCGATCGCACCTTCGTTCTCTCTTTCTTTAAGAGAACCACGAACAGCACCAGGCTTGAAAGCAGAAGCAGAGCAACAATTATACTGGACAGCAATCTGGGCTCAATATGCACCATGCCTGATAGAGTGTATTGCAATTCATTGGATAGCGGTATGGAAATAGGAATTAAAAGAGCTGGAATAAATGATAGCACAATTAAGTTAGATACCAGCAAATCATGACCCTCAAATCCTATGCAGGTACGATTAAGGAGATAGTACCCTCCAATAAATGTCAGCCACAAAATAAATAAGATAAAATAATGATGACCATCATTGAAAAAACTGAGGGACATATTGAACAGAGTCAGACAAGCAACATAGGCGATATAAGGAAAAATCAAGCTCAGAGTAATAATCTCCCTGGAAAATGCATCGGATACGCCCATCCATCCCCGATAGTAAGCCGCGACTTTGATTAAAACAAATGAAATTAGCAATATTATAATAAAATATAGCAGCAGCAAATTGTTTAAGAAAATCTCTTGCCAGTTACTGCTAACATACAAAAATGTAGATGCTATGGCGAATATAGATGCATAGAATATCATCTGTTTTTCAAATGGGACCGAAACCGACTTAAGGTACTTTTTTGATACGTAATTAAATAAAACAAATAATATGCAGAATAGTAATATTGCGCCTAATATGAACTCAACATACAACTGCGTCCGAAGCGCCGTATCCACACCAGAGATGACGGCAATCCCAAGGGTCCTGTCCTTGAAGTTGGTCAATTCAAGGGCATTGTTATTTATCAAGTACTGCAAGATAAATACTATTATGCTTAGAGTCAGCGAGGCACTCAAAGTGATCGCACATGGATCAATGCCGCCTATGCGCTCTTCCTCTGCAATCAGCTCGTCCTTGCATTCCGAGCGTTTTATATCCATATCATTTGCGCCCCTGCTTTCCTTTATGCCGTTCTACAGAACGCACGATGTAATTTGGTCTGCTTTTGGCTTCAACGAGAATAATCGATATGTATTTTGATTGCAGCCCTAGAACCATAAAGACACCAGAGAAACAAAATGACATGAACAGCACCTGAGTTGTCCAGCCAGGAACCACGCCGCTCTGGATGGTGTAGATGGCCAGGGCATAGAGGCCCAATAATAAGGATATCAGAAGGAATAGAAAGGACATGGCTGCAGAGATGTCTGTCCCAATATTAGAGAAAGAGACAAAGATGTCCATTGCCAGATGCATCTTTTCTCTAAGACTTAAACCTCGGATGTCAGAGGCGGATGTCACAGGCTCATAATTCAATATCCTGCTGGGGAAACCGGAAAACTTGTAGAGAATTTTTCTATATATTATCTGCTCGTTCATTCCTAAAATAGAATTTAATGCTCTGCGGGAAATTATCCTTGCAGTTTCTTTATGGACATCAAAGGGCAAATAAGATATCCTATTAAACAGCTTGAAGAATAGCTTATCTGCCATATTTTGATTGCTCGATGGAGATGCAGCGACAATGTCAAAGCCTTTGCCTGCCTCCTTGAATAGGTCATAGAGCAAATCCAGAGGATAATTCACCTTATCTATCTCGATTTCAAATACATAATCGCCAATGGCCAGATCAACTCCTGCCATCACGCCCTTCTCCGGCCCGTGCCTCCAGGCCAGATTCACTACAGTTATATCCCTGTTCAGACTCTGGGCTGATGCCTTTAGCTGCTCATCACTTCCATCCGAACTGAAATCATTTACCACTATTATCTCATAGTTATCGAACTTATCCCCCATAAAGCCGTCTAATGCCAGGAGGGACTGAGGGATTTTCGAGGCACCGTTCTGTAGATAAAGGACAACAGATACGAAGGCTTTCTCTTTCATCCTACAATCATCTCCATATCATAGACGGTATTTATTTTGCCAGAGAGAACTGCTGCATAGCCCGGATCTTTGGAGAAGGATCTTATCAATGTAGGCCTGGAATCGTCGATCTCGGAGGCTCGCAGTATGGGTTTGATGGCAAATAGCGAACACTTATAATCAATTTTGATATCTGGTCGGAGGTATTTCCTCGCCAGTTGATTCATATAAGGAAACGCAGTTGCAGGTTTTGCCGGGCATGTGTTGCAGTTCTGAAGATGGGCAGTAGTGCAGCTTCTATTAAATTCCTGGCAGCCAAAACGAGGCAGATCCTCATAGCATGATACATGAGGGGTAAATGTGACCGATGTAAGGGTGTGCGTATCAGAAATGCCGAAAGGCATAACCGAAAAGAATGGGCCATCCATAACTGTGATGCCCACATCGGATATGTTCCTGCTGACATTGCAGAGTATGACCTCTGCAATCTCATACTTTATACGAAACATCTCCTGGCCAAATAATTTATTGATTTGATTGATCGAGGCATAGGTACTGTTCAAGACGTTATGAGCTTTTAATATAGAGCCATTATTTAATTTCAATTTAAATAACTTGTCCGACTTCTCTGCGCGTTCAATAAATGAATTGAACCGGAATTCTACATTCAGTGTATCTTTGAGAAGCCTCTCCAGATGATTACTGATCCTCTGCGCATCAAAGGCATACTCCCTGGTTTCAAAGGCCGCTTCAACTGCATTTTCATTAAAATATTTATCGGGCTCAACTTCTTCGCATGGTATCTTAGCCTGATAACAGAATTTTTGAAATTGACTGGCCGAGGTCAATGAATACCTGCTTGAAATGGCATAAATTTTCTTGAAGCTTCTATTGATGGCAAAGCCGAAATCTTCACAGAATCGCTCAAAGTACCCACAGGACTTCACAGCTGTAGAATAGCTTCTAGGATAATGGTAGCCGAAATGAACTCTAGCCTGATTGATATAGGATGCCCTCTGAAAGGGGCGATCTTCACACTCTAAAATTACAACTTTTTGACCGGCCTCTGCAATTAGTTTGGCAGCGTACATGCCATAGATTCCTGAGCCGATGATAGCATAATCATAATCATCGATCAATTAGGCCCCCCCCCAAAAAAGAGACCGAACTGTGGAAACGGCAAAGACTTGAATCAACATGCGTATGCAACTCTATTGAGGTTGCTCTTCAAATTTTTCCTTTAAAAATCTTTTGCTAAGGCCTTAGCTAAATATTTTTCATTTCTACAACTATATTTAATTCCACGTATTTAAGTTCTTTGACTTATGCATCGCGACTTAGCTTTGTAGAAAGATGGGTCGTACAATTTTTTAAATAAATAAGTTAAGTACGCTATGTCCGGGACTGTAATCAGAAAAATGGTTACTAGATAAGCAGAAATTCAGCTTTATAGGAACCATTATTGGTCACTATGAATACATATATCAGTAGATAGATATATATACATCAATAGTTAAAACGCGAGTTATTACGTACGGATGTGATAAAAATGAACAAGAAAGCTATATTTTCTCTGATCATGCTTATGCTATTGGACTTTTTTTCACCAACTTCATCGGCGTCAGATAGTATGGATGACATGGCATCGAATATCGAAAACAATAGCTTAGTGGGCCAATATATCGAGGTATATACGAGCCCTATCATCAAGGAACAATACACGATCATTAAAGACCTGTCAAATGAGACTACACTATTTAGAGATGAGAACGGCACGGTCTATAACTCCGTGGAGGAGTTAATTGTCTCTGAGAGGCCGCGTGTCTCAATAAGCTCAGAACTGCTCAAACTGGATGAAGGATTAGAGAAGGCCGTAGAGGGTGGCGAGACGAATATGACAGTTCCGGTCATCATTGTCTTCGTCAAGCAACCTGCGAATAATGTAAGCATAGATGTGCAGTCCAGATATGAATCGAAGTTCGAGGCAATCACTGCCCCTGCAAAAGAGATATATGAGAAACTGGAACAAACAGCATCTTCTGAGAAAGACATTGCTGCCAGCACGCAGGAACAAGAATCGCTTAGCAATGAGGAGATGGATCAGCTAAATCAGACCAAAATGAGTCTGGATCAGGAGATCACCTTGATGAGGTCGGAGATCTTGGAAACATCCACGCCGTTGGTTGATGCGATTCAAGCCCCGGTTATCGAGAAGATAAAAGCCAATGGCGGCGAAATCGGATATAGCGGGAAGATCTTCAACTCACTATCTGCCAGAGTGCCCGTTAATTATCTTGTAGAGCTATCCAAGGATCCCGCAATATCCATGATTTATGCAGATCAAATAGAAGAGGCTTACCTGGATGCTGCTATCCCTGCAATAAGCGCTTCTACCTGGTGGAGTCAAGGATATACGGGTGGGATCTGGGATGCAGCAGTATGCGATACCGGCATCGATGGCACGCATCCAGCACTTTCGGTCGATTATGCCGGAGTTTTCCACAATCAGGGCAAGTCTAATTCTGCATATGCGGACAATCCTGCCAGTACTGACGACCTCCAAGGACATGGGACGCATTGCGCAGGAATAATAGCGAGCACAGATGCGACCTATAAAGGGGCGGCATACGGCCTGGATGCATTGATAAATGCAAAAGCTGGCTGGAAGAACACTGCTGGAAGTGGCTCTATGTACGATAGCGATTGTATGGCGGCTGTGGATTGGGCTCTGCTTCACGCCGGTCAGGATGCTGATGTCTTGAGCTACAGCTTTGGGGGCGGCACCAATACCAATGGCGATACAGTCCTCTGCCATTATATGGATGCTGTCGTCTTCGACCTCAATACGCCAGTGGTTGTGTCCGCAGGGAATTCTGGGCCGAGCAGCAATACAGTTGGCTCTCCTGGATCAGCGTACAACGTGGTGACGGTAGGCAATGTCAACGATCAAAACACGGTAAGTCGCACTGATGACACCATATTGTCTTCAAGCAGCAGAGGTCCTACGGGTGACGGCAGGCGAAAGCCCGACATCTCTGCGCCTGGAACATACATCAAGTCGTGCAATAACAACTGGGAGAGCACTACCCAATTTGTAGATATGACGGGAACGAGCATGTCGACACCAATGGTTGCCGGATCTGTGCTTTTAATACTTGATTACGCGGCATCTCAGTGGGACAATAGAGCAATAAAGGCGCTCCTGCTAAATACTGCAGATGATATGGGAATAACCGGTCCAGACAATGATTATGGCTATGGATACATCGAGTTGTGGCATGCAAATTTCCATCGAGGAGATGTATTTACGGGCAGCCTCGCGGCCACTCCAGAAGGTCAAGTTGAAAAATTCTATAGAGGGCCTGCGTATACAGGAGATAAGGCTACAATGGTATGGAACAGGCACGTCACATACAACGACGCTAACGAACCTACGAACTACCTAGGCTTGAGTGACCTGGATCTACATTGGTACGACGAATCGACTGGCGCTTCAATAGATGCGTCGACCTCTAGCATCAACAATGTTGAACAAGTGAATTCCGGCGGAGATTATCCATCTTCAATAATTAAGATTGAACCGTTTTCTTCTTATCCATCAGGGATTAACTCGGAGAGCTACGGTTTGTCCACAGAAGAAGGCTTCACGGCAGTAAGTCCTCCAGCATTGAGCGCCGCTCTCGGGGTCCCAAGTGGCACAATCGGCAGTGCAGCATCTTTTGCCGTTACAACGACAGTGACTGATACAGGAATTAACGCCCATAGCGTCAGCGCAAGTTTGAGCCTTCCCTCTGGATTCACCATCATCAGCGGCTCAAATCCACAGTTGTTGGGAACAGTAGGATCCAGCAGCAGCAAGTCAGCAACCTGGACGGTTCGAGCACCTTCAGTGGGCTCGTCTCAGAGCTATACGATATCGACATCCATTTCTTCAAGCTCTTATGGAGAAAGCTATAATGCAGCTGACTCAGAACAGATAACGGTAGGGCTAATTAGCAGCGTCCCTGATCGCCTAGGAAATTACAAGGGCAATGGCGTCTGGGGTCTGGACTATAACGGAAACGGCCAGTGGGATGGAACCAGCACAGATCGCGTGTTCTATTTCGGATGTGCCACGGATCAGCCGGTAGTAGGTGACTGGAATAACGATGGAAAGGACGAACTAGGCAACTACAAGGGCAATGGCGTCTGGGGTCTGGACTATAACGGAAACGGCCAGTGGGACGGAGACAGCATAGATCGCGTGTTCTATTTCGGATGTGCCACGGATAAGCCGGTAGTAGGTGACTGGAATAACGATGGAAAGGATGAGCTGGGCAACTACAAGGGCAATGGCCTCTGGGCTCTGGACTATAACGGAAACGGAGCATGGGATGGAAACAGCCTAGATCGCGCGTTCTATTTCGGATGTGCCACGGATCAGCCGGTAGTAGGTGACTGGAATGGTGACGGAAAGGATGAGGTGGGCAACTACAAGGGCAATGGCCTCTGGGCTCTGGACCATAACGGAAACGGAGCATGGGATGGAGACAGCCTAGACCGCGCGTTCTATTTCGGATGTGCCACGGATCAGCCGGTAGTAGGTGACTGGAATGGTGACGGAAAGGATGAGGTGGGCAACTACAAGGGCAATGGCCTCTGGGCTCTGGACTATAACGGAAACGGAGCATGGGATGGAGACAGCATAGATCGCGTGTTCTATTTCGGAGGTGCCACGGATAAGCCGGTAATCGGAAAATGGTAACAAAAAATGAAGCGCCTCGCATCCTTGGAGAGCAATTAATCCCAAGGGATTTTTTAATTTTTGGCAATGATGGCCGCGCCAACGGAAATAAAGATTACTCCTATAATTTTTAGCAGCCCTATATTCTCTTTCAAGCAGGTTTTGCTGAGATAGAGGCTCCAAATATATGTAATAGATGAACAAGGCAGAACGACCGTATAAGGAAGCTCAAGCAGAACAATTATATTTAAGATTGCGCTTGCAACGTAAAAGAATGTTCCAAGCAGCAGGTATTTATTAATGAGTTGAATTACCGATTTTGTTGCCCCAAATGCTGCTCTCTTGAAATAGAAGCTTCCGAGAGCACCTAAAATGGTGAACAAAACCAATAAGATATAACTAATTATCATCGCCGCTCCCAATTAGGACACAGCCTATAATAATAGCAATTAATCCAATAATTTTTCCCGCACTCAACTCTTCCCCAAGAAACCGGAATCCTAGCAAAAAAGCTATAATGTAGCTTATGCTCATCATAGGATGTAGAACGGATAGACTTCCATGCCTATAAGCAATAATCATAAGCGTTGCACCCAATCCATAGATTACAAAACCACTTAATAAAAATAGGCAATTCTTGCCATCCGACATCTTCCACAACAACTGCCCAATCGCCAGAGATGAAGCGGATAATACCATAAGGATAATGCCTATGCAGTTTTTCCTCAATGATTTTATAAAATTCGTCATGTCACCATTTTCATTTTGCATTGTACTTATCGAGGAATAAATCAAATAATATTCGCAGAATTTTAATATTTCCTTTTACAGGGGATATCTTTGTAGGTGTTTTGGTATTCATAGGATAGGCTCTTTCTACAGGAATCTCGGTTACAAGATATCCGGCTCGAGGGGCCTTTACAGATAGGTATGCCAACAGCTCATATGTTTCAAAGATTTCTCGAAATATTTGAAGATCCTTGTCAAGCAGGAGTCTGCAAGAATATGCCCTGAATCCATTTGTGGTATCCGTATATCTAAATCCAGCCATATAAGAGATTACCGGCACATGTATCAGCTTGATTGGGATCATCCTCATCAGGGGCGTGTTAATGGCTTTTCCGCCTGGCAAAAAACGTGATCCCTGGACAAAATCATATCCTTCGTCCAGTTTCTTAACAAAGCTAGGTATGCGAGCCACATTATCCTTATTGTTGCCATCGACGGTTATTACTCCTTTGTATCCTTGTAATATCAATGCATAATGAAAAGCCATGCGAAGCTGCGCACTTAATTTTCCTTTTCCAATTTTTGTCAGCAGAGTCCTGACACCAAAGGATCTAAGCCGTTCAATATCTACAGATCCATCGCTGCTGCCACCGTCGGCTATTATTATATCAATTGAATGGCCCAAATTGCTCATCCTCTGCAGCTGCTCAACAATCCGCGAACCTTCATTGATAACCGGGACGCAAACACAATATTTCGTCTTCTTGGGGCGGAGCTCAAAGATCTCATATTCAGGATACTGGATCCCCAGATTATTCATATATACCCCCTCATGAATAAATTACTAAGCGAATAAGAGACTAATATCTTTCAATACGCCCTTTACGGCCTCAATATTCTGCTTTTTGGGGTTAGCTTTCATTTCAATGGATACGTACTCTAGATAATTGCGTTCACTTAAGCTGTTTATAAGATCCTTATAAATGCATCTGCTCCGATCAATAAGGTTTAAAAAAGGTTCGCTGATGTGAACATGTCCAATATAATCCCACCCATCGTCCAAGATCTCTTTATAGTCCTCATTATTCGCAATTATCGTTCCCGTATCAATATTTACCTTTAATCCTTTATTATCTACTTCTCTTACAAAACTAATTGCATCTCTGGTGTTGCACAAGAAGTTAGTCCCATATTCAGAAGGATTGGGCTCCATGCAGAATACAGATCCTTTTCTCGTGCAATATCTTCCGATTTTATCAAAAAATTCTTTTGCGTCGCCCATATAATCATAATCAGCAGGAATTATCCTATTTTTAGGAGAACCAAAAACTAGCGCCTTTACACCTAATTCCGCACCAATGTCGGCACATAATTGAAGGTGACCTAGGGTTTTTTCTCTTGAAATTGAATCAAAAAATAGTCTCATTTCAGAATGGCCATAGAGCAAAGATTGCATTGCGACTATATCTATATGTTTATTATTCCAGAATGATTTATAGTCGCGTAATTCATTAGCACTAATTCGAGTTATATCAGAAGAGATCTTGCTGGGAGCAATCTCAGCTCCACCGACTCCTAATTCTTGCATTATGCAGGAAATCTCATGCTCTTCTTCCGCCTCCCAGGCAATGTTTGAAATTGCTAGCTTCATAAAAGCTCCTTTTTCCCATAATTCTTTATTTCATTAATTATCATTTGTTTGTTATACATGTATCCATCATGTGAATTAAAGATATCACTGTATTTAGTTTTGATATTATATTTAATTGGGTCTTTTTCCGTAATGTTATTAAAATTAATGCCAAAGCACTCTCTTGCCAGCTCATTAGCACTTATCGGTTCGGAAGTTATATTAATAGTCATAATATTGTTTTCATGGGCGATTGTGATATCATTCCACAGATGATCCAGACTATAGAATTGGAATTCGCTATCTTTATGGGTCCAGTTAAGACAATTGCTATGAATCAGATCGAATATGAAATTTTTTTTGAGCCCTGCCCCAAATAAGGCAGGCAATCGAATTATCAAATGATTTTTAAAATGTCCTCTAACAAATTCCTCTAAATGATATCTGTTCTTGCCATAAGGATGCAAGCCATCCAATTCTATTGGAGTATCTTCATTAACATTGCACACATTCCTGTAAACGTCGACAGTTGAGACATAAACAAAATACTTGGTATTAATGTCGGCTATCGAGTTTATTAAATTATTAATTTGATTCAAATCCCATTCCGGATTTAAATTTGCTTTCCATTTCTCTGCCCCAGGCGCGGCACAAATGACCAAATCAAAAACTTTGCCCGAAGATTCATAAATATTTGATTTATTATACATGTTGTTAAAATGCATTTGATTTAATATATTAGATCCGATAAAACCAGTATACCCTATTAATGCTGATTTCTTATTGACGGACCCAGATGCATTACCCTGAAGACTATTCGAATGAGTCATAATACGCCCTTATTAGTTAAATAATAGTAATTTGCTCGCATCAAATCCTGTGGAGTCCCTACATCGATATGAATTCCAAGAAATTTATAATAAAACACATCTTTCCCTTCGTTGATCAATATCTTTATAGAATCCGTGAGCTGCAGCTCTCCATTGAATCCGGCGCTTGTTTTTCTTATGGCTTCGAATATGCACTCGTTGAAGACATAAGCACCCATTGCACCAATTTTGCTTGGCGCAGTCTCAGGTGATGGCTTTTCGACCATATCCATGATCCTTTGGCCATTCATCCGAATTATTCCATATCTAGTTACATCTTCTACATCGACTGCACCCAGGGTAACATCTGCGTTATTCTTTGAATGACTAGTAACAAGATCAGAAATCAATGATTTAGGCGAAAAAAAGTTGTCACCAAGAACAACGATAAAAGGCCCATTAATTACATGCTCGCCAGCAAGAACTGCATCGGCTAGTCCTAGCCGGTGATCTTGAACAACATAGGTAAACTTCACACCAAAACGCTTTCCTGAGCCCAGATAATCAGATAATCCATGCTTATTAGGACTGACCACAATGGTTATTTCTTCGATCCCTGCTAAGCTCATTGCTTCTACAACATGCTCAATAACTGCCTTATCACCCACAGGCAGCAATTCTTTAGGGATGGCTCTGGTAAATGGACCTAATCTCGTCCCGAGGCCGGCAGCCGGAATTAATCCGCATTTCACGTCCATCTATTGCGCATCTCTTTCCACCTAATTCAAGCTTTCGGATAAAAATATTCTCTGTGTAGTCCCTAATGTCAGGATTCTTAAAAGATATAAAGATCTCAAATACTGAATACAAAGCAATTGTGGCTATCATAGATAATTTCTCATCTCATAAGAGCAAGCTCGTAAAGCAAACGGCTGAGGACCTTGATATATATTTCGTGTTTCTCCCACCGTATTCTCCTGACTTGAACCCGATTGAGTTCATTTGAAAATCTATAAAACGAGTATTATCGATATCGTTTGTATCAGATCAGGATGAGATGAGACATATCATCAAGGAATCATATTACAGGTTTGCAAAATTTAAGAGCCATGCGGATTATCGGATTGACAAATTTAAAATAATAATAATTATAAATACTTATACAAATGACTATAATAGCCTTGCTCGATGAGAGCATGTACTTATGCAACAATCCAATGAACCCTTGTAGTGATTCGAAAGATGGATATAGGAGATTGCGGATTTTTGAGAATGGAAAATTATGAACACACGAGTTACAGGCGGCGCAGGATTTATCATCTCCAATCTGGTAGAGGAAGGCGCGAATGTCTTTGGCCTGCTGCGCCGCCGGGCAGATGGCAAAGTGCCGCATAACATGTTGCGTCTGGGCCTGGGAAAAGAAGTTCGCCTGGTGGAAGGCGGCCTGGAGAGCATATCGAGCATAGGAAGCGCCATCACCGCCCGCGAGCCGGATATTATTTTCCATCTGGCTGCCCAATCGTTTGTGCCTCGATCTTTCCAGGATCCCAATGAGACCATGTTCTGCAACTGCTGGGGATCATAATGAAAGTAGCCATCTTCCTGGACTACATCGGAGCTATTGGTGGAGGCGAACGGGTGGCTCTGATGCTGGCCCGCGCTCTCTGTGCAGATATCATAACCACTGATGTCAGCCTGGAAGCCGTGCAAAAGCTGGGATACGAGGACGTCCGGATAAGAAGTCTTGGCAAGACTGTGAAGCTGCCGCCCTTCAAGCAGATCTCAGCTTCGCTTCTATTTGCAGCATGCGACTTTTCCCAGGAATACGATTTCTTCATATTTTCGGGAAATTGGTCGCATTACGCAGCGCGAAAACATCATCCCAACCTGTGGTACTGCTACACGCCGGTGAGGGCCTTTTACGATCTGAGGGATGTCATGATCGCCAGGCAGCCCAATGCAGCCATGAGAATTCTGGCAGCTTCGTGGATAAGAGCGCATAGCTGGTTTGATCAGCGCTCGGTGCAAAATCTGGACCAGGTGGTCGCAATCAGCGAGACTGTGCAGCGACGCATTAAGGATTTTCACGGCATATCCTCACGGATAATCTATCCGCCTGTGGATACCAGGAGGTTCCAATTCAAGGAGTACGGCGACTTCTGGCTTTCGGTGAACAGGATCTATCCGGAGAAGAGGATTGATCTGCAGTTTGAGGTCTTTAGAAATCTGCCGGAGGAGAGACTGGTAGTTATCGGCGGATATGCACAGGGAGATCATGCTGCCAGATACTATGAAACGCTGGCCGGGAAAATTCCCGGCAATGTCGAAATGCGCGGCGCAGTCTCCGAAGAGGAGTTGATGCGGCTGTACGCCGAATGCAGGGGATTGATATGCACTGCAGTGGACGAGGACTTCGGACTGACACCCCTGGAGGCCATGGCCAGCGGAAAGCCGGTGGTAGCGGTGAATGAGGGCGGTTTTAGGGAGACGGTGGTGCACGGCAAGACGGGAATGCTGGTGGAAGCGAACCGGGATGCGCTGGTGAGGGCGATAAAGGAGATCTCCAGAGATCCGCAGCAGTACAGGGACGCATGCGAGAAGCGTGCTGCAGAGTTCGACACGTCGATATTCCTGGAAAAGATGAAGAAAATAATGCAGACTTAATGCCTACTACAACACACATATTAATGTTTTTGATTGTAAAGATATTTACATGCCGATTCTCGCTTTGATACGCGAAATATCCACCTCAATCTTGCCCAATTTCTCATCTAGATAGGACTTCAGGTCGGAATGGGAATCTCTGAAATCCACTGCATTCCTCTCCCTTGAATTCCTTAGTTCAGAGACGAGGGATTCTGAAGATGTTCGTATTTCATCAACAATATCAAGCCGAACATTCTCCATCTTATCGAGCATTTGGTCCTGTTTGCCAAGCATTTGTTCCTGCTTCTCTAACATGGTCTCCTGCAATTTCTTTATCCTAATAATTGATTCAATGCCCTTGCCGACCTGGAGAGATTGAATTTGGAAAGCAAATCGGGATATGCTTTCTACGCGATCTTGATAATTCTCAAAGGCTACGTCGGCGACCTTCGCGGCTTTTGGCTGCTGGGTTTTTACAGTTTCAAGGAATTCCTGGATCTGGCAATCATCTCCCTCCACAAGGATTTGCACGGATTGCTTTCCATTCGATCTAAGATTGCGCGCCGAGAAACCTTTCAGTCCAATATTATCCGCATTGTTGAGCAGGAAATAGCGATATCCTACATTGTGGACCTTAGGACCATGAATCATGATTTTGAGTTTCATCCACGGGTAAGGTCTGCGCTATAAATATTAAAGGTTAATTCATCATGCAAAGGTTTATTATGGTGGCAATAAATTAGCCGTCGGAAAATCAGGTGCATAAGTTGCTGACCGCAAATCACATTCATGATCTTTACAGGTACCGCGATCTGATTCTGCGCGTAGCCTGGAGTGACTTCAAGCTGCGCTACAAGAACTCTGCACTGGGATTCTTATGGTCTCTCTTAGACCCGCTGCTCATGCTCGTAGTCCTTTATGTCGTATTCACAAACCTCATGCGCATTCAGGTAGAGCACTACCAGCTCTTCCTTCTGCTGGGAATAATCCTCTGGAACTTTCTGGACAGAGGAACGTCCTTAAGCATATGGGGCATTGTGGGAAAGCCAAGCCTGGTGCAAAAGGTCTACTTCCCCCGGGATATTCTCGTCATATCCACCTGCATCATGGCGCTCATGATGACGGCGCTGGAGTTCGTAGTATTCGTAATATTCATGGCCGTCTTTAGAGTTGTGCCCGGTATGACTCTGGCCTACTTTCCCCTCATATTTGCATGCCTTTTTCTCATCACCCTGGGATTGTCTCTGGCCCTGGCCGCCTTGAATGTCTACTTCAGAGATGTGCAATTCATCTGGAAAGTGATTGTGCAGATCGGCTTCTTTGCCACGCCAATTATATATCCGATCACCATATTTCCGGAGAATGTGCGCTGGATGGTAATGATCAATCCCATGGCCCAGATAATAACGATGATGCGCGACTGCGTGCTCTACCAAACGGGGCCTCAGCTTCTGAGTCTGGCCTATCTGGCCGTATGCTCTGTGCTGGTGCTTTTCGTAGGCTACCTGATCTTCGATCGACTGGAGCCCAAATTTGCCGAGGTGATCTAGGATGACGGTAGAGGTGGAGCACATCTGGAAGACCTTCCAGATCCCCCATGAGAAAAGGACCACGTTCTTTGAGAACCTGATGGGTTTGATGAGGCCCAACAATTATGAGACATTCTCCGTATTAAAGGACATCAGCTTCCAGGTGGAAGCGGGTGAATGCGTGGGCATAATCGGAGACAACGGCTCAGGCAAGAGCACGCTGCTCAAAATCATAGCCAATATTTTGCGGGCATCCAAGGGAACGGTCCGGGTTAAAGGCAAGATGACGCCCTTTTTGGAATTAGGAGTGGGCTTTCATCCCGATATGACGGCCCGGGAAAATATTGGCGTTTATGGCACCATTATGGGTCTATCCAGAAGAGAGATCAATGAGAGGATCGATGATGTGATCGATTTTGCGGGCCTGCACAAATTTGAGGATACGAAGCTGAAGAATCTCTCTTCCGGAATGCAGGTGCGTCTGGCCTTCTCCACCGCTATTCAGACCAATCCGGATGTTCTCTTGGTGGACGAGGTGCTGGCTGTGGGGGACATGGAGTTTCAGCAGAAGTGCTTTGATGTCTTCAACCGCTACCGCAAGGAAGGTGTGACGATTCTATTCGTCTCGCATGATCTGGGTGCCGTTAGAAGGTTTTGTGATAGGACGCTGCTCCTGGGTGGCGGCGAGCAGAGAGCGTTTGGGGAGACGGGCGAGATTCTGGACAGGTATGTTTATGGTGAAAATGAGACGAGCCGAGAAGGCAAAGATGTGGCGGAGAAAGGGGCAGATCCTGCTGAGCCCAAACGGTGGGGCGACAAAAAGGTATCGATAACCGATGTTAAGTTCCTTGACAAATTCGGCAGGGAAAGCAGCAGATTTTCTTCCTTTGACACCATGACAATCAGGATATTCTACCGCGCACCGGCTATTATTCGCGATCCCGTATTTGGAATTGCCCTGTACTCAGAGCAGGAGCAATATCTTTACGGCACTAATACTGAGCTGAAAAATATTGCTATCGACAAAATTGAGGGCGACGGACATATCGATCTGTTGATAGAGACGATACCCATGCTATCCGGCCGTTTCCTGCTCACCGTGGCGGTGCACCCCCACGAAGGCAAAGCTTATGATTGGATAGATAAGCAATACTCCTTTGAAGTATTGCCAAAGGGACGGGACGCTGGAATCTTCGAGGTTCCCTGCAAATGGGTTACATAACTGAGGGTGTTCGTGTTGGATACATTCGAGATTCACGATGATGAGATAAATGTTGAAGAGATAATGCAGAAGATCAGGGAAAATATAAAGAGACGAAAGGAATCGGGCGCTTATCCGGATGTTGAGCCGCATATTTTTGACCAGACTGAAGAACAGGTGAGTCTCTGCCGGCAAACAAAGCAAGTTGCAGATATAAAGAAGAGCGATTTGTTCATCTGTGAAGATGGGATGAAAAGGGATCTCGACTATATCAATTCTAACTGGGATATTCAGAATAATAGCTATTTTATCAGCTCTCATCGGCCCCATACAGGGAAGTTCCTCATAAAAGGCAGAGAGCTGGTACATGGGGAAGTCAAACGCTATGTTGATCCCATGATTTGGAAGCAAAAAGAGTTCAATGCAAGCGTAGTGAGGACCCTGAACGAGACCACGAAAAAGATATCAGAGATCTCACAGAGGACGATTGAGCTGGAAAGCACTTCCATAAAAAAAATCAGATCAGAGATTGGCGACAAGGTAGACGAGCAGATCGGTCTCGTAAGGTCTGAGATCAACAATGAGATCTCAACTCAAGTAAGAGCCATCGTGGCATCCATGAATCAAGAGATCGAGAACAAAGCATGGCTGGCAAATATACTTGATAAAAAGATTGGGGAATATCAGAATATCGAGACATCAGCGCCAATGCCGGAATTGGAGCTCAATTATTTTCTCTTTGAGGAAAGATTTCGCGGCAGCAGAGCAGACATAAAACAACGGCAAACGGCTTTTCTGCATTACTTCGTGGGCTGCAAGAAAGTCCTGGATATAGGGTGTGGTCGCGGAGAATTCCTGGAGTTATTGCTGGAGAATGGTATCGGTGGACATGGCATAGATGTAGATGGAAATATGATAGATTTCTGCAAATCAAAAGGCTTGAATGCCGAGAAGATCGATGCCATATCTTATCTCGAAAAAATCGAGGATAAAAGCTTGGATGGTATACTCATAGATCAGGTAGTAGAACATCTGGAGCCCGATTACCTGATAAAGATGCTGCAGTTATGTTATAAAAAGCTCAATTTTGGATACCATATGCTTATTGAGACTGTGAACCCGTTATCATTAGTATCATTTGTCAATTTTTATTTAGATATGGGCCATAAAAAACCAATTCACCCAGAAACGTTGAAGTTTTTAATGGCGTCGGTGAATTTTAGAGAGATCGATACGAGGTTCTTTTCACCAATTCTAGATGAAATGAAGCTGAGGAAGATCAATATTGAAGGCGTTGAGGAAAATGATAAGCATTTGATGGATGTTTATAACCACAACATCGATCTGCTAAATGATCTCCTTTATGGGGCCCAAGATTACGTAGTTATAGGGAAGAAATGACCTTACACACTTATAATTTAAAGGATTGCAAAACATGAAGATTGCCGTAGTAGGCCCCAGCCCAGTTCCTTATGCATACGGTGGAGCAGAGAGCTTATTTTGGACGCTGGCAGAGAGCATAAATGATCTTACGGAGCACAATGCGGAACTAATAAAACTGCCGGTGAAAGAGCAAAACTTCTGGGATCTTATTGATTCATATCATAGCTTTTATCGTCTAGACCTTTCGCACTTTGACATGATCATCTCGACCAAATATCCGGCATGGATGGTGCAACATAAGAATCATATTATTTATCTTCAACATCATCTGAGAGGCTTGTTCGATACGTATCACTTCTGCAATGAACCTGATCAAATTCCGGAAATATTAAAAAAAGAACTTGTGGAAGAGATACTCATTACTATCAAAAATCCTGAAGCAAAAATTGAGTCCGTATTCAGCATGTTGGACGAACTAAAGGGAAATAGCACATCATATGATCCAACCACTTTTAAATTTCCAGGACCGTTTATAAGAGAGATTGTACATTATTTTGATTCATATGCACTTTCTCCAAAGAGAATCCGCAAATACTTCTGTATATCTAGCAATGTGAAGACAAGAGTGGATTATTTTCCACCCGGTGTGAGTGTCGAAGCCATACCACATCCATCCAAGCTTGAGGGTTTACGAAGCAGAGAGTATGACTACATTTTCACTGCAAGCAGGATTGATGGTCCCAAAAGAATAAAAACTATGGTCGAAGCTATGAAGTATGTACCTCATGATATTCAGTTCAATATCGCAGGCACTGGACCCGATGAGATCGCGCTCAAAGAGATGGCAAAAGAGGACAATAGGATCAAATTTTTAGGCTTCGTAAATGAAAGGGACCTTGTAGATCTCTATTCTAACGCCCTTGCAGTTCTTTACATCCCCTATGATGAAGATTATGGCCTGATCACTTTTGAGGCCATGAAGAGCAAGAAACCATTGATCACTGCATGCGATAGTGGTGGTCCCCTAGAGTTCGTGAAGGATTCCGTGACGGGATACGTAGTGCCCCCAGATCCAAAGATGCTGGCGGCGAAGATCAATCATTTTATAGAGCATCCGGAAGAGGCAAGGACGCTAGGCTCAAAGGGCTTCCAAGCTGTGCAAGATATCACATGGGAAAGGTTAGTTGCCAAATTGCTTGACACAAATATCGTTAAGCCTCATGGGAGGCCAAGAATTCTTGTTCTTTGTACTTATTCGTGTTATCCTCCGAGAGGTGGGGGACAGCACAGATTGTATAACCTGTACTCTCTATTGGCTAGAAATTTTGATGTGACGATATGCTCGATCATAGAAGCTAACAAACCATACCAGAACCTTCTCCTGGTGAATGGCATGAGGCAGATCTGCGTTCCCCAGGCAAGAGAGCATGCGCAAGCTCAGTGGGAAACAGAAAGGAAAAACGGGCTAAACCTCTACGATGTCTGCATGATAGACCTTATAGATAAGTCCAAGGACTATGTGCAAATAGCCAGGAATTTGATTGATGAATCGGATATAATAATTTTTTCGCATCCATATCTCTTTAGATTGAGCAAGTATGTAGAGAAGAACAAGCGAATAGTTTATGAGTCACATAACATAGAATATTTATTGAAAAAGGATTATATCCAAAACCAGGTTATTTCAGAGAAAATAAGGGAGATCGAGAAACAGGCATGCATAAAATCGGATATAATCCTCACGACTTCAGAAGAGGATAAATCAGGCCTTGTTGACATTTATTCAGCCAATTCCAAGAAAATAATCGTGGCACCCAATGGCGTAGATACAAACAAGATCTTGTTTATAGATGATGACGAAAAGATAAAAACCAAGTCAATCGCAGGATTGCATTATAGTACCATCCTTTTCGTCGGCAGTTGGCACCCACCAAACCTGGAAGCATTGGAGTTTATAGTCGATAAACTTGCAAAAAAGCTAGATGATTGCGTCATACTGGTTGTTGGCAGCGTGCGAGATTACTATCTTCAGAAGCATAAGGCCATGCCAAAGAACGTTATGGCCTTAGGAACTGTCGATGAAGAGGAAAAATATGAGATTTATAAGCTGGCAGATATTGCAGTAAATCCCATGTTCTCGGGATCTGGAACAAACCTTAAGATGCTCGACTACATGAGCGCAGGCATACCTGTAATTAGCACAGAGATCGGGGCGAGGGGATTGAGGGCCTCGGATTCCAGGCATATGTTGATATGTGCCCCAGACCAAATTTATGAAAAAATCAGGAATCTCCAGGCAAATAAGGATTTGAGGGACAATCTGAGGAGGTCCGCAAGAGCTCATGTAGAGGAAAGCTATTCTTGGGAAAAAATTGCGAAAAATGTCGAAGAGACATTACAAAAGCTAGTGTGATACCATGAGAGTTGCCTTTATTGTGCCGCGCTACGGAGAAGATATCGTTGGCGGAGCAGAATACTATGCGCGAATGGTGGCAGAACACCTAAATGATGAACATACTATTGAGGTTCTTACCACATGTGCCAGGGATTATCTCACCTGGAAGAACGAATATAAACCCGGCACAGAATCAGTCAACGGTGTGATAGTAAGGCGCTTCAAGACAGATCGAGAAAGGGTACTCTCAAGGCATACAGAGATAGAACAAAAAGTGTTCTATAATAATGCGCATGGAAAGGATGACGAACTCAGGTGGATTGATGAACAAGGACCGCATTCATCAGGTTTAATTAAGTATATTAAATCCCAAAAAAATAATTATGATGGCTTTATCTTTTTTACATTCAGGTACTTCCTGAGCTATTACGGCATCATGGAAGTGGGCACAAAATCATTAATTGCCCCGTTTGCTGAGAACGATCCGGCACTGAATCTTTCGACAACTCAGGAGATGTTTAATAATGTTGGCGGGATCATATACAGCACCCCAGAGGAGAGACAGCTGATTTTAAACAAGGTCGATTTCAAAGACGGTGAGAAATTCTGGGACCTAATAGGCTTCGGTATTGAGATTCATGCTGACTGTAATGAAGTGGACGAATTAAAAAATGAGAATTATATTATATACCTTGGGAGGATCGACGGCTCTAAAGGGTGCTATACTCTTTTCGAATACTACCAGAAGGCCGCAAGAGAATTGAGTACTATGCCAAATCTGATTCTGGTGGGCCATAAGGGAATAGATATACCAAAGCATAAAAAGATCAAGAATATTGGCTTTGTATCAGAGGAAAAGAAGTTCTCATTGCTAATGAATTCGAAATTCCTGATCATGCCTTCCCCTTATGAAAGCCTCTCAATCGTTACCCTGGAAGCCATGGCCTGCAAAACTCCCGTTCTGGTAAATGGGGAATGCGCGGTCTTAAAGGGACATTGCAAGAGAAGCAATGCGGGATTATGGTACAATGATTATGATGAGTTTATGGAATGCTCGAGATTACTCGCCTCAAATGACGAGCTTAGGAAACAGATGGGAAGGAATGGGGAGCGATATGTTAATGAAAATTATAACTGGGTGGACCTCAAAAGGAAATATTCTAATCTACTGGAAAAAATTAAATGAAAGGGCGACGTACCCTGCAGCAAGCATCAACAGTGCGACGACTTGAAAAGAATCTGTTATCGGTGGGTAAGTCGTTTGGCATTACGAAGAGTTTATTTATTCGAAATGCCCGATGCTTGCATCGATGTACTCTGCCGTTTGATCCCGGCGTTGGCAATGACTTAGGTGAAACAATTATCTGCAAAGCCAGAACAACACGCGAAACGAGGGAAGTCATAAGATGAATTGCTCTAATAAATATTATAATATAATAGCAGCTTACGTTCTTGCTATCACTCTGAGCCTGGCTATTTTGACTTGGATAATGCAACTTTGGAGAGCAGACTTATCTATTCCTTTTTATCAAGACTGGGATGCAAATTTTTTCCAGATGACAATCAAAGGCATGATGGACAATGGCTGGTACCAATCAAACGTTTTTCTTGGAGCGCCTGAAAGCCAATATCTGTATGATTTCCCCTTTGCGTCGAACTTAGACATGATATTAATAAAATTAATCTCCCTTTTTGTCTCCACCTATCCATTAATCCTCAATATCTACTTATTGATTACGTTTCCTCTTATAACCATCACATCCATGATCTGCTTCAGGCAGTTTAAGATTCCATATTCTCTCTCCATCATGGGAGGAGTGCTTTACACCTTTATGCCATATCACTTTCTACGGATTGGAGCTAGCCACCTGAATCTAGTAGGTTATTACATAATACCACTCGTAATCCTGGTCATCCTTTGGATCAACGAAGGCAAATCCCTGATCTTCTCAAGAATTGATGGCAAAATAACGCTGGACATAATAAATAAAAGATCTTTTGCTTGCATTATTATTTGTATATTAGTTTCAACCTCATGTATTTATTATTCTTTTTTTACATGTTTCTTGTTGCTGATATCTGGCTTAGTCCTTTTTCTATCTCATAAAGATAGACTCCCATTGCTTATATCTGGCGTGCTTATTGCGATAATCGTCATAGGCGTCTTTGTCAACAATGCTCCCACATTGGTATATCAACAGGAATATGGCAAGAACCCGATAGTAGCGGTTCGCAGTCCGGGTGGATCTGAATATTATGGATTAAAGATTACCAAGCTTCTCTTGCCTCTTGGCGGTCACAGGATACCGCTGCTGGCAGATGTTAGCCAGAGATACGGGAGCACAACGCTTCTGCCTAATTCGGGTAGTGAGACCTTGGGGGGATTAGGAGCTATCGGTTTCCTGGCCTTGATTCTATGGTCGTTCTCCCGAATAGCAAGTGAATGTGGGGCTAAATTGAGCGACCGGGAGAAGGATCTGAACGGATTAGGTATCTTGAACCTTTCATCCTTATTGCTAGGTACCCTAGGTGGGTTTGGATCTGTCTTCGCCTATCTTGTGTCCCCCCAGATAAGAGATTACTCCCGGATCAGTATTTTTATGGCCTTTTTTTCGATATTTGCTCTCCTAATACTATTAGATGCATCTGCAAATAAGTATGCTAGGAGCAAACGCATCAGGTTCCTTTTCAGGGGGTTACTAGTCATTTTCTTGATTGCAGGTGTAATGGATCAGACCACTGTATATTTCGTTCCTCCATACAACTCTACAAAAGCTGAATTTGTCAGCGATGGAGATTTTATAAAGACGATCGAAAGGATGATGCCAGAAGGCGCCATGATTTTTCAGCTTCCTTATGTACCCTTTCCAGAAAACCCTCCTGTCAATAAAATGATTGATTATTCGCATCTTAAAGGATACCTGCACTCGGAAAAGTTGAGATGGAGTTATGGAACGATGAAGGGAAGGCCAATGGATGCATGGCAAGGAATGGTAGCAGGCATGCCTGTTGGCGATATGCTCAAGACGCTGTCTGAAACGGGCTTTAAAGGTATTTATATAGATAGCTATGGCTATCAGGACGGGGGGTCTAAATTGATATCCGATATCATGCAGATCCTCGGTGCCGAGCCCTTAATTAGTGATAATAAACGGCTATACTTTTTCGATATGACATTGTACAATAAGAAAATCAAAGCCGAATCATCTAAAAATGGAGAGATCGCTGTAGCATTTAGTTCCGACTGGTATGGTATAGAAGACTGGTCCGGCGTCCCAACACGCTGGATGCAAGCTGATGCAACGCTATTTGCATTTTCACCCGAAAATCGTACGACTACCTTGAGCCTCCAGACACTCAGCTTCTATCTTCCCAGGACACTAGAGATCTACAATGGCGACGATCTGGTAGCACAGGTGGCTGTACCCATAAGTCTCATCAACGTGAGTAAGCTCATCCACCTGTCGAAAGGAGCAAACACCGTGCGGTTTCACGTACCGGAGGGCTGCGATAGGCCGAACGATATCATAGGGCTAAATAATAAAGATACCAGATGTTTGAGCGTAGCCGTGCAGAATCTCAGTGTAGAGGCTTAATTCGTCATGATCAAGTTGATCCCAATGATGCTTGAATAACAAATGCATCATTATTTATAAAATCAAGGAGAAAGAAAATACTGGGCAATTCCAGTCCATCCGTGAAGATAAGATGATGACGTTGTTGAATTTTGCAGTGGTGAGAAATTTTGTTTGGTCGCATGACCATGGTTTCATAAGGCGGACACCACAAAACGTAATAGATTCATTTACTTGTATTTTGGCCTCACTAGGTCATCAAGTAGATGCAATAGAGCATTCCGCAGGGTTCTACAAAAATTGAATAGCATGGATCCGTCTCGCTCTAAAGGACGAGGTATGCATTGGGCTGCACTTTTAGTTTCTGAGGTACTAATATTTGCCAATTCTTCTTTGGCTTGATCTATTTGGTTTGTACGATCGAGGTAGAGCGTTCGGTTTTCTCTGAGAATCGTCCTTAATTTAATGACCTTCGGGTCTAACTCTACATGTTGCGGTAGGTCAAGAGAGTATTGCCTAAATGCATTTTCTAGATAAGTCGCTAAGCTCATTGAATTGCCTTTTGTTACCGGCAAAAAAAATATTTCGGGGGACCTATAGGTTAGTCTATGATATTCACAGATTGGAGACCAGATTGGATAAATTACATTTGATTGCAGTTCGTCCCGCCAAAATGATGTCCATTTAACATCAATACCGAGATACATCAAAATTTTTTTTGATGTTAGATTTATCAACTCTAGTGAAGGATGATTTGAAGAATAAAATAATGGCTTTTTTTTAATATTCTTCGTAATTTCGTCTAAAATTGAGATATCGCAAAAAAAATCTCTACCTCTAAATTCATGTAAACTTTTTTCCCATTCATTAAAAAAACCCGCTGATTGAAATAGCTCGAAATCTCGATAAAGATGAATCGCTTGTTCCGGAGAAATCCCCTCCAAAAAAGAAGCAATGCCTATGGCACTATGATAATCACCTATTGGAGAATGATACCGATTTCCTGTCTCGCCTACATATATTAGGTCTGGATGGAGACCTGAAAAATAGATATTAGGGATTACAATAAGGGTTTTAATACGTTTTTTCAATTGTTTTGTCTGCAATTTTCCATAATGATCGGCCAATAAGGGCTGGGTTATTACAATATTGGCTTCTTCTGTTTTTTTTAAGATGCATCTATGATTTTCGCTATCTTCCAGCATATCTTCGCGAAAATTCTCTACTTTACATCCACTCATGTGTGAAAGTACACACGCTAACAGATCCGTTTGGCAGTTCCCCAATATCACAATATTTTTGCCAGAGTTAACACAAACGAATGGCTTCTTTTGATTGTTGATTCTGCACTGTTGGACCAGTGAATTAGCCAATATGTCCAGGTTATTTATTTGTTTCACTAATTCTGCATTGGGTGCCTGTCCGAGAAGTGCGCTCCATGCATATTTTATATATTTGTCATCGATTAATGTAGTTTGTCGGATTGCCTGGCACTTTTGACTTGAAAATTCAGACGATATCAACATTTCTCCAAAAAGCATTTCAATATTATTTAAGCGATTTATTTTATCTACAATCACATCTTCATTTTCTGGGTCTCTGCCAAGGAAAATTTTGTAACTCCAAATGACTTGATCCCGCGAAATCATTTATCTATTCACCTTTTTAAATGCAGTTTATGCGTGCGTGCTACTGAAATTGGAGATTCACGTTGATGCCCACAGAAGGCTTTCGGTCTCCAGGAAAAACTTATATTGGCAGCCAATACGAAAAGAGTAATTCGGGGATTTGATGGTAGCTTCTGCCTTGATAATGCCCCTATGGATAATGTCCTTGTGGGCTCCGGTAAATCACTGTTCGTTGTCCACATCTCATCCCAATTCTTTGTGTGCTGCCAAATATCTCTTCCTCATATACCCATTACCATCTCTCACATGAAATAGTTTTGGGTGCCACCTGTCAAGATAAGGATTATTCTATGTGCAAATCTATGTATTGACGAACAAATTAGCCCCTCAACTCATAATTATAATAATTAAAGTAACCTAGCTATGGATGAGGGTTGATTTGCAGGATAACAGTACCAGACAAATTATGGAAGATCTGCCACGCTACCTATCGAAGCGCTATTCGAAAAAAGATGGAGAACGGGGTGGAAGATTTCACACCTGCATCCAACTACGATCCAAATCTATGGAGCGATTTGATCCGGAACATTATCATGCACTATTCCAATATTCCCACTTACTGTACCAGCATTCTTGTAAATACCTCCGCCGCTCAGTGTAGCTAGGTTGTTGTCTATTGAACCGCCGTTCAGGATCAACGCATTGTTGTTGAAAATTCCTCCACCCCATGTTGCAGTATTCTGGCTAATTGAGCCGCTATTTATGTTCGACGTGACCTCGTTGTAAACGCCGCCGCCTGAGTTGGCTGCATTGTAGGCGACAGTTGCCCCATTTAGATTGAGTGTAGCACCGACAATATTCGCTATGCCTCCTCCAACCCTTACTGCTATATTATGGTCTATTGAGCCACCATTCAAGTTTAAAGTGCTGTGGTCTTGACAGATTCCCCCGCCATCATTTGCCGCGTTGTTATTGCTTATTGTGCCCCCTAAGAGGTCCATTGCGCCCACCCAATTGTAGACACCACCACCGGAACCTGTTGCAGCGTTGTAGCTTATGGTGCCTGCAATCATAGTTGTCTTGCCTCCTTGTTCGTTTGCAAGACCTCCTCCAAATTTAGCACGGTTATTGATTATCGAACCGTAATTCAAGTTGACTTTTCCGAAAGTGCAAATGCCACCACCATCTTCACCTGCTGTGTTATGGTCTATCAAAGCACCGTTCATATGCAATACACCATAGTTGTCATAAATGCCACCACCAGAACCTGTCGCAGCATTGTAAGAGATCTGGAAGCCCTCGTTTAGGGTTACTGTGCCGTATTCATTTAAGATTCCGCCACCTAGGAACGCATTATTATGATCAATGGAGCCGCTGTTCAGATTCAATGTGCCGAGGTTGAAGATTCCACCACCATTTGCTTTTGCGGTGTTGCCGTTTATAGAGACGCTATTTAGGTGCAGTATACCACGATCATTGTAGATGCCACCGCCGCCATAGTCAACATCGTTACCCGATATTGTGACACCGTTCAACGTCAGTGTGCCGGAATTCCAAATGCCTCCACCCCATTGGTCATGGCCGTTTTGCAGTGTCAGGTCAGAGAGTATCACTTCAATACTAGGTCCGAGGGCAAGCACTCGATGAACCTTATTGCCATCCACCACAGGCTTACCTTTGCCGGTGTCTACGCCCTGAAGGATTATGCTCTTGGCAATGCTCAAGCCTTCAAAATAAGTTCCGCTTAGCACCTTCACCCTATTGCCGGCGCTCGCTCCATTCACGGCGGATTGAATATCTTTGTAATCGCAAGCAATTGGTCCAACAAGGCTTGTCGGGGGCTGATCAATTCCGATTGTGCAGATCCACAGGCTGTTATCTCCCCCGGCCACTGCCACGCGAACTCTGCCGTTTTTATCCCTCTGAGCATTGGGGTCCGATTTTAAAAATCCGCCTAAATTGTACCAATTGCCATTGGCATTATCCCATAGCCCCCTATCATTTCCTTGGACAAAGGTGTGCATGACTCCGTCGGGATCTATTGCAGGAGCCGGATTGCCGTTATTCATCAAGTCATATCCCTGCGCTATGTAACCTCCAAGTCCCTGCCATGATGCGGTATTTGTAGTAATATCCAGATCATTGCGCCACAAGGAACCATCACCGCCTCGCACAAGAGTATAGACATACTTAGTGTCGAACGGATTTATAATTGGTTTCGCATCCGATGTTATAAAACCGCCACGATTCTGCCAGATACCATCAACATTATCCCATAGAGTGCCGTCGCTTCCTCTTGCCAGGACATGGAGCTTTCCGTCTGCATCGAAAATCAATTGTGGGTTTGATGTAATTATTCCACCCAGCGAAGACCATGCACCTGTGGTTATATCCTTAATCCACAAGGAGTCATCTCCACCTTTGACTGCGACCTTCACCTTATTGTCCGGGGATAAGGCCGCACTGGGATTAGAAGTGATTATGCCACCAAGGTTCGTCCACCCACCATCCAAGACCCTATCCAAAAGAGCACCATCGCTTCCCCTGACGAGAACATGAATTTTTCCCTGACCATCTTTGACGGCAAAAGGGTCCGAAGCTATAGATCCACCTAACGATTGCCATGTTCCATCAATATTATCCCATAGTCCATTGTCGCCTCCTTTCACAAGGGTATGACCTCTACCCTGATTGTCCTTGATCTGAAACGCATTTGAGGCGATATAGCCTCCTGAACCACTCCATCCCCACGATCCTGAGGTGGGGAAAAAATTCGGCGACTCACTGCAGACGTTGATACTGAGATTGGAAGGGGTTTCGAATGCAATTGCATCCGCAGTGGAATTGCCTAAGGTCACCGATGATGCACCACCGCCGTCATCTAACTCACAGCAAGCCAACGACAAAAGGAGAAATCCTAACAGAATATAAATAATTATACTATGCTTGATACGAGACGATACTTTTATCAACATTTTGGCCACCACCTCGCATAGATGTTTATTAGAAATGATATATATAGTTTATGTAAAAATTTCATAATAAGAAGTTAAAGGCGGTTAAGTTATGGAAATTGGACTCAAAATAAAGTAAAAATAATACATCAGTTAGTAAAGATCTTAACCTAAAACATTCAAGTTATTTTAGAGAATTTTGCTTTGATTTTATTATTGTACAAGGCCATATTAAAGAAGCCCTAATTGAAGTAGTCTCCCTAGATTGCAATAATGTGAATTCATGCATTTTATTTATAGCCCACATCCCGCAGGTATCCCTAATTTTGTGAAACATTTTTATGCTGCCATGATTTCTTAGCCCCAAAGGGATTCGAAGGGGCCAAAATGAAACTATCAACTTTGTCGCTTGATCATCTTGGACTAGTTGCAGCAATCTTCGATGCTTTGGGCATTTCTGAATTGATTGATGGATTGATTCCGAAGACTCGCGAATGCAAGCTGAGCCATTCTGAAATAATAAAGGCCTTGATAATCAACGGTTTAGGTTTCGTTGAGCGAAGGCTGTACATATTTCCAAGCTATTTCGAGAATCTTGCGCTGGAACGCCTTTTTCATCCAGGAGTTATTTCAACAGATTTTAATGAAGATGCTGTTGGCAGGACTCTTGATAGAATCAATCGATACGGCTCGACCATGCTTTTCAATCAGATAGCCATGAAGTGCGTGCGGAAACTATCGATTGGCACTCAGATCTATCATGTCGATACTACAAGTTTCAGCGTCCATGGGGATTACGAAGGACCGGATTGTCTGCCTGCTATGGAAATAACTCTCGGTCATCCCAAGGACGGTCGATGGGATCTAAAACAATTCGTTATCAGCATGGTAACCAACCAATGCGGCATCCCTCTTTTTGTCCAGGCTCATTCTGGAAATAAATCAGATAAGAAAACTGTCATCCAGACAATTCAAGCGTTCAAGTCCAACCTAGACTTTTCTGAAAAAGGTTACTTTGCCGCAGATAGCGCTTTTTTCAGTTCAGAGAATATCCGCCTCCTAGGTGACGAGACCTTATGGATTACTCATGTCCCTTCAACTGTTGGCGAAGTCAAGGATTTTCTAAAACGCGATCTTGAGATGAAGACGTGCTCAGATGATCGTTACAGCGTATTTGAGACAGATATAAACTATGGCGGAATAGATCAAAAGTGGGTTGTGGTCGATTCCAGGGAAATGCATGCCAGCAAGACAAAGACCTTTGATAAGAGGATGGAAAAAGAGTTCACTGAAACAAGAAAATCGCTCAAAAAACTGGGAAGAGTGCTCTTCGCGTGCGAAGCCGATGCTAGAAAGGCAGCTGATCGATGGCTATTGGAGAATCCTCATTTTATCCTTCAAAATTTGAAAATTAACGCATTCAGCAAACGCAAAGGCTCTAAAAAAGGGCGTCCGAAGAAAGATGAGGAACTTGAAAAAGGCTATCATGTTGAAGCCGAAGTCATGCTAAATAAGGAAAGCATTGAGAACGAGAGAGCGAGACTGGGCAGGTTTATCCTGGCGAGCAACGATAAAGCACTTGATGGCGAATTGATGCTAAAATACTACAAAGGCCAGAACGCTGTCGAGAAAGGCTTCCGATTCTTAAAGGACAAAAGCTTTCGGGTAGCGGAAGTCTATCTCAAGAAAGAAGAACGAATTGAAGCCTTGTCTATGATCATGGCTCTTTCCCTATTGATCTATTCGATTGCCGAATGGATGATCAGACAAAAATTGAAGGAATATAGCGAAACCGTGTTGAATCAGCTCGGAAAGCCCACTGCTCGTCCAACTCTAAAATGGATATTCCAGAAATTCAGGAATATCAACGAGGCCATCTTTGAATTCAAGGGTGCAATTCAGCGAGAGATTATTAATTTAAATGATGAGCAAATTAAAATTATAAAGTTGCTAGGACAGGAATGCGAAAAATACTATGTTTGAAGGGTTACATGCGGGATGTGGGTTATAGCAAAGCCGACGAAATATATAGATGAAATTGGTAGAATATAGTAGTATATCTATATCAAATAGTTGACTTTCGATCAGCTAAGGTCCTTAACTTCTCACAATTAAAATGCATCCAATCACCACGAGAGCAATTCCTGCCCACCGATAAATAGTGACCATTTCCCCCAGAAAGACAACAGCAAAGACTGCCGTAACCACATAGGCTAAACTCAATAAGGGATACATTGAACTGACATCCAGCGTAGAAAGCGCCCCTAGCCACAAGAATGCCGAGACCATGTATAAAAATAGACCACCCATGACATAATAATTGCCGAAAATCTGCATTACTGTACTCAGATTCAATAGATCGGAGAAGTCATCGATCTGCTGCACCTGTCTCATCCCTGCCTTCATGGAAACCTGCCCCAGAGCTCCGAAGACTACGCATATTAAAACCAGGCCGATAGCGAACATATTTGATCCATTTCTTTTCATGATTGACCGTCTCTAGGCTTTCTGCACACGCACATGACGCTTACACCAAACGGCAGATCAAACCATCCTAAGATGCTATTCTCTGCCCACAACAATCCCCTCAATATTCTATTTATCGGGGCAGGCAATTCTGCTAAATCCGTTTGCTTATTTCTCTGGGAACTGGTGGCTCTTTTCAGCATACGCATAGCTGCCACGGGCCAAAATAGGAAAAAGTTCCAGTAGGTGGCTCTTTCAACAATAAAACCTCCTAAACCGAGAATATCACAAAGCTCCGATCGCGTATACCTTCTTTTATGATGCACTGCCAGATCATGATTGCTCCAGAGAAACTGAAAGGCAGGAACAGTCACAATCAGGCTTCCCCCAGGCCTTAATACGCGATTTAGCTCACGAATGGCGGGGAGATCTTCTTGAATATGTTCTATAACATCTAGAGCCACTACCAGGTCAAAGAACTCGTTTTTTAAGGGCAACCTATCCACAGAACCGCAAATGAGCAAAGATAACCCTCGAATGCGGCTGAATTCTAAAGCCTCTTTTGAGATATCCAAACCATATGCATCGCCATAATCCAGAAGATATCTCAGATTAATACCAGTTCCACAGCCTGCATCTAAAATATTCATGGATTTGTCGGGATATTTCTTATGAATCTGGGCAACAGCCTTTAGAATCAACCTTCTGCGCCCTGAATACCACCAGTTGGTCTCCTCCAATTGATACATTTTGTCGTATTCAGAGGAGTCCATTTATTTTGCCTCCATTGAGTCAGCGGCCATTTCCCCGAAGGTCCCACCAGAGCCGCAAAATCTGCTGCCCCATATCATTAGCATCCTTAACAATATTGACCTTAGTGGACGCCGACTCCTTCCACTCAACGGGTATTTCTTTAATTCTATATCCTCGCCTTTGCCCCCTCACGAGGAGCTCTGTATCCCAAAACCAATGATTATCTTTAATATCATCCAATAAGCAGGTGATTTTATCCCGTTTAAATGCTTTGAAGCCGCATTGATGGTCTAAGACCTTGGAACCGAGAAGGTGCCGGACCATTCTATTATAAACCGTGCTTGCCAACAGGCGCTTTGTATTCCTTTTTGCCTTGCTCGCCGCCATCATCCTTGATCCAATTGCAATGTCGTATCCTTCCTTCGCCACGGCATTTATAATATCCGGCAAATAGGTCATATCTGTTGCTAGATCTGCATCAATATAACAAACAACATCGCCTAAACAGGACTTGATAGCCAAATTTAGAGCTTTGCCGCGTCCCAGTCTCTGGCGAGAGCTTAAAAGATGTATATCGGAATTTTCGCGGGCCATATCAAGGGCAAGATCTCGGGTCCTATCATTGCTTCCATCTTCCGCGACAATTATCTCACCCGGAATGTTTGAATTGGCGAGAGTACTTTGTGTTATGAGAACCGCACGTTTTATTCTGGATTCCTCATTGTATGCAGGAATAACAACAGAGACAATATATTTCGGTGCCGTTCCAACTCACATCCCGCTTCATGCAGGCTTTTCCTTGCCGTATCGATATATAAAGCTTTTTCAGGGGGAGATATCGGATAATGAAAAAAATACTAGCAAGCCTGAGGATATCTCTCCTCATGCCTGCTTTCCTAAGGTCAACTCAGCCTTCTGTCGAATTTGCAGCCACCTCCACCAGCGTCACCGCCTCGACTGGGCCTTCAGTGTTTCTAGAAAATTCCCCGGCAGAGGACGAGGGTGCAGACGTAGCATACACCTTGCGCCATATTGCCGAGTCACCCCCCTGCACATAGGCATAGGTCAGGCCATCCAGCAATGCCTGCGGCGACCCGATAATGCTTCCACCATGGCCGATCCAGAGAGCACCGGACGGATTCCAGGGATTGCCGGAAAAGACGTTCTCCCACATTGCGCCATCATTGCCCCGAGCAAAGGCATGAACCCTGCCGGAGGTATCTGTAGAGGCAAAGGGATCGGAAGTGATGCCTCCGCCAAAGCTTATCTGGGTACAGGTCTCAGAATTGCTCAGGCTGTTGACATTTGCCATCCAGAGTGCATTGTCCGTTCCGCGGTAGACCGCTAACAGGTTACCACTGGTGCCTGGATTTAAAGCGGCGAAAGGCGCTCCTTGAATGGAGCCGCCAAGGCCATACCAGTTGCGGACATATACTCCGGAGGTGAGAATGCCTCGGTTATCCCATAGAGCATTGTCGCCACCAACTGCAAAGACATGCATACGGCTGTTTGAATCGAAGATCACAAATGGCCTGCTGTTTAGAGATCCGCCCAGGCCATACCAATTATATGACGACAGATCATTGACATTAAATTCGCAGAGCCAGAGTGAATTATCGCCGCCTCTGGCGACTATCTCCATGACGTTTCCATAGGTTGGCTCCATGGCAGCGGTCGCCTGAGTGCTGAGAATTCCGCCGAGTCCCTTCCAGCCGCCTGTCCAGCTTGCCGTATCAAAGACATAATCCCAGAGCCCATTGTCTCCACCGCGAGCAACAATGTGTATCCGGCCGTTTTTGTCCCTGGCAGCATAAGGCGCTGAGGTCAGAACTCCACCAAGGCCAACCCAGGATCCGTCCACATTGTCCCAGAGAGCATTGTCCCCACCTATGACGAATAGGTGCCTTCTGCCCTGATTGTCGATTATGGCAGTGTGCTCATATTTCTTGTATCCGCCGAGGGAGGTCCAGGTCTGTGGCACAGAGGGGTTCTTTATGGAGACAGATGGATCGCCGTAAACGTTGAACACATAGTAGTTCATCAGACATGCACTGCTAGGGGGAGACATGCTCGACTTCATCAGGTGCAGAGCATCTGCGGCAGGCTGCTGCGATACCAGTCTCTTCACATATTCATAAACCATTCCAGCATTGGTAGCGGTCATGGCGAAGCTGGTCTGGCCGGTATAGTACCACGATACCCTGGTTGCGGAGACGGTAGCAATACCGCCTTTCTTGAGGATGGCATATTGCAAGTTCCCTGAATCTTCTGGATAGCCGTTCAAACAGGAGCACTGATAGGTGAAAGAAGGATGAGTATCGTCAAGGCTGGGTGCATAGCTGCTGAGCATGAATGAACCGTCAACACAAGAGCCATAACCCACATTGGCACTTTGGGAACTGCCATGCCCCCACCAACTGACTATACCAAAGTCGCTGCCTGCCCAACGATTGGGAACAACGCTGCCCCCTCTCAGGTCCTCCTCACTGGCAAATATCGAATCCAATGTGCATGACCCGGAAGCGCCTTGCTGGTACATTCTCCAGGTAGAGTAGCTATTGGAGGACAGATAGTTGTTCTTCATCTGTTCGCCCAGGTAAGCTCCGTCCGTGCTGGCATCAGAAAAACTCATAGGCAGAAGAGCGCTCTTCCTCCAGGCAGTGCTGCCGGACGTCTCGTAATCAATCGTCTTTTGCAGGATGCTATCTAATGCGGCATAATTTGCGCTGTAGACAGGAATTCTTCCCACATAGACCTCCGAAGAAAAGTCCACGCCACCAGACGTTGTGAAGTCAGACCATTCGCCATAAAGGCCATCTCCATTGATGTCCCAGTTGCCGGTCAGATCGGCATAAAATGCATCTGTGGGTGCATTCTCATAACCATCACCGGCGCCGTAGCGCGGCCAGCACATTTTCATGGGAATATCGCCTTCCCCTGACTCATAGGGAGCTGGATTTCCTATCAATAGTACGTATTTGATGCCAAGGGATACATAGTTATTCTTCAGCCATTGCCTGATCTTCTCTGCTTTTTGGTTTGGAGATGGCCCGACCAGCCCACCAAAATCAGTCTCCGTCACTACACTGACCGTATACCCGAGAGATTGCTTGTGAGCAATAAACGCATTCAGCTTGCTGCTTGCAGATCTGATAGCATTTGTTGTAATAATGACGTAGCGGCCTGTTGCGCTGGTCTCTGGGCCGGCAGCGATCTGTGCACCATACGAATCCTTCAATTCCTTATAGTTGATGAACATGCCATGTGCCAGGCTATCCATCACAGTATCTTTTAAAAGATTTGATTCATCTGCACTGATTGCAGGCAGCAGGTCGTAGGAAATCTTCACAGTTACATTCTCTATAAGGATTAAAGTCTTCTGCACGGGATTGTACTTGAAGGGTATGAACTGCACCGGGACGAATATCCATTTTCTCATCTGCGAGTAGGGCAATAGCTGAACATTATTCTGCGGATATGCTGAGTCGTTCAGATAGACCGCACTTTTTATGATCTCAATTGGCTCATCTGAAGCAGCGAAATCATATGTCCCGTTGTCTGATAAGACCCTGGGCTCTGGCGCGGGCCGGATATTGTAGGTTCCATCGAGAAGCGTTGTCTCTTCAGAGATTGCCTCCAATTTGATGCTGGAAGGATCAACATTCGGCGGGAGAAGAACATCCACTTTGCCACTGGGCAGCATTGGCTCTCCCGTAATATATTTAATCGAAAAGTCATTCATATCAATGCCGTCATAACCATCAGAATCCTTTGTAATAGTGAACCTATTTGATTTGAGTTGAACCATAATTTCGTTTGCGGCCCCTCCAACTACTTTCCCAATTTTAATATCATCTGCGGGAATAGGCTGCAGTCCAAGTGCCTCCTGTTCGCCGAGATCCTGGTTTGCGCTTGCATTTACATCACTTGCAGTAACGAAAGGCAATAATAGAGGGCCAGGCGAGGAAAGCGGTCCTGAATTTACAGCTATTTCTTCGCATGATGCACAGAATATAAACGAAATAAATAATAAAATTACCATAGACCATACATTTTCTCGTAGCAAAGAGATCACTCCACCAATCATACTAAATACTTTTAAACTATTAATCCTGGCGCTCCAATTTTTGAGATCAGGCTGTATTGGTCAATGATAGCTATATTGAGCACATTCACCTCATCGACGACCGAGTCCATAAAGAATTTACATATTTAATTATTTTTTAAATAATGTTCTTATTCCCTGAATCATTTGGGTGACTCATGATTTCCACCAAGAGTATTCCCGTCAAGAGACAATAACCGATTGCATGAACCATTCAATCATTGGATGGCAATTCGTCAGCTAAGATATAATGCCACCTGTTACTCGAATCAGTCTACAATATTTTCTTACAAAGTTATATATACTTTTACATTCGATGGAAGCAAAAGTGAATATTAATGAGAAGCATAAATAGTAAAGTATTATCAATATGTTTTATATATCTATTTATAATTGATTCCGCCTGTGCCATTGGAATGAGCATTTCATCAGGAGATGAAAGAGGCAACGTGGCAATTTTCGATAGCTATAAACTATCGACCGATACCGCTCTGAAATCGGAATCGACACTTGATGGACATAATATCTATCAAGATCGCCTTCTCTATGGAGACGGCAATAATTATCTCGTCCATTGCGTTGAAGGAAATGGATATAATTCGAAAAACGTTGTTGAGAGTTCTGGACCACTGCGCATTTCCACATCATCGGCTGCCTCACCCCAGTCTGCATCGATATCCCAAGCAGTGATGGGCACAGGCAATATTTTTGCAGAATTAGAGGGAACTCAAGGGACCAATTTTGTGGAGCAGAAGACAACTGTGATAGATGGAGGCCTGTCATTATCCCAGAGTCTCGCAGCCGGCAGCCTCCTTTCAGCAAGCCAGGAAACAAAGATGAGCGGTACATCTTGTTACCTGGAAGCCAATTCGCAATCCCGTGAAAATGCAATGTTGGTAAATGGGATCTTTTACGAAGTAGGGGACATAGCGGCGGATCTGACTGCAGCATCCCAAGGAAAAGCCTGGACAATGGGAGATATATCCGCATACGGGGATAGTTGCCTGGATAAGGATACATTGAGATTGATAGGCTCGAAGAACATGGGTCTTTCCTTCGATTCCAGCTATATTAAAGACTGCGAAAATGTCGATTCAGCCCCTATATTCAAGGGATCTGTGCAGACCAATGCAGTTAACATGGATCGTGACGTGTTTGATAGCGCCTCCCAAGCCAACCAGGCCCAAGCATCCACCGAGTCTGCATTGCAGTCTCAGACCTACGGTGGCCGGGTGGGCAACTTTTGGGGATGGCTCTCCCTTGGCAATAGCTACGATGGAGGAATCTATGGACCTGCCAGGAGATGGAACCAGGCAAACCCAAGCATTCAATTGTATCTTCTTACTGACGCCAACTACAATGCAGAGGGCCTGAACACTAACAATGTCTGCGCGGCGATTCAAACAGCTGCGAACATATGGGACGGCGCAACTTACCAGAGACTCTTCGCAAGCACAGTATTGCCCAGCAGCATCGTTTCCCGCGATGTACAAGACGGGAAATCCGTTCATTCCTGGGAAAATATCGGAGCCTATAATGGGGTTTATTCCCCAGGTCACGCTCACACCTGGTACACCACCAGCAGTCAAGAGGATGGCTTTTACCAGATAACCGACTCCGATGTTGATTACAATACCTACTATAGCTGGAATACGAATGGCATTAGCGGTGGAACAAATTACGATATAGAGACCATTGCCGTCCACGAGCTTGGCCATACCCTGGGCCTGGCGGACCTCTATAACAAGGATAACGCCCCCCTCTACAAGGCACAGGTTCAGCAGATAATGAACCGCCAGTACAATCATCCTTTGTGGCTGGGAAATGGAGATCGCCAGGCCATTTGGGCTATGTATGGACGGTGAGACAAATGCAAACATCAATATATAAAGTAGTTATCGCACTTATTTTCATTCTTAACATAATGAGCCTGCCGGCATTCTCTGTAACCGTATCCATGAGCTCAAATAATGCAAATGCCGAAGTCTCCCTAATCCAAAGATATGATATCGATAAGTCAACCGATCTTAGAGTCCGGACGGGCCTTGGAGAAGGCACCATCATGCAGACTCAGTGGGCATGCGGTCAAGGCAATAACAAAATCAGCCAATCTTTGAGCAACGGGTATCAAAGTGCGTACAGCGCAATCTATTCAGACGGCTACTTCGGCCTGAACTCCAACACTCTGGCCACAGGAACGAACTTGGACTTGAGAGCAAACTTAGGTGCATCTGGTGAAACCAGAAGTCTGCTTTCCGGATCGACAGGATCTTCCTTTGCTACCCAGGAGGCCTGGACATTAGGCGGCAGCCAGACCTCAAATCAAGCCCTAATTGTACAAGGTGACATAGTTAGAGCCGATCAGAGTACCGGTATCATGGGCGCCCTTGGATATTCATTGGGCCGGTCTGGGTTAAAAGATAAAGAGGTGGAGGTTACAGGAGGACTTAACGGCCAGGGCATAGTGTTCAGCCAGATGACCGCCGTTGCCTCAGATGAGGCCAGCGCGTCAGGAGAGATCAGAAGCATCAGCCAGGACAGCAAGTCCTACTCAACTATAAAAGCCACTTCTGCCCAAGAGGAGACCTATTCCTATCTCTCCTCTCGCGATGGTCTGCACTCTACTCTTACAGCCAACGCCAATGAACACGCAGGAGTACAGCAAAATATAGCGGCGGTTAGTGGCATCATGGCTTATGCCAGTGCAAGAGAGGGCACCGATTTCCTCAGTTTTGCGGAAGAAGGGAGCATCGCATCCGGCAGCATAATCGCTTCGACAGACGGGCGTCCCTGCATTAATAAAGAGCTCACAGGAGACACACAGAGCACAGTACTGCAAGCCGCACCTCTCGCTGGAGCTGAACTCTTTGCCCTGCCTCTGCCCAGCTCAACCAGACCGTCATCCATAATTGATAACAGTAATATCGAACACATATTTGTTCGAGGAGGAGATGGCTCACTTTGGGACAACAAGGGCGGAGACTGGTACTCATTGGGAGGATATTTCAACCTCAATCCATCGGCAGTCAAGGATGGCAATGGCAACATCCATATTTTTGTGCAGGGCGGCGATCTCGGCCTCTGGGACAGAAAGCTCACAAGCACTATGGGCGGGGATTGGACCGGCCTCGGAGGACAAATAACATCATCTCCCAGTGCCGTAATAGAGCCTGCATATCCCTCTTGGATTGCAATCGCGGTGAAGGGAACCGATAATTCTCTCTGGATACGAAACCTCTATACCACGACAATGACATCCGGCTCTTGGAGCAACATGGGCGGATACATAAAGGGAGATCCATTCTTGGTTGCTTCAAATGATGGTTCCAACTATGTGTATGCCCTTGCAAGGGGAGGCGATGATGGATTATGGATCAACAAAGCGCAATCCGGACCAACGACCGCTAGCTCAGTAGAGTGGTATGGATTCGGCAACAGCCTCGCCTCAGACCTGAGCGGCGCGATTGAGCCGGTCTCAAACGGCTTTCTTAAGGTGGCCGGTCGGGGTTCGGACAACGGCCTCTGGATGTGTGACATCGATTTAGTTGCCTCCCCCAGCGGTGAAATTGAATATGCTTGGAGCTCATTAGGCGGAATCATAACCTCAAACCCTTATGTTGCATTCGATACTAGCGGCAATATCCACACCTTCGCTCGCGGCAGTGACAATGGACTCTGGGATAACAAGGGTATCTGGGGAAGCGGCGTGTATGAGCATAATTGGTATTCATTGGGAGGTGTAATTGCCTCAGATCCAAAGCCCTTAATGAATCAGAATACGGATAAGATAGATATAGCTGTCCAGGGAGGAGACGGAGCACTATGGATTAACAGGATGCAACCGAATAACCCAGCTAATTCCAATTGGTATGGTCTCGGTGGTTGGATCACCTAATCATGAGTCGAATGATGCTCGAAAAATAAAATAGATTGATTATTGAAATCATCGTCATTGATAATTTCAATAATCTTAATTCAATAATGTTGCATCAAGTTTTGTTATCGAACCTCCCTGGCTCTGCCATGCACTCCATGCAGTTCCATCCCAATTTCTCTGCCAAAGGGCACCATCAGTCCCAATTGCATAGACTCCGACATTGCTTCCAGATGATACTGCATCAAGGTCTGTTATCGCGCCACCCAGGCTCTGCCAATCACTCCAGGCAACACCATTCCAATTTCGGTACCATAGGCCACCATCTCCACCGCGGGCGAAAACATAGACATTGCCACCAGATGATGTCGAATCAAGGGCAGTTATCGCGCCACCCAGGCTCTGCCAATCACTCCAGGCAACACCATTCCAATTTCGGTACCACACGGCATCATCTCCACCACGGGCAAAGACATAGACATTGCCACCTGATGATGTGGCATCAAGATCTGTTATCGCGCCACCCAGGCTCTGCCAATCGGCCCAGTTAACGCCATTCCAATTTCGGTACCATAAGGCATTATCACCACCAATTCCGAACGCATAAACACTGCCTGCAGTAGATGTGGCATCAAGGTTTGTTATAATGCCTCCCAGGCTCTGCCAATCGGCCCAGTTAACGCCATTCCAATTTCGGTACCATAAGGCATTATCACCACCAATTCCGAACGCATAAACACTGCCCGCAGTAGATGTGGATTCAAGTTTTGTTATGATGCCTCCCAGGCTCTGCCAATCGGCCCAGTTAACGCCATTCCAATTTCGGTACCATAAGGCATTATCTCCACCAATTCCAAACGCATAAACACTGCCTGCAGTAGATGTGGCATCAAGGTCTGTTATGAAGCCACCCAGGCTCTGCCAAGCACCCCACGCACCTAGATTGAGCTGTTTGATCTGTAGGTCGTTACCGGTGCCTATTGCAGATATGGTCAATACTTCGGACAGCATCGCAGTGTTCGACCATCCCGAATATGCGGTCTTCTGGGGGAATCCCACTGCAGGAGCCGGATACACTGTGGTATCGCCCACCACGTTAATAGCTCGCACCCTGTAGTAGTATGGTGTACCGGGAACTAGTGTGGTATCGGTGTATGTTACCACATTAGGCCCAACTGTGAATTCAGTCAGATCCACAGTGAATGCGGCATCCTTTGCTCTTTGAATGAAGAATCCGGTTTCGCTGATGGAATTGTCCACCCAGTTCAGAGTAGCAACCGGTGGTACTGTTCCGGATAATGCGACTACCAGATTAGAAGGAGCCCTTGGCGGCACCACAAAGGCCACAGCATGCATCATATCCATCTCTTCATGGGAGAGAAGATGGCAATGCATCATGTACTCCCATCCAAAGTTGACGATATGATTGATCACCGTAACTGGTTCACCACTCGGGTCCTGGAATCCTAGCGGCCCTCCTTTGAGTTCAGCACCCTCCGGCATAGTCGGGTCTATCAACCGCTCACTGTTGGGAACTTCGAAAGGCTGCGTGGGCGCTATGGGCCTCAAAGCGATGATGGTGTCTTGCAGCGGGTTAACCCGGAATGTCTCCTTCCATCCCAGCTCATTGAGATCTGGCACACGAAGGGCATTGTCCCAGGCCACCCGGTTGATCAATTGGGCATTGAACAGGTGCACGTGTATGGTGTGCGTGTCCACTCCGTTATGGGTGATCTTCCAGATCTGGGTTCCATCTCCCAGCGATCCGATCTGAGTTCCATAGACCGAACCCTTGACAATCTCCAATGGTGGAGATGCAAAGGGATAGAGAAGCAGATTCTGATTGCCGGCTCCAGTGAATGGCACCTCCAAACCTAACAGGCCACTCATTCGTCCGTAGTCGGTCTCGAAGGCTTCACCCATCTCATCCTGGATGGCCTTCGGCTCGAAGGGAATAGTCACCGTCGAGCCGGCAAGTGTCTGGAATGTCTTGCTGTTCTCAAAAATCCTCGCATAAGGATCTGCTGCCAGATCCGTCCTGTCGTAGGCTGAGTTGTATTCCGCCTGCGGCACAATGATCTCGTCCTGGGATGCCTCGAAGACGCCCTTCTTATTGTTCACCGTGTCCTTGGCAAATACCGCCTGCAATTTGGTCAGATCGTAGGATTGCACGGGGGCGGCTGCTACCCGGATCTGCATGATGGTGCGCGTGTTGGGACCATAGCCTGCCTGGGTCGTAGGTGCGCCACCGGTATCAGTCTGATCCGGATGGTTGGTGTAGTAGTCATAGCGCGGATCGATTGCCGGGAAGGGTGCAGGAGCATCGTTGTACAATATGAGTGTTCTTCCGGCATATGCGGAGAAGTCTACTATGACATCCGCCCGTTCCGCCGGACCCAGCAAGAGAGTTCCCTGGTTAACATTCCCGAAATCGAAGTTTGTTTGATCCCAGTTCCAGTTGACCGGCTGATTGGGCAGCACCACCGGTGCCGGCAAGAAGCCGCCTTCCGTTCCTATTTGAATGAAAGATGGGCCCGCTTTGGCTGGATCAGGCACACCGCCATCCCTTCCGTCTGTCGGCCAGTTTGCCGGCAAGCCTGCACAATTTGATGCAGGAATCATGCCAACCTCGGTCGGATTAGTGTAGACGGTTGCGGTTGCTGCAGCACCGCCTCCGACAGTATCCGTAATCGTAACCCCAGGCGCAGTATAACCGCTGCCCACAGTTAGCAGTTCGATGCCGGTAATTACGCCATTCACTACTGTCGCTTTAGCAGTTGCACCTTTTCCATTTCCGATAGTATCAGTTATGGTGACCTTTGGATCTACGTAATTGCTGCCCCCGCTCGTGACGGTTATACTGCTGATTATATTATTGGTCTCATAAATCTGCAGGTTGAAGAACCGGTCGTCGGCTGCATTCAGAATACGGAACCGATAAGCTTTGGGCTCTACCTCCAGGTAGGGATAGGCCATGCCGTTGACCACCGGAGTGTCTACGAAAGACTCCATGGCCATAGAGTTATGGGGCACGCCCGGAATCATTGGCGGCTCATTGGGGCCGGCATAGGGATTGGGGACTGGTCCGTGCGCAATATCCGTTGTGGGCGGCCAGAACCATGGTCCATAATGCCAGCGGCCGAATGCATTCATGCCTCCGATATCCCAGGGATTTTGGTTTGTCATATAGACATGAGGCATCCAGAGGTCGCCGGTATTGGCATTCAGAATTTTTCCCGTATCTGGATCTCTGGCAGCTGTCCCCCAGTTCCAGGTGGGGTCCTGGGCTGCAATGGTCGTTGCATCGACAAAGGTCTTGTCCTGAATGACCAGGGGAATTCCTACATCAGGAAGGACTTTAACCGGCGGATTGAGGTTGATTCCGGCAAGGTTGGTGCCGTCTATCATATCCTTCTCAACCTGGTCGGTTATCAAGTACCCGGCTGCTTCTCCAGCATAGACATTGATCCGAGTGATACCATAGGAATGATCATGGTAAAACATCAGCCTGGCGCTCTGCTGGTTGTTATAGTAGAAGGTCATCGATCCGTCGCCTGGATCAGGCATGTCCGGAACATTGCGCATGCTGACGCCTTTGGGGTAGGAGGTGGTCTCTCCGGCAGGAGTTATCCACTGATGAGGCGTTCCATCGCTAATCCATGGAACATAGCCGCCGTGCAGATGTACTGTGGCACGGTTCTGGGTATAAAGCTCCATGATGTGGCCTATGGTTACGACCGCAGGTGCTGGATTTGTCTTGAGCTTGATCTGGAATTTATTCGCAGTCAAACCCGTGCCCAACACACGGTACTCTCCATTGTAAGCATCCGGTACAAAGCCGTGTAACATAATCAATTGCCCCTGAGCAAGGTTATGAGGCATCATTGTCATGACCTCGACTACAGCTCCGCCTACTGGCGTCACCGTATTGGCCATAATCATGTCGGGACCCATTCCAGCACCCATAACCGTTGTGTCCACTGGCAGGAATAGGTCGCCGCCCTCGCCCTTGGCAAGCAGGTTAAAGAATTTGATGCGCACCGGACGGTCCCTCTGGGAGACTATGATGGGACCCATGTACTGAGGATTTGTCACGGCAATAGCCGGAGTGCTGTCGGGTTTCAGGATAGGATTGTTGTTCGCATCCAGCAACGCAACGCCAGCTCCAGGAACTACTGGGGTAGCCAGCTGCACATAACCCCTCAGCCTGGTCGCAGGAAGATTGGTATGCATCTTCTGGCTGTACTCAACCAATGCAATCTCATAATAATCACACCCAAAGAGCGTGACTGCTGTGATGACGCCACCTACCACCGTTGCCTTTCCAATGGCATGTGTCGCCGCCCCACCACCTCTGAATGTAATGGTCGGATTGGCAGAATATCCGCTCCCACCACTGTCGATGGTGACACTAGAAACTGTATCACCGGTCAAATGGGCAGTGGCTGCAGCACCTGTGCCGGTCCCATCAGTGATCTCAATTGTGGGAGCAGATGTGTAGCCTTTTCCACCAGGTGGATAAGTTGCCTGATCTGGAGTGGCCTGAATAAGATTCGGTAGCGTATCAACGAACTTTCTAATTCCACCGGTTAGAGCGCCACCTAATATTGCTGTAGCTGTTGCGCCAGTGCCCGGACCGGCCGCATCAATAATGGTAACTAGAGGTGCAGTGTAACCGCTGCCTGATGAACCGGGATTTATGTTGATGCTTGTAATAACACCACCAATAGCCGTTGCGGTAGCCGCAGCTCCTGAGCCAGTACCGTAGACGTCTGAAATTACAGCAATGGGACTGACATAACCGCTGCCTCCATTTGTCAGAGTGATACTGGCAATAGAACCAGTAGGCATGGGGCTGTTGGCATAGTTAGGATAGGGGCCGAAGTAGTGAGGAATGCCGCCTGGGTCAAACGCGGGTGTTATCGTAGGCGCAACGCCTGGGGCAGCCTCACGGGCCAGGGCCATAGCCTCTTCACGAGCTGCTTTGTTGCGTTGTGCCGCAGCTTTCCTCTCCGCAGGCAATTGCATCCTCATTTTGAGAGATTGCCTTGCATCGAAGGTAACATTTTCATCTAAATTCGGGCTATCCGATGAATTGAGAGCAATGCTGTTTAATTCAATGCTCTCATTGGCAGCACTGCCATTTAAAGACAATATGGCAAGCAGCATTCCTGCCAGAAATAATATTGCAGCAGCTTCAAGAAAAGAGAACCTCTCTTTGAATTTGCATTTGGCCGATTTATTACGAAAGTCCATATCAATCATCCATCTTATACTGAATTATTCGTAAGTCATTTCCACCTATAGGATCAATAAATTAACATTAATCTATCTTTGAAATTTTGAAATACCTCCCCTTCCTTGAAATCGTAGATACATAAACTAAATATCTTTTTGAAGTATTTAAATATGTAGGAAAGATACCTCCTAAAAACAGTATATTAGTAATAACGAATGTCAGATAACGTAGAACCTAATGCAAGAGCAAAACATAACTAAAAAAAGGGAAAAGCGAATGCAGAGAATTGGGAATATAACGAAAAATTGGTATAATCTAAATAAAAATGCAATCGCGATTAGCCATCAGAATGCAGCCACCGCCTTTCACCGGCTTTCTGATCAAAAGTCGAAGAGCGACCTCTGCCCATCTTTCTTGCCTTCCGCCCCGGCAGCTTGCGCCAGCCCAACCTCCCCGTACTTGCCCCCGCCACCGGGTTGCACCTTTACCCTGCCCATGCGAAAGTTTTGGATGGCTTCGATAACTCTCGGCTCGGCCTTCAGCTCGGCAAGATCGATTTCCATTAAAACCTCAATCTCCGTTCTCGACTGCGTCAGCTCGCTCCAGCTTTTTTGCACGCCGGCTGTCATGACACTCTTGTGACCCAGGGCCAGAGCAATGATCTCGGCCAGAGGAATCGTATGCAAGTAAGGCGGCCGATGGGTAGGATGCACAGGCTTCTCATAATCAGCCAGAAGATTCACCCGGTCAGACACTCCCAGCTTGATTCGCCCCCCACAATCCGGACAGCGCCCCATCAGTTCGTCCTTTTGGGTGAGGGAGTACTGCCGATAGCAGCGTGTGCATGCGGTGCGATTGTACTTTCCTTCCTCTGGGAAGAGGCCCACATTCTTTATGGGGCGCCGTCCGCCCTCACGCTTGATGGCGAGGATGAGATCCTGATAGCTGAAAGAAACAAGCTCCATCTGGTTGAATTCCCTGGCCAGCTTATTGGAGCGGGGAGAATGGGCATCGGAGTTGGAGAGAAAGGTCCGGGTGGACAGATCTGCGATCCTGTCTGCATAGTCTGTGTCCGCAGAGAGGCCCAGCTCGATGAACCGGATCTGCTGCGCCTTATCCTGGTAACACTCTGCTATTGAGCCAAAGTAAGCAAAAATGCCCGTCCAGGGTGTGAAGGCATGGGCCGGTCCCAGCAGGCCGCCCGCCTCAATAACATGATCGGCAATTTCAGCGCCGTTCAAATGCAGTCTCGGCCTTCCGTCGCTCGACAGGTTCGTAGAGTGGGGGGCAAAGGACTCCTGTAGCTGCTCCGCCTGGGCAGTATCCGGCAGAAAGATAAGATGATGAACGCGACTGCTATCCTCCACCTCCACGCTGAGGACAAAATAAGTATCTCCCTGGAGAAAGAGCCCGTCGTCCTCGGGAAGCTTCTTTATGGCATCCAGCCACAGAGGATGCAGGCAGTCCCCCGTGGCCACAATCTTCACACCTTTGCGCGCCGCCTCTCTGGCAATCTCAGGCAGCTGCATATCAGCGGAGACGGCCATCGAGTACTTGGAATGGATATGAAGATCGAGATTTATAAGCATCGTTTTTAGTTCTCCGCACGGGGATAAACCCTTTATGCTTGACGATATATTTTATGGGCCGTGCAAGAGAGACTGAGAGACCTGTTGCAATGCTTTGCCCGGGGGGAGATGGACCTGGAAGAAGCTTTGCGGCTTATCAAACGCCAGAGCTTCCTGGCGGTAGGAGATGTGGCAAAGCTGGACATCTGCCGGGCGGATCGCATCGGCATTCCAGAGGCCATTCTCGCCGAAGGAAAGGATAAAGCAGATCTTGTGGCCATCTCCCTGGCTCACCTGCAGGCTACCGGCAGTGTGATCATCACCCGCATCTCGCCGCAGCAGCTGGAGCTCCTGCAGTCCGTAAAACTGCCTGAGGGGAGTATGCTGGAGCACAACTCAAAGGCCAGGACGGTGGTCATTCGCTCTGCAACGCCGCAGGCCAAAAGAGGATTGGTGGGCATCCTGGCGGCTGGCACTGCCGACATGCCGGTCGCTGAGGAAGCACGTGTGGTAGCAGAGGAGATGGGATGCGATGTCATCTCGGAGTACGACGTAGGAGTGGCTGGCATTCACAGGCTCTTTCCCTGCCTGGAGAGGATGGCAGATGTCGATGTCTTTGTAGTGGCAGCCGGACGGGAAGGGACGCTGCCGGCGGTTGTGGCAGGGCTGGTAGAAGCTCCGGTTATAGGACTGCCTGTATCTACCGGCTATGGTCTGGGCGGAGGCGGCCAGGCAGCCCTTTACTCCATGCTGCAGTCCTGCTCAGTCCTGACTGTGGTCAATATAGATGCAGGCTTTGTAGCCGGCGCCTATGCTGCAAAGATTGCCAGACAAAAAGCATATGGACAAAAACAGTCATAAATTATTGCCAGAAAAGTATTTATACGATCAACAGATTGTTGTGATGAGAGCGGGTACACACATCTTTTTCACTAACCCCCACTCCCCTACCCGCTCGTCAATTATCATACATAAATAATCCTAAGCATTATGATAATTGTAGTGTCCCGAAAGTGTGTCGTCCTGAGAGTTTCGGGACTCTACAGATGCTTTTTTTATCAAAATGCTATATATTTTAATTCTATTACCAAGATGTCCTGATCTTTTCTCCCGGCATCGTCCGAGGCAATCTAACATTTTTGCGTCACTGGATAAAGATGCCATATCAGCAACTTCATAATTGCTCAGCGACCCATCCCGGCAAATGATATGAGTCATATAGGCTATTTCCATTACTCCTGTATTAATGATTCTCACATTTTTAACTGCAAACTGCAATCCTGGGCTGCGGGGTCTGATGCTATTGTTCTCATACATCATCCAAAGAGCACGAAGTGCAGACAGGAGCGGAACTGACCCATCCGCTCCCATCCAATTCTCCGCTGCATATATACTCAGACTGATCCAGACCCCAATCAGGCGGACTCCAACCTGAAGAATCCCTTACCGAAGGCAGGTCTCCCACATTTATAGCCGCACTTACGTCTGCCACAGACGACCCTGATCCATCTACCGCATAGACCTCGATATGGGCTTGGTTGACAAACCGTCCGCCGTTTACAGCCTGAACCCGATAATCTATAACCGCAATCTTCCCCGCCGATATATTAGCCAAGGCCCAGCTCAAATTATCGGCAATCGGCTCAGGCTGGATGGAAGAGTTGATGAACCTCAATCCATCCGGCAGGATATCTATAACCCTGGCCACCATAGGGCACTCCATATCGTTCTTGATCCCGATCCTGTACCGTATCAGTCGAGGATCACCTGGATCCATACTGGCAATCTTGTAAGCCCTCAGCTTCTGCTCACAGCATGGCAGCCAGGCAAATTCGTTAACCGTGAAGTTACTGGCCGTCACATAATGGTCATCGTAGTAACCCAGGGCATACACCCGGTTCACCATCTGATCTCTCTGATCGGTCACATTCAGGTTGAGGTTGATGCTCAAAGTCTGGCCGATGGACATGTATACAAAGGTCCAGTTGGCCAGGCGAGTTTCAAGCTGATAGGGCTCGACCGAAGAGTTGATGTATCCCGTCCCGACCGGGAACAGGTCCTTGACGTACACCGGCCCCAGAGCCTTGTTGCCATCGTTCTGTACAGTGATGGTATAGCTGGCCACTGTAATGTTGGTGATAGGATTGTAAATGATATTGCCGGTCTTCATCAGAGATAGATGAGGCCGGTCGTACTTCGAGACACCCGTCAGATGGATCTTCCTCTCGATCTGGTACTCGCCTGCGTAGACCTCTGCCAGGTCCACCTCATCCTTCAAAACAGCCCTGAAGGTTCCTATGCCTGAGTAGTTGATCCTGGAATCCAGATCGTTCAGTCCTCCTGCCACAGTCTCCGCCTGAATATAATCTGCTCCCGAGATCTCTTCGCTGATCAGACTCCCCTCTTTATCCCTGGGATTGCTTGACTCTCTGCTCCTGGACCAGACACCCTCAGCCCATTTGAGCGAGCTTCCAGACAACGGTCCGCTCTTGAAGCTGCTGAATCCAGGTGAATAGCTGTAATTAGCCGGAGCACGTGTAGCCTGCAAGTCCTTGGCCACAAAGCTCTCCGGAGTTCTGATAAGCTCATCGCTCTTGTAGCTTCCAGCACCGTACTCATATGTCCTCTGGCTTTCTCGGATACTCTTGTCGCTTGAGACAAAACCTGAACCTGAGGCGGATTTGTTAGAGATCACGTTCGAGCCATACTCCCTAACAGTCTCGTTCAGATGGAATTCGCCCGAGTAGATCTCGGTGCCTTCGAATATTGGAGCAGCTTTGGGAAGATCGTCCGGTCCAGACTTCTTAAGCGTTCCAATATGGCCGTTACCCAGGAAGTGAGAATCGGTAGCCAGAATAGATCTGTTTTCATCCAGATAAATTGAACTATCCTTGATTATGCTGTTAGCATACAAGTACCTCTCGTCAAGAGATGCTCCGGTACGTTCATTCATGGCCAGGTCCGCCTCGGACCATCGGGAAGTAAAGTTCATCAACCTGCCTTTGGGCAGACTGAACGATGTAGGTGCATAATTGGCAGCCAGGTTGGAATCGACCTGAATGGTCTTATTGCTGGTTATGATTCTGGTCTGACCCTCACGGGAGTACGAGCCGCTTCCGCTTTCGATCTGGGTCAGAGTGGTTCCCGCTTGGTCGGCAACTTCGACCGAAGCTGAAGAGGAAACAGGATTGGCTTCGGCACAGGACAGGACTGCAACATTGGTCAGGCTGTAAGGTTCAAATCCGGTGTCCATATTCCTGTAAGTATTGACGAACCCGGTTCCTTTGGCCCTCTCCTGGCTGTAGAAGGTCATATTCATCTTTTCAGGTACCTTCAGGCAAACGGTTATAGTGCCTTTCGTACCGGCAGGCAGCTCACCTATGGTCCAGTGGTTTTCTGTGATAGAATCAGGTTCTGGTATGCTGTATATGAACGTGGTTCCAGCCGGATATCTATCTGCAACCTCTACGCCGGTCAGATTGGCTTCGCCGGGATTCCAGTATGTTATGCTGTAGCAGACCGTTCCGCCAGGCAAGACCTGATTTGAGTCGGCAGTCTTGATAATATGGGGTTCTGGAGTGACTACCTCGATGTTCCCAACGGTTGTGATGACCTTTACCTCAGCTACAGAAGAAGTCCCCTTCACGAACAAATTGACATTAGCGGTCCCAAGGAAGCTTGGATCTGCATTAGTTGTTACAGTTATCGAACCTGACTGTATTGGGAGGTTGGGGCCAGATGAGCCCACATTGTTTGCCTCCGTTGAAACTGCAGCCAGAGGCAGGCTGTTCCAGATGAGAGTAGTGGTGCCGTTGGGATTGTTGACGACGATATCCTGTTTCGGGCTGGCTGAGATGAAGTTGATTCCTGCAGGAAGGGTGAGGGTTACCCGGACCGTATTCACCACGGTCTCACCTATATTGTCGATTGCGGCTGTGAATGTAACAGTTGAGCCGGGAGTGGTAACCGGCGGGTCAACTACGAGGGCAGCCTGAAGGGCCTCGACCAGGTTGCGGTTGCCGAAGTCCTTGCTCCCGATATTGAAATCGGTGACATGAACCTCATAGATTTTGGAAGCTGGAGCAGTCTGAATCCAATTATCCCGGAGTACCTCGCTCAGGATATAGTCGCCTGGAGCAACTCCATGGAACCTATAAGAACCGTCCGGACCTGATTTTGTGGAAACCATTTGGCCTGTGTCCTTGTTCTTAAGCTCGATAGTCCAGCCTGATAATCCGGGCTCTGCGGCTGCAGCGCCCTGCTGACCGTCTCCATCGGCATCCTTCCAGAGCCGGCCGCTCAATGACTGCGATTTGATTGCATTGGAGCATGATGCCACATTATTATCGCTATTTGTGTCAGTGCTGGAAGAGGTGATTGAAGCAGTGTTCTGACCGACCGCGGTAACATCTTTGGATACATCGGCATAGATCTCGACGGTCTTGGAGCCGCCTTTCGCTATATCATTCAGATCCAGAGAACCGGTCCAGGGATTGAGGGCAACATCATCGAGCATATACTTGATATTGCTCAAGCCGCCGGTTGGAGTTGTAACCGGCATGTCATCTGTCAAGATTACGTCGGCGGCTCCGCTGGGACCGTTGTTAGCCACTGTTATGGTGTAAGCATTCTGATTATCTACTCCTGCAGTCAGATCGTGACAAATTTTTGTCACAGACAGATCGGAGCGAACCAGGACTGTGTTGGTACAGGCTTGCGCATTATTATTGTTGGCATTTGGATCGGTGCTGCTAGATATAATCCAAGCGTTACTCTGGCCAACGGAAGTAACATCAGAAGATACATCCGCATAGATTTCTAACGTCCTGGTCTGACCGCTAGCCATATTGCCCAGATCGAGATTGCCCGTCCAGGCAGGAAGAGAAGCGCCATCGAGCGTATAATGGATGTTTTTAAATCCTCCGGCGGGCGTCGTGTCCGGAAGAGTATCTGCCAGGCTTGCTCCAGTGGCAACGCTTGGGCCATTATTGGTTATTGTTACTGTGCAGGCATTCTGGTCATCCTGTCCAGCGACCAGATCGTGGCAGACCATTGTCATGGAAAGATCGGATTTCGCCAGGATGGTATTGGAACAGGATGCCGCATTATTGCCCGTATTCAGATCTGGGCTAATGGAGGTAACCGACGCGCTGCTCTGGCCAACGGAAGTAACATCAGAAGATACATCCGCATAGATTTCTAACGTCTTGGTCTGGCCGCTAGCCATATTGCCCAGATCGAGATTGCCCGTCCAGGCAGGAAGAGAAGCGCCATCGAGCGTATAATGGATGTTTTTAAATCCTCCGGCGGGCGTCGTGTCCGGAAGAGTATCTGCCAGGCTTGCTCCAGTGGCAACGCTTGGGCCATTATTGGTTATTGTTACTGTGCAGGCATTCTGGTCATCCTGTCCAGCGACCAGATCGTGGCAGACCATTGTCATGGAAAGATCGGATTTCGCCAGGATGGTATTGGAACAGGATGCCGCATTATTGCCCGTATTCAGATCTTGGCTAATGGAGGTAACCGACGCGCTGCTCTGGCCAACGGAAGTAACATCAGAAGATACATCCGCATAGATTTCTAACGTCTTGGTCTGGCCGCTAGCCATATTGCCCAGATCGAGATTGCCCGTCCAGGCAGGAAGAGAAGCGCCATCGAGCGTATAATGGATGTTTTTAAATCCTCCGGCGGGCGTCGTGTCCGGAAGAGTATCTGCCAGGCTTACTCCAGTGGCAACGCTTGGGCCATTATTGGTTATTGTTACTGTGCAGGCATTCTGGTCATCCTGTCCAGCGGTCAGATCGTGGCAGACCATTGTCATGGAAAGATCGGATTTCACCAGGATGGTATTGGAACAGGATGCCGCATTATTGCCCGTATTCAGATCTGGGCTAATGGAGGTAACCGACGCGCTACTCTGGCCAACGGAAGTAACATCAGAAGATACATCCGCATAGATTTCTAACGTCCTGGTCTGGCCGCTAGCCATATTGCCCAGATCGAGATTGCCCGTCCAGGCAGGAAGAGAAGCGCCATCGAGCGTATACTGGATGTTTTCAAATCCTCCGGCGGGCGTCGTGTCCGGAAGAGTATCTGCCAGGCTTACTCCAGTGGCAATGCTTGGGCCATTATTGGTTATTGTTACTGTGCAGGCATTCTGGTCATCCTGTCCAGCGACCAGATCGTGGCAGACCATTGTCACAGAGAGATCGGATTTCGCCAGGATGGTATTGGAACAGGATGCCGCATTATTGCCCGTATTCAGATCTGGGCTAATGGAGGTAACCGACGCGCTGCTCTGGCCAACGGAAGTAACATCAGAAGATACATCCGCATAGATTTCTAACGTCTTGGTCTGGCCGCTAGCCATATTGCCCAGATCGAGATTGCCCGTCCAGGCAGGAAGAGAAGCGCCATCGAGCGTATAATGGATGTTTTTAAATCCTCCGGCGGGCGTCGTGTCCGGAAGAGTATCTGCCAGGCTTACTCCAGTGGCAATGCTTGGGCCATTATTGGTTATTGTTACTGTGCAGGCATTCTGGTCATCCTGTCCAGCGACCAGATCGTGGCAGACCATTGTCATGGAAAGATCGGATTTCGCCAGGATGGTATTGGAACAGGATGCCGCATTATTGCCCGTATTCAGATCTTGGCTAATGGAGGTAACCGACGCGCTGCTCTGGCCAACGGAAGTAACATCATAAGATACATCCGCATAGATTTCTAACGTCTTGGTCTGGCCGCTAGCCATATTGCCCAGATCGAGATTGCCCGTCCAGGCAGGAAGAGAAGCGCCATCGAGCGTATAATGGATGTTTTTAAATCCTCCGGCGGGCGTCGTGTCCGGAAGAGTATCTGCCAGGCTTACTCCAGTGGCAACGCTTGGGCCATTATTGGTTATTGTTACTGTGCAGGCATTCTGGTCATCCTGTCCAGCGGTCAGATCGTGGCAGACCATTGTCATGGAAAGATCGGATTTCACCAGGATGGTATTGGAACAGGATGCCGCATTATTGCCCGTATTCAGATCTGGGCTAATGGAGGTAACCGACGCGCTGCTCTGGCCAACGGAAGCAACATCAGAAGATACATCCGCATAGATTTCTAACGTCCTGGTCTGGCCGCTAGCCATATTGCCCAGATCGAGATTGCCAGTCCAGGCAGGAAGAGAAGCGCCATCGAGCGTATAATGGATGTTTTTAAATCCACCGGCGGGCGTCGTGTCCGGAAGAGTATCTGCCAGGCTTACTCCAGTGGCAATGCTTGGGCCATTATTGGTTATTGTTACTGTGCAGGCATTCTGGTCATCCTGTCCAGCGGTCAGATCGTGGCAGACCATTGTCACAGAGAGATCGGATTTCACCAGGATGGTATTGGAGCAGGATGCCGCATTATTGCCCGTATTCAGATCTTGGCTAATGGAGGTAACCGACGCGCTGCTCTGGCCAACGGAAGTAACATCATAAGATACATCCGCATAGATTTCTAACGTCCTGGTCTGGCCGCTAGCCATATTGCCCAGATCGAGATTGCCAGTCCAGGCAGGAAGAGAAGCGCCATCGAGCGTATAATGGATGTTTTTAAATCCACCGGCGGGCGTCGTGTCCGGAAGAGTATCTGCCAGGCTTACTCCAGTGGCAATGCTTGGGCCATTATTGGTTATTGTTACTGTGCAGGCATTCTGGTCATCCTGTCCAGCGGTCAGATCGTGGCAGACCATTGTCACAGAGAGATCGGATTTCACCAGGATGGTATTGGAGCAGGATGCCGCATTATTGCCCGTATTCAGATCTTGGCTAATGGAGGTAACCGACGCGCTGCTCTGGCCAACGGAAGTAACATCATAAGATACATCCGCATAGATTTCTAACGTCCTGGTCTGGCCGCTAGCCATATTGCCCAGATCGAGATTGCCAGTCCAGGCAGGAAGAGAAGCGCCATCGAGCGTATAATGGATGTTTTTAAATCCACCGGCGGGCGTCGTGTCCGGAAGAGTATCTGCCAGGCTTACTCCAGTGGCAATGCTTGGGCCATTATTGGTTATTGTTACTGTGCAGGCATTCTGGTCATCCTGTCCAGCGGTCAGATCGTGGCAGACCATTGTCACAGAGAGATCGGATTTCACCAGGATGGTATTGGAGCAGGATGCCGCATTATTGCCCGTATTCAGATCTTGGCTAATGGAGGTAACCGACGCGCTGCTCTGGCCAACGGAAGTAACATCAGAAGATACATCCGCATAGATTTCTAACGTCCTGGTCTGGCCGCTAGCCATATTGCCCAGATCGAGATTGCCAGTCCAGGCAGGAAGAGAAGCGCCATCGAGCGTATAATGGATGTTTTTAAATCCACCGGCGGGCGTCGTGTCCGGAAGAGTATCTGCCAGGCTTACTCCAGTGGCAATGCTTGGGCCATTATTGGTTATTGTTACTGTGCAGGCATTCTGGTCATCCTGTCCAGCGGTCAGATCGTGGCAGACCATTGTCATGGAAAGATCGGAATTCGCCAGGATGGTATTGGAACAGGATGCCGCATTATTGCCCGTATTCAGATCTTGGCTAATGGAGGTAACCGACGCGCTGCTCTGGCCAACGGAAGTAACATCAGAAGATACATCCGTATAGATTTCTAACGTCTTGGTCTGGCCGCTAGCCATATTGCCCAGATCGAGATTGCCAGTCCAGGCTGGAAGAGAAGCGCCATCGAGCGTATACTGGATGTTTTTAAATCCTCCGGCGGGCGTCGTGTCCGGAAGAGTATCTGCCAGGCTTGCTCCAGTGGCAATGCTTGGGCCATTATTGGTTATTGTTACTGTGCAGGCATTCTGGTCATCCTGTCCAGCGGTCAGATCGTGGCAGACCATTGTCACAGAGAGATCGGAATTCATCGAGACGGTTATCTTCTGGTCACATGTTGCTGAATTTCCGGCTGCATCTCTGGCGGTCCAGGTTACAGTAGTAGTCCCTACGGGATATTGGTTATTCGCTGGTGCATTATTGGTAATTGAAGCTACACCTACATTATCGCTGGCAGTTGCTGTTCCGAGGTCTGTGATGGTCGCATAGTCCTTATTGGTATCACTGAAGACCGCCTTATCCCCCGGGCAGGCTATATAGGGTTTAAGGCAATCATTTACCGTCAGAGTCGCTTCTGCCGAGTCTATGCCGCAGCCAGTACTCGTATAGCTGACTTTAACTCTGTACTTGCTGCCGCTATCCGCCAGAGTGGGTGAATTGATAGTTAGCGATGCACCTTTCGCTTCTGAGAGGTCTGAATAACCAGATCCGGTGTTTTTTTGCCACTGGTAACGATACTGACCGGAATCGGTCGGATTCATTCCGACGCTGAAAGTGACGGGACTGGACTCACAAACGGCCTGGGATTGAGGCTCAGATGATATCGCAGGTTGAGGGAGCACGGTGAAGATACCAGTAGCCGTACAGGTGCCAGAGGTAACGGTGTACTGATAAGTGCCTGCCGCATTCATATTAACAGCAGCATGTCCAAACACGGGCGTGCAGGTCCCCGTGCATCCGGCACCCTTGCTTATAAAGAACTGATCCCAATCAGATATAGTTGTGCCCTGACAAACACTGATTGTTGGTGCACTGACGCAGCAGGGACTGGCTATAGTCTGCTTCGCAAATCTCTGGCTATGAGCTGTCACATGACAGTTTGTATGCTCCTCACACGAAGCATCAGAAGAAATCACGAGAAGCTTAAAGGTAAGCACTGGTCCGCCTCCCGGCCCATTCAATACTAGTGGCTGGCCGCACGGCCAGGAGACCGGAATCGGTACAGTCCTTATCACGGGGGTACCAAAGCCCTTTCCAGGAATATCCGGAAGACCCACCCTATATTTTTCATCAGAGTCTATTGCGTTATTGCCGTTTTTATCTATCCCGAATAGGAAAAAGAGATTAGTAAATCCACCCGTATTCGAGTTTTTTATGTCAATAGTGAGATAAGCGGAAGCGAGCCCGTTCTGACATGTGACGCATGAGACGGGGTTGCCATTACTATTTGTTATTTTATAAGAGGTAATCTCTATATTTCCAAAACTGCCGGTATGAGAGCAATCATAATAATTTCCAGGACCAGGATTAATGGCGCATGGATACATCATTATTGCAGCGGCTGGGCTTATGGACAACAAAATAAAAACAAGTGCAATAAAGACGATCCAATTGCCTGGGCACTTCAATAGGCGTTGCGCATTATATGCACAGCATGCCGAAGCTCTGCCCAACAGTTCCTTTTCATATTTATGGGGATCTGTAGCTTTATCTGTAGCTCTCCCAAGAATCCCTGGGATATAACGAGATGGCGATATCATCATGACTGCCCCGCTTTATCACCTGCTATTGCCGCTATAACATTCCACCATCTCACATTGCAGAGCTGTTTTTTTAAAGTACACAATTATGCTTTTGCGTCTAAGGTTAGCAATCAGCTCCGCTATGCAGGCTTAAAGATGCTCAACTGATATTATGCCTATCAATCCTACCCCAATGATCATCCAGGCATCAGCCGCTTGGTGACTGGAGAAGTGAGCGCTCTAGTTAAACCGTCTTTACCCTCCTAATTCAAGGCGGATATGGAACCACCGGGATCTTTGTTTCCCTTACAGCAAGCTAAAGCAGTAATTTACCTAAACTCCCAACTAGTTAATAAATCCACCGAAAGGAGATTTCCGTATTAGTTCTTAGCACTATTGCGATGTCTTTTGAATCAGTACTGGTCTAACTAGCAACTCCAGTAATTAAATTTTTCAGAGATTTTGGAACCGGTTCGTTTTTTCCCACATGAATCTCTAGTCGAAGGTTCTTCGGCCTGGGGCCTGAGATCTGGATAAGCTCTGCCAGGCGTTTAAAGCCTCAGCAAAAAGCCCCTTACAAGCCAGATCCTCCCTGTCTTCAGATGCCCATCGATCGATAGCTCTGGCTGCCATCCCATAGACTAGGATCTTGAAGCTGTCGCCAGCTCGAAATTCTTCCGGCTCGAAATCCTTGGTGGTTTCCCGTCTCGCTTTGTGTATCTGTGACCAGGTGGTTTTCAGGCAATCATTCTGCCCTTAAAGTCACGAATTTTCATAATATCGATATCTGTGGAAAATATATTGCAAATTGATCTGATAAACGTTGATAAGTGGAGGTCATGCAATCCGTACTATGCTATTGGGGACTATATCATTTAGAAGGTCCAGGATAATGGAGCAAATGATGTATTCGCATACCTGTAGATTATGTCTTGGGTCTGCTCAAAAGATCTCAGAAATTGGACACCATCAGAGGGGGTCCTGCGGAAGACGAAATCCTTGTTTGTATAAGGCGCTCCCGAATGGGTGGGAGGATTATCAGTGCTGAGGGTGTGGGAGCCGCAGAAAGGCGAGATCTGGGCATAAGACCCAAGCCCTTGTCTTCCAAGTACCTTTTATAACGCTTAACAGCAGGTTTGAGGTCTTCCTTGGAAATCTCCTTCTTCCAGCCAAACGCTTCTTGGGCATTTTTGCATCATCCTTGAAGCGGCACTGAAAAAGAATCCTGTCACCTACAGCAAAAACCTGCGGATGCCAGTAAGCGAAAATCGATATCAGCAGTGCGGGGGACGGGAGTCGAACCCGCGAACACCTTCGTGACAGGGTCCTAAGCCCTGCGCCTTTAACCACTTGGCAACCCCCGCGCACTTAGCCCCTGACAATGGGGGCAGGGCAGATAAAAGTGCTGTGCTCTACTAGAACTTTGCGATCCTCTCAGCATTTCAGGAAGGGCTTCATCCTCCTCGTCGCCTTAAATAGCTCTCTTGTCTCTTCCCTCGTCATCGTCTGCCGGTGCTTTTGGTCCTGCCAATCGCGCCGGAAGGGATAGAAGTACTCATAAAGCTCCGGCTCATCATGGCAGTGCACCACCACCCCCTGCTCCATCACCGCCGCCTTGAGAAAAAGGGGGAGCAGCTCAAAGATGCGCACATCATAACGGCTGTCCCTGAGGTGAGATATGAACTTCCTCCAGAGAAAAGACCGGTCGGCAGCCTGGGGGGCCACGATGTACAGGTCAATGTCGCTTCTCGGCCCGGCTTCACCAGTGGCCTGAGAGCCGTAGAGGAGCACTCCTAAAATTTGCTCTCGCCAGACGGAATCTTGCAGAAACGAGAGGTCCGCCTTCACTTTTGCGACAATCTTATCCCGGTATCTTCCCGCCCTCTCCGACTTCATCTGGGTCCTCGAAAAACACAATATTCAATCCAAAGATCTCTCGCCCATCAGCCAGGCCATGACCGCCTTGCTGGTATGCATCCGGTTTTCCGCCTCATCGAAGACCGCAGACTGCGGCCCGTCCATGACCTCGTCGGTGATCTCCTGCCCCCGGTGGGCCGGCAAGCAGTGCAAAGCAATGGCCCCCTCTGCGGCCAGACTCATGATCTCAGAATTCAACTGGTACTTTCCGAAGACCCGCAGCCTTTCCGCCTCTTGGCCCTCATCTCCCATGGAGACCCAGGTGTCGGTGACCAGAACATCCGCACCCTCTGCTGCAGCAGATGGCTCAGCCACAACTTTTGGCCAGCCGCCCATGCTCTTGGCCTGCTCCAGAATGCGAGCCTTTGGCTGGTAGCCCTGAGGCGAGGCCACGATGATCTCCATTCCCAAAATGGCTGCCGCCAGGATAAGGGAGTTGCAGACATTGTTTCCGTCGCCCACCCAGGCGAGGCGCAGCCCTTCCAGCTTTGCGAAGCGCTGGCGCATGGTCTGCAAATCAGCCAGAATCTGCAGCGGATGCTCCCAATCCGAGAGAGCATTGACCACAGGCACACTGGCATGCTGAGCGAGCTGGATGACGGTGTTATGAGAGTAGACGCGAGCGGTAATGCCCTGCACATAACGAGAGAGCACTCGTGCCGTGTCGGCGATGGTTTCGCCCCGCCCCAACTGCAGCTCGCCTGCCGACAGGTACAGCGGATGGGCACCCAGCTCCGCCGCCGCTACCTCCAGGGAGACGCGCGTGCGCGTGGACGGCTTCTCAAAGATCATGGCCAGGCTCTTGCCCTGCAAGGGTTCGCCATGCCCGCCCCGCCTGGCTCGAAATGCCTCGGCACTGTCCAGCAGTCGCAAGATCTCCTCTTTGGAGAGATCCGAGATAGAGATGAGATCAGTTTTCATGTGTTCGTTCCTCAGCTCTGCATCCTTGCCTGAAGCTCGGCTATGGCAGTTATGCTCCCTTCCGCTATGGTGAGCGTGGCCTTGATGCTCTTAAATCCGGGAATGCTGCCAGTGCACACGTCGTCGGAGACGAGCTGATTGGACCAGGGGCTATTGTACATAAAAGCAATACCAGGATGAGCTTCGTCTTCCGATGTCCTGGCGGCCACGACCACGCTGCCCACGTCATTTTTCACGAGCAGCTTCTGCCCGTCCTTTGCACCCAGCCGGGCCATGTCCTGCTTGTCCAGAATGATCAAAGCACTCAGGTTTTTGTACTCCTCGGAAAACCGGCTCTTCCTTCCCGCCTCATCCTGGAATATGTCGCGCACGGTAACTACGGTGACCTCAACCTCTGCCATTTCAAATCGCCTCCATAATGCGATTTAGGATCTGCTCATCTGAGAGAAGCTCTGACTTCATGATGGGCTCGAATTTGATCTTCACTCCATCCATGCGTACCGCTGTGCCTCCTGCCTCCAGGCCGGAGAGGGCCGAAGGAATGACGACCTTCGCCGCATCAGTGGTCAATGACCGCCGCGGATCGATGGCAATAAGCGGGAGGTGTGCCAGAGCGCGGGCTGCGGCGAAGGGCAGCGCCGAGAGCGGATCTGAGCCGATAGACAGCGCCGCGTCGCATGTTCTGGCTGCGGCTATCACGCTGTGCTCCGGCCCGTGCGCAGCCGCGCCGCCCTGGAAGGAGACGCGATTGATGAAGCCCGTCTTTTCCAGCATCAGCTCATTAAAACCGCGCATGTTGTAGTGCCCTACCATGGGTATGACCTTGAAGGTGGTGACCTCATTCAGCCTGGCAAGGAGCTGCTCGAAGAGCTCCATCTTATCCTGCAGGGAATAGACCATGCCTAGACCGGGAAAGATCGCTCCCCACTCCGTCTTCTTGAGGACAGTTGACAGCTCAATCATCTTCTTCTTGTCACCTACCTTGGGAATCTTTCCATCCAGAACTGACAGGATCGCCTCCAAAAACTGCGCGTCGCCTCCTGGTGCCACCCGGAAATAGTAGTTGCTGCATAGCCGCGCCGTGGCTGACTTTCGGACGTCCACCACAATGCAGGTCCTCTCCTCCTCGTAGCTTCTCTGCCTCTTCTCTCCTCGCGGATAATAGGAAAAGCGCGAAAGATGCCGCGGATGGCTGCTTGAGGGATCCGATCCCCAAAAGATCGCGGTGTCTGCATAGTTTCGTACATCGTCTAACGTGCAGGTTGGAATCTTTCCGGATAAAATGCGCTCCATCAAAATTCCCTGGCAGAAAGAGGAGGTATCGTCAATGGTCGCGCCCAATTTTTCCGCCAGTTTTATGCCCGCCGCCTGGGCCTCCAATGTGGAATTGGACCAGCCGTATAATAGCGGGCTCCTGGCGCTCCTTAAAATCTCTGCAGCCTTCTCGATCGCTTTATCCAGAGTCACCTGCTCTCCATCGATCATGGGCAGCGTCCTCTCTGTAAAGGCCGCCCGGAAGTGGCCGTGCCCCTTGCGGCAGAGGTTCTTCTCATGCAGCAGTGAACCATTCTCGAAGGTCGCCACAATATCCTCGCAGAGAAGCGAGCATCCTGTGCATATTGCCATTTGCTTTTCACCTTCCCCTTTTCAACTAAACGAACTCGATGGCCTTGCTCGGACAGGTCGCTGTGCAGGCATTGCAGAGAGTCTTGTTCGGTCCGAAGCGCTTGCATTCTTTTAGGTTGTTGACCACTACTACCCCATCTTCCACTCGCAAGATGACCTTTTCGCCCTCCGGCCCCAGACCCACTGCGGTGCGCGTGGGCTCCGCGGCCACATTGACGGGGCAGGCGACAACGCAGTTGCCGCAGCCAAAACACTTCTCCGGATGTATGATCAGGCCGGTCTCCGAAGCATTCTCAATGGGCGCCATCACCTCTCGCAGCTTTTTCAGCTTAGCCTCGTACTTCTTCTCCTCAATTAGTGGAGTGCACTCATCGACCTTCTTCTCCCGGCCCAAAAGGCCCACAGCAAAGGCCATGCAGGTGGGAAGCCCGCACTTCTTGCAGTTGGTCTTGGGCAAAAGCATATAGATCTCCATGGCGCCGACCATAACCAGAACCTCAATTTGGGAAAGATATGATAGAAGCTTTGTGGCATCGATTATATTTATGGCCTGCGCAAACCTTTTCATAGTTCTTAGACTAAAAGGCTCTTTTAATGCCGTTTCGCAATCCTATGGCCCTTCTGGGGCTCATATCTATAATTCCTCTGATAATAATATACCTTATCCGTCCCCAGCCTAAGGAAATCCGCTTCTCGGCCACGCAGTTCCTGCGAGAGGGTGAGGCGGAGCGCTCCGCGGTGCTCAGCCGCCTGATCAACGATCCCCTCTTTTGGATTCAGCTTCTGGTGCTTCTCTCGCTCTCTGTTGCTGCAGCCGGACCGTACACAACACAAGCGGGTCCTGCGAGCAGTCACCTGGTGGTGGTCCTGGACAGCTCGGCCAGCATGCAGGCCTGCACCCATGCGTTGCAGCTGATCGACCCCTATCTGGACAAATACCAGAGAATCAGCATCGTGCTGGCGGAAAGCATGCCTCAGACCACACTCTCCGGGGGCAGCCCCGCCGAGGCCAGGGACGCTCTGCGCAGGCAGTCGCCAAAAGCCGTCAGTGCAGACCTCTCCAGCGCCATGACGTTAGCTGGCAGCCTGCTGGCAAATGAAGGCGGAAATATGCTGGTGGTCTCGGATTTCATAAGCTGGATAGGTGACGAGCCGCAGGCTACCCGCAAGATTTTGCAGGCTGACGGAAGGGTGAGCATTGTCTTTGCCGACTGCTACCAGGGAGGCGATAACGTGGCCCTGGTGGAGGCCTGGGATGTGCCAGGACCGGGATATGTCAACCACACTGCTCTGGTGCACAACTTTGGCCCGGCGAGAGTGGTTCCCGTCACCATCCATAGCCCGAGCGGCGCCACCTCAGGCCGCACTCTGCAGATGGATTCAGGAGGAGATAGCTATCTCTCATTTACGGCTTACCCTGGAGTCAATGAAATCTCCCTGGACCTGGAGGATGCCGTCTCCTGGGACAATCATGCCTACATTTATGTTCCCGACCTGGCTCAGAAGAGGGTTCTCTACCAGGGTGAAGAGGGACCGGCTCTGGCAGCTCTTCGCTCCCTGCCCAATGTTGAAGTGCAGACCGCCGGCGAACTCAATGGCTTCGATCTGATTGTGGTGGCCAGGAATGCCTCGCAAAGCGGCAAGCTCAATCGCTACATAGATGGCGGAAAGGTGATATTCATCGCTTCGGATCAGGAAAGCCCCGAGTACCTGCCGGTGCGGGTCACGGGCGAGCAGCCCGGTCCTGCCAGCCTCTGGGTTAGAAGCGAGGGCTTTGCCAAAGGAGTGCACTTTGATGAGATAGGAATATTCCGTTTTCCAGAGGCCGTATCTCGAAAGGGCTCCACTGCAATGGTCGAGGCCAATGGCCAACCCATCCTCTCCTATTGGCGCCTGGGAAAGGGAATGGTGATTTATAGCGGTCTGGAGATGGATTCCGATTTCTATCTGCGTCCGGAATATCCTATCTTCTGGTATCAGATGGTGGGCTGGATCACAGGTGTACCGGACATAACGCAGGCCAATCGAAAGACCGGCGAGATAATTCATCTGGGTGAGACTGCCCAAATAGAGACGCCCTCTGCAAATATTGCGACGAGCACTCTGCTGCTTGATGAGGTGGGAATCTACCGCTTCCTGGGAAAGGCAGTGGCTGCCAATATGTATGACCCTAAAGAATCTTCCCTGCAAAGAAAGAACGGTGTTGATGCGGGTGCGTTTGTATCCGCCAGCCGGGAGACTACAGTGGAAGAGGACCTCTCCGTCTGGATCATTGCACTTGCCGCTCTCGTCATCATTGCCGAGCTGGCCGTTATGAAGAGGAGGAGAGAGATATGATCCTGGATCTATATTTTGCCACGCCGCAGCTCATCTGGGCCATTCCATTTGTATTGCTCTTGGGCGGGGTCCTAATTCGCAGCAGATCCAAGAACAAACTCTTTGCCGCTTCAAGGCTTCTCGTCTTTTGCCTGATCATAGCTGCTGCCGCAAATCCCTACTTTGTCGAGGTGCATACCGTCTCCTCGCAAAAGCCCAGCATAACCATCCTGGACGACCAGACCGGATCTATGGGCATCTTTGATCCCGATGTCGCTACAAGGATAGAGAGCTATGTAGACGCGCCCCTGCGCACCTTCTCAGGGGATGCAACGCCTCTGGGCGACAAAATCGTGCAGTACGCCCTGCCAGGCAGCACTCTCCTCCTGGTCTCGGACGGCTACAGCAACAGCGGTCGCGCCCTGGAAGACGCCCTGGCACTGGCGCGCGCCTCCAATGCCACGACCTTTGCCCTCTCACTTACCCCCCAAAAGGATGACGCGGGCGTGGAGATATCCGGGACGAACACTGCGGTCTTGGCCGGGGACTATCCCTTCAAGGTGTTAGTGCGCTCTTCCCGAGGCTACCAGGGACCGCTTTCCGTCTTTGCCGACGATAAATTGATTTACAGCGACACGATAGTTGCCAACAACAGCGCGTCCATCAAGATCTCCCATTCCTTCCTGGAGACAGGAAATCATATTCTTCGGGCCGCAATCGCCCCGGACGGGCAGCCCCTAAACGATAACTACCAAAAAGCGGTCTATGTCGTCCCCAAACCACAGGTTCTGCTCATCTCCAGCGGCAACTCGCCCCTGGCCACCGATCTCAATGATCTCTACAAATTGACACTCCTCCCCGAGCTTCCCGACCAGCTGGATGGCTACAAGGCCGTAGTACTCGATGATATCAGATACAATTCCCATCTTAGTCCACTGCATAGTTACGTGCGCGAAGGCGGAGGGCTGGTAGTAGTAGGGGGCGAGGATGCCTATGACCTGGGAGATTACCGTAACTCCAGCCTGGAAGAGATCTTGCCGGTGCGCTCCATGCCCAGCATCTTCGAGGGCGGCAAGACGCTTATCTTCGTGATGGACATCTCCTTCTCCCTGCTCACCACGCGCACGGCGGATGGCACGCCTCTGCTCGACTACGAGAAGGCTCTGGCTGTGGAGCTCCTCAAATCGCCCCATTTCCAGGATTATAAGGTGGGTCTGGTAGTTTTTGGAACCAAAGCCTACGATGTGCAGGACCCCGTTCCCCTCTCCCGAGCGGAGAGCGTTCTTCGGGAGAGGATAATGAGTCTCGCGCCCACGGGCACGGAGAACAGCTATCTGGATAGCGGTCTGCTACTGGCCTGGGATATGCTCAATGTTAGCGGCGGCCAGGGTGAACTGGTAATCCTATCGGACGGAAACCTCTATAACTATCCGGAAGTGGTGGCACGCTCTATTGACCTGCTGCGCCAGATGAATCTCACAACTCGCCTTGTACAGGTGCAGGCCTTCCCAGGGGCGACAGGCAGATTCGATTATCTGGCTGCCCAGACGGGATCAGACTTCTCCGCTTTCGTATATCCCGACTCGCTTACTACTACTTTGCAAGAGCCTCCCGCAGGGGCCGCACCCCAAGAGAGCAGCCTCTCAGGATATGCGGTAAATGTGGTCAATAAGAATCACTACATCACAGCCGATCTGAGCTTAAATGCGACAGTAACAGGCTTTAATGATGTCACGCCTCGTCCCGGCGCCCAGCGTCTGGCGGCCCTGCCTGACGGAAAACCGGTCCTAACAGTATGGCGTTATGGTTTAGGCAGGGTAGCAGCGCTAACGGTCGATGATGGCAGTACCTGGGCAGGCGAACTTTATGCCAGTCCGGGTTCGCAGTTGATTTCATCCACCGTCAATTGGGCTGTAGGCGATCCCCGGCCGCAGGACGATCGCGTTGAAGCTGATGACGGATGGCAGGGTACACCCTTATCAGTCACAATAAGCAGCAATGCTAGGCCCAGCCTTCCCGGTGCAGATGTGGAAAAAGTGGGGGACAATCGATATGTGGCTACCTTTATGCCCAATGGCTCAGGCATCTATTACATCGGCAATTATGGCCTGGCAGTTAATTACCCTCTGGAGTATCGAGATATCGGCTTTAATCCGGATTTTTCCAGAATGATCATGGCCAATGGCGGAAAGGTCTTCAGCGAAGCTGAGGCCCGACAGAGCCTTGTGGTCGAAGCCGGTCGTGTCAGCCAGAGAACGGTTCAGGAGCGTATCTCTCGAAGAGACATTCTACTGCTCCTGGCTCTGCTAATATTCCTGACGGAAATAATATATCGAAAAAGAGATGAAGTTCGAAGGAGAGGTCGATTTCGTGCCTGAAGCACACCATCAGATTTTAATAGCATAATCGGCTTTATCGTTGATATATTGCGGAGGTAACTGCCACCAAATGAGTTCTCAAATGTGTACCGTCTGTGGCCTTCCCACGGAGCTATGTATCTGCGAGGAGGTTGCCAAGGAGCAGCAGAGGATAGCTGTGAAAGTACAGAAGCGCAGGTATGGAAAAGAGGTGACGGTAATCCAAGGCATTGATCCTCATGAGATCGATCTTCAAGAGCTTTGTACCCATCTCAAGTCCAAGCTGGCCTGCGGCGGCACTGTGAAAGAAAGCCTGATCGAGCTGCAGGGAAACCATATTCAAAGGATTAAGGAGATCTTAGTGAAAAAGGGATTCGGCGCAGACCAAATTAGTACCTGATTTCCCTGAAAGTTCTTAAGGTCTACAGGCGGATTATCTCGCTTGATCATTTTTCTTTTAATAAATTTCTTCCAAATCTTCAATATGGGCGAAGGCATCGTCAAGCTGTTTTCGGGCTCTGCACCTTTTTTCCTTCTCATCTTGCATGCCTCGCGCCGCCTGGGCATAGATTGATTCCAGCTCAGGAGCACCGGCTACTGTGAAGACGGATAGCACCTTGGGATTTCCCTTCTTTACCACAATTCCCTTGAATACGTGGCCCGCGCTGGCGGTGAGCCTCTCGACCTCTTTGGTGATCTCATCCACGTCCAAATGCTCTTTGGATCCCTGAATGATAATCATAGCTCTGGCGGCGTCGTCCGCAACGTTGGCGGGAAAAAGCAGATTTGCCGGCTTGAGGCTGTTCTCAATGGCGTCCCGAATGGACTGATTCTTGCTATCGGCTTGATAGAATCCCATAGTGCCGATGCGAAGCCCCCCATTCATCACCGTCTTGAAGTCGCCAAGATCGGTTACAGAGAGCATCTCGGAATCCAGAGACTCGATCAAAAATAATAGACGTTTGGCGACCATATCGTTGATCTTGTCATAGGCAGAGGCAATATCACCGCTAAACCGCTTCATATACTGATTGTCGGCCAGGATGATGCCCTCCGCATCAACCTCCATCAACTCCCTCATGCAGAAGGCGGCATTTTGCAGGTAGATGGACCCCTCTTCTCGGGCCGGAAGAATCGCAACTGTGACAACGGTGATATCTCGATATTGTCTCTTCAATTCGTTTATAAGCAGAGGTGTGAAAGATGAGCCGGTCCCCCCGGATGTGGATGTTATCACAAAGGCAATATCGAAGTCGCCCCTCTTCTCGATCTCACCCATGATCACATCCCGATTATCCATAAAAGCCTGCTTGCCCACATTTCTATTGGCGCCCACGCCGTGCAGGTTGGGGACATGCAGTCGATCTTTTGCAGTGGTGAAACGCAGCTCCTTGAGATCATTTATGGCCGTATTTATGGCTAAAGTCTCCACTCGACTGGGGAACTTGGGACACAAATAGTACTTGGCGAGTTTCGCGGCTGCGCCACCCCCAAACGCTTCTTTATTTATTGCGTCCAGTATCCGATTACCACATTGTCCTACGCCGAGCATCAGTACGTTGAGCATGATATCAAGTCTCGCTGTATAGGCCTTTTAGTATATATCTTTTTCTTAATATTTATACACTCTGTATCGTCGATATATCCAAGCAATGATGATCGCAATTGGGATAATAAGTAGTAGATATTGATATTTATACTCTCGGTCCTGGACAACTACTTGAGCGCTTGCATCTCGGATTACGGATCCGTCTCCTCCGTCATAATTGACCTTGATGCCTATGGTGTAGTTGCCTGGGCTTTGGCCCAAGAGCCTGGCCGAGTAATTCCCATCTTTACCCGGCGCCATCTCAAAGAAACTCTTCTCCAGTCCCGTAACCTGCAGGCCAACGGAAGGCATTACCGTCCCATCCACTTCTATTCTTGTCGCGGATGCCGTTCCGGAATTGGTGATGCTGATGTTCAGCATGCTTTCTCCATCCAGAGGTATTGTCGTCAAGCTGGCAAGACTAATGACCAGATCTGCCTTGCTCCGGGGACTTATGAGAATGTTAAATGGCTCCGAGCTATTTGATTTTGCATTCTTCTTGGCATCGGTATAGCTGACTGTCATGGCCGGGACACGAATAGAGCCTTCTTTTACAGCGTCTATCACATAAACCGCCGAATCTGACTCCCCTGGGTCCAAAGTCTCTTTGATCTTGGGGGGATAGCCGGCGATATAAGAGAATTCAGGGTGGGGCGGTATATCTTCTGCTTTTATGCCCTGAGCCTGTCCCGTGCCTGTATTCTTGACAGTGATGGTGACTTTGACTTCATCGCCTACACTCATTTGATTTTTGTCGAAGCTCTTTTGCACGGAAAGCTCAGGTTTATCCAATGCCGCCGCAGGCCTTTCTGAGGCATGCTTTCTGGGTGTTCCCAGACCCTTTTGATACTCGATCCTCACTCGGGCGGACTGCTCGTCGAAAATATCAGATACAGTAACAGTAATACCCCTATCATCAGCGCCGCCATCGAAATTATTGGAGCTGTCCAGCAGGAGGGCTCTTTGCTCATCAAGCGCGCCGCCCACCCTGGAGGCTCGAATCACCACCAGTCCATCTCTTACCGACTGTATTTCGATGAGCTCTATCCGATAGTCGCCCAGATCAATGCGATCCCCAATATTGAGTGTAAAATCCTTGAAGGTTACCTCATCACTGTTATCGGTGGATTCTTCGGCATAGGTTGATGCAATCAAGAGAATAGAGAACAGCAGATATACTGAACATGGCAGATAGATCAGACGCCGCATCTTGGGAAACACCTTTCCATATGCATTTTCTATATGGATTATATCCTTTTTCGATTTGAATTTTGCTCTAATTTGAATTTTGCTCTATCTCGGCTCGCATCTCCATACTCAAGTCGATCCACCTCGCGTTTCTGGTAAGAGCACCCAGAGATATCACGTCCACTCCACTGGCGGCATATTCCTGGATATTGTCAAGAGTTATGCCTCCAGATGCCTCCAGAAGCAGGCGGTCTCTAAGGCCCATCTCCTCCAGTTGCTCTACCCCCCGAGCAATCTCCTCAGGAGCCATATTATCGAACATGATGATATCGGCGCCGCACTCTGCAGCTTTGATCATGTCGCCGTGATTCTCGATCTCTACTTCGATCTTCTTGGTAAAGCTGGCGCGCTCCTTGGCGGCGCGCAGGCATTCTTCCAGTCCCAGAATCGCTATGTGGTTGTCCTTGATGAGCACGGCATCAGAGAGATTGAATCTATGCGTATCGCCACCGCCTAAAAAGACGGCCTTCTTCTCGAATACTCGAAAGCCGGGGGTGGTTTTGCGAGTCGCAGCAATGCGCACCCTTCCGCCGGCCAGAAGAACGCACTCTCGAGTTAATGTGGAGATGCCGCTCATGCGCGCCATAAAGTTCAGGGCGAGTCGCTCTGATTGCAGGATGGCGCGGGCACTTCCGCGAACCGATATAACCTGGGCCCCTGCGGGCACGAACTCGCCGTCGTCGTAAAGAGGTGTGGTCGTCAGGCGGAAATAAGCAAAGATTTCCCTAGCTTCTGCCAGGCCGCTGATTATGCAATCTTCATTGGCGATGACCACGGCCTGCGCCTCGATATCTGGAATGAGGCTGCTGGATTCGTCCCACTCGCCCAGGTCCTCGCCCACAAATCTCTCCAGCTCTGAGGTTAGCATACCGCAAAGATTTTGATGTCCAATTGATTTATAGCCTCCGATGCCTCTCAAGATCGGGCTTGTTGGGTGCGGCGCAATCGGGGCCGAGATTGCAAAAGCAGTAGATTCCAGTACGTTAGACGCGAATTTGGTCGCGGTATGCGATCATAATCCGGAAACAGCATTGGCACTGATCGATAGCTTGCAGCATAAGCCGGTCAAGGTTAAATTAGAGGAGCTGGTGAGCCTCTCAGATGTGGTCGTGGAAGCCGCCAGCCAAAAGGCCGTCCCAGCCATTGCCAGAGCTGCGCTGGTGGCGGGAAAAAAGCTGATGATCATGAGCGTAGGGGCTCTCGCGGACAGGGATTTCTTCGCCGAGGTGAAGGCTCTGGCCAAAGAGCACGGCTCGCGAGTTTATCTTCCCTCTGGGGCGATATCGGGCCTGGATGGCATTAAGTCTGCCCGCATCGGCACCATTCGCAGCGTGACTCTCACCACCACCAAAAATCCCAACGGGCTCCGGGGCGCACCCTACATTCGGGAAAATGAGATCGACCTGGATGCACTCACCGGGCCGACAAAGATCTTTGAGGGAAACGCGCTGCAGGCTGTGAAGGCTTTTCCGGCCAACGTCAATGTGGCGGCTACACTCTTCCTGGCATCCGGGGAGGGCGAGGTACGTGTGAAAGTGGTGGCGGACCCCGGCATCCATGTTAACCGGCATGAGATAGTGGTGGAGGGCGACTTCGGGCGGATCACGACTCTGGTAGAGAATGTTCCATCGCCCCGAAATCCCAGGACCAGCTATCTGGCGGCGCTCTCAGCCATTGCCACATTGAGGGCCATTGTGGAGCCGGTGAAGATAGGAACTTAATCTCCTTGCTTGTTTCGACTGCGGTACATCAAAGCTCACATATTCCGGCTTGGTCCCGTAATATTTTTAGGGCGTCCTCATAGAGGAAAGCAGATGAAATTAAATCACGCGAATATTTATTATCTTTTTTAGAACTTCATCGATTTTACCCGGATTTATGTGGCCTGCTTTATATAGGATTATCTTGCAGTCAGCAGTAAATATTCGATTTGGCCTTATATTGCTTATTTTCCGAAGTGATCCTTCTTCGAAGTCGGATTCATTCATAGGAATTGCATATCTATCCCAGAATTGCTGACTCGTTATCTGACAGAGGATTCTATCATCTCCGCCGAGTTCTGCCAGCACGAGTGCAGGACGCCTTTTTGCTTCTGTTAAATCTGAGAATGGAAAGGGCACAATGACCACATCTCCGTTCACAAATTTTTCCAAGCTTCATCCTCCTCTGGGCTTAGCCAATCCTTTGCAAGCACGGATTCGCTCAATATCGCCGTCCCCATTTTTTCTCTTGATGCTTTCCCTTTCAATAAATGAATAAAATCGAGTATTTCTTCGAGATAAGTCTCAGGGAAAACCTCAATCTCTCTGTAAATTAATTCCTTTGTCTCCATATCAATAATACTTTTAACGAAGAGGGGTAAAATACTTTTTGTAGCTGGAATATTCCATCGCATCTCTGCCGCCGCTCCGAGATTGCTTTTGGACAAATTAATGCTTGAGGTCGGCGATCATAGCTTCGCGCGAGACCCGTGTTCACGCGAAGGCGCAATAGAAATGACAAAACAGAGCGATATTATTCAGGCGCTAAACTTGTGCGCCTGGACCTTTCTGAAGGTTAGGCATACATTCTCTTTGCGTACCATCCTATATCATCCCGAGCCGTTCTTTTATGGCTCTGATATCTGACTGTACCTGTCTAAGAGTCATTCCGTATCCTGGTTGGATGTCTTCTCTCATGCCTTTGATCTCTTCAATGGTGTTCTTTGTATTATCTCTGATTTCTAGAAGGACCGGGATTGCCTTGTTCAACTGGATTGCTGAGCAAATTTGAGCATAGCTCTCAGTCTTCATAATATCGCCTTTATAATCCTCAAAAGCAATGCTCGATACCTGGGAATGTTCAGGCTTTCGGGTCTCTACCAGCTTCTTAAAATCTGCTATTGTCTCTTCATCGCCTTCGACTAGGACTACGACCTCCGGCTCCTTCTCGCCCCTCCTATTGCGGGCATGAAAACCTTTAAGGCCCAGGTCTATAGCATTACTCATTAGGAAGTATCTGTAGCCTACATCATGCACTTTGGGACCGATAATTTTGATTTTTAGCTTCATAGTCACCCTTGATATGTATCGGCAGGCTATTTGATTGTTTCGTGGTGGAGGCGGCCAGCTAGAAGGCCGTCCCTGCCATTTCCAGTTCCGCCAGCACAAGTACAGGACGCCTTTTTGCAATATTCCATCCACCTCTGCCGCTGCTCCGAGATTGCTTTCGGACAAATTCGTGCTTGAGGTTTGGCGATCATGGCTTCGCACGAGACCCAAGGTATCACGCGAAGCCGCGAAGTCCCGATGAATAGGAATGTTTTTGACCAACTCATATTATTATCTTCTTAGAGAAGACCAACTGCCATGGGAGATAAGCGATGAGTGATGTTATCAAGTCGTATCTGGCTGAAATTGATAGAGAATTCAAGACGGGAAGGGCGACGGAACATACTCATCGTCCGGCTTTAAAGAATCTGATCGAATCTCTGGTCCCAGGAGTCAGGGCCACCAATGAGCCGAAAAGAGTAGAATGCGGCGCACCGGATTTCATCCTGCGTCGGGATGGCCTTTCCATCGGCTATGTGGAGACCAAAGACCTTGGCAAGTCTCTGGATGAGGCTGAGGATTCCGGCCAATTGCAGCGTTACAAAAAGTCTCTGCCCAACTTGATCCTGACCGACTACCTGGAATTTCGCTGGTTTGTGGACGGGCAGCTTCGAGACAGCGCCCGGCTGGGCAGGATTGGAAAGGGAAACAAGATCCTGCCGGATAAGAATGGAATTGAGGAGACGGTGCAGCTTCTCAAGCTCTTTCTGGAAAGCCGGCCCCAGCCCATCACCACGCCCAAAGATCTCTCGGAGAGGGCGGCAAAGCTGGCTCACATTATCCGGGATACGATTGTAGAAGCCTTTGAAAAAGAGAGAGCGTCACAAGACCTCAAAGATCTGCGTGATGCCTTCGCGGAGGTGCTCATTCCTGATTTAAACAAGCCGGAGAAGGTGGCCGAGTTCGCAGACATGTATGCTCAGACCATAGTCTACGGGCTTTTTGCGGCGCGGGTCAATCACAAGGGACCCGGTCCCTTCCAGCGGCTGGGTGCCTCCCGTGAGATTCCCAAGACCAATCCGTTTCTGAAAAAGCTCTTCGACAGCATCACCGGCTCCAGTCTGGATGAGGAGCCTTATGTTGATTTTGTGGACGATCTGGTGCAGATCCTGGCCAACACGGATATGGAGAAGGTGCTGGAGAACTTCGGCAAACGCACCAAGCAGGAAGACCCGATTGTGCATTTCTACGAGACATTCCTGGCGGCCTACGATCCCAAGACGCGGGAGAAGCGGGGCGTTTACTACACTCCGGAGCCTGTGGTGCAGTACATCGTCAAGTCGGTGGACCACATCCTGAAGACGCGCTTCGGCCTGGAGGGCGGGCTGGCCCACACCGCAGACATCGTCGAGTACGACCGGGAGGAGGCATTCCTGGATGAGCAGGGCAGGCCGGACAGAAGCAAGCTCCTCAAGGTCGTGGCGGAGGAGCGGCCCAAGGTGCTGATACTCGATCCCGCCTGCGGAACCGGGACATTTCTCTATGCCGTGATGGACCATATCCGGGACGAGTTCATGAAGCGAGGGGACGCCGGGCTCTGGTCTGCTTACGTGCGGGATCACCTGCTGCCTCGCCTGTTCGGCTTTGAGCTGCTCATGGCGCCTTACGCCGTGGCCCATTTTAAGCTGGGCATGCAGCTTGCGGGCTACGATCTGCCCAAAGAGCAGCAAAAGCAATGGCAGTACGATTTTAAGGGTGACGAGCGGCTGGGGATTTACCTCACCAACACTCTGGACGAGGCTCCTAGCGAGTGGCAGAAGCTCTTTGGCGCTTACCGCATCCTTAGCGAAGAAGCGAACGCGGCTTCTAGGGTGAAACGAGATCTGCCGATAATGGTAGTACTGGGAAATCCGCCATACTCGGGACATTCTGCTAATAGTAGCTGGGAAACGGTGGGGAAGAAAAAGAAGCTGAACTTCATCGGCCAATTGCTGCAGGATTACTATTTCTTAGATGGGAAGCCATTGGGTGAAAAAAATCCAAAATGGCTACAGGATGATTATGTGAAATTCATCCGCTGGGGACAATGGAGAATCGAACACACTGGCTCAGGAGTTCTCGCCCTAATTACCAATCATGGTTATCTGGACAATCCGACCTTCAGAGGAATGCGTCAGCATTTAATGAGTACATTCAATGAAATTTATATTTTAGACTTGCATGGAAACTCAAAGAAAAGAGAATGTTCTCCCGATGGCTCCCAAGATAAAAATGTGTTTGATATAATGCCAGGAGTATCTATCGGTATTTTTATAAAACTCAAAAATAAGAAAGATACTGCTAAAATGTATCATGCAGAATTATGGGGATTGCGAGAACACAAATATGAAGTGCTATCCAAACAGGACGTTCAAAATACAACATGGAATATTTTATCACCCGATTCGCCATTTTACCTCTTTGTTCCTAGAGATAAGGGTGTTTCGTCCGAATTTCTATCAGAAATTAAACTAACTGAAATTTTTCAGACAAATGTCTTAGGATTCCAAACGCATCGTGATCATTTTTCGGTTGACTTTGAAAAAGATAATATTCATAAAAAAATGAGAGACTTCTGCAACGCATCAATAAGTGATGATGTGTTACGTGAACAATATGATTTAAAAGATAATCGAGATTGGAAGTTGCATAATGCACGTGGTAAATTGCAGATTTGCAGTAATTGGGAACAACACATTATTAACTGCCTTTATCGCCCCTTCGATTGGCGTCCTTGTTTTTTCAACGAAATTATCATGGACTTTCCGAGAAGAGAACTATTAGACAATGTATTGTGGCATAATAATATTTGCTTATTATCTTCAAGGCAACAGGCTGTAGCGGGTTATAGACATTGTTGGGTTTCTGATGTACCTGCAAACGATTGCGTTATCTCCACGACAAGTAGAGAGGCAAATCAAGTGTTTCCACTATATGTTTATCCTGATTCCAAAAATCAGAGCAGATTCTTGGAAAAGGCTTATTCGTTGCCCGGACCCAATGGCCGCATCCCCAACCTCAATCCTGATTTCGTCTCCGCCTTCGCCTCCCGCCTCGGTCTCAAGTTCGTCTCCGACGGCCACGGCGACCTGGTGGCCACCTTCGGCCCGGAGGACATCTTCGACTACATCTACGCCGTCTTCCACTCGCCCACCTACCGGCAGCGTTACGCCGAATTTCTGAAGATCGACTTCCCCCGCGTCCCGCTGACATCAAACCTGGAACTTTTCCGCAAGCTCTGCATTCTGGGCGAGGAACTGGTAGCGCTGCATCTGTTGGAGTCGCCTCAGCTTACTCAGCTCCTCACCCGCTATCCCGTGGCAGGAGACAATATCGTGGAGAAAGGCTTTCCCAAATTCGTCGTCTACGACGAAGGTAAACCAGGCTATGTTTACATCAACAAGACGCAATACTTCGAGCCTGACCTCCCCATTTTTTAGGCACACATATGAATGGCATCCAGAATTTGACGCTGTTTCTTAGTGATCTCGGTCGTGATTCTTTCTCCATCCGGCAAGACCATGATCTTGATTTTTTCGAGTTCAGTGAACAATCCCTCAACCGAGTATCTTTTATTCAGCTCGGCATCGATCATCATTCGCATGAGCTTCATCCTCAAGATCAGAGCAAGGAATGAAATGAATAGGTAGCCCCTTAGACTACTGTTGGTCCTCAGGTTCGCGGGCATCAAATCGATGTCGTTCTTCAGAACATCGAATCCCTTTTCAACGATATCCTTGCTTCTATAAAGCGCAAGACATTCCACCCACGTGAACTCGCCTCGATAAAGCAAGATAAACTTTCCCATTTTATTAATAGCCTGGGAGACCGCATTTTTTCTAAGTGATACCTGAAACTTACCGTCTATTGCTTTCCATTCTATAAACTTGGCATCTCTTTTCGCAGTCGCCCTGAAAACTTCTCCAGGATTCATCCAGGGTTTCAGGTTCTTGGACTTGAGCACTTCCATCAAATCGTAGAGTCGCTTATAAAACGTATTTCTTTCCTGCTGCTCTCTTTTCTGATCGTAATATGCATATCCGTTCAGCTTGTTTTCACCAACATCGATCTCTACAGGCATCACAAACAGCGGCTCTTTTTCATAGAGTTTTAGATGCTCTGGATCGTCAATGCTTTTGTGGATAGCAGATATCGCTTCTTTGACGTTCTTGAGATTACTCGTTGGCGGAATAATGAACGACAGATCTGCAGATATCATCTCCTCGATATTGTCGGTTGAAAAGAAGCCTCTATCCATGATCAGAGTATAATTTCTGACGCCCTGTGCATTCATTTTCTTGATAGTATTCTTAAGCGTAGATACATCTGCGATGCTTCCTGGGTAGAGATCATACATCAACGGTATGCCCAGATCTTTGTCCACGACTAGAGACAGATTGATTTGAGGCAGGTCGAGGCCATCTCGATTATAGCCGTATTCAAGGAGGCTGATGCTCTGAGAGTAAGACGAAAAGGAGGTTATATCGTAGACTAGCGTGCTGGCTGTGGATACTTGCTCAATGAGTTTGCGAGAGAATTCCAGATTCACAGTACCTTCACCGATACTGCTTAGCATTCGTGAAAGGCTCTGTGATGATAAGGGAAGATTCGGATGGTCTTCAGACATGACCGTACCTTCATACCAGCTCTGGATATGGGTTAGTGCTCGGGGGTGTGTGGCATAGTTCATTGCCAGTGTCAAAATCGGCCGGACTTCTTTACCAGGAAGAACATCAGAGAGGATCTTTTCTAGCTTAAGGTCCTCTGTGATCTTCTTGAGTGGAACGAATTCGCCATGCGATAGCACTTTCTTGGGGATTTGGTCTTTGGCGCGAACCTTCACGGGAACTCCATTGACATTCTTTCCCAAGTATTTGCTTTTCTGCCGAATTTGCTTCTTTTCCTTATCGTAATAAGGTGTAATTTCATATATGTATTCCAGGCCATTTATCTTTTTGGTTCGAATAAAAGATTTCATGTTGTATTTAGGCACAGCATACTATTTATAGTTTTTGGTCATCGATGGCGAAAATTGATCAGATATGCCTAAATTTCGGGGAGCTTAGGTTCGAGGGCGTTCCCAAGGAGGTCTGGGAGTTTCATGTGGGTGGCTACCAGGTCTGCGAGAAGTGGCTCAAGGACCGCCGGGGCAGGCAGCTCTCCTTTGACGATCTCATGCACTACCAGAAGGTGATTGTAGCCCTGGCAGAGACCCGGCGGCTGATGGAGGAGATCGATAAGGCCATACCGGGCTGGCCGATAAAATGAGAACGGATTTTTTTCAAGAATCTTTTCGCGCTCTTACTGCCTCAAGGCCGCGGATAAGACTCCACCACACAAAGTAGTCCTGATCATCCCCCAGGACGCCGATTTCAAATTTATTCCAGAATTCTGAGGATGTCATGCCGTATTTTTGCTCCATATCCTTTATTTCGGAAAGAACCAGCCTCTCTCTTGTTTCGAAGAGGGCAAGCTCTCTACGAAGTGCATCCTGGATAATGGGGTCCGCATCGGCTTTCTTGGCATCAGCTCCCATAATCGTATTCATACACCGCATAAGAATAAAATCCTTATGGCCACAGACCATAAAACTTGGAACACTTCTGTAAGCTCTGCATCAGGGGTGAGGGACCAGCACCGTCCACCCGCTCGCATGCGCACTTGCCCGCCCGAACGCGCCCGCGGGCAAGCTTTGCGCCGGGAGCGGGAGCCCTGTGTTGAGATTGCAGAAGAATGAATTGTCGCAGCGATAAAAACAGAAAAAAGGTTTACTCTGTGCTGATGGCTTGCACCGGGCAGGACTTGGCGCATCTCCCGCACCCGGTGCACTTTTCCTTATCCACGACTGCGACGCCCTGGTCATTTAAGGATACGGCTCCAGCGGGGCACTCATCAACGCAAGCTCCACAGCCAATGCATTTGTTCTCGTCCACCGAGGCAGGCATCAATTTGGTGACTGCATAGGCTGAGCCCACCAGAAGACAGACAACAGCCAGCGCAACAATCAATCTTTTATGTTCCATTTTATCAAACACCATCCCATTTGAATCGTCATTTGAATTTGAGAATCGTTTCCTGTCGATCTCATCTTCAATATGCTCTTGCACGGAACGATATTTAAAGATAAAGGCGAACGAACGCCCTCTCCTGGATGAAGCAGACAGAGTAAAATGAATTAGGCCGTTCGTAATTTAGATCTGATCATTTTAAATGTTCTAAATTGTATTTTGCCAGGCATTAATCGCCGGAAATCCTAATTAAAAGTGAATTTATAGATTTTGGCGCATCACGTTATTATTTCCTATTTTTCACCAGGGTGAGTACATTCTTTCCGTCTCGAAACTCGAAAAACATCCCATCCACATAGCACCGGATGAGATGGATTCCCAGACCACCAACGGGACGGTCCTTTGCATCGTCCTGGGATAGGGCCACGATATGAACTGTGGGATCGAATGGAGTTCCTTCGTCCTCGATGATCAGCTCCAGCCGATCGCCATACACTCTGGCAGCAATATGAATCGTGCCTCCTTTGTCGGGATAGGCGTACTTGGCAACATTGGTGCAAGCCTCTTCTACGGCCAGTTGAAGCTCCATTATCTTTCGCGAATCAAAACCAGCAAGACCCATCAAACGTTCGATGAAGTCAACGAGGACGGTAATCTGTTCGATTGTTGCCGCTACTGTGATCTCCTGCTCATATTCTGTTGCTTCCATTGGCATCACGATTCAATCACAATTCGTCTTGCAGTTTAGTGCCGTTCAGAGCCTCTCCCTGGTTAGGATAGATAGAGAATAGCCGGGTAAAGCCGGTCATCTCGAAGACCTCTATTACGAACGGCTGCAGAGATACCAGCTTTAAACCTCCCTTCCTGGGCAGGACCTTCTTTTGCGTAGCGAGTAAAACCCGCAATCCAACACTGCTGATATACACCACGCCCTCCAAATCGAGCACAATCTCTGATTTGTTCTGATCTATCAGTTCATTCAGGATGGTCTCGAGATCCTTATAGGTGCTGCCGTCGATTCTACCGGAAACGGAGACAATGGGCACGTTATCGATGCTGGTCTGGTTTATATCCATAAGATATCACATCACACCGCTTTTACTACTACCATGGTAATATCATCAAACTGAGCCTGGCCTGCACAAAATTGAGATATATCATCCAGTATTTTGTCCAGTATCCCCTGGGCACTGAGGAGGCAAGATTCTCGAACAATGGAACAGAACCGTTCAATGCCGTACTGCTCGGAGTTGCTGTTCTCTGCTTCATTTACGCCGTCTGTATAGAGCACAAGGACGTCTCCTGAGGATAGATCGACTCTGCGCTCCTCATATTTCGCTCCTCCGATCGCCCCCAGAGCAATGCCCGTCACTTCCAAATTCTCAAAGGCATTGCTGCCGTTGCGCATGAGCAATGGCGGAGGATGTCCGGCATTGGCGTAAATCAGGCTTCGCGAATTCTGATCCAAAACCCCGTAAAAGAGGGTAACGAACATGCCCAGCTTTGAGTCTGCCGAGATCATGTTATTCGCATCCTCCAGCACATCGGTTCCTTTTTCATGATGTGTGGCGTTAACCCTAACAATAGTGCGCGAAAGGGCCATGAACAGAGCTGCAGGCACGCTCTTTCCCGATACGTCGGCTATGACCATTCCCAGCTTTCCTTCTCCGGGTATAAAGTCGTAAAAATCACCACCCACCTCCATGGCGGGAATGAACGTAGCCGCCAGATCGAAACCTGGTAGGGGTGGGATTCGCTCCGGCAAAAAGCTCCGTTGTATATCGGAAGCAATGCGAAGCTCCGATTTGGATCTCTCCAGAGTCTGCTCAGTTCTTCGCATATTGGTGATATCTCGAATTGACTCGATGGATCCCGCAATATTGCCCTGTGAGTCGTAAAGCGGCGTGGCTTTGGCCCAGATAAAGGAGCCTGTCGGACCGAAAGTGGGGATGAAGATCTCGCTGGTGAGTGTCTTGCCGTCCCTTTGCAGGCCGGGATAATTCATCTGGACCTCTTCGTCTGCTCGAAGCACCAGATCGGCCAGGATCGGCCTTTTCATGCCGTAAAAAGGCAAAGCGTATTCGTAGTCGCCCTTGCCGACCATATCCCGGGCCGGGGCTCCCGTCATCTTCTCCATGGCGCGATTCCAGGTAAGGACAACCCCCTGATTATCGATGGCAAACGTGGCATCCGGCAGGAAGTCGATAACCTCAGCTAAACGCTGCTTCATTGCCGCGATCTCCTCCTCAGCCTTCTTTCTGTCGGTGATATCCCTTATCGATTCGATGGAACCGGCAATATTTCCCTCTGAGTCGAAAAGCGGGGTTGCTTTGGCCCAGATATGTGAACCATGAGGTCCGAAGGTGGGGATAAATATCTCAGTCAAGAGCGTGTTGCCATCTTTTTGTAAATCTGGATAATTTTTTTGCACCTCTTCGTTTTCCCATAGCACCAGATCGGCCAGGATCGGCCTTCTCATGCCGTAAAAAGGCAGAGCGTATTCGTAGTCACCCTTGCCGATCATATCCTGGGCCGAGGCTCCCGTCATCTTCTCCATGGCCTGGTTCCAGGTGAGGACGGTTCCATGCTTATCAATGGCCAGTGTTGCATCCGGCAAGAAGTCTATGACATCGGCCAGACGTTGCTTCATTGCCGCGATCTTCTCCTCCGCCAATTTGCGCTTGGAAATATTCATAGCAACATGGACCACTCCATGAATCCGACCGTCTCTTCCTTTTATGCCGTTGCTGCGAGTTATCCAGGTCTTGCCGTCCGGGGTGACCAGTTCACCCTCATGGGAATTGCCGGTTTGCAGCGTTAAGGCAGCTTTGCAACCAGGGCAGGGTGCATCAATCCCTTGAATTGATTCATAGCAGTATTTCCCACGTAGGTCTTGCAGAGAACGGCCCAAAGATCTTTGTACGGCGGAATTGACCCAGATGATGCGCATCCCTGGGTCAAGGTACTCAACCGCCACATTTCTCAGGCTGCTGAGGATGGCCTCTTTTTCCTGTTCAGATTTGAGCAGAGCTTCTTCTCCTTTCTTTCTCCCTGTAATATCTCGGATGGATTCAATGGCACCCGCAATCTCTCCCTGGGTGTCATAAAGAGGCGCGGCCTTGGCCCACAGATACGAGCCATTGTCTCCAAACGTGGGTATGAAGATCTCAACCGTTAGGGTTTTTCCTTCTCTTTGCAGCATGTCGTATTTGCCTTCAACTTCATCCAGAGGCATCAACACAAGGTCTACCAGAATCGGTCGCCTAATTCCGTAAAAAGGCAGAGCATATTCATAGTTGCCTTTGCCGATCATATCCTGGGCCGAGGCTCCCGTCATCTTCTCCATGGCCCGGTTCCAGGTGATCACTTTTCCTTCTCTGTCGATAGCTAAAATAGCATCGGGCAAAAAGTCAATGACGTCAGATAGGAGACCCTTGCCTCTTGATTCCTTTAGGTCTTCTGAGGTACATTTTTCGAATAAGGCATGCGCAGAGTGCGCCTCTTGTTCTTGTTTCATCAATATTCGCTCTTGCACATCACGGCTGAAATCCCTTCATGGCAATGGGCTTGGCAGGAATCTGGTCTGACAAGGGAATGCCCATGGCCGGTCTAGAGCATAACACGTTAGCGTTTAACACTTTGATCTTATTTAAGCATTGACTTGATCGCATATCTTGAGGAAAAATATTAAATATTGATGGCAAAATTCATTGATATTCAGTATGGTTATACCAAAGGAGTGCTTTTGCCTTGGAGCCAATGATATCGCAGAGCGTGCCAGGGACCAGGAATGTCACTATCTATCCCTACCTACGCAAGATCGACCTCATGTCATCTAATTCTTACCTTCTCTCCAGCCCGGGCCAAATCGCTCTTATCGATCCGGGCGGTATGGAAAGCCAGATCAACCGCCTGGAAGAAGAGATTCAAATTCTACAAGATGAGCTGTCCCGTCCGCTTGTGGTCTATCTTACACATGTGCATATCGATCACTGGCAACAGTTGTTGGAATGTAAAAAATCATCTCTGCTTGCAAAAGCCTTTCTGGCCGTGCAGGAGAAGGGGGCCCAGGCTTTGGAGACGAATGATCCTCGGATGACCCTCTCCATGCTCCTCGATAGGTCCATGTCTGCCCTTCCAGTTGATATACGACTGCTCACCGACCTGGACAAAACCATATTATGTAGCAATTCTCTTGACTTGATGGGATGGCGTTTCGATTACGTTACAAAGTCCCGGCGGATCGCCGAGGATATAGTGCTTTATAGCCAGAATGTACCTTTCGGAAGAGAAGACCACCTGGAGATCTATCACACTCCCGGACACAGTCCGGATAGCGTTTGCATTCGGATTGGGTCGCTGCTCTTGGTAGGAGACATATTCTTTGCTTCTAATCCGGGGATGGCCGGGGCCTATGGCTGGAACCGGGACGACCTAATGCAATCTATCCTCAAGATTTTGTGGATTCTGGAAAACGAAAATATCCTCCTATGCGGCGGTGGCCACGGCAAATTCATCGATGCCCAAACGGCACGAAAGACCCTGAAGGTTATGTACTCAGATGCGGCTTCTTTAACAGACCTGCAGGAGATTACACCCATCTGGGCCAGGAGAATATCAGACTACGCCCAGGATCTTATAAGCGAGATGGAGAGGATCTTCACCATCATTGCCGGCAGGCTGACCTACATATCTCATGTCCTGGAAAAGCTGGAGGAAGAGGCGCAGGCCAAAGAGCTGAATTGCCTCATGGACATTCAGTATATGGACGAGCTATTAGTTGACTTCCATTGCTTTGCCAGAGAACTTCATGCCGGAAAGAAGATCGACTGGGAGATGGTGCATAAGACGGGACAGGTCGTAGGCAGGCTGGACAAGCTTTTTGCCAAGAGGAAGCTGGAATCGGTTCTCGACCAGTCACTTCTGGATAGGGCTAGCAGACTGCTAAGCGACTACGCGGCGATTTATCGCGGCTTTCGTCCTCCTTACATAGTATCCCGCGTGGACGTCAACCGATTCGTTGAGTTGGTCTTGGAGAAGTTGCTTCACAATGTCCATAAAGAAGAGGCGATTATGCAGGCGGAAAGCGCTGAAGACTTTCTGCTGGCACTAAGGCATCGTATCGCTCAAGTAAACATATTTGATGGCGTAAACCTGGTCTTTTTGCCGGGCTCCGGGGAAGCTTTTGCGCGTATGGATCAAGAGCGTTTTGCCGAGATATTGATAGATATGCTGGAGCGGTTTGCAGGGGCGAGGATGAGGGTGATTGAAATCACCACGGCCTTGAACGACGAATGGTTAATGGTGCGCATCACAGGAAGAAGCGAGTGCAGTTGTCACCCTCTAAGCCGATCCAAGAGATTCTTTGAAAGGAATCTGGCGCTCTCCGGGGGGCTTTTGCAGATCTCTCTTGAGGCAAATCGTCCATCTGTGGAGATAGAGTTTGCCGCATTTAAGGAAGAAGGGTGACGGGGACGCGTGAATGGGTCAATTTTGCACAATGTCAAGGGCATTGGCCTTTGGCGGGGCAGCATCCAACTGTCTTTGCAGCCTTAACACCTTCCGGCAGGCTGCGGGTTCACTGGCTGCCGTTTGAATTGCATGGACCTATATAAATGGCAGGAATATAATATCTTCAGCCCCTATCCCGTTTTAGAGGCTGGATTAAGGCAGATAGCCGGATAGCATTAGTTTGCCATGAGATATTCTCAAAATAGCACATTATCCGAATTTTATCTCCATGCGGAACCATCCTGAACCGTTAAATGGGTTTTAGAACTCTATGGCACGATTTTTGCAGCGAAGTATCAGTTCCAAAAAATCATCGTTCTGCTATATCTTTTTATATCGTTCAGAGGAGGTGGATGTTGGGCAATTCACCAATCAGTTGAGTTGATCCTTTATGGAGGTAGTGAAAAATGAATATGATTAGACTTTTTGTGGCATTAGTGGCTGCATGCATTCTCATCATGCCAGCACTTTCGATGCCCAATGGAATGGGACAAGACCAAAAGCAGTGTGACTGCCCGAATTTTATGAAGGACTGTAAACAGATGGGTGCCGGCCAAGATGGCAAAGAGAAAGAATGCGGTTGCCAGAAGCCCATGATGGGAGAAGACGGCAAACAGATGGGACAGGGCCAGGATGGAAATGAGAATGCATTTGGCTGCCAGAAGTCCATGATGGGAGAAGACGGCAAACAGATGGGACAGGGCCAGGATGGCAAAGAGAAAGCATTTGGCTGCCAGAAGTCCATGATGGGAGAAGACGGCAAACAGATGGGACAGGGCCAGGATGGCAAAGAGAAAGCATTTGGCTGCCAGAAGCCCATGATGGGAGAAGACGGCAAACAGATGGGACAGGGCCAGGATGGCAAAGAGAAAGCATTTGGCTGCCAGAAGTCAATGATGGGAGAAGACGGCAAACAGATGGGACCGGACCATAAATCCATCAAGTCCATGATGGGTGATAAGGGAAGAGAGGATAAGACAGAAGTTAAAATAGTCATAATCAACGTGAATACGTGATTTGCGATAACCTCTCAAAATATCCCCATTATTTTTTTCGGGGGAAAAATTGCGTACATAAATATTATTCTCGGAGTTATGAGGATAATTCTCAAGTAAACATGGGCTGAATACCGAAAAAATAAAAATTATGAAAAGGGAGAATATTTGCATGAAAAGATGCTCTTGTTTAGCAGTATTGATGCTGCTAATAGGCAGTAGCTTGATACTACCCGCATCATCCCAGGAACAAGTCACCCAGACGGTTTACGTTTATGATGGAGATTTTAACGGCACGCTCCTCTCTGGTGTGCAGGTTGCCGGTCAGGATGCTGCAGGAAAAAGTTTTAGCGGGATCACAGACTCAAATGGTGTTGCAGTAGTCAGTGGGCAACCGGGGACCTGGCTGTTCGTATTCATAAAGGACGGCTATGAGACACTCGACTTGAGTTATAATGTAACCGAGACAAACGAAGGTGCTGTTTATCTGGTAAAGTCAAATAAACTCACTGAACAAATTGCGCCTTCTCTTGACAATTCGCAACCTGAGGCAATATCTAAGGCTAATACGGCATATCAAACGCAGTTAGAGACTAACGCAACTGCATTGATACAAACCGCATCATCTCAGGATCAAGTCTCCCAGACGGTCTACGTCTATGATGGAGATTTCAACGGCACGCTCCTCTCAGGAGTACAAGTTGACGGCCAGGATGCGGCAGCCACAAGTTTCAGCGGGATTACAGACTCGAATGGAGCCACTGTTGTCAGCGGACAACCGGGAACCTGGCGGTTCGAATTCATAAAAGATGGCTATGAGACGCTTAAATTGAGTTATAATGTAACCGAAACAGGAGAAGGCGCTGTTTATCTGGTAAAGTCAGAAGAGACCCGGGAGCCAATTGCGCCGTCTCTTAACAATCAGCAACCTGAGGCAATATCGGAGGATAATGCGACCGATGAAACGCATCGAGAAGGACAAAACTTAACGGCTCTGCAAAAGACTGAGATCAATCAACCTGAAACTGCGTCTGCAGAATCCTGGCTTGAAAAAGGCAATTACCTCTATGAACAGGGTAGATACGATGAAGCAGCCCAATCTTATGATAGGTGCATATTGCTCAATCCGCAACTCGAAGCTGCCTGGTTCAACAAAGGCAATGCTCTTTACATGCAGGGCAATTATGACAATGCCCTTTCAGCATTCGATAAAGCTATCGAGATTAGTCCACAAGATGCCAATGCATGGATCTGCCGGGGCTTAACTCTCAAGAAGCTGGATCGAACTATAGAAGCAAATGCTGCACTTATGCAGGCTAAAGGACTGGGGTATACAGGCTAATTCTGTCAACGGCCAATAATTCTTCGCGGCTTCGCGCCTTCAAATGAGATTCAACATTGTTTTTTTTTCACACGACGAATTCTATCCCAGCTCAAAGCTTGTCACGCCATAGATTCGGTCCATCGGTAGGTGGGGGTCTTCTTTGGTGTACATGCGCATTGTCTCGAACACGGGATGCATATGGTGGCGCCTGGCCATGTCCAGAGCAGCGGAGTTTGCAGCTGGTGTATCCAGGAAGACCGGTGCACCCTGTGAAGCATGGCCGCAGAGGGCGTGAAACAGAGATTTCGCAACATCTTCATCATCGGCAAAAAGCGGCCCGATTTTATAGCCAAGATGACATTGCCTGAGGAGACCGTAGCCCTCCAGTTCGCCATCATTCACAGATGCGAGTGCAATTCCGCCCGTCTGCTTAATCCATAAATTAGTAAATGCATGCCTGGGCACAGGAAAGTGCTGATCATCATATGCCAGAAGATCTTTTATGGGAACCTCTGAGAGATATTTTATGTCCTTTGCTTTGTGTTCCTGCCCAGTCCCCACTCCCTGGTGGCGCACACTCTTGTAGCACGGCAAAAACCCCAAACGTTCATACAGTTTCTGCTGCTCCAGGACACTATCAAGCCCGATGTTCCGGTTCCCCAGATACTTTATCCCAGCATTCCAGACCTCTGTGCCCAATCCCAGACCTCGGAATGATGGTTGGACAATGTAAAACCCCAGGAACCCGAATGAGTCATTATAGGCTACTGCGGATATGCTTGCTACCGGCCTGCCATCTAATATGCCCAGGAAGAATCCGTTTGGATCCGTTCCGTAAAAGGTTTCAGCGTCGTGAATTCCAGGATTCCATCCCTCCTGGTTGGCCCAGGATATGACGAGATCAACTTCATGGCTTTGTGCCTTCCGGATTGTGTACCCTTCAATAGACATTATCGACACCTACATCTCACTCTCTGTGTAAATCCCAGAGCCCAGATACCAGGTGCTATCGGCGTTCGCTGTGTAACTGAGCTTGAGCGCCTGGGTCATGTTCCTAGATAATATGATTAATATGGAAAAAAGCAACGCCATTGCACTTCGATTTGTGAACATAAAGATCCCTACTAGAATGTTAAAGGGTTCTTCATGATTAAAAAAGTTGCTGGAGGTATCTGTAATAAATCTGGCAAACAAATTCTCAGTACTTGCCCTTTTGTCCATAACTGACTTCAGCGCATGCCTGTCGGATCATGAATCCATCACGTAGGCAAAGTACATTAACTTAGAATATTATCTAATTAAGAACTCATGATTCAGAACAATGGAGGCAAGAGAGCATTTATCCAGTTATAGAGCTGGTTGGATCGTCTCCCACCAGTTGGGAGGATGCGGCCAGAAATGCAGTCGATAAGGCATCTGCATCTCTTTGGAACCTGAGAATTGGCGAAGTCGCGCAGCTGGACGTCAGCCTGGATGATCAGGGAAAAATAGCATTATACCGGGCAAGAATAAAACTCTCTTTAAAATACGACAACTGGAAGGAAGAGCTTGGCTGGAAAGGCCCAGGAATGTAGGTCGTCCCCGACTCCCTAGAGTGCATCGAGTAATCCCGCGGGACGCGACCTTATCCACATGACCTTTTGCCGACTCCATTGAGGTGTTCCCATCCAAAAGATTTGATCAGATTAAGATATTTGATGATATTATATTTTTTCGCGACTATCATGCTCTAATGCCCCATGCCGAGGCTATGGGCAACGATAGGACGGGCGAAGATGCCAGCAGCCCTGCAATTGATCTTCAAATAATATCGATACACAACAGATCAGCAACTCTTGGGGATTCGATTTTGTCGATATTCACGGTCAATCGCAATGTATTTATTCGTTGAATGTCGTAAATTGCCTTCAGAAGTGCTGTGCTGGTAATGTGATCTGAAAATAAAACTCGAACAAAAATTATAGAAACATTGCCATTTAACAGGGACTTTAAGTGGGGGTTGGGGCAGAATGGACAATAGGGCTGGATTAGCGTTAGCTATAATGGAAAAGGAAAATCGAAACGAATGTCTATCGAAAGCCAATGATCTTGCAGAAGATCTCTGTCATGTTAAGGCTATGTTTTTGGCCAATATGAGTCATGAGTTTAGGACACCTCTCAATGCCATCATCGGCATCACCAGTTTGCTTCAATTAGAGGAAAACCTCAATTCTGAACAGAAAGACCTGGTTGATATCGTAAGGAATAGCGGAGAGGAATTGCTGACCATCATAGAAAATATTTTAGACTTTTCCAAGATTGAGGCTGGAGAGATCAAGCTCGATGTTCAGCCCTTTAGTCTATGTAATTGCATTGAATCAACTCTTAAAAGTTTCTCCTCGGCTGCATCTGCAAAGGGTTTGAATCTCTCTTGCCGCATAAACGAAGACATACCTGCGATCGTTATCGGCGATCCGAAAAGGCTCGAGCAAATCCTCAAAAACCTGCTGGAAAATGCTATAAAGTTCACAGAGCAGGGCAGGGTTGTGATTTATGTTTCATCCGACGACAATGATTTGGTTCATTTCACAGTCAAAGATACTGGTATTGGGATTCCCACCGACAGAAGGGATTGCCTCTTTCAGTCCTTCAGTCAGGTGGATGATTCATTGACGCGCAAATATCATGGGATCGGTCTGGGGTTAGCCGCGAGCCGAAGGCTGGTTGAACTCATGGGCGGGCGGATATGGGCAGAAAGTCGCGAAGGTGTCGGATCCGCCTTTCATTTTACCATCAAAAGGAACGGGATTCCTGCCGGCACATGGGTTCGCTGAAGTTACTGAATTTCCAAGAGAAGAATGGTAGGGCGCGTCCGTTCTCGCGCGGGACCCTGGCCCGTCCTTGCCCGTAAGCTCACGCGAAAAAGGGGGGCGCGCAGCATGTGCCAGGATGGCGAAAATGGATGTGATTATCCACACCGGAGTACCAGCTATCGAAGAGAACAATGCGAGGCTGAAAACTCCGTTATTTTGCTTTGCGAAGTATATCTCGAAAAGGATCATTTTTCGTCTTGCCGTCAGCGTCTATGTCGTAGATTCGGAAATCAACCGGGATCATGGCGTTTCCATCTGTCCAGAGCAAAGTACAACTATTGATTCCATTCACCACACGATGATGTTTTCTACTCCATTGGCGATAGACTGGATCCATATTTTTAGCATAAGGTTTATCCAACGTCGTATCTGGGGGCTGTCTTTGTAGAAGGCGGGTAAATATATCATGCGACTGATTATTTTTGCCCGCAGGCTGACACCTTGCAGCTTCAGTACAGGTAAAAACATCTTATTAATATTGGCTATGAGGTTTCGGGACTACACAGCAAAGGAAAACGATCGAAAGGTTTTTTATGCACTAATTCCTTCCTCTTGATGAATGAGCGAGGGAACTAACGATACTGAGAAGAAGGGCTATGCGGAGAAGAAGCTCGATCTCAAGAATAAGCTGGATCTTAAGAGCAAGCTGAATCTGGATGACATGGATCTGGGCGTCACCATGCCTTCCACGAATGTGGATGAGTATTTGCGGGTTTTAAGGCTGGCCCGAAAGCCCAGCCGTGAGGAGTTCAATATGATCGCCAAGATCTCTATGGCCGGCATAGGCATTATCGGCACCATGGGCTTTGTCATATATGCGCTGCTCACCGAACTGCCCAAAGTCTTCTAAAAAAAATCTGAAATTCGTAGCTCCTGGGAGCATACAACGCCTAATCTTTTTTTAACACTTCTTAGCTTTGTCTTTATTTAGCGAGCGCAATGTGGCTCCGAACTCCGATTCCACCAGATTTTTCACACCCATCGTCTTGGGATGCAGGTCCAATTCTACTGTGACATGCTGGTGGCCTAAACTGCGCAGTGGCTTGACCTGGCGCGGTCCATTGGTGATCGAGAAGATCTCCATGCCTTGCAGAGCCGATACCGGCAGGGCATGAGGTACTCCCGAGATCACGGCAAAGTCATAATGCTTATTAGCGGTCAGCTCTTCCACTGCAGCACCCGTTACCGGGTACTCGTCCAGTCCGCCTATGAGCTGGAAATTCACCTTTCGCTCCCTCAAGTCGCGGGCAATATTGGCTGCGTCCCTTCTCACCTTGGGCAGGCCCACCTGATCATCCAAATTAGCAAATGTGTCCACCTGATCGCCGGCAACCTCGGCCACGGCTGCGGTAATGTCGGCAAACATGTAGGCGGTCTCCTTCTTGGCATTGAGGATATTCAAGCCCTTCTTGCCCTGTAAAATAAGCTCCAGAAGCCTGGAAGCGGCCTCATATTTGAGATCACCTCGCTCCGGAGCCAGGTACTCGCTGCTCGCTGCTCCGTACAGCTTTTCTACAAGGGTGGCTTTCTCGAGCAGACCCTTCTGTCGGTCGAGCTCTTTTTCATCTATGATTTCCTTGTCTCTTGCAGCCTCCAATGTGAGGATCACGCCCTTGGTATTATCCCTGTAGCCTGCATGAACCTCAACCTCCAAGACAGGTATGTCCAGGTCGGCATCCACTACTGCCTGGTGCAGATCATCGCCGATGATCATGCTGCTACAGGTCCCTGAGATGGCCATGAGTTTGGGATGGAACAATTCATTGGCCTTCCTCAGAAGAGCGGTGAGCGGTCGCAAACCTCCGAATACAAATCCGGCTTCGTCCAGCGCAGTGGTAAGCACCCGCACTCCGTCCTCTTCCAAGAGACGGGCATGCTTGAAGCAGCATCCACTCGGGCCATGCAATATTACCACCTCGGCACCAAGGTCACGCAGAGTGTAGAGAGCGGCCACTATTGAGCTTGGTCTGGGATGAAGTATCGTTATGTTTTGCAATTCGCTTGTCTTTTGCACTTCGCTTGCCATTCGTATCACCTAAAGCATTTTACGCAGGAAAGCAGCCTTTTCGGTCTCTCCTCTTGAGCTATTTCCAGCCCGTGCTGCAGATTTCTGGCGGTAGCTGCTCCCAGCTCTTCTGCCAGGGGCACAAGCCTTTCACCTACTAATATCAGCTTTGCCATCTCGCTCTTCCTTTGCCGTAGCAAGTCGGAGAGATCCGGGATGTTCATGCCTTCACATACAGTTTCACTCTCTTCTCCCACTACCACAACCAGATCGCTGCCAGAGGCCCGGTCCAGTGCTCTTTTCACATCCCGAACTTTGAGCCCGGAGTTGGAGCTGTCGAAGAAAGTCTGATTGGGCAGACGCTTGATCTTCATGCGCCCGGAAAAACCGTCAAAGCCCGAGAGGGCCATAGCGATCATGCCCTTGGGTATGCCTGCCAGCTCAGAGGCAGCCGCGGCTCCCGCAATTGCCGTCTCATAGCCCAGGAAGTCCAGATCCTGACCTAAATCAAGATTCACCTCATCTCTTCCGAAGATCAGACTATCCTGCCTGGCATAGACCCTCCCGCCTTGGGCAAATGAGACATCCGGAGATAGTCGAGCGTCGATATTGGCCAGAATCTTCGAGCCGCTCTTGGCCAGGGCGAGCATCTGCAGTTTGGCTGTGCTGGCCCACTTGGTAGCATCGGCGATGAGGTAGTCTCCGGAAAAGCCGGTTATAATTCCATAATCGGCCAGACCCGTGCCGCCCAGAGAGATCTCACAGATCAGAGCCATCGCCCCCTGGGCCTCTGCAACCTCCCTAGCACGGATCACATTTCCGGGTGTGATGGAAAGACCCTTTTCCACAAGGCAGGCTTTGCCATCCTGCCAGATCTCCAGGCCGCGAGTGGTGTGAGATAAGACCTTCTTTTGCCAGGAGATAATCATGGCCAGCAAAAGGGCTGTGGAGGTCTTGCTGTGCGTTCCCGTAACCTCGAAGACCTCCATGGCAGGATCTTCTCTTCCCCCGAGTAGTTCGCCAACCGCCTGATGATGAGTGATAATTTTCTTCTTGGCTTTCCTGGCCAGAGATAGGGCCTGGTTGCCGGGTGCAAGGTGGACGGGGGCTACCACCAGGTCGAAGTCTGTTAGATCCGGGATGTGGTGATAGACTTCGAGTGCCTCTGCCTGCAGGCCCGATTCGACCATCCGGCGAGCGATTATTGCCGCGCCATGAATGGTGTCCAATACGGCTACTCTAAAGCCTCTGCTGCCCGCTTGTATGCCAGTGCTGCAATGCATTCGTCCACGCCCAGTGGCTCGGCACAAATTACTTCCACCTCTTTGCCGCCGATCTTCAAAGTGCCTCTGCGCTTTTGCGGATCTATTCCCATCTCCTGGGGAATGTCCTGGCGGGTATGTACCCCGTGGGCTAAGAAGAGGGGCAGAGCTACGATCTTTGATACATTGGTTCCAGCAAAGCTATTCAGGCCCTCCGGGATGTTGGGCCGGTCCATATTGAGATAAGCTGTCCTGACCGGTCCTGAGTGGGTTTTGCTGACCATCTGGGCGAGCGATTCCACCAGTTCTTTGTTGTAAGGCAGGCTGGAACCATGCCCGAGTATAAGTATGCCTACGTCCTTCATGGAAACACCAGTATTACTTTTTATACATCTCGTGTTAAGAGAACGATAGATTCATAAGTACTAAATCCTTTCGAGGCTGAAGCTACCTGCAAAGGCACCGCCACGGAGATGATAGATATCAGCATGAATGGGACAATCGGTCTTTCCAGATTCTATTCTTGTATCCTATTTTTGATCTTGATCTATCCAGCTTTTTCCCAGGAAGTTGTTCTTTCCATGCATGAGAACTATACTATGGAAAATTGCACATTGCAGGTGGAAGATATTGATTCGCAGGCGGCAGAGGTCTGGGTGTTGATACTGGCGGAGCCGGAGCCATCTTCATCAATGGTCCTGGGAATAAATGATACTTTAACCTGCGGCAAGGCGACGCTGATGGTAAAGAATTTTTATGCAGGCGAGAGCTATGATATTGTATGCCTAAAAATTGTTCAGTAGGAGCATTTCATGATGAGAAATGCTTCTTGAAGATGCCTGCTATCTCAGAGGGCCTCTCGATGACAAAGACATCCTCCATCCGACGCAGGCTATCTACATGCTCAGCATCCTCTTTTCGAATGCGCAGCCGCATCTCGCTGCCGTCTGGAAGAATGGTAGTTACGATTCCGGGCTTGTAATCGCAGGGCATGATGTATGTGGGAACGAATGCCTTCTGAGACATGATGGCCGCATTGGAGAGGAGCGAGTCTGCCAGGCCCAATGAGATCTTGGCCACCGTATTTGATGTTGCGGGTGCAAGCAATAAGAACTCATAACGCTTCACCTGCAATTGGCCCGCCAGGAAGGGAGAGTTGGCGTTGATCTCCACCCAGACTTTGTCAAAGTGTTTCTCCAGGATATTGAAGAGCTTGTAGTATTTGATGACCTGCTCGCCTGCCTTGGATACGAAGACGCGCACATCCACATCATCATCGTACTGCTGCTGCAATCTTATCATGGCATTGACCGTCTCCTCAATGCGATCGCCACTGCCCGTGATTCCCCAGGCAATCTTCCTCTTGCTGCGCTCCGTTGCCATATTACTCACTTACTCATTTTAAGGATATTTATTTTTCCGGTGCCCTCATATTCTCCAGAAGCATTACCATCTCCGCGAACCTCTTTGTCGTCTTTCGCAGAGATCGCAAGCCATCCTCATCCTTCAATGCACCTTCCAGTGTATCGCGAGACCAGAATGTCGCTCCCAGGTTGGCGCCAAAAAATCCCCCGCTCACAGGAATCATGCCGTTAAGGATGTAAAATGTATGGATCTGCTGCACCGCCAGTTCCTGGCCGCCCATGCGATCGCCCCCAACGGCTATGGCCATGCCGGGCTTCATCCGCAGAGTTTTAGGGTCGGCAGCCAGTGTGGCCCGCGTTCTGTCTATTACTATCTTGGTCTGAGCACTCATGCTGCCGTTATAGACGGGTGTTGCGATAACAAATCCCTGCGCCTCCCGGATGAGGGGGTAGAGCTGATACATATCATCTTTTACTACGCATTCCTTATTTTTGAGGCAATAGTCACAGTGCCGGCAAGGGCTGATCTGCCGGCCTCGCACTGTAAATTGCAAAGTATCCAGGCCCTTGTCCTGCAGCATCTTTAGGGCCTCACCAAGGATATGTTCTGTGGCCATATTCCTGGGACTTCCGGATATGCCGAGTATCATGTTAGTCAATAGCTTCTATTGATATTTCAGATTTTCCGGATGAGCATACTGCTCTGCCAGGCGCAGCCGGATCATCTCCTCCACCTCGGCAGAAGTTGTGCCGAAGACCTCTTCCAGGATCTCTTTGGCTGTTTGCAGCTCCAGAGCCTTCCTGTCCAACCTGCTGCTGGAAAGAACCTGTCGCTCAATTCTGGGCCTCTTTTGCAGGGGCCATCTTAGCTGTGCGAGAACTCCTGCCATAGTATACAACCTAGTGTGTGTAAGAATAAATACATTTCCAGATGAAATGATTATAGTAAATCATTTTATAGACCTATAAAAGTATGTATAAGATACAAATGATCTGCTAAAAATGCCCCCATAAAATGTACCCATAAATTGCCCCACACAAAGCAATACATTAATCTTGAGATTAAGAAGGATGGCCGCACGGGGCGAAAGTGATGCAAAGAGTATTATGAGGGAAACGGCAATATAATAATCATGATCAGGGGAAAAGCTTGGGTCTTTGGAGACGATGTAGATACCGATGTGATCATCCCCGGTAAGTACCTGCGCACAAAGGATGCGCGGCTCTGGGCGGAGCATGCCATGGAGGGCCTGGACCCGAACTTTGCCTCCCTGGTAGAGAAGGGCGATGTGATTGTGGCGGGCAGAAATTTTGGCAGCGGCTCGTCACGCGAGCAGGCTCCCCGGGCATTAAAGGGGGCGGGAGTGGCAGTAGTAGTAGCCCGGTCCTTTGCTCGTATCTTCTACCGAAATGCCATCAATGTAGGGCTGGCTCTGATTGAAGCCGATATCTCATGCCAGAGAGGCGACTATGTGGTGGTAGACCTGGCAGCAGGAACTGTGCAGGTGGGGGATAAGTTCTACCAGGGCACCAGGCTGCCTGATTTCCTCATGGAGATACTGGAAGACGGCGGCCTGGTGGCGCACCGAAGGCGGCAGAAAGGATTGGCATGATCTTTCCGGATGAGTACAAGTTCGTAGGGATTAAGGACCAGGAGAGGCGAGGCGAATCAGTCTATTTCGCCACAGAGTATCTCATCAGCCGAGACGGTCCGGCGCTCTACCATGTTAAGAGTCGCGGCTCCGGATTCATGAGGGAGGTGGTAGAGCTGGAGCCGATCGCCTCCGGTCAAGAGATCGTGTTTTACCCGGATATTGTGGACACCCGCAGCCGTGCCCATCTCATAGAGCTGGCGGACGAAATATGCCAAAACAAGAGGGCGAATACGGTCGTCTTTGGGGGGCTGGATGAGCACATCACCTTCGTCAAGGACCCGGATCCTACTTCGATTCTCTCCATCGAGGTTTTGGATGTCTCGCCTCCCAATCCACCCTGGCTGGTTCATGTTCTCGCCGGTCTGGAGGCTTGCGGCATCCTGGGAGACTTGACGGTTCGTTTTGTGCCCCGCATCCTGGATCTGCGCCAGTTTGATTGCAGCCACGTCTATTTTCCTTGCCGGGCCTCGGGCCTGGGGCGATCTCTGGACACGGACCGGATAGTACATGAGCACCCCAGGATTGTGGGCTGCTCGATCTCCAAAGAGATCTTTCTGGCCAACAATCCCGGTAAGGATTTTGAGTTTATCAATATCTGTCCCCTGCAAAGTTCCCAGCCGATCCTGGAGCCGCAGCGGCCTTTTATCACCCGGTGCTGTCGTTCCGAGATGAAGGGCCTGACCGAGAAGAACGGACAGAGGGGCATAGCGGTACATTGGGGAGACGGTCCGGTAAGAATAGCAGAGGCAGTACGATGTCTGGTAGAGGATCTAAGAAGGTAGCCGTCGTCGCGGGCGACGGCATTGGGCCGGAGGTAGTAGATAGCGCCCTGGCGGTGCTGCAGGCCGCAGGCGCGAAGTTTGAGCCGGTTCCCGTGGAGATCGGCCTGGTCCGCTGGAAGAAAACCGGCCTCGCCATGTCCGAGGAGGATTTGGCAACACTCAAAGAATGCGACTGCATTCTTTTTGGAGCGATCAGCACCCCGCCCGATCCCAATTATAAAAGTGTGCTCCTGCGCATAAGAAAGGAGCTGGACCTTTATGCCAATATCCGGCCTTTCCAGTCCCATAATCTTGATTTCATCATTGTGCGGGAGAACACGGAGGGGCTCTACTCGGGAATCGAGGAAGTCGGAACTGAGCAGGCGCATACCATGCGGATCATAACGCGCCGCGGCTCAGAGAGAGTTGCAGAGAAGGCCTGTGACCTGGCAGCCTGCCGGCGCAAGCTGACCATCATCCACAAGTCCAATGTGCTGAAGAGCGACCGCCTCTTTCTCAAGACCTGCCAGGCAACAGCCGCAGGCCGCGGCGTGCCCTATGAGGATATGCTGGTAGACGCTGCCGCCTACAACCTGGTGGTGAATCCCCAGAGGTTTGATGTGCTGGTCGCCACCAATCTCTTCGGCGACATCCTGAGCGATGAGGCGGCAGGAGTGATAGGCAGCCTTGGTCTATGCGCCAGCGCCAACATCGGCACGGACCATGCTCTCTTCGAGCCCATTCACGGCAGCGCCCCGGATATCGCCGGTAAGGGCATCGCCAATCCGGTGGGAGCCATGCGCAGCGCAGCCATGATGATGCAGTGGCTGGGAGAGCCGGAGACTGCACGACGCATCGAGACGGCAGTGCAGGAGGCGCTCGCAGGCGGAGTGCGGACGCCGGATCTGGGCGGAAGCTGCAAGACGGCGGATGTGACGAAAGCGGTGGTTGCGGCTTTGGATGGGAATTGAGAAAATTTGAATGCTGTGAGATCTATGCATCTTTGTGCAGTCATAAGGTCAAGATTCTAAAATTATAGGATTTTATTTAAATCATCTTCCGACTTTTTAGGCAATTACCCAAAAGGATGATATACTCATATTAATGAACCGCACCATCAAGTTGTTGGATTTTCGGGAGGGATTCAGGCGCGGAGTCAGTTCAAGCTTGCGAAGTGTGCATCGAAGAACTATCGCAATACTCTTCGTCTGCACCTTCTATTTTTAGCCTTAGTTGTTATGCTGCACCTCTCTTCCGCTTCCGCAGAGAAATGCGATTTGCTCAATCCCAATGCCTGCGGGCTCTATGACTGCGGAGGCAACAGCTGGTCGCCTGACGAGACACAGGGCGATGGTGATAATTTATCCCTGCGATCCGGACAGGTGAATATGATCGGCTCCAGCAGAGTTTGCATGAAGGTCAGCGGGCCGGGTTTGGTCAAATTCAGGTGGAAGGTGGACCCGATGGCTCAACATGTTGGGACTTTTGGCTTTTGGGTGGATAATGCCCAGGTAGCGGTCTGCAAATCACAAATATTTGTCCCAATCTCGTACTCCCTTCGGGAAAGAAAGGATTACGATCTGGCCTGGCAGTATTATAAATTCAAGTCCATTCCGGCGGGCATGGGTGCGGGGTGGATCGATGAGTTAGATATAATTGGAGGGATTGTCGGGGCATCTCCTGCAATATCTTCGAAAATATTGGGCGAATCTCCTTCGAATAACCAGTCTAGCGCAAATTATTCAGATAGGTTGGCAACTGATCGGTTGAATTGCCCTCCGCTCAATAGATCCTGCTACAATTGCGGGTCAAGAATAAATGGAACACTCGCAAGTGAGAAAAGCACCGAATACTCCATGCTTCAAGGTCCAATAATTGTGCCACCACCTAATATCACAATCAATATTGGGCTAAAGCCGACGACGAACGTCAGCATCGATATCTCAGGCATCTCTGGTTCCTTGTCAAATATCGAACTGAATCCGAATGCATCTTCACGAATGATACAGAATATCACTCCGCCGATTAATAACACGAGGGATGTATTCGTTTCTCGGAATAAATGTGAACATCAGAAATGCTATGAGACTATCAGCGAAGCTGTGAGAGCAGTAGACAATGGCGGAAATGTAACCATCTATGAAGGGATATATAACGAGTCGGTTGTCATTGATAAAGCCCTAAATTTGATAGGCGGAAATAATACTACAACCAAAATAGTTGTGCATGATCAGGATGGAATAACTATTGCATGCGGTGCGGGAACCGTATCCTTGGGGAATCTATCTATTATTAATGAGTATAAGTCATGCAGAAGAGCTATCGGCATAAATGATACGTCAAAATCACAAGATAGAAACATAGTGATAAAGGATTGCAGTATCTTAAATTTCGCCATCGGGGCAAAAATAGGTAAATCAAGTCTAACCTTTGTGAGAAACACGATAAGTTCCTCAATGGAATTTGACAATATCGTTGAGGAATGTCAATTATGCACATATGATAATACCTCAGCAAGCGGGAAACATTATCTGGTTGGTCTTTGGTTCAATGCATTTTATGATAAATTTAAAATTCATAATAATACAATAAAATTGGAAAATAATACAAATAAAGATTTGTACACATATGGTATTGTTCATGAAGGCCCAACGTCTGATTGTGCTTATAATATTTCAAAAACGCAAGATTTCAGAACGATAAAAACGACCGCATGCAGGATAATGTATCTTCTGGGAGAAAATTCAGCTGATTGCGCTGATTCTAAAGACTGGGCGAGGCGATTTTGATATGCTGAAGAATCGCCACATGATATCATTTAAACGATTCGTGATATTTGTAGTTATATTGCTAATTACATTGAATACAGTTAATTCTGAAAAAAGCCGACCCGCAATTTTTGAAATTAAAAATATCAATGCATCAACAGACAAAGATATATATTTTAGAAATGACATGATACCGGTTGAATATAACATTAACTGCAGTGGCAAAACGGGCGAAAAATACTTTGTTTTTAAGGCAAACAAGAGTTTTTATTTAAATGAAGCCCCCCAATATAAGCCGAATATAAGCTATCCGTCTGGGGTAGGTATTCATTCCGAAAAACCCAAGCCCTATTCAACACCAGAGGGATTTAGAAGATATTATATACCACTGTTTGATAATAATAGCGAAAGTAATAGCTACCTCACAAAAATAACCCTCAACATTTCACCTACATCAGAATGTAAGTTAAACAGAACATTTGATCTAACGGATCGGTCTTTTGTAGATATTTGTCCCATCGGCAAAAGGATACCATCGCCGATTAGAATTATTAATAAAAATCCAGAAATAATAAATTCAATTATTAATGAAACGAAGATGACTGCACAATTCACGTTCAAAGATGAGGATAGTCATCTCGTTGATTGGTATTTGTTTAAAAATGGAAGAAATATTCCTGGATATAATGGAAGCATAAACATGAAGGAAGATCCGATAGACGAGAATATTATTAACATTTCTCCGTTTTATCCGGAATTGGATTCCATGAGGCTGCGTCTCTTGGATAGTGATGGTGGGGAGAAGTGGAGCAGTTCATTGAATAATTGGGAAATTAAAATTAATCGGATTCCCCCTGCAGAAACGATCTACTTGAAATTCTCTATTTTTATCTTAGTCGTTATCGTATTATCTTTTCTTTCTTTCAACTATTTTCCGTTAGAATTGCGCTGGAAGCTCATTTTGTATGCTATTGTTATTCTTGTTCTGCACTATGAAATATTCAAGTATGATTTCGAATTGCTCATATCCATTTTGATTATATCAAGTTCACTTTCTAATTATTTCGTATACACATTATCTAAACGAAACATGACTAACAATAATAATGATAAATTCGTCTGGGATGAAATTCCAGGCAAAGGCAACCAACGACTCGTAGAATTTCTAACACGAATTACTGGAATTAAGTTTAGAAAAAATGCAAAAATTGAAAAATTTGATAATGGCGCAACTATCAAAGTATCTACTGACAAGAATATCATTTCACTAAAAATGGATAATAAAAAAACTGAAGTTGTTATAGAAGTCGATAACAAACGAACTGATAAATTCATAGCAAAGATGGAAAATGATTGGCTAAACATATACGATAATAAAGATTTTTTAAAAAAATGGTCCTTGATTTTTAGTTCGTGGATGGCTCTGATTATGCTTATAATAATAAATATATCTTCAAGTGATACCATTAAGATAAATTATATATTTTGTTCGGCAGCCTTAATGGGATTCCCCGCCTTCGTTATCCCTACTGCCGCAAAATTAAAAGATTATGCGAAAGGATTTGAGTTGCCTGTGATATTTTATTGCTTAATATGGATCGTAATTCTCATATTTAATATAACCGGTGTTACTATAAACTCCTTTGGAAATATTTATATAGAAAATCTTCTCATTGTGTCATATTTGACGTTTTTTTCATTAAATCTCCTACCCGCTCTTGTCTATTTATACCAATCTCCTGACCAGAGGCCTAATATTTGGGGGCCCAGAGATTTGAATTAGATCGATAGCTATGATATCAATTCTATTATCTACTTTTCTCATTCTGTTTTCGCCACATTCTAGATAACCATCGCGACAGGCTCCATGGAAGGCTGTTCTCCAGCCTCCTTCTCATCTCCTCCTGTTTCTTTCCCCCACTCTTTGCCGTCTTCTTCACAAAAACCTAAGCTCCCCGAAATTTAGGCATATCTGATCAATTTTCGCCATCGATGACCAAAAACTATAAATAGTATGCTGTGCCTAAATACAACATGAAATCTTTTATTCGAACCAAAAAGATAAATGGCCTGGAATACATATATGAAATTACACCTTATTACGATAAGGAAAAGAAGCAAATTCGGCAGAAAAGCAAATACTTGGGAAAGAATGTCAATGGAGTTCCCGTGAAGGTTCGCGCCAAAGACCAAATCCCCAAGAAAGTGCTATCGCATGGCGAATTCGTTCCACTCAAGAAGATCACAGAGGACCTTAAGCTAGAAAAGATCCTCTCTGATGTTCTTCCTGGTAAAGAAGTCCGGCCGATTTTGACACTGGCAATGAACTATGCCACACACCCCCGAGCACTAACCCATATCCAGAGCTGGTATGAAGGTACGGTCATGTCTGAAGACCATCCGAATCTTCCCTTATCATCACAGAGCCTTTCACGAATGCTAAGCAGTATCGGTGAAGGTACTGTGAATCTGGAATTCTCTCGCAAACTCATTGAGCAAGTATCCACAGCCAGCACGCTAGTCTACGATATAACCTCCTTTTCGTCTTACTCTCAGAGCATCAGCCTCCTTGAATACGGCTATAATCGAGATGGCCTCGACCTGCCTCAAATCAATCTGTCTCTAGTCGTGGACAAAGATCTGGGCATACCGTTGATGTATGATCTCTACCCAGGAAGCATCGCAGATGTATCTACGCTTAAGAATACTATCAAGAAAATGAATGCACAGGGCGTCAGAAATTATACTCTGATCATGGATAGAGGCTTCTTTTCAACCGACAATATCGAGGAGATGATATCTGCAGATCTGTCGTTCATTATTCCGCCAACGAGTAATCTCAAGAACGTCAAAGAAGCGATATCTGCTATCCACAAAAGCATTGACGATCCAGAGCATCTAAAACTCTATGAAAAAGAGCCGCTGTTTGTGATGCCTGTAGAGATCGATGTTGGTGAAAACAAGCTGAACGGATATGCATATTACGATCAGAAAAGAGAGCAGCAGGAAAGAAATACGTTTTATAAGCGACTCTACGATTTGATGGAAGTGCTCAAGTCCAAGAACCTGAAACCCTGGATGAATCCTGGAGAAGTTTTCAGGGCGACTGCGAAAAGAGATGCCAAGTTTATAGAATGGAAAGCAATAGACGGTAAGTTTCAGGTATCACTTAGAAAAAATGCGGTCTCCCAGGCTATTAATAAAATGGGAAAGTTTATCTTGCTTTATCGAGGCGAGTTCACGTGGGTGGAATGTCTTGCGCTTTATAGAAGCAAGGATATCGTTGAAAAGGGATTCGATGTTCTGAAGAACGACATCGATTTGATGCCCGCGAACCTGAGGACCAACAGTAGTCTAAGGGGCTACCTATTCATTTCATTCCTTGCTCTGATCTTGAGGATGAAGCTCATGCGAATGATGATCGATGCCGAGCTGAATAAAAGATACTCGGTTGAGGGATTGTTCACTGAACTCGAAAAAATCAAGATCATGGTCTTGCCGGATGGAGAAAGAATCACGACCGAGATCACTAAGAAACAGCGTCAAATTCTGGATGCCATTCATATGTGTGCCTAAAAAATGGGGAGGTCAGGCAAAAAATCACCCATCATATTCGCAGTCCAGAAAGCCATATACCTGGCGGACCCACATAACCTCCAGCAAAACTTTATATCTTAATTCAGTCTAAATATATATGGTGTGTTAAGATGATTCTCCAATTCCCAAAACATCTCTTCTGCATGACTATGCTGTTATTCCTATTATCATCCTCGTTGCCGGACTCCGGCGCCGGCGCTCCCTCCCCGGATGCTGCGGGCCTCTCCCTGAGCGGCACCGCTTTCCAGGATGCCAATGGCGACGGCTTCTTCTCGCCGGGCGAGAAGTCTGTCGCGAATGCTACTATCAGCCTAACCCTGGAAGGAAATGCTGCGTCCACAGCCACCACAAACGAATCGGGGCAGTATTCTTTCGTCAACCTCTCACCCGGCCGCTATGAACTGAAAATGGACCCCTTCTCAGGCTGGAGCCTGACTGCACCGGGATCCGGTCGCTACGAGGTGACCCTCTCTGACAGGAGCGGCTCTGGCCTGGACTGGGGCTTCTTTGCGCCGCTGGCCAGCGCCTCCTTCCCCGCCCGGGAATATCCGATTATGCATCTCACACAGGAAGAGGCAAGCCAGCGGGCCGGGCAGTACGATACTTTCGCCAAAGCCTATCTCAGCCCTGAGATCGCTAGCCGAATGGCCAGCGAGCCTGCCGCCTCCTTCAGTCTGCTCGACCGACTCAAGTACACCCCCTCGGAGCGAGATCAGGGCACTTGCGGCAGCTGCTGGGCCTGGGCGGGAACGGGTGTGATGGAACTAGATTATGCTCGCCAAAAGGGCGTTTCCGATCGTCTCTCCACGCAGTATATTGTCTCCAACTACAACGGCGGATGCGGCAATTCCGGGGCCTGCTGCGGGGGGTGGCTGCCGGATCTGGTCGGCTTTTACCAGGATAAAGGCATAATGGTTCCCTGGTCCAACAGCAATGCTCATTATCGAGGTGGAGAACAGGGCTGCGGCGCATGCTCGATTGTATCCGCATCCACCATATCAACCGAGCCTCATTATGATCTGTCGGCCATCTCCGTTAATACCATTCCCACTCAAAAATTGACCAACGAAGAGGCTATCTCCAACATTAAGAATGTCTTGCTGCAGGGCAAAGGCATCTGGTTTGCCTACTATCTGCCGGATAAGAGTGCCTGGGACAATTTCTTTAGATTCTGGGGCAGCGAGCCGGAGAGCGCCGTTTGGCAGCCGGACAGTGCCTGCGGCAGACCATTTGACTATAAGAACGGAGGCGGGCATGCCGTTCTCTGCGTGGGCTACGATGAATCCGATCCCAATAACCGCTACTGGATTATGCTCAATAGCTGGGGCGATACAACCGGACGACCGGCAGGCCTCTTTCGCATGAATATGGACATGAACTACGATTGCACCTACGGCGATATCGGATATGCCTTCTACTGGATGACTCTGGACATGAGCTACCCGCAGGAAGATCTTGAGTGGTCGCAAGCTTTTCCAGACGCCATGGCAAGCCCCAATCAGCAGCCTGTAAAGCCTGACAAGCCTCAAGGCAGCAGAACCGGTACTCTGCAGAAACCTTACAGCTTTGCCGCCTCAGCGATCGATCCGGATGGCGACGATCTTCAGATTACCTTCGATTGGGGTGACGGCAGCACCTCGCAGACCGAGATGGTAAAATCGGGAACACTGGTGCAAATGCCGCATAGCTGGAGCCGGGCAGGAACCTACCAGGTCCGGGTCATGGCAAAGGACGAAAATGATGCAGAATCACTCTGGTCCGCCGGCAAAGCGGTGAAGATCTATGCAGTGCCCGCTCGCACCAAGGAACGGCCCGCTCCCAGGATAAAAACAGAAAAAGCAGGACAGGGCAAGGAAACCTGTCCCTGTTCAAAGAAGTCGTGAGACTGTAAGAAATTTAGGAAGGAGGACAAGCGTTTTTTCCCAGATTCGCTACCATCGCCTCAGCCCTTCTTCCCACCTCGGATGGGTCCAGAGGAACACGGGCCACGCCCGTTTCTATGGCGGCGCGAGCTACGGCTGCAGCCACGGCGGGGACTACCCTTCGGTCCAATGGCGAGGGAATGATGCATACCTCGGACACGTTCTCAACCAGTCCGGCAATGGCCTGGGAAGCTGCGACCTTCATAGCTTCATTGATGTCCGATGCCCGCACATCCAGAGTCCCGCGAAAGATCCCCGGGAAGCCCAGCACATTATTGACCTGATTGGGGAAATCGGATCGACCGGTGGCCACCACCCGCGCTCCCGCCTGCAAAGCCAGGTCGGGCATGATCTCAGGCACGGGATTGGCCATGGCAAAGACAATTGCGCCAGCTGCCATGCTCTTTACCATTTCAGGAGTCACAATGCCAGCCACAGACAGGCCCAGGAAGACGTCAGCACCCCTAATTGCATCGGCCAGGCTCCCTGTAACATTGCGGGGATTGGTCATGCGGGCGATCTCCTGCTTGGCAGGGTTGAGGTCGGACCTGCCCTGGTGGATCACACCCCGGCTATCACAGAGTATGGCATCCTTTACCCCGAAGCTGTAGAGAAATTTGGTGACGGCGATGCCGGCAGCGCCAGCTCCGCTCACGGCGACCTTGACCTGTTCAAAGGTCTTGCCAACTACCTTGAGAGCATTGATGAGAGCTGCCAGGGCAACCACGGCGGTGCCATGCTGATCATCGTGAAATACCGGTATCGACAGGATCTTCTTGAGACGCCCCTCAACCTCAAAGCAGCGTGGCGCACTTATGTCCTCCAGGTTGATTCCGCCAAAGACGCCCTCTATTTTGGCAACGGTCTCCACAATCACCGATGGGTCCTTGCTGCTTATCGCTATGGGAAAAGCATCTATGCCCGCGAAGTTCTTGAACAGAATGGCTTTTCCTTCCATGACCGGTATGGATGCCAGCGGCCCAATATCACCCAGGCCCAGGACAGCAGTTCCATCTGTTACCACGGCTACAAGATTGCCCTTAGCGGTGTACTCGTAAACGTCATCTGGATTCTTTTCGATCTCGCGACAGGGTTCGGCCACGCCCGGAGTATAAGCTAATGAGAGGTCACGCACGGTTGCGCAAGGAACCTTGCTGTGGACGGCAATCTTGCCCTTGGCATCTTTATGAAATGCTAATGCATCATCTCTTAGAGACATAACAACTCCTGTTTTTAGGATCCTGCGGCTAACTAGGGAGGAGCAACAGATATAAAGCATGGGTCCGACGGAGAATTGTAAGGGCCGGGGTGGCAGAGCGGACAATTTCAGCCGGCTTTAGGCCGACTGGAGTTCATACGCGGCAGGCTCGAGACCTGTTGTCCCTTCCTGGGACGCTTGGGTTCAAAATGATTGAGAGCGCGATAGCTCTCTCAGGAAAATCCCAACCCCGGCGCTAATTGATTATGGAAAGTTTCATATCATAGCAGAAAAAGGCGATAAAGTTATGGCTAGATTTCCAGAAGCTGAAAAGAGAATCTTGAATCTCAAGATATGCATGAGCTGCAACGCACGAAATCCTGTAAGAGCAACTCGCTGCCGCAAGTGCGGCTACAAAGGACTGAGGATGAAGTCCAAGGAAAATAAGACCGCTTAATGATGCTTGAGAGAGGCAGAGTCGAGCTCTTGCTGGCTGGCGCAGTTGCCGAGCGCGGCGCCGGACATCTCACGTTGATTGATCCGGATTCTCAGAGTCCGGCCCAGGCAGGAGCTATGGCTCTGGCCGCAGCCAAAGGCGGCACGGATGCCATCATGGTAGGCGGCTCAGTAGGTGCGGCAGGAATTCTTCTTCATGAGACCGTGCGGGAGATCAAGAAGTTGACAGACCTGCCTGTAATTCTGTTTCCCAGTAGCGTAGCCGGCCTGTGTGAAAATGCGGATGCAGTCTTCTTTATGAGCCTGTTAAACTCCCGAACCCCGGCATATATCGTGGAAAACCAGGCGCTTGGTGCACCTTTGATCATGCGTTACGGCCTTGAGCCCATACCCATGGCATATATCATAGTTGAGCCTGGTGGAACGGTGGGCTTTGTGGGCGATGCCCGCCTCATACCGCGAAGAAAGCCGGAACTGGCTGCCGCTTACGCCCTGGCAGCCAAGTACATGGGCATGAGACTGGTATACCTCGAAGCCGGGTCGGGCGCAGACTCTCCCGTGCCTGTCGGCATGGTGGCCCTGGTCAAGAAGCTCCTGGGTGACGTCCTGTTAATAGTAGGCGGCGGGATTCGCAGCGGTCGCGCAGCAGCCGAATTGGTAGCTGCCGGGGCAGACCTGATTGTTACGGGAACCGGCGTGGAGAAGAGCCAAGATGTCGCCTCTTTTGTCTCCGAGCTGACAAAATCCATTCGCAGGTAGTTATTCGTGCCTTCTCCAATCCAGATATTTCTAGATCGGCATAATCTGGACGGTTTTCTCTTTGTCGGCGACAGTATCTGTGATGCCGACATGTATTATATCTCTCATTTTCTGGCAGGCGACAGATTCGCCGCTCTCGCCCAGGAGAAGACCACACTGCTCGTCTCTTCCATGGAGATGAAACGGGCGGAGAAGGAGTCCATAGCAGACAAATGTCTGAGCACATCACAATACCGAATTAGAGAAAAGCTGAAGAGAAGCGAAAACTGGGAAGAGGCTTATGCCTGGATGCTAGCGGATTTTTTGCGGGATCACAGCATAAAACGTCTGGGGGTGCCGTTTCGCTTTCCGGCTGGTCTATACCGACATCTGATCCAGGATTTCGAGGTCGCTGTCCAGGAGAGCCCCGCCTCAAGCTCTCGAGAGGTAAAGACGCAAGAAGAGCTAAGCGCCATTGCCGATACACAGAGGGCTTGCGAGAGAGCCATGCGCCAGGCGATTCTTTTGATCGGCAGCTGTGAACCACGTGGGGAATTGCTCTATCGCGACGATATGCCTCTTACCTCGGAAAAGGTGCGCAGTGCAATTGATGTATCTCTGCTGGGGGATGGCTGCGAGACAATGGATACCATAGTTGCCGGCGGCCTGCAAGCGGCAGCCCCCCATGCGCGAGGAACGGGACCGTTAGCCGCCAATGCCCCCATTGTCATAGATATCTTTCCGCGCAGCAAGAGCAGCCGCTACTTTGCCGATATGACGCGCACGGTTCTCAGAGGCGAAGCCACACTGGAAGTAAAAGAGATCTATGAGGCAGTCTGTCTGGCGCAGGCCGAGGGCCTTCTAGCGGTCCGGGCGGGCGTATGCGGCAAAGAGGTTCATTCTCGGGTATCAGAGGTCTTCCGGGATCAGGGATATCCGGAGACTGAGGGCCAGGGCTTTACCCATTCCACCGGGCACGGCGTGGGCCTGGATGTGCATGAAAAACCCTCGCTCAGCGAAGTAGGTGAGACTCTAGAAGTCAACCATGTGGTAACCGTGGAACCAGGCCTTTACTATCCCGATATCGGAGGCGTGCGCATGGAGGACTTGGTAGTAGTAAAGAAAAACGGCTGCGAGAACCTCACTCATTTCGAGAAGAAGCTCGTTATTTAGGTGTTATCAATGCAGAAGGAAATTTTAGAGAATTACAGAAAGGCAGGGCGGATCCTGGCCGAGGTGCTGGCCGAGGCAAGGCCGCGAGTAGAATTGGGCGCGTCACTGCTGGATGTGGCAAATTTCGTGGAGGATGCGATCAGATCAAAGGGCGCAAAGCCCGCTTTTCCCTGCAACATATCTCTGGATAGAAACGCAGCTCATTACACGCCTTCGCCCCTTGATACCGCCCGTTTTAGCGAGAATATGGTCAAGCTGGATGTGGGTGTGCATGTGGACGGCTATATCGCTGATGCCGCCATCACCATTGACCTTAGCGGCCATGATAAACTGGTCGAAGCCTCTCATGTTGCTCTGCAGGCGGCTTTAGAGATAATCGAGCCCGGCACAGACACCGCCCAGATCGGCAAAGTCATAGAAGAGGCCATAACCGGTTACGGCTACAAGCCGGTATATAATTTGACAGGTCACGGTCTGTCTAGATATCTGGCCCATGACGAGCCTGCGGTGCCCAATAAAGCTATGGAAAAGGGAACCGTCTTGAAGGAAGGTGATGTTATCGCCATTGAGCCCTTTGCCACCAACGGATCGGGGAGGATCAGCGAGGCCCAGATTAATGAGATCTACGGTTTTTCCGCCATGCGACCGGTGCGCCTTCCTGCAGCCCGTACGCTCTTAAAAGAGATTTCCGAAGAATACAAGACACTTCCCTTTGCCAGGCGCTGGCTGCAAGCCGAGAGGGCGGAATATGCGCTCATGCAGCTACTGCGCAGTGGAAGCGTGCACAGATATCCTGTGCTCTGGGAAGTAGAAGGTGCCCTGGTCTCCCAGGCCGAGCACACCGTTGTGGTTCTCGATAATGGATGCGAGGTAATAACCAGATCGATCTAGTCGGACCCACCCGTATCCTCTGACCCATCATCATCTTTGTAGCTATCATCGCCGAGCATTGCCGCGGAAATGGCATCAATTCCATCCATAAGCTCTGCCGTCATGCAGTAAGGTATCTCGCCAATCTCAGGAATGCTCTCTCCGCCTATCACTCTCGCCCCTACCTGACTTAATAGATCAAAAGCGCCGTCCAGATTCTCCTCTTTCTCGGCAGCTACCGCCTTTGCCACCATCTCTTCCAGGGGTGTTTCGCGATCAAAGACTCCAATGATATAGCGCTGGCTGGAGACGAATACCGCGGCGAGGGAGGTCTTGAGGGATTCAAGCATTAAATCGGCATCTTCTCCCATAGATTCGGTCTGTGAAAAGACAATCGATCTGATGGCTGTGATCTCGGCCAGAGCCTCTTCGGGTGTTATAACCGTGCGCTCGCACCGGGCTATCACCTTAAGACAGGCCAGCACTACATCATCCATAATATAGATGAAGACCGCACCCGAGTTCTTATCATCCTCTTCGGTAAGCTTGAAGTTGCTGTCCTTAACCTTATTCATCCAATTGAGCCATCGCTTCTCGGTGTAGAATTCTTCTTTCATTTTACAACTCATCCTTAATTTTGCAGTTTACCGGTATGTGTCTACCAAGGCCACCCGTTCGATGACCAGATCTTCGATCCTTTCCTCGCCCACGGCACATAGCTCCTCGGAAGATATATTAAAAGCCTCTATCACGGCTTTTGCACAAAACGAACAACCCTGTCCGTCCAGCTTTATGATCTGGGATAGCTCCAAGGCATCCGGCAGAGAGCCGAAGCCAACGAGGACAAGTGCAATTCTTTGTGTACGATCCGATACTCGCATGAAAAAGGCTCTCTCAATCTGTCTCTCTCCGGAGGCGTAACGCATGATCTCCATTCCCTCATCTTTAGCGATATTTCTCGCTTCGGAAAAAGCTGCCAGCGCCTTCTGGACGGCAAAGCGGATGTGTCTCTCACTTGCGATCATATCTGCGTCGAGGGCCTGCACTATGCAGCCATGACAGGCCTCTAGATCCTTAATAGCTGATATGAGTAGCCATTTATCTCTTATAGCCGGCTTTCCGAAGAGCAGGCGAATCTCATTCATCAATTCCGATCTGATGAGGAGGCTTAAAAGCTTACGGTCTTGCATGCAGAATTGATAGTCGGCCCAAAGAAGCATCTAAAGAGGCTGCAAAATTAGAGATTCATAAAATCTAAGAGGGGCAGGACCTCTGCCCATAAGTATTGAGTTTAGAGCAAATCAAACCAGGCCGGCACGTTGCAGCCTTAGTAGGTCTACTGTGTTCAGCTTCTCGCCCTGCCTGAAGTGGGTAAGGATATCCTCTGCCTCGCGCTTGGCAACCTCTTTGGCGCGATCTTCCTTAATGTCCCGGTTCTTCTTCTTCAAGCCCACAATGACCTTTTCGAAGTCGCGAACCTCTCTCTGGGTACGGATGAACTCTTTATGTTGCTCATCTGCGGCCTCCTGAGCCTTCACGAACTCTTTGTGAGCAGCATCGGCTTCAGCACGAGTCTGATCGGCTTCTTTGAAGGTGGCGATCATCTGATCGTGGTATTCCTGGGCCATTTCCGCAAACTTGGTAACCCGATCGTGGTGGTCGGAAGCCTGATCTCTCATGGCTTGCGCTTCATCGAGAAGCTTTCTCAGCTCTTCGTTCTTCTCAAGCTGCTCTTTTCTGCCTCTGAACTCTGCATGCAAGGCGGCGATCTTATCGACCAGCTGCTTCTCCTTATCCGGACTTAAGACCTCTGTCTGCTGCCGGAATTCCAGGTGATCTATCTCGCGGCGCAGATCCCTTATGGAGCGCTCTCCCGTGAGGTTGTACTTCTTGCGGATATCGTCTATCCTTGCATAGAGTTGATTGGTCTTCTCATTGTACTCATCCCTATCCTTCTTGGAATCAGCCACATTCTTGTTATTTTCGTCCCGCAGCTTTTTGAGCTCTTGGGCCTTGTCTATTAACTCCTTGGTGGCTTTGTTCAGCTCATTTCGCTTGGCGGCCCATTTGCTCGCTTCAGCATTCAGTTGGCTTCTTCGATCCTTGAAGGCAAGGGACTCCTGTCTGAGTTTGCCTCTCTTATCTTCCAGTTCTGCCAGCATCCCCCGTTTGTCCTCCTGTTCCAGCCTGCGGCTGGGGTTTGGCTTCCCACATTGGGGCCAATAAACCCGGAAATCCCATGCCTACGGTGGCATGGGTCTTCTCTTCTTGCACGATACCTGGTGGGGTTTTTTGCATGCTCGATTTTCTGATCTTATGACCGATATCAATCTAGATATATAATCGTTAATCCCATTTGATTCACTGCCCAAATAGCATGGCTCTCATGTAAATGATTGTGACCAAAAGATGACCTGACCATAAGATCGATAGGAGCGAACATACTACACCATATCGAGAAAGGCTTTACGTATTAACCTTTTGGTTATGCAGGTAAACTGATTACCGCAAGAGGGAATGTTTTCCGCTCGATAAAAAGGCAATCAACAGATTAAAATAGGTGCGTTGACTTACGGAAAGCAGGATAATTTAAAGAATAGTGTTAATCGCTTTAGATGGAGGGATTGATCTGAAGAAAGCAATACTGACAGTATTAGTAGCAATGGTTTTAGTAGCTCTTATTGGGTGTTCCACTGCTTGGCCTGTCCAAACTACAACTTGGCCGGCAAATCCTACGTACCCGAATGGATACCAAGAGAGCAACAGGACATTCGACTTTGAGCAAAGCGTACAGGGAAATGGTTACTTTATGACCTACCTGTATGCTAAGGCAGGGAACGTCGCGGTCAAGAACTACGCTCACGGCTCTGGCTCTTTGAACAGCGAGGCCACACTGACCTACCAGAACCTGGATCGTTCAACGCATAATACATACTCCGACTACAATGACTTCCAACAGGACTGCATCCAGTTTAAAGAGGATGTGGCCATGGTCTATGCACCTATGAAGATCGCGGTCGGCACCGGATACTATGCAGCAAACCCGCTGGATTACAGCTCTCTGCTCAAGGAAAAGACCTGGGTGAAGAACTATCTGGCTGGCACCAGCATGCACCATGAGGTAGAGTATGCTCATGCTCTGGATAAGGAGCTGGAGATCGTTGCCAAGGACAAGAGGAATATAACCTGGGACCCGGAGCTTGAATCCGTTGGCTACACTCAGATGAAGATCGTAGAGGATGTAACAGACGGCAAGGCCCATATCGGCGTACTGCAGGCAAGCCCGGATTACCTGAATACTTCCAACATCGCCCAGCCTGACTTAAGCAATCCGGATACATTGGGCAAATTAGGTATGAATATCAAGAGCGCCTGGAAGAATCCCTCCATCGAGATCGATGAGGATTACTGGGGAACCTATCACATCGAGAAGAACATGACCCTCGAAGTGCCATACCACCTCATTCAGAAGAAAGAGGACTGGCTGCCCTGCTGCTTCGGAGGCTACCTTACCCTACCAACAACCTATAGGGGAGACCTGGGGCTTAAGGGCGCCAAGGGCGTCTTTGACTGCACCTGCTTCAAAGCACCTACCGTAGCAGAGTTCCCAAGAACCTATCCAGTAGTGTAGAGAGAGGATTTTCCTTTCTCTTTTCATTTTTCTCAAACATAAGATTTTAAAATATTGCCGTATCATTATTCCGCATGCAATTCGGGACCTGGGAGCCAATTTACCAATCCATCTTGCAGGACTTCGGTTTTTCTAGAGGCAGAGACGAAGACGCAGCAGAGCACCTGGCCGGGATCCTGCGCGAGCATGTGTCAATGCTGCAAGCCGCAGAGTCAATTGTAATCGGGCAGAGAGTAGTAGTATGCGGCAATGCTCCGAACCTTGACAAGGAACTGAAAGAGCTGCAAGAAAGAGATGCCGTCTTTTTGGCCGCGGATGGCGCCACAGCCGTCCTTTTAGAGCACAACATCGTGCCGGATATTGTGGTCACCGACCTGGATGGACCTTTTCCCGCCATTTTGAAGGCCAATCAGATGGGCTCTATCATGGTGGTCCATGCCCACGGTGATAATCTGGATGCCTTGATCAGGTATGTTCCAATGCTGAGGAGAATCATAGGCACAGTGCAGTGCCGTCCGCTGCCCGGCCTTTATAACTTCGGAGGGTTTACAGACGGCGACCGATGTGTATTCCTGGCCAAAGAGCTGGGTGCAGCCAGCATAGAGTTTCTGGGCTTTGACTTTGAGGATGAGAGTGTCACGCCACGCAAAAAGAGAAAACTGGAGTGGGCCAAAAAGCTAATTGAATTGGCTCTTGCCCAATAAACAAAATGCAGAGATCCAGTCTATTTGCTCATGAGCTTGAGGATCGCATCTATGGCAACTTCCGCCACATTTCTTGCATTTTGCTCGGCATCGATTAGCACAAATCGATCCGGCTCAAGGGCGGCCATGCGCTGGAAGTTCTCGTCCACCAATTGCAGAAATTCGAGCCTCTCGAACTTCTGGCGTCCCCGTCGTGACTGCATTCTCTGCAGGGCGATGTGTGGGTCTAAAACTAAGAGCAGCGTTAAGTCGGGGAGCAAATTCCAGGGGCGATAGATATCCTGAATCCATGACATCGGGTCGGGCACAATTCCTCTCAGCGTTACACCCTGGTAAGCAGCGGTTGAGTCGGCATATCTATCAGACAGGACAATTGCACCCGTTTGCAGAGCAGGAAGGATAGTCTCAGTGAGATGGTGGGCGTGATCCGCCATAAAGAGAAAAAGCTCTTGCATGCGCCTTGCGACCGAGGATTCGCACTCTTCGTCGCAGGTTTTTGCCATTTCCTCCCTCAGTATCCGGCCTGCCTGCCCGGTCGTAGGCTCGGCGGTGAGCACCAGTCTCCTCTCAGGCATTGTCTCTGCCATCTTTGTCGCAATATATTTCGCGACGGTGCCCTTTCCCGAGCCATCTATACCCTCCAGGGTGATGAGCTGTCCCTTCACGAGCCTGATTCGGGGCTGAAGAGTGATTAAATTATCGCTGGAAATTCGCCAGAAGAATGATATTGTCGCCCGATACTAACTCTGGTACATCATCCGATGGGTATCCGCAGTCAGCCCAGTAACCCTCGTAGCGGGCGTCTGTACCGCATTTGGGTTGTCTCATGGTCATTGGTAGACAGATAGTCAGTATCCTACCATAAGGACCTATCAACGCGGCCTGTAGTCCCTTTCTTGCACCAACATTCACAGCAGAACAAAATTCTCAGCTTGTGTCAGCCCTCTAAAGGGACATGAACCGAATGTAGCCAGAATTTATAAAGTTATCCCTGACTAAGTTGACAATTTTCCGGGATTATATTGGCTGCCTGAGTAAGCTTTAAGTTGAAGTTGTACACTATCAATGCTTGAGGTGCAACATTTGACCGACAAGATCTACGTAGTTGGGCACAAGAGTCCAGATACCGATTCTGTAACATCTGCAATAGCTTATGCAAATCTGAAGAACGCTCTGGGGATGAAAGAGGCAGTCGCTGCCGCCGCAGGAGACATAAACGGCGAGACCAAGTTCCTGCTGGATTACTTCAAGGTTGCATATCCTGAGAAGCTCACCGATGCCACCGACAAGAAGGTCATCCTGGTAGATCACAATGAGATGGCTCAGGCTGTGGACAAGCTCTCAATGGAAAATATCGTGGAGATTGTAGACCACCACAAGATCGGCGGCCTTGCTACCGGCAAGCCCATATTCTTCCTTAATGAGCCGGTAGGCGCGACTGGCGGCATCATCGCGAATCTCTATGAACAGAACAATATCGCCATCAGCAAGGAAATGGCCGGCCTGATGATGTCTGCTATTCTCTCCGATACTGTTCTCTTCAAGTCCCCGACCTGCACTCCTCGCGACAAGGCAGCAGTCGAGAAGCTGGCCAAGATCGCGGGCGTCGACCCAATGGCGTTCGGCATGGAGCTTCTCAAAGCCAAGAGCAACATGTCAGCCAAGTCCGCCAAGGAGATTCTCATGGGCGACTTCAAGAAGTTCGACTTCTCAGGCACCAAGTCCGGCGTGGGCCAGGTAGAGGTCATGGATCTGGCCGATCTCGCGCCCAAGAGAGCTGCCATTCTCGAAGAGATGAATAAGATGAAAGAGGCCGAGAAGCTGGATATGGTCGTGCTCATGCTCACCGATGTCATGAAAGAAGCCAGCGATCTGCTCTTCGTAGGAAATGCAGCCGCAGCCGCAGGATTTGAGAAGGCTTTTGCAGGCAAGCTCGCCAATAACTCCATCTACAAGGAGAAGTGCCTCTCTCGCAAGAAGCAGGTAGTACCACCCCTGGAAGGCGCCTTCAAGAAATAAATATAATAAGGTGGCCGATAGCCGCCTTCCTTGTCTTTTTTAAGTAGTAATAGTAAAAACCGCAGATAAAAAGATTGCTTTCCGACTTCATCTGCTGCAATGAGTCTTCCCTCTGCTCATGCGTATTAGCGGCTTGGAGAGATGCCTGCGAGCACAGGGGGGGGCCTCGTAGTAGCCGGTCTCCAGCTTTCGGGCAAGAAGCCGGCGCACGCGGTCCTCGGCATGGGTCTTGCAGCGGCGGCAGCGATAGCCCTGGCCCTTGCCTGCGGATTCCATCCTCTTTTGGCATTGGGGACAGAGGGGGGCAGACATCTGCACAATATCTGCCAGATGCAAAATGTTGATCTTCTCCAGGTTTAGCGTGCCGTCCTGCACTGAGCCGTAGACCTCCAGCTCATCGCCAACAATAAGTTGCTTGACGGTAGCACGAAAGTTCTTGGTGGGCTCGAAGGCGGCGCAGTTAATCCGACTGATGCCATCTTGCAGCAGGAAGAAGAGGTGGCCCCCGGCAATAGCTTGCGGCGGCTCCGCCACAAAGCCGTGCAGCCTGTAGCTCTCAGAGTCCCGCACATCGGCCACAAAGCCTTCCCGGATATGGGCATCTGTGCCCTGGTTGGTCCGGTAGAGAACACTTCGCTCGATGGGCTCCGACTTTATGGTCCGCAATGCCTCCGAGATCGCCTGGGGATCAGAGCCTCTTATGCCAAATAATACCGGATCTGCGGAGTGAGGAGCAAAGACGATCTTGTTATTATGATGATCCACCGTATCCCAGGTGCGCGGATAGGTTAAGCCATCCGCTTCCCAGACGGAACTCTCGTCGATGAAGCGCGGCGTGCCCCAGCGTGCCCGCTCTCGGTACGCGATCAGCTCGTAGGTATAGTCCGGGAGCACAGCTCCTATAGCCGCCAGAGCTCCGATCAAGCCGCGCCCCTTTTTAAAGCCACGATACCAGATTCCCTGCTCATCCAGCAGTTTTTTTGCTTCTCCTATCTCCAGGATCTCTGTCACTGCTCGCAGGTAGAAGGCCGTCATCTGCGGCGTCTGCCGCGGCGCGATCACCAGGCCGGGGTTGGTATTCATCCCGGAAAAATCGGAGAGTTCCAGCACGGCCTCTAAGGCTGTAGCCCTGACCTCCTCTGTGCGCTCGCTCTCCAGCTCCAGGGCGATAGCCGCATTGCCGCGCGTTTTATATCTGGCACAGGGATTGAGGCGAATGAGTTTTGGCAGGCCCGCTATCTCACCCAAAGGCCGAAGCCTCTCCATCAGCACTGCGGCCAGGTAGGTCGTGCACAGCCCTCTTTCAGAATCGGTATCATCTATTCCAATGAACATAGTCAGCCTTAAATAGCCGTCAAACTGAGATATATAATGATGGATAAGGAACTTCTCGCCGAACGCGTGGAGGAGGTCCTGAGGCAGGGCGGATTTTCAACATCGGATCGCTGCTATCTCCGTCCCAGGAGCTTCGATCTTGCCGCCCGAAAGGGTAATCTTTTCCTGCTCCTCAAGATTCTCTCAAACATCGACGGCCTGAATGAGCAGACAGCTACAGAGGTACGCCGTCTGGCCAAGCATCTTTTTGCCAGCCCCATACTGGTAGGCGAGAAGACCAGAGACCAATACCTGGAAAGGGGCGCGGTCTATTTTCGCTACGGTATTCCTACGCTCAGTCTTAACACCCTGGCGGACTGCCTCCTGGATGATGCCCTGCCGTTAGTCTACGCCGCGCACGGTGGGCTCTATGTGCGCATTGATGGTACCAGGATGAGGGAGCTGAGGCTCTCGCGCGGCATCTCTCTTGGAGCGCTGGCTTCGGAGCTGGGCGTCTCCCGCCGCACCATAAGCAAGTATGAGGTGGAGGACATGGACACAACGGTGGATGTGGCTATCAAGCTGGAAGAGATCTTCGAGCAGGAGCTGATCCAGCCGGTGAACCCCTTCCTACCTGGAAATGATGTGGTGGAGAAAGGGCCGGTAACGGACACTATCCTGCGCCTGCTCCTGGAGATCGGCTTTGAGGTAGTTCCCACGGCCCAGGCCCCCTTCAATGCCATTACCAGAACTGAGGAGCTGGTAGTGCTGACCAGCGTCAGCAAATTTTCTCAGAGCATGCTCAAGAAGGCCAGGCTCATGAGCAGCCTTTCTGCCGTAGCCAGGACCAAGTCGGTGGTAATCGTCGATGGCGAAACCAAGCTGGAGTGCATTGAAGATACCGCTTTGATCGAGAAGCGCGAGCTGGAGGGCATTGACGCCACCCGTGAATTCGAAGATCTGGTGGCCGAGAAACAAAACAAATAAGATTACTATCACAAAAATCATATAGATTAAACCCAAATTACTGGCATGAGACAGATCTTATTGATGCTAGTAACCGGGCTTTTGCTGCTGGCCGCATCCTGTGGAGGGGCGGCTGCACAAACGAGTCCTGCAAACGATTCTATCAATGCCAGCACATCCATGGGGACACAGAACCTGGCACTTTTCAGTATGCCTGATACACGGCAGAGCACCGAATACTCCTGCGGCGCTGCCGCCATGCAGGCGGTCCTGGGCTACTGGGGAAGAGACATCGGTGAAGAGGACATCAGAGAGATGCTCAACACCAACGAAGAGTCGGGAACCTATCCGGATGATATAATCAGGGTGGCATTGGCTCTTGGTCTGCAGCCCGAATATAAAGAAAACATGACCATGGCAGATCTGGAAGACCATGTGGCAGCGGGAATACCGGTCATAGTGGACTGCCAGGCCTGGAGGAGCGTCTCGCAGTACAACGAATCCTGGGCGGATACCTGGTACAACGGACACTGGATGGTAGTAATCGGCATCGATGAGAACAATGTAACCCTGGAAGACCCTTACATCCTGGGAGACCGAGGCACCATGTCTCGTGAGGAGTATGAGGCGCGCTGGCACAATGTGCGCGGCCTGGACGAGACGGATACAGTGAAGCAGATTCATATGGGTATAGCCATTCGCGGAGATAAGCCCGCCTCATCATCCGGCTTTAGGCACGTAGACTGAGATGAAAATGAAATCGATAATGGATAGGATCAAGAAATCGGGCAGGGTATTTGTCTTCGGCATAGCCGGGGACAGCGGATCTGGGAAGACCACCATCTCACGCGGCATAAAGAGGATATTGGGTGAGGAGATGGTCTGCTCCTTCTCCATGGACGACTATCACAGCCTGGACCGAAAGGCGAGAAAAGAGCGTAATATCACGCCTCTGCACCCTGAGGCCAACCATCTGGATATGCTGGCGGATCATCTGGAGCAGTTGCGTCGCGGGCAGGCCATAGCCAAGCCGGTCTATGATCACAGCATTGGTGAGATGAGTGGTACAGTGCCCTTCGGCCCGGCTCCTGTGATTATCGTAGAGGGCTTGCATCCTTTTTTCACGCCTAGGCTGCGCAGCCTCATCGATTTCAGGATCTTTGTGGACCCCTCCCGATCGGTGAAGAGGCTGTGGAAGGTGCGCCGCGATGTGGGGGAGCGGGGCTATCAACCTGCTCAGGTTATGGCCGAGATATTGCAGCGCGAGCCGGACTACAAGCTCTACGTAGACATCCAGAAGATCTACGCCGAGATAGTGGTCAAGATTCAGGATAGCCGGTTTCATCCTTCCCTTCTGGAGCCGGGAATCGCGCCTGACTGGTACTCGGTGCGGCTAATTCAGCAGATGCAAGAGCAGCCCGTCTCTCAGGTCGATCTGACCATTGATTTGAGCAAGATTCTGAGAAGCTCGGAGCATAATTTTTCTATCGAGTTTCAAAGAGACGATTACTACGGAAAAAAGGTGGGCATCATGACGGTAGATGGCGAGATTCATCAGTCCATGATCGCCGATCTGGAGAAGAAGCTTTGCGAATCGCTGGGAACTTATGCCGTCATCAGCGATCGGCGAGAGGAGTACGTCAATGCCATCGGTCTCTCTCAGTTGATCCTGACCTGGAGCTGCCTGGAGAAGCTGGAGCATCTCCTGGGCAAAAGCTAAGCCAGAGATACTGGCATCACGCGAAGGCGCGAAGTTGCTGAGAGTGAGAGCCTGGGTTAGGGGCAATAGTCTAGCCCCAGCAGCGTTGCCCCACTAGCGTTACCCAACCAGCGCTGCCGGCCTTACCCGCCAGCCTTACCAGTGCTCCCGAGCGACGATCTCATCCAGGTTTTTGCGGGGGCGGGGCTCGGGCTCCTCTGCCGGGTAGCCCAGGGGCAGCAGGGCCACGACCCTAATTTCCTGGGGCACCCCAAGGATCTCTTTGACCTGGTCCTCGTAGAAGGCGCCGATCCAGCAGGTGCCCAGATCTAGCGCTGCCGCAGCGAGCGTCATGTGATCCAGGGCGATGGCCACATCGATTGGATAGGTCGGCTGGCCGCAGGTCATGACCAGATCCGAGGTTCCGCAAGCGGCGATGACCACGGGAGCCTGGCCCACGAATTGCTGATCTCTGGCGGCCCTGGCCAGCTTTTGGCGCGTGGCAGCATCCTTCACCACTATGAACTTCCAGTCCTGCATATTCCGGGCGGACGGCGCAAGCCCGCCTGCTTGCAGAACCGCCTGGAGCTTCTCCTCTTCTACCGGTCTATCCTGATAGTCTCTAATGCTGCGTCTGGCACGTATGGCCTGCATCAGGTCCATGGTCAGATCAGCCCCTCTTCTTCATCTCTCTCTCGATCTCCTGGCCGGCCTCGGTCAGGCACCAGGTGCCGTCATTCTCGAAGACCAGGCTTCTCTCTGCCATATCGGCCAGGATCTTTTTGACGGAAGGCGCGGGAATGCGCTCAAACTTGGCAACCTTTTCCGCAGATAGCTTGCCCTTGGAGCCCAGAACCTGGACAACCCTCTCGCGATGCTTGTTTCCCATGATGAATCCCATGTTGCTGGATAAGTCTTCTGGCATATTTTATTACCTCTTTTTCGGCGTTAGCTTTATTAGCTGTTCACCTCAATGTTAAAAGTGGCGGGCAGTCCGGGTGGTTCGGCGTCACCTGTAACCCGAAATCGTCGATAAGCGGGGGGCGAAGCTGACGGAAGACTCTGGGCGCTGTGTGCTCAGTCCAGTTGCCGACTATGATTCTCCGTCCTGCAGGGATGGCACCGGTCCATGGGTTTTCCTGACGGAAGGCCTGTGTACCATAATTGCGGGAACAGGTTCAGGCCCGGAAGGGAGCAGACCCACCGCGGGTAACTATCGCTTACAGGTATATGGGGAGGAGAAGGCTTCGGGATTAACTGGCATGCAGTCCCGGTGGCAACCGGCGGCGCGCCTGCCATTTAACACTAATAAGATCGCTTGTTAACCTTAATGGACCTGATAAGGGACAGAGATGAACCTTATCGCTGAGGTGGCCCCATAGAGAAGCTTCTTTTAACGATGGTAGCAGCTTACGTTGAGTTTGAGCGGTCTCTGATTACATCCTCCCGCCTTTCCAGTGGAAGCAAGACTAAGGCACGCCATGGAGGTTATGCAGGTTAGCAAGGCACCCATAGGTTACAAGACAGAGAGCCACAAGGCTCTTACGTTGGATAAAGCGAAAGCAGGCACTGCGGAAGGCAACACCGTAAAGAATGCAAGCAGTTTCACCCTATGCAAGTTAAGAGGATCTTGGATAGGTGAACTGTCTAAAAGCGGCTGCAATTTATACTGTGATCGAAGCTACAGGAAATTACCCGTACATATTATAAGTTAACGACTAAACTGCGCAAGTTTTAGCGGCAAAACGTGGCTCCATTATATACTGGACAAGAATCCTGACATATTCATTAGTAGCAAACCGAGTTGGGACAAAGTCTCCTGCCACAAGCTCTGACGAAGTATCTGGATGCAGAAGCCCCTTACCTTGTAAACTAATACATATTTGTTGAGCATGCGCAAGATCGATATTCAAAGCCCTGGCGATTTCGGATATATCTACAAATGGAGGACTATCTAGTGAATACTTGTCATAAACGATTTTAAGCACAGTTATCTCCTCAAGCCTCATAGATGCTATTAAGTCCATTATATATTCTTCTTCTTCAAGGTTATGGATTGGTCTTATCACACTATTAGTCCAAATATTGCAGAAAATTTCGATTTTCTTTTTCTGAAGTGTTCTCATTGAATGCTCAAGATACATGAATAATTGTATCTTTATGTATTCCTCAGAACATTGATCCAGAAAACATTTGATCATTGAATTATGGTCTCGTAATACAATTATAATCCTGGCCAGAGCATCCTCAATATTATCACGTTCACGTCTTGAATTGAAAGCATTTAAGCCAGTTAAAATAGACGCTGATAGGGGTTCTATTAATGATAATATCGGCAGAAATTCATCGGGTACAATTTGTCCAAGTTTGCAGAGACTATTCTCAATCATAGACCCTGAATTGTTCTCTCTTAATAATTTTTTTATATCATTGATATCCTCCGGCGACGCAGTAAATAAGATATCATTACCCATGAAATGGAAATACTATGCTTAATATAAATAATTTTGCATTCACAGAATGTCTGAAGGAAACAGGCATGAGAAAAGTGGCTAGGATAGATACCTGACCATCTTTTGAGAAGGGGTTTATAGAGATAGTGGACGGTTTCGCCCAGGAGTTCGGGCTGCAGAGGAGCGAGCTGCCGGGAAAGGCGGGGCTGGCGAAAGGCTGCTACGAGAAAGCAAAGAGCATCTCGCCTGCGAGGTGCGCTCGCCCAGGCACGCGGATCAGCAGCTTCAATTCCAAAGGGTGGCTGGAGCCGATACGGGCCATTTGCCGCGTGATGCGAACGAAGTCCCTGCGAGAATGAAGCGAGGCAAGGATTAAATCCTTTTAAGGATCTATTAAATGCTACATGTTCTCCGAATACATCCAGGCAGCTTTAATGCAGGCAGAGTACGACACCCTGGAAGATGGTTCCTATGTGGCCACAGTTCCGGGACTTCAGGGTGTGATTGCCGTGGGAGAGACTCTTGAAGAATGTCGCATGGACCTTATTGAAGTCATTGAGGAATGGATCGTAGCTCGCCTGCAATGGGGCTATTCCGTCCCGCCCATTGGTGGCCAAATAATAGCGTCCTCAAAGGAGCCTATTGCCGTTGTCGACTAAGCTCATACCTATCACTCGGCGCGAACTTATCAAGAAATTAACGATATTCGGATTTACAGGGCCGTATCCGGGAACGAAACATCAACATATGGTAAAGGATGGCGTCTTTGTGATGATCCCCAATCCTCATCATAGTGAAAAGATTAGCGTTAAGCTGCAATTGATCATTCTGAAAGAAACGGGGATCAGCAGAGAGGAATGGCTTTCCGCTGTCCGATAGCCGTCTTGGTTTCTGTCCAAACACCATCAATATCCTGCACGTGCACGGTCCAGCATCCTTGCGCTACCGCTTTGCTTTGCAGGCTTTCCGATAACATTCACCCAGCGCCGCCACGCGGGCGGACCCACACGACCCTGGCCCGACCGGGTGCTCACGGACGGGCAGGCGCGCCCGTACCGTGACCTGCGGGCGATGCTGAAAGCAAGCGGCATGAAAAGGGTTTGCCCGAATATACACCGGAGTGTTCTTTGAGCCGGATTTCGAGGGGAAGGTGGCCGACTTCGCCCGAGATTTCGCTCTGCAGAGGATCGAGCTGCCGGGAAAACAGATCTTGGGAAAAGCAGCTACGAGAGAGCAAAGAGCTGCGTGCTGGCGACAGCCCGGACCGGGAGCGCCCGCCAAGGGACGCGAATCAGCAGCTTTAAAGCTCGAGGTATCCGTGGCCTTCCACGCTCCGATGTAATAAGAATAAGGGATAGGCAGCCTTGGGAGACTGCCCGAACCCCAAGGTTTCAGTCGTTAGCGACCGTCATTACTACCTTTTCCAGGTCTCCGTTGTACTTGAACGGACTCTGGTAGTCATCGGTCACAGGTGTCTGTGGATCTTTTCCAACCTCCAATCCTTCATCGAAGGAGTAGCGGCCTGGTACGGTGTAGGGCATAACCACGCGCCCTTCCTCTTTGTCGTTGATGAAGAGAGTGCCTTCACCCTTCCACCTTCCTGTCTTCTTGAAGGCAAAGCCCAATGTGGCCTTTCCTTCAGGAACCTCATCCTTCGAAGTAATGGTGTAATGCTTCAGATCGAAGAGGTTGTAGTCGAAGATCAGGTGCTTATCCTTGACGTAGAGCGACAACCCTGCGAACCTGCCTCCTATGGAGAAGAGAACGCCTTCGTTACCGTTCTTGGAGGTGTTCACATATGCGTTCAAGGTGTAGGAGCTGTTGCGCGTGTCTGGGATAGCCGGCTCCATGATCTTTTCCACTCCGGGCAAATAGGTGAAGGTCGATATTTCTCTCGCCTGGAGAGCTGCGTACCTGGAATAGGCACGGTCATCCAAGGGCAATACGTTGTACTTGCTGGCCTCGGCCCACCAGCGATCTTGCATCTCTTTCAACTTGGCAGGATACTGGGCTGCCAGGTTGTGAGCCTCAGAGACATCATTGGTGAGGTTGTAAAGCTCCCATGTGTCGTTTTCGAAGTCTGGGCCAGAGTCCAGATGGTGGAACGCCACAGCCTTCCAGCCATTGTACCATATGGCGCGGGTCCCCATCATCTCGAAGTACTGGACCTTCTTTTGGGTAGGTTCTGTGGGATTTGCAAATGTATAGGCCAGGCTGGTTCCTTCGATAGGCTTCTGGGTGACTCCGCTGTAAACCTCAGGAGCATCGAAGTTCAAGACCTCCAGAACGGTTGGAACTATATCGATAACGTGACAGAACTGCGACCGGATACTGCCTGAGTCCTTTATGCCGTCCGGCCAGTAGATGATCATTGGGTCGTGTGTTCCGCCTTCATGGCTGGTCCATTTGTAGAGCTTGTTGGGGGTGTTGTCGGCCATAGCCCATCCCAAAGGATATGTGGGGTAGGACATGGGTCCGCCGATCTCATCGATCCTGGCGAGCATTGTGCTCATGTTGTTTATAGCTGGAATGGGCAGGAATTTATCCTGGAATCCGGACGAATCCCCGCCTTCGGACACAAAGTTTGCCCACATGACCATGTTGGTGTAACCATTAGCGTCGCCCTCTGGAGATGCGCCATTATCCGATATCACCACGATCATGGTGTTATTGAGCTGGCCGCTGTCTTCCAGGTAATCCAGGAACCTTCCAATCTGCTCATCAGTGTAATCGATGTACGCAGCGTGAACCTCTGCAAACCTTGCATAAACCTTCTTCTCGTCTGCGGTTAGGTTGTCCCACGCTTTTACCCACTGGTCACGTGGCGGCAGATCAGTGTCCTCAGGTACGACTCCCAATTCCTTCTCTTTAGCCAGAGTCTGGTTCCTCATAGCGTCCCAGCCCATATCGAATTTGCCTTTGTATTTATCGATGTAGGCCTGGGGGACATGGTGGGGCCAATGTCCAGCGCCAAAAGCCAGGTACAGGAAGAAGGGCTTATCCGGCTGCAGAGATTTGCCGTCGCTTATGTACTGTATAGACTGGTTCACCAGATCCTTGGATAGGTGGTAACCCTGCTCAGGAGTGGCTGGCGGGCTTATGCGGGTAGTGCCGGAAACCAGGTCAGGATACCACTGGCTGGTGTGGGACTCCAGGAATCCATAGAACCTCTCGAATCCTCTGCCCATGGGCCACTGGTCATAAGGCCCAGCAGCGTTGATAGTGCCGGAAGGTGCCAGGTGCCATTTGCCTACACAATAGGTATCGTACCCTTGCTTTACCAGCATCTCAGGCATGGTGGCTGCCTCTTTAGAGAGGTAAGTCGTATATCCTGGGTAGCCTGATGCGAATTCCATGAGGGAACCGACACCTACAGAATGAAGGTTCCTGCCAGTGAGCATACAGGCGCGGGTCGGAGAACAGATACCGGTAGTGTGGAAGTTGGTGTACTTAAGTCCTCCTTGAGCCAATCGATCTATATTTGGAGTACTGACCGGGCCGCCGAAACATTCCAGGCTGCCATATCCAATATCATCGAGCACCAAGAAAACCACGTTGGGCGATCCCTTTGGAGCCACTGCGGTTTCAAAAGGACATGGAGTTGAGTCTGCATAAGTCAGGCCAATCTGAGGTACGCATTTCTTGGTGGCCTCGGTTCCGCTCTGAGATGATGTAGGAGCGGATTCGTTATTTGCAGAATGGATTACCAGAACGGTCTCTTTTTTGGGCGATACTATATCTTCGTTGGCCAGATCTGCCAGAGTCGAACTCTCAGATAAGGCCTTTCTTCTGTTCGTAACCATTTCCAGGCCAGAATTTTCTATCAATCCGGTGCCGGAACTGCCCTTGGCATCGGCGGCCAATGTCTGGCTGACTTGTTGGCTGTCTGAAGTCGCAAGAGCATCTGATGCTTTCGCAGAATTACTGTTCTCTGCGGAAAAGCTATCAGAGGCTATTATCGAAAATAAAAAAATCAGAGAAGCCATTATTATAGTGGCTTGTTTTAAAATTTGCATCCCTCCTTTTATAGTACATATCAAATATCATATATCAATTTAATCTACATTCCAAGCTTTATCTTGCAGCTTGGGCTTGAAAAAAGCTCTATTCTCGGAAACTAAAAAATAATAGAATCTCGAACGATTGTGAAAGGTGTATGGAAAGGCTGGCTTTGATCAATTGCTATATTCTGATCGCGCGAAGGCATGATGACCCGAAGGCTTTTGATCGAATAAACCAACAACATTGGATATGAAGAATTGGGATATGCTATTGGCTGCAATTTTGCTGTTGAGTGCAATTGTTTTCGGCACTCAATCGGTTTTGGCAGAAGAATCCGGTATGGCAAGTGCATCAATAAGTGACTCACTTAACGAGACAGAACTCGTCTCCTTTGTCGAGTCCGCTGTGGGCTATGCGCATGGACATAGCAAAGACATGGCACTAAAGGAATTTAGCAATAAGACTGGCTCGTTTATCAATGGTGAGCTTTACATATTTGCATACGATTTCAATGGAACTTGCATTGAACATCCTTTTAAGACCGATTGGATAGGCGAGAACAAGCTGAACGAATCGGACTCCAACGGCGTTTTGTACGTAAGGGAGGGGATCAATGCCGCAAAAGAAGGAACTGGATTTCACTACCTGATCTTCCCCAATCCTGCTCACGATAATCGGAGTGAACTTAAAATCGCTTATGTGATGAAAGTAGATGATAGCTGGTTCTTAGGCTCCGGGATATACCTCTCCAACATATCTGCTTCTTTCGATAATGAGGCGAGAGATGAGCTTGTAGCCTATGTGAATGAAGCATTGCAGTTTGCGAAAAAGAATAGCAAGGAAAAGTCTCTGTCGGTTTTCAACGATTTAAACGGGACTTTTACAATAGATGGACGTTATATATTTGCCCGTGACCATAATGGACGGAGTTTAGCCCTTCCTTACCAGCCTGAGATTGTCGGTACAATCGGAATCGATAATCAAGATCCAAATGGAGTCTATTTAATCCGCCGGCTCATCGATGTTGCCAAAAGAGGGAATGGTTTCACATATTACATCTATCCCGATCCAACCAGAAACATGAATGAGACGCTAAAACTTAGTTATGTGGTGGACGTAGAAGGCACCTGGTTCCTGGGTTCTGGGATCTACGCTAATGATGAGCAAGCAAGCTGATTGAGTTTGGGGTGAATATTAGGATTATTCCGGCAAGTATGGAGTGATGATCCATGAATACTGAGAAAAATCCTGTAAATGTGGTATTCAGCATTGCGTCGGCTGCGGTGATTGCAGCAATTCTATTTCTCTGCTCAATTCCTGCTTTCGGCCAGGCGGTACCTAATGGCAGTCAGTCTGCTGCACAATCCGGGGCAGATATGCTCTTTAAGCTACTCCGGTTTCAGTCTGATGTGCAGGGTAACCTGAATAATCTGGATTTGGATGTATCAAATGCATCTCAAAACTCTTATGTTTAGCAAACAGTTGGACTGCACCCCTGATAGTAGACAGTTAGTTAAGCAACAGTATTTAAAGCAAACTCCATTTCGAACCGTTCTGGAGATTTATAGTTCAAAGCTGAATGAAGCCTCTTTTGGTTGTACACCTTCTCAATAAAACGCCATATGTTTTTGTAGGCATCTCCAAATGTCTCGTATTCGTTTAGGTATACCTCCTCGACCTTTAGGGTTTTGATAAAGCTCTCAGCAAACGCATTGTCGTATGGATTTCCTTTTCTGGACATGCTAATCAGGATTTTGTGCTCTTTGAGACAATCTACATAATCATGGGATGCGTACTGAACTCCCTGATCCGAATGATGAACAAGTCCTTGAGTATACTCCGACCAGCGATTTTTTATTGCCTTGTCCTGAGCATTCATGGCCAGTTTGCTGTCTATGTTTCTGCTCAACTCCCAGCCAATGCACTTCCTGCTGTAGAGATCCAAGACCACCGCGAGATAGATGTTCTCATGCAGCAACTGAATGTATGTGATATCTGAAGCCCAAACCTGATTCAGTCCAGTTATCTTGATGCTCTTCAAAAGATTTGGATATACAGGCAGTCCATGACTGGAATCGGTTGTCATCGGCTTGAATTTCTTCTTCAGGCATAGAAGGTTGTCCTGTCGCATCAGTCTCAACACGCGTTTATGGTTAACTGCATAACCACGATTCTGGAGTTCAGCCGTAATCCTCCTATAACCATAGCTCGGAAATTCCAGGGCAATTTCCTGAAACTGGTTCTTCAAATCCATATCCTCAGAGTCGGCTGCGGCTATTTCCGGCTGAGTCCGCCATTTGTAGTAACCACTGCGACTTACTTCTAGTGCCTGGCAGGATTGAGATATTGATAACAAAAAGCCGTCTGAGCGGTTTTCCTGGATGGTCATAAATCGTCCCTCCGCGTCGGTTTTATTCTTTCTTCCCGGACCTTTTTTTGAGTCATGGCGAAGGCTTTTTTTAAAAGATCGATTTCGGCATGGGCTTGGCCGAGCAGTCTCTCCAGTTCCGCGATCCTCGCCTCGTCTTTGTACCTATTTCCATTCCCGTTGAACGCTTTTTCAGGGTTCTCGGCCAGCTCATCTCTCCACCTGGTGGGTAGGGCCGGATGAATGCTATACTCGCGGGCGATCTGTGCCAGAGGTTTACCGCCCTCAAGTTCGGCTACTACTGATATCTTGAATTCTCGGTCGTAGCGCCGCCTCGTCTTTTTCATGTGCTTCCCTCCATGAGTTGATGTTGCTTAACTCATTGTCTACTCTGAGGGGTTCACTCCAAGTTCCTACTGGTCCAAGGATCTTGATGGACTACTTCTCTATGGCGAGGATGAAAGCCAGATAGTAAAGGACCTATTCGAAGATCCTCTATACAAGCCGTTCACTGACCTTCAAAAACCGGTGGAGCACAGTATTGTGTCCAAGAGGTCTGGGCATGGGAATTATAGCTATTTCGAGGTCATAGGGGCAATAAAACAGTAGTGACCAAGGAATGCTACTGGACAACGACAGGGCTTCATGGTAAGGAATGGAGGCTTGTTATCATCAAGGTGGTGCAATAAGCTCTTCTATTGATTTTTTATATTTCATGAGATGAGATTAGGGGAGCAACTGTTTATAAAAAGGGTGCTAACGCGGCGAGGATTTGGTGTTCTACTAAGAAAGATTTATACCTAAATAGCCATTACTAACTTAAAAAATTGGAGAAATGCAAATGAAAAGCTCCCCAATAGTAGGAATAATAATGGTTTTGGCGATATTATTGCCGTTTTCTTTAGACATCGTTCACGGAGGGAACGCGAGGAGCGTATTGCCAAATGCAGTTATGCAAGAGTCGAGTTCCGGTGCGTTTTTTGTTTTTGCCTAGCAGGCTCGGGGAAACCAGCGGCGCTCACGGACGGGCAAGCGCGCCCGCGCAGGGGACGTTTACATGGGCCATCGTCTGAGAAAGCCGCCTCTGCAAAAAGCACCAATTATCCACAGGGCGACTGCCCCTTCTGAATGCCTTCCTGCCGGCCCGGGAACCAATTGCGTTGAGGAAAAGAGAGATATATTGAAGAAGCTTAATTGTAATTGATGTCAAGATTGACTGCCTTCATTTCGGGTATGGTCCAGAAGACCGGCTACAGAGCACGGGTGGTAATCCTGGCCAATGCCTTCGGACTGCAGGGATATGTGCAGAACCTTCCCGGCGGCAAAGTCAAGGTAGTCGCAGAAGGAGAGAAAACCGATCTGGAGCGTTTTCTCAATTGCTTAACCATAAAAGATGCACTAATCGATGTGCAGAGCATCGAGAATGAATTCACCGCGGCCTCAGGTGAGTTCATTGGATTCGAAAAGATGGTGTCGAGCGGCGAGACCGACCAGCGCCTGGACAAAGCGGCAGATCTGCTCAAAGATCTCATTGTGGTCACCAAAGAGGTCGTAGTGGAACTGAGAGCCACCCACGAAGAGATCAAAGGTGTCAGGGACGAGGTAAAGGGTGCACGAGAGGACATCAAAGGTGTCAGGGACGAGGTTAAAGGGGCACGAGAGGACATCAAAGGTGTCAGGGACGAGGTAAGAGGGGCACGAGAGGACATCAAAGGTGTCAGGGACGAGGTTAAAGGGGCACGAGAGGACATCAAAGGTGTCAGGGACGAGGTAAGAGGGGCACGAGAGGACATCAAAGGTGTCAGGGACGAGGTAAGAGGGGCACGAGAGGACATCAAAGGCGTGCATGAAGCTGTCCAAAATGTCTGCCAGGCAGTTAATAATATTGGTAATATTCTGTCTGAGAAGATAGATGATGCAAGAGATGAAGTCATAGGTGAAGTCAAAGAGCTTCGCTCCGATTTGAGAGATGATCTCAAAGAGAGACTAATCCGGATGGACGCAGATATCTCACAAATAAAGGCCAAGTGTGGTCTCTAAACACTTTTTTTATCTTCAAGACGATCCGGACCCATAGATCTGTCCGGATTGCATATCTTGATATCCCCATACCCATAAACCAGGATTCATCATGCCTGTACTGTCCATAAGAAGGTGGGCATGGAGACGCTTGAGGAGCTTTGAATAGGGGGCGAATGCAAAAAGAGATGTTAGGAGAAGCTTGAGAGCTATTTTTAGCTTCTCCGCACACCACATTCATATGGGGTATATTTCACATTCGGGACTACATTTTACATCCTTATAACCACAGGGATAATAGACATTGCCGATGAGTTGCCCCTTGCAGGTAAAATCGAAGTTAAGAGACACGCCCACACCAACTGGGTCGGGCATTGTTCCTTCCAGCTCCTTTGCCAGGGTCTTAACCTTGGTCTTAACCTTGAATTTCGAACCTGCCGGAACATCCTTGAATTCATACATTCCGCTCTCGTCGGTTATTTCTCGAATGGTTTCAGGTGTATCCTCAGAATAAGCGGGCGGTATATATGTAAAGGTCAATTCTACCGGAGTATCGGCCAGGCCTTTTGAACAATCACCGGTAAGCATACTGATAGGATCATTGCTGCAATCCCTATCTATTTCCACATATCCTCTCACGCTGCCTTTGGTTTCAGATTGGATTGGCTTTTCCAGATCAGAAGAGCCCTTCGCGGGATATCCGTCTATCTTGCTAAATCCGCAGCCATTTGATTCTGAGTTCATAGACCAGGTCTCCGGTTCAGAATCGATGATGGTATAGGTTCCTGCGGGCATTACCTCGTCTGGATGACAGATCCACCATACATTAGCTACACCTGATCCTGATTCAGCCTTCACTGTCCAGGGTCCGAATATTTGGCCGTCATCTCTTTTGAGACTGATGGTTCCGGCTGCCGATGTACCCTGTCCGAAGTTCCAGTGGTAGGTATCGATATAGCTGATATAATAGGGCTGGTTTATCTCAAAGCTGGGATTACATGTGGGAGAATTCTCAACGATTCCTTTGTTCCAATTGTTGAAGATCTCAATGCTATCGGTTTTTGTTCCTGACAAATCAGACGAAGCTTCAGTTTCTCCCTTCTCAGGGATGACATTCTCTTGTTCTGAGGCTTCAATCTCAGACAAGCTTCCTGATCCTACCCGACTTAGGTCAGAGCCCAGCCATAAGAGGCTCTTGCCATCGTCACAGACGATTAGAAGGTCGCCATTCACAGGATTAAACTGCATATCTCCTGGCTTAATTAGGCCAGTTACTACCGGTGTAGTGGTACCGTCATTCTCCACTTTTAGCAGCTTCCCGCCTGCAGCATCACTCACGTATAGAGCGTGACCAAACAGGCCGCCGAAGCTCAGGCACATTCCACCATTCATAGTAGATGTCTCGTTCACCTTGGCAAAGAGAATGGCTTCTCCGTCGTTTGTAATCTTGTAGACGCCAAATACTCCGCCAAAAGGCCAACCTCCTGCCCAATTCATTGCATAAAGAGTGCCATCCAAATTATCATACGCCAGATTAGCCAGGCCGGGCGGCACATCTCCCTTGACAATCAGGGGCGTCTCTGCCACATCCTCTCCGGAGAGATGCCATATATTATCCGACTCAAAGTCCGGAAAATACCATCCACCGTCCGGGGCAGTGATGACACGGCCCATGCCGGGATAGGTAGCTGTAAGATTCCACTTTCTATAGCTACCATCAGGTTTGAGTTCAAACAGCCCTGCAAATGGACTTCCTCCATCTGGCCAGTAATCCACCGAAGTCAGGACATTTTCTCCCAACATAACTCCTGTCTTCAGGCTTAAGCCCGATAACAATTCGGATTCTGCGTAAATATGGGTTGAACCAATGCTGTCGATTGCCAGGAGCTTTTGCGTGCCTCTCTCGCTAGAGAAAACGTAGGCTGTGCCATCGGGTCCGAAGAAGAGGGCTCCAATAGCAATTGAAGAATTGAAGAGCTTTGCCTCTATGCCGGGCGGAAGAGTAATTCCTGCTGGCAGGGATACCTGCTGAATTAAGTTTGGTTCAGTGTAACCAGAATCGATTAATTCGCCATCGGCTGCAATTCCTCCCCAGCTAAGAAGAACGAAGATCGCAACGATTAGGCTAAATCTTGCTGAAAGATGCATTTTATCAAGCAACATATTTTCCCCGCCTACTTTTAAGGTCCCTGAAGCATTCCCTCGATACGTAAGATATTGTTCCCTTTGAGATCCCGAAATCGAGTGCTACGTTGTCCCTCAATATTAATTATGTGCATTGAGTTATAGCTTCCGGTATGTCTTGAGAGCATGCGGAGATATAATGGGCAAGGTCGCCATTGTGTTCGCACCTCCCCGGATGCCGGAGAGGAATTAACTGTAATGGAACTAACTGTAATGACGGCAACCGGCGGCGAGCTTGCCATTTAACTTTATCATACCGCCTTTCCCATTTCATATGCCTGAACCATTGTTCGGCTTCCCTTGATCTCCCCCATATTCCAGGCACCAGTTCCATAGATAATGCCCTTTTCTTCGGCTCCGTTCAGGCAGGAGGTAAATCCTCTGAATCCTTCCAGGGTTCTTTAGGTTCGGTCAATCGGTGTTTTCATCTGGGCGCTCATTGTGTAAAAATAAACCGGTGTGGCCATCACGATCACATCTGCGGCAATCATTTTTTCCAGAACTTCTGCCATGTCATCCATCTGAACGCACTTATGGCTGGTGTAGCATGACCCGCATCCAGTGCAGTAGCCAATCTTTTTGTCTCTCAAAAAAATCTCTTCCGCCTGATTGCCGGCTTCTTTTGCTCCAAGCATAAATTGATCGCACAACATGTCTGAATTTCCGCCTTTCCTCGGGCTAGAGGACAGAACCAACACTTTTTTGCTCACGTTAAGAACTCTCAATATCCAGTTCTAATCGTTTGAGATTTACTGAAGGCAGATTTATAGCTTTATTAGCCTCCATGGTGAACGATCCCTTGAACGGATTATATCCTTCTTTCTCGGCTGTGAAGCTATATGAAACGCCTCCGGATCTACCTGCATATCCTGAAAAGCGGAACATCCCCTGTTCATTGGTAGTCTTTCCCGCGGCAGTAATCTTTCTATCCATATTGAAGTATATCTTGATTTTAGCTCCTTGTAGCGGCCGCGAAGTTTCATCATCAATCACTTGACAATTAATTTCACCGAGCTGAGGATAATATTTGCTGTAAAAAATATCAGAAAGCCCAATTTTCTGGCTTCTCTCTTCTGAGATATAGTTCTTAACCAGCCAATATCCTGAAAATAAAAGTATTCCGGATGATAAACCTTTTTCATAAAGCTGTATGCCCTTATCTATCAAATAGGATATGGATTGATTGGACATATCTCCATAATCGCCATTATGGATATACACGCCTGTGATCAGTTCTTTATTTGGATAATGGGCCTCTAGAGCACTTAAATATATGTCGAATTTATTATAGGAATCCTCCTGGTTATAAAGCCAGAAGTTAACACCATCGATCATATTTATTATATCTTTATCCGGGGAAATCCTCAACTCACCTCCATATGTGACAATGAACAATTGCAAATCAGGAGTAGTTGGGCTTGAGTCAAGATCCACAGAACCATCAGATTTCATTTTTTTTCCTGATAGAGCACCTTTTATATTTTTCATATCTTCCAGAGTAATGGCATTTCCGTAATAGTTAGCCCAGAAATCATCGATTATCACTCCTCTTATTTGGGGTAAAATTGAAGATAGCTTGGAGAACCTCGCCGCTGCTTGGATCATCCCTGGTGATGAATCTGGATCCCATAGCTTAGTATCATTGGGATTATTGACGACCCCCCTTTCGGAAGGTGGTCGAATTATTCCATAAACCAGGTTAGTATCAAATTCATGACAATGCTTTTCGATATTTTCTCTAAAATCGTACGCACCATAACTCGGATCATTTATTATGCCGTTCACACCAAAATGATAAGCTTGATAAAGATCTTCATCCTCAGATATGCCTGTTCCTGCATAAACTTTGCCTTTAAAAGGATGATATACTCCTATAAAACCCTGCTTTATTGTGGTCAATACCACTGGTTGGTTATTGGAATTTACTAGTGGAGGAGCTGAAGATTTATACGGATTTTCAGGCAAACCAACATCTATCCAACTCGACTCAATTTGCAGTGTCTTGGATGATCCTCCTTCAAATTTCTTATCCAATTCAAGATATTTATTCATATACTTATACTCATTATTTTCGTCATAGTATTTTTCTATGATTATCTCTGTGGGATTAGCTTCCTTTGATCCGGATTTTTCTTGTTGTGCCATGGATGCAAATACGATAGGAGACAAAAGTGCTGATATAAGGGCCAGAAAAATTATCCCTGAACTTACTTGAGATATTATCCTCATTATCATATACTATATCTCTCCATTCCGAACAAACTGCATCTTCTTTCCTAGATTTAAGATCATCCCTAAATCCGGAATCTAATTGAGGAATTACTAACTAAAATCCTTATCTCGTCCAATGCTTAAGAGAATGGCCGCGGATATCAGTTAGTATAGGCGGTCTCGAAATTTTTCAATTTATTCTCAAAAACGTCATTTTTAGTAATATCATTAACGCCTGCATCCATCAAAAATACTCCTCGTGAGTTATTATTTATAATGTTATATTTTACTAAATTTAATTCCGAAGAACCTGTAATAAAAATACCTGCACCATTGTTGTTATTTATATAATTGTTTGTTATCTTATTACTCTGTGAATCTGACACTAATATGCCTTCAAAATTACTATCAACACTATTATTGGTAATGGAGTTGTTATGTCCTCCCAGGACTTTGATTCCACTGCGATAGTTATTTTCTAATATATTTCCTTTAATCGTATTGTTGTTTGACCTTACAAATACTCCCGCCCCGGATAGCGGATCTCCTGCGGTATTTGTGGAATTCCTAATTGTAAACCCTTCCATCATTACCCCATCTGCGAGAATAGTCACTCCTGGACCTTTGAAATAATCGCCCCCTGCATCAATAACCGGGTTTTTCAACCCAATAATATTTAAGCGCCTATCTACAACGATATTTTCGTAGTATGTTCCGGGATAAACCAATATTTCATCCCCTATGCTAGCCGAATCTATCGCTTCTTGAATGCTTTCGTAATTCTTGGGGCTATTTCCTACAATTAAAGTAGCCCCATATGCACATACGATGGAACTAATTAGCATTATTGAAATAATTAGAAACATTTTTTTTATAGGAGGTATGAACTCCACTTCTGAGTATCCTCCACTTCGCATGCATAATGTTTCATCTATTAAGTATAAATACTTGCTGAAGCGGTTTCCTCTTCACTTGTATTGACGAGCAATTTTGGAAGAATTGTGCATTCATTTTGAATTTCATCTCTTGAGTGTGCAAAGCTGATATACGTTAAGAGCAAACGCAGTAACTATCATTTTGACGCGAACCTCTTAACTGTAGTAACCAATACCCTTTCCAGCTCTAAAAACTCGCTTTATTACCGCTTGAGATCTCTCGCCAGGGGGCCATGGCCAAACATCCTGGATAATATTCTGAATTATCAACTTCTTCTTTCATCCAATTAAGCTGTCGAGCAAGCCTTTTGAATCACAGCCAATTATTTTTATCACAGGGCCAGCCCATATCCATAAACCAGCCCGCGATTGCATATCTTGATATCCCCTTAGCCCCAAACCCTGATAATCATGCCCATACTGTCCATAGTCGCCTGCCGGATGCTGGAGGATGAGCTAGTTCACCTGCTCTCAGCCGATGGAGAGGTCCGGGAGCTTCTCATCGTGGACAGAATGCAGGCCCTTAGCCTCTCCGCAAAGCTGAAGGGGCAAAACCGTCCCCACCTCCTCCTGAGCCCGGACAGAATTGCCCCGCACCTCCAGGAGCGGCAAAACAGGAGACGCGGCATCTTTTTTCGCTGCAGAGCAAGCCGCAAAGCAGAGGGGACTGTAATTGTGATTAGCCCGCTTCCTCTCGGGCTGCACTCCGACCTGGAGCAGCTGCGGGCCGCGGTATATGATAATATTCGCAGTCTATCCTCATTCTCGGATGGGATACTGATCTTCTACGGCAAATGCGGAGGCTTTCTGGCCAATCTGGAGGACGACCTACCCGATCTGCCCTGCCCAATCTACTTCCTGACTGATGAGAGTGGAGAGAGAATTGAGGACTGCATAGCTCTTGCTCTGGGCGGAAACGAAAACTATGATCATATCCTGGCCGAGCACCAGGACGCGGCGCTCTTCATGACCCCCATGTGGGCTTCCAACTGGAGCGCGATGGGCGATGAGGCCGCCTCTGGCAAGCGTCGGGACCTGCGGACAATGATCAAATCAAGCGGCATGAAAAAAGTGGCTCAAATTAACACCGGCCTTTGCGTTGAGCCGGGTTTCACGGAATTGGTGGCTGACTTTGCCCGAGAGTTTGGGCTTCAAAGAATCGAGCTGCCGGGAGGGACGGCGGTGGCGAAATACGGCTACGAGAGAGCAAGGAGCTGCTTGGCGGCTGCCCGGCCCAGGAGCGCCCATCCTGGGGCAGAGATCAGCGGCAGCTTCAATTCCAGGCTTGCGGAAACGATAAGGGTCATTTGCCGCATGACACGAAAGAAATCCCTGGAAGAATGAAGCTATTCTGTTCAATCACGTCAGGAAATGTACATCAAAGCCTTCATATGAGATACTCAAAGACCTCATATGATGTTTACCTTCATATATCTCTGATATTGTAACTACAGATATCAAGTTATATGACAGATGGTAGGAGAAAGGGTGATAAGAAATGACAGTTAATGCGATATCGGGATTTCTATCCGCCAGGATTTGCATTTCGGTCTTACTCATTGCGCTCTTGCTTGGCACGGGGGCCGGGCAGAGTTTCGATAGCCTTTATAAAAGCAGTGCTCCTCAAAGCGCGCGGGAGCGAGCAGAACTGTTCAATGCGATGCAAAATATGGATGATACGAGCAATCATCAAGCTGCCTTGGACGGGAGCGATCTATATAAAGCGCTTCAGAATCCCTATATATTCAATGATCCTCAAGCGGCGTTGGAGAATGCAAATACATACAAACAACTTCAAAAGTACAATGCCATTTACTCCAGCTCTCGTATTGATGATAACTGGCACTATTGGACCAACATGTGGCTGAACGGGCCTCAAGGTTCCAGTGCTGCTCAGGATGATGCAAATATCTATACAACATTATCTAATCCTTACGCGTTCAATGATCCTCAAGGGGCACTGGAGCAGGCCAACACATATAAGGCACTTCAAAAGTACAATGGCATTTACTCCAGCTCTCGTATTGATGATAACTGGGATTATTGGACCAACATGTGGCTGAACGGGCCTTCAACCTGAAAAAGTCTGGATCAACTACTCTTTTTTCCGATTTTCTTCAGTGCGCCGCATGCTTGGATATTTTGCATGACTCTTGCGGTTCTTCTTTCTACACCACCCACGTACAACCACCACGAGGACGCAAGTTTAGGCATGGGATCGCGCGCAAAACTTAGCATCGCTGCTCCAGCTCCAACGATGCTCGCCATGAAGCTATTCATGTGACTTCAAGCCGAGACCCACATAAAAATAATCCTAATAAATGCTCAAGGATTGTATGTAATTGGCTTAATAGGAGGATTTAAGATGAGCAAACTCAAAGCTGTAATGGCCATCCTGGCCTTTGTCCTGCTCTGTTTCATGAGCACCGTATCGGCAATTCCATATCACGATGGGAATTCACATCACGGAATTGGGGTTGTACACCATTCCGGCTGTGACCTACCACTGGTACACACCTTCCTACTATTATAATTCCTTCGATCCGTGGTGGAATGCCAACATCTACGGCCCGCTGAGAAGCACATATTACTGGTACGGTTGGAGATAGTAAGACCACATTAAACTATTCCGATCAAGAATCGAGGATATCCTGCATCCTCAAAAAATATCACTTTTTTGTTGCCCATTCTGCAAAGCATTTTCCTTTATGCCATCCTCAATCGGCGGCAAGACCTGACAGCCAAAATCAAAACTCAAGCAGACTCCTCTGCACCGGCGCTGCCAGAAGCTTTGCCTCCTTGCGCCACTCTCCGGGCGGTGTTCTGATCCTTCTATCCATTTCCGCCAGCGCCTCCGCCTGGCTGGCAAATCGCACGGGAGTCGATTGCATGGCCGCTCTGGCAACCTCTCGAACCACCCATACTCCCAGAGGCGCCCAGTAGCTTTCGGAGATCTCCCGCACCGCCAGCACACCTGCCTGCCGGCCCCGGCGAGCGAGGTGTTCCAGGACTGCCAGGCGCGCTGCATAGTAGCCGCCCGCAAGAAGGCTGTACCCCTTGCGAGGCCGCGCATCTTCTCTGTCTGCACCTATGAAGCCCTCTTGCGCCCATACTGATCGAGCCCGCCAGATCTCCACCAGCTCAAAGCTGAAGGGCTGTGGCATCAGAAGGATCTCGAAGTGATTTCCCAGGTCTTCGCCTGAGAATAGGTAGTAGTCATTGACCGGACTGCAGTCCAAGATAGTCTCCTTGAGCAACTTTCCAATCATGTCGTCTGAAGCGGTGATCGACCAGCGAGTCGGAACGAGCTTTCTCTTCTTGCCCAAAAGGCCCAGGGAAAGCATGCGGGAAATGTGATCCGTACCGATTCCGCCAGCATAAAGCTCTCCTATCGCAGCAGTGGCGCCCGCGTCCCTGTCCTCAACCATCTGGTCCACCTTCCTGGGAATGAGCGGATTGGTGGTGATCTGCATTCCCGACATTTCGGCCGAGGGCCCGGAAGGAGAGAGCACTCCATCAAACTGCAGACGGCCCTGGGGTGGCCGGTAAAAGGTGACCTCTGTGCCCACGGGTGCTGATGATAGGGCTATCTGCTGTATGGCTTCCAGCAGCCTTCCCGGGGCCTCCGCCTCTTTTACTACTATCTTGCTCTCGGAGCGGACCATGGCCGAGCGTGCGGCTATGATCTCGCCGATGTCCATGGCGAGATTGGGCGGCTCCACGAGCCGATCGGTGCTGCCGCCTGCAGGCAACATGGGTCCGGCCCTCACCAGTGGATAGCCGTATCTGCCCACGAATACCTCGGGCGGTGACATGCCCTCCAGGCTGCGGCCAATGCGGGGCAGGGCCGCCGTCTCCTCCAGCCGGCGCAGTATGGGGCAGACAGGCCGCCCACACAGCCCACGGCCTTTGCAGCGAATGCATTTCATTAATGCAGCAAGGCCCTTATAGGTTATATCACTATTATTCCCCTCGATGACAGACAGGTTGATACCGGCTATCGCCCAGGACGCCAAGACGGGAGAGGTTCTCATGCTGGCCTACATGAATGACGAAGCGCTGGCCAAGACCCGCGAGACGGGCAAGGCCCACTACTGGTCCCGCTCGCGAAAGAAACTCTGGCTGAAGGGCGAATCCTCCGGGCATTTTCAGAGGGTGCTGGAGATAAGAATAGACTGCGATGAGGATGCTATTCTCCTGTTAATCGAGCAGGAGGGCGGAGCATGCCATACGGGTTACAGGTCCTGCTTCTATCGCACTTTAGACGGCAATATTGTAGGCAAGAAGGTCTTTGATCCTCAGGATGTCTACTAGATGAGCCAGGCCAGGGAGGGAGATGAAGGCAGAGAAGGAAAAGAGAGAACAGGAAGCTGCCGCAAATCCTACCCGCTTTACGATAGCCTGCTGCTCAAAGCCGAGGCCAGGGCGTCGAAGGGCCAGGCGCAGGGAACAAGGGTGTCGGTCGATGCCCACGGCCCGCTGGCCCATCTTCCTCTCATCAAGTCCGCTCTGCAGATGTTTGACGGGCAAATCGCCGCATGTGCAGACCGGGAAAAGCTCTGCCTCTCTACCTGGATCCCGCCCATCCCAAGCCGGGCCTTTTCCCGGTTGGCCGACAGCCGGCTGCGCGCCCTGCTGGGCAGGCGCACCCCGGACCAGGTGACCATTTCCATCACCGAGGAGTGCCCCAATCGTTGCGCCCACTGCGCTCTGCCCGATTCCGGAAATAAGCTAAGCCTTGCACCCCAGACGGTCAAAGATATCATCGGTCAGATCTTGGACATGGGAACCACACTGGTAATCTTCGACGGTGGCGAGCCGGCCCTCTACCGGGAGCTGCCGGAGCTGGTGGCATCGGTGGACGACCGGGCCATCTCCACACTCTTCACCTCGGGAGCAGGTTTTACGCTACCACTGGCTCGCAGGCTGAAGGAGTCGGGGCTTTATGCCGTCAACGTCAGCCTGGACAGTCCTCTCGAGGCTGAGCATGACGGCATGCGCGGCCGGAAGGGTGTCTTTGGCGAGGCCATGCAGGCCATCGAAAATGCCCTTGCAGCCAGCCTGCTGGTGGATCTCTATGTGGTCTTGCGCCGGGAGAACATGCAGCATCTGCAAAGGTTTCAGGAGCTGGCTCGCCGCATGGGCGTGCACGAGCTGACATTTTTTGAGGTGGTCTGTACCGGTCGCTGGTCGGAGCGGCAAAACATCGCCCTTCTTCCCGCCGATCACGCCCATCTGGCCGACTTTGTGCGAAAGGCCGACGCGACGCCGCCCCGCATATTTTCCGTTCCTGAGGCCTACAAGCGCTTTGGATGCTTTGCCGCAACCAGCTGGATGCACATAACGCCTGGCGGAGAGGTATATCCGTGTTCCTGCTATCCAGAGTCCTGGGGCAGCATCTTCGAGGAACCTGTCAAAAAGATCTGGCGGCGCATGAGGGCTTTTCCCTACAAAAAGAGCAAAGTATGTCCTATGAGAAAATAAGGCGTTTTAATATCCATTTTAAGCAAAATTGCTCTGCCATGAAGCGTTCAAAATCCGATTCAAGTTAAACCAAATTTCCGAGAAGGCGTTTCAATCAATAAATCTATATAGGACATTAATCATGAACAATATTGATCGAATTATGGATTTGACACCTGTTCAAAGAGACATCTTAACCGCATTGATCAACATTCACCGTGTTGAAGGAAGAGCTGTGAAGGGCGAGGAGATTGCCGAGCTGATAGATCGAAATCCCGGTACCATTCGAAATCAGATGCAGTCACTAAAAGCACTCAACCTGGTAGAGGGCGTGCCCGGCCCCAAGGGAGGATACAGAGCAACGGGCTCAGCCTTCGAGGCGCTAAATATTGAAGCGACGGGAGATGTCGTGACCGTTCCTGTAATCCGCAATGGCGTGATGATGGAAGGGACAACTGCCAGCGAGATCATCTTCAACAAGGTCATGCACTCGCAGCTATGCGACGGCGTGGTGCGCATCATCGGCAACATCAGAGAATTCAATGTGGGAGACGGAATTGAGGTCGGGCCGACTCCCGTAAACAAGCTCTACATCAGGGGAACGGTGACGGGCAGAGACGACACCATGAGCCGCCTCATCTTCCATATCGAGGAGATGATATCAGTGCCCAAGGTAGCCGTTAAAGGAATTGCCCGGCGGGCCATACACATACCGCCCACATCCTCTTTGCAGGAGGCATCGCGCATACTGGTGCACAACGGCGTCTCCGAGGCTCTGGTGGACGACAGTTCACCGGGATTGATCAACCTGGCCGACATCACTCGCGCAGTGGCGGACGGCAGGACCAATCAGGAGGCCAGGGAGATCATGAACCGCAGCTTCTTGACTATCGACTCCGAGGAGCCCATCTACGAGGCCATCAAGATGCTGGGCCGGACTGGCGCAAGCCAGCTGGTTGTCACCGAGCAGGGAGCCATGTGGGGCATCGTCTCACCCGGCGACCTGGTTAAGACGCTTACTCCGGTCTGATCTCAGTTCCCGTGTGCCCGCCCAGGGCACCTTTTCTCAGATTTTCAATTTTGCTGCCTAAAACGATCGACGTAGGTATCGAGCTTCTCTCGATGATCTTGGCGGCAAGCGGGTCCACAGGCGAGCGCGAACCGGCCTTCATCTCTGTTCCGGCAGCCATCCGGGCCAGGGCGCGGTGGGTCATGTTTGCCAGCTTTTTGGCAGACGGGTCCTTCTCGGGGTCAGCGGTGTAGACGCCGTCCACCGAGGTGGCCACGATGATCTTGTCGGCGTGCACGTACTCCGCTAAAAGGGCAGAGACGGCGTCCGTGGTCTGGCCGACGGCCACGCCGCCCATGACCACCACCCTGCCCTTCTGGGCCAGCCGGGCCGCGTCCGCGTAGCCCTCCGGGATCTCCTGGGGAGCGGCGTCGCCCAACGCGGCCACGAGCAGAGCCGAGTTGAGCTTGGTGGCACCTATGCCGATCTGGTCGCAAAACATCTCCGATGCGCCCAGGGCGCGCGCCTTGGTGATGTACTCGCGAGCGATCTTGCCGCCTCCTACTACTACGAAGATCTGGTGCTCGGCTGCCAGCTCCCTGAGGGCCTGGGCGTACTCCTTGAGGCTTTCTGCGTCGCGGCCTGCCAGGACGGAGCCGCCTAAAGAATAAACGAATATCATGAGGGAAGGCTAGCGGGGCGGGGGATAAAAGGATTGCTTGTGACGGCCCTAGCTCATCCACTCAGCCATAGAGCTGCGGACGGCTTTCGGCGTGCTTGCTCTCGATCTCTTCGAAGATGGCGAGGGCGGACTCGGCGAGATGGATGGCACGGTCACGGTGGCCTAGAATAGCTGACACATGGTTAAGTGCAAAAAAAGCCCATGATTTTCGTTGTCTATCTCCAGACTGGCGACATCGTCATGCGCAGCATGTGTGTGTGTGGGGGGGGCAGAGCCTCCTCAATAAAAAACGGACCTGCCTGGTTTTCTGGAGATGCATTTCCGCCACACGTCTGCTGCTTATCTCTCAACTGGCTGTTGATACCTGAATTAATCGGTCGAGGCGTATGTTTGGCTCTCTATGCTCGACACTTCTAGGTTTTTCCCCTAATCGGCATGCGTATTCTCTTTATCACGGCTCCTGTATCTCCATCTCTCAGAACAATAGTGGCCTGGGTGTAATAGTCGACCTCAATGGTTTCCGTTGATTCTATTGGGTAACTAAATGGATCACCATTGGCCATTTCATTATTTTTTATAACATCATCAATAGTAATAAATTGGTATTCGCTCTTGACGCCGTTGTACGTTACACCATCATGGAAAATTGCTGCTACGTACCCAGCCAAGGTGGATTTATAAGGGATTTGGAATTTTATTGTGCCTCTGTAAGCACTTAGGTCGCCTATGATCTTCTTGCCGGGTTGAAGCTCTACACTCACACCAGATTCGTCTCCTATTATGACTGATTTTGATTCTTGTCCGCCTATTCCCCAAGACTGGCTGTAAGATGCTGAATATGTTACACTGGCGCTGACAATACGTATTCCTACGCTCATCGACATCGACATTCCTAGAGTTAACGCGCCGCCTATTTCCCAGCTTGATGTTACTGTGTTTTGGACAGATTGTGAGATTGAGGCATTGAATGTAGCAGGTGTTGAGGTATTGTTCTCGAATACCCGAGAACTGACAATAACGGGCTCCAATTTGATATCATCAGGATTTACAATGATTTCGCCGTCAGGTGAAGAACACATCGAACGCGTTTTAACCTGATCTTGCAGCCTATCATAATACTGATACATGTCCTGATTGTTCTCTTCCATTTCATCTGACCAAACAGGACTGAATAGACCGGAATGGTCTGGACTCTTTTTTAATAACTTATTGATGGCATTATTATACTGCACTGGTATAAGATGGAATGTTTGGCACTCATCAGTCGTAATTATATGTTCGTCGTATCCTTCACATGTTACGGTTGCGCTTTTTCCATCCTCGCCAATTTGTATTTTCATAGAAATAGCCATATCGTTCACCTATTCGCAACCTCATTAACATCTTTAATTAAATAAATGTTTTGGTCAAAAATATTTTTTTACATTCGGATCTCAAATTCGTTTATGACTATTAAAATAATTTAATTAATATTATCTACTCCGAGAATAGCGGTGCCGAGTCTTTTCTTGAATGTGATGTGGAAGTGGCGGGTGGGCCAATGAGGGGTTAAAAGGATTGCCTGAAAGGGCTCTAGCTCTTCCACCTGGCTAGGGCTTTACGGACTGTCTCGGTGTGGAGGCTCTCGATTTCTTCGAAGATGGGAAGGGCGGACTGAGCCAGATCTATTGCGTCATTCTGTCTGCCAAATTCTTTCAAATAGAGGCTGATATTGAACATATGGATGCCTTCGCCCTGGCGATCCCCGATCTCACGGGAAATCTTGAGCTCCTGATCGTAGTAATCGATGGCCCTCTTGGGCTCGCCCAGATCTGAGTAAGCATTGCCAAGGTTGCCCAGACCGGTGCCTTCGCCCCGGCGATCCCCGATCTCACGGAAAATCTTTAGCGCCTGCTCGTAGTACTCGATTGCCTTCCTGGGCTCGCCCAGATCTGAGTAGGCATTGCCAAGGTTGCCCAGACCGGTGCCTTCGCCCTGGCGATCCCCGATCTCACGGGAAATCTTTAGCGCCTGCTCGTAGTACTCGATTGCCTTCTTGGGCTCGCCCAGATGTGAGTAGGCATTGCCAAGGTTGCCCAGGTGGTTGCCTTCTATCACACGATCTCTTGATTGCCTGGATGCTTGTAATCCTGCATTCAGCCATGGAATCTTCTCTCGAGGAGAGAGGCGCAGATCCAAAACATAAGCACCCGCATTGGGATACGATTTGCAGAGTTCAACGGCAGCAGGAAAATTGCCATCCATATTCGTTTCAGCCCAGGACTGCCCAGCCATGATGTTAGCTTTCTCTTGATCAAATATCTTGAGCCCAGCGAGAAAGTTCTCTTTTCCCTGCTTAAATATTTGGTTTGTCACGGATAGCACTTTATAATAGTATTCGGCATGGCGTTGCGCAGCCACAGCAGTGACTTTAGAATCCAGACGCGAACGTGCAAAATCACGTGCCAGATCATGCAGCTTGTAGCGTCCCCCTTCGCCTGTGGCAGAAGCCAGAACGTCCATCAGGCTCCACTTCACTAGCTCTCCCAGTGCATCTTCTGTGGCATCGCATTCCATCTCCCAGACTGCCGCCGCACCGAACAGATCGAAGTCGGCGGGAAAGACAGAGAGCAAAGACCACAGCTTTTGCATCTCCGGTGCAAGAAGCTGGTAGCTCTGATTAAAGGACGCTTCTACCTTATCCAGACGCACCCGAGATTCCGCCAGCCGTTTGATATAACCGGCAACGCCCATGTTCGGCTTCTCCCTCAAGACAGATGCAGCATTTCGCAGGGCAATGGGCAGGCAGCCGCACAGATCGGCCAGCTCCTCAGCGTGCTCGCCGATGCGCTCGCAGATCGACAGGAGGAACTTCTTGGCGTCCTCCAGAGGCAGGACGTTCAGGTCCAGCTCTTCTAATCCCGCCAGGGCAAACTTATTTCGTGAGGTGATGAGCAGAGCAGAGCCAGCAGGCGGCAGGAGCGGCTCCACCTGCGCCCGGTCTGCTGCGTTGTCGAGCAAGATCAGAGCTTTCTTTCTGAAGAGCACAGAGCGATAGAGGCCGCTCAGGCCATTCATATCTGATGGAAGCCTGATATCGAGTCCCAGATAAGAACGGATGATGTGGGCCATCGCATCTTCAGGCATGAGTGGATTCTTGCTCGTTCCCTGCATCTCCAAGTAGAGCCTGCCATTTGGAAAACGATCCTTAAGCCGATCTGCCAAGACCAGTGCCAGAGCAGTCTTGCCCACGCCGCCCATTCCCCGCAGGCCGGTGATGGTCGCCCCTCGATCAAATCGATTGAGAAGATCATGAATATCATCATCACGTCCCTTAAAATCGGCAGGTGGTTGAGGAATCTGCTGCGGCAGAATTGGCGGTTCTCGCGATTCGGGACCTAGCACGACCTTCTCGGCTTCGAAGATGATGGTCTGATCTCCATGCACGGTTTGACCGTGAAAGTCTGAGCCGGGATCGTTCGTCATTATTTTTTATCTCGGATGCCATCACCAATGTTGACCGTACCGTGAACTGTGTCGATTACCGTTTGATTTCCGTGCACTGTTTGCCCGCTGAAGTTGTAGATTTTACAGGCGCACTCATTTTGAGCTTCATTGACCAGTCTGCTTATTTCCTCTGCAAAATCTGGATCGGATAGCATCTTTTCCGCCAGGATTTCTCTGAGCATGCCAATACGCTCCCCGGATTCGGGCATATCCTTTGCGCGGGCCAAAGTCTGCTCTGCATAAGAGTCTCCCTTAAATTTGCCCGAGACTGCCCGCAGTAGCTCGGCGGCTTTTCCGGCTAGCTTATCTCCTGCAGTTTTCGAGAATGCGTCTGCCGCTTTGGCCACAAAAGGTGCAGCTATCAATGCAACGCTGGCAAAATCCATTAGCATGACATCTCCTGAAATATGGATTAATTATCCTGTTTTCGATGGATAAATCTTCCTGTCATTGCTGAATCATTTTTCCCGAATTATAGCAAGCTTGCCAGCTCCTCGATGCTAATGTCGGCATCTCGCTGGATGGCATGCAAAGTGCCTTTACGCAGGTCCTCTTTGTGAAACGGCACCACAGCTATCTTTTCCGTTTTAGGGTTGTAGTAATAATAATGGCTTCCTTTTATCCTTTTCAGATAGAATCCGGCTCGTTCCAGTGCCCTGGCGAGCTTCTGAGGAGATATTGCCGGGAGCTTATGCATGGGCTTCAACCGAAACGGTGTACTCTAATACATCGTTATCTTTTGGAACTTCCTTTCCTAACTCGTTGAGGGTCTCAATGTAGCCTTCTATTGCCTCTTTTGCCATTGCTATGGCCTCATCAATTGTCTCGCCAAATGTTACGCATCCGGGCAGAGCGGGAACTATCACCGTATAGCCTCCCTCCTCCTCTTTCGTTAGCCGGATTCTGTAATTGAGTGTTTGCATCTAAATCTCAATATTCCGGCCCTGCGTATTCAACTTTTGGCTTTGGTCTTTGGTCCAAGACTTCCGGCGATTCCAAACCTCTAAGAAATAAGCCTGATCGAGGTTGCCCTGTCGCAGGAGGCCATAAACGCAGCCAGGTCAGACCGCCCATTTTCCCTCCATTGCCCAAAATGAATGGAGGTAAACCTCCTGGAATTAAAGCCTGACCTTTGCTTTTTATGCCGCAGCCTTTTTCGGACAGCTACCATCACCGTAGATCAGGAACACAGTGGCAAAATCATTCAGATCGTATCTCTGCAATTGCCCTGATACCATCCATTGCGTTTTGTTCTCTTTCTCCGGCAGAAGGTTACATTCGCCCAGGACGAATGGAATTGCTCCGGTCCCGTCCCGGATGAGAGGCTGCATTCCCACCTCGAGGCGGCTTAAGTCCGCCTTGCCATCTGCATAACCCTTGATCTTGGGGTGCTTGCCCAGGTAGGTCTCCGGGCGGAGGAGGACCTCATTGATTGGCAGAACGGTCTCATTCGTCAACTTGAAGGAGAAGCTGGAGGCAAAGCCGCTCTCGCGATCTACTGCGATAACATCTGCCTGATGATAGCCAATTGAGAGGTTTTGAATATCAGCAGACCACACTGCCTCATACCATAAGCCATTTCTGGAGATATTCATCATCCGGCTGGGACCCTTATCAATGCAAATCCAGACATTTTCCAGAGGCTCTTTCGTCCAGATCTGGGCTCTGACCTTCAAGACATCCTTGACCAGAGGCTCCGCCGGATCAAGGATGTTAATCTGCTTGACCTGGCCGGTATTTCTGTAGAATGTATCCACCTCTGAACCGTGAGGCACCACCACCAGATAGCCTCCCGGCGTTCTGGTCGCATCTGCGCCCGTCCACCAGGCCCCGGATACTGCGGTTGTCACCTGCTCAGGGATACCGCCGGAATCCAATAGGTCGTTGACATGCCAGTGGCCCGAGAATATCATCTTTGTGTCGTGAGCCTTAAGGACGCTTAGCAGTTCCTCTCTGTTGAGAAGGTCTACTGTCGGCTCATGAAGGAAGACAATGACCGGCCTGTCCGTTGAATTGAGATCATCGTTCAGCCATTGCATCTGTTTCTTATCTACTTGATAGGCGGAGCTTTTTGTCGTGACGTTCCATAATTCGTAGCTATTGGGATCCAGAGCTACAAAGTGATAGCCACCCTGATCGAAGGAATAGTAAGTCCTATTCTGGTTGAATATCTTCTGGAACATGCCCTTGCCATAACCACTTTCATTGGCATCGACCATCTCATTGAATACACCAACGACATCATGGTTTCCAATGAGTGGATAGAAAGGAACACCCTCATTGATAATGGGCTGCATCGACTCATTGATCAGTTCATATATCCCCAGGATCTCCTGAGGTGAAGAGCCGCGTGCCTCTATCACCAGATCTCCGCTGGCTACGACGAAATCAGGATTAAGATCTGCAATATCCTGCACAGTGGCCTTGACGAAGGACTCAGGATCTATGCGAGCCTCTCTTCCGACGAGCTCTTCCAGGATCTTCTTTTGGGCCGCGTCACAGATATGGACATCAGTGACCTGCACAAAGAAGAACGGTCTGCTATTATTTTCCACTGTGCCATTCAATGAATTTCGAACGTTTTTATCTGTAAGGACGCCAGCCGCAAGATCGGCATGCGTGCCCCCCAACACCACTAATGCCATTGCCATGGCCAATATGGGCTGTATTCTACAAGCATTTATCATGATAGAAGGATTGATGCTTTAAACATTTAAAACTGATTGAAATTTGCTGTTAAGAAAAAATAGTTGTGAAGAGGTTCACTAAATCTTATCCAGAGCCTTGACAACGTTGCCGAAGATGGTCTTGATATCGCCCACACCGAGAACGGTGGCGACGAGCTTTCTCTTGTTGTAGTAGTCGATCAAAGGCTGAGTCTGGGCATGGTAGGCAGTCAGTCTCTCCTTGACCGTCTCTTCGGTGTCGTCTGCCCTCTGGTAGAGGTCGCCGCCGCAGGCATCGCACTTTCCTTCGACCTTGGGCTTATTGAAAGTGACATGGTAGGTGGCTCCGCACTTGCACATCCGCCTGCCGGTTACCCGCTTGACCAGCTCTGCATCGGGAACGTCGATGTTCAGAACGACATCGATCTTCTGGCCGAGAGCAGGAAGGATCTTATCCAGTGCCTCTGCCTGGGGCATGGTCCTGGGGAAGCCGTCCAGCATCCAGCCGCCCTTAACGTCATCCTTGGCCAGGCGATCTTTGATGATATCGATGAGAAGAGTGTCAGGAACAAGCTTGCCGGATTCCATGAACTTCTTGGCCTCAACGCCCAGAGGTGTTCCATTGCGAACGTTCTCTCGCAGAATGTCTCCGGTGGAGACGTGCTTAACATGGTACTTGTCTACGATCATCTTGGCCTGTGTGCCCTTGCCGGATCCCGGTGGACCGATCAGAATAATATCCATTCCATTTCCTCCTAAATTCCCTTGTCAGAGCAGCATTTGCCGCTTTTGAGGGTGAAAGGGGTGCCATACTTTAAAAAACCTTTTCCATGCGTCATCTGTTAAGGCGAAAATCAATTGGGATCAGATAAGAATTGCTATTCTTCCACCGGCCCTTCGCGGCTTCGCGCCTTCGCGTGATGCACCTAAATCTCACGCAAAGCCGCGAAGAGCGCGAAGCCTGCAATCATGATCAATCGGCAAGAGCAGAGATCAATTTGGTTACGACAAGAACGGCTCTTAACTAATTAAGGCGACAGCACTCATGAGCGCGCCAGAAAACACCGGAATGGAGAAGTTGTCGTCCAGACTCTTGTTTCCGATGGTAATAGCCACTCCGTCAGCAAAGGTCGCCGCCGCCGCTCCCGCCAGGTAAACGGGAAAAGAGAGCCCGGAAAAGCCGGAGGCGAGGTAGCCGATTAAGAGGCAGGCCAGGAACATGGCGGCCACCACTGGCATGGGCTTGATGCGCCCTCTCCCTGCGGGGGCGGGCGAGCCTCGCACATCACAGTTCTTCAATATGGAGCCGGCAAGACCGCTCACGGTGTCTCCCAGGGAGAGAAAGAGCATGGCGGTTATGGCGATGCCGGACGGGAAGAGCAGCACGCAGAGGAGGCTGCCCACCATGTAGTAGATGTAGCCGGCAACCTTGGTCTCCTCGTGATCACGAACCTCAGGCAGACGGATCTTTCCCCGGAGCCGCGCCGTCTCCAGCAGCAGGGAGGCTGCAAAGACGAGAGCAATAGCTGTTGCCGTTACCATTCGGCCTAAAAAGATAAGGCCCAGGGGCACGGAAAGGCCGGTGAGGTGAATGGCCTTTCTGCGAACCTCTTTAACCAGCATGGTCCGCCACTGCAAGGCCATTTCAGGCACGATATATCTCCCTGATTACTCCTTCTTTCCTGGCGTAACCTGGTCGCCGGCATCCTGGAACTTAAGAAGGCCGCTAAGCAATGCGCTCAGCTTATCAGCTATCTGCCAGCGCGCCACCTTGACCTGCTGCATGCTGTCGCGGTCCCGGATGGTAACCGTGCCCTGCTCGAGAGTATCATAATCTACGGTGACGTCGTATGGTGTGCCGATCTCATCGTTGCGCCGGTACCTGCGCCCGATCGATCCGGATGTATCATAGTCCACCCGCATGCCGCGCCCCCGCAGCTCCTGCAAGATAGCCCTGGCCGGATCGGCCAGCTCCTTTCGGTCCATCAAAGGCAAGACAGCCACCTCGATGGGGGCCACCGCCGGCTTGAACCTGAGCACGGCGCGCGTCTCGCCGTCCACCTCGTCTGCGCAGAAGGAGTGGTCCAGCACGGTGTAAATTATCCTATCGATGCCAAAGGAGGGCTCAATGACGTGAGGTATGACCTCTTCACCTCGAATCTCTTCCTCCACACTCTCAAAAGAGACCAGGCTTGCATCAATCTCGATCGTCTCTCCTTCAAGGGTCAAATAGATCTTATCGCCCTTGCTGGCTGCCAGCTCCTCCGCGGAAAGGGCCTTGAGGGCTTCGCCTACTGCCTTGGCCTTGGCCTTGAACCTGGGACCCAGGGCCTTGAAGTCCGGCTTGACGACCAACTTCTGGCGTTTCACAGGCTGATCGTAATGCACGAAGACTGCCAGATTGACTTTGCTGGCCTGAGCGTGCGCCACCAGGTCGTAGTCCGTTCTGTCCGCCACGCCCACAATCTCAATCCAGCCCAACCGGTCCAAAAAGACCTCTGCGTCCCAGCAGTCTGCGGCATAGTGAGCCATCTCATCGGCTTTATGCTGCCGGAAGCGCAGCTTGTCCGCAGCCACGCCCACCGCCAGGAGGAATTGATAGGTGCGGGCCACGTAGTAGGCCAGGGCCTGGTGGGCCACAATACGCCTTTGCACGGCCTCGGCAAAGGTCATCTCCTCCTCCTCGCCTTTCTCCTGAGCCGCCTGAGAGTAGAACTTCATCTTGATATCCGCGATCTCGGCAAAGCGGGGGTGGCTCTTGTCCCTCGGATCGATGAATATCTCCGCCTCGGCCTGAGTGAACTCCCGCAGCCTGATCACACCCTGGCGGGGCGAGATCTCGTTTCGGAAGGATTTGCCGATCTGCACCGCGGCAAAGGGCAGAGAATCGCGGAAGTAGCGCAGGAGCCGGGGGAAGTTGATGAACATGCCCTGCGCCGTCTCCGGTCGCAAATAGCCGGTCATCTTGTTTCCCGGACCGATCATGGTCTTGAACATGAGATTAAACTCATATACTTGAGATAGCTCTCCGCCGCACTCCGGGCAGCCTATTTCGTTGTCCTGGATGCATTTGTAGATCTCCTCGTTGCTCAGTGCATCAGGCACCTCGATGATGTGCTTGATGAGGTGATCGGCCCGGTAGACCTCTTTGCACTCCTTGCAACTGGTAAGCGGATCGGAAAAGCCGCTCAAGTGGCCGGAGGCCTGGTAGATGCCTTCCACGCCGATGGTGGGCGCCTCGATCTCTGCAAACCCTTCAGAGATGACAAAGTACTGCCGCCAGATGTCTTCAATGCGCCTCTTGAGGGGCGCGCCCAGTGGGCCGTAATCGTAAAAACCTGCTGCTCCGCCATAAAGCTCAAAGGCGGGCCAGAGAAAGCCGCGCCTCCTGGCGAGTTCGTTTACCAACTCATTCTTGTCCATGCCAATCCTCGCTATGATTTTAGAGAACCGGCGGTGATTTAATCTTTGTTATGGAAAAAATAGATCTCGTGAAGGCATAATTGCTGGTGAAACAGTGCCTCAGCCGGATGCTGAGACTGCCAGCAGCATCCCGAAGGCAATAGTAACGCTGCAAAGAAGAATTATGTCGCCATACTTGTTGTGCAACAACTCCTTCAGGCCGGATAGTATGCAGCCATCGTCTTCATATCCATCCTCTTGGTTCTCCCCCAAGACACCATTCATCCTTTGCATGTAACATACCTGGCCTTCTATCATTTAAGTAGCTATTTTTCACATTGACGTGTTATGAGGACTTAGATACGTATCTTGGATCATATGAATGCCATATTAGATTTATGTTGGCAATAATTGAGAGAATATTTCTTAAATTATTACTAGTTAGGTAATAGCATGCGGCAATTGTTGGAGAAAGACGCACAATTTCGGTCTTTGCCTATCAAAAATGAATCATCCGGCGGGTTCATCGGCCCACCGGATCTCACTCAATCTTGACCTCTTTTCCCTTTCGCTTCTCTTTCTTGTCCAGCTCCAGTGTCAGGACGCCGTTCTTATAGGAGGCTTTAGCGCTGTCTGCATCGACAGCAGAGTCGAGATAGATCATCTTGTAGAAACTTTTATCGTCATCGGTCTTGATTTCTACACTGTCCTCGGCCACATCCAATTTTACCTTGTCCTTGTCCACGCCGGGCAGCTCCACGAAGATCCTGTACCTCTCCGTCTCATTCATGACATCAACCAGCGGTTCTCGCCCCCGGCTGGGCTCGATGCCCCGGTGAGAAGGCTTGATGTTGCCAAACTCGCTGAAGACCGGCTCCTTTCCCGGCTCTGCCGTATAGCTGAAGCCGTAGACAAAGGGGCCGTATCGCCTGGATACTCCACCAGGTGTCTCCTCCTCGCGCACGAAGGTATTGAACTCGGCAGGCATATCCTCCTCGAACCTCTTGATCATATCCTCAAATGGCCCTTTGAACCAATCATCCTCGAATCTATCCTTTTTCTCAAATGGAAAGCCCTTGGCAAAGCTCTCGAATATATCGAATATCGACGGATACTTTTTATCCCACATTTCATGTCACCTTACGATTACTTATCTATACTAACCATACGTTAGTGATAGGATATAAATTTTTGCTTCAGACGATTGAACTATTCCGAAAAAATATGCTCTGAAACACAAAATGCAGGTAAAAAGAAGGTGAGAAAAAACGCTGATCCACAGCGCCCTCCTCAGAGGAACCAAGCCGCTAAATTGCAGCCGTCTCATCTCACCTGGAGCCAATGCGTGATTTATTGGCCAGGCAGCACTGGAATTTTAGCACAGCGCCCGTTTTAAGGGGACCCGATCATCGTTCGATGGGGGGCCTGGCTCCGGCCTTTTCACCACACATTCCTGCGCCGCGTTTCCCTCACATATTTGATACATGGCGATGTTGGCATTGCACCTGAAGAGGTGATTTTCGCCACTGCCGAAGACCTACGCCGAAATTTGCGTGGCGCCTTCCGACACCGGGATTCTCGATCAATCCGAGACAAAGGATGAATATATCACCCTGCTACCCGAATGATCGGTCGGACAGACTTAATCGGCCAATGAATCTTGCCTTTTGGGAACGACACGCGACAAATACCTATTTATTCATTATAGATATATCTAGTTTTCGGGACTACACAGGACTACACAGGCTGCATGGCAACGCAAACATGGAAATCTTAAATAGGAACGAGGACGATAGAGGATAGTTGTAATAGTCAGGGCTACTGAGAGCCAGGATGTGAATTCATGATAGACGGCCTAGTTCAATTTGAGGCAAATATCCAAAGCTTCAGGAGTATCAGATCGAGGGTGATCTGGCCAGACTCGGAGAGCCCCTGGATTGAAGGTGGAATAGAGGATCTTATGGTTCATTTCACCTATGCCAGCTGGACCGCCTACAATCTGGGATGCGCTCTGTCCATGGCTCTATCCAGCAAAGAAGAGGATATTGGACGCACCATCTCGGAGATGATGACCAGGATGATCTCCTCAATGGGTGCGATTCAATTAGCGGAAATCCGCCTCACACCTGATGCAATGGACGAGCTGAAGAGAAATCACCTCGAACCCTGAAACACATTTTCAAATTGACTCTTTTCTTAAGGCACATAAGCCCGCTAAGACATGCGAAAAGGAGAATGATATTCAAAATCATGGTTTATTGAAAAGTAGCCCGGCCGGGATTCGAACCTGGGTGGGGAGGTCCAGAGCCTCCTGTGATTGACCGCTACACTACCGGGCTTCGCCACTATCCTTGCAGCAGGTAGTTATTAATCTATCGATCGACCGGCCCTTCTGCCTCAGGGCAGCTGAGGAGCACCACCTGACCGTCTTCGCCAAGCCTGCCTTCACGGGAAAGATCCTCTTTAGTCAAGATCAGTCTCTCCTGCGGCTTTACTGACACCCTGCCTTTGAGAAAATCGTCTATCGGATCGAGCTCAAACCCTAAAGCCGGAGTTTTATAGTGCATGGGCACAGTCACCGCCGGATGCAATTGTCTCATCACCTTGTTCGCGCCGACTGCATCGATGGTATATCTTCCACCAACAGGCAAAAAGAGCAGGTCCACCGGGCCTATCGCCTTTACCTGTGCTCGACTCAGAGTATGCCCCAGATCGCCCAGGTGACAGACACGAATGCCGTCCAGCGAGAAACAGAAGATGGTGTTGGTGCCTCGCAGCTTTCCTCTTTGTGCATCATGGTATGACTCTATGCCCCGGATCTTTATTTCCCTGGATGTGTATTCGCCAGGTCCGAAGATCACATCCGCTTCGCTTCCAGCTGCGTCGACATTGTTGTGATCCAGGTGATCGTGGCTGATAACTACAATGTCCGCCCTGGTTTCTGGCATGACGTAGCCCACCTCGCTCTCGTGAAACGGATCAAGCAGCACGAAAAGACCTTCGTTGCTCTTTAGGAAGAAGCAGGAGTGTCCCAGCCAGGTGACAATCATGGGCGCAAATAATCGCTCTGGCTAAAAATCCTTGTCGATTCGAGCATCGATCACGACATGAACTACACCGGGAGAGAACTTTTTGACCAGCACATGACTTAGGATCTCAGCCCGACAGCCTAATGCCGCTGCCGCCTGCGTAACATCCCTGATGGCTGCGGCGGGATACATGCTGGAGGGGATGGTCTGATGGTAATGCAGTATGCCGCCCGGCTTCAGAGCGGAAATTCCCTTTTGCAGATATTGGTCGGTTACCTGGACCATGCCCATCACCACTCTATCGGCCACGGCATCAGGAGTCACCTTCGCGCAGTCTCCTAGGACCGGCTCCACGATATCTTCCACATGGTTTTGCCGGATATTCTGGCAGAGATAATGGTAAGCGTTGGGATTCAACTCAATGGCCATGATCTTTCTGGGACGGGAATGGACGGCCATAGGAAGGGTGAAGTAACCAATTCCGGCAAACATGTCCACGACATACTCGTCCTTGCCGAAATAGCTCATTCTTATGCGCTCCATAAGGTTTCCAGGTGAGAACATCACCAGCTTCGCATCCAGATTGAAGACTACTCTATTTTCTTTATGCATCGTCTGGGTTTTATCGCCGACGATAACCCTTCTTACGGGTTCGCGAAAGGGTCCCGCGATTCCCTCGTCAGCCAAAACCGTGCAGCAGCGAGGATAAAAGTCTAAAAGAGCCTGGCCGATAAGGTGCTCATAAGCCCTGAGGTCAGGATGGATCTTGACTACTATTATGTCGCCCAGCAAGAACCAGCCGCGCGGAATAAGATGAGCGCATTCTTCGGGAATCTTTCCCTGCAAGGCATGGAAGAGATCCGGTGCTTTCCTGTAAAAGGCTGGCTCTTCTTGCATGACGAACTCATAACCGGAGATAGATCGGATGACGGGAATCTCTACATGGCTTTGTCTCTTTATTATCTTGCGGCTCTTATCAAAAACGCCGAGAGAGACTACCCTTTTTAAAGACTCATCAGCATCCTTATTATTGGCTATTACTGCCAGTCTATTTTTTGGGGGTGTAGCTCTGCTCAAAGCTTACCCCTTCTCGGGTCAGGTTGAACATCAAGACTGATGTCTCATTCTTGCTTGTGACAGTTGACGGCAGTCCGTGAACAATCAGGTTGGCGTCGAAGCCTTCCGGGGCATAGAAGCTGAGGCCGACGGGAATTGTTGTCCAGTTGCCCTGCAGATATATCTTCACGCTGGCGTCTCCCGTGGAGTTCATTCGGACCAGAGTATTCTCTCCATGTGAAATAGTCACAATTCCACCTCTAGCACTGATGCTCTGGTCGATATTCTGGGGTAGAGCTATCTCCATATCATTGGCCATTCCCTCAGGGTTGGTGATATTCAAGCCAAGATAGCTTTCGTTGCTGGAATTGGAGAGATTTGCGGAATATGAGACCAGGAACGTTGGCGGTAGCGGCTCCTCTACCAGCGTTGGACCATACATGAATAGAACAGCAAAAAGTGCCAGCAATATAGCTGCGCCAACCAATGTGATCTTTTTTGGCGGCATTGCCATCTTCTTCTTGGCCATTAGCGGCGTCTCAAGCTTTTTTGTCAGGGGTGGGACTGCCGCTGCAATTTTTGGTTCGATCTCTCTGTTGGGTACCGCATCTGACATTTCCGGTGCAGGTGAGATCTCCTCGAAAGTCTCCGGTATGTGTTGAGGATAAGACGGTGGTTTTGCTTCTGCTAACTTATCTTCGGTCCTATCTTCAGCAATTGTGGGTGCTTCTTCTACTGCTTCAATCACTCTTGATGTTACAGGCTCGCTCTCTTCGATCGGCATAGGGCTGTCAGGGATAGGTGCCGTCTTCCTTCGCGTGGGCAGCACCACTGTCCCCTCATCGAAGTTCAGGATCAGATCGGTATAGGTCCCGGTAACATCCGCGAACCTGAGTGCCCGCGGGACCAGGTAGGAGACGCCGGATATCTTGACCTCTTCGAAGAACTCGGTATTCTTCATCAAACGATCCTTGAAGGCGTAAACCGCCCCGCTTTCCATCTTTGCGTCTATCTCGCTGAGACTTGGGAAGCGGTCCTCCTGCGCGGCCAGCTCTTTGGTGGCCACAACATAGGCTTCGAAGAAAACACGACTCATTCTGTTGAGTCGATTGGTGTAGCGCCTATCGAAGAGAAAGGAGAAACCAACTCCATTGAGCTTCAAGCTCTCTTCTCGCGAATGCCGCCAGGCTGAGAAAGAGACGTCCATTAGAGGATGATATCACCAAACCAAATAAGTATTTTATGTATGGAACGCAAGCGAAGGATGGGCGATTTGACCTGAAACGAGCATCAAGGCCGCGAATAGATCTCATATCAATCTCGTATGACAGGTATCTTTAAATCTCGCAGGCTGAACAATAGGGATCTAATGAAGCATTTGGGATTGGGGCACATTCTTCTGCTCATTGGGGTGGGGCTATTATTGGGACAGGCGACTGCTGAGCTTACGGCCTTTCAGAATCTGGCACCATCATCGGCGAATGTTGGGCAGATGGTGACTGTAACCGTATCGCTTACCTACAATGGACAGACTCCCACACAGGCTGTGGTCACGCCCAGTCTTCCTTATGGAGTTGTCGCGAACGCAGGCGGCCAGAGCACAGATTTGTACCCTGGTGTCACGCAACAGATCCGTTACCCACTCACAGCACAGCAGAGCGGGTCTTACTGGATCGTTTCTGAGATCTCCTATGCAGAAGATGGTACCTGGCGCAATCTTCGACTGGAAGCGCCATTCACAGCTACGGATTCTGCTGTGACCGAGCCCCAGCAAACGCCACAAGCGCCTACACCCGGAATAGGAGAAGATGGATCAAACCCCCCCGCAATGCCACCAGACGGCGGTCTGCCTGACGGAAAGCCGCCGGGAAATATGCAACCACCTGGCAATCAAGATGAGAATACGCCTGCACAGGGAGAAGGAGCGACAGAACCCGAGACAAATACCACGTGAGGTTTGTCTTTTTCCTAAAAAAGTTGGTTCTTTTATTTGTTTCCAGTTGTTTTATATTTACCAATATCCAGATCGTCGCGAGTAAAAAGCGCTTGCAGAATTAATCCTCGTGCTTCTATGGCCTCTCTACCACCCTCCTGGCGGTCCAGTATGGTAAGTGCTTGCACTGGCTGATAACCTGCGGCCTTTATGCGGTCGATGGCTCTAATAAGAGATGCTCCCGAGGTGACCACGTCCTCCACCACCGCGACCATTGCACCTTCTTGCAGAGCCGGACCCTCCACATAGCTCATGGTTCCATGCTTCTTGGGCTCTTTTCGCACAATCAGGCCCGATAAGCCTCTCTTTTGAATATGGCTTAGAACCGAGATGGAGGATACAATGGGGTCCGCACCCAGGGTAAGACCGGCCACCGCAGAGACCTTTGGCCCGATCATCTCCAGCATGAGATGGCCGGTAAGGTAGGCCCCCTCCGGGCTTAAGGTTACGCGCTTGCAGTCCATATAATAATCGCTGATTTTACCAGAGGACAGGGTAACCGGCCTCACCTCAAGGGACTTGTCCTTGAGCAACTCCAAGAGCCTCTCTTTATCATTCACTCTTTATCGCCCTCTTTTGTAGGAATCGCATTGGTGATAATTCTTGCGACTTTGCGGGGCTTTCTTTGCGCCGCTTTTAATTTCCGCCAGGGTGCCAAGGTCGGTTCCGTCCAGCAGATAGAGACGCGCGTTCTCCCAGTCTGCCATATTTAAGAGCGGCCCGCGCATCTCCTCGACCGGCTCGTTGAGGGGCAGTCCGCCGCAAAGATGGTTGAAGGCAGGGGCGATTATGATCTCGCTATCCCTGGCAAAACCGTAATGCTCTTGCATTGCGCGACTTAATAGCCGCGTCTTTGCCCAAACAGAGCGAGAAGAAGAGTGGCCCAGAGGGTCTTGGAGCCTTATTGCCGGATGCAGGTGCCCCGTCACCAGGCTTTTCGCGCGCACAACCTTCTCGTCCGGCCAGGTGTGACCGTGGAAATAGCCCACGCCGTCCAGCACAAAGCCGGAAGACGAACGCACCCGCGCCCCCAGAGGAACCATGTCTGCCAGGTTGCTGTCATGATTTCCCGGTACTATCTCCACTGCGGCCCGATCGCAAAGCCGGCGCAGGAATTCGGGGATCTCCCGCTTCTCCTGCCAGCTCGTCCTGGGAACGTTATGTTTTATGTCTCCTAAAAGCAGGAGCCGGTCCGGTTTAATCTCCTCCAAAAAGCCCAATAGCATTGCCAGGATCTTCTCGGTCTGGCTGGGAATGGAAACGCCCCCCAGCCACAGTTCATGCTCCAGGCCCAGGTGAAGATCAGCCGCCACGAGGACGCGCTCATCTCCCTCCACCAGGAGAAGGGGCGCATCAAAGACGGGCGAGATCAATCGAGAAGCCTCAGGAGATCCGCTACCAGCTCTTGCAGGCCTCCGGCCACGGCCTGGCAGGAGCACTCGATCATAAGGTTAACCCGAGAATTGTCCGTCTCACCGGCACGGCGAAAGTCGGTTCTCAGTCCCAGTATTTTTTTTCCCTGCATGAAGAAGTAGCCGATCTCCCAGGCGGTGCCGTCGTCCACCTGAGAGCCGTCAAGCAATGCCACCATGACCTCGCATTCATTTAAGGCCTGCAAATTGGCCTGGAAGATTTGCTCGGCCGTTGCCCGGCAGGAGATGAGCTCATGGGGCCAGAGGATCTGGACGCCATCCAGTCTGTCCTCCAAGAACCTCTTGACACGCTCACCCCAGGCGATCTCGCCCCGCGAGAAGAGCGGACCGGAAAGGTAGATCTTGTGCCCCATGTAGCCATTGTCACCTATGCCCTTGTCACCTTTTCATCAGGCAGTCGCGGCTTGCGTCAGCCTGTTTTTCACAAATTCTCTCTCCAGGCTGGCCAGGAACCATCCTACCTTGGGGCCCTGCCGGTCGCCCAGGAATGCCAGATAGATGGCCTGGAAGAACTTCTTGGAGTCGAGTCCCTGTTCTTTGGCCACGGCATAGACCAGTTCGTGAATCTCGGCTGCCGTCTTATCATCCAACTGCTCGGCCAGGATGCCCAGGCCCTTCCTCTCTTCGGGCGTGAGATTCTTAACGGCTGAGGGAAGCGTCTCTTGCACCTGGAACTTGACATAGGCGGGCGCATATTTGTCCAGCCACGTCTGCACATTTCTGGCCCGGCCCAGGATCTCCTCGCGTCTCGTGATGACATCGTAGCCGGATCTCTTCAGGGCCACGAAGAGACCATCCTCGTCGCCGCGAGCGATCTGCACTGCCGTTACCATGTGGCGGAAGGGAATCTCAAAGGGCCCGCTCTTGGTTGGATTGGATAGCTGTATGGCTCTCTCATCACCTTTTCTCTGGTCGTACTCATCCACCAGGGAGAGGAGCGGCAGTCCGGGGTCAAACTCGATATGCTTCTCGGGCTTGTTGCGGATGATCAGGTAGCGCAGGACCTCGGGTGGCACCACGTCCAGCATCTCCTGGATGGTGACCACAATTCCCGTAGAGCTGTGCATGGCGCCCACGCCCTTGAGATGGATCCACTCATAGACCATGGGGAAGGGAGCCGGGTAGCCGTAGATCTCCTCGCTGATGCGCTTACCAGTGTCGTAGGAGCCGCCGGATGTGGCGTGGTCCTTGCCGAAGGGCTCGACAGTAACCTTGAAAATTGGCCAGCGAGCCGGCCAGTCCACCCTCCAGACCAGCTTTCCTCCGCCGCTCATGGAGACGGTGCCCCGCGAGCCGCAGGAGCACTCGTAGTCCACCGTCTCAGCCTCCAGATCAAAGCCCGTAACTTTGGTTGTGTTGGTGCGGCCGCAGGTGGGGCAGATGGCATCAAAGGGGCTCCAGCCCTCCGGGACATCGCGGCCCGAGACCTCTTTGAGAATGCGGGCGATGTCGTCCTTGCGCTGCAAGGCCGTCTTGATGGCCTCATTGTACTTGCCTTCCTTGTAGAGCACATCGGCGCGGTAGACCTGGGGCTTGATGCCCAGCCGCTCCATGCTCTTCAAAAAAGGTTGCAGAAAATGGTCGGCGTAGCTGGCGCAGCATCCCTTGGGGCAAGGGATCTCGGACAGGGGCTTTCCGATGTGTTCGGTGAAGCTCTCCGGCAGGAAGGGGTAGAGCCTGCGCAGGCGGTCGTAGGTGTCGGCGATGTAGATGAGCTTTGCCTCCACACCCCGGTCCAGGAGAGCGCGGTAGACGGCCTCTGCTGTCATGACCTCGCGCATATTTCCGATATGAACCGGCCCCGACGGGGTTATGCCCGTGGCAATGGTGTGCGGGCCGCTCTTCTCAAGCTTCTCGGCGATGACGTCAGCCCAATGAATAGACATAACCATCAATCGCGTAGGGAAACAAATATTAATCTTCCGCCGTAATGGAGTCAAACCTCAAAGGGAAACAACAAAGTTAAAATATTTAGATTCAGATAGGTACCACTATGGCCCGACCCGAGCTCGACGATTATTTCATGGAGATTGCAAAAGTAGTGGCTAGCAGGTCAACATGCTTGCGAAGAAAGGCTGGCGCAGTATTGGTCAAGGATAAGAGAATTCTATCAACAGGATACAACGGCGTGCCAAAAGGATTGCCACATTGCGAGGATACAGGCTGCCCACGGGCTGAATATCCCAGCGGCACTCATCATGAACTTTGTCGAGCGGTGCACTCAGAACAGAATGCCATTGTCCAGGCGGCTATACATGGAGTCTGCATAGAAGGAGCGACTCTTTACTGCACTCATCAGCCTTGTACGCTATGCGCAAAAATGCTTATAAATGCTGGGATAAAGCGAGTGGTTTATCGCGAAGATTATCCCGATGACGGCTCCCTTAAATTTTTTAGGCAAGCGAGCATCGTTATTATCAAATTAGAATAAATATTAAATCTGATCCGTTTTTGACACTCAGGTGGGAAGAGATTAATGACAAATAGTTCCTTAATTAAACAGCGGTAACTAATTCGCATTTATCAAGCAAATCTACCGCATTTTTTGCTTCATCACGGCTAATGTGCCACCCAAGCACTTTTGCCTCTTCCAGTATTTCTGAAATAGCCAATGATCGACCCTGGCGAATCAATATATTGTGCATCTTTGCAGCTATGGAGAGGTTCTTATAGTCATGTTCTACTCCGATTTCTTTTAACTGAGATAGTATGCATACAAGTTTTTCAGTCAGGATGGGATTTTCCTTTTCGATTGCCTCCGCAATTTTACTACCTGTTTCTGTTAAAGAATAAATGTATTTTCTTGGCTCAAACGTCACACTAAAATCAAATGATACATATTCCCGAACTTCCTCTTTAATGATGCCACAAGACTTCAGGCTTGCCAATGAATCAGCAATTTCTCTGCTATATGGCCCGTAATAATATGGAGAAAACTCAATATCTAAGTTCACTTTTACATTTAAGAAGTATGCAGTCTTTTGCAGCAAAGTCCTTCCTGCAATCATTTGCTCTTCGCTGTGAGATAACATTATCAATATTAAATCTTCAGCATTCATTTAACACATCACCGATTGCATTGAGTATTTCATCATGTTTCCTTAGTATAAAAGTCTGCCGTTCGCTTTGCACAGATATTTTATCTAATGGGGCGTATATATATAACAGTTGTCTTGTGGGATCTATCGATGGATTCTGGAAAATCTCTGAAACATCAGACAAAAATTTCTTTTGGCTTTTGGAGTTTTTAACCATTATTCCTTGCATATTTATATCAACACTATAGTTTTTAAATGTAGGATTACTGTTTGTTTGCTTATCTATAATTATAAAATCTTGAGGTACATCTATTATATGTGAAACTTCATAGGCTATATTAGATAATTGCTCATTTGAAGCTTTTAATACGTTCCTTAATAATATGCTGTCATTAAAATTTTCTTGGTTGATTTCAATTTTAAATATTTGTTTAAATAATTTTCGTTGAGATATGCGCTCTAAATATTCCTTTGCCAAATCTTCGCTTTCATGGATTATCAACTCTATCAAGTGATAGTCCTTATATTTGACATATTTATTTAGGTAGTCTACACTATCCTTAAATTTTACCAAATCATTTACCTCTTTTATATTTTCATTAATTGCATACTCTACACCTTTCACGAGCATGGCATCAGTAATACGTCGAATTCTATGCTTATATACCTGAATATTCATATGATATTTCGCGAGCAATAGCTGTTCTATCGAGTGTATTCCATCTTCATTAATCCCTAACTCATTTTCCTTGCTGCTAATTTCTATTTTTATTAAGCTATCTATAATTTTATCTAAGTCGAATGATCCATATTTCACCCCCGCAAAATAGCTATCTCTTTGAAGATAGTCAAATTTATCTACATCCATCGGCCCAGATATTATATCTTTTACTACAGATCGTTCATTTTTTTGCAGGAGTGTGATTATTTGTTCTTGATCCTCTAAAGAAATTATGCCTCTAAGCTCATCATTTTCTTTTATTAAACGCATTGTAATTAATTCATGCACACTTTCTGCTCTGTAAGCTTCCAAAACAGATCTATCAACATACTTGTCCATAATTTGCTCCAATACGTGAGAAAAGGGACCATGACCTATATCATGCAATAGTCCTGTCAATCTAAGAATACGTATTTGACCTTCATTTATATCCAAAATTTTGCCCACCCTCCCACATAAATGCATAACGCCGATCGAGTGTTCAAACCTCGTATGATGTGCTCCAGGATACACAAGAAACGCCAATGCTAGCTGCTTTATGCCTCTCAATCTCTGAAATACTTGGGAATTTATTATTTTTTCTTCCAAATCGCCATATTGAACTAAACCATACAATGGGTCCCTGATCTCCATTTGAATCCTCCCTGAAATAGTATTTATATTATTTATAAATGGACGAAGAAATGCATATCTTATTCATACATCTTTCGCATAAAGCATTTTTCGCTAATAGTGCAAAACTTAAATATATTCAGTGCATTTATTGTGCAGAACTCGATATGTAAAAGGTAATAATTAAATTGATATTGCATGATAATCGGAGCAGACTATAATGAGACCCTCAGAAAAGCTTAAATTTGATGATAAATCCCATCCGGAAGGTGTTATTGAAATTTACTCGAATCTAGTAACGTATGAGCAGCATTTTAATGAAATACAGAGCAGATATCGCAGTTTAGCATCCACATGGCTTTTGGCAACATTTGCGGGAATTGGCTTCATATTAAGTGAAAAATTGAATATGACAATTCCTATAGATCTTATAATTTCATTGATTGCAGTTGCTGGTGGTATTGGAATTTACCTTCTGTGGAACTTGGATCATATGGTCTATCATAGATTATTAGAATCGGCGTTCGTTGAATGCTTTAAATTAGAGAATAAATATAATATACTTCCTAAAGTGGCGCATAATATGAGAACAATGCAAGAAGATGGAATAGGAGTCCCGTCTCGAATTCTATTGTTCTATCTGGTACCACAATTTGTATTATATCTGACCGCGATTTATTCATATCTTCGCTGGATTGGCCATCTTTATTATAATGTATATTCAATAATTTTTTTGTTGTTGGTAATATTAATTATTATTATCCTGAGAGATATGTACACATCGACAAAAAAATCTATTATTTTAATCAATTCCCTCATTAATGAATAGATAAAATTAGAACTAAAAAATATAAATTATCAAAATGGACCTTAAAGATCGGGATAATCATAGATATCTGTCTCCACCTGCCTGCGCAATCAGGTTGGTGCGCTCTTTGTCAAGAACAAACGCATTCTCAGCACCGGCTACAACGGCGCTCCTGCGGGCCTGGATCACTGCGACAACGTGGGCTGCGCACGGGATGGCGTGGCCTCCGGCACCCGCCACGAGCTGTGCCGGGCGGTGCACGCCGAGCAAAACGCCATCATCCAGGCGGCGCTGCACGGCATCAGCATCGAAGGGGCAACGCTTTACTGCACCCACCAGCCCTGCATCCTCTGCGCCAAGATGATGATCAATGCCCGCATTGTCAAAGTCGTCTACCAGCAGAGCTATCCGGATGGCACAGCGCTGGACTTTTTGCAGCAGGCAGGAATAGAAGTAGTAAGGATTTAGAAATATTTTTTGCAAAATCAAAAAAAGTAGTGCTTTGTTTAGCGGCACAACGTCCATCTTCCGATGTCGTATTCAGATGCAGAGATTCTATACATCAACTATATATTAGATAAGTTTATATTCATTGGATCGATCCTACATTGATAAATAATTACAGCTATGGCGGGATCGTTGAGATGCTGAAGATTAACAATCATGCGGGCACCAAGAGGATTTTTTTATTGCTCATCTCAATGGTGCTATTGTTTTGGGCAGCCCAGGCAGCCACACATTATGTCGCTCCCACCGGCAGCAACGAAAACTCCGGCAGCATTGAAGAGCCCTGGGCCACCCCCGCCTATGGAGCTAGCCAGCTTCAGCCAGGAGATATGCTGATTATTCGAGAAGGAGACTACATTCTGCAGGATTATGGCGAAGATAGAATTCTTCCCCAATCGGGCAGCCCGGAGGCCTGGATTACCATCAAGGGAGAGGACGGATCGAGGCCCTCGCTCATCGGCACCAACAACCTTGCCAACGCTATCGATCTATCCGCAGTGCATTACGTAAAGATCGAGAACCTGGAGATTAAGAGCGACGGAACTAACCCATTTCGCGATGCCATAGCCTGCTGGGATCCCGCTTCTAACATCATCCTCAGCAACCTCTACATCCACCAGGTAGATGAATTTGGAATCAATATCCAGGATATCGATGGATTAAGGCTCCTGGACAGCAGCATCGAGTACTGCGGCTTTGGTTCCGTAGGAGGAGCAGCGGGAGTTGCTGGCGGCTGGAGGAATGTGCTCATAAAGAACTGCCGCCTCGCTTACAGCGGCCACTACTATCAGGGCACGCCCGGCCCCTCTCCCTACGACCGTCCGGATGGCTTTGGCATTGAGCCATCCGAGGGGCCTATTGAGATTGCAGATACCACATCAACTCACAATCGCGGCGATGGTCTGGACTCCAAAGCGGATCGAACCTACATCCACCATTGCATTGTGAGCCACAATTCCTGCGACGGGATCAAGATTTGGGGCGATGAGACCGTCATCGAGAACTGTCTGGTATACGATACAGGCGACGGCGATACCAGCCCCACCCCCTGGTCGGGACTGGTGGCGCACTCCACCGTTCCCAATGCCAGGTTTACGATAGCCAGCACCGTCGTGGTCGATAATCCCGAGAGACAGGGATACCCCATGCATGTCCAGTACGATGACCGAGATGTGCCCATCCAGCTCGCCATGAAGAACTGTATAATCTCTCATGGAGAAGGCGCGCTCTGGATAGGACCATCTGTAATATTTACATTGGACAATAACCTGTTCTATCGACCGCAGTCGGATGCACCGGTAGTGGTCGGCAATCAAGGCTACACCTCCGCCCAAATAGAAGCCGGCGCCCTAGGACCAGGCAACCTTGCCCGCGATCCCCTGTTCGTTGATTATGGCTCTGCCGACCCCTCAGGCTACCAGCTTCAGGAGACAAGCCCTGCAGTAGATTCCGGAATAGCTCAAGGAGCACCAAAAGACGACCTTTTGCACAGACCTAGACCTGCAGGACTTGGCTACGACATGGGATGCTTCGAAAACCAGCCGTCGGGCTGGAGCTCTCTCGGGGGCTACATAACCAGCAGTCTGAGCGCAATTGTGGACAGCATGGGCCAAACAGAAATCTGGGTAAAAGGTGGAGATGATTCACTTTGGGTCAACATAGACGGGTCCTGGTATGGAAAGGGAGGCTTCTTAACATCAGACCCCTTCGCAGTCAAGGATTACAACGGCAAGGTGCACGTCCTGGTTCGTGGAGGAGACGGCAGTGTTTGGGACTTCATATATGATCCCGCACTGGACACGGGACACTGGAAATGTCTGGGCGGATATATCACGCAAATGCCTACTGCGGCACAAGATCCAGTGAATCACGACATCATGAGGGTTGCAGTAATTGGTGGAGATAATGCCTTGTGGATTTGCGACCTTGACATAAATTCCGAGACCTACGTTTGGGCTTCTCTGGGGGGGAGGCTGACAGCGCGTCCGTACATCCTTTTTGATCCTTCCGGCAAAGAGCACATACTGGTTCGTGGAGGCGATAATGCATTGTGGGATAAGAAAGGAGTGTGGAGTGGATCATCGTATACAAGAACCTGGAGTTCATTGGGTGGCTACCTGGCCAATGCACCGATCGCCACAATACAACCGGGTGTAAATAATCATATAGCAGTCTTTGTTAAGGGCGGTGACAATGCATTATGGATGTGCGATGTGCTCTCAGACAGCGGGCCAGGGATTGGCACCTGGTACGGACTTGGCGGAGTCATTAGCTCGGATCCGTTTGTTATTGCAGATCCATCTGTCGGCAAAATACATGCATTTGTGCGCGGCAGCGATTCGGCTTTATGGGAGAACATATTTACCACATCTCCCTGGAATCCTGGAGGAAATCAGTGGCAAGGCATTGGCGGATCGATATTAACTCACACACCAGGGGCATTTATCGCGAGCAACACCCTGGCATTTGTCATCGGAACCGATCATGCTCTGTGGCGAAATGCGCATACTACATTTTCCGCCAATTCAGATCTGTTAAAATTTGACACCTAAGTTGTACTCAATCGTCTATATGATTCATGATGACCTTAGAAGGATCTATGGTCTGGAAGGAAATAAGTGCAATATGGTTCATATCGATTGTGATCATGCTGGCGCTGCCTACTGTAGGCGCAACTAAAGCCACCATCTCGGAATTGAAGTCCACAATATCGTCATTCGATGATCCTCGCATGAATGCAGAGGATCTGGCCTTCTACCTGGTAACTCATGAATTCGATGCAAAACCCAAAGAAGGATATGTAGAGGTTGGCTTAGAGGGTCGAATGTGCAAGCTCACCCCCAACGGTCCGGCTCCTGGACTCTGCACCATTACCATCTAAAGACGCGCCCGGCTTGCCCGGCAAGACCCCAGTGCTGCCTTCCAGGCCACTCCCTCCTCCTTTTGGCCAAACAAAGGGAAAAAGATTGGTCGGAATATACTATCCTCCAGGCAAAAAGCTAATAATACAGATTTAATAAAAAAGTAACTATTTAAACTAGTGGCCGAGGCTGTTTTTCCTCAGGCAAGACCGGCAGCTGCATAGTGTTTATCAGAAGCGGCTGCTCTACATCCTTAGCCCTTTCCACCAGCAGTTCCTTGCCCCAACGAGTCAGGCCAAAGAGAGGCACGGCTGTTCCCACCTGCACCAGAGGCTTTACTTGCTCACGAATATGCTTGGAAGCGCAGCTGGTAACAATATCGGCTACCGCCAAGAGCCTGGATGCCTCATCAGGGCTTATGCCGGTAAGGTGAACGCCGATTATCATGATCTTTACCCCGGCCGCCTTCTCCAGCACGCGCAGCTTCTCCGCAGACGAGCCATCGGCCACCGTGACGGCAAATTTTTTGAATCCGGCAGCTACGGCATAGGTTGCACCTTCTATCTGGTCGATCTTGCCATCCTGGGCAGAGAGTACATGCCCGCCTCGGGCCCGGATGCCTTCTATAACCTCCGGTATAGGATCGGTTATTAATAGTCCTGATAGGTAGCCGCCCATACCCTGAACGAGATCTGCATTATCGGTTATCACGCTGCCCGCCCCATCGCAAACCGTAACCGCTGCGTCGATAATTCCTGCCTTCATGCCGGTCATCATGGACTCGGAAGCCCCAAAGCCCACAAAGGTATCCATCTGCAGCTTGCGTCGCGCCGAGAACATGCCGTGAGTTTTTATTCTAAACTCCATATTTGCCGCAGCAGATTCGGCAGTCACCTTTTTTATCCCTCTGATCTTCTCGAAGAGCGGACACCACTCAATCAAGGGCTCGCTGGCATTCTGCACCTTTTCGCCTTCCACTTTGACGCGAGATTTGCCCAATAGTTCCATTATGTGCATTTAGTCCTCCGGGTAAAAGTAGACCCATCGCTTGGATTTTGCCTTTGTGTCTCCCCTTTTATCATCTTAGAAGCTGACGGAGCTGGCCGACCGAGTGCTCTGCTCTCTGCCAAGCACTATATTTGCTCGCGGGCTCAGTCTGCATGCCTGGGCCCCATGATTTGGCAAGACATCATGTCTTTGCGATTTTCGCTGGAAAGACTTCTGACAGGATATTCTGCAAATGTGATCTGATCAGACCATAGATCTCGACAGATTCCCGCTTTGCATCGCCTGCCGCTTTGTGATCAACTCGCGCCTCTCTACGGGAACGTGGGCGTCTCCATGCCGGGCATGCCGGTCGTGCTGGGGGTGCTTGGAGTGCTCATGCTGCTGCCGCCTATTTCGCCGCTAGGAAGCGAGCTTGATCTCGGAATCTCGGTGCCGGTTGAATTAGCGGCGGTCGGAATCTTCGGCATATCCATCGGTATGTCCGTGGGAATCTTTGCAGGCACATTCCGGGAAATAGTCTGCAGCGACATCTCTTGCTTTCCTCCATTCTTGCGAGATACGGCAAGAGAGGGCGAACCCGCATCGCTGAAGTTTCCTGCAAGGTCCATAGAGACTGCATCATCGGGCCGCAGCATCAGATCGAGGCTCTTAAATGTGGACGATGCCCCGCTTGTCGGGTCCAGGGAGGTCATGAGAAGCTGCAGCGTTCCCGGCTTGAGATTGCCCAGAGTGCTCATGCTGAACGCCCCCAGAGCCGGGTCCATGGATATATTGATCCTGCCGGATGGATCGATCGTCAGGCCGTCAAGGGTGATTCTCTGGTAATTGGTATCAATGGAGATGGTGGGTGATAATTGGCGGTTGGCGCTCAGGCTGACATTATACGAATCTCCTTGTGAGAAAAGATCCATGCTCTGATTCTGACCCTGCCCTAGATTAGGTACGGAGGAAGACAGGGCAAATCCTGGGGCAATGATGGTCGTATCCGCCTGATTCTTTTGGCTGCCGTTGGAGGTGCTGTTGATATCTATGGCCAGGTGTGAGTCATTTATCGGGGCCAGGGGAAGCAAGATGACAGGCGGATGGAAACTGCCCATGCCGGCCAGTCCAAACTTAAGATTGCGAATCTCAGCTCCTGGGATCTCATTTACAAACTGGCCCGATTCCAGGAGACCGACTCTCTGGCCATCTTCATCTGTGACCAGGGTGCGAGCTTTGCCGCTCTGCCAGATCTGCATGCTTTTTGTACCCTCCCCCATTCCTTGGCCGCCATTGTCTCCTGCGGCACTCATCTCCTCACAGAAATCGCATTCTTGCAGCCCTAGCCTTGAGGAGAGGGAGACGATCTCCAGATTCTTGGTGCTGGCGTTGCCGGAGTAGAGGCTGTTTGGCTCATCCGGACTGGCTGATGCCAGGTAGCGCCAGGAATTGTTGATGGTATCCACCTCAATGAATCTGCTATCCTTGGGCCAGTTATTATCATATACCAGAATGCGGGCCGTGCCATTGCCCAGATCCTCAACAGCATAAGGCGTGATAGCATGCCCGCCGCTGCCATCAGGCAGATAGATGCCCATGACCCACCATTCTCCGGTTCCAGTTCCATTGCCAAAAGCAGCGGCCAGTGTGTCCAGCACAGCCTGGGGGGAATCCAGAACCTTCTTGGACCCTCCGGGCCTTGTGACCTGGGTGGTCCACCAGTAACCAATCTCGCGCTGCAGCAAGACATCTTGCAGCGAGAGGTCAATAACGCTGCTGCCTCCAAAGATACCGGGGCTTGTCTCGTTGTAATACATGAGGCTGGATAGGACTGCAATGCCTTCACAGTGTCCGTTCTTCATGGCAGAGATGGCCTGATTCATCCATCGCTCGGCAGGGTAGGTGAGTGTGCACTTGCCGTCGGCAGTGCTGGCGCATACCTTGTCTCCGAACATGCGCTGCAGCTCTGCAGAGGTCAGGTCGACGGTCACTGGATCATCGCCATAGTTTTGAAAGCTGAATCCGTCAATATTGGGACGAAAACCGCTATCGTTGATTTCCGCTCCCTCCAGGGAGGGGGTGCTGTTATTCTCGGCTCCTGCTGCACAAATAATAGTAGCATATAGAGATAATATAGCTATCACTGCAAAATACTGCTGCCTCATAGTTGCCCTGCCACACCGGATTGGAAATTGCCAACTGGTTTTTCCTTGAGACATTTGCACTTGGGACTTATACATCTTTTGCCGCAATATGATCGCAAAATTTATATTTTGGCCCGGTGGATGAAGGGCAAAAATAGAAAGTAGCCATAGAAAATGAGTGGGATTAGAAATGAAGAAAATCTTAGCAATAGCATCAATGCTTCTGTTCGTTGCAGTTTCTGTCTTAGGTTTTGCCTTTGCAGAAGAGCAGGCCGCAGCAAATGAGTCGATCAACGCTTCCCAGATAAATGAGACCCTCACCAATGCAACACTCAGCAATGAGACACTGGGAAATGATACTCTTCTCAACGAGACACTTGGGAACGAAACCTTAGGTGAGAACGACACAAACCCATTTGCAGATGCAAAGAACCGCAAGCCGAGTTACAGATAAGCTCTTCTAATTTTTAAAAATATATTTTTTGGAATCTTTTGATTATATTAGAATAGCTTCATCAGCTCTTCGGCTATGACCTTGTAGCCCGCTTCATTGGGGTGGTCCAGTCCTGATAGTATCATGCTGCCCAGGGGTGTGCCTGCGTTAACTTTTCTCATCCAGGCACCATAGACATTTACAAAGCCCACATCCATCTCTCTGGCAACTCTATGCACGGCTTGATAATAATCCAAAACCAGTCTGTCATAGGGCGGCGTCTCCAGGGGCTGGGAGGAGAGCAGCAGTATCTCCGAGTTGGGGCCGGCACGGATGCGCCGTACCATCTCCACGAAGTTCATCTCGAACTCTTCTAAATCCAGACCCAGCGCGCAATCGTTGATGCCAAAGTTGATGGTGATGATGTCCGGTTCATAAGAAAGGACCGCCCAGTCCAGCCGGGCCAGGCCATCCATGCTGGTGTCTCCGCAGGTGCCGGAGTTGATCATCTCCACTACTGCCTCGGGATACTTTTGCGCCAGCAGTTCTTTCCAAAAGGAGGGAAAGCCGCGCCGCACGCAGTAGCCGGCCGTGATGGAGTCGCCAAAGGCCACAACGGTCACATTGCAGCCGTTCTCCAGGTTCTTCCTCGTCCTTTCCACAAATCGTCTCTGCCCTTCATCCATGAATGTGGTCCTTTTAGCCTACTATTGGCGCTTTGCGGCCAGCAGCCTTTACCGCTGCCTTCATCTCTCGGATCAATTGCTCCAGCCGCTCAATCTCTCCTCGGGCGATCAGGTCCACGCAGACCGAACCCACGATGGCGCCGTCTGCTCCTGCGGCGATAACCTCCGCCGCCTGGGCAGGTGTGGAGATGCCAAAGCCCACAGCTTTGGGCTTATTCCCAGGCACGCGAGCGATGAGGTCGCGCGTGCTCTGCAGGACATCGCTTCTCGCGCCAGTTACGCCCGTGCGGGCTACCAGATAGAGAAAGCCTGAGGTCTCTCTTTCGATCATCTTCAAACGCTCAGCTGGAGTATTGGGGGCTGCCAGGAAGATCAGATCCACGCCCGCCTCCACGCAGGCCTGCCGAAGTGGTCCTGCTTCCTCGGGAGGAAGATCCGGCACAATCATGCCCGTAATGCCGGCACGCTCGCAGTCCTGGGCAAACTTGTCCAGGCCGCGGGCATAGATCATATTGTAGTAGCCCATGAAGACCTTGGGTATGGCAACGTCTGCCTCTGCTGCCACCTGGAAATAGACATCGGTGTTCATTCCGGCGGCAATGGCCCTTTGTGCCGCCGCCTGGATGGTTGGGCCGTCTGCTATTGGGTCGGAGTGGGGCAGCCCCAATTCAATGATATCCGCTCCGGCTGCCGCCAGCCGCCGCACCAGGTCTGGCGTTGCCGAGGGCGTTGGGTCCCCGGCACAGATGTAAACAATGAGCAGGGGGGCCTTTTCAAATGCCTCAGATATTTTCATAATCCATCACCGTTGCCAGATCTTTGTCGCCTCGTCCAGAGATGTTGATGATGGCGAGGTTCCCCAGCGCCTCAGGCTCCTGCAGAGCATAGCCCACCGCATGGGCCGACTCCAGTGCCGGGATGATGCCCTCCAGTCTGGACAGGGCATGAAATCCTCGCATGGCCGTCTTATCATCGGCGATCTTGGTCAGAACGCGCCCCCTCTCCGCCAGGAAGGCCAGCTCCGGGCCTACGCCGGGATAATCAAGACCCGCCGCCACTGAATAGGACTCCAGAATCTGGCCGTAAGGGTCCTGCAGAATCTTTGTGAGAGCGCCGTGCAAGACGCCGTCTGTGCCGAGGCCCAGGCTGGCTCCATGATCCGCAATTTTATCCGTCTTGCCCAGGCCCCGTCCGCCTGCCTCCACTGCCAGGAGCCGAACGCCTTCGTCCTCCAGGAAGGGAGCAAATATGCCCATGGCATTGCTGCCTCCTCCCACGCAGGCCGTAATGCTATCGGGCAGACGGCCCTCTGCCTGCATTATCTGTCTGCGGGCCTCTTTGCCTATGACGCTCTGAAAATCGCGCACCATACTGGGGAAAGGATGTGCGCCCGCTGCCGTGCCCAGCAGGTAATGGGTGTGATCAAAACTGCCTGCCCAGTCTCGCATAGCCTCGTTGATGGCGTCTTTAAGGGTGCGCGACCCGGAGCGAACAGGTATGACCTCCGCGCCCATGAGCTGCATGCGATAGACATTCATCTTCTGCCTTTCGATGTCCACCTCGCCCATGTAGACCTGGGTCTCAAAACCCAGATTGGCCCCCACGATGGCCGTGGCCACGCCATGCTGGCCGGCGCCCGTCTCGGCGATGAGCCGGGTCTTGCCCATCTTCTTGGCCACCAGTGCCTGGCCCAGGGTATTATTGAGCTTGTGCGCCCCGCCATGCACCAGATCCTCTCTTTTCAGGTAGACCTTGCGGCCCAGCTTTTGGCTGAGGTTTTTGGCATGGTAGAGGGATGTCGGCCTGCCGGCGAAAGTTTTGAGCGCCAGGGCCAGCTCCTCCTGGAAATCATTGCTCTTCATGAGGTTCTGGTAAGAGCGCGCCAGCTCCGCCAGAGGAGAAACCAGCGTCTCGGGGACAAAGAGGCCTCCGTACCTGCCGAACTTGACTGCTGATGTATCGGATATCTGAGTATGCAAAGGATCACCTGCGTGATTGTACTAATTAATACTATGATGTATTAAAAGGTACATCCGTGGTTATATTTAAACTTTATCTCAGCGTTGGCTTTGCACGAAAACGCTTGTCTGCACGGAAAGTGACAGATGGTTATAGTCAATTTATTACATCCATTTATAACCTAATTGATTTGACCGTTTAGCTTTGGATTGAGCACAAACCTCCCAATTAGATATATTTAAATCTACTGAGAATATGTTCATCTCTTGGTAGCCGGGGGAAATAAAGTTGGGCACTGATTCACAGATCAGGGAAAATGCTTATGAGTTGTTTTCATCAATAAAGGCTGAGTTATACGATTGGGCTACTGGTAAATGGTCGATCACATTCTCGTTTTTGCTTGCTATATGCTATATCCTTTCAGCGGATGAAACGATTGAATATTTGCCTGTAGATGATACTACTAAATCCATTGTTCAAAAAATCTCTATATTTCTCTCGTTTTGTTTTATAATTATTATAGCTTTTATACAATATCTCCAATTTAAACAAACCGATGCCTTGCGATCTGTCAAGCGAGAATTGGAGGAGGCAAGAGAGAATAATGATCAACTTGAGGAGAGTATTAGTAATTCAATACAAGATATGGAATACATATGCAACGGTTATCTTTACTCGTTGGCCAAAGGCCCATTGGAATTTTTCAAAACACCGTCATCTCATGAGCGTATTACTATTTACGTTCATGATGATAAAGGGTATTTTTATTCTATCGGAAGATACTCTTCAAATCCTGATTATGGTCTGAAGAGTCGCGAGATGTATCCAAGCGGGGAAGGCAACATCGCAAAGGCTTGGGAAAGTGGGTTATGTTTTTCAGATGACTATCCAGATCCAATAACCGAACCTGGATTGTATTATGACCAATGCCTAAGTGAAGGTATTTCTCCAGAGACTCTTGAGCGAATCCGAATGAAATCACGCTTGTATTTCGGATATAGGATATCAAAAGCGCATAAACCTCTTGCGGTTATAATCGTTGAATCAACCCAACCTCACCGATATGATTATAACCAATTAAAAGATATGTTCAATAAGCAAGAGCAATATCTGTGCTACTTAGTCGATAGTCTATCGAGATGGATGCCCAATATCAACGAGGCAAGGCAAAAGGGGTTCTGAATATGGCGCAATTAAAAGAAGTCATGGCGTATCTCATCAAGAATTATCCCCATAAAGCCGAGCTATCCAATGCTAGAATCACTAAAATGATTTACTTGGCAGATTGGCGTCATCTTATCACTTTTGGGTCTCAAATAACTAATATTAGATGGTATTTTGATAATTATGGTCCATTCGTGTGGGATATAAAATCAGCTGCTGAGGAGAACACCAGTTTATTTAATGTCAAGAAGACAACAACCCCCTATGGAACTCCTAAAACAATATTTGACATTAAAGACGAAATGCATTCGCCTGAAGTCACTTCAGATGAAAAAAGTTCTTTGGACCATGTTATCCAAGAAACTAAAAACCTTAGCTACAGCCAATTTATCCGTCTCGTTTATTCTACATATCCGATAATTACTTCAGATAGGTTCACATATATTGATTTGACGAAGAAGGCGGAAGAATACTTGGGCCTATGATATAGAAGTCAATTCTATTTTGCTCTCTTCCGTTCGCGATCCTAATAAGGAGATTTGCACTTGGGATTAGGGCACACTTTTGGCAGTGTGTGCGGGTTCCTGGGATACCACTCATGTCCACATCCAAGTCATTCCACCTAAAACAAATCCATCGATCGCATCAATGCGCAACGCCATAAAAGCGCCATCGAATTTAACATGAACGCCGCATTGAATTATTTTGATATTCTTTAAATAAATTTGATCTCGCTTTATATCTTGATTTTCTGGTTCTGTTTGACTGGATGAATTATATTTTTCGGAGGCCTCTCTAATTTTCTCTTCAATATAATCCGATACTGTCCTCGATCCACCTACTACTAGCGAATCCATTTTTTTGGCTTCAGCTCTGTAGTATGCGTTTGGATGAATTAAATCTCCGGAGATGATAGCGCCTCCTGCTAAAACGGTAACGTTGACAAAGAAATCTTCTCCGGCTTCATCCATTAAGCTAAGACACCATTCGAGCATCTGAAATCGATTCATCAAGTTCACCGCTTGGACTAAAGTACATTCAGTAATTAAAGATAACGAACGCAAGGTCTGCGTCAACGTCAGATCAAAAGGATACTTAGGAAGAAAATTCAACAATATAACTGTATTAATGTAACTACGTTTATAGGTAGTTACAAATATTAGTACTCTCTGCACGTAAGTCGGACCAAAAGAGTACTTTACGTGCAAAGCCCTCAGCGTTAGCTCAGATCAGGGGGCAGCTCTCCTGTCAGGCACTCGATCCTTCTTTGTGCACCCTCTAATCGGGCATCACAGAGCTTGACCAGCGTCATGCCCTTCTCATACAGGTCCAGGCTCTCTTCCAGGGTCATCTTTCCCTCTTCCAGTACCTCTACAATCTGCTCCAGACTGTCCAGAGCCTCTTCCAGGCCAATCTGTTCCTTCTTCATTGTGCTTCCTCTTCAATCATCCTGGCATTCCAGTACCCGGCAGCGTAGCCTTCCCTTCCCCAGTATCAGCTCGATATCCTCGCCCGGTCTGGCGTCCTGGGATTGCAGTATCAGGCCCTTCTCGGATCTGGCGATGGCATAGCCCCTCAGAAGGGTGGCCAGCGGGCCTACGGCCAGCAGCCGTCCTTTGGCCAGCTCCAGACGGCTTTTTATGCTCTGCATCTTGTCCGCCTGGGCGGCGTCCAGGTTCTGGCTCAGATAATCCAGTCTCTGACGGGCATCGCGTGCCAGAGAGTACATCCTTTTGGCGGATACGTTTTGCTTCAGATACTCCAGACGCTCTTCTTTTCGTTCCAGGTTTGTCCAGAGGGCGCGCATGATTCTGACCTGGGCCGTGCGCAGTTTTTCTTTAATTTGCTCTACATCAGCCGCTGCCATCTTTGCCGCCGCCGTGGGCGTTGCCGCTCGCACATCTGCCACATAGTCGGCAATGGTCACATCCGTCTCGTGCCCCACAGCGGAGATGACAGGCACATCGCAGGTGAATATGGCGCGGGCTACAATCTCGGAGTTGAAGCACCACAGATCCTCAGTAGATCCGCCTCCGCGGCAGACTATGATTACATCCGCGCGGCCTTTCAGGGCCAAAATTGCCGATGCAACACTCTCCTCAGCTCCGTCTCCCTGCACCTGGGCTGGGGAGAGGATGATTCTGGCAGGATAAGAGCCCAATGTGCGCAGGACATCTCGCAGCGCCGCACCCTGGGGGGAGGTGACAATGCCGATTCGCTCTGGATACAAAGGCAGCGCCCGCTTTCTCTCCTGAGCGAATAGCCCCTCTGCGGCCAGCTTCTTTTTGAGCGCCTCCAGTTGCAGGTGACGAAAGCCCTGGCCTTCGTCCAGCTTAAGGGCGCGGGCCACCAGCTGCACCCTGCCCTGGGGCCTGTAAACGGCAATATCTCCGAAGACCATCACATTCTTGCCGTCCTTTGGCTCAAAGTCCAGGGAGAGGGCGCTTCCTTTGAAGAGAACGCAGGAGATGGAAGAGCCCTGGTCTTTGATGGTAAAATACCGATGTCCCGACCGGTGATGGATGTAGTTGGAGACCTCGCCCCGTGCCCAGAGGTCGTGCAGGCGGGGATCATTCTCCAGGCGGTCTGCTATTCTCTGATTCAGGTCGGTGACTGTGAATATCTGGGTCAAGATAATCCCGTTTTTATCGGCCCCGATATTTAAGGGCGATTCCTGTGTGTGGCGAAACTAAAAAAAAGTGTAAATGCGGGCGGACAACGCCCGCACACGGCCCTAAAAGTCTTCCAGCGTCCCCATTCCCTCATCGGTGGTCGTCAAGCCGAATTCGTCAGCTGGCGGCTGCCAGTCTCCTCCATATCTCTGCGTCTTCGCCGGCTGTGCCGAGCCGCCCACCACCACCGAGGCGCTGACATCGGCGCTGGCCGATCCTGATCCATCCAGGCTGTAGGCCTGCAGATGAGCCTGATTGGTATAGGCGCCATTTCTCTTGGCCTGGGCGCTGTAGGATATGGTCTCGACCTCGCCTGGCGGTACCGCCGTCAGGGTCCAGGTGGTCTGATCCGCACTGTAATCAGACGGTGTCTGGGAAGAGGTGATGATCGACAGGTCGGGCGGCATGTAATCGACTACCTGTACGGCCATAGGACTGCTTGCCGTATTCTTGATGCTGATCTTGTAGTGGATCAGAGTGGGATCTGCCGGGTCCAGGGTTGCAGTCTTCTCAGCCAGAAGCTGCGGCTGGCAGCATGGCAGCCCTGCCCTTTCCATGGCAGAGATGTTCCTGCCCACAGTCTGACCACTGCTGTGCCATCCCGTAGCCTCCACCACATTCACCAGATCTCCTGCCTCTTCTGTGACATTCAGCCGAAGCTTGATGGTATTGGTGCTTCCTATGCCCAGGGAGACAATGGTCCAGTTGGCATATTCCGCAGTCTGTTCAGCCGGCCGCAGCGAGGCGTCGATGAACTGGGTGCCCGCTGGGAAGGTATCGCGGACATAAATCGGGCCCAGCGATCGGCTGCCGTCATTGATCATGGTTATGGTGTACTCGGCTATGGTCGCGTTTACCTTCTTCAACAATCCATATGTCAGGCGGCCATCCTTCCAGACCGTGATATGAGGCACTTCGTACCTGGAAACACCAGTGAGTGCGGTCTTGCGGCTGATGATGAACTCGCCTGCATATTGCTCATCCATGTCGATCCGATCCGAACTGTCCTCAACGCCGCTGCTGTTTCCAGAGAGCCTTGTGCCGGCCCCGTCTTTGCCGCTCTCCAGAAGTGTCCGCAAGCGCGCCTGGCCCTTGAATTGAGCCTCTGTATTCATCTCGCTGAGGCCTTTGATCTCAGTCGTCTTGTTCATAGAGTCCAGACTGCTGAATTGCTGGCCGATGTAGCTCTTGAGGGTTGAGTCCACACCTGCAATGCAGCTCTTATTGGTCAGTCCTCCTCCCCGCAGCTTTGCGTTACCGCTCTTGGTATACATCCCCTCATTCCATTTCATGGATTGGTTTACAGCTAGCTGCGGCGTGTAGTTGAAGCTGGACGGCTCGTAGACCAGCTTTATATCCTTGGCCATGTAGCTTGAGCCGCTTACCACCTCTTCTTCTACATTGTAGCTTCCCGTGCCGTACTCATAGGTGCCCTGGCTGGAACGGACCGTCTTGGCCGTCGAGACGGTTCCATTGCCCTGCACGGAGCGGTTGGTCATGACGTTCTCCCCGTACTCATCAGCATATTCGCTGATGTTGAAGCGTCCTGCATAATCCTCACGTGATTCGAAGACCGGCTTTTCAAAGGGCTTCACCACATCGGTCTCCTTCTTGAGAACGCCGATGTGTCCGGCTCCCTCGAATTTTACATCCGTCTTCATAGTGCTGCCGTTCTCGCTCATCTTGAGGCTCTGGTTTCGTTCGATGCTGGTGGCATAGCGGTAGGATTCCCTAACTGATGCCTTGGAGATCTCGTTTTTGCCGCGTATATCTTCCGTCCATCGGTCCGCGTAGACTATTGATCTGTTGGCCGGCAGCTTGAAGCTGGTGGGACGATGGGTGGCGGATAGGCTGGTGATGGACTCTGTGGTTCGGTTTTCTGTAATAAGTCGGGAGATATGCTCGGTCTGATAATTGCCGCTGCCGCTCTCCCTGACGCTTATTACTGTCCCTGGTTTTTCAACCAGTGTTACGCTGGCAGATGTGCTTATCGGGCCAGTCTCGCTTGATGTTATTCTTGCCTGGTTGGTGATTGTGTAGGGCTCTGGCCTGGTGTCCATATCATTGTGCACTCTTACGAATCCTTCTCCCTTTACGCTCTGCTGCATTGTAAATGTGAGATTGGCTCTCTCGGGCATGAGAAGAGTTACTTCTATCTGCCCGGACTCACTCTGCTTGAGCGTGCCTATGGTCCAGACGCTGTTGTTGCCCTGATCTGGCGAGATGCTTGCCGAGAGGAAAATGCTTCCTTTGGGATAGAACTCAGTCAGGACCACATTATGAAGGTCAATGTTGCCCTCATTGGCGAAGGTGATTTTGAACACCGCCTCTCCACCGGAGGCTACCGATTTTGTAAGGCAGGTCTTGGTCAGATTGAGGATTGGCTTAATCACTATTGGGTCTTGCTTGGCGTATACTCCGGCATCCAGGCTCAGGTCCGTCTCTCCCAAATCGATCTGGAATACAGCAGTCTTGCCGCTGGAATCGGGATTGCTGTCCTTGTCCGTATTGGTGCCCTGGTTTTGCCCGGTGAAGACAAATCCGTCCGGCAAACCGAATATCAGGTAGTACTGGCCGGGCGATACCTTGAACAGGTACTTTCCATTCTCATCGGTGGTGGTGCTGCCAATCTCTTTTCCATCCTGGGAATATAGAGTCACTTTTATGTCTACTATCCCGGGTTCGCCATCATCCTGGATGCCGTCTTTGTTGTAATCGACCCATACGAAGTCGCCCAGTGCAGTAGTGACTATTGGGTCTTGCTTGGTGTATACTCCTGCGTCCAGGCTCAGATCTGCCTGTCCCGGATCGATCTGGAATACAGCAGTCTTGCCGCTGGAATCGGGATTGCTGTCCTTGTCCGTATCGGTGCCCTGGTTTTGCTTGGTAAAGTCAAATCCGTCCGGCAATCCGAATATCAGGTAGTACTGGCCGGGTGAGACCTCGAATAGGTACTTTCCATTCTCATCGGTGTTCGTGCTGCCAATCTCTTTTCCATCCTGGGAATATAGAGTCACTTTTATGTCTACTATCCCAGGTTCGCCATCATCCTGGATGCCGTCTTTATTGTAATCTACCCAGACAAAGTCGCCCAGTGCAACCTTCTCATTCAGCCCGGCATCCCGGCTCATATCGTTCGCACCGGAGGGAAGGTTGAATACATCCGTCCTGCCGTTCGAGGCTGCATCGCTGTCCTGATTGTCGTCAGCACCCTGGTTCATGGGGCTGAAGTGGTATCCATCAGGAGCATGGAAGAGCAGATAATAGTCGCCAGGAGCAAGTTGCACAAATGTGTAATGTCCACTGCCATCTGTGGTTGCGCTCGCTGCCAGTGTGCCGTCTGACCTGTAAAGCTCAACCAGTACATTGGGAATTCCTGCTTCTCCGCTCTGGAAGACGCCGTCTGCGTTAGAGTCATACCAGACGTAGTCGCCCAGCGACGCCGGCATTGTTACACCGGCATCGATAGTCGGATCATTCTTCCCGGTTGTCAAGGCTACTGGAGCCGTCCTGCCGCTTGAGTCTGCGTTGCTGTCCTTTGCAGGATCGCTTCCCTGGCCCGAGGCGGTGAAGTCGTAGCCTTGCGGTGGGCTGAAGATCAGATAGTATGTCCCGGCATCTAGTTCTGTGAAATCATAGTAGCCGTTTGTATCTGTGGATGTGGTTTTTACCAGCGTGTCATCCGAGCGGTAGAGGTTCGCGATAACTCCGGCTACGCCCGGCTCATTTTGATCCTGTATTCCGTTGCCGTTTATGTCCAACCAGACGGTGTCTCCCAAAGATGCCAGTCCGAAGAGGCCGGCGTCCCAGGAAGGATCATTCTGGCCGGATACGAGGACGATCGGGCCGGTCAGGCCTGCATCATTCGTGTCGCTGTCCAGCAGGTTATCTCCGGCATCCTTGGGGCTGAATCTGAGGCCCGCTGGAGCCAGGAACTTGAGGGAATAGCTGCCCGGCTGAAGATCTGTGAAGCTATAGTAGCCATTACCGTCGGTGGATGTTGTCTGAATCAGATTGCCTGCGGCATCATAAAGCTGCACCGAAACGCCGGATATGCCTGCTTCACCAGCATCCTGCAAGCCGTTGGCATCGGCATCATTCCATACATAATCACCCAACGAGGATTTGCGATTGAGTCCTGCCCACCAGGTCAGGTCGGATTCGCCGGAGAGCAGGGTTGTGGTCTCTGTCCTTCCGTTGACCGCAGGATCGCTATCCATGTTGTCGTTGCCTCCCTGGTTAGCGGGGCTGAAGCTGTATCCCTGCGGAGACTGGAATGTCAGATAGTAATCACCGGGCACCAGATCCTGGAACAGATACTGTCCGTTTGCATCGGTAGTCGTGGTGCCGACAAGAGTTCCGTCGGAATGGTAGAGATTGACGGTAACCCCAGAGATGGCCGAGCCCTCGCCAGGCTGGTAGATGCCGTCCGCATTCAGGTCCTCCCAGACAAATCCGCCCAGGGCTGACAGCCGGTAGTATCCTGCGTCCCAGGAGATATCATTCTCACCGGATGCAAGTGATGTGATGGCGGTCTTGCCATCGGTTCCAGTGTCGCTGTCCAGGGCATCGTTTCCTCCCAGGTCGGCGGGGCTCTGATAATGTCCCTCTGGAGCGTAGAATATCAGATAGTAGTCCCCAGGACGCAGGCCTGTAAACTGGTACCAGCCATTGGCATCGGTAAAGGTCTCGGCAATCTTCGTTCCTGATGTGCTATAAAGCTCCACCTTGACCGCGGCCAGTCCCTTCTCGCCCTGCTCCTGAATGCCGTTGGCGTTCTCGTCCGTCCAGACGTAGTCTCCAATCGACGCCGTCCGGAAAGCTCCTGCATCCAGTTCAAGATCGTTTTCGCCCGAGATCAGGCTGATGATATCCGTCTTGCCGTCCAATCCGGCATCGCTGTTGTGGGCGGCATCTCCCATGCCGTTGGGGCTCCAGCTGAAGCCGGCCGGCAGCACGAACTGGACGAAGTAGTCGCCCGGATTCAGGTCTGTGAATTCATAGAATCCGTTTGCATCCGTGGTTGTCTCTCCCAGTTTGTTGCCTGAGGCATCAAAGAGCAGGACTGTCGCTGTGGGTATGCCGATCTCGCCAGGCTCCTGAATTCCGTTGGCATTGAGGTCTTCCCAGAAGAAGTCACCCAGGGATGCCTTGCGGTTAAGGCCGGCATCGATGTTCAGGTTAATCTCCTCAGAGGCGAGGCTGATGGTATCCGTCAGGCCATTTGAATCGGCGTTGCTGTCTACAGCCTTATCGCCTCCCTGATCCTTGGGGCTGAAGCTGTCGTATCCCGCGGGTTTGGTAAATGCCACGGAATAGCTTCCCGGAGCCAGGTCGGTGAATTGGTATTTTCCGTCGGCAAGGGTAGTGGCTGTGCTGATGGCCACGCCGGATTTGTAGAGGGTGACGGTTACGTCAGCAATGCCCTCTTCGCCCGAATCCTGGATGCCGTTGTTATTTTTATCATGCCAGACGAAGTCGCCCAGGGATGCGGGCAGATATAGACCAGCTTTCAATGTGCCGTCACATGTCGTCTGTCCTGAGGTCAGAATGATGGTGCTAGTCTTGCCGTCTGAGTTCAGAACCTGGGTATCGCTGCCCGATTGCTCGATTATGAACAGGTAATTTGTGCCGGTGGGTTTAGCGAATACCACATAATAAGTTCCCGCCTGAAGGTCGCTGAAGCTGTAAGCACCGTTTGCATCGGTGGATGCAGTGGCCTTCAGAACATCAGCTCCGCCGAAATCATCCATTCTGTAGAGGCTGACAGAGACGCCTTCCAGTCCGCTTTCACTCGAATCTTTTATGCCGTTGCCGTTGGTGTCCACCCAGGCTAAACCGTTTGAGCAGGTGTACTTGTAGAGCCCGGCATCCCATGTTGGATCATTAACTCCTGACTGAAGTGCAGTAGAAGCGCTCTTGCCGCTGGCAGTATCCGCATCGCTGTCCTTGCCATCATCTCCGCCCTGATCCTTGGGGCTGAAGCTGTCGTATTTTGCAGGTTTGGCGAATTCCAAAGAGTAGCTTCCCGGAACCAGTCCGGGGAATTGGTAGTAGCCGCTAGCGTCGGTTGTGGTTGTGCCGGCAAGCGCATCGGACATGTAGAGGGTGACTGTCACGCCTGCTATTCCCTCTTCGCCAGCATCCTGGACGCCGTTGGCATTATTATCATGCCATACGAAATCGCCCAATGATGCGAGCTTGTAGATTCCTGCGTCCAATTTGAGATTGCTCTCACCAGACTGAAGTGTGGTGGGAGCAGTCTCGCCGGAGCTGATATCCGCATTGCTGTCGGCAGCGTCGTCGCCGCCCTGATCTTCGGGGCTGAAGCTGTCGTATCCTGCGGGTTTTGTGAATGCCACGGAGTAGCTGCCTGGAACCAGGCCGGTGAATTTGTAGCTGCCGTCAGTACCGGTGGTGGCTATGCTCGTGGCCCCGCCGGGTTTGTGGAGGGTGACGGTTACGCCTGCTATGCCCTCCTCGCCTGCATCCTGGATGCCATTGGCATTTTTATCATGCCATACGAAGTCGCCCAATGAAGCATACTTGTAGACTCCAGCATCCCATGTCAGATCATCCTGACCTGATAACAGGGTTATGGCTGCCGTCTCACCGGAGCTGATATCCGCATTGCTGTCGGCAGCGTCGTCGCCGCCCTGATCTTCGGGGCTGAAGCTGTCGTATCCTGTGGGTTTGTCGAAGACCACGTAGTAGCTGCCTGGAACCAGGTTGGTGAATTGGTAATTTCCGCCAGTACCAGTGGTGGTTATGCTCGCGGTCCCGTCAGGCTTGTGGAGGGTAACGGTTGCGCCCTCTATGCCTTCTTCACCAGAATCCTGGATGCCGTTGGCATTCTTGTCATGCCAGACGAAGTCGCCCAGGGATGCGGGCAGATACAGCCCGGCCTTCAATGTGCCGTCACAATCCGGCTGTCCTGAGGTTAGATCGACTGTGCCAGTCTGGCCCGCCGAATCCTGGACCTGTGTATCGCTGCCTGTTGACTTGATAATGAACAGGTAATTTGTGCCGGTGGGTTTAGCGAATACCACGTAGTAGGTTCCCGGCTGAAGGTCGCTGAAGCTGTATGCGCCGTCTGAATCTGTGGATGTGACGGCTTTCTGAACATCAGCTCCCCCGAAATCATCCTTTCTGTAGAGGGTGACAAAGACGCCTTCCCGCGCATTTTCACCCGAGTCCTTTATGCCGTTGCCGTTGCTGTCTACCCAGGCTAAACCGCTTAAGCAGGTGTACTTGTAGAGCCCGGCATCCAATGTGATATCACTGTCTCCGGACTGAAGCGTAGTGGAGGCAGTCTGACCGCCGGCAGTATCAGCATCGCTGTCGGCAGCATTGTCCCCGCCTTGATCCACAGGGCTGAAGCTGTCGTATTCTGCGGGTTTGGTGAATTCCACGGAGTAGCTGCCCGGAACAAGGCTGGTGAATTGGTAGCTGCCGTCAAGGCCAGTTTTGGTTGTGCCGCTGGCCACGCCAGACTTGTGGAGGGTGACGGTCACATCCGCTATGCCTTCCTCGCCCGAATCCTGAATGCCGTTTGCATTTCTGTCATGCCAGACGAAGTCGCCCAGAGATGCGGGCAGATATAGTCCGGCCTTCAATGTGCCGTCACATGGCTGGCCCGAGGTGAGAGCGACAGTGCCCGTCTTGCCGTCTTGGTTCTGAACTTGGGTCTCGCTGCCGGTTGACTTGGTTATGAACAGGTAATTTGTGCCGGTGGGTTTAGCGAATACCACATAATAGGTTCCCGGCTGAAGATCGCCGAAGCTGTAAGCGCCGTTTGAATCTGTGGATGTGACGGCTTTCTGAACATCAGCTCCCCCTAAATCATCCATTCTGTAGAGGATAACGGAGACACCTTGCAGCCCATTTTCGCTCGAGTCCTTTATGCCGTTGCCGTTGGTGTCCACCCAGGCTAGACCACCTAAGCAGACATCTTTGCAGAGCCCGGCATCCCATGTGGGATCGTGAACTCCGGACTGAAGCGTGATGGGGTCGGTCTGACCGTCGGCAATATCCGCATCGCTGTCTTTGCCATCATCTCCGCCCTGGCCAGCTGGGCTGAAGCTGTCGTATCCTGCGGGTTTGTCGAAGTCTACGGAGTAGCTTCCCGGAACAAGGCCGGTGAATTGGTAGCTGCCGTCAAGGCCAGTTTTGGTTGTGCCGCTGGCCACGCCAGACTTGTAGAGGGTGACGGTCACATCCGCTATTCCCTCTTCACCCGCGTCCTGGATGCCGTTTGCATTCCGATCGTGCCAGACGAAGTCGCCCAATGATGCGTATTTGTAGATCCCTGCGTCCAATTTGAGGTCGCTATCACCTGACTGAAGTGTGGTGGAGGCGGTCTTGCCGTCGACAATGTCCGCATCACTGTCCTTCGCATTGTCTCCGCCCTGGCCCATGGGGCTGAAGCTGTTGTATTCTGCGGGTTTGTCGAATTTCACAGAGTAGCTTCCCGGAACCATGCCGTTGAATTGGTAGTAGCCGTCAGTACCAGTGATGGTTGTGCCGCTGGCCACGCCAGACTTGTAGAGGGTAACGGTTACGCCCGCAACGCCTTCCTCGCCGGTCTCCTGGATTCCATTGGCATTCCTGTCGTGCCAGACGAAGTCTCCCAGGGAAGCGTACTTGTAAACTCCCGCGTCCCACGTGAGATCTTCCTGTCCTGATAGCAGTGTTATGGCTACCGTCTGGCCGGAAGTTGTGTCCGCATCGCTGTTCCTGCCTGCATCACCGATGCCCTTGGGGCTGAAGCTGTCGTATCCTGCTGGTTTTGTGAATACCACGTAGTAGCTTCCCGGAACCAGTCCGGTGAATTGGTATTTTCCATCTGCAAGAGTAGTGGCTGTGCTGGTGCTACCGTCAGGCTTGTGGAGGATGACGTTAGCGCCTGCAATGCCTTCCTCGCCTGTCTCCTGGATGCCGTTGGCATTCTTATCCTGCCAGACGAAGTCTCCCAGGGATGCGGGCAGGTAGAGCCCTGCCTTCAATGTGCCGTCACAATTCGACTGTCCTGAGGTCAGAACGACAGTGCTCGTCTTTCCGCTCGAGTCCAAGACCTGTGTCTCGCTGCCCGTGGACTTGATTATGAACAGGTAATTTGTGCCGGTGGGTTTAGCGAATACCACATAATATGTTCCCGGCTGAAGGTTGCTGAAGCTGTAAGCGCCGTTTGAATCGGTGGATGTGACGGCTTTCTGAACATCAGCTCCTCCTAAATCATCCATTCTGTAGAGGGTGACAGAGACATCTTGCAGCTCATCTTCGCCCAAGTCTTTATTGCCGTTTCCGTTGGTATCAACCCAGGCTAAACCGTTCAAGCAGGTGTACTTGTAGGCTCCTGCATCCCAGGAGTTGTCAACACTGCCAGACTGAAGTGCAGTGGAAGCCGTCTTGCCGTCTGCAATATCCGCATCACTGTCCTTCGCATTGTCTCCGCCCTGATCCACTGGGCTGAAGCTGTCGTATCCTGCGGGTTTGTCGAAGTCTACGGAGTAGCTGCCTGGAACAAGGCCGGTGAATTGGTAGCTGCCGTCAAGGCCAGTTTTGGTTGTGCCGCTGGCCACGCCAGACTTGTAGAGGGTGACGGTCACATCCGCTATTCCCTCTTCACCCGCGTCCTGGATGCCGTTTGCATTCCGATCGTGCCAGACGAAGTCGCCCAATGATGCGTATTTGTAGATCCCTGCGTCCAATTTGAGGTCGCTATCACCTGACTGAAGTGTGGTGGAGGCGGTCTTGCCGTCGACAATGTCCGCATCACTGTCCTTCGCATTGTCTCCGCCCTGGCCCATGGGGCTGAAGCTGTTGTATTCTGCGGGTTTTTCGAATTTCACGGAGTAGCTTCCCGGAACCAGGTTGCTGAATAGGTAGTAACCGTCAGTACCAGTGGTGGTTGTGCCGCTGGCCACGCCAGACTTGTAGAGGGTAACGGTTACGCCAGCTACGCCTTCCTCGCCGGTCTCCTGGATTCCATTGGCATTCCTGTCGTGCCAGACGAAGTCTCCCAGGGAAGCGTACTTGTAAACTCCCGCGTCCCACGTGAGATCTTCCTGTCCTGATAGCAGTGTTATGGCTACCGTCTGGCCGGAAGTTGTGTCTGCATCGCTGTTCCTGCCTGCATCACCAATGTCCTTGGGGCTGAAGCTGTCGTATCCTGCTGGTTTTGTGAATACCACGTAGTAGCTTCCCGGAACCAGTCCGGTGAATTGGTATTTTCCATCTGCAAGAGTAGTGGCTGTGCTGGTGCTACCGTCAGGCTTGTGGAGGATGACGTTAGCGCCTGCAATGCCTTCCTCGCCGGTCTCCTGGATGCCGTTGGCATTCTTATCCTGCCAGACGAAGTCTCCCAGGGATGCGGGCAGATACAGTCCTGCCTTCAGGGTTCCGTCACATGCCTGACCCGAGGTCAGAACGACTGTGCTCGTCTTGCCGCTTGCATCCAGGACCTGTGTCTCGCTGCCCGCAGACTTGATGATGAATAGATATCCTGTGCCTGAGGGTTTGGTGAATTTCACGTAATAAGTTCCCGGCTGAAGGCTGCTGAAGCTGTAAGCTCCGCTTGGATCGGTAGATGTGACGGCTTTCTGAACATCAGCTCCGCCGAAGTCATCCTTTCTGTAGAGGGTGACGGAGACGTCTTGCAGTCCGCTCTCGCTTCCGTCTTTTATGCCGTTGCCGTTGGTATCAATCCAGGCTAAGCCGTTCAAGCAGGTGTACTTGTAGACTCCTGCATCCCATGTGAGATCATTGTCCCCGGACTGAAGCGTGGTGGTGGCTGTCTGGCCGGACGTTGCGTCTGCATCGCTGTCCACCGTATTATCGTTGCCCTTATCTACTGGGCTGAAGCTATCGTATCCTGCGGGTTTTTCGAATTTCACCGAGTAGACGCCCGGAACCAGGCCGGTGAATTTGTAGTTGCCATCGGGGCCAGTGGTTATTGTTCCGCTGGCCACGCCAGACTTGTAGAGGGTGACGGTCACATCCGCTATTCCCTCTTCGCCAGCGTCCTGAATGCCGTTGGCATTCCTGTCGTGCCAGACGAAGTCGCCCAGGGAAGCGTACTTGTAGACACCCGCGTCCCATGTGCGATCGCTATCACCAGACTGAAGCGTGGTGGTGGCCGTCTGGCCGGAAGTTGTGTCTGCATCGCTGTCCTTTGCGTTATCTGCGCCCTGATCCATGGGGCTGAAGCTGTCATATCCTGCTGGTTTGTCGAATTTCACTGAGTAGCTGCCCGGAACCAGGTTGCTGAATAGGTAGGCGCCGGTAGTGCTGGTTGTGGTTGTGCCGCTGGCCACGCCGGACTTGTAGAGGGTAACGGTTACGCCAGCTACGCCTTCTTCGCTAGTCTCCTGGATTCCATTGGCATTCCTGTCGTGCCAGACGAAGTCTCCCAGGGAAGCGTACTTGTAAACTCCCGCGTCCCACGTGAGATCTTCCTGTCCTGATAGCAGTGTTATGGCTACCGTCTGGCCGGAAGTTGTGTCTGCATCGCTGTTCTTGTCTGCATCACCGATGCCCTTGGGGCTGAAGCTGTTGTATCCGGATGGTTTGGCGAATGTCACAGTGTAGCTGCCTGGAACCAGGCCGGTGAATTTGTATTTTCCGTCTGCAAGAGTAGTGGCTGTGCTCGTGGTCACGCCAGACTTACGGAGAATGACGGTCGCCCCGGATATGCCTTCCTCGCCAGTATCCTGGATGCCGTTTGCATTTCTGTCGTGCCAGACGAAATCCCCCAGGGATGCGGGCTGATACAGCCCTGCTTTCAATGTGCCGTCACATGCCTGGCCCGAGGTCAGAACGACCGTGCTCGTCTTGCCGGCCGAGTTCAGGACTTGGGTATCGCTGCCCGCGGACTTGATTATGAACAGGTAATTTGTGCCTGCGGGTTTGGCGAATACCACATAATAAGTTCCCGGCTGAAGGCTGCTAAAGCTGTATGCGCCGCTTGAATCTGTGGACGTGACGCCCTTCTGAACATAAGATGTGCTGAAATCATTCTTTCTGTAAAGAGTGACTGATACGCCTTGCAGCCCGCTCTCGCTTCCATCTTTTATGCCGTTGCCGTTGGTGTCCACCCAGGCTAAACCGTTAAGGCATGTGGGAATGTACAGGCCGGCATCTACTGTGCTATCGCACGATATGGTTTCTCCTATCGATAGGGTTCTCGTATCGGTCTGGCCGTAAGTTGCACCGGCTGCGTTTTCGGCATTGCTGTCCGTGCTAGCCGCGCCAATGCCTTTGGGAGTAAAGACGTAGCTTGATGATGCGGGCGGCGAGAACCGCAAATAATAGTCTCCTGGCTCCAGATGGCTGAAGCTGTATGCGCCGTCTGCCAGAGTCGTGAAGGGCGTTCCTACCTGAGTGCCATCGGATTTGAAAAGGGTGACAGTTACGCCGGCTATGCCCGGCTCGCCGGCATCTTGCTGGCCGTTTCCGTTTTTATCCTCCCAAACCTTATCTCCTATGCAAGCGACGGCTGCATTGATGGTCTTGGACGCGGCCAGCTCCGGCTCCAATCTCCTCTCCGGGTTATCGGTTGGACTGAGCTTGGTATAGTAGTCGGCAATCACCTTATTGTTCAGTATGCCGGTCTGAACATCATCATCGATTTTCGCCTGGTAGCTGAGCCGGATTGGATTGCCCGAGACCCATGTTTGCTCAACCTGATCGAAATGCCATTTGAGCAGTTTTGCATCGGCTGATGTATCATCTGCCGTCCCGGCTGGTCCATTTATTATCCTGATGGAGCCGGGAACATAGGTCATGCCTGTGGGCAGCGTGTCCTGCACGTCTACTTGGTAAGCTGTAGCATGGCTGTCCGCATCATGATAGATGGTTATGGTGTAAGTAACCGTGTCTCCCGGATGGTACATCGGGTTATGGGTTATCGGGTTGACTGTGGAAATGTCGACGGCCTTTTCCAGCTTCAGCTTGGGCTCCACCAGGCTCACGCTCTCTTCATCGCTGTCCGTGGAAGTCTGGCCGTAGACGGTGCGAACCAGGTCGACCTTATTTACCAGGGTGTCGCCATCTTTGTTATAGGATACGCCATCGACCTTATCCTTTACCACGGCATGCAGCGTTATCTGCACCGTCTTGGCGCCGACGAAGTCCGGCAGGCTCCAGGTAATGAGCTGATCTTCTCCTGAGGCTTGCTTGGTTGCGACAATTCCCGAGCAACTGGCCGAATCACTGCAACTGTAATAATCTGATCCCACGACATCCAGGCCCTTGGGAAGGGTATCTTTAATTTTAACGTTGGTAAAAGGCACTCCTGTGCCCAAAAGGGAGGCGGTGATGATGAAGTCCACCTTGTCTCCTATGGTGAGGGTGCTGGTGGTCGTGCTCTTGGTTATCGTCACGTATGTGGCCGCAGCAGTGTCATCATCTGAGCCGTAAACGCAACCCGAAGAGCATTTCCCTTCCGCATGAACATAGTTATTCATATCCGAGCTGGTTGAGGTCAGAGTTGCCTTGACTGTCTTTGTCCACGATCCGCCGTTCCCGGCCAGGGTAGGCAGGGACCATGTCACCACGGTACCTGTTCCCCCCGGTTGGATGATCCCGTCTGGCACATCTCTCTCTGGGTCGCTAATCTGGTAAGCTGATCCAAAGGTGTCAGTCACTACGACATTCTCGGCATCAGCCGTTCCTGTGTTCGTAACAGTCAGCGTCCAGGAATTCTTTTCGCCCACCACCGCTTTCTGGTCATGGGGGGTCTTGGTCACAACCAGATTGGGCGCAAGTATTGTGACCGGTGAGGATACTGTCCGAGTGACCGAATAGCCGCATAGATCCTTGCCGCTGAAGACGGCAGCGTTTCTCGGATTGGTGGCGGAGCTTCCACAATGGTAGCCGTCATCCGATATCTTGAAGGTGATTGTTAATGTGTCGTCCTTGAGCATTTTATTGTCTGCAAAGAGACCTGTAAGATCCCATGTCAGGGTTACTGGAGATGTACCCGTCGACGTAGGCGCGGGCATTGTTATCGGATTGCCGTTGATCGCAGCGGATGATATTCCATCGTAGACGAAACCCTCTGGAATGGTATCTGCCAATGTAAATGGCCCATTGGCTGTAGCTCCTGTATTGGAAATAGTCAGGGAAATTGTCCCGCTGCAGACATTTACATTAGATGTTTGGGCTATGCCGAAGGTGGGTTTGGTCTTTAGATCGACATTGATGGGGGTAGAGGCGCTTGTGTGTTTGGTATCCTCACAGCATCCCCAGGTGACTGTGGCCTTATTCGTTCCGGCATCGCAGATGGTGACTTTTGCATTGACAATGATGCTCTTTTCAGATCCAACTGCCATATCGCCGAGATTCCAGGTCAGTTCGTTGCCGCTCGTTCCATCTCCAGAATAGGGGGTCGTGGTGGGTTCATAGCCCGGCGTAATGGGATCGGCTAAGAACTGGGTATTGGAAGGCAGCAGATCCTTGACCACCACATTCCTGGCGGTCCAGAGATTGCCGGATGGATTCTTTACAGTGATCTTCCAGGATACCTCTGTATCCTTATCAACAACGCTCGATGATGGATGTATCTGAACTTTTGTCAGCTCCAGCTGGCTGTTTGCGCTGGACAGGGGTATGTCGTTTAAGGCTTCTGCCTTGCTCGAGCCGCATGGAGTATGATAATCGACACTGGCGGAGGTAGTGGCCGCGGTGGGATCAAACTTGCATGGCGGAGTGGTATCCGATTGCAGATAGTAGGATATCTGGCAGTAATCTCCCGGAGCCCAATCCTGTCCGGTAAAGTCCAGGGATATTTCGCCATTGTTCGGATTGAAGCCGAGAAGAGGCTGGTGGCTGCCCTCATACGTTATTCCATTATCTATGCCACCTACTATCCCCAGGCCGATCGGCAGTCTCTGGGTGGCGGTCACACCGTAGGCATGCACTCCTCCTGAGTTGGTGATGGTGAGGCTGAATGGGCCCGACCGATCCCCGCAGGGGTCGATGGGAGCTGTGACCAGCTGTACTGCGAACTGATAGTTGGTGTTCAAGACGACTCTGGATGTCCCAGTCGAAGTGGTTGAGCAGGGATTGCTGTAATCGGGTCCCCATTGGGCCACCGCGGTATTGGGGCCCGGCGAGCATCCGGTCAATCTGGTCTGAAACTCGATGATGCGCGTTTTTTTAATTTCGATGCTATCGAATTTCCACTGGAGGGTGCTGGAGAATGGATCTAACGGCTCCAAGGCAGCGCCGTTTACCCTTGCTGTTCCGGGTACATATTGAAGGTTGGCGCCCAGGGTATCAGTTACGATGGTGTTGTAAGCTGCGCCCGTGCCTGTGTTGGTGACGTAGATCCTCCAGGTCTGGGTATCCTCAGTGGCGTAAATGGTCTCCGGCGTCAGGGTGAGAATCAGCCTGGCGGTGCCGACGAGGACTGGCTTTTCATCCGATCCAACCTTCTGATATGTTCCGCCGCATTTATCTTTGTAATCCAGAATAGCTTTTGCCGTAGGCGCGGTTCCGCAGGCTTTCTTAATCTTGAAGCTTATGGTGCCCTTTCCAGAGGTCGTCCTTACCTTATCTCCTAAGTTCCAGATCGGCTTGCCTGTCGATAGATCCGGCTCTGCGGATGCGGCAAGCCCCGTTCCCTCGAAACCGTTGATCGATGCAGAGCCGGCCACATACTCGTAATTGGCGGTATCAAGAGTTATCCTCATCAGACCATAGGCGTAGTAATTATCTTCCTGGGTGACTACGATGGTGACATCAGTCTCTCCACCGGTCTCAATCACCGGGGGAAGGTTAAGCTTTACACTGAAGCTCGGTGGGCCCGAGGGTGCTATCTTCACAGGCATGCCCTGGTGATAGGTCTGGCCACCAGAGACCATGAGATCCGACCAATCGATAATGTCTCCCGGGCCTGTGGTGTAAAGGGTATAAGTGACGACAAGCTTGCCGTTTTGAGGAAGCTGTGGAAGGTCCAGGCCAGCTGAGCCCAGCTCCAGTTCAGGCACTCCGGAAACGGCCTCCGGAGATAAGTAGCTCTTCTTGGTCGATCCGATCTGGCTGTTATCTGCATCATAGACTGAGAAGCTCGCCGGCGCTCCTCCGCTTGGAAATTCCTGGGGTCCGGTGAAATGCACTCCGAACTTATAGCCGTTCCAGTCAGTGACCGCGCTCTGGAAGGTATAGGTTGTGGTATAACCTATATCACTGCATGTATCAACGGAGGTTGACGATTTTTCGGTGGTGAAGACTGAACCGGTGCCACCAACGCAATTTACCATTATCTTAACCGATTTGCTGTCGGAAAGAAGTGGGCATACCGGTCCGGAATTGACCTCAGTGGCAGTCAGGGTGTTGGTGAATGATTCTCCGCAACTGCTTGCAGGTGGCTGGATTTTTACCGTCTTCGTCCATGGTGATCCTGAGACCAGGGCATTGCCACCGGTTTGAGACCAGGTTATCGTATTGGCAGTTGCATCAACTGTTCCTCCTGCTGCATCTACTACGGTGAAGCCGGCCGGATAGGCATCAACGATCTCGGCATCCAGTGTATCAGAGCACCCATCGTTCTTTTTGTAGTCTACCGTTAGATCAAATATTGCGATTTGGCTGACATCGCTGAGAATGAGGTAATCATTGGCAAGTCCTGATGCGGTCTTGCTCACGGTCAGGGTGGGTCCGTTTACTATGATATCTGCCGAGGCGCTGCCCGACAGAGTGCAGCCGCAGCAGTCAACTCCGGCCGGCGGCCTGGCGGAAAGAAGAGTGCTGTAAGTGCCTGTGCACATGTCGCAGGTGCTTGACTGCGGGCCCAGTTTGATCGTCTTTTTCCAGACAACTCCATCGCTCAAGGTTTGGGCAGCATCTGTGCTGGGCCAGGTTATGGTCTGAGCAGTGGCATCAACAACGCCGCCTGCACTATCCACAACGGAAAAGCCTTCTGGATAGGTGTCTATTATATCAACGGGCAGAGATGCGGTGCATCCTCCTCCATTTGATTTGAATTCCACCTGGAGGTCGAAGCTGGCCTCTGTGCTTGCATCATTCGGCTTCAGTATATTGCTCCCCGAGGATGTCGGGGTCTTTGTCAGGGTCAGGGTTGGCTTTTTGCTGGAATCGACGGAAAAGTATATCAGTTCCAGAGGAGGTGCCCACGGGTTTCCGCAGTCGTCGGTGTAATCCGGCTCCATGGTGAGAACTCCTCCTGTAGCCTCGCAGGCTGACCCGTCGCTCTTCATCATCAATTTAAATTGAGCGTCTCCTGCCGTTCCTGCGGCAATATCGCCAATAGTCAGGATGAACTTGCTGGGATCGGTCGGATGATCCGGGTCAGGACTTATGGTGCTCCCGGGAAGGCTGCTGACAAGGAACTGGGATGGCAGGTTGCCCATGTGGACATGGACGCCCCTGGCCGAACCCCCTCCAGTATTAGCATAATGCAGGGTCACAGTCTGATATGAGCAGTATGGGATGCTGTAGGAGCCTGCGCTGGCGTAAACAGGAGCGATATCAAGATCCGGCTTCCAAAGAATAATCTTTATACTGCCCTTGGTGGAGAAGGAGAAGACTGAGTCGGTGCAGGCGGCTTGAGGGTTGCAGCCCCATGAACCGGTGACCGTCTCTACCAGGTTGCTGCATCCTACTACCCTGGCCTTGATCACTCCCGTCCAGGTTACTCCTGGATTTATGGGGCCTGGTATCGCGACGGTGGCCGGGTTTCCTGGGGTGATGACCGTGCTGGTGTCACCGGCAGGTGCAGTTATGGAAACAAACTCCAATCCTGAGTCGAATTGATCTGAGAGCTTTATGTTGTAAAGCGGACCTGCTGCGGTTCCAGCTGCGGCATTTTTAACCATCAGGTTCCATTCCACATAGTCGCCAACGGCGGCAGTGATAACGGATCCTGAATTAGGGGTCGTGATCGGGACTTTTTCTACGTTGAGCTGGCCTCTTTTAATGAGTATGGTCTTAGGAGTGCTGACTGCTGAGGGTGTCTTGTGTACGCCCATTGTATAATCTATTGCCAGGTTAATCGGCTGGCCGCTGGCAGGATCTGCCTCGCAGTCGGCAGTGACGCCAAAGGTGATTGCAACAGATGAACCAGGGACCAGGTTTCCTGGAGTTGTGCCAAGATCCCAGGTAAGGGTCTGACCATTGATGGTGGGATCCACAGTAGAAACAGTTGAACCGCCGCTTGGAGATTGAATTGTTGTTGATCCGGTGCTATATTTGAAACCCGCAGGGAGGGTAACCGTGGCCTTTAGGCTGGAAGCTGCGCAGTCGCTGCCTGCAGAATTGGTATTGGATATAGTGGCTTTAAAATATGAGGGATTTGGACTGCAGACTGTTATTGAGTAATCGCTTGTTGGACTCGCAATGGAATATGTCAGATCCGAGCAGTCTCCATGAGCTGACACTGTCAAGACTATGAGCAGAAAGAGCGCAAGACATATTCGCTTTACTAGGAAATTTCTCAAGCATTCGGATTCGTTATACTTACTTAAGATATGTTCTATCATTTTTTTATGTATAAATAGCAAACTAATTGCATAATTCATTGTGCATCCTCCCCGAATATGATGTCATTACAATGGATCAGATTATGATTATTTGAAATGATAATCTCCTCACTTGGATGATTTTTCAAAGCCGATCCGACTGGAATTGTAATGTTTAAGGCGGAAAAATGGTGTTCGGACAATTAGATAAATATGTCGGTACAATCATACTGATGTGTCGTACTGTCGTCCTGAACGTCCCCCTTCCCAGAGGCTAGAAGGGGCCATTTCAGTCAGGTATAGGTCTTGGAACCTTCTTTGTGTGTCTGTTTGGCTTTTTCCATTCGCCAAAGGGTCGGGTCTTCCTGATTGGTCTACGTCACTTTGTGCTGGCTGATCTATAACCAAACACTAGCATACCGAAAAAATGCCTGGGAAAAACACTTGTCAAGATGTAATTAAATATATTTGGTCCTAAGACAAGAAAACTTTATATGGCAGAATGTCGTTGCCCTCAATCGGTGAAGCAATGCACATAATGGAGGGTTTTCTTCCTCATCCCTGGTGGGAGATCTGGTTTGCACTCTCACTTCCAGTTGTGGCGTATGGTGTCTACAAGATGAACAAGATGATCAAGGAGAGCCGTGAGACTCTGCCTCTTCTGGCTGTGGCCGGTGCTTTCGTATTTGTTCTCTCCTCCCTGAAGCTGCCCTCCGTCACAGGGAGCTGCTCACATCCCACTGGAACGGGAATGGGCTCGATTATCTTCGGCCCCTGGATAACTTCGGTCCTGGCCATGATCGTCCTGGTCTACCAGGCCGTATTTTTGGCGCACGGCGGCCTGACCACCCTGGGGGCAAACACCTTTTCCATGGGCATTGCAGGGCCCGTCGTCGGATACCTGGTCTACAAAGCGGCCAGCAGATCCGGGCTGCATCTTTACCTGGCCGTCTTCCTGGCTGCGACTCTGGCAGACTGGGCGACTTATCTCGTCACATCCTTGCAGCTGGCTCTGGCCTTTCCGGGGGCAATTGGCGGCGTCTTATCTTCCTTTGAGGCTTTTGCCGCCGTCTTTGCAATAACCCAGATTCCCCTGGCCATAGTGGAAGGAATGGTGACCGCATTGATGTTCAAATATATAGTGCAGCTTAGAAGCGACGTGCTGGTGAGAATGAATGTGGTCTCCCAAAGCACGATAATGAAGCTGAAGGATCTGAAGGAGGCCGTGGCATGAAAATGAAGCTGGAACTCTTGACTTTAGGCGTCATCGTGCTCTTCATCGCTGCCTTTGCTATCGTCAGTTCTACCCAAAACCACGAGTGGGGGGGAGCAGACGGCCAGGCTGAAGATGTGATCTCCGACCTTACCGGCGGCACCTATGTTCCATGGTTTCAGTCCATTTACCAGCCTCCCAGCGGCGAGATCGAGAGCCTTCTCTTTGCCCTGCAGGCGGCCATCGGCAGCCTCATCATCGGTTATTTTCTAGGCTACTATCGTGCTCTGGCCAAGGCAAAAGCAGATAAATCCGTCCCGGTGCATGAAGGAAAGTCGGATGCATAACCTTCTTGACGACTACGCACATGTTAATGCCCTGCGGGAGACCAGTTCCCGTCTCAAACTGTTCCTGGGCCTCTGGGCCATCCTCCTTTGCGTATCATCCACCACGCCCGTCGCGCCCTTATTCGTGGCCATAACCATGAGCCTGATAACTGTGATTCTGGCCAAAATCCCCGCGCGCATCTATTCTCGGCTGCTGCTGGTGCCCCTCTCCTTCGCCATGCTCAGCGCAGGAGTGGTAGCCTTCATGCATGGTAATGGACAGCTGCTATTTTCCGTGCAGCTCTTTGGAATCGATCTGGCCGTCAGAGAAGAAGGTGCAAACCTGGCCGCCCTTCTTATCGCCCGGACCTTTGGCGGCATGTGCTCTTTGTATTTCATTGCTTTAACCACGCCCATGATTGAGATATTCGCCGTGCTCAAGACTCTGCACGTACCGCAGTCGGTCATCGAGCTGTCCATGATGATCTACCGATACATCTTCGTCTTTCTGGATCAGGCGGCCATGATCCACAGCGCTCAGGTAATGCGCCTGGGTGACGCCGGCACAAAAAACTCCCTGAACTCATTTGTTATGCTTTGCAGCGTTCTATTCCTTCGCTCCTGGGAGCAGGGGGAAAGGCTCATCGTGGCCATGGATTCTCGCTGTTACGACGGCAAGCTCGATCTCATCGATCAGGCAGAGGGGGCAAAGCCCAGGGCGATTCTTGCAGTAGCTGTCTATTTGGCTGCAGCTACTGCCATAGCTGTTTTAACCAGGGACGTTCTGCTCTTGTGAGGCTACTATGACGACTATCCTTGAAACCAGAAGTCTCTGCTATTCCTATGGAGATGGAACGCAGGCTCTGAAAGATGTCTGCATCTCCTTGCAGGAGGGAAAAAAGGTTGCTCTGGTGGGGCCCAACGGAGCCGGCAAATCCACACTCATGCTCATGTTCAATGGCATCTTGCGGCCTTCGCAGGGCGCGGTCCTCTTCCGGGGCCGGCCCATGAGTTACGATGCCGCAAGCTTGCGGTCCATCCGGCGAGCTGTGGGCATGGTCTTTCAAAATTCCGACGACCAGCTCTTTGCGCCTACTGTTTTCCAGGACGTGGCCTTCGGCCCCACAAATCTGGGCTATGCTGCAGAGAAGGTGAAGAGGTATGTGGGCTTTGCCCTGCAGTACGTGGGTTTATTTGGATATGAACGCCGTCCACCGCATCACCTCAGTGGCGGCGAGAAGAAGAGAGTGGCCATCGCCGGCATTCTGGCCATGGAGCCGGAGGTGATAATTCTCGATGAGCCTACCTCCAACCTTGATCCAGCCAGCTCAGAAGAGATCATGGAGATGCTCGATGAGCTGAACTACGGCGGAAAGACATTGATCATCTCCACTCATGACGTGGACCTGGCCTATCGCTGGGCGGATGAGGTCATCCTCATGAAGGACGGCGGGGTAGTCCGCCGGGGTACAGGGCAGGAGGTATTCGGAGATGCAAAGCTGATAAAGGGCGCTCGTCTCAAGCTTCCCCTCGTGGTGGATCTCTACCAGGAGCTGGCTGGCCGGGGCATTGCCCGGGGATCAGCGCCACCCAAGAACATCCTTGAGCTTTGCGATCTCCTGCAGCCAAAGGCAGAGGCCGGGACATGGGGCAGGATCTACATCTGCAACGTGGATGAGGCGGATGGAAAACAGATCCTGGCAATGCTCGAAAAAGTTCCCGCCTGCTTTAAGGGTGCGATGGGCACCACTGCCAAGGCCCTGGCGGAAAAATGCGGCATATCCATAGATTTTACCTACGGCGTCATCGACAAATGCATACTAAAAGCGCTCCTGGGAAAGAACTCTATCATCATGACCTCGGGAGGGATGGTGGATCACGCTATGCAGAGAATCAGGGACTACTGCCGGGAGTCCGAGACGAAGATCGAGACAATCCGGCTTTAGCAGTGATTTTTTCTGATCCATCTCGAAACCATTCGCCCATGCTCCTGCTTACGGATCTTCGGCCTTTCCAGCGTAGTCCCGAAACATTTAAGTAAAAGCAAATTGATTAAAGAAAAGTATATTGGAATAAGTGATTATTCCATGCGTCCATTCAGAACCTGGGGTGAGGGCCAACTGGCTGGCAGTCCGGCCCTCGCTCTGGATCTCCCTCGATATAGTCTTCTATTCAGATGTAAAATGTGGTATCTTACTATCAGTTTTTTCTTTTATTGTTTTTATCCGACCGAAAAAATCATATGGTCGATTAATTATGATCCCAATCAAGATTATATGGGGTGCTTGAAATTGGTTTTGCTTAAATCTGCGATAATAATATTCGCTTTGCTTGGCATATGCATGCTGCCGGCAATGGCATCAGAAATCTCCAAATTTGAATGGATTGGCAAGAATGCCGATAAGGTCGGCACATGGGACAACGGAGATCCTGATGGGAGCATGGATGGGCATTTTCTTATCGATCTGTTCTTTCCCGATCCAACAGAAATAAAGTCAATCCTGCTATACACATCAGACGAGAACGGCAATCCCGCAGGCGGGCAATTCTGGGATACGGCAGCCACCAATTACTATATCCTGGGTGTCTTCGATCAGGGCACACAGCTTAATCATAACCATGTGCCCTCTTTAGAGGCTTTTTCCGGGGATATCCAATTTGACCTCTATGCGGCTGATTCGGGTTGGTTTGAAAAAGGCAACTGGTTTGCAGCGGAGGTAACTCTGGGAGACGGCACAAAAGTAACGAGGCTGACATCTATTGGAGAGCCCTTTGTAAACCCATCCGGACAGCTGGGCGACCCTAAGGTAGATGGCAAGTCTAAGATTAAAGGTATTCTGCAAGGCGATTCAAAATCATCTGGATCTGAAGATCAATCATCCGGTCAGGTCGATTCCGGTGCGGCGATCTTCAACACCTGGAATACCGGTGCCGTGGACAACAATCCCACCTGCAGCCCATTTTTCGCGATCTCACAGCCGCATATGATCACCTATATCGATACTTACCACTGGAACGGTGGCCAGGGCACAGCCCTAGGCGGAACCATCAGTCTGCAAAATGGAAATGGCGAGACCTTCGGCCCCTGGTCCGTTGAGGCAAAGCCAGCCTCCGGTGTAGATAATGCTTGGTGGATAGCTCACCCCAATGTGGTTATTCCGGAGGGAAACTACATGATTATCGATTCCCAGCCGGAGACGTGGTCCATGAACTCAGAATCACCCTGTGGGTTCGCTAAGGTTGAAGGGTATGCAGTACAAGCGGATCCTGTTCCTGAAGACGATCGCAGCGGGCAATCGGAAAGCAAAGGCACTGTTAGAGCCGACATAGTAGTAGATGGAGAATGCGATAATCCCATTGAGATCCTCACATCCGGTTGTGATGCAGGCTTACCTGACATTCCAGTGGAACTGACCTTTACGTATATACCACCTGCTTATTCCGATGCTACGCCCGTTACTCTTCGCGAAATGACCGACGAGAATGGAATAGTCTACTTCAAGGATGTGCCAGCAGGTTCGAAGTTCATGCTCAAAACCAGGGTTAAGACCATGGAAAAGGAGCAGGAAGGAACCATGCCGGACCCGGCCAATGATGTGTATTTCACATTCGATTACCGATGCAAGGGATCTTGGCCCGAAGAGGTGAGAAGAGCAGCGGAGCAAAACACCGGGGTAGACTCGGAAGGGCGAATCAGCGGCATAGTCAATCCCGTCTGTGGCAATGAAGGGGTAATATGCAGTCCTGAATGTGGCCTATACCCTCTGTGAAGTCTGAGATGTGTGATGAAGCAGGAATAGCAGTTCTTCACGGCTTCGCATGATATTAGCAAAGGTCTGTTTTCACGCGAAGGCGCGAAGTCTGACATAATTTTTTTGAGTGGAGACGCGCCGCAAGTAAAGGATATCGGGGCTGCAAGACGTGGCAATGCCTGAGTTTTGTACGAATCTTTCCATCATGCCTTTTGACCTAATTCAGGCTTGAGTTAATCATTCGTTTTTGTTACCAATTACCAACCACCTGGCAAGCATTTTCTCCAGCTCCTTTTGTTGAACCGGCTTGGCAATGAATTCGTTCATTCCCGCCTGAATACACTTCTCCCTGTCTCCTTGCATGGTGGCGGCAGTCATGGCAATTATGGGAATGCCTGGATTTTGCGCCTTCGACCCTTCTTGGCGAATGGCCCGTGTAGCCTCGAAACCGTCCATCTCAGGCATGTGGCAGTCCATCAATACCAGATCATAAAGAATGGTCTGCAGAGCATCGACTGCCTCCTTTCCATTGGCCACCACATCTGCTGCAAGTCCCATCTTTTTCAGCATAACCTGGGCAACTTTCTGGTTTACGGGATTGTCTTCCGCCACCAGGATGCGGATCTTGTGCTTTGCGTTTTCAGAAATGTCGGGCTTGGCATGGAAGCTATCCTTCGCGCCATCTTCCACAATTTTGGCTAATGTCTTATCTCTCGATCCCAACCCGGCGGGCAGCTTCTCAAAAACCGCGGTAAACCAGAAGGTGGACCCTTTGCCAACTTCACTTTGCAGGCCGATGTTGCCTCCCATCAATTTCACCAGTTGTTTGGAGATGGCCAGCCCCAGTCCGGTACCGCCGTATTGGCGCGTAGTCGAACTGTCCATCTGAGTAAAAGGCGAAAAAAGAATCTTCTGTCGGTCAGCCGGTATGCCGATGCCTGTGTCCATGACTTCGAAACGAATCATGGCATTTCTATCGTCCTCGCTCTCCAGACTGACACGGATCACTATCTTGCCTTTCTCAGTAAACTTCACGGCATTGCCGCCCAGGTTGACCAAAATCTGGCGCAGCCTTCCCGGATCGCCCCGCAGGAGCGACGGAACTTCTGGCTCTACCAGACTGACCAGCTCCAGTCCTTTCTCATGAATATCAAGGGCCAGGATATCGGCAGTATCCTTGAGCATGGTGTGAAGATCGAAGTCCAGTCTTTCCAGCTCCAATTTTCGGGCTTCAATCTTAGAGAAGTCAAGGATGTCGTTGATGAGAGATAGCAGCATCTCCCCACTGATTCGGGCAATTTCCACATATTCCCGCTGCTCTGCATTTAAATCCAGGTCCCGCAGCAATCCGATCATACCGATGACGCCGTTTAAGGGGGTGCGGATCTCGTGGCTCATGTTGGCCAAAAATTCGCTCTTGGCAGCATTTGCCTGCTCCGCCATCTCAGCCATCTGTTGGGCATGCTTGCTCGCAGTCTCCAGTTGCAGATTGGTGTTCATCAGATCTTTCTCGAATTTCTTGTACCTGGTAATATCGCGTATTGACTCGATTGCACCCACAATACTGCCGCTTTGATCATATAGGGGTGATGCGATGCCCCAGAGGAATACACCCTCCTTGCCGTTAAGCATGGGAATGAATGTCTCTGCAACCAGTTGATCCCCCTTTCTCCGAACAAAGTAATATTTCTCTTCAATCTCTTTCCTGTTCATAAATATTAAGTCAATCAGAATTGGTCGATTTTTGCCGTAGAATGGGACTGAGTAATCATAATTCCTCTTGTCGATCATCTCGGCCTTTGAGACACCTGTCATCTCCTCAATGGCTCGATTCCAGGCGATAACTTTTCCTTCTCGGTCCACCGCAAATGTGGCATCAGGCAGAAAATCTATGATATCAGCCAGGCGCTGCTCCGACTCGCGTAGCGCTTCTTGCGCACGCTTGAATTTGGTAATATCATGAAAGATCCAGATCCGGCCATAATATTTGCCGTCCCGGGCTATCACGGGAGAAGAATATCGATCCAGTACCATGCCGTCCTTAAACACTATTTCATCCCGGCTGGTTTCTTCCCGATGATCATATAGATGAGTCACTTTCCAGAGGAATTGTTCTGGGTTTTGGGTCTTGCCTGCCACATACTGGAGGAGCGCATCGTCGTTCTTTTGGTCCCTAATTTCTGCAGGCACATTCCACATGTTCAAAAGCCGCTGATTGGTGAGAATTCGTTGCCCCTGGCAGTCAACAACCAGAATGCCATCCAATGAGGTTTCAACCTGAGATTCAAGTATCGCAGTCTTGCGTCGCAGATCATCATCAGCTCGCTTTCGGTCGGTGATATCGGATATGATACCCAGCAAACCTGTGAACTCCCCGTTCGAGCCTACCATCCTTCGGCCACTTATGTATCCCCAGAAATCACTTCCATCAGCCCGAAGATAATGTCGCTCTGTAAAGACCGTGTCTGCCCTATTTTCTAGCATCGCTATCATAATATCAGTTCCATCCTGGCGTTCATCAGGATGGATAAATGCAGGATACGGTTTGCCGATCAATGACTGCATCGGGCAGGCAAACATCTCGGCAAGGCATTGGTTGGCTTGAGAGATCTGCCCGTTGGTGTCAACTATTATTATTCCCGCGCTGGAGGTCTCGAAGATTGTCCTCAGCCGCAGTTCACTCTGCCGCAGATCTTCCTCAGTCCGCTTGCGTTCTGTGATGTCTACATTGACCTCCGCAACCAGCCACTCTCCGTTATCATCCTGGAAGGGAATAGTGGTAACCTGGATCGGACGAGAGGCCTCTCTTACCAGAACCTCTTCGGTGACTGTGGGGGACTTGGTATGCAGTGCCTTTGCTATACCACAACTGGGGCAGGGTCGGTTGCGCCCCATAAAATAATCGTAGCATTTGCGCCCCGTCGGATCGCCATAGATCTTTTGCCACTCCGGGTCGATGTAGTGGATATTGAAATTTTCATCGATGATGTCTAGTCCCGTCTTGGTGGCACCCAGGATAAACTCTATCCGGGTCTTGAGGGCTTGCAGCTCTTTTTCTGACTGCTTACGGTCAGTGATATCGGCGAAGATGCAGGCGAACCGGTTGACAGCCGTCCGAAAAGCCCTAACCTCAAAATACTTCTTCAGCTCGACGGAATAGTCTTCAAAGAAGGCAGGCTCGCCGGTGAGCGCCACCTTGCCGTAAATCTCGATCCAGTGCTTTTCGGTGCCTGGCAAGACCTCCAGAACGGTGCGGCCTATGAGTTCTTCCTTTTTCAAACCCGTTAGGTGCTCGAAGGCCGGATTGACATCAAGGAAGCGGTAGTTAATCGGATTGCCCTGCCCATCACAAATGATCTCATGCAGTGCAAAGCCATCCAACATCTCCTGGAATAGCGTCCTGTAGTCGTGCTCAGCCTGCTTGAGCTGTGTGATGTCGTTTGTTGTACCAAAGACCGTGACTCGCCCGTCTGGCAGGGAAAATGCCGAAATCCTGGAACGAACCCAAAGCAAGGTGCCATCGGCCTTTAGCAGACGGTACTCTGCGGCTTTATCCCTGGTCCGATCCTTTCCGCGCGGTTGCATTACTTCGAAAAGCGTCCTTTGCACAGTCGGCAAGTCATTGGGATGAATATAGGATAAGTATTTTTCGAAGCTGTCTCCGATCGTGCCGGCAGGCAGGCCCAAGATTCTGTCTGCAAACGGAGATATACTGAAGTTGATGTGCTCACCTTGGTCATTGACATCATAACGCCAGACAATCTCGGATATCATAGAGACTGCCTGCTCGTACTGGGCCTTGCTGGCTTGCAAGGCTTTCTGCAAATCGCTCTCAGCAGAAGTGCTGTAGGTGATGCCATTGTCCATGATTATCACTAATGAATGGTTCTGATTGATACATCTGTTGGAAGAATTGTCCTTGGCTTTCTCTTCATCGTCCGGATCGATTTGTCCAAAAAAATCCATAATCTTTGAGCAATGAATAGATAGATAATCCTGAATAATCCAGACTTGTAACTGATAGACATGAAATCGGATGACGTAGAACTGAGTCGGTTTGCCTTTCTGGAAAAGGCAGCCGGGGATCTAGGTGCGATTGATGCTAAGGCCATTTACGCTTCCCAGGTATTTGTGGAAAACCGTGTTCCATTGAAATGCAAAACTGGCTGCATGGGTTACGGCAAGAAGCTGACCTGTCCGCCATTTGTGCCCACCGCGGACGAGTTCCGAAAGATCCTGTCCGAGTACCGGTACGCTCTGCTGGTGAAGTTCAGCTCTTCAGCCAATGCAAATCCGGATATCATCTGCTCCATTTACAGGTACTGGCTGGATCCGGATGCTCCGCCTGAGAAGAAAGAGACGGCTGATCTCTTCTGGAGAGAGTATCTGGGCGAGAACAAGCGGATACTGCTGGCCATGCTGGAGCTGGAGAAGACCGCATTCAATGCCGGATATACGCTGGCTTTGGCACTGACAAACGGCTCCTGCCGCCTGTGCGAGAACTGCAATGTTGAAAATGGAATATGCGTTCATCCAACCATGGCCAGGATTCCAGAGCATGCCGTGGGGGTCAATATGAAAAAGACAGCTGAAGGAGCAGGCATGGCCATAAAGTTTCCTGTTTCGGGAAACCCTACGCCCATGGCGCTACTTCTCATCGATTGATTATCTCAAACATCTCGACATTGACGAGCACGATCCTATCGCAGGGCTGGGATGCTCCAGGATCTGGGTGGCCACAAGGCAGCTGCCCTGGTATGCCTGGAAATCTCGACATTTTCTTCAATTCTAGGCAATGTACAATATTACCATTTGAATTCCAGCTATAATCGCGAATAGAATTAGCATTAACGTAATACGCCCGCTCCATCGATGAACGGTATGTATTCTCATATCCTTTGATTTGAATTGGAATATTCCGAGCAGAGGAGTCGCTACGAGAAAAACAAGGACGCTGGCGCCCAGATATGCATGCATTTCTCGCACAAAAAATGTTTCCATGTACACGGATACCATATATGCTGCGATAGAAAGGCCTGCCAGAACAAATGCAACCCCTAACAGTGCCAGTTTTTTATGCAATCCTACCCATCCCGTCCTTTGCTTTAGGTATCGTGCCGTGAATGCTCCACCTGTCAGAGACATAACCCCGACAACTACCATTATCATATGATATGGCCAGGGTGGAGGAAATTGATGAGTATGAGCACTACCTCCTGCTTCTGAAGGATCATGTGCGCTTGCCACACCCATAAAAAATGATAGGAAAAATAATGAAATCATCAAGACATAGAGCATAGATTTCTGCATATAACCGCCTCTATTGGTATTGGCTTCTCTATCTAGAAAAACGTTTGGCTATTTAGAAAATGTTTGAGAATCTGCCTATCTTCAGCATTGCTTACCGGCCCAACTCATAGTCACCCCTCAGTGGATGCTTGCAGGATCAGATTTATATTTCAATGCGCCATTGCTTGCTATCAAGTGAGTGAGGCGCAAAGATGAGATGGATGCTTTTTACGATGCTGTTTGTTCTTGCTTGCATCGCTGCCAATATGGCTACTGTTAACGCAGATGATGATGATGCGGCTAGCGTCCAAACTACTGATGATTTATTAGCCCAGAACTTCACGGAGCATTCCTGGATATTTGTCAATGGCTACATGGAAGAGTCGAGAATACTGCAGACCGATATAGGATTTAAAGGCCAAAAGATGGCCCTCACCACAAGTGGAAGCGGAATGGCTACCAGAACTATAGACTCAGAGGTCTACCGGGACTCGAATCGTGAAGAAGCATCGCTCACCATCTCAGCCAATTATGATTATGCACCCTACGTTCCTCCCCTCACACAAAGTGACCTTAGGAATGCTCTGTGCGCCAAGAATTACGAGGTGGGCTCTGTTTTTTCTGAGACCTACAACATCGATAAAGATCTCATAAAGGATACCAAGATCTACCAGAACGACAGCTTCTCCGTTTATGAGATCAGCTCCGAGATCCAGGGAACCGCCAGGATCGGCCAGCGGGTGCAGAAGAATGCCAAGACAGTGCCGTCCTTTATGATGAACGGGATGTACGTGGGCTATGCGCAGATTAGGTCGGAGACCATTGTGGGAAATACCTCCGTCTTGACCCTGCCCTGCCCATAAGAGTGCCTTTAGATCGTGGTCGCATGGTGAGCCGCTGCTGCTACAGCTCGCATCTCCTGTGGGTCCAGAGCATAATGCAAGTGGCTCTGGCAGCGGCAATCCGTGCAGCCGAAACGGGGCACGGCCATGAGCCGTTTCCCAATGGCTTTCGCGATGCTACACTCCAGATCCTGGGTGGTTTTGGTGATGAACACCTCCACTAAGCTGGTGTGGGGTAAGAGGTAGTCTATGTGCCAGCGTCGAGTTGTTTTTATTCCCTCTAATACCTGAATGTGGCGATCTACACGCTTGAGGCCGCCCGGACCCCTCGCTGAACCGGTGTAAGAATAAAAGCCGCTGACAAAGTCGATGACGTCCAGTGATCCGACCTCTATCTGCCTTGCCTGCGGCAAGAAAAGTATTAGTGAATAAATTCCCGGCTCATTTCTCTGCGGCTGCATGCCTGTTTCTCGTGATGGTGGATATTTGATCTTGGTGCTTTGTGGAGGAATCATGGAGGAAATATACGAGGGGCATATTAAAGCAAGTCTTTTCTAGGATGAAGGAGCAATTGGCTCTAGGTGAAAATTAAATGAAGTTATTATTAGCAGCAACCATGATGCTGATGCTGTCTGCCATGGCGATGGCTGTGCCGGATAGCCAACAGCTCGGACCTTACACGGTATCGTTTGATCTAAATGCCAATTATCAGGTTCAGAATACCCAGCCCATTGAAATGAAGACTGCCAACGCCTATCAGATGGGCTTATTTGTCGACAATTCCACCTATGCCACAATCGGCATAACTGAGTACGCCGAGCTGACAGATTCCACACTGATGGTTTTCAAGAGCATGTTACCGATGAGCATGATGCTCCAGGGCCTCAATGTCACAAATGTCGAAGATGTCGCAATTGAAGGGAAGGAAGGCTTCTTGGTTACAGGTACGCCTTACGAGGCAATGGCAGGAGCTCCAAGCCAAGTCTACCGAGCCATGTACTGGTTAGATAGCCAGGACTGCGAATGCGGACCGGTATCTGTAGGCAAGACCAGCGTCGTAATCACCTCAACATATCCCTTGGATGTCACGCAGGGCCTGCTTTCCAGCCTACAAATAGTGATGGGCCAGGTCGCGACCACGGCTGCCCCATCGGCTCAGGGCGGACAAATTCTGCCCCCTGCTTAGGCGATTGAATTATCCGAGAAAACGACAACGGAAAAAGAGGCCTGAAATAGGCAGTTTCCGTTTTCGTCTCTCTTAAAAATCCGATCGATCCCCTCTGTACGACTTCTCGGAATCAAAGATTTATATCCATTGCGCGTCTTGGATGTTTGCATCTCTTTCAGTTTGAGGCGCTGAAATGTTTCGAGGTGGATTTGAATGATCAGACCCAGGAAACTGTTTACGATTTCTATGTTTTTCATCCTGGCCGCTTTAATTGTGACCCTGCCGGGTCTTGGCCAGTGCTATGGTCTTCCCTCTCCGGGTGATGGGGAAGAACGCATCTTTGCTCAGAGTGCATGTGCCGGAGTGAGCAATGACCCGCCCAACCCTACAGTCTTTACCATTGATGAGCCAAGGACCATCACCAAAATTGGCACATATCACTGGAACGATGCCTCCGGCGAGTCGCCGGGGACTATTGGGTTGAGAGACGAACTGGGCAAGACCTACGGCCCCTGGCAGGCCGAAGGAGAATCAGGCCAGGGTGGCGTTCCTAATGCTTATTGGATCGTCTATTTAACTCCTGCATTGGATTTGCCTGCAGGAACCTATACTATTATCGACTCCAGCCCATCGACCTGGTCATACACTTACGAGAGCGGGGATTGCGGACTTGTCGCGGTTATAGGTCTTATGGGCGGAAGCGACAGCGTGAAGTCTGCTCCCTGTGCTGGTGAAGGTGTGGACTATTCCCCCCGCAGTCCGACCGACCTTTATGATGCCGGCCCAGTGCTGGTTCCGGGCATGTACAATATCTGGTACGGCAAAAGGACCGGCACTCAGATAGGAATGCCTGACAAATGGAACCAACTGGGGCCAAAGGAGCTGTTGGGCGGCGAGTTCTATGTCTTTGATGTGACGGCAGCCGGCCTGGCCGAGTCTACACCCCAGATGATCGACCCCATGCTCACCAATCCAGCCCCCGGCGAGTCTCTGGTCTGGCTTAAGCTCAGCTTGGAAGATGCTTATGTGGTCTGCTTTGAGGGACCGCTGGACGGCGGGCTGAACCTGGCCGGTGCCTGGAAGATGTCCGGACATCAGGAAGGCTTCAACGATTGGAAGGCGGACCTGAATTTAAAGAAAGACGGCACCCTGGAATGGACGGAGACCGAGGGGGCTAATGTGGGGGCCAATCGAGAGGGAACCTGGCAATTCGATGGAACGGTCCTTACTCTGGAATGGGTATCGCCGGGCGGAGGACAGACCTCCTGGCAATCACGATCGGTTGCGAAAAATTCGATATCTTCCGGCACCTACACAGTTGAGAGAGCTCCGGGGGGGACCTGGTCTGCGATGAGGTAAAAGAATGAATAACTTCTTGATATCGATAATCACCATCATATCTTTGGTGGGGTGCATAGCTGCCGCAGATGGAAGCGGCGTGGAGCTGCGGCCAGGAGAAGCATTGGCAGAGATGCGATTTGAGAGTGGAATTGGCCAGCCATGGGTAGGCGGCAATCCACCATCATCCGGCACGTATGATTCCATATATTCTCAATACTATTGGAGCTACAAAGGATCAGCTCCCAAGAAGCATATTGATAGCCCAAAGAAGCATGTGATCGCTGATAGTCTGCCCAGCACAGTCTATTTCAGCTATCAGATGCAAGCCGTGCCGTACACTCAATATCAGAGCAATGCCGCCTACACCGGAGGAGACTCTTTGTGGATACTGGGCTCTTCCAGTTGGTCCCAGTATGCTAGAGTTCCCCAGTGGTCCGGTCTATCTCTGCTGGCAGCATCCACCAAAGGCGGCAAAGGATATCTGTATGAGATAACTCCTGATGGAAAGCTATCCAAGGAAAGCTTCTCCTTCTTCCCTGGCAGCAGCCAGATAGACTTCTATGCAGATACAATCGGCCAGCATGTGCTGCTCTTTGCAATTGGCGGCCAGGTAAGCAATGCCATAGTCATCGATGTTGTCAATGCCTATCCGCAAACATATCCGGCGACCCCTGGCTATCCACCTGCTCAGGTTCTTCCTCCTGCGACAACTGCTCCGCCTGCGATGGGTGACACCCCCGTGACGATAATCTCCCAGGGCATGAGTGGATATCAGGTTTTCCTGGATGGTAATTACATCGGCACTGAGGGGACGGGAGGAGACGCACTTGATGGAAGGTTCAGCTTCAGGGTGATTGGCGGCAGGAACCATGATGTTCGGGTCTATGATGGTCAGTTCAATTATCCGAAGACAATGTTCTTCCAAAAGGGCGTCCAGAAGATAATCTACGTGGAACCGGGAACAGCAGTATATATTTGAGCTGCTGTCTTCTTTTTTTCTATTGCCATTGTCTGAAAAATGAGGGGCTAAGAGGCTTATGGCGTCGGGAAAGTACTTATTCCAGAAGTATACATGCTAAGTGCTCAAAATCGTCATGGGACTCAATAAATACGATATGGGCTGCATAGGTATCCTAAATTGGAGCGGGGTTTGCCAAGCTGGCCAAAGGCGCGGGACTTAAGATCCCGTCTCGCAGGAGTTCGCGGGTTCGAATCCCGTACCCCGCATTACGTATATCGAATTATCGGTTAGCACATAGCTGTCTGATCAATTGCTTTTGGAATCTGTTAAGTCTAATGAATTCAAGCCTGTGGCAGAAAATTGTCGGCACCCCAATTTTTGAAATAGTAGAAGATACAATTATGATCAGTAAGTGTGATCAAGTATAGGATCTGAGGGAGATATTATGAGGATATATTTATTAATACTAATATCTATATTATTGCTATGTTGCTCTGCATTTCAGGCAGCAGCTGGAAACACCCTTAGCATAGAGGGTCCGAGTGGCTGGACAAAGAATCTGGAAGTGGCCCAGGGATCGACTGCAACTCTTGTCGTCCTGACTCCAAAAGAAGGCGATGGCATACTCTTTGATCAATATCCCGATGGAAGCATTCATGAATGCTCCTATTACTTCCTGTGCAACGATCGCCTGCCTTTCCGCGCGAATGCACCCGGGCGGCATGTATTGCATTACGTTCTGAATGGCAAAGAGAGCAACACCGTGGCCATAGATGTGAAAGGCACTCCTGCCCCGAAAGAATGCCCAACGCCCTCGCTGAGGCCCGAGCCATGTTCCATGCCTAAAGCGAGCATTCGCGCAACATCCGTTTGCGTTGTGCCTCGCATTGCGCCCGTCTCTCTCTCCCGAGAGATATCGAGTTATCCGATGTTGCTTGAGTACCGTCCGACAGGTGCTCATATCATGAATTACCAAAATGGAATTGTCATCCCCAAGTCTGCATCTCAATATCATTTTGGCAAGGATTTCTCGTTAGGGACGATCGACAATAACTATCCTGGAACGCCATTTCTGCTCCAGTATCTTTCCGATCCCTAAAGATTAGTCTAAAAAGAGCAGGTGCTTTTTAGAGGCCTCCTCTTTCTTTATACTATTCTTGCATCCAATCATGTGCAAGGCAGCCAGTCAACGCTGACAGCGCCGCAGGTGGAGTTACCCCAAAGCTGGATGAACTTCTCGATGGAGAAGACGCCGGCAAGATCCTCGACGCTGCGTCCATACTCGGCATGGCGGCCTTTCAATTGCGGATCTGAAGCAGGATCCCTGGAGAGCCAGCCAATGTGGGCCACACCGATGACAAACGAGTTTAAGTTGGCTTCAAGAACTCCTGTGCAACAGGGCAAAGGTGGATATCGAATGCTGAAATCGCGCTCTATCTGTCCGTATTTTACTGAAAAATATATTGATTCCTTTTTGTCCATGTAATTTCTCGTCTTGATCTCAGAGTTTCTTTGCAGATGCTCGGCATGGGTGTACATCTCGGTCATGACCGCTCCTATCTTGTAGTTTTGCACACACAGCTTATCCATCCATTTCTGGTCGTATGTGCCGGTCTGGTAGGAGACAGGCATATACTCGAATTCTGCCTGCTTGGTGAAGTTGATATAATCCATGGGACCAAAGCCGGTTGGCCATTGACGGTATCTGAATTTGAATTTATAAGGGAAGAAGTCATCCCAGTAAACCGGAGGTCCCCAGGGCCCGAAATCTCCATCGTAATCACCCATTTCATCCGGCCAATCAGGCTCGGCTGTATCCTTCCAAATGGAGACTTCTGCCAGGTAAGGCCCACCACATCTGCTGCCGATCTGCCTCTCCGCCTCCAGCTCGGTCTTATCGGTGATAACATTGCCGCTGCCGGATTCCTTTTCAACAAGCTTGGAGCCATTAAACCCATTCTGAGTGGAAATTATCTTCTCGACGTTTTTGTATCCTACACCCTGGACGGATGCCTTCTCATACATGTAGTTGGCAGCACCAACTCCTCCGATCATCGAAATAGCCAGTATTATGCAGATTAGTGATCGATTTATCATTTCACTCTCTCCGAGCATTGTGAGTCGGTGGGTCATGACAATTGGTTTCTTCATATCATCGCTTCGAACTCTTGCAGTTTCCTCCCAAGAGGCAGACGATCCCCGCGGCAAGAAGAACGGCGATGATGCCCGTCAGGAAGATGCCGTCGAAGACTCCCGCTCCACCGATGGATAGAGTCAAAGGCCTGGTCTGGTGCAGCTCCAGTGGGGAGAGGGCAGGCAGTATTCCCGGGGTGAGCAGGCTGAGCAGGTCCGCTCCAATCAGTGTTCCCAGAGTGCCGCTGATGTAGGCCAGGGGCGGAGCGCGGCGAAAGCCGCTCGCCAGGAGCAGGCCCATAGCTGCGGCCAGAAGGGGCGAGAGCCAGACCGGCAGGACAATGCCCTCGCCTGCGATGGCCTGGGCGGCCCAGTAGGTGATAGCAGCTACCACGGCCATTCCCAGCAGGGCCTTTTTGGGGCTGACCTGGCCGCGCAAGAGAAGATGAGCGGAGATGAGCAGAGGTATGATGCACCCCCCCAGGTTGACCGCCAGATAGACGGGATGAAATGTGGTGGCTGCATCTTGGGCGGTCAGGCTCATCAGAGAAACATACCAATCCGGATAGGATGATATGGGTGCCTCGATGAGCTGAATGTCCACAAGGCTGCCCAGGATGGAGCCGAAGACGGCCAGAGTGGCGTGCCAGTGGGAGAAGCCCACCATCTCAAAGGCCGTCTCGGAGAGGCGGAGAAAGAGGTAGACGATGATGAGGGGCGCAACCAAGATGAGCAGCAAGATGACGACGGTCAGCGGCAGGAAGAGAAGTTCGAACAAGGCAATTAGCACCCGCAAATGAGTTATCTTTGATAGTTAATAGAGCTTTGCAGGGTGTTTACAGATGACCATTCTTACCGGCAGCGAGGCGCAGGGCCTTGTGGAATGCATGATCGACCCAAAGACGCAGACGCAGATGTGCGGCATGGAGTTGACGCTGCAAAAGATCGAACGCTTCACCTCCGCCGGAGCGGTAGCTTTTGATAACAATGAGAGAGTGCTGCCTCAGACTGAGCCGATCGAGTTTGATTCATCAGGCTGGATTGCTTTGCCCGCAGGCTGTTACCTGGTGACCTTCAATGAGATCGTGAACATTCCCAAGGACGCTGCCGCCCTGGCCCGTGCCCGTTCCACTCTCTTGCGCTGCGGGGCCGGCCTGGAGACGGCCCTCTGGGACCCGGGATACCGGGGACGCAGCCAGAGCCTGCTGGTGGTCTACAATCCCCATGGACTGAGGCTCAAGAAGAACGCCCGGCTCATGCAACTGGTATTCCTGCGGCTGGGAAAAGAGGCGGAGACTGTCTATTCTGGGAAGTACCAGGGCGAGAACATCTGATTCAAAAAATTAGACAAACAACTCTGGCTTAGCTTATGGCCAGAGTCTTGACGATTTGTGTGGTATTATTCTTATCGAGCAGCGATACCATTACTGCAAAGTTGGGTCCATCCAGATTCCAGACCGCCATATCGTAGCTGCCGCCGAGTGTGTCAATGCGTGAATCATTGGTGCTCATAGTATGAACGGTCACGTTGTTTCCCTGATGATCTATTGCCGTCCAGTTTCCTGTTTCTTCGTCGCCTCTGGCTTTCACCCCTGAAATACCGCCCACCAGGAAAAGCTCGGAGAGTGCACCAGGGCTCAATTTGCTAAGGTTCTCATCATAAACGCTCAAAACAGATATGAATGTCGCACCGGATGCGTCTGTGTTGTTGATGATGAAATCCTGGCCGACCATTCCGTTTTCGCTGGTGTTGAATTCGCCTCTAACCATCTCGAAGCTTGGACTCATATCCAGAGAAATAGTCTTTTGCGTGACTGTTAAGAACTTCGATTCCAGGGCAGTGCTGGGCAAGGCCAGGCAGGCCAGGAGAAGTATGGCCGGTACAAGTGCAGTAAATGGCTTCATTTTTTCACTCCAATACTCTATTTGTGCTTTATGGATTATGAAGGTATGATATTTATATCAAATGAGTGTAGATCAAAAGCAATTATGGCAGAGAACCTAAAAGCAATTCTGATAGTACTGTTATTCATCAGCTTGGCCCCCAATGCGTCCGGTCAGGGTTACATGGGCACGGTAAGCACCGGCACAGGAATTATACCCGCCTTAACTGTGGGCAAGAGCCAGATTTCAGGCACCAATGTGGGCGCGGTATCATCGCAAGCAAACCTCACGGGAAGCTGGTCTCTTGATTTGAAGGGGACCCGCATCAGGCATTTTGATCTACAGATGTATCAGGAGGGTGACCTCATTCTTGGTGCGGGACGCAGTCCGGACCAAAGCGTCCCTGCAGTGACAGCGGCCGGATCTGTGGCCGGGAACAGACCGACCATATTCGTATCATTGATTGATGGCGGGCAGGTGTTCCGTCTCAAGCTCTCAGTCTCGGGAGAGGCTCTTGCTGGAGAATATGACTGCATCGCTCAAACGCAATCGAGCGAGTCGGGAACGGTGACTGGTCGCATAACTTTTGCTGCCAAGAGGAGCCCGGCAACGGCTCTTGGCAAGAGCGTCAGTCCCAGTGCAACTGCGGGTGCATGGGTGGGAAAAGCGGCGCAAAGCATCAACAAATGAGGGATTCAAGACGATAGATCCGTTCACGAGAGAGTTGTTCCTGACGAGAGGAGTCACTGCGTTGCTGGTTATACTGCTTGCTGTCAGCTCTCCAACAGCAGCCAAGTGTTGTTCATTGGGCGGCGGAGCATCCTACGACTTTCTGGGGGACCCGGCCATGGACATCGGTATGAATAGCTATGATCAATTCCTCAGTGAGGAGTATCCTGTCAGCGTTGCAGCAGCAACAGATGTGAAAGAAGCGGCATCAAGCCAGATCCGTCTGAATCTGTCAAATAATAGCAGCATCGATCTCCTTCTTACATTGGCCGGGGGAAGCCTTCTTGGCAAGGGAAATGTGACTTCTGGCAATGCTACCATGCCGGCAGAGGCTGTGGGACAGCTTCTCGGAAACAAACTTTCTCTTGATGTAACTGCCTTGAGCGGGGAGATCTATAAAATGAGTCTGGCAGCAGAAGGCAGCAGCATTCTGGGAGACTATAGCATGACCATGCCTGATGGAGAACGACAGAACGCAACTGCAGAAGGAAAATGGGTGACTTGAAGCATCTGTGGGGCGCCCTGCTCCTGTCGTTTGCATTCTGATAAAATTTTACATTTCTCCTGTCTTCGATCCCGGGGAAAATCTCTTCATAAGGCGCTTCATATTCATCTTGCCAGCCCCGCCTCTCATGCCTTTGATCGCCTTTTGCATGGCCTGATGGGACTTGAGAAGCTCACGAACCACCTCCGGAGTGGCGCCGCTGCCTCGGGATATGCGCTTGATACGTGAGGCGGTTATTATTTTAGGGTCCTCCAGCTCGTTGGCAGTCATGGAGTCCATGATCACCCGGTACTTGTCCAGGCGGTCTTTGGTCATCTGATACTCTTTATCAGAGAGTTCCAGTCCCAGGCCGCCCATGGGCAGCATCTGCATGATCTGCTTTAGGGGTCCCAGCTTGTTCATAGCCTCCATCTGGTGGTACATATCTTTCAGGGTGAACTTGCCCCGCATGAGCGACTCAACGTCCACCTGGGTATCGGTCTGCACCTCCTGGGCTCTCTCGATAAGCGTCTTGATGTCGCCCATGCCCAGCATGCGGGATATGAATCGGTCCGCTTCGAATTTTTCCAGGTCGGTAGGCGTCTCGCCCATGCCAATGAAGGCCACGGAGGTCTTGGTCTCAGCCACTGCGGAGAGCGCTCCCCCGCCCTTGGCTGTACCGTCGAGCTTGGTGATGATGACGCCCGTGATCTGTACCGCTTCGTTAAAGGCGCGCGCCTGTTCGGAAGCCTGCTGGCCCAAGGCGGCGTCCATCACCAGCAATTTTTGCTCGGCATTGACCACGGCGTGAATGTCCTTCATCTCCTGGATCAGATCGCCCTCCAGGGCATGCCTGCCGGCCGTATCGACGATGCGAATGTCATACTTCTTGGCAATCTCCAGGCCGGCCTTGGCTACAGCAGGTGCATCGGGGTTGCCCTTGTCCCCGTAAAAAAAGACTCCCTGTCTCTCGCAGAGTGCCTTTAGCTGATCATAGGCTCCGGCGCGAAAGGTATCGGCACAGATGACTGCCGTTCGCAGCCCCTTTCGCTGGAAGAAGGTGGCAAGTTTCGCTGCGGTGGTGGTCTTTCCCGATCCTTGCAGTCCCACAAGCATGATGTTCTGTTTTTTCAGGGGAATGTCAGAGCCGCGGCCTACCAGGTTGATCAGCTCCTGATAGACGATATTGATGACGTGCTCGCGCGGGTTCATGCCCGCAGCCGGCTTTTCATTTAGGGCTCTCTCTTTGATGGTGGTGGAGAGCTGCATCACCAGCTTGACATTCACATCTGCCTGCAGAAGCGCCCGCTGAATCTCCCGCACGGCATCGTCTACTAAAGCCTTATCTATCTTATTCGCCGACGCAATCTTTTTTAGAGCGTTACGCAGCGATCCGCCTAAGTTTTCCAGGACCATAGTGCTTCAGGCATGAGGAGGCGGGCAAACCATATAAAAATGTTCCTTGCAGAAATCTCCCTTGCCGAAAAAAAAGGTTGCCCACAGATGGAAAAATAGCCTGAAAAAAAAATGGAAACGCAGGTGGCAATACCACTGCTCAGTCAGGCATTTTTAGGGATTGTCTCTGCAAAATCACGCCACCCCTTGCCAATTCTGCCAATAATCCATTCGCTTGGATGATGTCTTCCTTGGCCACATCCTTGAATAGGTCTTCGTAAGCCTTTGACAACTCAGCCGGCTTGCCGGCCTCCAATGAGATTGTATCATTCTCCTTAAAGTCTCCAAAGACCACCCTTCCCTCCAATAAGGTAGTCAACACTTCCGCTCTGTTGATTTCTTCGGGTGGCAGCTTGAACAGGTTTCTATCAATCACTATCAAATCAGCCAATTTGCCAACTTCCAGAGATCCGGTCTCGTTCTCCATGAAGCTGGCATACGCTCCGTTGATTGTGGCGCATTCGATCATCGTCTTGAGATCGACCTTTTCCTCCGGCCAATAAGGTTTAGTGATATTGCTGTACGTCGGCAATGGAAGCCTGGTCACCCCCGTCTTGATCTCATCCAGCGGATTGATTGTAGGATAGTCTCCGCAGGCAGGGAAGTCGGTTCCAATAGCAACGATCGCACCGTTATCAATGAAGCTCTTCATGGGCATCATGTGCTCTGCTCTCCCTTTCCCCAGGTATGGAAGATTATTCTGCTCATAGGTTGCGTCATAGTAGAACCAGTTGGGAGATGGCACGGGAATGACGCCCAGGGCATTAAAGCGCGGCAGGTCTTCTGGCGATACAATCACTACATGAGCAATCTTATGCCGGGAGTCCCTCTTGCCGTTCTTCTCCATAGCTCTTTGGTAGGCATCAAGGGCCATCCGGACTGCACCATCTCCAATGGCATGTATTTCAATCTGAAATCCGGCTTTATCCAGAGCGTTTATGGTATCATTGAATGTCTCCGGCTTCCAGATGGGTGACGACTTGAATCCGGGGCGATCGATATAAGGCTCCAGAAGCAAGGCAGTATGACCCTCAACAACACCATCCAACAATAGCTTTGCCGTCTTCACCTGCACGAGGTCTGACGAATAGTTTTTTCTCTCTACAATCAGATCTGAGACCTGATTCACACCAAGGCTGGCGTCGCATAACTGCTCTCCTCTAATTCTAACGTCGAGCTTTCCTTCTTTATCCAGATTTGAGTATGCTTTCATCATGCTTTCGTCGAAGACACCGGAATCCTGGACGGTCGTAATCCCAAATCCTTTGGCTATATCCAGTATTCTCGTCATGCCCTGTTTAATCTCATCTTCACTAATGGGCGCAAGCTTAGCAATGATTAGGGCCGCAGCAGATGTCTCTCTTAGGGTCCCGGAGGGATTGCCCAGCGAATCGCGCTCAATAATGCCGCCCGCGGGATCTGGTGTCATATTGGTGATGCCTGCCATCTCCAGGGCCTTGGAATTGGCCCAGGCGGAATGACCATCTAGGGCAAAAAGAATCACTGGCTTATCGGGGACAATCGAATCAATGAGTTCTTTTGTCGGTCCTTTTGCACCAAATGCTGGATAGTTCCAGCCAAATCCACGGATAACCCTGGAATCAGGATTTTTCGATGCGTATTCCTTTATCAATTTCAGATAACCGTCGCTGGTTGTGGCATTAAACAGGCTCACTCCTGCCAAAAGAAGTGCCGCGCCGCTTGGATGCGTATGGGCCTCAATGAATCCAGGCAAAACCATCTTGCCGGCAAGGTCTACTATTCTGGTCTTTGAGCCGATGATATCCAAAGCTTCCGAATCATTGCCCACATAGACGATTCTCTTACCAGCTACAGCTAGGATTTGTTGTGGCTGTTTATCCCAATCAACCTTTCCATTTACGGTATAAATAGTCCCGTTAAGCAATAACAGGTCAGCTTCATTATTATCAGACGCGTATACCGCAGTTATGATCAACGAAAAAAAAAATGCCAGAAACAACGTTGTCAGAAGCAGAGCCTTATGACCTATCCTCATTTTCGTACCTCAAAATTGCCATCTGTTTGATCAAGAGACCAATTATAACGAACTTGTTCTCTTTATAATTCATTATATTTGTATGAATCAATTATATATCCTTTCGGAAGTTCCAAAGTTAGAAAGAATGCATTCAATTAGGAATGCCTCCGATATGTATGCTAGTACAGCCGCGCCTGAATAGAGCCATGATTGTGAGTGGATAATGTGCCTTTGTGAACGGCTGATCGTTCTTCGCGCCTTCGTGGCTTCGCGTGAGATTTAACCGGGTCCTGTTTCACGCGAAGCCGCGAAGTAAAAACATTGGTTTATTTCGTCCTTACTGTACTAGAAAGATTGAGCCGCGCACAGTTGTGCGCCGAAAATTCGACTCGCCTCGTAGGGTGTCGACCATAAGAGTACCAGCGTGACCCGTCCTCGCATCTCAGGCCGAAACCGGAAGGCAATCTTTATAGGGGATGACATCTTCACCAGGGTTGCGGCGCAAGGGATGCGCCCAACCGATAAAGGTTTAAGTCAGATCGACAATCTTATCGGACGCCAACACACTTGCCAAGGTGGCGGAGCGGCTACGCAAATGCCTGCAGAGCATTACCACTCCGGTTCGAATCCGGACCTTGGCTTAAATAATTTGGTGCTGCAATTCTGTGTGACACTCTTCTTATAATTTTTGAGGAAACTCTGCTCTGAGCCAACCTTGTTTGTCCTCGATGACGGGATGAATAATTCCCTCGTATTATTCTCATCATTCCAGTATGGGGCATTGCATCAAATGTTTTGATAAAAATTTAGATATATTTCAGGGAAAAGCTTATATCGTCTCAGGTTATTTCGTTACAGTCCTAATTATTCAGGAGGCTTAATCAGTCTTGAGCAAAGCAACGGGTTACGACGCAAGCCAAATTCAGGTTCTTGAAGGCCTTGAGGCAGTCAGGCGCAGGCCTTCAATGTATATCGGCAGCACAGATACTCTGGGGCTGCACCATCTGGTCTACGAGGTGGTGGACAACAGCGTGGATGAGGCCCTGGGAGGCTATGCCAAAGAGATAAACGTGATCCTCCACCCAGACGGCAGCGTCTCTGTTGCGGATGATGGTCGCGGAATTCCCGTAGACAATCATCCTCAGTTCAACCGTCCTGCCCTGGAGATAGTCATGACCGTTCTGCATGCAGGCGGCAAGTTCGACCATGAGTCCTACATGGTCTCAGGGGGACTTCATGGTGTAGGCGTATCTGTGGTCAATGCTCTCTCCGAGTGGATGGAGGTAGAGGTCCGGAGGAACAATAGGGTCTATTGGCAGCGATATGAGCACGGCAATGTGGCCTCAGAGGTCGAGGTCAGGGGGCACTCCGAACACACCGGTACCACTGTCACCTTCAAGCCGGATGGCGCCATCTTTGAGGAGACCGAATATAACTTCGATACACTCTCCTCACGGCTGCGAGAGCTGGCATTCCTCAACCGCGGCCTGCGCATAACCATTAAAGACGAGAGGGCAGACAAAGAAAACGACTTCTGCTACGAAGGCGGCATACTCTCTTTCGTCGAATTTCTTAATACCAACAAAGAGGCTCTGCATAAACCCCCTATCTACTTCTCACGCAGCAAAAACGAAACGCAGGTTGAAGTTGCTCTGCAATACAACAACTCCTACAGTGAGAACATCTTCTCTTACGCTAACAACATCAACACTCGTGAGGGTGGAACTCACCTCATGGGCTTTCGTGCCGCCCTGACCAAGACCGTTAATGAGTACGCTCGGGCTAATAAGGTCTTCAAAGGCGAGGTCAAACTGGGTGGAGAGGATTTGCGTGAGGGGCTGGTGGCGGTCGTCAGCGTGAAGCTTCCCGATCCGCAGTTTGAGGGCCAGACCAAGACGCGATTAGGAAACAGCTCCATCCGGGGCATAATCGAGTCCATGGTCTCGGAGGGCCTGGCCGAGTTCTTCGAGGAGAATCCCATAGTCGCCACCACCATTGTGGAGAAGGCAGGTGAAGCCCTGCGCGCCCGCGAGGCGGCCAGGAAGGCCAAGGAATTAACCCGTCGCAAGAATGCTCTGGGCTCGGGAGGACTCCCGGGAAAATTGGCCGACTGCTCCAACAACGATCCCTCCAAATGCGAGATCTACATCGTGGAGGGTGAGTCGGCAGGGGGCTCGGCAAAACAAGGCCGAAACCGGCATTTCCAGGCCATTCTTCCCTTGCGCGGCAAGATCCTCAATGTAGAGAGGGCCAGGCTCGACAAAATTCTCAAGAACGCCGAGATTCGCAATATGATTGTGGCTTTCGGCACGGGCATAGGTGATGACTTCGATATCGGTAAAGCTCGGTATCACAAGGTAGTAATAATGACCGATGCCGACGTGGATGGCTCGCATATTCGCACTCTCCTGCTGACATTCATCTACCGATACATGAAGCCGCTCATCGATGCCGGTTACGTCTTTATCGCCCAGCCGCCTCTCTACCAGGTCAAGAAGGGAAAGGCAGTCAGCTACGCCTACTCGGATGAGCAGCTCAACCATCTGGTGAAGGGCGTGGCCAAGCCTGCCATTCAGAGATACAAGGGCCTGGGAGAGATGAATTCCGATCAACTGTGGGATACGACCATGGACCCCGAGAAGAGGACCATGCTGAAAGTGACCCTGGAGGATGCTGTAGAGGCGGATCGTATCTTCACCATCCTTATGGGCGATCAAGTGGAGCCTCGGCGCGAGTTCATAGAAACGCACGCCAAGTATGTGAAGAATCTTGATGTATGATGTCTGATAATTGAGGTGGCTTTGACAGAAGTATTGGTTAACATCACTGAGGAGATGAAATCCTCCTACATTGATTATGCTATGAGTGTGATTGTGAGTCGAGCCTTGCCAGACGTGCGCGATGGCCTCAAGCCCGTTCATCGGCGCATACTCTATGCCATGAATGAGCAAGGCATGACCCACGACCAGCCCTACAAGAAATCGGCGCGTGTGGTGGGAGATGTCATGGGTAAGTACCATCCCCACGGGGATGCGGCTATCTATGAAACAATGGTGCGCATGGCCCAGCCATTCTCCATGCGATACCCCCTCATCGACGGCCAGGGAAACTTCGGTTCCGTCGATGGAGATCCGGCTGCAGCCATGCGTTACACTGAGGTTCGCCTCTCCAAGATCGCCGAAGAGATGCTGGTGGATATTGAGAAGAACACAGTGGACTTTATCCCCAATTATGACGGCTCGCTGAAAGAGCCCGTTGTGCTGCCGGCAAAGCTGCCCGATCTACTCCTCAACGGTTCCAGTGGCATTGCCGTGGGCATGGCCACCAATATTCCGCCCCATAACCTGACGGAGCTATGCGGTGCCATCATTCACCTCATCGACGAGCCCCAGGCGTCGCTTTCTGAGCTAATGCACATCTTGCCAGGGCCCGACTTTCCCACCGGCGCCTACATCGTGGGCCGGGCAGGAATTGAGGCCGCCTATCAAACCGGCAAGGGCAGCATTCTGATGAAGGCCAAGTCGGAGATTGAGGAAGGGACGAGAAGCACAAAGCTCGTCTTTACACAGCTGCCCTACCAGGTCAATAAGGCCAAGCTAATCGAGGATATGGCAGAGATGGTCAAAGGCGGTCGTCTGGAGGGTATATCCGATCTGCGGGACGAGTCGGATAGGGACGGCATTCGCATGGTGGTGGAGGTCAAGAGCGGATTTAATGTTCACGTGGTATTAAATCAACTGTATAAACACACGGCTCTTCAGACCAGCTTCGGCATCAACAATATGGTCCTAATAGACGGTCTGCCCAAGATCGCCTCTTTGAAGGAGACCCTGGAGAATTATATCCACTACCGAACGCTAGTGATTGAGAGGCGCACCAGATTCGAGCTTGATGCTGCCGAGAAGAGGGCTCATATCCTGGCGGGTCTGCTCATCGCTCTGCGCAACATCGATGAGGTAATAAGAATAATCAAAGCTGCGCATTCTCCCGTAGAGGCAAGAGATGCCCTGATTGAGGCCTTCTTACTCAGCGAGGAGCAGGCCAAGGCTATTTTGGATATGAGGCTGCAGCGGCTCACCGGTCTCGAGCAGGAGAAGATAGTCTCCGAGGCGGCTGACCTCGAAAAGCTCATTGCCAAATTGAGGAAGATCCTCGCTAGCAACCTGGAGATCTTGAGCATCATCAAGGAAGAACTGACATATCTCATCGATACCTACGGGGATGAGCGGCGCACTCAAATCATCGAGGCGGAGGGCGAGGTTTCCCGGGAGGATCTCATACAGGAGGAGGAGGTGGCGGTTACTATCACCTCTTCCGGGTACATCAAACGCCAGCCCCTTACGGCTTACCGCATGCAGCGGCGCGGTGGGCGGGGAGTCATTGGAGCTGAGACCAAGAGCGAGGAATTTGTAACCGACGTCTTTACCGCCTCCACCAAGGATTATCTGCTCTTCTTCACAGACAAGGGCAAGTCCCACTGGCTCAAGGTATATGAGGTTCCATCCCTGGGAAGGGCAACTCGGGGCAAGTCCATTGTCAATCTTCTGCAACTGGAGCCTGATGAGAAGATCACGGGCGCAATACCAGTGAAGAGCTTTGATTCGGGTTTCATAATCCTTGTGACCCGAGCCGGCAGCATTGTCAAGATGCCTTTGCAGGCATTTTCCAATCCGAGAAAGGGCGGTATCAAGGCCGTAAACCTGAAAGGAGACAGCTTGGTCTCGGCCAAGCTCACGGACGGAAGCAAGGAGCTGTTGGTGGCCACAAAGTTTGGCAAAGCCATCCGCTTCAAGGAGGATGATGTGCGTGCCTCCAATCGTGGCACCATGGGTGTGAAGGCCATCAGCCTGAACATGGGAGATGAGCTCATCAGCATGGATGTAATCCGGCCTAGCGCTAATTTCACATTGCTCACCATTACCAATCAGGGCTATGGCAAAAGGACTGAGCTGGAGGAGTATCCCCAGCAGAGGCGCGGTGGCAAGGGCGTCAAGAACATCGATGCCCGAAAGGGTTTCGTCTGCTGCACAACCACTGTTTCTGAAGACGATGAGCTGCTGGTCACCACCAAGGACGGAGTGGTGATCCGAATTCCGGCCAGCGAGATACGGGTGCAGGGTCGTTCCACGCAGGGCGTGCGCATCATGAATGTCAAGCCGGGCGATGAGGTGTCGGCGGTGGCCAGGATTACCTGAGGCATATCGCCATATTTTTTAGATAATCTCCGGGCCCGACTCTTCGAAAGGTGCCGCATGCCGGCGGGGCGAAGGTCAATGTCGTCCCCGCCTTCTCTCCTTCGCAAAGCTTCACTCCGGCTTTCCAATAGCATCACTCTTGGTTCTATTTTATATTTTACTATTGGGGGAATCGTTATGAACGACTACAGTCAATGGGATGGTGCCGCTTCACCCAAGCCGCCTGTGAGAGCTGACTGTTGATGAGGATTAGCTATGACCCGTTCACTTAAAGTCCTTATATTGGAGGATGTAGAGGCAGATGCAGAGCTTATGGTCCATGAGCTGGTGCAGGAGGGTTTCTTGCCGGATTGGATCCGAGTAGATACGGAAAACTCGTATCTAAGCGCTCTGGGATCGGACCCGGATCTGATCCTGTCGGATTTCATTCTGCCTCAGTTCGATGCTTTTCTGGCCTTGCAGCTCATGCAGGAACAGAAGCTGGATATTCCTTTTATTGTTATCAGCGGGGCCATAACTGAGGATGTTGCCGTCGAGTTTATGAAAAGAGGAGCCTCCGACTATCTGCTCAAGGACCGCATGGCCCGGTTAGGTCAGGCGGTCGTCCGGGCTCTGGAGCAAAAAGAACTGCGTGAAGAGAAGAGAAGGACTGAAGAGGCACTGAGGGAGAACGAACGACGATTCCGAATTGTCTCTGAGCTGATCACGGATTTTGCGTATTCTTGCGTTATGTTATCAGATGGAACTTTAAAAATTGAATGGATGACCGGAGCAATTGAGAAGATCACCGGGTATACGATTGATGAGATCCGGGATATGATCTGCTGGCGGCCCATTGTTTTAGACGATGACATTCCTGTTTTTGAGCGTTACGTAGAAGGCCTCTCACCGGGAGAATCAGCTCGTTCCGAGATTCGGATTCGGAAAAAGGACGGAGGAATTGTCTGGCTGGCATCATTTGCACAATGCCTTATCGACCAACATGGCCCGAAAATACACCGCATCTATGGCGGGTGTCGTGACATCACCGAACGCAAGCAGGCGGAAGAGATATTGCGCAGGAACGAGGAGCATTTGCACTTGGCAACTCAAAGTGCAAATCTGGGAACTTACACCTACGATTATATTTCCGGACAACGCTATCTGTCACCTAAACTTAAGGCGCTCTATGGCTTGAAGGCGGATGAACCACTCATTTTGGATGAAGATCAGGTAGCTGTCGCTGTTCATCCTGATGATCGGTCTGCCTTCTTATCTGCAATGATGGCTGCTAATGATCCTTACGGAAAATCGGATGGTGTTTTGGAAGTGGATTATCGCATCATTCTCACTGATGGTTCGATCCGGTGGTTGAGAATTCATGGTCACACCGAGTATATAGAAGAAATCAACAATCGACGCCCATGGCGTGCCTCAGGTGTGGTGATCGATATAACCGAATACAAGAATGCGGAACGAGCGATGCTCAAGACATCGGAAGACCTGGAACGATCCAATGCCGATCTGGTGCAGTTCGCCTATGTCGCATCTCACGATCTCCAAGAGCCGCTTCGCACAATAACTCGTTTTGTACAGCTTCTTGAGAATCGTTACAAAGGTAGGCTCGATCAGGATGCAGACGAGTTCATAGACTTTATTGTCGGGGGAACGAAACGAATGCAACAGCTCATTAACGATCTGTTGACATATTCGCGGGTAAATACAAGGAGTGAGCCGCTCGCCTTCATGAAACTTGAGGATGCACTGCAAAGAGCCCTGCAAAATCTCAGTTATGTTCTGGTGGAGTCCGAGGGCACGGTCACATACGATGAAATGCCGACAATTGTTGCAGATGAGCTGCAAATGACTCAGCTGTTTCAGAATCTCATCGGCAATGCGCTGAAGTTTCATGGAGAAGAATCACCCAAGGTGAATATATCCGCGATTAGAAACGAAAATGATTGGATTATTTCCGTTCGGGATAATGGTATAGGAATTGATCTAAAGTATAAAGATCGCATCTTTGAGCTATTTCAGCGGCTCCATACCCGTGAAGAGTACCCAGGCACCGGCATTGGACTGACCATCGCCAAGAAGATCGTGCAACGACACGGGGGGCAGATATGGGTGGACAGCGAGCCGGGGAGAGGCACGACATTCAGTTTTAGCATCCCTGCAATGACAGATGGGGATCCGAGAGTGGGTGATTGAAATTGAACCCTCTCCCCTGGCTTTTTATCATTCTGCTTCTCATTGGTATGCTAACCCATCTTGCGCTGGGAATGTACAGTCGTCGGTTCAAAAAACAGCCCGTTCAGCTACCTTTCGAGATTCTGATGTACCTATGCGCACTCTGGACGGTAACCTTTGTGCTGGACATATCAAGCGAAAGCCTTGCCTTCAAAATCTTCCTCATGAAGATACGTTTTCTGGGCGTGCCGTTCATTTCACTCAGCCTGATGCTGATTGCAATCCTCTTCTCCGGACATGAAAAGTGGCTGACAAAGAGACGCATGGCACTCCTCTTGGCAATTCCCGTCATCACTGTATTCTTGGCGCTCACAACGGAGTATTCGACCGTCTTCCGTTACAATTATTCTCTTATTCAGACAGACGCTGGCTTTTTTGTGCTGGGCTTTGCAAACGGAATCTGGACTCGGACCGTTTATTTGCCATTCAATTATCTAGAGGAAGCTGTTACTCTGCTGCTCCTCCTCCAGATGATATTTGGGAGCATGAGGCTCTATGCGCGCCAGGCCCTGTTCTTCTTTATTGCGGTTCTGATACCGGCCATCGCTGACATACTCTTCCTTTTCGGCATAACTCCGGTTAAGAATTACAATATCGTCCCCAGTACCTTTGCTTTTACAGCCGTCCTTCTGGCAATTGCTCTTTTTCAGTATCGCTTTCTCGATATAGTTCCAATCGCTCGCAACACCCTCTTCGAACGAATGAGCGATCCAATGCTGGTTATAGATAGGGAAGGCAGATTTGCGGATTTTAATCCGGCTGCGGAAAAGACGCTGGGATTATGCCGGGCAACAAATCTCTGGAAGGGTGCGATCGAAAGCCTGCATGATCATGAGCAGCTATGTGCATGCATTAAAGAGACGCATCCAGCATGTCGCACCATCACCATCGGAACTGGTGCGGCTGCCCGGGAGTTTGAGATCTCTATGGAGAAGCTGGTATCGGGTGAAGGAGTGCTGCATGAGAAGCTTATTCTGCTGCGAGATGTCACCGATTACAGGCGGATGGAGAGAGATGAAGTTCGCCATACAAACCAGATTCAAATGCTCTTGGAGCTTCATCAGCACGCCAATAAGTCTGCAGAGTTCATTATGGACTTCGTTCTTGAAGCGACATTAAATACTACACAAAGCTGCTATTCCTGGTTGGGGCTTCTGGACGAAGCCGAGTCGGTAATGACAATTCGTCGATGGTCAAGGGAAGCGATGGCAGATTGTGCAATCATCGAGAAACCGATTCAATATCCACTCGTTGAAGCCGGGCTATGGGGGGAATGCATCAAGCAGAGAACGCCGCTATTAATCAACAGCTATGATGACTCTCATCCTGGCAAGAATGGCTTTCCCGGGGGGCATGTGCCTATTCACAGGCTTCTTGTTGTTCCGATATTTGACGAGGGACGCATCGTTGCCGCTGCCGCGGTTGCCAACAAGCAAGAAATCTATATGAAATACGACCAGGACGCCCTAACTTCTCTGTTCAACAAGATGTGGGAAATTTTGAAGCGCAAAAAAGCTGAAGAGGCTCTGCTGGTGAGCGAAGAGAAATTTAGGAAAGCATTCTTTATTAGTCCTGATTCCGTTAGCATCAATCGTTTAAGTGACGGGATGTTTGTCTCCATAAATCGTGGATTTACAGAGATATCCGGATATACGGATGAGGAGATTATCGGCAAGACATCATTGGAGATCGATATTTGGAAAAACCAGGCGGATCGAAAAAATATTGTACAAGAATTACTGGCCAAGGGCGAAGTTCGAGATTATGAGGCCAGTTTTCTCACTAAAAAGGGTGAGATCGACGGCCTGATGTTCGCATCAATTATCGAACTAAATGGTGTACCGCACATTCTCAATATTACTCGTGATATGACCGCGCGTAAAAAGGCAGAAAGGTCGCTGCGAGAAAGCGAAGAGAGATATCACACCCTCTATAACAACATGCAGGAGGGTGTGGCTTTGCATGAACTTGTTTATGATGATATGGGGCAGGCTGTTGAATATAAAATTATTGATGTAAATCCCAAGTTTGTATCCATCCTCAACTTAGCGAGAGACTTCGTTATCAACAAGCCATCGGCACAGGCTTACGGCACAACCCTCCCTCCCTACCTGTCTCAATACTCTGCAGTTGCTCTAAGCGGCATTCCATCTAATTTTGAAACATATTTTCCTCCTTTGGATAAGCATCTTGAGATTTCAGTATCTCCATGGGGCTGCAATGGATTTGCCACCATATTCACCGATATTACCGAGCGCAAACGTGCACAAGAGGAACTTGCCCGTTATGCTCGCCGTCTGATCATCATTAATCGCATGGATCGCATTGTAACTTCCAGTCTGGATATCGAGCAGGTCTACGATCGCTTCGTCGAGGATCTGAGAGGGCTGGTGCCTATCGACAGGACCTCAATCGTATTGCTCGACGAGTCCGGAGAGCATTGGACCGTGGCCATGATCTGGACGGGATACGAGCCGCTCATCAGGAAGGGCGAATGGGGAGATGTCAAAGGCTCGGCGATTGAGTGGATTGTAAACCAAAAGCTGCCACTGGTGGAGAGCGAAATTGGCGAAAAAGGCGATTGGACGGAAAACGAACCACTCCGTCAAGAGAAAATCAGATCCCGTGTGCTCTTGCCCTTGATCATCAGGGATGAGGTCGCAGGCATGCTCAGTCTGGCCAGCCGCCAGCCTGCTGCTTTTGGCGAAACGGATCTTGATATTCTGATGCCGCTGTCCGATCAGTTCTCTTTGGCCCTGCAAAACTCCCGGCTTTACGACCAGCTAAAACAGCAGTCTCAGCAACTGGAAAAGACTGTAGAGGAACGAACGGCTCAATTGAAGAAAGCCAATAAGGAGCTGGAGGCCTTCTCTTACTCTGTCTCCCATGATCTTCGCTCACCCTTACGAGCGGTGGACGGTTTCTCACGCATTCTTCTCGAAGAGCATCTTGCAGAGCTTTCCCCGGATGCTCGGCATTATCTGAATCTGGTGCGAAGCAATGCCGTGCAGATGGGTCAGCTAATAGACGATCTGCTGACCTTCTCTCGCACCAGCCGGCAGCCGTTGGCGAAGCGTTCTGTGGACCCTGCTGAAGTAGTGCGCCAGGTGCTCGAAGAGCTGCATGGCGAGCTGGAAGGCCGAAAAGTGGATGTAATAGTTGGCGCTCTTCCTTCTTGCCAGGCTGACCCGGCTATGCTGAGGCGCGTCTTCTTCAACCTCATTTCCAATGCCGTCAAGTTTACTCATAAGAAAGAAGAGGCACGCATTGAGGTAGGTAGTATTAATAATGAGGGAAAGACAGTATATTTTGTCAAAGATAACGGCGTAGGCTTTGATATGCGTTATTCGGGTAAGCTCTTTGGTGTCTTCTCGCGCCTCCATTCGGAGAGTGATTACGAAGGCACGGGAGTAGGGCTGGCCTTGGTGCAGCGTATCGTGCACAGGCACGGTGGAAGTGTTTGGGCAGAGGCATGTGTAGATAAAGGTGCTACATTCTATTTCACGCTGGTGGGAAGCGAATCCTTATGAACGATTATGATAACTGCATGAGCATGCAGGTCGAGATCTTGCTGGTAGAGGACAATCCAAGCGATGTGGAGCTGACACTGCACGTTTTCAAGAGGAATAACATCTGTAACCGAATTCACGTTGCGCATGATGGAAAGGAAGCCTTGGAGTACATCTTTTGTAACGGCCGGTATGCCGGCAGAAACATGGACGAAGGTCCCAAGGTGATACTCCTGGATCTGAAGCTTCCGCTGGTGGACGGGAAAGAAGTTCTGCGAAAGATCCGTGAAGATCCCCAAACCCGAAATATCCCTGTCGTGGTTCTCACCTCTTCCAGAGAGGACAGGGATATTGTGGATAGCTATGCTCTAGGTGTTAATAGCTATATTGTAAAGCCCGTAGACTTCAATCAGTTTAACCAGGCGGTTAAAGATCTTGGACACTACTGGCTCCTTCTCAACCAGCCGCCCCTGAATACTAATCGCTGATCGATTGACTATGAATCGCCCGCTCAAAGTATTGATATTGGAGGATGCACAGGCCGATGCCGAGCTTATGGTTCATGAGCTGAAGCAGGCAGGCTTTTTGCCTGATTGGATACGCGTGGATACAGAGGACTCGTATCTAGCCGCTCTCGCATCGGATCCGGATCTGATACTCTCTGATTGCCATCTGCCTCAGTTCGATGCTTTTCTGGCTCTACAGCTCATGCAGGGTCGCAAGCAGGACATACCTTTTATTGTGATCAGCGGGACCATAACCGAGGATGCGGCCGTTGAGTTCATGAAACGAGGTGCCTCCGACTACCTGCTTAAGGATCGCCTGGCCCGGCTGGGCCAGGCTGTGATCAGGGCTCTGGAGCAGAGAGAATTAAGAGAAGAGAAAAAAAGGACAGAAGAGGCTCTGCGGGAGAGCGAGGCCCTGTACAGTGCGGTTATCGGGCAGGCTTTTGATATAATTTTTCTTGTTGATGTGAATACCAAACAAATAGTTGATGGCAATATTGCCTTTCAAGAGATGCTCGGTTATAGCTCAAAAGATCTCTCCAGCCTGACCCTTTACGATGTCGTTGCTTACGATAAAGAGAGCATAGAATGCAATATTGAATGCATTAAGGCGTCGGGAAATTACCTCATAGGCTCGCGAAAATACCGGCGAAAAGACGGCTCCATCATTGATATGGAGGTCAGTTCAACCCTTATTCATTATGGAAATAAAGAGGTTTTGTGTGTTATTGCTCGTGACGTTACAGAGCGCAAGAAGGCGGAGGAAGCGCTGCATAAGTCTATGCAATTGTTAGAAAAGGTCTACTCCAGTCTTCATGATGCACTTTTTATTATTGAAGCTAATTCAACGAAGATTATTGACTGCAATCCGGCAGCTTCTGATATGTTCGGTTATTGTCGGGAAGATATGCTAACTCGCTCGACTGGTTTTCTCCACATAAGCAGCGCCTCACTGGATCTTTTCAGAGTCCGTCTGCAGTCCGATATTGCTGAGATGGGATACCTATTTTTGCCTGAATTCCAGATGAAACGTAAAGATGGAACTATATTTTTCACAGAAAATAGTGTAGTTCCATTGACTAACGATCAAGGTGTGAATATCGGTTGGGTGAGCATAGTACGCGACATCACTGAGCGCAAGCGTACAGAGGAGGCGATTCATGAGAGTGAAGCCACGCTTGCAAACCTCATGGATAGCATGCCCGTCGGAATACAGGGCTATGACGCTGAAGGGACGGTCTTTTACTGGAATCGGATGAGTTCTAAGATCTATGGCTACGTCGCAGAGGAGGCAATAGGACGAAAATTGGGCGATCTCATTATACCGGAAGAGATCAGGCCGATGTACCGCGAGGCTCTGGCACACGCCGCCACCCTCAAGGGATCGGGCGAATTCTTGCCGGCGAATGAGGTGAGCCTCCTTCGAAAGGACGGTTCACGCGTCTGTGTGCATTCGATCCATACGGCGGTCTGCCTTCCTGGAAAGGCGCCGCTGCTCTTTTGTATCGATGTCGATCTCACCGAGCGCAGGCGTGCGGAGGAAGAACTGATCAAGAAGTCGGAAGATCTGGCAAGGTCCAACGCCGACCTGGCGCAGTTCGCCTATGTGGCCTCCCATGATCTGCAAGAGCCCTTGCGCATGGTGACCAGCTATGTGCAGCTCCTGCAAATGCGTTACAAAGGCAAGCTCGATACTGATGCCGATGAGTTTATCGGCTACGTCGTGGAGGGAACGAAACGCATGAAGCTGCTCCTTGCTGCACTTCTGGATTATTCTAGAGTGGGCACGCGAGGCAATCCTTTTCGCATTGTGGAGTGTGAGACGGTGCTGGAGAATGCTCTGCAAAATCTAAGAATGGTTTTGGATGAAACCAATGGTCGTGTAACTCATGATCCATTGCCGGCTATTATTGCCGACGAGACGCAGATGGTGCAACTCTTCCAGAATTTAATAAGCAATGGCCTCAAATTTCATGGCCCAAAGCCGCCTTTGATTCATGTCTCGGCTGAACAGAATGGGACGAACTGGATCTTCTCTTTCCAAGATAATGGCATAGGCATAGATCCCATATATTTCGAGAAGATATTTATTATATTCCAGAGGCTGCATGGCAGAGATAAGTACACTGGAACAGGTATCGGCCTGACTATTGCCAAAAAAATAGTGCAGCGGCACGGGGGACAGATCTGGGTGGAATCAGAGGTGGCAAAAGGCAGCACTTTCTATTTCACTGTTCCATGCAAACGCTCGATAGAAGCCGAGACGAAGCATTGAGATAACCATGCTTTGTGATCGGGGTGCCTTGCGGGATAAGGTGCGCGATGAGGATCAAGAAGGAGGTAGATGGGATTGCAGAGACGGGATAAATTGGACATCATGAAAGACATACTCTCCCTATGCCTGGTACAGGACATGAAGAAGACGCAGATAACCTACAAATCGAACCTCAATTTTCAGAAGGCCAGCGAGTTCGTTGAATGGCTGAAATTTCACAACCTTATCCAAGAAGGGAAGAAAGGAGTTTATAAAACCACACCGGCTGGCGAGATATTGCTTCATAAACTGGAGAAGCTGACAACCGTACCCTCCGAATCTGAAAAAAAGTGAGGCGTGAATCGATTGCTTTTTATCCATCCGGGTGTTCATGGTAAGAGGTTGATCATCAATGTCCGGTTACTGGGATCCGCATATTGAGCGTATGCCTCTGGAAGACTTGCATGCTCTTCAAGAGGATCGGCTCAAATCCGTAGTAAGATATGTTTACGACCATTCTGCTTTCTATCGGCAGAGGTTCAAAGAGGCAGGGGTTGAGCCCAGCGACATCCGCACTCTGGCCGATGTCTCCAAGCTGCCCTTCACCAGGAAGGTGGACCTGCGGGACAACTACCCCACAGGCATGTTCAGTGCCCCTAAGAGCCAGGTGGTGCGCTACCACGTATCCAGCGGCACCACTGGAAAGCCAACCGTTGTCGGTTACACCAAGGGTGACATCGAGACCTGGTCCGAGTCACTGGCCCGGGCCCTTACCTCTATTGGCCTGGGTCGAGACGATGTGGTGCAGGTGGGTTACGGCTATGGCCTTTTCACAGGGGGCCTCGGCCTGCACTACGGCGCAGAGCGCATCGGTGCTGCTGTGCTGCCGGTGGGCACGGGCAACACGGAGCGGCAGATCGAGCTGATGCAGGACCTGGGCACGACTGCCATCGCCTGCACGCCCTCCTACTTCCTGCATATCATGGAAGTGGCGGAGAAGATGGGTATCTCCATCAAGAAGGATACGAATCTTAAGGCCGGCATCTTCGGGGCCGAGCCCTGGTCCCTGGAAACCAGGAAACGAATCGAGGATGCCACGGGTATCAATGCTTACGACATCTACGGCACCAGCGAGATTTCCGGTCCATTGTTCACGGAGTGTCATATCAAGAAGGGCATTCACGTCTGGGCGGACATGTTCTTGATTGAGGTGCTCGATCCCAAGACAGGTGAGCCCGTAGCGGACGGCGAAACTGGCGAGCTGGTCTTCACCACCTTGCACAAGTACGCTCTGCCACTCATCCGTTATCGTATCGGGGATCTGACAATCATGGACAGCGAACCCTGTGAGTGCGGGCGAACTCATCCACGCATCATGAGAATTTTGGGCAGAACAGACGACATGCTAATAATTCGCGGCATCAATGTCTTCCCAAGTCAAGTGGAGTCGGTCTTGATGGATATACCCGAGGTGGGAGACCACTGGGAGATTCTGGTGGATCGCAAAGGTCCGCTGGATATGATGACGGTGCGTGTCGAGTTGACGCAGGCAGGCTTCTCTGACAAGATCGGGGACCTGATGAAGCTTAAGAAGAGAATCTCCAAAGAGTTAAAAGGCGTGCTGAACATAGCTGCTGAAGTGGATCTGGTTGAGCCCGGCACCATTCCCCGTTCCATGGGCAAGGCCAAGAGAGTAACAGATAACCGAAAGGTGTAGGAGGCTTTTGAAATGTCGGAGATCAAACAAATTTCCCTTTTTGTGGAGAATAGGCCGGGCAGAACCGCCAAGGTTGCCAAGACTCTATCTGATGCTGGTGTGAATATCCGGGCTCTGACCATCGCCGAGGCGGGCGACTTCGGTGTCATCCGCATGGTTCTGGATGATCCGGAAAAGGGGTACAGAGTTCTCAAGGAGAATGCCTTCACAGTCTCTATGACTGATGTCTTGGCCGTGGAGATGAAGGATACTCCCGGTGGGCTTTATGAGATCGTGGACACGCTGGGGCAGAATCATGTAAATGTGGATTATGCTTACGCCTTCGTCACAGCCAAGGCACAGCGTGCCATGCTCATCCTGCGAGTGGATGATATCGCCAAGGCCAGGCAGGTACTGGGCGAAAAGAAGGTCAAGATCGCCACAAAAGAAGAGATACAGGCCATATAAGATCAACCCTAAATCTCTTCATATTTTTATATCCTTTTTTTAAATATCCTTTCAAAAATAGAAACTGCAGACCCGAAATGCAAACCCGGACAATTGTCCGGATCTTATGCATTTGTGGGTGCAGTCACTGGCAGGCTTTGAGCGACCTGCTGAGTTTGAGCCGTCTGCTGGGCAGATGCGGAAGAAGCCAGCGGTGATAGCATGCTGCCGAAGGCCACACCCGGCTGGGTTATTCCCTGTGATGTGAAGATGTACTCTCCATCCATGGTGCCTGGTTTAATTGTAAGGCTGAAGCGATACATATTCTGACTGCCGGTCGGGACCACAAATAATGCCAGCCGGTCACCCAATATGCTGCCTCCCACGGTAACGGGTGTTACTATTCCGTTAGCTGCCAGCTCTCCAGATCCAAATACTGCATCCGCAGTCTGATAAAGATCGATCTTGAGGTAGCTCTTATCAATGTCATTAAGGGTAAATGCCCAGCTTCCTGCCGCCGGAGCGACACCTAATACGACAACCGGTGTCCTGACTCCTTTGCCCGGAACATGGGGGCTCATGCCTGTATCCTTTCTTATTGTAAACAAGCTCTCGTTTCGAAAAGACAGAGCAGAATCAGCCGGATTATCATAGGGGCCTACCTCTTGCACTTCCTGATAAATTTGGCGCCCAGACATATCCTCTGCGGGATACTCCGCCTCAACCTCTTCATTCTTTGGGCCCAGCGCGAAGGCAGTCATGCAAAGACATGCCACAAAGGCCAAAGCTATTATCGCACACTTAAATCCCATTCTCCTAATACCTCCGCACTCTAAATCAAGCGCCGAGGTCTTAAAGTTAACCCCTCTTTTTTGAAAAAAAAAGATGATCAGATTATCTCATATAGGGCCGCAGGCTCCATCAGAGGATTTTCATCGATATCGGCGCCTATGTTGTGATACAGATCGCTGATGCCGTCATTATTGTCGTCCAACATTCGCGTCCCATGCCAGTAGTTTCCCAGGCGATTCTTGAAGGTCTTTCCTTGGAATCGATAGGAAAGTGCCTGGGGAGAATTCCAGGAGTTGATTGAAATAAATGAATTAACGTCTTGAGAATTATTTATAAACGAATTTAAATAGATCTCATTTTCGCTGGATTGCTGAGGATACACCCCCTCATCCAAATGAATACCTTCATTGTTTTGGCGAATATCATTGAAGTACAGCTGGTTGAAACTGCAATTGACCATTTTTATGCCCTGACGAGAGTCATGGACACTGTTGCCTGTGATATTGCACCTCGTAGAGCTGATTAGACTGATACTCGCATCTTTGCTCGTTGCTATATTTTTCTCTAAAGTGTTCTGTATAGACGAGACAATTATTATGCCTTCATTGTTCTCTGACAGTTCATTGGATTGTATAATATTATTGGGGGATTGGTCCAGATTTATGCCGATATTGCTGCGCAGGATGTTGTTTTCGCAAAAGCTATTGTGATTTGATGCTTGGAGCATGATGCCATTATCATTATCTTGCAGATGATTGCGGGAGAGATTATTATCCCTACTGTGCACCAGGTGAATTCCCTCCGGGCAATCATAAATATCATTCTCTCGAAGGTTATTCCGTTGGGACAAGTTAAGATATATGCCCCGAGCGGTATTCTTGCTGATATCATTCTCTGCAATGGTATTGTTGTTCGCCTCAAAAACCAGGATGCCAAAATTGCACCCGCTCACAACGTTCTCTATAAGCAGATTTTCTTCGCTGGTGCCAAAGATCGCAACTCCATTTGGATTCTTATGAATTGTGTTATTTTCTAATATATTTCTGCTCGAATTCGTGATCTGTATTCCCTGATCAAAATTAGCGAATACCCGATTTTCAGTGAAGTTGTTTAGAGATGATTCTTCAAAGTATGCGCCGCTACCTGTGGTTACATTGCTAAATGAGTTTCTCAAAATGAGGTTATTATTGGAAGAGATAAGGTGAATACCATATTGCTTATTGAGGTCTGCATCGTTGTTCTCGAAACGATTTTCATGGGAATAAAAGAGGGTGATTCCGCTTCCGTCATTATTTTCCAGGTTATTATTTTTGAATTTGTTGCCTTGGGAATCCCAAAGATAGATGGCATAGTCATTCTTGAATGCGGTGTTATTAGTGATATCATTGCCTTGTGATAAATATGGATAAATGCCGTAGTCGTTATTAACTGCAGTGTTGTTATGTATATAATTATTATCTGCGTTTGATAAAACAATTCCATAATCGTTGGTGATTATAGCATTATTTTCTACGAAGTTATCCCTGGATTGGAACAATTTAATGCCTATTCCCATATTTTCGCTGGCATTATTATTAATAATTGTATTTTTAGTAGAATTAATGATCATAACACCTACCTGATTATTTTCGAAGAGACTGTTATTCGAGATTGTATTTCTCGCTGCTGAAAAGATAACCAATCCTCCCAGGTAGTTATCATCTATTTCGTTAGAGTCGATTGTGTTATTTCCCGAAGACACAAAAATGCCGATTGCGTTGCCCTTTAATGTATTGTTTGCGATGATATTGTCTTGAGAATGCACCTGGACAGCAGCCATGGACCAGTCAGTGGCACCGGTCAGAATCAAGTGTTCCAAACGTGAGCTGTTTGCGAAAATTCGGACGGTATGGCCTCTATCGCCAGCTACCAAGATGGGCCGATCTTTCCCTGAAATGCCCCGTATGATCAGGCTCTTAGTGATATTGATGCTCTCATTGTAGGTTCCGGGTAATATCTCAATTATGTCTCCTGTTGATGCGTCATCAATTGCCTTTTGGATGCTCTGACCGGGTCCCAGAGAAATTATCGATGCATGGGCTGTAATTGCCAGCATAAATGCCGCCAAGCAGCAGCAAGATGTGCAAATTAGTGACAATTTTTTCGTCATAGCTTCCCGCATCTCCTTTACGACGTTTTCCATGCCCGGAATTATGGTGGGGATACTGCCAGCGGATCTTTCTGGATGCGACCTAGGTCCGCTTTCAGATTGTCTGATATCTTTGCACCATCGGTCTTGGCATTAGAGAGCGAATAGAGGGTAAACTGGTCATATTTGATTCGCTCCAGGTTGGCGCCGGTAAGATCCGCGCCTGTCATCTCCACCCGGTCTAATGTGGCATCTCTCAAATCGGCCCCATTCATTTTAGCATTGGCCAGATACACCAGAACCAGACTTGAGCCCCTGAAAGAGGATTCGGTTAGATCTACGCCCCTCAGGTCCATCTCGGATAACCTGGTACGATCTAGCTTGACTTTGCGGAGGACAGAACCGGTCAGCCTCGTCGAGGTCAAGTCTGCATCGGAAAGATCGGCTCCTGTGAGGTTCGCACGGCTAAGGTCGGCAAAAGGCATCTTAGCAGAATTCAGGTTTGCTTGCATGAGTTTTGCCTCTGTCAAATCGGCATAAGAGAGACTTGTCCATTTTAGGTTGGCCCCTGTTAGGTTTGCACTCATGAGATACGCTCTGGTAAAATCGGCCTCGGAGAGGTCGGCGCCATGCAGGTTGGTACTGTAGAGTTCCGATCGGGAAAATTGACCTTTCGAGAGATAGCTCCCGCTTAGGTCCGCCCAGCTCACATGGGCCCCAATCATGTTTGCACCGATCAGATAGATGCCCATAAGATTGGCGCCGGAGAGGTCTGTTCGAAATAACCTGGCGTCGGTTAAATCCGCATCGGCTAAATTCGCATCGGATAGATCAGCTTCTGTAAGATCTGTCTTCTTCAGGACGGCATTAGTAAGATTGGCATTGGACATTAGAGAATATGCCAAAACAGCCTGAGAGAGGTCCGCTCCGCTCAGGTCCGCATCTCTGAGAACAGCAGCTGTCAAGTCCGCTCTTATCATCTTTGTTCCTTGAAGATGGGAATTTAGAAGCCACGCCGAGCGCAAATAAGTGCCACTTAGGTTCGAACCGGATAGATTTGCGCCGGATATGTTCGATTGATTGAGCTGCATGCCGGCGAGATTCATCTGTGTCAGGTCCATATTGGCCAGATCGGCTCGATCCGTCATCTTGCTGCTGATATCCTGTGGCTGCGCCGCAGAGATGCAACATGCTACCATCAATGTGCCGAGCATCAATGGGCCAAATACATGCGACATCAAGAATTCGGTTTTCATATCTCTCCTATATTAGTATCCCTTTCCTAATGACATTTCAAGTTTCTGGTGATACTCGGAAGCTATTAAGCTGCGAATGAAGAGTCTCGTACATGGATGCTCCATCAAGCCGAGATGCGGCCGGATAAGGCAGAGTGAATTGATCGCATTTGTTCCCAATATCTCTGTGAACTCCAGCAAGACCCTCGTCAGATCAGCATAAGCCAAATCAGCTTTATCCATTCTAGTTCCACTTAAGTTCGACCTCATCATGTAGGCCCTGGTGAAATCCGAACCGCTCAGGTCGGAACCGCTAAGGTCTGCGCGATAGAGCTCTGTTCGGGAGAGCAGGCTGCCGTACATTTTACATTTTTTCATATCTGTCCAGCTTAAACGTGCCGCAATCAGATTAGCACCATCCAGCAATGCACCCCTCATGCGGGCATTCATGAGGTTTGCGGAATATAGCAGGGTGCCGGTTAGATTTGCTTCATCCAAACGTATGATGATCATTTGGATGCTTGCAGGTGGCTCTATAATCGGCTTCTCGAAGATCTGAATGATGCTAAAGAGAACGGCCATAATAACGGTATGCATCGCAGCATTCATGACGCATCCTGGTCAAAGTTCATATTCATGCTTTCGTACGAGGCTCAAAGCGCTGGTCGAAAGCTGATAAAAGTGGGTCCCAGGAACATACTCCTCACAGGGATGGAACAGCCCGTAGCGCCCATAGAACTAAAACCGCTACATCACATAACAGTGATGCAAGTATTGGCGATGAAGTGGGAAGCCGCGCCCTTCAGGACGCGGTAGTTCACGCGAGCCTCCATTGAGGATTGATCGCATCTAGGTATTGAAATTCATCGAAGCTGTAGGGTGCGGAGTAGTACTCGGGATCCTTCATTACTCCGTAGTAGCTATCGACTGCAAGCCAGGCATTTGGATGGTCTTTATCCTCTACAGCTACCCAGATATGGCCCTGGGAGTCAAATCCGCTGGGATTATACAGGAATATAACTTTGCATCCAAAATCCCTGTAAGTGCCATCCAGCTTTTGGGAACCGTCATAGCACATTCCCAGAGGCGTCACGGGAAACATGGTGTATCTACTGATTTTCTTGATAAATTCGGCATTATCAGTCATGCTGTAAGTAGCGTTGATTCTGATGGCGTCGCTTGATATCACCTGGACCGGTCCGGTCTTGGCGGTGGGGGGAGTCATCCACAGATCTGCAAGTCTTGGCGATGCGCCGTTAGGTGTGAGATAAACCTCTTTGCCGACCTTTAGCTTGACGGTGACATAGGATTGATCCGGTGCAGGTTGTGCGTCATAACCATGTGTTGCAAGAAAGAATGCTAAATCTTTCATTGTGATGCCGATATCCTCATAGCTGGATAGGAGCAGCCACAGATCATTCTCCTCAGATGCCTGGCAGGCTGGGGCGAATAGAATCAGGAGCATTAATATCAGAAGGACTTTTCCTCTCAACTCTACCTCGAATTGCCTATATCCTGGCGACGCAGTTTTGTTTTCAGCATTTATGTAAAGGGCCGCGTCTATAAAGATTTATTGTTTTTTCTTTAAGTAAGATCTAATGTAGGATTGCCGTTTATCGGGACAACAAGCCGTATGTCATTTATTTCTGCAAAGAAACGCCCGTTATAAATTCTCAGGCTGATCAATATTAATAGCCAATGCTATTCGAGACTGAATGAAAAATAAAAAATGCCTAGCGGCGCCCTTAGACGTTGAACAAGCTAGTCAAGAAGGCGAGAGGCACTAAGAATAGTATTACGAACCCGATAACCATCAAACCGATTGCCAGCCCATTTCCACCTGCCATGAAGATCCTCCTACTGCATATTCTTTGCTTTCCCCTTGGAAGAGGTAATATTAATTACTGTCGGACCCGAGGGGAAAGGCCAATACATTTAACTATCAATACCGGCAAGATTTATATCGTGCGATCTATCCAAAAGAGCCAAAGCAAGGCACAGGGGGCGAAACTGGAGAAGCGAAAAGCAATCGGTGCAAGATTTGTGCTCTTGCGACCGGCGGGCTACCCACTGAAGAGCATATTTCAGGAGCATCCTGTCGTCTCTGACCCCAAGCTATTCGAGCTTTATGCTCAAGAACAGTGGTATGGAGAGAAACTGCTCTCGGGGAGCTATCTATTCGATAGCAGGCTTTATCCGGACTTTGCCTTCCAGGTGGTTAAAGTCTACCCCAAATATTCGGTGATGGGCTCACAGACTACCATTAAGGTGGAGGCCAAGGCGGAGCCCAAGAATACTGTAGTGTACGATGTAAGCTTTGATGATGTTATCGGCCAGGAGACGGCTAAGCGCAAGGTCAAGATTGTAGAGAAATTCCTGGCAGATCCTGAGAAATTTGGGCGGTGGGCACCGCGCAACATTCTGTTTTACGGAGTCTCAGGTACCGGAAAGACCATGATCGCAAAAGCGCTCTCCGCCAAGACGGGGGTGCCGATGCTGGCGGTCAAGTCCACCAGCCTGATCGGTGAATTTGTGGGTGAAGGGGCCAGGCAGATTCACAGTCTCTATGAAAAAGCCGCGGAAAGCGCGCCGTGTATCATATTCATCGATGAGCTGGATGCTATTGCCCTCGACCGAAGATATCAGGATTTGAGAGGCGATGTCTCGGAGATCGTCAACTCTCTCCTGACAGAGATGGACGGCATCTCCAATCGAAAGGGAATTTGCACCATCGCGGCCACCAACCAGATCGAGGTTCTGGATGCATCGGTGCGGTCGCGTTTCGAGGAGGAGATTGAGTTTCGGCTTCCTAACCGGGAGGAGCGCCTGCTTCTCTTGGAGAAGAATGCCGCCACTATGCCGCTGGCGATGGAAAACGTGTCTCTGAGCGAGATTGCTCGCCAGACCGAGGGCTTCTCAGGACGCGATCTGGTGGAGAAGGTGCTCAAGGCTGCGCTGCACCATGCCATCATGGATGAGTGCAATATCACACAACGGCATCTGGAAGAGACCATTCCCAAGGCCAGAAAGGAGTATCGCCAGCCTCCCAGAGAGATGTTCTCCTAAATTAGAGAAAAGGACTTACCATGTGGCAGGAGATTTTAGATAAGTTTCGGAGATTCCCGGCTCAGGAGAAGGTCATTCGTCTCATTTTGCAGAGGGGCTTTCAGATCAACGATGCCTCTCGCGTTGTCTCGGGCGGGATAGAGATTCCTCACGCCCAGATCGCCAAGGAGCTGGATGTGGACCGGCGCGTGGTGGACACCACGGCGCAGGCCATTCGCGATGATGAAAAATTATGGAAGGTCTTCAAGAATGTGCGCTCCATGACCTTCCTGGGTGACGTGGCCCCCATTTTGGGCCTGGGTGTGATAGAGATTACTCCCATCAATGCTGCCAAGACCGGCCTCTTGGGTAATGTGGCCAGCGCCGTGGCCAATAGCGGCCTATCCATCCGCCAGGCCGTATCCGACGATCCATATTTTGTGGAAAGCCCCAAGCTGACCCTCATCACGGAAGGCAAAATTCCCGGCGACCTGGTGCGCCTGCTCACGGAGATTGAGGGTGTGAAGAAGGTAACGGTGTATTAGCGAGGCCTGGGGCAAATTCGACACGAATCTTCAAGTGTATTCTCTAAATCTGAATCATATGCAATTGTCTCGATTGCCTAATCCTGACCTTAAGATCCCGAGCAGCTCGCAGGCTTTGCACAGTTCCTTGACGCAGGGCTCGTCGCACTGCCGACATGCTGCCAGGTCTATCTGGGCATAGCTGCCCTGCGCCTTCGCCGCGATCTTTTCAAATCCCTGCACAGTGGACTGCTTGGTGCCGGGAAACCGGCTCTCCAGGCTATTGAGCATGTCTCTTACATCTGCACGTAGAGAAAGCTGAGCATAGGGGCACTCCCGTGACTCTGTGAAGACTTCGTTTACCATGCAGTAAAGGGCGATCTCCTTTTCCGGCATCTCTCGCAGCGGCTTGATGCGAGGCACCAGCCCCTTCCGGGCTCGCCAGGGCCGAAAACGCATCAGCCTCTCAATGTCGCCTTTGAGATAATTCATCACAATGGTCTGTGCTTCATCGTCAAGGTTATGGCCGGTGGCGACTTTATCAGCCCCCAGGCGTTTGGCAGCCCGGTTGAGGGCGTTCTTGCGAAAGACACCGCAATAGGTGCAGGGCGCAACCTTCTTGCCCGGCACCATCTCATCCAGCTCGTAGCCATACTCTTCCCGGAAGGAGACGATATGCTGCTCAATTCCGAGCTTCTGTGCAATAGCTTTCGCCGCCTCGATGGTGTCATCCCGATAGCCGGCGATGCCCTCGTCCACGGTGACGGCTACCAGCTCCACATCCCTTTTTGCCAAAATCCGCCGCAGGCAAAAGAGCAGAGCGGTGCTGTCTTTCCCCCCGCTCACGGCCACAGCGATGCGCTCGCCGTCCCTGACCATGTTATTTTTCTGCAAAGTCTCTGCCACTCTTCTCTCAAAATCCTGGACGAAGTGGTCCCGGCAGAGGTGTTGGCCGGAGTAACGCTGGGAGACAATGGCCCTCTCACTGCATTTGGTGCAGATCATGCCGACGCCCGCAACCATTTGGCTTGCATGGTCGTTCTTTGTGTCTTTGTGCCTTTGTGGTGAGGCGCATCGCAAATATTCCCACGAAAGGCGCCTTCAGTCAATGGCAAATCTCTCCCGGCAGGTATAAACGGAGAGCCTCTTTCCCCGCAGAAAACCGATGATGCATAGATTCGTCCTCTCGGCGATGGAGATGGCCAGGCTGGTAGTGGCTCCCCGCGAGACAATGATGGGAATGCCGGCCACTGAGCACTTGAGTGCCATGTCGGAAGATACCCGGCCTGTGCAGGCCACAAAGGTTTGGCCGAAATCGAAATATTGCCTCTGGAGTAGCGCATAGCCGATGGCTTTGTCCAGGGCATTGTGCCTGCCTATGTCCTCGATGATGCAGATTGGCCCGTCTTCTGCAAAGAGGCCAACGGAATGCACCCCCCCCGTGGCTATGTGCGTCTCGGAGAGCGAGATGGCCCCCATGGCCTCCTGGGCCTGCATTCTGTCTATTCTCAGATTCGAGTTGATCTCAGGAAGCTTGGACTCATCCAGAAAGGAAGCAATTCCGCCGCAACCGCTCACGATGGGCCGACGGGGGACGATCGCCCGCATGGGATGGGCAACAATGGCGCGAGCCACATTGCCCTCGATCTCCAGAGACTCGATCTCTTGCGGTCCGCAAATAATTCTCTCGGCAAAAAGGTGGCCGTAAACAAACTCCTTTCTCATATGGGGGCTGGTCATGGCGGTTACGAAATGCCGGCCGTTGATGAAGATGGAGAGCGGCACCTCTTCCACCACCTGGCAGATCGCTTCCCCGGCATTGCCGCCATCCAGCCTTAGACACTTGTACTCTTTGATCATTCCTCGCTGTTCCCCCGGCTATGCCATCCTGGCTATCTGTTCCAGCGTTGCCAGCAGCTTTTCAATCTCTTCTTCGGTGTTATAAAGGTAAAGCGAGGCGCGCACGGTGCCGTATTTTAGCCCAAGATGCTTCATTAAGGGAATACAGCAGTGATGGCCGGAACGAACGCATATATTCGAGGCCTGATCAAGCATGAGGGCCACCTCGTGAGGCAAGAGGCCTTCCACTGCAAAGGATACCACGCCGCCTCGCGCCTGCCGACCTGAGCCGGTGCCCGGGCCATAGACCTTTACTCCTTCTATCTCCTGCAAGCCTTCCAGCAGTTTTTTGGTAAGCGATTGCTCATGATGGTGGATATTCTCAACGCCCACCCGGGTGAGGTAGTCCACGGCAGCGCCTAGGCCAATGCCTGCCGAGATGTCGGGCGTGCCGGCTTCAAAGCCCTCATAGCCCTTCTTGATATCATACCCGTCTTCGCCTACATCCTGTACCATGCCTCCGCCCACCAGGAGCGGCTCGATCTCCCCTTCCTTCCTGATCCAGAGAACGCCGCTGCCCAAGGGCGCGAGCATCTTGTGCCCGGAAAAGCAGAGGAAATCGCAATCGATATCATCAACGTCAATGGGCATGTGAGGCACGGACTGGGCGCCGTCCACCAGCAATGCTGCGCCCCGCTCCCGGCAGATCTTGCTGATCTCCTTTACAGGAAGGACCGTTCCCAGGGCATTGGAGAGCTGGCTTACAGCCACCAGCCGGGTGCCTTTGGTTATCGCTTTTTCATATTCTGCCGGATCGATCATTCCCGTTTGGTCCGGCTTTATGATCTTTAGCTCTACGCCTTTCTCTCTCAGTCTCATCCAGGGTAAAAGATTGGAGTGATGCTCCTGAAGGGTAGTGACGATGCGCTCCCCCTTCTTCCACCGAAGGCCGCGAGCGACGATATTGATGGACTCGGTGGTGTTCCTGGTGAAGATCGTCATGCCTTCCTTTCCGGACGCGCCTATGAACTCAGCCGTTTTTCGATGAGCGTCCCGAAAGCGCTGGTCGGCGAGCTGCGCCATGCGGTAAACGCCCCGGCCCACATTGGCCTTGTAGCTATGGTAATAATCCAGGACCGCCTCTAAAACCGGTTGGGGAGTTAGGCTGGTGGAGGCGCTGTCCAGATAGATGACATCCTTGAGCAAGGGAAAATCCGCTCTTATCTCCTGAATGTCCATAGAACCTCTTTCATAAGACCTCTTTGATGAGACCCTCGTCCATGCTCCCGCTGCGAAAGCCCTGCAGATCCAGGGCGACATAGTCAAACCCAATGGCTTTGAGCGTCCTGGCGATCTCATCGCGACAATTCAGGCCCCTGGCCATATCCTGTTTTAACAGCTCAATTCGGGCCAGGCGTCTGTGGAATCTCACCCGAAGCTGCAAAAAGCCCAGGCTCTTCAGGTATTCTTCCGCCTCTTCCACCATTCTCAAGCTCTCCGACGTGATCGGCTGGCCATAAGGTATTCGGGAGGCGAGGCAGGCCGCTGAAGGTTTGTTCCAGAGGGCCAGGCCCAGGTTACGAGCCAGGGCGCGAATATCCTCTTTGGTTATAGCCGCATCCACAAAAGGGTGCCAGATTCCTTCTTCATCACAGGCGGCAATTCCGGGCCGATAGTCCCGGAAATCGGAGAGGTTGACACCATCAGCGATGCAGCCTATGCCTTCCTCTCTGGCGATGCTCTTTAAAACCGCGGCAGACCTTTTCTTGCAGATGTAGCAGCGCGTGACCGGATTAGTGCAAAATTGCTCATCTTTCAGGATGGGAAATTCTGCTACTCGGTAATTGAGCCCCAGGGATCTTGCTTGCTCCTTTGCACTCAATAGCTCGCTTCTGGGCATGACAATGCTGTCCAGGATCACGGCCAGAGCATTGCCGCCCAGAGCATCATGTGCCACCCTGGCCAAAAGGCTGCTGTCCACGCCGCCGGAGTAGGCCACCAGGAGATTTCCTTTCTCTGCAATCCTCTTTTTCAGGTCTTCCAGCTTATCGGCCTGATTCATTTCACAGTCCCTTGCATTTGGTGGAGATGCACGCTGCATCATCATCTTGCAGCATTCGGCAGATCTGGCAGATCCTGGGCACGAGTTCATTGCCTTTTACCCTTTCCTCGATCAGGTCGTCGGCAAGCGCTCCTATGGACTGGCGGATGTCTTCTCTAAATTCGATATTGTAGCCTCTTTTCTTGGAGACGTACTGGGACACAGCCGGAGGCGTAATGCCCAGCATCCTGGAGACCTCTTTTTGGGATATTCCTCTCTTAATCAGCTCTTCGGCGATTGCCGCCCTGATGCTGGGCAGGATATCCCATACGATCTGTTCACATGGCGATTTCATTTGCGTTGGACCCTCAAATTAGCGAATCATTCGATTGATTACAATTGTTAACCAATGGCTATACATGTATATAATCTTGCCATAATCATATGAATTTAATCCTTGCGTTATTGCCACCAAGGATGAAAGAATCCTAGGCGATATTTAGAGAGAATGCCGCCAGGGTTGAATATGCACTCATGCGGTAGGTATTTATGTATGTATCATTTATTTATAGAAGAGTAAGCCATACTTAGGCCGATCATTGCTAAGACATTTATTCAGTAAAACAGCAAATGATAGTATTAATATGTTCCAATACAGGCAGATCAGAGGACCAGTTCTGATGATGCTGGTCATCCTAATAGCGGTACAGCTAATAGCTATTGCTATAACGCAACCAATAAAAGAAAGCTTTGAACGTGGCGATGTCCCACCGCCGATTTCTGAAAGTACATCATCAACAGAAATCTCGAATGATATTATTATATTTATGATTGTCATTATGGCCTATACAGCGCTTCTTATTCTGGCAGCCAAGCTAAAAAATCCTTGGCTGCTAAATGGTCTTATTCTGCTATCAATGGGGATTTGCATTGATTATGTGCTAATGATTTACTTGCCTGAAATAAACTATTTGCCCGAAACGGCCAACACTCCACTCATTGCCCTCATCTCCACATTTGCATTATTATTGCTGATGAAGATGTATCCTCGATGGTATGTCATAGATCTAATCTGCATCATGATTTGCGCAGGAATCAGCACCATATACGGCATCAATATGAACATATATACGGCAATTTTTTTGCTGATAATCATGGCCATTTATGATATTATCTCTGTATATAAAACAAGGCATATGGAATATTTGGCCCAGGCGATGATCAGGATAAAGGCACCATTGATCTTTGTTCTGCCCAGGAGTAAGAGTCACAGCCCTGGAAGACATAATGATTCGGCCCAATCTGATGATGGCAAAATGACCCCGCCATTCTTTTTAGGGCTGGGAGATGCCATAATTCCCACAATGCTTGTCGTATCTGTTTATCATAATAATGTGGGACCCCTTCCCATGCTGGGCGCGATGCTCGGAACCTATCTTGGATTTATTATTCTGATGACTGCATTATCTGATCGAATGCATGCAGGTCTTCCTTTTCTAAATGGTGGCGCAATTCTCGGGTACTTTTTAGGGTGTATCCTTTCGTGATGCGGGCTTTCCTGTTTTATATTTATTTTTTATAATCTAATAAGTACTTTCTTAATTTGCGCCAGCTTTCCATCTCATCCTCGTCGGGAATCAGATACTTTGAAGGTATGGGCACCTCCATTTTGCTTGCCAGATCAAATCTGTAGAGGTCAAATACTGCCTTTACATGTCGTCCATAGTCTTTAACTGACGAAATCGATGTTGAATAAAATAAGTAGGCTAATATTAGAGAACAAATCGAGCAGACAATAGCCTCCAGAGTAAAACCGCAGAAATGAAACGCGGCACTGCCTACAAATGCATAGACCAGAAAAATGAACGAGAGATAGACCAGGAAATCCACCTTAGCACCCCTGAGGTCTAAATCCTCTTTTATCTCGGAAGGCAGAATTAGCCATAGATGTTGCCAGAAGACCAGCATATGCATGCCGTATTGAATCTCAGAATATTGTTCATATTCAGCAATTATATTTCCAAACCTGGTAGCCGCATCAGGGTATCTCTTGCAGAATGTCCCCATATTCGGATTATAGGGGTATTCCCTTGCTTTTGCAGATAGCTCGGACTCCTTGCATAATAGCTCTCGAAGTTCCATCTCATCGCAGGAGTTTTCCTCCATCTCATGAATCTCTTTTTTACGCAGTTTTACCTGGTAAAGACCCCTGTCGATCTCGTTAAACTCATCGAGAACCGCCCTGTATCGCCAATTCCAGACAGGCTCCGGCCAGAAGCGCAGGCTTTCAAAGAACTGATAGATCTGCACGTCAAGCTCGCTGAGCATAATCCCCAATAGTATCCCCAAAATTGCAAACACCAGGATTATATCTGTAAATGAAGAATTATTTGTATTTAACATATTGATGATTTCTTGAAAACAATCCGGGTAGGTATATTTATTTTGGATTAAGTTATGATATAAACTATAAAATGGAATATAATAGATCAATGAAGCTATGAACCCAGGAATGAATGTCCTGATGATAAAAGAGGGACCAAAGCTGGTTGGAATATCAGCAATTCCCATTTACATGCACCGCTTATTTACCAGATCGCTTGTTGTCTATGTTTCTCTTAAACGAAACGATATCATCGAAATCATCGTCATCCATTGGGGGCTCTCTTCCCCTATACCCAGTTGCAATTATGACGATGAATCCGCCCGCTATCAGGCCCATCAATTTTAAAATATAATATATTATTACGTTCGAATCTTTACCACCACCCATCGCTTCCGCAGCAGTTGCGTTTTCAGTTGTCTTCTCTTCCGTCGCCGCTTCCGCTTCAGTAGCTGCTTCAACGGGATGCTCATTGCCGGCCATCTCGTACGCGATCTTATACCTATCATCGTTATCGTTTTCTGAATGGTGTGATGGTATCATAGATTTACTCTCGGGAGGTTTAGGCGAATTTGATTTTGAAGGGACATTGGTATCCTCGGTTACCTTTGAATCACTCTCTGGAGGGTTAGATGGAATTGATCTGGATATTTCTAACTTATTGCCAATATTTAATTTAGAGGGAGAGATATCTACTTCATCTATAATATTGGCACGTTTGCTAAAATCATCTCTAACAATAGACTCAATCTGCCCATCAAGAGTCTCTCCGTAATTCGCGGAATACATGCTTTTTTGAAAAGATTCGATTGAACTGGATGGACGGATCATGTAATTCTTGTTGAGTTTGGTTTCAGGTTCTATAAAATCCTTTAAATTCTTGTAACCGACGAGATCTGTGCTATTGAATACATCCAATGACGCAGTCACATTCTCATTCACAATTGAAGGCACAAAATCAACTACGTTCGATGGCGTTTCATTTGCTTTGATGCTTGTTTCATTGATCGATTTGTTGGATTGGTTATCAAGGCTGCTTATGTAAACCTGCATTTGTTTTGGCGAGGCATTGAATGGCCCACCAGGATATGGCGATGCCACATCAAGGTTCAGCCAGACATCATTTGTGCTGAGATTGATATGACTGTAGACATCGCTTACATTATATCTTTTTTTGATTTGGTCCACAGCCACCAAAACATCATTTCTTTCTTGGGAATTATGCGTTCCCAGGTATGCCTCGGCATACAAATGCAAGTTATCTGAAGAGAGATTCGAGGAAATATTTTCAACTTTGCTCGTCACACCATATCCAGCAATAATTCTCGCATCTATTCCTAATTTCTCGCAAAACGCGCTAAGTAGGATGGCAGGATCTTTTGAACTCTCGTTGACATTATTTATAAAATACAGCATGCTCTGCCACCCAGATTGGGTACCATTTAAGGTCGAACTATTACTGGCATTAATTAATATAGAAATTAGTAATCGGGAGTTTTTATTATCCTCTTTTTTGCTAAGATAGTCGAATAGCAAATAGATCAGCAACAGCCTTTCTTCGAAAGAATAATTGGCAAGCTGGTAATAGCTTAGAGTTTTGCCGTTGTCGTAAATCACATACAAATTGCGGTTTAGAGGGACATTTCCCGCCAGATATTTGCTCAAGTAGGCTGCGGTAATATTTGTTGATGCCTCAGAATCCGTGAAATTTCCATGGCGGGCCAGAACAGTTCCCAAGATTTCCGACCCATTATAGCCTAACACAGAATTATTGTCCAATATATAATCGCCCATATCTGAAAAGACATATGCAATGCTATCCGAGGCATTGACGGCTAAGGGGGTGACAAAGGTCGGTGCATTCTGCAAAGCTTCTTGCTTTGACAAAATATCTGCGGGCCCGACTTTATTTTCCAGCGAACATGCCAAGTCCAATTCAAGGCAAATCAGGGTCACAGACAGAACAACGGTAAGTGCTAGTCGGACTGCTGCAATATTGTTGTCCATTATCATCGGCCTTCTTTTGTTCTTATACAATTTGATTCGATTCAAGAGCTGAATTGTATACTTGTATGGACTTTTGCCGGGTTTCCGAAATGTACCATCATGCAGATGGCATTATTTTTTAAGGATATATAGTTTTTTTCATAAGAGGCTTCCTATAAGTCAACCTAAAGTTTAACACCGATTATTTATATGTGCATCAAGTTTGCGAGGGTATTTCATACCAGGATATTGGAAACCTTTTCCTCCCGCGGTTAAATCTCTCGGAGCGATTTTCGAAAAATTAAATTCCGATCACTTCCAGAATTGCCACCATCACTTTTTCTTTGTCTTCTCTTCGCCGGGCTTCAATGATAACTGGCTTATGCTTTGGGTGAGCTGAGCCACATGGCATTCTAATTATGATCGCAGATGAATATTATTTCTTGAGCTGGTTAGATATTCAAATCTGATCGTTGCCAATTGATACGGTTGGTAGCGTCACATTCCTCATTGACAGACGGATAAGATATTGCCCAGGATTGCTACCACGTTGTCCTGGATTGTGACCGGACTGTTCGGGTGCAGCAGGATTGGCAATCTTGATCTGCGCGACTGCCCATTATAATTAAGGGTAATACATCAATAAGGATTGGATAACTGGTAATAGGTATTTATCCTCGGAGGAGTGAGTAATCAGGATATAGGGCCACTGCGAATTTACAGCAGACGAGGCATGCTACCACAGTACCATAAATACAGGAGACGGAAGGAGATGAAAACATGAAATGGTTGATATGCACATTTTGTATCCTTGCGCTAGCTGGGGTCGCATTGAGTGCTGACAAGATGGAAAATCAGACTAAGTTTATATTTCTTCAAGAAGGATCTAGCGGCAGTTTTGTAAATGACAGCTCAGGCAACTACACCCTGACCATGAACGATGTAGTTCCTTATACCGTATTCTTCGCAGATCGTCCTGCACGGGATGTCGGATTAGCACCGATAGATAAGTTCCTCAAAGGATTTAACTTTGGAATCAATAATCCACCTAATGCTGCAATAATACTCCCTGATGAAAATGAGACATCCGACATGATGGTAGTGGAACTGACGAACCCACAATATAACAATATTACTAAGACGCTGACATACAAGGCCAAACGACTCAAGAATTATTCATTTCAATCAGGGTGGTTACAGGATCATGCCAGTGAGGTTGATCCCGCTATTCCTGAAAAATTTGGTAGTGTCAATCTGGTAATTGACGACAGCCCACTGTTGTTGAGCAGAGTTGCATTGACCAAGCATGATAAAAAGGGTTCTGATAACACGGGGCCAGATAAAAAGGAGGAGGGCAAGGATAAAGATCTGGGGCCTGTGAAGGATTGTCCGCAGGGAGTATGCGGCGACTTGCAATGTCCTCCTCCAGGGTATGTGTGTTGTGGCGGAGCGCCGTGCCTTTCGGATGAATGCATTAATGACCAATGTGACAACGATCCCACCGCACACCCTGATCATAAGGAGCTTGAACATAAGGGGGGTTGAATCCTGCTTACTTTTTCAGCAAAGGGTTTTGAGTCGTCTATCTCCAGTCCGATCTCCCGCACTATATCAGGTCGGCCCGAAAAATGCATTTAAATCTTACCTGTAAGAAGATGCCGGGGGCGGGATTCGAGCCCGCGACTTCGAGATACCTCAGGAAGCGCGCGTTAATCGTATTACCCTATGAGTCTCGCGCCCTAACCAGCTAGGCCACCCCGGCACGGCATAGATCCTCAATTGAATTGTTAAATAAGGTTTGTGCCTGCACGCTCACAGGTGCGTGCGCCCGTGGCCCACGGGCGGGTGGGGAAAGAGCCATCATTTAGTAGCTCTATAGATCTGCAAGACCATCATGCCCTCCGACATAACAGGCTCAGTAAGCGATACGCTTTCCAAAAAGACGATAGTAGTAGGAGTTACAGGCAGCATCGCCGCCGTGCGGGTGGTGGACCTCATTCGCGATCTGATCCGGCGCGGCGCAGAGGTGCACACTGTTGCAAGCAGCGCCGCCCTGCAGATCCTGCATCCCTACGCTCTGCAGTACGCCACTAACCATGCCGTGATTACGGAGATAACCGGCCAGGTGGAGCATGTGCAGTTTTGCGGCGTGGGCGGTCTGGCGGACCTTCTGCTCATCGCGCCTGCCACTGCCAACACCATCGGCAAAATGGCTTGCGGCATCGACGACACGCCCGTGACCACGTTCGCCACCACGGCTTTGGGCAGCGGAAAGCTCGTCGCCGTTGTTCCTGCCATGCATGAAGCCATGTACCGCCACCCGGCAGTGCTGCGCAATTTGCAGACGCTGCAGGGCATGGGCGTGACACTCATCGATCCACGCCTGGAAGAGGGCAAGGCCAAGATCGCCGACAACCTGACCGTGGTGCGAGAGGTGGAAAGGCTGCTGGGGCCGGCAGACCTGGCCGGCAAAAGGATCGTCATCACCAGCGGCTCGAATGCCGAGACAGTCGATCCCATCCGCATCCTCACCAACCGCGCCTCGGGCAAGACCGGCATGGCCCTGGCACTGGAGGCGCGCCGGCGCGGCGCAGAGGTGACGCTGGTGCACCGCTTCATGCAGGACATCCCTGTTCGCCAGGTCTACGCCGAGAGCGCCAGGGAGATGCTGAACGCAGTTCTCGCTGAGCTGGAGAGGGGCTGCGACGCCCTGATCAGCGCCGCTGCCGTGGCCGACTACACGCTGGACGCAAGCGCGGATAAGATCAAGTCCGGCCAGGATCTGGTGCTGCATCTTTTGCCCACCCAAAAGATCATCAAGACGGTGCGTGAGGCCTATCCCCATCTGAAGATTGTGGGCTTCAAAGCCGAGACGGGTGTGACAGACGAAGAGCTTGTACTTCGGGCAAAGAAATCCATGCAGGGCGCTGGGTTGGATCTGGTGGTGGCCAACGATGTCGCCCGGGGCGGCATGGGCACGGATGACAATCGTGTCCTAATAATAGACCGCCTGGTTTCGCGCAAAGTGGCGGAGGGCAAAAAGGGCCTGATTGCAAAGATGATTATAGATGCCCTGGTGGAGATTTTATGAGCGGCTGCACCAAGTGCGCTCAGGCCTTTGTGCCCTCTCACATTACCGGCTTTTTTGCCGCCCACCGCCGCGAGGAGCCGCGCCTCGCAGGCTCCGTTGGCTGCGGCCTGTGTCTTTCCCTGGGTGCTACTACTATCGTAGAATCCGCTCCTGATATCCAGGAGACGGAAATCTTTCTCAACGGTGTCCTCTCTGAGGCTCCCGTTTCCAGGTATGTGGTGGAAAAACTGGCCAAGGGGCCGGTGCGGGTGAAGACAGAGCTGCAGATGCCTTTTGGGGCGGGCTTCGGAGCCAGCGGGGCAGGGGCCCTGGGCTGTGCCTATGCCCTTAACTCATTTTTTGATCTGGGCCTCACGGCGCACGGGGTCGCAGCCGTAGCCCACGAGGCAGAGGTCATGCATCGAACTGGTCTGGGAGACGTCATCGCCCAGAATGCCGGCGGCCTGGTAGTGCGACTGGAGCCGGGCGCGCCCGGTACAGGGAGAATCGATCACATACCAGTTCCGCCCCTGCCCATCAGCTATGTGGTGCGAGGCCCCATCTCCACTAGCCAGGTTCTCTCCGACGAACGGGTAATGGCCTCGGTCAACGCAGCGGGCGAGGCGGCCTTGAAGGAGCTATTGAAGAGGCCCACATTCACAAATTTCCTGCAGCTCTCCCGCCGCTTCACTGTGACCTGTGGCCTGGCCAGCGATTGGGCCTTGCAGGCCATCGAGGCAGTGGAGGCGGCGGGCGGCATGGCCGGCATGATCATGCTGGGCGACGCAGTCTTCGCCTTTGGGGGGGCCACGGCCCTCCGGGGCTTCGGCGAGGTTCATACTACTACTATCTCACAAAGAGGTGCCAATCTTGACTGATATTCCAGCGTCTCATCCCAGGTATGCTTCTTTGGTGGCACGCGAGCGCGTAGCCCAGGGAGTGAAGAGCGGTTACACCAGCAGCCAGGGGCTCATTGCCCAGGGCAGAGGCGAATGTTTTGACTATCTTTTGGGCGAGAAGACTACAGCTTCGGCAGAGGTGGCAACGAAGGCGGCTGCGGCCCTGCTGCTCCTGGCGCGCCGGCCTGCGCTCAGCGTAAACGGCAACGTGGCCGTGCTCGTCGCAGAGGAGATGGTAGCCCTGGCCACGGCGCTTTGCATCCCTCTGGAGGTCAACCTCTTCCACCGCTCCGAGGAGCGAGTTAAGAAGATCGCCGACCTCCTGCGGGAGAAAGGCGCAAAAGAGGTGCTGGGAGAGAATCCTGATGCATCCGTTCCCGGTCTGGACCACGCCCGGGCGCTGGCGACAAGGGGCGGGATTTACGATGCCGATGTGGTCCTCATTCCCCTGGAGGACGGCGACCGCTGCGAGGCGCTGGTGGACATGGGAAAGAAGGTCATCGCCATCGATCTCAATCCATTGTCCCGCACGGCCCGAAAGGCCACGGTGAGCATCGTGGACAATATTCTGAGGGCGGTGCCCAACATGGCGGGTCAGGTCAGGAGGCTATCGGAGCTGCCGCGCGCGGATCTGGAGAGAATGGTGCAGGAGTACGACAACGAAACGATTTTGCGCCAGGCAGTGCAGGAGATACAGGATCATCTGGAAAGGCAGTTTCGAGAGGGCGCTAACTAACTTATCCGGGCCTCTTGTCGCCTTCTGCACGCTCTGGTCCGGGTTTGAAGATAAGTGCGTATAACTTGCACTTATTTCAATGATTGCCTGCTGTTGATTAACTCGCACCTGTAAAACGAAAAAAATGCCGCAAAATCCGCCGCGAACCATCAGAGACCTTGCGATGACGAAAGCATATTTATAAAAATATTATCTGCCTTCTTCACGCCGAAAGAGCTGGAGGAATTTCAGAAATTGGAGTTTTAAAGAGGCGGTGCATATGCCGCACGCTCCTCTTTAGTTAACGTTGAGTGGCATTGTCTCCTGCCTCGTCGCGCTCCCGGCAATCTTTCTTCTGGGCGCAGCAGCTCGCATCACCCATGAAGGGATAATTCATCTCATCACAGTTCCGCTAATTGTGATGAATAATAAGATCGAGAATAAACCTCCGAGAATTCTCTCCAGAACAAATACCTTTTTTATCAGATAGGGAGTCAGATAAAGAGCATCTGGTACGGCAGGCGGATCGATAAATAGCTTTGTTCCGGAAAGAAAGATCGTTGCGCTAAAGCTTATTGCGTACAAGAATCTATTAACCTTGCTCCATAAAATAGAATAACGCGATGGTTTTTTAATAATATTGTCTGCGAAGCTATATTCATCTCGTACGATCATATTGACTTCTGGTTTTCCTAGTCCAACCCATGTCCAGAAAAGGCCAAAGATGGTTATGACCAATAAAGACCAGAGCAAAGGATTCAGGGGCTTCTTGCCATATCCATAGGAATATTGCAGGAATGTATCCAGATATTTCATAAATGGGCGGGTCCCTGGCCAAGGCTGTTTTCTATGCTCAATTCGGTATTCGTAATAACAACTATCAAAGTCCTCATAGTAGCCGAGTTTCTTAAAATTCTCCAATAAAGATAAATATGCAGAATCATCGTAATCGAGCTTTTTAATATTATACCACCTTATATACAATTTATTGTAACTTGACCTCTTTAAAAAAAGAACGCCTTTGATTGTCGTGCCTTCAAATACCGCATCCCTACTAAATTGTCTATTGATGAAACTAAGATTATTATCAAAAATACTATCAAGAAAATAAGCTTCTTTGCCGAAATAACCTTGGCCGAAATCTACTGGTCCATGATAATTGGTTAGACTGAAGTAGGAACATTCGTCAAATCTTGAGTTACTAAAGTCCGATGATCCGTTGAACTCAGAAGCAGTAAAATCAGCCAAATTTTTAAAATCAGACTCAAAGAAGCTAATATTCCCTTTAAAATAGGCATTTCCGAATTTGGTAAGGCCGTTGAATTTGCCATAATTGAAATCTGTTTGATCTCCAAAATAGGAGTACGAGAAGATCGCATCTTTATTAAACCTGGAATCGGTGAAAGCGACTGACTTTTGAAAACTTGATGCCTCAAAGTACGCATTTTTATTGAATGTCGAATGGATAAATCCGGCGGATTCACCAAATGTCGAGCTTTGAAAATCGGCTTCGTCATCGAACATGGATTCGCTGAAATCTACTGGCCCGATGAATCTGGAGTCCCAAAAGTGAGATTGACCGTTGAACTCAGAGTTTTGGAAATTGGCGTACTTATTAAACTCACAGGCCGTAAAGTCAGCGATCCCGGTGATGTGGACGTTATTGAAGTCTGCCGATTCGCTGAAATTGGCGCAGCTATAGTACGCAGATTTATTAAAATCACAGTAACTGAAATCTGCAATTTCGCCAAACTTACAGTTGTTAAAATAGGCACCGCCATTGAAGCAACTTGTATTAAATTTAGCTCCGTTTGAGAAGGTGGTGTTATTAAAGTGCACATCCTCTTCTATCTTCGTTCCATTGAGAACCAGATTTCCGATTACGATGCAATTATCAAAATTAGCAATATCTCCACTTCTGATTGCAGTCTCGACTGCTCTGGCCGAAACCACCTCTTGGCTAATTGCATTGCATGTGGCAAACAGTGTCGCAATAACTAAAATTATCATTATTTGCCACATGTGTACTAGCATGCACCACCTTTTATTATTCTTATATTAATATCCGGTGCATATCCTGATCTAGGGTTTCCAACCTTTACACCGCTGATAGAACCGCAAAGAATATCTGAACCTCTAATTTTTTTTGCCGATATTTTGTGAGATCCGTTAGGTGAAATCTGGATGGTCAGGCTTCCTTGTGTGTCTGTTGATCCCTTTTTCACGTTATCTAATGATATGGATGCCCCCTGTACAGGAATTTTATTATTATTCCTGTCAAATTCATAGACCTTAACCCTTACATTTGTAGCGCTCACCGACGATACTAATGCAAAAACTAATATAAAAATCATTAATGTCCTTGTTGCATTCATTTCAACCACCACAATGGTGCACTAAATTATTGGTGCAAGTATTTATTATTTTGTCTTAGCCTCTAAATCCTAACGGCGAGGCTATGCCGTATATGCAACCTATAATCGTTCCATCTGTTTTCGACATCAGCATGTTTTGGTTGGTGGTCCACTAAAATATTCGCCATCTAAAATTATGCAAATTATAAAAAGCATACTCGCGAGGGAAATTTTTAAACGATATCCTGAAATCAAGAAGCAGCTTTGGGGTGGACATTTTTGGAGCGAAGGTGGGTATGTTGGCACGGTTGGTGATGATGTAACATCGGAAATTGTTCGAGAGTATATCAATAAGCAAGGAATCAAAAATGAACTGGAAAGCCATGCTCAATTAAAGCTTATCGATTTCAGCTAAACCAGCGGCGGCGCCTTGCATGCCCCGATGCTTGCTGCGCGAGTGCGCCGCCGCCGTTTGACTATAAGGCCCTCATCTCGGGCTCAAATCTTTCGATGGCGCGCGGCGAATTGTGGGTTAGCTATTTGCTTTCGCTGATGCGGACAAATCGCCATCATTGAATTGTAAAATTGATTTTACCAAGATTATTTGGGCGAGCAGTTAGTTAAAATTAGGAACAACCTCCGCCACATCCTCCCCCGCCCGACGTCGAGGTTGTGGTCCCCCTCGATCCGGAGATGGGATACATGATGTTCGTGTACCCGGCCAGGTTCCTATTGACACGATCTCTGGAATAACCGGATAGATCCAGAACCTTTTTGCCAGTAGAATCTGATGCAAGAGATGGATTAGTTGGATCTAACGGATCATTTTCCGATCCAGCCGGGGAAAGCACGGCATTGGCGTTGGTGGCATTGAGACCTTCCGTTGAAGTCGTATTTATCGAGGTGCTATTCGACGAAGAGTTGCTCATTGAGGTGTTGTTCATTATCGCCTGAGCAGGAGATCCGCCCAGAGCTTGCACCTCTTTTCCACTGGAGACAGATGATGCTGCAAGATTAAGATCCCCCATGTACACCATTGCTCCGCCCGGAGACCACTGGGCAGAGGCATTGAAGGCCAGGGCGAAGAACGTGATGAGCAAGACTAAAGCCATATTATTAGCATTTAGCATAAGTATCGATTCCTCCCTATAGAAATCAACTATGTTTCGAAAAAGCGCTCTCAGAAAATAAGATTATGTGCCCGCTCGGGGCACATAACTTTGCATTCCTGGGTCAACTGATTTACTTCTTGGGTGGCCAGTATTCCTTCATCCAGCCGATGATGCGTCCGGAGTCTTCTGGGCCGACCATAATCTTGGCCTTGCCTGCGAAGAGGTCTTCCAGCTCACCGGAGAACTTGGCAGCCATTCCGGGCAGAACCATTGCCGGGAACTTCTGACCTGCCCAGTTGAAGGCAGCCTCGTTGAAGGAATCCAGGATCTTGGTCGGGCTCAACTGACCGCCGGCCACAGACGCCTGTACGCCAATTCCATCGGTATTGATGGCGATGATGTAGGCATCGATGCCGTTGGAGGCGATATCCGACTCTACTGTGTAGTAGGTCAGGGCGAAGTTCGTGGTCAGGAAGACCGGAGACTCAGCGCCTGGATTACCGACCTTGTAGATGCCGGGCTTGACCTGCACGGGTGTCCTTGGATCGGTGTAGATGTTGAAGCGCAGATGCATATCGGGCATCATGCTGTGAGCCTCAAGCGAGTGCTTGATCATGATGGCTCCGCCGCGAATGACGAAGGCAGCAGTAAGCACGGACTCCCAGTAAGAAGCACGAACTGGATCGTCGGTAGTCAGCCAGGCGTTGATGGGCAGCACCATGACTGGATAGGCGATATCCCTCTGGGCTTCTTCAACAGCCGCTCTTCTCAGGTTGATGAAGTTGAGCAATGTCTGTTGCAGCAATTTGCCGTTTGGTGCGGTGCCGGGGTCCAAGACGAGATCGTTAAGGCCCATTTCGGCAAAGGTGACGGCCATGGACTTCAGGCCATCCAGATCGAAGGGCACGGACAGCGTTACGGGCACCTTATAGTCAAAGGCGAGCTGAGCGACTTCCTTCCAGTTGTCCTTGTTGGCGGCGTAAATGAGTGGATTCACCTTGGCGGCGACCTCAAGTCCGGCCTTGAGAACGGCGGGATTGAAGGAGCAGAGGATTAGCGGAAAGTCCGAATTGGCCATGACTGTCTTGACACAGGCTGCGAACTTGGCCGGGTCGTCGGTCACGGAACGGACGGCAATCATCTCTACACCCTGCCACTTGCCGATGTAGAACTTGCGCCAGGTAGAGATCTTCTTGACACGTTCTACCAGCTTGGCCTCTTCCATGTTATCGGCAACATCGTAGGCAAATGGCGGCTTGTTGAAGAAGGTCATCTGGTGGCGGAACATGACGTCCTCGCCGCCAACCTTGACCTGCTTTTCGCCAACGCCAACGTATACCATTCTGAGCTCGGGAGCGACGATGCTCTTCAGAGCCACAAGCTTCTTGGCGTACTTCTTCTCATCTACCAGTGGAGTGCACTCCTCTACCTTGCGGGTCCTGGCAATCAGGCCGGCGGCAAAGGCCATGCAGGTCTCCTCTTTGCACTTCTTACAGTTAGTCTGTGGAAGCTGCTTGTAAAGGTTAAGCGGGCTAGTTTCCTTCATTTTACTCACACCCCCATCTTGAGCCAGGCAGCAGTATCAGGCGTCTTGGCCTCAATTCTTCCCATCAGGGACTGAGTGATCTCATGCACATAGGCAACCGCAGTCGGGTGCATCATCATGAAGATGTCCACACCGGCCATGGCCAGAGAGTATCCGGTCAGAATCTCCCAGATTGGGCCTCTCAGCATGCGGTCTCCCCAGTCGGAGTCGTCCTTGTTGGGTGAGCGGACCATCCAGGACTCTCTGACACCCCAGGCGTTGGTGGTGCCGGAGGACATGGGGAAAGTAAGCTCGTCATCGCCCTTCAGAGCGCCGAGACGAATTCTCTCCATGTTGGAGTAGGCGAAGTCCAGGCCGTAAGCGAGCGCTGCTGTGGTTGGGTCCATAACGATGGACTCGCGGGGAACGCCGGCGACCTTCATGAGCTTCCTGTTCAGTTCCTTCTGAGAGTTGATCTCGAGCTGAGTCCAGGCCAGGCACACATGTCCGTTGTCGACACAAGCCTTGCCGATCTTCTCCCAATCCATATTCAGGTTGGCAGAGGCGATAAGAACGCGCTCGCCCTGGGCTACTTCTGCTGCCTTGGAGAGCACAATTGGGTCCTTATTGGGGTTGCCGGATCCGCCGATACAGATTGGCACATCCACAGCCTGCAATACCTCTTCAACGGTCTTGACTGCATCTTGAGCAGAGGTGTCCTTGAGGAGCGGATCAGTGCTGATCAGGTGAACGGTGACCATGTCGGCGCCGAACTTCTTGACAGCCTTCTTGGCCCACTCACCGGGAGAGTTGATGACATCCTCATAATGCATTTTGACGGCCTTGGCCATGCCGATGGGCATGTCGAAGACGTCCATGGTGATCTTGGGTGCATGAGGCATGGCTGCATCCGGGAAGAAAGGCATAGCCTTCTCGCCGCCCAGCTTGACCACATGACCGCGGCTTCCACCGTCTGCTTTGGTGGCGCCCAGTGTGACCTCTTGGATGGGGTTCCGCCAGGACTTGTCCACTCCGACGGCAAACTTGGCGCTGGCCAAGGCAGATGCTACCTTGAATGCCGGGACTGCCGCTGCCGCTGCTGCCAGATCCTTAGGAGCAGGAGAAATAGCCTGAGCTACTGCTACCGGCTGGAGCAGATTCTCTACGGGATAGCCTACAGCCTTGGCGAAGTTCATAAGCTGCATGGCAATCTTGGCTGCCTCTTGCCCGAAATAGTATGCAAAGAGGGGGCCTACGCCGCCTGCACCTGCATCTATCTCTATCTCTACATCACCCTCGATCTTTAATCCCTCGAGGGATTGAACATTCATTTCCGCTAATGTCTTATTAAGGTCAGATAAAGAGATCTTCTCTGCCATTCAAATCACCCTCACAGGCCCAATTTCCCGACGACCTGAGTTATTTCTTGCACTGCAGGTGATTCATCGGGAAGGCCTACTATTGGATCTCCCACTAAATCGATTTTGGCTAAGTTTTCATCATAGGGAATAGTGCCGATAACCGAGAGACCGATGCCTTTAGCATTCTCCAGAACCCTATCCTTGCTTCCCGCTGTGACCTTGTTGACGATCACATAGAGATTTTGATACTTCAGCTCGATCTCGCGAGCAGTGTCACGTATGCGCTCGCCTGTGGTAAGCCCTCTTCTGGACTCATCCGTCACCACGATAAGATCGTCAAGGTCGGGAATGGTCTTCCTGCTGAAATGCTCCAGGCCCGCCGGCGTGTCAATGATGATTAGATCGTAGCTGGCCGTGGTCTTATCCATAACGGCGCGCAAAAGATTGTTGACAAAACAGTAACACCCAGATCCTTCCGGCTTGCCCATGACAAGAAGATCATAGCCTTCCTCCTCCAAGAGAATCTCGAAGAGTTTGGCCTCAAGAAGCGCTTGCTTGTCAGTATCCGGTGAAGCTGTGAACCGGGACTGCTGCACGAACTCCCTCATGTCGCCAATGGTCTTTCCGACCTTTGCGCCCAGCGCATCTGCCAGATTGGCATCAGGATCCGCATCAATTGCAAGTATTCGGTACTTTTTTTCAGAGTTCTTTACAAGGTGTCTGATAAGCATCGCGGTCACAGCTGTCTTGCCGGTGCCGCCCTTGCCGGTTACCGCTATTACTTTCCCCAAGGTCTAGCCTTCCTTATTTTTTCGGTTTTATGACAACTTCCGCTACATGGATGGATGCGCCTCTTAGCTCAATGGTCATTCCACCCGATGATGCTGCTGGCATAGCGAAAGCCGGAGCTGCTGCGCCTGCTGCTGCCGCAGGTGCGGCTGCGGCTGGAGCTGCTTCTTTCTTTTTAAGCTTAAGCTGCATAATATCTCCCTCACTTTGAACTAAAACGATAGGACTCGCTTGGTAAAATCCGCCCGGCTCCCCAAAAAAGGGGATAGGCAGACTCTACTTAGCGAGTACTACCTTGTCTATGCTGATCTTGGCATCCTTCAGTATCAGCTTAATGCCGCCGGCGCTGCCGGACATGGAGAAAGCTGGTGCTGCTGCCCCTGCGGCTGCAGGCGCGGCTGCTGGAGCCGCGGCTGGGGCCGCTTCCTTCTTCTTGAGTTTTAACTGCATAGATTTCACCCTCTTTTATTCTTTCTAACTCTGAAATTCACTTCACTCAAGTACGCCGTCTTCCTGCAGAGCCTCGACGACCTGCATGAACTGGCCCTCGGTCAAGGCAAGCTCGGACTTAACGGTATCGATGTTGATGTCTCCGCCGGTCTTCTCGATATAGGCCATGACCTTCTCTTTGATCTCGTCGGAAATATCCTCGAGCTTCCAGCCCTCGGTGATCTTCTTGCCATCGACCTTTCTGGCGACACCATCGACAACGGGGTGGTTGACCTTGAGCAAGAAGGCCTTAAGAGCAGTAATATCCTTGGCATCGTCTTCAGTGGCGATCTTGGCCATCATGTCCTCATCGATGCCTGCCTTTACTCTCTCCTTGAGACCCTTGGACATCCAGACGATCCTTCTCCAGCCGCCGTCGGCCTGGAGGAACTTGGGTGAGAAGTAGTAGAGAATACCCATTCCCAGGAATCCTACAACCTGCTTGCCGCCGCCGGTCTGACCTGCCATGGTAGAGAAGGGCAGTCCGTTGGGGGTTGCGCCCCTGAAGTCACGGTCGGCTAGACCAATGCCGTCAACCTCGGGCATGTAGAAGCCGATGGTCTCGAAGCAGCCACAAGAGGTGTGGGGTGCATCGAAGAACGTGTAGAGGAGCATCCTGCTGTACTCGCCGCCGGAACGCTTCGCAGCCATCTCGTTGATGGCTTCATACTCGCCGGCAACGGCGTCAACTGCGGTTCCCTTGGGTATGGGGAACTGGGGGCCCTCTGGGTCCACCTTGGCAGCTGCGCGTCCATCGAACCAGGTGATAGCTCCGCACAGGGATGGCCTGTCCGGGGTAACCACGCAGGCGCTGGTGGGAGCGAATGCCTGGCACAGTGTGCAGCCGTAGAAGACATCGACGTCCTCATCGTGCAGTCCCTTGGCGCGCTCATCACGTGTCTTGTAGACTGCCATGGCGTTGGCCAGCTCTTCCTTTACCTTGGCTGGATCGGTGACGATGGTGATCTCCATCTTCTCGATGAAGGGCATCTCGGCCTTGTACAGCTCGATGACGGGGGTAAAGATCTCCTTCCAGGATGTTACACCCTTCTTCTTGAGGCTCTTGCCGATTCTCATCCAGATATCATATCTCTGGTTGAGGTGCATGAGGCCGCTGATGTAGGACAGCAGGGCATGGTTGCGCCTCTCGATGATGGACTCCAGGTCCTTCTCAATCTTCTCGCCGCCAACCTTGAAGATCATGCCGAAGGCCATGGTTGTGCCTTCTTTCATCTCTCCAAGATCCGGACCGATAACAGTTACCTTTCCATCGGTGATCTGGTCCATAGGTGTGGCCAGGGACAGCTCGAATCCGTCTGCCTTGGGGCCGCCCAGCTCTACCCATAGATCGTCTTTTCTAATTCTTTCGCCCTCAAACATAGGGGATATATCCAACTTTATGTCTGCCATTAATACACCTCTTCTGTTAAATGAGATGAACTTTATTTCTTCATCGCTGCGATTACTTCATCCACCGCGGCGTGATAGTCGTCTGGGTTGAAGGCCATGTTGCCAAAGGTCATATTCGCATTGACGTGATAGTAGCGGTCAATGGATATGCGCTTGATGTCCCTGTTGAAGTTCTTGAGAGTTGCGAACATGGCGTTGGCGAATTTGTAGAAGATGCCCATAAAGATAACGGCATCATACTGGCCCTGGCCATCCAAGCCCTTCCAGTCAGGGAAGCGCAGGAAATTGGTCAAGGGATGCAGGCCGATCTGATAGACGTTCTCCAGGTAGCCTCTGTCCACAAAGCCCTTCACGGAATGTGCCGTGGCGGCAATGGGTATGCCCATCTTGCCCATCTCGATCATCTTATCGAACATGATGGGGTCGTCAAAGAGCTCTGCTCCAACCACGAGCAATGGTCTCTTGGACTTCTTGATAATAGCGCCGAGAACCTTCGGCATGTAGGTCTTGGCCATCTCCGGCCCAGGAATCTGGGCCATCTCAAAGGGAACGGCGTTCTTGGTGGTGTCAATGCCCTTCTTAACTTCTGCTGCCATTTTTATCTCCTCCTTTGCCCTCACTTCTTGGTCCTGATCTTTCTCGGCAGGTTGGTCGGATCGAAGCTTACATCAGCAGGCCGCAGCGGTCCGGAAAGGATCTTCTTGGCCTTCCAATCGATCGTCCAGCCAAACTTCGACTCGAGAGTCTTCATCATGTTCTCCTTGTATGCCAAGGGCAGATCCTTGACATCTCGAACGAAAATGTGCCAGTCGTCGGGCAATTTGCCGAAGTACTTCATGGAGATATCGCAGTAGTGGGTCAGCTTGATCGATCTGCCGATACTGTTATCGGAAGGTCTGAAGCAGAGCTTGGCCATCTCCAGCATGGCTTCTTCCTTGGTCTCAGCGATATACAGCATGGCCTCAGGTGCGGGCTCAATCTGCTGCATCTTGCCGTCGCGAGCATCGATGACCATCCAGTCCTCAGGCTTGTCCGTCCTGCCTATGAAGGAGCGGCGGTACATGACGGAGTGTGGCTGAACTACCACAGGTATTCCCAGCCTGTTGCAGCCGGTTGCAATGGCGGCTGCCTTCTGAGAGTATGCACCCCAGGCGACACCGCAGGCGCCTACCTTGTTCAGGATGTAGTCGGCGATATCATCGAAATTGCCTCGGTGATTTCTGTGAGCGAAGATAGTGGCCACCTTGATGGCAGCATCGCCGATATTGGCGTTGGAGACGCATGAGCCGGTGTTGCAGATGTTCCTGCCGTCAAAGCCGCCGGGATACTGCTCCCAGATGGTCTTGCCATCGGCATCGGTGTAAAGGGACATATCCATGGCCATGCATCCAGAGGTTACGACTATGTAGCCGCGGTCCACGAACTCCTTGGCCATATCGTAGGCTTCCTTGGTGCCGTTAGGATAGTTGCTGCATCCGACAAGAGCAATGACTCCGGGAATGCTTCCCATGACAATGGGCATGCCCACAGCCCTGATCTCAGTGTCGCGCGCGGGGCCGCGTCCGGATCTCATCTTGAACTTCTGATCCTTGACAGCCTGGCGGTTAGCATACTCGAACAAATCGAGAATGTTTATGCCCTGTGGACAAACCTGCTCGCATCTGCCGCAGCCAACGCAAACCTCGTATGTGTTGGAGAAGGTGCTCAAGTCGCCCTTGACTGCATCGCCGATAAGCTTGCTGATTCGGATATGAGGCGGGCAGACGAAGGCGCATTCGTTACAGGTGGTGCACTTTTTGATGCCTTCCTGGAAGGCAGCCTCTGTGATCAGGCTCTGCGTCCTTGCCTCGGCACGCTTTGGCTTGACAGCAATAGCGGTCTTGATGCCCACAATTCCTGCCTTGGCTGGATCGAGAATAGCTACGCCTGGTACCTTGAAGTTCACCAGATCATCAACAATCTCATCTATGGGATCATTGGTCCTGTCCTTCAAGCCCAGCATGATCTTATCTGTAGTGGCAATGACCGGTATCTTGCGCTTTTCGGAATCCGCCAGCACATCACACCAGACGCACTGCTCATCCACCATCACGCAGTCCATGACTCCGGCCCGGACCATCTTTCTCCACCAGCCAATCGCGCCAGCCACCTTGGGCTTGGTACCTATGCCAGCAGGAACCTTGGCTTCGCCCTTGCCCAGGCCGATTCTGTTCAGGTCGTGGGCTGTGCAGCAAACGCCACCGATATCCACTTTATCCCAGAGGTTATTCTCTTCTGCGTAGACCATGGCCTCGGCACCAGCTGCCAGGTTATGGCCGTAGGCTATGAGAACACCCTTGTTCTGGTCCATAGTGCCCATGCCGATCTCGATGATTGGGGCATCAGCCGCACCACGGGGCATGTTGTAGGCCACGATCTGCAGCATATCGCAGATTTCCATGCCCAGCAAATCCAGCATGCCGGCGTGCAGAGCTTTGGACTCGAAGTCTATGTAGGCGCCCTCTTGGCCGGTATGGGTGGCAGCCAGAAGCTGTACGACCCCTTCCTCCAGGTAATAGAGCCCCTCATTGAAGTCTTTGAAGGATCTGGGCTTAGTGCCCATGATAGTCTGGTACAGGGGAGAGTCTACCAGAATCTCGTCGCCCATGTCGAACTTCATGTCGCCGAACTTATCCATGCACCAGTGGTAAAGGTGCCTGCCGTGGGCGGAGTGGGCACAGGTACCCATTAAACATGCAATCAAAACGATTTTGCCGCAGGCACCGGCCTGATCAATGCCACAGGCACCGCGCTTGTTTCCGGTCAGGTCGCACGGACCGTAGGTACACAGCGAGCAGGTATCGTCTGCCGGTGCGTACATAATCTTGTACCTGTTGGCGATGATGTGATCCCAGGTTCTGAGCGTTGCCACGCCTGGCTTGGGATGTGGACCCATCTCCTGGTCCCACTCCTCGGCCTCCTTAACGACAGCTCCGATGTTGATCTGGACGTTCTTCATGTCCTCAACCGAAAAGCTGCCCTCTTTTGTTGCCATCGGAATCTTAGCCTCCTCTTCCTTTGATATACGGCGTTTGGGTTCGCATAGAGTAGATAAAACACTTTCGGATATCAAATAATATAAAATTTGCGAGATCCTGAAGAATTTCATAGTAGTGTTTTTATAAATTAACCAACATAGCATAGCGATGCCATCCAATCACGATCGTTAATGGAAGATTTTCCGTCCACAAGATTGAAATGCCATCAAAAATGAAGGCAAGGAAATCCATGATAAACCGGATACGGAGGAGCTTTACCGGGGTGGCGGTTTGCCAGCATGGCGGCAAAGTGCAGGAGGCGGCATCTATTTTGGGAGCGGAGCCTTTAGACTTCTCTGCCAATATCAATCCACTGGGCTCACCGCCTCTCAAGGAATTGTTTTTAGAAGAGCTTAAACATTTAGGCCATTACCCGGACAGCAGCTACCGCAACTTTCGTCGCGCCGCCGCAAAATTCGTAAATGTTGATATGGATTGCATTGTGCCCGGCAACGGCTCTTCGGAGCTGATCCGGTTATTTGCCGAATGCTGCCTGGAGGATGGAGACACGGTCCTGGTGCCCACGCCCTCCTTTGGCGAGTACACTAACCAGTCGATGCTTGCCGGAGGAAATGTAATTAAAGTAGACATCGGAGAGGACGGCCTGCCCATATTAAGCGACCGACAGCTGGCGCAAGCGAAGCTGCTCTTCCTCTGCAACCCCAACAATCCCACAGGAAAGCTTCTTTCTGCAAGCCAGGTGACTGACCTTGCCGATCGATGCGAGGCATCTGAGACCTTCCTCCTGGTAGACGAGGCATTCATTGAGCTTTCTAAGCCCGAAGAGAGCGTGGCAACCCTCGCGCCGAATAGAGAATCGCTCTTCGTCATGAGGTCGCTCACCAAGTCCTTTGGAGTGCCCGGCCTGCGCCTGGGCTTTGGGGTGACAAACGTCGATTTAACCCGGATCATGAACCTGGCCAGAATCCCCTGGTCTATAGGCTCGCTCGCAGCGGCGGCGGCAGAATATCTGCTTGGCTGTGATGAACATCTTATGCGTTCGCGGCAGATTATTAAGACGGAGATTGCCTGGCTGCAGGACTCCCTGCGGGGATTAGGGCTGCATCCCATTCCGAGCAGCGTCAACTTCATTCTAGTGAACATAGAGCCTTGCGGTCTGGCATCCGATGTTCTGGCAAAGAGGTCCATGCGAGAAGGAGTGCTGGTGCGCGACTGCCAGTCCTTTGGCCTGGGCAAGAGCTACATCCGGGTAGCAGTACGAAGCCATAGCGAGAACAAGCAGCTGATCGCAGCCCTGGAGAAGGCTTTAGCATGCAGAGACTGAATTGCGAGAAATTTCCCTGTCACTCTCTGGATCAGGACTGCTCCCTCTGCTTTTGTCCATTTTATCCCTGCCTGGACAGGAGAACAGGCGGCAGAGAGCAGGACGGAAGCTGGTTTTGCGGCTCATGCCTGTTCATCCACCGCCCGGAGGTGGCCGGCATGATATTGGACGCACTCATGAACGGCGAGGCTCTTGGCACCGTCTGGAAAAAGCTGGAGGAAGAGCTGTGAGGAGACCGCAATGATTACAGAAAGCCTGGCAGTATTTCTCCTGGCTGCGGCCTACGACATCTTCTTAGGCGAGATGCCGGCAAAAGTACACCCCGTGGTCTGGATAGGGAAACTGATCGCCTTCCTGCGCGCGCGGGCCAGGCCCACTCGGGCGAGCGGAATTGCTCTGGCCATAACAGTGATAGTAGTAACCGTTCTGGCCGGCCACCTGGCAGTGATGGCAGCAGGATTTGTGCCGCTACTTCCCCTATTAGTCTCTGCCTATCTTCTGAAGTCCACCTTCGCGATCCGCTGTCTTTTGCAGGTCTCTAGGGATATCGGACTGATGATCGACCGAGACATGAACGAGGCCAAGTCAATGCTTCCTGCATTAGTGGGCCGCGATACCGCCCAGCTCAGCAAAAGCCAGGCCAGTTCGGCAGTGATAGAATCGCTCTCCGAGAACTATGTGGACGCAGTCCTATCGCCCATATTTTACTACCTGCTCTTTGCTCCTTTTGGCCTGGGCCTCGAGGCCGCTCTGGCTTTCAAAGCCATCAGCACCATGGACTCCATGATAGGCTACAAAACCAAAGGCCTCAAGGAGCTGGGCTTTGCCGGAGCCAAGCTCGACGATCTGGCAAACTATATTCCTGCTCGCTTATCCGTTATTCTCATCGCCCTGGCCAGGCCGGCCGGCGCAAGCGCGGCCCTGCGCGCAGCGCTGCGCGATCATGGCAGAACGCCCAGCCCCAACTCCGGCTGGCCCATGGCAGCCCTGGCCGGCGCTCTGCATATCCGCCTGGAGAAGCCCGGCTACTATGTGCTGGAGGAAGATGGCAACGAGCCGGAGACCTCGGATGTGCCGCGCGCCCTGCATCTTATGCAGACTGCAATCGCTATCACCCTGGCCGCGGCATTATTGATCCTGTTCTTCCAGCCGATAGAATCATGGACCATCGTCCTATGGCCCACTAAACTGTAATTTCGTAATATGGAATGATATTCTGGTTTCAATTCAGTCAATATCATTCCTGAGAGAAACCGCACTGTATATTGATTGCACAATTCTTGCCATCTGGAAGAAAAGAAGAACCGGCGGAGATAAAAAGAACCATTGAATAAAAAATATAGTAAGATTGACCACAAATCCACACAGGAACCCTTGGCCAATCCCTCGGGGGTTAGCTCGTTGCCAGATAGACTTTTACGTAGCTCGCTTTAAGATCGCCCGCTTTGGCAGGCAGCTCTTCTGCTTTGTTCTCTTTTGCCAGGTCCATTACCTCATCCAAGCTGGCCCTTATGGATTTGATTCCCGGCTCGGAGCTGATAGCCTCTACGGCTCGCAATTTTTCATCTGCCTTGGGGTAGACCTCCAACACCATAGAAGCGTCCTTTTTATTGGCGCCGTCCAATACTTGCTCCATGACGTCATGGAAATCAACCAATGCCACGCTCAAAGGCAGTAAACCACTGCGAATGAGGATCTTCTGGAAGATCGGCCGGACTCCTTCAAGCTTTGTATGAGCTTGTGTCAGGTTTCCGGTGTAGATGTCATCCTTAACATCAGAAATAATGGCAGATGCATTTGCCATATCTCCAGAAAATTGTTCATCGGAGGCAATCACCGCAGGACGATAGTCCTCATACTTCTTCTGGAAGGCTGTCAAGGCAACCGTGAGATTTTCGTATAGATTGATGGATTCGTTACGCTTTCCCTGTCCTGTGGCAAAAAGCGTCTCTTTGTAGGGATTATTGACCGAGTTGAAGTCATCTAAAAAGAGACTGTTATTTGCAGTCTGGTTTTGACCAGTTTCCTGTGCGGCCAGCATGATATCAACATTATCCGTCCCATTGACCGGACCCTGCGCACCCTCTGTTTCTGATGCCATGGATAGAGATGATATCATCATTAATATCAAAATTATTTTATACATCATGCAATCATTTCCCAAAATTTGTTATTAGCTTGTGCACAATATTATTTAACGATTTCGAAGAAAATTTCCGGCTCCTGAGATTGAAAGAGGGCAAAGACAAATGCTTCATCCACCAGATCCATTCAGCATAATGTTTATCCGATTCAAGAGAAGAGTGTTTGCAAATGGAAACTATGGGAGATCTCCTGGAGAAGGTTCGCGAGTTTGCGCATCATAGCTTCACCAAAGAAGAGGCCCAAAAGCTCTTTGGATGGAACGTGCGCGATATCGCAGTCAAGAGTGCCGAGAGCGACGAGAGCTATATTTACATCACCTTTGAAAACGGCTATACGTTATTCATCAGGTACTTCCTCAACTTAGATCCAACCGAGACAGAGGACACCTGCGAGTTTACCCTGGGCTTGCAGACCGACCTGCGCTCCCGCATTAAATATGACATTCATTATGCAGGCTACATACATGGCCAGGGATACATCCGACTACGCATCGCCGAAACCAAAAACCGAATGGCGCAGATAGTGCTGGAAGAATTTTATGTCCCTGCCATAAAGAATATCTACAAACCTATAATCCTCAAATTTCAGGGCTTTTATGGCCGCGACTTCTTTGGTGTGGAGGCAGAAAAAGCCCGCGGCGAGATCTTTTATGCTCCGGTTCGCTACCGGAGTGAACATAAGGCTGCTCGCATCGGTGAGGTGATGGGAAGACTGACAGAGCTGGATCTTCTCCTTAGAGAGCCGCAGATCAGACATGCCCTGGCGGAAAACGACCTGCAGTTGAGCCTGCTTCCCAACATGGTCTGGTCCGACCTCTAGTAGATCCCGTGCTGCAATGGCAAAGGCGACGGCTCAGGCAGCTTTTCAGAAGTCTCTCTTTCCTTCTTTGCATGCAGAATTTTGCTGCTGGGACTTTCCTTATGGCAGGATATTTGCGGGCCGCCGGCGCAGTTCTGTGCACCATCATCCTTGCAGCCTGCATGCTCCATGCATCCAACCCTGCCAGCCTCTCGCCCCCGAAGTGCTGCCATCTCCTCTGCTCGCGCATAATCACCCTGGGCCAGGAAGAGACGACTAAGATCCTGGTATAGGATCAGTGAATCATGCATTGCTCCCAAGCGGCCCATGGCAGCCAGCGCCTTTTGTAGCTTGACCAGGGCTTCGGGATAATCTTTGACCTGAAATGCCAGCCGCCCTAGATTGGCCATAGCTTTGGCTTCTTCATAGGGGTTGGACTGCATTCTTGCTTGGGATAAAGCCCTCTCAAAACGGCTCTTTCCCTCATGATAGCGCCCTTCTTTCTGATGGAGTTCTCCTTGCGTATTGTAAAGCTTGATATTGAGAATGGGATAATCGGTGCGAGATATGAGCGACTCCGCCCTGCTGAGATAGAATTTAGCCTCAGCCAGCCGCTCCTCCCGGATCAGGAACTGCGCCCTGGCCATATATCCCTCGCACAGATCCGGCAGAGCTTCCAGCTCCTCCAGGAGATCGATGGCCTGGCGGAAGTGATCTTCGGCCTCTTTTGCCTGGCCCTTCATGCCAAGAATGGTGCCCAGATTTAGCCTGGCCTGAGCAATGCATGGCGCAGCATCAAGCCTTTGAAAGATCTCCAGGGCCTCACCTAAGAGAGCGAAGGCTCCATCTAAATCACCTTTATCTTCAAAAACGAGGGCCATATTGAAACGGATCTGAGCCTGGCTGTAAATCTCCCCTACAGCCGAAAAGAGTTGCAGGCTCTCCTGGTAGCAGGAAAGAGCAGCCTCCCACTGGCAGCGATCTGCCAGAGAGCCAGCCAGTGCACTGAGCACCTCTGCCTGACCGCAGAGGTCTCCTTGTGCTTTCAACTCACCAACCTGCTTGTAATAATCATCAAGATCATCGGGAATGTCGCTTCGGCCAGGACGTAGCATGTCGATATTGGACTGCATCTCCAGGGCGCCCTGCCCGTCTCCCAGGCGCCTAAAAATCTCCAGGCCCCTTAAGAAATGCTCCTTTGCTAAACTGCGCTCGCCTCTGCCATGGTAGAAGTTGCCCAGGTTGCCCAAAACCCGCGCCGCCCCGGCCATATCATCCAGCCTCTCGAAGAGATCCAGGCTCTCCTGGTAGCACTCTAAAGCCTGGGACCATTCACCTCTCTTGTAGCATAGGCTGGCCATATTGCTCAAGACGGATGCCTGGCTTTTGTCATCACCCACTCTGGCAAAACCATCGCAACTCTGGCGGTAGCTCTCAATAGCCTTCGTCCAATCGCCACGCCGGTAACAGATATTGGCCAGATTGTTCCTGGCCACAGCCATGGAATACTCATCGCCCAGCCGCTCCAAGATTGTCAGGCTCTCCTCATAGTTTTGCAGAGCATGATCCCACTCACCCAGATCTGCCAGCAGATTTCCCCAAGAGCATAATACTGCAGCCAAAGCATCCGATTCTCCCAGGGAGCGAAGGGCATCCGATGCCAGGACGTAGCTGGCCTCTGCCTCTTGCCATAGACCAAGCCGAAGAGATACATTGACAAGGCCATCCAAAGCTGCTGTTATGACCGGGGAGTTCTCCTGCCTCATTCCCATTTGGAGGCATTCCTGAAAATACTTCATAGCTTCCTTTAGCTCTCCCTTCTTGGCCTTTGCCCCGGCCAGACCAAGGAGCGACTTCCCCTCACTCCTCAGGTCGCTGACCTCTCGGAAGATAGCCAGGCTCTGCCGGTACATCTCCTCCGCCGTTTCCAGCTCGTCCTCCTGGTAATAGGCAGCTGCCAGATTGGCCAGAGTTGTGGCCACGCCATGCTGGTCATTTTGAGCGCGCTTGGCATCCAGACTCAAATTATAGCATAAAATAGCCTTACGTGTGTCTCCTAGATCTGAGTGCAGATTTCCCAGATTGTTTTGCGCCAGAGAAAAACCGTGAAGATCTCCCAGATCTTCATAAGCCGTAGCGGCCTGCTCAAAATATTCCCGAGCATAATCCCATTCGCCCTTGCACTGAGCTGTCAGACCTAAAGAAAGCTTAATACTCGCTTCGCCGGCCATATCAGTCCCGTCTCTGGCCGCGAGGCTTTTTTGCAGGTAATCTTCCGCAAGAGAGAACTCTCCTTTGCTCTGGTAGATAAGACCCAAATTAGCCTCTGTCTGGTACTTGCCCTGCTCATTGCCCAGCTGCGAGAAGATCTCTAAAGCGCGACCGTAGAAGTTTAGAGCATCCTCCTGTTCCCCATTTAAATGACATAAGCTTCCCAGATTGGATAGAGCTTCCGCTGCGGGAAGCCATTTTTCGTTCTGCATCAGCAGATCTGCGGCCCTCTGAAAACAGTCTTTTCCAGGGCAGTATTCCCGCCGGTCGGCATGAATCAGTCCCATGCAGCTATATGCATCGGCAATTGCGCCGGGGTCATTTAACTGCTCTCTGATCTCCAGGCATTGCCGGGAGCATTGCAGAGCTTCATCAAGCCGATTTTGCATGCGATAATTGCCGGCAAGCAATACGAGCAGATCGGCAACGCTGCCCAGGTCGCCCTGACCATGCATGATCTCTCTGGCCCTCTCTAAATGACCCTCTGCCAGGACATAATCGCCTAAATCCAGGAAGCATTGCCCTATGCGACCCTGAGCACGAGCTGCCAGGAGACTGTCGCCTTCTTCTAAGGCCGGCAGGCTTTTTTCATAATGGATAGCAGCCTCATTATACCTGCCTTCCAGGAAAAAGAAATCCGCTAGTTGAAAGCGCATCCTGGCAGCGGACAAAATATCACCAATATCTTGCAGATAATGCAGGGCTTTTTCCAGGCAGCTTTCCACTCGATTCGCCGCCCCCGTAAGCTGATAGATAGAGGCAAGCGCTGCGAGCGATGCCGCCATTTTCCTGCGGTCCTGGACCTTCTCCCTCCCAGAGAGGCTCTTTTGATAGAATTCCTCCGCCTCGCCATAGTTGCCCTTTATCTGGCAGAGCTCTCCCAGGCAATGAAGCGCATCGGCCCGGCGGGAGTGATCTTCGCCATCGAGCAAGCGAAGCATTTTAGAATAGCACTGCTCCGCTTTTGACATATCCCCTCGCCGACAACTGGCCCTGCCTAAATTTGCCAGAACGGTGCACATCAGAGAAGGACTCTTGTTCTCATCAAGGATCAACAAGGCTTTTTCATAGAACCGGCAGGCTCGATCCCAGTCCTCATCATCGCTGCAAAGGCGTCCCATGCAATTGCAAACCAACGCCCTTCCCTCATCATCCCCCTGCGCCTGGGCCAGACGGGCACTCTTCTCAAAGTACTCCTCTGCTGCGTGGCGAAAGAAGAGGCTGGCGGCCAGTCTGCCTAAATTAAACCATGCAGTTGAGCTGCTACTGCCTGAGAGTGAATCAGCCAAGCCGGCAAGCATCCTTTGCATCTGATCCTCATCGGAGGAGAGTATGGACTCAATTAAGGGTGAAACGAGATCGGACCCCTGGAGTGAGAGCGCACGCAGTCGTTTTGGCTCGTAGCCTCCTGGCTGGCAAAGGACATCGGCCAGGATTCCTAGAGAGAAGACGCTGCTATCATCAGTCATCATTTCCACCCGCAGTTAACAGAAGTAATTGATATCATATGTAAAAAGAATTGTATCGACGATCTTGCACATAGATATACAGAAAAATTTGTTATAGTATTAGTCCAAGACATGAACCATTGCTTTTCCATATCACATAGCGGATCAGTATCAAGTATCATATCTTCCCCCCTACAACCGCTAAAATATTCACCATTAACCTATTCTTTCCGTATTAACTGTCCCGCCATATATAAGTTACTATTTCTTTAGATTGTTATTTTCATAACTAGATTATATTAAAATGTATTTTAATAAATTAACGGCAGATTGGTGATCCAATTACAATAAATGAAAATAATTGGTCATTGCAAACAAAAAAATTAAGTAAAAAATATGAACTGGCCCCGTAAAGAAAAGAGCTACTTTAAAACCAGCTTCAAAGCACGCTGAGGGCAGCCCATGATGCAAGCACCACACTGAATGCACTTACCTGAATCGGCCACGACCAGCCAATCCTCGAAACGAAATGCGCCCGTGGGACAAATGGAAACACATGCCCCACAATGCACGCACTCATTTTCATCTCTGATGACGGGAATCTCCAAGGGCACAACCTTTACCCCGCGCCTCTCAAATGCCTCCTTTACCATCAAACACTTGTCTTGGGGCACTTCCAGCACGATCTCACCACTCACTGCATCGATGCTGGCTCTCTCGATGTTCACCAGAGCACCGGTCTCCAGAATAACTGAAGCAATGAGAGGATAACGCACAATTCCAGGAGCTACATGCAGCATTAATTTCATTAATTATCGCCTCCGCGCGAAGAGCCGGGAAAGGTGGTTGCTGGTGATCATCCCGATTACCTTGTTGTCTCTATCTACCACAGGCATTGCCGAGATGCTGTGCGTGTCAAAGGTGCGAGCCGCAAGCTCAATGGGCTCATCGGCGTTGACGGAATAAACCCGACGGGTCATGATATCCCCAATGCGAGAGGATTTGCCACCCGCCACTGCCTTGGATATATCCCAGGCGGTAATTATGCCCATCAGTCGTCCGTCCCGGGAGACCACCGGCAGGTGATCGAAGCTGCCGCTCACAATCAACCGGGCTGCCTCCTCTACCCCGATGTCCTCATGAGCCGTGACCACGTCGCGACTCATTACATCTCCTACATTTGGAGATTCCTTGGTCTGCTTCATGGGCCGGGAGCTGCCTACACGAGATAAGGGCTCCACGGCACTGCTTAACAGAAACTCGCCCTTCTCCACCTGCTGCTTTAGAGTGTTGGCCACTTCCCTGGCCACATGGAAACTGGAGAGTGAGGAAGTCGAGACCTCTTTTCCATTAATCTCGATCATACCTGACTTCAGATCTTCGTAGCTAACCATTTTCAAAGAGGGCCGATCCCGTCGAGCGATGCCGTAGTCTACTACTGGAACCGTGATGTCTCTATCCCGCACGGCAGTACTCTTGGCCAGCTTTTCATTGAGGATTGGTATGGGGATGCCAATCCCCAGGTATAGACTGGGGCCGTATTTGTGAAACGTCGCCGCCCTTAGAAAACGATTATTCATCTTCTTCAGATCACCCGTGACCATGAGCGTGGAGAAGTTATTCTGAGGATTATGCTGCGTTCCGGATCCCATGACATACCCTTGGGCACCGGCCAGAAAGATGCGCGTGCCCACTCCAATGTAATCGAAATTCGGATCATTGGATAGCGGAGAGAGTACGCCCGATCCGCTGTAGTGAATATTGCCAAAGCGAGGAAGCAGCGTGCCCATGTAGGTATGCATGGTACGATCGGCAGAATTGGTGGCCGCATTATAGCGCTGGTAAGCATTGCGGGGATTGACCATGATGGCCTGATTAAAATCCTCCAGACGCAGACTGGTCTGCAGGTCCATCTGAGGATAGCAGTCCGTGCCCGCACCATATGCGTCTACCTCTATCTGCTTTCCCGAAATGAGATCTTCCATAACATGCGCTCCGCCGTACTCTATTCCCCTATCCTCGGAAGGCTGCGTCGCACCTAAGAACAGATCGACTGCAGCAACACCTCCGTAGGCTTCTACCTTATTGAGTAGAGCTTTGGAAATTTTTATGGGCGGGTCGCTATGGCCCAGATTAAGAAATACTCCCGAGGAGCACATGGCCCCGAAGGTTCCAGTGGTTACTACATCCACCTCGCGCACAGCTCCGGCAAGGCCCAGCTCGTCCACAATGTCAGGCATCTCCTCTGCCGTTACGACGCGGGCGCTCCCGTCGCGAATGCGTTCGTTGATATCCGCTAACGACTTCTCTTGCACGAATTCCTCAAAAGTCGGCAATCCGATAAAAACTTGTTGGGCTTTTCCGGTCCAACAACGTTATCTGCCTTAACTGAAATGATTTTAAGCCTATGCCACAGAAGCCTGGCAAGAGAATTGTCCTCACCAGCGATGCCACCATGATGAGCAGCTATCACGGAGGAGTGATGCTCGGCTTTGCCGCCATAATGCCCAGGAGAGCTCTGCCTGACTGGATTTTTCATAATTTATTCTGCCCGCCCGTGCCTGCCGCAAAGGACGGCTCAGCAGAGATCGCGCCTTGCGGCCTGAGAAAGGTAGAGGCGGCATTGCTGGAAGCGGGCTTTTCCCGAGACGAGGTAATGGTGGCCCATCCCTATCATCTTGACCAGGCCATCGGACCGAACACGAAGATCGTGGGCATAACTCATGACGATCCCATGGGAAAGATCGCTGTGCGAGAGGTCGAAGATATAATAGGCAGAGGGCCACCCTTCAATCGAAGCGAGTTTCTGCAGCTCGTGCGCCATCCCCTCATTAGAGAGCATAGACCCAAGGTAGTAGTAGGCGGCAACGGCGCCTGGGAGGTAATGGGCGAAGATGTGGGCGTGGATCACATCTACCTGGGCGAAGGAGAAAGCGATTTTCCGGATATTTGCAGAAAGATCATCGGCAATGAGAAGGTATCGCAGGTCATCCGGGGAAAAGCCGTTGCCGGAGAAGCAATTCCCGTCAATCGCAGTGCTACCATCGGCGGTATTGTAGAGATTGGCAGGGGCTGCTGGCGAGGCTGCGCCTTCTGCTCGCCTGCTATGCGCTCTTTGCGCCACAGGCCTTTGGAAAAGATATTGGAGGATGTGCAGGTAAACCTGGATAGTGGTCAGAAGGACATTATCCTGCACAGCGAGGATTTCTTCTCCTACGGCTACCACGCCGGCAGGACGGATGAGGAGAAGATACGCAAACTGGTATCTGCGGTAAAAGGGCTCGGGCCGAAGACCATTGATGTCTCCCACCTCAGCCTGGCCTCAGTTTATCAAAACCAGGGACTCTTGCGCGCTGTCTCGCAGATCGTTGGCGTGGGCTCGGATCAGAATCACATGTCTGCCTGGATCGGCATAGAGACAGGGAGCTGCCGCATCCTGAAGATGCATATGCCTAATAAAGCGCGGCCCGCAGAGATCGATAATTGGCCGGAAATTGTGAGGGATTGTTACCGTCTCTTCGCCGAAGAGTCCTGGCTGCCCGTGGCAAGCCTTGTCCTGGGCCTGCCGGAAGAGACCGTAGAGGATGTCATAGAGACCACGCAGCTGGTGGAGTCGCTTATGGATTATACCGGGCTCATGCTGCCCCTCTTTTTCACCACCATTGCGGATACCAAGCTGGGAGGAAGAAGAGGCTTTGCCAGAGAGGATGCCCTGCCCGAGCACTGGCAGCTGGTGGGACTGTGCCTGGAGTATAACCTGCGCCACCTCAAGAAACTACACCGCCTCTACCGAGAAAGGATGACCGCAGGACCTGCTGTTCATGCCGCTCTCAGAGGCATGAATCTGATGGCAGACCTTGTGCTTGGCAAGTATATGAAAAGAATGAAAAGAGGCGAGCCGCCCAACTGATGCTTCGCCTTATCGATATCATGCGATATAAGCAGTTTTTAGTAATTGTCCAGAACAGACCTCACAACACCTTTGTGATCTCCCTTGAGGGAATAGACGTTATGGTCCCCGGAAACGTCAATGCTCAGAATGCCCAGGCGAGTATTCATGAGCCCCACCATGGCCGAAACCCCCCGATAGCTGACGTCAAAACCCTCCTTAGCGAGGTAGGTGAAGACGTCCTCAGTGGTGTAAGCTCCATCGCTCAAAAACAACTTTAAGACAGCCTTCCGAATTCCTATTCCGTCCCTCTTAAGATAATTTCTGAGCCTCTCCTGGATTCGTTCTTCAGCGCTTTCCATCCGGCAAAATCACCGCCCTCAACCAATGAATTTAAGGATTATAAAGGTATTCTATCTACGACCATTCCATCCTCAAAAGGATACTTCTCAATTATGCTGAGAACACATGAGACGCCTTTCAGTTCGTGGGTTAAGTCCTCCAGGATAGAGGCGGCGATTTCTATCCTTTCGTCCCGGCAAGAGTACATATCTTTTGGAACCGCGTTCTCCAGAAGAATCTGCAAAACAGCATGCTGATCGCCCTCAATTATGCCGTGAATTATGGTACCCTCCTCGCTCACATAATCAAAAGGTCGCGCCGTTTTATTCGCCCTGCGCAAGAGTCGCTCTCGCAGTTGCACCGCATCCTTGAAACGAGAGGGGCAAAAGTGCACTTTTATGTCATCTTTCAGGAAATGCTCCCTGGCAACCTCTTCGCTTCCTGTTGCAGCGCAGCCCAGATCCTCCGGCAGATAACCGGCTTTGGCCAGGCCGGCATAATTTGTCTCTGAGAACTCCAGCTCATTTATATTCAAAAAAGCATCAGCTTCCCTTACCGCTTCCATGATCGCGGGCGCAGGCTGAAGGGAGGGTATCTCCACGCCCGCTATCAGGCCCAGGGCTATAGCCTGCCGCAGAGCATCCTTGAGCCCTACGGGATGCGACCATTGGGCAAGAGGAGGATGAAAGCGAATCTCGTCCAGACCGGCCTGCGCTAGCCTCTCCAGGACATCGCGACCAGGAAATTGGCCGGTATAAAGGTGAATGTGATGCGACTGCCCCCGCGATTGCTTCAAAGCACGGATGCACTCCAGAACATAATCTAATTTCAAAAGCGGCTCGCCACCGGTGATTCCTGTGCCCAGAGCATCGATGGCAGAAGCCTCCTCTAAGATATCAGCTATCTCCCTCACCGGCATTTCATCGGCAAAGACCTGATCGCGGCCCCTTCGCTCCTCGGATAGCGGACAATAGAAACAGCTGCGCTCGCACTTGCCGGTGACGAAGAGCACCAGGCCCGCGCCCTGGCGACAGATGCGACAGCCAGGCGAGAGGTAATTGTAAATCGATCCCACAGAATCTTCCTGCCACTTCGTCCTCTGCTCCGTTCCCATCGCATGAGATACGAGTGGTGTTGGCTTAATTAGATTTGTATCCAAACGGTTATCAGAGTAGAGTGGCCAATAATCCACCCATATTAAAGGGATGGTTACTTGTGAGAGAATATCTTCTCGGAAACGCAGCAATTGCCAGAGGCCTCCTGGAGGCAGGAGTAGGGCTAGTTGCCGGCTATCCCGGCACGCCCTCCTCAGAGATTATAGAAACCGTGGCAAGTATCAAGAGTAATAGGCCACCGCATGTGGAATGGTCCGTTAACGAAAAGGTCGCCCTGGAAGTAGCAGCAGGAGCCTCCTGGACTGGCCGGCGCGCCGTGGCCACCATGAAACACGTGGGATTGAATGTGGCGGCAGATCCATTCATGACGCTTGCCTACCTGGGCGTAGGTGCAGGACTGGTGGTGATCTGTGCTGATGATCCCTATTGCCATTCCTCGCAGAATGAGCAGGACTCCAGGCGTTATGCCCAGTTTGCCGGCATCCCCTGTCTTGACCCGAAAGATCCACAGGAAGCAAAGGATATGACCGTTTTTGCTTTTGAGCTCTCCGAGAAATTCAATATCCCGGTCATGCTCAGGCCCACTACGCGCGTCTCTCACGCCAGACAGGATGTGCAGGTCCTCTTGGCCGCAGCCCCTTGCGGGCAGGGCCGGTTCATCAAGGACCCTGCGCGACGAGTGGCCCTGCCCAGCCATGCCCGTCCGCTGCATAGCGAGCTTCTGGCCAAACAGGCCGCCATGCAAGAGGCACTGGAAAGCGCGCCCTGGAACAGGCTCGAGCTGCATGGCGATGTAGGAATTATCGCTTCAGGTATCGCAGGAATGTACGCGAAGGAAGCAATCTTCGAGCTGAATGAAGACCTCTCATTCCTATGCATTGGAAGCTATCCGATTCCCAAGAAATTAATCAGCAGCATGCTTGAGCACGTCTCCAAGGTAATGGTAATAGAAGAGCTGGAGCCGGTGGTGGAAGAGCAGGTGCAGATCTTGGCCCGAGAGATTAATCCCCATGTGGAGATCCTGGGAAAAGTGCAGTCCATTCCTCGCGAGGGCGAGCTAGACTATTTGCAGGTGAGAAATGCCATAGCCCGCATGATCGGCAGGCCGCAGCGAGAGGCTTTGCAGAGTCTCGCGATGAGCATTCTGCCGCCCCGTCCTCCCTCGCTATGCGCAGGCTGCAGCCACAGGGCCACATATTACGCCATGCGAAAGGTCTTCGGCAAGAAGGCAATCTACCCCAGCGACATCGGCTGCTACACCATGGCGGTCGGCATGGGAACTGTGGACACATGTCTGTGCATGGGAGCGAGCATCACTCTGGCCAGCGGCATTCGCTTCGGCGGAGAGGAAGAAGGTATATGTTGCAGTCTGGGCGACTCAACCTTTCTGCATGGTGGCATGACCGGCCTTCTCAACGCCGCCTACAACAATGCCAGGATCACCGTGACCATTCTCGATAACTCCACTACGGCCATGACCGGCCATCAGCCCCATCCGGGAACAGGCATGACGGCTACAGGTGAGAAAACGACCATGGTCTCAATCGAAGCCCTGGCTAAAGCTCTGGGCGCTGGACTGGTGGAGACGGTCGATCCCTACCACTTGGATGAGACAATGGAGAGCTTTCAGAGGGCCAAGGATTATCCAGGCCTGTCAGTAATCATCGCCAAGCAGCCCTGTGTAATCAAAGCTCGCCGTAGCGGCCTGCGGCCCCAATCGTTCCTGGTAGGAGAGGACTGCATTGGCTGCAAGATCTGCCTGGACTATGGCTGCCCGGCCATAGAATTCGAGAATGAGAAAGCCAGGATAAATGCACTATGCTCTGGCTGCGGAGTATGCGCCGCGATCTGCTCATCCTCCGCCATACGGGAGGTGGCAAAATGAGAACGTCCGAATGCGATCTGGTGATTGTCGGCGTGGGCGGCCAGGGAGTAATTCTGATCTCGGATGTGATCGGCAGAGCAGCGGTAATGGCAGGAAAGCCGGTATGCGGAGCCGAGACTCACGGCATGGCCCAGAGGGGCGGCAGCGTGATCAATCACACTCGCATAGGATGCAGTTTCTCTCCCATGGTCGCCTCAGGGGGAGCTGATGTACTGGTGGCATTGGAGCCTGCCGAAGCTCTGCGCTTTGCTCAATTCCTCTCGCCAACAGGAGTTGCGCTGGTCAATACCAGGGCCGTCCTGCCCTCTGCTGTGACCAGTGGCAAGGCCGAGTATCCACCACTGCAAGAGATACTCGCCCCTTTAAAAGCGCACAGCGGCAAGGTTTTCGCCATGGACGCCACGGCTCTTGCCGAGATGGCGGGCAGCGCTCAGGCTATGAATGTGGTAATGCTAGGTGCCCTTTCCAAGCATATTCCACTCTCTGAGGATCTAATTTTGCAGGCTCTTTCCCTTGTGGTGCCACCCAAGTTCCTGGAAATCAACAAGAAAGCTTTCGCCTTAGGAAAAGCTGAAGTAGAATAGAAGCGAAAAGGGGGCTTATGGAAATAGAAAAGAAAGAAGAAGAGAATTCGACAGAAGAGAAGAGTACCGCAGGCAAACAAGCTCCCATCGTCACCCGTTCTATGGTTGAGGAAGCCTGTCCCACCTGTGGTGCACAGGAGCCATCCATGCCTGCTGTCCTTCCTGACCCTAGCTGGTCCACAGAGAAGCTGATCGCAGCGACCAAAGACAAGCACATGCTGGTGCGCTCCAACGCCATCATCCTCCTCTCCAAGCGGGAAATCTCCGAGTCCTTGGAAGCTCTCATCGAAGCCCTCAAAGACGAAGAGTATCTCGTAAAGAGCAATGCCATGGTGGCCATATCCGCCTATGGAAAACAGGCATCTGAGCGCATAATCCAGGCACTATCCGATGCGGACAAAGATGTGCGCGCTGGAGCTGCCTGGATCGTAGGAGAGCTAAAGGATAACCGTGCTATTCTGGCATTGGAGAAAGTGGCTAAGGATGACTATCCACTGGCCAGAATTCAGGCCAAGGCGTCCCTGCTAGCTATGGGCAAAGGCTCCAAACAACAGGCAAAAAAGGATGAGCCGGAGGGACCAAAGGAAGAGCCAGTTGAGGCAAAAGAGGAGAAAACTGAATAGATTATTTTTTTTTTTCAGGCTTTTTCCACCCGGCCTATTCTCGGCCACTTTGAAAAGATGTCTCCTTGATCCAGCCAATCCCGGCTGAAGGTCTGGAGATACATCTGCTCCAACTTAGGCTGCCAGCCGCAACGGCCTTTGCGCGTCAGATCCTGGGCTCGTCTAATGTAGGCCTTCCTGGCGCTAGCAACGAGCCAGAGGTCGTACTGGTTCAAAGCAACATGCATTTCGCGACAGTAGCTGCATAAGAACCGATCGTAAAAAGAATCTACGTCCCAGCGATTTAGTCCAAAGAACTTGGCAGGAGGAAACTGCTTGATCAGCTCCAGACCGAATCTGAACCGGGCTAAATCCAGATGGGGAGTGCAAACGTAATCAAGCCTGGGAAAGTCGATGAGAAAAAGCCTCATTCTTTTCGTTCCAACATTTCGGGGATTGTCATCTTTGATTATAATGTTCCAGGATGTGAAATCTAAGAATGGTGTTACCATGGTCTTGAGATTACACTGGTTTATCCGCTCCCGGCTTTCGGCAAGGGACTGGTTGATGTCGTCTTCATGCGCATTGATGTCTATGGTTAGAGGCTCACCCTCTCCCCGACAAAAGAGTTCATGATATCTTGCCAAGGCAATTCCAGAAAGATCCGCAGCATAGCTGAGGTATTGGGTACTTGCCGGCCGGATCTCATGCAGCATATAGGAAAGATTTACACCCTGCACGTGCCTCATGGCCAGGATTCCATTCTCTGCATCTACAAAAAGGGGCTGTGGAGAGGAGACGACCCCATCTTTGCAGCTATTATAAAAGCGTGATAAGTTGGCATACTCGAGAGCTACTTCGCGAGGTTGATAGTTGCGAGAGATCTTGACCACAATTTTGTCCCGAATTTGCCCCTTGCAAAGATCAAGCATAAAGATGCAGGAGTTTCGGCAGAAGATTGTCTTTTTGCCCGATGCCTTGAAACCAGGATACCGCTCTTCTATGTACTTTTGCACTTCGCCACGGTTCATCAGATGCTACCTCTTTTGCGGTCAGGTCAATGGCTGTATGCCGTTTAAAGCAAATGGTCGATCCTGAAAAATTATATCAAGGAGAAACGACAATTATGAAATATGGACAGCGCAATTGGTAGCAGCGTCTATAATTTCATCGAGCTGGTGGGAACCTCATGCAAAGATTGGGAAGAAGCGGTCAGCAATGCCATCAACCGCGCTAGCAGTGAGTTAACAAACATGAGGGTGGCCGAGGTGGTTGAGATGGACACAAAGCTTGTTGAGGGCAAGATAGTGGAATTCCGGGCCAAGGTCAGACTGTCTTTTAAGCACGAGGTCGAACCTGAGACGCTTTGAATTAAAGGAAAGGCTTAACAGATAGAACTACAACCCCATGTGATGTGCCCCAGGTAAGCCTGATTATCCCCACCAGAAATGAACAAGAGACGATCTGCGAATGCATCCAAAGAGCCCAGCAGGTCTTCAGAGAGATGGGCCTTTCGGGCGAAATTCTGGTTGCAGACAGCTCGAACGACGAGACGGCAGCAATTGCAGATTCATGCGGGGCAAAGGTTATCAAACCTGCAAAGTTGGGATACGGAAATGCCTACCTGTCCGGGCTTGCACAGGCGGAAGGGGAATACATTGTCTTCATGGACGGTGATCTGACCTACGATCCCAAAGCCATTGCAGATATGATAGTCATCCTGCAAAGCGGCAATTATGACCTGGTTATAGGTTCGCGACTCAAGGGAAAGATTCTTCCCGGCGCCATGCCTGCCCTTCATCGTTATATTGGAAATCCAGTTCTCACCTGTATTTTGAATACCCTCTTTTCCAGCCGCATCTCTGATGCCCACTGCGGCCTTCGTGCCATTAGGCGAGATGCCCTAAAAAAACTGAATCTCAGATCAGGAGGAATGGAGTTCGCCTCCGAGATGCTCATTGAAGCTGTCTGCCGAGATCTGAGAGTTGCAGAAGTTCCCATTACCTACTCCCCTCGCAAAGGAGTCTCAAAGCTTCATTCCATCACCGACGGCTGGAGACATTTACGTTTCATGATGCTCTACCGACCGGTTCCATTTCTTCTCGTTCCTGGACTTTTGGTACTTATTTTCGGGCTGGCCCTGTTCGTGGGAGTGTATCTGCAAGGTGGATCAAGGATGCATTCTCTGATCCTGGGCGGCCTGCTGGCAATCATAGGTTACCAGATGCTATTGGCGGGACTGTATTTTGAAGCATTTGGAGCAGCCTATGGCCTCCCTCGCTCGGGAAGAATTAAAAAGATGATCAGCTACCACTCTCTAGAGAAAGAGCTTTTCATCGGCACAGTCTTGCTTGCCGCAGGTGGCCTGCTCGGCCTGAGAGTTCTGATGAGCTGGGGAGTTTCCGGCTTTGGTGCGCTGGATGCAGCATCCAGCGCCATGATGGCCATGATCTTTTCCATCCTGGGAATCCAGACCATATTTTCCGGAATGTCCATAAGCCTGCTCTTGCTCAATAATGGGAACCAAGAGTAGTGCAAGTGCACTATTCATCGATGGCTATTCGCAGGCTACCCTCAGATCCGGGTCTTTCGAGGTCGCTCATTGGTTATTCCGCCCTTAATTTTGCTAAATATCGGCGCGTCAGACTTATTCTTCTGCGGTTTGGAGGGATCGTGCTTGCCAGGCCCGTCGTTGGGCATTCCCTTGGCACCTTTTTTCTTGCTCATCTAATATTCACCTTCATGACTCGTCTCTGCGTCATATCCACCTCTTCCCTTAAATACTAGTCAGCTTACCGACAGGCTGCCCGACAAGTAAACCTCTTAGTGACGCAGGGCAAATCTGCAAGAATCGGACAACCTCGCTCAACCGATTTAACTACCACATAAAAAAAAGTGAATTAAGCGCTGAAATCATGCCTCAGCGCTATTTTTTCCCATTGATTCTCAGACGCAAGGCAGCCAGTCTACGCTGATGGAACCGCAGGTGGAGTTACCCCAGAGCTGGATGAACTTCTCGATGGAGAAGACACCAGTCAGGTCCTCAACAGATCTGCCGTACTCAGCATGGCGGCCCTTGAGCTGTGGATCTGCAGTTGGATCGCGGGAGATCCAGCCGATGTGAGCGACGCCTATGACGTTGCTGTTCAGGTTAGCTTCGAGAACGCCTGTGCAGCAAGCCGGGACGTTAGTCAGAGTGTTTTTGTTGTATCCCCTGGTCTTGATCTCGGTGGTCTTTTGCAGGTGCTCAGCATGAGTGTACATCTCAGTAAGCACAGCGCCTATCTTGTAGTTTTGCACGCAGAGCTTATCCACCCATTTCTGGTCGTAAGTGCCGGTCTGATATGAGACGGGCATGTACTCCAGCTCCTGCTCAGAGGTGAAGTTGATGTAGTCCATGGGATCTGACCCGGTCGGCCAAACACAAGTTAAGTCCGCAGGTTGCCTCTCAGCTTCAAGCTCAATTCTAGAAGTGATGACATTCCCTGATCCGGACTGCTTTTCCACCAGCTTTTGCCCATTAAAGCCGCTTTGCGTGGAAATGACAATCTCCAGGCTTCTGTACCCCACTCCTTTTACAGACGATTTCTCGTACATGTAATTGGCAGCGCCTGCCATGCCGACTAGTGCCATGACAATAACCGCTAGAACAATAAATTCTCTTTTCAATCCACAACAACCTCCTCTAGCCCGGGTACCCTTAATCAGGGCATTTTTTAAAAGTCCAGGCATTTACTCTCCAGATACCCTAGCACCCGAAGACGAATTATCTGGAGGCTATTTCAAGGTTTTGCTGCCATATTCCATAGATTCAATCGCGAAAAAAAGGAATGCTCATGCCTACTTGCCGAATGAATTAAGCCGGTCCACGAAATCGCTACATGAGCTACTTAAGCAGGGGCTGGCAAAGCTAGGACTGATTGGCACCGGCACGTTAATGCTCGGTGCTTTCAGACAATCGCCCTCCTGACATGGCGACTTAGATTTTGCGACATCCCGGAAGAGTATTCTCCGATTGATCTCAAAGGACCCGAAATATTCCTCAAATTCCTTCAGATTTTTTTGTCCAGGGACCACCTGCTTGGCATCTATCAGGTAATATCCCGTAAAGTTATCTGCCGTCTTAAACTCAGCCGTCTTTTTTAGGGATCCGGTCTGATGCAGTGTAAAATCCTGATCCTTGAACTCCATCTGTGAAACATCATAGCTCTCCCGGACCTTGGCACCCACTCCACCAAAGACCGCAGAACTCTTGAAGTTCTCAGTTCCTACCAGTGCGTCTCCAAGAGAGACGGCATTATAGTTGTCAACTGCATCCTTTTCCTGAAAATTGGCATTTTTGCCCAATGCCTTATCCACCAGGTATTCGTTCTTTACCAGGGCATCCACGCTGCCGGAAAACAGCACACTCTTGGTGGACTTGATGCCGGAGTTCATGGACCGGAGGTCTTTGTCGATCTGAAACTGTCCCGAGCCGCTCACAGAGGTCTCTGAGGCGTAGTCGAATGACTGCACTTTAAATTTAGCATCTCTTTGCCCAGAGCTGCGGCATTTGGCAGAGGCCTCCACTGCGAATCTGTACTCACCAGCTACAGCGTTCGTGTCCGGCGAAACTTGCAGGGACAAAAAACGAGAAACTCCTGCCGGAATGGTCACGGGAGTGCTCGTCCAGCTAAACCATTCAAACGGGCAGACCTTCGGATTGACACTTACTTGTGCCTCCACTTCAGTCTTGCCGTCGTTACTTATCGTAACCACATAGTCCAGTGGTTTGCCCGGAGTCGTATATGATTTATCAGGCTCCGACTCAGGTCCAGTAAGGCCGATGCTTACAGTAAGGGCCCCAAAATCGCCCGAACATGGGCTGGGTAGAAATGCAGGCAAAGAGGTGGATGTGAAACTGGTCCCAAGGCCAGTCGATGCTTCACCAGGTGCCATGCCTGAATCCTCAACTGTGGCTTGTGCCAGGGCTGCGGTAAGGATGAAAAGAATCATTACCCAAATCATCTGTAGTTTCATGCGAACCCCCCGAAATATTACTGAAAAAAAAGAAGAACTGTAGGCTATTTCAGCCTAGCAGTCGATGCCTTCGCACGGTGCGCGAATTCTATCCGGCACCGGGTTCTCATGGAACTTAATGGTCTTCTCGGCTTCGAACACACCCGTGAACATCTCGTGAGCCTTTATGTCCTTGTAGAATATCTTGTGCCAGGTTGCGTCGGTGCCCCAGGTACCATTGAAGGAGTTCTTGGTCTCGAGACCAATCAGATGGGACGGAACATATACCCCATTGCTGGCAGTCATGAGATCCTGGACTGCAGCTGTGTCTCGGCCTGCACTCTTGAGCAAGCCCGGCAGATCCTCAGGTTTGCCGTAGGGTGTCTCATAAGGCGTGGTTGAGGCAAAGAACGCAGTCTGATCCTGTTCCATCTCATTTACAGAGAAGAGTTCCTGCACATTGGCGCCAATGCCTCCGTAGAAGGCCTTGGAGTTGAGGAGCTTTCCACCGGTCAAGGGGGTCTCGCCCGCATAGGTCAACTTCGTCTGCTGGATGAGATTAAGTGCGGATTCATTTCCACCATTTACAGAGGACACATTCCTCTTCAGCTTATCGGCATTCTGAGAATATGCGGTCTCCTGGTCCAGCTCGAGATCTCCGTCACCATTCATGGTGTTGAAATACTCAAGGGCGATTTTTTTGTCGATTACCGATGTGCTGACATCGATAATTCCCGTTCCGGATACCTTATGTGATTCACAAAACTGTTCATACTGTACAGGTGGAACTATGGGCGGATTGGCCATCACAGTACCACTTAGCCCCAAAAGGGCAATTGCGAGTACTACTACTCCTACTACTCCCTTCATGCTACATTCACCCCCGATGTTAATGCAACAAATTGTTATCCCTTTTATATTAGATTGCGTTATCGTTTTTGTTGTACGATTATCTAACTACAGAAATACTCTGACGTTTTTATTTGATATAAATCTATCTGTTATTTGCACCAGAAAAAGCAGATCCGCACTCAAGGTGGCACAGAGGTATCTTACCTGAAGCCGGATTTTGCATCCTGGGAGGAAAATCCTGCGCAGCATATCTAAAAAAAGTATAATTGATCAATACACACGCAGGGCAGCTAGTCAACACCAATTGAGCAGCTTGTAGAGTTGGCTGAGGGCAGTATGGACTTATCGAGAACACCGGTGCAGCAGGCAGAACGGCTTTGCGTCTCAGCTTCAAGCGGTCAAAATTCGGCCTGAGTGAAAATGATCCGCGCGACAGGAACAATTCAAAAATAGAAATTTGTGCTCCTGGCCTTTCGAGCCCGAAGCCCAAATATCAAATGAGTTACAGTTTCTGGATCTATCTACACGCAGGGCAGCCAGTCAACGCTGATTGCGCCGCATGTGGAGTTGCCCCAGAGCTGGATGAACTTCTCGATGGAGAAGACGCCAGTCAGGTCCTCGACAGATCTGCCGTACTCAGCATGGCGGCCCTTGAGCTGGTCATCAGCCTTGGGATCGCGGGAGATCCAGCCGATGTGGGCAACGCCGATGACGTTGCTGTTCAGGTTAGCCTCGAGAACACCGGTGCAGCAAGCCGGGCAGCTTCCGTCGACGCTATTTGCGGACATGTTGCCGTAGCCTCTGGTCTTGACCTCGGTGGTCTTCTGCAGGTGCTCTGCATGGGTGTACATCTCAGTGAGTACAGCGCCGATTCTGTAGTTCTGTACGCACAGCTTCTCTACCCACTTCTGGTCGTAGGTGCCGGTCTGGTAAGATACGGGCATGTACTCGAACTCAGCTTCCTTGGTGAAGTTGATGTAGTCCATGGGGCATGCGGTGCCGGTTGGCCAGGCACAGTTAATAACCCACTTTCCGTTAACCCAGCCGATTGGGGTGTAGTCCCTGTTGAGCTGCCTCTCGGCTTCCAGCTCAGTCCTCTCGGTGATGACGTTACCGGATCCGGACTCCTTCTCTACCAGCTTCTGGCCGTTAAAGCCAGTCTGGGTGGAAATGATCATCTCTACGTTCTTGTATCCTACGCCCTTGACCGATGCCTTTTCGTACATGTAGTTGGCTGCACCGGCAGTGGCTACTACGGCCATGGCGATAATAACCAAAACTGCTATTAGTTTTCTCATTTCTTTCCCACCTCCACTATATGAGGATCCAAGGCTGCTATTCAACAGCAACAAATGATCCATTAGTACATCACTCTGATCGGATCGCAAAGTCCCTCCTCGATTACACGGGATCGTTTCATCAGAAGGATGAAACCGCTCGATTTCAGCCTTGCATTTAGCATAGGCGGAAAGTGCGTCAAATGCCACCCTATCCAGCGTGAGGCGCCCCATCCAATGATTCAATTAGATTGTATTTCTAAGGCACAATCCTTTTGGTTGGGTTAATAGGATATAAACTTATCGAGCATGAAAAAGGCAACTTTTTTTAGAATATATGTGCACCCATTGCTTGTTTTCAACAATTGCAGGACAAGACTTCCCTTGATCCGAAAATCTCGGCCTTTAATAGTATCTATTAAATGTGATCGCATTTGAGGCAATAGCACCCAAACATCCAATATTTTAAAATCTCAAAAAGATAAATAAATACAAACTAAACTCCGGGTTTTGTGAGCCCGGAGCTTAGGCTTTTGTAGTGTTGTACTGAATTTTGGCCTATCTACACGCAGGGCAGCCAGTCAACGCTGATTGCGCCGCATGTGGAGTTGCCCCAGAGCTGGATGAACTTCTCGATGGAGAAGACGCCAGTCAGGTCCTCGACAGATCTGCCGTACTCAGCATGGCGGCCCTTGAGCTGGTCATCAGCCTTGGGATCGCGGGAGATCCAGCCGATGTGGGCAACGCCGATGACGTTGCTGTTCAGGTTAGCCTCGAGAACACCGGTGCAGCAAGCCGGGCAGCTTCCGTCGACGCTATTTGTGGACATGTTGCCGTAGCCTCTGGTCTTGACCTCGGTGGTCTTCTGCAGGTGCTCTGCATGGGTGTACATCTCAGTGAGTACAGCGCCGATTCTGTAGTTCTGTACGCACAGCTTCTCTACCCACTTCTGGTCGTAGGTGCCGGTCTGGTAAGATACGGGCATGTACTCGAACTCAGCTTCCTTGGTGAAGTTGATGTAGTCCATGGGGCATGCTCTGCCGGTTGGCCAGGCACAGTTAATAACCCACTTTCCGTTAACCCAGCCGATTGGGGTGTAGTCCCTGTTGAGCTGCCTCTCGGCTTCCAGCTCAGTCCTCTCGGTGATGACGTTACCGGATCCGGACTCCTTCTCTACCAGCTTCTGGCCGTTAAAGCCAGTCTGGGTGGAAATAATCATCTCTACGTTCTTGTATCCTACGCCCTTGACCGATGCCTTTTCGTACATGTAGTTGGCTGCACCGGCAGTGGCTACTACGGCCATGGCGATAATAACCAAAACTGCTATTAGTTTTCTCATTTCGTTCCCTCCTTATTCATTAGGATCGAGAGCTGATAAAAAGCAATGATCCCTAATGCATCACCTCGATAGGACAGCAGAGTTCATTATAGCACCTGAAAGATAATTTGTATGCTATCCAATCCAACGTGAGATGCCTGAACCCATGTATCTGATCGGGCAATTTATAACATTTCTCAGGCACAAACTCTAGCAATTAGGCTAATGACATATAAATTTATCGAGCGAGAACTGGTTTTCGACAATGCGGATAAGCCAAAAAGGCACACCGCTATTTGAATAGTATTTGACGAAAAACAGCCAAAAATATAATTTGGACTCCGGGCCTTTGGAGCCCGAATCCAAGATCAATTATGTTACAGTTCTTGATCTATCTACACGCAGGGCAGCCAGTCAACGCTGATTGCGCCGCATGTGGAGTTGCCCCAGAGCTGGATGAACTTCTCGATGGAGAAGACGCCAGTCAGGTCCTCGACAGATCTGCCGTACTCAGCATGGCGGCCCTTGAGCTGGTCATCAGCGTTTGGATCGCGGGAGATCCAGCCGATGTGGGCAACGCCGATAACGTTGCTGTTCAGGTTAGCCTCGAGAACACCGGTGCAGCAGGCTGGGCAGCTTCCATCAATAGCATCTGTGGAGCTGGTATCAAACTTGCCGTAGCCTCTGGTCTTGACCTCGGTGGTCTTCTGCAGGTGCTCAGCGTGGGTGTACATCTCAGTGAGTACAGCGCCGATTCTGTAGTTCTGTACGCACAGCTTCTCTACCCACTTCTGGTCGTAGGTGCCGGTCTGGTAAGATACGGGCATGTACTCGAACTCAGCTTCCTTGGTGAAGTTGATGTAGTCCATGGGGCATGCTCTGCCAGTTGGCCAGGCGCAGCTGATATCGTACGTTTTAGTCTTAGCATTCCAGCCAATCGGGGTGTAGTCCCTGTTGAGCTGCCTCTCGGCTTCCAGCTCAGTCCTCTCGGTGATGACGTTGCCGGATCCGGACTCCTTCTCTACCAGCTTCTGGCCGTTAAAGCCAGTCTGGGTGGAAATGATCATCTCTACATTCTTGTATCCTACGCCCTTGACCGATGCCTTTTCGTACATATAGTTGGCTGCACCGGCCATGCCTACTACGGCCATGGCGATAATAACCAAAACAGCTATTAGTTTTCTCATTTCTTTCCCACCTCCTTAGATTACCATAAACGCTTCAGGATCTCAGCCATCAGTTGTGGCCCAAATCCCTGGCACCACGTTGACAAAGATTTCCTGGCCCTTGCCCAGGGCATTGACCCGGCAAGAACCAACGTATTGGAACTCTGTCACGAGGAGTACCTGACTCACATGCTTCTCCGCTCATATTTGAGTATTTTGCTCAGGCACAACCCCAATCAACCAGCTTATGGAGTATAAATATTTCCGGATTTTTGGAGAAAATCGAGATCAATCGATCCACCCAATGTGAGTTCGGAAACCATGCGCCAACTAGCATGTCCTTTTAGGCTGGCAATTGCGACCCTACAAGAAGTCGCGCCGCATTCGACCGGTTGACTTCAGACGGAAGATGCCGCAAGTTCACAATCAGATGCTAATGCCCCAAAACCTAGGTATCCGACAAAGATCAATGCTTTGGGCCAGTTTTTTTGGCTTGGTCGGCGAGGCTTGCGATAACAAGAACACGAACCTAAGAGAAATCAAGTAGGCATCCGGAGAAAAATCGTTGACAATAGAATGCTCCGGCCGGGATTTGAACCCGAGTCTTCGGCTTGAAAGGCCGAAATGATTGGCCGGGCTACACTACCGGAGCAATTTTGCCGTCTTAAAGCCAGGCAAGCCATGCACTGGCCTTCACCTCATAGATATGAACGAATATATCTACGTTTCCAATGGATTATAAGTTGGAAGTAGTCCCGGGCGGATTCGAACCGCCGTCGCGGGCTCCAAAGGCCCTCAGGATTGACCGCTACCCCACGGGACTATGATTTTTGTGCCATTTCTTTGTTTCTTCTTAACTGGCATCAACTGATTTTATGCCGGGCGAGTGTTATCCGCATAAGATATATATGGCCTTTCCCGGAGGAGCAAAGAAGATGAAACTTCTCACCAAGGCGCATATGAGCCAGAGAAGGCTAATTGAGATCCTGCGCGTTATCGAAAATACCAGCATCCCGATTGGAGCCAGAGCGATCTCAGATTGCCTGAGCAGTCGTGGATATGACTTGGGAGAGAGGGCTGTGCGCTACAACCTCAAGATCCTGGACGAGCTGGGTTTCACCAAAAAGAAAGGTTACAGCGGCAGGGTGCTCACCCCTCTGGGGTCAAGGGAGCTGAACGACGCACTGGTCGACGATCGGATCGGTTTTGTTAATACCAGGATTGAAGAGTACATGTTCAAGACCAGCTTCGATCCGAAAACCAGTCAAGGTGATGTAATCGCTAATACCAGCATCATAGATAAATCAAATGCGGAAGAGGTCTTCGAGATACTGGGGAACGCTTTTGAAGCTGGCTATTCAATAAGCCGTCGCGTGCTCATCCTGGATGAGGAAGAAAGCATCTCCAATCTTGAGATTCCAAAAGGAGCTTTGGGAATAGCAACCCTGTGCAGCATCACTCTGGACGGCATGCTCATGAAAAGGGGGATTCCAGTCCTCACCAGCTTCGCGGGGCTGGCAGAAGTCACCGAAAGACGAACCGTTGATTTCACAGACCTCATTGCCTATGCCGGATCGTCCCTTGATCCCATTAAGGTTTTTATGGGGCGCAGGGTGACGAGAGTTGCTGATGCCATCTTCAAGGGTAACGGAACCGTACTGGCCAACGTGAGAGAGGTGCCCGTCGCGGCGGCAACGCTTGTACGCGCGCTTTTGGATGATGCTCGAAACGCGGGCCTGTGTGGGCTCATAAGAATTGGTGAGCCGTCCGAGCCCGTGCTGGGCTGCCCTGTGGGCTCAGGTAAGATCGGCATAGCATTTTATGCGGGAGTCAATGGGGTGGTGGCGGCAGAGGAGACGGGAATAAAGATTAAGACGGCGCCCATATCCATTCTGATCGATTACGCCAAGACCCATGAGCTGAAATGATTGAGTGCGCCGGTCAAGATAAGGTTTTATAGAGCATCAATCTGTAGAGACACAGTTACGTTTGCATTTGATGAGGAAGAAAGATGGATTTTAGAGTAGTAGTCTCAGATCCGAAGAGCGGTAAAGCCTATCAGGTAGAGCTTAAGGATCCAGGAGCAGGCAAGCTTCTGGGAAAACATATCGGCGACAAGGTTGAAGGTGATGTTCTCGGCATGCCCGGTTACTCAGTACAGGTTACGGGCGGCAGCGATCGCGAGGGATTTCCCATGCGCGCAGATCTGCCCGGCACAAAGCGCAGAAAGATCCTGCTCTCCAAGGGAACCGGATATCATCCCGCAGCCGATGGAAAGAAGAAGAGAATGAGCATTCATGGAAGAGATATTTCTCCAGATGTCGGCCAGATAAATGTCAAGGTTGTTGAGGCCGGCGCCAAGTCTATAGAAGAGTTGCTGGGCAAGGCACCCAAAGAAGAAAAAGCATAATTTAGAGAATTCGGCGGGATGGCTGGTCCATCCTTCCGCGATTATTCATTTTATTGTATGAATTGTTTTTATTATAGTCGCTATTAATCCTTAGAGTCCGATCCGCCCAAAACCCAGGCGCTTGACGCGAGCGGCACGGGGATCTGAGCGCGCATTACCGATTTCATCTGCGCGGGACTGAGGGCGGCAAAGAGAGCATTCATGAGCCGGTCGCTCTTCATGGCCAGATCCACCATTTTCCTTATCTTAACCGATCGCGAAAGCTGTATTCCGAACTCTTCGCGAATGCGCGACGCATAGTTGGTGAGAGCCATTTCGCCCCGCAACTGACCTATTGCCACTTCTCCTGCGACTCTTCCCGCCACCACGGCCAATGGTATGCCTCCCCCGCTGGTAGCCATGACGTGTCCGGCGGCGTCTCCTGCCAAGAGCATATTGCCTTTTTGGATAACACCAGAGGTCCCGCCCGAGGGAACCAAACCTCTCATGACGGCCAGAACCTCGCCGCCTGCCAGTTTTTCTGCCGCGATAGGGTGCTCGCGAATGAACCGGCCCAGTATGATGGAAAGCTTTTGGCCGGCCATGTAAGACGCTCGCACCCCCACGCCCACATTGGCCCTGTCCTGACCGAGGGGAATTATCCAGGCATATCCTCCCGGAGCATAGTGAGCTGAGAAGTACATCTCCGCCGCATTTGCATCGATATTCACATCAATCATCTCATATTCCAGGCAGATGCCAGTCTCTTGTATCGGATTTCCCATGGCCCGGGAGACGATCGAGTGCGGGCCGTCTGCGCCTATTATTATCTGTGGCCTGATCTTCCCGTTGAAGTGGCCGGAAAGCAGCACCATGCCTTCCTCAAGGCGGGCCCGGGTCGCGGGCAATACGCTTGCTCCGGCGCTCGCAGCACGGGCTGCAAGGTAGCGATCGTATGCCCGCCGGTCCAAGACCCGACCGGCCACAGCAAACTGCTTGCAGTCACATGATGGTGAATAGATGCGCTGCAATTGGGTGCGATGCAAAATGTAACGCTCTGGAATCTCCCTTAGCGCCTCAGGCAGATGGGCGCGGGGCATTAGCTTCTCCAGCTCGAATGCTTCCGGGAGAAAACCGCCGCATTGCACGGGGCTGCCAATCTCGCTCTTCTTATCAACCAGCAAGACTTCCATGCCCGAAGCTGCGATCGCCTGCGCGGCTGTGCTGCCCGCCGGCCCTGCCCCTACCACTGCCACCATAATATCTTCATTCATCTTGCCTTCATGCCCAAATCTGCCAGCGTTTCTTCTATCTCTTCATAAGCCAGGAAGAGTTCGTCCTTCAGCCTCTCTGTCTGCTCGCGCCTCGGCTCTGCGGACAGCCAGATATGGCTCTTATCACCGCGCACCATCTTGACGCAAGCCAGCATATCCGCCTGGGTGAGACGGTAGACTATGTGGCTTCCCGTAGGCGTAAACCAGACAGGATACTTCTGCATGATCTTGACCACAAAGCGCTCCCACGGTAGCTCCCCCTCTCCCACATCTTTGGCGGCAGCATGGCTGACGGCCAAGTTGAGGTGAGATCGTTCTCCGGCGATCTTCTCATCTACGAGTGAGATGACATCCAGGTAGCGCCTGCTCTTTCTGTCGGCTCGGGGTAGATCGCGACTGAAGACCTTCTCTGCAATCTCAGGAAAGAAGGCTGCTAAATGAATGTCAGGTTCCGGCTTTGTGGCCAATGAGACGCCGACAAAGAATAGAGCGCTCAAGGTCAGGCCTACCAGAACACCATGCTCGGTCAGATAAGGTGAGATGCTGTCCAGCGGCTGTTTCAGCCAGAATTGCTCATAGGTGATGAGAAGAATCTGTGTTCCGCCACCTGCTATGAGCGCTGCCATGGCCCCCCACCGGTTGGCGCGCTTCCAATACAGTCCACCGATGATGGGAAAGAAGTAGGACGTTGTGCCGATCACCGTGGCTATGATCACTGCATCGACAATGCTGTTAGCATTCAATGCAATGGCCGCCGAGATGGAAATCATGACGATAACCAGAATTCGGTTGATGACCAGCATCTCCTTCATAGTGGCAGCAGGCCGCAAGTGCCTCTGGACCAGGTCGCGAGAGATACAGGAAGCTGCCGATGTGGCAAAGGTGTCGGTGCAGGACATTGATGCGGCAGCAAAGCCAATGGTAAGAAGGGCCAGAAGCCATCCAGGAACGTTATCGCTGATGAGCTTGAGATAGAGCATCTCCGCCTCAACCTCTCCCGTCGGCGGTGGATAAAGCACGGAAAGGCCGATGGCTGTAAGAAAGCAGCAGAGGTAGACCAGGGCCAGCAAAACGCTGCCCAGCATCAAGCCGCGCCGCGCGGAAGCGGCATCGCGCGCCGCCCAGATCTTCTGCCATGGGTCCTGTTCTGCCACCCAACCGGGCAAGAGGGCCACCAAAAAGACCAGGGCCCCCATCAGACCCCCCAGAAGGAGCGGATCCCACCATTCTGCGCCCAGAGCGGACGCCGCGACCTGCAAGCTCACGCCTTTGATAGCGGTTAGATCCAGAGCCAATGCGGCCACGTAAACTGCCAGGCCTGCCAGAAGAAGATACTGAACCACATCTGTCCAGACCACGGCACGAAAGCCGCCCACGCTGACATAAAGAGCAACGGAAACGGCCATGATGGCAACGGCATAGAAAGGATCGATGCCGAAAAATGTGCCCAGCACCAGCTTGAATCCAATGAAATCCGTCACTGAAAAGAGTATCATCATGATAGTGACCGCCAGGGCCACCGGGGCTCTGATCATGGGATCATATCTAATCTCCATAAGCTCGGGCTGGGTTAAGGCAGGAATGTTCTTGATCCTCCCCGAGATAGCGGCAATTATTATCAGTCCGGCGATATTGGGGAAGACCCAGATCCAAATCGAACCTACGCCTATGAGCAGAAATAGTCCTGTGGCCAAGAGCAGTGCACTCGCCGTGATCCACGCGGATGCTGCGGAAAATCCGATGGTAATAGGCCCCAGCTCCCTTCCCGCCAGCCAGAAGTCGGTTACAGACTTTTGTCGCCGGGAAAAATATAGACCGATGCCCAGTAAGACCGCAACGTAGATGACGAGAAATATCAGGAATAACGAATAAGCATCCAAGGTTTGTCCACCTCTGGCGGCTAGTATTTTGTGGTATTTAACATGTATGACGGGATGGTTTTTTGACTGTAAGCAACTACTTAAACGGAGGAGTGGCAAGAGCCCTGAAAATGAGGTTTTTAAATGAGGAGCGATGTCACTAAAGTAGGCAGAGAAAGAGCGCCTCATAGGGCTCTCCTAAAGGCCACAGGCCTATGCGATGAAGAGATTCGTCGTCCCTTCATTGGAGTTGTCAACTCGTTTAATGATTTTATCCCGGGGCATATCCATCTCGACAAACTGGGTGCGGCAGTAAAAGCGGGCATACTCTCCGCCGGAGGCGTTCCCTTCGAATTCCAGACCATCGGCGTGTGCGACGGCATAGCCATGGGCCATAAAGGCATGAGATACAGTCTGCCCAGTCGCGAGTTGATCGAAGACTCCATCGAGATCATGGCACAGGCCCATCAGCTAGATGGATTGGTAATGATTCCCTCCTGCGACAAGATCGTTCCCGGTCATATCATGGCAGCAGGAAGACTGAACCTGCCCACCATCGTGGTCACGGGCGGGCCCATGATGCCCGGCTTTGCCTGCGACAAAGAGCTGGATCTGATCAACGTCTTTGAGGGCTGGCAGGCGGGAGGCGATACGCTTGATGCCCTGGAGGAGATGGCCTGTCCCGGTGCGGGATCGTGCGCCGGTCTATTTACCGCCAATACCATGGCCTGCCTAACCGAAGCTATGGGCCTATCCCTGCCCGGCTGCGCCACCACTCATGCCGTGGACGCGCTAAAGATGCGCCAGGCGAAACTTTCGGGCATGAAGATCATGGAATTGGTGAAGCGAGGAATTACCGCCCGGCAGATAGTAACAAGCGAATCACTGGACAATGCCATTCGCGTGGACATGGCCATCGGCGGATCTACAAATACCGTTTTGCACGTAATGGCCATAGCTGCGGAGTTTGGCCTGGATCTGAATTTGGACCGCTTCGACCAATTGAGTCGCGAGACACCCCATCTAGTCAACCTGCGACCAGGCGGTCCTCACCATATTCTCGACCTGGACCGGGCCGGCGGAATTCCCGCGGTCATGAACCGGCTTGGCTCGCTGCTTCATTTGGACACTCTTACCGTCACTGGCAAAAAACTGGGCGAGAACCTGGATGCCTTTAGGCCAGTCAATCCAAAGACCAATAAGGCAGTTATAGCCACACTCGATGCCCCCGTGCATGTTCAAGGCGGCATAGCCATAATGTTTGGCAACCTGGCGCCCGAAGGGGCCGTGGTCAAGCAGACGGCGGTATCCCCACCCATGCTCAAGCATACCGGCCCGGCCAAAGTATACGACTCTGAGGAGGAATCCATGACAGGCATCGTAAACGGTGGCGTTGTGGCCGGCGATGTGGTGATAATAAGATACGAAGGGCCCAGAGGCGGACCGGGCATGAGAGAGACGCTCGCACCTACATCCGCCATTGCAGGCGCCGGCCTATCCGAATCAGTGGCTCTTATCACTGACGGACGCTTTAGCGGTGGAACCCGAGGCCCATGCATCGGCCATGTCTCTCCCGAAGCCGCGGTAGGAGGTCCCATCGCCCTTGTAGAGAACGGAGACATGATCTCAATAGATATCCCTGCCAGAAAAATCGATTTGCTTGTCGATCCCAAGGTAATGGAAATAAGAAAGAAGGCATGGGTTCCCCCCGAGCCCAAGATAAAGAGCGGCATTCTGGCCCGCTACAGAAACTCGGTCACCTCCGCCAGCAGAGGCAGTGTACTTCGATGACCGGAATAAGGTGCTTTGTGGCCGTAGAGCTTCCAAGCCTCATGCGCGAGGAGATTGGAAGCCTGCAAGGCCGCATCGCGACGAAAGGCCTGCGGCTCGTGAGGCCGGAATTGGTGCATGTCACCATAAAATTCCTGGGTGACGTGCCGCAAGAAAATGTGAAGCTCGTGACCGAGGCACTGGGAAGAGTTAAGGCTGCACCCTTCCCGGCACGGGTTTCGGGTATGGGCGCTTTTCCTGGGAAGGCGGTACGTGTGGTGTGGCTTGGGCTCACAGGAAATTTCCAGGAGCTTTACAGGAATGTGGAGCTGGCCTTGGAGCCGCTGGGCTTTGCGCCCGAGGCTCGGGGCTTCTCTGCTCATGTAACCCTGGGCCGGGTGGCCCGCCCCAACCCAGATATGAGCAGCCATCTGGGCGAAAGAATCGCAGAATTCTCTTCCTTGGACTTGGGCGGCTTCAATGTAGACCGATTCTATCTTAAGAAGAGCACACTCACCGCGGGAGGGCCGATCTACGAAGACCTGGCAGTATTCCCTCTCTGAAATACAAGAAGCGGTACTTGGCAAGGTCAGGCCCGGATTATCCGACAAGAAACGAATTGCGGAAACCTCGACCGCCATTATCGCCCGCGTAGAGAATCTGGCAAGGGAGCATGGCCTCTCTCTCCAGGCCATGCTGGTAGGCTCTGCAGCCAGAGGCACGTGGCTTTCCGGTGATCATGATCTGGACATATTCTTAGGGGTGCCTCCAGAGGACGACCTAGGAGCTGCCCTGAATATTGCCAGGCTTGTCGCTGCGGATCATGAGGAAAAATATGCTGAGCACGCCTACGTCCACGCTCGAATGGATGGCTTTGACGTCGACCTGGTTCCCTGCTATCTGGTGAATGATGCCTCTCACCTGAAGTCGGCAGTGGATCGGACCCCCTTTCACACAAAATACGTGAGTACCAGAATCACGGGCAAAGAGGACGATGTACTTCTCCTAAAGCAGTTCATGAAGGGCGTAAATGTCTATGGATCGGAGCTGAAGACGGGCGGCTTTTCCGGCTATCTGACTGAGCTTCTCGTGCTCTGCTACGGTTCCTTTGTTGCCGTGCTCCGGGCAGCATCCACCTGGCGCCCCGGTCAGAGCTTGGACCTGGAAGGGCACGCCGCCGTGAGGCACGACGAGCCCCTGATCGTGGTCGATCCGGTCGATCCGAGAAGAAATGTGGCTGCTGCGCTGACTTTAGACAAGATGCTCCAGTTCGCCGGGGCGGCGCGCTCTTTTCTGGCTGAGCCGAAGCTTGATTTCTTCTTTCCCACACCCCTGCCGTCACTATCCGATGAGGAGCTGATTGCTGAGGTAAATGCACGGGGAACAATGCCCATCCTCCTTGAGTTTGCCGCGCCCGATGTGGTGGAAGATGTACTCTATCCTCAGCTTCGCAAAGCAGAAGGCTCCATTAAAGCGCTTCTTGAGCGAAACGGCTTTTTGCTGCTGCGTAGCGACGTTTCGACCTATCGCGACAGAGCCGTGATGCTCTTTGAGATGCAGGTCTGGCAGCTCTCCAAAGCCTGCCGGCGCATCGGTCCGCCTGCCTGGGAAACTGAGCACGCCGCTCGCTTCCTGGCAGCCCATCCCCGCCCCCTTTCCGGCCCCTACATCTCGAACGGCAAAGTCGTGGTGGAAGAAGCACGCCAATACACCTCTGCTCGTGATCTTCTAGCTTCAAATATCGCAAACCTCTCCCTCGGAAAGCATCTTTGCGCGTCCATTCGCGAGGGGCACAATATATATGTGGGCCTGGAACTGCTGGGCATAAAGGATGAAGGCTTTCGTATCTTCCTGGCTCATTATTTCAGGACCGAATTTCGTATCGGTTAAGAGAAGCAGTTCCAGTAGCGGCTCTGTATTTTTTTGATCTCCTCGATTCTCCCAGCAACGCTACCGTCCGTGCCTCTTATTTGCGCCGCTTCTCCGCCAAAAGCTCTGATCTCGGCTACAACCGCTTCTGCCTGCGCCTGTAAGTTGTATCCGCCTTCCAGGGTGGCAGCCAGTCTTCCCCGGCAGCAATCATTGGCTATTTCCTTAACCAGGAAAGCGATTGCTCCAAAGCCTTCTGAGGTAAGACGCATGCCGCCCAGAGGATCGTCCTTGTGAGGGTCCTGACCAGCCGAAACGAGAACTATGTCTGGCTTAAATTCCATAGCTATGGGCTTTAAGATCTCCCTGTAAGCCATAAGATAACCAGCGTCTCCAGTGGCTGAGGGAAGAGGCACATTTACCGTGAAACCTTCGCCGCCGTCCTCTCCAACCTCATCTGCTCTTCCAGTTCCCGGATAGTGGGGATACTGGTGGGTGGAGAAATATAGTACGCTGGAATCCGAATAGAACACGTCGTTAGTGCCGTTGCCGTGATGCACATCCCAGTCTACTATGAGCACTTTCTTCGCGCCCTGTGACTGGGCATGCTTCGCGGCGATGGCAACGTTATTGAAGATACAAAATCCCATGCCGCGATTGGGCATAGCATGATGACCGGGGGGCCGGACCAGGGCAAAGGCGCTATCGTAACTCCCTAGAACGGCATCAACCGCAGCTATTGCACCGCCGGCGGCCATCAGGGCGGCATCGTAGGAATTCGGGGAAAGGACAGTATCGACATCCAGGTAACCGCCACCGTGCTCGCAGACAGCCTTTACCTGATCGATATACCTCCGTCCGTGTATGGTTGCAACCTGGGTTTTGGTCGCGAGCTTCGGTGTTATGAAGTCGACATCGAGCTTTTCCGATCGAATTTTATCCAGGATTGCAGTGAGGCGCTCCTTTTTCTCCGGATGTCCGTCAGTCTCGTGTTGCAGATAGATGGGATGATAAACCAGGCCAGTTCGAGTCATGCTTGATGAATTGCGACGCCATTCGCAAAAACTGTTTTCCCCGGATATTTTGTGCATAACTTGGGGGAAATAACTTGCAAAAGAATCCTGGTTGCCGGTAATATCATTATGCTGCAACACTCATGCCCCATGGCCACTGCAAGCGCAACTTTGCCGTTTGAGTAATTGTAAAAACGCTTTAATCAAAAAAAATTATTCATGATAATCTGAATTTGCACATCAGGAACACTGTTGAAAAGTATTTATAGAATGATATTTAATCAATGAGTTCTAAATGGAGAACAGTTAAATGAACAAATATTATAATAGATTGTTATAAAACACTTCTTTGTGTCATGTAACGGTCCGTCGCCAAATGGGATTAAACTGATTCGATTGCCTATGTCACATCCGGCATCTAATTGTCCCGCAGGAGAATAGTCTTTAAATAGGTAGTGACAAATGCAACTTTGAGCCTTGTAAAGCTCTTTGGTAGATTGCTTGGCTAGACAGAGGAAGAACAGCACCAAGCTGCTAGCAGAGGACCAAAAAAGATATAATAGGGAAATAGTCTATCACTACCTTATATCCCTTATGGGATCTTGTGGAGGGTGACGTAGCTATATACATGTCTGAGAGACGCCAGGCGGCAGTGGCATCGTAGGAAATCTCGATCCACAATATGTAGCTGGGCGATCGAAGACTTTATTCAGGCAATAGTTTTAAGAATAATCAGACTGTATGCTGCTGAAAGTGATCGTAAAGGGAAATTAGGAGGTTAAAAGATGAAGAAATTGGCTGCAATTACGCTTACATCGATGATGCTGTTATTAGCAACAGCGATGGTAGTTGGGGCTGTGGATTCTGCAGAGATCCGCGGACAAGTTGCCACCGGCAACTTCGAGTGGACTGCCCAGAATTTCGCCGGCTTCTACTATGATATCGATGATGACCTGGGAACTGAGAAGCTCACCACCTCAATTACTGAGGGTAACAAGCTCCAGGAGCCCAGCGGTGTATCCTACACCACAACTGTCCAGAAGAATGACTTTGACTTCGCTGACTGGGGATTCTACAACGTCATCGGATTCCAGGCTAACAAGTACTTCGCAGGATATGTCAACGACGAGAACGTCGATGATGCCAACGAGATCCTGTTCAAGGAATCCACCGACGAGAACTCTCTCTCCGACGAGCAGCTCGAAGCCATCCTGAAGGATGACGACACTGAGATGACCGTCACATCCGGCACACCCCTCAAGATGGAAGAGGGCTATGAGCTGGCTATCAAGTCCATTGATATCGACGGCAACAAGGTTTACCTCGAGCTCTCCAAGGATGGATCCGTAGTAGACAGCAAGGTCATTTCCCCGTCCAAGGATAACCCAACCATGGCCGACAAGACCTACTACTACAAGAAGACCGTAGGAGACTCCAAGGATCTGGTAACCATCGCTGCTCACTTCAAGAACGCCTTCCGTGGCTCCGATTCAAACCTCGCTACCATTGACGGCATCTGGCAGATTTCCGATGTTCCAACCGAGGTCAAGGTCGACACAGAGTACGACAAGATGAGAATCGCAAGCGTCTCTGCCGACACCATCACCATGGATAACAAGGACAACACAGTAACTCTGAGCAAGAACAAGGATATCACCCTCATGGGCAACGTCAAGATCGTAACCTCCGATCAGGATGTAATCGACGACGCTAACCCACAAAGGTACTACGTAGCAAAGGTAGAAACTGCACCCGGCACATATGAGATCCGCGGACAGGTTGCCACCGGCAACTTCGAGTGGACCGCCAAGAATTTCGCCGGCTTCTACTACGATATTGATGATGACCTGGGAACTGAGAAGCTCACCACCACAATCACTGAGGGCAACAAGCTCCAGGAGCCCAGCGGTGTAACCTACACCACATCCGTCCAGAAGAATGACTTCGACTTTGGAGACTGGGGATTCTACAACGTCATCGGATTCCAGGCCAACAAGTACTTCGCTGGCTATGTCAACGACGAGACCGTCGATGATGCTAACGAGATCCTGTTCAAGGAATCCACCGACGAGAACTCTCTCTCCGACGAGCAACTCGAAGCTATCCTGAAGGATGACGACACTGAGATGACCGTCACATCCGGCACACCCCTCAAGCTGGAAGAGGGATATGAGCTGGCTATCAAGTCCATTGATATCGACGGCAACAAGGTTTACCTCGAGCTCTCCAAGGATGGATCCGTAGTAGACAGCAAGGTCATTTCCCCGTCCAAGGATAACCCAACCATGGCCGACAAGACCTACTACTACAAGAAGACCGTAGGAGACTCCAAGGACCTGGTAACCATCGCTGCTCACTTCAAGAATGCCTTCCGTGGCTCCGACTCAAACCTGGCCACAATTGACGGCATCTGGCAGATTTCCGATGTTCCAACCGAGGTCAAGGTCGACACAGAGTACAACAAGATGAGAATCGCAAGCGTCTCTGCTGACACCATCACCATGGACAACAAGGACAACACAGTAACTCTGAGCAAGAACAAGGACATCGAACTGATGGGCGACGTCAGCATTAAGACATCCGACCAGGATGTAATCGATGATGCCAACCCACAGAGATACTACATCTACAAGGATGTCACCATAGAGGGCGCTGCACCTGCCGCTGAGGCTGCACCCGCTGTCGAAGCCGCACCTGCCGCTGAGGCTGCACCTGCCGCTGAGGCCGCACCTGCCGCTGAGGCCGCACCTGTAGTCGAAGAGAACAAGACTGCTGAGGCCGCACCTGCCGCTGAAGCCGCACCTGTCGCTGAGAACAAGACTGCTGAACCCGCCAAGACACAGCCCGGATTCGAGAGCATCTTCGCTATCGCCGGACTCCTGGCAGTTGCATTCTTGGTACTTGGCCGCAGAGAGTAAGATCTAATAGCTGGAGTGCCCTCGGGCTCTCCAGAACTATCTCTTTTTTAGTCAGTCTCGTTGTTATTTTCTGCTCAAAATTATCTATTGACGCAATAGGTTCAACTCTCACCAAAAAAGATATATAGGATATTCTGCGATTCGAGCTTACCCGGTAATCCTTAATGAAATAGAGGGCTTTGAGGCCGCACTAAGATTGCATTGCCAAGTCTAAAATTGCTGCTTTCAAAGATATATTCATGGATGACCAGCAAGGGTAAAGTAAAAGGAGGACTAAAAATAATGAAACTCGGATCAATAATCCTTGTAGCGCTGATGATGCTGTTCACAGCGGCTATAGCCGTAAATGCCGAAGATACTGCTGCCAAAGAGACAATCGAGAAGGATATCAATACCACTGAGCACGCTGCCGAAGAAATAAAGGAAACCGTAGCTGCAGTCTCTGAGAATGCAACTGTAGAGGCAAAGGAAGCAAAAGAGAACGTAACCGAAGCCGTCAAGACCGAAGAGAAAGCTGCGCCGGGATTTGAGGGCATCTTTGCCATAGCCGGCCTGCTGGCAATCGCTGGCCTTGTGCTGAGCAGAAGAGAGTAAAGGGCTTTTCTTGCCCTATAAAACCCTTTTTACATTTGCTATACATATTATGAGCACCATTAATTACTCCGGTGAATTTCATGGCACCAGAGACGATTAAAGTGGCACAGTTCTGGAAAAAGCTGAATGGAGACGCCGAGTGCAGTCTCTGCCACCAGCAATGCCGCATCCGGCCTGGAAAGAGGGGATTATGCGGGGTACGGGAAAACCAGAATGAGAAGCTCATGACCCTGGTATACGGAAGCCTGGTAGCGGCTAATGCCGATCCCATTGAGAAGAAGCCCTTCTATCATTTTCTGCCCGCAGCCTCGCCTATTCCATAGCTACCGTAGGCTGCAACTTCCGCTGTCTGCATTGTCAGAATGCAGACATATCTCAACTTCCTCGAGAAACCGGCCTGATTCCAGGAGATTTTGTTAGCCCAGAGGATGTGGTTGCTCGGGCTTGTGCTCTTGGTTGCCAGTCCATCGCCTACACTTATTCCGAACCCACCATCTTCTTCGAGTATGCCTTTGATGTAGCTACTTTGGCCCATCAAGCAGGACTCAAGAATGTCTTTGTCAGCAACGGTTACATGGGTGAGGAGGCAGCACAAAAAATTATTCCCCTATTGGACGGTATTAACATTGATCTGAAGGGTGACGATCAATTCTACCGAAAAGTCTGTGGAGCGAAACTGGAGCCTGTAGAGCACAACATCGAGCTGTTCTGGAAGAGTGGTGTCTTCGTGGAGGTTACAACCCTCCTCATTCCCGGTTACAACGACTCGGAGGAAATTCTAACCAATCTAGCTTCCTTTTTGGCAGGCGTAAGTCCGAATATGCCCTGGCATATCTCCGCCTTCTATCCCATGTATAAGATGAAAGAGGTCCCCCGGACTGGGGTAGATTCACTTCACAGGGGCCTATCTGCAGGCAGCGAAGCTGGCTTGAAGTACGTCTATGCAGGCAACCTCCCTGGCGAGATCGAGGATACCTTCTGCCCGGTCTGCAAAGAGGTCCTCATTGAGCGGCAGGGATATCAGATTCGGAGAAATTCCGTAATCGATGGGCATTGTAGCAAATGCAGCACAAATCTTTCCGGGGTATGGAACTGATTAGATATGATATAAAGAATAATACTGCATGAACCCATTTTTTTTGCAGGCCTTACAAAACTCTTAAGTATCGGTCGGTACTGACTGTCATCTTATATGCCATTTTGCTCTGTAGAAGATGCGATTTTAGACCTCCAATCAGGCCGCTTCATCATAGTGTTGGATGATGAGAACCGAGAGAACGAGGGTGACCTGATGATGGCCGCGGAAAAGGTGACACCTGATGCCATAAATTTCATGGCTCGCTATGCTCGCGGACTGATTTGCATGCCCATGACTGCGGAAAGGCTGAGGGAGCTGAGCTTACAGCTCATGACCGTCCAGAATACGGAGTCGATGGGCACGGCATTTACGATATCTGTTGATGCCAAAGCCAACACCACCACCGGCATTTCCGCTTTTGATCGAGCGACAACTGTTCAGACCCTTATAGACCCTAAAACAAGGCGAAGCGATATTGTCACTCCCGGCCATCTATTTCCCCTGCAAGCCAAAGAGGGAGGCGTCTTGCGGCGTACCGGCCATACCGAAGCATGCGTGGACCTGGCACGACTGGCAGGCCTCTATCCTGCGGGCGTCATTTGTGAGATCATGAATGATGACGGCAGCATGGCGAGGCTGCCCGAGCTGGAGATATTTGCCGAGCAACACGGCATTAGAATGATGACCATAGAGAGCCTCATCAGCTATCGCATGCAGCGCGAGAAGCTCGTGTGCATGGTATCAGATGTGAGCATGCCCACAGATTACGGATACTTCAGGGCTATAGGTTATGAGTCCGTTTTAGACGGCCAGTGTCATGTAGCCTTCGTGGCGGGGGACCCGCAGGCCCCCGACGCCCTGGTCAGGGTGCACTCGGAGTGCCTCACCGGTGACGTCTTCTCCTCCAAACGCTGCGATTGCGGCGAGCAACTTCGCAGAGCTCTGCACCTCATCAGCGATAACGGAAATGGTGTACTGCTTTACATGCGCCAGGAAGGCAGAGGCATTGGCCTTGCCAACAAGCTGCGCGCTTATGCACTACAGGACGCGGGATCAGATACGGTCGAAGCCAACAACGAACTGGGCTACCCGGCAGACCTCAGGGATTACGGTATTGGCGCCCAGATCCTGGTCGACCTGGGCATAAAGGAGATTCGTCTCCTGACCAACAACCCCCGCAAAGTGGTCGGCCTGGAAGGATATGGCCTGAAGATAGTTGAGCGCATTCCTCTGGAAATCGAGCCCAATAATATTAACAGGAGATATCTGGAGACAAAAAGGGATAAAATGCACCATCTGCTTCTCCAAAACAGTGCACTGTGATAAATCTAAAGATATGCCTCCTGAATTCTCACCACCTCTGCCGAATCCCTGGCGGCGGCATACTCCTGCAAAGGCTCCTGGTTAAGTTTTAAAAATACGTGACCCCAGTTGAATTTAGAGAGTATCAATTCCGCCTGCTCTCTCTCTCCTAATATTATCAGCCCTGCGGCCAGTGCCTCCACTGTGGAGAGCTTGAAGGGCTTTCCATAATTCACAGGATTAGCGGCCACCAGGAACGGCAGAGCTCTCTCCACTAGCTTAAAGCGCATGAAGACCGCCTCGGCGTGAGCCCAGCTGCAGTCCAGGGCAGCCAGCCCCCTTGCCCCTTTGTCCTCAGGGGAGAGCGCCTTTTGTGAAAACGGACTGAGGACCAGGTACGTCCTCAGCTGGTCAATATGATGGGTTAGACGAACCAGATCGAAGCGGGCCAGCCTTTTTCCTGAGCATTTCTTGGGGTTGCACTGATCTGCATGATAGATGAGAAGCTCCATATTGCTAATGGTCTACCGATAATCCTATTAACATTGTGTTCAACAGCTCAAGCAGCCAAAGAGCGGGAGCATTCTGATGAGCGAGGTCTCCAAGGAGTACAACTTTAGTGAAGTGGAAAAAAAATGGGTGCAGAGTTGGGACAGTTCTATTTATCACTTCGATTGGGAATCGAAAAAACCGCAATATATCATTGACACCCCGCCACCCTATCCTACGGGAGACTTCCATATCGGAAACGCTCTTAACTGGTGTTACATCGACTACGTGGCACGCTACAAGCGCATGCGGGGCTATAATGTCATGTTCCCGCAAGGCTGGGACTGCCACGGTCTTCCCACGGAAGTAAAGGTAGAGCAGTTAAATCATATCACCAAGAACCAGGTACCCAGAGAAGAGTTTCGGCGTCTGTGCGAGAAGCTGACTTTTGAGGCCATCGAGAGGTTTCATCTCTCCATGGGACGGCTGGGCCTGTCCATAGACTGGTCCAACGAATACGTAACCATGAAGCCGGAGTACTACGTCAAGACGCAAACCTCTTTTGTGCGCATGTACCAAAGCGGCCAGATATACCGGGCCAACCATCCTGTCAACTGGTGTCCCCGCTGCGGAACAGCCATTGCCTTTGCTGAAGTGGAATACGATTCCCGAACTACAACTTTAAACTACATGCGCTTTTCTGCACAGGAGGGCGAGATGCAGATCGCCACCTCTCGGCCCGAGCTGCTGCCCGCTTGCGTCGCCGTAGCTGTGAATCCTGATGATGAGCGCTACCGCAAATATATCGGCAAGAATGTCTCGGTTCCCATATTCAATTACGAGGTTCCCGTGATAGCTGATCCTGTGGTGGACACGAGCTTCGGCACGGGAATTGTCATGATCTGCACCTTCGGCGATAGGCAGGATGTGAGATGGTGGATGGAGCATCATCTCCCTCTACGCCAGGCCATAGATCGCGAGGGAATGCTCACGGACATCGCCGGGCCCTACGCCGGCCTCAGCATTACTGAGGCCAAGAAGAAGATCACCCAGGATATGGTAAATGAGGGGATTGTCTTCAAACAGGAGCCCCTGGAGCAGAATGTGGGACTATGCTGGCGGTGCAAAACCCCCATTGAGATTCTTTCCGAGCAGCAGTGGTTTGTCAAGATCAACCGGGAGGAGATCAAGAAGACGGCAGAAGAGATCGAGTGGGTACCTCCTCACATGCAGGTCCGGCTCAGAAATTGGGCCGATTCTATGGAATGGGACTGGTGCATCTCCCGGCAGAGGATCTTCGCTACGCCCATACCCGTCTGGTACTGCCGCCATTGTCAGGAGCCGAAGATTGCCAGGGAAGAGTGGCTTCCTCTCGATCCCAATCAGACTTATCCGCCCGAAAAATGCAAGTGCGGAAGCACTGATTTCATTGCAGAACAGGATGTTCTCGACACCTGGATGGACAGCTCCATCTCCGCCCTCGCCGTGGCCGGCTGGCCGGATAGAAAAGATCTGCGCATGCCTACGCAACTAAGGCCGCAGGGACATGACATCATCCGCACCTGGGCATTTTACACAATCTTGCGCACGAAATCCCTGGAGGGAGTCAAGCCCTGGGATACCATTCTCATCAACGGCATGGCCTTGGGCGAGGACGGGCATAAGATGTCCAAGTCCCTGAACAATTTCATACGCCCCGAAGAGGTCTTCCTGACCAATGGAGCCGATGCGCTTCGCCAGTGGGGAGCTATGGGCGGATCCCCGGGAAACGACATCATGTTCCAGTGGAAGGAGATCACAGCAGCCAGCCGCTTCCAACAAAAGCTCTGGTCGATCTATCGCTTCTCTCTGCCCTTAATCGCCAAAGTGGATGCCCATCCCGGTCAAGTGGATCGATGGCTCTTGGGAGAGCTGGATTCTCTCATCATGAAGGCGACCACTGCTATGGATGCCTATCAGTTTGATGAGACCATGAAGGCGATTCGCGGCTTTGCCTGGGAGGTCTTGGCTGACAACTACATCGAGCTGGTCAAGGCCCGTCTCTACGGCCCGGATGGGCCTGAGAAGAGAGCCGCCCAAAATACTCTTTACACGGCTCTGGTGACCATCTCTCAACTCATGGCCCCCTTTACTCCCTTTATCTCTGAGGAGATTCATCATACCCTCACGGGGGAGAGCGTTCATTTGCAGAGCTGGCCGGAGCCGTCCGGCACAAATCTCGATTCGGCTGGACTTGCCATTAAAGAGATTGCTGCAGCTCTGCGACGTTATAAATCTGAAAAGGGGATGGCCCTCAATTCACCTCTGCAGGGAATAGTAGTATATTCAGATCTGGCTCTGGAGACCATTGATCTCGTAGGCGTTGCTAATTCCCAGGTAGAAAGCCGTACGGGAAGCCCCCAGATAGAGATGAGGCCCATAGCCATCAGGCCGCAGATGAAGGTAATTGGCCCCAGGTTCAAGGACAAGAGCGGCAAAATTATAAAAGCCCTGAGCGGCATGGACCCGGCACTGGTTGCCGATCAAAAAGCAGGGGGAACAATTGCGGTCCAGGCAGACCATGAGATCATAGAGGTTCCAGCAGAGGCAGCAGAGATCGTCGTGGAGAGTCTTTCCGCAGGTGAGGCTGTAGATATTCTGCACCTGGAAAAAGCTACTGTGCTGGTCCGAAGATGATCGAGGTAGAGGTCAAGGCCCGCGCCCCAGATGACATCGAAAAGAGGATTGCAGCTCTTGGGGCCACTCTCTTGGTGGTGGAAAATCACCACGACCTCTATTTCAATTCCCCCCAGCGCGACTTTAGATGCAGCGATGAGGCCCTGCGCATTCGCATCAAGGAGGAAGGAGCGCGTCTGACCTACAAGGGGCCCAAGCTTGATCAGACCACCAAGTCGCGCCTGGAAAGGACAGTGAAAATAGACGATCCTCAGCAGATGGAGCTGATCCTCTCTGCCCTGGGATTTGTGCTGTCTGCTCAGGTGAGAAAAAAAAGAGCCAAGTATTCCTATGAAGGCGTGATTGTGGCCTTGGACGAGGTAGATGGGCTGGGCAGCTTTGTAGAGGTGGAGGCCGAGGTAGAGGACGGTTATGAGGGACAGAAGCGCAAGGTATTATCGGCGATGAGCAAGCTCGGTCTGCAAGAGTCGATTAGAAGCTCCTATCTCGAGCTTCTGGATGAAAAAAGAAAGAATATCGAGAACGAAGCAAGCAGGCAGAGCCTTTGAGCGGCGGGAGAAATATGTCTGTCAGTTCAAGGATTCCGGTATTGGTGATGCTGCTCTTCATAGTAGCCGTTCAGCTTCTGGCTTTGGCGATTACCCCGGCCATCTCTGCCAGCGACAACAGGGTCTTTGCCGATCCCTCATCAACCACTAATCCCTTTGTCTATATGCTTCTCATCCTGGCATTCACTGCCCTTCTTCTCCTGGCCATCAAGAAGAAGAAGAACTGGATCGTCAATGGATTCATACAACTATCTATCGCCACAAGCATCTATTATCTAATGGTGGCCTTTGTTCCGCCTCTGCTGGCACTACTGCCCACAGTTGCCGGGATTCTCCTGCTTCGCTACTATCCGGAGTGGTATGTCATAGACCTCTTCGGCATTGCTGTCTGCGCCGGCATCAGCTCGCTATTCGGAGTGAGCATGACCATCCTTCCCACGCTGCTGCTATTGATCATCCTGGCAGTCTACGATGCCCTCTCCGTCTACAAGACCCGCCATATGGTCTCCCTGGCCGAGGGCGTGATAAAGATCAAAGCACCTCTGCTATTCGTTGTTCCGAGGAGCCGAAGCTACAGCTTCCGAAAAGATACTGCGCCAGTATCAACTTCCGAGATAAGAGATCAGCCGAACGGCAATCCGGACGGCGGCACAGATAGCAGCAACAGCAGCAACCAGACAGGCCGCAAAAGGGGGGCATTCTTCCTGGGACTGGGAGATGCCATCATTCCCACCATTCTGGTCATATCGGCCTTTACATCGCTTCCTGCGGGAGGCTTTTTGGGAATAAATCTCCCGACGATTGGAGCCATGCTGGGGACCTATCTTGGTTTCCTGGCTTTAATGACCACCTCGCGAGATAAGCCTCAGGCAGGACTGCCCTTCCTAAATTTTGGTGTGATTTTAGGATTTCTAGCAGGCTGCGCCGTCGCTGGTATCGCCCCGTTTTGAAAATTGCAGAAGAGGTCTCGGATGAAGCTATTCAATCGTCACATGATGCGAAACCAGGAAGCTGCCAGCCTGCTTGAGCTTTTTATCGTTATATCCGTCCTTTCTGTTTTGGGCATCCGCTTTTTCTTAGCTTTGACCGGTTATCCCAGCTTTCACCCGGGCAATCTGCATATCGCTCACGTCCTCTTAGGCGGTGTGCTCATGATGATCGCCCTGGTCATTGCACTCGCCTACATCAATAAGTCTTCTTATTATCTGGTGGCCGTCCTGGGGGGCCTGGGATTTGGGGCTTTCATAGACGAGCTGGGCAAGTTCATCACCGGCGACAACGACTACTTCTATCAGCCCACCGTGGCCCTAATTTACATAGTATTCGTCCTGATCTATCTGCTCATAGAGAACTTTGTCAAGAAGCCAGTGCTCAGCGAGCAGGAGAAGCTGATCAATGCTCTGGAGATTGCCAAAGAGGTAGTCCTGGAAGACCTCGATCACCGGGAGAGAAGAAGGGCGCTGGATCTTCTCAAGGAATGCTCTCCTTCCGATCCGGTGACAAAGGCCCTGCGAGCGCTTCTTTACGCCACGCAGTCTGTGCCTATCCCCAAGCCCGATATCTACACTGCTGCCAAGTATCGCGGCAGAAGGATTTACCGCAAGCTGGTGCAAAAATCGTGGTTTGTAAATGCGGTGATTGCGTTCTTCATACTGCAATCGCTCTTTGCACTGGGTCTGGACTTCTTTTTGCTCTATGTTAAGCTGGAGATGATGGTGGATCTGCATACCATCTTTCCCACTCTCACTCTCTACGATCTGGCCGGGCTTCTTTCCGCTACACTGGCAGCAGCCCTGGTTTTTGTCGCCGTCATAAAGATAAAGAGCAGCAGACTCCAGTCCTACCTGATATTCAAGAACGCCGTCCTGGTGCAGATCTTCCTGGTGCAGGTATTCCTCTTTTACAGGACTCAGTTTCTCGCACTTCTCGGATTGGCGGGCAACATCTGCGTTCTCTTCGTGCTCTATTATATGATCCGGCAGGAGAAGGCAGCCAACGGCATCTGCATGTAGTGATGCATAAGAAGGAGGGAGGCAAAAGTCAATTGGATGTAGGAGGGAGAAAAATTGGCCATCGACTTTCGCCAATATACTATACGTCAATTGCCGATATAAAAGGCTTTCGCTTCCGGAGAGAAATGATCACCTCTCACCGCAAAGAAATCACCAGAAAACAGCATAATCGAAGTCTCGGGCAGGGGCAGCGCCGAAATCCACAGCGCCCTTTCAGGATGAGCCAAAAACCTTCGTATGGCCTGACCCTGCCCAAAGCTTGAATTTAAAGGAACACAACCCGAAAACTAAGCAGTGCGGGATACTCTCGGGACTACACATCTGCTCTTTGCAGGGAAAAAGATTATAATCAGCGCACGTCGTTTGCATCCAAATGAATCTCATAACAGAGGGCGCCATCACCTTCGAGACCGAGGGCGCTTTCTACAATCCCAAGATGCTTCTCAACCGGGATATCGGTGTCGCTATGGCCCGCACCCTGGGCCTCTGTGAATATCTTGATGCCCTATCTGCCAGCGGCATTCGCGGGCTAAGGGTAGCAAAGGAAGCAGGCGTAGAGAAAGTGACTTTAAATGATATCAGTCCCCAGGCTTGCCGGCTCATAGAAAAAAACTTGAGCGGAAATGATCTGGCCGGCACAGTAACCTGCTGCGATGCCAACGTACTGCTGCACGAGCAGCGCTTCCAGGCAGTGGACCTGGACCCTTTCGGCTCACCTTCGTCCTATCTTTGCGCAGCCAGCAGGTCAGCACTCTCTTATCTATTCATCACCGCCACAGACACGGCGCCCCTTTGCGGCGCTCATCTCAATAGCGGTATCCGCAAGTACATGGCACGGCCACTGCGCACCGATTATCACCGGGAGATGGGGGCTCGAATTCTGCTCGGCCTGGCGGCACGCGAACTGGCACGCCTCGATAAAGCCATGCAGCCCATGCTCACCCACGTTACCGATCATTATGTGAGAACTTACCTGCGTGTCGTCAAGGGAGCAAAAGCGGCCGATAGATGCCTGGAAAAGCTGGGCTATGTGGAGCACTGCCCCAGCTGCGGCAGCTTTGTCATACTGGAAAAGCCCCAGCCTGGTGGAGAGTGCCGCCACTGCTCTGCCAGGACAACTCTGGCCGGCCCGCTGTGGTTGGGCGAGATACAGGAGGCGCAGGTAATCGAGAACGCCCTGAACTGGGAGGGGCTCAGCCGACGGGCAACAAAAATTCTTAGCACATGTGCCAGAGAAATAGGGGTGCCCATGTATTATGATCATCATAGCATCTGCGAGAGACTGCACATCACACCCGGCAAGATAGATGATGCAATAGAGCGACTGCAAGCCAGGGGGTACAGGGCTTCACGCACTCATTTTTCAGGCCTCGGCATCAAGACCGATGCCGGCTTGCCGCAGGTCGAGGCAGCCATAAGACCTGCTTGATTTCATAATAATGTATCTTTGTTTTTCAACCTAAAACTTAATAAAGGAGAAGAGACCTAATAGTGATAGCTGCATTATGAAAGGATAATGCAGGAATTCGCGGCACGAGGTGACGTTTATTACCCCCTTCATTGCTACTCCCTTTCGCATCTCGTGCCATCCCTTGTTATATTTTAGCAGGTTATAAGATGCAATTGACACCCGTCTTGACTTATTTAGCCGGCTCCGACCTGCGGCTTGTGATATACTTCCTGCTGGGCGGGACGGTAACGGCACTCACGGCCTACTTCGCCAGCCAGGGCAGAGGCATGCTCTCTGCATTTGTAACTACCCTGCCCTTACTCACGATCGTCAGCTTCCTGCTAATATATGCCGAGGGGGGCAGCAAAACCGTGGAAGATTATGCCAAGAGCCTTTTTATCTTCACACCACCCTGGCTGTGTTATGTGGCAATCGTTCTCCTGGGAGTCAATCGAATAGGAATTGTGAGGAGCCTGATCCTGGGAGTTGTTTTCTTTGTGATCCTATCAATCATGATGCAAAAAATACTTCCCGGCACAAAACTGTAAAATAATAGTTTGCTTAAGGCAAAGCCATGAAGATTGCTCTTGTAGGCGGAACCGGCGATATAGGCATGGGATTTGCCATGCGCTGGGGGCAGAAGCATGAGATCATCATAGGCTCTCGTAGTGCGGATAAGGCTAAGGAAAGCGCGACCGCGATGATGCAGCTCTTTGGAGCAGTTGGTAATGTACAGGGCAGCGACAACGCCAGTGCCATTTGCTCGGCTGATGTGGTCGTGCTATGCGTGCCCTATGAGCATCTGGCTTATGTTACTTCGGGTCTTTCAGACTCCTACAATAGCCAGCTCGTCATCTCGCCCGTGGTGCCCATGACCTACAACGGCAAATTTTTCCAGTACCAACCCCCCTCAGAGGGAAGCGCCGCTCTGCAAGCAAGGTCGCTTCTCCCTCAAAGCGTTAAAGTGGTCTCTGCCTTTCATACCATCTGTGCCGCAGCCTTGCAGGATATTGATAGGGTAATGAAGGCAGACGTCTTTATCTGCGGCGATGATGCCCAGGCGATAGATCTCACAGCGCAATTGGCCGGCGAGATAAAGAGCCTGCGACCACTGATAGCAGGTCCTCTGGCCGTCTCCTCCATGGTAGAAAGCCTGACGCCTTTTCTGCTTAATGTCGCGCGCAAAAACAAGATAAAGGATGCGGGGATAGCCATCGTTTCTGAACGAGAAATCCTGCAAAATACCTAATCCCAAAATATATCTTAATATATTATTATATTTTTCATAGATAAGCTCTGGCTGAAACGTCGTTAGTTGTTGGCTATAACCAATGTTTACGAACGACTGCAAGAGGCACAGAATGCATGAATGCCTCAGAGTGGGCTTGATCATTCTTTTGCCCACCAGACATAGACGGACCATCTTGATTAAATTAGAGAAAGATTTTTCTATAGCTTATTAGAATGAATGAATCGTGAGAATTTTGGGACGAGGATATAAAATGATCAGGATATATCTCGGGATATTAATGGGCCTTGTTTTAATTCAAGGAACTTTAGCTCAACCCCCTTCATTAGTGGTTGACAAATCAGTAACACCTAGTCTAATCTCGATAGACGAAATAGGTATTTCCTCAGAAGATATTCAAGTAAAGCTTGCTTTAAATCCGCCTTCAGTTAATCGCGTTGACGCAGATGTGGTTCTAGCTCTGGATTGTTCTGCGAGCATGTTTCACTCTGATAGAGATGTACTTAGAAGAGCCGCCTCCAAAGTATTTCTGAGCAAGCTTGATCCGGCAAAAGATCGAGCAAGCGTGATTCTATGGAACGATCAACCCTTTGATAATTGTCTCCTGGTCAATAATTTCAACACATGTAATGAGACCCTTGACAGAATACCCGACCCTGATAAAGGTGGGACAAATGCAAATGAAGCTCTTCGATCTTCTATAAAAATGCTTGAGAGCAGCTCGCGAGCCAATAATAGCCGAGTATCTCATTCAATAATATTCCTTACTGATGGTGACCCAGAGGGTTCCATGAATAATTCATATTTTGATGAGGATTTGATGGAATATGCAAAAGATAAGAAATATAGGGTCTATACAGTTGGACTTGATCCTTATATTCTATCAATACCATTTCTCAAAGAGTTGGCTACAAGGACAGGGGGCATATATGTTCAGGCGAAGAATAATCGTGGCCTGATACCTATTTATGAAAATTTATCAGAAATTATACCATATGACGTATTGGCCACAGAAGTCGAGCTAATTGACATACTTCCGCCCTATTTAGCAGAACCAAGAAATTTCGAGATAAGTCCAAAATATTATTGGTACACGCAAGATGAAAGTCCCGACATAGACGTTAAGTCAAATGATCTAGATTTAACGAAGACGATTAGATGGAAATGGGGCACGGTTTATGCAAATAGCGAGCCACTGATATTGACATTCACTACAAGATTTGAACGGCCTTTACCAGCTGATGTAGTAACTTATGAGAATAAAGAATTTATCAACTCTAAATTGGTGTATATAGATGCAGAAGGGTCTCCTAAAGCATCTCAGATTGAAGCGAAAGCAATTGATATTAAGGCAAAAGAACCCTTCATGGAACCAAAAGTGATTGGGGTATCCATAGGATTACCGCTAATAGCATTCAGTATACCGTTCTTTAAATGGCGCAAAGAAAAAGAGAAAAATAAATAGACTCATTTAGGTTAAAAAGCTCACCCCCTACAATATTTTTTTAAATTTTTCGAAAACATTAGCATAGAATTCTGCAAAATTGGAGAACATCCTTGCCGCAAGAATAGCGTTTTTTTAAATTAAAATGAAATTGCTGCGGCGCACCCGCGCAGCAAGCTACAGGGTATTCATCAAAAATAATTGGTAATCAAAGAGTAGCCATCCTTTATCATCACCCAGATCATATCTGCCGAAAGGTTCAGTCCCAGCCAATGCCAGATGAGATAGACGCCTATGAACATCCCCAGCATAGCACCCACATTGGATAGTGCAGCTACTAAGATGACCTTGAAGAGGCGGTTTTGCATCATCTGCTGAAAGTTGTCTGCAGCAGCCAGCGTTTTCAGGTCGGATACGGTCGGCTTGAGCTTCCAGGCCTCCACCATTCCGGCAAACCAGCCCGCCGCTACAAAGGGATTGAGGGTTGTCATCCAGGCCACCATCAGTGCCGTCAGAGCAGATAACGGATGGCCTCTGGCCAGGATCACGCCAAGAGCCGACAGTCCTCCAGTTACGACAAACCAGATGACACAGGCCTGGAAGATGATCTCGCTTGACTTGGCCGTGATCAGCACCAGACCAATGGTGACCAGGATGAGCAGGCTCACTACGACCCCGAATATCTTGACAAAGGTGATCTTCTTGCCGGGCTTCTCATTCAAGTCATCCAGGGCAGGAATATTCTCGGGATGCTCCAGATGCTTGAGAATTCCTTCTCTGTGGCCTGCCCCTACCACGGCCAGCACCCGGCCCTGTTTAGAGAGCAAATGCAAATTGCGAGCCAGGAAGGCGTCGCGCTCATCCACCAGCACACTCGCCGCCCCGGGAGAGATCTTGCGAAACTCTGAGATCATCTGGGCGACGATATCATCCTGGGTGATGCTGTCTATGTCAATTTCTTCTTCATCACCCCAACCAAGAGCCGCGGGGATCAAAGATCCGATCAACCTGACCTTATCAAAAAATCCCATCGCCGACCAGAAACGCTGAATGGTAATGCCTATGTCCCTATCGACCAATGCCACCCGCGCGCCTGCCTTCTTGGCGGCCTGTATGGCTGCCAGCATCTCCGAGCCGGGTTTAACCCCCATCTCCTCACCGATCTTTCTCTGGATATAGGCCAAGAACAACTGAACCAGGAAGAAAAAGAGTTTCCCGCCACTGAGTAGCTCACTGATCTTGATCTCTTTCTCAACCTCCTGGCCGATAAGAGCTCGATAACGAGCTGGACACAGCTCCACAGCAACTATATCGGGGCGCGTCTCATCGATCTTGCTGATTACTTCCTGGACGCTTTTTTCTGATACATGGGCAGTTCCTACTATTATGATTTCATGGGATTCGCTACCAGCAGCCAATTCTCCCGGCTCCACCAGTCGGCAAGAAGAAGCGTCGGCTTCTTTAGTATTTTCCGTCGTATTCTCCAAATTGATTACCTCTTAATGTTCCCGCTCTCTGCAAAGCTCAATGGCCCTGACCAGGTCCTCCCTGGAGACTATGCCCACCAATCGACCCTCAGCGATCACAGGCAGTCGACGAATTTGCATATCATTCATCATCTTCATGGCAGTCGATGCCTCTTCCTCAGGGCCGATCAAATATAACTTTCTTGTCATCACCTGATCGACTCGCGTTACTGCCCTCTGTGCTTCGGCAACCTTCTGCAGATCTGTTAAAGTGATAATTCCCGTCAAGGTATCGCCATCCATCACCGGATAGCCTCTATGTTTTTCCCGGAACATCAATTCTTTCAGTTCATCAAGCGTCATATCCAGAGAGATGCTGCGTACCGGGGCGGACATTATATTTCGTACGGATATTCCCTCCAGGCTGACGCTTATTTCGGTAGCCTTCTCCTCTTCAGATGCACCCACATAAACGAAGAATGCCACAAAAAGGAGCATGAAATTTAAAGAGGACAGGCCCAGCAGAAACATGAGTGTCGCGAAGATCTTTCCGATATCCGCAGCACGTCGGGTAGCCTTTATATAAGGCATCTGGGTAGCAAACCAGGCCCGTAAGAGCCGCCCTCCATCCATAGGAAAGGCAGGGAGGAGATTGAAGGCCATGAGGATGATATTCATGATACCCAAAGTCCAGAGCATGATGGCCAGAGCATTGCCTGCACCACCTAAAGCCGCCGCCGGTCCGGCCAGGTAAACCGAGATTAATCCCAGCACTCCGCTTACAGCCGGCCCGGCGAAGGCCATCTGCAGTTCCATACGGGGATTTCTGGGGATCTCCTCCATGGAAGCCACCCCGCCAAAGAAGTAGAGAGTTATGCTCTTTATGCCGATGCCGTTCTTGTGGGCGACATAGGAATGGCCCAGCTCATGCAGGGCCACGCAGGCGAAGAGCACTACGGCAAAAAGCAGAGAATAGAGCCATCGCATCTGCGCCGGCTCAATGTCACCGAAACCATAGGTCTTTCCGTAGACGGTCTGGCTGAAAGAAGCAAAAGCCCAGGCAACATATAAGATGACCAATAGAAATGTCCAGTGGAGGCGCACTGGTATGCCCATGATCTTTCCCAGCTCCAGAGAAGAATTCATAGGATACCTTTTGCATGCGGCATTAATAGATCTTTTGACAACTGGATAGAGAAAAGACTATTCTTACGCCAAGTACAGCCTATTTAAATTTAAAGAGAGCGGGTAGGAGAGTGGGGGGTTCAGTGTGGATTTCAAAAACTAGGATTACCCGCTCGAATTATTGAAGTGAGGGGGAAGATATAAATTTTTCCCCCGGATAGGTTTTTACAAGGTATCTCACTTGAGAACTATGTTCTGCCATACAAGCTGCTGTATAAGCATCTGGGAGACTACAGCCGGCGGCAAATACGCCGTGGCCGCGAGCAATACATGCCTTATGGTTTTGCAGGGCAATAGATGCAGCCATGGCCAGATCATTTGTGCCGATTCGGCCCTCAACAATTGGCATTGTTCCCAAAAATAGCAGACCTTCGCTATCCATCGGCTCTACAGCCTTCTGCTCCAATAGAGATAGTGCTACAGCGTAAGGAGAGTGAGTGTGAATTATGGCCATATTTGCGGTTCTCTGGTAGATGGCCCGGTGAACACAGGTCTCGCTGCTGGCAATCCGATCCAGGTTGCAGGGACGGCTCAAATCAACCTCCACAACCGTTTTCTCATCCAGCTCGTCGAGCATGCTGCCTGTGCAGGTTATTAAAATCCGATCCTCCAGAAGCCGGCTGATATTTCCAAATCGTGAGCTTGTAAGGCCGGAGAGGACCAATTTCTTGCCGAACCGGGCGATCTCCAGCCAGGCTAAAGACATACCAGTTTCACTCCTTCTCCAATAGACGGAAAGGGACTGCCTTATCGTCCACCTCCCCGAATTTTCCCAGCAAATCAACCTTTACCTGGTAGTCACCCGGTGTCCAAAAACTCGTCTCCCAGCGGGCAGAGAAGATGCCATTGCCATCGAAGTCATCCATGGGTATCTCCATATTTCTGTCCGGTCCGACGATGTTGGCATTAATAGTCTTGATATCGCCCAGAGCCTGGGCCTCAATCATTACCGGCTCGCCTACCCAGGCATCCTTCCGGTTGAGCTTAACTTCCTCCAGAACGGGAGGCGACAGCCCCGATCGAGTCGCATTAATGCTCTGCAGGGCACCAGTCAGATCAAGTGCCCCGAAGCCATAGGCATTATCCACCCCAGATGGCCCCAGATCGTCAGCCGTCTTGAGCAGCACCCTTTTCACATCAGCCGGGGCAAGATCGGACTTTGCTTGCAGCAAGAGCGCCACAGCGCCTGAGACTTGAGGGACGGCCATGGATGTGCCGCTTAATGAGCTCTTGCCGTTCTTCGATCCGGCCAAGGCGGAGACCACATCAACACCCAACGTTACCAGATCTGGCTTGGTATCGCCGTCGGCCGTCGGTCCGCGCGAGGATAGATCGAAGATGGTGCCGGAAGTGTCCACAGCGCCCACAGTTATGACATTATCGGCATCTCCGGGAATAACGATCGATGAGGCAGCAGGACCGGAATTTCCTGCCGCCACACACATAACCAGCCCATTTTCCACCATTTTGTTGCAGGCTTCATCCAAAAGAGACGAATCGTCCGAAGGGCTTTCGCCACCTACTGAAAAGGAAACCACCCTAATTCCGTAACGCTCTTTGTTCTTCAAACACCAGTCCAATGCTTTGAGGGCATCAGATAGATAGCATGCTCCTTGCTTGTCCATGACCTTGATTACTACCAGCTTTGCTCCCGGTGCCACGCCCGTACCCTTATCTCCGGCGATTAGGCTGGCACAATGGGTACCATGTCCGTTGTCATCATAAGATTCGGTTTGATTGTTCACGAAATCCTTGAATGCCACAATTTTGCCGGCCAGGGCCTTGTGCTCACCATCAGCGCCGGTATCAATCAGAGCCACAGTCACGCCCTCTCCCGTGTATCCCTTATCCATCCTGGGATCATCGATATTCCAGGATCCTTCGCGAGAAGGGGTGGGAGTTGACGGGCTGGCAGACGGACTATCTATCTGACCGGGCAACACCATAACCTTGAGCTTTTGATCTTTGTAGATGCCTTTGACGCCGTTGGTCCTGGCAATCTTCTCCAGCTTGTCGCCGGATATCGTCAAGGCGCTCCCTGGCAGGATATTAAAACGATCCTCGGTAGGAGCAACATTGCTCAGATTGCCGTCATGAAGCACTATCACCTTCAGATCCTTCCCGCCTTGCTTTTCCAGGCTATCCTCGATTCCATTGCCATTGAGGTCATTGGGGTCGCGAATGGTAAGGGTTGCGGATTCGTCCTTTGCCGCATTGCCCGCCTTGTCGATGGCCACAATTGTAACCTTGTAGGCTCCGGGCGGCAGGTTGGAGCCGCAGTACCCTGTATATCGGCGGTCTTGATTCAGATCCAGCATGAGGTTCATGCGATTGCCGATATCGGCGTAGACCATATCTATGCTGCCGGCGTCATGGACAAATGCATTGATTTCGCTTCGCGGAGCGCCCACCTTCAAAGCCGATGGGCTTACGCTAACCCCATAAATAACCGGAGGAAGACCATCGTCCGCATTTGGCTTGAAGTAGCTCTCATATTCCTTTTCAAACCAGATGCTGGCCTTGTTGTTATCAAGCGCATTTTGCATGGGGAAAGCGGCCGCACAGCTAAGCAGACCGGCCAATAAAATAAAATAAACAATTGAGCTGGAGTTCACACTTAGCTCCAGTTATTCATTCTCAAGATTCTTATATTTACTGGTGCTGACGACCTTAATTTTCAGGGCATCCGGGAAGGTCTTTGTGATCTCTCCTAATGTGGCTACAACATCGACCCAGTAAGTGCCGGCAGCCACATTGGCATTCCAGATGCCGACAAACTCGTCTCCATCAGATTTGATGCGTTTCATTACTACCCGCGAGACGGTGTCACCAGAAGGACTCAATAGTTGAGCCGATACCGTGAAGACTTTTTCTGCTGCAGTTCTCTGGGCCTGGGATGTGGAGCCAATCTTGACAGTCCCATCGGTGCTGCTCAGGTCGGCATATCCCTGCGGCGACCCGAATCCACAGGTAGCACAACCTTTAATGGTCAAAACTGTCTCGCTTGCGTTCTGGTTAGCCGATGAGCTGTTGTTCATCTCTTCGAAGAGTGCGGTTATCTGGACTACATCACCTATCTTGGCAGGATTGGGCTTGGCATAAGCCTCCTGCAAGGCGATATCTAATCGAGGAGAATTGGCCGTCCAATCCAGCCAGGTGTAAATCCTGGCATCATAGCCGAGAAGGCCAAGGGCAAACCAGACCATCGAGGCCTTGACGCCGGTATTGGTGTATACCACAACGGGCCGATCCTTTTTAATGGAGGAGAACAGCTCTTTCAAGTCGGCCTCATCTTTTATCCTCTTTCCATCAAGCACTCTGTTGTAGGGTATATTGATGGCGCCCGGTATCGCTCCAGCATCGAATTCCAGCGAAGTTCTTGCATCAATTATCTGGGGCGTGCCGCTATTCACGAATTCGTAAGTAGCCATCAGGTCGGCATTTATGGTGGCAATATAGTCTTTAGGAGGCAGCATGACAGCTTTTGTCACCGTGGGTCTGCCTTCCGCTACCCAGTCATCGATACCACCATCAAGCATCTTAACATCCTTTTGACCCAGATACTTCAGGACTGCGTATCCAAATCCTGCCGCGGATGGCCCTCCGCCGCACGGCTGGCATTCGCCGGCAATCTTCACGGCATCGCTTTGGGAAATTCCTGCTTCTCCTAGGATGCGAGCCAGCTTGGATACCGACTTAAGAATGCCTCCCTTTTCCACGAATTGCGTGTAGGGAATATTGATTGCGCCAGGGATGTACTCTGTGGCATTGGGACTGATATCCAGGATAATGTCTGAATCGTTGATGCTATCAAACGACGCCAGCATGCGGGCAAAGCCTGAGCTTCTCTGGGCAATGGCATCGCTGCCCGTTTTACTCGGCAAGGCCAGGCGGGCTGATGAGCGGTTTTGATCTGTCCCTTGCTTTGCTGTCGCATCATCGGCTTTTTTCGCCTGAAAGCTGGGGTTATTCTCTCGATTATACCGGGGATTAACCAGGCCGCCTGTACTGACCATCACCTCTGTGGTGGCATTCTCCTTGCCCATGAACACTGCCCACTCGTTATTCAGCACGTCCTGTTGAGTGGTAGGAGATCCGCCTTTACATAGAGAGCATTCTCCACGGACACCAGTAACTGCCCCTCCTGCAAATATCGCCACCAAGAGGAGGAGGCTTATGATAATTCTGGAGATATTCATAGCCTTTGCCCCAATATTATTCAAGATGTTGAGTTGATCGCTTCCATCTTGCCTGATTCCACCTGATTTTCCCAGTAATTCACATAGGAGTACAGCTTAGCGTCATAGCCCTGGAGAATCAATGCAAACCAGACCGCGGAAGCCTTCACGCCCGTATTGGTGTAGACCACTACCGGCTGATTCTTGTCGAGGATAGCGAAGACCCGGTCAAGCTTGCTTTCATCCCTTATTCTGTTATTGATGACCACATTCTCATTGGGAATGGGGATTGCTCCTGGAATGGATCCCGCACCGAAATCCTCCATGCTTCTTGCATCCACAATTTGGACGGTGCCGCTCTTTACTAAACTGTAATCGGCTGAAAAATCCGGATTGACCTTCGGAGTGTATACCTTAGCAGGCAAGATCGTAGTCTCTGCGGCCGTAGACTTTCCGGCTGCTGCCCAATCCTTTACCGTTCCATCCAGAACCCTGACATTCTCCTGGCCCAGAGATCTCATAATCCAGTAGACGAAGGTCGCAGGCGAGGGGCCTCCACCACAAGGCATGCATTCGCCGTAGATGATCACTGGGTCTTCCCGGGAAATTCCCACGTCACCCAGCAGCTTTGTCATCTCCTCTTCCGATCGCAGATATGTTCCATTGATAAGGAAGTTGGTGTAAGGAATGGCAACCGATCCCGCGATGTGCTCTGTGGCTTCCTCGCTAATATCCAGCAAGATCGCAGATCCGGTTGATTCATTAATGGGAGCAAACATGTTCAATGCCTTGGCACTGCGCACAATGGGAATGTTCTCTTCTGCGACTTTGCGCGTCTCAGTCTTCTTTGCCACGCTTTCGGTCGTGTTATTCACCGGCGCAACTTCCTGTGCGGTGCTGCTCTTATTTGCGTCATCAGCTTTGCTGAAACCGGCGAGGGGCTGTTTCCAGATTCCCACCCGGTTCTTCTGAGCCGTGCTCAGGCCAGGCATGACTTCTTCCTTTCCCGCGTTGGGATTGCCTATATTGTCAAGCTTGCTTAATTGATAATCTGCACTCGATGCGGAGTCGCCCTTGCAAGCATCGCAATAAGCTTCGCCGGCATTAGCTGCATTTACCAGCATCAATAACGCTAATAACGCTATGATGCCCACACCCACCAAACAGGATCCCAAACATGATCTGAATGTTGTCATCTGTCTCCCCTTTTTAACACAATAATAACTTATGAAATATAAACCTTTTAGAGGTAAATCAGTGCCTAGAGGTTACCTCTACTTCACCCAGTGTCTCTTGCAGCTCGTATCCTCGCGCGTCTTTTGCGCTCAGAACAATATCATATCTTCCCGGATCCAGCAAGGCCGTAGAGAAATCTCCCCGATAGATATCTCCTGACAAGACCAGCCGGCTGTAGCCTTGCGCCTCGAATCCATCTTGATATGCTCGAGCGGTTACCTGCAAGAGATCATAACGGGAATTCAGCTCGACCTTAATGGCCACGGCGTCACCTAATCTTGCTTTCGTAGGATTTATCTCTTTAGAGAGGATGGCAATCTGCTTGACCTGCGCGCCCATAATGGGATACTGGTCTTTTCCGCTCTCGCCTATCCTGTAAGGCGCATCCCCGAAACCATCGCTACCTGGGGCATCTTGATTTGGTCCTTGCATCTCATCCCGGCCACTGTAGTCGCTCCAGAGGTTTCCGCCCGGAGGATATTTGGCATTCCAGCTGTTTATTCCTCGATCGTCGGCTTGAATGACATTGTCCATTATGCGATTGCCATAGATTCTATTCTGGCTTGAATCCAGGAATATTCCCGTCTGGCTCTCGGAGATGTTGTTATAAATGACGCTATTGCCATCCGAGCGGCTCTGTATCTGCAGTCCATAGCGTCCGTTGTCCCTGATCTCATTTCCGCTAATGGTATTTTGGCCCGAGTCTTCCATAAGGGTCAGTCCGGCTACCACGTTATTCTCCATGGTATTGTTGATGATGAGATTCTTCGTGCAATTGAAACGCAGATCCAGGCCGGAGTTGGTATTTCTGGACAGGTCATTCTTTTCGATCAGGTTTTCAGAGCAATCGGTGAACATGTAAAGGCCGTACATATTTCCATGCAGCAAATTTGCGCGTATGGTATTATTGCAGCAGGAAGGAAAGAGATTGATGCCGTAAGCGCCGTTGCCGTAGGCCACATTGTTCGTGATGAGGTTGTCGTTGGAGTTGGAGAGGTATATTCCATACCAGCCTTCTCCCACTATGCCATTAAAGCTGGCATTGTTCCTGGTGATGGTATTCCCGTCGGAAAAGATAAGAGCAATGCCGGGCTGAGCGCAGTAGATTACGGTGTTGTTGGAGATATTGCAGCCCGAGACGCTGTTGAGCTTAATTCCGTAAAAACCGTCCCGGACGGTAAAGCCGCTTATGGAAACGCCGTTCGCATCTATGTTTACGCAGGCGTCTCTATTTCCGGCCCGGATTACCGCACCATTGCCCACCAGATTCAGGCTCTTTTGGATGGTTATTTTGTCGTAGACTCCCCCGGCTACCTGCAGGGTATCTCCGGGAGAAGCAGCATCAATCGCAGCCTGCAAATCCGAGCTTACAGGTATGGTAGCACCGTTCGCGAAGGAAGAAACCAGTAAAGCTACAGACAAGATGCAAAAGGCTATAATTCTCAAGCAACCCACCGACGTGAGAATGGTCGAGAGGTTAATAAAGCTTGCGTATATTGAACGGAATGTGCAACTTCCTTAAGAAAAGTAGCTTTGTTGAGGCAGCCGTAATTGGGGCAAAGAGATTTTCCGCCATTTCTAGAGTGTGTCCCTTATGCCCCTTCTGATCGTCTACATGTTTACTTATGCTAACACGTACCATGTCAATCGATGGAATTATAAGGCCGCAATCGAATCAATACCAATATTCCGTGAGCGGATGTGATAGAGATTCTGACCGAGAAGGTGAGCGGTGAGCTTGAGATGCTACAACGGCACCTGGTCATCCTCAAGCAAGTGGTAGAGAATGAGCCCATAGGCATCCTCAAGCTGGCAGAGGAGACAAAGATTCCCAGCCATAAGGTACGTTATTCCCTGAGAGTTTTGGAGCAGGAAGGATTGATCAAGGCTTCCGCCCCAGGAGCGGTGACCACGGAGGAAACCCAATTTTTTCTAAAAGAGCTGGACGGCATGATTGAGAATCTTGCCAAGCGGACCGAGGATTTGTTGAAGATCAAGATAGCGAGGTAAATGCACTATTCTCGAATTGCCAGGGCCCTGCAAGAGATCTCCCATGCCCCACGCAGCGCCAAGGCCGATCTGGCAGCGGGCCTTCTCTCTGAAATTGAGCCTGACATCGAGATGCTTTGTCCAGCTGTGCGGCTGCTGTTGGGAGAGCTTTGGCCACCCTGGGAAAAAAGGGAGATGGGCATCGGCCCAGAGGCCCTCATGACGGCATTGGCGGAGGTATCCGATCAAGATATACCGTCACTGCGGGAGAGATTCCATGATATGGGAAAGGTGGCCGAAGATGCTCTGGGGCAGAAAGGGCAGCATTCCCTTTTTCACGAGCCTCTAGAAGCCATATCGGTATATGAAAGGCTTCGGCGCATCTCCGAGATGAGCGGCAAAGAATCAGAGCAACGTAAGAATGCTCTGCTAAGGGGCCTATTTTTAGAATCAACACCACTGGAAGGAAAGTATATCGCACGCACTGCTCTACGAAACATGCAGGCAGGTATCGGGCATAAGACCATGATTGCCGCGCTCTGTTTGGCATTTCACTGCGAGCCGGAAAAAATGTTAAGGGCTTATCGCGTCTTGCCGGATCTCGGCAAAATCGCATTTTTGGCCCAAAAAGGGCAGCTAGAAGGAGTAGCCATGCGGCCCAAGACACCAATTCGATTCATGATCATTCGCTCCGGCGAGCCTGTAATTCCAGGAGCCTTTCTTCCCAAGTATCCAGGCCTAAGGGTGCAGGTTCATAAAACCGATAAAGAGACGCTCATCTTTACCTCAAGTCTACGGAACATTACATCAACCCTGGAGAGCCTGTCTCAGTGTGTTGGGAATATCGATGCGGATTTCATCATGGATGCCGATCTCATCGGTTTTCGGGAGGGGATTATTTGCAGTCGGGCGGAGATGTTGAAGTACATCAATCGCCGTCGCCTATCCCGCAAGAGCAGAATCTCGCCGGCATTGATGGCCTATGATTTGATTTTTCTGGACGGAGAAGCCCTGATATCTTTAGATTACCGAGAGAGACGAATGAAGTTGTTATCGGTTGTAGGAGGGCCGAAAGATCTACCCTATGAGGCATTTTCCTCTGCTAAGGAGGAATTGATTGAGGGCCGCCAAGATGCCGATCGCTGTTTGGAGCAAGGACTCCGAAAGGGCATTAGAAGATGGATGACGCGAGAGCTGAAAGCGCCATACCATCCCGGTGAAAGAAGCTATCTGGATTTTTTCGTCACGAGTAAGGATTTTATTAATCAAGGTTCGTCCGGAAAAAATTCTGCGGTGGAAAGAAGCAGACCCTCTGACGAATGATTGATACGATCTACCCAGATAGAGATCATGGCGGTGGTCTACTATATATACAAAGAATTCGAAAGTGTATGGTGTCAATCTCCAAAAAAAGAATGGATAATCTGTGGAAATATATGAGGTGCTTTGGAAGAAGCAGTAACTATGAAATTGCATATCAGACCCATGCCGGGAGCAGCTTTCAGCCGGTTGATGACTCAGGGCTCTTTCAGGAAGCCAAAGGCGACATAAAATAACAATTGGAGTTGAATTATGAGAATCTGGAGTGTATTTGGATTATTGTTTATGCTTTTTCTTCCCTTGGCAATAGAGAACTCAATGGCTAATGATGTCATAACTGAAAGCGTATCGATTCAAAACAAATCAGATCCGGTATCATGGAATAAGGAAGGCTTTGATCTATATAACCAGGGAAAATATAATGAATCGATCCAGACCTTTGATGTGGCACTGAATATAAGTCCAAATTATGAAAATGCTTGGTATAATAAAGGCCTTGCTTTCGAGATGCTTGGTAGATATAATGATTCTATCCAGGCATATAATAGGGCCATCGAAATCAATCCCAAATTTGCAGAAGCTTGGAACGAGAGGGGCATTGTCTTCTATAACCTAGGAAAATATAATGAGTCAATCAAAGCCTATAACGAGGCCCTCAATACCAGTCCCGAATATGCAGTTGCTTGGTACAATAAGGGCCTTGCCCTCGAGAGTCTGATGAGATACAATGATTCTATCCAGGCATATGATAGGGCCATTGAAATCAATCCCAAATTTGCGGAAGCTTGGAACGAGAGAGGCATTGTCTTCTATAACCTAGGAAAATATAATGAGTCAATCAAAGCCTATAACGAGGCCCTCAATACCAGTCCCGAATATGCAGTTGCTTGGTACAATAAGGGCCTTGCCCTCGAGAGTCTGATGAGATACAATGATTCCATCCAGGCATATAATGGGGCCATCAGAATCAATCCAAATTTCACAGAAGCTTGGGATAGTAAAAAGCGCGCATTTTATTATATGAATAACATGTATGATAGTGAGATTATAGCTCGTGCCGCTTACATTGAGGCTCTTAGAGCCAATCTAAAATCTTCGGAGATTAGGCACTATATGGGAATTGGCAATGATGAGGAATATATAGATCAGAGGATTGATCTTAGATCAGGTGATGAAGGCGAACCTGGAGCTTTTAGTTATTCCGGAAAATCTGATTCAATTCCTACAAAATCTAATTTAGATCCTGCAATTTCAGAACCGATAAGTCATGGTATCTACAGTGAACAACCTCAATCCGATCCACCAAAAGGAAATTCAGGAAGTACCACTTCGACGGGGAGTGGAGGAAAATCACAAGGTTCTGGGAGTACCACTTCGTCAGGTAGTGGAGGAAAATCACAAGGTTCTGGGAGTACCACTTCGACGGGGAGTGGAGGAAAATCGCAGAGCACTACCGGTAATCCTCAATAGTGCCTTGCTCAGTTCCTCTAAATGAGAGAATTCAGTTAAGCAAGCAACATCCTCTAACCAATCAGTTGTAGGGATCATGGCAGAGATACGACAAGAACCAAATATCAGTAATCACTCGATAATTTGGCGGACTTATAGATTATTGATTATACTATTGCTATTATTGGAAATAGAGAACTCAATGGCTAGTGAGATCCTGATTGAAGACATCTCGATTCAAAATGAGTCCGATCCAGTATCATTGAATGAGGCAGGTGTTGATCTATATAACCTAGGAAAATATAATGAATCAATTGAAGCCTATGATGAGGCCCTCCTGATTGATTCAAGTTATAAGGTGGCGTGGTGCAATAAAGGCCTTGCTCTCAACGTGCTTGGCAGATATAATGATTCTCTTCTGGCATATAATGAGGCCATCGAAATCGACTCCAAATACGCAGCGGCTTGGAACGGGAAAGGCCGTGTCTTCTCTAACCTCGACAGATATAATGAATCAATTGAAGCCTATGATGAGGCCCTCAATACCAGTCCCGAATATGCAGTGGCTTGGTACAATAAAGGCGTTTCTCTCGAGAAGCTTGGCAGATATAATGATTCCATCCAGGCATATGATAAGGCCATAAAAATCAACCAAAATTTTGCGGATGCTTGGTTTAACAAAGGCAATATTTTATATAAACAAAAAAAATATAATGAATCAATTAATGCTTATGACGAAACCCTGCATATCGACTCAAAATATGCTGATGCCTGGGATGGCAAAGGTCTTGCCTACTACAAGAGTCACAAATACAATGAATCCATTAATGCCTACAATGAAGCCATAAAAATCAATCCAGATTATATAAAAGCTTTGAATAATAAAGGCGTTACCTTATATGTCATTGGCAACTATAGCGACTCAATTGATGCCTATGACGAAGCAATTAATATCGATCCTAAATATGAAAATGCTTGGTACAACAAGGGTCTAGCCTTCTATGAACTTGCCAAGTATAATGAATCCAAATGGGCCTTTGATAATGCAATCAGGATTAATAAAACCTCTATTAACGCTTGGAATGGCAAAGGCAATTCCCTTCAAAAGCTAAATCGCACCCCTGAAGCTGCCATTGCCTATGCAAGAGCTAAAGACCTTGATCCGAATAATAGGAAAGATGCCATATCCATTTCGTTTTTAGTTGTCTATATAATGATATTAATAGTAGGATGCTATTTTTCTAAAAAGTGTGTCATTTCTACTGAAGTGATAATATTCGCCATGAATCTGCTGGGATTCTTATCTTATTGCTGGATATTATCGGGTTTATATGACTTTAAATCCGTAGAATTGTTTTTACTTTATGGTTTTTTAGCAAGCGCGGTTACTATAATTCTCTGGGCATCATTGGGCGTTCCCCTGGATAATTTATGGCTGAGGTTAGTCGATTCTTTCTCTGTATCCAGGCAAAAGAGCTGTATCTCCCCCCAAATAGAAAAATCAATCTGTTTCATAGCCATAATTACTTATGCCGCTATTTCCAGCGCATTCTATCTTCGTTCGGTTGAATCTGAAGGAGGCACGCTATACTTGCTCAAATCTGCATTTGTCTTGATATTCTTGGTTGATTTGGCAATTACGCTTCCATCAATAATTATAAAGCTTATGTCGATATATATTGATCATGATACGCGTAACCTTTTTCTTATCCTGCAATTCGGGTATCTGTCCATAAATGCCCTGCTTATATCGGTAATTCTTTGGGTTTTTGGAGTCAGTCGCGAAGTCCTAGACGTTTCTTCTTTGTTCCAGTTAATCATTATTCTTTTGCTGGTACTTACATTTCTATTTCCCTACCTATCTGGATGGCAGCGCGAGAAAAAATGGCGTGAATTATTGTTAACGACGCGACATGCTTGGATCGAAGAGTTGCTGGACATCTGTGAGTTTCCAACTCCATCACTATATCCCTCGAGACTTAAGACATTCTTTGATAAAATCAAAGATTATAAAGATAATTTCGAGAGAGATGCACTAATAAAAAATAATAAAAAATATATTCGCGATATAAAAACAAAGAGCTGTAGAAATATTTACGATGTAGCAATCAGAAGGAATGATCCCTGCACCAGCCATCAAGATTTCCTGAATAAATTCCAGGAGAATCTACAGGAGTTTTCAACCCAAATAGAGACACTAAAGGCTGATCAAGCCGAGATAACAAAATTGGGAGGCACTTACGCAAATCTATATCGCACAAGGAAGGACGAAATTGCCAAAATGATTGAAACGGAAAGAAACTCCAAGCCCCTTTTATGGATTGGCTTGACATCTTTCCTTACTACGATCTTGGCTGCTTTATTGACCCAAATTGGGGCCTGGCTGGTTCCAAATATTATTCGGCTATCCCCATTGAGTTCGGGGACTTGATTAAGAGCAAATATATATCGCGTAGAGACTTAATTCGCGAGGCAAGAATGATATCTCACCACCCCGTAGCAATAATCGACCCGATATCGAAGAGAATCGAGTCCAATATCCTTGCTTTGGAGGATGCAGATGAGCTGGAGAGGCTGGAGAAGATCTGCTGCAAATGATCCTCAGACCATTTGATCCCTGGAAGAGCCAGTTATGCACCTGCCCGTCCAAGTTGAGCCTGAATCCCTACACGGGATGTCCACATGGCTGCCTTTACTGCTACGCCTCATCTTACATCCCCCGCTTCACCGAGTGCCGCCACAAGGCCGATCTCTTGAGAAGACTGGCCAGAGAGTCGTCAAAGATAAAGCCAGGCACATTGGTCGCATTGTCTAATAGCTCCGATCCCTATCCGCCCCAGGAAGAAGAGCTGCGGCTCAGCCGGAGATGTTTGCAGATCTTAAAAGAGCGTGGTCTTTGTGCCCAGGTGGTGACCAAATCGCATTTGGTAGCAAGAGATGCAGAGCTTCTTTCCGAGATGAAGGCCTGTGTGGCCATAACCATCACATCGCTAAGTGAATCTATCTGCTGCAAGCTGGAGCCGGGAGCGCCATCACCGGCGAGACGTCTTGAAGCTATGGCGAAACTGTCGGCAAAGGGAGTTGCAGTCTCGGCCAGAATAGATCCTATCATTCCCGGCATAAACGATACAGAGATCGAGCAATTGGCAGCCGCGGTCTCACGGGCGGGAGCCTTGCATATTACCACCTCGACTCTTAAGGCCCGACCGGAAGCCATGAAAAAGATCATCTCCGCCTTTCCCCTGGAGGGAGCGACCTTAGAGGGCCTGTTTGCCCGAGGAAGCAAAGTTGCAGGAAGCCGCTACCTTCCCGAAGAGATGAGACGCATTTTGATGCAGAAGGTAAAAGAGAGTGCACGACGAGAGGGCGTGACGTTCTCCACTTGCCGGGAAGGATGGGCAGGGGTTCCGGGAATAAGCTGCGATGGATCTCATTTATTGTCTGCAGTTGGCAATCGTGATCATAATCCCCTTATTTCAATCGACGAACTAAACCATAAAAATAATACAGAGGGACAGGGACACAGCCTTCGGTTTTGCTGCCGGCCCCCCATCATCAGCCCCGCCCATGAAGAAAGGGCATAAATTGCGATGCGGTCCCTTAATTGTGGTCTTAGCCCATGAAAGTCTATTTATATGAAGAATAACTAGACTTGACGACAATTCTTCTCAAAGGGGAGGATGTTCAAACTACAGTCATAAATGCTATGCGCTAGAGGAATAGGAGGTATTCAATATGAAGAAAGTTTTGGCTATCACTGTGGCCCTCATGATAGCAGCCATCGTTTTAATGCCTGCTTTGGGGTACACTAATCAAGCTGCAGGAAATCAAAATTATACTGCAAAATCAGGAAATCCAGTCGAATACAGCTTAAAAACAATAAATGTTCCCGCCCACAACCTGACTCCGGATATGGTGGTAAACAAGTATTCTTTCAAGTCTGCGGGCGTTGCGAGCACCAGGATGCCCTACTCGTTCCAGCAGGGAGCTGCCTCACCATACTCCTTTAAACTGGTGGGTGTCGAGAACGCAGTTGCCCAGGGCATGAAGACCGTGAAGCCGACCGCTAAGCTGGGCAGCATGATGAAGGAAGCTGCACCTGTTAATGAACCAGTAGCCGAGGCCGCAGTTGCACCCGTGGCTGAGCCTGTAGTCGAGCCGCTCACCTTCTCGATTGAAGGAAAGGTAGTTGATAGCAATCAAACCGGCTTGGCCGGCTGGACCATGAACCTGACAAAGGATGGAGCAGTTATCAATAGCGTTCCAACAGCTGCAGACGGCAAGTTTGCCTTCCCAGAACTGGCTGCTGGAGAGTACACAGTCTCCGAGCTCCTCATGGAGGGCTGGAATGTTGTCTCCCCCGCAGAGGGAATGTCTGTCGTGAACATCACCGATGCCAGCGTGACCGATCTGGTATTTGTAAATCAGCTCGTGCCAGTTGTTGCAGCCGCACCTGTGGTAGTCGAGCCCGTTGTTGCGGGAAACGTGACCGCTCCAGCCAATGACACTATACCCAGCAACGCTACCGCAGCGATCAATACCACTGTGTAGAATCCTATCAATAAATAATGACCCTGGCTTTCCAGGGCCCCTCATTTCTTTTTTCGCTCAACCAATAATCTTTCATAGGTTGAAGGGCAATAAGGTATTGATTTCAGGTTTTGGGGGATGTTTGTGAAAACGAAAGCAATGTGCATGTTAATGGGCCTTTTTGCGCTAATACTGGCCGCACCAGTCTATGCATCAGGATTTTACGGGTCAGGTCCCTGTGAAGCAAGAAATGCAATCGAAGCATACTGCATGAATCATGGAGGATGTCCTAAAGACGGATACTGCTATTTTCCGGACGGTAGCTTCTGTGAGCTTCGATCCTTTTACAATGGAACCTGCCCGGGAAGAGAGTACTACGAGCAGGCCATGTGGATGGCAGAAGCCTACCGCTTCCTTTACGACGACGGGATATACAGCGCTCCTTACATACCCAACACGTACCCATACAATTATCCCTATTACTATCGACCAACCTATGCATCTGGATATGGCATGCAGTAATTGTGGTGTAAATATCCAATAAGTGGAATAGATAGATAAGTGAAATGGAAAGTCGATAAATGAAGGAGGGGGTGAAAAATCGTCCCCATCCCATTAATCGCTTTGCATCTTCAAGACAGGATGTCACGCTTGAAGTTCTCGAAGCCGATCTCCTCAATGAACTCGCCCAGACGCTGTTTCTTGGCGTGGTCCTTGTAGTAATTGATTATTTTATCAATTAACGAGAGGACCTCTTCATCGGAAAGATTCTCAGCCAGCATCACTCCCAGTCGAGGCTTGACACCGCTGCTACCACCGACCAGAAGCCTCCATCCTTTTGACATTCCGATCAAGCCGATATCTTTTACGGCCGGCTCAGCGCAGGAGTTTGCGCATCCGGATACGCCAATCTTGAATTTCCAGGGCAGCGGCATGCCATGATATAATTCATCCAGCTTCAAGCCTACTCCCACAGAATCCTGCTGGCCTCGCTTGCAGAAAGTGGTTCCTGGACAGATCTTGATGCTTCGCACACATAGACCAATAGCGGCCCCGGCCTTCATTCCCAGATCCTTCCAGGCATCATCGATATCTTTGGGATCAATTCCAACGATGGCGATTCTCTGCGCGGAGGTGATCTTGAGAACTTTGGCGTTGTATTTCTCTGCTACATCGGCAATCCGGCGCAAACCGGCAGGATCTATTATGCCGCCTGCGATATGTGGCGCTATGGCATAGGTCTCTTTGTCCCTCTGCACAATTGCGCCCTTTTCCAGAATATCTTTAGACATGGTCTTGAGTTCACCAATTAACTGCACAGTTCTTCCCGGCAAAAAGGATTTCTCCATAACAATCAAGAAAAAGCGCTACGAGAATTAAGCACTGCAAGATTTAAAGCATCTGATTAGAAGAGAATATGCGTCACGAGGCTTGCTGATGAGGAGCCGTTTTTATGCACCCTTCGCGGGATCAAATCCTCATCAGCATTGCTCTAAAGACATCATGCGTGTGCCTTTGCCTGCGAGGCAGCCCCACTCGGCCTGCTCTTGCGGTGCCTAATGACATGGCGCGAGCGTCTTCCTGAGACCTCTTCGCTTTTTACCCACTCACCCGTCTCGTCGTCCTTCTCGTACTGCTCTTTCACGGCCGACCAGGCAGCTTCGTGAGATGCCTTCTCGCGATCTGCATCCTCAGTACTCTCTAAATCCTCCCAGCAGCTATTATAAGCTTTCATGTAAAGGACCTTGGCGCGGCTGGGCAAATTTCGCACGCTCTTGGGCAGCTCGCTTATGCTCTCGAATGGCATCAAATACACCTCCTGTTAATGTTTGAGCTTTTTAGTAACCAGCTTACTATGAAGATCCTGGTTAAAAGGTTTTGGGATCAATGGTGTCTGGGATCAAGGAGGAATGAATACCATCCCTTCCTTACTCCACAGCAACCTCCCATCGTCACCCTTGACTGCCAGTACCTGTGCATTCTCAGATTCACCCAGATTGTAGACGATAAGATCCTGCTGTCCTTCACCGGTCAGGTCCGGGCCGGGCACGGCGTAGACCAGGCCAGAAAAGGATTGCTGCCAGAGCAACTCTCCATCATATCCCTGGAGCATGACGATATCGCTACTAATCGAACCGTTCTTTGCATACTTTATGAGATAGACTAATATTTTGTCTTGCCCGTCCCCGGTCAGATCTAACACCGGCATAGCCAGTGCAGGGCCAGCAAAGCTGCGGTTCCAGAGCGTCTTGTGCTCCTGGCCGTCTCTAGCTTCAAGTATGGTGGCAGTAATGTTCAGAGGGACTTCTTCCCCAGCTCCCTTGCTGGCAATCGATCCGTTCAATTGATAAATCGCAGCAATGCTGTCTGTCACAAGATCATCTGTGAGGTTGCCGGCAGGATATTCAATTGCCAGAGCACCGGAAAACATTCTCTCCTCAAGATTTGTGCCATTGGAACCGTTTACCCGGGCAATGCTGGTGAATATTCCATTGTTCATGCTGTCCATGCCGAATACGTGCACCAAGAATTCAGAGGCGTTGTTCCCGCTAATATCCTGGACGGGATAGGCAAAGGTCATGGCCAACATATGAGATCTGCTCCAAATAACAGTTCCATTGCTGCCGCAAATGGCGGAGACGCTGCTGTAAGGGATGAAGCTTCCTGCAGCCAGGATTTCGTTTATCATGACATCCGTTTGGCCGTCGCCATTGAGGTCACCCGCAGTTTGGGCAAAGACCAGCGAGCCAGGATACTCTCTTTGCCACAAGATACTACCGTTGCTGCCGTTAAGAGCCGCGATCTCCGAATCAAAGGCTCCTGTGCCGGCATCACTGCTGATGTTCATGACAAGGAGGTCTGTCGCATTGTCCCCATTGAGATCAGTTGCAGGAAATGCCAGGCGGATGACTTCCGGTTCACTTTGCGTCTGTGAGTAAAAGTCGGAATCATAATAGTTGTCTGCAAAATCAAGATCGCTAAATGCGTATTCTGATGATTCGAGATCTGATGAACCTGATCTTGATGAGTCTCGCTCTGTGGAATTTAAATCTAATGAATTAAAGAATGATGAAACCATCTTGGATGAATCAAAGTCTGATGAATTAATGGTAGTTTGGTTTAATGCAGTCTGATTTAATGTCGTTTGGTTGCTTGAATTCGTAGCCAGAAGATCATCAATTGATTCGGATCCGCTGCCCACTGCGACCCCCTGGGCCAGCAATAAAAAGCATGCAATCAAATAAAAAACAGTCATTCTTATGTTTATTCCTCCGTCATATCTCCGATATAAATTCGTTTGCATGTTTATGAACCTTCGCTTCCTTGCCGGAAAAAGACAACTGGAGAATGGTCTTTGTGTGAGGGATCTTTTGAACTAAAAAGAGTAATTTGGCCGGGTAAAAGCTGTAAAGATCAGCAGTCCCGGCTTGATGCATGAAGATGCAATTTTTCCACTAGCCGCTTTTTCGCCTCGGATTAATCACAATTTTTTCCTTTGGGCATCCATCGCCGCTTTAATCTTTTCCCGATCCGCCTTCATCTTCTCGGCAGGAGTCATCTTTGCTTTTACGACTGGGGCGGGTGTGGGATTTTCCTGGACCGTGGCTGTTGCGGGTGCGACCGTAGTATCCGCAGTATCCTCGCTGCCCTGGCAATTGCCTGGCGGCGTGACGCCTTCATTTACGATAATGCTCAAATTGCCCAAGAAGTTCGCCATCATATTCGCGCTCATGTTTACATCCGTTAGGATCATGGCCACAGTCATATTGTTGGGCTGGTAAGCGATAAGGTTTCGATTTCCCAACTTTCCTAAGAGCGCCGGTCCTGTATCGGATTCATTATAAACGGTCTGAGCCATGATAGGATCGAAAGCTTCCAGATAAGGCTTCAACTCTGTGGTCTCCAGCTCTCTCTGAGGTGCTTCACAGGGATAGAGAAGATGCAGTTCTACCCTATTTCCGTCCAGCAGCATTGATGCCGCAACCTCTCTCCCGCCGGTATAATTCGATTCGGCCATGGTTTCCGGCTCCACAACTACCGCGGGGGGAAGACAGAAGACAAGTTTGGCATAGCTTCCCATCTCTGCTCCAGTGCAGACGTCTTTTTCCTGGGCGACCGCAACAGAAAACACAGTCATAAGGCCAAGCGTAATGCAACAAAAGAGCAGCATCTTTCCAAGAGGCACCGATCTATCCTCCAATTTTTCAAATTTCATCCAATCCACCTCATTGCTAATTGTTTTATCTCCCTTACAAATTCTAAATATTTGTTTCCGTTTATACCTCTCAAACTATTTAGCCGTTTTCCAATCGCAGATAGAAAGCTCCGATATGATAATATACTTGAAATAATCTGTGTACAAATTTAGGATAAAAGAATGAGTGGAGGATAGAATAGTGAAGTCAAAATTAAAGGTGAAATATTTTGTCGCAGCTTTGATGTTTTTAACCATAAGCGCCAGCGCATCTGTTGTCATAAACGAGATGGAACTGAATCCACCGGAGGGCGGGGTGGATTGGGTTGAGATTTACAACCCGGATAACGAGAGCGTGGACATCAGCGGATGGATGGCAGAGATCACCGATGGAAGCTGGGTGGGAAAGCTCCCCGCTGTGCCCGCCGGAACCATTCTGCAGGCCAAGGGGTTTTATGTCTTCAATGGCCAGTCTTCCTGGAATCATAATGATGGCGGATATGCCACACTCTACAGCGCATCCGGAGAGGAAGTGGACAAAACGGCCAACCGGCAGGACTCCATGAACAACGACTTCACCTATGGCAGGCACCCGGATGGTCACGACACAAATGCTGATGGTGACTGGGGCCTGGGTTCCGCCACCAAGGGCGAATCAAATATACGCTAATATGATGGGTGTGAAAAGAAAATGTTGCTTAAATCAGAAATCGGAATCAAGGCACTCTTAGCCTTCTGCGGCCTTATGGCCATCTGCGGCCAGGGCATGTGCGACGTGGTTATCAATGAGTTTGAGCTAAGCCCGCCCGACAACGGCACCGTGTGGGTAGAGCTTTACAACACGGGAGATGCAGCCGTGGATCTGACCGGCTGGACGATCAATATCGTCGACAAACCCTGGGAGGGGCCCATCCCCCTGAAGGGCAGCATCGAGCCCAAGGGATTCGTGGCTTTTGACGGTCAGGATACCTGGACTGCTACCGGAAACGGAACCGTATTTCTCTACGACGCCACCGGCGCTGAGGTAGACAAGACATCCCAGCAGAGCGACAACTCTTATAGCGACTTCACCTATGGTCGCCTCCCGGATGGTAAGAAGACCGATACCAGGGCAGACTTTGCCTTCATGATGGCCAGCAAAGGCAGGTCCAACGTCCGCTGAGCCCGGGCCTGGTACAAGGTGAGATAGACCATTACCTGAGACCATACATAGAACTTCTCTGGCCCACCCGGCTGAAAGCAAGCCGAAACGGCCAGATGAACATTTTTTCCTGGAAAGATCAATCAGATCAAACAATGCAAAATGCCTTAAAAAAATATAAGAAATGGTTTGCCAAAGCCGTTAATTCATTTGCAGAGTGTAATGAGTATCCTGATTGAAGTTCTTCGTATGCTCATTCTTGTTGATGATGCCGCCCATGCCGTCCCTCTGAGAGATGGTGATGGTATGAGTCTTGCCGCCACCTATCGTTAAGCTGGCTATTCCGTCCAGGGATCCATCGCTGTTATCGTTACAGAAAAATACACCGTCCACAAAGACATCGTAGCCCTTGATTCTTTGAGATTTTATGGTAACGAAAGCGTCACCCATTGAGATAGAATTCACATCCAATGGTGAGAACGACGGCTCGCTTTGCCTGGGCAGGACATCCAGGATAAGGGCATTGCCCGGCTCGCTTGCTTGGGCAAGCAGCATGAAGAGCCTGCCGGTCACCTCCGGCGTCAGTCTGAGCCGATAGTAGCCGGCCAGGAATTTGTGATTCCAGTGTTTAGTTGTGTTACTGGCATAGGATACGAGATAGATATCGCCACTGCCGTCTCGAGGAGTGCGCACTATCAGGTCGACTGCTTCTCCAGCCGTGACCTGCCCATAACGGCTCCAGACTGAATCCTTGGCAATCCATAGCTCGCTGAAAAGTGGCGCACAAGCACTGGAAACATAATCGGAGTAGTTAAGCTGCCTCTCACCCAGGAGGATGGATTGGGGCTCATTGCCGCTCAGGTTGAAGTATATTGGATCGGATAGGGTGGTTACGCGATTTTCCTGTGCACCATTTGCCAGGGAGACCCCCCCAGGTTCCGTCCAAGGCTCCTCTGTCCAGACCGGATTTCCCTCCGGCATTGCCCAGGCCGAGAGTACCAATAGCATAAAGAATGTTGAGGCGAAAGCCGCGCCCCAAAGATATTGATAGTGGTTAGAGCGCATTTACATCGTCTCTAGAGCATCAATGCCCAGGGTATCCAGGGTCGTTCGCAGGGCATTGCGCGCTGCCCCGGCCAGGGCGAGCCTTGCCTGGCGCAGCCTCGGCTCGGCGTCCAGCACCGGGCTGTAGCGGTAGAAGTGGTTGAAGCTCTCCGCCAGCTCGCGGGCGTAGGTGGCCAGTTGATGAGGCTTCAGCTCACGGGCGGCTCTGTCGATGACCAGATCAAACTGTGCAATCTTCTTGATGAGGGCGATCTCGTTTTCGCCGGTGAGCAGATCGGCCTGGACCTTGACCGCCCCCTCCTGGCCCGCGTCTCCCCTGCACAGATCTTCTCCCTTGCGCAGGATGCTGCAAGCGCGGGCATGCGAGTACTGGATGAAGGGCGCGGAAAGCTTCTCAAAGTCCAGGGCCTGCTTCCAGTCAAAGGTGGTAGCCTTGTCAGGGGAGACTTTGACCACGTCGTAGCGCACTGCTCCCGTCGCCACCTGGGCCGCCACCACTTTCAGGAATTCCAGGCTCTCCTCCGGGCGTCTCAACCGGACCTCTTCATAGGCCTGTTTCTCCACCTCATCGAGCAGCTCATCCGCAGAGATGAACTTGCCCTTTCTGGTGCTCATTGAACCGGTGGGCAGGGAGACGAACTCGAAAATGACCACCTCAGGTTCGCGAACGCCCAAAAGGCGCAGGGCGGTGCACAGCTGCCCGGAGACCAGCTTGTGGTCGGCACCCAGAACATCCACGGAGCGGTCCGAGTTCAGGGACTTCCAGCGGTGGTAGGCCAGGTCGCGGGTGATGTAAAGCGAGGTTCCGTTCGCCCTCTTGAGGACCATCTTCTTCTCAAAGCCGTGGCCGGTGAGATCGAGCTGAAAAGCGCCCCCCTCGTATTCCGTGAGCCCCGTCTTCTCCAGTTGGCCAAGAATCTCTGAGACATCCCCCTTTCGCACGAACTCCGATTCCCAGTGGTAGCTGTCGTGGCGGATGTTCATGCGGTGCAGTGTCTGTTCTATGCCGCCAATGGCGTACTTGATGGCGCTCTGGATCTTGGCCACCGTCTCATCGTCGCCCGCCTCGTAGCGCTGGATAACCTGATCAGCCTCATCCCGGATCTCGGGATTGGTTTCCATGAGACGGTTGGCGGCGATGTAGACCTTGGCCACGGCGTGGTCGGCCTTGCTGCCGTCCAGCTGGAAGTGATCGCAGCCCACGACCACCATGGCTTCCTGGCGGCCCATGTCGTTGACGTAGTACTGGGCGTCCACAGTGCAGCCTGCCCGGCGCAGGATGCGCACCAGCGTGTCGCCGATCACGGAATTGCGGATGTGGCCCACGTGCAGTGGCCCGTCGGGATTGGCGGAGGTGTGCTCCACGATGACTCTTTCGTTCATGCGGCCGGTCCAGGCGTTGTCTGCCAGGGCCTGCTGCAAGACGGTCTCCAGAAACTTCCGGCTCATGAAGAAGTTGAGATAGGGGCCGGAAAGCTCCACCTTTTGCACATAACTGAAATTCTGGCCGATTGCCTGGTGAATCTCCCTGGCAATGACCACCGGACTTTTTTTCAGCAAAGGCGCCAGCCGGAAGGCCACGGACGAAGCCAGGTCGGCATGAGGGCTCAACTCCAGCCCAAGATTGTTTACTCCTTCCTCTACCTTGAATTCGCAGGAACTGAGGGCATCGCGAAGAAGCCCCTCAACCTCGCCTAGAAAATCGAGAAACATGGGAACACCAGTATGAATAGTATGTTTATCGATAAATAGGATGAGGCGATATAAGCATTACGTCATGCACAGTCCTTTCTAGGAAAGTATATGATGTTCGGCGACTTACATTAATGATGAGGTTTTACCATGAAACTCTTTGCAGTTGTTCTGATACTTTTGTTGTGCGCCCCTGCCCTTGCCATCTCTGATGAGGCGAACGGGGTCGAAGCCACCACCGCCATTACCCTGCCTGTAGACTCCGTCACCATCTATCCGGACGGCCTGATGGCAGTGAAACGAACGGGGAGCCTGGATGTGACAGACGGCGTGCATAAATTTGTGATCAATGTTCCTGAGAAGGCCGAGCTAAGCTCAGTGCTCCTAACCGTAAGCAACGCGAGCCAGGAACGGGTGGTCTACGATGCCAATCCCGTCTACACCCTGAACATCTCCGCGCCGGGATCGCAGAATTTTGACCTCTCCTATCTCATGTACGATGCCGCCACCTGGAAGCCGGTCTACGACCTGCACCTTCTTCGTGACTCTGTATTGGTGAAGGCCAATGCGGTGCTGAGCAATCGCGGCGGAGAGGATCTCAAGAACGTGCGCCTCAAGCTGGTAGCGGGCCTGCCTCTGGGAATCGAGCCATTTCTAGCCAAGGCCGCGCCCCAGATAAATCAGCGATATGCTGAAGCCGCCCCCATGGCAGCTATGGACTATGCAGCCGCGCCAGCGCCCGCCTCGGGAGAGCTGGAGACGCTCTACATCTTCGAGCTGGAAGGGCGAAAGGACCTGGTCATGGATAAGGAGATCGGCTTTCCCCTCTTCGAGGAAAATGCGCCCCTGGTGAGAATTTACACATGGGATGCCTACAGCCAGGAGGAAGGCCCGGCCAAGGAGGAGATTCGAGCCAACAACACCATGACCAGTCCCTGGCCGACGGGAAACGCTCTGCTCTACAGAAATGACGAGTACGTCTCCACCATTGAGATGCCCTACACTCCAGCCGGCACCAACGCCTCCATAGTAGTGGGACCCTCTGCCGATCTGAAGGTGGAGCGCAAGCTCTTCGACTACAATAAAACCGAGAACATTAAAGTGATAGGCCGGGGGCAGGGCAATCATACAGTGAAAGAGACCATTGAAGCCTGGACCTATAACCTGAAGATCAAGAGCAACCTGGACCGAGCGGCAGCGCTGGAGGTAACGGACAGCAAACCCCAGGAGGCCGTGATTATCTCCGTCACGCCCAAGCCTGCCGAGAGCACAGCCACCAGCCTCAAGTGGAAACTGCAGCTTGCGTCCCGGCAGAAGATGGCTATAAATTACACCTATCAGGTAACTACGACGGAGAGCCTGGATCGGGCATATTAGTTTCAAAAATTTTCTTTTTTATGTCCCTTTTTCTGATAGCTTCAGATAAATCCGTTCATCTCCTGGGCCCGCTCGAGTCTCAGGTGCCTGCGTCCTTCCGTTAACCTTCATTTAGCAGACCGCGAATCACATAAATAGGATGATGGATGAGTTCGTATTCATCTTCGATAATTCGCGGATTGTTATCAAGGGGGCAAAAAAAGAAAATGCAACTTACAGGAATAATTAAAAAATCGGGAGATTGTTATGTGGCACTGTGCATTGAGATCAATGTATCCAGCCAAGGAGAGAGCATAGAAGATGCGAGGAAAATGCTGCAAGAGGCTTGTGATGAGTATCTCTCCTATATGAAGGATGAAGGGCTGGAAGATGATATAAAATCAGTTCCTATGGACATTCTACGTGAATTTCTTATGGATGACGTCGAGTGCGTAAAGCCGTCTTCGAGTTGGGTTTATTCAGAAAGCATAACCTTTGAGGTTTGTGCCAGTGTCTAAGAAAATCCCACCCATGTCGAGCCAGAAACTTATCAAGCTTCTCAATCAAGGCAATGCCAGATTCGTCAGGCAGAGCGGAACCAGCCACGCCATCTTTGAGCGAGAGAGTGATGGGAGAATGTACAGAACACCTGTGATTATGGCCAAGAGCGATCTTTCATCTAAATATGTAAAACTCGTTTTGCGTCAGTTGGGCTTTACAGATGCAGAAGTAGATGCGCTTATTTGAAATGTGAGATATTTAGTCCGCGCGAAAAAAAAATGATCGGCATAGAGGGCTTTAGCGTCTAATCCACCTGCACCCTCTGCGCGTTTATAACCACGAGTTTAGGAAGATGAACCTCCAATATGCCGTCCTTGAAGGTGGCTTTCACCTGTTCCGGCTTGACCTCTATGGGCAGCTTGATATCCCGCTTGCGGCCCATTGTGCCCATCTCCCGGCGCAGATATTTTCCCTCTCTGGGAGTGGTCTTGGCATCGACATAGAGGCTGTCCTCCGTCACCCGCAGATCGATCTTCTCCTTGCTGGCACCCGGCAAAGCCACCAGGACGATCAGCTCATCGTCCGCCTCAATGAGATCGATAGGGGCAAGATCGCTGCTCTTGACCTCGCTAATCTCGCTGCTCACATCTCCCAGGATCTTCTTGGCCGCTTGGCTCGCCTGGCTGGACATCCTGGCAGCCTCAACGGCCGCCCTGCCGATCACACGTTCCAGATCGCTGCTCCCTGAGGTATCGGATTTCATGATCAAAATAATGTCATTGCCATCATAAAACCTTTTGCTTTATCCTCGATTTTCCAAGGAAGCGGCCATATCCCGATGGGACGAGAAAATCTCCATCGTAGACTACCTTGCCCCGAACCAAAGTCATTTGGGGAAAGATGGCATCTTTTCCCTCAAAGGGCGTCCATTCCGCCCGGCTGTGCAAACGATCGGCATTTATCTGCGTGACGGACTTGGTATCGAAAATCACCAGATCGGCATCCTTGCCCGTCTCAATGGTCCCCTTACCGGCCAGGCCGAAGATGCAAGCAGGCCTGCGGGCTGCGGCATCCACCAGCCTCTCCAGGCCGAGCAGGTTTCTTTTCACCGCAATGAGCATCATGGGCAGCATGGTCTCCACGCCCGGCACCCCAGCCGGCGCTTCCCAGATGTCATCCTTCTTCTCCTCAGGCAGGTGCGGCGCATGATCCGAGGCCAAGATATCGATAGTCCCTGATCGCAGGCCCTGCCAGAGAGCATCGTTGTCCGCCTGGCGTCTCAAGGGTGGATTCATCTTCAGGTATGAGCCCTGTTTTTTATAATCCTTGATGTTGAGCAAAAGGTGATGAGGTGTCGCCTCACAGGTCACTTTTTTGCCGTCTCTCTTTGCCTTTGCTACCCTTTCCAGACCCAAGGCCGAACTGAGGTGGCAGATGTGCAGACGGCTGGCCCAACTCAGACACTTGTCTATGGCTACCGCCTCGGCTGCCGCAGGCCGTGCCTCGGAATAGACCTCTGCATCATGCCGACCCAGGAGTGAAGCGGCCAGCTCTTTTATAATCAACCCGTCCTCGGCATGAAGGGTAGCCAGCATTCCTGCCTGCTCTGCTTGCACAAGGATTTTCAAAAGCCGCTCGTCGCTGTGCTCATAGGAAAATATCTCGCCTATGGCCGTCGCCCCGGCTGCCGCCAGCTCATCGATATTTCCAGGCCCCCCATTAAGGCAGAAGTCTACCAGAGAGCGATGGCGGGCAATATCCAGCTTCTCTCTAAAGGATCTGGCGTCCAATGTACGGGGAGATGTGTTGGGCTGATCGATTACCGTGGTCACCCCACCAGCGGCAGCTGCCGCCGATCCGCTGGCCCAGTCCTCTTTGTAATTGGGCCCAGGATCACGAAAGTGCACATGAGCATCGATGGCACCGGGCAGAACCAGCATGCCCTTCGCATCGATTCTCTCCTCGGCTTGGTGGTCTCCGCCCATGGCCGCAATTCGTCCATCTTTGATCCAGATGTCTATGCTCATCTGCCCGTGGGCCGTAAAAACCCGGCCGTTCTTAACTACCAGATCAAAGTTTATATCCAAACCTCCGCAGCAACTTGCGTCTATCCTCGACCTGGGCCGGAGTCTCCGCTCCAAGGGGCGAGAAGCCATCAATGACACCCATAATTCCCCGTCCTTGCTCCGTCTCGGCTACAACCACCTGTAAGGGATTGGCTGTTGCGCAGAAGATGCCGCAGACCTCCTGCACGGCTTTGATAGCGTTCAGGACGTTAATGGGAAAAGCCCCCTTCATCAGCACCACAAAGGTATGCCCGCAGGCGAGAGCCAGGGAATTTCCTCTGGCAGCCTCGATGAGGCTTTCATCGTTGCCTTCCGTGCGCACCAGGCAGTCGCCGCTGGCCTCGGAAAAAGCGACGGCGAACTTCGCGAATGGGATTGTGCCCGCCATGACCTCATAGATATCCTCAGCCGTTTTGATGAAGTGACTTTGCCCTAGAATCAGATTCGCTCCTTCAGGAATTTTTACATCTACGATCTTTAGCTCCATCAACAATACCCTCGTAGTAGTGTTGTGTGCGGGCTGCAGACTTATACTTTTACTTATTGCGAAGTCCCTTCTTGGGCCCCACAGATTGCTTTGCCAACTGCTTGCTCTTCTTAGTAATAATTGAAGAGGTTATATAGTAGACTACTATGAACAATATGGCAGAATATATCGCCATGCTGATCGATTCTATGATATTTAGCTTCAACAAAAAGTAAGAATATGGGACATATATCAGTAGAACCATAATACCGGCAATAGCTGCCTGTTGCATCAGCGTATACTGCCGAAAGCGCAAAATAAGCTCTGTATAACTTGGAAAATTCACCACGGGTCCTTCACCTCATCGACTCTTAGCATTCCTTTTCTGTTCATATAAAGCCTTGTCCACCAGAGATTTGATAGGGGCGCTAAAACCAGCATATTCACTATGCCGTTGAGCGCCGAGAGAGGAGCACCACTTATCTCCTCGCCCGTAGAAAATGCGCCGCTGATCATCTGCAGGCCCAGAGATAAAGCAGCTACTACCAGCCAGAGAATTACCACATCAAACTTGTTGTAACGGAAAAAATTTGCGGATGCCAAAACAGCCTGCATAGGCCCCAGGTCCTCTACCACCAGGGCATAAGGCACGCTGACCAGAACCACAGAAAGGGCCAGGGCATAAAGTATGAAGAGGAGCAGGCCCACTGCCACCAGGCCAATAGCCTGCGAATCCGCCTGCAAAGACGTCACTCCCTGGGCCAGTGCCGGCAGAAGGAAGATCAGGCCGGCCAGTGTCAGCAATCCCAACAACAGGGTTGCCAGGAACATATTAAAGAAATGGGTCTTTCCGGCGGACCACATGCTACCTGTATCAGATTTCCCCGTATCCAGAGCTTGCCTGGCCATGCCTATAGCCCCGGCTGTGAAGAATGCATTAACCAAAGACAATACTAGGACCAGCACCAAGAAGATAACTGCGATCGGTAGGATCTTCTCCATCTCAAGATGATCCAAAGAGCCCTGCATCTGAGCGATCAGCTCTTGCATATTTTCATCATTTTGCAGCAAGGTCGCATTCATGCTAGCCATGGGCATGGAGGTCATAAAGATGGCCGCCAGGAAGGGCAGGGAGATTATCATGGAGAGGAAAATGCTGAGCAGGAAGGGAATACATAGGTTTAGGTTGCTTCTCCAGATGCCAAATCCCTTGCCGATCAAATCTCCAATTTCTTCCATTTATTCATTCCTCCAGCTCATTCCAGATCGCATCGCCCACGTGGTGCAGCGACTTTACCGCCTTTCCATCTCCCTTCATATCCGTCCCCGCTACCAGGGCCCGGCCTATGGCCAGAGGCTTTTGATACCTCTCCTCTACGATTACCACCAGGTCGCCGACGGCTATCTCCGGATCGGCTGAGACTATGCCTGGCTTCATGATGTCTGCTCCGTTCACCACAAAGCGCACGGCACCTGCATCCACTACCACCAGCCTCTTCTTAGGGCTAAGTTCAATGGCACCCAGAACGGTAAAAAAGGGCTGATCTTCCACAATCATCATCAAAGGCCGACCATCTACGAAGATGAGATCTACTCCCTCGTCGCTTATCGCCATCTCCAGAGATGAGCGGCGCAGGCGAGAAGTGTCGTCCAGTAAGGGCTCTATCTTCGCAATTACCTTCCGAGCGTCGCTCCCCTTGAGGTGATGCCTGGATTTTATCTTCATGCGAGGGAGAATATCCCGATAGGTTTAAATATGCAACGAGCACGTTTGGATTTTGAAGCCTTTTGCGGTTATCAATGCTGGAGAGAGTTTAATGGGTCAAAGACCGCTTGATATTCTGAATGAATCACTGAATGGACCAGTCATAGTTAAGCTAAAGGACGGAAGGGTCTTTCGGGGAGAGCTACAGGGTTATGATATACACATGAACCTAGTGCTCGAAAAAACTGAAGAAGTGGCAGAAGGGGCGGTCGCACGCAAGATTGGAACTGTAATCGTGCGAGGAGATAACGTAGTATACATTTCACCATGAGGTTTTCTAGATGACGAAAGGTACTCCTTCTATGGGCAAGCGCCACAAGAGTTCGCATATCCGATGCAGACGCTGTGGCAGCATATCGTTCAATTTCAAGAGAAAAGTGTGTGTCCACTGCGGCTTTGGCAGTTCAACTAAGCTACGCATGGGCAGTCACAAGTGGATGAGAAAGGCAGATTACTAGAGGCGTAAAGTTGCACGATGCCTGCGGCGTTGTCGGGATTTCCTTCAATGAGACGGGCAATAATGTAGCTAAATCCATTTACTATGCCCTTTATGCCCTGCAGCACCGGGGGCAGGAGGCGGCGGGCATCTCAGTGCATGACGGCAAGGCCATACGCACCCATCGAGGGATGGGCCTTGTCTCAGAAGTATTTGATGATGCCCAGATCGCCCTGTTGCGTGGCCAGGTGGGCATCGGTCATGTTCGATATCCGACATCAGGCCGGTCATGCATAGAAAATAGCCAGCCTTTGCTAGTGAAATACAAAGACGGAGCTATTGCCATAGCTCATAATGGTAATCTGGTGAATTCCTGCCAGCTCCGGGAGCATCTGGAGCAGTCGGGCGACATATTCTATTCTACATCAGACACCGAGGTTATAGCTCACCTTTTTGTAAAAGAGCTCCTGCGCTATGATCTACAGGAAGCAGTGCGCGCCCTGATGCGTAAAATCGTGGGCTCTTACTCGCTTGTCTTTCTCTGGGGAGACACTGTCCTCGCCGTGCGCGACCCTCTGGGCATCAAACCGCTTTGCATCGGTGAGATCGATTCCGGCATCATGGTGGCCTCAGAGAGTGCCGCTATTGATACGCTTAATGGAAAGCTCATTCGCGATGTCATGCCCGGTGAGCTGGTAGTTATCAGGCATGGCGAGATGAAGTCGTATCAACTGGCCCATCTGCCCCATCAGGCTCACTGCATATTCGAGTACATTTACTTTGCAAGGCCGGACAGCATCATGGACGGACGACTGATTTACGATGTGCGGGTGAACATCGGAGCCAATTTAGCCCGCGAGCATCCGGCTAATGCGGACACAGTAACACCCATCCCCGACTCAGGGATTACTCTGGCCGTGGGCTACCACCAGTGCTCAGGGATCAGCTACAGGGAATGCCTGATGAAGAACCGCTACATCGGCAGGACCTTCATCATGCCCGATCAGAGCATGCGAGAGACCGCCGTGCGCTTGAAGATGAATACCATCCGGCCCAATATTGAGGGCCATAAGCTGGTCTTGGTGGACGACTCAATTGTGCGCGGCACCACCAGCCGCAGGATCGTGGACATGGTCAGGAAGGCTGGCGCCGAAAAGGTGCATGTGCGCATAGGCAGCCCGCCTATCCTGGCGCCCTGCTATCTGGGCATCGATATGGCCAGCCGCGAGGAACTCATAGCTGCCTACAAGACCGTGGCGGGAGTGGAAGCGGTGATCAACGCCGACTCCCTGGGCTATGTGAGCCACAAAGGCCTGGTGAACGCGGTGGGCATACCCAAGGAGAACCTCTGCATGGGATGCCTGACTGGGCTCTATCCCGTTGAGATTCCGGGCGAGAAGTGCATGAAAGCGCAGACCAAACTATCGGAATATCTGGATCAGACAACTTGATTGGGTCAGGCCAGTCTATCCGGCCACACACCATGTACTACACCCAGCGCCCTGTCTACTGAGCCATGAACTCTGTCTGCTGAAAATCCACAGAACAGGAGATATGCTTCCGCGTAATTTGGCACAGGCACAGACATCTGCTCCACAAGCATGACGGTCTGCATGATGGTAAAATCGCCCAGCTTAAAGGGAATTATTGCATCGGAAAAGAGCAGCTCAAAAATCTCCGGGCTTATCGGCCTTTCAAAGGCGGATGAAAAGGCCTCCAGAATTTCGCCAGTCCACTCGTGCTTCCTTCCTGCATCTTCATAGGGAATTATCACAACGCGCCTGGTCTTGGCGAGCTGCTCAAGCAGCATCTTGGGGTCCTGCTCTCCTTCAAAAACAAAATTCAATTGATGCACATGCGGCATGGTAATGGGAACCTTGCTGGCTCTGATCGAGAACTTCACGTCCTTGAAAACAGTTGCTGCATCTTTTCCTTGATGGCCCACACCACTTCCGAACTCAATTGCGTTGGGAGACATCTTGACGATGTTTTGCGGGTCCCCGCTTCTGCGATCCAGGTTGCCCAAGACGGCCCGAAGTCCAAGCGGCCTCGCGGCCAGTACAGCTCTGCATAAGGAGGTTGTGTTACAGCTGGTGCATTGGATAAGTCTTGGAGATGCCTTGAGAAATCGATCGTAATTCTCCAGTCCGAAGAAGAACTCTCTTCCCAGATCTTCCTTTATCTTCTCCGCTATCCCGATGTTCTTCTCGGCCAAACCATTTAGTATATCGCCTCTCTGGGCACCGCCCATCAGCACCATGCTGCAATCGTGAGCTATGCTCGCTTCAACATAAGGTAGCTCCTGCCCTTCAGGAGTTCCAATGATGACTACATCCGATTCCTCAAAGAAATCGCCATAGCCGCCCACTATTCTGATCCCAAGGCTCTCCCAAGCGGCCCGGTCCCGTTCATCGGTCAAGAAGGCTCTTACATCGCACATCCTTGTAAACTTGCGAAGCATGCTCTTGGCCCTGGCATGAGGACTGCGAAGCAGCACATTCATATCGCCGCCAATTCCTTCAGCTTCCTTGACTTGGTGGATGGCAGGAATAGCCCTCTTGCTCTCTGTACCATCAAAGCCGACAATTCCAACATTCAATTTCATAGATCAATCACGAGGAGTATCTTATAGCAGGAATTATTTTAAATTTTCTAGAATGTTTCATACAATCCTAAGCAGATATTCTGTCACTCTCGAAGCCGGGCCCAAGACTTGTTGATATCAGCAATGTGGAAGAATTTGGTGTCACGAGCGTGGAAAGGTCTGGCCAAATATGTTATCCATTCGAAATTATGATCCAAATTTCAAATCTTGCTGGACAGTAAGGTGATAAATTAACCAAATGATATATAATTCCTACATTTTACAATAACACACTACGGCCCATACTGGCATGAGTATAAAAAAGAAAAAATTTATTGATTTATTCAAGCTGACTTCGGCGGTTTTACCATTACAAAAGCCACGACAATGCCCACAGCCGCCAGGACTGCCACGTACGGGAATACATTGACGTAGCCTCCCAGCATGTCTTTGGCAGCGCCTGCCATTAGGTTTCCTATGATGGCGCCAACACCGTAGGCGGTAAAGACCAGTCCGTAGTTTCGGGCGTAGTCCTTGGTGCCGAAATAAGTCGCCGTAGCTGCCGGCGCAATAGCCAGCCAGCCACCTAGACACAGCCAGAGTGCTGCGAAGGCAATCGTGTACATCGTGATTGATGCCGGATTAGTGTACATCAGCAGGGAAGCCGCGATGATGATCACATAGGACAGAATAGCCGTCCTGGGAGGCGTGAGCTTGTCTGTCAGAGTGCCGAAGATCGGTCTGCCCACAGCATTACAGAAGGCGAAGGGAAGCACCAGATTTGTCAATGCAACCGAGATATTTGCCTCGGCAATTCCTGCATTGGCTGCTACTTCCAGGCCGGCGGGCTTGGCAACGCCAATAGCCATAAGGCCAGCCAGTGCACCGATCACATAGCAGATCCAGAGGCCATAGAAAGCCTTGGTCTTGGACATCTCGTCCCTAGTGTAATCGCTCTTCTTTCCTCCAGCAGCTGCTGCAGGTGGCTTCCAGCCAGCAGGACACCATCCGGCAGGTGGGAAGACTAGAGTCATGGAAAGAAGCACAATAAGGATCAGAAATGCTATGCCCAAGATCTTCATGGAAGCGAAGACTCCCCCGAAGCTAGCTGATAGTATATCCGACATCTTGCCGGTGATGAACGCGGAGAAGCCGAAGCCCAGAAGGGTTAATCCTACCGCCAGGCCGCGCTTGTCAGGGAACCATCTAGCAGCAGTTGTAATGGGGCAATTATAGGCTATGCCCACACCAATGCCGGCAATGACTCCGTACAGGATCATAAGCATCATCGGCGAGGTGGCCGTGGACCCTAAGATCCAGCCCAGGCCGACGATAACGCCGCCCAGCATACCCACCTTTCTCGGTCCATATTTCTCAATGTATTTGCCTACCAACGGCATGGTCAGAGCAAAGAATGCCAGGGATGCGATGTAAGGAAGCGACATCTCCATGGCGCTTACGGTTAAACCAAAGCCACCATCAGCAACAGGAGAAGTAAATATCTTTTTTAGTGGAACGCTAATTATACTATAGGCATACACTGCACCAAGACAAAGCTCGATAATTGTTCCGATAATAATCAGCAGCCATCGTCCGGATTCGGGTGGCATGCCCAATATCTTCACATCATCTGCCATAAGTTACACACCTTTTTATCTCAGAGTGTTCTCAATCAATACAAACAAATAATATAATAAGTATTACAACCATTAACTCTAATAATATTTCTCATTAATCCCTCCTTATTCTCTCCCTAACCTTTGATGATTATTCAATGGCTTGGACCTAATTTTGTCTCTCATATATTTAAATTTGGCGGCAATTATCGCGATTATAGATTATAAAATTACACATATCGCAAAAATACAGGAGTCAATTTGCATCTTATCCCATGCACATGCTTATGATCTAAAAAATTTGCCATAATCGCGCGAGATTATATATCGCTATCGACAATGGCGAATAGATCCATTTGCAAACCATCGTTAATGGCAATCTCTTTTAAGGGGAATGGAGAATAACCGAAGAGGTGATGCTAATATGCTAAAGGCCAACCCCAAGACATCATGGAACAGCAATGAATGCATGCCAACGGTTGCAGCAACGGCCTTTGTGGATGAATCCGCAATGGTCATAGGTGACGTGCGTATCGGCGAAGAGGTTTACGTGGGCCCTTGCGTATCTTTGCGGGCGGATGAAGCCAATCCCATCATCATTGGCGATAAGTGCAATGTACAGGACGGCGTTGTCTTCCACGGCCTTATGGGAAGCTCCATAACGCTGGGAAAACAGATTTCCATCGCCCATGGTGCCGTAATTCACGGACCCATGAAGATAGGGGATGAGAGCTTTGTGGGCTTCAACTCCGTGGTTCATGCCTCAACACTGGGCAAGAAGTGCTTTGTCGGCCACGCGGCAGCAGTCGTAGGCGTTACTCTGGCGGACGGCAAGTTCGTGCCGCATGGCGCCCTGGTTGATACGCAGGAGAAGGCCGATCTGCTGGGACCAGTTCCTGAGAACCTCAAGCACTTCAATGAGGAAGTAGTAGAGGTTAACCGCGAGTTTGCCAGAAGCTACAGAGTCAGAAAGAAATCCTGCGTGGGCGATTAAGCGCGGAGAACTTATTCGAAAATCTCAAATTAAATCCTTTTTTCTCCGTTCCCATCGGACAAGAAATATATACATCCCTAGCCCTAAGCCCCACTCTAACTTTAGGTGATTTATAATGGCAAAGATCAAAGCTGGCGTCTTAGGTGCCACTGGTGCCGTGGGGCAGCGCTTCATTGAAGGATTGAAGAACCATCCCTGGTTTGAACTGACTAGCCTTGCCGCTTCGGAAAGAAGCGCGGGCAAGAAGTACAAAGAAGCCGCCAAGTGGCGCCTGGAGAGTGAACTTCCCGATGATGTCGCGGAGATGACCGTAGTCAACGTCGATCCGCGAGAAGTCGATGCGGATATTGTCTTCTCTGCGCTTCCCGCCGCAGATGCTCAGACGGTTGAGCCTGCCTTCGCGGCTGCGGGCATGGCTGTAGCCAGCAATACCAGCTCTTATCGCATGGTGGAAGATGTGCCACTGCTCATACCGGAATGCAATTACGAGCACCTGGATCTCATCAAAGTGCAGCGGGAAAAGAGGGGCTGGGAGGGATACCTTACCACCAACCCCAACTGCACCACGGTCATGTTCACCCTGCCACTAAAGCCGCTCATGAAGTTCGGCATTCAGAGCGTGCATGTGGCGTCCATGCAGGCCGTGTCCGGAGCAGGATATGAGGGCGTACCCTCCATGGCCATCCTGGGCAACGTCATTCCCTACATCGGCGGCGAGGAAGAGAAGGTAGAGACTGAGCCGCAGAAGATCCTGGGGCGCTTTGACGGCGAAAAAATCGTGAACGCGGAGTTTTCCGTCAGCGCCAGCTGCCATCGCGTACCGGTCATGGACGGGCACACAGAAGCCGTCTGGGTAACCATGAGAGATAATCCCACACCAGATGAAGTCAAGAAAGCCATGCAAAACTTCGATGCCGGCCTGGGAGATCTACCAACCTCGCCCAAGAAGGCGATCATCGTCAAGGATGAGCCGGATCGACCCCAGCCCAGACTAGATCGAGGCCGCGGCAACGGCATGGCCGTCTCCGTGGGACGGATCAGGTCGGGAATCAGGTTCATCTGCATGGGCCACAACACCGTGCGCGGCGCAGCGGGTGCCAGCATTCTCAATGCCGAATTGCTGGTGAAAAAAGGCCTGCTTTGATGCTGATTGTTGCTTGGGAGGTGACGGCAGCCTGCAATCTATCCTGCGGCTACTGCCGCGCCTGCGCCTCCTCTCTGCCTGATGCAGATGAGCTTTCCACAGAGGAGGCACTTTCCTTTCTGGACAGCATTGCCGCTTTAAAGCCCATGCTAATTTTAAGCGGGGGCGAGCCCTTGCTGCGGCCCGATATCTTCCAGATAGCACGCCACGGAAAAGCGTTGGGCATGCGTGTCTCTTTGGCCAGCAATGGGACCACCATTACACCGCTGGTGGCAGACGAAATTGCCGCCAGCGGCATCTCGCGAGTCAGCATCAGCCTGGACGGCGCGTCGTCCGAGAAGCATGATCTGATTCGCGGCGAGGGTAGCTTTCAGGCAGCCATGCGAGGGATAGAGAATTTGCGCGGTAAGGTCGACTTTCAGATCAACAACACCCTCACCAGCAAGAATGAGTCAGATGTGGCAGCAATCTTAGATCTGGCCCAAAGAGTGGGGGCCTGTGCCCTGCACTTCTTCTTCCTGGTGGCCACTGGCAGGGGCCGGGAAGCAGATCTCATCTCGCCGGAGCGGCAGGAGCAGCTTCTCCGAGAAATCGACAAAGAGCGAGACCTTCGGCCTTTGGAGGTGCAGGTCACCTGCGCGCCCCAGTACGCTCGCATAGCCAGGCCGGGAAGAAGCCGCGTCGGCGGCTGCCTGGCTGGCAAGAGCTTCGTCTTTGTCTCCCGAAAGGGCGATGTCTATCCCTGCGGCTATTTACCTCTGCAGGTTGGAAACATCAGGGAAAAGAATTTTATAGAGATATGGGAGAATGCTAAACAGCTCGTGGCACTAAGAGAGAGAAATCTCAAAGGAAAATGCGGACGATGCAGTTATTCCTCCATCTGCGGAGGCTGCCGGGCACGAGCCTATGCAAAAACGGGCGATTTCCTGGGAGAGGACCCGGCCTGCCGCCTGGAAGTGTAGCCATGGATGAGGTCGATTTAGAGCTGCTTTCTGCCGTGCAAGACGGTTTTCCCATAACGTCCAGACCGTTCCAGGATTTGGGAGAGGCCCTGGGGCTGGAAGAAGATGAGGTAATACTGCGTTTGGCTGGCCTGCAGAAGGACGGACTGGTGCGCCGGATCGGGCCAATTCTTGATTTGCGCAAATTGGGTCGCAGCGGAATCCTGGCAGCTCTAAAGGTATCACGAGAAGATGCAGACAACGCAGCGAGGATCATTAATGAATATCCCGAGGTCTCGCATAACTACCTGCGACCAGATGAGAGCGGCTACAATCTCTGGTTCACCGTGTCGGCCTCGGAGAAGAGAATCCAGGAGATATTGCAGGAGATCAGGACCAAGACGAGCAGAAAGATGCTTGTGTTGCCCACTGTGCGCATATTCAAGATCGGCGTTAAATTCGACATAATTTGATAATTTGATATACCAGGAAGAGCATCGGTTACATCGACCCAATGCCCGGGCGGCCGGGCGAGGCGGATAATCAAGGAGCGGATATATTACGGCTAAACCGATTCTGATGGACTTTTATGCGGACTGGTGTGGACCATGCAAGATGCAGGGCCCCATCTTCGATGACCTGGCTAAAGACTACAGCGATAAGGTGGAGTTTAAGAAGATCAACGTGGATAAGGAAGGCGATCTGGCCGCGGAGAAGGGCATCATGGTTGTACCCACCATCATATTGGAGAAAGAAGGCAGAGAAGTGCAGAAGTGGATGGGCGTCACGACCAAGGAAGAGTTGATAAAAGCCATCAACAAGGTTCTGTAGAGAGACCCGAAATGCAAGCACGCCGCAAGAAGGGGAATTAGAAGGAAAATGGCAGGAGGAGACTATTGCCTGGAGGCGGTGCGAAGGATTAACAGTCGGGGTGGCCTTGCACCTCATCTCTCCTTACGCTTCGACTCTCACCTCTTTTCCATAGATACCAGCCGTGCTCCCAAAGCCAGTGTGCAGCCCGATGCCTATCTCATAACTCATGCCCACAGCGATCATTACGGAAAGTCGGCCATGAACTCCCCGCAGGCCGTGGCCTCCGTGCAGACGGCACGCGCTTTGGAGATTCGCTATGATCGGGAGTACAAAGGCCGAACCTTCGAGGTTGGGAGAAGCATTATTGTTGATGATGTGAAGGTGGACACTCATGCTACCGGTCATACCATTGGATCGACCGCTTTTTCCTGGCAGACGGAGATGGGAGAGAAGGTGCTGGTGACAGGAGACGTAAAAGACTACCATCATCTTCCAAAATGCGATTTCCTGGTCTCGGAAGCCAACTACGGCGATCCCTATGATCCGTCCTGCATCTTTGAGGATGACCTGGCCGGATTTTCCGAAGCTCTGGAAGACGGGGCAAGCTTTGGTGCCTATGCCTTCGGCAAAGCCCAGCGGGCGGTGGCTCTCATGAGGGCCATGGGCTACAAGGATGAGATCGGCATGGACGAGAAGAGCCTGGTTCTGACACGAGAGCTGATGAAAGATGCTGCCGGGCCGCTCACCGAGGTAAATGGGGATATATCCAATGTGGTCACCCCCTGGAATTTGCACCAGGTGCATTGTCGCAATAAATACTTCCTCACCGGAAGAAGGGATACGTCTTACCCCACCATTCAACTGAGCGATCACCTGGACTTTCGCGGCCTGATGAAGATGATCGAGCACGTCTCGCCCAAAGAGGTGCTGGTCTACCATCCCGCTGGAGAGAGGTCCAGCCTGCTGGCGCACCATTTGCAGGAGTGCGGCCTGGAGACGACATCGTTGGACCTGATTGAGAAGTTCGTGCGATAATCAGTTGGAGGCAAAGCATTTGGTAGACCTCTTCGGCAAAAAGAAGCTGGAAGATCGCATTTTGGAGCTGCAGGCTCTATTGGCCAAGCAGGAGGGCGAAAAGGAGGAGCTTCTGCGAACCCTGGAAAAGCGGGACGAGAAGATGCGCAAACTCACTTCAGCCAATCAAGAAGCCAATTTAGCCCTTAAAGCTGCTGAGCAAAAGGCTGCCGCGATCTCTTTGACCTCGGCACCGGCGCAGGCCGTAACTGATGCATATGATGGGCAAAAGACAAAGGCAAGAAAGCTGAGCAGAAGAGAGATGCTCCACCTCCTGGAGAGGCTCAAGACCTGCCGCTCTCCCAAAGATGACCTCCTGGCATCATATTACCCAGGTACCGCTGCAGAGGACGACGCTATCCCTTCGCAAATCAAGAAGGCGGCTTCTGCCATCAAGTCCCGGCGAGGCGGAATAATCCTGCACAGTCCCCTGCTCTTCACCCTGCTGCTCATCCCACCTTTTCCCATCCAGGAGAGCCTTACTAGGGAAGGGAGCGCCTTTGTCCTCGATCCTCTGGAGGAGATGATGGATACACCCGTGCTCGTCGCCCTGGCCCATGCCGGAGAGACCTTCCTGGGGGTGGCCTTAAGCCACGAGGGCTTTCTGGCGGAAGAGATGGTGGAAAGCTCGGTAATGGGAAAGCACTCCAAAGGCGGGTGGAGCCAGAAAAGGTTTGAGAGGCTGCGTGAAGAGGAGATCAAGAGCCACGCAGATCTTACTGCGGAAAAACTGGCAGCCTTGATGGGCAAATATAAAGCCCTCCTCAAATATGCTGTGCTTTCCGGCGATGAGAGCCTCATTCGCCAGATCGCTCCCGCAATCGAGCTGCCGCTGGTAGAGAGAACGCTTTCTCACCACGAGGAACGAAAGACAAAGGAACTCTTGGAAGAGGTTTATGGCTTTACCTGTTATAGACTTGATATTTAGACCCATTTTCCGGAAGGGCGGGAAATGAACGACCACACTGTGGAAATGAAAGAGGGAGAGGGTCCGGAAGAGCTCGCCCGTGCCTGGGACTGGCATGTGCGAAGAAAAGCCGCCTGGAGCGCGGACACGCCTGAGAATATCCTGGATGCGCTGGCCAGAGACAAGGTGCAATGGGTGAGGGAAGCCGTCGCCGGCAATGCCCGAGCATCAGCGCAGGCGCTGGCACGGCTGGCGGAGGACAGTTCGGGATATGTGCGGGCGGCGGTGGCATTGAATCGCCGCGCCAGCAGCGAGCTATTGGAGATGCTGGCGGCTGACGAGATGGTGGACTACGACTGCACTCTGCAAAAGAACCGTTATCTTGTAAAGGAGGCAGCGGCAAAAAGTCCGCAGGTCAATTCCCGGACACTGGACTTTCTCGCCAGAGATGCCGAGGAGCATGTCCGAGCGGCAGCGGCACAAAATCCCCTGCTGTCCGCGCAGTCGATGAGCAAGATGGTCAAGGATATTTTCTGGGAGGTGCGAAACAACATTGCCCAAAATCCGTCCACGCCTGAGGATTTGCTCATCTACCTCTCCGCCGACAGGATCATGGACGTGCGGGCAACAGCTGCGCAAAATCCCCGCACGCCCGCGCAGGCGCTCGCGGCTCTTGCAGCCGACAGGAGCTGGGAGGTCAGGGAAGCGCTGGCCCGCAACGAAAAGCTGGAAGGCAAGATACTGGATGAGCTTGCCGGGCACTGGTCCTGGATGGTGCGGGCGGCGGTGGCGGAAAATCCCAACACACCCGCAGGGACTCTGAAACGGCTGGCAGAGGATCAGGATCAGAGCGTTCAAAAGGCGGCGCGGGGGAGGATGGGGTAGGAGATAATGCCAGGCAATTCAATATGAAATAAAAGAAATCTATACCATTCAAATCAGCTTAAATCTTCTTTTAATCCTAAATAATTAGCAGCTCTCTTTTGCTATTATTTTTAATTCGTCATTTAGATATTAAAAAAATTTCGGATATTGCAATAGTTTCTAGATATCAGCTTTTGTATTTATTCATTTTCTGGTTCTTCAACTATGTCCATATCCATAGATTCAGCCAGGTCATCGATCAAAGGCCCAAGCTTCTCCTTCATCTCAGGCTTCAGTTCAATCATCTTAAAGAATATCAGCATCTTGCTCGACATGCAGATATCCTCAAGCTCTGCATTGATTCCTTCCAGGTTATCGTTGATGGAGGCAAGCGTTTCGGCGATCTCTTTCATGGTTTCATCTTTTGACATCTATCTAACACATCCCTTTCTGTCCTTTGCCAACTTTAGCAAATAATTGTATCTATGATTGCATTTTATTGTACTTTCAACTTTATCGATTTTCCTAATGGATGCCTTGTTATGGCGCACTCCTTTAGATCCTGGCGCAATCCCTTAACTTCTAAGACGATCTCTTTTCTGGCATTGTCAATTTTGTCTGCGATATTTTCCTGCGCCCTGGCAATTCGATCCAGCTTTCCATCCATTTTGTCAAGCTTGCTATCCATGCTGCCCAGGCGCGAATTTGTCTCCTTGAAGCCGCCCTTTACTACGACAATCAACTCTTTGAGGAATACCGTGGCTGTGTCCATCCGGGAGTCCGTCTCCCTATCCCCCGAGATCTTGTAGAATTCATCCCAGGCACCTTTCGGCTCGGAGAGCTGCACCTGCATATCTTCCACCTTGATCAGGGGATCATCCATTCGAATAGCCCGGCAGAACCTCTCCAGATCCGCCTTCTCACCTTGCGCGACCACCAATACTCGTTCGTCTGCTAAGTTCTTCACATATCCTTTAAGATCCAGGGTCCTGGCCATGGTTACCACTCTGGACCGGTAGCCCACATGCTGAACCCTTCCCGATACTATTGCCGTGAGTTGGAGCATTCTCTTGGGACTTGCATCTCTATTTATTTAAGGATAGCTTTCTATGAACTTTCGGCAGCGACTTGCAGCTTTCAGGAACCAGCGCCTCTTCTCTGCCAAGTTCAATAGCATCTTCCTGCGCTTCCAGATCAAATCCTGCCCTTTTCAACTCATGATTGGGTGTGCATACCTCCCGATCCAACCTCTCCGTTTTTGCAGGCGCATTCCGTAAATGAAATTCTATCATCTCTGAAGCTTCCTTGTCCGGCTTTATCTGCTCCTCTTGCCTGGGAAGGATCTTTTGAAAATCAATAAATTCCCCTGTTGGCTCTCTGTAGTCGATCAGAATCTCTTTGACCACAATTTTTGCGTTGTCTATGCGTATTGCCCTGACGAATCTCGCCAAATCTTCTTTAGGTCCTTCGGCAATAATGAATGCTTTGCCGTCAGGAAGAATCTCGATATATCCTTTGAGGTCAAGGGTGCCGGCTAGGGTTACAACTATAGAGCTGTATCCAACTCCTTCTATATTTCCCGATACATGAGCAATAAGTCGCTTCATATGATTCCAAAATATACCGGCAGCGCCAGCAGAATTGTAGGCAAGCCTACCAGCAGCCACACCATGCGGTTGCTGTCAAAGATCTTCTTACCGTCCAGGGGACCGATGGGAAGCAAGTTAAAGGCCGCTAAGGTGAGGTTGATGAACAAGGCGAATTTGGCTGCCATAGCAGCCGTGCCGCTTGATGGCGCAAACAATAGTGCGAGAAAAAAGAATGCAGTTAAGATGATGTTGGTCATGGGCCCTGCCAGGGATATCCAGAGCGTCTCCTTTTTTATCTCTCTTTTCAGCTCCTCCTGGCCGAAGGAATCTTGCATATAGAATTCTGCTGTTGCAGCGGGCTTGCTTATCATAACTGCACCAGGCGCCGCGAAGATGAATCCGGCAAATGACGCGGCTACCGCGAACAACAGCCCCATCTGGTTGGCTCTGTACTCTGCAAAGTAGCCAAAGTGCAGTGCTACGAACTTATGTGCCATCTCGTGCAGCAAAAAGCCGGTACCTACACCCACTGTGATGATGAGGATAGTCTCGAAATCGGGAATTCTCTTCCCGTTCATCAGCACGGAAAAGGCAACAACCAGTGCTGCCAGCGACAAAAGCAGATCTCTCAGCTCGGTGGAGCTGATGCGGTCAGCAATGCTCATGCAAAATGGTTGCACGTGCTGACTATATCTCTTTATCCGTGAGTCAGGTAACCTAGTACTACCGCCAGCACGAACAGTACGGCCAGAAAGGCAAGACCATGCCAGGGTTGTATAGGGCCGCCTTCTCGTTTGCGTTTAGGTCTATTCTTCAGGATCTCTTCAGTCATCTTTTCCTGCTGCTTCATGGCGTCGCTCTTTTCTATCAGATCAAATCACCAGCCTTCTCTTACGCTATGATGCTTTTTATCTTTTCTTTTAGCCTCTTCTCGTCCTCTTCAGTGACAGGAATCTTGGCGGACATTGCGCATCTCTGGGGCATGGGGATCAGCTCATCTTCCAAGAGGTCGTAGTAAGCCTCATCAAGGCTGATCTCGTCCCTCGCGTATCTTTCTAAGATGGCTCTTATCTTCTCTTGTTTTGCCTTGCCGAGAGTATCTATCTTTTCCAGGGCCTTTTCTATCTGTTTGTACACACTTTTTCACTATTGCGAAGATTCATATTTATGCCTTATCCGCTCTCGCTTGTCCAAAGATATTTTATAGAAATTATGACAGAAGCCTGGTGGGGGAAAGACATTTTGGCAGATGTGATTGATTACAATTTATATGGAAACGATATGCAGATCGTGGAGATAGAGCTGGATGCAGATGAAGGCGTAAGGGCAGAGGCAGGAGCCATGCTCTATATGGATGGCGGGATAGAGATGCAGACATCCTCTGGAGGCGGGCTCTTCAAAGGCTTCAAGAGGATGCTCACCGGGGAGAGCTTCTTTATAACCACCTTCTTGAACAATGCAAAAGACCGAAGAAAGGTGGCCTTTGCTGCCCCCTTTCCTGGAAGGATCTTGCCCATAGACCTGGGCGCGTTTGGAGGCAGCATTCTGTGCCAGAAGGATTCCTTTCTCTGCGCTGCACGGGGCATTGAGATTGAGGTAGCTTTCACCAAGAAGCTGGGAGCCGGGCTTTTCGGGGGAGAGGGTTTCATATTGCAGAGGTTGCAGGGCAACGGTCTTGCTTTCATTCATGCTGGAGGGACCTTGCTCGAGAGGAACCTACAATCTGGGGAGATTCTCATGGTTGACACCGGCTGCCTGTGCGCTCTCTCTCCTGGCGTGGATTATGATATCAAGTTCGTGGGGGGCTTCAAGAACGCCCTGCTGGGTGGAGAAGGTGTCTTCCTGGCCCGGCTGGAGGGCCCGGGAAAGGTGTATCTGCAAAGCCTGCCCCTCTCCCGTCTAGCTGACAGGATCATCGAGGCCGGCAGGATGATTCATGTGCAGGCAGGTGGCCAGCAGAAGAACTGAGCATAGAGAAGGCATACTGGAGTTTTAGCTCTTCTATTTTTTAAGGTTGGCAGTCGCAGGATGGTCCGCTTGGCTCATGCTCGGATGGCATTGTTGTGAAAAATGCTTGTGCATGGAGACTATTATTTTGCTTTGCATGATACTGATTAGCATAGTCGGCTCTCAGATAGTTTTATATAGAATCTCAACCCAAGAGACCATCGATGAAGCTAAGCACAACTGTCTACTGCATCACTTTAAAATCCGGTTTAGAACGGACCTTTTTCTAGCCCTGGCTTTAGATTATCCCTTTTGATTAATGCGCGAACATTAATATTATCGCAAAAAAGGGGCGGATGCTGTCGCATCATGAATTGTGAATTATATATTATTAAGTTCGGAGGTGACTCGCTATGATGAATCGCACAATGAAACTGCTCCTGCTCTCGGACATATTCGTTCTGACGGGATTTGGGCTGATCCAGCCCATACTTGCCATCTACATAAACGATGGTGGCGTGACAGGGGGGACGATGATCACCGCCGGCATGGCGAGTGCCCTCTTCATGCTCATCAAGTCGGTGGTGCAACTGCCCTTCGGGCATTATGTGGACAGCCATGCCGGGAAAGAGAGGTGGCTGGTATTGGGGACGCTGCTCATGGCCAGCGTTCCTATAATCTATCTCTCGGCAAACAGCATCTACCAGATCTACCTGGCAGAGGCGATTTATGGACTGGGCAGCGGCCTGGCCTACCCCACCTGGCTTGGCCTGTGGTCTGTAAATCTGGACCCTGGCAGAGAGAGCTTCCAGTGGTCCATTTACCATACATCTACAGGCATGGGGACAGCGGCCACGGGAGCTGCCGGCGCAGCAGTGGCCAGCCAGATGGGCTTTTCCGCTACCTTCATGCTGGCCGGGTTGCTGTGTATTTTGGGATGCCTGGTCCTTTTGGTCCTGGAGCGCAGAAGTGCCAGGAAAGCGGAGGATTTGGGGGGTGAGGCCCGTTTCCGTAAAAGAGGGATGGGCATTTTCCTATCCCGGCTGGGGGACTTCGGGCAGAAGGCCCCCTGCTCTTGTTGACGCGAACCCTTTTTCTAAAATATTTAGGTATTCTTCTAATAACGCTGATATAGCGGATTTGCTATGCTAATTTGCTGTGAGGAATAATCTTATGCAAATGAAAAATGTGCTGATGGCCGGTCTTCTGGCCGCGACCATTCTTTGTGTGGGGGCGGCTCTTGCCCAGGATTTCGCGCCACAGACCGGGACCTTCATCAAAGGCGGCGAGATGAACGGCATGTGTCGGCTTGATATCATCAACATTGGGGCGAATGATGCAGTAGCATACCTTAGCACCATGCAAAAGAAGGTCGTAGCTGCCGTCTACATTCGCGGGGGAGACTTCTTCAATTTGACGGGAATCGATGCCGGTAGCTATGAGCTCTACTTCAAGCAGGGTCAGAGCTGGAGCAACAGTACGGGAAAATTCGCGACCAATGCCACGAGCAGCCGCATGGAGGAACCTCTCACCTTTGAGACTCAGAAGACGCCGGAAGGAGTCCGCTATACCTGGGGGCAGGTCACACTGGAAGAGGTGCCCGACGGTAATGCGGTTGTAGTTCCTGTGAGTGAGGAAGATTTTCCGGTTTAGTCGATGAGCTTATAATCGATGAGAATGGGGCATTTTGGCCCCACCGCAGTTATTAATTTTTATATAAAACTAAAATTCAATATCATACAATATCGCAGACGAAGAACATCTTTCCCGTATCTCGCATCTCTTTAATGGGAATGCCCAGCTTCAGGCTCTCAAGCTTCACATGATCGGGGTTAAATGGATCCAAGCCGCCAACTCCCGTCCCAATCTTAAATGAACTTTGGATTTTGCTGGGGGATTGAGCGGATGACGCGCCTGCCGTAACCAATGGTGCGACTCCAGCCATCTCGCTGATATCAGCGACTACATTCGATTGCCCATTTACAGTGCTTAGATTCTGAGCGTCCTGAATTTCTGCACCAAGATTCAATGCTGCATCTGCAGGATCAATTGCAATTGTGGTGTTATTCAGAATAGTGCTATTCAAGGTGGTGTTGTTCGCGGTAGCATTGGTCTGCTGAGCCGTCACGGCAAATGTAGCCGTCATTGCCAGAACCAGGATGCTTGCTAGATATATAAACTGCTTATTCATGGTCGTCCTCAGGCGGTGATAATTGCCTGGGAGGATATCAAATTAACCATCACCAAAAAATATCCTGGGACCTGCCCCAGGAATCTGCCAACAATTCCGATGCAGAGATTTCAAATCTTATTGACGAAAAACGGCAGAGCACTCAGGTCCATTATTGTCTCGGCGGGCAGGCCGATCTCGTAAGCTCCTTGAGCCAGGGAGTTGCCGTTGATTGAGAACAGATTGGGAGTTCTTCCGGTGCCGCCAATGGCAAAGGTGGTCCTTTGGGGAGATCCGATTTGCATCCCACTGGATTGCAGGGCCGGGGTGACGGGAAGCGTCTCTACTGCGGCAGTGGCGTTCTCAGAAGGAGTGGCCTTCGTAGCTGGTGCCGTCTCGTTCTGAGGGGCAATTACCTCGATTGGGACGATTGGCGTCTCATTCTGGGCAGGAATGGCCTCAGATGCCAAAGCTGGCATAATTTCAGTAGAAGCGGTCTCATTTAGAGCTGTCTCATTAACCATCTCGGTCGACAATACGGGAGCTTCGGTCACGCTTTCATTTGCCGCCGCAATTATAGGTTCGCTTGTAGTGGCATTAAATGTGGTGTTATTCAGCAACGTTGTGTTGTTCATGCTGGCATTATTCAAGGCCGTCGTGCTCTCCTGAGCGGAGACTGCAAGTATAGCAGCTAACACGAACAGGACGCCTGCAAATTGAATAGATCGCTTACTCATATAATTCCTCACCTTGATGGCATAGCCTGGTAGTTTATCAATTCTATGCTCTCATTATATTGCCATTATCCTCAGCCCGGTTACAGCTATCGGTGGTGACAAAGCCTCCATCCTTGCGCCTCATCTCGCAGACGAGCTTGCCGTCTACAATGCGCAGGATGCGGTCCGTCTTCTCGGCAAGTGTCATGTCGTGCGTCACCAGGATGAAGGTCTGATTGATCTTTCGGTTCAGCTCCCGCAGCAGGTTATAGATGAGGTCGGAGCTTCTTGTGTCCAGGTTGCCGGTTAGCTCATCGCCGATCACTATGGACGGTCCATTGGCCAGAGCCCGGGCTACGGCGACGCGCTGGTTCTGGCCGCCGGAAAGCTGATTGGGACGGTTGTCCCGCCGATCTGCCAGGCCAACCGCAGTGAGGAGTTCCAGGGCTCTCTCTTTAGCGGCAGCTTTGTCTTTCTTGGCGATGAGCATGGGCATCATGACGTTCTCCAAAGCTGAGAACTCCGGGATGAGGTGATGGTACTGAAAGACGAAACCCAGCTCCTGGCTGCGAAGCCTTGCTCGCTCTTCTGGACTGGCCCGGCTGACATCTATCCCTTTGAGAAATATCTGGCCTCGGCTAGGTGTGTCCAAAAGGCCGATCATATTGAGCAGTGTGCTCTTTCCGCTACCGCTGGGGCCAACTATGGCCACGAACTCGCCCGCCTTGATCTTGACGCTTACACCGTCTAAGGCCCTTACCTCCACGCCGTTTCCATAGATCTTGCTCAGATCTTTGAGCACAATTATGTCGTCACTCACTTATTATCGTCTCCACGTACCGTCTTCACGCGATCAAGCCTCAGGCGGGCAGCATTGAGCACATCTGTCTTGCAGCTCTCACTTATCTATCATCAGCATATTAATATCCTTAGGTGATATTTCGGTAACATTCTTATGAACAAGAAGAGGACGGATGCACTAAAAGGAGCCATGGTTATACGCTTTGGCGGATTTGCGGCCATATCAGCTGGGCTGCTCTATTTCTTGGGGCAGGACTACTGGCAGGGGTGGTTATATTGGGCAGTTCTTTTTGCACCAATGTCACTCGTGGTTCTCTATTTTCTGAATAAAGATCCTGAATTCCTGGAAAGGAGGACGAGATACAAGGAGAAAGAACCGGAACAAGCAACGATTATCATGGTCGGAGCTGCGATTCTTATTGCAGGGATCATTGTTATCGGTCTGGACCAGCATTATTCCTGGTCGGCAGTCCCTGCTGCGGCGTCAATTTCGGCAGATGCGCTCTCTCTTATTGGCTATTGCATAATATTTCTGGCCTTTAGGGAGAACAGTTATGCCTCGCGGACAATAGTTGTTGAAAAGAATCAGAGTGTGATCTCCAGCGGACCCTACGCCATAATCTGTCATCCGATGTATCTTGGCTATCTGATGATGATGCTGGCCATGCCAGTTGCTCTGGGGTCATGGGCAGGAGTTCCCATCTTTTCTCTGTACATACCGCTCATCATTGCCCGCATTGTGAACTACCGCGTCCTGAAGGGCGCGGCTTCCCACTTCATCGCCAATACTTGCATCACGGTTATGTGATGTAGTGGTTTTGGTTCTATGGGCGCTACGGGCTGTTCCATCCCTGTGATGAGTATGTTCCTGGAAGCATTGTAGTCTCTGTCACATGAGAATCCGCAATAAGGGCACTCATGTACTCGTACCGACAAATCTTTCTTTACGATGCTTCCACAAGCTGAACACCTTTGAGTGGTGTTCCTGGGATCTACTTTTATCAGCTTTCGACCAGCACTTTGAGCCTTGTACGATAGCATGAATATGAACTTGGACCAGGATGCATCATGGATGCTGCGATGCATACTATTATTATGGCCTTTCTCTTTCAGACCAATGACCTCAAGATCCTCAACGCAGATGATATCAAAGTTATTCACATAGGTCCGAGATAACTTATGAAGGAAATCGTCTCGTTGGCAGTTGATTCTTTTATGCAGCTTAGCGATTTTATCCTTGAGGAACTTATAATTATTCGATCCCCTCACTGCTCTGGCTAGCTTTCGTTGCAGTCTTGCCAGTTTATCAGCAGATTGCTCGCCACATCTTGGATTCTCTATCTCATTGCCAACGGAATCAACCACAAAGGAAGTCAAACCGACATCCAGACCTACTGCTTCTCCAGTTTCCGGTAACTGCTGTGGTTCCTGATCGGCCTGGACTATGGCGAACCACCTCTGGCCTTCTCTCTTGATTATGACAGCTTTGATGCAACCTTCGATCTTTCGATAGATCTTGATCCGCATATCTCCTATCTTGGATAGATGCAAAATGCTGTGATCTTGATCGACCTTGAATCCGGATTGGTTGTAATTCAGGGTATTGTACCAACCATACCCTTTGAAGCGAATATGACCGATCTTCCGACCGTTCTTCTTTGATGTCGAGAGTCCTTTGATGTTAGACCAAAGAGTGTAATTCACCATCTGAAGAACTTTAGAGTAGACGAGATTCAGCTTCGGATTTATGAGCTTCAAAGAAGGAATCATGTTCTGAGAATCATAGGTCTTGAGCTTGATGCCTTTTCGTTTTGCTTCATTCAGGTCTTGGAGAAGCCGATTATAGAGCCACCTGCAAGCATCCAAATTCTCCGCTAACTTCCATGCAGTGACCTTGTTAGGGAAGATGGGATACTTGTAGCTGATCATCATAAATACAGATATGCATACTTAATATTTATATTAGTTGAGGGCAGCGCGAAAGTAATCATGGCAAAGGACTCCGCTTTCATCCCCACCTTGAAGGATGGGGACTTCCCGCTCTGTCCTTCGCAATCCTACCAGTTAAATGAGGAGAAGGTTCTGGCGAGAGATTTGCCCGGCTATGCCGAGTATCGGCGCAGAATACGGTATCGCTTGATGCCGGGAATTTGGTGAGGCCAGCTCGGGCGGCTCTGGTTTTGCAATCGATGAGTCGAATGGTGTCGCGAGCAGCTGCAGGGCGGCGAAATCATCTGACTTTCAGTATCTAGCCGTGCTTAGGATCTGCATCTTCCATACCGCAATCAGGATAACAAACAGGACGATGAGCATCTTAAGAGCTAAAAGATATTCATTTGCCCCAGCTATGTTGAAGCCTGAAAGGAAATCTCCTTCGATACCTACTGTCGAAATGCTTTCACCCCTTGCAATATATGCTGTTCATGATGAAATCATTTTCGATCACATTAAATTCAATTCCTCCCACCGATACTGTGCTCGTAACCCCTTGCTTCCAGTCCCTCTGGCCGCACGGTGAAGACCAGCTCAAAGTCTCCGCCCGCGCTCATCACCAACTCCTGCGCCTTCTCCTGCCCCACCATCTCTACCAGGCCTGCGGCCACCGGCAGCGCCTCCTCTCGCACCACAAAGCCCACCTGGCTGCACTGCGCCAGGTCGAGAGTGAGAGCGCCAGGCCGTCGCTGTTGTCCATCATGGTCGTGACCGCCCGCTCTAGCGAAAGCCTTATATCTCGGCAATTGACGTATAAGATGTTGGCGAAAGTCGATGGCCATCTTCCCTCCTACATCCAATTGACTTTCTCCTCCCTCCTTCTTATCCATCTTTCATGAGATCCATGTGCATATTAGTATTCAGGTTCTTCTGCTAAGGATTCTGCGGTTAGTTTCATCAGGCCTTCAATTATTTGATCGTCGGTTAAATCCTCATCGGAATTGATATCATGAGGAAGACAATCTTTTTGTATGCGAATTTCAGGCGCCAATACCTCAGGCATGCATGTTACTTAGGAGCCATATGTATATAAAGTTTGAATAATAAAGAAAAGACGCCAGGAACCCCTGTCCCGCCGTCTATCCGCCCTGCGCAGGCTCGTCCACCCCGCAGGCGGCGATCTTCTCAGCAAGCTTTGCCAGCACATCCTTTCTCATGCCGCCTACAAACTTGATCGATCCTACCACCAGGTGACCGCCTCCGGAGACGCCGCCATTGGGAATCTCCTCCATCAGCTCTTTGACCATCAGGGGAATGTTCATTTTCACAGCTTTGCTGCGCAGCACGGCAAAGTCCGGACCGTAGCCGATGGTGACAACGGGCTTTCCAGCATACTTCTTGCAGAGCCGATCGTGCACCTCGCCGGATGTCTTGCCGGGCGGAGGGAAGGTGAACTTGTGGGCGAAGTTCTCCACATCCAGCACATTCATGATAATGCCGTTGGGCAGTTTTGTGCTCTTCACATTGCCCATGCTGGCCCGCAGCTGCTCGTCAATGGCGGCATTGGCCTGCTCGCAGAGGAGCTCCACAATCCTCTGGTGTCGATCCAACCTGCCCAGACATAGGATATCGTTTATCATTCCTCGCCCGTCATTGAAGCGCTGCCAAAATGCCTCGTAGTCCAGGGCCAGAGCAATCTTCTTGAGGTCCTCATGGCTGTATTTGTCCTCAACCAGCTTTATGTAGGCTGACGCTTCCGGCGCTTCGCTTCTGTCGCCTACAGCCGATACAGCCGGAAAATGCCGAATCTTGCTCTCGACCGTGGGGTAGATCATGCGAGCGATTTCGGTGGCCAGCATGCCAGTGGTTAGACCGAAGTCGCCGCCGGCGTGCGCGGGATTGACATGAGCTATGAGAAACTGGTCCACGATCTTGTGAGGATGATGGTGATCGACGACCAGCATCTCCATGCCGTAGACCTGGGCCTGCCGCATGGCCGGAACATCCTCTTCCGTGGAGCCGTTGTCCATCAAAACGATGAGCGGCATCTTCTGGCCATGCCTGGTCTGATCCTCCAGAGCATAGGTCAGATCCTTGGTCACATCCTCCAACTCGTAAAAGGGCGCTTTGCTGGGGGCGCGCCGGTAGTTGTGGTACTCGGCATCCGGCCCGCCAACCTCTGTGATGAGCGGCAAAATGGCCATCTCAATGGCGACAGCCGCCGTGATGCCATCGGCATCGGCATGATGGCGCACCACGATGGGCTGGGACTTAAGGACCGCCCGGCGAATCTCCTTGGCCACCTGCTTCATGGCCGGCAAGAGCCTGGTCATGATCTCGCTCTTCACCAGAAACTCGGTCTTCGAGGGCTCGGCGCGCAGGTCGATCGCCTGTTCAATCAGGTCTTTGACCATGGATGCCTCTTTGCCCCAGAGACGTTTCATGGACTTGATCTCGACCTGGACCTGGTTGTTTCGCAGACTCACCTCTCCGATGACCCGCACCATCATATCGCTATCGATATCCGCGTAGGCCCGCACACCGGCCCTCTCAAAGGCGGCACAAAATACCAGACCGCTGTCATCCGCAATGGTGAAGATGGTAGGACCTCCCGTCTGCTTGACCTGGATGACCTCCCCCTTAATCATGATCTGCTTTCCAACCCGGCTTTGCAGATCAGCCGTCTTGGATATCGGAAGCTCCTTTTCCACCTCAACAGTGTTGTACTCCTTCAGCTCTACCGGCTCCAGCTCGATATTGCCGTTCGCGAGAACATTTCGCACTGTGACAAAGATGCTCTCACCCACATCGGGCTTGCTCTTCAGATATTTGTTGTGGGCGAGCCCCCTCACGCTCTCGGAGAGATCCACAAAGGCCCCAAAGCTGGCGAGACCATTGACCTTTCCCTGATAAATCTCACCTATAACGATATCTTTGACATCGCAGGCAGGATCGAGAAGATGCACGAGCGGCTTTTTAGCACAGCGCTCGCATAGCTCTTTTTTACTGGAAAGCTTGGACTTGCACACGACGCACAGATACTCGCGCCCCAGACCGTGGCAAGCCGAACAGCTCTCTGTAACCGGCATCTTGCCAGAGCCCTGGCAGACGCTGCATTTAGTGGAGCCGCTATCAATAAGTTCTTTCATATCCTTATCCGATGCCTCTCCCAGGGAGATGGAATCGGTCTTTCCGCTGCCACTGCAGTTGGGACAGGGCTTCTCTCCTACCACCAGGTAGCCCTTGCCCAGACAATTCTCGCACAGGTTCATCCTGAAGAATGACGCACCTAAGGAATTTAGCTATTTTGCATTGGGTCTGGCGGATGAGCGCCAGAGATGGGGCCGATTAAGACTAAATAAGATGCCAGATCTCCCGTGGGCATGCGAGTCGTGGTTTTGCGCATCGGCCACCGGCCGGAGAGAGACAAGAGGATCACTACCCATGTCGGCCTGGTGGCCAGGGCATTTGGAGCAGAAGAGATGCTTCTCTCCGGGCGCGATTCTCATGTGGAAGAGAGCCTGACCGATGTGGCGGAGCGCTGGGGTGGAGGCTTTCGGCTCCGTCCGGATGTCTCCTGGAAAGGAGAGACCGTGCGCTGGAAAGAGGCAGGAGGAAAAGTGGTTCATCTCACCATGTACGGCTCCAACCTGCCCGATGTGATTGACGAGATTCGCGAATGTGAGAATATTCTGGTAGCTGTGGGCGCGGAGAAGGTTCCGGCGGAGATGTACGATCTGGCGGACTGGAATGTGGCTGTAGGCAATCAGCCCCATTCCGAAGTGGCGGCGCTGGCAGTCTTCCTGGATAGGCTCTTTATGGGCAGAGAGCTATACGATGCATTTGAGGGCGGACTTAAGATTGTGCCCAATCCACACGGAAAACAGGTTTTATATCCGGAATACTGCCCGGAAAAAAGTGAAGGGCAAGGGCCATAACCAAAAAGCACCATGAAAATACTAGTAATAGGCATCAACATTAGACACATTGCAGCCTCCGCTAGCCGGGCGGGCCATGAGGTCTTCGCTGTCGATTGTTACTGCGATGTGGACCTGGCGAGATTCGCAAAAGAGACTGCTAAGATGCCGCGCGAATGGACAAATGAGTCCCTCTCGTTTTATGTGGATAAGTTTCGCCCGGATGCCGTCGTCCTGGGACCGGGCCTGGAAGAAGCATCTGTCCGTACGGTAGTCGTGCTCAATAATCCTCCGGAAAAAACGGCCAGGGTATCAGATAAACTCTGGCTGGCCGGCTGGCTGGAAGAGAAGGGCTTTCCCTTCATAAAGACGCAGCCGCTCGATTCTCTGGATAATCCCCACTATCCCTTTCTGGTCAAGCCGCGCAAGGGTGCCGGAGGCGTGGGATGCAGAATTGTTGAGAAGGCAGCGCAGCTACAAATGCATGAGAAAGACCTCATCGCCCAGGAGCTGATCGTCGGCCGCCCCGCCAGTGTCTCCGTAATTGGGAATGGCGGCCAGGCGCGTGCCATCGCCGTCAACGAACAGCTCATCGGCGTGCCCTGGGCGGGGGCGAAAGGATTCAGGTACAGTGGCAACATCACGCCGCTCGCCCTCCCCCAGTGCGGAATAGAGCAGATGGCAGAAGAGATCATCTCGAAGCTGGGGCTTTTGGGCAGCAATGGAGTTGATTTCCTGCTCACGGAGAAAGGTCCGGTTGTGGTCGAAGTAAATAGCCGTTTCCAGGGCAGCCTGGACACTGTGGAATTGTCCGGCGGGGTGAATGTGTTTCAGGCTCATCTGCAATCTTTTGGGGGAAGGATTCCCGAGCGTCCCGCCGCAGCGAGCTGCAGTGCAGGCAGAATCATCGTCTACGCCCCCTGTGACCTGACCATTGAGACAGATCTGGTCAGAGACTGGACGGCAGATGTGCCTGGGAAGGGATCGCGAATAGCTGTAGACGATCCCATCCTGTCGATATTGGCCCGGGGATCATGCCGAGATGATGTAATAGCCCAGCTAAAGACGAGAACAGCAATGCTCGGCGATCTGATAAAAAAACAGAATGCGAGATTACCAGGATACTACTCTGTAGAGCCAGTTGCTGACCAGCGTCCAGACCTTGACAAAGCCTGATCCTTTCTCCAGCTTTTTTTTGTCACTCTCGCTGTACTTTTTCCCATCCTTCATCCAAGAGTCCATGAAACTGGGTTTTTCGCGTTTGAATTTAACAATGTCGGTCTGCAGCGACCGCCCCATCGCAGATATCAGCTATAGGCAAACGGTTTCCGGCATCAGTATAAAAAGATAATGCTTGATAAAGATAATATAGCATAAGAGGAAAGGTATTGGCAGAGTTAGATGTTGGGGATTAAATGAAGTCACCAGAGAGAATTACCATCGCATTAGATGAAGAAACAGTGGGTCTGTTCAAGAAGATGAAGGAAGACTTGGGCATGTCCCAGAGCGAGTTGATGCGAGAGTCCCTGAAGTTCTTTGGCAAACACAAGATGCTCTTCGAATTCGCCGAAGATAAGAAGGTTTACACCCATGCGGAAATGCTCTCTGCCGGAGAGCATGTGATCCTGGATATCGATCACTGGATACTGTTTCTAAGCTTTATTGAAACTCATCCGGACAAAGAGCGATTCTGGAATCTGCATAAAGAGGTCTGCCGAGCCCATGCAGAGCAATTCAAGCACAAGCTCCTCAATGTGGAGAGCATTTTGAGAAGGCTTGAGATCTGCAACCTATTCAATATGAGCAAGACCGGCAAGAGCGAGTTCACCCTCATCTTCGGCTCAGATGCCCCCAAGAAATTCGTGCGCATCGAGCTGGAGGAGATCTTTGCCGGCATGGGCTTCCTGGTTGAGATTAAGGATGACTTCTCAAAGCTGAGGGTCAAAGTAATCCATGATCTTTAGCACCACTACCAATTTAAGGGATGAATAAGACTGGTTGATCCATGGATCTCAAAGCCCAGGTGCAGGGATTCATGGCCAGGAAAGAGGAGCAGCTTAGCGATGAGCTTGCCAGCAAGTACAGTGTTCCCTTAGCGGAGGTGGCAGACGTAGTAAATTCCTTTTTAAAGGATACCTACGGACCGGCGATAAGGCAGGCCCAGGCCATCGATCGCATGGGGGGGGGAATGGTGCTGCTCTTTATCGGCAGAAAGGACTGCAACATCTGCAAGAGATGCGAGCCTATTCTCGAGAGCTTTCTCTCCCAGCACACCGATTTGCAGCTGGTAAAACTGGATTATTGTCAGCCATCAGGTCTGCTCTATCATATGATCCATTGTCAGAAGAATGGCATGCTTCCGTTGATTGCTTTTATTTTAAATGGTGCGATAAAGAAGAACTTTACTGGGGAGTGCCTTAACACGGAAGTTTATGAAAGATATTATAATGACATGCTGGCCGAATGCAGCCAAAATATATATGCTCACTGAGGTTACAGAATTGCTGCGAGGGAGATTATGACCTTAATCGTACTCAACTTCAAGACTTATCGTGAATCGACCGGCCCAGAGGCTCTACGCCTGGCGGAGATATGCGAGGACATTTCCCGGGATTATTCCGTGCAAATTGTGGTAGCGCCCCAGGTAGCCGATATACAGGCCATCTCTAAAGCCGTCAAGATACCAATCTATGCCCAGCATGTAGACGGGGTAGGCTATGGCGGCTTTACGGGCCATGTGACTGCCGCGTCCTTGAAAGCCGCAGGAGCGGCAGGATCGCTCATAAATCACTCTGAGCGAAGGCTCAAGCTGGCCGATATCGATGCATCCATCACCGCAGCTCGTCAGGCAGGCCTGAAGACTATTGTCTGCACTAACAATGTGGCTACGACTCGTGCCTCGGCTGCCCTTGAGCCTGACTATGTGGCCGTGGAACCACCGGAGTTGATCGGCAGCGGCATTCCCGTATCCAAGGCCAATCCACTGGTCATCTCCCAGTCGGTTGATGCCGTCAAGAGCATTGCACCAGGGGTCGGCGTACTCTGTGGTGCAGGAATAACACACGGCGAAGATCTGAGAAGCGCCCTGGAGCTGGGATCGATTGGCGTCTTGCTCGCGTCCGGGATTATCAAAGCAAAAGACCAGCGCAAGGCTCTAGAAGATCTGGTGACGGGTGCCAGGAAATGATCGCGGTGCACGTTCGTGTTTCGGGTCGAGTGCAGGGCGTTTTCTATCGCGCCTTTACTCAAGAGCGAGCACGAGCCCTGGGGGTTAAAGGATGGGTCCGCAACATTCCCGGCGGCGGAGTGGATGCAGTACTGGAGGGCGAGAGAAAGCAGGTTGGGGAGCTGCTCAAAGCCATGAAATCGGGACCCACTGGCTCCATAATCTTGGGGATGGAGTTCTCAGAGTTGGAAAGCAAAGGGTATGAAGACTTTGCGATAGAGTATTAATAATAATTTATAGGATGTGATCTCATGCTTACCGTCAATAGATACAAATGCTGCTACTGTGGTGCCTGCGTCGGAGTCTGCCCGACATGCGCCCTGGAGTTAGTGGAGACTTGGCTAGAGGTCTCGGCAGAGTGTAAGGAGTGCGGCCTGTGCACCAAGATATGCCCTGTGGGAGCCCTAGGGGTCAAGGCATGAAGTGCGACTTGATAGTGGTAGGGGGCGGTCCCGGCGGATCTATGGCTGCAAAGACGGCAGCTTCAGCAGGCCTTAAGGTCGTCATGCTGGAGAAACGCCAGGAGATTGGAGATCCCGTGCGCTGCGCGGAGGGCGTCAGCAAGAGAGCCCTGTGCCGCATGTTGAAGCCTGAGCCGGAATGGATCTCTTCCGAGGTAAAGGGGGCCAGAATCTATGCACCGGACGGAAGAAGCATCGTCATGTCCGAAGATAAGAGCGGCGACGAGGTGGGCTACGTCCTGCAGAGGAAGATCTTCGATAGGGGCCTCGCCATGCAGGCTGCAACGGCGGGAGCCAAGGTATTGGTCAAGACCAGGGCTTTGGGTCTGCTCAAGAAGGATGGAGTAATCAGTGGTGTGTCCGCACTTCGCATTGGAGAGCCCCTGCAGATCGAAGCGCCCCTGATCATCGGTGCAGACGGGGTGGAGTCCAAGGTGGGACGCTGGGCGGGCATTGATACCACTTTGAAGTTGCAAGATATCGAATCTTGTGCCCAGTTCCTGGTGCATGATGCATCCATTGATAACGAATACACAGAGTTCTTTTTAGGAAACAGCATAGCGCCTTCAGGATATGCCTGGTCTTTTCCCAAGGGCGAGAAGCTGGCTAACATTGGTCTGGGAATTCAGGGCTCGCGCTCCAAGCCTGGTGAAGCAGTGCGGCTGCTGCGGCAGTTAATGAAATCACGATTTCCCAATGGCAAGGTTGTGGAGATGGTAGTGGGAGGAGACCCCTGTTCCGGTCCCATTGACTGTGCAATCACCGATAGCGTGATGCTGGTGGGAGATGCCGCTCATCAGACCGATCCACTCACGGGAGGAGGCATTCTCAATGCCATGCAGGCAGGAATCATCGCCGGAGAGGTAGCGGCAAAAGCTATAGCTGCAGGAAATGTCCGCCGATCCGGGCTGCAAGAGTACGAAGACCGCTGGCGAAACGGGTTTGGCAAGGTTATTGCCAGGAGCTTCCAGTTCAAAGAGTTCTTCGTCAAGCTTACGGATAACGACATGAACCTGCTCATAGGATCTCTGGCCAAGGAGGACATAACCAAGATGGACCTGCCGGACATGCTACGCGTTCTCTTCCGGCTCAACCCGAAGCTGCTCTGGGGGCTGAAAAGTCTGATAATTTGATTTATCCCAAAAAGTAATACCCCGCAGCTCTGCTGCTGGGTATTACTTCGGATAAATCAATCATTTATTTTTTTGTCGTATTATATACATAACTGCCATGAGGCAGGATATTGCAGATAACATCTCAAATTCTGGCGTGGTTTGTTGCTCCGTCGCATCCTTGACAATTATTCGAGTATGTTGTATTCGTATACAAATATATTTTAAATATGGGGGCATTTTGAGAAATAGCCAAAAATCGGGATATATATTAACGAACGCTTTGACTAATATAGTAACCCGATTTTCGTACCAACACTATTATCCTTGATTGTATTATGCATTAAATCCCATATGACTAATTCCGTATTATATAGCTGATGAGATATTTAGTTTTCTCGTCCAATTCTGCGGCCATAACCTCATAAATTTCAGGATAGCGTTTCATGCAGAATACCAAGAGATTTGCAACCCGATTTATATTATGTGGACAAGACGATGGCAATTCTATAATCCTGGAAAACATGTTATTATGGATGGCCCCATATTGGAGCAATAATCCTGATAACTGAACTTTTGGTGCTAGTTCATTACCGACGAACAGTTTATCTAAAGCAATAAGTGCAGGCTTTAAGTCATGGCAAACAGCTAGGCCAATTTGATCTCCACTATAATGAGTTGCTCTCTCATAAGGGTAAAGCAATAAATTAAATATCGCAAATTTTTCTATAGAGTCTATTAATATACGTATATATGTAAACCTCAAATGTTTTGCTTTTAGATGACCAACGAACCGAGCAATTATCCAAGTTAATTGCAAAAGATTTGGATCATCAATCATATCTTCCAACAACTCTGAATAAAGAATTATCACTTTCATCCTAAATAGTTTTATCAAAATACTGTTTACTTCTCCTTTATCTACTATATATATATCAATGTTTTCCGGATAATCAAGAGTATCTCTTATTTGATTGACTAGCAGATTTACTTGAGGAAAATTATCTTCAGAGACCTTAACGCTATTGCTAATTAGCTCTGCCTTAAGGATCTCAGATAAAAACCAAGCTCCTAATATTATTGACCCAATTACTAATATAAGATAAGGTGTATACCATACGAGAGTGAGAAGCACAATTATCACTACAGCAATTGTCGCTAATGCTAATTTAAATCGTGATTCTTCTGTAGGATGGCATAAATCACTAACGTCGAGTTTCTGTTTCGCCGTTGGATTTTGTTCACCTTTTTCGAGCTTCAAATCTATCGCCATAATAAAAAAACACCTACTAATATTATATTTTCGTTATCAGTTAAGTGATCGATTCTTTCAGTTGTCATGATCATCATTATATATTTATCACACTAATTCATACTTATTTCATATACATATAATAAGGTTACGCTGTGTTGTTGCATAATTGTATTTATGTTTATTTAATAACTATTAACTTATTCTATGTAAATACATTGTGGTTGGCCCAAATATGATGAGAACCTAGTTGTGTGAGTCTAGGTTGTCCGCCAAAAAAGATTTTTTTTGCAGTGTGCCGAGTTTTCTGTAAAATTTCCTGCCACACATAACCTCGTAGGCTAATAACCTCAAAGAACAACATTCTGAACCCCATGCGGATCACTGCAACTCATTGCAATTAGATGAGCTTCGAAATCCCAATCTCAATTTTTAGAAGAAATTTGACTTCTCGTTTATTGTTGAGAGCAACGTCAATTCCATCCTCAAAAAAATCGCGTATTAACGTGATCAGTCTTTTCATACTTATTTTCAGCACGCGATCTATTCTACCATTAGTCGAACGTATTGCCCAGTATTCGAAGTGTCGTTGCTCGCTATTAGAACGCGTCACAATGTACTCTGCGCAGCCATAATTCTGACGAGGCCCTAGCTATTTTCAGCACTGCTCAAAATTATCTACTCCAGTACCGATGTGCCGTCCGCCCTCTTGGGCAACCTTTCCAGGTCGAAGTGGACGCAAATCGTCTCTTTATCCGCGTCTATGGCTGCCACGCCAATGTGAAAGATGTAGCGCATAGTTCTGCGTCCGTCCGGAATTTGCAGCTTATGTTCCCGGCGCAGCAGAATAGCACTGGCAGTCTGAAGAGAGGGACTGCTTTGCAGGAATAAAAGGCCGGGCAGGTTCAGGCGATGATGACTGGTAGTAGGATACTTCTCCCCAATTAATTCACCCAGCTCTTCGCGAAGGATGACAACCTGCATTTCGCCACTCTTCACAGCGATCTGCAGCTCGTCGGCATGTACCTGGTCGATGTGAGAATGAAGCGCATTGAGAATATAGCTATCCCCAAGTCCCCTATTTTCCGGTGGCAACAACGCTTCCAGCTTCTTCATAAAGGGGCGCAAAAGAGGACTGGTACCTGCAAATAGAACACCAGGGAGGTTTCCTACCTCCGTTCGGGCCAGCTCATTTAGATCCTTCTCGCGGACCATTATGGATATCATGATAATGCTATTTGCTATCTAGAATATATATATTGCAGGGTCGCCGAAATACCGATGGTTTGCTATTCTTAGGACATCAGGTAGCGGTGATATTCACAGCCATCTATTCCCGCAACAGGATAAATTTCTTAATAAATAATATTATTATTGAATTTATGTTAATTCTTCCTAAATTAATTATTTAATCTAATTCTGATTTGAGATCGGTTAAGGCCCGGAAAGATCATCCCTTCAGTGCAACTCCATTAATGGGCATTTGGAAATTGCCACAAATATAAATTCTCAACCCAAGGCATTCAGGAGTTGATAGTCACCTAAATGTAAACGCTTCTTGCTTTTTAAGTTATTATCTAAAGTATTAGTCTAATTAAGTAAAATTAAAGATATTCCCTTTCAAAACAAATTATTTATATCATTAAGTATTTGTGACAAGAAAAATATGGTGACGATTATGAAAGAGTCCACCGTAAAGATCCTGGATGATAAGGACATGGAATTTGTCGAAACGCTTCGATCCCTGAGCGTTCCGCGCAACGTTGCAACGCTCATAACCTTTCTGGCTAATGTGGATGAAGCCTCATCTCGCGAAATCGAGATGGGTTCCGACCTTCGCCAGCCGGAAGTAAGCATTGCCATGCGTACCCTGCGTGATAACAACTGGATAGAAGAGAAAGAAATCAAGCGCGAAGGCAAAGGCAGACCAATGAAGGTCTATTCGCTAAAAGCAGGAATTGATTCAATCATCAAGCATTTTGAGGATGAAAAGCTGCACGAGTCTGCCCAGGCCATGGAGAGCATCCAGAGGCTGAAACAGCTAATTGCAACTTAGATAAAGAAAATTGGGAGGGAAGTTAAGATATATCACTGATGGGAGGGACTGGCTAGTACCTCCACCTCGATTTTTGCAGCGATATTGCGGCCAAGCGACATCTTCGAGCCGTTTACCTCAATTACTATCGGCCCGCCAAAAGGCTGAGAGGCAATTTTGCGGATCTGCCTTCCTTTCCGTATGCCCATGGACTCAAACCTCTTCTCCCAACCGGCATCACTTACTACCATGATCTCCAGGGCCTGATTGCAGGGTGCCTTGGTAAGCTCTATGTACCCCATTTCTAATCAGATGCGCACGTTCACGCCCCTCTCTTTGAGATAGGCCTTGACGTTGCGGACATTCCACTCTCCGAAGTGAAAGATGCTCGCCGCCAGCGCAGCCGAAGCATCCGTTTTCTTGAAGACTTCCAGCATGTGCTCGGGGCTAGCGCAGCCTCCTGAGGCGATCACAGGCACGTTAACCTTTTTGGCCACGGCGTCTGTGAGGGGGATGTCGAAGCCATCATATGTTCCGTCCCGATCCATGCTGGTGAGAAGAATCTCTCCCGCCCCCAGAGATACCGCCTTGCTTGCCCAGGCGATGGCGTCGATACCTGTAAATTGCCTGCCTCCATAAAAGGAGCACTCAAACCAGCAAGGGCCTTGCTCGGTTTCTACAATAATCCTGCCTTCTTCCGGAGTATAGCGCCGCTTGGCATCTATGGCCAGTACGACAGCCTGATTTCCATATAGATCGGATATCTCGCGGATCAGCTCCGGGCGTTTTAGTGCGGAGGTGTTCACAGTGATCTTGTCAGCCCCGGCATTGAATACCTCTCTTGCCTGCTCCACACTGCTTATGCCGCCGCCTACGGCTAAAGGTACAAAGACCGACCGCGAGGTCTCTCTAATGACCCCTGTCATGGTCTCCCGTCGCTCATGAGATGCAGTGATGTCCAAAAAGACAATCTCATCGGCACCGTCCTGATAATACTGGCCAGCCAGCTCCCAGGGGATGCCGGCATATCTTATCTGCTTGAACTCAATGCCCTTGACAACTCGACCCCCCGGCACACCCAGATCGCAGTCCAAACAGGGAATGATCCTTCTCGCTAGCATCTTATTGACCTCACAAAGTTCTCCAGAATTCTCAGACCCTTGGCACCCGATTTCTCGGGGTGAAACTGGGTGGCAAAGAGGTTATCTTTGCTCACAGCGGCCGTAACTTCCGTACCATACTCCGTGGTGGCGGCAATCACGGACCTGTCCTTCGGCAGGCCATAGTAGGAATGCACAAAATAGAACATATCTCCATCAGAGATTCCATCCAGCATCTCCACAGGACGTTTGATGGAGAGGTCGTTCCAGCCCATCTGGGGAACCATCACACCTTCTGGCAGGTGCACTACCTTGCCATCTATCCAGCCCAGGCCCTTAGCGCCGGGGCTCTCTTCGCTCTCCTCGAAGAGCACTTGCATGCCGACGCAAATGCCAAGCATAGGCATTCCTTGCCGGAAGCTATGCAAAAGCGAACTCTCAAATCGTGAGAGCTGACTCATGCAGCTTCCGAAGGCCCCCACTCCCGGAACTACTATACCGTCTGCATCTTCCAGGTCATCAGGATCGCGAACGATTTTGGGATGTCCTCCCACATAGTCCAGAGCGTTGTAGATGCTGAAAAGGTTTCCCATACCGTAATCTACTATGACAATTGTCATCTTTGTTATCCTTCTTTCACCAGCTATGATGCAATGACTGGAGATCAACTATATTGCTTTTGGGGAGGCCGCCTGAAAAGCTTTTCCTTATGCGGATTTCATAAAAGTTATGAATCTTTCATAAAAATCTATTTATATTCGGATTGAATAATGAGCATTATGATAAGATCATAATAGTTAAGAAAACTGCATTTCATATGGTAAAAAGAATGAATTGGGCAAAATGAAGCCTCATAATGGTATACTTAGCTAACAGTATGTTTCTTTTTGTGCCAAATCATCAAATCGCAAATTGTTAATATTACAAATGTGAAAATATAAAAGGTGGCACTGATGAATCTGAGAAGGCCGAACGCCAATGAAGCAACGGGGACATTCAATCGTTCTAGAGATGTCGTCCCCATGTCTGGAATTTGTACTAGATGTATTGATGGATGCAAAGGTGGTTGCGAGACCTGGCTTGCTTCCTTCCGAGGAAGAGAGGTGCTCTACCCGGGCCCATTTGGAGAGATGACGGCAGGAGCCGATAAGAACTACCCACTTGACTATTCTCATCTCAACATTCAGGGTTATGCGGTTGGCGCACACGGTCTGCCGGAGGGAGTCGAACCGGGACCGGACACATCGATCTTTCCTAATGTGGATGTCACTACAGAATACGGCTGGTCAAAGAAGGTGAGGATGAAGCTGCCCATCTTTACAGGCGCTCTGGGGTCCACAGAAATTGCCAGGAAAAACTGGGAGCATTTTGCAGTAGGTGCCGCCATATCAGGCATTACACTCGTCTGCGGCGAGAACGTCTGCGGAGTAGACCCAGAGCTGGTTTTGGATGGAAAAGGCAAGGTGGCGAAGTCTCCCGAGATGGATCGCAGGATTGAGACTTACAAGAAATTCCATGAGGGCTTCGGCGAAATACTTGTCCAGATGAACGTGGAAGACACTCGCCTGGGTGTTGCCGAATATGTCTCAAGCCGGCACAATCTGGAAACCATTGAGCTGAAGTGGGGCCAGGGTGCCAAATGTATTGGCGGCGAGATAAAGGTGGGCACCCTGGAGAGAGCACAAGAGCTAAAGAACAGGGGCTATGTGGTGCAGCCGGATCCCGGCAATCTGGAAGTACAGATGGCCTACAAAACAGGAGCCATAAAAGAGTTCGAGAGACATTCTCGACTGGGATTTGTATCCAGGGACGGATTCTTCGAGGAGGTGAGCAGGTTGCGGGATTTAGGCTTCAAGCGCATCACCCTCAAGACAGGAGCTTACAGCATGGCCGAGTTGGCCATGGCCATACGCTACGGTGCTGAGGCCAAGATCGATCTGCTAACCATCGACGGCGCTCCAGGAGGGACCGGCATGAGTCCCTGGCCCATGATGAACGAATGGGGCATTCCCACCTTCTACCTGCAGTCTCTGGCCTATGAGTTCTGCAGCAAGCTCTCTCGAAGAGGCATGAAGATACCGGATATTGCCATGGCCGGAGGATTTTCCTCAGAGGACGGGGTATTCAAGGCCATTGCTATGGGAGCACCCTTTGTCAAAGCGGTCTGTATGGGCAGAGCCCTCATGATCCCGGGAATGGTAGGAAAGAATATCGGTAGCTGGTTGGAGAAGGGCGATCTGCCCAAGAGCGTCTCAAAGTACGGCAGCCAGGCAGAAGAGATCTTTGTCTCCTTAGAAGATCTCAAGAGCAAATATGGCCAGGAAATTAAGCAGATTCCATGGGGCGCTATCGGTCTGTATACCTATTGTCAGAAGTTCAAGACGGGAATACAGCAACTAATGGCAGGATCTCGCAACTTCAAATTGAGCACAATTTCCAGAAAGGATCTCATGGCCCTCTCAGAAGAGGCTGCTTACGTATCAGGCATACCCTACGTCATGGATGCCTACCGCGATGAAGCGGAAGAGATTCTGGACGCCTGGATCACAATAAGCGAGTAGCGGCGTCAACAGGAGTAGTCAATCGGGCATGGCAATGGAGTTAGTGCCATGCAGCATTTTTTTTGGTCGCACAATTCTATTCAGATTTTTACCTTTGCGAAGCTGCCTTTCAAGAATTATCCCCGAAGACTATGCAGCATAAAGTTATTCATTAAGTTTTTTTATGAACTTTTATGAATTCGCACTCTGAGGACAATATTTAAATTCAATGAAGTTATAGGGAGTATATGGCTCTCAGTAAATTTATCGATCGTAAAAGTTTAAATATGCCGACACTGCATTTCCGGCCCTCTTTGTCATTTATAAATTTAACTCAGAATTGTTATATAGCTAAGGGTGGACCATTGCCACCACCAGTCAAACATAAAGATTTGGGTAGATGCTAAACGGAGATGCAAAGAATGTCCAAACCGAATCCATTTGAGATATCCCAGAAACAACTTGCTGATTGTGCTAAGATTCTGAACCTGGATGCAGGAGTGCATGAGTTTCTCAAGCACCCCATGCGAGAATTCCATGTATCTATCCCGGTACGCATGGACAACGGAAGCATGAAGATCTTTCAGGGTTTTAGAGTTCAATATAACGATGCTCTGGGCCCTTGCAAGGGCGGCATTCGATTCCACCCAGAAGAGACGGTAGATACAGTACGAGCCCTCTCTGCCTGGATGACCTGGAAGACTTCTCTTCTCGGCCTGCCCTTGGGAGGAGGCAAAGGTGGTGTCATCTGCAACCCCAAGGAATTGTCCATGGGCGAACAGGAGCGCCTCTGCCGAGGATACATAGACGCGCTCTGGCAGAACATTGGCCCTGAAAAGGACGTTCCCGCACCCGACGTATACACCACGCCCCAGATGATGGCCTGGATGATGGATCAGTACTCCAAATACGTCGGATCAAACTCTTTTGGATTCATCACCGGCAAGCCGTTGTGCATAGGCGGCTCCTGCGGCAGAGGCGATGCCACTGCCCGAGGCGGCATGTATGCTCTGCGAGAAGCAGCCAAGGAATTAAACATTGACCTGGCAAAGGCCACTGTAGCTATCCAGGGCTACGGCAACGCCGGCAGCTATGCTCACAGCTTGGCCAAGGAGCTCTTTGGAAGCAAGGTAGTTGCCGTCAGCGACTCCAAGGGCGGAGTATTCAATGCAGCCGGCATCGATGCCGATGAGGCGGCCCGCGTCAAGGCCCAGACCACAACCGTGGCCAATATTCCCAATTCCAAGAAGATCAGCAATGAAGAGCTTTTAGAGCTGGACGTGGACATTCTCTTCGCTGCCGCTTTGGAGAACGTCATAACCAAAGATAACGCAGGAAAGATCAAGGCCAAGGTCATTGTGGAGCTGGCCAATGGCCCCACCACACCGGAAGCTGACACCATACTCTTCCAAAACAAGGTACATGTCATTCCCGACTTCCTGGCCAATGCAGGTGGCGTAACAGTCTCCTATTTCGAGATGGTGCAAAATATCATGCGCTACTGCTGGTCCTTCGATGAGGTCTATCAGAAGCTCGATGAAAGGATGACCATGGCCTACCAGGGCGTCCTTGCAGCCTCCAAGAAGTACAATATTAACATGCGCCAGGCAGCCTATACCGTAGCAGTGTCAAGGGTTGTCGAAGCCATGAAAATACGCGGCTGGGTGTAAAGAAAGCGAGACCTAGATCACAATTAGTTCAAAACCACCAGCAGAGGTTCTTTGCGTCCCACCAGGGCGGCAAACCATAATAGGGGTGCAAAGACTTCTTATTTTTCTATGAGTATTATAGTAATAACCATTATATATAATTGTCTGCAAAATAAATTAAATTTTTAGAATGGCCTCAAACTCGCACCTTCTCCTGCATCTCTTCCACTGCATCTAATGGCCGATGTGCTGCCACATTGGCGCTTTCCGGGCACAGATACATCTCATATGGCCTCCAGAGCGGCTCTTTGCAGGTCATTCTCTCTTCCACCCCTTCTTCAGGGAGGATCTGATCCCAGGGCTTCATGCACAGTGCGGCTGCGCCTGTCCTCGTCGCAACCTTTGCGGCCGGCATATACCTCTCCCAGGTTGTCCAGTTTCTAGCTCTCATTCACCTGTCACCGTATTCTATCTTCGTTCGATCCTATTTAACCATTTTTAAGAATCTTTCATAATTATTCATATCATATCGCGTATGAAAATCTTTTAGATTAATAACATAAAACGTGTAGTTCCCTGTTGAATGGTGACCTGAAACGGCATGCCATGACCTTTCGGCAAGATCCGCATCTGTAACATCGATTATAGCATGCTTGCATCTAGTCAGTTCAATTAACATGGATTGGCTTCGCCTTCATCGCCCTGGCCTTCCGGCGGGCTTGTGCGGAATCCATCTTCCCGGCACCCCTCAGGTGCACATTGCGCGTCCTGCCGCCCTCGCGCCAGGAGGCCATCGAGAAATTTGCCTAGTATGCGATGAGCAGCAAATTGCCTGTGCCTTTACCAGTTTTACAGCGGGAGAAATTTACAAAGGCTACAGCGCAAGGCATGATTCTGTGTACCTGTATTTTGAGAAGAAAAACATCATCAAGCTTGCCGAAATGTCTGATGTGCCGACCCACGGAGAAATCGCTGTGCGAATGTATACTCCGGATCGTGATGTGTTCAATGATCACAGGACATTCTCGGTCGAGGGCATTTAGCTTGCCTCACAGTCAAAGGTCCTGCTTGATTGTGCTGGCCAGGGATATGCTGGCCGCGACCTCACAAAAAAACTGGTGGAAATCTATGGCCAATTATAAGCCGATTAAAAAGCACCAAAAAAACGATGCAGAAACCTAAACCCGATTAGAGACATCAAAGAATGTATGGGAGAGCCTTCAAGATTTATCGAACCTGCATGATTTGAGGCCTCTCGGAGGCTCATATATATTAAAAGCATTTTTAAATATTTAAATTTAATTAAATCTGCATTGCCCCATTATTGAGGAAGGATATGGATCAAAGAATAACCATTTACATGGTGAACTGCGCGCCGGAGGTTTTGAGTATGCATGATGCCGCTGCAATGCTGTAGGCCCCGTTCGCCGTCAGCGCCCACTGGGACGTGGGCCATGCCCTGGTGTGCGAGCTGCTGATCGATAAAGGTTGAATCGCGGCCCTGGCCTCGCTAAATCGCGATGATATCATTATCCATATCAACCACGAAACTGGAAGCCCGAAAGAATAGTATAAATATTTAGAGTGGAATATAACACTACTATGAGTGAAGCCCTGGACGGAATCAAAAATCAAGCCGGACCCTGTGGCATTGTCTGCAGTTCATGTCCCCTGGGAAGCGGAGCAGTTGCCGAGAGCGCAGGCAGAACGAAAAAGAACATTGCGGACTACAAGATTGCCATGTGGTCTCCATTTGTAGCGGGCGGAGAGGTCATCGACTGGGCTGCCGTGGATAGGGGCCTGGACTGGATGGAAAAGTACGCCGTTTGTGCCGGATGCGGGAATGGCGGTGGCCCGCCCGATTGTACTATCAGGATCTGTGCCCGGGATAGAGGGTACGAGCTATGCAGTTCCTGCCCGGATCTGGACTCCTGCACCAAGTTCGAATGGCTGGAGGGACACGGATCACAACTCAAAGAGAAGCTGAAGGAGAATAGCGGCTCATCCAAAGGGAATATATCATGAAAATGATGAACCAGATGCCCTGGGAGGCTTGAAGGCATTTTAAGCGCGATCGTTTTTATTGTCGGTCGCGTCCGGAGTAGACTGACGCCATAAAGAAGACCAGCCCCCCAATCGCCAGCAGCCCGATAAAGATAGGTGCATATGGATATTTGTTTTTCGAAGCTGATGAGTCGGTCTGGTTGGACGATAATTGCGATTTCTCCTCCGGCACAGTCACCTCTTTTTCTATCGGCAGGGACATATTTTCCGGAATGGCGGATGCGCCTACTACTATCGTATCGAGCGGGACCTGCTCTTCCCTGTATTCCCCAGGCTTTGCATATTCATATCTTATATTTTCGTCCACCCGTTCCTTGCTGATGAAGTGTATGCCGTCCCTGGTGTACGCCGTCTTTGTCTCCTGAGCGGAGCCTGCAGTTGCCATCAAGGTGAAAAGAACAAATAGGCTGATGAAAAGGACGAAAACTGCTCTATATTTATGATGCTTGCTCATGGTAGAACACCTAGAAAAGGATTGATCGGGCCCCATTTTCGGGCCCTTTTCCTAAATATTCAAATGTACTGTTGCACCAGCCCCTCGGGCTCACTCACATGGTTTCTCTCTTTGTGCAGTATCTTTATCGCTGCGCCCTCAAAGTCGCTCTGGTATATTATTGTCCTCTCTTCGCGAATGGCATACATGCCTGCCTCAGTGGACAGCGATTTTAAATCCGCACCACTCGAGCCCTCCGCCATATCAGAGATCAGCTTGAGGTTCACATCTTCATCCAAATTCATTCCTGAGGTATGGATCTTCAAAATGGCCTCACGTGCCTCCCGGCTGGGCATGGGTATCTCGATAATACGGTCGAACCGACCCGGTCGCAGCAAGGCCGGATCTAGCATGTCCAGGCGATTGGTGGCGGCAACGAGCTTGACCTCGCCTCGCGCATCAAATCCGTCCATCTCCGCCAGGATCTGCATGAGTGTTCTCTGCACCTCACGGTCTCCGCTGGTGGCCCCATCCATGCGCCGCGCACCGATAGCATCCAGTTCATCTATGAAGATGATGGCAGGAGACTTGCTCTTGGCCAGCTCGAAGAGCTCACGCACCAGGCGCGCGCCTTCTCCGATGTACTTTTGCACGAACTCAGAGCCTACCACACGAAGAAATGTGGCATCGGTACTCTGGGCAACCGCCTTGGCTAAAATGGTCTTGCCGGTTCCCGGAGGCCCATGCAATAAGACGCCCTTGGGCGGCTCGATGCCTACAGCCGTGAAAAGGTCCGGACGCTTGAGGGGCAGCTCCACAATCTCTCTGATCTCGGAGATCTGAGTATCCAGGCCACCGATTTGCGAGAACCGCACATCCGGAGCTTCCTCAATCTCCATGCCAAAGACCGCCGGGTCACGGGGGGAGGGCAGCACGCACATCACAGCAAAAGACTGCTGATTCAAGCCGACCTGCGCGCCGGTCTTGATCTCCTCCTCGATGAACTGGGAGAGGCTGACCACGAACCTGGGGCCGGTGCTGCTCTTGACGATGACCCGGTTCTCGTCCAGGACATCTACAATAGTACCCACGATCATGGGACCTACGCGCAGACGCTCCAGCTCGCTTCTCAATTTGCGGGCTTCTCGCTCGAACTTGAGCTTCTGGTTCTCAATCAGCCGCTTTTCGCCTTCTACGCGGTCCTTCTGCTCTCGCAGCGCCAGATTGCGCTCTTCAAGCTGGCGCATGCGGTCCAGGATGTAGCGCGAAAAGTCCGCGCCGGCCTGTGACTCATTCATGCCTTCTCCACTATCCATAATTACAAAGATTATTAAACTCCGACCCCTATAAAGGTTTCCGAAATGACAGAGAAGCAATGCGAGATTTGCGGCGCAGAGATCTCGGGAGCACCCCAAAAGATCGTGATCGACCGCTCAACGATGGAGGTATGTAAGAGCTGTGCGCGCTTTGGAAAACCGGAAGACAAATGGTCTTTGGTTCCCAAGAAGATGGTTCCTGCGGAGAGGGCCTTCACCGTAAGTCGGCCCAAACCACGCGACCATTTCAAGGACTTGGCAGAGCTGGTCCCGGATTTCGGGCGCAAGATAAGGGAGGCACGGGAGGGACTGGGCCTCTCTCCAGAAGAGCTGGGAGGGCGTATCAAAGAGAAGGCTACTCTATTAAAGAAGATCGAGCGAGAGGAGATCTCTCCAGAGGATGGAATTAGGAAAAAGCTCGAGAAGGAGCTGAAGATCCAACTATCAGATCAAGCGAGCGAGACTCGTGTCAAGTCCGGCAGCTCCGGCCGTGGATTGACTTTAGGTGATATTGCCAGCATCAAACGGAAAACTGAGAAATGATCGCCAGTGCAGCTCGCTATGTAATTGGTGGCGGTGTCATAGTATACCCTACCGAGACCGTTTACGGCCTGGGCGCCAATGCTCTTGATGAGCAAGCGGTGATGAGGGTTTTTCAGATTAAGAAAAGGCCCCTCTCCAAGCCCATCTTCTTGGCGGTATCCAACTTTGACATGCTGATGAACGTTGCAGAGGTGAGCCGAGATGATCTGGACCTTCTCGAGCAGCTCTTGCCTGGGCCGGTTTCCGTTCTGGTCAAGAAAAAGCCTATAGTGCCGGATATACTCACCGCCGGCTCGCCAATGCTGGGCATCAGATACCCGGATCATGAGACCGCTTTAAGGATCATCGATCTGGCCGGACCCATCACATCCACCAGCGCCAACCGTACAGGCGCCCTGCCACCCACGAGCGCAGCCTCCGTCTCCCCGGATATCCGAGATCGAGTGGACAGCGTTGTGGACGGAGGAAAATGCAAATACGGGCAACCCTCAACTCTGCTGGATCTGCAGAAACGAGAGATCATTCGGCCTGGCGCGGGACTCGATAAGGTAATGAAGGCGATATCGTGAAGGCCAGGATCAGAGACTTCTTTCTGACCAAAGAAGGATGGATCTTCGCTGTGGCAGACTACAGCCACCCCAATGGTCTTCGCTCAATGCTCCGCTATGTTCCCGATGCCGCAGGAGAGCGCGAGGCCGATGGCAAGCGCTACCGCAAGATGGATTTCGATCCGGCCTATGAATTTCTCAGGCGAGAGCGACCGGATTGGGCCCAGGACCTGCATGTGGTTCCCCTATCGCAGGTGCAGAGAATTTACCCGCCGTCCGAGGGCCTTTTATCCGTAGCGAAAAAAGACCCAAGAGTTCGAAAGATTGCCGTCCTGCTAGCAGATGCAGGTGTGCCATGGGAGCAGATGGGCATCACCGGGTCTATGCTGGTAGGTCTTGACAGTCCCAGCTCAGATATCGATTTTGTGGTTTATGGCCCTCTTTGGTGGAAAGCCAGGGATATCGTGGCCCGGGCCAAGGCGAAAGGAATAATTGACGATCTTGACGAGCCCACCTGGAGGAAGATTTACACCAAGCGAAAGCCGGAGATCAGTTTCGAGGACTTCATGCGGCATGAGAAGCGCAAAGGAAATCGGGGCATGATTCAAGGCACCTATTTTGACCTTCTCTTCACTCGCGAATGGGACCAGATACAAGCGCAGTCTGCCGGCAGACCGGCTGGAGAAGGACTGATAGAAGCTCGAGTAACTAATGCCGATTTTGCCTTTGATAGTCCTGCCATCTTCCATCTGGATCACCCTGAGGTAAAAGAGATATTCTGCTATTCGCATACCTATGCCGGCCAGGCGCTGGCCGGCGAGACAATTGAGGCTAAAGGCGTGCTGGAAGAGACCGCTCAGGGTCTAAGGCTGGTAGTAGGAACCACACGCGAGGCTCGCGGTGAATGGATCAGATCATTAACCTTGCTGGAAAGATAAATCAAGAATCTCAGTCATAATAAGAGGTCTTTTACATGTTGCAGGTTCGTCCCATTGATATCGAGATTGGTCAGCACAAAGTCATGCTCAACATAGCGGATGCCAGAGAGAGAGGTCTTAACCCCGGTGACCGGGTAAGGGTTAGAACAAAGGGTGCCTCGACCACCGCCATACTCGACACCACTCTGGAGATGGTCAAGGCTGGTGAAATAGGCATATTCACAGAGGCTCTAAAAGACCTGAAGAATCCCATAAATGTAGATGTTCTACCTGCACCCAAGCCCGCCTCTCTCTGCTATATAAAAAGCATAATGGATAAGAAAAAGCTCACCGAGGAGCAGATCCGGACCATCGTACAGGATATTGTGGATAATAACCTCAGTGAGATTGAGCTTTCTGCATACGTCACTGCCTCCTATATTCATAATATGGATTCGGAGGAGGTGTATTATTTGACCAAGGCCATGATCGATACAGGTGAGCGAATTCACTTCGACACCCATCCCGTCATGGACAAGCATAGCATTGGAGGCGTTCCCGGCAATAAGGTCTCTTTGCTGGTGGTGCCGATAGTCGCGGCTGCCGGACTTCTTATTCCCAAGACCAGTTCTCGTGCCATTACCGGCGCTGGCGGAACCGCGGACCTCATGGAAATACTGGCACCCGTGGAGTTCAATGCCGAAGAGATCAAAGAACTCACTGAGAAGGTGGGCGGGGTCATCGTCTGGGGTGGAGCTACCAACATTGCTCCCGCCGACGACAAGCTGATTAAGGCTGAGTACGCGCTCTCCGTCGATCCCTATAGCCAGATGCTTGCCTCCATCATGGCCAAGAAAGGAGCTGTAGGCGCAGATGCCGTTGTGGTGGACATGCCGGTGGGTCCCGGTACAAAGCTAGCCACTTCCGAATCGGGTCGAACTTTAGCTAAAGACCTCATCGATCTGGGGGGACGCCTGGGCATTCGTGTGGAATGCGCCATGACCTTCGGCGGTTCGCCGGTAGGCCGAACCATTGGTCCGGCCGTTGAGGTACGTGAAGCCCTCAGTGTCTTGGAGAATAAAGAGGGCCCGAATAGCCTGAAGGAAAAGAGCCTCTCACTGGCTGGCATTCTGCTGGAGATGGGAGGTGTCGCCGGGCGCGGTGACGGCTACAAAGCAGCCGAGGATATTCTCACCAGCGGAAAAGCCCATAAAAAGCTCATGGAAATCATCGAGGCTCAGGGCGGCAACCCCCAGGTGAAGAGCGAAGAGATTGCAATTGGAGATAACTGTGAGGATATTCTAGCTCCAGCAGGAGGCTACATCGTGGCCTTCTACAATAAACGGCTGGTGGAGCTGGCTCGCATGGCCGGCGCTCCCGCGGACAAGAAAGCAGGAGTTATCATCCACAGGAAGATGGGCGAGAGAGTAAAGAAGGGAGAGCCTTTGATCACCATCTGCTCCTCTTCAGATTGGCAGCTGGAGAGCGCTGTTAAGGATGCCAATAGGCAGATGCCAATCGTTGTCGAGGGAATGCTGCTGGAGAGATACCCCAGGATCACCGAGCTATAGAAATGGCGTTAGAGGGCATAAAAAATGTTGGTCGCAATCACCTATCACGAGGATTTCGGAAAGCGGGGATTTAGCGTATTAAAAGAGAGAATCCAGCCGTCATTCGAGAAGCTCATGCAGTCGGGTCTGGTGGAGGGCGTTGATGTGCAGGTTTTCAAGGCAAGACAGGCTCCACTAGAGCTGGTAGCTGCGGCCCACACCGCAGCCCACATGGCCAATATGGAGAGTGATCCATACAGAGAGGTGGCAATTCTCTCCGCAGGCAGCGTAATGATGGCGGCTGAGATGGTGGCCGAGGGCATAGCCCGCAGGGCATTTGCCTATACCGGGACAGCCGGACACCATGCCTCACGGGGCAGTTGCTGGGGCTTCTGCTACTTCAACGATGTGGCTATCACCATTCTGCGTCTGCGGCAGATGGGGCTGCAGCGCTTCCTTATCGTAGATGTTGATCCACATTTTGGGGATGGCACACGCGACTTTTTCAAAGACGATGCCGACGTATTTCATATTAACATGCACAGCGGCACCGGTGAGGAGCATGATCCCGTAAAAAACAATTACGACATCGGCCTCACATTTGGTGGCAACAATGAGAGGTTCCTGGCAGCTCTGCACAGCGCCCTGGAATTGACCAAGGATTTTGACTATCAGATGGCTTTTGTCATCTTCGGCCATGACTCCCATCAGGATGATTATGGTGGTTTTAATCTCACCTTCGAAGCCTATCCCAGGATGACGCAATTAATAATGGACGCAGTGGGCGATAGGGGACTGGTCTTTGTGCTCAGTGGCGGCTCGTGTGTGCATGTGGCGGAAAAAGTAATTCCGGATGTTATTCGAGTCTTAGCGGGAAGGTGGCCGTCTTGAGGATGGCCTCCAACTGTTATCCCTGTATCCTGGACCGGGCCAAGTTCGAGTGCGATCTCGTCTTTTCCAGTGAAGAGGATAAGAAGGCGGCCATGGAGGAGCTGCTGGATTACTTGGCTGGCCACAAGAATGGAGTGTCTGCATTGGTGGGAACGCAGAGAGAGAATATCATCAAGAGGCGCAGCGGAAATCCAGACCCATATAAAAGCTTTAAAGAGGCGAGCAACCATGTGGCTCTGGCTCTTCTGCCCATGGCTGAGGAATTCTACGAAAGCGCAGAGGATAAGATTGAGGCATTAATTCGCATTGCAGCGGCCGCCAATTCCATGGAGTTTGGAGTCAAGGGCCACGATTTCGATAATAGTACCTTTGCCGGAGTATTTCTAAAAACGCTTTCTGAAAAGCTATATGGCGATATTAGCGAGGTTAAGAGACGTCTATGTGGCTTTAGCAATATCTTTTATCTCACGGATAATTGCGGTGAAGCTGTATTTGATCTCTTCGTAATCGACAAGCTTCGGAAAATGGGAAAACAGGTGGTAGTGGGATCGAAGTCTGAGCCGGTTCTCAATGATGTCACCAAGAGTGAACTCTCAGCCATGACCCGCATGCAGATCAATGTCATTGCGACCGGAAATGTGGTGGGAACAGCCCGGGAGCACCTGGAGCCCGAGGCTCGCGCCCTATTGTTTGATCCAAGCTGGCTGATACTGTCCAAAGGCATGGGAAACTTCGAGACCATGTCAGAGTACGATGAAATGCTGACAGGGAGGCTCATCTACCTCATGAGAGCCAAATGTGAGCCTGTTGCCATGGTTATTGGTGTGCCCAAAGGAACTCTGGTGGCAAAATCGATTTAACACATGGGATGATGAATCATAGACATCATATTTTTTCACCGGTAGTTCATATCTACCTCACAAGCTGCCACAACTTCCGGCTCCTCTATGACAGGCTCCAGGAGAGTTATGTCAATGTCGAGGTGAAGAAGCTCATTTATTGCACAAAGCAGGTTATTTGCCGCCCGGAGGTCCACGGGGTCGGCTCCAGAGCTTGTCGCCAGCAAGCAGAAACCGCGCAGATCATATAGAGGCGCCATCCCAGCCAGAAGGCCGTTCAATCCGCCGACAGCACCGCTTCGCAGCAAGGGGATTTTGCACTCACAAAGAGCCGCAGCTGAATCAACGTCCGTTGCAGTGCCCAGGACGGTTTCGTTCGTCTCTCCTACATATGCCGCCAGGGTGATAACATCCGTGACACCCTGCTTCTTAATGGCCTGCAGTATATTTCCTGCCAGCTCATGCATGCCCACTACATCCAGGGGCTGGGCATCACCGGAGAGGATGAGAATGTTCTCTTTTTCCTTGGTGCGCATCAACTGAGCATGCATCAACTTCGCCAATCCTCCAGAGACCATTACTTGGGGAGGAAAGCTGCGCGAAAAAAAGGGTATTATGGTACTGCATTCCAGGGCAGTAGCCAGGTAATCGGTTGCCACTTTGCCGACACTTCCAATTCCCGGAAGACCACAAATGCAGATAAAGCGAGACTCAAACATCGAAATATTGTTGGCGTGCAGCTATAACATACTTTCGCCAACCCAATATTCCGATATTATATTAGTGAGAAGATGCTTCTTATCTTCCTACTGCCTCCATCAGCCAGTTGATCTTAACGGTCTCATTAGTTTCCGAGTTAGGAAACTCCGCCGGCTGCATCTGTCCGTTCATGAACAGGTAGGATTTTCCAGTAGCATCGGTAGTCTCCGTACCGATGGGAGCGGCCCCACGATCATAGTAGACTACATAAAAGTCTCCTGTTACCGCTACTCCCGGTATCTCTATCTCCCCGAATCTCGGCCCGACGTCAGAGAGGAAATAGTTGTTCTGGGCGTCAGCAAATTTATAGAGAAGATTAAGATCCTTGTCTCTTATCTCAACCATTATATTTCTGTCCGCAGGGTACGATTGTGTGGACTGATTGTACCCGCTCCAACCCAAAACCCGCACCGTTTGCAGCTTCCAGCCGGCTTTGGGGGCAGTGAATTTTACAGCTTCTCCGACATCCAGAGAGCCAAATTCAACCAATGAAGAGAATAATGTAAAGTTAATCTCCGAATAATTCTTTTCGCTATCTCCTCTCAGTGTTGTCAATTGTGGTGTTGCGGCCTGTGCAGCGATAGCATTTATGCATAGGGCGGCGCAACATAAACAAGCAAGCAATAAGATAGTATTCTTCATTAGATCACCCAAGATCTATCAAATGATTTTTATCCATATAAAGATTCTGATATGTGCCGTCTCCGATTTCATGATTTGAATAAATTTCGAGACATCTGAAAAAAGAAAATACTTAATTACCACCGATAGTCATTATCCAATTTAGCGGCACAGATTCATTCTCCCGGAATAGAGGGAGATTTGAAGGCAACAATGTATTTCCGTCTTCAATGTAGATGAACGAGTTCTGGCTGGTCTTATTGAGAATTTCACTGGCGACGGCAATTGCTCCCCGGTCAAAGAAGCATACATAAAATTCGTCGCTTACCGGTATTGATGGCAGACGTATGGTAAATGGATATGTCTCTGTGGCATTACGCACAAAGTTGGAGTACGGGAGTTGGGAGTCAGCAAATCTATATAGCAGATTTAAATCCTTGTCCCTAACTTCGAGGGCAATCATCCGTTCCCTGGGAATAGACTGCGTACTGCCGTTAAAGCCGTCCCATCCCAATATTTGCACGGTATTCAGCTTCCAATTGGGTTTTGGGGCAGTGAATTTAACTGCTTCCGCAATAAAGTAAGCAGGAAGGCCCATGATCGATAGTAGGTCAATGGAGACTATTTTCTTCTGGGAGAGATTTCCCTCATAAGAATTCAAGAGCTGATTCTCGGGTGATTTTGCATCAGCGGCAGCTGATATGCCGGTCAAAGATAGAACCATTAAGCATAATACAGTAATTAATAAGACCATCTTCTTCAAACGATCACCTGAAGAATAACAAATGATTTAGCCCATATAAAGATTCTGTGTGTGCAGACAATCAATTCAGGTAAAGCACCTCTCCAGGTACGCCGCCAGATCCTCGATGCTCTCCATCCTCTCATCGATGGGCCTGCTTTCCCCGGTGCGCTCGTAAACAACCTCCCAGGTGCAATAGTCTCGCAGCCGCATAACCGGCTCACCGCCGGGCGTTGCGGCCAGATCGGTCTCAAAGCGCATCCAACGGTCGCCTTCCCGCTCCACATCGAAATTGGCGCAGGCCCCGCAGGTGCCGCCGTAATAGATATCGTCCACCACATCAATGTAAAGCCTTACCCAGGAGACGCATTTGGAGTAGCGATAGACTCCATCGGTTATGCAATCGGGACCATCCCACCCAGCTAGTGGTATCATTATAAGCTGATTTGCGGGGCTTGATTTATGCACCTTGCGCTAAAAAGCTATCATGTGATTTATCGCCTCATGAGTCAGTGGACGGATCGATCCAAAAATTCTTCTAGATTCCCAGCAGAATACACTTTCATGCCCGAGGTTGTGCAGCTTGTCGATGAAAAACCGGAAAAGACGCCCGATGGGACAACAGCAAAGGCCTCTTCCGCCGCCGCTCCCCCCAGGACCACCTGGTCCGGTAGCCTGAGAATCGGCCTGGTGAATATTCCAGTCAAGGCCATGCTCATGACCAAAGATGTGCGCATCAGCTTTCGCATGCTGCATCGCAGTTGCCGGACGGCCATCTCTAACAAGCGCTTCTGTCAGGAGGGCGAGGAGGTCACACTGGCCGATATCGTCTACGGCTATCCTCTGGGCAATAACAGGTATGCGGTACTGGAAAAAAAAGAGATTGAAGCTGCCAAGCCCGAATCGAAGAACACCATAGCTCTTGATCGTTTTGTGAACTTCTTCGAGGTCGATCCCCACTACTTCGAAAAGACCTATCTCCTCTTGCCGGATAGATCCGAAGAAGCCTACTCGCTCTTGAGAGCAGTCATGGAGAAGACGGCCAAAGCGGCCATCGGCAGAATTACCCTCTACTCGCGAGAGAGACCGGTCCTGGTCCACTACTACCGGCAGGCGGTGGTGGCCACCACCATGAGGTACCCTGAGGAGGTCTTGGACCCGCAAGACTATCAAGCCATCCGGGATCTTCCAGAGCCACAGGAAAAGGAGTTGGAACTGGCCATGCAGATCATAAAAAGCCTGAGCGGAGAATTGGACCTTTCTGCCTACCACGACCAGTACAAAGAAAGGATCGAAGCCCTGGTCAGGTCAAAGATAGAAGGGGCTGTGGCCGTCCCGGAGAAGAAGAAGGCAAAGACATCAGCCAAGAGTCTCATGGAAGCCCTGCGCCTGACCGCGCAGTCGCTGAAATGATGTAAATAATTGGAGATGAAATGCATCCGGTAAAGCCCATGCTGGCTGTGTCCGGCCAGCCTTTTAACTCGGCAGAATGGATCTTTGAGCCCAAGATCGACGGGACTCGCTGTTTGGCAGAAGTATCCGAAAGAGGATTGCTCCTCTACAACCGCAGGCTGCTAGATATCGCCTATCGCTATCCAGAGGTAACAGATGCTCTGGCCCAGGCGGCATCAGGCTGCATGCTGGATGGAGAGATCACCGTCTTTGCGGATAACAGGCCAAGCTTTGCCGCTCTTGCCAGGCGCGACCACCAAAGCGAGAGGATGCGCATAGAATACCTTGCTCGCGATCTTCCGGCCAGTTACGTTGTCTTTGATATCCTTTACGCGAAAGAGAGTTGCGTTATGAACCTGCCGCTCCGGCAGCGAAAGAGAATCCTGCATGAAGTGCTGCAAGAGAACGAAACGGTAATCATCGTTGACTCATTTCCAGAAAAGGGCGAAGACTATTTTCAAGCGGCTCTCAAGATGGGAATCGAGGGAGTAGTAGCCAAGAGACTGAACTCCATCTATCTGCCTGGCGCAAGAAGTCCGGACTGGATAAAGATCAAGAAGAGCTTCAAGCTGGACCTGGTGATAGGAGGCTATATTCCTGGAAAGGGAGGACGCGCCCCTTACTTTGGCGGCCTTCTTCTGGGGGCATACAGCCACGGCCAGCTGCATTACGTTGGTAGGGTTGGATCAGGATTTACCGACAGAGAGCTGGAGGAGATTGCCGCGGACTTTTCGCTCCTGGACCATTCTCCTTTCAGCAATGCACCGCCTACCCCAGAGGTAAGATGGGTCAAACCCAACCAGGTGGTGCAGGTCTCTGCCCTGGAGGTCACACAAGACGGCCACCTTCGTGCCCCGGTATTCCTGCGCACCAGAGACGACAAAGAACCACTGGAGTGCACTCTTGATCAGCTAAATTGATTGCAAAAAAAACTGAGGGCGGACTGCAGCCGGCCCCATGAGTCTGCGCTGCAATCTTACGCCATCACCTGCTCCTTGAGAATATAGCGGATCAGGTCTTCAGATAGCTTGGTCTCCCTCTGCAGCTTCTTTACAGTCTCATCGATGCTGTTGCCCTCTGCCATGAGGCTCGATATCCTACCCACAATCTTCTCGCCAACGGCATAATACTCATCAATGTCCTTTCTGTGTCCCCAAACATCTCCCCGCAAGAGCTGCACACCCTGGATCTCCAGGAATTGCTGGGCCGCCTTGGACATGGTCTCATGGTAGGATGGCGGAATCTGCACAGCTCGCAGACGTGGGCAGGACTGAACCAGGTTCATTACATCCATATTTGAGGCTCGGAAAGCCAGATGGACAAGCTGCTCGTTCCTGTTTAGATCGGTGATCTCCTTCTTAGAACTAACTACCCTCAGTTTCATGCTACTTACCAATGCTCTTAAAATATTTATAGATAATGGTAATCATAGTAATCCTTAATTAGATATACTGAGATCAGTAACTGAATATGTAAAATATTTATGCATAAGCGCTAATGTCCGGAGATATTTCCTGAGTTATGTCAATGATTTGAATATGTTTATTGGATACGTCGGTTTTTATATTATGACAGCTAGCCCTTGATCAGTTAGCGATGATGATCCTCTCGAAAAGATCTTACCGCTGCCGCGCAGTTGGCCAACAGCTTGCCGGCCAGCTCCTGACTGGGCCAGGAGCCCAGGCCGCAGTCAGGCCCTGTAGCCCTCAGCCGATCTCCAAATTGAGCATGGGCTCGCTCCAGTCTCTTCCTCATGACCTGAGGGGATTCCCTTTCCAGGATCTCCCTCTCCAGCCTTGGCATATCCTGCCAGAGATTGACGCCCAACTGTTCATTCAAGAGAGCGGACAATGACAGAATATCGGTTCGTGCAATCCCCGCGCGAAGATAACTATCCGTCTCCTCCAGTACCTTCTTGTCGATCAACTGCAGATAGTCGGGATGCGACGCAGATTCAATGCCCACGATACTGATGCCCGGAACCTGAGCACAGACCTCGGCATAGAGAGGCGAATGCAGATGGACTTCGCAGTCCATTCCCTGGCATGGACTGCTGGCAATCTGCAGGGCATCAAGTATCTCGTCTTCGGAAAAAATGATATTGGAATTCAATCCCAGGCTGGGCTCGTCCAGAGATGCCACGGACATCTTTCCCGCCTCCAACGAGGCGCAAAAGAACCTGGCCACGCTCTTTGCCAGGTTTTCAAGAATATCAGGATAATGCGTAGCTCCGAAGACAGAGATGTAAAGCTCCACCGGTCCGGTAACGCATACCCGCACGGCCTGGCCCGCCGGCACGGCTTCCAGCTCCATGATCCGGGCATGCTCTTTATTAATCAGATAAGGTTCCTGTGCATAATCCGGATTCTCGATACAATCCATGAACATGCGGATCATATCCCGAAACTGAGGATAGGTGGGAACCTCTACACCGGCACGACTCTTTTGAGCTAGAACATCGCGCACAAGATTCAGATATTGATCGCGAGACAAGCCCTTTGGCCTGACCCCTTTGGGCAGGGGAAAGCTGCCGATATCATCGAAGAATATGCCCTCAATTTGCCGCGACATTCGTTAATCACCTTTTCTAGAGAAAGCGCCTCAGGTACTCCTTCAAAGAGGCGTACTGTCCATCCATCATCTCAAAACTCTCTTCCAGCTCATCCAGCCGGGCCATGGCCGCTGGTAAAGGCGGATTTATGCCGGTGGCTCGCACGATCTCCTCCGGGAATTTAGCCGGGTCGGCTGTCTCCAGGGAAACGCATGGACTGAAATCGCCGCACTCCTCCAGGTACTTCATGAGGCCAGCCCAGGCCACGGCCCCGTGCGGCTCCAGCAGGACGTGGTAGCGGCTGTATGCCTCCTTGATGGTCTGGCGAGTCTCTTCGTCCGTGATGGAAACGGCATAGATATCATTTCGCATGGCCGCCATATCCGGCTTCCTGCTCACCCGGCCCGTCTCATCCATCTGACCGCCGTAAAGGAAAAAGAGGCGGGCGAGGTTACTGGGGTGGCCTACGTTCATGGCATTGGAGATGCAGTTCTTGCTGGGCCGGATGGGCTCATAGATGCCTGTATCCATAAAACTGGGAAACTCATCATTCTCATTGGTCGCCACCACGAACTTTTGCACGGGAAGGCCCATTTTCATGGCCAGGAGGCCACCCATGAGGTCTCCAAAGTTGCCACTGGGCACCGAGAAGACTATTTTCTCTCCCTGCGGCGCGGCGCGCGAGTGAGCATAGAAGTAATAGACTGCCTGGGGCAGCAATCTGCCGATATTAATGGAATTGGCCGATGAGAGATTGAGTGCAGAGAGATCGGCATCGACAAAGGCCTGCTTGACCAGAGCCTGGCAGTCATCAAACTTGCCATGCACCGCCAGCGGAAAGATATTTTTGCCCAGTGTGGTCATCTGGCGACGCTGCCTTTCGGTTACCTCCTTCTCAGGGAATAATACTACTACCAATACATTATCCAGACCATAGAAGGCATGAGCTACAGCCGAGCCCGTGTCTCCCGAGGTGGCGGTGAGGATGAGAATGCTTCTGCCTTCTAGGGCAAGGAAGTACTGGATCAACCGGCCCATTGCCCTGGCAGCAAAATCTTTGAATGAGCAGGTGGGACCGCGATCCAGCCGCAAGACATATTTTTCGTCATAAACTCGCTCTATCGGAACATCGTAATTGTAGGCGTTTTGCAGCATGGCCCGCAGGTCGGAGTCGGAGACCAAATCACCCAAATACGGCTTGATGACCTCGTAGGCGATTTGCGGATAACTCATCTTGGAGAATTGCCCTATTAGACTACTGGGAATTTGAGGTATCTCTTCCGGCATATAGAGCCCCTTGTCTGGGGCCTGGCCCATCAAGAGCGCTGCTCGAAAGTCCACGCGCTCGGTTTGGCCGTTGGTGCTGAAGAATTTGATGGCGGACATGTGTATAAGAAATAAGGCAAAGCTGATCTTTAAGGCTTTTCCATGCAAAGACCGAAATCCTTATATTCGATTATTGTCTAAAACAACCTCGTCTAATATCGAAATTATTAGACTGCAATGCAGATGCGGAAAATTCCCATTAATCGGGAGGAAGACTTGCTTAGATTCGAAGCAGACTACTTGTTTGAAGATGCACCAAGCATCGGTACAGGCATAAGACCGGCGAATTGGGATCTGCCCCGGGGACCAGAGCCCGGACCGCAGTGGCCCAGAAAGAAAAGACCGCAAATCCTTTGAAGGCAAAATTGGGCAGGTTGGCGGCCTTCGCGGCCCCTGGCCCAAAGACTATCCAGAAAGGCGAGTCTATTTCAGCCGCTTTTTTTCCAATTTTTCAATTATTATGGACCGTCGTTTTCATTGCAACAATTTCAGGCGGCGGTGAGGGAATATTTAAGTATTAGTTGTCAGGTAAGTTGGACACAAATGATGGTCGTATCGCCCCGATATAGTGATAAATATAACGAGGAGGAAATGAGATGGCGTTCTACACGTTGGGCCTCACTTTTAATCTTGTGATTTTCCTGACAGTAATTGTACTTGCTGTTTGGGCATATGGTATATATTTCAACTTTAAGAAATGGGGCCTCGGATCCACCGGCTACCACGACCAGTTGCGCAATAGCTTCTGGCTCTTCCTTGCCACCTGGATTCATGAGGCATTTAAGGATGGATTATGGGTATTTTTGAGGACTGCAGTGCTTGATGTTCTTCTATTGAGGAGGACGCTGGCCAGAAGCCCGGTGCGATGGGTTATGCACATGTCCATGTTTTATGGATTCCTGATGCTTGCGGCACTTTCCGGCCTTGGACTTATGATCGATATCGTCGAGCATTTCAACCTGCTCGGGCTCTCTGCAGAAGCTGAGATGGCCAAGGAACTTCTCTCGCTACCCTTCGATATCTTCGGCTACCTGCTCCTCATCGGAGCCACCATCGCCGTATCCAGGAGAATCCTGCTTAAGTTCGTCCGGGATAACACCAGCGCCTATGACGCGCTGTTGATCGGCGCTGTGTTCCTCATCACCATCACTGGATTTTATGCTGAATGGATGCGCGGCAATTCCTTCCTCATCGGGAATGCCTTTGAATATCCCATCTATGCACCCCACTTCGCATTGATTCACACCGTTATGGCAATTGGTCTGTTCGCCTTGATCTTGCCATGGAGCAAATACATCCACGTCATAGCTACACCCATGACCCTGATAGCCAATAGAGGAGGAGAATAAGAATGGCTGATCAAAAAGGCTCCAAGCCCTTGATGACGGGCTATATGATGTCCACCCAGCTCTTGGAAGTTGACGGCTGCAACAGATGTCAGGAGTGTATGAAGTGGTGCCCGACATTCGCGGTAAGGCCGGATCGGCCAGGCATTACTCCCATGTATAAGAACGCAAGGTGGAGAGAGCTCATGGCCAAGAGCCAGAGCCTGCGCGCCAAGATCTTCGGCCCCAAGCCCCTCACCGATGATGAGATGAAGGTCTTCACCGAGGACACATATAGCTGCACCACCTGCGGCGTCTGCGGCACCGTCTGTGAAGCAGGAATCAGGACCGTTGAGCTCTGGGAGGCCATGCGGCCCAACCTGGTAAAGCGTGGCGACGGACCCGTAGGAAAGCAGCCCTTCTTCCCCAAGCTGATCAAGGGAGATAGAAATCCCTACATGGCCAAGCAAGAAGAACGGTTGTGCTGGATACCCAAGGATGCCAAGGTGCAGGAGTCCGGAGAGCTGGTCTACTTCGCAGGATGCACTGCCGCATACAGGCAGCAGGCCCTGGGAGTGGCTACAGTCAGGATCCTGAATAAGTTGAACGTGGACTTCGCCATGCTGGGCAAGGACGAATGGTGCTGTGCTTCCGCACTCATCAGAACCGGCCAGCGCGAGGTCATGGCCGAGCATGCCGTGCATAATATCGATGCTCTCAAAGACGCAGGAGCGAAGAACGTGCTCTTTGCCTGCGCCGGATGTCTGCGAAATGCCGCCGTGGATTGGCCCATGTGGTATGAGGGCTATATTCCCTACGAGACCATGCCTCTCTCCGTGTTCCTGAGGGACAAGATAAGAAAAGGCGAGGTCGAGTACAAGATACCTCTGAACTACAGGTTCACTTACCATGACCCCTGCCACAACGGAAGGCATCTCATGCACCTCAAGGGAAAAGATTGGTCCTTCGAGGCGCCCAGGGATGTAGTCCAGTCCATCCCCGGCGTCAAGTTCCAGGAGATGGTGAGAAACAGGGCTCTGCAGAGATGCTGTGGTGCAGGCGGCGGCGTAAAGGCAGGTATTCCCGACCTGGCCATGGACTGCGCTATGGCCCGAGTTCAGGATGCAACGGATATTCAGGCAGAGGTGATCTGTTCCACCTGTCCGTTCTGCAGGCTGAATCTGATCGACGGAAGAAACACGGCAAAGTCCCCCATCAAGATGGTGGATATTGTTGAGATGATGGCCGCCTCCATGGGTTTGGACACAGCCATACCTGAAAATCCGTACACCAAGTTCCAGTCCCAGGATGTCCTGGTCTGCAGCCCAGTCGAGTGCAAGCTCGATACTGTGGAGCGCAAGGAACCCGGTAAGGATCTGGTGGGCGAGGCTCACTAAGAAAAATGCCCGCTGCGGCGGACATTTTTTTTTTACAAAATTTTTTAAAAAATCGTGATCATTTTAGCAAAAATTTTTACTTCTCTATCTCAGGCACTTGTCTGTGAAAGCTTTGGGCAGGAGTTCGGCAACCGTAGCGGTCATTGCATCACCTTTTTCATTTGCCATGATGACCACGATATCCTCTCCGAACTCGATCAGGCTCTGCCTGCATATGCCGCAGGGCGATACCGGCTCGACGGCATTTCCAGCTATTGCTATCGCCTCAAATTCCCGCTCGCCTGAGGCTATGGCTCTGGCAATAGCAGCTCTCTCCGCACAGATGCTCGCCCCGGCTGCGGCACTCTCAATGTTGCCTGCCGAGTAGATCCGGCCACTGCGGGAGAGAAGCGCCGCGCCCACCTTAAATCCTGAGTAAGGGGCATAGGCATCATTCGCTGCCTTCTTGGCTTGTTCGATAAGATCATCATACCCACCAGTATAAGGACGGGGCCCACAGCGCAGTGCTCCGATGTACATGCACTCCTGGGGCGCAATGGTGGGAATCGCACAATTTGCCTCGCTGATGGACACAGGCGCGCCCTTTATGATCACCGCTGGAATTCCCTCGTCTCCTTCACCCATAACTATCTGAGCGGCAGAAACCAAATTGTCTGCCACCGCCTTGCGAGTGATCTTCAGCTCCCGGCCAAAGAGGTCCTTTTGGCCTCGCGCGTCCTCGACTGGTTCCAGACCTGCACAGGCCAGAGCCACGCCTACGCAGCCCAGTCGCAGAGGATGAGTCCTGCTGTCTCCAATGATAACGGCTATCTTCCGGCCTTTCGCCATACGCTCCCTGATCTCGAATGCCGATTTTTGAGCATCAGCCGGAAATAATACCACGTGACCGGGCGGGGCATTGGAGCTATCGATGCCGGCGTTGGGATAAAGAAAGCCCTCTCTCAGCGTCAGCACTACGCCTGGGATGCCCCCCATTATCTCATCCGACTCTTGCAGGATCAGCTCCATCTCGCGCGGATCTTTGCAATACCTGGCAGCCATGGCGATGGCTAGTGGGCTGGCAATTACATCATGCAAAGCCACAACCCTTCCCTCTGCTGTAGCCACAGTACTCTCCGAGATGACCAGAATGTCGCCATCCTCTAATGCCTGGCCTGAATTGGCCATGGCCCTCTCAAGGGACTCTACCAGGTCATCGCCCGGTCTTATGAGATCCGTCTTTATGCCTAAAACCTGCAACACACTCACCTGTAACGCTCTGGGCTTTCTATCATTGCATTAGCCTCCTCGATCCTCGCGGCCAAACGCGAGAGACGAAAGGGCTGGCCGCTCAAGTTCTTTACCAGGCCGGCTATCTGATGGGTGGTGCCGAATATTAAAACCTCTTCCGGTCGAGGATCGCAGCGAAGAGCAAGCTTGGGAATGGCGGCATCTCCGCCTCGAGCCAGCATCTCCTGCTTTATTATTATGGCCTCCATGCTGCTCAGGCCGCGTACGGCCAGGATACGAAAAGAGCTTTTCTTGCAGAGAGTGCCATATCCTCGCTCATCTACCTCTGTTCTGCGGAGGTTTTCGGCCATATCTTCACCCTGACCCAAATAGCCCAGCACCTCCACCTCCATCTCCTCATCTGCGGATATACCCGGACTGCCTCTGATCGCCTGGGCCATGGCTACAGTCTCCCGGCTGGCGGCGATATCATGCGTCCTGACGATATGCGCCCCCAGGTAGACTGCGATAGCCGTGGCGGCCAGCGTTCCCGCCAGCCTCTGGAAGGGATCGGGCTTATGCAGGCGCTCCCCGATGAAAGACTTGCGAGAGAGAGCTGCGACTACCGGCCGCCCTAAAGCACGCAGTCGCAGCATTCCATCCAGGATGGCCAGATCGTGGGCGGGTGTCTTTTCCGGTATCCATTTGCCGATGCCCGGATCAACTGAGATCTTCTCTTGGCATACTCCGCTTTGGGCTGCAGCCCTCATTCTATCACCCAGAATTGCAATTATCTCGTTTAAATGGAGCAGATCGCCCGCTCTCTGCAAAGAGGCCATGATGATCAAGGAGCCGTTGTACTCGGCCACGCGGGCAGCCATATTGGGGTCAGACAGTCCGGAGACATCATTTATGCAGGTGGCACCCAGAGAGAGAGCATCTTCGGCAATACCGGACCTCTGTGTATCTATGGAGATGGTGATATCCAGGTTTTCCAAAATATCCTTGAGCGCCGGAAAGAGCCTCTCTCGTTCCACGTCTTCACTTATGGGTGGAGAACCCGGCGCCGTGGAGACGCCGCCCAAGTCGATCATATCCGCGCCCTGCTCTTGCATAGCAGTCGCCAGGGAGAGAGCTTCATGGGGGCCGGCCACTGAGCCCTTGTAGAATGACTCACGGCTGAGATTGATTACGCCCATCAGCCGCACGGGGTGGCTGTCTCCTACCGGGACGCGACCCAAAATGCCTTCTATCAATCCCAACACCTCGCAAACCGGAACATATTATCCCTTCTCTTGTAACGCTACTCCGACAGCCGCAACAATATTCCCGTCCTTCTCGCCCTCTCAATTGCGCGGTCGAAGAGGATCAGCCCTAGACACAGGTAGAAAACGGCCAGAAATACGCCAATGGCCAGATGATGGGGCCCTGGAATAAATACTGACCTGTAGTACTCTAAAAAGTAGGTCAGGGGTATGGCTCTGGCCAGCGTCTGCAACAAGGGAGGCAGCACCTCGACGGGATAGTAAATTCCACTGACGAGAAGGATCATGCCGCTCAGGCTCCAGGCGGCAACATCTGCTTTCTGGCCAAAGGTGAGAATGGATATGCACACTGTGATGCCGATGACTGCAGCCGTAGCGAAGACACCTGCCAGAAATATCAACACCGGTAGCAGGCCGCCGTACTGGAAATCAAAGCCAAAGAGGTAGCGGCTAACTATTGCCAGAATGAAAAAGACGACACTGCCCCGCAGGATGCCGAAGAGTGTTGCTCCAAAGACCAGATGGTGGCTACGAATCGGAGCGATGAAAGTGTTCTTGATGCTCTTGGACCACATATCGAATAAAAGAACATAAGCTACATCGATCTGAGCCACCTGCAAAATGGTAAGAGCAATAGCTCCCACCAGGAGAAAGGAGACCATCGAGCCCTCTACCTTCAAGAACCGGGTGAGCAGACCAATGGATAGCAGGCTGATCATGGGCCAGAAGAATAGCTCGAATAAGGTGAAGATGTTCCTCTTGGAGATGAGCCAGTTCTTGTAGGCACTGGCCAAATACTTGTTCAATTCACCTTGCCAGTTCAAGGAATACATCCTCCAAATCAGGCTCTTTTATGGTTATATTAAGAATTCTGGCATTGCAAAAGAGTTTGACTATCCTGTCCAGACTATCCTCGACTCTGTCGATCACAATTTCCAAGCTGCCCCTCTCCGCTTTTATACCTAAAACGCCCGGCAAGCTCTCCAGGGCGGTGATGTCTACCGTTCCTTCGTAAGTGACCACGATCCGTTCCCCCAGTCCCAGATGCTTCTTCAAATTACGTGGCGTATCCAGCGCCACAATCCCGCCCTTGCGCAGGAATGCAATCCTATCGCAGAGCATCTCTGCCTCCGGCATATAGTGAGTGGATAAGACCACAGAGATATTCTGTTCCTGGTGAATTCTTTTTATCAGCATGCGGGTCTTTATGGATATATCAGGGTCCAGACCCGTGGTGGGCTCGTCTAGGAAGAGCAGACGAGGATGGTTGAGCATGGCCTTGGCCAGGGAGAGACGCTGCTTGAGGCCGGTAGAGAGGTTCTCGAACTTCATATCCCCGAACTCACCCAGCTCGAAAGCATCAATTTGATCCTCCACCGTCCTGGAGAGAGCGGAGCCATAAAGGCCGTAGAGCATGCCGTAGTAGCGCAGGTTCTCTCGCACAGTCAGGCTCCAGGGAAAATTGGGTTTGGCAGTGCTGATGTTTATGACTTTGCGTATCTCTTTGCTATCACGACGTGCATCCATTCCCAGGATGAAAAGACTTCCCCGCTCCGGGTAGATGAGTGTGGAGAAAATAGAGATGAGAGTGGTCTTGCCTGAGCCGTTGGGACCGAGCAGGCCGAAGATCTCACCCTCCTCAATATCCAGAGATATGTCATGAAGAACGTGGGCACTCTTCCCCAAGAAGCTCTTATACATCTTGCAGATTCCTGTAGCTGTAATTGGTTTTTCTATCATGTATCGCTCTTGCTTTGATTGCAGCGACTATCTCTACCGCTTTCTTCTCTTGCGACTCAAGAGTCGATCCCCTTTTCTCCATATCAGAAAAGCAGCCAGACCGGCTACTGCGAGGCCCCCTAATACAGATACAGGTCGGGCAAATTTACCGAGAAACCCGGCATCAGAGAGAGTGATTTGCAGAGGAACAATTATGCTTTTCTCTTGACACACAATCTCACAGCCCATTTGGTAATCCTGCATGCTGGCATTTCCATCTACACCAACCTTGAATTCCATTACCTGTAGTGAACCTGGACCCAGATCCCCGAGCAATATGGCCGGGCTTTCTACGTAGAAAGGAGGTGCAGCCAGGAGCCTGGCCGAGCAATTGCATAGCGGCGCCGCGCCGTCATTGCTTATCGCCATACTCACGCGTTCACTTCCACCTGCATAAAGCTGGGACTTAATCCCGAAAATATGCAAAGTTTGATTAGATCCAGATACAAATACATTGCAAGTAATGTTTTGCCTTTCTGCTTCATAGAGAGGAAAGACCTCGCCGCTTTTCACGCTTACATCCACCTGCCGCTCATAATCAACGCTCAGGGGAAGGGCATACCAGCCGCTGGCATTCTTCTGCGCCGTGATATGAAACTGCAGCATTACCACGGACCCCGCGGGAAGGACAAGGATGTTCTGTGGACCTGTTGTCACCTTTATGGCTCGCGCTTCCCCGAGGATGGCATTGATGTTCAGGGCATCACAGCTCTTTGTCTCTGCTATCATCTCCTGCAATATGTCTTCATTGGGGCCGCTCTCGTTAATGGGAATAAGCTCTTCCAGCTCACCTGCATTGGCCAGGTTTATTTGCAGTATACTATCGCCAGGCAGCAGAACCGGATTGGCCGCACAAGCGGTAAGTTCTGGTTGGCCCAGAGATTTATAGTGATCATCAGCAAAAAATATAAGATCTTCCGCCAGGCCGTTGCCGGCAAGAAGAAGCAGAATGCTGATGACATGCAGGAGCCTCATCCTCTTTCAAGTTAATTTGCATCTATTAATTAAACCTATCTACCGAGAAAGCAGGGTGCTCAGGAAGAAGGCTACGGCTGCGGTCAGAATTATGGTCGCACCGGAGGGCACATCCAGCTCGTAGGATATGAGCAGTCCAATGGTCACAAAGACCGCACCCAGGAATATGGACCCTGCCATGATGGCAGGCAAGCCCATCATGTGCCGCCGGCTTATGGCGCCGGGAATGGTCAGAAGCGCTATGACCATGATTATCCCTACGATCTTGATGAGGATGACCACACTGAAAGCCACCATGACCAGAAGCAGAAGGCGAAGGCTTTGCACAGGAAGGCCGATGGCTTCTGCGTAAATGGGATCGAAACTCAGGAGAAGAAACTCTTTGTAGAGCAGAAAGACAAGAACCAGGATGGTCAAAGTAAGTGCCGAAATAAGCAGTACATCGCTCCTCGTCACAGCTAAAATATTTCCGAACAGGTAGCCGTAAAGGTCACGAGCGTAGCCCTGAGAGAGAGTGAGGAGCATTATTCCTAAAGCCATACCAGTGGCCATGAAGACACCAATGGCCGTGTCCTCTGAGATGCGCGCTCGGGAGCTGACCATTCCTATACCAAGAGCGGTTAAAACGGCAGACCCTACTCCGAAGGCCAGCGGATCGTAGCCCAGGAAGTAACCAAGACCGATGCCCCCAAATGCAGCGTGAGCGATGCCATCACTGATGAACACGATTTTATTTAAAATAACATATATTCCGATTACACCACACAATACCGAGGCGGCCAAGCCCGCAGCCAGAGCATTGTTCATGAAGTCGTACTGGAAGAAACCTAGATCAATCATGTTCCCTCAAGACCCGATGGGGTGTGCCGTGCGCTATCATCTCGACCGGGCAGCCATATGCCTTCTCGATATCATCATTGCTCAGTTCCTTGGAGTCATGATAATAAAGCCGCTGGTTTAGGCAGGCGATCTTGCTCACATACTTGGAGATGGCTGTTACATCATGGGAGACCAGCACAATAGCGATGCGAAGATCGCGATTCAAGTGGCAGAGAAGATCGTAAAAGTCGGTCTGTTGGGCGGAATCAACGCCTGCTGTGGGCTCATCTAGAAGAAGAAGCTCTGGATCGGAGACCAATGATCGGGCTACAAAGACCCTCTGTTGCTCCCCTCCCGAGAGAGCACCTATCTCGCGCATAGCTCGATCCTGCATTCCCACAGCCTCCAGAGCCTTGAGCGCCGCCTGACGGTCCACACAGCCATAACGATGCATCAGCCCTCTGCGACTGTATCGTCCCATGAGCACCACATCCAGCACATTAACAGGAAAGCTCTGGTCGAAGACCGTCTTTTGGGGCATGTAGCCTACGCAGCTTCGCGCCTCTGCGGGCGGCAGCCCGAAGAGAGCAATGCTGCCCCGGTCCGGCTTGATCAGGCCCAGCATTACCTTCAGCAGGGTAGATTTGCCGCCCCCGTTGGGGCCAATAAGGCCAAGAAAGTCGCCCGCTACCAGCTCCAGATTTATGTCCTCCAGGACGGCATGCTCTGCTCGGCAGATCCAAAGGCCCTTTATAGATACTATCTTCTCAGTCATATTTGGCTCTGGGCAATCTCTAGGCTGGCATTTCTCATATTATCCAGATAATTTCCAGCCAATGGATCAATGGTGACGATGCGGGCATTCATCTCCCGAGCAATTACTTCCGCGGTCTTGGGATTGAACTCCGGCTCTATAAAGATCGCAGTGATATTATTCTTTTTGGCCAGCTCTATCACCTCGCCCAGGTATTTGGGCCCCGGTTCTTTCTCGTTCTCCATAAGCGGTACCTGAATAAGGCCGTAATCCCGAGCAAAGTAGGTCCAGGCAGGATGATGCACAATGAAGATCTTGTTCTTTTTGCCTGCAAAGGTACTGTTCAATTCTATGTCCAGGGCTTTCAGCTTTTCCAAATAACCGTCCCGGTTCTTGATATAATAATCTTTATTTTGGGGATCTACCAGTATCAAGCCGGAGCAGATATTGTTTACCTGGTGGACTGCATTTCGCAAAGAGAGCCAAATGTGCGGATCCATCTCACCCTCACCCTCTTGCAGAAGGATTACGCCCTGAGAGGAGTCTACTACCGTCATTCTTTTATTGGCCTCCAGAAGCTTATCCATCCAGAACTCAAGACCGGCACCATTCATGACATAAAGGTCGGTTTTGGCCATCTCCATCATCAGGGAAGGCGTGGGCTCGAAGGTATGAGGTTCAGCTCCCGGCGGGACTACGAGAATGACATCAACCTTCTCGCCACCCACCGCTTTCACAAATTCGCCCAGAGGAGCTATGGTTGTAGCCACATTGATCTTGTGAGAAACATTGCTGGGAACAGCTGCAATAGAGGACTCATCTTGCGAGACGCATCCTGATAATATAGTTATTGCTATCAGGAAAACAAATATATTGACCTTATTAATAGTACTAATCATACTTTTGCACCGTCTTTGGTCTTTTTGGACAATAGATTCTTGCCTATGTACTTGGAGCGCGTCTTTCCGCCCTCCCGCCAGTAACCGTACCAGTAAGGGCCATGTGGACATCCTTTGCAGTTCTTGCCACAGGAAACCTTCTCCAGGCGGTAGGTAGTCGACCCACTCGTACGCACCTCTAATACCTCCCTGTCGCCCGGCAACTCTTCTTCCAGAAGAGGTTTGCTCCTTTCCGAGATGAGGTGCTCGATGTGATCTCTGACTTCGCAAAGTACAGAGAGATCCTGGTGCGCCAGTGATCTGATGATTGACTTGGGTATCAAGAACGCATCTTATGTAACGGCAATTTATAATCTTATTGCTCGATTACATAAGAATGATCCGAAAAAGAATTAGCGAATTAACACCATTTTATCATTATATTACAGACGACTAGCTACAACTGTTATCCTCCTCCTATAGTAATTATAGAGGGGGCTCTGCCATACAGAAGCTGAGCACCAGTAATATCACCATTTCCCAGCGTCCTCTGTGGTCCGTTGTAGAGATTCATCACCTGATCGAAGTCATTGGTGCGTTCATCGCTGGGCGGCAAAACTCCTCCGTAAGTTGTGGAGTATATATCGCCCATGCCAATGCAGTGGCCCAGTTCATGCAGGGCAACGCTTTGCAGGTCCATCTCGCCGGTCGTCTGGGCAGTGGTGAGACTTGTCGTCCACTCATAATCGAGATTGTACCAGGTATCGGATTCAGTAATGCTGTAGTAACCATCTTTCTGTGTACCATCGGTCCACCAGCGATTAAGCGCAACAAAGCTATTCCCAAATGCATTCCAACCATGCACGTTGTAGCCGTCTCTCTTGGGCGTACTGCTGAATGGAGCGTCCACTACCTTATTTTCGTCTACTATCACCGTAGTTGTATCTGCAAAGACATTGCCGGCCACAGCATCATCCCAGGTATTGGCAGCAGCAGCAATTGCTTCTTTCGAAGAGGTCGAGGTGAGCTGCGCAGGCGTGCCGGTTGGATTTAAGTAGATCTGTATCTTGGGATCAAGAGTATTCCAGCGATATCCTGTAAGCCTAAAAGAGGAATAGGATCCGCCAGTCAAAGTCATTGTGCTCTGAGAGATCTCGGAAGCCTTTGCAGTCTTTTTTCCATCGGCCAGGTCAAAATTGAGGACGCTCACATCAAAGCTGCCTATATCGCTTCCATCTCCCACCACTCGCTGCCCGGAAATGCCCATCATCGCACTCTTGCGGATCGAGGAAACGGCATTAAAGGAGTCGCTGTTTAGAACGAGGACATCATCAATGGATGCAATGCCACTTGATATAGCACGCTTTGACGCAGCAGATACGAGATTGGCTTTCATACTGCCCTGGCCATAATAGCTGCCTTCTGCCAGCATTACATTCTCTTCACCCAGTGCTCCCGATACCACTTTGCCACCTTGGCCTTCCATCTCTGTAATCTGCCGGGCAAAGGTGCCTTGCCCATTACCCGCAAAGAGGCTCTGCGAGCTGGACAGCACACCATAGACCACTCCCGCCTCCTGGCCGGCATTCGCACCGCCCTGCATGCTCTGCATATTGAGACTCAGGAAACCTGCTCCTGTCACATCCTGATTTATATTAGCCTCTTCCCCAGAGGCAACATAGGACGCCGAAATAGAGAGCGTTCCCTGGCTGTTGACGTCACTGGTCAGAGCATAACTATTTCCGGATAGTGACTGCATCAATCTGTTTCTTCCTGCGCCTTCAACTTGTAGATTGGAGGAAATTCTTCCCGAGTCGAGGTTGATACCTTGTTTTAGCTGCGTGGATGTATCTAGATCATAGCTCTGGGAAGAGGACGACATTTCATCACCATCTGATGAAGTGACTCTTACCGTAATTCCCATCGCAGTCGTTTCCACGATGCAGATTATTAAAAAACAAATAAATACAGATCGTGCAATATTTACCCACATAGATCCTCAGCAGACATGCATTAATAAGTATTATACCTAGTAAGTATTTTGCAAAATTATGTTCTTATATTATAAGTATAAATAGATTACTCAGTCAACAATTATTAAATAATATACATCATATCTTGTAAAATGATTTGGTAAAGATAGTAACTATTTTCAAAAATATCTATTATCAATTGGTAATTTTGCTAAGATCTGTCTTAGAACTTATTAATCGATTTATTAGTGAGTGATAACTCAGCAAGCTATAGTATCTTTTTTCCGCAGAGCCTGCAGTCAATTCTTCTCACGAATCTCATATGCTCGAAAGGAGATGCATTCGCGATACCGGGCTACGAGGAAGATGCATGAACCTGCATTGTAGTTCTCCACTTGTAGGAGCCCACGGCTTCCATCTGCCGTTGCCTTCCCGGCTGCATTAGGTTTTGAGCATGCATCCATATACGCTTCATGAGTGCGTGGTTTTCACGCCTATTGGTTATTAATGCGAAACCAGAAAAATCATATGCGAGAACGCGTATGAGTTTACATAATTATTAAGCTTTATGATTTGGGTGAGTGATATGAATATCAGGAATATGCTAATGGCTATCATTCTGTTGAGTCTGGCGAATGCTGCAGCAGTACTTCCAATTCTCGCGCAGGATGAGGCTACGGGTGTGACAGGTATATCACATAGAGCACCATCTAATGAATCCGAGTTGGCCTCCTTTGTTGAACTTGCCGCGTCGCATGCAAGAGATGTTGGTAAAGTTGAAGCTATAAAGGATTTTATGGACCTGAATGGCTCTTGGGTCAGGGGAGACGTATACATCTTCGCCCATGATTTTAATGGCACCTCTCTGTGCCTGCCATACATGCCCAAAGAAGTTGGCACCAATCGATCGGATATTCAGAATGAACAAGGAATTTACATCAACCGGGATATGCGATCCATCGCCTTGAACAGGAGCGGCTTTTATGAGTACAACTGGCAAAATCCCCTCACCAATCAGAGCGAACCCAAGGTAAGCTATGTGATGAAGGTGGATGATACCTGGTATCTGGGTGCCGGTATCTACAAAGCAGAATTGAATTCAGATACAAATTCAGAAAACGCCACTATTGGAACCGACAACGACATGGCATATTTCCTTATGCAACTCCAGGCAAGTATACAAGGCCAGCTGAATGATCTTGATAGGGCCGTGGCAGATTCGTCCTATCAGCTCTCTGCAGCCGGAATCGAAGGTAATAAAGCAAGAAGCATCCTGCTAAACTTAACCGATTCAAGCCCCGATTTCGTAGAAGCGACCACCGGCAGTCCTGACGGAAAGATTGCAGCCGCAGAGCCTGCCGTTTTCAGGAATTCCGAAGGAACCGATATCAGCAAGAATGACGCCACAATTCGCTTAATGCAAACCAAGAGTCCCGTTTTCAGTTCGGTGTTTCGCCTTGTAGAGGGCTATGATGCCTCAATAATCTCATATCCGGTCTTCTCCGCCTCGGGTCAATTCATCGGTGGGGTGGGAGCGATCATCAAACCGGCTGATCTCTTGGGATCGATAATCGAACCCAGTTTGCTGGAGACAAATTACAGTGTCACGGTCATACAAACGGATGGCCTATCGCTGTATGATTCAGATCCTAGTCAAGTGGGGAAGAATCTATTTGATGATCCCATGTATCAGTCATATCCCCAGCTGTTGGCTTTGGGCAAGAATGTGGTGGCAGAACGTTTTGGAATGGGGAGCTATATCTTCCTCAATAAAGAGCATGATAGAAATGTTACCAAAGAAGTGTACTGGACGAGCGTAGGGCTTCATGGCAACGAGTGGCGATTGGTCGCCTCTCGAGACACTTGACTTGATAACAAACGGCGATAAAAAATGAAACTATGTGGATTATCAGACATCAACCATGATGACCGCATGATGTTTCTATTTTTTTATATATCTGTGCCGATATACTCGATGCTGTAGCACTCCTTATAAATGCAGCCGCAACTAACTCCCAATAATGCCTTATGTATGGCAATCTTCATAAACTCGCTTGTGATTCTTCCCGGTCGACGCATAGCGCCCTAACAAAAGCATGATGTGATCAAAAAATGAAGAACTGGAATATGCTCATGGCATTAATCTCGCTGCTGATTGCTGCATTTTTTGTTATGCCATCAGCCATGGCAAGTGAAGAATCGATCGGATTGGCTAACGAATCACAGATGGATGCATACAACACTACGGAATTGGTATCATTTGTTGAGTCTGCGGTGGCCTATGCTCGTGAGAACGGCAAAGATAAAGCGCTCGATGTGTTTTCCAATAAGACCGGCTCATTTGTCCAGGGAAAACTCTACATCTATGCCTATGACTTTAACGGAACCAACATTGCTCATCCCTTCAAACCAGATTGGATCGGCAAGAACAAGATAAACCAGACTGATTCCAATGGCGTTTCCTATATCAGAAACCTGATCGCGGTTGCCAAAGAAGGAAAAGGATTTACTTACTTCATCTTCCCCAATCCTGCTCATGATAACAGAGACGAGTTCAAGATCGGCTACGCAATGAAAGTAGATGACACTTGGTGGCTGGGATCTGGAATCTACGTATCATGTCCTTGATGAGCAGTAATCTATTTTTTTTAACGCGAGAAGGGCAGAACAGATATCGCCGTTGATGGAACTATCGTATCCGTCCAAATCCGCTTATTTTGTCAATGATTAGGCAATAGCTCTGCCGTCCATGCCGGGTTATTTCCATCAGGATATTCCTCTCTTGGCTTTGCTCCGGAGAGTGGAAAGCTTTTGCAGGGCATCCTCCAGAGTGTCTATCTTCTTAGCGAAGTGGAAGCGTATCAAATGCCTTACATCTTCCCGGAAGAAGCTGGAGCCTGGAACGGCGGCCACGCCCACCTCCTTTGCCATCCATTCGCAAAAGACGGTATCGTCCGGGCAGCCGAATTCAGATATATCCATCATTACATAATAAGCCCCCTGCGGATAGGTGTAAGTGAAACCTTCTTCATCCAATCCCTTGATGAAAAAGTTTCTCTTCTGTGTGTACATCTCGCATAGCCCCTCATAATACTCATCAGGAAAGCCAAGCGCTGTGACTGCTGCCTCTTGCAGGGGTGCGGGCGCGCCTACCGTCAGAAAATCATGCACCTTTCTTACCCCATCGATTATGGCAGGAGAAGCTATCAAATATCCCAGCCTCCAGCCGGTGATGGAATAGGTCTTGGATAGAGAACTGCAGGATAGAGTTCTCTCAAACATGCCGGGCAAAGATGCGAAATAGATATGCTTGTAGGGTTTGTAGACAATATGCTCGTAGACCTCATCAGTTATTACGAATACATCGTACCGATCAGCCTGATCAGCTATGAACTGCAGCTCCTCTAATGTGAAGACCTTTCCTGTAGGATTGGAGGGATTGCATAGAATCAGCGCCTTGGGCCTCTGCTCAAATGCCGCCTTCAACTCTTTTTCATCAAATGAGAAGCTGGGAGGATGTAGCGGCACAAAGATGGGCTGTGCACCAGAGAGTATGGCATCTGCACCATAATTCTCATAGAAAGGCGAAAAGACGATAACCTTGTCACCTGGATTGCAAACGGTCATCATGGCGCACATCATGGCCTCCGTGCTCCCGCAGGTGACAACGATCTCTCTCTCCGGGTCGATGGGCATGCCCATAAACTTCGTCTGTTTTTTGGCCAGAGCTTCCCGGAAATTCTGAGCGCCCCAGGTTACTGCATACTGATGCGGTCCATTCATGGCCACACTTTCCAAAGCCCGCAAAAGCGGCTCAGGTGGCTGGAAGTCAGGAAATCCCTGCGAGAGGTTGACGGCCCCATGGGCGTTGGCAATTCTGGTCATTTTGCGGATGACCGATTCTGTGAAATATTCCAGGCGACGGCTTGTTGACGGCATAATGCAATTGACCTCTGAATCTATGAAATCCCATATGTGATAGATTAATCTGTGGGTTTGATACTGCACCCAGATATGCGAAATAATTACAGGCCTCTGCCTATTGATACAAATGAGGAAAGCTCTAAATATTAATGGATTTCAAAGAGTGCCTTAAATTCGCCAATGAGAGAGTCTGATATCCCCATGTTTAAGTTCGGATGAGGTATTACCGAAAAATATGCCACTAGATCCCTATGATTATCTGCGCATCCAGATTCAGGTTGATTTCCAATGCCGACGCTGCGGCCATTGCTGCCAGGTAGCCGAACCCATTGATATTTATCCTAAAGATATTCGCAGATTAGCGAGCTTTTTTAATACTTCCGAGGAGGAAGTGATAAGAGAATATACCATCCCTCACCCCTGTGAGCCCGACCTCTTGGCCTTCAAGGCGGTAGCTCCCTGCCGATTTTACGACGCGGACCAGAAGGGATGCAAGATATATCAAGCAAGGCCAATGGTATGCAGATGCAGCCCATTTCTCAGCCCGGGCCAAATTGGACTTGAGGGTGTCGAGATCTATGAGGATTGCCCGGCTTCAGAGGAAAGTTATATAAGAATTCAAGATGACCTGGACATTCTGCTAGCGCCCAATGCCAAGACGCAAAAGAAACTGGAGAAAGCACTTGCTAAAATGATGCAAATAGAATGAAATCCGATGTCGTTGTAATAGGAGCGGGCCCAGGGGGATCTATGGCTGCCAAGGCCGCGGCAGAATCGGGCCTGAATGTTGTTCTTTTGGAAAAGCGGCAGGAGATAGGAGAGCCTATCAGATGCGCCGAGGGAGTGAGCATCAGATCGGAACTGAAGGGATTGATCAAGGTGCAGCCCGACTGGATATCAACAGAGGTAAATGGGGTCAGGATGCACTCACCCAATAACGATAATGTGTCCATGACTGTGGAATGCAATGGTGTTGGCGGTGGATACATTCTGGAGAGGAAAAACTTTGACAGAGGCCTTGCCCTCCAGGCAGCCAGCGCAGGTGCCAATGTCCTGGTCAAGACCCGGGCAATGGGATTGATCAGGAAAGACGGTCTATGGAGAGTATCTGCCATCTGTCAGGGCGACCCACTTCAGATCGAAGCGCCTCTGATCATAGGCGCGGATGGCGTCGAATCTAAAGTAGCCAGATGGACGGGAATAGGTGCCAGGCTAAAAGCGGAGGACATAATGGTTTGTGCGCAGTATCTGGTTTTGGATGATAGCATCGACCAGGAATACTGTCAGTTCTTTTTCGGAAATATAATGGCTCCGGGAGGCTACGTATGGATCTTTCCCAAAGGGGGCGGACTTGCTAACGTGGGCATCGGCATACAGGGCTCCCAATCCGGCCCTGGCGAGCCCTTAATGCTGCTGGAGAGATTCATGCGTGGCAGGATGCCGGGGGCCAAGATCTTGCAGATGGTAGCAGGAGGAATTCCTACCTCCGGCCCAATGGATAGTACGACTTCCGACGGCATAATGCTGGTTGGCGATGCTGCCCATCAATCTGATCCGCTCACAGGTGGCGGGATCATAAATGCCATAAGGGCGGGAGTAATGGCAGGGGAGACTGCGGGCAAGGCAGTATCTTCGGGGGATGTAAGTACCACTGCTCTAAGAGAATATGAGGATCGGTGGAGATCATCCATCGGCAAGCAAATAAAGAAACGCTATCGTGCTAAAGAATTCTTCCTGAAGCTCACAGATGATGATCTGAACCATCTGATAGGATCGCTGTATGGAAAGGATGTCGCCAGCATGAATACAAGAGGCCTGCTAAGCGTTCTTTTTAAGCAGAATCCAAAATTGCTCTGGAGACTGGGTGTCTTTAACCTGATTGAGCGGTTATAGGCACTATGAGAATCGGATGAAGAATCGATGGATGCATGCTGATGAGTCTGATGCAAAGCGGAGGCGAAAAGAAAAAATGGACTACACTGATGTGCTCGATCGCTATGGGACAATTATAGAAGAAGACCTCAAGAGACGATTGGACGAGATGGTAATAGACGGCCAAAAGTACCATCCTTTCCTGGGTGATGTTTATGATGCCACCTGTGAGTTTGTGCTTAGAGGCGGAAGAAGACTGTCCGCATGCAGCACACTCATTGTCTACCAGGGCTTCGCCGGCAACATTGACGAGCGAATCGTCAGAGTGTGCTCCGCTATTGAACTCTATCGGCACAGCATCCTCATACATGACGATATAGTGGATGAAGAAGATAGGAGAAGAGGCGCAGAGACGTTGCATAAAACTATCGCCAAGGGATTTGATGAGCGCTTTGGCGTCGCATCTGCCATGTTTGCCGGAAATATTCTTTATGCGCTGGCCATAGAGTGCCTTTTGAAATCTGGCTTTGAGCAAAATAAGATTGTAGATGCTACAAAACTGCTGGCTACAGAGTTTCAGGCCGTCAACGAGAGCCAGATCCTGGACATGCTCTTCGAGTACAAGGAGCCGGATGTCAAGGAGTGGGAGGTCATGGCTGCCAGAAGAGCTGCCTCTCTCTTCAAGGCATCGATGCTTGTCGGGGGAGTGTTAGCATCGGCTTCCAAAAAGGATCTGGAGCTTCTTCTTGAAGTTGCCAGGCATATAGGATTCGCCTTCGATATTCAAGATGATATCATCGATACCTTTGCCACTGAGGAGCAGTACGGGAGAGTCCCCTGTGGGGATATCGGTAAGAGAAAGAAGCCTCTGCATGTCATCCTGGCTTTGCAGAAGGAGAAGCGTCTGGCTGCAATCATGCAGGAAGGCAGAATCCTTGAGGGTGCGGAGATCGAGTATGTGCAGAATCTGATCAGGGAGTGCGGGGCTCTTGATGAGGCCAAGTCAATCTCAAGAGAGCATGCTGGTAAGGCGGAAGAAATGATCCTCAAGACCGGTCTGAATCAGGATGCGAAGGACTTCTTCATATCATTTATCCGATTCGTGGACGATAGCCTTGACTGGTACAAATAGGAAAAAGCAAAACTTGAGAAACTGAGCAAGAGGAGAAAGGATGAAGGTTTTAGCAGTGCTGGGAAGTCCCAGAAGAGGTGGCAATACCGAGATTCTTGTAGATGAAATGCTCAAGGGCGCGGAGTTGAAGGGCCACATTGCAGAAAAGATGCGCCTCTATGATTACGAGATTCTGCCCTGCTTGGACTGTCGGGGCTGCAAAAGGGCATCGTCCGGCTACACCTGCGTTCTCTCGGACGCAATGAGTGAGATCTATGCCCGGCTGGAAGGAGCCGACCTCATCATCTTCGCAACGCCCATCTACTGGTACGGGCCCACCGCCAAGATGAAGCTTCTTATCGATAGGCTGCGGCCCTATATCGCCAGCCGCAAACTAGCGGGCAAGAAAGGAATGGTGGTTACTCCATCCGAAGAAGGGGCGGCATGCTGCGGGCCGCTTCTGCAGATGTTTGCCATGTCTTTCGACTATCTGGGCATGGTAAATGCAGGAAGCCTGCTCGCCCAGGCCTACGAGAAGGGAGAGATCAAAAAGATGTCAGGAGAACTGGAGAGGGCCCAGGAAATGGGATTGTCGCTATAGCTCGCACATTCCAACCCGTTATTTCTATTCCTGCCTCAGACGAAACATTCATTATTAATGCGACCATTTTGGTTACCATAGTCCGGTGATTTCCATGTGTCCGCACAGATTTATCCCAATTGGGCTTTTCGCCCTCATTTGCACCTGCATGCTGTTGCCCGGAACAATGGCATCAAGCATCGATCAGAGGTTCAGCTGCATGAAGATCATTAACGCTTCTCAGACTTTCGAAAATCTCTCACCCCAATTGCCTATAGTCGAATGCCTCTTTCTAAGCGAAGACTACAATTCTCAAGAGGGCATCGTCCGGGAAGGCTGCATGATGCCGTTGTTCCGGAGATATATTGCCAAGCAGGGCGAAGAATTCAAGTTGATAGAGAGCATTGAGGATTTCCGGTCGATATTTGCGCCGGTCGAGACTAAAGAGGAGGCACTGGCTTTCGCCGTAGCACTGACAAGCTCACTGCCGAGATATGATACATCCGTCCCGGAGGATTATTTCCCGGTATCGCCATCCATAACGCCGACATACGCAAAAGAAACTGAAGGCGGCTACATGGTCCATCTATTCGACAGCGAAATATGCGGCTGTGGCTCGCATCCATATTATGCCATCGATTATCTCGTTACAAGAGATGGCAATGTGACCGAATTGTCGAGGGAAAAGGTCTACGACAGCAATATGCAAATTTGCGTGGATTAAGCGTGTAATGGCAAGAGTTAGCTGCATTAGACGGGACGCGTTCCAATCATCCCTGGTACAGCGAGGCCGAAGTCAACCGGCGGCGCACCCAGGCGCAGCAGAGCTGCGGGGTACTCAAAATAATAAAACCATAATATGGCTTGAGAAGCTACCTTTGCTCAAGCTTTGAATTTAGGACGGAATCAGGGCTAATCCCCGCTTTTTCAAAGGCGGGATACAGCCCGTACCTATCGAAAGATATGTAAACTAATTGAACAAATAGCAAAGCAGAAAGGTGAAGAAAACCATTGAGAGTGTTTCGATATAGACTCAAGCCAACAAAAGCTCAAGTAACCAAGCTGAATGAGCAACTAGAGCTTTGCCGATGGGTCTATAACGAAACGTTGGCTATGCGAAAGAATGCCTTTGAACAAGATGGGAAGTCTGTAAGCTACTTTGAATCCAAGAGGATGCTACCGATCTGGAAAGAGATGAAGCAGGAACTGAAAACCGTTCATTCTCAGGTATTGCAGGACGTGGTTCAGAGGGTTAACCTCGCATTCAGAGCCTTCTTCAAACGGGTTCAATCTGGCGAAGAAGAAGTTGGTTATCCTCGCTTCAAGGGAAAGAACAGATACGATAGCATCAGTTATCCACAGAGTGGCTTCTACATAGACGGCAACGTGATTTGGTTATCCAAGATTGGTGATATCAAATTCAAGTTGCATCGCCCCGTTGATGGATGCGTTAAGAGACTGACCATCCGAAGATCATCAACCAAAAAATGGTATGTGTCTTTCCTGGTTGAAGATGCCCAAAATCACATTCTGCAACCCTCTGATGAGATGGTCGGCGTGGACATGGGTATCAAGAACTTCGCTGTGCTTTCCAATGGCGAGTTCATCGAGAATCCTAAATTCCTTCTAGCTGATGAAGAAAGACTCAAGAAGGCTCAAAGCAAACGTGACAAGCTGCCAAAAGGATCTGCTAAGAGAAGGAAAGCAAGCAAAATAGTAAGTCATCTGCACGAAAGGGTAACCAATCATAGAGAGAACTTTGCCCAACAACTGAGCCTAGAATGGATCAACAAATATGGAATAATAGCATTTGAAGACCTGAATATAACCAAAATGGTTCATAATCACAACCTAGCGAAGAGCATATTGGATGCTGCTTGGAATAAACTGGTACAATATACTTCATACAAAGCGGAAGATGCTGGTAGGAAAGTAGTATTGGTTAATCCTGCAAATACATCTCAGATCTGCTCAAGCTGTGGTCAAATAGTCAAAAAGGATCTATCTATCCGAGTCCATAATTGTCCCTATTGTGGATTATCGATAGATAGAGATCTCAATGCTGCTCTTAACATCGCAAGACTGGGGCTACAGTCTTTGGCATCAGCCTAGATGCCCGCCAATTCATTGGCGGGAGTGGTCACGCTCGGCGGTGTTTTCTTCATTCCCAGGATGATCTTCTCTTTGCCGGCATTCCTTGCTTGCTCATGATCTCGGATCTTCTCTTTGGCCTCTTCCACCTCGTCGCGAAACTGCATGTAGTCTTCAAAGCAACCCATGATCCGATTGTCTCCCCTGTACTTTGTTCTTGTTTACTGCTATATCCACGGCTATTATTTATATTCGGCTCTCAATTCCATTGATTTTTTTGTAGAGTCCAGAATGTTTGGACGCTATATACACTTGTGGATTTATTATATTTAGCTTCTTTGAGGAGCTGCAAAGCGTTATCTGTTGTCTCGGCAGCGAACTGTTCGCCCGCGAGAATGCGCCGCGAACTATCGTCACCTAAAATTCAATCGCCATATCGCACGAATTTCCACCTGATGCCAATTCTATTTCAACAATTTTTTTGCACACAGGTAGATAAACAATTTCAAATAAAATCATGGTATTGCGGCAATTAATTTATAAATTCCAAAAACATCGGCAGGATAAACTAAATCCACTAATCTAGTAAGTCTAGATAACTAATCCAAAAAATATATCTATAATAATGCACTATGCCTGGCTCATGGCTAGAGATAATCGACAGCAACGAGAGAGAAATCACGGATGTACAATATTCGCGGTAACTCCGGGAGCAAGCGCTGATGGCTCGATGTTCGCCGGGCATACCAACGATGGATTCGGTCCCGGCATTACCGGACATGAGTTAACAGATGAGGGAAACAAGCTGGTTTACATTCCTGCTGCCACCCACAAAAAAGATGCCAAGCGTGCGGTCCAATACGATCCTAATTCAGGATCAGACGATCAGTCCGGCGGGGGTAAGGCCGGCTCATCACAGGTATCATACATCGACGAGGTCGAGAAGACTTACGGCTACCTCACGGGAAGCTATGGCATAATTAATGAACACCAGCTCATGTGCTCAGAGTGCACCGACTTTGCCAAGATGACGGCTGATTATTCTCCGGGAGAGCGCATCTTCTACAGCTCTGAACTCTCCAACATTGCTCTGGAAAGGTGTACCGGGGCCAGGCAAGCTGTCGAGCAGGTAGGAGAACTGATAGACAAATACGGAGTATATGGCACAGGCGAGACTCTCATTTTTGCTGATACCAAGGAGGCCTGGGTCCTGGAGATGTGCAGCTGCACCCTGGATGGCTGCAAAGGTCTATGGGTTGCGAAGAAAGTACCGGACGGCGAAGTCTTTGCGGCTTCAAACACATTCAGGATTAGAGAAATTGATTGTGATGACAAAAACAATATGATCTATTCCGACAATCTTCATGATGTAGCTCTAACCCTCGAATGGTGGGATGGAATCGGCATGCTTGACTGGCTGAAGACCTTCTCCACTGGTGAGTATGCCCACCCCTACTATTCTCTGGCCCGCCTGTGGAGCGTTTATCGTCGTCTGGCTCCATCTCGCAATTTCAGCCCCTATGTCAAGGACACCTGGTCACGTGAATATCCATTCTCATTGGTGCCCGACCGAAAGCTGAAAACCAGAGATACCTTCCAGATCTTCAGAGACCATTACGAAGGCACTGTCTATGATCTTACCACTGGCCCGGCAGCAGGCCCCTATGGCAACCCTTACCGGGATGACGGCCAATTCGATTCACATGATCTTTTCTCCGCAGGAGAGATCAAGCCTGGTGCATGGCATAGGCCAGTATCTCCAATATTTTGCGCTTACAGCTACATCACCCAAGGACGAAGCCAGCTTCCCGATCCGCTGGGAGGCGTGTGCTGGTTTGGATTTGCCCAGCCTTCTGAGACCTGTTACATGCCCATCTATGGGGGAGCAAACTCTCTTCCCCCAGAGCTGAATTGCGGAAAGAGATCCCTTTTCGACAGAAACTCTGCCTGGTGGGCCTTCAATTTCACAACCAACTGGGCAATGCTTCGTTACTGTCACATGATCAAGGACATACAGATGGAACAGAGCAGGATTGAGATAGAGGAGCTGCACAAACAAAGAGAGATTGAAGAAAAGGCCGGTGCGATCTACCATTCTCAGGGAATCGAGGAGTGCTGCAAGTTTTTAACTGACTACAGCACCAGAAACGCCCTGTCCGTCATCCATGACTGGTGGAAGCTCTCAGATTCACTGATTGTAAAGTACAGCAACGGTCTGGTCAATGATGTTCAGAACGGGGTCGTAGAGAGCAGCAAGGTAGGCTACCCCAAGGATTGGCTGGCCAATGTGGGATACCAGTATGGTCCCAGGATATATCAGTATCAAGAGCTCCAGGAGATCGGATGTGTCCAATACGTCGATAAGACTGCACAAGTGGTGGCAGGCACGGAGCTGGAATATATTAAGGAGAATCAGACCTGTCAGAAAGCAGGTCACAGGAAGCCGAGGAAGGCTCAGGAAGATTAATGGAAGGTGTTGGACATTGTCACATAAACTCTCGATTCTGATCATCTCCGGCAAGATGGAGGATCTGAAATCAGCCACACTTCTGGCCATGAGCCGATTAGAGGAAGCAATCAAGGGCCTGGGGTACCCGACTCTTCTGGCCAGCACCGCGAGCGATGGCCTGAGCCTGGTCAACTCCTATCATGGATTCGGGTGCATCATACTGGATGCGGACATACCCAGCGATGAAGAGATTAAACAGCAGGCAAGGATGCGGGCAAGACAACAGGCTGCGACGGATGCCATGAAAACCATCAATGCGGTGGATATCATCCGGGTCATCAGAGCGATGGACAAAAAGGTCCCGATATTTCTGACAGCCGATAAAACACAATTGAGAGACATTCCTCTGGAAATCATAAATGAGGTGCATGAGTACATCTACCTGGTCCAGGACACCTCGGACTTTATCGCCGGCCGGGTTGATTTTGCCGCAAGACGTTACTATGAGCAGCTTCTTCCTCCCTACTTCGGAGAGCTGAAGAAGTTTACCGAAGATGCCGCTTATAGTTGGGATGCTCCCGGCCATATGGGCGGGGTAGCCTACCTCAAGCATCCGGTGGGCCTGCAGTTTCATAAGTTCTTTGGCGAGAACATCATGCGGGCGGACATAGGGATCTCCACTGCCCAGATGGGTGATTGGCTGGAACATATTGGACCGTCAAACGAGTCGGAATGCAATGCAGCCCGTATCTTTGGTGCCGATTGGACCTTTTACGTCCTGGGCGGATCATCAGCTTCAAACAGGATAGTATGCCAGGGAGCTATAGGCGCTGAGGAGATGATTGTAGCCGATCGCAACTGTCACAAGTCGCTCAACCACGGCCTGACCCTGAGCCGAGCGAGGGCCGTTTACCTCAAGCCGACCCGCAACAGCTATGGCATGATCGGGCCCATAGCGCTGCGATACTTTGAGCAGCAGCATATAAAGGAGCTAATAGACAAGAGCGATCTTAAGATGGGTGCCGTCTCATCTCATCCTTCCTATGGCGTTGTGACCAACTGTACCTATGACGGTTTTTGTTATGATGCCAATGCCGTGGTGCATCTGCTATCGAGGAGCGTCGCCCGAATTCACTTCGACGAGGCCTGGTACGCCTATGCGAAGTTTCATCCCATCTATGAAGGCAGATTTGCCATGGGCCTGAAGAATGAGCTGGACGCGACCACCTTATTCGCTGTGCAGTCGACCCACAAGATGCTACCCGCCTTTTCCATGGCATCCATGATCCACATAAAGGTCAATAAGAAGAATCCCAATCTGGAAAAAGACCAGTTCAATGAGGCATTTATGATGCACGGCACCACATCACCCTTCTATCCCATGATCGCCTCCATAGATGTGGCCACTTCTATGATGGATGAGCCTGCTGGTCGCACAATGATGAACGAGACCCTCCTGGATGCCATTGGCCTGAGAAAGGCCATCGCATCTGTTGGCAAACGCATTAAGGAGAACATTGAGGAGAGCGATGAGAAGAATAAATGGTTCTTTGACTGCTACCAGCCAGAGAAGGTTATCGATCCTGAGAATCCAGATGAACCTTACGATTTTGTGGATGCGCCTGACGAGCTGTTGGCCAATGAGGCATCTTGCTGGACGCTCAAGTCCAACGACTACTGGCACGGGTTCAAGCATGGAGACCTATCCAATGATAACTATTGCATGCTCGATCCCACAAAGGTGACCATCCTCTGTCCGGGCATAAATGCAAAGGGAAAGATGGATGAACACTTTGGCATTCCAGGCACCATCCTGACCCACTTCCTGGATTCTCGTCGCATTGAGATCGCCCGAACAGGAGACTACACTGTGCTGGTGCTCTTCTCTGTGGGAACGAGCAAAGGCAAGTGGGGCACGCTGCTTGAGGCACTGCTCGAGTTCAAGCGTCTGTACGATGGCGATGCCAGCGTGGCGGATGTCCTGCCGGAGCTTGCGGAAAAGTATCCGGAGGAATATGGCAGGGATGCTGACGGCCAGCCGAAAATATCGCTAAAACAGCTTTGCCTGGATATGCACACATGGATGAAAGACAACAGACTGCCAGAGCTGCTCAACGATGCCTGCAATGTCATTCCTCCTGCCAAGTACTCATCGGCTGAGACCTACCAGAAGCTGATCCGGGATCAGACGGAGAAAGTCAAGATCTCTAAGATTGAAAAACAGAAAAATCGGATTGCCGGGCATATGCTTGTGCCCTATCCTCCGGGAATACCCATATTGATGCCCGGAGAGGTCCTGGAAAAAGGCAATCCTCAGATAAAATTCTTGCTGACGCTGGAGAAGTTCAATGGCAAGTTCCCCGGCTTCGAGCGAGAGATTCATGGCATTGAGATCGACGAAGATGGCAGCTTCTGCATGCGAGTTATCAAGAGAGTCCCTGGCGAGAAGGAAGAAGAGACTGAAGAGATGAGGCTCAAGGAAGGAGAAGCGGCCCCGGCCTACAAGCCGACGATCAGGCGGCGCGTTATGTCCAGGTCTATCAAGAGAGGACGCTCTTAGCCAAGGAAAGGATACCAACGGTGGACTGCCGGGATGACTCCTGGAAATCCGGGAGGAAAGCCGGCAGCAATTTTTTTAGCCAGAAGCTAAAGGCTATGACTCTTCAGCCCTAAAATCTCGTCTAACTTAACGCCCACCAGCTTCCAGACGGAGCTTTTCTCATCCAGGAGCAGGGCCTCCACCGGCTCCTGGGGCGAATGGCCCAGAGCAGAGAGGACATTGGAGGAGAGGGATTTGCTCTTGATCAGGTGCACAAACATCTCTCGCACCGCCCTTTTTTGACCGGCGTCTTCCACCTGCACCAGCCGCCCGGGCAGAGCCACAAAACTGAAAGCGGAAAGATCTGGAGAGTAGTGCTCTATCTCCACGGTCACGAAGGGATTGTCCCGAAAATGCTGCACCTTTTTGCCGTAGTTGGTGGATAGGAAGTACATAAACCTGCCATCAAAGACATAAATAAATGGAGCAATGTAAGGATGCTTCTGCCCCTTGAAAGCAATGCGGCAGACATATTGCTCCTCAACCAGACCGTCGTATTCCGCTTTTCCCATGCGGGGCATCTTAAAGATTTCTTCGGGCATTTATCGTCACCTTCGAGAAGATCTGTCGTAAGGAATTCATTTGATACATGAAAAGGATTTCGAGGAGATTACTTTCGCTCCGCTTGCATATCGGTTATAATCCATTAGTTCCTGCATAACTGCAATGGTCACCCTGGAGAAGATCGCCCACCTGGCTGAAGAGTGCAGATTCGACTCATCAGGACCCCTTCAAGGTCCATCCGCTGCAGGCGTGGCAGGAGTAAGTCCCGAGAAGCTTAATAGCCTGGGAGAGGGCACGCGCCATGATGTTTGCGCGTCCACCTTTTCACCACGCGAGACGCCTCTGCCCGGAATATGCCATGCTTTCACCCAGGATGGCAGATGCGTCAGCCTCTTCAAGACGCTTTACACCAACCATTGCACTCATCAATGCAGCTACTGCACCAATGCCGCCAGCTGCAGCAACAAGTCCAGAGCCTTCTCCTATACTCCGGAGGAGCTGGCCGGGATCACCCATTCCCTTTACCGGTCGAATTTTATCGAAGGGCTCTTTCTCTCCTCAGGAGCCGGCCGGGATGAGGATCACATCACAGAAAAGATGCTGGAGACCGTGCGGCTATTGCGCCAGAAGTACGCTTTTGGCGGATACATTCACCTCAAGGTGCTGCCTGGATCCGCCCGCGCGCACATCCAGGAAGCCAGTGAGCTGGCGGATAGGGTCAGCATCAATCTGGAGGCGGCATCTGCCTCGCACATGAATGAGATCTGTGCCACCAAGAATTATGAGAACGATATCCTGCAAAGGCAGAGATACATCCGTGATATTCTAAGAGGCGCTGGGAAATCCAAATCCATTCTGCCTGCCGGCCAGACCACTCAGCTTGTTGTAGGAGCCTGCGGGGAGAGCGATGAGGAGATCTTCCAGAGAGTCATTTACGAGTACGGGGAAATTGGGGTGAAGAGGGCCTACTACAGCGCTTTCTCTCCCCAGCAGGGAACACCCTTTGAAGATAAAACGGGCCAGCCGCTCTGGAGAGAGCACCGCCTCTATCAGATGGACTGGCTATATCGGATTTACCACTTCCAGGCCGATGAGATCTGCCATGCCTTTGATGAGAATGGCTTTCTCTGCAACAATGATCCCAAGATGGCCATCGCCAGAGAGTCTATGGATAGACCTCTGGACCCAAATACGGCAACAATACAGGAACTTCTCAGAGTGCCGGGCATCGGCCCCAAGAGCGCGCAAAGGATCGTTGCCCTTCGCAAAAGACAGCCGATCGTTGGCAAAGCCGAGCTGGCGGCCATGGGAATACGAATTAAGAGAGCTGCGCCCTTTCTGAAGATCAATGGCTGGAGAGACACCACTCTGGAGATGTGGCAGGCTTGAGGATTCCGGATAACTTCTGCTACTACCTCTCCATGCATGAGGAATGCAATGAGAGGCTTCTTGACCGGGCGAAAAACCTTCGGTGCGAAGAGGTGGACATCTCCCAAGATCACGAAGTCGTCCGCATAAAGAAGATGGTCTACGCCGTAATGGGCGAAGTGCACAGGATGAAGGCATTTGTGAGGCTTTCTTCTCTTGGCACATCGGTTCTTTACGGCTTTTTCAAGCCCAGGAACCAAATAGGTGAGCACATCTGCGATTACTTTGCCCGCAGAAACGCCGGAACGATAATAGTACTAGGAAACGGCAGGGAGAGCTGGATCTCTCTTTGCCGGGATGGCAAAATCTGGCGGGATCATGGCGGGGGAATGGCCATGTCTCTGGAGAAGCTGAAGGGCGCCCTGCATTGCAGCCCGGATGGACCAAGCGAGGATGGGGCCTTTGAGGATGTGTCCAATGTGGAGGGCCTCTGGCAGATCTACTACGACAGCCAGTACTGTCCAGAGAGAAAGAATCCGGCGGCATTTAAGAGGCACATGCCCAGAAGAGATCAGGAGTCAGCGGGACTGCGGCTGGTGCAAAATAGGAAGAATGCGTCGCTCGATGACTTTCTGGGGGACTAAAAAATATGAAAATAAAAAATCCGGGAATATCTTACTCTCGCCTCTTTCGCATGGCAATTGCCGTCATACCTATCATGACCAGAGCCGTCAGCGCCGGGAAGCCGGGCTCCTCTCTTGTGGCCTCCCTTGACATTGTGGCGTTTTCGAATCTGCCGACGCTCATCTCTGCCGGTTCAGCAGCCGCCTCCGCCTCATTGACGAATGCTCCCGTCCTTGTTCCTCTGGCAGCCAGACGCTCCCTGTCACCGAGCATTGTGGTTGCATTGAGCTGCACATAGTCCTGCCCCTGGCCGACTATTGTGGAATTGCTCCAGATGAGAACGTCCACCACATAGTTGTACCTGTCCGGGACGGTGAGGTTGACGCTCTTTATGACCGTCTCGTCGGGTGCAATTATGCCGGTATTGCTCCACCGCTTGTCTGCCACCAGCTTCGAATCAATGTCGGTAGCTTTAAGCATCAGTTCGTAATCCTGGCTGGCCTTGCCGCCATAGTTGGTCACGTAAATGTCACTTTGGATTAAATCAAAGACAGCGTTATAAGAATAGAAACTGCCATATTTTGGTGCATCATCATTCCCCCGCTCGGAGTATATTCTTAATTCTATTTAAAAATTTTGCATAATTCTCAATCATTCTCTTGCGCACCGGCAGGAGACCTGCCAAAGATGCTTCCGCTCCTGGAAGGCAGCAAGCTTGCTGCCAGAGCCAGGATGGGACCCATGATCAGCCCTGATCCAACCAGCAGGGCGAGAGTTCCCAGGACGGCCAGAAGGACTCTTTGCAGCAGACCAGCCTCGCCTCTCGCCAGACGAATTGTCACTACCCCCAGGATTGCATGCAAAGCGGCGATTGCAAAGGTGATGTAAACCTCCGGCCCAAATGGAGCGCGGGTGAGATTGAAGACCATCTGGGTGAAGACGGAGGCGCTGCTGGCCAGGAAAAGAAATCCGGCCAGAGATCCGGCCAGGCAGAATGAGGTGCGCCGGGAGCCACGCCAGAAGATAAGGAGGGCCAGGATCTCTGCTACCAGATAGGGAATGAGAATAACCCCCAGGCTCTGTCCCTCCCAGAGGTAAACGGCTATGAGCTGCAAAGGTGTGGTAATCCTCTCCAGGAAGCCGAACTCCTCCCGATAGCCCACCACCAATCCGTAATGCCCGAGATTCACGCTTGTGCCGTTAATACTATTTATATCACTATTATTAATATTACTGCCAGCGAAATTGCTGTAAACTGCAGCATAGTAGCGGGCTGATTTTGGAGCGGTCAGGTTTATCTCCGCGACTTCTCTAAAACTGCTGGGCCCGAATGGCTCGTAGACGGCATCGGCTGCACCCTTACTCTCTGCCGCCAGAATTTTCATGTCGGATGCTTGCGCCGGCAGGGACAACTGCCCAGGCGGCAGACCGCTCGCATTCAATCCCGGACCCAGGAGCAGCAGAGCAGGAAGAAAATCATTTTCCTTTGCATCCGCCGACTTGAAGAGCGATAGGTAGATTCGCTCCCCCTCCTCCAGATCCAGGCTGTAGTAATGCACCTGATCCTTCTCTAGAGAGCCGTAAACCGCCCAGGACTTTCCCGGATCGGATATGTACATGGCTGAGGAGATGTTGTCATTTTCACCGGCCATGAGGGGTACGTGAGCAGAGGCTGGAAATGCGAAAGAAAGCATTACGAGCAAAACTGCGAAGAGGATGGGGCTTGGTCTCACAACTATACCTGGCACACGATCGGTATTCAATTTTTCGGCCTTGGCCAGTGAAATTGCGGCGGCGCACCCGCGCAGCAAGCAACGTAGAGCTTTATACCGGTAAAGTTTAAGTACCTTGAGCTCCTACTGGCACGTTCCATAATTTCTTCTCCCAGTGCCGTCTGACCTAACTAGCTTCCTACCGCCATTCTCAACATCTTGCGCAATATTTGCAGATAGTTTAACTCCTTCGATGTTGTCTCCATCGAGTTTGGCTCTGTAAATGTTGGCTCCTGCAAGGTTTGCTCCATCAAGATTGGCTCCTGTAAGGTTTGCTCCTACAAGATTGGCTCCTGCAAGGTTTGCTCCTACAAGATTGGCTCCTGCAAGGCTTGCTCCATCGAGTTTGGCTCTGTAAATGTTGGCTCCTGCAAGGTTTGCTCCATCAAGATTGGCTCCCATAAGGTTTGCTCCTACAAGATTGGCTTCTACGAGTTTCACATCTACAAGTATGGCTCCTGCTAGGAAGCCATTTGCAAGGTTTGCTCCTACAAGATTGACTTTATAAAGGTTGGCCCCGTTTAGGTTGACTTCGTTTAGGTTGGCTCCTACGAGGTTGGCTTCGTTTAGATTAGCATTGTTTAGATTGGCTCCGTTTAGGTTGGCTCCTACGAGGTTGGCTCTGCTGAGATCTGACGAGCATAGATTTGCTTGCCCAAAATCAATGGTTTGCAAAATCGCCCCTATTAGCTTTAAATGCGACAAACATTCTACAACCAAAACCGACTCGCCTTCTGCCCTTTGCCCCTGGACTCTCTTTAACCACGCTCCGAAGGCTGTTTTATCTGGATGCTCAATGTCGCTGATTTTTCCAGTTATGTATGCACATGCATTCAAGACCGCTAGCAATGCTTCTTCGGCGTTTCGGGATTGGAAGAGGGCTTCTCTAAATGATGCAAGTTGAAGCTGTTCCATTGGCATCCCATGTCGCAACATATAGCTGAAAAGTTTTGCAAGCATCTCCTGCCAGTGATCCAAGTCCTGAACGAGCTGAAGCCTAATTTCATTGAGAAGGAAGTCATGAAGGTATTGCGATATCGCACTTGGTCCACAGATCTGCGCCCAGTACTTGAGCGCGTCCCGTTCGTCCCAACCTCCATCGGGATTATTGGCACGGCTCTCCAACTCACGGATAACTCTTTTGGTAGCTCTAACTATTCGTCTCGCTGTTAAATATTCGCCAAAACTCTTGTGAGTGAATATAAATGTAGGATCTCCGCTGGGGCGTTGGCCATATTGTCGAAAGAAAAAGGCTGCGAGCAGCCGCGTAACGCCTGCCTTGGCCCCCTCCTGAAACGCTTCCAGCAACACACCCAGTCCGCTATCGCGACAATGTTTCTCGATTTCATGCACCGTAGTCGTTCGCCCATCTCCGTGCCAGGCCGCCAAGCCAATCTCTTCAAGCACGCGGGAGAAATCGTCAAGCTTCATGTGACGAATGGGTGCGTAAGGCCGGTGCTTTTCGTAGCCACGTTCATGGACCGCGGCGACTAAATCCTCGTAAATTGAGTTCAGATTAACGCCCTTGGTGAAATCAAGCTTGTCTCGTGTGAAGCTGAGCGCGACTAGATAGTTGAGCAGTGGTTGGGCGGTAACCTCAGCGAGGTCGTCTCGATCCAGCTCATACGGCAGATTATTGTATCCTTTGCCAGTCAGAGCGCCGTAGTTCTTCCACCACTGTTGTCGTAGATCGCATTTTAGCAAATTTTCTGGGTCATCATACTCCTCCCCATCTTGCACAAAATGCCGCTTATGTTCAGGCGGTCGAGGTACAAAGTAAGGAAGCAAAGTGAGGATTTGATGTGGCCGACGAAATTCGGATTCATTCTCCTGCACGACTAATTCTCGGCCGCTAATCAGAACGCGAAGCTTAACGCTTTCAAGATTCCGCTTCTCGACGGTCCTATCTATCTCTCGAATAAAAGCTCTTGCAGTCTCTGCCGCAGCTTTCCCTTGGCTGGCCAATTCGTCAAGGCCATCGAAGATGATTAGCATGCTTGGTTCAGGAGACTCGGGATCTAACGGATTCTGAGGCAGCACTCCTTCAGCCCTAACAAATCGTCCAACCTCCTCAACTAAGTCTTTGGAGGGGTCGATCAAATGTAATGGAATATACAACGCCTTAAGTTTCGGATCATTCGAGAGTTTTGCCGCGAAAACGCGCGCGAATGAAGATTTTCCGCTGCCTGGGCCACCGCTGATGACCCGAATGGCATCCTGCGAGCTAGGATTCTGCAGCCATTGATCCAACTCTTTTTGCAAAGAAACAACGATGCGTCGGCGCTGCTTACCAGTGAAAGTCATTTCTTCGGACAACTCTTTGGCAGACTTATCCACAAAGTAAAATGCGTTCAGTGGAACATAAATCTGGCTTAGGCTAAACGGCTCGTCGAAAATTCCTTCATGGACTCGACGCTGTAGGAGCGCGGAATAAGTTCTCCACGCACACTCTCGCTCCCCAGCCTTAGCAAAGGGCGTATCCAGCGTAGCAATGAGCGGGCGGTAGTAGTTCGCGTTACATCGCCATTCCTGATTGAGTGCGTAAACAAAGTAGCTCGGTAGACGGCCAGCAATTGCCTTTGCTGCTGGCTCGCTCACATCGAGGTATTCGAGCCACTTCTGAAGGAGGGATTGAATCTCTTTAACCAGAAGCAATTCCGCAGGTCGGTCGAAAAACTTGTGATCAATATGAGCCTCTCCGGTTGAGATGGAAATATCAAATTGGTCCGCCAAGACATCGGAAGCTTTCTTGTTGTCGATCAGTTGTTGGCTGGAATTTTCACCTACTAACTCAAAGATGGCCTTGATAACGGAACGTTGGATGAGGATGTATGCAAGTTCTTCTGGTTTTGTTTCTAATCCTATGGCAGATAAAGTCTCCCCTGCGTCGGTGCTGAGTTCTTCCCACTTGCCGTAAGCGGTGTGGCCAATGCCTTTGGAGAGCGCTTTGAAAAGTTGCCTGTAATCAATCTGTAGTGACTTTTCGAAAATTCTCTTGGGTTTTGTCACCTTCAGTTTTGGATTTAATTCAGACATATTAAACCTCTGTAAGAACGCTATAAAATTCGCTAAGTGAAGTGAAGTCCGCCATTGTCCGGATAGCGAAAGAGCAGGGTTCTGCTTTCCAGCCATACCCAATCTGATCCCAGTGCCGCCAGAGAGAGGTAGGGCAGGAGCGTATGCGACGTTTCTACCCCGCGCTCCATAGCCAAGTAAATGCCATACACTGGCTGGATGATCCTTTCACCGAACCAAATACTCTGCCAAGCCGCCCGAATCCGTTCCGCCAGCGTCCGAACCGGTAGCTTATCGGCCTGATTGGCGCTCAGAAAGACGTTATACTCGAATGTTCTGCTCATCGACTCTCCTATTGCTTTGGATATCGACGTAATTTCCGCCCTATGGTAATAAAGCTACTCCTTTCTTTTCTGGCCGATGACTAAGAATAGTTATTCGATACTTATGGAAGTTCAGCATTCCACGCAATCAATTGAATCACCTTAGCTTGGCTCTCGTCGAACAGATCGACAAAATTGCTTTTTGCTATCGGACTGAGATGAAGTGGATCGTACTTGGTCTTTGATATGAAGATGCCCTTTTGAACCGGGGGCATTTTCATCACTCATGGGTGTCCCAACGGACATGAAGGTATCTTGTGAGTCTAATAATTTCGTTTAGGCTAACTCGTTTGAAATGGATGTGGCAAGGCTTTTTCGAGACCATAAGTAGCGAACGGAATGCCAACCAGTTAGTTCAATACCGGTAATAACTTACAAGTTGCAAGCTGCGGGGTATTCGTCAAAAATAAACTGAGATCGGAGCATCAACTGATCAGCTTCTTGTCAAAAACCGAAAAATGGATCGATTTGGTGGTTGCCTTTCTGGCAGAAGATTTCAAGATGGGGTGCTACCAATATAGGCCACTTCGGCTCAGAATAGATAGCAGAAGCTATAACAACTGCATGGCTTTCCAATAAATTTATCTTCAAGGCCCGCTATCACTTATCTGTTGAAAAGAGTGGAGGTTAAATTGATGTTCAGGAAAATTAGGATAATTTTGAGCCTATTCTTTGTAGCAATGCTATGTATGAGCTTTAGCTTTGCTCAAGATAGCGAAGCAGCAAAATCAAACATAATGGATGCGGCAAGCGAGCTTGGCCTCAACGAATTCGCTGCAGCGATTGAGGGGTCGGGACTGGCAGATACTCTGAATAACCAGGGTGTGCTCATAATCGGCTCCGGCTCCTTTGTGATCTTCGCGCCCAGTGATGACGCATTTGCAGAGGTCACGCAGGTTGATATGAACGCCATCAATGAGAACGCCACCGAGCTGAAAAGAGTGCTCGGCCATCATATCGTCTGGAACGACGGCAGCTTTGAGAACATCTCCGAGCTCTCCACAGCAAGAACATTGCAGGGAGAAAATCTAACCATCGATAACATAGAAGGCATGAAGGTAAATGGAGCCAACATAACGGCGTCTAGAAGCTACGGCAACGGCACCATCTATGTGATCGACAGAGTACTGCTGCCAGAGAAGGCTTCGGGCCTTGGTGTGATTGAGGCTGCCAATGATCTGGGCGCCAAAAAGTTCGCTGCAGCCATCGATTCCGCCGGCCTCAGAGAGACACTCAACGGCCAGGGACTCATGGGGATGGAGAGCCTCTCAGAAGGGCCATTTACAGTATTCGCCCCGAGCGACAGCGCCTTTGACGCAGCAAAAGCCGCCATTGATGCCATCAGCAAGAAAGATGCTACAGGCATGGTGAACCTTCTCTCCTACCATATGGTGAATTCCAGGAGCCTGCTTAATGCGACCGATATCAATTCCGCCAGGACCATGCTGGGAGACTCACTGGCAGTGGATGCAAACCTGGGCCTGGTGGGCAGCGCCAATGTCCTGAGGTCCGAGAGATATGCTAACGGCATTGTCTATGTCATAGACCAGGTGCTTGTGCCCATAAGGCTGGCCATGTAAAGCAAAGAGTGATAATTTTTTTTTGGAATCGAGGAGCTGAATCAGGGCAGGACCAATATCAGCTTCTCATTCTTATACTATCATCATTTCCAAGGCTAACGCTTGAGCGGGCACTTTACCGATCTCCAGCCGGCCATGCCTCCTAAAATGACGTTCAGTCTCTTCCAGCCCCGCGCCTTCAGATAGCTCGCCGCCACCATGGACCGCATGCCGCTTCCGCAGAAGATGGATACCTCCCGGTCCAGCGGCACCTCATTCATCCTCTCTCTTATGGCAGTGATGGGAATATGCTGCGCACCCTCGATTCTGCCGTCTCTTGCAAGCTCACCCTCAAATCTGACATCCAAAATCCATAAAGGCTCGCCTTCATCCAACTGACGGCAGAACTCCTGCACCGTTTGGGTTCTGACGGACTGCGACTCCTGTCCGAACATGTGCCAGCTGAGCATGCCACCCGCCAGAAATCCGGCAATGTCATCAAACCCCAGGCGCAGGAGAATGACTGCTATGCTCTCCACCAAATTGCCTTCGCCCACGAGAAGAATCGGCCGATCGTAGCTGAGGAACCAGCCGGCAAAGCTGGCCAGGCCATCTTGCCAGATGGATTGAGAGCCTGGAACATGAGCGGCAGCAAAAGCCAGCTCCTGGCGCGTATCCAGAACCTGAGCATTCTGCGTCTCAGAAAGGTCAAAAAAGCTCCTGGCATCCAGGGGCCGGGAAGATGGCAGGACCCCCAGAAGCGGCCTGCCTTCCAGATTCACCTTTTCCATACGGCGAAAGTAAGGAGGCCGATCCGGCTGGCTCTGCAATATTGAAGCCACAAACTGCTCTTTGCTCTTGGCCTGCAATCGTGCATTATGCTTTTTCTCAATGCCAATGCTCGTCCAGAGACGCTCGGCAATCGACTCGCCACACACCGAGCCTGACCCGTGCGCCGGGCAGAGGATGACTTCATCTCCCAGCGGCAGTATTCTGGAAAAGAGACTCTCGTAAAGCAGTCCTGCATTCTCCTCAGCTAAATTTTTGCCCAGCAGATCGATTCTGCCCACCTCTCCGGCAAAGAGAGTATCCCCACAAAAGAGAATCCAGGGAATGCCGGCCGGATCACGCAGCAAATAGCTCATGCTTCCCGGGGTGTGGCCGGGCGTAGCGAGGGCTTCGACCTCCAGGCGGCCCACCCTCCATCTCTGGCTGGCGGTGACGGCACGACCATATTGGTAGTCCCACTGACCGTCGGCATGCCAGACCTCCGCTCCCGTCCGGGCAGCCAGTTCCATCGACCCTACAAAATAGTCCTCATTCCTGTGCGTCTCCAGAACGTAGGCAATACTCATTCCTGCCCCGAAGGCCATTTTCATGTAGTCGTCAACATCCCTTCTGGGATCAATTACCAGGGCCTGGTTCTTGTCGCCGACCAGATAGGAGTAATGAGCAAGGCCTGCAGAGACAATCCGTTCCAGGAGCATTTATTGCACCCCGATTCCAGGAGATCTTTGACTGCATCTTTTGCAATTAAATACATCATCTGCGCTGAGGAGCACCGGCTTGGCAGGATAAATATCATAGCTTTCCCCACAGCAGTAGAGCCAGCCATCAAAGGATCTCTTTGTAGAGTAGCTGTTGTTAATGGCAAAATTTTTGGTTATATGATATGTGCCAATATATTCCTCTTCGATCTCAATGGCCGGATTCTTCCAGGCATGGCCGTCGCGTCCGGAAAGCACACCGATTTGCACCTTGCCGCTCGTAACGGTTTCATCGATCTGCATCTGAGTTGTGGCATAGTTTATGTTTTCGTATTCACTCTGCATGCTGCGAGAAGTGGCCGTATATTCCCTCTTGCCGGAAACATCCTGGGCAAAACCAACCTCGTGACTCATGGATGTAGCTGAATTGGCATTAGAAAGCTCGGTCCTGCTGCCAATTCCGCCGCCAATAGCGAAAGGATGGGATGAATAGTAACCGCTTCCCGGCGTAAGGTCCACGGGAGCGCTGGATATTTTGTTCTCGCTTACAAAAGAGATAGATGAATTATTATAAGATGAATTGGCGTTGATAAAATCATCCGAGACTTGATCCAAAGAAGCATCGGCAGCGACAGCATTAGTCGCAACTGAAATTATGAGGAGCAGCAATAGAATCATTTTATCCTGCAAATTCACAAATTAAGCCTCCAGAGGGTGTAATTGAGAAACGTGGCAAAGCTCACCCAGAATATGTAAGGAACAAGAAGCAGAGATGCATATTTGCTGATATACCAAAACCGGATGATGCATTGCAGTATGAGAAGCCAGAGGAACACAATTACTACGATTGCGGCCAGGGGCGACTGCAAACCAAAAAAAGCGTAGGACCAGAGAATATTGACCAGGAGCTGAAAAGCAAATACGACCAGAGCAATTTTGGTGTTATTGCTGCTTGTCCCCTTTTGCCAGATCAAGAAGAGAGATAGGCCCATGAGAGCAAAGAGAATTATCCACACGGCAGAGATGATCGACCCGGGCGGCGTAAACCAGGGTTTATCAAGGGTCGTATACCAGGTGGTAACGGACCCTGCCGTGAACTGCGAACCTATGACTCCGGCTAGCTGGCATGTAGCTATACATAAAATGAGCCTGGCAAGCTCCCTCAACATTATGGAATTCATCAGCCATTCCTTGCCATTCATGCGAGGCAAATATTCCGAAAGCCTTGCTTTCCTTAAGCCTATATTGCATATATTTATTTCTGTTCACTGCTTTGCTGTAGCGGCCGTGAGGCTGGTAACATTCGATTTAGTGAAGAAGCCATCAAAATCCCCGTATCGATGAATATACTCCAAGACCAGGAGAGTATTCCTGGAAGGCTGGCTGAAGATCTGCTTCAGGCCTTCTTCGGGAGAGCCAACCAAATCGAGGAGGAACTTCATTTTATCTTTTCGCAGAGCCTCTACAGTTGCATCAATTTCTTCCGTTTGGAAGGCGATGTGATGGACACGAGGGCCGAAGTTGCTTATGAATTTCTCTGTGGGCCCGGAGGCTTCCCGGCTGACAAAAGGAGTAATCCCGGAGGTGAAGACCATAGCAAAGTCAGAAGAGGAGAGACGGGCTACATTGGTGATGGAATTTAGACTCTTCACATAAATAGCGAAATCGAAATTGTAGTTGGTAAGCCGCATGAACTCCAGTATGGCAGGATCACGATCTTGAGCCCTTACCCGGGTGGCGGCGTGGTCCAGCCAGCGAACATTGCCAAGAGCAGAAGGCTTTGCAGATATATTCCAGTCAACGCCGTGGCTTTCTGGAGAGGAATAGACACCCCTATCGCCCTTCCATTCAATGAATCCCAGAGAGTTTCCGGTGAACCGGGAAGGCATTGTCTGGATAAAATAGTAGTTGCCAAAATCAAGTATTTCGCTCTGGAATTTTATGTTTGCCGGGGATTGCAGGGATACGTACCTCTTGATATCATAGGTCTCAAAGACAAAGGTCTCCAGTCGAGTATTAGGATAATCACGGGCCTGTGGGGCAGTGTTAAATTCGCTGAACGGATTGCTGCCCTTCAGCCTGGACCGAATGAGGAAGTCTGCCGAGCGAGACTTATCTGAGCCTGGGACTTTGAGAACGCAGGTTTTGTGCTCTCCATCCATAAATGCCTCTTGAAATTGAAGGCCGCTATATCTGATGAGCTCCTCTGCGGCAGATTTATGCAGATGCTTCTCGGTGTTGATAATTACAGCCTGTAGCCCTCCCACCAGGCCTTCCAGCCCGCAGAGCTTTCGCTCTTCCATGACACGGGCCGCCTCTTTTCTCAGGACTTCATCGCGGTTTTGCTGATCCATTTCCATTGCCACCCCCAAATTTCATCCTTCCTTAAGCCTCAATTTGGTGAGTCTCGTCAATCTCTTTATCGTAAATCTCTTCATCTTCTGCCCGCCAGGAGGGACTGACCATGCAAATGAATTTTAGAATAATGTCTCCTGTATTTTGAATATATTGCCGGGAGCCGGGCGGAATCAGGGCGGCCTGGCCGGCTGAAACCAGGGCCATCTCGGTGTCGATGTGCATCTTACCCTCACCCTCCAGGATAAAGTAGATCTCTGTAGAGGTTTTCAGCCGATGAGGAAGGGATGCCGCGCCGGGCTGCAAGACAGCATGAGCGATGCTGTAGGGGAGATCCAGCCCCTCCCGCTCAGGGTGAAGCAGCTCGCAGATAAGAGTATTATCTGCCGCCCGAAAGTATCTGCAATTTGCCAAATCTCTTATGATCATTTATTGGACCTTCCTTTCCGAAAGCCTGTATTCTTGAATTGTCATTACTACTACAAGGAGATTTTTATTGACCAGAGTGGCCACAGAATGAATGACCCTGGTTCTTGCCATCCGAGATAATTGATGAGATGATCCAATCCATCAGATCTGGCATCCTGGAAATCATATGCATCAGACGGGAGGGGAGTGGATATTTATCTCAGTTAAGATAAGGAAAATAGCGAATGCGCCTGATAGAGATATTCTATTCCATACAGGGCGAGGGCCCGGCCATGGGAAGGCCTGCCACCTTCGTTCGGCTGGCCGGCTGCAATCTTCGTTGCCAGGGATGCGATACAGACGAACGGCCATGCCAGGAATTATCCATAGAAGAGGTGATGAAGTGCATCCCAAGCCGAATGGTAGTCATCACCGGAGGAGAGCCTACCCTGCAGATGGAGCAGCTGTCGGAATTGATTATATCATTGCATGGCCAGGGTAAGGAGATTCACATTGAGACCAACGGCACCAATCCCATTGCGCAAGATATCCTGGAAAAGATCCATTACGCAGTAGTCAGCCCCAAGCGGGGATCGGACTTCCATCTCAACTTTTGGGCAGGGAAAAAGAATGTCCACCTCAAATTTGTATTGGGCGAAGCTCCTTGGTGCTGGACCTCTGAACTATTGCATGATATTGTCCTCGCCCTGGAAAAAAAGAGGACCTGGATTATGGCCTACGGAACAGACCCCACGATGCCGGAAGCCCGGAGGGCCTGGGATCTGGCTTTGAGCCTGGGCATCAATTACTCGGACAGACTGCATGTCCGTCTGAAGAGAAGATAGATCAAATTAGATCTTCAATCATTGAGGGGATGGATCCGCCCGCCGGGAGTAGTCAAAAGAGAGTCTGGCCGGGCGGTCTAAATCGTAGTAGTACCAGTGGCTATGAGTAGATTTGCCGCGCGGGGCGAAAGTAAGGAGGTTGAAATTTATGAGAATCATGGAGATCGAGATTATGGGAAAGGGAAAAGCAATGGCAAAGCTGGACGAAAGGAATCCCAAGACAAGAGAGGCATTCTTTGATGCACTTCCCATAGAGGGTATAGCCAACCTCTGGGGTGAGGAGGTTTACTTCGATGTGCCTTTGCAGATGGACAACGAGAATCCGTCACCCACGGCAGCCGCTGGTGATATTTGCTACTGGTCGCCAGGCCCGGCATTTTGCATCTTCTTTGGTAAGACCCAGCCATATTCTTCAGTGAACCATATCGGGAAGATCACACAGGGATTGGAGATATTCAAACACGTGTCCAGCGGAGATCGGATAGTTTTGAGGAAAAGGTGAGCGTTCGTTGTTCTTTGTGAGGCTCGTTCTCTTTAAAGTTGATCTCTTCGCGAGAACTGATTATTCGTGAGACCTGAAAGAAAAAAGTGAATTGAACGGACCTTAGACAGACGAAAATAGCTACTTTCTACGCTTGACCACCACTATTCTTTCCACATCTGTCTCAGGCTTATCCAAATATTCCATACCCACCTTTTTGACCTTGGGCTTCCAGATCTCAGCCGGCATCCATGCAGGAGCATTCTTTGGTTTCTTTATTTGTACCCGCTCGCCGGTAAAAATATGCACCTTCTTTGTGCCACGCTCCCGAAGTCTGATGTCCGTGTGACCACGATTGGCAGCCTTCAAAGCAGCTTGTCTCGGTGCTTTCCCTGTAAAGACACCGATCTCGTTACCATCCTTGTCCCGCAGGGCAAAGTTCCTCATCTCTTTCTCAGCCAAACTATCCCTCCTTGATCAAAGACCGATAAGCATTGAAAGGACTACTTGTATAAATTGGTTCCGTGTAATATGTAATTATTGTGCTGCTCAGATATTTCTGATAACTTCAGCGTTCTCTGCCGTGAGATTGCCAAGGGCATCTATTGCCCTTCTGGCTGCCTCTCGGATATCACCGTCGCTATCATTAAGAGCCTGCTTCAATGGCCCAGCGGACCTGCTGTCTTTGATTTTTCCTAGGGCTACAGCAGCACCATACCGTACCACGTTGTAGTTGTCCTGGAGAGACTGGATCAATGGTTCTACGGCCCTGCCATCTTTCAGTTCTCCGAGAGCCAAAGCTACACTTGATCGCACACCGCTGTAGCCGTCCTGGAGAGCCAGGATCAATGGTTCTACGGCTCTGGCATCTTTGATATTTCCCAGAGCCGATGCAGCAAACCTTTGAACATCATAATCGCTATCATTGAGAGCCAGGATCAATGAGTCGACAGCTCGGCTATCGTTAAGATCGCCAAGAGCAAAAGCTGCGCTTGATCTGACACCACTATCGCTATCATTGAGTGCCAGGATCAGTGAGTCGACAGCTCGGCTATCGTTAAGATCGCCAAGAGCAGAAGCTGCGCGCGATCTGACAAAACTGCTGCTATCATTGAGTGCCTTGATCAGTGGGACAACAGCTCTGCTATCGTGAAGGTCGCCGATAGCCGATGCTGCGCTTGATCTGACACCACTATCGCTATCATTGAGAGCCAGGATCAATGGATCGATCCCATCTATCTCAACGATAGCCGATGACGCAATCGTTTGTACATCCCAGTAGCTGTCATTGAGTGCCAGGATCAATGGACCTATGGCCCTGCTATCGCTGAGATTGCCGAGAGATTGGGCAGCACTCATTCTGACATCGCTGTCGCTGTCATTCAGAGCCCGAATCAGTGAATCGACTGCATTGGGGTCGTTGAGCTTCCCGAGAGATTTTGCGCTCTCACTTCGGACCTGCCAATCGCCGTCATTGAGAGCCTGAATCAATGGGCCAACGGCTCTGCCATCATGAAGAAGGCCGAGAGACTGAGCAGCACTCGATCTGACGTCGCTTTCGCTATCATTGAGAGCCAGGACCAGTGACTCGACGGCTCTGCTATCGTTGAGATTGCCAAGAGCTGCAGCAGAACCTTCCCGTACGTCGCTATCACTATCATTAAGGACCTTAATCAGAGGATCAAAGGCTCTTTGGTCTCCCAGTTCACCAAGAACCACGGCTGCATTCTCTCGGACATAGCTGTTCTCATCTTTGAGTGCCAAGATCAGCGGATCGATAGCCCGGCTATCATTGAGCTTGCCCAGAGCGAGAACTGCATGCTGTCGGACATCGCTGTCCTCATCTCCGAGAGCCAGGATCAGAGGACCAACTGCCCTGGGATCTATGAGATCAACAAGAGCCTCGGCAGCATATTCCCGGACATTCGCGTTGCCATCCTCGAGAGCCGAGATGAATGCACCGGCCTCTCCTATGTCGATCAGAGCCGATGATGCCATCTCTTGAACATCCCAATCACTGTCATTGAGAGCCAGAACCAGTGGATCGACTGCCCTTGGATCTTTGATATGGCCCAGAGCCAATGCGGCCATTTCTCGGACCCACTCATCTTCATCCTTGAGTGCCTGGATCAGCGGGACAACAGCTCGGCTATCGTTGAGATTGCCAAGGGACTGGGCTGCAATTTCTCGCAAATCACTGTCGCGATCACCAAGAGCCAGGATTAACGGATCGACGGCCCGGCTATCATTGAGATTGCCCAGAGCCAGGGCAGCGTTCATTCGGACATAGAGATCACTATCATTGAGTGCCTCGATCAATGGACCGACAGCTCTGGAATCATTAATCTCTCCCAGAGACAATGCAGCCCTCCATCGGACATAGTGATCGCTATCATGCAGTGCCCGGATCAATGAATCGACTGCCCTTGCATCTCTAAAATCACCAAGAGCCGATGCAGCACCCGATCGGACATCTCTGTCGCTATCATTCAAATCCTCGATCAGAGATTCGAAAGTTTTAGAGCTGTAGGGTATTACATGAGTCTTGTTCTTTGCCATACCTTTGATGAGTTCGGCTGCTTTTTCGTAAGCTTGCGGTGCAGCGAAATTACTTACGCCCACCGAACTTGTTGAATTGTTTCTTGTAATCGAAATACTTTCGCAAGAGCCATCCCTTACCTCGGGATTATAGTAGCTATCATTGAGAGAATAGAATCCACTTTTTCCAAGTTTATCGAGAAGGTCTTTCAATTCGGTCTCATTTAGTGCAAACGTCTTTCTGAACTCTTCCTGCTCGAACCTCTGTCCATCTTCGAAAATAATAAGGTTGCCACTCCCACTCTCGTAGAGGCCAAACCCATCTGATTCTATCCAGATATCCGTCCTGCCCCATTCGGCATGACAGGCACCATAAGAATAATGAATAATCAAAGGCATGCTTTCGTTCATGGGCTGGGGTGAAGACTCTATGCCAGCGCCAGTACATGCTGACACAAGTACCAGCATATAGATGCAAAACAATATTCTCATGTATTTCATTCTCTTGCGTTCCATTAATGGTGATCCGATCTTGATATTTCCTTTGCCGGTTGTTACATTGCCTGCATAGTATTTATTCTCACCTAAGGCAACTACGATGCACTTCTGATGCTTTGATAAAATCCTAATGTTTGAGGGGAAGTAAATCTGAGGTCTTCTTCGGACATTCTTATGACTTGCCGTCAAGGAGAAGAAGTCTTAAATATTGCTTACAAAAATATCAAGTATTATGAACAAATTATATTTGTATCAGCAAAATCTTACAATGAGATGCTCAATTCGGAAACGATCCATAAGGAAATTAACTATGGGTGTGGTATCATAGGGATGTATTCAATAGAGGTTCATAACCTAACTAAGAAGTTTTTATTACATCGAGGACTGCTCGATTTTGTCACTCGTCCACTCAAAAAAGATGAGATTACATCCCTGGAAATGATCAATTTAAAGGTACGAGAGGGTGAAGTATTCGGTTTGCTCGGACCAAATGGTGCCGGAAAGACCACACTAATAAAAATATTATGCACCTTGATTTTTCCGAGCGCGGGAACAGCAAGGGTGAATGGATATGATGTATTAAAGGAGAGCAAAAAGGTCAGAGAATCCATCGGCTATGTCACCACAGACGAAAGAAGTTTCTACTGGAGGCTTACCGGTCGACAAAATCTAGAATTTTTTGCCAATCTTCACAACTATTATTCTCACGAGGCCCGTGAAAGAGTGTCAGAGATTCTGGATATCGTCGACCTGGAAAATAGAGCAGATGACCCCTTTCTAAGCTATTCTGCCGGGATGAAGCAGCGGCTGGCCATAGCCAGAGGGCTGATCAACGACCCTCGGGTTCTCTTCATGGATGAGCCGACAAGGAGCTTGGACCCAAAAGCTTCTCAGAACGCCAGGGACTTTATCAGCGATTACATTGTAAGAGAGCGAGAGAAGACCATATTCTTATCCACTCATAACCTGGGCGAAGCCGAGCAGCTCTGCGATAGAATTGCTATTCTTGACGAGGGAAAGATAAAGATTGCCGGCAGCCCTCAGGAGCTAAAAAGCGGTCTGGGCAATGATTCCACATTAAGCGACGTCTTCTCATTCTACTCAGGCAGGAGGCTCGAAGAGGAAAAACTACCGAAATCGTCCTTCATGAAAGAGAGGCGCTTTCGGCACGCAGGCGGATTTGGCATGAGGGGGAGAGGATTGTGATCTTGAGAAAGGCTTTCGCTTTCATAAAGCGCAGCTATATGCTGCAGATGAGCTATCGGTTGGAGTCTATTTTACGAATATTCTTCATGCTATTTAATATATTGACATATTACTTCGTTGCAAAGCTAGTAGGAACCGCGGGAGCCAAATATCTTGAACCCTATGGTGGAGACTATTTCTCCTTTGTACTGATCGGCATAGCTTTTTCCACATATCTAATGGTCTCGCTGCGGGGCTTCTCCGAGACCATAAGAGATGAACAGATGATGGGAACTTTAGAAGCCATGCTCGTAACCCCCACCGATACGGCTACGGTGATAACCTTTTCATCACTATGGAGCTTCATATTTGCCTCCATTAGAGTTCTGTTGTATCTCATAGTCGGCATTCTCTTGGGCGTGAACATGACAAATGCCAACTTAATAGGAGCATTAATCATTCTCATCCTAACAATACTGAGTTTTAGCAGCCTCGGCATATTGGCGGCGAGCTTCATCATGATCTTTAAAAGAGGAGATCCCATCAATATGATGTTCATGAGCACATCAGAACTCTTTGGAGGCGTGTTTTTTCCTATCGAAGTATTGCCTTGGTGGCTACAGAGCATCTCTCATCTCTTTCCCATGACCTATTCGCTGAGCGGTATGAGACATGCGCTCTTGCAGGGATATTCGTTGCATGATTTGCTCCCGGAAATATCTACATTGGTAATTTTCGCCCTAATTCTTCTGCCACTGAGTCTATTCATCATCAGATTCGCCGTAAAAAGAGTCAAGGAAGAGGGGACACTGGTTCAATATTGAGTGATTTTCTTTCTATTTTTTTACATCAGGTTGCTTCCTTCAAACAGAACTCCTCCCGTGCTAAGTTTGATGATCAACATACTCGATGGATAAATATTAAATAGTATGATAATTCAATCGAATTATCATATCAGTTCACATATCAAGAAGATAAATCTTGCAGAAATGTCGAATGAAGCAATATGAATTGGATAATGCATATGAGGTGATCTTGATGAAACAAACCCATAAAGAATTAGCATTGCTCTTATGCCTGTTACTCTGGGCAGTTCCATCTGTATGGGGAGATGAAACGCTCAGGATATTCGGGAATGCCAATATGGATCAAACCATTGACGAAAAAGACCTAGCTTATGTAGAAGAAATTATTAGCGGCAAGGCGCAGACAACGGAGTTTGCAGATGCGAATAATGATGGAAATGTCGATGCTCAGGATATCGATCAAATCCAGGCCCTAATTGACGACAATGCAAAATCGATAACGGTTAAGGATGCCGGAAATAGAGTAGTAACTGTAAAACTGCCGGTTAACCATTTCATTTCTGCGGATTACCGCACGACTGAGCCCATGATAGCAATGGGAGCAACAGATAAGATTTGTGCCGTTGACACGACCTTTCACGAGCGAATGGCGGAATTTGGGCTCGCCGATAGGCCGGAAGTTGCAGTTCATGCTGGTGAGGTTAATTACGAGCTGATTCTGAAGATGCAATCCGACCTGGTATTGGTTGCTGCCAGCAAGGCATCCACTGCAAATGATACTTCAGAGAAACTCAAAGGATGCCCGGTTATTGCCATCAGTCCCACCAATAGAAAATCCATAATCCCGGATTTAAGACTCTTGGGCTATGTATTGGGAGAACGAGAAGGATCGGAGAAACTGATCGGCTGGATAAAGGATCACGAAGGTATTGTGGAAGATCGTGTTAAAGATATCCCATCATCAGAATATCCCACATTCTATTACGAATCCCAGGCCGACCAAAAACTGTGGTTCGCCTACACACCGGTTGGCGGAAACATCTTTGATGGATGCGCGGCCAATAATATCGCATCCACGCTTGGGTCCAGTTCATCTTATGAGATCGAGCCAGAGTGGTTGCTGACTCAAAATCCGGATTTCATATTCCTGGACATGATGCAAGGGACGGACAGCGGTCCCGGAAAGAGCGAAGAAGATATGGCTGCATTGTGGCAGGAGCTTAAAGACAAGAGGATCTTCCCGGGATTTCTCGATATGAAAGCAATCAAGAACAACAATATGTACATCATAGATAGAGATATCTCAAATGGACCAAGATGGGTAGTGGGCCATGCATATTTTGCCAAATGCATGCATCCGGAACTGTTTACTGACATCAATCCTGATGAGTGGAACCAGGAATATCTCGAAGAATTCTTTGGCCATGATATAACAGGAACTTGGGCATATCCCATGCCCAAGTAAATAATTTTTCATGGACCAGCAGAACCTCTACCACGCCAGCAATGCGAATGAACATTTCAGTTTTTTGGGAGAATGAAATATGCAGCCAAATAAATCGGAAATTAAAGAGAAGATAAGAGCATTCTGGGACAATCCCAGCCACGATTATGATGCAGCACCAGCCCACGGGGTAAACTCTCCATCAGAGAAGGAGATGTGGAGAAAGGGAATGTCTCAATTGCTCGGCACTAACAAGGAACTAAAGATTCTGGATATCGGCACAGGTACCGGCTTTCTGGCGTTGCTGCTCGCCGAGATGGGATACGATGTCACCGGAGTTGACTGGGCAAAAAGCAAGATACAAAAGGCAAAAGATAAAGCTGCAGCTCTAAAGATCAAGGTGAATTTCGAGGTACAGGATGCGGAGACACTATCATTTCCGGACAACACCTTTGATGCCGTGGTGAGCAGGCATGTGATCTGGACATTGGCCGATCCTCTAACTGCGGCCAGAGATTGGGCAAGAGTTGTTCGCCTTCAAGGAAAAGTCATAGCAGATATCCCTCAGATGAAATCCCACTGCGCAAGCCATCACTTTGGAGAAGGGGTGGGCAGAAATCTGCCATTTTATAACGGAGCGAAGCCTGAGAAGGTGGCAAGCATGTTCAGGGAAGCTGGATTGATAAAAGTAGATCTACTCACGTTGGACAGAGCAGTCGACTTGGATAAAACGACTGTGCTGGTACATGGCGAAAAAGGATAAGAGGTTCGCAGAGGAAGGATAACGTGCATGACACCAGAGATCTCCAATAAGAATGCGAATTCCGATTTGAGGATTGAATATCAGAAGTTTATTGGCAGAAAGATATTCTTTCTTATATCACTCCTTCTGGGTATAATTCTCCTGGGAGGCTATGCCGCCACTCAGGGCTCGGCGGAATTAAGTGTCCTTGATGTTTACTCTACCATTGGGGCAAAATTTTTTCCAGGAGTATTTGAAACCAACTGGTTTTCAGAGCAGATAGTATGGGGGCTGAGGCTGCACAGAATCTTCATGGCGATCGTGGGCGGAATTGGCCTGGCCATAGCAGGAGCTGTCATGCAGGGAATCTTAAAAAATCCCCTGGCCAGTCCTTTTACATTGGGGATATCGTCTGCCGCGGGATTCGGTGCTTCTTTGGCCATGATCGTGGGTGCAGGATTTGTAGGCGGAGAATACCTTATTATTGGCAACGCCTTCATATTCACCTTCATCGCCTCATTAGTCGTTCTGGGCCTGGCGAAGTATAAGGGGATCTCCTCCGAGACAATGATCTTGGCAGGAATCGCAGTCAGTTACATCTTTTCGGCCATGACCTCATTTTTGCAGTACCTGGGTGATGCCGATCAGGTGCAGGGAGTGGTCTTCTGGATGATGGGCTCTCTGGGCAGGTCTGACTGGGACAAAGCAGCGATTGTAGCGGGCGTCATCCTCCTCTGTTTCCCCTATCTGCTCTTGCGCTCCTGGGATATCAATGCCATGGGAACTGGTGACGAGACTGCCAAGAGCCTGGGTGTGAATGTTGAGCGGACGCGCGTCTTATGCATGATGCTGGTATCCGTAATCGTGGCAAGCATTGTCTGCTTCACCGGCACAATCGGATTTATCGGTCTTGTATCACCACACATAACAAGAATGGTTATTGGCGGAGACCATCGATTCCTTATGCCGGCCTCTGCCCTGGTAGGAGCATTATTGCTGTTGGGCGCTGACACCGTGGCCAGAACGATTCTAGCTCCCGTAATACTCCCGGTAGGGATAATGACTTCCTTCATTGGAGTGCCGTTCTTTATTTACCTATTCCTGCGCAAAAAGAAGGAGTTATTTTAGCAATGAATTTGCATTGCTTTTCCCATAGATAGCATGGGATGAGGGAATAGGTAGCTCTTCACCCATGCTTCTTCCCCCGAATAGTTTAAATAATCATACTTGGTAATACTAGATAATTAGATAGTTTTATTAATAATGCCGACGTCTGGCACAACTATGTTATGGCCCTATGTTATACCCACAACGACGCATGAGCGAATCGACTGCTATCCAATGGAGTGCGATGGTTTATGGTAAAAATCACGATTAAGGATCTGACCTTTAGCTATGCAAGCAACAAGATCTTGGATAATCTGGACCTGGTAATTGATTCATCAGAGATCCTCAGCCTGGTGGGTCCCAATGGGTCTGGCAAGACCACCCTCATAAAATGCATGGATCGCATTCTCAGGCCGAAGGGGAGCATCCTGCTTGATTCTCGCAAGCTTGATGACATGAGTGGCGTGGAGATTGCCCGTATTTTCGGTTATGTACCACAGTCCAGTTCAACGCCCTTAAACACAACCGTATTCGATACCGTGCTCATGGGCAGAAGGCCGCACATTAGCTGGCGAGTCTCCGACGCAGACATCGAGAAAGTGGCAGACACCCTTGAACTCTTGCACCTGGAGAAGTTTTCCATGAGAGATTTTTCACAGCTCTCTGGTGGCCAGAAGCAAAAAGTCCTGATCGCCCGTGCCTTATGTCAGGAGCCAGAGGTACTACTATTGGACGAACCAACCTCGAACCTGGATATGAAGCATCAGCTCGATGTCATGGAAACGATAAGCTCACTTGTTAAGGATAAAGGCATCTCCGCAGTCATGGCCATACATGACCTCAACCTGGCCTCCAGGTTCTCAGATAAGCTGGCTATGTTGATGGGCGGGAAGGTATATGCTGTTGGCAGCCCAAATTCACTTATTACAGAGAGCAACATCGGTTACGTCTATGGGATTGAGGCACAGGTGAGAAATGATCTTGACAAGCCCTATGTTGTACCCATCCGATCAATGAACGCAAGCACTGTATGTAGCTGAAGGCACATATCATCCATTTGAGCAGGAGACGAACGAGTTCGAATCGTCTCTTGCATATTGTTTTTCACTCAATGATCTTTCTGAAGCTGATCGATGCCACGATAAAGATCACTGCATCAAAGGCGATTACAGCCATGAAGTCCAGGGGGACATTTGCCACATCTCCGCTAATCATCAAGCCCCTCACCGCGTCCACGGCGTAGGTCAATGGATTTAAAACCGCTATGGACTGCAAGAATGGAGGCATCAGCTTGATAGGATAAAGCGCATTGCTGGCGAAGAATAGCGGCATGATCATGGCCTGGCCGATGCCCATGAAGCGTTCCCTGGTCTTCATGAGAGATGCCACAAAAATGGAGAGTGCCGCAAATCCTCCCGAAACCATGAATAGCATCAGGAAGGCGGCTAAGATGTAGATGGGATTGGGAATAAACTTCACACCGAGCAAGATGGCTACCGGGAAGATTATCAGAGCTTGGACCACGGCCCTGACCCCAGAGGCAATGGCCCGACCGATGACAGTAGCGTATCTGGATGCAGGAGCCACCAGCAGGCGCTTTAAAATCCCAGTCTCCCTCTCCCAGACGATGGTGAGGCCGTAGAAGACGGAGACAAAGATAGTGGACTGGAGCAGCACGCCAGGCGTGATGTAATCGATATAAGGGATGCCGTTGGTGGGAATGTCCCGCACATGACTCATGACCGTTCCATAGACTGCCAGCCACAAGATTGGCTGAACAGCGCGTGTGTAAATCTCTGTCCGGTCGTGCCTGAGCCGTCTCATCTCAAGCTCGATCATAGCAAACATCTCTCTTCGTGAATCATTAAATGCCATAGTGGTAACCTGATTGATCTCGTATCTCGAAAAACTCAAACACGTCGTTTTTCGGCCGTCTCATTTCATTGGAAGCGATCGCCAGTGGCCTACTCGATTGACCGGCTATGCCAAATTTTGCCCACCTACACCGTATGTCGCATCCCAGCATACTTTAAGAATACGTCATCCAGTGTCGGCCTTGTCGCTCTGATCCATTCCAGCGAGATTCCTTCGTTCCGCAAGACTTCGATGATCAAAGGCATCGCAAACTCTCCATTCTCGACTACAACGTCCATGATGCAGTCATGAACAGTCGCATCGTCAACGAAGTTCAGAGCTCTGATCTTCGTCAGGGTATCCAATTCCCGTCTAAGAGGAGATGCGGATGGATGCTTGGACTCAGTCCCATTGTCTGCCAGGCGAATGGATATGATCTCGCCATGAAGTGAGCGTTTAAGCTCGCTGGCGGAGCCGGTTTTGACGATTTTGCCCTTGTTGATGATGGCAACCTCATCGGAATACAGGTCAGCTTCATCCATGTAATGAGTGTTAAAAAAGACCGTGGTGCCATATTCTTTCTTGAACGATCTCAGATTCTCCCAGACCGCTTTTCTGGCGGAAGGGTCGAGACCCAGAGTAGGCTCGTCCAGAAAGAGAATTTTGGGTTTGATCAGCAGGGCACAGGCAATCTCAAGCCTGCGAATCATGCCACCCGAGTATTTCTTGACGGGCCCGTTTGCTACGTCCTCCAGGCCCATGTTTTGCAGGGCATCCCAGATGATCTTCTTTCTCTGGGTGGAGGATACACCATAGATCTTGGCATATATGAGGAGATTCTCAAAGCCGGTGATATCGGTCCAGACGCTCATCTCCTGGGGCACGTATCCGATGATCTTTCGGACTTTATCATCATCCTTAACAACATCATAGGAAAAGGCACGCGCAAGTCCCATTGTGGGATGGATCTGGGTGGTCAAGATGCGCATCAAGGTGGTCTTGCCCGATCCATTGGGGCCAAGCAAAGCAAAGATGCTGGCGGCCTTGACCGTCAGATCGACTCCGTCCAGGGCGTTTACCTTGCCGTCATAGACTTTAGTAAGCTGCTTAATATCAATTGCAGATGCCATGTTCACCTTCTGGATTTTGGTTTCATATCTTTTGATTTGATATATAAATTCTGCGATTAGTAGCATAAATTTCTGTATTCATCGATAAATTTAGCGTGCTTATTGATATTAATTTAAAATCTACTAAGATTTAATGTTACTACTGTATGGTTTTCGGTTTTGGATTTGAATTGTAATACAATCAATTAAAATAGCGATCGTTTTTTGCTACATAAAATATAAGTAGTATGAAAAAACTCATTTGATCGCGTAATCTATGTGAACCACTACGGAGGAAGATCGATGAATAGAGCAAATGTGATGAAAATTATGCAGTATGCAATATTGGTAATGCTCTTCTTGGGACTTGCGGTATTGCCATCAACTGCAGAAATAGATATAAAAGAGAAAATCGTGGATAAAAGCGCGGATTCTATCACAGTAGTCGATGAGGTGGGAAGAACAGTAACTATTAACCTGCCCATTAAAAATATCATTTCAACCGACTATCGCCAAATGGAAGCACTTCTGGCTCTTGGGGTACAGGATAAGATAGTAGGTGTGGATTCAAATTTCCCCAGACAAATGCCCTATTTCGGCCCAAAAGACGCAGCTGAAGTGGGACTGCATGCCACTGAGGTCAACTATGAACAGATCCTGATGCTGGAGCCGAGTCTGGTAATAATACCGGCAAGACAAGGATCTACTGCGGATGAGATTTCGAAGAAACTGAAGGGCGTTCCGGTGGTGGCTTTTGGCTTAAGTTCCAGAGATCACATGATCCCTCAATTGGAGATAATGGGACAAATCCTGGGAAAGGAGGAAGAAGCCAATAAACTGATCAACTGGACAAAGAAGTACGAGGTGATTGTAGAGGAGAGGATTAAAAATGTTGATCCATCGGATATGCCGACATTCTACTACGATTACATGTCTGACACCCATAAGAAATGGTGGGCTCTGACCCCAGATAACCTTGCTGTAAGGGCGGCAGAAGACTGTGGCGGAAAGAATATCGCCTCCGACCTCGATCTAAATAAGACGACCACTTCCGTGGAAGTAGAAGCTGAATGGGTTCTCTCTAAGGATCCCGAGTTCATATTCCTGGATTTCATGGGCGGCTTGCGTGATGACCCGGTGCAGAGCGGTCCGGGAAAGACGGAAGATGATCTGAAAAAAACGCTATCTTCAATGATTGATGAGAGAGAGAAGGAAGGATTTCAGAATTTTGCCGCGGTAAAAAATAACCACGTGTATATCGTGGATAGAGATTACATTTCAGGTCCTCGATGGATCATAGGTCATGTACTATTTGCTAAACTGCTCCATCCGAGTCTATTCGAAGATCTGGACCCGGCTGAATTGAACAAGGAATATCTCAAAGAATTCCAGGGAGTTGAGTTAGAGGGAACCTGGGTGTACCCGGTTCCGACGTGACCTATCAATTCAATAACCGATCAATGAAATGCATTGACAAGTTGATCATTACTACCTAGAAGAGAGATGCATGGACAAAATGCCCATCATCCCTGAAAATTTTTGTTTCACGGATACAAGATTGAGGATTGGATGTCATCAGATATAAAGCAATCAGAAATCAAGAATAAAATTAGGGAATGGTGGGATGATCCCCATCAGGACTACGATGGATTTATTGGTCACGGTGTGAATTCAGAGATAGAAAAAGAATTGTGGGGAAATGAGATTGCGCAACTGCTCGGCCGTAAGCATAATCTAAAAATCCTGGACATAGGCACAGGCACCGGCTTTCTGGCACTTCTCCTGGCAGGCATGGGCTACAGTGTAACTGCCGTGGATTGGTCCACGACTATGATGCAAAAAGCGAGAGAAAAAGCGAAGGCTTCTCAAATCCCTGTCTTGTTCGAAGTTCAAGATGCGGAGAATCTTTCATTTCCCGATGGCTCTTTTGATGCCGTGGTGAGCAGGCATGTGCTCTGGACTTTAGCGGACCCATTTAGAGCATCAAAGGAATGGGTCAGGGTGATTAAACCCGATGGATTGGTCATAACCGACATTCCACGCCAGGGATCGGATTCAGGAAAGCATCATTACGGAGACGAAATCGGCAAAGAGTTGCCGCTTGGCAATGGTGCAGATCCGGAAACGATCTTAGCCATGTTCAAGGAAGCCGGGCTGACTAATCTCAATCTGAAACTTATGGAAAAGCAAGGCGAGCAGCATAGAAAGACACTTATTATCTACGGAGAGAAAATATGAGCGACCATATGTTATGGGCAGAGGCCATAGACAAGGTAGTGGCAGGGGACCCGGCAAAGGCTTATGCATTCTTCGGGCACCCTTCCATGTCAACAAGCATCTTTGCACCTCGAATAGATTGCGCATTCCTGCTGACACCAGCGGGAGAGAAACTAAGTCTGGCTTTGAAAAAAGGAGACTGGCTGCCTGGATACGGCCATATGGAATACCTGTTCTCGGATATGATGCTCTATTGGCCAGGAGATTACGTCTTTTGCCTGGTTAGAACTCCGGGAGTATATGATATGTCCTGGCATGGAGGAGAGAGCGGGCTGTTTCTCACACGCAGCTTTGCCAAGGTGATAATTCATGCAAGAAAAGAGGATCAGAATGCTCAGGAGGGCCAGAAAAGCCAAGGCACCTGGGATGCAGGATTTCCTCTGGAAATAATTCCGGAGCGCGCTCCTTACGATGCAAAGGCAATGGAGACACTCAAGTTCAGGGTAAAATATCTGAACCAGCCTATCAAAGCCAATTACTATGCATCTTACTGGGCATGGGACGAAAAAGGTGATCCCAGAGTTCAAAGAGGGACAACTGACGAAAACGGGTCATTCTCCGTCAATCTGATCCGGGGTGGCATGTGGATCATTGATGCCAGTTTTACTCAAGAGGAATCAGGAACTTTGATTGCAGAAGATTCTCGCAAATTCTACAAGGCAGGAGATGTTCTGGAGTACAAGACCATCCAGGTAAAGACTGAACTCACAATATGGGTTCGATGATGCCAGCATAAAGACGGTTCCATCGCCGCTGACCACGATCGTCTGGCGGACATCGATCACAGTTACCTTTAAGTCGCAAGAGAGCAGAAAAAGTGCTGATGGCATTTTCCGATGATCGGCAGGGGATGAACAAGAACATCCTGGTCAAGACCATTCAGACCATGAACCAGCACCTGCCCACTAAGCGACTCAATTTGGCAGAACTGATGACCATGGAAAAGCCCGGCGTCAAGGGAAAAGATAATACATTTTTTATCATAGACAAGGCCGAGCTGAATCTGATCTCAGAGAGCCTGCCCCGGTTTCTCTGGAGCCGTCTGAGACTGCCCATGCTAATTGAGATGTCTCCGGACTACGGCAACGGCGCCGCCCGGGTGCAGGGCGAACCGGAGGTGGAGCTGGTAGCCAAGATCCTGGGCAAGGAGAGGCCGCATGAAAGGCAGATAATAATCTATCTTCCTGAGGTAAGGGAGCTACGACGAAAGCTTCCCACCACCACGCAGTATGCTTTTGTAACCAATCTTCGGGAGAGAATAGGAGACTGATAGGTTCTTATTCATCAGGCACTAATAGTAATCTCATGGCTGATAGTAAGCTGGCCGAAGGCGCGAAGCTTTTCGCCATAAAGATGAACCTGGGTGCCTACCAGGAGGCGGCCAAGATCAAGTCTGATTTCGGCCTGCCCAATGATATGCTGGCGGGTGCGGTTCGCACGGCCTACGACGTCAATATGAAGAAAGGCGAATACTCCCTGGCTGCCGATCTGGCCAAGAAGTACGATCTTTCCGAGGATCTGCGCCTGGATGCGGCTGAGCGCTCTTTTGACCGAAAGATCGACAGCGAGTTTTATCGAGCGGCTGCCGATTATGCCAAAGAGTACGGCCTTTCCCAGGATCTCGTCCGGCAGGCTGCCGTTCAGGCTTATAATAAGAGCATGAGCTTTGGTCTGGTCAAGAATGCGGCTGAGATCGCCAAGGAGTTTGAGCTTCCTCATGAGATGATGCTGCAAGCTGCCACCAGGTCATTTGATCAGCATATGAAGGCCGGCCTCTACCGCAAGGCACTCCAGATCGCTCAAAAGTACAAGCTTCCTATGGAAATGGAGGCTGCGGCTGAGAAGAAGATCTCCTGAATTATCCGGACGAAAAGGGATACAAATGCAGCAACAAGTCGTGCTTACCATAGGCGGCTCCGACTCGGGCGGTGGGGCCGGCATCCAGGCGGACCTCAAGACATTCTGTGTGCTAAGGCTGCATGGCACCAGCGCCATCACCGCCATTACCGCCCAAAACACCCTGGGAGTGCAACGGGTGTTCGGCCTGGAACCAGAGATAGTAGTAGAGCAGCTGCGGTCGATCACCGATGATTTCTCCATCGCCTTTGCCAAGACCGGCATGCTTCACAGCGCCGAGATTGTCATAGCTGTGGCCCGGCACCTGAGGATGAGGGATATTCCCTTCGTCCTGGACCCGGTAATTTCCGCGGAAGCGGGCGGAAGGCTGCTTCGTCCTGATGCCGTAGAGGCGCTAAAAGCGCATCTCATTGCGCGAGCCAATGTCGTAACACCCAATATCTTCGAGGCCCAGGCTCTGACGGGAATTGTTGTTCGCGATAGGGAGAGTTGCCATCAGGCTGCCCAGAAGATCTTAGAGCTCGGAGCGAAGGCGGTAATCATTAAGGGCGGACACCTGGACTATATCGATCTCCTGATGACCGACAAAGAGGTCATCCTTTTGCCGGGTGAGAGGGTGAAGGGCGAAAACCACGGAGTGGGATGCACCTACTCTGCCGCATTAACCGCATTTCTCGCACGGGGTTGCTCCCTGAAAGAAGCAGCCCGCCAGGCCAAAGGGTTCGCAGAACGGGCGCTTCTGGGCAGCATGCGGGTGGGCAAGGGAGTGGGGCCGGTGAGCCAGGCGGCGGCTGCGGCAGCAGCGAATGGCAATGGCCATGAGCTTGGCCTTAGCATGCGATAAGGACAACCCTGAGGACGGGAAGATATAAATTGGTGAGGCAAGGATGCACAAAGGATTGCTCTAGCTGGAGTGTTGATTATGGGAAGTGTAAAACCTAGTTATATCAAGAATTTCGCAATGGATCTGTTGAGAACCTACGAAAGCTCATTTAGCCCCGACTTTGAACAAAACAAACTAAAAGTATCCGAGTATACCGACATCAAAAATAAGACCATACGGAATCGTGTGGCAGGATATATTTCTAATGTGATGCGGCAGAGACGCACTCGCCGAGGCGAGGTCGAGATTGATGTTTAAAGGCGTGTTTCCTGCTATAATCACGCCGTTTTTAGAAGATGAGAGCTTAGATGAGGAGGGACTGAAGAAGAACATTAAGTACCTGAATAATACAGGTATAGCAGGTATTGTTCCCTGCGGCACAACTGGTGAGTCGGCCACATTAACCTTTGAGGAGCATAAAAGGGTAGTGGAGATTGCTGTGGAATCCTCCAAAGTGCCGGTTATAGCTGGTACGGGTTCAAATAATACCCGCGAGGCTCTGGAGCTGACGCGCCATGCCGCCAAAGCAGGTGCATCTGCTGCTCTATTGATCACCCCTTACTACAATAAACCCAATGACAGGGGCATGTTCGAGCATTTCAAGACCGTCGCCGATAAGTGCGATATTCCCATTGTGCTCTATAATGTTCCCAAGAGAACCGGAATAGATCTCAAGCCGGAATTGGTCGCGAAGCTATCCAAGGTAAGGAACATCGTGGCCATAAAGGAGGCCAGCGGAAGCCTTTCTCAACAATCTCAGATTATCGAGCAGACCCGGGGCAGTGATTTTGTCGTTCTTTCGGGTGATGATGATCTGACTCTTCCTACCATGTCACTGGGCGCTCAGGGCGTCGTCTCAGTTGTGGCCAATGTGGCTCCCAGAAAGACGGTGGCCATGGTGGACGCTATTTTGAAGGGCGACATGGAGAAAGCCAGGTCGCTGCACTATGAGCTTGCTCCACTGGTGCGAGCCATGTTCCTGGAGACCAATCCCATTCCGGTTAAGACGGCTCAAAGGTATCTGGGACTGGCCGGTGGACCGATGCGTCTTCCTCTGGCACCAATGGCTCCGGAGAAAGAGCTTATCTTAAAAGAGATACTCAATCGGCTGGGCGAGAGAGCATGACGAAGATCGCCATTACCGGTGCCCTGGGACGCATGGGCACTCTGGTCATCCAGGAAGCGGCCAAGGTTAAAAATATGCAGCTAGTGGCAGGACTAGATGCTATCGGGGCGGGGGCGACTCTCCCCGGCGGCATTATCGTTAGAGATGCCACAGAGCTGGAGTCGGTCTTGAGGGAGAGCAAACCGGATGTGATCATCGACTTTACCATCGCCAAAGCTGCGGTAAATAACGTATGCACGGCTGCGGGCCTTGGAATTGACCTCGTGGTGGGAACAACCGGCTTTTCTGCTGAGCAGCATTCCCGGATGAAAGAAGCAATAGACGGCCATGTGGCCGCAGTCATAACGCCTAACTTCGCCCTGGGCGTAAATGTATTCTGGAAGCTGGTAGCCGATGCAGCGGCGGCACTCAGAGACTACGACATTGAGATCATTGAAGCTCATCACAATCAGAAGAAAGATGCCCCTAGCGGCACAGCTCTGGCCACAGTGCAGGCGATAAAGGCGGCTCTGGGCGAAAGAGAGGTCGTCTATGGCCGGGAAGGAGTCATGCCGCGAGGACGGGAGATTGGAGTACATGCCGTGCGCGGTGGAGACATTGTAGGAGATCACACTGTGCTCCTGGCAGGAGCCGGCGAGCGGCTGGAGATAAAGCACCAGGCACATAGCAGAACCGCATTTGCCAGCGGCGCCGTGCGGGCAGCAGATTGGGTAGCCGGCAAAGAACCCGGAATTTATACCATGGCTGACGTCCTAAAGTCGAGATGAACCAACTTGCTAAGTCCAGCCGTAATCTAATTTTTGAAGGAAAGACGCTGGAGCCAGTCTCATTAGAGCGCAATATGGTCGGATTTTGCAGCAAATGCGACCGGGATCTGGAGAGCCTGGCATATCACTGTACAGAATCAAGATGGCTGGTCTGTGCTCACTGCAATAATGAGCACCTTATTCTGATGTGCTATGACAGGCAGTGGAACTGGCAGGGTGACTATGATCTGGAGATCTATACGGAAAAGGTTAGCATATCCTCTGTTGCCAAAGAGAAGCTGCAAGCGGTATTTACTCAAGCTGAGATCAGGGACATGATGGCCTGCCAGCAGGGCTTGCCCTACACCCGGCAAAACCTCTATCGGGCGCGGGCCAAGTATGAGAAATTCGAGAAGCTCTTCGGCATAGTGATAGACGTCTAGCGATCAGATGTATAGAACTAGAGACTAAAAAAGAAAATATGTTGATTGGCAAGCTAATGGTTAAGCATTCTTGCTGCTTTCCACCAGTTCTTTAGTGGCGACAAAGCTTGCACCTTTGCCTGCAGCATATTCGACGAACTTCTTGTAGGCATCCAGGTATTCATCGAATCCAGAGACTGTATTTGTGAAGACCGCTACCATTGGCTCGCCCTTGCCAGCAGATTCATCGAATTTGCTGACCAGAAGATTATACCAATCGGTGCCGTTCAAGCCGGCATCTTTTGCCGTCATATCCTTCAAGATAACTTCTTGCACCACGCTCACAGGGACCACATAGAAGGCAGATCCGTTCATGAGATAGGGGCCCGTCTTGCCCTGGCTCTCCGGCATTCCCACGTCATCTACCAGGTACAATATCGCCAGATCATCCAGAATCTTGTAGCTGCTCTGGTTAAAGGAATTGGGCACGGGCATGTAACCTGCTACCTTGAACTGCGTTCCACCGCAGATATAATCATCTTCAACATATCTCTTGGTCTTGCGAAGCCGGGCGTCCTGATCCTCAAAGGAGACCAATTCATCGCTTGCGCTCATGCCTCCCATCATCAGTTCATGATTGCTCTTGGAGCCGAGCATAGTGACATAGAGTGGATACACTTTATTGGCAATATCTCCCGTGACGGATATCGAGACGGCAAGTCCTCGGGAGTCAGCCTCATTGAGCAGGTTTGTGGTGGAGTTCATCTCCAAGTTCTCCTTTTCCGCCAGACTCTTACCCTCTGCCAGGGGGGATTGCTGCATATCAATAATCACATTCAAAACGCCTGATCCGCCCTCTGCTGCAACGACCGCAAAAAGTTGCTGGGCCATTAGTAAGGCCAGTCCTACAAATAACAGCATTTTCTTTGGATACATTTTATATACACCTCTACAGTTTATTTTAAACATATTATGTGTTCAATTACGATATACTACAAATCTTCTAAATTATTTGTGCTTTTCCTGCTAATAATACTTGTGGTTGTTCTTAATCATAATCATCGCGCACAAAATTTAATGAGAAATTAATATCATTACAATATCATCTATTTTTGATCTGTACAAAATAAATATTAAACTTTTGTTTTGCGAATCACATACTGAATACACATAAAAATTGAAATTAAGAAGTTTGAATGACTGCCAGGATAATAATAGTTGTAATTTGAATATCAATATATAAAATTAATAATTTTTGAAACTATGAGCTTAAGTTAAAATAGATAAGACTAAGACATGTTATATGGTTATCAGGATCTGGTCTTTGACAGGATGTATCGAATGCTATTGCCTGCATCAATGAAGAAAGACAGAATGAAACAAGAATGAATTGCACCTATAGATATCAATGAATGTTGGTAGTAATGATAATTATGGGATCTGTTTGAAAAAAACCAGATAGCAATAGGTGAGATGCCCCTGATCGGGATAACCGGATGCAAATCAAGAAATATGGATAGGAGGAAGGAACCATGTCATATCGCAATAAGGCGATAGCTTTAGTAATGCTTTTATCGCTGGTTTACCTGCTGGCGGGATTGTCGCTGGGTGCAGTCGCAGCGCCGCCCAGCCTCACGATAAACCAGCTCGTAACCTCTGAACAGACTGTGACCCTTAAAGCTCCTTCAGGAGATTACTACTACCAATGGACCGCTGATACTGGCGGCGCTACCATTGGTCAGGCGACGACGCAGAGTTTTTCGTTTAAAGCTCCCCTGGTAACTCAGGATGAGGGCTCGAAGGCGGTCACAATCTCGCTATACATAAGAACCAAAGAAGGAGGTTGTGTCAACCAAACGAGCACCACGATCAATGTCTATTCCCTGCCGGTTTGCGGCATAAGCGGACCCATATCAGTTGGTCCCTATGAGACTGCCACATACAGTTATTCGGGTGGAACCAGCGGCAAAACGACATTCGTGTGGAATGTTGACGGCAAGAATATCGATGGAGCCACCGGGCCAAGTGTTGCCATAGATTGGACCAAATACAGTCTTGTCAATCACACCATCGGCATGACATTGACCAAGGATTACTCTGATGTGGCCCCCGGTTCAACCAATCCGTTCCGCAGCATAAGCTGTACTTTCCAGACAAATGTGACTTACACCACCGGGATGCAGGTAACCAAGACCCCCTCGGCAGCTTTTGCAGCGGTAGGCCAGTCAGTTATCTATACCTACACGGTCCAAAATACAGGGACAATAGGCATAAACTCACTGACACTGAGCGATGACAAGCTTGGCACTCTTACGCCTGCTGCCAAGACGATCCTGCCAGGAGCATCTACAACTGCAACTGCGACCTATATCATAAAAGAGAGCGATCTGCCAGGACCTCTGACCAATACAGTAACCGTATCTGGTGTCGAGGACAGAACCAACAAGCCGGTCAGTGCCAAAGCTAATGCTACCGTGGCTCTGACCTATAACGCAGCCTTAAATCTGACCAAAGTGCCCTCCTCCGCCACCGCCAAGGTGGGAGATACGGTGACCTACAAGTTCACGGTTACAAATACCGGAAACGTCACAATAAAGGGCTTGAACCTGACGGACGATAAGCTGGGAACCATAAAGACCGACAAGACTGAACTTGCTCCGGGAGCTGTTGCAACAGCTTCGGCAACCCATGTCGTATTGGAAAGCGATCTGCCCGGACCTCTGACCAACGTGGCCACCATAGAGGGCACAGATATCCAAGATCAACCGGTTACGGCGACGGCCACAGCATCGATTGCGCTGACCTACACATCCGGTCTGGCTGTGACTAAGAAGCCATCCTCCAATACTGCAAAAATTGGTGATACTGTAACTTACCAGTTCAGCGTAACGAACAACGGTACGGTCACCATAAATGGATTGGCGCTCAATGATGACAAGCTGGGAATCATCACTCTGGACAAGGCATCTCTGCCACCAGGCGAGACCGCCACAGGATCGGCAACGCACACCATCATCGAGACCGACCTGCCCGGCCCTCTGACCAATATCGCCACGGCCACAGGCACGGACAGCCAGGGAGTGGCAGTCACAGGCCAAGCAACCGCCGCGGTCCAGCTTACTTACACTTCCACTTTGCAGGTGACCAAGACTCCATCCACCACAAAGGCAAACGTGGGAGAGACCATAACCTACCAATTCCAGGTTAAGAACACTGGATCAGTCACTATCAATGCACTGGCTCTGAACGACGATAAGCTTGGGGGCGTCACTCTGGACAGGGAGTCCCTTCTGCCTGGCGAGAGTGCCAACGGTACGGCAACACATGTCGTTGTAGAAGGCGATTTGCCCGGACCTCTGACCAATGTCGCCACAGCCACGGGAACAGACCGCCTGGGTACTACGGTTACAACAACGGCTACGGCTACAGTCCAGCTTACCTATACCGCTGCTCTGCAGGTGACCAAGATTCCATCTGCGAACACGGCGGCAATCGGTGAGACTGTAACCTACCAGTACTCCATCGTGAACACTGGAAACGTAACCGTAAATGCTCTGACCCTGACGGATGACAAGCTCGGCGACATAACCCTCAATACCGCCCAGCTGGCTCCCGGCGGGACAGCCACGGGATCAGCGACGCACACCATCGTCGAGAAGGACCTGCCCGGACCTCTGACCAACATTGCAACGGCTAAAGCAACTGACAGCCAGAATAAGCCGGTTACAGCAACGGCAACGGCGACGGTCCAGCTTACCTACACGTCCAGCATGAGCGTGACCAAGGTGCCTTCAAGCACAACGGCCGGCGTGGGAGAACCGGTAACATACACCTACACCGTCAGTAACACGGGCACTATTAACATCACCGGGTTGTCTCTAAGCGACGACAAACTCGGCAAGATAACCATAGACAGGACTTCACTGGCCCCCGGAGAGAGCGCAATCGGCACTATTACTTATACTGTGCTCGAAGGCGATCTGCCCGGACCGCTCACCAATATCGTAACCGCTACGGCTACGGATAGCTTGAAGCAGCCGATTACTGCAACGGCTACCGCAACAGTTGCTCTGACCTATACGGCCAGCCTGGACGTTGCCAAGGTGCCTTCAAGCACAACCGCCGTCGTAGGAGAACAGGTAACATACACCTACACCGTTACCAACACGGGTAACGTAACCCTCAAAGGTCTGGCTCTGAGCGACGACAAGATCGGCACCATAACACCAGCCAAGACCACCATCGCTTCGGGAGAGACAACTACCGCAACGGGAACATACACCGTGCTCGAAGGCGATCTGCCCGGACCGCTCACTAACGTAGTCACAGTAACGGCCACGGACAGCCAGAACCAGCCGGTCACAAATACGGCAACAGCTACGGTCACCCTGACCTATACGGCCAGCATGAGCGTGACCAAGGTGCCTTCAAGCACAACAGCCGGCGTAGGAGAACAGGTAACATACACCTACACCGTAAAGAACACGGGTAATGTAACCCTCAATGCTCTGGCTCTGAGCGATGACAAGATCGGAACTATAACTCCTGGCCAGACAACTCTCGCTTCGGGAGAGACCACTACTGCAACAGGCATATACACCGTGCTCGAAGGCGATCTGCCCGGACCGCTCACCAACATCGTCACAGTTTCGGCCACGGACAGCCAGAACCAGGCCGTAACAGCTACGCAGACAGCCACAGTCGCCCTGACTTATACCACCAAACTGGAAGTTGCCAAGGTGGCGTCGACGGGAACTGCAGCCGTAGGATCAACCATAACCTATAGCTACACAGTCAAGAACTCCGGAACGGTCACCATAAATGGGCTCTCCATGAATGATGACAAGCTCGGCGACATAACCCTGGACGCGAATACACTCGCACCGGGTGCAACTGCCAATGGAACGGCAACTCACCTCGTAGTGGAAGCCGATCTGCCTGGACCTATTATCAATACGGTAATTGTGACAGGTACAGACAGCCAGAACAATCCTGCCACGGCAACAGCAACGGCCACGGTCCAGCTTACCTATACCGCTGCTCTGCAGGTGACCAAGACTCCATCATCCAACACTGCTGCTGTGGGTGAGACTGTAACCTACCAGTATTCCGTTGTGAACACTGGAAACGTAACCGTAAATGCTCTGACCCTGACAGATGACAAGCTCGGCGATATTACCATGAGTGCCGCCTCGCTGGCTCCGGGAGCGACGGCCACAGGATCAGCGACGCACACCATCGTCGAGACTGACCTGCCCGGACCTCTGACCAACACGGCAACGGCTAAAGCAACTGACAGCCAGAATAAGCCGGTTACAGCAACGGCAACGGCGACGGTAACCCTGACCTACACGGCCACGATGGAAGTTACCAAGTCTCCGTCCGCAGCTTCGGCCAGAGTAGGAGAGAGCATAACCTACACCTACACTGTAAGAAACACGGGAACAGTCTCCATCAAAGGACTGAAGTTGAGTGACGACAAGCTAAAGGAAATCAAAGTAGATAAAGATACATTGGTACCGGGCGATACGGCTACCGGAACGGCTACCTACACTATCCTCGAGACGGATCTGCCAGGACCGTTGACAAATGTAGTCACGGTGACGGCAACGGATAGCGCCGGGAAGGCAATGACGAGCGAAGCTCGGGCCTCTGTGGAATTAACCTATTCTGCAAGCATGGAGATCGTCAAGACGCCATCCTCCACCACGGCCAAAGTGGGAGATACCGTAACCTACTCCTATACAGTGAGGAACACAGGAGAAGTAACTCTCAATGGTCTGGCGCTCACCGACGACAAGCTTGGCGCTATCAAGATCAACGCCAATACGCTGGCTGCCGGCGAAACGGCGACGGGCACATCAACGCACATCGTAGTTGAGGGCGATCTGCCCGGACCTTTGACCAACATCGTCACAGGTACGGCTACGGACACCCAGGGACAGCCGATTACCGCCACGGCAACAGCAACGGTCGCATTGACCTACACAGCCGCCCTGAACGTTACCAAGGAGCCATCTGCCAAAACCGCAGCCATCGGTGACACGGTAACCTACAGGTTCACTGTGAAGAACACAGGAAGCGTTACGGTTAACGGTCTGACCCTGACGGATGACAAGCTAGGCACCATAAATCCACAACAGGCCACACTTGCACCGGGTGAGACCACGACCGCCTCGATGGATCACATAGTTGTCGAGTCGGATCTGCCCAGCCCCTTAACCAACGTGGTTACCGCTGCGGCCAATGACATCCTGGGGCAGCCGGTCACATCTACCGCCACTGCTACTGTAGCTCTGACCTACACGGCAACTGTAGAGATGACAAAGGTTGCATCTCCCACTTCAGCAAAGGTGGGTGAGAAGGTAACTTACACCTACACCATAAGGAATAGCGGAAAGGTCACAATCAGCGAACTGGTACTGACGGACGATAAGCTGGGTAGCGTTACTCTGGGCCAAAGATCGGTAGCACCAGGAGGAACGGTAACCGGAAGTGCAACTTACACCATCGACGTGAAAGATGTACCGGGACCCATAATCAACACCGCACTACTTGCGGGCAAGGATCCGGCAGGCGGTAGCGTCAGCACCAGGGCCACGGCAACCGTGACCATAACCAGGGATGCCATTACTCCGACGGTGACATGCGTTGCAGCCAACAGCGACGGCACTTTCACCGCATTCTTTGGCTACAACAATCCCAACAGCTATGCAGTCACCATAGAGGTAGGAAAGGATAACCAGTTCACGCCACCCCCAGACAGCCGGGGACAGCCCACCACCTTTGAACCGGGAAGCCAGACAGCCGTCTTTACGGTCGATTCCAAGGGCGAATCTCTAGTATGGCATCTGGAGGGTACCATTGCAGAAGCCAACAAGAACTCAGGCGGATGCTCCATGGCTTCTTGCGCCTTGGACGGGCCGACTGCCCTCTGCCAGAATAAGGAGGAGACTTACAGCTACACTGCAAAAGAGGATGCAAAGTTCAAGCATAACTACGACTGGTCCATGGATGACAAACCCCTGGGCTCCGGCAAGAGCATCACCATCTCCGGCAGCAAATTCGAGATGGGAGAGCATAAGCTCAAGCTGAAGGTCAGCAGGAATTACAGAGAAAAAGCCTGGTCGAGTGCAGAGTGCAGCATGGCTGTAAAGGTCATACCCGAACCATCCGCGGACATATCCATGGACGAGGAGGGAGGTGACTAAGAAGCTGAGAGTATTCTTCATGCACCTGGTGGCTGCTCCGCCCCAGGTGTAACCATTTTTATTAATTTTATGCACTAAATAAATATAAATTTTTAATCTGCATTAAATCCTATCCGGAAAAAAGATACTGCCGCCGGATGACGAGCCGTCATTGGCTTCCAGGTTTCAATCCTTGTTTTTGTGGAACTCACCCACGGAGCTCAAGGGGCCGGATTATCCGATCAATATTATCGCGTTTCAATCCTTGTTTTTGTGGAACTCGCCCCCGGAGTTCATGCAGATTCGTGCAGAAGAGGCGCACCGTCCGGTTTCCCATGGAAAACCACATAAATCATAATCAGGAGGCGACCTATTCACCTCCCCCGGATGGCCTTTTCTGGCCGGGTTTTGTTATAGAAATGGCTCCAAGCTCACGCATAAGAGCATTCTTCCTGCTGCCCTCTTTCAGGTGATAAAAGGCGTCCACAATTGCAGCTACTCTATCCGTCAATTGCTCATCCTGAAATGAAGGTGCCTGGCAGGACTTATCCTGACTTGCTCCTCTCGATCTGCATTCACCTTCCTGATACAGCTCCTGGTTGATAAGAAGATGATGAATGAGACAGATAAGCTTCCTGGCTACAGCAATAGTGGCTACATTTGGCTCCTTCTTTTTGACCAACCTCTGGAAGAACCTGGAAAGCCGTGTATTTTTCATTCTTCCGATGGTCTTTGCAGCCTGAACCAGCATAACTCTAATGTACTTGGAACCCTTCTTTGTAATTCCGCATTTTTTCTTTTTGCCCGCAGATTCGCTTTCTCCAGGATTGAGGCCGCACCATTTAGCGAGTTGGTCAGGTGTCTGAAAATCACGGTAATTTCCAATTTCAGACAATATGGCCGATGCGGATACGAATCCAATTCCTGGAATTGACATGACGATGGCCAGGTCTTTGCTCTTCTGCTGAATCTTTTTCAGGACCTCATGGCTCAGCTTTTCTATTTTGGATTCGAGATTATCAATGAATTCCAGGGCATCTATTAAGAGCATTCTGTTTGTATCATCAAGACTTCTTTCAAGTGCTACCCTAATTTCGTCTTGCTTTTTCCTTATTTTTCCGGATGGGATGCCTTTCAAGATCTTCTCGATGGACTTCTTTTTTGCCAGACCGTCCAAAATATATCTGCCGGATTTGCAGAATATGTCGTCCATGCAAGAACTGAGTTTGATCCCGCATGATGAAAGGTATTTGTGTATCCGATTCCGGAACTGAGTTCGTGTCTTGACATATCCGGACCTGGCTCGAGTTAGAGTCCTGAGATCTCGGTCTTCATTGGTAAATACCCTAGAGCGCTTGATTTGATTGTTCAGGCAAAGAGATGCAATCCGCTTTGAGTCTTTTGAATCAGATTTGTCGTTGGGAATAGTCTTTATCTGCAACGGATTGGCAACGATTGTATCTATGGTTTTGCTCAATGCATCATAGATCGGTATCCAATAGACTCCAGTAGCCTCAAATGCCACCTGTTCGCATTTGTTGGCTACCAGCCATTTGCGAAATTTCCTAAGTTCAGTTTTCGTTGTCCCAAAATCCATTCGAATCGGTTGAAAATCATCGCCTGTTATTGTTGCCACGATCAAATCTTTATGGACATCTGCACCGCAAACTCTATCTCTTCGTTTTTTCATATACATTTCTGCCTGGTATGGGCAGATGATGTTTCCCTGATATGAGATAATTTCCCATACGCGTTCTATGACGCAGTCCCGTATTCGGGGGATCTTGGCTCGTTTCAATCGCGGGATCAGCCGTCCCATAAACTTGTCAGCCTTCACTGCCCATAACCACATTTAACGTGAACGGATTACAATATGTGGTTTTCCATCCGTCACGTGTGAGCCTCTGCCTGGGGCGCATGGGCGTTTCAATCCTTGTTTTTGTGGAACTCGCCCTCGGAGGATACCGATTTCAGTTATATCAAGTGTTTCACAAAGAAGTTTCAATCCTTGTTTTTGTGGAACTCGCCCTCGGAGTTTCTGCTATCCTGGCCGTCGCCGGGTAGTTCCTGAGTTTCAATCCTTGTTTTTGTGGAACTCGCCCTCGGAGATGTCTATCCTCATTCCGGTCCTACGAGCAAAGTCTTGTTTCAATCCTTGTTTTTGTGGAACTCGCCCTCGGAGGCAGAAGATGAAAAGATAGAGTACCGGATGAACGAGTTTCAATCCTTGTTTTTGTGGAACTCGCCCTCGGAGCAAACTACGGTCGATGCTATCAAGGCCAAGACTGAGTTTCAATCCTTGTTTTTGTGGAACTCGCCCTCGGAGCCAGGATGAAGCAACTTGACCTTTCCAGCTTCAAAAGGTTTCAATCCTTGTTTTTGTGGAACTCGCCCTCGGAGTCATTTAAGCCACCGCCTCTGTCCACTCATAGTTCAGTTTCAATCCTTGTTTTTGTGGAACTCGCCCTCGGAGGCCAAGATTACCCTCAAGGATGCAGCAGAGGTGGGTTTCAATCCTTGTTTTTGTGGAACTCGCCCTCGGAGGGACTGGACAATCAAGGGAAGCGGTGCCGTCACCGCCAGTTTCCCATGGAAAACCACATAAATCATAATCAGGAGGCGACCTATTCACCTCCCCCGGATGGCCTTTTCTGGCCGGGTTTTGTTATAGAAATGGCTCCAAGCTCACGCATAAGAGCATTCTTCCTGCTGCCCTCTTTCAGGTGATAAAAGGCGTCCACAATTGCAGCTACTCTATCCGTCAATTGCTCATCCTGAAATGAAGGTGCCTGGCAGGACTTATCCTGACTTGCTCCTCTCGATCTGCATTCACCTTCCTGATACAGCTCCTGGTTGATAAGAAGATGATGAATGAGACAGATAAGCTTCCTGGCTACAGCAATAGTGGCTACATTTGGCTCCTTCTTTTTGACCAACCTCTGGAAGAACCTGGAAAGCCGTGTATTTTTCATTCTTCCGATGGTCTTTGCAGCCTGAACCAGCATAACTCTAATGTACTTGGAACCCTTCTTTGTAATTCCGCATTTTTTCTTTTTGCCCGCAGATTCGCTTTCTCCAGGATTGAGGCCGCACCATTTAGCGAGTTGGTCAGGTGTCTGAAAATCACGGTAATTTCCAATTTCAGACAATATGGCCGATGCGGATACGAATCCAATTCCTGGAATTGACATGACGATGGCCAGGTCTTTGCTCTTCTGCTGAATCTTTTTCAGGACCTCATGGCTCAGCTTTTCTATTTTGGATTCGAGATTATCAATGAATTCCAGGGCATCTATTAAGAGCATTCTGTTTGTATCATCAAGACTTCTTTCAAGTGCTACCCTAATTTCGTCTTGCTTTTTCCTTATTTTTCCGGATGGGATGCCTTTCAAGATCTTCTCGATGGACTTCTTTTTTGCCAGACCGTCCAAAATATATCTGCCGGATTTGCAGAATATGTCGTCCATGCAAGAACTGAGTTTGATCCCGCATGATGAAAGGTATTTGTGTATCCGATTCCGGAACTGAGTTCGTGTCTTGACATATCCGGACCTGGCTCGAGTTAGAGTCCTGAGATCTCGGTCTTCATTGGTAAATACCCTAGAGCGCTTGATTTGATTGTTCAGGCAAAGAGATGCAATCCGCTTTGAGTCTTTTGAATCAGATTTGTCGTTGGGAATAGTCTTTATCTGCAACGGATTGGCAACGATTGTATCTATGGTTTTGCTCAATGCATCATAGATCGGTATCCAATAGACTCCAGTAGCCTCAAATGCCACCTGTTCGCATTTGTTGGCTACCAGCCATTTGCGAAATTTCCTAAGTTCAGTTTTCGTTGTCCCAAAATCCATTCGAATCGGTTGAAAATCATCGCCTGTTATTGTTGCCACGATCAAATCTTTATGGACATCTGCACCGCAAACTCTATCTCTTCGTTTTTTCATATACATTTCTGCCTGGTATGGGCAGATGATGTTTCCCTGATATGAGATAATTTCCCATACGCGTTCTATGACGCAGTCCCGTATTCGGGGGATCTTGGCTCGTTTCAATCGCGGGATCAGCCGTCCCATAAACTTGTCAGCCTTCACTGCCCATAACCACATTTAACGTGAACGGATTACAATATGTGGTTTTCCATCCGTCACGTGTGAGCCTCTGCCTGGGGCGCATGGGCGTTTCAATCCTTGTTTTTGTGGAACTCGCCCTCGGAGATTGAACGATAATGTCACGGATGACAGTGGAAATGGTAAGTTTCAATCCTTGTTTTTGTGGAACTCGCCCTCGGAGTTCGGGGCGATATACTGGAGCTTTCCGGGTCGGAGGGTTTCAATCCTTGTTTTTGTGGAACTCGCCCTCGGAGCCTGGAACGGTCCGGCCAGTGCGGTGTCTGAGCTGTGTTTCAATCCTTGTTTTTGTGGAACTCGCCCTCGGAGAGGGAACATTTCGTTGAAGCCGACAAATTGATTGAGTTTCAATCCTTGTTTTTGTGGAACTCGCCCTCGGAGAGCGGCTTTTTTTCGTCCTTTTCCCTGTTTCTCATCGTCAAACCGGCCTTTTCTCACCCTCCTTAAATCATGAGTAGAATTTATTAGAGGGCTTATAAATTCATTCCGGCAGGTGGGCCAAAAAATAGGCTTCCTGCCAAAAAACAGATAATGCATACCTATTTCTGTTTTGCATATGCACCGTGACTTTTGTAAACCTATTTCTCATCTGCAAATATCCTCTTGGTAGAAAAAGGTTTTTATGGAAAGGCTTCCATAAAACATACTCAATGTGCGAGAGTTCGAATCCAGTGAATTACTCCATGCGCAAGATTTTCTTCGCAGATGACTCGACTCTGATCTCAATATATTATTAGCCTTTGTTTTCCGCAAGCTTCAGCCCAACAACCGCCCCGTAACCTCTGGAGACAGACTTGCCCAGCCCCAGGAGGTCTGGAATGGCGAAGGTTGTGGTGAACTCGCCTCGTATTCCCGTTACCTTTGTTCCCTTCAGCAGGCAGATCTCGTCCTGCATCCTGCCAACCTCCAGCCGAATGTGCTCTTTGGCCACGTAGCCCAGCCCCTTGGAGGCGGATAGGATGTTGCCCACCAGTATTCTTCTCAGCAGATCTCTTCTTTCCTCTCTGTTTGCATTTATGTATTTGGGATAGTTTTCCTGGCTCAGCGCCAACCAGGGCGTGGCGAAACTGTAGCTGTGAATCACCTCAGAGCAGCCGAACTCCTCACTCTTTAGGGTAATGCCGCGCTCCATGATGCTGTATTTGCTATCGCCCAATTTGATCTCATCGAATTTGTCGTAGATCTCCTTCAGGACATCTGCCCCCTCGTTGATGCCCAGCACGAGGGGACTATCTTCCAGCATCTTGTACTGGATGAGCGGATACTTGTAGATCAGCTTGTCTGTCACATGCTGGTGTAGCAGTGCATGCTCATTGAAGCTGGTGGCAAAGAAGCCGCGCAGTTTGGCGGCGTCCCCGTGCATGGGCGCGTCCGAGTGCAGGGTGAGGCGGAGGATTTTGAGGATCATGGTCGTCAAGGATTTTCGTTTCGTCTAAACTTCGGCATTTGTTTCAATGGCAATCGTACGTGCCACTGAACCACAACTTTCAACAGGCACTTCTTCGCCGCGGGCAATCATGCAAGCTACGAAGCCTTCAATGGCCTCCCTTGCCATCACCAGCGCCTCTTCAATCGTTCGCCCGAATGTCAGACAACCTGGGAGAGATGGTACAATCACCGTGTAAGTTCCATCTTCCTCTTTTCGGAGCAGAACTTCGTAACGCAATGTCTCCATCATAGTAGTCTCCTATTTTATGTTGATGTTGCGGCTTTGCGGTCCTCCCGCGCATGAGCGCGTGCGAGGGCGGGAACGGGGGGGAGGATTTTTAGGAACCTGAGAATCTCCCGGTTTAGATAATCATGGAGCCCCCTCCGGCTCCGTCACGCATGAATCCAGTCTCCTTATCATAATAGTTGGGCAGCTCATCTCTTGAAATGTAGCCCATCTCAGATTCATCCGCGACCAGGTTATGAGCGTATTTCTCTGGTGCGGAGATCACGTACTCGCTGAAATCTTTCCTTATAGCCAGTTTCTTTCTCATTTGTTCTTTTATGTCCTTCTCCATTTTCAAATCTTGATATTTCTTCCAGATTTCTGCAGCGGTTATATCAATCTCCACAAATACATTTACCTTGGGATAGTCGTCTTCAATGAGCTTGAACTTCTTGCTAAGATCTTGGAAAGACAACTGCGCCAGACAGGCCAGGTTTTCTTTTGACTTCTCGTCACCCATGCCACTCTTGACCGACTTGAAGTACTTGTTATTCAACTCCAAAATAGCTGATTCTCGAATTGAATCATTAATCGGTTTTAGGATGTCCAGGGTTTTGCTCATCAAGAACGGATCGTAGATATATCTATAAAATTCTTTTCGATCATCTCTTAAAATAAAAATTGATACCGTGCCCTTTTCTGATTTAGCTGAGTTCCTGTTGCACCTGCCTGCCACCTGGTTTATGGAGTCCATTGGAGCGAAGTCTCGGTAGACTGTGTGCGCATCGATGTCTACGCCAGCCTCGATCAATTGAGTGCTCACAATGACCTTTCTTTTTCGTGAAGATTCATCGGCTTTTTTTCCCAAAGACCCCTTGATACTTCGTATCCGCTCCAGCCTCTCTTTTGGAATCACATTTGTAGATAGGTAAAAATTCTCCGTGTTCTCCAACTCCAGGCTCTTGATAAAATGGTAAACATTGTTGGCCGAGTTAATGGTGTTGAGAACAATCAAGAAATCTTTTTCGGGATTGTTGGTTAGATCTTCTTGTATGATAGAATTGAATTCCTCCAGGGTCAAAGCCGTCTCAATTCTGGGAATTAGTCTAATCCTATCCAGGTCCCTGAAATACTCTTCTTTATTCTGAGTTATCTCTTTTATCTCTCCCAATGCCTCATCAAAGATAAGCGGCTGCGTTGCCGTAACGAAGATGACATAGCTATTGAACTTCTCGCAAAGCATTTTCGTTGCGTCGTGAATCAATTGCCAGTACTGGTGAGGAACTGCCTGTACTTCGTCCAGAATAATTATGGCGTTTGCTAGCTTATTGAATTTGCGCAGTAACTTATTTCGGTTAGAAAAAAGGGTATAGAAGAACTGCCAGAATGTTGTTACTATTATCTCTGCGTTCCAGCCCTCCAGGAGCAGCAAGCTTTCGTCTGCCTTATAAAATTCTTCGTCCTTATCCTCAATTTTGTAGTTTACATCTGCCAGATGATGGTGCTTGAGAAGAAGCCTGGAATCCTTAAGTTTTCCCCCCTGGCTGACTACATCTTCAAAGACATCGTAATTTTGATCTATTATGCTCAGAAAGGGCAGAGCGTAGATTATCCTTGGCGTGAAATCTTTCTTATTCTTCAATCGGTCTCTCAGCTTTAGGGCAAAAGAAAGAGAAGTCAAAGTCTTGCCGGTGCCGGTTGGGACATTCAACGAGAGAATTCTGTTGTCCAGGTTCCAATCCCTAACTCCTATCATTGTATCTTCGTAGATCTGATTCCTGAGATTATTAATATTATTTCTGTCCGAAGTGAACCCTTTCCGTTCTCTATACAGATCTACCAGGTCTGCTGGAAGGTCTAAACGATCTGTATCTAGATCTTTGTCTCCTAGCCCCGCGTCGGTCTTGTCTGCATCCAAGAGGGCGGAGTAGAGAAACTGAGTTATGAAATATGGGTAAAGATCGGTCTTTTCACGAAGATACCTTATCATTCGCTCATCTTTTCTACTGATTTCCTTGCACGCATTTTGCAAAATATAGTTAGAAATATCATTAATATCGATTTTTAAATTTATCGTTCCTTCTCGAAAAAGCAATGCAAGAATTTGGTTTATCTCGCCTTTATCCATAGACTCAATTTGCTCTTTCGCTACTTGCAGAATTTTCTCCCTCTCCACATCCACTTCACTTATCTCGCCCATGGCGTTCATGAGGTTTCCGTGATGCTTCTTCACGGCCAGGAAAGATAATATTGGCAGAAAATTCGCTAATTCACCATTTCTTCCCGATTGGCTAAGGTATTCTTTGATTACCGCGTAAGTAAAGAAAGCAGAGAGCCGGCCATGATGGGTGCTTTCCTTGGCTTTGAGGGACTTCTTTTTTCGCTCATCTTTCTCAATAATGTATTCCTGGAAAAATCTCGTAGCTTTTCCCAGGTCGTGCGTTACACCTATGAGATAAGCAGCGTCTGCCAGGAGATCCTTATCATCTATGTTTAGAGATTTGTCTGTTACTGTTTTTCTGCTCAATTGCCCCACTTTTCTCAAGTGATCCACCAAAAGCCTGATTCGACCATCCTGCGAATCCGGGCGAGACTTGAGCTTAAAGGAATACGATTCGCTCTCGCTTTTCATTCTCTACCTCCCAAAGTTCCTTTGCCTTGGCTTTGATGCACTCTCCGTTCCTTTCAAACAGAATCTCGCTGTAGTCAGTTACTTCTCTTGCTTCTCCCATCTCGCCTGGCATCACTTCTGAGAAGTATTCCTTTCCTTCCTCGAAATCCGGCTCAAGAAGGCATTTACCAGGCACCACGCTATCGATATCCTGGACATCTTCGCCTGAATTATGTAGCCCAAACTCACCAATGAATTTAAAGTTGCAGATGAGCTCGCTTAGTCCAAGACACGGAGTATACACCGACTGGTGACTGATGAGCAAGTCTTTAAGCTTTTTATACAATTGCTCATCGGAGTGAGAGAAATAAATTCTATAATTCGGATCTTTGACGAACTCGAATCTGATCTGGGTTCTGTTTTTGATCAGATGCATCTTAAATGCGCTCTTGGTATCAATCAGGTTCTCTCCAATCCTCACTTTTTTCACGGGCGCCATAATTTTGCAGCCTATTTGTGCATCAACCTTAAAGAAGTGCCTGAAATACTCCGCTTTATCCAGACCGACAATGGCCCCGATCAGCCCAGAGAGAGCCGTTCGGGGTGGGAAAGAATAGGTGAGTGGAGAGCTGGTAGAGTAATTCTTCCTAAAATGGGCGTAGTCCCCCCACACATCGAATACTATTACTCTCTCCGGCATCTGGACCTCAAAACGCTATTGGCTTTATGGCTATGCCGGTAGCTGCTGCCAATCCTTCAATTGGGAAACCGGCCCCTTCTTTGCAGAACTTAATTCTGTCGTCCACGCAAATCTCAATATCCTTGATTGAGCCCTTCTCAGCAGCAAGTTTATTGACCAGCTCCGATATCTCCAGCTGGTAATCTATGGTGTCACGAATATTCTCATGAGGCATCTCGGTTACCAGTTTCAGCATCTTATCCAGATCCCCGATGTGATAACTCTCTTTGCTGTAATTCACCTTAAGGAGCAACCTGGGAACCTGTCCTGCTTTAGATCTGGAAATCAGGCTCTTGGTTCCATTCCAGATGCCATCCAGCAAAAGTTTTACATCATCTTCTGAGAGACCGGTGTGCTTAGCAGCGTTCTCATTTATTATACCATAGAATGATATTAGTGAATATGGCAGAAAATCTTCTTCTCTGAACGTTGCTCTTGTAGATTTATCATCAGATGCAAAAGCTCCTTTACCCCTAAAATGCTTCATCGAGACACGATGAAGAGATCGACCGATCTTGAACTGTACTGGTCCCGTAAAGGTCAAAGATCCTTTTTCATCTTTTTCTTTATTGGTATCTTTATCGTTTTCAGTTTTTTTTCCGGGCTTTACTTTAATCTCCAAAGGTATTGTAGCACCAAATAATCTAACATCCAAGCAATTAGCTAAAATTCTATCAGATATAATTTTTCTTTGTTGTTCAAATGATAATTCTTTGATATCTACAGTTTCATCTTTTAAGAAGTCCATTGCTCTTTTCTTTGCTGTTTGCATATTGCCGCTATCATCCTTTATTTCTCGAATAAAGATCTCTTTGCCCTTAAAGTCATACAGAAAATCTCGAATAGTTCTCTTTAATCGGACATCTGTTACAATATTTACACCAGTTTCCTCGTCCATCCTAGGCTTGTTTTCATCCAGAGGATCCCCATTTGGATTTCCATCTCTTATGTCGTAGATGAAAATAATCTCTGACCTGTTCTTTATAGTTTCGCTCATTCTTGTGTCTCCCCTTCAATCTCTGGCTCATCTTCTGTTGAATTCTTGAACAACTTATGCAAATCCATTCCCAAAACAAAATAGAAGCTTAGCTCGTCATCTCCTTCTTTCCAATTTATTCCAGACGAGACAAAGTGATTTGCAATGATCTCTTCCAGTTGCCGATAATAATTCTTGTCGTACTCTTCCAGCTTAATTTGAATTTTTGGAAGGAGTCTCTTGATCAGTGCTTCATTCATCTTCAAGCCATGTAATTTATTGCGAAATGGAGTTGCATTTTTGTCCCTCCACTGTATGTTAAGGAGCTTCTGAGTCAATACCCCTTCCAAAAAGGTCGCCTTCTTAGAATCGCTATTGAAGAACGCCTTATTTGCTTCGAAGAACCTCTCAATACGTAGCTCTAATGGGAGGCTTTCCAGCTCTTCGATGCGAAGAACCTCACGTTCCTGTTCATTCATGTCTTTCATCTCCGCGTTCTTTGCTTTGAAAAGAATTAGCTTCTCTATGTAGTGCAAGAGCAAGAAGCCATTCAATGAAGTTATCTTAGTAGAATAACCCTTTATGAACGCCTCTCTTACCTTACTCATTATAAAATCTATCAACAAATAATAGCTGATTTGATCTCCAACAAATATCTTGTCAACCATTTCCAAGAATATTTTATCGAAAGTTCTATTTTTAGATTCGGATGGGAAGAATCGTCTCAAAACTCCAAAATTAAAAACTAATTGGTGGTTTTCCCTCTGACCTTCGCCTAATATTAAATCATTATAAATTTTGAATATCTCATCCACTTTTTCTTTGGCTTTGAAAAGTGCTCTTAGTCTTGATGGAAAAATTCCCTCAATTAAAAGGAGGATTCTATATGATGATTGCTCCTTCTTATAAAATATCAAGCTGTTGCTAAAGAAATCTTTTTCATCTTTGACAGCATCACAGCATCAATGATCTTATACTCGTCAGAAGTTATCATGTTCTTATCATCACGATTTAGTTTTAGCTCCCGTTTTTGTTCCTTCTTACCCAGGATGCTCAATACCTCTTTAAGGAGCTTTTTATCATCTCCTTTAAACGTTATTTTTGGCACGAGGAGATATCTGAAGCCGTAGAAGCTAAAGTCAAGGTTTTCTTCGATGTACTTCTTTCCAACTTCCAGACGCGTGGCACAATCGAAACATACTGGTGTATTCTTCCAGGATTCATTGACATCAAATCCACCTGCAATAAATCCAGGCTTATCAAAGGTGTGGAAAGTCCAGGGAATAGCGAAGCCATATACTTCATCTTTGACCCCTTTGCAGACTGAGCAGGCAGCATTTTTTCCCCGCGATTCTCCATGAGTCTTCTTAAGAAAATACTTGTCCTTACCCATTCGAAGCAAGATCTTTTCAAAAATCGGACATTTGCTAAGATAAGAATAGTCTTCGCCATTTTCAAAACCCAGAGTGATAATGGCGTTATCTTTCGAGTCTTTTTCGGAGTATTCCTCTTGTAGTCCTGCCAAAATTTTATCTCTCTGATCATTGATTGCGATTTTCATCTTTTTGAGGATCTCCTTTTCTTCCTCAGAAATATCATAGCTATCATAATTCTCGAACCATTTTAGGAATCTATTCTGGAAGGTCTTTTCTAAATTGCCCGCCAATTTGCTCGTGGGTGTCGCGTCAGTGCCATTTGGAGCACCTTTTTTATATAAATATAAATTAAAATCTGTCTTAAACTCGTCTCGTATAACACGGCTAAAAGAATACTCCCCGTCCTTTTCGCATAATAATACTAATAATACCCATTTATATTTTCCATTGCTATTGGGATTCTCGATATATGTGGAAAGCGAATCTACTCCCACACTATTCTTTTGGATGTAGTCCCCGATTTTGCTTACCGCTTCAATCACCCGAAATCACCATCAATCAAACGCAAATATTCCTGTACGTGCAGTCCACGCACCTGGCCTTCTGCTTTGTCCCATCGGGAAAGTATCCCTTCTGAATTATCATTAGTATCTCGCGCACAATCTCCTTTGCTTTCTCATAATCTTTTTTCTTGAAGTCTATCTCGGCGACATAATTATTGCTTCTTGTGTAGCACACAAAGCCCCTCTTCACTTCAACCCCGAAGTGTTCCATGATGAGCAGCCCGTAAAGAGCCGCCTGAAATTTGTGCGTCCTGTAAATTGTATTTTTAAACATGGCATACTTGTAATCCAAAGGCGCAGCGGTCCCATCATCCAGAAAGAGAACTTCGTCTACCTCTCCCTTGAAGTGATGCTTGTGAGAAGTCAGGTAAACCGAAATCTCCTTTCCCGTGCAATTCAACTTCTTTCGGACATAATCCCGGTTTACCTTCTCTCGGATCTCGTGAAGCTCCCTGCCCTTCAAGACCTTGTAGCGGCGCTCCTCTCTCTGAGCGATGCCCAGGCAGTGCATGAAAAATATGAACCTCGGGCAGAACAGCCACTCCAGCGCATCAGATACCGTGACGAAAATCTCCTGCGCGGGTGCGCTCCCACTCGCGCCCTCCTGCACCCGCCCGCGCGTGGCCGCGGTCGTGGTCTCTTCCTCTGCCCCCGTCTTCATTTCGCCCTCAGAACACCTTGGTAATCGTCATTCCCGCCACCAGCTCCCGGTCAAATCCTGCCCCGATTAGCTTGATCTTTTCAAAGCAGTCCTCGCACATGGGAAAGACGTAGACGGAATCCGATTCATCGATGACCGCCTCGCACTCCAGGGCCAGAGAGTCGGACTGATTACGGTTCAAATCGCCCAGAAAGGCGCTCTTCTGCCGCCCGGAACAGGCCGTAGTTTTTGCATAAGCAAAATTATGCGGCGAGATGATACGGGTTTTCAACCGATAGCATCTAAATAAGCGGCTTAAAAGGGACAGACTTGTTCTCTTCGTCCGGGCAATCTTCATTTAGCCACTCTAAGTCGCCATCGCTCAATTGGTCTATGACGGCATCTAGGTAAGCCCCTTTATCCGTGACGACATGCCTTTCCTGCATAATTTCAACTGCCATTTAAACCCCTGGTCATGCATCTGCTTTCGATCTATATAATTCTTTAGACAAATGGATTTTTGTAGAATATAATCAAATTCTATAGTCTGTATTTCTCCTCTTAGTTATTATTATATCTACCACATCAACAATGTGCGCGAGGTCATCTACCGTATACTCTATTCTTGTTTGTGCTCCTATTCGGATGCGATATTTGCGCGGATTAGATCCCGCTATCGGTGAGATATCCATCATTGGGCGAGGTGTATATGGGTCTATGCTTAATTCATTTATGCGATCCGATATAATAACTGCCGCCTCATGGTTCAGTCGATTGAATTTATTCAAAACCTTATTCGCTCTCGTTTTTATTGTAATCTCATATGGCAACCTTTCTTCTCCTTAAATTTCTACGGTTAGATGCGAGATCAGACGACCACAGCAAACCATACAGCTTGTTGATAGATCCCCGGCGACATATAGTTATGCCGTAGAACGAAAGTAATCTGGGAGGGGCACGATTCATCCCGCCTTTGAAATGGCAGGAATTCTCTGTCCCCGTCTTCATTTCGCCCTCAGAACACCTTGGTAATCGTCATTCCCGCCACCAGCTCCCGGTCAAAGCCCGCCCCGATTAGCTTGATCTTTTCATTGCAGTCCTCGCACATCGGAAAGACGTAGACGGAATCCGACTCCTCAATGACCGCCTCGCACTCCAGGGCCAGAGAGTCGGACTGATTACGGTTCAAATCCCCCAGGAAGGCGCTCTTCTGCACCCGGAACAGGCCGTAGTTCTTGCACAGCTTCGCCACCCGGCTTCTGATTCTGTTCTCGGATATGTCGTAAATGACCCAGACCAGCATTATCAACCTCGATTACTATCATTCTGATCCGCATTGGGCTCTCTTGCCGGTGTTTCGCATGATGTGCTTTCTCGTTCTCCTCCGCCATCTTCCCCATCCAGCTCCAGGATATTTTGATCATAATCCTCCGCCAGCTCCTGGCCTGGTCGGATGAGCGAATTGGCAATCCTGTGGCACTCCATCTGAATGGTGTTACGGGTCTTGATATTGCGGCCCCGGTAGAGAATCGTCTCCTCGAAATTCTTGTTGAGAGCCTCGATGAGGGCAGCTTTGCCGTCCTTGGAGAGGCCCATGCCCTGCTCCAGCGGCTCGAAGAACTCGTCTTTGATCATGCGCCTGCTGAAGAGATAGACCACAGTCTCATCCACGTAAATGCGAAACATCTCAATGATATCAAAGACCAGTGACATCTTGTTGTAAGAGTCGGTGTGCAAAAAACCCACGTAGGGATCCAAGCCGGCGATGATGCAGCCCTTTTCCACCATCGAATAGAGAACGCCATATCCGTAGTTGAGCAGAGCATTGAACTCGTCTTTAGCCGGATTTCTGCTCCTTCCGGCAAAGCGATACTTCTCGGGCATGATGGCGGAGATGGCATTGAAGTAGGCCCGCGCCGCTTTGCCCTCCAATCCGAGCATATCCTGCCGCCGGGCGTCGATGCTGCCCCGCAGCCTCTTCATCTGCTCTTTGGACTGCTCAATCTCCTCGATGAACCCATCCAGCTCCACTCTCTTCTCCTCTCTGGTCTTCCTCAATTTGACCAGAAGCAGAGTCTGGTTGTCCAATTTCTTCAGGCCCCACTCTTTAGCCAAATTCAGGCCGTCCGTTGTGTCGTAAATCTCCAGTTGCCTTCTGCGAATCAATGTGGTGCTGCCCAGCTTGGGATGCCATACCCTGCCGTAGGGGTCCCCGTGGGAATCAAGAAAAACGATATCAATGTTGTTGTCCACAGCCAGCTTGATGGCATCGGTAGTGATATATGCAGACGTTGTAATTAAAATGCTACTGACTTTGCCCACCGCTACTTCAAAACTCCTATCCTCTCTCTTTACTAGAAAACAGTTCCCGCTCTTGCGAAGATATGCACCATAGCTGTTGATTACAAGCTGCACGCCGTTACCCCTGGCCTTCTTACCTTCAGCAATCCATTGGCCAGTAGGCTCTGCAACTCTTCAGGTTTAATATCTTTGTATCAGCGCCGCAACCGCCCCTCCAGCGGCCCCAGGGAGATGGAGCTGATGGGCGAGTCGTGCGTGTGTTTGGCCATGGCAGAGTCTTCCTCCCCCATGATGTGAAGCAGCGCCGAGTAGAGCTGGTAGCCCTCACTGTAAGGCATCTCAAAGGCGGCCTCGGGCCGAAGGGCCAGTGTGATCTTTTGCGGCATCACTTCGGCATTACATTCCCTTCCATTTAAACCTGTCGATTATTGCAATAGTTTCATAATATTGCAACTAAAAGCTTTTGCACTCCAGCGCCTGCAAGGATAATCTTATGATCCAAAATCCAGGTTAATCGTAGTCTCCGTTCGTTCGTCCTTTGTGCGCTCTGTGCCTCTGTGGTGATAGTTCGTAAACCCCTGGTTAAAATTCGCACCCAAGAATATAAACCTGAAAGCAAGCAAGATCCTACCAGCTACTATTATCAATTCCGCCCAGTGCCTGGAGCCACTTCCGAGGGTACAGTCTCACCGTCTTCTGGCCCGCCTGGCCAGTTCATGGCCCTAAATCTGGTGAAGATGGACAAGACAAAGCAGATAATTCTTTAAGGAAGAAAGCATAAGCATAGCATGATGCCTGTAAAAGTGAGATACGAAAACAATGTTCTAAAACCTCTGGAAAAGTTGGATCTAATAGATGGAGAAGAGGTTGAAATTGAGATAATTGAATCAAATGCAGATAGAATCGTAGGCCTCCTAAAAGACATCGATATAGACTCTGTTGATCTCCAACATGCTGCAAGAGATATCTGGGTGAGAAAGATTGTATCTGATTGATACCAACATCTTTCTGGAGGCTATGCTGAAGCGGATACATAAAAATGATTGTCAGGCTCTGCTCAGAATGATTGATCGAGGAGATGTTAAAGCCTTTGTAACAACCTATTCGATTCATTCCATCGAAACCATATTGGACAAAATAGGGGATTTGGAAGCCCTTAAGATATTTCTGAAAAGCATTGGCAAGATGAAGGGGCTGAGCATCTATAATACCGATCTTAGAGATGAGATTGCAGTTATCGACGAGATGGAAGTAGGCTTGGATTTTGATGATGCGCTCCAATCATATGTTGCCAAGAAGCTCAATTTGGAAATAATCAGTTTTGACAGACATTTCGATGGAGTTGAAGGATTAACCAGACTTAGGCCGAAGGATGTTCTCTCCAGCGGGAAACGAAATGAACGATTTTGAAACCCAGGTTTCCAAATCATAGTTCTCTATCCCGTTCCTCATGCCCTGCGCCAAACTATGCAAAATTCGTCTCTGTGCCTCTTTGGTGAAAGTTCGTAAACCCCTGGTTAAAATTCGCGCCTCAGAATATAAACCTGAAAGCAAGATCCTCCCAGCGCCTGGAGCCTCTCCGGGGATACAGTCTCCCGCTGTGTAGCCCACACTCCACGTGCCCCCGGGCCCGACCGGTCATTTGCAGCATCATGCAATTGTAACACGGAAAAGCATTTATGCATTGATCGGCCATATTGATTAATGAAAACCTACATCTCCCTTTCAGGCTTCGACTCCTCCCAGATCGTATCCCTGATTGTGAAATACGGTGTGGAGGGCAAAGATACAATAATCCTCATCCGCCCGGAAGTTGAGCCGGACGCACGCGGCGAGCAGACGGTGCAGGCCATCCGGGATCTCTCCCGCCAAATTGACAGCTCCATCGATCTGCAAATCCATCGCGTCGATCACAGAGATTTTGAGGGAATGGTGGTCTCCTTGAAAGCTCTCCTGGAGAATGCAAAAGGCCAGATCATCGCCAACCTCTCCGGCGGGCCGCGGGAGATCTTCCTGGCCTTCACCATCGCCTGCCTCTCAGAGGCGGGGAGGATCTTCAAGGCCACCAACTACAGCGATATCGAAAGAAGCCTCCAGGAGGTCACCCTGCCCAATATCACCGCCATCCTGGAAGATCGGCAAAAGACGATCTTAAAGGACGTAAGCGAGAATCAGCCCACTAATATTACAGATATCGCAAAGCGGCTCTCGGTCTCTGAGAGCACCATCTCCCGCCAGGTGGCCCGACTGGCTGATCTTGGGGCTTTGCACCTCCTGCAAAGGGGCAAGACAAAAGTGGTACGAATAACCCTGGCAGGAAAGATACTTCTCTAAAATATGATGCAATCCACTGCAAACCACAAAGAGACTGATAATAGCCATCCCCGAAAAATCCTCCTGGTCACAGGCAGAATGGCACAGGCCCAGGTCAGAGCCTTTGCAGAGGGCGCGGACGTTCTGGTGGACAATATGGCCGCCTTCCTCACACCTGAGCTATTTCTCTGCGCCTCCCCACGCGGCTACGACCCGTTTCTCTCTTACCGCTCTTCCTTCCTTCTCTTGCGAAGCTCTATTGCATCATTTCTTATCTTCTCGAAGTATTCAGACTCCACAATCATGGAAACCTCCCTTCTTGTCCTCTCCTGATCGATGCGAATTTCAAGCTCCTTTGCTGCCTGCAGAATATCCCTTAGCGAAAAAGCTGCCAGGACGGTAAAAATGCTCTGCAGAATGCCGGAAAACTCCTCCCCTACCAGCAGCAGCATTCCGACCTTCGAGTCAGACCCGCACAGACCGCTGGGAAGGTGCTGCAGATTAGGGCAGAACTCCTGATAGACCAAACCGGCAAACCAGAAGAGATCGCTCAGCATCCAGTAGAAAAGCCCCAGGGCCAAAAGCCCGATTCCCGGTCCGAACTGGTTGCCCTTCATCCTCTCGGCGAGCACTGCGGCAATGACAAACGCAGCCATCTCAGCCAGGAGCTCTATTGCTCCATTCGTGAGGCTGATCCAGTTTGATGCCGCCGCCATGTAGTCGCCGCTTGCGAAGATGGTTGAAAGCGGCAGGACGAGGATCAGCAGGACGAGATTGGCTGCTAATACCGGCATCCACCTCTTGCCGATCAGCTTGCAGACCTCATTTATCTCTGTCATTTCCGCTCTCCTAAGTCACGTCGGATGCTCCCTCAAGCTCCTTAATGCACCTTAAGCATCCTTCTTAATCCGCCCCTTAAGAGAATTCCAGATGTTCTGTGGAACCCTGCGGGGCTGCTTTTTGGCCATGACTGCCAGATATCTGCTCTTTCCCTCCTTGATTGTCTCCTTCACATATCCCATATCTTGAAGTCTCTTCAGCCTTCCCCTGATCGTCTCCTCATCAGCATCCGCTCTTCTGGCCAGATCAGAGAGGCTGGCGCCTCCCAGCTTCGTCAAATCAAGAACGATAGACCTCAAGAGCGGATCTGTTTCCAGCAGGCCGGCCAGGGAGAAGCCTTTATGGCCCTCTTTCGCAGTCGTCTCGTCTTTCTCTTCCATCTCATCTCTGAGCAGACTCTCCAGTTCGTCTAACCGCTCACGTATTGCCTTCAGTTCGTCCAGAATCGACAGAGCCAGATCCTCACTTACCATCTTCCCACCTCCTTTCATCCAGCTCCGGCATATCCACCGGCGAGGGAAGGGGCTTGCACATTCCGCAATACAGAGCGCCTGATACTACTATGGCTCTGGAGCCTCCCCCGCCCGGGCAATACACCGATAAGATGAAGGGCATTTCAGCAGCATGCTCCTTGCATACCGCTCTTCCGCAAAACCGGCAAATGCCGTATGCTTCTTGGCCACATTTCCAGCATTTCATCTCTCTTCACCATGATGCATCAGTTTAATGGATTTGATCCCCTTCCTGAGAGCCTCGATTATCGAGCTTGCCAGCGAGAGCAGAATCAGGATCCCGGCAGCGGCAAGAATGATCCTGACGCCAATTCCCTCCTCCTGCCATATGATCTGAAAGGCCGGATAGATGGCATGGGCCCAGAGAGACGGAACCATGCTGATGAATATGATCGACCAGAGAGCAGACATCATGCCGAAGACCACAAAGATCTTCTCCTCGCGGCTAAAGCTGATTGAACTGATTCGGCCCGCCCGCAGCCTCTGCCACAGCTCTCCCTTGATAAACGCCAGAGACCTTGCCCGCAGGCCCGGCATCTCAAGATAGTTCATGAGCATGTAGTATCCATCCCATTCCAGGAGAGGGTTGAGATTCATCAGCATGCTGAACATTCCCAGCACGGAGATCATGAAGAGCAGAGGAACAAACCCGGACGAGGGAAAGAGTGCCATGGCAATGGAGCAGATCGATGCAATTATCATAGTCACAAAAGGCCCTGCCCAGCTCACGGCAATTCTCTGATTCTTTGTGCCTAGCCACATATCGGTCGTATCCACAAAGAAGCACGGTGCTCCAAAATAGAGCAGGAAACCGCCCTTTATGACCTTCCTGCCGAAAGCCTTGACCGCGAGACCATGACCGTGTTCGTGCACAATGGCAAGCGCATAGTTGAGGAAAAAAAGGCCGACGACTCCCAGAAAAGCGCTGCCGCTATAGTTCGACAGTGCCTCTTCTTCATGGAGCAGCTGCCAAAGAAATAGGACAGATCCGATTGCGGAAAAGGCCGCCAGAATCGCCAGAGAGGGTGCGGTAAAGAGTATCCTGCCGCCGTTTCGGTATAGCCAATCAAAATACCTGTCTGCATCTATGGCAAGCTCTCCCTGAGAGAGCCTTTGAAAGAGGCGAGCCGATCGATGGGCTACACTTTTAGCCTCGGTTCGCTCAAAGATCAATTTGTACAGGTCCCACTTGCTCTTCACCAGGAAGGAGTTGCTCTGCAGCGTGGCCAGCAGACCAAAGAGCTGATTGATGGGAGGATTGCCGAATTTCAGCATATAATCCATTATGATATCTGTCAGGGAATGCTTTCCATCCATAAGTTTCCAGAGATAGAATCCCTTTTCATCCAGCTTGATGTATGTATCCTGGAGCGTATTCCTTATGACGTAATACTTCTCGCGGCAGAATTCCTGCTCATTGATCTCGACCTTATCGATAACCAGGGGCTTGGACCGGGAAAAGTCAATCCTGTCCCTTAACCCAGCCCATAGGTCTTGACCCGTCGGATGCTCTTCCTCAAGCTTCCCCTCCAGGTCAGACCATAATCCTCCCTGCTCTCCTGTGCCACCTGTGTCTGATCTCATCCAACTTCATCTAGCCGCAGCAATCCGGTCTGCAATTTTGTCAATCTCCCTGGAGATCGGATGGTCCCTCTGGCTCGCGTAGATCACGCTCCTGCTCTCCAGCCGCATCAATTCATCCGACTGTGCAAGGACCGCCGCCACTTCACAGCCGTAGGTCTTCTCCGCTTCTCCGGCAATTCTCTTTGCATCATAGCCTGCCAGCAGCTTATTTATGACCAGCAATGGTCTCGGCACCTCCAGCCGCCTGCAGACCTCAAGGGTGACAGAAGTTCCCTGATAATCCTGATAATCAGGCCGCATGATGATCAGCAGGACATCGGAGATGGCGAGCGATAGCAGGCTCTCCTCTCCAATTCCCGGATGGGTATCAATCAGCAGATAATCGAGATTAAGCGAGCGCATGATCCGGGAAAAGCCCTCGCTCAATGACGATACCTCGTACCCTTCCTTGAGAATCCTGGTGATGTCATTAACGCCGATGCTGGACGGGACCAGGTAGACCTTCCCCCCGGCTTCTCTAATGCCCGAAAGCCTCTCCGAGACATCCCTTGCCGCCTCCTCAATGGTGCATCTGCCCCAAAGGTAATCATTTAAAGATGGAGTCGTATCCTCTGCCTTCAGACCGAAGAATACATGCACTCCTGGAGACTGAACATCGGTATCTACGATGCATACCCGATGGCCTCTACATGCAAGGCAGGCAGCCAGGTTGGCGATTATACTGGATTTTCCTGTTCCCCCCCGAAAGGAGTGAGCAACGATGATCTTACCCATGGGATCACACCTCTATTTCAATTCGACCTAAATACCTCAGATATGCCTCATCATCTGCATAATTCATGAACATGATTCGCCCGAGGGGCGCGTTTCTGGGACTGGCAGAATTCCGAATAGGAGCTTTGCCTCCACCTGGCTTCCCACTGCCGCTCAATAGAACATGCATCATATTGCATTTATTTAGCTCGAATACAATGTCCTTGAAATCCTTTTCCTTCAAATGGGGTGACATCTTGAGGCGGTAATCACTGTGGAACATGCGCATGATATCAAATATCTCCAGACCGTCTTCAATCCCGAATGCTTTCCGCTCATCCCAGAGACGGGAGCCGGGAAACTGCTGAAACCAGTTCATAATTGCCCATCCATCGTACTCTGAGACCAGCTTATCGGCAAACGCCACCGTCTGGAAGCATTCATTCCGGCTCTCCCAGGGAAATCCCAGGATAAAGCTGTAGTAGACGGGAATATTCCTTTCCCGAGCCTTGCCGGCGCACTTTTCCACCATCTCCAGATCAATTCCCTTCCGAATCCTTCGCAGGCCGGACGGGTAGCCGCACTCAATTCCGGCGAGAATAAAATCCAGCGGGAGACCTGTACACAGGTCCAGAATCTTAGATCTGACCAGATCGTCGACTCTCGCCTCAAAGTCAATGCAGAAATCACCCAGATCCATAGCCTTGAGTGCTTGCAGGATCTCCTCACACCTTTTTCGATTGCCGGCAAAATTGCCGTCAACAATGGAGAGATTCTTTCTCCCCCGACGCAACTTTCCCTCATGCTCAATTGCATGCTCAATTCGCTGAAGTGAGGCCCGGGGACGGCAGCTTCTCCACCCACCCCTCGACGCCAGTGTGCAAAAGGTGCAATTGAAACGGCAGCCGCGTGAGGTCTCAACACAGATCTTGCTGTAAATGCCCGATGGCAGAAGGTCCAGAGCGGGAAGCGGATTGTCATCCAGCTCTTCCAAAGAGAGCTGCTTACGATCTCGATTTACAGCAATCTCCCCATTCTTCCGATAGGATATTCCATCCACGCTATCAAGCGCTCTTCCGTTCTCAAGAGAATTAAGAAGCTCCGGGAAGGTCCTCTCTCCCTCGCCTCGCACAATGTAGTCTACATCAGTTGCCTCTAAGATGTGACGGTCGGCCAGAGTGGGATGAATTCCTCCCGCAATTATGGGAAGGTCTGGATCCAATTCTTTGACCCTTTTTGCCATTAGCCTGGCCAGGAACCAGTTGAAGCTGGTGGCTGAAATGCAGACAGCATCCTTATTCTTGAGGCTTCTCTCCAGCGCTGGAAATTGCAGGCTCGCCTGATTGTCAATGAGAGTGATTTTAATCGTTCTCATTCCATTGATTTCAAAATAATTGTCCGCCGGATCCAGCAGACAGACCTGATGGTCAGAGCGAGCTATTGATGCCAGCAAATAGATGGAATTGCACGGTGCCAACCCCGGCTGGAAAGAGTCGATTTCACGCTCGAAATTGGCTGAGCCGACATCAAACATTGGGGCTGATGTGAGCAGAAGATTCATCTCTGGCCTCCGTGTTTTTTTTGCCTATCTATTAGAAATATTATTCTCAGATATTCCCATTTGTCTTAATATGCTCCAAGTATTTAATTATTGCTGAAATTGATTTTTTATTGTATGTTAGATTAAACCGTATAATCAAGTTTGAAAAGCGAAATAAATAAATAGCTGAATTGCCTACAGGAAACAAGGAGGTTTTTTCTTGGCATCTAAGGAAGAAATGGAGCGATTGGTTGGAAAGGTTATATCAGACGGATCATTCAGACAGAGCTTTTTAAAAGAGCCAAAGGCGAGCGCCTCAAAGGTCGGCATAGTTCTTACGCCAGAACAGGAAGCATCCTTTAAAAAGGCTGATTTCGCCAAGATGGTTGGCGAATTAGAGAAAGTGGCCTCAAAGAGCGGCTGCATCTCTCCATGTATGTAGCTGTGCATAGAGACAACTAATCTTTTTTGGAAAATACCGACGATGAAAGTCCTCTTGACCGCAACGCCCAGATTTGACTTTCAGATGGATTCATATAAAAATGATGTAGATTTTTATAAAAGAAACCTGCGCCCCTCTCTAGCACTATACCAGCTTGCTTCCCTCTTGCAGCCCAATCACCAGGTTGAGATTCTCGATCCCGCATGCAGCGACTTCTCGCTGCCGGGTGGCGGCCATGTGCACATGCTGGAGAGAGAGAGACTGAAAGCCCTGCATTTTCCGAGTCTGGAAAGAAAAATCTGCGGCATGAATGCTATCTGCATCTCTTCGACCAGCTTTGACTGGTTCCTGGCAAAATCCATGATAAGTCGCATAAAGGAATATGATAATGACTTGCCGGTAATTGTTGGCGGAATTCATTCCACAATTGCAGACCGCTACATCCTTGAGTCGTCCAATGTTGATTTTGCGGCAAGAGGAGAAGGGGAAAAGACCCTTCCAGAGCTTCTCACTGCTATGGAAGAAGGCGGCGATCTCCGGAAAATTGAGGGACTGTCGCTTAGAAGCGGCGGCGCTGTAAGGAGAAACAGGGATCGTCCACTGCTCTCCGCAAAGGAGCTGGAGGAGATGCCCCTTCCGGCAATGGAGCTCATGCCGTCTGGCATTTACGGAAAGCTCACTGCCGAGACATCCAGGGGCTGCCACTACAAGTGCGCCTTTTGTAGCATCTCATTTAGCAGAACCTGGAGAGGAATCAGCCCAGAAGCGGCGATAAAGAGAATTGAGCATGCGGCCTCATTTTCCGGAAAGCTCTACGGTCGGGAAAGATCGATCACATTGGTGGATGACAACTTCACCGCAGATAGGAAGAGAGCTGAGAAGATCCTGGAAAGCCTTAAGGATGCAGATCTTGGAGAGATGAGCCTGGCCTTCGAAGGACGGGCAAATGAGATATTGGATTCAAATATACTGCCCCTGTGCAGAGATCTTCCCCTGGATTATCTCTTCTTTGGGGTAGAATGCGGATACGAACGCGGCTTGAGGATGATTCAAAAAGGAATTCATACCGATACCGTGATCAAATGCGCTGAGCAGGCAAAGAGATGCGGCATATTGCTGCACTACGGATTTATCGCCGGGCTGCCCTGGGAGACAAAAGAGGATTGCCTGAGCACCGTAGCCTTCGCCAATCGGCTGGTGTCTGAATTTGACGGTTTTGCATTCATCAGCTGGTTTCATATCTTTCCCGGCTCCAGGCTCTGGGATGAAAGAAAGAGGTACGGAATCGATGACGGTCTCGAGCTTTATGACGACATCTATCATCGAACCAAAGAATACCGTCCCAGAATGTCTCCTAACCTCTCCATGGATGATCTCCTGGTGATTGAGCATGAGATCGATAAATGCAATCTGATGCGGGTTTTAAGCCATAATGATAAGGACAGCTCTGCAGACGAAATCGCCCATTCGGCATATTCGAAGGAGGGTGGCTACTCTCTGTCCAGGACCAAAGGATATCTTCAAAGATTTGAGCTGCCGGATAAGGAGACATCGTTGATATACATCGATCCGATCGGATCTTGAGAATCGCCTTAAAGGACGAATATCACAAAGGGATCACGCCGAAATATGAAAATATTGCTTACTGTCTCGCCCCGTTTTGAGCTGCACGATGATATTAAGTATATCGATATAAAGTCGTGCAAGAGAGGCTCCCGTCCATCTCTTGCTCTTTATCAGCTGGCATCAACTATTCGGGAGGAGCATGATGTTCAGGTGCTCGATCCGGCAATCAGCGACTTTCAGCCCAGGCAGCTGGAGCTGCATGGCCGGGGTGATGTTGATCTCCTGGATGCTCTGCACTTTCCTGCACTGGAGAAGAGCATCAATGGCGTCGATGTAATCGGCATCTCTGCCACGAGCTTTGAATGGTTCCTGGCAAAAATCATGATTGAACGGATCAAGGAGAAGGATCCTAACCTGCCTGTCATCGCCGGTGGCATCCATCCCTCAATTGCCGACCGATACATCCTGCAGTCATCGAAAGCAGATTACGTTGTGCGAGGCGAGGGGGAAAAGGCCCTTCCCGAACTCTTGGCCGCCCTTCAAGATGGCTCAGATCTGGCTGGCATCGATGGCCTCTCCTACCGCCAGGGCGAAGCTGTGCTGAGAAATAAAGATCGCAGGCCAATGACTGCTCAAGAGATGGAGGAGCTTGCACTTCCTGCCTTTGACCTCATGCCGTCCGGTCTTTATGGCAAACTGACACTGGAAACGTCAAGAGGCTGCCTCTTTGACTGCAGCTTCTGCAGCCTTCCTTTTCGCAGATCGTGGCGGGCTTTAAGCCCGGAATCGGTCCTGAAGAGGGTCGAGCATGCGGCGAACTTCACGAGCAAGCTTTACGGCGAATGCAAGGCGATCCACTTTGTTGATGCTACCTTCGTTGCCGATTCGAAAAGGGCTCTGGCAATCTTTGCCGGACTTCAGGAGATGGACCTGGAGGATACGAAAATCGCCTTTGAAGGGCGCATCAATGAGATGGCAAATCCGGAGATACTGAAACACTGCAGGAAGATTGCCATTGATTTCATAGTAATCGGCATTGAGAGCGGCTACAATGATGGATTGCGCAGAATTGGAAAAGGGATCACCACCAGATCGGCAGAAAGATTTGGCTCAATGTCAAGGGACCTCAGCTCATACTTCCGCTATGGTTTCATCGTTGGCTTTCCCTGGGAGACAAAAGAGGACTGCCGGAAGACCATAGCCTTTGCCAATCGCATGGTTTCCGAATACGGCGGCCTTGCAGTAGTCGGCTGGTACCAGCTTTACCCCGGATCAAGTATCTGGAACGATCGAATGCAGTTCGGGATCCATGAAGGATGGGAGCTTTTCGACAGCCTGCAACTGCGGTCTCAGGCCTTCCGCTCCAGGCTAACCCCCAGGCTCTCTGAAGAAGATATCTGGGAGATTGACCATCAGATTGATACGCATAACATAATGAGAGTGCTGGATAGCGATGATAGCAGCAAAGACCGCGACGTGGACGATCTCACCTCAGCTATTTACACTCCTACGGACGGCTATTTCCTCACGAAGACCGGCGGGTTCATAGACAAAACCCCACCCTATTTTGACCTCCGGGCAAAGCTCTTTAGCCTCGACTGGACATAGACCTCCAGCAGCCGTCAGGCGGCCATCAGTCTCTCCATGTCCTCTGAAATCGGCAGCAAACTGAGGAAGAAGTCCGGTCTTTGGCGCGATAGTTCCGCATAGATCCATATGGATAGCTCTGCAATATGCCTGTTGAGATCGCAGCTATGACTATCAGGCTCCCATACACTGCCATTGATGGCTGCTGACTCGGCAATGCATCCGCCTGCGCATAGGTATCGAGCCCAGCAGGACCGGCAGGCACGAATATTATCGACATCGACGAGTCTCTCCTGCAAACGAGCCATTCTATCAGGATCAATTCCCTGCCGGATATCGCCCAGGGCATAATCCTCCTGCCCCACAAAACCGGGACAGGGATAGACTTTTCCTTCTTTGGAGACGCTCAAAAGGCTTGTTCCGGCTGCGCAATATCTCCTAGCTCGATTGCCGGATGCAATTGTGGAGATGAAACGCGAAAAAGCCGAATTGATAGTCGCTCCATTTATTACTGCATCCTCCAAAATGTAGCAAGCAAACTGCGAGTATGCGCTCTTCATGAGGCTCAGAGAGGCATCGTCAAGACGAAATTCCTCAACAAAACCCCGGGCATGATGAATATAGATGTGATCTGCCCCGAACTCTTGCAGGAACCTGGCAGTCTCAGCAAAATCGCTTGTCCTGCTATCCAGAGTGCTCTCAAACTGGACATTTTCATTGTATCCATCCAGAAGCTGAGGCAGCCAGCGGCAGATGCGATCAAAAGAGCCTCTTCCATCAGGAAATACCCTCATCCTATCGTGATTCTCTCGGCGGCCATCCAGACTTACGGTTACTTTGCATCTATTCTCCTTCAAAAATGATATTATATCTTCATCAAATAGAGTGCCGTTTGTGGTCAAATGATGAATGATTTTCTTTCCGGAGATTTCTTCCTTTTCCCGGGAGCATTCGATGATCGCTTTGATGACACCGAAATTTAGCAGCGGCTCGCCGCCAAAAAAGGAGATGGTGAGATTTCTGTCCGTTGATTCTCGAATCAAAAAGTCAATGCTGTCACGAGCTACCTTATCAGACATCCTGCCGCCATCTCTTCCGTATGAGCCGTGCGAAGCCAGGCAATATCTGCAGGAGAGGTTGCACTCCTCAGAAAGGTTCATCATCAGATTGCTCAAAGCCGGATCGGCTCTCTCAAACCTAGGAATGGCCTTCTCTCTTCCTGATTTGAGCAAGCCTTTTTCTTGCAGATCGCCTATGGCTTTTGCTGTTTGCGGATCATCTTCGGAACGGGAGTTAATGGACGGGATGGCATCATCAGCCATTGACAGGATTTGAGATTCACGCGCCGATAGATCATGAACTCTCATCCCTGCCACATCAAGAGCGTAGACGCGACCGTCCCGGCTGAAGAGATGTGCCTCAACTCTACTAAGCTGCAAGTTGCCATCCAATTTTCCACCCCAAAGACACGCAGACACTCGCTGACTGAATTCTCACCATTTATTTAATTTCGCTAAAGTCTATTTATAAATGTCGGAAGCGATCATGAGCTCTGCGGCTCTCTTTTGTTCCCAATTCATATCATAGATCTGAGCCTGTCTGGATTCAATATTTATATCTCGGATATGTACTGATAGATCATGAGGGTCCTGTTAACTGCTGCACCAAGATTTGAGCTGCAAAAAGGTGCCCAAGATATTGATATCCGGGCCGAGCTGACGAGCAGGCATCCTTCTCTGGCGATCTATCAACTGGCATCAATTCTGAGAGAGGGCCATCAATTGCACCTGCTTGACCCATCGTTGAGCGATTTCAGATCGAAGGGAGGCGAGCAGATAACCGTCAAGGACCAGAGGAGCCTGGCGGGCTTGATATTTCCTGCCCTGGAAAGAGGTCTGTCAGGCATAGATATGGTTGCTATCTCGGGCACAAGCTTTGACTGGTTCCTGGTCAGGCTCATGGCCGGTAGGATCAAGGAAAAGGACCCGGAAATGCCCATCCTTGCCGGCGGAGTTCATCCAACTCATGCCGACAGGCATATCTTGAAGACGACTGCAATCGACTTCATAATCAGAGGTGATGGTGAAGAGAGCTTTCCCAGGCTTCTTCACGCTCTGGAAATTGACGGCGATCTTGAGAGCATTGACGGTCTGTCCTATCGCAAGAGCCTCAGATCGGCCAAGAAGGATGAGATCAGAATAAATAAAGACGCAACGCCTCTCTCCGCGGAAGAGATCGAGAAGATGCCCCTTCCTGCCTTCGATCTCATGCCCTCCAATATTTATGGCAAGATAGGCGTGGAATCATCCCGAGGCTGCAGGTTCGATTGCAGCTTTTGCAGCCTTCTCTACCGGAGACTCTGGAGAGGGCTCGCCCCTGAGGCGGTCTTGAAGAGAGTCGAGCATGCCGCAAGCTTCGCCGACAAGCTTTATGGAGAAGAGAAAGCGGTACAGTTCATCGACGGCACTTTTACTGCCCATGCCAGGAGATCTGAGAAGATTCTGGAGGGGCTGAAAGATATTGATCTTGGAGGTCTCAGCATTGCCTTTGAGGGTCGGGTCAATGAGATATCAGGACCGAACTCGAACATTCTCAAGATCTGCAAGAGATTTCCCATTGACTACATCTTTCTTGGAGTTGAGAGCGGATACGACAGCGGCTTGGCTAGGATCAGCAAGGGTTTCAACACAAGGGCCGTGGAAAGATGCGCATCTTTATCTAAAGAGCAGGGTGTTCCTCTGCGCTACGGCTTTATCGCCGGTTTTCCCTGGGAGGGCAGGGATGAGTGTTTGAAGACCCTCTCTTTTGCCGACCACATTGTCTCTGATTATGGGGGACTGGCATTTATCAACTGGTTTTATCTTCTGCCGGGGTCGCGCATTTGGGACGAGAGACAATCATATGATATCTCATGCGGAATGGAATGCTTTGACGACCTCACGATAAGAACTAGAGATTATCGCAGAGAGATCTCAGGAAAGCTGGATGACAAAGACATCTCCGAGATTGATATGGCTATCAACAGATGCAATCTGATGCGAATGCTGAACGAAAGAGACGGATCGTCCCGCGAGAGCGTCTCATGCTCAGGCGTCTCAAGAGCCGGGCGTCTTGTGTTTAACAAGACCGGAGGATTCATCGATAGGACTCTTCCTTATTGCGAAGGTGAAACTGCTTTGCTGCGCATTGATTGTGGATACGAATATAAAGACAAACCAACAAGGAGAATAGCACAGGTTTCATGATCACTCCTTCCTTTGACAGAAAAAAGCCACCCGGCGCACCCGATTATAAGATCCTCCTGGTCACGGGCAGAATGGCCGAAGCCCAGGTCAGATCTTCTGCCGACGACGCGCAGGTGCTGGTGGCCGATGTTGATGTGGCCGCCTTTATCACCCCCGAGCTGCTGCTTTCCGCTTCTCCCATGGGATACGATCTTATCCTGATTCCCGGCGCCATTACCGCTGATTTCCAGGAAGCAGAACGTGCTCTTTGCACAAAAATCCGCCTGGGGCCCAAGAACGCTGCCGACCTCAAGGAAGTGCTGCGCCATCTTGCTAAAGAGAAGATCGAGCTATCCCGCACCATTCCTGCTTGCCGGCTACTGGAAGGAAATATGCGAGAAGGCGCACTCGATCAGGTGCGGCAACTGGAAGAGAAAGCCTCTTCTCAGCTGCTGATCAGGGGCATCAAGATCGGTGGCAGCTCTCGCATGAAGGTCCTGGCAGAGATCGTCGATGCCACGCGCCTGCGCCCTGCGGTCCTGACCGAAAGGGTCCGCTACTACGATGATCAGGGCGCAGATATGATCGACCTGGGGCTGCCTCTCGATGCCCATGCCCATCAGGTGAAAGCCGCGCTGCAAACCGCCCGCCAGGCCACAAACCTTCCCATAAGCCTTGATACCATCAAGAGCGACCTGATCCTGGCTGGCTTAGAGGCCGGAGCCGACCTGATTTTAAGCTTAAACGCCGGCAATCTGCCCCAGGTGGGCAAGGCGGTAGCCGGAGCAGGCACGCCGGCGGTGATCATTCCCGGTCCCGGCTGCATCAGTTTGGAAGAGAACCTGTTAGCGGCTTTGCAGATGGGAATTTTAACTATAGCTGACCCGATTCTCGAACCGCCTCTGCAAGGACTGGCTCCCTCGCTGCAAAGGTACAGGCTATTCCAGGAGGATCATCCCGATATCCCTCTATTCTTCGGGGTGGGTAATGTTACGGAGCTATTGGATGCCGACACGGTAGGCGTCAATGCCCTCCTGGCCGCCCTGGCGGCAGAGAGCGGCGCATCTATCCTTTTCACGCCCGAGTTCAGCGCCAAAGCAGTAGGAAGCGTGCAGGAACTGGCCCAGGCTTCAAGAATGATGCTGCTGGCACGCCAGCGCCAGGCGCCTCCCAAAGACCTGGGCCTTGACCTTCTCATCTTGAAGGAGAAGAGACACTTGCCGGAAGAAGCCATGCCCGAAACGGTAATTGAAGCTAAAAGAGAACACAATTACCAGCCGGACCGCAGTGGATGCTTCAGGATATCAATCTCATCGCAATCGATACTGGCTCAAAATGCCGGCACAACCGTCGCGGGACGAAATGCTCGCGACATCCTCAATACTCTCATCGATATGGGTTTGGTCAGCCGCCTGGATCATGCCGGATACCTCGGTCGCGAACTGGAGAAGGCTGAGATCGCTCTTCGCCTGAAAAGAAGCTATGTTCAGGACGAACCGCTCTGGTCCTCTGAGAAACGTTAAATATTTGGTCTCGCGACATAATTGCGGATGAAATCTACAGCTAAGGCTTTTGCTATCTTTGTAGGCATTGTCATGGTACTGTCTGCCTTTGCAAGTTTCGTGTTGTTGGGCGGCGACCAGACCGAGAACGTCGTTGTGCCGTCGGGCGATGGCTCTTTGCAGACCTTTGGCGTCCAGGGCCGCTATGTGGAATGGGACTTTGCGGGACTACAGGATGTCCTGCAGATGTCTCCGGAGAGCACCGTCATGGCTTACTGGATCAACCTGAGTGCATCGCAAAACCTGACGCAGGCTGTGACTGCAGCACTACCTCAGTCCATGGGCCTAAACTACGCAGGACAGATCCACAACAACAACAAGATTGAAAAGCTGGCCGATATCAATTTTAATGGCACCTGGACAGAGTTTCACGCCGTCCAGCCATACCCGGTTGGCTACGATGGCCTGGTAATACCATATCAGGATTATATGATGATCCCCGCAGGAACCGATTACACCATCGTGTTTGGAATGCCGACCCTCTTCGGCCCACAGGATTCTGTACGACAGGTACTGGATGTGATCATGGGAGGACTGTCTGCACAAAGCTTCACTCTAATCGGCGATGATCACGCCGACCTGCAAGTGGCGGCTCTGGGCAGCGGCGGCAAGAGCATGCCCCTCTCCGGCGGATACAAGGAATTTTACATGGGTGTAAATGCAGCAACAAACGGGACCATGGGCTATGATCTAAGCGCCCGGTATCTGCAGCCCCAGGCCGCTACGAGCAGCAAGGTTGAGGAAATCGCTTCGAAAAACAATCTCAGCACTTCAACTATTGGCTCCGAGACGGAAATATCAGGACTTGTGGCTCCGGAAAATCTGCAAAGCGTGCTCATGGCCCTTCTCGGGCCGTAGCGCAACCTTTTTACATATGGAGCTAATGGCTGATCTAATCTGAATCGTCTAATTCGTTTAGGCGTTTTTGCGATGAATGATGATGGGCAAGCTGCCCGGAAGGAGATTAAATTATGGCAAGACCAATATTCGTAAGATTTGATGTTCCAGCAGAGCTGGCTACCATGTCTCTTGAAGCCCTTGAACTGGCTCGTGATACAGGCAGAATAAAGAAGGGAACCAACGAAGCCACTAAGGCCATCGAGCGCGGTGTAGCTCGCCTGGTTATTGTCGGCGAAGATGTCACCCCTCCTGAGATTGTGGCCCATATTCCAGCTCTTTGCGAAGAGAAGAAGACACCTTACATCTACGTCAAGAAGCAGAGCGAGCTTGGTGCCGCTGCTGGCCTTAGCGTAAAGAGCGCCGCCGCGGCAATAGTCGAGCCCGGAAAGGGAAAAGAGTTGCTTGATGAAATCGTCCAGAAAGTGGCAGCTTTGAAGTAGGTGATATCCGATGGAGGATGAGAACGGAGTAGCGGCAGAGGTCATAGAGGTCATCGGCGTTACCGGCATGCATGGTGAGGCGACGCAGATAAAATGCCGTATCCTGGAAGGCAACAACAAGGGCCGCATTATCACCAGGAACTGCATGGGACCGATCCGCATGGGCGATGTCCTGATGCTGCTCGAGACTGCCAGAGAAGCCAAGAAGCTTACCAGCAGGTGATGGAATATGGAAGCTAGAAAGTGTTCCTTCTGCAACAAGACCATCGAGCCGGGAACTGGCAAGCTTTATGCCAAAAAGGACGGCACGGTCTTTTACTTCTGCTCAGCCAAGTGTGAGAACAACGTAGCCCTTGGCCGTGTAACGAGAAGAATCAAATGGGCCAGAAAGGGGGCATAAGCCCTGGCAGAGATAGAGCGAACCTTTGTCATGGTAAAGCCCGATGGCGTGCAGCGTGCGCTCATTGGCAAGATACTGCAGCGCATTGAGGAAAAAGGCTTCAAGATAGTGGCTATGAAGCTCACCCTCATGCCGGTGGAGAAGGCCAAGGAGCACTACGCAGAGCATGTGGGCAAGAAATTTTATCAGGACCTGGTAGATTTCATCACCTCCGGACCCTCCGTATCAATGGTGATTGAGGGGCGGGGCGCAATTGCCGCCATGAGGAAGATGAATGGCGCTACCAATCCGGTTGATGCTGTCTCTGGAACCATTCGAGGAGACCTGGCCATCGAAACCGGCCGAAATGTGGTGCACGGCTCGGATTCAGCAGTCTCCGCGGCTCGCGAGATAGCGCTGCATTTCAGCCCGAGCGAACTGGTGGCCTACAAGCGAATAGATGAAGCATGGCTTTACGAATGAGATCAGGCAGGATGCATCTTCTGCCTCCTCTCATCGGAGCCTTTAAATTCTTAAAATGAAATGTAATTTTTAGACTTACTTCCTTCAGGGCGCGACCAGTATGCAACATAAGTCCAAAAAGGCCGGCAAAGCAAATGGCGATGAGTCCAACCTCAGAACACCCATAGTAGTTGTGATGGGGCATGTGGACCACGGCAAGACATCTCTTTTAGATAAGATCAGAGGAACAGCCGTTGCCAAAGGGGAAGCCGGGCTCATTACCCAGCACATTGGAGCCACAGAGGTTCCGCTGAGCGTGGTGCAGGATTTTTGTGGATCGCATTTCGGCAAAGAGATGCAGATTCCAGGACTGCTGTTCATCGACACGCCGGGACATCATGCATTTACCTCTATGCGAAGCAGAGGCGGCTCTCTGGCGGATTTGGCAGTGCTGATTGTGGACATTAACGAGGGCTTCCAGCCCCAGACCATCGAGTCGCTGGCCATTCTCAAACGTTTTAGGACACCATTTGTGGTCGCCGCCAACAAGATGGATCGCATCAGCGGCTGGCACTGCGTTGCTAACGCTCCCTTTGGCAAGAGCATCAAGGCGCAAAATGAACGAGTGGCCGAGGTGCTGGATACAAGGATCTACGAACTGGTAGGAGAGCTCTACAAACATGGATTTGATGGGGACAGGTACGATCGGATCACCGACTTTACCAAGACGATTGGAATTGTGCCCATCAGCGCCATCACCGGTGAAGGGGTACCCGATATTCTCATGATACTGGTAGGGCTGGCTCAGAGATTTTTGAAGGATAATCTAAAGCTAACGGCCACAGGTCCAGGTATGGGCACAATCTTAGAGGTAAAAGAGGAGAAAGGCCTGGGCACAACTCTGGATGTCATACTCTACAACGGCGAATTCAACTCGGGCGATACGGTAATTGTGGGCACGGCCCATGAGCCGATCGTCACAAAGATAAGAGCCCTGCTAAAGCCCAAGCCGCTGATGGAGATTCGAAGCGAGGAGAGATTTCTGCCGGTAAAGCATGTGGCGGCAGCATCTGGTGTAAAGATTGCGGCACCCAAATTGGAGAATGCACTGGCAGGATCAACTATTCGCGTGGTTACCAATGCAGAAGAGATAGAGGCTCTTTCCACTGAGCTGAAATCGGAACTGGAGGCGGTGCGTATCGATGCAGAGAGCGAGGGCGTGATCCTGAAAGCTGATGCCATCGGCTCGCTGGAAGCACTGGTAGGGGAGCTGAAGGCCAAGAATATTGCCATTCATCATGCCGATGTAGGGCCCGTTTCCAGAAGAGATGTGATCCGCGCTTCGGCCATCAAAGAACCCCTGCTTTCTGCGATTTTGGCATTTAATGTGGAAATCCTGCCCGATGCCATCAGCGAGATTCAGAAGACCAATGTACCCGTATTTTGCAGCGATATTATTTACAGTATTTTAGAGAACTATGAGCAGTGGACGGAGGAGCAGAAGATGCGCATAGAGCAGGAGCGACTTGAGGCGGTTATCCGGCCCGGAGCCGTGCGTCTTTTGCCGGACTGCGTATTCCGCCAGTCCAGGCCGGCCATTGTAGGTGTTCAGGTCATAGGTGGTGTGGTCCGCACCCATGTTAATTTAATGAGGGAAGACGGTGCCAATGTGGGCGAGATTAGGGGGATCCAGGCACGCAATGAAAATGTCGGCTCAGCGACCGTCGGACAGGAAGTGGCCATATCCATCGACGGACCCACAGTAGGCCGCCAGATTCATGAAGGCGATATTCTTTATGTCAACATTCCAGAGAAGCATGCTCGCATTGTCGAACTGGAGCTGAAGCCTAAGCTGGCAGAGGACGAGCGCGAGGTGCTGGAGAATTTCCTGGAGATCAAGCGCAAGAAGGAACCCTTCTGGGGGAGATAGTCGAACCGAATTTTCTTATCAAACTGCGTGCGGCCACTCCACCCTAAACGTCTATGTGCCTCAGGACAATGGCACATACGAGGCAAATGAAAAACAAGATCTATCGACATCATAAGTATTGTTTTTCATGGGAAAGGATGGTGTATGCTTCGGGCTGCACATAGCTATAGACAAAAATGCCGTTACTGTTAATCTGTGACCACTCCCGCCAATGAATTGGCGGGCATCTAGGCTGATGCCAAAGACTGTAGCCCCAGTCTTGCGATGTTAAGAGCAGCATTGAGATCTCTATCTATCGATAATCCACAATAGGGACAATTATGGACTCTGATAGATAGATCCTTTTTGACTATTTGACCACAGCTTGAGCATATCTGAGATGTATTTGCAGGATTTACCAATACTACTTTCCTACCAGCATCTTCCGCTTTGTATGAAGTATATTGTACCAGTTTATTCCAAGCAGCATCCAATATGCTCTTCGCTAGGTTGTGATTATGAACCATTTTGGTTATATTCAGGTCTTCAAATGCAATTATTCCATATTTGTTGATCCATTCTCGGCTCAGTTGTTGGGCAAAGTTCTCTCTTTGATTGGTTACCCTTTCGTGCAGATGACTTACAATTTTGCTTGCTTTCCTTCTCTTAGCAGATCCTTTTAGCAGCTTGTCACGTTTGCTTTGAGCCTTCTTGAGTTTTTCTTCATCAGCTAGAAGGAATTTAGGATTCTCGATGAACTCACCATTGGAAAGCACAGCGAAGTTCTTGATACCCATGTCCACGCCGACCATCTCATCAGATGGTTGCAGAATGTGATTTTGTGCCTCTTCAACCAGGAAAGACACATACCATTTTTTGGTTGAAGATCTTCGGATGGTCAGTCTCTTAACGCATCCATCAACGGGGCGATGCAACTTGAATTTGATATCACCAATCTTGGATAACCAAATCACGTTGCCGTCTATGTAGAAGCCACTCTGTGGATAACTGATGCTATCGTATCTGTTCTTTCCCTTGAAGCGAGGATAACCAACTTCTTCTTCGCCAGATTGAACCCGTTTGAAGAAGGCTCTGAATGCGAGGTTAACCCTCAGAACCACGTCCTGCAATACCTGAGAATGAACGGATTTCAGTTCCTGCTTCATCTCTTTCCAGATCGGTAGCATCCTCTTGGATTCAAAGTAGCTTACAGACTTCCCATCTTGTTCAAAGGCATTCTTTCGCATAGCCAACGTTTCGTTATAGACCCATCGGCAAAGCTCTAGTTGCTCATTCAGCTTGGTTACTTGAGCTTTTGTTGGCTTGAGTCTATATCGAAACACTCTCAATGGTTTACTTCACCTTTCTGCTTTGCTATTTGTTCAATTAGTTTACATATCTTTCGATAGGTACGGGTTGTATCCCGCCTTTGAAAAGGCGGGGATTAGCCCTGATTCCGTCCTAAAAAAAATTGAATATCGATGAGCTTCAAACCATCTGGCATTCAATATTGCCTGGCCATGTAGGTCCGGCCAGGACTGTCCTTGCCGCAGACAGCACAGGGAGCAAATGAGAAGCTCTGGTATTGCGGCTCACCCAGCATGTTCGCCTCCACCAGGTTCTCTAATTCATGGCCGCATTCCACCGATCCACACCAGGGCACCAGAGCCACACCCACCTGCGTCTGCACCTTGGCGTCCTCAATGTTGGCGACCTCTCTTACCTTGGCCTCATGAAGACTGGTGGCTTTGGTGTAGAGGGCTTCCTGGAGCTCTTCCGCCTCTTTATTGATGGCTTGCACCAGTCCCACCATGGGCACCGTTTTCTTGGCTTTGTCGCGACGAACTAATGTGACGACACCTTTCTCAATATCCCTGGGTCCAACCTCCAGTCGAATGGGCACGCCCTTCATCTCCCACTTGTAGAACTTGGCGCCCGGTCGATCATCACTGGTATCCAGTTGCACTCGCACCCGGGCAAGAGATAGCTCGTCCTGCAACTGCCGGCTGACTGCCAGAACTTTATCCTTGTCGCCCAGAAGAATGGGTACTATTACTACCTGGGTTGGGGCTACCCCCCAAGGCAGGACCAGGCCGTTCCCGTCCCCGTGCACGGAGATGAGAGCGGCAATGCAGCGCTCCGAAATGCCGTAGCAGGTCTGAGAGACCAACTTCTGCTCGCCGTTTTCCGCCTCGTATGTGATCTCGTATGTCTTGGCGAAGGTAGAACCCAGATGGTGCGCCGTGCCAACCTGCAGAGTCTTGCCATCAGGCATGATGACATCTATGGCCGTGGTGTAATCCGCTCCGGGAAACTTATCCCAGCTGGGGCGGCGGCTTACCAGGAATGGCAAGGCCAGACGGCGGTAGAACTCCGAGTACCTGGCAATGGCCACCTCGACCTGGTTTTCTGCATCTTCCCAGGTAGCATGAACGGTGTGCGCCTCCTTGAAAGATGTTATCTCGCGCAGGCGTATGAGCGGCCTGGTGTGCTTGGTCTCATAGCGGAATGTATTGACTATCTGATAAATTCGCAGCGGCAGGTCGGCATGCGACCTGATCCAGAGCTTGAACATGGGATAGATAGCCGTCTCGCTCGTCGGTCGCAAGGCGAGCTTAACATCCAGTGGAGATGTCCCGCCACTGGTCACCCAGTAGACCTCCTCCTCGAAGCCTTTGATGTGCTGAGCTTCTTTCATGAACTCGTTTTCCGGTATCAAAAGAGGAAACTGGGTCTCCTGATGATCGGGATCTAAAAGCTCCCGGATGACGGCATAGACATTTTTCTTGATGGCGTAGCCGAAGGGAAACCAGACGCACATACCCTTCACAGGATAGCGATTATCCACAACCTCCGCCATCATGAGCAGCTCGTGATACCATTCGCTGAAGTTATCCTTGGCCGGAAGCTTTGCTTGTTTGTTGTCCTTTGCCTTGGATTTTGAGTCGAATATCATCTTGGAATCGGTCATGTAACCACCGAAATTGCAATAGGGGTGATAAAGGTTTCAATGGCCGCAGCCAGGAAGAGCAGCGGCGCGACATAGCGCCCGAGGAAATGGACCGCCACCCTGATCTCGCTGGACAGGTCGGCCTTCTCTTTGGCCAGGGTCAGGGCCAGCAGATAGCCCAGCCGAAAGCCGATAGCAATGCTCACCAGTACTACCGGCAGCTCAATAATGCCGTGGGGCAGGATTCCTGCAGCCAGAAAGAGAAAACCCGCCTTCTTTACGGAAGCATAGCCTACTATGCCCAGCAGAAAGCCGTTGCTGGTAACGACCATCAAAGGAATGAGACCCAGGCCCAGCCCCAGCAGCATGGCCATAGCCGAGGCGAGGAGATTCTTGAGGAATATTATTAGCATTATGAGGACAGGCGGCTGATCCAAAATCCACTTCAGCATCTCCAGCTCTTTCGTCCATTCTAATGCCAGCTTTGGATCGACAGCTGCGGCATAATAACCCATCACAGTCGTCAGAGCGAAGATGAAGACGGATATGCCAATGAATATATGAATTGACTTCAGATAGGCCAGATCATCCTTTATTGACAAGCAATATCTCCCCTTCAACCTCGTCCGGCCTTTATTTAAGGATAGCGCGGTTTCGCGAGGGTCATGCGCTCAGGAAATAGACGCCAAAGCAGACCAAAAAGATGCCGCATATTCCCAGGATTAGTCGATAACTCCTCTCAGAGAGGATGTTGCGTCCCCGATCCAGGCTGATGGAGACCAGAGTATACCATCCGAAGTCCGCCAGCCAGTGACCTATCAAGAATACGGCTGCGATGATTACTCCCGAATGCAGGCCGGAGAGCACCAGGGCGCTGCCGATGGAAAGCCACCAGATCCAGAAGTAGGGATTAGAGGCGCTGGTGATAATTCCTGCCAGATAAGCATTGCCTAACATCTGCCCCTCAGGCCTGGCCAATGTGGCGCTGCGGCTCCCAGATAAAGTCATAAACCCAAAGATTACCAGAGCCAGGCCGCCCACCAGAGAGATAGCGCGGGAATAACCTTGCATGGCATCGGCCAGCCCGCCGATGATGAGGAGAAATATCAGGGTCTCAACCAGAGCGTGGCCTGCGATCACTTTTGGGCCGGCCTTCCAGCCTTCTTTAAGCGAGGAATTGACCGTGGCCACAAGCGTCGGCCCGGGAGCCAGCGCTCCGGTGAGACCGATAGTAAAGGCCATTGCCAGCATCTGCAAGATCTCGTACATTTCTCACTCCATAGCCCGGATTTCCAGGCAAAATAAGCCTTTGCCCAAGAGCAATGATGCTTGAAAGAATTAAGCCACGGAAAAGCAGACGAAAATGGACAGGTCGGGATTTGAACCCGAGGCCTCTACCATGCCAAGGTAGCGATCTTCCAGCTGATCTACCTGCCCAACAGCACTGAAGGTAAGTCGTACCCCATTTAAACATGTCGGTAGGAAGACGGTGGATGGGCTATGCGCTACTTCACATATCCCTATTCTTTCTCCAGGAAAAACTACATGGTACATTTAATGGCCGTTGAGCCCGAGGAGAAGAGCCCAATCAACCGGAAGATTCCATCCTGCATGCTGATAGGAAAAATTCCTGGTTTCGATCCTAATTTTCCTTGTCAATGGCAGAATAGGCCTTTTCCATTCTTCTATCATCGTGCGCGGATTGCAGCCGCAGCTGTACAGCTCGACACAGATCCTAAGCATTATATCCATCTTATCAGAATAGTGGCGACTATCATGAAACACTGGACGCAGATATCACTCCTGTTCATGCTCCTGGCGAGCAGCGGCGAAGGGACCATGTATCTCTACGGCGGCAGCGACGCCTACGGTCAGACAATGAGCTATCCCGGCTACGGCACTCCGCTAGCCTTCACCTCATTTGTTCCCGGCAACAATACCACAGTTGTGTCCCCAGCCTTGCTGAGAGCTACCATCTTCCGGCCCGAGTTCCGATTCCAAAAATACCAGAACGCCACCGGTGATTATCATCCCATCCTGCCCCTCTGGAACCAGTTCACCTTCTACCTGCCGTTTCTCAGCAGGGAAGACTGGTCTTTCGGCAGCTACAATAGCTATGTTCCTTCCGTTAAAAATTTCTTGAAAGATGACTGGAGCCCAGCTGGCAGGGACTATGATACAGCTGCCGTGAGGCAGTTTATGCAAGCAGACAGCTATCACGAAGGAGTCGAGCCGCATAACGATCCAGATCGCCTGGGCATCAATCAATTCCTGGATGATGATGAGCCGCCGGGAAGACCGCTACTATGAGATCACGAAACGGTCTCCTCTTGCTGGAATCACGACATTGCCAATTCCCAGCTTGCTCAGCCCTGCTGCCATAGCCGCTGCCGCATCCGGCTCGCCGTGCACCACGAACACACGCTGTGGCTTGTCGGCAATCGCAGAGACAAAATCAAGCAGCCCGCCTTCGTCCGCATGGGCGCTGTAGCCATCAATAACTTCCATCCTGGCCCTTACCTCGTACTCTTCGCCATATATGTGCGCGGTCTTGTCTCCTTGCAAGAGCTTTCGTCCCAGAGTATTCTCCGCCTGATATCCTACGAAAAGAATAGTGGTCTTGGGATCGCCGATATTGCGGCGCAGATGATGCAGCACTCTTCCGCCCTCGCACATACCCGAAGCGCTGATGATAATTGCCGGCTTTGCAAGGTTGTTGAGCTTCTTCGAATCCTCAGTGCTATGGGTGTACTTGAGCATATCAAAGCCAAAGGGATCCATCCCTCCGTCCTGCAACAAGAGCTTCTCCGTCTCCTCATCATAGCACTCGGGATGCTGCCGGAAGATCTCGGTGATATTGGTTGCCAGAGGGCTGTCCACATAGACGGGTATGGAGGGAATCTGTTTTGATTCCATCAATTCGTGCAGATGATAGACCACATCCTGAGTTCTCCCTACGGCAAATGCGGGAATTATAAGCAGGCCGCCTTTATGCGCCGTCTCACTTACGATCCTGGCCAATTTCTCTTTGGCTTTATTCATAGGACCGTGATGGCGTCCCCCGTAGGTCGATTCTGTGATGAGGACATCGGCGCGCTCAAGGACCTGTGGATCTCGAACCACTGCTGCACCTTTTCTTCCCAGATCGCCGGTGAAGGCAAGCGTTGTCACCTTCTTCTCCCCCTGACCCTCTGTAATCTCCAGCGTCACCGTAGCCGAGCCAAGAATGTGTCCCGCATCTCTAAAGGTGAGTTTTATGCCGGGAAGAATCTCAACCGTTCGACCGTATTCAAGGGTTTGAAAGAGACGCAGTGTGCCTGCAACATCACGTGTTGCGTATAGCGGCTTAATAAAAGGCTGTCCAATTTTCGCATTCAGTTTGTTTACATATTTTGCGTCCATCTCCTGAAGGGAAGCGGAGTCGCGCAACATGGCACTACAAATGTCGCGCGTCGCCGATGTCGATAAAATGCTGCCATCAAAGCCATTTTTTACCAGCATGGGCAATTTGCCGCTATGGTCAAGATGGGCATGAGACAGCACTACCGCATCGATGCTCATAACATCAAAAGGAAACTCTGAATTCAGCTTCCTGGATTCCTGCCGTCTGCCCTGCACCATTCCGCAGTCCAGCAGCACACGCTGCCCATTTGCCTCTACCAGATGCATAGATCCGGTAACGGACTGTGCTGCCCCCAAGAATTGCAGTATCAATGTAAAACCACCCTTTTAAAAATTCCTCGTTTTCTGTTTCCCACATGAGGTGCTTTATGTGGATTGATATTAGCGGATCATGATAAATATTCTTTGCCAGGATAATCGAGAAACTATTTAATGAAGGAAGTGAAATCAGCAACATTTAGACTGCAATACCATTTAGACTGGTGAAGATTATGATTCATCCCGAGCGTGTATTCTCCTTCAAGGAGCTGGAAAGCGAAGATGATCTGGTGGAAGCCATGATCAACCATAAATGGCCGATATGCTATGGTTTTTACTACGGAAATCTGCTCTACCTGGGTGACGGGGATAACGAGGATAAGCCTGAGTATGCCGTCATGACCATCGATAAAACAGAAGGCCACCATGGAGTTCATGGCCGCGAGGTGGGAAGGATTAAACCCGCCGGAATGTCCGCAGAGCAGGTCCATGAATTCATTCAGAAGATGATGGCAGGCCGCTATGAAAACGAAAATCCAGTAAAAATCGAGGCAGAACCCATATGGCATCATAGCTGCCGGTTCTGCCGGCTGGAAGAAGAATGAATAGGTGATTATCATACCCATATCTAACTACGGCGTGCTGAAGGGAAAGGCGAAAAATAAACTAGAGGGACAGGGCAAAAGCCCGCATTTCCATGTGTTGGTAAGCGATCATGAGAAGTTTCGCATCGCTTTCAACGTCAAATCCCAGGTTGAGCCATCGACTCTGCTCTATTTTATTGATGAGAACTTCGATCACCCCATCCTGAAATATCTGCCGCAACTACCCAGCGGCTTTACGAAATTGGACTGCAAAGCCGGTGGCATGGCCCTGGACTTCATCCGCAGCAACATGTTCGACACTGCTCAAATGAAGCCTTTGCCATATAACGTTCCTGGCCCGGATAACGACCTGAACGAACTGCTACAAAAATACATAAAGAGAAGTATGGCTATGCAGTCGAGCGTTATCTATGCCTTTGGTCAGAGATGGGGACCCGAGAAGGATAAGCCTGACGACTACTTCGATTTCCTGCCTGGAAACGGTATCCATGACATCCATATGAATCAGGGAAATGCTCCACAATGGAAAGAGGATGATGGGCCCTGGCAGGACGGGGGGCTAATATTCCATCTTCCTGATGAAAAACGCTGGGTAGCCCTGTTCACAGCTTTCCAGTCCCAATGTTTCCATACCGATGATGTTACCGGTCACAGAATCTCCCAAGCCTGCGATGTACCAGCCGCAGATGGGCGTGTGTGCATAGTAGCCGCTTTAGTCAACCCCTCGGGTTCTGACAAGGGATTGGAGAGCGTCATCATCCTCAACATCACACCCAATCCCATAGATCTCAAAGGTTGGAATCTGGTAGACAGCGAAAAGAAGAAAATGCCGCTTTCCGGAATTCTGAAAGCAGGGCAGACCATGACGTTTTCACTTTCTGGGACGGGCATACAGCTGCAAAACGAAGGAGGAATTATAACCCTACTGGACAACAAAGGCCTGAAGGTGCATGGAGTTAGCTACACAGCAAAGGATGCTGCAAATGAGGGATGGACTATTGTTTTCTAGAAACTGAGACAAATTCTGCGCATACCAGGGGTACTGTCGCAAATTAATGCTCTATCCCAGGCTAATTCATCTTTTTAGAGGCAAAAATCAGGGCAAATCGCATGCCATCTAGATAAATTAATATAATAGTATTCTGTATAACAATAATTCGAATATCATTTGTTTGACTGGGAAGCACGGAGGGAATTTGATGGTTGAGACAAGGAATTTTGCCCTCAGGGATGAAAAGGGCAATGAGATTGGGGTCTTTACAGGAAAGCAACCAAGACAAGCAGCCTTGAAAGCGGCCAACAGAGGCATAACGGATATACGGCTCAGGGAGCGTGGCACAAAAAAGGTGCACATATTCGCAGGGGAAAGGGTTCAGGTAACAAAGCCCAAAGGGGCGCCCACCTGGATGCCGGATAAGATCTGGAAGCCAAAGGTCAAAAAAATGGGTGTCGAGAAGCTGGAAGAGCTCTAGAAGCCTAATTTTTAAACAATGAGTCTTGTTCGTTCTGATCTGTGAGCGAACATATCTCATCATCTTATTTATTATCATATTTTGTCTTATTATACCAGACACCTTCGCGAATGCTGGCGGCCAAATGCATCCCCAATAGATCATCATCTGGAAATGAAGCGGATACAGGCCAAAGAGCCGGCACCTTGAAGGCGCAATCTATATCAATTTTGACATTGACTGGGGTGGATGGTAACTATGGCAAAAAACAATAAGAAGAGCAAGGGTCCCCAAGATCGCAACAGCAATTATCAGATGAAAAACGGCAATCCAGTCTCCAAGAAGAAGGAAAAGAAATCCAATGCATCCAAGCCCGGTGAGACGAAATCTGCTGCCCAGACAAAGCCCGCGGAGCAGAAGAGCATCATCTCAGGCATTTCCAGCAGCATCACCAATGCCACAAACAGCATAAGCAAGATGTTCAAACATTAAGCGGTATTTTAAAATCGATAGGTCCGGTGTGGCAGGACGATGCGCACCGGAGATCATACCTTTATGAGGAATTGCCATGAAGTTGATTGCATTCATCGTATATTTTGCCTTATCTGCCTGCCTGTTTCCATCGATGGTTGCAGCCCAGGATTTGGCATCAAATCAAAGCGCTTATGCACCGCCGATTGCCAATGACAGCGCCCGGGTGGAATTGGTATCCTTTCTGGAAAATGCCCGAAATTTCACATTGAATAATGGAAAAGATGAGGCGCTCAAAGCCTTTAGCGACCCGAATGGTGAGTTTGTAAAGGGTGAGAAGTACATCTTTGCCTACGACTTCAATGGGACACTTCTGGCCCATCCTTATCTGCACAACTTGATTGGCAGAAATAACCAGGATCTGGTAGACCCCAACGGGGTGCATTTCATAAAGAATCTGATAGAAGTCGCAAAGAGTGGCCAGGGCTTTGCCTACAATATCTATCCCAATCCAAATAGGTCGAACCAGACAGAGCTCAAGCTTCTCTATGTGGTCAAGGTTGATGATGACCTGTGGATAGGGTCCGGCATATACCTGCCCGGTGAGGTTCAACTCTTCAGCTTTGAGGACCAGCGAACTTTGATAGCGTTTGTAGATAAAGCAAGAGACTATGCACAAAAGAACGGCAAGGATAAGGCCATCCAGGTCTTCAATGATCCAGAAGGCGAATTTGTCACGAGAGATCTGTATGTATTTGCCTATGACGATTCGGGTAATGCTCTGAGCCTGCCTTTCCAGCCCTCGTTGGTGGGCACAAACCGGCTGGATGCCAGGGATGCCAATGGAATCGCTTTTACGAAAGATAATCTCGAGCTGGCTAGAGCCGGATCGGGACAGACCTACTACCTCTATCCCAATCCGGGAGAAAATATGAGCGAGGAGCTAAAACTAAGCTACACCACCAGGGTGGACGATAGCTGGTGGCTTGGATCAGGAATATTCGGTAGCTCATCCTCGGCCCAAAACAAATCCGCCATGAAGCCGACCAGCAGAGAAGAGCTGAAGACCTTTGTAGATGAGGCCTACAGCCATGCTCTGGTGACTGGCAGAGAAAAAGCTCTCAGGGATTTCATGGACCTCAATAGCAGCTGGGTTAGGGGGGATGTCTACATCTTTGCTCAGGATTTCAATGGAACATCTCTGTGCCTGCCTTACCTGCCCGATGAGGTGGGGACTAATCGCATGGATATTCAGAATGACCAGGGCGTTTACATCAACCGGGAGATGCGTGCCATAGCCATGAACGGCAGCGGCTTTTACGGGTACAGGTGGATAAATCCGATCACCAATCAGAGTGAGCCAAAGGTGAGCTACGTGTCCAAGGTGGATGATAGCTGGTGGCTGGGCGCAGGAATCTACGAGGCATGAGAATCTGAGAATTGATCCGTTGGCATCATCGTTTCCAAGCTGCCAAGGATCACATCATTTTTTCCATTTTTTTAGCTTCCTATTGCACACTGTCCCAGGCGCGCAGTACCTCTGCCACCGACCAGGCCTGAGAGATACATCCCCCTGGACGCTGGGGGCTGTCGCCGTCAAAGACCTCAGGGATTGTGTTGATCCCGCCGGCATGCATGGCTAACAGAGGACTGAGAAGCTCTCTGGCCTGGGCCAGCGTCGCCTCGGATCTGCCTTGCACTAACAGGAGAGCATCAATGAAGGGCCCCATGAGCCAGGGCCAGACGGTTCCCTGGTGATAGCTCCCATCCCTGCGGCGAGGGTCGCCCTCATATCTGCCAATATAGCGGGGATCGCGAGGCGAGAGAGTGCGTAGGCCGTAGGGCGTGAGCAATTCCTTTGTAACAACGTCAAGAATGCTCTTTTTCATGACATCCGGCAGCAGATCGGGAATTCCTGCTGCGATGATCTGGTTGGGACGAACGGTTGCGTCCTCATGATCAATCACATCAAAGAGGCAGCCGGCCTCACTATTCCAAAATTTCGGATAGCTTTCTCGAACCTTCTCTGCGAGTATTGCAAACCCAGCATCTTCGGACCTGCCCACGGCCTTGCCCAGCTTCTGCATATCTATCAAGGCAGAATACCAGAGGGCATTTATCTCGCAGCATTTTCCCGCCCGAGGCGATACCGGCCGGCCATCCAGGCGCGCGTCCATCCAGGTGAGTGCCGGACCCGATACAATAAGGCCATCCTCGTCCGATCCAAAGTCCTCCCCCGGTCGAGAATAGCGACTAACTACCTCCAGCAGCCTGGGCCAGATCTCCCTGACAAACTCCCGATCTTTAGAATGGGCAAAATAACTGCCCACAGCTCGAACAAACCACAGGGATGCATCCACGGTATTGAAAGATCCGGCACCCAGGTCATTGGGCAAAACGCCGTCTTTCATGGCGGCTGCAAAGGATTTCAGGACCAGCCCGGCATCCTCAAAGCGCCCTGTGCAAAGCAAGAGGCCGGGCAGGGAGATCATGGCGTCCCTGCCCCAGTCATCAAACCAGTGGTATCCGGCGATAAGGCTCCTCCATTCTCCCCTTTTCACCAGGAAGGAGTCTGCGGCCCTTGCCAGATCTGCAACGGGGGCCAAGAGCATTTCCGTGCGTTCCTTTTCTTTTTTCTGCTCTGCCCTCCAGTCCGGCATGCCGGTCCTCCAGGTGGAAGCAGCTATTGCAAAGGAGGCATCTCCTGATAGCTCTATCTCGAAATGGCCCGGAGAGAAAAGGTCCTCCTTCCAGGCCAGGCCCCGCAATCGCTCCTCTTGGTATTCGAAGTTATTGTAAATCATCTCCTGCGGAGCGTAGGCAGGCCCGTCCGAGAGGAGGGTGAGGCGGATGTCCGGGCGGAGATTTGATCGGAGAATCGTTCCCGTATCAAGAGGTTCCTGGCTCATGCCCGGCAAGGGGGATGCGCCGTGAAAGCTCCTGCTGTGTACCAGAGGAACCAGGCGCATCGTTCCCTGCCCATTCTCGATTTTGTAGCTGATGATAGTGGTATTCTCACCCTGGATCATGAAGACTGTCTTCTCGATGCGGCAGCTGCCGATCTTATAGCAAAATCGCGGGAAGGGATCGCAGCGAAACTCCTGCAGGTATTTGAATCCCTGAGGATGGATCACACCAGGATATTGGTGATTGGCCAAGTGGATGCCCCCTAACTCCTCATCCAGGGAGCTGAGCAGAAGCCAGCGGTCGGTTGGAGGCTTTTGCGCCGCCACAAGAAGGCCGTGATAGGCCCGCGTGTTGCTGCCCACTGCGCTAGCGGATGCATAGCCGCCCAGACCATTGGCCAGCAGCCACTCCCGGCCCGCGCCCTCTTCATAGCTCTGGGGGCGAAGGGCAAAACCAGCCATCATTTATCCTCCGAGAGAGCGGTATTTACAGCCGCTATCAGGCTTTTTCGCAGTCGTTCTCCCTTGAAGTTCTCTGATTTCGCGAGCTGCTGCGCGAGAGAAGCATCTGCAAGGCTGGTCTTTGCCCAGAGGGCCAGATCCCCCTGGCTGCCATGATATTGCAATGATTCAAGCGATACCGTTTTTAGAATATTTTGCAGACCGGCCAGGCTCCAGGCGACTTCTCCTGTAAACTGATCGACGCCAGTGGCAAAGCGGAAGGGCGAATCTGCCAGATGGATCTTCTTCTTGAGGCGGTAGTGCAGATCACATAGAACGCTGAAGTAGGTGACTGAGGCATCAAAGGGAAGGCCGTAGGGGCTGAAGTAGCTGTGCACCTCTCCCGGGCCCCCTCCATGGGTGAAAATGTAATAGAGATGATCGGATAACAGAAGTGTCCTCCAAATCCGGAGAAGCCCCTGGTCTCGGCTCTCTTTGACAGGGGCCTCCAGCCTCTTTTGGTAGATGAATCCCGCCTGCTGCAGAGCGTTTCCCAGCCAGCAGCTCGTATCCCTCTCCAAATCAGCCCAGGAGACATAATTGGGCACCGACAGCTCCCTTTCCGGGGGAATGGCTGCAATCTCGGCAGGGCTCGCAAAGCGGAGATTTTCATGTCTTGCAATCTCATCAGGCAGGTGGCGCAGGAACTCAAATATGCCCGTTTCCACCCAATGATGCTCGCCAAAGGTCTCATAGTCGCAGAATATGTTTATGCACTTGCCGGGGGTCGCAGCGAGCCAGCCTGCATACTTGTCGGCTGTGAGGGGGTACTCCGCCCAGCTACGTAAGGAGAAGCGAAAACCGATGTCATCGGTGAGCTTGTAGTTTCTAAGCAGCAAAGAGATGCCGGTATTGGGCGGTCGGTAGACGTAGTTGGGATCGGCCATCACCCCTTCGGTGAACACGGCCCTGTATCCCATTTGCGCGACCATTGCAGCAATCTCGTCATTGTAAATTAGCTCCGTATTCTCGAAGGTGGTAGGACGCAGCCCAAAAATATCCCAGATAAGCTCCCGATGCATCTTGACCTGCTCAAAAAACTCGCTCTTGTCCTCGTAAAGGCTTGCCAGAGAGTGATAGTAGGTCTGCTCCATCACCTCAACACACCCTGTCTCCACCAGCTTGACGAAGGAGTTCAGAACCTCGGGACGATAGGCCAGGCATTGCTCCAGGAATACCCCGGAGAAGCTGTAAGCGACCTTGAAAGGGCGGACCGAACCCTCATGCTTTCTAATGCTCTCTAAAATCACCTCGTTGGCAGGCAGATAGCATTTGTCGGATACCCGCTCAAAGATCCTCCTGTTCTCAGAATCATCGAAATAGAAATCATGCAAATTGGGCACAGCTTCCTTTAGAGGAGAGCCGTCCCAGAAGAAATTTTTCTTGAGACGGAGGGGCTGGTGGACCTCAAAGCACAGAGAGACAAGAGTCATGTTTTCTATATCCGGCTGCAAAATATTTACATCCTTCGCGCGATCCTCTCGATATCCTCTCTTATTTCATTCAGTTTGGCAAAAGCTTAAATACTATAATCGAATTCTTTATTGCTCCTGTGGGGGAATCAGATACATGTTATTTGGAATGACAATGATAAAAGTTAGCGGCGGCCAGGAAAGATCGGTTTATGATCACCTTCAGAAAAGGCCGGAAGTAAGAGACGTCTATCGTCTCTTTGGTGAGTACAGCTTCTTCTTAGTTATGCAGGCGGAAGAGAGAAATGTGATCTCCCGAATGCTCAGCGAGCTGAAAGCAAAAGAAAATGTCATCAAGACCGGGCCCGTCCTTCTCACCGCAGAAGATGGCGGCCTGGAGAACTGCAGAAAAGATTTTGCTATCGCATTGGCATAGATTTTCGGCTTTTCTCAGTTTATCTTAAATTGAATGGCCAACCGCGCAGGTGCGCCGCTTTTTATCTCCTGATCTTTTCGTCAGCGCAGCTTGGCTCGACCAGAGGCGCAAACTTGGTGCCATAGTAAATTATGCCCTTGTCACCTTCTTTTCCCAGGATGCGAAATACGGGACGAACACGCATGCCGATCTTCACACCAGCCGAGCTGGAGACGATCTGACCGGTAATCTTAGGGCCCTCATCGAGTTGAATGATGGCCAGATTATAGGGCGTCAGCCTCTCGAAATCCTCGGTGGCATTGTAGATGGTAGTATAGGTGATGATAGTACCTGTCCCCTTGAAGGTGTAATCCTCTAAATGTGCCCCGCGACGGCAGTTGGGGCAGAGGTTTCTGGGGGGAAAGAAGTATTCATTGCAGCAAGTGCAGTGTGTCCCGGAAAGATTGTACCTTTGCGGTATGCTTCTCCAGAATCTGGGCGCTTGGTTTGTCATCATCACCTCGTAAATATGTGGACCAGGGCAGTTCCACCTGATCCGCCCACATTATGGGCCAGGCCTACCTCAGCCTCATCCACCTGACGCTTGCCGGCCTTTCCGCGAAGCTGCAGGACGATCTCGTAAGCCTGCTTTATTCCTGTGGCTCCTACTGGATGGCCGCAAGCCTTCAGCCCTCCGGAGGTGTTGATGGGTAGACTGCTGCCCAAAGCCGTCATCCCTTCCTCCGTGGCTTTGCCGCCCTGGCCCTTTTCCACGAATCCCAGGTCCTCTATGGCCAATATCTCCGCGATAGTGAAGCAGTCATGCACCTCGGCCACATCAACTGCTCGAGGCTGGATCCCGGCCTGGGCAAAAGCGGCCCGTCCGGCATGAACGGTGGCATCCAGAGTGGTCAGATCGCGACGATCGTGCAGGGCCAGAGTATCGCTGGCTTGGGCGCTGCCCACGATCTTAATGGGATCTTGTGAAAACCTTCTCGCATTCTCCGTGGGAGCAAGCACCAATGCCGCCGCACCATCGGAGATGGGAGAGCAGTCCAGGACATGAAGAGGGTCCGCAACCATGGGAGACTTGAACACATCGTCAGTCGTTATCTCCATATGATACTGCGCTATGGGATTCATGCAGGCATGATGGTGATTTTTTACAGCCACCTGGGCCATCTGGTCATTTGTTGTGCCGTAGCGACGCATATGCAGCTTGGCAATCATGGCATAAAGTGCAGGGAAGGTGGCCCCAAAGAAGCATTCCCATTCCCGGTCAGCGGCTGAAGCCAGCGCGTCGGCTGCCGTGCCCGTGGAGACATCGGTCATCTTCTCCACACCCGCTGCGATGACAATATCGCTATATCCGCTGGCAACCGCCAGCACCGCCTGGCGCAGCGCCAGGCCTCCGGAGGCACAGGCCGCTTCCACGCGCGTGGAGGGCACATGCAGGCGTGAGAGGCCGGCACAGTCGGCGATGAGCGCCCCGATGTGCTCCTGCTCGATAAAACGCCCGCCGCTCATGTTGCCCACATAGAGAGCGTCAATCTGCTCGCCGGTGATCTCGGCATCCTCAATGGCCATCACACCGGCCTCAGCGATCATGTCGCGCAAAGAGACATCCCATCGCTCTCCGAACTTGGTGCAGCCTACACCAATTATGGATACGGATCTCATATTCTCAGCTTGCCCTTATGCTTGGCATACATGGCATAATCAAGATATTCAGCCTCGCCGATGTAGTCACGAACGCTCAAAGCGCCGCAGCGGATATCATCGATCTTGTCGTTCACAATTATGCTGAAGGCATCGCTTCCCGCACCCGAGCCGAAGCTGGTCACAAAGATGCGCTCACCGGGCTGGGCGATATCCAAAGTCGCAGCAAGGCCAATGAGGCAGGACGCCGAGTACGTGTTTCCAATGAGGGGCACAATCAAACCAGGCTCGATCTGCTTTTTGGAAAACCCGAGCATCTTGGCCACACGCACGGGAAACTTGCCATTGGGCTGGTGGAAGACGGCATAATCATAGTCCTCGGGCGCGATATTCATACGTTCCAGAAGGCCGCGCGCGGCGCCCGCCACATGCTTGAAGTAGGCCGGCTCACCCGTGAATCTTCCACCGTGTTCAGGATAAGGCATGCCCTCCCGCCTCCAGAAATCCGGTGTATCTGAGGTGAAAGAATAGGTGCCTTCGATCTCGGCGGCCACGTCCCGACTGCCGATTAGATACGCGGCTCCGCCGGCTGCTGCTGTGTATTCCAGCATATCTCCCGGAGCGCCCTGGCTCACATCTGCGCCGATGGCCAGGCCCAGATCGATTAGATTGGATCTGACAAGGCCCAAGGCAGCCTGCAAGGCAGCAGTGCCTGCTTTGCAGGCAAACTCGAAATCGGCAGCCGTAAAAGAGGATGAGGTGCATACCGCCTGGCCCACGATGGTAGCGGTGGGCTTCACGGCATAAGGATGGCTCTCCGAGCCGGCATAAATGGCACCAATCCTTTTCGGATCGATCTTCGCGCGCTGCAAGGCATTTCTTGCCGCCTCCACAGCGATTGTCACGGTATCCTCATCCAGATCGGGCACGGATTTCTCAAAGACGCGAAGGCCCTCCGTGATCTCTTCTCCGTCCCCCCAAACCCGGGCGATCTCGTCCAACCTTATGCGAAATCGCGGGATATAGACCCCATAACTTACAATACCTGAGACCAACAGATTTCACCCTTTGCTCAATGCGATGGTGAGTTCGTCAACGGAAAAATGTGTCGTTAGAAGAGGAATGTTCTCGACCTGTGCTATTTTGATGGCAATAGGATCGACATCGGAAGGCATTATCCCCTGCAAGACTACCGCGCCGGGCTTGAGGTTGCTGACCCGCACGGCCACCATAGGCGATTTGCCCGAGTGAGCGCCCGTGAATATCAGGGCGCGAGCAGTGCTGCGTCCGTAGATCTTCTGGAACTGGTCGGGAAGCATCTCAATAATGGCCTTCATGCTATCTATTACCGTGTAGCCCCATATGGTGATATCCGTGCGGCCGAAGATGACCTGTGCATTCAGTCTTTCGACAATGGTCGCGAGGTGGATGGGGTCCTGGTATTCGCAGACGCTGCAGATGGAGTCCAGGCCTAAAATGTCGCCCCACATGTTCTCGTAAGCACGCAGTACATTACAGCCGCGGCTTTCGTCTATGCGCAGTAGAGCATCGATGATCTTGCTCACGATCATTATGCCGGGGGACTTTCTCCTGCCACTCTCATAATCGGAGATGACAGAAGGAGACATGCCCATATGATTGGATAGGTCGGTCTGGGTTATGGCGAAGTTCCTGCGCCATTTCCTCAGGGTATCACCAGGGCTCTGGGAAAGGGTGATCTCTCCAGCGATCTTCTCAGCCAGTAATCCTCGTGCGTTGGAGATCTCCCCACCGGAATTCATAAAACAACAACTGGTTAAACTAGGATATAAATCTAGCGAAAATAATTCGGCATTTAACGTATGAATTGCATCAATAAAATATATTCGAAAAAGAAGTGCGTCGACCGGGATTCGAACCCGGGTTGTAGGCTTGCTTCGCAGATATTGAGATCTGCCTGGAAGGCCCAAGTCATAACCACTAGACCATCGACGCCCGCGTCCTTAGGTGGCAGAGGTTGAACTTAACTGTTTCGATCCGAAATCTAATCCATCAGATACTTTGATATATGGGTGTGAACGCGAAAACCGATTTAGGAAATAACAATGAATGCCCTGATTGTTGCCTTCTGGCTGATGCTGCCCGCCTATATACCTAATAATTGCGCCGCTCTCTTCGGCGGAGGCAGGCCGCTGGACGGAGGCCGGATCTTCTCGGACGGACGGCGCACACTGGGCGACGGCAAGACTTTTAGAGGGACCTTGGCAGGAACGATTTGCGGCATTCTGGTGGGACTGATGCAAAATGCGGTTGCGCCCTTCGTAGGATTGCCATCCTTTGGCAGCGGCCATGAAGTTCTGCCCGTTCTCCTGAGCCTCTCCCTGGGTGCCATGCTAGGTGATATAGTAGCCGCGTTCTTCAAGCGTCGCATGGGCCTTAATCGCGGTGCTCCTCTTTTTATCATAGACCAGCTGGATTTTGTCGTCGGTTCCTGGCTATTGACCCTGTTAGTAGCACCAGACTGGTTTACACAGCATTTCACATCCACAATAATATTAATCGTGCTCATAATAACACCCATACTGCACCGGGTAAGCAACATAATAGGCTACAAAATGGGCGCGAAGCGGGAACCCTGGTGATCTTTTAATTGCTTTTTTTGCAGGGAATTTCCTGCTTACTTTTCCAGCAGGACCCTGTCGTCCATTCGCTTCACCGTTGCAAAATAGCGAGGGGCAGCGAGATGCAGAAAAATTTCCCTGTCGGCTATCGCGAAAGGTTTATAAGTTTAGGTAATTGATACCGAGAGCGTCATAGCCAATTCTATCGTTAAACAGCATGAAATTGGTGAAATGAAAAGGAGGAGGAATAAATGGACGCATTTGGCATGGGACTCGTAGCTGCTATGGGTGCCCTTGCGACAGTTGCGGGCGCTTCTGAGGATATTGACTCGGATATAGGTTCTCAAAGCAACCCCAACTCGCAAGTTCAACTGGCTGCCCAGGTCGGAAATCCCCACCGGATTTACAATAAGGCCATTGCAGGCGAGCCGCCATCGAACGCTCTGTGGTGCACAACCGCAGCCATCATGGCTTATGTGCTCATCGAAGGCTATCATATGCCCTTGCTCTTTGCAGCAGCCGCTGGCGCATCATTGGCCGCTCTATTCGACGGTGTTATGTCCGTGAGCGCCTACCTAGGTAGGAACGCCAGCCAGGCAAGATTCAATCAGTGGATCTACCTGGATATCATAAGGTATACTACGCCTTCCATCATGGCACATGTATGGATTACATCTTTCTGTATAGTATTGATTTCTATAATACAAGTATATGTTTTAACGCCTCATCATCCCTTCCCGATTCCCGTCATCGCCCTGGTTTGGGGACTGACCGTCGGTGCTATTGGATCTTCCGTGGGTGATATTCACTACGGTGGTGAGCGTGAGTTCCAGTGGAGGCTGTTCGGACAGGGCCTGAACACCATGCTTTCCGGACAGATCGTGAGGAAGGCTGAAGCTGGTCTAAGAAACTCAATAGACAACGCCTGGTTCTGCGCCAAGTTCGGCGGACCGTGCACTGGAATGGGCTTCGGCCTGACTGTTTTCCTGGACAACTGGAGAACAACTGTCTTCGATCCCCTCACCCAGGCCACCGCAGCCATTGCCATGGGCGTTTTCTTTGTGATTGTAATGAACCTGTACAACTTCTACTGTGAGCTTTCCGCTCGGAGAAAGTACGGGCCTTATCCAGGATACAAGGGGGACATAGCTGCATGAACTTCGATGCTAATACTATCATATATCTTCTGGAGATCATCGTCGGAGGGCTTCTGGTGGGCATTGGAGTTCACTTTGTGCCCGTGGGCGGAGCGCCCGCAGCCATGGCCCAGGCTACTGGTATCGGAACAGGTACCGTGCAACTGGCAGCAGGTTCCGGCCTTACCGGTCTCTTGTCTGCCGGCCTGATGATGTACGCCATGAGCCTGAGCCCGACCTTTGCCCAAGACGGCTACAGCATCTGGCCGATTCTTCTCACCGGAGCCGTGGGCGCCATGATCATGATGGATGCCACAATGCTAACTGGTAGCTGGATCTACGCTTACGCCGTAGGTGCGCCTTTCGCATCAGCCAAGGTCAACTACGATCCCATCACCAAGTTCTCCCAGCCGCCTTATGTCGCTCCCGGCACAGTCGGGCAGGGCATTCCCACGGTTTGTTTCGTCTCAGGGACCATTGGTGCGGCCATGGGTGGCATAGGCGGTGCTATGATCTACTTCCCGCTCGTGCTCATCAACGGCAATCCTGCCATGAGCGCCATCTTCGCTATCGGCATATTCATGGTGGATGCAGTTCTGGCTTCCTGGAACATCCAGGGAACCATCGAGGGCTTCCATGACCCCAAGTTCAAGAAGTGGCCCAAGGCATTCAAAGCCTGTCTTGTTTCCACAGCTATCCTGGCATTAGTGGCGGTTCTGATTACTCCCCTGGTTGGAGGTGTCTAAGATGGCAGCAACCGTTAAGGGGTTTAAATTCGAGCCAAAACAGCTCAGGATTTACGGCTTGGTCGGATCCGTTGTAGGGATTTACCTGGCTTACATACTAAACAGCATCACCGGAACCAACATATTCTCCTTCGTGGGAGCCTTGGCCGCACTCTTCGGTGTGGTTATGGGAGCCAATGCAGTTCGAAGGGTATGCGCTTATGGTATCGGTACAGGAGTTCCATCCATTGGAATGCTCTCTTTGGGAATGGGAGTAGTCGCCGTTTTGTTCGGCCTGAGCATTGCCGAGCAGTTGGGGATAGGAATGCTGGGCGTTATCATTGCCCTCGTCTACTCGCTGATATTCGGATATGTAGTAGGGCTTATCGCCAATAGGGTTATGGGCTTCAACATCCCCGTCATGGAGGAAGGCTTGACTGACCTCTCCGGCGCAGGAACCCTGGCTATATTGGGCTGGTCCTTTGCCATATCCGGATCTCTGGGCTATGCCGATATTGTCCACAGCGTCATCAACACCGGCTTCCTGGCGATTATCTTCATCTGCGGCGGTCTGGCCATATTGCATCCCTTCAACGCCAATCTGGGCCCGGATGAAAAACAGGATAGAACCCTGGTTAACGGCGTAATGGTCGGTGGCATGTCAACCATAGCCACAGGCATATGCGCTCTGATGACACTCGGCCTTGCCGCCGGCATGGTGCAGATCGTAGTGGGCTTTGCTGTCTGGTATTACTTCTTTGTATGGTACTTCAGGCTGGCAAAGAGAGATGCCTCAGCAGTGGTCGGAACTGGACTTCTGCCGCCAACGGTGCAGTAAGGAGGTCTAGGAAATGGGAATTGTTAGAATATCATCGGAACTGGGCCTGTCATTCGATCCACTTAAGGGAATGGTCGCAGAGGAGAGAGACGACGTTATTCAGTACGCGCTCGATCCCATCATCCCCATGGTGGAGAGACTGGACCATATTGCAGATGACCTTGTGAACCAGTTGGGGCCGGACAGTGAACTTATGGAGTCCTATGCCAACAGAGGCAAGGCGTCCTACATTGGCGGCCTGTACACCAATATCTGGATGGGCTTTATCATCGGCCTGGTAGTGGCCTTTGTCATCCTCATCAGCACGCTCTTCGCCAGCGAGGATGGACTGAATATTATAAAGGCAGCACTCATGCCGGCAGGAGGTGCCTGAAATGGCCTCAAAAAAGAAGCCATCTGAGCCTTGGCCGCTCATCACCGGAGAGTATGAGGCAGGAAATCCGGAAAGCCCGGTGGCTGTCTGTACCTGCGGATCTCACCTTAAGGGATCAGAGCTGATGGCTGCCGGCGCCGGTCTGGTTGGACCGTGCAAGACAGAGAACATCGGCATTGAGAAGATGGTGGCAAACCTGGTCTCCAATCCCAACATCAGATACTTAATTGTCACGGGAATGGAGGTCAAGGGGCACATCACAGGTCAGGCCGTGGAAGCCTTCCTAAAAGACGGTATAGATAAGGAAGGAAGGATTGTCGGTGCCAAGGGAGCCATTCCCTTCATCCAGAACCTGAACGACGAGTCCATCGAGAGGGTAAAGCAGCAGGTTCAGCCCATCATGATGATGGACACTGAAGACATGGGCACCATCAAGGCCAAGATTGCGGAGCTGGTCTCCAAGGATCCGGGTGCCTTAGATGTCGAGCCCATGAGAATCGAGATCAAAGAGGGCGGGGAAGAAGAGGTAGAGACCGGCCCCAGACCCATGGCCGCAGAGGCTGTGGATATTCTGGGGAGAATGAGGTTGATGGATGCCGCTGTCACCAATAATGGTCTCCTCAACAAGTTCCAGGCAGGCATCTATGCAGGCAAGATCGAAGGCGTAGCCCTGGGCATGACGGTAGTCCTGATCTTCTTCGGCATAATCCTCAAGATGGTAGGAGGGCAGTAAGATGGCTGAAGAACAAGAGGTAATCTACGGCCAGGGCATCCCCAAGGTCGTTGATCCTAGAGCACAGCATTTCCAGGACATTGTGGATGACATCAAGTACAAGGCCCAGCTCTTGGCCAGGGAGACGAAGCTCTCCTCAGGAGTATTGGCCACCGTTTCCATGGGATTCGGCATTGGTTTCATCCTGGCTGTATTACTGATGCTCGGGCCGTTCTTTGTATTCCAAGGGGGGCTATGAGCCATGGCAAATGATGGAAGAGAAGCGGTTCCAGTAGCCGTGGTTGATCGAGATCAGTTCAATGAGATCATGGCAAGGCTGGATAGGATCGATGAGAAGATTGAGTTCTACTCAGGCGAGAAGTTCCTGCGTGCCGGCAAGTCTGTCGGTAGGGATCTTGGTACAGCCTATGGAGTTTGCGCTGGATTGATCATAATATTGGCGTATATACTGTTTGTATATGCCGGCCACTGGACGAGGGTGATTTAAGTGTTCAAGTTTGATAGGAAGCAAGAGGTCTTCGAGTTCGGCAAGTTCAAGGTTGGGGGCCAGCCTGGAGAGTACCCCACATGTTGCATCGGCACCATGTTCTACGCCAGGCACAAGATTGTCTCCGATCCGGAGCACGGAGTCTTTGATGCGGCTGCCGCAGAGAGGCTCTGGAACGCACAGGTTGAGATGAGCGACGTCACTGGCAACTCCTGTATGAACCAGATCGTTGCTGAGAGTGATGAGGCCATGAAGAAAGAGATCGACTGGTTTGTGGGCATATCCGATTACCCGTTCCTCATCGACTCCTCTGCACCATCGGTGCGCGCCTTCGGCGTCAAGTACGCCACTGAGATCGGCGTAGCCGACAAGGCCATTCATAACTCCATCAACGCCTCAATAACTCCTGAGGAGCTGCAGGCAGTCAAGGAAAGCGACCTAAATGCCGCTATCGTACTGGCCTTTAACGCCATGGAGAAGGGAACCCTTGGAAAGATGAACATACTGACCAAGGCTGCCGGTGGCGCCAAGAAGGGCATGCTGGAGTACGCCAAGGAATGCGGTATCACCAGGCCGCTCATCGACGTGGCCGCGATGCCGCTGGGTGCCGGCTCTGGGGCTACTTATCGTGCAGTTATTGCCGTCAAGGCTCAGCTCGGCCTGCCGGTAGGCGCAGGATTCCATAACGGTGCTTCGGCATGGGACTGGATGAAAAAGTGGAAGAAACAGCACAAGGAGGCTTTTGCACCTGTTGATATCGGCTCCAACCTGGTAGCCGGAATCATAGGCGCGGACTACTACCTCTACGGGCCAATAGAGAACGCTCCCATGGTCTTCCCAGCCGCCGCGATGGTGGATATCATGAAAGCTGAATCCGCCGAGGAGTTGGGACTGAAAGTTCTGGCTGAAAAGCATCCTAAGAATACGACTCTGTAAGTCGTCTTCTTTTTTTCTATTTTTCGAGGATTTTCATTGCCGCGCGTTACCATTAGGACGGCTTTTCATAATATCAGATTCAAATGCCAGAGATGCGGCACCTGCTGCCATCATAAGAGGCCCGGGGAGTTCGGAGATTTAGTTCCTCTGGAAAGGCTAAAGGAGTTCTGGGAGAAGTCGAATCTGATCTATTTGACAGGCGAGGATATCGAAAATATCAATCGCGAAACAGGCCTTGATCCGTCTGATTTTGTTGATACGCTTTACAATTATGACGGAAAATTCGTTCGCGTTGACGACTCGGGAAAGAAAATAATCCTCGATTTTCCGGTCATGAAGAGCAAGGATGATACAACCTGCGTATTTTATGACAATGGCTGCACAATTTACTCCATTCGTCCCGCAGCCTGCCGCCTCTTTCCCTTTAGAGTAGAAGAGGAAACCACAACACAAGGCGACATAGTATTAAACATATCGTGCAATGAGAGCTGCTCAGGAGTGGGAAAAGGCAAAATAGTCGACAAAAAACCGCTGGAAAAGCTGGTATCTGATCAGTTTCGAGAGAGAAGCGAATCCATCGCGACTGAGGTACGGGTTCTGGCGCAGGAAGGCAAGATTTCGAAGGATGCCGTGATATATCGTAGCCACCCAGGCAGAAAATTGCCGCCCGAATAAATCGGATTAAAAAGAGCCATCTTGCGCCATTGGCTTTAGGAAAGTTTTTCTCCTAAAGAGATCTATAGGGAACGCGGCGTTGGTTATCCCAGCGCCATGATTTGGGAGGTAAGATTCATGACAGTTGTAAAGAGCGATGCTATGTTGCAGCACGAAAAGACGATCGACGCGGTAGTTGCTCACAGGCCGAAGCGCAGCAACGATCAAGTGATGCATATCGAGTGGAGAAATTTCTTGCTGGTAGCGGCTGCAATTATGGTAGTGGTCATAGCTGCCACTTCCATGTAAAGAGGCTTATTGGCCGGTCATCCGGCTTTATTTATTTTTTTTAGATATTCGCAAAGAGACTCATTGAGAAAACCGGCAACACCTTCCGGATAATTGGCCTCCAAACAATCCAATTCCGCCATCTTTCTCGGATCAATGGGGTAGGGCTTGAGATATCTCTTGAAGCGTTTTTGGTCTTCCTTCAAATTCGAATTTGCATTGACCAATGGTAGCTTCAGATGGAGAACCTGTTCCGGTTTAAGACCGATGCATTCCAATCTAATGTCCGGGCTGCCCGTCGATGGCTTGGCCTGAACTATCTTCGTACCCAAGTCTCTGCAAAAGAATGCGCCGAAGGGGCTCAGGTCAGACAGACTGAGGATGATAGTCGGTTGGCGGCAGCGCTCGTAAAGGGCAGAAATGGCATCCTCTGATGCTTTACCATTGACTGAGACCAAAGTCACGCCGAATTTTTGGCAGATAGGATAAAGCAGCGGATTCAAGGCGGATTTTGCGACCCAAACCTCCAGTGAATAGGGACGACCCAAATCGCTCTCCGGCAGGAATACTTGCTCACCAATCGTTTCCTCCAATATTGCGTCGGCAGGAATGAATCCCAGACTTCTCGCTTTGCTCATCCACTTGGGAAGCTTCTCACCATCATTCTCATGGTAAGGTCTCGTGATCCTGATTTCACCTACGAACCCTCCGCAGATAGGATAATCGGAGTCCTTCATCTGTAAAGCGTAGTAGAATAATCCTCGCAGTGTGGTTCTTGATCGGCCTGTGTTTTTTACAAAATCCTTATATGTTCTTGCAATCCATCTGGATTTTGTTCTATCCGTTTCTGTGAATACAAATGCTTCGGTCATATCTTGATTTCCCGGACCCTTGAATTGATACAGCAGATAGACTGGGAATAAATCGGTACGCTTTCCCACGCATGCTGGCGATTAACTGCTTAATTGAGAGTTGGACGCCAAAGTATATAGAACAGGATGTTTCTGCAAGGATACCAGGCAAAAAAAGAGAGATGCAAATGCCGAACACATGAGATTTGCAGGGTCAAAACAATGGGGTAGGATGCACCGATTCAATCAATTGCAGCTGCTGTTCTAGCCGGAGAAGGGCCACAAAGTTTATTTGGGATGCAGTAGACTGACTTTTGCCTAATGATTAATTGCACAAAGGAGGTGGGAACATATCGGATCAATTGATCGCCGTAGTAGTATTTGGGGTCTTAACATTCGTACTGCCATATGTATTGAATAAATGGTCGGACGGCAGGGCCGGGGTCAGGTAAATTCTGCTAATTCTACGATCCTGGCTTTCGAGCTAGGGTCGTTGTTATCATCATTTATTATTCAATGGATGCTGCAATAACAAAAGCCTAATCGTTTTTGTCTAAGCGAAGATAATTATAAAAAAATTGCATGAGATTATCTTATCGTCGATTCTCCATCCGAGCTACATGAATTGAGCAATAACTACCAAGACCAAAAAGAGCCCGGTCAACACAGCAACAATATTCGTGGTATCCGGCGTTTTGATGCCGCATTTCTTGGGATTTTTTGGCTTATTGTTATAGATTAATTCTGTTCCTCGCCCATATTGTATCATTTGATCTGTTATTCCTGTCACGGACATCTGCTTCACCTCAATCCTATTCTATTCCAAAATAGCTTTTCACCTATTTTACCTTTATGGCTGTATAACGAATGTGTGATATATCTTAAGAAGGGAAAAAACCAAAACATAGCGGTTGGAATCGCTAAGGGATACCGCGGATGTCAGTATAATCACTTCGGAGGCATCGTTTTAAATTCGAATCTTCCATAGTCTTTAATACTGATGAAGGCAACCTAAAAGATAAAAAAAGGCCCGGCGAGCAAATGCCCAGCGTCAAATATACCCGAATTGAGATAACCCAAGAAGCATATATGGCTTTAGAGGCGGAAGCCATTCTTCAAGGGAAGACCTTGAAGAAACTCGCGTCCGAAATGATACTGAAAGCGGCTTCCAAGAAAGCACTTAATTTTGTCCAGGAATCTACTGTCTCAATCGAAGCCAACTTAAATTTTAGCAGAGATAAACTATCTAAAGTGATAACCGATATTGGCTCAACAAAGATGAATATTGATGAAGGGGTCATGGAGAACGTCCAGAAGAGTCTGGTTGATGAAGGATATCAAGGAGCAATGTTATATGTGGCTCAGCACACAGCATCGATACAGCGAGACGAGCTATTTAGGATATTGACAACCTGCCAGCTCAATAGAGTACCTTCGACGATGGCTGTGGATATCATAAAGAGTTTGAAGAGAATGCAGGATGGCAAATAGACATCATCAAGTGAATCTTCGAGACGCTTCTCATCTCATCTTGCATTTCTTATTGTAATGCGGGCATTTGGTATTGGTGCAGACGTTCTCCTTCGCGGCCTCTGTTAGCACAATTTGCATCATGTCAAGACGGTCTATCAACGAAGCGTCTGCAGATGCTGCCTCCGCCTCCGAAAGGGCTAATGCAACTTTTTCTAGCATATTATGGGCCAGCATTTTTTCTTTTCGAGAAAGCGCAAACTCAGCCTCAAGCTTTGCAAGATCCACTTCACTCAAAGACTCCATAGGCACTCCTTCTTCGAAAAACCATTTTACATGTCCACTTCCAGTCCCAGAATGCTCCTTGAGCCGCTAAATATGTCTTTCGCGATCCAGGCGCACCCCTGTGCTGCGGCACATCTTTCCAGGGGCCGAACATCCCGTTCCAGGAGATCGGATACGCGCGGGGTTATCCTTGCGGCTGGGCTTCCTGCCAGAAATACATCAGGTTCTGATTCGCCCAGGTCGCGACAGAGCACGAGGAGGGCATTAATCTCCATGGCTGCGAACAAAGAGAGCGATTCGAGAGCCAGGCTCTCCTCCTCCGGCAGACATTCTGCCAGACTTGCTCTCCCCATCTTGGAGAGAATGCCGCCGCAATTGAAGGCCTGATTGGCGGTCATCTTTCCGGAATCGACATCTCTTATGGCATGGACATCCAAGGGACCTTGCATCAGTCCGGGGGCAAAGATAGGCGCATCAATTGCCCCGACGATCTTTCCCTGCAGTACGGCAAATGTCACGGTGTTGGAGCTGGCATCGCATACGATGAAGTTCTCACTCATCTCCCTAAAAACGCCATAAGCCAGGCCCACCTTTTCCGGGCTCATGCCGTGGGAGAAGACTTTCAGACGGGGATCGATATTGCTGGCGCGATGAATGCCGGGCAGAAGAATGGCAGGCCAGCCTGAGACCTTGACTGCCTCAAAGACCCTGGTGCCGCCGCCCACATGTTGCCCGGCTCCATCCAGCTGAACCAGGCCACGATTGGGTGCGTCCTGCAGCCGCACAATCCTGGTCAAGGCGTCACCCATGGAGTAGCTGAGGGCCACCAGTTCGACGATGCCTTTGCCCAAATTCTGAGCAATCAGCTCTACAATCTCTTCTGCAGAAAGACGGCCGGCCTCGTGCCTGGCAATCTCCCAGCAGCGCCCCTCCGTGGTGGCAAATCTTATAGCGGTGGTTCCATGATCTACTCCTATGAACATCAGATCAGCCCAATGCCAGGATTCCTGGCAGAGGGAGTATTTTTGCTAGGCCTTGATAAGTGTATCCGGCCCGCGGAGATCATTTATCCGCAAAGATGTAGAATTGCCTTATTCAACAGCACAGTGGTATGTATTACCGCATATGATTCCAGAAGCATGACCGCCCCTGTGTACTCTTCGGTCTCGATGCTATCTACCTCTGCAAACTGGGGCTTGCTTGACCTTACATGTCCTTCAAAGAAAGAAAGGCTCTCATCATCTCCCTCTGCCAGGACTATGACCACAGAATTATTTTCTTGGATGCGGTTGCCGGCATAAAATCCATGCAGGCCGGCATTTACGGCAACATCAGTAAGCCACGACCGATAGCCCACTCCATGCACTTTGCCGCCCGTAATTTTGATCTTTATCTTCATACTGTCAACGCGGTCTGATTCCGATCTTGCTCGATTCAGGCGGTAGAGATGAGTTCCAGCAATTCTTTCGCCACCTTGCCGCTCTCTCTTCTCGTCCTCATGAGGGTGCTCATTCGGTGACAATCTCCCTTGTAGCTGCTTTTCTTGTCTACGATGAATAGGTCCACCTTGCCAAGCATTGATCGCACGCCTTCATCATTGGCGGGAACACCCCTGGCTGTCATAAATTTGGCAGCAGGACCGCTCACCGGCTTATTTCCAATGAACGGACTCATGGCCACTACTTTTTTGTCTCGCAAGCGCTCGCGCACACCCTGCAAGGCTAAGATAGGGCCGATGCTGGTCACGGGATTGCTGGGACCGATGATAATTGTGTCTTCTTTCTCCAGAAGATCCAGGAAAGCCTGGCAGGGAAGGGCGGCATCCAGACCCGCAAAAAAGAGATCGCGAACCTCGGGCAATCCCTGGCGGCCCACCCAGAATTCCTGAAAGTGCATCACTCCTTCCGGAGTAGAAACGACCGTAGAGACAATGTCATCCGTCATAGGAACGACCCGCTGCTCGACTCCTAACGATTCGGCTAACGCCTGAGTGGCATGACTGAGTTTGACCCCCCGACGAAGCAACTCGGAGCGAAAGATATGGACGGCTCGATCTTTGTCTCCTACCTGCAGCTTCTCTTTGATGCCCATCGCGATGAGAAAGTCATGAGTCAGAGTCTTATCGCCCTTTATGCCCCACATTTTCTTCAGATCGATTATATCGGCCAGAGTGTAAATTACTGAATCGATATCGGGAGAGATGTAGTTCCCGGATATCCAGAGATCCTCCGCCGTGTTTACCACTACAGAGAGCTCCTCCGGACGCAACAGCTCCTTCAGTCCAAGGAGAAGCTTGGGCGTGCCTGTGCCACCGCTTAAGACCAGCATCTTAAGACCAGCATTTCAGACGTCCACGATAATCATTCCCGTCTTGAGATGGGCCACATCTTCATCCGGGATGGTTGATTTCACGGCTTTTTCACAGTCAATTGCGCTGTTTCCCAGGGGGTCTTCGAGAATGAGGGTCAGAGGAAAACTGCCATTTCTGGCGAGATTTATCTTATCCAAGATCTCTTCGCCTCTTCTGACGCTTTCCTGGCTTTCTGCTTCTCGCGCCGAGCGAGTGGCAAAGCCCACCACGCCCTCAATCCGTTCAAGGACACCTTCCACATTTGATATGTAAGAATCTGAAGCAAATCCCGGCTCGATGTCCACGCCAAGCTCTGGAATGCGTAGTGTTCCGCTGGATGAACGAATCACTCTTGCATCCAGATCCTCAATGCTCGTCACCTGCAAGGTGAAGCGCACCGGCTCCTTCTGCGTTAAGAGAATGGTATCATTGTGTCTGTAGCCGCAGTCACAGACTCCGGCAATGACCATGGCCTCTCCGAAATGGGGTATGTCCACCGTCTCCCAGCTAAACTGCATCTCGACTGAGCAAATGGGACAGCTCGCGTTTGTAGTTAGATTCAATCTTTGCTCCCGACCACCTTCTCGCGGTCGATCTTTATGCCGCTCGGCACTAAAACTATAAGGTCGTCGCCAATTCCGGCTATGTCTCCAGAGACATCTTCTATTGCCTTTTTCAGTTCACCAATAGCCCGGTCCAGAGCAGCTTTATCCCGCTTCAGGCCAGCGATATCCACCAAGACAATATTTCCGGCATAAATCTCCTGTTTGATCTCGGGAAGAACCTCGACCCGTCCCAGCTCAGCTACCCTTAAGATTATCTGCGGAGAGCCGCTACCTTCCTCGAACTGACCCAGATCGACCTCAGAGTAATCCTGCTCCTTAGACTTCCCTATGAGCTTGAGCTTTTCTAGGAATCCTGCCATTTAAAAACCCCGCTAAGGAACTGTGTATTATTATATTTATATTTAACGCAGTTACATGTCCATAAGTTTCAATCCCACGAAGCCCATGGCCACCATGAAGAGCAGGACTATCAAAGCAAAGCTCGAAGATCTCAGCTCGGCGGGAAGGACTATTTGTGCCCCTAAAATGAGGGCAATCATCAGAAATACCAGACCTGTACTTAATCCAATCTCAAGCCACTTCTTCTTCACAAGAGTATTGTCCCCCCGCCTTAGGAGATATACTTTTTCGCCCGAAGGCCGTCCTCTCCTGCCAGGAAATCTACCTGCGATCGGGTCTTATGGCCATGCCAGCCCATGGCAATAAAGCGAGGATAAACTGGCAACCTTTCTCTCAGTCTATAGTCCGATAGACGGTGATGCAGCTCTTCTTCATCCGGCCAGGGACAGTCAGGATTGATGCCGTCAACGGTAACCGCGCTAATTCCTCCCAGATCATCGCCTCCCGCTGTGATCAGAGGAAGCGGGTCCACCAGGTTGGGCGGAACTTGAATCGCCACCTCTGCCGGAAGTATCTTGCGCGCCATTTCTACTGTTTTGCACAGGTCAATTATCTCTGGCCTGGGCATATTCTGCAGAGCAGTTCCCGGCTTGGGATCCAGCGGCTGGATGATTACCTCCTGAATATGACCAAAGGCTCTATGCAGATGGGCAATTTTGCTGATTGCTTCTACCCGGTCCTGCATGCTCTCCCCAATGCCCACCAGTATGCCTGTAGTGAAGGGAATACGAAGTCTTCCCGCCCTGGCTATGTACTGTATCCTTAAATCAGGTCTCTTTCCCGGCGATTTTGCATGCGCCCCCAGCCGGGCCGTCGTCTCCAGCATCAGTCCCATAGAGGCGTTATACGGCTGCAAGCGCTGCAGATCTTCCGGCTCCAGCAGGCCGGCATTGCTATGCGGCAGGAGGCCAAATTCAAGGGCCATCTCGCATAGCTCGATTAAGTAGTCCAGCAAATCCGCGATGCCAGACCTTGCCAGAAGGCTCTCAAAGCCCGAGACGGTCCAGGGCGCCTCACCCATAGTAAAAAGCGCCTCGCTGCACCCATGAAGAACACCCTGCTCCAGCAGACGCGTCGCCTCGGTTCTGGAGATCAAATGGGCGTCTTGGAGATCCTTTCGAAAAGAGCAGTAGCCACAGCGATTCCTGCAGAGGTCCGTTACCGGAAGAAAAATATTTTTGGAGTAGGTAAGCGTCTTCATCTTTAGAGTCATTATTTAGCGACGAAACTCCACCAGCTTCAAGACATTTCCCAGCGGACAGTCCTCGGGAGCCTCGCCCACTATATCCACAATGGTGCATCTTTCGCCATCTTTCAGTCCAGATGGATGGCACATATCATACATGCTGCATTCGGAGTCCTCGCATTTCATGGCTTCAAAGACTATCTTAGAACCTGGAAATGCTTTTCTGGCGTCAAAGGCGGCGATTATCGGACTCTCTGCCACCTCAACTGCCCGCACTCCCGCCTCATGGATAGGGCAATCATGAATCAGCTCTCCACGGGTCCCCAATATCCTGTAGCGCCTGCTCGGCTCCAGATTGATGCACGTGTTTCTAAGCTTGCAGGTCTCGCATTCCGGTGTGGGGCCCACGAAGGTGAACTCCAGGCCAATGCTGGCCAGTCTCGTTCCAATCAGTGTAATTTGTGTGGATGCCTCGGACATAGTTCATTCTCCTTTTTCATGATTATTATTAAATCAAATTATCCCGGTCGCTTCAGCTGCTTTAATTGCAGCCATTTTGTTCAGACCCGAATCCAGTATGGTATAGCGTTCCGGTCGAATCTCGCGGGCACTTACCAGAGCCAAGATCACGCTATCTGCATCCAAACCAGCTTCTGCGGCAGAGGTGGGGGCGCCGACCAAGGCCAGTGCCCTTTTTATCATCTTCCAGTCCCCACCATGCAAATACATCATTATAATAGTGCCTAGACCGCAAAGCTCGCCATGTAGAGCTCTTCCCGGTGCAATTTTGTTCATAGCATGAGCGAACTTGTGCTCCGAGCCGCTTGCTGGGCGCGACGATCCGGCTATACTCATAGCCACTCCACTGGAGATCAGGGCTTTGATTACGATACGGGCCGATTCCTCCAGGCCCGGCCGAATATCTGCCGCAAGCTCAACGATCATGCGCGCGGTCATACCTGAAAGAGCGGAGGCATATTCGCTGTACTCCTCATTTCTCAGGCGATGAGCCAATTGCCAGTCTAAGATGGCAGTGTAATTAGAGATAATATCGCCACATCCGGCCGCGAGAAGCCTCGCCGGAGCCAGGGATATTATCTTGCTGTCGGCTACAATTGCCAGCGGAGATTGTGCTTTGATGGAAGTGGTCTCTCCATTGATAGTCAAAGATGCCTGGGATGAGCAGATGCCGTCATGCGAAGCGGCCGTGGGCACAGACAGAAAAGGCACGCAAACCCCCAGCGAAGCGAGCTTGGCAATGTCTATCGATCTACCGCCACCCGCACCGATCAGAAAACCGGCTTTGCTCTCACGCGCCAAAAGCTTTGCGCGATCTACCTCTTCCAACTTGGAGGCGCTGCAAACAAGGGTCTCGGACTCATAGCCGCGTTTCTCCAAGAGCTCGGATATGGCCTTTCCTATCACATCCTGGGTACGCGGGCCCGTGATGATAAGAGCGCGCCCTTGCAGCTGCAACTGGCGACATATGTCGGGCAACTCCTGTATCGCGCCACTGCCTACCGCTACGATGCGCGGGAGTTCCATCCACCTAGATCCGACCATTGCCTTCTCACCAGCGAAAAACAGGATGAGATGTATGTGGTCTATGGCGATATAAAATCATATCTAACAAGTCACAATCTCAGAGCGCAGATCGCACAGTATCCGATCCCTTATGACATTGACGGCAGAGCTGGTTCTGTTGCGGGGGCGGGTGAGTGGGATCTCGATGATGTCCTTAATTCTTCCCGGCCGGGCGGACATGATCACTATTCGGTCCGCGAGGTAAATTGCCTCGTCAACGCTGTGGGTGACAAAGACCACTGTCTTTCTCTCCTCTTGCCAGATGCGCAGAAGTTCAGACTGCATGATGTTACGTGTCTGGGCGTCCAGGGCCCCGAAGGGCTCATCCATGAGCAGAGCCTTCGGGCGGTTGACCAGAGCGCGAGCGATGGCCACCCTTTGCTTCATGCCCCCGGACAGCTCGTGAGGATAGCGCGTTTCAAACCGTTCCAAGCCCACCATTTTAAGATACTGCCTGCCCTGAATAAGTCGCTCCGCGACAGGTATGCCTTTCAATTCCAGGCCGAAGACGATGTTATCGATGACCGTTCTCCAGGGAAATAGTGAGTACTCCTGGAAGACCATGCCCCTCTCCGGACCTGGGCCTTTTATGGGATCGCCATCAAGAGTAACCGTGCCCTCAGTTGCCTCCTCAAGACCGGCCACTATGCGCAGCAGTGTGGTCTTGCCGCAGCCTGATGGGCCGATGAAGCAGATGAACTCATTGTCCTCTATCTCCAGGTTGATATCCTGGAGGGCTACCATCTCTTTTCCGTCCGCAAGAAACTGCTTGGATACTCCCTTGATCTCCAACAGAGCCATTCAAAGCAGGATATCACGACGGTTAGGTATAGATCTTTCCATTCGAGAGGATCTTACGACGCGTGTTGTCAATTGTCATATAGTTCATGAAATTTAATAATTCTATTTATAATTGTTTAAGTAGCTATAAAAATATATTATGATATGGATAATTAACATCGATCACACCATGCTTACATCCACTCGCGATATTAATATGCTTGGATGAAACTTTCACGCATTTCAACCAGATTTTTGACGAGATTATAACCAATCATTAAAAAAATATAAATAGTTGTAACTAATGATAACCTATGATGTGGGGAGCCTTTTGTATGCGAGTGTGTATATGCCCAATTACAGTCCTATTGATAATGATTTTCTGTATCAATACAGGTCTTGCTAATATGCCAAATGATAATAATCAGAGCACGCAAAATGATTCTCCAATTATCAATCCGCATCCAATGATCTTCTCCTTGAAGGAACATCGTTGGGATGATATGTCCGGCACAATAACCTCCAATGCCTCTACCTTCAAGGACAGTCTGGGCCGGAGCCACATCTTCGTAATAGGTGCAGATAATGGGCTTTGGGACAACGTTGATGGTGTCTGGCAAGGATTGGGAGGGACTATAACCTCAGTCCCTTGCGCAGTTGAAGATCGCCAGGGAGTAACCCACATCTTCGTCATTGGAACTGATGGTGCTCTCTTTGATCGAGTATTGGGCACGGGCTGGACTAATCTTGGTGGTTACGTCACATCTAATCCCAGCGCAGCTCTGTCTCCGGATGGACATATTAAGATCGCAGTTAAGGGCGGTGACAATAGCTTATGGGTAAAAGACCTGACCACAGGAGAATGGTCCGGTCTGGGCGGCAAAATAACCTCGAACCCCCAGCTGATATTCGATCTTCACGGTAAGATGCACGTTCTGGCCCAAGGTGGTGACGGAGCCTTGTGGGACAACGTAGATGGTAACTGGCAATATCGAGGAGGTTTGATGACTTCTGACGCCAGACCGATAATTAACCCGTTTAATCCAAGATTCATTTATACCTCTGTTCGAGGTATAGATGGTGCCCTGTGGTGCAATGCTCTGGATACTGCATCGGGCACCTCCACATGGACGGGGCTTGGTGGCCTCATAGCGGGCACACCGTCTCCTTCCGTAGATACTGATGGTATGCTGCACAACTTTGTTCGGGGCGGTGATGGTGGGCTGTGGGATAATGTGGACGGCGGCTGGTATGGTCTGGGCGGGTTAATTGTCTCAGATCCTTGTGCCTTTCGGGATAAAGACGGAAAGCTGCGTGTTGCAGTTGTAGGTGGAGCTAATGGATTGTGGGTCAACACAATAGGAATAGGCATGACTCCCACAACACTGGTAGGTTCATTTGCCTGTGACTACAATAAAATCCAGTCGGCTATAAATGCAATAAGTTCGGGCGGAATAATAAAGGTGCTTAGTGGTAGCTACCCAGAGGATGTTAACATCGACAAAGAACTAACCCTTATCGGGATTGGTAATCCCACTGCCAGCAGCTTTGCTTTAAATACAATATTGGGAACAGATTCCGGAGGAATAACTGCACCTCTAATAACTGTGAACACCGGATTCAAGATCCAGCAAGGAATCGATCTGGCAAATACAGGCGCATCAGTCAATGTAAACGGGGCAGCAGGATACACTTATCGTGATGATCTGACCCAGAGCTTCTATGCAAGAGGCATCACTCTTACTGGCATCAATAATCCGGTCATCAACAGTTTCACGCTGAATCAGGACATAGCTGGAAGGATCCGCGGAATAACGGCCAATACCGTAAATGTGAATGCAAATGCTAAGATCCAGCAAGGAATTGATCTGGCAAATACAGGCGCATCAGTCAATGTAAACGGGGCAGCAGGATACACTTATAGCGATGATCTGACCCAGAGCTTCTATGCAAGAGGCATTACCCTAAATGGCATCAATAATCCGGTCATCAACAGCTTCACGCTGAATCAGGACATAGCTGGAAGGATCAGCGGCATAACTGCCAATAACGTAAACGTGAATGCAAATGCCAAGATCCAGCAAGGAGTTGATCTGGCAAATACAGGCGCATCAGTCAATGTAAACGGGGCAGCAGGATACACTTATTGCGATGATCTGACCCAGAGCTTCTATGCAAAAGGTGTCACTTTAACGGGAATTAATAATGCTGTAACAAAGAGCATTTCCCTGGATCAACTGCTAGCCGGAAAGATCAGCGGAATAACGGCCAAGACAGTAAACGTTCTGAATCCTAATGCTAAGATACAGGAAGGAGTAACCATTGTCAATTCAGGCGGGACAATTAATGTGGGGGCTGGAAATTACCTTGAAGATGTAGATATCAACAAAGACTTAGTCCTCATAGGAACCGGCAACCCTATTGTCGCCAGCATCTCATTGAACGCAGCACTCGGAACATGTCCCTACGGTATCTATGCATCGAAAGTTACCGTTAATCCCCCATCCAAGATTCTTGATAGTATCTTGATATCGTCGAAGGATGTATTTGTTAATGGAGTTGCAGGATATACTTATGGGGATGATCTGACCCAGAGCTTTTATGCAAGAGGCATCACCCTAACTGGCATCAATAATCCGGTCATCAACACCTTCACGCTGGATCAGGACGTGGCTGGAAGGATCAACGGAATAACGGCCAATAACGTAAACGTGAATGCAAATGCCAAGATCCAGCAAGGAATTTATCTGGCAAATACAGGCGCATCAGTCAATGTAAACGGAGCTGCCGGATACACTTATAGCGATGATCTGACCCAGAGCTTCTATGCAAAAGGTGTCACTTTAACGGGAATTAATAATGCTGTAACAAAGAGCATTTCCCTGGATCAACTGCTAGCCGGAAAGATCAGCGGAATAACGGCCAAGACAGTAAACGTTCTGAATCCTAATGCTAAGATACAGGAAGGAGTAACCATTGTCAATTCAGGCGGGACAATTAATGTGGGGGCTGGAAATTACCTTGAAGATGTAGATATCAACAAAGACTTAGTCCTCATAGGAACCGGCAACCCTATTGTCACCAGCATTTCATTGAACGCAGCACTCGGAACATGTCCCTACGGTATCTATGCATCGAAAGTTACCGTTAATCCCCCATCTAAGATTCTTGATAGTATCTTGATATCGTCGAAGGATGTATTTGTTAATGGAGTTGCAGGATACACTTATAGCGATGATCTGACCCAGAGCTTCTATGCAAGAGGCATCACCCTAACTGGCATCAATAATCCGGTTATCAACAGCTTCACGCTGGACCAGGACATAGCTGGAAAGATCAGCGGCATAGCGGCCAATACCGTAAATCTAAATGCAAATGCAAATGCCAAGATTCAGCAAGGAATTGATCTGGCAAATACAGGCGCATCAGTCAATGTAAATGGGGCAACCGGATATACTTATGGGGATGATCTGACCCAGAGCTTCTATGCAAGAGGCATCACCCTAACTGGCATCAATAATCCGGTCATCAAGAGCTTCACGCTGAATCAGGACATAGCTGGAAGGATCAGCGGAATAACGGCCAATACCGTAAATGTGAATGCAAATGCTAAGATCCAGCAAGGAATTGATCTGGCAAATACAGGCGCATCAGTCAATTTAAACGGGGCTGCCGGATACACTTATAGCGATGATCTGACCCAGAGCTTTTATGCAAGAGGCATCACCCTAACTGGCATCAATAATCCGGTCATCAAGAGCTTCACGCTGAATCAGGACATAGCTGGAAGGATCAGCAGAATAACGGCCAATACCGTAAATGTAAATGCAAATGCCAAGATCCAGCAAGGAATTGATCTGGCAAATACAGGTGCATCAGTCAATGTAAATGGGGCAGCAGGATACACTTATAGCGATGATCTGACCCAGAGCTTCTATGCAAGAGGCATCACCCTAACTGGCATCAATAATCCGGTTATCAACAGCTTCACGCTGGACCAGGACATAGCTGGAAAGATCAGCGGCATAACTGCCAATCATGTAAATGTGAATGCAAATGCCAAGATCCAGCAAGGAATTGATCTGGCAAATACAGGTGCATCAGTCAATGTAAACGGGGCAGCCGGCTACACTTACAGCGATGATCTGACCCAGAGCTTCTATGCAAGAGGTGTGACTTTAACGGGAATTAATAATGCTGTAACAAAGAGCATTTCCCTGGATCAACTGCTAGCCGGAAAGATCAGCGGAATAACGGCCAAGACAGTAAACGTTCTGAATCCTAATGCTAAGATACAGGAAGGAGTAACCATTGTCAATTCAGGCGGGACAATTAATGTGGGGGCTGGAAATTACCTTGAAGATGTAGATATCAACAAAGACTTAGTCCTCATAGGAACCGGCAACCCTATTGTCACCAGCATTTCATTGAACGCAGCACTCGGAACATGTCCCTATGGTATCTCTGCATCGAAAGTTACCGTCAATCCTCCATCCAAGATTCTTGATAGTATCTTGATATCGTCGAAGGATGTATTTGTTAATGGAGTTGCAGGATATACATATGGGGATGATCTGACCCAGAGCTTCTATGCAAGAGGCATCACCCTAACTGGCATCAATAATCCGGTTATCAACAGCTTCACGCTTAATCAGGACATAGCTGGAAGGATCCGCGGAATAAGGGCCAATACAGTAAATGTGAATGCAAATGCCAAGATCCAGCAAGGAATCGACCTGGCAAATACAGGTGCATCAGTCAATGTAAACGGGGCAGCAGGATACACGTATCGTGATGATTTGACCCAGAGCTTTTATGCAAGAGGCATCACCCTAACTGGCATCAATAATCCGGTCATCAACAGCTTCACGCTGGACCAGGACATAGCTGGAAGGATCAGCGGCATAACTGCCAATACCGTAAATGTAAATGCAAATGCCAAGATACAAGATGGTGTCATCCTTGCATCTTCTGTAGGAACAGTCAATGTGGCGGCTGGGAATTATAGAGAGAACGTTATGGTTGACAAGTCACTGACCGTAAACGGGGCGGGAGCTGGTAGCAGTATAGTTGATGGCAACAAAGCAGGCTCAGTGTTCATTTTGGGTAAGAATGATACCAACGTGGATGTATCTCTGTCTGGCATGACATTAACCGGTGGTACTGGTTCTCAGGATACCGGTGGAACATTTGGTGGCGGTATCATCAACTATGGCAGCTTGTTAGTGACGGACTGCGCAATATCAGGAAATACCGCAGGTTGGGGTGGTGGCATTCAAAATTCCGGTATAGCGACTATATCTGATACCACAATATCCGGCAACATGGCAAACATCGAGGGTGGCGGGATTAGCAGCAGTGGAACCTTGACCGTGAATAACGATAGCATATCCGGGAATACTGCAAACGATGGCGGTGGTGGGATTGGCAACAGCGGTACCTTGACCATGAATAGCGGTAGCATAACAGAGAACACAGCAACCGACGGTGGCGGGATTTGCAGCCTGGGTGGCACAGTGAACATAGATGGTGGCAGCATAAACAAGAACATGGCAAAAGTGAGTGGCGGCGGGATTTACAGCCAGGGTACTGTGCATCTGCATGGAGGCAACATAACCGGGAACGTAGCTTCGGACGGGGGAGGAATTTACAGCAGCGGAACCATAACCATGAACAAAGGTAGCATAAACAGGAACACCGCAAACAACGGTACAAGCGGCGGTATTTTCAATACTGGCACCTTGAACCTGGGCGGAGGTAACATAACCGAGAATACAGCAACCAATGAAGAAGGAGTATATTCCCCCATCTATTCGCATATTGCATTTTATGGCGAACAAGTTGTTATAAAATCTAACAAGGCGCATCTACCATCGCCTTCTGAATTGAATTGGTATCAGGGATGGGGAGTCTATTTAGAAAATGGCACACCTGCTACAACAGGTAACTTTAATCAGGCAACACAAGTGACGGGCAACATCCATATTTAGTATCCTATGGCCAGAAATGGGGTGAATGGGAAGACTGCCCATCTTTACCCAGAAGCGTGTAGGGCCGGTGCAGTCTTCCTTGCCACAGATACTATATGCACCGGCCTTCTATAAAGCCGCAAGCCGCGCGGGGTGAAAGTGTTTTTTCCAGTATCTTCTTTAAATCTTCTCCGGCTTTTCCAGCAGATGGGTCTTGGTCATTATCTCGCCAGTGCGGGCATGGGGCCGGCGGGAGACGCTGTCGTTGGCCTTTTCCAGCTCTCGGGATTCGTCCGCCAGGCGGCCAGCGGCTCGCATGACCTCATGGCCTGCAGCGGCGGCGAGAGCTATCGCCTCCAGCTCCTTAAGGCGGAAGCAGGCTGCAGCATCGATGCCGGCCACGGTCTGCGCCATGTAAAGAGCCCCCACGGCCTTGGCGCGGGCGTACGGGTTGCCAAAGCGCATGCGCTCGGCGCACTTCTCTGGCGTGGCCAGGATAGCCGGAAGCTTTGCCTCTCCGGCGGCAATGTCGGCCATGGCGCCGTCCAGCTCCTCCTGCACCAGTCGGATGGCTCCGCAGGCCGCTAAAACCTTCAGTGCGTCGGAGTTAAAGAGGGCCATCTCCGCCGGATCAAGGAACTCGCGTTTGGCACCGATGAGCGGGTCCATGGGCAGGATGATGTAGCCAAAGCCTTCTGCCGCCAGAGCATCGCGCGACTCCTTCTTGGAGGGGCCATCGGAAATGACAATGGTGGGCAGGCCTTTGAACAACTCGCGCGCCGCCGTGGGGCCGGCGGTCGCGGCGTTGGGGCTGCTGATGACTACCAATTGTGGTTTCCAGGCCAGCAATTCGGCTGCGGCTTCGCCTTCCTTCTTGGTCATCTTGGGGCCGAAGCTGACGATTTTAAATTCTATGTCGGATCTTTCCGCGATCTCATCCAGGGAAAGGTCAATAGCCGTAGATGTGGCTATATTTCCCAGCTTCACAAAACCTATCTTAAACATGCCGTTACGAAAGGCACAGCGAAGATAAAAGGGTTTTGTGGCTCTTTCATTTGGTCATAATTGACAAAAGTTGATAGAATTCCACTTGAAGCTACAATGGCTCTGATAATTATTGCATTTTTTGGCAACCGCGCGCTATCTTACGGATTGTAACTTCCTATTTATTAATTTTTCTAAAAATAGTAGTAATAAGTAACTATGTTTGGTGATGATTTAGATTATTGTATTATAAATTTAACCATGCCACAAATTCTTTATACGAAATCAAATGAATCGTAGCCAAAAATGTAGGAGCTTTATGAGACGCAGTTTGTATAAGCTTACCTTCGTGCTGCTTCTTTCCATACTGATTTTGGGCACCGCATGCCAGGGTGGGGAGAATTCCAGCGGGACGGTTCTAAAGATCGGCACGCCCAATGTAGTTAAATCTGCCAGCATTCTGGGAGACAGCAACATGGGCGTCTTGGCCCACCTTTCCAATCCCACTCTGATGAAGATGGACGAAAAAGGAAAGATAGTAGGCTTGACGGCAAAAAGCTATGAGGTCTCGGAAGATGGAAAGGTCTGGACGTTTCCCATCAACGACGACCTGTACTGGAGCGACGGCCAAAAGCTGACGCCTGACGACGTACAGTTCACCTTCAGCTATCTGAGAGAAAACTATCCTGCCGCGGGCTGGATGAAGAATACGGTGGACAACATATCAGTGGAAGGCGACAGCGTGGTCTTCAAGCTGAATAAGCCCTACTCCCGGCTGAACCTGGAGTTTGCCACCTATCCCATTCTGGCCAAACACATCTGGGAAAAGGTGGATAAGCCCGTGGAATACACCAACGAAGGGGAGAACGTAGGCTGTGGTCCCTTCTACATCGCCAAGACAGACCTTGGTGCAGGAGTTATTTACTTCCAGAAGAATCCCTATTGGAAGGGAGCATCCCCCAAATTCGATTCCCTGGAGATTCACACCTATAGCAATATGGACGTTCTTTCCCTGGCCCTGGAGAAGGGTGACGAGGATGCCTACTACAAGTATGCAGGAACCTATCCCTACGCCAGCATGCAAAAGCTCAAAGATACCGGCAACTTCGATTTTGTAGAGAAGGACAATATTGGACTTATATTCCTGGGCATGAACCTGCAAAAGCAGCCTATGTCGGATATCAGCTTCAGAAAAGCCCTCTCTTACGCCATTAATTACAGCGAGATTTTAAAGCTTGATGCATTGGGATACGGCCAGGTTCCAAACACCGGTTTCGTACCTCCCAGCATGATGGACTTTAAGGAGACGGCTAAGCTCGATCACAACCTCACCCAGGCAAAGAGCATTCTTGAAGATGCCGGATACAAAGACACCAATGGAAATGGCATCGTGGAGGGCAAGGACGGCAAAGACATAAAACTTACATTCCTCACAAGAACCGACTACCAGCGAACGGCAGAACTCATGGTAGAATACCTGAAGCTTCTCGGAATCGACAGCGAATTGAAGAATGTAGATTCGAGCACCTGGATCAAGCAGAAGGATGCTGGCGAGTACGATCTGACCATTACAAGGTCCACCCCCTGGGGAATGCTCATGCATGCCAACTGGGGTACGGGCTACTTCGACTCCAGAAGAACTGGCGAAGGAGTCTTGCATGTGCTTGATGATCCTGTTTTCCTCAAGCTGTGCGATGATATTCTCGCCTCCACGAGCGAAGATCAATTGCAGGACTATGCCTATGAACTGCAGGACTACTATGCAGAAAATCTGCCGGCCATAGCTCTATACTGGAGCAAGGTAGAGACTCCCTACAATCGAGCCTGGCAGGGCTGGTACTCCGACCCGCTCTACGGCATATTCAATGTGGACAATTTCCTCTCCGTGGAGAAGAGCCAATGAGCTGTTGGACGGATCAATGGAAGGATTTCGTCACAAGATCCAGCTATCTGCAAACCCTTGCTGAGGAGAAGATCTCCAACGACCAATTTTGGAGAAGCTACGGGATATATGACCAGACACTCATGTATTCGGGATACCCGGGAGAGATCCTTGCCAAGATCTCCTCTTTTATTTCTCCGGGGGCGACATTGCTGGACATTGGTGCTGGAACGGGGGCCTTTGCCATCCCTCTTTCCAGGAAGACTTCCCGGACCATTGCCGTTGATCCGTCTGAATATCAATTGCAGATCTTATCGGAGAAAGCCCGGCGAGAGGGCTTGAAAAATATAGTCACTATTAAAAAAGAGTGGAAATATGTGCAGCCCTCTGAGATTTCGGCAGCGAGCGTTTCAGGAGTGGAGATTTCAGGAGGAGATATTTCCGGAGAGCGTATACCGAGATCGGATATTGATATTCCCGCCGTCGATTATTCCCTGGCGGCCTACAGTCTCTTCGATGAGGATATCGAACAATTCCTTACCAAGATGATTGATGTTACCAGAAGGGGAGTATTTATCGTCTTTCGAGCAGAAGGCATCGATCCATTGAATAAATTTGCTTACGGGCCAAGGCCTTTTGCAGATTACACCTGCCTTCATCACATCCTGAATGATCTGGGTTATCAGTTGGATGTAATGCTATTTCCGAGGAAATATTCTCTTCCCATGAACCTGGTGTTCCAACAGCACCGGTTCTGCAAGAAGGGCGGCGAGGAGCTGCTCGGTTACTTGAGCAGAGAAGGTAGGCTGGAGGAGAGAGCAGACGGAAAATGGGCATCATTCCAGACCGCTGATGCTCTTCTCTACCTGATTCGCTAAATGGGAGTCAAAAGACCAATGTCTCTGGCGGCAAAGAAGGCGAGCCGATACGTTATCGCAATTTTCATCATATTCTCGTTGAACTTTGTCATTCCCAGAGCGATGCCCGGCGATCCTCTCACCAATCTACTGGGAGAAGATGTCATATTGACGGACAGCACGGTGACGCAACTACGCAGCGAGATGGGCCTGGACAGATCCATGCCATCGCAATATCTCGATTACTGGCAGAGCATCCTGCAGCTGGACCTGGGATATTCCTTTCACCTGCATTCACCTGTTTCAGAGATCATATTCACCCGCATGAAGTGGACGCTGCTGCTGGCCTTGCCTTCTCTTCTCTTGGGCAGCGTGCTGGGAACAGTCCTGGGAGCGCTCGCCGGCTGGAGGTGCGGTGATAGGAGCCAGAAGATGAAGACCGCATTTTTCCTGGGCGTTTATTGTACCCCACCCTACTTCCTCTGCTTGCTGGCACTCTATCTGTTCTCCTTCAAGTTTGCCCTCTTTCCCTTGAAGGGATTCTATGACACGGGATCGGCAACCGACATTGCTCACCATCTTTTTCTGCCCATCCTGGTGATGACCCTATTTTCATTATCGCGAAACTACATGATCATGCGGGGTAGCGTACTTCAGGAAAAGAGCAGCCTCTACGCGACCTATGCCAGGGCGAAGGGACTCTATGATGATGAAATTTTATTCAGACATGTCTTCAAGAACGCCCTTCTTCCCATCATCACACTCTTGGCCATGGATTTCGGTTTTATCCTGAGCGGGGCACTATTCGTCGAGATCGTCTTCTCCATGAACGGCATGGGCAACCTCATCTATGATGCACTCCTTTCCCGAGACTATCCGATGTTGCAGGGATCTTTTCTTATCATCACCCTCATGGTGGTTTCTGCCAACCTGATAGCCGATATTCTCTACAGCCGCCTCGACCCGCGAGTGAGGTGGCACTGATGCCGGATGTGATGCAAAAGTTCAGTCGCGTGGGCTTATTTTTATTTTTATCTTTTTTGCTTATGGCCGTCTTCTCCGCCCAACTGGCACCCTATGATCCCTGGATGAGGTTCGAGCCCTACCTCTTTCCCGGCCAGGAGCATATTCTCGGCACAAACGATATGGGACACGACATACTCTCCGAACTTATCTATGGATCAAGGGTCTCACTCATCGTGGGCTTTGGAGCGGCCCTCATGGCCACCTTCATCGGCACAATCGTGGGGCTTCTGGCCGGATACTACAGGGGCACGACTGATGAGATTCTCATGGGGATAACGGATATTTTTCTTATGATTCCCCAGATTCCTCTTATAATCGTGATCGCCTCGTTCCTGAGGCCCAGCTTCTGGCTCGTCGCCCTTCTCATGGGCACTTTGTGGTGGACCTCCACGGCCAGAGTAGTTCGCAGCAAAGCCTTACAGGTTAGGGAGAATGGCTTTGTGCAGGCCTCAAGAGCCTTAGGCTTCTCAGATCGGCATATCATCATCACAGACGTGCTGCCCAATATTTTCCATGTGATTATGCCCAAATTTCTGCTATCCATTGCCTCGGCCATGATCGCTGAAGCCTCCATATCGTTCTTAGGTTTGGGCGATCCTACCATGAAGAGCTGGGGGATGATGATCAACTTTGCCTTCACTCGCGGGGGCTTCATAAACGGTTATTGGTGGTGGTACCTGACACCAGGGCTATGCATTACACTTTTTGTTCTTTGTGTAGTTCTCATGGGCTTTGCCTGGGAAGAACAGGAACAAGCAACCCAGAGGTTAGAATGAATTCACTCATAATAGATACAGCACCTCTTTTGCAGATTGAGGGGCTGTCCGTAAGTTTCGAGACGAGTGTTGGCCGGGTCAAGGCAGCCGAGAACGTATGCTTTGAGCTGCATAAAGGAGAGACACTGGCGCTTGTGGGCGAAACGGGTTGCGGCAAGTCGGTAGTTGCAAGCAGCATAATGCAGCTTTTGCCGCATAATGCCTTTGTAAGGGGCCGGGCTGTCTATGCGGGAAGGGATCTTCTGAGCCTGAGTGAGGAGGAGATGGCAGGCATACGAGGCAGCGAGATTGCCATTGTATTTCAAAACCCCTCTTTATCCTTAAATCCCATCATGCGAGTGGGTGAGCAGATTGCCGAAATGCTGCGGGTTCGTAAAGGCTTTCGGCGCATCCTGTCCTTGCAAATGGCCAGAGATATGCTCCGCCGCCTGGGTCTGGAAGGTGGGGAGATGACGAGGATGTACCCCTTTCAGTTCTCAGGCGGCATGAATCAGAGGGTGATGATCGCCACATCCATGATTCTCTCGCCCAGGATCATAATAGCAGACGAGCCCAGCAAAGGATTGGATGGAGCACTGGTTGGGGAGGTAATGGCGGAAATGGTGATGATCAAGCATCAAATGGGAGCCTCTCTTCTGCTCATCACTCATGATCTCATGCTTGCCAGAGAATTATCGGATAGGATAGCGGTGATGTACTGCGGCGAGATTGTGGAGATCGGCAAGAGCCATGATGTCTTCTCTAAGCCGCTGCACCCCTATACTATTGCACTTTTGAGCAGTCTTCCCGAAAGAGGCTTTCAACCCATACCGGGAAGCTCGCCCTCCATGATAAATCCGCCGGCTGGCTGCAAGTTCCATCCCCGCTGTCCGAATAGCCAGGAGAGGTGCAGGAGGAAGCCGAAGATGACTCAGGTCATTGGCGCAAAAGTGGCCATTGGCTGCAATGAGAGCACTGGCAGGGAGGTGAGGTGTTGGCTGTACTGAAGGCGGAAGAACTGGGCAGGATCTACGAATCGGGCCTGATCTTCAAGACGCGGCATGTTGCTTTAGATGGTGTATCGCTGGAAATGAACGCTGGCAAGACTCTGGGAGTGATGGGCATCTCAGGCTCAGGCAAGACCACATTGGGTAAGATCCTGGCAGGTCTGGAGAGGCCATCCACGGGGAGGGTTCTCTTTGCGGGAAAGGATCTCCGGTCCATGAGCGGCAGGGAGTTTGCTGTTTTCAGGAGAGCGGTGCAGATGGTCTTTCAGGACCCGGAGGGCTCTTTGAATCCCAAAAAGAGCATAGAGCGATCTATTCATGAGGTCCTGGGCCTCATCAAAATTCCCCGCAGAGAATGGCAGGATAGGACCGAGGAGATGCTGGATATGGTAGGCCTGTCCGAGGAGTTGCTCTGCCGCTATCCTTTTCAGATCTCGGGCGGACAATGTCAGAGAGTGGCTCTGGGTCGAGTATTGCTCCTCCGCCCTCAGGTAATAATCCTGGACGAGCCAACCTCAGCTCTCGATATCTCGGTACAGGCTCAGATTCTAAATCTCCTTAAGGATCTGCAGAGAGATCTAGGTCTTGCCTATCTGCTTATCTCTCATCAGAGCGAGGTGATCAGGTTCATGGCTCATGAAACGATCATCCTTGAGAGCAAAAGAACCTCTTGAGGAAAGATCGACGATATAGTTTGGCAATTGCTAAGTAATAAGCCCACAGGTATAATATGATGCAAAATTTTGATCTTAATAAAATATCATATACATTATTTACCAACATAGGTTTAGCATAAGAATTATCTAGAATTGTTACTTGGTGCGATTAAAGATAGCTATTTATAATTGAATGGCATTTTGATTAGCGGTGAAACTATGCACATTCCTGATGGCTATCTAGGGCCATACACCTATATCGCATTGTGGATCATAATGATCCCCATCTGGTACTATGCGGGAAGAAAGCTCAGCTCTGAGCTGAAGTCCAGGCAGGTTCCCCTGCTGGCGCTGGCAGCAGCGTTCTCTTTTGTTATTATGATGTTCAATGTCCCAATTCCGGGAGGCAGCACCGGTCATGCCGTAGGCGCTGCAATAATCGGCATCGTTCTGGGACCATGGGCCGCAGTGATTGCCATATCCGTTGCCCTAGTGCTACAGGCGCTGATGTTCGGCGATGGTGGTATCACCGCCATCGCAGCCAATTGCTTTAATATGGCTGTAGTTATGCCCTTTGTGGCTTATTATGCTTACAAGCTCATCAGCACAGGCACAGAGATTACTTCATCGAGAAGATTCATTGCCGCAGCCATCGCCGGCTATATCTCACTCGTGATAGCATCTGCCTTTACAGGCTTTGAATTCGGCATACAGCCAATATTGCATCACACAGCCGAAGGAGTACCACTCTACATGCCCTACCCGCTATCCGTGACGGTTCCTGCCATGGTACTGGAGCATGTTTTCGGATTCGGCATCCTCGAGGCGCTCATTACGGCTTTGATCTTTGCTTACATCCAGAGAACGGATACCACCCTGCTCTATGGAGAGAAATCTGCAACCCAGAAGAAGAAAAAGAAGAACGCAAGCACAGCGTGAGGTAAGACCATGGATAAGATAATAAAAAACTTTGCTATCGGCCTGGCTTTGCTGATTATTCTGGCGCCGCTCGGGCTTTTAGCTGTTGGAGAGACCTTTGGCGAGTGGGGACCGGAAGAGGTTAAGGAGAAGCTCGGCTTTGTGCCTCCTGGTTTAGAGCAGCTTTCATCGCTTTGGAGCGCACCCATGTCAGATTATTCCCTGCCCGGCATTGGCGATTCGATGACGGCAGCATCGGCAGCGTATATCCTGTCTGCAGTGCTCGGCGTTGTTATCTGCGGTGGTCTGCTCTACTTCGTGGGCAAGAGAATTGCCAAAGACTGACGCCTTTTTTTAAAAATTTTTTTAGATTTGGAGCAGAAAAGATATGATCCCGGAATGGATGAAAGAAGTGGATGTTGGCCCGTGCTCGTGTTCTGCGGTATATCACGGCAAGAAAGGCTTTGTAGGGAAGACAATAGATGGAATATTCGGCTTTTTGCAGGAAGCCTTTGTCTCGGAGACTTATGCCAAGCGAGACGGCTTGCTACAGGCCCTGGACCCCAGGGCCAAACTGATCTCCATTCTTGCCGTCATATTTGCCACCAGCATGGTAGGTGACCTTCATCTATTGATCGTTGTCTACCTGGCGACATTGCTTTTCGCGTATCTCAGCAAGGTCGATGTTATATTCTTCATCAAGCGTGTCTGGCTCTTTATTCCCATTTTTGCGGGCATAATCGCCCTGCCCATGGTCTTCAACATCTTCTTCCCCGGCGATCCTCTTATTCAGCTGGCATACCTTGGTCCAGGAGCTTCCCTCGGGCTTTTTTCTCTGCCGGAGAGCATTTTCATCACCAAACAGGGAGTTGACATGGCGATCATATTCACCATGCGTGTGGCGACCTGCGTCTCGTCCGTGGTACTGCTTTTTATCACTACGCCACAGCAAGTGCTCTTCAAGTCCCTGCGCTCAGTTGGAGTTCCCAAGATCTATGTCCTGACGTTGGAGATGGCTTACAGATACATCTTCTTGCTCATGGACATGGTACGCGAGATGTATACTGCCAAGAAAGCCAGGACCATCAAGTCTCGAAGCATGCTCGAAGAGCAGAAATGGGTTGGCGGACGCATGGGCTATACGCTGATAAGATCCATAGATATGAGCGAGAAGGTGCATATGGCCATGATGTCTCGAGGCTTCAATGGCGATGTCAAGGTCATGCAACAGTTCAATATGTTGCATCGGGATTACCTCGCAGTTGCAGCGGCCCTATCTCTGAGCGTATTGCTTGTGTTGATCGCTCAGGATTTCATTCGGGTGTAAGAATATGGATACCATCTTCGACTTGAGAAACATCTCATATTCATACGTGGGAAAGATAAATGCGCTGAAAGATATTAGCTTAAAGATAAATCGTGGAGAGCAGGTATCAATAATTGGTACAAACGGTAGCGGCAAATCGACTCTGTTGGCCATCCTGAATGGATTGATCTATCCGACTTCAGGAGAATTTTATGCCTTTGACAATCAAATAACCGAGGATATTTTTGATTCCATAAAGGATAATGAATTTCGGTCCTATTTCCGCACTAAGGTGGGCTTCGTCTTTCAGAACTCGGATGTTCAGCTCTTCTCGCCTACGGTCTACGAAGAGATCGCCTTTGGGCCCTTGCAGCTTGATGTCCCTCCAGAGGAGGTTAAACACAGAGTCGAGGACGTTCTGGAGATAATGGAAATCACAAAGCTCCGGGATCGATCGCCTCATACCCTGAGCGGTGGGGAGAAAAAGAAAGTATGCATAGCTACAGTGCTGGTCAACAACCCGGATGTCCTACTATTAGATGAACCCACGGCAGGATTGGATCCCAGGACGCAGCTATGGCTGGTTGAGCTCTTGCAGGAGCTGGGAAGATCGGGAAAGACGGTTGTCACTGCCACACACGACCTGGAAACCATTGAGCAGATCAGCAATAGGGCCATAGTCATGGGTGAAGATCACGGTGTTAAAGTCGACGGAGATACAGTCAAAGTATTAGATGACATGGCGCTCCTCCTCAGTGTCAACCTCATCCACGAGCACATGCATATTCACGGAAAGGCGGTCCATGAGCATCTCCATGCCCATGGAAAAGAGCACGCTCACCAACATATGAATTGAAGCGTAAGTGTTCGTGAGTCCGATTGGTGCTGGAATGCTGGACTGGGCCAATCGGAATAACAATTTCTAAATTAGTATTACTTTAGGTTATTTTATCTAGAAAAGTATTTAGATCATAACAGTAGTTGATTACTATGTAGTCAGAAGGGCAACTGAGTTCCCAATAGATTGACTATCAAGATAAGGTGGTATAAATGACAGAGAAGCATGAACACGAACACAAGCCGGAAAAAATGCATGAACATGAACACGAACACGAGATCAAACATGAGCACGAGCATAAGCACGAGGATAAAGCCCACGCACATGAACATGTTCACGAAATAAAGCATAAACATGAGCATGGGGAGGAAGAAGCGCATAAAAAGAAGGAGTGAAAGAATATCAAAGGATAAAGGGTGGTGAATTCTGATGAATCATGTTGACAGATCATTTTCATTTACGAGGATTGATAGAAAAGATGAGCTGATGGACGCGATGTTCAACCACAAATGGCCTCTTTGCTGCAGCTTTTATCACGAGAAACTGCTCTACCTGAGTGATGGTGAGTGTGAGGATATGCCGGAATACGCTGTCGTGGCTATTGATAAAACGGATGGGCGCTTTTGCGTTCATGGCCGCGAGGTGGGTAGGATCAAGCCCGCCAGCATGCAGCTCGCAGAGATGCCAAAGTTCATCCAGGAGATGAAAGCGAGCATATGTAATGCCGGGAATCCAGTCCAGTTCGTGGCAGAGCCAAAATGGCATCATTGCTGCCAGCTTTGCAGCTTGGATGATTAGCGAAATGCATTCGCCTGCCGTTTTATATTTTTGGCTTAACTATGGTCTTGAATTGCTACTTAAATCCAGGAGTAAGCAATTCTGATGCATTTTCGTCTATATCCTGATTGTCTCCCCTAGAGCAAAACGGCTTTATGCAACATGGCATCAACTTTGAAGAAAATTGAGCACTCTGTGGATGGCATGCGCGAGGAAATCTCGCCACCAAAACACTATGCTGTAGGTTGTATAGTGGATCAACACGTTATTTTGTCCAACCGCATCATTCTCCCTAAAATCCTTATAAAGCATTAAACATATTAACTATCTGTCCTAATAATATCATTTCCATAAGCAACACTTATCCGAATAACATATTTAAAACAGAAGATTTATGCATAATCGCAAAAATGGTGCTACAAATAGTGGCCCTTATCCTTTACAAAAGTTTAATCAATACTTGAAAAAAGCCTCACAAAGCATTAAGTACTTGATATAAGTAATTAGGATCTATTAAAAATGAAATGGAGGTGAATCAAAATGTGTTGCCATAATGATAATAAGCACGAACACGCACACGCTCACGATGGTAAAGAGCACGTCCATGAGCATATCCATGATGGAGATCACAAGCACGGACACAAGTGCTGCCATTAATTCCAATACAGTTGGTCATAAATTTTTATTAAGAATATGGGACGCTGGCAATTGGTCCTTGAGCGAACCGCAAGGATTCAATGCCAGAGAGATTCCATAATGAAGTCCATCTATTATAACCATCTGGCAAGAACTTCTGCCAGCTCTCTTTTCTGAAAAGGTTTGGCAATGAAATCGCTCATCCCTGCCTGAATACACTTCTCCCGGTCACCTCGCATGGTAGCCGCAGTCATGGCGATTATTGGAATGCCCGGATTAAGTGCCTTCGATCCTTCCTGACGAATGACTCGTGCGGCCTCGAAACCGTCCATCTCGGGCATTTGGCAGTCCATCAACAGCAGGTCGTAGGGAATTATCTGGAGCACATTGACAGCTTCCTTACCATTGGCCACCACATCAGCTCGAAGGCCCATCTTTTTCAGCATGGCCTGTGCTACTTTTTGATTTATGGGATTGTCCTCTGCCACCAAGATGCGTATTTTGCTTGCAGTCTTTAGAAATTGCAGGCTCTGCAGCGAAGATTTCATAGTGCCGTTCTCATCAATTCTTACAGATATTTCATCGGCAGATCCACACACGACAGGCTGCTTCTCAAGCACCGCCGTGAACCAGAAGGTAGACCCTTTGCCTTCTTTGCTTTCCAAACCAATCTTGCCACCCATCAATTCGGCCAGATTTTTGGAAATGGCCAACCCCAGGCCGGTGCCGCCGTACTGGCGCGTGGTCGAGCTATCCACCTGAGTAAAAGGCGAGAAAAGAATATCCTGTCGACTTTCCGGGATGCCGATGCCGGTATCGCTGACAGAAAAACGAATTATGGCATTTGCATTGTCTTCGCTCTCCAGGCTAACGCGGATCACTATCTCGCCCACCTCGGTAAACTTAACGGCATTGTTTGCCAGGTTGACTAGAATCTGGCGCAGCCTTCCCGGATCGCCTCTCAGCCGAGAAGGCACGCCGGACTCTATAGAACAGACCAGCTCCAGCTCTTTCTCATGAGCACCAGGAGCCAGGAGATCTACTACATCTTTCAGCATGCTGGCCAGATCGAAGTCCAGCCTTTCCAGCTCCAGTTTGCGGGCTTCAATTTTAGAGAAATCCAGTATGTCGTTGATGAGAGAGAGAAGCATCTCTCCACTGATTCGAGCAATTTTTGCATATTCATGCTGCTCTGCATTCAAATCCATATCCAGAAGCATTCCGGTCATGCCAATGACACCGTTTAAAGGGGTGCGAATCTCGTGACTCATATTGGCCAGAAATTCGGATTTGGCAGAATTGGCCTGCTCTGCTCTTGCAGCCATCTTTTTGGCATGCTCTGTGGCAATTTCCAGTTGCAGATTGGTTTTTTTCAGCTCTTCCTCGAATAGCTTATGTCTAGTGATGTCATTGAGAATTACCACCTTACCGCTGAACTTCTCACTGACATCAAGCATCTGCTCGATCTTGACCTGGAATTGAAGGAGGCCCTTGCTGGTTAGTGCCTGCTTCTCGAAGATGACTTGCATCTGGCCGCTGGCATCCAATGCAGCTAACTCATCGGCAATGAATGGAAAGGACTCTCTGGTCTTATGTTTGTCGTAGTACGTAGCTCCTGGAATGCTGATGCTAAAGAAAATCTCCGAAGCAGCGTGATTCAGATTCTCAATGCGATTCTCCTGGTCAAGTAGAAATACAGGGTCTGTGATGCTTTCGAAGATGGTTAAGTACTTGTTTTTCTCGTTTGTCATGCCGCGATTAGCAGATTGCAGCTCCGCTAGCATCCGATTATCGGTAAGACAGTTCCACTCTGTGCAAAAGCCCAGCTCCATGTGATCAAAGAATCGATCGATATGCAGTAGATATTGCCGCTCATCCTCGATCCCAAATCCCGCTTGCATAATGAGGTCTTTGTAGCTCTGCTGGTAATATTTCATCAGACCCAAGAACATGCCAAAGCTTACACCCCGTTCGCGATGTCTTTGGGCCTCGATGATGCCAAAAGAATCAATTGAATCCTTTGTATAATCCTCCTCTGGCAGAAGCTCCGGCACACCGGATTGATGCGCCAAAGCCACCAGAAGGGATTGAGATATGCCTGCTATGGAGATTCTCCAGGCTTCGGCCAATGTCGAGGTATATCTGGTGTAGCCTTGCTTCTTTGCATAAGCGAGAACCTGTTGCATCAGCCAATCCTCATGATTTGCCACAAGTTCTGCTAACCTGGTCATCATAGCTGGAAACAACCCTCCTGGAAAATCCATTATTAACTGTGTTGGATAAGGTAATATATTTTGCCAAAGTGCGATAGGAATACGGAGGTAATATAGACTTATATATGAAATTTTGGCAATAAATGTTCTTTTCGATATGCATCTGATGCAAATCAGTTCACTGCAATTTATTGCCCCTCGCCTGCGCGAGCCCACGCATCTCGTATGCTTCTTTAGAGTTTGGGCAATTCACCCACTACATTGGGCTCCAGGTAATGCATCTTTTGCAGATCCTCATCGCTCATGCCCGGGAATATTTCCAGTTCTCCTCTACTAACGGCTTTTTGCTTCTCTTCCACTAGCCTTCTTGTATCGGGAGGAACCAGATCGCTAAAGGGCGCCATTTCCACTGCGCCTTCCGCCAGACCGTACCACCAATCCTGTTCGGGATGATCCGCCCAGGTCCCGTTATGCACGTCTTCCACTATATCGGCCATTATCGGTTCCCAGTTCCAGATAGCACCTGTAAGAAACACATGCGGGAAGAACCGGGCCGTGTTCGAGCCGCAGGATATAAAGTACGTTCCAGTCTCCTCTGCAGCCTCGCCTGTTGCGTCTGAGTCGGAACCATGAGTGATGACATCGCAGCCTTCATTGATTAGTCCAAGAGCCAATTGCTTTTCTCTTTGGGGATCGTACCAACTGCCCACCCACGACACATGCAGCCTGGCCTGGGGGTTGACGCTGGCCATTCCCCTGGCAAAGGCATTAATGGCCATTACCACCTGTGGATCAGCAATGGGCTCAACCGCGGCGATCTTATTGGTCTTGGTCATGCTACCGGCCACTATTCCCGTTAGATACGCCGCTTGATAAAATCTTTCGTAATATGTTCCTACATTGGGGGCCAATTTCTCTTGACCTCCGCACCACATGAATGTTACATTAGGATATTTTGGGGCTACCTCTTGGATAGCTTCTCCAAAGCTTCCACTATGACAGAATATCAGCTCGCATCCATTTTCAGCATATTCTCTCAGTATCTGGGCGGCATCCGGCCCAGAGGCGCTCTCTCTCTCAGAGAGGCTTACGTAGGGCAGTTTCTTGGCCATTTTAGTTGCACCCGCATGGCCCTCGAAGGTCCAGCCGTGATCGCCTACAGGGCCAAAATCGAGCAGTGCCACCTTGAGCGCGGATGTTGTTGCGGACTTGTTGAGTTCATTGGCGCCGCCAACTACTGCAAGACCAAATAAAAGCAGTGCAAAAATAATTAATGTCCGTGTTATGACTGTGTATTTCATCAAACCCACTCCCGTACTACCTTCTGAATTTATACAAACTAAAGAATGGCATATGGCTCCCATTTAAAAGTATCATTATCTCTCGTCAGATGGGCAATAGTAAATGGCACATCAATCAAATCTCCGGCCAGATTGAGCTTCATCCAGCCAAATTCGCCCCGGTATTTCCCGGCAACTATGGGAAATGCCAGCTTGAATGCCTCGGCATCATCGCAGCCTGCCAGCAGATAGGTATAGGTGATAAGCCAGAGCGCATCATAATCATTGGCAGCAAAGGGGCTGGCCTCGCGACCGGTTTCATTGAAGACCGCGTTCTTGATTTGCAAATATTTGGCCCCACCCATTCCCCCAAATACCGGCGATAGGAAATGGGTTGATTCTGCGAACTGCGCAGCCGTCCTATTCTGACTAATGGCTACCGCCGAAAGATCGTTGCCGTACCATCTGACAGAGGAGAGGACTGGGTCGCCGGATGCCTGTGAAAATATAGCGACGATTTCATCGAAGGCTGACACATGGACGGCCACATAGTTGGCGCCATTGCCCTTAACCGCCCTTCTAACCTCGGAACGCAAGAGGTCCAAATCACTTGAGAAGTTGGTGGTATGCGGATCGTAGCGCACGCCGTCCAGCATTATTCCGTCCCCTCGCTCAAACTCACTCTTGGTAGAGTTGAGCATGCCATCGGCCCACAGATCTCTTCTGGCCAGGGGTACTAGTACTCTTATGCCGTCGTTTTGCATCATAGCCGCTAGCAAATGAGCCAAAGTGGCATCATCCGGAGCCAGCCGGAAGACATTATCATTTCCAATCGCAAGAGATGGCGCTGTACTGGCACCGCTTATGAGGATGATCCCATTTCTATTGGCATATTCCCGCACATCGGCAAGAGATTGGCTCTCTTCCGGCCCCACCATGATTCTTATTCCACGGGCTTGCAGCACGTTTAAAGCATTTTGAGTCGATTCAGTGTCGGTATTTGTATCCTCCACCACCACTGAAACTCGAAACGGTCTCCCAAGGTCCGAGAATAGTTTATTGATATCCGTCTCTGCTGTCTTCAGAGCCACCTGGGCGGATATTCCATGGTTATCACTATCCCCATGAAGAGAGAGAAGAGCACCTACGGTTAGAACGTTTTCTGAATTGTCCTGCGAGGTTGAACTGCATTGCGCTACGCTAATGCAAACGAGCATTACAGCGAAAATCAGAACGCAGGATCTGCTCACCATGCCTTTTTATCAAATTATTAGGATTTATGTTTTGCGGACTATGCAAAAAGATTTTGAACTATAAGACACAACAGTTACTAAAGACCCAAGAATAAGATGGCACAGGTGGCTATGGCTGTTCCGATTCGAATGGTGAGCAAATACAGCAAACAGATCCATTTTGGGATGGGTGTCTGTCTGATGATTATTCTCTTTTTATTGGGGGCAGATGCGTCCTTATGCGCCTCTGCGGAGGATGTGCACGATCAAGCTAATCTCAGCCAAAGAGATCTGGCAGGGATCAATCTCAGTCGGGCTCATCTCAATCAGTCCGATCTATCCTATGCATTGCTAAATCAATCCGATCTGTCCCATGCTCACCTTAGATCGGCCTGGCTTATGGGCTCAAATCTGAGCCATGCGAACTTGCAGGGCGCGAATCTCACCGGGGCCGACCTATCGGGTGCCGATCTCAGCGGAGCGAACTTGGGCGAAGCAGACCTATCACGGGCCTATATGATGAGATCTAACCTTCGAGGAGCCGACCTCTCCTGCTCAAATCTGAGATCCTCTGATCTTTCGGGGTCCAACGTATCGAATGCAAATTTAACAGGGGCCGACTTGCACGCTGCTGACATTCTCGGCGTCAACTTTTCTTATTCGGACCTCACGAGAACAGATGTTTCAGAAGCATCGTGGGGGAAAGCGAACTTTTATGGCTCCCGGATCGTCGATGCCGAATTGATCTTCGTCAATTTCACCAATACAAACTTCAGCAGAGCGGACCTTTTTGGCTCGAACCTGATGGCATCAGATCTGTCCGGGTCCGACCTATCGGATGCGAATTTGACAGGAGCCAGTCTTGAGAATGCCTGGATAAAGCGGGCCAACCTTTCTGGAGCAAAGCTGAATGGAGTAAATCTAAAGAGGGCCCAACTGAACGATTCCGATCTCACCAGGACGGATCTGAGCTCATCAATCCTCGTCCAGGCAAATATGGCCAATAGTGTTCTGTCCAGGGCCAATCTCGTGGATGCAGACCTGAGCGGAGCTACCATCACGGACTCCGATATGAGCGATGCAGAGTTGTCCGGAGCCAGACTTCGCGGTACCGATCTCACCGGTGCCGTTCTTCGTGGAGCTAATTTGGATAATGCCATATTGCTGGGAGCAAAGCTGAACTGGGCCGATCTGAGGGGCTGCTCCCTCTTCCAGTGCGTGCTATCCCGGGCTGAGCTGTCTTCCTCAGACCTGAGCAGTGTGGACCTGGGCGAGACGGACCTCTCACGGGCCTTCATGATGCGATCCAACCTCACTGATGCCAACCTTGATGCCGCCGGTCTGGCATATACGGATCTCACTGAGGCCATTCTCAAGAGAGCAAGCCTGAGATGGTCGAAGCTGATGTCTGCGGACCTCACCAGAGCGGATTTTACGGAAGCGGATATGACGGCATCTCATTTCGACTCGTCTCTGCTGGCTCAGACGAAAATGGTCCGAGCCAAAATGGATAAGGCATCATTCAAGAATATGGTTATTACTGGTGCGAACTTTAGTAATGCCAGCCTTAAAAGTGCGGAATTAAATCGAGTATTTATGTACGATGTTGATCTGAGCGGAGCGGATTTGAGTGGCGCGAGCTTTGCCGAAGTGGCACTTATTGGCTGCAGACTAAACGGCATAAATCTGATGGGGATCAAATACGACGAAAGCAGTCCGGCATTCCTGGCGGGATCTGATCTTCAGGGCGCCAAGATAAGCGAGGATCTCTGGAACAAGATCAGGGAGATCCGGTCAACGCAAGAGGATCAGGGCAAATCGCCTACGACGTTGGACTCAAAATAGAATACCAGCGTTGGATGCCAGCTTTTCTGCTATTTCAGCTGCGCCCACATGAGCCTCATATGTCCATCCATGATCGCCAATAAGTTGGAGGGGCTTGCACAGAAACTGCCACAAGCATTATGCAAAGAAATAGCATAGCTCCATTTTACGAATAAATCTCTTATTTCTTAATCAATCCCGCTATAATCAGCAAGACGATTGCTCCCAGGATGGATGTTATCCAGCCACCGATACCGGATGTCCCAAAGAATCCACCGAAGATGGTCCCCCCGATCATGGAACCTGCGATGCCTACCAGCATATTTCCTAGCAGTCCAAAGCCGTGACCCACCCAAACCTTTCCTGCGATCCAGCCGATGAATGAGAATATGCCAAACATAATGGTTTCTTGCATGTAATTCTATAAATTATTTTTGGGAGAAAAGGTGAGAAAGAAAGAGAGAGCCCAGGATCTGCTTCAGGCAGATATCTCCACATGGAAGGCTCTTGTTTCTGCCACAATATTCTCCCAAGACCTTTTGTAGACAAAATAGATGGTGCTCTTGCCCGGCTTTATGGGCAGGAAGACAAAGACGGAAGTTCCCCCAGCGCCCACCTGCTTCGTCTCTGAGGCGGCCCCTTCAAACTGAGCGCTCTCCTGTTTGAGTAGGACATAATCGTAATCAGCCTTCCACTCATAACCTGCAGTGGGATTGGCGGGAAGGGAGATGGTAAAGGATTCGTTAACCTTGGCACGAATGATCTCTACTTTTGTCTCCTTTTCATCAGGTATTCGGTAATTATCCACAGGATACATAAGGGGATAATAATCTATATTTTTTTCGTTCAATATCACGGGCTGATCGCCAATTCCGTCGTTATTCTCATCCGTCTCATTGTAATCGGCCCAGTAGTTGCCCAGGCGGCTTCTTAACACCCGGCTGTTATACTGGTAGTTGATGCCGTCACTGGAATTCCAGGATGCCGCATCAACCGGGCAGACGCTCTTCTTGCCGGCAAAGTCATTGAGGTAGATGCTGGAGGGAAGTACGACCTCAAGAGTGCAGTTCTCGCTGCCGGAGGACAGGCCCGCCCGGCTGGAAGGCCCGCCGATCTCAAAGCCCTGCAAGAATGCACCGTAGCCGGCCAGGATTATCCGGCCGCTTTGCGGCGCAAGAACGGGCCTACCCTGGCCCGTATTCAGGCCGCGCAGGAACACATCCTTGCCGATGAGGAGCGATTCGTTGTAGATCCCGCTCTCCACGACAATTGAATCCTGGGGAGAGGCGGCATTGAGCGCGGACTGGACTGTCGTGTAATCACACCCTTGAGAGCAGACCCTCGTCTCGGCAAGAGAGGGCGACAGGAGCAGGGAAAGTGCCATGAGGCCCAGCAGGAGGGCCGGGACAGGAACAAATAATCTTTTGTAATCGGGCATTATATTGACAGTAAACCCCTCAAAATTAAATAGTCTTTCCAATTGAAAATACAAAGGAAATAATCATGTCGGGAAATGTTTTGGGTGAGAGAGAGTTGATCTTGCGCATATCCGAGATCCTGGGCGGTGTGGAGAACGACGATTGCGCTCTGATTGATGCAGGCGAGCGCTATCTGGTGGTTACTACGGATATGCTGCACAAGAAGACGGACTTTCCCGATATCATGAATCCCTGGCAGATGGGCTGGATGACGGTAGCTGTCAACCTGAGCGACATCGCCGCCATGGGCGCACAACCTGCCGGCGTGCTCATTGCCGCGGGACTGCCTGCGCAGGCGGACCTGTACTTTATCGATGAGCTTTTCTCGGGTTTTGGCGACTGCGCCGCCTACTACGGCACGCGCATTATCGGCGGCGACACCGACTCGCATGATGAGCTGACTATCACGGGAACGGCCCTGGGTTTTGTAGAGAAGGATCTGGTTCTGAGAAGAAGAGGCGCCATTCCCGGCGATCTGCTCTGCACCACGGGCGCGCTGGGCGGCGCTGGTGGGGGGCTGTGGGCCTGGCAGCACGCAGTAGAGAGCAATCTCATCACCAAGCTGCTGGAGCCCGAGCCGCGCCTGGCGGAAGGCCGGGCCCTCTCCCAGAGCCGGGCGGTCACAGCCATGATGGACAACAGCGACGGCCTGGCGCTCTCCCTCTCTGACCTGGCACAGTGCAGCCATGTGGGCTTTGTGGTGCAAGAGGAGGCGCTGCCGGTGGCCGCGGGCCTGGTGGAGATGGTGGGAGAGGAGAAAGCGCGGGAGTTAGTGATGAGCGCAGGCGGAGACTTCGAGCTGGTCTTCACCGTGCGGCCGGAGGGGCTGGAGGCGGCCCGGCGGGCCTGCGCCCTGACGGTGATCGGAGAGGTTGTGGAGGAAGGGATCTGGCTGGAGCAGGGGGGCCAAAGGCGACGGATGGAGGCGAGGGGGTACGAGCACAGGATCGGAGGGATGGATTGAATTTTCGGCAAGATATTTTGAAGAAAGAGGCTGTCCACGACGGAGATCCATGCCACGGTGGTGCTGGATAAAGTAGTGTATGATCTGCATGGATCTAAAAGCGTCTCGATTAGAAGTGTGTACAACCTGTGAGTCTCCTCGCCCATTTTCTCACTTGGCCAGGATGGTCACGAATTTTGGTTCTGGCAAACTACCCATTCTGGGACACTATGGAGTGATACATCGATGCTTGCGCGATATCGGAAAATCACTACCTTAGCGGCAAAAAATCGAATAAAATCCGTCGCACAACATCAGACCTTATGAGGTCGAAAGCATATTTATAAAATTATCATGGACTCTGATTTCGGCTAGGATGAGCAGGATGTTAAAGTACGTGCAACCTGCAAGCCAACCCGTGGAGTCGCGATCATTACAACAGCGATGCAACTGCAGAACTCTCATAACCATTTTTACCAATTTTATATTATTTATTGATCCAGAATTCAAATAGTCTATATAATATAGATCAATAAGCAGTAATGGGACCACGTATGGATGAAAAGATAACAGAGAGGCCGATGTTCTATGATTATTTCAAAACATCGGCCGATGTGCTACTTGCACAATATACGCGATCAAAAGGGCAAAATGCATCCGCAAACCTTGGATACAATCGCGAACTATTTTGTGATCAATTTTTAAAACGTGTCTTGCCTTCCCGCCTTGGAGTAGATCGGGGAGAAATCTGGGATAGTCTTGGGAATAAAACTGGTCAATTGGAACTAATATTAACTAGGGATGATTCGCCGAGGCTAACATATGATGCAGGCGCAGATACCTTTCTAGCTGAAGGTGTAATGGGGGTTATTGAAGTTAAATCGAACCTAACGAGAGATAAACTGACTGAAGCCTTGCAGACTCTTAAACTCGTTAATTGCCTGCAGCCAAAAAACACGGAATTTTTTTCAGCAGGATACAGTCTTGATCGGCCACTACGCATCATATTCAGCTATGAAGGAGCTACATGGAGGACCTTACTAGAAGAGCTCATAGAACCAGAAAATAACGGAATCGTAGATTTGGTCTGTATTTTAAACAGAGGTGTTATGTTCTCAAGGGGTTTAATAATGCAATGGCCTGAAGATAAACCATTTTTTATTGTAAACGGTAAGCCAGCTTCATTGGCGTTCTTATATCGATATCTAGTAGCATATGGGTCTAGTTTCCTAGGCCGCTGGATAGATTTAGGCCCGTATTTCGACCCATATAATGGTTGGGACAATAGCGAATAACCACTAACGATCAATGGACTAAAACGAGTTATGTCCATGTCGGATGGGGTACAGCATACGGCCTAATTTCTGAATTTAGATATAATCAGAAGTTGTCCGAGTAGTCCCGGAAGGTCTATCTCATGAACAAATCCAAAGGGATGGTCATGACGATGAAATTGGTCGCCTCGATCACTATATTGTTGACTGCATTCGTAATGCCTGCAGTCGCAGATGACGTGGACAGGTGGATTCAGGACCTTAAAGATCCAATTCCAGCTGTACGAGAAGCAGCTGTAGAGGCCCTTATAGGACTCAATGATACTAGAGTTGTAGGACCATTGATCCGGGCACTCAGGGATGAGGATTCGGGAGTCCGGCAGAATGCTGCATGGTCTCTCGGTACACTCGATGACACCCTGGCAGTCGATCCACTGATCCGGGCACTCAAGGATGAGGATTTGGGGGTCCGAGTTAATGCTGCATGGTCTCTCGGCCAGCTCAATGATACGAGAGCTGTAGATCCGCTGACCGAGGCACTCAAGGATGAAGATTGGGGTGTCCGAGTGTATGCTGCATGGTCTCTCGGCAGGCTCAATGATACGAGAGCTGTAGGACCACTGGTCCAGGCACTCAAGGATGATGACTTTAGGGTCCGGCAGAATGCTACATGGTCTCTCGCCCAACTCAAAGACGCCAGAGCCGTAGGACCATTGATCCAGGCACTCAAGGATGAAGATTGGGGAGTTCAGCAAAATGCTGCATGGTCTCTCGGCAGGCTCAATGATACGAGAGCTGTAGGACCACTGATCCAGGCACTCAGGGATGAGGATTCGGGGGTCCGGCAGAATGCTGCATGGTCTCTTGGCCAGCTCAATGATAGTCGTGCAGTTTATCCACTGACCGAGGCACTTGATGATGAGCATTCGGGGGTCCGAGTTAATGCTGCAATGTCTCTCGACCAGCTTAGATTCAGGATAGAGAGCATTCCGCAAAGTTGGAACCTGCAGTCCGCGTGTCCGGGCGCCAGCGTCAGGACAAATTTCTCACTGAAAAATGTTGGAGAGACTCTGCAAAACCTCAGCTACACCGGGATGATTGAAGAATCTACTATTAGGAAATTTGAGGGCCATGTGGGATATAAAGAAACATGGAATAAAACTGTAAATGTCACCGAGAGCACAAAGAAGATCTCGGCAGAGTTGAGTTCGGCAGATGGCAATAACGAGAGCGAGGTTGCACTGGTCTTTGAGAATCCAAGGGGCACTGCCAGTGAGGAGAATGCGGCTTTGGGTGCGGATGATCTCGGTCCACTAGAGATCAGCAATCCGGAGTTGGGCAACTGGACGCTGAAGGTTTACGGATACAATGTTCCCCTGGAAGGAAAGTCCTTTAAAGTTTGCATCAAGGAATATGCCGAGGAGAATTGGAGCTGGATCACAACTAGTGGCCCGCAGCGATTGGAGAGCGACTCCAATGGGACAGTGGAAGCTAATCTCACCATACCCAAGGGCACATCGCTTTCTAGGCTAGACGGATACATAAAAATCACTTCAGACAGCCACAACTTTGAGATTCCGGTGAGCGTCACCATGGCTGGCACCAGGCAGGAGGATGGGACTCTATAGTCCGAGCGAGTGAAGAGATGAAGTATCCGAGCTGATCCCAGCTCTAAGCAGTGTGTGTAATCAGTAGGAATCTTATCCTCTTTTTACAGGCATTTTCCATATATCTCGGTGCAAGATTATTTTATAAATACCGTTCCTGCTCGATAATCCTTGATGATGCGCTATGGCAAATATGCCCTACAAGAACCACGTGCAGTAGCGAAGATTGGCCGTAATGAGGAGATCGATCAAACTAACTTGCGCGAAATTCCAAAGTTTATGGAATAGCAGCTTTGCCAGAAGTGGATTTGGGCCGATTTGATAAGGTTGTATCAGGCAGTACATATAACCTGCAAGTCTCATGCTCTCAAAAAGTTCTATGACAAATCTGGAGAGAAAGCAAAAGCTTTGAAATCGGAAGCCGAGAAACTGGCTCGGAGAGCAAAGGCCGCTATGACGGCGGCTGAGACATTGCCCGAGGCCGGAGAGAAGGCCCGCAAGCTGAAAAGCCAGGCAGATAATCTGAAAGCTGAAGCTGAAACCCTAAAGGAAGCTGCCCGGCTGGAAGATCACTCCGTGTGGGCGAGGGAGATGGTCAAGCCCACCACGGAAGGCAACCGGTCCTATCACTATTAGATGGCTGCATGGAGAGTGGGCGGGAAGATGCGGAACGTGCATCTGGGGAACTTTGGGAAGATGGATGAAGAAACAGCCAAGCAGAAAGCCAGGTCGATGAAAGCCGCGGCCCTGGCGATCAAGATTTAAATAGCAAGAACCCAGAGAGATATCTATGTGCGAGGTTCTAGAGCGCCGGATCATAACCCAAGATCTCCCTTACGACCTGGAAGAACCGAACGATAAGAGAGAGATCACCAGAGGACTTATGAGGCTCTCGCAGCAGGCGTTATCTAAATATGTAGATAATGAGCCTGACATCTATTGATGAAAGGAAAGATCGTTGTAATCCCATTCCCTTTTACAGATTTGAGTTCAATTAAGCGTAGGCCAGCTCTTGTCCTTCATGAAACCAAATATGACATTGTTGTTGCCTACATCTCCTCTATCATGCCTTCGTCCATATCGCCGGAAGACGTCTCAATTCCCAAAACCCGGCCTTCTTTTGTTGGCACAGGGCTACTATCCGACTCAGTTATAATGCTGGATAAACTCGCAACTGTGGAGAAATCCCTTATTGTACGCATTTTAGGCGAAGTGGATAACGACCTGAAGGCAGAGATTAACCCCAAACTTGCTGAATGCTATAGGCTCTGAGAAATCGAGCCCATAAAATCGATTTTGAGCCGGATATCATTAATGGAGATGCTGGCTTGGCCAGTCATCAAGCCCCATCGCTCCGACATATATTTCCTCTCTCCTCCTTAATGGATGGCGTTCTTTGAAGGAATAATAATGGGTCCGGCAATAAGTCTTTGATATGAAAATGATTCATATTTACCTATGCAGTCGCCGCCTTTGTCACTGAATATCCGGCCTTCTCAAGCGATCTAACCATCGATTGCTCTCTTCTTTTTGATGTTCTTTCATGAATGGCCTCTGCACCTATATCCTGATAAGGCTCAGATGTCTTGAGTACAAAGTAGATATCGATAAGCATACGATGCGCCAAAGCAACAAGAGTCTTCTTTTTGCCCTTCCTTCTGATGAGATTATGGTAGAAAGCATTATATGAGGTGTTCTTAGTTTTTGATGCAGACCATGCGGATTCAGTTAAGGCTCCCTTTAGAAAGGAATTACCTTTCTGCGTTTTTCCGTTCTTCTTCTTTCCTGCACTCTCGTTATTGCCAGGGCATACGCCCGCCCAAGAGGAAAGATGTGCTTCATCTGGAAACTGAGACATATCATTCCCAATTTCCGCCAATATTGCTGACGCATTAACTTCACTGATTCCTGGAATCGTTTGAATCAGCTTCGATTCCTTCTGAAAAGGGATCATCTTTTTCTCGATCTCCTCATCGAGTTTATTTATTTGCTTGGTAAGATAGTCGATATTTTGTAGATGCATTTCTAAAAGGAACCTGTGATGATCGGTTAGCTTTCCGTTAAGGGCTTTTTCCAGGAGACCTACCTTCTTCTTGAGTTTACCTTTAGCCATTTTTGAGATATCCTCTCTTGAAAGTCTGTCCTTTTCCAGCAGCGATCTGATCATAGCCAATGATGAGACTCCGTAGATCCTTGAGACGACTGAGCTAAGCTTGATATTGGCGGACTCCAATACCTTAACAAGTCGATTCTTCTCGGAGGTCATTATTCCAACAAACTTTCTTCGAGTGCGGTTGAGATCTCGTAGCTCTCTGATCTCTCTTGGCGGAATAAAGCTGTTAGGAAGCAATCCATATCTAAGCAGGTTGGCGATTCGCTTGCAGTCCATGATGTCGGTCTTCTTTCTAGGAATGGCTTTGAGGCGTTGCGCATTCGCGAGGACTATTTCGAACTGGCCTTCCATAACATTGAAGATTGGTTTCCAATAGATTCCGGTGCTTTCCATACCAATCGTCGAAACTTCATATTTCTTTAGCCATGCCATTAGTTCTTCCAGATCTGAGGTCATAGTCGAGAATGTTCTAATCTCGAATTTGGGAGTTTTATCAAAGGGTCCGTGGGCAATGCATACATCTACCTTCTTCTCGTGGACATCCATTCCGGCACAGCTTATTAGAATTGGCTCCATGATAATTCTCCTTGAGACGGGCAAAGCAACATATGAGGTGTAAATTTGATACGCGTGCCTGACTAGGCGACATTCATGGGTTCTAAGAGTTGCTCAGGGCAGTTTCTTTTTCGGGGATATCAAAATCCTCCAGAAAAACGTCGCCCTTATTGCTGGTCTCATAATTTAAGAATTGTTGATCTTGAATAAATACTTAGAGCTTAGGGCACAATTTTCATACTCATGGGTGCCCAATCGGGCATGAAGGTTTCTTTGGTAGATCTTAAGATAAGAGAATCCATGTTATAAGCGTCTATGGTGAAGCAGATGATATGCTTAGAGAGCAGGTAAATTGACTCTTGCCTGAATGTCTCGCCATCTAATGCAGATGATTTCAGGCAAGAGACGCCTCCGCCTTGAGGTCTTCTTCTGTCAGGCGAAATGTATCCACGCCATAGTTCGCCAGCCGGTTGAGGAAAAGCGTCCTTGGTATTCCTGCCAGTCTGGCCGCCGCTCCGGATGATAGCCTCCCCATTTCAAATAGCTTTGCGGCTGCTGCCAACCTCAGCTCCTTTCCCAATTCATCCGGGGACATCTTCAGGGCCAGCAAGGCATCATCCGGGACTTGCAAGACTATCTCGCTCATGTGCTCTAATGTTATGGCGATTGTTATGTATATCTTTGCATTCATGTGATCGTCTTCCAGAGTTCGATAACATGCACGACTGGGGGGCGGTCGATGCTGCGATGATGAGGGCGAGGTCTCCAGGATCCTGAAAAAGGCCAGGCTGGGAGGCGAGGCGGCCAGCGTTCTGGGGACAGCGGCAAAGCTGCTCAAGGCCTACATGGGCGGGCTGCCAGAGGACTTTGTTCTCAAATTTCTTCTTTACTTCCCCCAGGCTCTCTCCACCAGTCCCCATCCCCTGTCTTTGGTGTAGCTTTGCAGGATCTCCTGCACCATGACCATGAACTGCTCCTGAGTCAAGCCAAGCTGCGCAGCCAGTCTCTCCACCAGCGGCTCTACATTTTTCACATCATCGCTCTTGATGCTCCTCAAGACGATGGCAGCCAGCGCCATGAGCCGCAGACCCTCTTGCACCTTATCCTGCTGCACGGCCAGAGCGCCGAGCTGGAAGAAGGCTCCCGCTTCCGCGGCTTTGTCGGCCAGCTCTTGATTGATCCGCAGGGCTTTTTGGAAGCTTTCTGCCGCCTTTTCTTTCTCGCCTGCCTGAGAATGTATCATGCCCAGGCTGTGCAGTATGGCGGCTTCGCCTGACCGATCATACATCTTTGCAAAGAGCGGAAGAGCTTCTGCAAACTCCGTACCTGCTTGCTGAAAGTCGCCTTTCTCCAGATCGAGGCTGGCTAGGTTAAAGAGAGCAAAAGCAGCACCTTTACTGTCTCCGCCCGCCTCCAGCAACTCCTGTGATCTCACTATCCTCTGGCGGGCCCCATCATAATCACGCCGGATCATATCCAGGCGGGCCATCTCCTGCAAAGCAGCCGCCTCGCCTTTGACATCTCCCAGGCTCTTCATGATCTCTGCGATCTTCTGCAGCTTCTTTAAAGCCTCATCATTCTCGCCTTTTAACATATCAATGGAGGCCAGTCGGCTCATGCTGCTCGCTTCCCCGGATGGATCGCCCAAAGTATGGTATGCCTGCGCCGACTTTTGCAGGTTCTCTCTGGCCTGGTCATATTTTTCCTGGTGCATAAGGGCCGTGCCCAGACCAAGGTAAGCGTCTGCATCCGGAGCGATTTGTAAAGCCCGCTCATAGCACTCTGCAGCCTTTCTGTATTCTCCCTGATCCAGATGGGCTTTTGCGATCCAGGCAATAGGGACCGCCGACGACACATTCAGATCCAAAAGCTCCTGGTTTAGCATAATCAGCTCAGAGTAGTAGCCGTGCCTTTGCAGATAGCCGCTGATGCGAGCCGTTACGGCTATGGCATTCTTTGCATCCTTGGCCTCCAGATAGTGCCCGCGCGCTTCCAGCATGGCGTCCAACCGGGATAGACCCAGCTCACGACTGCGCCCGGCCTCGGCCAGATCTCTGAGAAAATCGCCCGCCGCCTTTTGTGCGGCCCTTTGCTCCTCGGAATTCAATGCCGCCAGGAGTAAGGCGCGAATGGAGGACGGCACCGCCCACAGCTTTCCAGCGGCATAGGCCAGGGAGAGATCCTGCCAAGTGTTGGCGTTGGCGGCAGCCTGCTCTTTCGTCAGGCCAGAGACCGCTGCCAGGCCAACTGGATTTATGGCTACGCTAAAAACCGAGGCCTGAGAGAGGGCATGGCTGGAGGCAGAGCTGAGGCGGGTGGTGAGCTTCGTCAGCGGATCCTCTTCAGCAGCCAGATCCCACTGCCCCAGAGCTTTGCCTATTTGGGCCAGATGAGAAGGATGGCCCGAAGCGGCATGGTAGTGCGCGGCAAGCAGGGCATAAGAGATCTCGCCTTTTTTATAGCGATCTGCAGTTGACTCGTCTTGAAGAAGATATCTTATGAACGCCGCCTGACCTAACCCCTCCAGCTTCCACTGCCAGGCGCGCGCGGGCAGGCTCAGGGCATCGGCCGGTAATTTCTCACAGGTGATGATAACCCGGCTCGACATCATGCCTCTTAGCATTAGCATGTAAAACTCAGCCAGATCAGGATCGGAGATTTTGCCGGTCTTCTCGGCCAGCTGCAGACCGTCCCAAACCATCAGGATGCGAGATGCCTTCATTGCATCCAACAGGATTTTTTGTCGCTCTCGGATAGATCGCCCCGCATCTTTGAGACTTCTTGCCAGGGCCTCTTCACCCATTGCGCTAAAATGGCCCGCTGCCGCCTCTAAGAGCCGGGCCGAGCTTATGCGGTTATGTGGCGAGCCATAAATGGCAAGAATGCTGTAGCCAGCCGATGTCAGCTGCTGAGCGATATAAGTTGCCAGAGTGCTCTTGCCGCTGCCGGGAAGGCCGGTGATGATCAGAGTCTGCACTCCGCCTTCTCGCAGAGCAGGAACAAGCTGCAGCAGATCGCGTCTCCTGTTCACGAAACACTCCGTCCTACCTTGCGTCAGTCCCGGCAAGGCAAACAGCTTCCGGCAAGGGGGAATTGCAGCCGCTTTCTCCTGGGGGTCGTAGATCTTGGGCAGATCATAGAACGAGTACCTCGCAGGAACTGAAACGGGACTGGAATCAAGAGCAGAAGCTGTCGCACTCTCCCGGCGCACAGATAGCAGCGCTTCGTCCATTGATCTACCGGCAGCTAGTGATCGGTATAAGGGCTTGCTGGCAGATGCTGGTGCATTCCAGGCCACTGCCAGAGGAATACTCTCTGCCAGCTTCTGGCAGAGCTGATGAATTGCGCAAGGATTCTCATTCTGCCGGCCACTCAAGATGACGCCCACAAGTCCGGAGTCCTTCAGGGCCGCGGCAAGCTCCTCAGCCGTTCGCAGATCGGCCCGGCCTGCTGCTCCCTGCATGGAGAATACCGCAATTCCGCCGGAGACCTTTGCCCGACCGGCCAGGTGCATCAGATGAGGTCGGAAGGACTCAGCCCTCTCTTTCAGCTCCTCCAAGGTGCCATTCTCGCAGATGTCGAGGGTGATGTCCAGGCCCTCAGAGACCTTCAAGATCGCCTGTTCTTCCTCTTCATAATCTTGCGGCTCTGCAGCCAGGAAGAGCACCCGCAAAGGTCCGGGCGTCAGCAGGGTAGATGAGGCAATTAGCCCGTCGGCAATGCCGGGCAGGCGAATGACGGCAAAGCAGTCACTTTCCCCCGGCTGACTGGAAAGATGGAGCAGCTCCCAGGGTAGCTGCAAAACCTCTGCTATGGGCGAGGCAACCGTCAGCCGTGCATCAGGCTGGATCATCGCTGCAAGATCCTGCCCGCCTGCCTCTAAAAAGATATGAAACAACCCATCACGCAGTACGGACAGATAGTCTTTTACACCTGCCAACCCCGCGTCCTTCTGAAGAGAGAAGTACTGTGATGCAGTCTCCAGTACCTGTTGAGTCTGAACTGGTGTAAGCGTTCTCTCTACTCGAACATTACCATCGATCTGGATTTTATAGGCAAAGGTCCTGGCAGCGGCAGTTCCTGCCTCAAAGACTGTGATTGTGATATTTTGCATAATTGCTCATCTCCTATTATTGATCGATTCCAGGTCCTTCCGGGCCTTGCGTTCGCAATAGTCCTTGGGCTCCAGATGTACCACCACATCCCTGACCCCGGGAATCTTGCTCTTTATCATGCTCTCTACATCTTCCCCAACTTTATGGGCTGCATCTATGGATAGCGACGAGTCTACACCAATATGCAGATCAACGAAAATCTCCCCGATCATGCCTCGCGTGCGAACCCCGTGGCAGGTGCAGACGCCCTCTACCGACTTTGCCAGATCGATTATCAAGCTCTCTTCCACCAGAGCTTTGTCCAGCAGTACCTTGGAGTTGTCTCTTACAATCTCAAGACCCGTCAGGAGGATTAAGCCGCAGATAAGCAGAGCTATGACCGGATCGGCCAGAGGATAGCCCATCTTGACCGCGAATAGGCTCAGGATGACGCCCACGGAGGCCAGGATATCGCTTCGCGTATGCAGGGAGTCCGCCACCAGAATGCTGCTCTTCAGCTTCTTGCCCAGGATATATTCGTAAGCCGAGACGCCGATATTGATAGCCAGGGTTATGCCCATAACTGCAAAAGACATTTCGGTTATCTGGGGAGTGGACTGGCTGTGCAGGCGATTTACCGCCGCCAGGACCAGCTCTATTGAGCCGGCAAATAGCAGTACGGCTATCCCCAGAGAGGCAAAGGTTTCGAACTTGGCGTGGCCGTAGGGATATTCTTTGTTGGGAGGGCGGGCAGCCAGGGAGATGCCCACCAGGCCGATGATGTTGGAGGTACCATCAAAGAGAGAATGCAGGCCGTCTGCGCTCATGGAAAGGGAACCGGTAAGAAGGCCGTAGCCTCCTTTGGCCAGAGCGGTTGCTATGTTGATTATGAATATTATTATAAGGATGCGCGAAACCGTCTCATAGTAGGCCATCAGGATAGCTATGAAAGGGAAGCGATAAATAATTTTTTGACTCAGGCGACGGTTATCACCGTTGGCATACCTCTGCCCTGCAAGTCCTTCTCTGTCAGGGCTCTGCGATTGCCTTCCCGGTCCACGAGGATCAAATTCTGCAGATGCCACTCGCCCGTCTCATTGCAGGGGGGTAGAGACATCTGTGCATCGTAATATCCATCTTTGCCATTTCCTGAGGTGAGATTCTGGGTAGAGAAGAGCGCGGCAGCTTCCTCTCCCGACGGGCCGGAAAATGTCGCCTCAGCCGCCCAAACGCTCTGGTCGTCGATGAGGTGAGCGGTTAGGTTTACTGTCTGGGGCAAAGTGGCAAAGAGCTTTTGCGGCTGGAGGGTGAACCCCGCGATGTTCGGCGGCTGGTCGTCTGCCAGCGGGCCCACTGCCGTGCTTTGGGGCGGGGCCAGGGGGTCGGCTGTGCCTTCTGGAGAGAAGCATTCGCTGCTGCTTCCAATCTTCACAGTCTTCTCAATGGAAAAGGAGCCCACCAGGTCCTCCACGCTTTTGCCGTAGCCGCAGGCAGGGGATGCGAGGGCGAGGAGGAGGAGAAGGGCCAAAATTAGGTCTCGATAATGCAAACTGCGTTCACCTTTGTCACTGTTGGCGGGAGGCGGACAAATATCTTTTCCTGGCTGGAACTGACAAGGAGGCTGGAAAATCCTAATTACTGGCAGATCAGATTGATTTGTTGTGATTCAATCCGGTGACCAGTTCATCGCCGGCCGCTCCGGGGGAGTGGTCGGAGCTGTCGTCCCCTGGCGAGGGGCCTTTGCTGGTGTAGCTCCGGCGCATATATTTCACGCCGCAGGAACGCACAACCTGCGCGTAGGAGGGCAGGCCTGCAAGGTGGCTTACATACCCAGCGATGCCGATCTGGCCTTCTTTCCGATCCTTGGAGCCTGTCGGACTACGGACCTGGGAAAGCCCAGGCTGGGCGAAGCCGATCTTAAAAACTCACAACGCTGCCTGAAATGCCGCATCTCCGACACGTCCTGGTCGATTGTCTATGTCGTGCTGCCTTTGGGGAATCTGCCAGGCCCCGGTGACAGCGGCAGCCCCTTGATTCAGGATGGTCGCGTGGTTGGACTTCTGCTCTCGCTCAACATGCACACCTGCAAGGGGATCGCCATCTCGGCGGAGATGATAATGCGAGAAATTCGGATCTGATTCTCAAGCCCACAAATATATCAATAAGTTGCTACCATTACTATTAATCATGTCACTAAGAGAAAACATCCTCAAGGTCACGGGCGGCGAGAAGGTGGCTGCCGTGGCCACAACGCAGGAAGGCAAACCGGCCGTGAGGTTCATGGCCCTTTTTGGCCTGGACGATCTAACTATGATCGCAGCCACCATGAAAAGCTCTCGCAAGGTCGAGCAGATCAAGAAGAATCCGGCGGTGGCGCTCTCCATCTGGTCGGGAAAGAACTTTAGCGATCCTTATGTGATAATCCAGGGCAAGGGCTCTGTCCATGAAGACCTGGGGACCAAAAAGAAGTTCTGGAATCCCAAGTTGGAAGCCTACTTCCAGAAACCGGAGAACCCTGAATATGTAGTTATCAAATTCGTTCCTCAGAGAATCGAATACTATCATGATATGACCATGGAGATCTGGGAAGGCTGATTGCAATTCCAATATCGTTTGAAAATAGAAAAATATGATGAGAAGATCCTGCCTGAGGCGGGATCTACCACTCGTTTCTTCAAGCAGGGTTGTAGCTTATCCGGTAGATGACCCCGTTCATGTCATCGGATACCAGCATTGATCCGTCTTTTAGAGGCTGCACATCAACTGGCCTGCCCCAGGCGGTATCATTTTGCAGCCAGCCTTCTGCAAATATTTCCTGGCCCACAGCGGTATTGTTCTGCAGACGAATCACAGCCAGGCGATAGCCGATAGGTGCATCCCTGTTCCAGGAGCCGTGCTCGGCTATGAATATCTGTCCCAGGTAGTCCTTGGGAAACTGTGTTCCAGTGTAAAACCTCATTCCCAGGGGAGCAACATGCGGGCCCAGCATCCAGGCGGGAGGAACCATTGTGTTGCAGGTGTAATTCTTATCGGATCCCAGATCTGGGTCAGGAATGCTGCCTGAGTGGCAGACGGGAAAGCCGAAGTTAAGGCCTTGTACAGGCGCATGGTTGAGTTCGTCTGAGGGCACATCGTTGCCCAGCAGATCTCTGCCGTTATCTGTAAACCATAGCTCTCCTGTTGCCGGGTCCCAGTCAAAGCCCACCGAGTTCCTAACGCCCCGGGCAAATATCTCCATATCGTTGCCGTCCGGATTCATGCGCACTATGGTGGCATTCAGCTCATCATTATGATGGCAGACGTTGCAGTTCGCCCCCATGGCCAGGTAGAGCTTGCCTTCCGGCCCAAAGCCAATGTAGCGCCAGCCGTGCTGAAGATACTGGGGAAGCTCTTTGACTATGACCGGCTCCTTCGGGGCATCCAACTGGGCCTCGATATCATCGAATCTGATGATGCGGTTGATCTCAGCCACGTAAAGAGATCCATCCTTAAAGGCCACGCCATTGGGATTGTTCAGACCTTCTGCGATGACGGAAATCTCGCCGGGCTCTGCATAGTTGTCATTATTCTTATCTACAATGGCGTAAAGAGCCGAGCCGTTAGGAGAATCGAGAGTCTCGAATGGACGGCGCGTGCCAACAAAGAGCGTTCCATTGGGGCTTAAAGCCATTGATCTGGCAAAGGTAAGATTCTCGGCATAGATCTCGATCTTAAAGTTTGGCGGAAGCAGGATCTTGTCTAAGGGAAGCGATATCTTCTCTTCAGTTGTATTTCTTCCTCCTGCCTGCTGCACTACCAGCTTGGCATCTCCCTCAACTGTGATCTCGGCAGACCTGCTGCCGGCAATGACGCAGTAGGCCGTGACCTTGAGGACATCTCCTTTGCTGGCGTTCAGGGGATAGTCATAACTGAACGTCGAAGACGTAGGCTGGCTCGTGTACTCTTTGGTCAAGATCTGCTCACCATTTTTCAGGACAGTGATCTTGAAGACATAATGGCTGGCAGGATTTGATACTACGTGGGTGGTCGTTACACTCAAGCTCTGATTCTGGCTGTCATAGGCAAGACTCACCTGGGCAGGAGGATGAGCGGTAGCTGGCAATGCCAGCATGATATACAGCAATAGAGCCGCAAGTCTCTTGATGTTCCCGAAGTGCGAATCCTTTAAACATATAGACTTCTTATCCATTTGCAGCACACAAAACACCTCTTGGATAGCGAGAACTAATAATATTAATTGGGGCAGCATCTTAATAAAAGGTTTGGCGGAATAGCAGAATATCGCAGAATAAACGGATTGATGGCCTTGGAAGAATTTGATCCCGAATCCCGAATGAACGATATCCGGTCCATGTACCTGCAAGCCGATCCCGCTCATGATTTCTCTCACATCTTACGAGTCTACAGAAATGCCCGCTTAATCGGCCAGGAGGAAGGCGCAGACATGCCGGTGCTGCTCCTGGCTGCGCTGCTGCATGATGTTGGATCAGAAAAAAAGCAAACTGTGAACCAGGACGTATCAGTGGGCCTGGGACATGAGGCCGTGCAGTCCTTCCTGAAGTCCATCGGGCTAAAAGAGGCGGCAAGAGAGAAGGTCCTGTATGCCATAGATGTGCACCGATTTTCCAAAGGAATCGTCCCCGTCACTCTGGAGGCCAGGGTGCTTCAGGATGCCGATCGGCTGGATGCCATTGGAGCCATTGGAATTGCCCGCGTCTTTCTCACCGGAGGAACTTTAGGAAGAGAGCTTTACCATCCCACCGATCCCTTCTGCCGGTCCAGAGAGCCGGATGACAATAAATGGAATCTGGACCATTTCTACAAAAAGCTGCTCAAACTGGAAGCGGGCATGCATACCAAGAGCGCCAAAAGGCTGGCTGCAGGAAGGACGACAGTCTTGAGAAGATACCTTCAGGACCTGGAAGAAGAGATTGGAAAGGTGTAATAAATGGAGTATATTTTGCATCCCCGCTCAGAGATCGATGCCCGGATAAAGAGGTTGCAGGAACGGATGGGAGAACTGACCGGTGCCATATTGTTGGAGTCCACTGACCTGGGCTATTTCTCTGGCACTGCCCAGGAGGGTCTCATCTACGTTCCCAGAGAGGGTCTGCCCACCCTCATGATCAGGAAGAGCCAGGAGAGGGCCAGGCAGGAGTCGCCTCTTCCCGTGCTGCCCCAAAAGAGCTACAAGTCTCTCAAGACAGATCTTGATCTGCCTGCCGGCGCGAGAATTGGCCTGGAGTTGGATGTGCTTCCTTACAATAATTATGCCCGCCTGGCAGCGGCTCTGGGCAAGGATGTCATATGTTCCGATATCTCTGAGACTATCAAGCACATTCGCTCTGTAAAGTCGGATTTTGAGATCCGGCTAATCCGCGAGGCGGCAAGGATTTTGGATGCAGGTATCGCCTCTGTGGCAGACAACCTCAAAGAGGGCATGCGGGAGATCGATCTGGCCGTCGTTGTGGAGAGCACAATGAGGCTCATGGGCCATCAGGGCAAGGTGGCATTTAGACGGTTTAATCAGAATCTGCCCATGGGCCATCTCATGACAGGTCCCAGTGCCGCAATGCCTAGCTTCGTATCCTCTCCCACGGGCGGCAAGGGCATGTCACTTTTCTTTGCTCAGGGGCCGGGATTTGCCAGGATCAAGCGGGGTGAGAGCGTGCTGGTCGATTATGCCGGATGCTACAACGGCTACATCGCCGATGAGACGCGCATATTCTCCATAGGAAAGCTTTCAGCAAAGCTGGAGGATGCACATCAAGCTGCTTTGCAGATCGAAAAAGTCATAGCCGGGCAGCTTCGGCCTGGCGGGATTGGCCGCGAGATCTGGAATCTCTCTGAGGCCGAAGGAGAGCGATTGGGCTATCAGGATTTCCTGGGAGGGCCGCCGGGCAGCAAAGCCGGATTTGTGGGACACGGGGTGGGCTTGCAGATCGATGAGTATCCTGTTCTCGGTCCCCTGGATCATGAAATAGTCGAGAACATGATCGTTGCCGTGGAGCCGAAGATGATTTATCCTGGAGTTGGCGTGGTAGGAATTGAGGACACTTTCCTCGTGGGATCAAAGGGAGCCGAGAGGCTGACCCGTCTGCCGCAGGAGATCTGGCAGGTCTAGAGATGCTCGATGCAGACGAATGTGCAGTCCGCCTGCTGTCACCTGCCCAATGCCGGGATCTGATCGAGCAGTCTTCCGGCCTGCAATCAGAGAATAGCTCTTCGGATAGGGGCTGCCTGGTGATCCTGGATGTGAGAACACCCCAGGAATACCGCTCCGGCCACCTGTTCGGCTCAATTAACTTGGACTTCAGATCCACCTCGTTTGCCGATGAGCTGGCCGGGCTTGATCGCAGTAAACCTTATCTGGTCTACTGTCGCACCGGCGTTCGATCAGGGCGGGCGACGGCTCTCATGAAATCGTTGGGATTTCGGGAGCTTTATGATCTGGCCGGTGGGATTATGAGCTGGCAAAGAGAAGGCTTCGAGATAGTCTCTGATGGGGAATTAGGTCAATGACCGCAAAATCCATGGGTCAAAATGTTATGGGAAAATCGTTCAGGCACATTTTAATTACATGCATCAGGCAGATTCCGATTTTCGCATTATTGCTGATGCTCCCCATATCATCAGGCCTGAATGCATCATCCGACCTTGGTACATCCACAAAGGCAGACAATTTAAAAGACAATTCTTCCCTCGAAAATTCCTCCCTGTGGCAGGTTTTTGATATACTGGAATCGAAGGATTATGTAGACCTGACCCATAGCTTCCGACCGGGAATACCTCATTGGCAGGGCTTTCCTAATGAGACGGTAGATACTATCTTTAACTTCAGCACATCAGGCTTTCTGGCCCAGAAGTTTTGCCTTGTAGGACAATGGGGCACCCATGTTGACGCACCGGCACATTTCCATCAAGGAAAACGCACCGTTGATCAAATAGATGTCAAGGAGATGCTGCTGCCCTTAGTAGTACTGGATATACATGAGAATGCCTCGGCAAATCCGGATTATACAATAAGCATGGATGACGTATCCGCCTGGGAATCCAGACATGGCAAGATACCGGAAGGCTGCTTCGTGGCCCTTCGAACGGACTGGTCGAAACGCTGGCCCAACCAGACTGCCATGCTGAATATAGACCGCGACGGGACAATGCATTATCCCGGCTGGAGCATGGAGGTGCTGCGCTACCTCTATGAAGACCGGAAGATCACGGCATCGGGCCATGAGACTACCGATACTGATCCAGGGATTCAGACGAGCAAAGATGACTACACGCTGGAGTCCTATGTCCTGGGACAGGACCATTTTCAGATTGAACTGCTGGCAAATCTGGACAAGGTTCCTGAATATGGTGCTTTGATCGTGGCTACATTTCCCAAACCCGAGGGCGGATCAGGGTTTCCTGCAAGGGCTTTTGCAGTATTGCCTTAATAATGCTGCAGATACCTCTCTATTCTGTCCAGCCCCTCGGCAATATTTTCCAGAGAATTGGCATAAGAGAACCTCAAGTACCCCTCACCATTTGGCCCGAAGTCTATTCCCGGCGTCACACCCACGTGCGCTTTCTCCAGGATCTCGAAGGCCAGCCGGTAAGAGTCACCCGAAAAGCTCCTGGCATTGGCGAAGACATAAAAGGCCCCCGTCGGCACCACGGTGATGGTAAATCCCAGCTCTCTCAAGCGCTTGATCATGAACTTTCGCCGCTGGTCATAGATCCTCTTCATCTCTGCCACCTGTGGGCCCGTCTCCTGCAGAGCGGCGATGCCCGCCCTTTGAGCCAGAGAGCTGGCGCAGATGAAGAAGTTCTGTTGCATCTTCTGAATAGGCCGGATGAACCTCTCCGGGGCGATGAGGTAGCCCAGGCGAAGCCCGGTCATGGCATAGAGCTTGGAAAAGCCGTTTAAGACAAAGGCGCGGTCGGAAAACTCCAGGATGGAGTGTTCTTTTCCCTCGTAGACCAGGCCGTGATAGATCTCATCGGAGATGATGTAGGGCGACAGCTTCGCAATGGAGCGCATGGTGCTCTCGGAGAGCAGGCAGCCGGTCGGATTGGAGGGGGAATTGATGAGAATGGCTTTTGTCTTTCTGCTGATTCTCTCCCGGATGGCCTCCGGACGCATTTGAAAACCGTCCTTTTCATAGACCGGCACTCTTGCGGGAATGCCTCCTAAAAATTTTATGAAATTGGGATAGCAGGCATAGCCCGGATCGGAGATAATCACCTCCTGGCCCTTCTCCAGCAGCGCCGCAAAGATGAGCATCATGGCCGGGGAGGTGCCGGAGGTCACCACTATCTGCTCCGGTTTAACGCAAACGCCATAAGTCTCCAGATAGTGCCGACAGATAGCCTCGCGCAGCTCTAAGTCGCCCAAGCTATGCGTGTAATGGGTGAGCCCCTCCTCCAATGCCCTGCATGTGGCATCCTTCACGGCAGGTGGTATATCGAAGTCCGGCTCGCCCACCTCCAGATGGATGACATTAATTCCCTGGCACTCCATCTCTCGCGCTCTCTCCAAGACATCCATGGCGATGAAAGGAGAGATCTCTTCTGCTCTTCTGGCGATCATTGCTTTCACCGTGATCATTTCAAGTTGATATTAACTTGACGCGAGACAATCATTTCTTCTTTTCTCAGGCCAAAAGGACATTCATGTTCTTCTCATTCACCGTTCCCTGATGTCCCGCTTTAACAATCTCGGCCAGGGAGAGCCGCAGCCAATCGCCAAAAGAGCCGGAAGATGTGTTATCCGGGTCCATGGAATCGAGATCATCGTAGCCTTTCTGCCGGGCGGCAGGCATGAGGATATTTTTGGCGGCCCAATAGTCCAGGGCCACGGGATCGATGCTGGCGGCAATTATGCCGGCTTGATCGGCTTCTTCATATGAGGTTCTGGGCCCTCCTCCGGGATGGGCATTGATCCAGATGGCATCCAGGATGTTCAGGTCGGGAAATCGTGTCTGGGTCATCTCTGTTCCCATGCCACCGAAGGCGACTGAATTATGAGACCTGCCGCCCGCCTGCCGGCTGAGCCGATCGGAGCCCACGCCCATGTAGTGCTTGATGCAGGCCGTTACGCCATAGATGGAGTGTGTCTTGAGAACGGGAACATTCAGCACCTTGAGATGCCTGCTGTTATAGCTGCCGTTGACGGCATCCCAGACGCCCTCCTTAAAGCTGATGTAAGTGCCGTATTTGGTCTGAAACTTAGGGTAAGTGACGCAGATTTTCGTCTGTGCATCAGGCGGACCGGATAGAACGTAACCGTCTGCCATATCGCCATCCACATATTCGCCTACCTTGTTGCCGGTTATCCTATCCCAGAGATAGGTCGATACCTTTTGATCCGGGAAGGAGTCGGCCACCACCTGCATAGATTGGGTTATATTTTCAGCGTTGTTTCGAGCATAACTCAGGTTGCCTCCACTGCCCGTCGAGCCGTACTGGCCCTGGCCGTTGTCGGCGATGATCACCTCGCCGTCAAAGCCTTGAGGATGATTCACGATTGCCTGGACGAGAGCCTTGACGAGATCGGAATTGGTGCCGCCTCTCTCATCCCACTGGCTGTTGACCTTGATTATTACTACATCATCCTTCTCGATGATGCCAAGAGAGGCGTTTTGGGCGTAGAAGGGCAGGCCGTGACTATTCATCAGTTCTATCAATCTCGTCACAGAATCATCATTTCCATCGGTTCCGGCTATCGCAAATATATCGGAAGGCTCCGGGAATTGCGAACGCATCTGGGAGAGATTGATCATAATAGTATCACCTCTGCTGGCAGCATCTGTATCATCCCCCGCCGTCCTGGCCAAGCCCATCATATTGAATGAACCATAGAGGACGAATGAAGATACGAAGAGGAGCAGCAGAAATCCGGCCAAAGTCATTGCCCTTTTCGCGACCCATCTTTCCGGTGATCGAACTGCCAGGATGAAAGGCAGAATGTAAGCTGCAATCCACAGGCTCCCGCTGGCAGCCGAGGCTTGCTGGCAGGGGTAACTCATGCGAGTGGGCTTGCTGCCTGTCCGGAAGATAAACCAGAGAATGCTGGCCAGGCCAAAGAGAAAGAAGCTGTGTCGGGCTTTGTGAATCAATTTCTTAATGGAATTCATAGGGGATCAAGAATGCTATTATGGCATCATTCATTAATATCCCTTTGCAATTCTCGGAGGCGAATGAAATCCCTGTACTTCTGAGCGGGTCTGAGCGGGGGTTAATCGCCTTTAACCAAGAGCACAGGAATTGAGGACTGCAAGACCACTTTCCCGGCAACGCTTCCCAAGAGGATCTTTTCCATGCCTGTGCGGCCCAAGCTTCCCATGATGATCAGGTCAATTCCCTGCTCGCGTGAGATCTTGAGAAGCTCCTCACTGGGGCTGCCCTGGGTCAGGATCTTCCGGCAGGGAACTTTCATAATAAAAGCCTGATCTTCGACGAACTGCGTTGCCTGCTGTCCTTCTTCTTGCATGAGCTGTAGAATCTTCTCTTTTAGTCCCGGCAAGGTCGCAAACCCCGGCAGGTGGGCCAGGCGCAGTGTTTCCATGACATAAACGGCAGTGATGCTGCCATTTGCACGGTGGGCGATGTCTATGCCAATCATTGCAGCCTTCTTGCTGGTATCCGATCCATCGGTGGCGATCATGATTTTTTTGATCATAATATCCCGAATTTCATTGAATTGCCTGATTCTCTTGCTAAGTCAAAATCCAAAAAGACTGGCAATAAATGGAAAAGCCGGATTTGGCAATCCGACTTGTATTGCACATCTTATGCAACGATCTTGCTCTTGACGATGTACTTGACCAGCTCAGGGCCGATCCTGGCCTTCTTCTGAATCTGATTGGCTACATCGTCCATGCTGGCACCGCTGGCAGCCAGGGAGCGGATCTCTTCCAAAGTGGCATCTTCCACGGTGAAGTATTCATCGAGATCCTTTCTGTGGCCCCAGACATCTCCTTCCAGAAGCTCAATGCCCTGCATATCCAGGAATACCTGGATGGCATTGGACATGGTCTTGCGGTAGGAGGGTGGTACCTGAATCATTCTCAGCCTGGGGCATCTCTGCATCAGATTGAGGAAGTCTACATTGCTGGCGCGAAAAGCAAGGTGAACCGTCTTTTCATTAGGGTTGAGATTTGGAATCTCATTTCTAGCGCTGACAACTCTAAGTCTCATAGATTCTCCAGTTTAGCAAATAGTGTATCATAGTATTAATAGACGCTTCAGCTGGACACATACGTACAGAACGGTATCAACAACACATATACAAGTCAATAAAACAAATCTCAAAACGCTGCTAAATCGATTTATTTAAGTCCTCCTATCTTGAAGAAGACTATTGGCAATAATGAATAATTCACAGATACGAAAAAAGAGCAAGCATTTTAGAATTCGCCATTAATTGCTCCGGCAATGATTCTTACAGACTCCTGCTAGATCCATATTCTGATGATCATGTAGCAAGAATAGGAAAGCTTATGCCTAATCCTTCTGCTTGCCATTAGCCTTATATAACTTATCCGTGGTTCTGGTCCAGAATTGAAAAGCAAAGGCGATGGGGTTATAAAGAAGAGGGACCGTATAGGAGAAGATCTTCATGGGCAGGGTTAAGCTTACAGACACGGTTTTTAGGGATGCTCACCAGTCTCTTCTGGCCACCAGGATGAGGACCAGGGATATGCTACCCATAGCAGAGAAGATGGACCAGGTTGGATTCTTCTCATTGGAAACATGGGGCGGAGCGACGTTCGATACCTGTATTCGGTACCTGAACGAAGATCCCTGGGAAAGGCTAAGGGCATTAAAGAAGGCCATGCCGAATACTCCGATGCAGATGCTGCTTCGCGGGCAGAACCTGGTCGGATACAGGCATTATGCTGACGATGTAGTGGATAAGTTTGTGGAGAAGGCAGCCAATAATGGTGTCGATATTTTCAGGATATTCGATGCCGTTAACGACATTCGCAACATGGAGCGGTCGATCACAGCTGCGAAAAAAATGGAGAAGCATGTTCAGGGTGGCATTAGCTACACCATCAGTCCCGTACATAGTATAGAGGTCTTCGTGCAGTTTGCCGTAAAGCTGGCGGAGCTCGGATGCGACTCGATCTGCATCAAGGATATGGCAGGACTGATAACCCCTCAAAATGCCTATGACCTCATCCGGGCTTTGAAAAAGGAGGTTAACCTGCCGGTGAATCTCCATACGCACTGCACCAGCGGTATGGCTCAGATGAGCTACTTCCATGCCTGTCAGGCAGGAGTCGACATCCTGGATACGGCCATATCGCCGCTCTCCGGCGGCAGCTCGCAGCCCGCCACAGAGAGCCTGGTGGCATCACTGCAGGGAACGTCCTACGACACTGGCCTGGATCTGGAGCTGCTTACCGAGATCAAGAGGTACTTCGAGAAGATTGTGGAAATTTATGCGCCCGTATTTAACCCTATAACGGCACGCGTGGATACCAATGTCCTCATCTATCAGGTTCCTGGCGGCATGCTTTCCAATCTGGTATCCCAGCTCATCGAGCAAAAGGCAATGGACAAGTGGGAGGATGTGCTGGCCGAGATACCTAAGGTTCGAAAGGACCTGGGATATCCTCCCCTGGTCACCCCCACCAGCCAGATAGTAGGCACGCAAGCAGTTCTTAATGTAATTACTGGCGACCGATACAAGATGGTCCCCAAAGAGGTCAAAGACTATGTCAAGGGCCTCTATGGAAAGTCGCCGGCGATGATCGACCCCCAGGTCAGGCTGAAGGTGCTCTGCGATGAGGAGCCCATTACAGTGCGCCCCGCAGATCTGCTGCAGCCGGAATATGAAAACGCCAGGAAAGCAGTCGATGCTTTGAAATTGGCCAAACAGGAAGAGGATTATCTTACTTATGCTCTCTATCCACAGGTGGCCATTAAGTTCCTGCAGGGAGCAGCTGTAGAAGAGCAACTTGTCAAAAAGATGCCAGCGGCAGCAGCGTCAGCTCCTCTGAAGGCAGAACCTATGGCACTCAATGTAGAGATTGACGGCGAGTCCTATCTGGTCAAGGTTGCCCCTGCCGGCATGACTATCGCAGAGGCTGTGCCCAAAGCTCCCAAGGATGGATTAACCGTGCCCATGCAAGGCGTTATCATTCGCTATAAGGTTAAAAAGGGCGAAAAGGTGGCCGAAGGAGATGCAGTGGTCGTCATAGAGGCTATGAAGATGGAGCAAAACATCCTGGCCAATAAGAATGGAACTGTAAAAGAGATCTATATCAATGAAGGGACCACAGTCAATCCCGGCGACGTACTGATGTCCATAGAATAGAGGTGTATGATAAGTGACCGTTAAGAGAGAACAGGTGCTCATTGAGGCTTTGCCTTACATTCGTGAGTTCTATGACAGCATCATGGTCTTCAAGATAGGGGGATCTATCATGTCCGATCGCACCGTCCTGGAGGATTTCATACAGGACGTGGTGCTTTTGCGCTATATCGGCATTCATCCCATCATTGTGCACGGCGGCGGACCAGAGATCTCCCAGGCCATGGAGAAATTCGGCAAGAAGGCCGAGTTCGTGGGAGGCCTGCGTGTCACCGATAAAGAGACACTGGGCATCGCACGCATGGTATTGCTGGGCAATATCAACGCGGAGCTTGTTAATCTCATCGGCAAGCATGGTGGCAAGGGCATTGGACTTTCCGGCCAGGACGGCATGTTCCTTAAGGCCAGGAAGAAGGCACTGCTCAAGGTGGAGGGCATGGAGCCTGTGGACCTGGGATTCGTGGGCGATGTGGATAAGGTGGACCCGGAGATACTCATGATCATGGCCGGCAAGGGCTATATTCCTGTCATCTCTCCAATTGCGGCAGATGGCGAGGGCAATAACCTCAATGTTAATGCCGATACTGTGGCCGGAGCTGTGGCCGTGGCCATGCGGGCCAAGAAGCTCTTCTCCATCACCGATGTGGAAGGCGTGCGCATGAATCCAAATGACCCGGCAAGCGTCATCTCTGAGTTTCCTGCTTCTGACTTCGACCGCTTGGTGGCGGAGGGCGTCATCAAGGGCGGCATGATCCCAAAGGTGGAAGCCTGCGTTGCAGTAGTGCGAAGCGGTGTGGAGAAAGCCCACATCATAGACGGCAGAAAGCATCATGCCATACTGCTGGAGCTGCTCACCACGGAAGGCGTGGGCACCATGATCCGCAGAAGCTAAAGGAGTTGAGGGCGGGGCCAAGCCAAACCGCCCTTAAAATCTCCCAAAAATGTTTAAAATCTTTCCTAAATATTGAACATGCCGGTGTCAACCCATTCGGCTTTCAGCAGTGACCACCAATCGCTGGCCAGACCGTTTAGGACATAATCGTACGGCAACCAGCCATAGCCTTTGCTGCCCCAACCTATGCCCCAGCTATTCCTGATCAATAAGGCCCCTTTAGTGGATTTTTTATTATTGGCGTTGGTGATGACCTTCGCGTCATCGTATCCCACTGCATCTATGGCATGACCTCCCATCACTTTTTCGCCACTAGCTGGATATGGTATCTCGCCGGATGCAGAAGCTTGACTGATTGAGCTGTAGACTGTGAATCCGAACATGGAAGGCAGTCCTGCAGAGAGGTTTTCCTTTATGGACGTCAATAGTTTCGCTTTAGCAGTTCCTGGTGGGTCGTATCGGTAGTACTGGAGCGCCTTATAGTTCTTCGCGAATGAATACAAAAATGCGTTAGGTTCCTCATCGAACTTGCCGATTATGTATTGATAGTATTTTTCAGGTGGAACTCCGAAGAGAAGCATGGCTTCCGCAGTAGTCCTGAGGTACGCGCCGGTATCGCCGGTGACGCCCATGAGATTTCTGGTGGTCTTGTAAAGGAATAGACGGGAAGCGTCGAGATATGAATTAGCGGTTTTCTTCTCAAAGTACTCGAATATGCCCACACCCGCGTTTGCTGTACATGAACCTAGCTGGCCCTGGTCTTCAATTGGAGGGCACCAGGCCCTCAAGTCTGCTGAAGCAGGCGTCGCTTTAGGGAAAGCGATCTTGCCGAGCAAGTCCTTAATTGCGGGTGTATTAATGGTGTAGTCTCTGATATCTGGCAGTTCGCGCAGCCATCCCATTCCTATAAATCCTTCTTTCTCCAGCCCCAGCTCATCAGCTCTTAATAATAACATATTGCTTCCTCCAATAATGACGCCAAAAAAAGTGCGGCGTTTCAAATTTTTTGGACACTAATCTAAGCGGAATCTATTTAAGTTTTTTGTATGTCCCTCAAATCATTTCACCTTGATTGTCATCTCTGCAATATTGCTCATTACGTTAGATGCATTATCTTCTGCCTTGACTATGGCAATATATTCACCCATGCCTGCATTCGATCGCAATAATTTGAGATCGTAATGGGAAGATGGCATGCCTGAGAGCACTATCGGCCCGATTATCTCCGATGCCTGTTCATCTTGTCTGACGGGTACCTTCGTATTGACAAAACCGATCTTGCTCTTATCTTTGATTATGGTAATATTATTCTTCGCGAACTTTTCGTAATCTGTTCCTGGCACTGTGATATTCAGGATATCCTGCGAGATGTAATGAGTGAACCCATACGAATCCATTAATGCATTAAGCTGCCCATCCTCTCCGAAATAAGCCTGCGCACTGAAGTTCACTTTTTCATTCAGCTCAATGATGCAGGGGGCAGAGTAGGCGAGCAGACTGCTCAAATTCGCCATAACTCCCAGGTTATTGATTGCATATATCGCGCCCTTATCCTGGCCGTCTGCCGAAATTCTGAACCTGGCCCCTGGCCAGGTGAACTCCACCTCAGAGCTGCTGCCCGTCATTTCCTTCGTCTGTGCCCAGACGATCTCTCTGGTCTTATTGTCTACAATGTATTCTGTGGCGATCTTAAGATTGCCATCCGGGTCTGTGGCCACTGCCTTTATCTTCGAAGGGCTCTTTTCGCTCGCCGTATCAGATATAACTGAAATGGTAAGCTTGGGCTCTGGAGAGTGTCCGATAGCCTGAATCATCCAATTGGTCTGGTTCTGGGTGCTATTTTGCATACTCCAATTCGATATTCTGTTGGGATTTCTGGAGACCAGAACGGATCTGCCTGATGAAGGGGACTTGTCAACTCCCTGCCACACCCCGGCAAACTCGAAGAAGGCGATGAGAAAATTGCCGGATACCTTGACATCGGGCAGGTCAACTATTGACCAGGTCAGGTTATCACCGAAATATGAACTGGCTTTATCGGTAATCCTATACAGAAGAGATAGGTTTTGATCCCAAACCTCAATCACAAATATCTCGGATGGTGACGGCACAACCTGCTTTCCTAAAATGGCCACCTGGGATAGACTCCAATTATCGGCAGGAGCCGTGAAGACCACGCCGTGGCCCCTCTGTCCATCGATCCAGGCCGCATCTTCTACACTGCCGTCATCATAAGTCAGGCTGACCATACTCGCGCTGACACAATCGAGGGTTAGTAATATGGCAATTGCCACCATTATGCAAGTCTTGCTCATTGATTTCATCTTCTCCCTGGTTTCACCAACAGTCTGGCACCTTCCTTGCCGGTGATCACAACATTCTCGCCTTTCTCTACCGTATCTTCCGCTTCTGCCTGCCAGTACTCTCCCTGGAAGAGCACGTAGCCCTCCCGGTCCAGCCTGTCAATGGCCACTGCTTCCTCTCCAACAATATGACCTAACAATGGCGGAGCAAACCGGGCTCGTGCTACCTTGTAAATGGCAAAGGCCAGGAATGCGCCTAAAATGAGCGAGGGCAGGATGATGGCCAGGGCCATAGACTTCTGGTAGCTTCCCGGCACATACCACTGGGGAAAGCTGGTGGGGATAAGAAGGATGCTGCCCACTATCACGCATATCAGCCCGGCTGCCGCCAGCATCCCAAAGGAATGGCTGTGCAGCTCTGCCAAGATCAGACCCAGGCCAAGCAGCAACAGAAAAACAGCACCTATATTCACACTATAGCCCATTCCGATCAGCCCTAAAGCCAGGGCTGCCACGCCCAATGCCTCTGAGCCGATGCCGGGACTGGACAGGCCGAAAACAAGGGCATAAAGGCCCACCAGCATGAGCAGCCCGGCAAGCGTCGGATCGGAGAGTAGCCTTAAGAGCTGCAAGTTTATAGGCGGGGAAAAGTGCTGCACAGCGACGGCCGCGGTGAGCAGGGTGGTATTCTTGACATGACTGCCGTTGATCTGATTTGCCAGGGTCTCGGGAGAAGGCGCGATATATTCGATCACTCCATAATCCATGGCCTCATCAGCATTAAGATTGAGATTGGAGACGACAAACTCTTTGGCAGCGGTCGTGTTTCGTCCGTGAGCTCTCGCTTTCTCCTCGATCAGGGCCACAATGGCATTAGTGGTCTTGCTGTCGTTGATAGGCTCGGTTTCGCCCAACGCTGAGAGCCGTACCGGCTGGGCTGAGCCTATTATGGCATGCGGCGCCATTGCCGCCACATCGGAGCCTATCAGGATGAGCGTTCCTGCCGACCAAGCTGCAGCACCCGAGGGATAGACATAGGCTATCACGGGTATCTCGGTTTCTTCTATCTGCCTGAGTATTTCATAGGTCTCTGTCAGGCCGCCGCCCGGCGTGTCCAATAGAAGCATCACTGCCTGAAAGCCGCCCGCCTCTGCCTCCTGCAAAGCAGCAGCAACGATATCATCGCTGGCCGGCGTGATAGGGCCCTGCAGCTCTACAGCCAAAACCGGTCCGGGATCGGCAGAGGCAATGGGAAGTCCCGGTAACAGTAGCAAGAACGATATGAGTAAAATGGTGGCTACTCTCTGCGTCCTGGGAGGAGATAGCCGGCCCGTTCTCCTCACAAATTCCGAGCAGGACCGGATCTTCTCCATCTACTTTTTCATCTCCTGGTTCTTGCGGTTTCGCTCTCTGCAACTTTCAAGGCATCTTTCTTGGCCTCATCTTTTCGGGCTGTCTCTCTCTCGGAAAGCTCCCGGTTCAAGGCTGCTGTCAGGCCGGCCATAGAACCGGTCCCCGCGTCCCCACTGGGTGTGACCACAATGAGCGTCTTCTCCCTGGCGATATCGACCAATGTCTGCAGCTCCCTCAGCTTGAGGGCAGCAGGCACTTCTTCATAAAGCCGGGCGGCATCGGTCATGGTCTTGGATGCCTGGAATTCGCCGTCTGCCAGGATTATGCGCGACCTCTTTTCTCTTTCCGATTCGGCCTGCTTGGCAATCGCTCTTCTCATAGACTCGGGCAGAGATACGTCTCTTAATGTGACTGCAGTAACTTTGATTCCCCAGGGATCAGTGTGCTGGTCCAAGATGGTCTGCAGTTTCTTGTTCAATTCGTCGCGCTTGGAGAGCAGATCGTCCAGTTCAATCTGTCCCAGGACGTCTCGCAAGGTAGTCTGTGCCAGCAAGGAGGTAGCAAGCTTGTAATTTTCCACCTGTATGATGGCCAGAGACGGATCCACAACCCGGTAGTAGATGACTGCGTCCACCTCCACGCTCACGTTGTCCTTGGTGATGACCACTTGCTTGGCCACATCGATGGTAAAGACCCTCAGGTCAAGCAGCATGACGCGATCGATGATGGGGATAATGAAGAATATGCCAGGACCCTTCACTCCGGAAAAGCGCCCCAAACGAAATATAACCACTCGTTCATACTCACGAACGATCTTTATGGCCTGTGATAAGATAATAAACGCTACCAGAAGTGCTATTAGAGTAGATAAACCAATTTCTGCCAAATTAACACCATAATATTAATTGTGCTCTTGTCTTAAATAAGTACCCTGCCGCAAAATCCTGCGGATGACCACTTATCAAAACCGCGGTATTGGCACTACCATGCAGGAAAGTATAGAGTCCCGAAACACTCGGGACTATACAAGACTAAGAAGAAATCTGTCGGGATTGTGCCCTAGCTTATCACCTTTGCGCTCTCTATCTTCACCTCTTTTACCGGCCGGTCATTGGCACCCTTCTTCACCTTGGCCATGGCATCCACCACATCCATGCCCTCGATCACTTTCCCGAAGACCGGATGCTTGCTGTCCAGGAAGTTGTTGTCCACCAGGTTGATGAAGAACTGGCTGCCGCCCGTGTTGGGCCCGGCATTGGCCATGCTGATGGTGCCGCGATCGTTCCTGTTCTTGCGGCTCAGCTCATCCTTGATGGCATAGCCCGGTCCCCCACAGCCTGTGCCGGTAGGGTCTCCGCCCTGGACCATGAAGCCGTCTATGATGCGGTGAAAGATGACTCCGTCATAAAATCCCTTCTCTGCCAGCTTCTGGAAGTTGCCCGATGTGATGGGCGTGTCCTTGTAAAGCTGGATTGTGATGTCACCCATACTGGTCATAAGCCGTACTTTGACACCGTCTGAATTTGATGCTCCTTCTGCCATATTTATCAATTCCATTTGTTAATATCAAGATGATTAAGAGACCATCTTTGCCTCTATTATCTTCACATCAGTGAGCGGTCGATCATTGGCGTCTTTTTGCACCTTGGCTATGGCGTCTACCACATCCATGCCGGCAATCACCTTTCCAAAAGCTGGGTGTTTGCTGTCCAGGAAGCTGTTGTCCTCCAGATTGATGAAGAACTGGCTGCCGCCTGTGTTCGGTCCGGCGTTGGCCATGCTGATGGTGCCGCGCTCGTTTCGATTGTGATCGGTGAACTCATCTTTGATGGAATAGCCCGGTCCACCCATGCCCGTGCCCTCCGGATCTCCGCCCTGAATCATGAAGCCGTCTATGACTCTATGAAAGATTACACCATTGTAGAATCCCTTATCCACCAGGCTCTTGAAATTATCTGTCGTAATGGGCATGTCGTCGTAAAGCTGGATTGTGATGTCGCCCATGCTGGTCTTTAAGAGAACTTTATTCGCGCCTTCCTCTGCAGTTGCAGACGAACATCCGGATATTACCAGTACCAGGATGACTATGGGTAAATAAAATATGGTTTTCATCAGAATGACTCGTTATAACTGGAATAAATTAAACCTTTCCAGTCACATCGAGATACTAAAGGAAATGTTGCATCATCTCATGTCTTCATAGCCCGGCTCTCATCGATCACAATGTAGTCCTTGATAGCCACCACTGACGTAAAAGGTATGAGCACAAACCTTCCGCTCTCCCTGTATTTCGAGCGGTTCAGCTCCCGGTTCGGCTTGACCAACAGGTCCACCAGCTTTCCTGTCTGCACCTCAAAAACCACATCTTCAAGATCGCCCAACACCATGCCATCGATGTTTACGACCTCTTTTCCAGCAATGCTTGCCGAGAACACCTTTCCCATCCCTTTCACCTAATGATCCCTTTTACGGTTGAAAACATCTTTGCTTCCTGGCCAGGGCGCTATCTGTAGCCGATGAGCGAAGCAGGCTCCACCTTTATTCCGCCCTTGAACCTCTCGCTGATCCTCTCATAGTAGCTGACCATGTTCTCCTCGACGCTCGGCCTGACCTTCTTCAAAGACTCTCGGAACTGGTTCATCTCCACTTTCACCATATTCTCGCGCAGGGCCAGCATGGCCGCCTCGCGGCAGAGCGAATCGAGATCCGAGCCCACATAGCCTTCCGTAAGCTCAGCCAGCTCCTCCAGGTTTACATCCTCGCATTTGGGCATCTTTGCAGTTTTGATCTTGAGAATCTCATGTCGCCCCAATTTATCCGGCGGCCCCACCAGTAGCATGCGATCAAACCGTCCGGAGCGCAAAAGCGCCGGGTCCAGGATATCCGGCCGGTTGGTGGCACCTATGACCACCACATCTTTGAGCGTCTCCAGGCCGTCTAATTCTGCCAGGAGCTGATTTACTACCCGCTCCATGACGTGGCTGCCTTCATCCGTGCCCCGCATGGGTGCAATGGAGTCCAGCTCATCGAAGAAAATGATGGTGGGAGAGACTTGCCTGGCTTTCCGGAAGATCTCCCGAATGGCTTTCTCAGACTCACCCACCCACTTGGAGAGCATTTGCGGCCCCCGCACGCTGATAAAGTTAGCCGCAGTCTCATTGGCCACCGCCTGAGCGATCATGGTCTTTCCTGTGCCCGGCGGACCGTAGAGCAGAATTCCCTTGGGCGGACGTATGCCCATCTGACGGAACTTCTCAGGCTGCTTGAGAGGCCATTCAATAGCTTCGATCAGCTCCTGCTTGAGCGATCCCAGGCCGCCCAGATCGCTCCAATGCACGCGCGGCACTTCCACCAGGACTTCACGCATGCTGGAGGGCTCGATCTCCTTTAGAGCTTCCTCGAAGTCTTCCGCCATAACCAGCATCTTCTCCATGATCTCGGGAGGTATCTCATCCTCGGAGGTCAGATCCGGCAGGTAGCGGCGCAGAGCTCTCATGGCCGCCTCCTTGCAGAGAGCGCTTATATCGGCGCCCACAAAACCGTGCATCCTGTCTGCCAGGCTCTCCAGGCTCACGTCCTCAGCTATAGGCATGCTGCGCATGTGGATCTGCAGAATCTCGACTCTTCCCGATCTATCAGGAACTCCGATCTCGATCTCCCGGTCAAACCGGCCCGGCCGGCGCAGTGCCGGATCGATGGCCTCTTCCCGGTTTGTGGCACCGATCACCACCACCTGGCCGCGCTCTTTTAAGCCGTCCATCATGGCCAATAGCTGCGCCACCACCCTTCTTTCCACCTCGCCTGTGACATCACCTCGCTTGGGGGCGATGGAGTCGATCTCATCTATGAAAATGATGGAAGGAGCCGCCTTCTGGGCATCATCAAAGATCTCGCGCAGCCGTTGCTCGCTCTCGCCGTAATACTTGGACATGATCTCCGGTCCGGCTATGGAGAAGAAATTGGCTCCGCACTCATTGGCCACCGCCTTTGCGATGAGAGTCTTTCCCGTGCCCGGCGGCCCGTAGAGCAGAACGCCCTTGGGCGGCTCAATGCCCAGCTTTTGAAATACCTCGGGGTGCTTTATGGGCAGCTCAATTACCTCTCGCACCCGCTGCACCTCGGAACGCAGGCCGCCCACATTCTCGTAGGTGGTTCCGGTGGCTTTGACGGAGCGAACGCTCTTGGCCGGCTTTTCCAGCAGCAAGATCTCGGTTCGTTCGCATATGATAACCACATCAGCGGGATGGGTCTCGGTAACCACCAGAGGCACAGCCTCCATGCGCCCCACAAAAGGATGGGCTGCTGAGCTCATGATGGGGAGAATATCGCCTGCTACGACCGGTCGTTTCAGAGTCTGGCGGCGAATCATATCTGCTGCCTCATCCCCATAATGCATATGCGAGCCGGAGGGCGGAGCCAGGACTATGCGCTGAGCATCGGCGAACTTGGCTTTGCTTATCTTCACTTTGTCTCCAATGCCCACTCCCGCGTTCTGGCGAATGAAGCCGTCTATCCTGATGTAATCCTGAGACCAGTCCTGCCGGTCGGCACGCCAGACCTTGGCTGCCGTAAGTCTCTTTCCTTCAATCTCAATGATGTCGCCGGGAGAGAGGCGCAGCGTGAGCAGTGCATTGGGGTCCAGGCGAGCGATGCCCCGCGCCGAGTCATTGGGATAGGCTTTGGCCACCTTGAGGAGAATATCTTTCACTTCCCGCACACCGTGTCTTTATTTTAGCCCAATCGATATAAGTTTATCCGACTCCGAAGCTAATTTTATCGTCATATTTGATAGATAATCTAAATAAGGCTTCGAGAGATAAGCGAACTCCATGGTTATTGGTCCCCAACAAGAACTGATTGCAGCCGCGCGCGGTGAAATCGAGGTTGATCTCCTCCTGGCAGGAGGCAGCGTGGCCAATGTTCTCTCCGGCGAGGTGTACCGGGCGGATGTGGCTATTCATAAAGGCCGGATAGCTGGCTTTGACTGCTCCAGCGCCCGGCAGACCCTGGAGCTGGAGGGAAAGGTTCTCGCACCGGGATTCATTGACGGCCACGTTCACATTGAGAGCAGCATGGTCACCGTGCCCGAGTACGCCCGGGCAGTCGTGCCCAGGGGCACCACCACCGTGGTTGCCGACCCGCACGAGATCGCCAATGTTTGGGGCGAGGCGGGTATTCGCTACATGCTACAGTCCTCCAGAGATCTCCCCCTGAACGTTTTTGTCATGCTGCCCACTTGCGTGCCCGCCACCAATCTGGAGACCGCCGGAGCGGCCCTGGGTGCGGACGCACTGGTCGGGCTGATCGAGGAAGAGGGGGTCATTGGCCTGGCCGAGGTCATGAACTATCCTGGCGTCATCTTCCGTGATGCGGAAGTGATGAAGAAGCTGGCTCTGGCCGGCCGACGGCCTGTGGACGGGCACGCTCCCGGCCTGTCGGGGCGCGACCTCTCGGCTTACATCTCCGCCGGCATCCGGTCCGATCACGAGTGCACCACAATAGATGAAGCCCGGGAAAAGCTTCGCTCCGGGATGTACATCATGCTGCGAGAGGGCAGCGCTGCGAAAAATTTGCGGGATCTGCTGCCCCTGATCAGCCCCCTCAATGCCCGTCGATTCCTCTTCGTTTCGGACGACCGGCATCCAGCAGATATCCTTAGCGAGGGGCATATCGACTTCATGGTGAGGACATGCATCGAGCAGGGCCTCGACCCCATTGTCGCCCTGCAGATCGCCAGTCTCAATGCCGCCCAGTACTTTGGCCTCTCCGACCTGGGGGCCATAGCTCCCGGTTACAGAGCAGACATCGCCGTGCTGGAGGATCTGGAAGGAATTCGCGTGGCCAGGGTCATCAAAGACGGAAAGGTGGTGGCGGAAGATGGACGCTTCACAATGCAGTTGGTGAAAGCACCGGCACCCAGAATTAAGTCCCTGCAGATAGGCAAAATCGCAGCCGAATCGTTTGCCATCCCGGCAGAAAGCGGCCCGGCCAGGGTGATTGGCGTTGTGCCCGATCAGATCTTCACCAGGTCGCTGCAACTCTTGCCCAAAATTCGGGATGGAAAGGTTGTCTCCGACACAGACCGGGATATCCTGAAGATGAGTGTGGTGGAGAGGCACAAGACCACGGGCAATGTGGGCCTGGGGCTGGTGCAGGGCTTCGGCCTGCGCAGCGGCGCTCTAGCAACTTCCGTAGCCCATGATTCGCACAACATCGCCGCCGTTGGCGCAACGGACGAGGATATGCTGGCGGCGGTGCGGGCTATCGAGCAGATGGGCGGCGGGCTGGTGGCGGTGGCAGAAGGAAAGGTGCTGGCCAGCCTGCCTCTGCCTGTGGCCGGGCTGCTCTCGGAGGCGAGTATGCAGGATGTGGCGCGGGGCATGGAGAGCTGCATTGCTGCGGCTGCCAAGCTGGGATGCAAGCTTAAGGACCCGTTCATGACGCTCTCGTTTCTCTGCCTGCCGGTGATCCCGGAGCTGAAGCTGACGGACAGGGGGCTGGTGGATGTGAGGGACTTCAAGTTAGTTCCTTTGTTTTTGGAGGATTTCTGAAAATTTTCGGCAGATTGGCCTGTTTTAGGCGGCAATCCTTTTAGTGCTGCAGAGGTTGCGGGCATTCAGGGCTGCGGTTTCGGCGGATGGGCTGGGGTTCGAAGCCAGCGTGGCAGAGGGCGGTCTTGATGATAGCGATCTCCTTGTCGCTGGTGAGAGTCGGCAGGTGGCCTTTAATGCATCTCTTTTATAGCACTTGCTCAGATATTTCCCAATGAATTTTTGTGCTTAGAGCTAATTTTTTCCCAGAATCGCATAAAGCCTTTATGCGTACCATTTCATTATCCTGCCATCTCACATTCCCAGATTCAACTGCAAGAAATTCAATTATGCCAAAATAGGAATCCACCATTCAGGAAGACCGTGAATTTCGAGAGACCATGAACATGGAATATAGTGTTCAAGAACATAGCGAAGTTGATTTTTCATGAACTCAATTGCTTTTTTTTGTTCCTCATTGACGATGAGAGTTTTTGAGGAAATATTATATCTCTTTGAAATTCTTCGATCATTTTTTATGCATCCATTTAAGTGAGGATTCCTATTAACCCTTGGTTAAGCCATGAGGTGAGCCAAATACGGTATGCGTGATACTGTGCTCATTTAAAATTATAGGTTAATAGGAATCCTCAAGTTTAGATTTCTATACATCAGCTGCATTGGCCAAAGAATGCTTTAATTCTTCCTGCAGTCTAGGTGAGTATAATTTGAAATGTGAATCTAATAATGCATCGGAGAGCAAAAGCGACATATAGCAGGTTTCATAAGCTAATAGCCCTATCCATTTCGTTTCATTAGAATAACTAAAACAACTACCATCAAATTGCAGGACCTGACCGATTATAAAAGAATCCCAATGGATCCAACCTGATGTCATGGAATATACAGTTTTTTCCAGCGGTCCAAGATTAACACTTTTAATTATATCATTAATTCTTACAGGAGGGGAGTTTTGGCCTGATATATACCATCTATTGTAATAATCATCAGGAATGATCTGAGTTATGTCTTTATCTACGGATTTTTTCTTGAGGAATTGAGTGCAATAAGCCTTCAGACCATCCTCGATTTCTGTTTTATGAGATGGATCGATGCTCTTACCATACGACCGCTTAAATTCTTCTACCCAATAATATGATTTCCAATTATAAGGACGATTAGCAGGATCTTGACTGGCCCAATATAGGAAGGCCAGACCTTCAAACATAATTCGGGATAATAGCCAAGCATCTCGATATTTATTGTTGTCTTCCAATAGGCAAATGCTTTCGACATGATCTATCTGTTTGCTCACGAAACATAGAGCCATAAAGCCCATATGATCCTTCCTGCGATCAAAGCTCACGCTTTTCATTAGGGTGTTAGTTATCTGCAATAGTCTATCAATCTCTTCTCGCAAATGATATAGTTCTTCATCTATCGTAGATCCATTACTCATAAAATCAATTTGTGCATGCAAATCTTATAGAGTTATCCAATCATTTCGATGCAAAATAGTCTTAATTTGGCCAGTACGGTACAATTTGGCCTTACCTGCTGGCCGACTAATCTAGAAGAAGGAATCAGCCCGTTTATTTTTGTCTGTAAATATTAAAAACAGTTTCCAATCAACATCCCTGCTGCTGCTCCTGCAGCTTCAAGCATGCTAGAATCTCGGCCACCCACGACCCCGCTCGACCGCAAACGAGCCGCCCGAGTGGTCCTCCGGCCCCCCTGGCGTGCGGGCATCCGTGCTCAACTGGATTCCTGCCAGCCATCCCAGCCGCCCCCAATTTACACTCGCCGCCTTCCAAGCTGATTATGAATCCCGGTCCGATCCACGGCCTTTTCGCAATCCTTATAGCTCTGCGGTGAGAAGTACTTATCATGGCAGGTGCGAAAGAGAAAGCAGTCATTCAGGAATCTACAATTGAAGAAATAGAATTAGAGGTCTCTGAGATAAAAGAGTTGGATCAATTAGCAGAAGAGACTCGCAAGTGTGGCATATCCTGGGAAGATCTTAAGGCAGAACTTGGTCTATGAACTTTCATGTTAGCTTAAACAGAGAAATCAGGTCTATTCTATTATCGCTTCCTCGCGCACATAAAGAAAAAGTCGGAAAACTAATCGATCGCATAAGCGAGAATCCATATCCTTCAAGGTTCAAATTCATTGATATTTCATCAACCAATTTTGATATCAGAAAGTGCAAAGGCCATCAAACCAGATTTAGGGTAAGACTTGGCGAATACAGGCTTGTTTATGAAATAGATGAAGCAAGCCAAACGATCCTTATTCTGAAGCTTGATACTAGAGGCGATATATATTAGATCCCTAATTGCGGTATTCACGCACGATAAGCCTCTATTTCAGCACCTCCAAATAGAATGTGGTCATAGATATCGGTAGCATCTTTCCGTCTCCCTCAAAGCTGCAGGCAAGTGAACCGCTCGACCGCAAGCGCACCCGCGCAAGCGTCTCCCCGGGCGTGCGAGCGTCCCCCGGCCATCTCTGCTCGACGAGAAGGCATGCAGCGAGTGCTCAAGGCTTGCCCGCCGGAGCATCGTGATCTTGCCATCTTCGTCAGCTTTAAATATCAAGCTTGATGTATATTATCTTGAGTAGTGTTGTAAGTCCTTCCCGAAAAGGATGAGGCCGCCCTGAGGCGGATGGGACGAAGTAAGGAAGGGTTCACTACACAATTAATTCAGGAATTTGTTTATATTTCTTAGGGAGTCTTTGTTCTCTTACTCTCTTGATACACCGGCCAACCTCGGAGGGATTTCTGGCGATGACCGCGGCCAAGATAAAATGCTGGGAGGCCCGCGGCCCAAATCCTAAATCTCCAGACTCATCCAGGTATATCATTTGATCCGCTTGTTCTTTTATTGGACCTCAATAAAAGCTTTGGGCATTGCACGCCGGACCGCAAGCTGGACCAAGCGAACCCCCGGTTCCCCTGGAGTGCGGGCGTCCGCGGGCATCCGTGCTCGACCGGGAAGCGTGCTACGGGCGCTCAAGGCCGGCCACCGGAGCCCTTGCAGTCTTGCGTTCTTCGTCATCTTCAAATATTAAGCTATGCCGGGTGGTTATGAGATGACAGCCGTCGTGAGAGCAAAAGAAGAGAGGATAGATTACAGCGAGGCGGCCCATGTGGACGAAGAATATGAATACCTCCTTAAAAACAAAGATCCGGGAGTTACTTTTGATGATTATTGCCGTAGGCGTGGCATCACGCTCTAAGTCAATCCTATTTTCTCTGCGCACTTTTCCGAATTGAGACCCTCGGCCTTACACAAAGCAAATCTCCTGCCACCCTGCCATGCAGTCGTTCCCAGCAATCTCGTACAATCCGTCTAGTTCAGCTCGACGCCTCGCGATTTCTCGCCCCATGGCACCTCGCTGCCGTTTGACTCGTTGTTATTCATCGCAAGATCATTGCTACTAAAATCAAAAAGCTTATTAACTAGTAATATCCTAAACCAAAGAATGACGACAGACCACCGTTGACCTCCTTTATCGTCGTCTACCTGTTGTCAGGTTCCGGCCGCTGCCAGGCCGGACTCCTCTTCTGAAAGAGACGATTAAGATCATAGAGATCATACGGATAGGAGCCATGCTATGACCCAACTGATAATCACCGATATCAGAAAAAGCTGCTGCGACACAAGATTCGATCTTATCACCGCTATTTTTCTCAGTCGAGACGGCTCTGGGACCAGAGGACGGATGTATCTAGACGAAAGAAGCATCCTGGTACTGGAGAGTGCCACAGCACAAGGGGAGATCCCGGCAATTGGCGTGCGATGCGGGGATCAGTACATCCGCCTGAGGGCAAAGCCGGACCACGGGCTGATGGTGGGAGATGAGATACAATTTGGTAAGGATCTAGATAAAAAACCTGTCATTCAGCTACCGCAGTCGTAAGATAGGAGCGCTGTACCTGGGAAGCATTGGTCACAAGGCTACATTAATTGAACATACTCGGGCCGTAAAGTTACTCCACCGCGATTCTTGGTCCGTAATCCGGATGCACAGCATTCTGTACGTACGGTTTAGCCCAAAAGCTTTAAGTCAAGTAATAATGAGTTAATTCTAATTATGTTTAATTAACTGAGATGAGGAACTTGAACTTGATCTTGAAGTTGATGATATTATCTCTGGTCATATTGCCGTTACTATGCTCTGTAACCCTGGCAGAAGAAAACACGACCAGTGCGCTGAACGTTACGGACGATCTCGGGCGGGAGGTCGGCATGGCCAAAACTCCGGAGAGAATAGTCTCCCTCTCTCCTTCCAACACGGAGATCCTCTTCGCTCTCGGCCTGGGGGATCGAGTAGTGGGGGCGACAAAGTACTGCAATTATCCTCCTTTGGTAAAGGAACTGAAGGAAAGCAAAAAGATCGAGGATGTGGGCGGGTACGTTGATCCGGATATCGAGACGATTCTCTCGCTGCACCCTGATCTCGTCTTGGCCAGCCGGACGCGCAGCAGCGGGGCAGTATCTCTGCTGGAAAAGGAGGGTATTGCCACTTTTGTCGTCGATGTGAATAATCTGAGCAGCATCATTCGATCCATTGAAAAGGTCGGAAAAATTTCAGGCAAGGAAGCGGATGCTTCAAAGCTATGTAATCAGATGGAGTCGCGAATAAAGGCCGTATCTGACAAGACCTCATCCCTTCCTAAAACTAGGGTCCTTTATATCGTCTGGCACGATCCGGTCAAGACAGCCGGTGCGGGAACCTTCGAGGACGAGCTTATCGAGAAGGCAGGTGGTGTGAACATCTTCCATGATCTGTCAGGATATGCTCAGATAGATCCGGAAGCCATTGCCGTGCGAAACCCTGAGGTAATTATTGCCTGCTCAGGCATGGGTAGCGGAGCGGACTTGCCTATGCAATGGGCAAAAACCGAACGAGGCCTGAATCAGACTGACGCCCGCAAGAATGGCAGGATCTATCAGGCAGAAGGAGATCTCATAACCCGCACCGGTCCCAGGGTTGTGGATGGCCTGGAGATGTTGGCCAGGTTCATCCATCCCGAGGCGTTCTGAGGCATTGGTCTGGGAAGCCCATGTTTGGCCACAATGCCATATCCGTAGCCCTGAAGCCCGCCGCAAGCGAGAGAGCCAATTTGGGGGAGCAGTATCGGCAATTCACCGGACGAAAGGTGCTCTTCTTTCTGGTCCTGGCAATGGCGATAGCCCTACTTGCAGGTGTAGCAGTAATTCTCGGCTCAGCAGAGATCGGCATTATGGATGTGTACGCCTGCATTCTGGCCAGACTCTTTCCCGGACACTTTCAAACCACCGCATTTACGGATATGATTGTCTGGGACCTGCGACTGCACAGGGTCTTGATGAGCATCGTCGCCGGCATGGGCCTTGGCGCCTCCGGGGCGGTAATGCAGGGAATTCTTAAGAATCCGCTCGCCAGCCCCTTCACTCTGGGAGAGGATAGGAATGGTCTTGACCATTCTTGTCATCTGTCTGCCTTATCTCATCATCAAATCATGGGACCTCAACGCCCTGGGGGCTGGTGATGAGACTGCCCAGAGCCTGGGGGTGAACGTGGAGAAGACGAGGGTGATTTACATGATGCTGGCCTCGCTCATAACCGCCAGCATCATCTGCTTCACGGGAACCATCGGCTTCATAGACCTGGTCGCACCCCATATTACCAGGATGGCCATAGGCGGTGACCACCGTTTTCTTCTGCCGGGCTCTGCCCTGGTGGGAGCCTTGCTTTTGCTGGGTGCGGATACCCTGGCAAGAGTGGTCCTGGCCCCTGTGGTTCTGCCAGTGGGCATTATGACCTCCTTCCTGGGCGTTCCCTTCTTCGTGTACCTGTTTCTGCAAAGGAGGAGGACATTTTGGTGAGGATTATCAACAATGGTCCGCCAATACAATGATGATGGGCACGCATTCGCCTGAAAGACGGTAGTTGGGAAAAGGATTGCCTAGAAAAAAGTCGTTGATTAATGTCATGCGGTTTTCAGAATCATCTCCTGAGTGAAGGTATTAGCCTCATCGATTATTGCGTTCTCAATAGGAATCGTCAAGCCAAAAGCATCCATGAGAAGTATTTTCCCTTCTCTTCTCCTGGCAACGACAATATTCTTTGCCACCTCTTTGCGACCTGCACTTTTCTCTTCCAGGTAAACCGTAAACTCGCACATAGTTTAATCCTCCACCATCCTGTTTTTGATTTTCAATATGTCCTGCAGAGCCTTTTGCGAAGAATTCGAGGTATTGGCCAGATCCAAGAGATGGATACCCTTCTTGTCCGCCTCGACTACCAATGAGTCGTATCTCACTGCATCGATCAAGTCCCCGTTCAGGTCCAATGCATCTGCAATCGATTGGCATTCGCTCTCATCCTCTGCCATATTTACAATAACTATCTGCTTCTTGACACCCAGATCTCGTGACAGCTTCATGCTGTGCTTTGCCACTTCGATTGATTTAGGCGTGGGCTCGGTTATCACCATGCTCAGGTCAAATTCAGCAGACAGGCCTCTGCCCAGGATTTCCACGCCTGCCTGTGAGTCAACCATGATAAAATCAAACTCCTCGGAGTTGCCGGTAAGGTGATTTATCAGGAACTTGACCAGAGAGATAGGAGAGCACAGGCAACCGGAGCCGCCGTGGGGCACAGTGCCCATCACAATCAGATTGAGATCTGTCCTCGGCAAGAGCTGTGACCTGAGCAATATGAATTCCCATAGACATGGCCAGATTCATGCTGGGGTCACAGTCAACCACCAAAACCCTATGGCCTTCTCTGGACAGGAGCCTGGCCACGGTGGAGAGGATGGTGGTCTTTCCAACGCCGCCTTTGCCGGTAAAGATTATTCGCTTCATTTTGCCCCCCTGATCGAGGTGGTGATGAAAACGGATTCATCCGGGTGCATGTTGTGCCCATAAGCTAAAGAAAGCACAACATCCGCATTCTTGCACGCGGACTTCCCCCGGCAAATCTCATGGCCCCGGACCATAAGGTGCATATTGTTATCGATCATAGCGCCATCCCTGCCAATCGTATGCTACAACAGTATCTCATAATGATTCATCCAATCATTATTAGCCTGAATCTTCGTGGTAATAAATCTATCCGTTATAGTAATATTTGATTTTACTAAATTAAAAACTAGTACGAATAAAAATAAATATTCGATTAACAGCAAATGGTTTAAGTATTACCAAAAAGCTTATTATTAAGAAGAATTAACTTTTACTCGCGTCAGGTCGATCCGATACACTCCATCTGGGGCGTTAGGCTTGCTCATTTGTGCTACGGTCATCTACCATTAGTCGGTAAAACGCTAGCCTAGTCCAAAAGCTCATAGTAGGATCGACTTGACTCAAACTCATTGTGCAAATTCATGTTTTTTAAAGGTTTGAAAAAGGCGCACATATTCCTCGACCTATTTTAATAGCAATACTATCAAAAAGTTTATTACTTAGTAAGACCTCTATCTATTAAATCACACGATACGAGGTTTGCATGATGTCAGATGCGGATAAATCGTCAATAAGCAAGGTAGTGGTATCGGATGCAGCGGTTTCATTCATTGCTCGGGGAGGCAGACTGTTCTCAGGGCAAGTGATTGATTCAGATCCAGGAATTGAGGATGGAGAAGAAGTCCTCGTGGTAGACAGAAAGAACAATCCACTTGGTAGGGTCCAAGTCTATCACTGAGTGGGGGTGAGCAAAAAATAAATAAAAGTGGTTGGCTCTGCAAAACCAGAAAGATTGAGCCACGCTGCTGAGGAATTACCCTGGCTTTGAATCCTTGCTGTTCGCCCAAGGAACATTTGCCAGCGTCTCTTCAGCCGTATGATATTTCGGGCAAATTATTCGGGAATCTTATTGCTAGCTTTTCTTAGGCCAATTCGGATCTGATCTGCTGAAAAAAGCCAAAAAAACGCACCACCTCAGGAAACCGGCAGCTTCCCCCACAACACTAGGGCTCCAAATAATACATTGTTTGATATGCGGGAAGAATCTGGTAGTGTCCGAGCTAAAGGAAAGATAATAAGCGCCCGTCTCCTCGGCAGCATTGCCTGCGGAGTCGGAATCAGTGGTATGAGTGGTATTTGAAGAAAGACTATCGCGAACGATCTCCCGGGAAGAGCAAGTGAGGAAACCGGCAGAAGAGAGTATATCGTCCTTCATCGCAATAGAAACAAGCTCAATCACCTTTTTTCCTGCTGGCCGGATTTTTCGACAAATTCTTTGCCAGGAAGTATTTATATAGTGATCACCATCAATTCCTGGTCATTACAATCCTTAAGGAGATTTCAATTTGGCAAAATCCGATATCAAATCTGAGACTAGTTCAGAAACAAAAGCCGAGGCCAAAAAGCCTGCGGCCCCTAAACCGGAGGTCAACATCGGCATGGTGGGCCATGTCGATCATGGCAAAACCACCCTTGTCAAGTCACTCTCCGGCGTCTGGACCGATCAGCACAGCGAGGAAGTTAAAAGAGGCATCTCAATCCGTCTGGGGTATGCAGATGCAACCTTCCGAAAGTGCCCAAGCTGTCCAGAACCGGATGCTTATACTGTGGATGAAAAGTGCTCCCACTGCGGCAAAGAGACACAGATATTGCGCACCGTTTCTTTCGTGGACTCCCCCGGCCACGAGACTCTCATGGCCACCATGCTCTGCGGAGCGGCTATTATGGATGGAGCCGTGCTGGTCATATCTGCCAATGAGCCCTGCCCCCAGCCCCAGACCAAAGAGCACCTCATGGCCCTCAACATCACAGGCATCGACAGAATCGTGATAGTGCAAAACAAGATCGATCTCATGTCCCGTGAACAAGTAATGGAGCACTATCGCCAGATCAAGGATTTTATAAAGGGAACCGTGGCGGAGAATGCGCCCATTGTGCCTATTTCCGCTCAGCAGAATCTCAACGTAGATATGGTCATTGAGTCCATCGAAAAGACCATACCCACTCCTATCCGAGATCTCAATAAGCCGCCTCTTCTGAAGATCGCCCGCTCCTTCGATATCAATCGACCGGGGGCAACTCCCGAAGCCCTCAAAGGCGGGGTCATAGGCGGCTCTCTCAGCCAGGGCGTCTTGCATACTGGTGATAAGATCGAGATCTGTCCAGGTCGCCTCGTGGATTACGAGGGCAGGAAACAATGGGTGCCCATCCAGACCAAGGTGGTAACGCTGCTGGCAGGCAAACAAGTTCAGGATGATATCTCTCCTGGCGGCCTGATGGGCGTAGGCACGCTGCTCGACCCCGTCATGACCAAGAGCGACGCTCTGGTGGGACAGGTGGCTGGAGAGCCTGGCAAACTTCCGCCTGCAAGGAGTGCATTTACCATGAACATGCGGCTATTGGAGCGCGTCGTGGGCGTCACAGACGAGTCCAGTGTTGAGCCTATCCACTCCAGCGAACCCTTGATGCTCAATGTCGGCACGGCCACAACCGTAGGTGTCGTAACCAGCGCTCGTGAGGGCGGTATTGTTCAAGTGCAGCTCAAGAGGCCGGTATGCGCTGAGAAAGGAGAACGTGTGGCGGTTAGCAGGCGAATTGGGGCCAGGTGGCGTCTTATCGGCGTTGGCACCATAACCGAGTAGCATGAAGGCATACATCGATACCAGTAGCATAAAGGTAATTCTCGATACCAACGCATTGATGGTACCCGAGCAGTTCAACGTAGACATCTTCAGCGAGCTTCTCCGTTTGGGATATGCAGAGTGGCTGGTCCCGGCCTCTGTGCTGGGAGAGCTTCGCTCGCTAGCAACGCGGGCCGACAAAGGAAAGGATAAAATCGCCGCCCGCGTGGCACTGAGCCTTGCGAAAGGCTGCAATGCAGTTGGGGTGGACAATTATAACGCCGATCAGGCAATCATTGAGCTTGCCCTGGAGACGGGCGCGGCAGTCTTTACCAATGACAAAGCCTTGAAGAAAAGGTTATTTAGTAAAGGCATCACCGTAGTATACCTGCGCCAGGGGCAATATCTAGAGGCGTCGAAGAAGGAGTACTAGATGTATAAGAAGATGAAGCTTAAGGGTGTGGCCAAGATAGAACCGGATCATCTGGGTGATCCCCTCGAAGCGGCAGTGGACAGGTCGCTGCGCGAAAAATATGAGGCAGTAGTTGACAAGTCGCTGGGAACCATCGTGGCCGTGCTCGGAGCAGATGACATTGGAGAAGGTCACATCCTGGCAGGGGATGGATCTATTTACTACGAAGTCAATTTTGATGCTCTTGTCTTTAAGCCGGAGATGCAGGAGATCATCGAAGGCGAGGTTGTGGAAATAGTCAAATTCGGAGCTTTTCTCTCATTGGGACCATTCGATGGCCTTCTGCACGTAAGCCAGATCACCAATGAGTATATATCTTATGATGAAAAGAACGCGCGGCTGGTCAGCAAAGAGTCGAGCAAGTCCTTAGGTGAAGGAGATAAGGTTCGAGCCAGGGTTATTGCCGTAAGCCTGAATGAAAAAGAGCCTCGTGAGAGCAAGATTGGCCTCACTATGAGGCAGACGGGCCTGGGAAGGCTGGAGTGGCTGGAGGCCAATCCTGGAAATTCTGGTGCTGAAGAGACAAGTGAGGCAGAGGCGAAATGACAGAGCAGGCATGCAGAGAATGTCGCAGAATCGTAGAGGGTCAGGTCTGTCCCATCTGTAATTCAGCCTCGCTCAGCAAGGATTGGAGCGGATATGTCGTGATCATCGATCCAAAGGATTCGATCCTCGCGCAAAAGCTGGAGATTACCCTTCCCGGCAGATATGCTCTGAAGGTGCGTTAAAATTGCGTCTCCTCCTTCTACCAGATGAAATGCGCACATCTCTGAAAGAGCCGCTCGGCAGGCTATACAGAGGAAACGGCCTGGAGTGCGTAAAGGCCATGGAAAAGGAGCTTCTTTCTGCCAGGAAAGTTGTTGCCATCGGTGATATGACTGCCTTCTATCTCCTGAAGGCATCTATTGTGCCCGATCTGTTAGTCGTGGACAATAAGACTAAGAGGATGCCGGTTTCCGATCATGTCATGGAGACGCTGGGTCGTGAAAGCTATAGGACGGTAAGAGTAAAAAATCCGGCGGCGACAATCAGCAAAGATCTTATAGACCTGATCTCGGAATCTCTGCATGGCACTGAGCATGTAAAGATCATAGTAGAGGGCGAAGAAGATCTGGCAACGCTTCCTGCCATTCTTTATGCGCCTCTTGGCTCCGTGGTTGTCTACGGCCAGCCCAATGAGGGAAGCGTTCTGGTTGATGTTACTCCGGAAAGGAAGCTACATATAGAAAAATTTATGAAACAAATGATTGTGGAGGAATGAAGTTGGATATTCAAGTAATAGAAGAAAAGAAAAACACCATCTTGAACCGGCGGGAGCTTGTTTTCAAGGTTATTCACGAAGAAGCGACGCCTTCTCGAAAGAGCGTCGTGGAGAGGCTGGCGGCAACTCAAAACTCTAAGGTTGGCCTGGTCTATGTGGACAACCTGAAGACTGAGTTTGGAAAGCGCGAGACAATCGGATATGCCAAGATCTATGAGACAGCCGATAGGGCCAAAGAAATAGAGAGAGCCCATATCATTACGCGCAATACATTCACCAAGCCACAAGAAACCAAGACGGAGGCCTAGCTAGATGGCTGCTAAAAAGGGTGCTAAGAAGGGCGCAGTTATGGGCGCCTCCAGATTTTATGAGGTATCCGGGGACACCATCAAGTCCAAGAGGGCAGTCTGTCCCAGGTGCGGAAACGGCGTATTTCTGGCCAGCCACGTCGACCGGCAAAGCTGCGGCAAGTGCGGTTACACCGAGTTCAAGAAATAGACCCCAGGTTTTTCCCGGGTCTTATTCTTGGACCGGACTTTCCTATTTTATTAGATTCTGTCGCCATATAGAAAAATCTGGTGACTGCAGATCATGGCCCGCAGTCAGCATTGCTGTTATGGCTGCCCGTTTAGGCCGAGGATTTGATTAATATCCGTCATCTGTCGCGTCTTAGCCAAATCCAGGCAGTTGGAACCCTGACCTCCCCATTTTTTAGGCACACATATGAATGGCATCCAGAATTTGACGCTGTTTCTTAGTGATCTCGGTCGTGATTCTTTCTCCATCCGGCAAGACCATGATCTTGATTTTTTCGAGTTCAGTGAACAATCCCTCAACCGAGTATCTTTTATTCAGCTCGGCATCGATCATCATTCGCATGAGCTTCATCCTCAAGATCAGAGCAAGGAATGAAATGAATAGGTAGCCCCTTAGACTACTGTTGGTCCTCAGGTTCGCGGGCATCAAATCGATGTCGTTCTTCAGAACATCGAATCCCTTTTCAACGATATCCTTGCTTCTATAAAGCGCAAGACATTCCACCCACGTGAACTCGCCTCGATAAAGCAAGATAAACTTTCCCATTTTATTAATAGCCTGGGAGACCGCATTTTTTCTAAGTGATACCTGAAACTTACCGTCTATTGCTTTCCATTCTATAAACTTGGCATCTCTTTTCGCAGTCGCCCTGAAAACTTCTCCAGGATTCATCCAGGGTTTCAGGTTCTTGGACTTGAGCACTTCCATCAAATCGTAGAGTCGCTTATAAAACGTATTTCTTTCCTGCTGCTCTCTTTTCTGATCGTAATATGCATATCCGTTCAGCTTGTTTTCACCAACATCGATCTCTACAGGCATCACAAACAGCGGCTCTTTTTCATAGAGTTTTAGATGCTCTGGATCGTCAATGCTTTTGTGGATAGCAGATATCGCTTCTTTGACGTTCTTGAGATTACTCGTTGGCGGAATAATGAACGACAGATCTGCAGATATCATCTCCTCGATATTGTCGGTTGAAAAGAAGCCTCTATCCATGATCAGAGTATAATTTCTGACGCCCTGTGCATTCATTTTCTTGATAGTATTCTTAAGCGTAGATACATCTGCGATGCTTCCTGGGTAGAGATCATACATCAACGGTATGCCCAGATCTTTGTCCACGACTAGAGACAGATTGATTTGAGGCAGGTCGAGGCCATCTCGATTATAGCCGTATTCAAGGAGGCTGATGCTCTGAGAGTAAGACGAAAAGGAGGTTATATCGTAGACTAGCGTGCTGGCTGTGGATACTTGCTCAATGAGTTTGCGAGAGAATTCCAGATTCACAGTACCTTCACCGATACTGCTTAGCATTCGTGAAAGGCTCTGTGATGATAAGGGAAGATTCGGATGGTCTTCAGACATGACCGTACCTTCATACCAGCTCTGGATATGGGTTAGTGCTCGGGGGTGTGTGGCATAGTTCATTGCCAGTGTCAAAATCGGCCGGACTTCTTTACCAGGAAGAACATCAGAGAGGATCTTTTCTAGCTTAAGGTCCTCTGTGATCTTCTTGAGTGGAACGAATTCGCCATGCGATAGCACTTTCTTGGGGATTTGGTCTTTGGCGCGAACCTTCACGGGAACTCCATTGACATTCTTTCCCAAGTATTTGCTTTTCTGCCGAATTTGCTTCTTTTCCTTATCGTAATAAGGTGTAATTTCATATATGTATTCCAGGCCATTTATCTTTTTGGTTCGAATAAAAGATTTCATGTTGTATTTAGGCACAGCATACTATTTATAGTTTTTGGTCATCGATGGCGAAAATTGATCAGATATGCCTAAATTTCGGGGAGCTTAGGTTGGAACTGCAATTAGTGAGTTGCCTAATCGTGTCTCTCATGCCTGCAAAATTGCAGAAGGCATATTATCTAATGAATCATCTGTTTATTGAGGATCCAGATGAGGCTAAAGGTTCTGATCAGCGAAGGAGAAGATGGATGGCTTGTCGTGGAATGTCCGTCTATTCCCGGTTGCATCTCTCAGGGAAAGACCCTGGAAGAAGCCCTTGACAATATCAAAGAGTCCATAGAAGGCTGCCTGGAAGTGATGGCGGAAAAGTGTCAAGGCAATTAGCGGCAAGCGATTGAAGTTGATTTGCTTTGAACGGAAATCATAAATTTACATCATGTATCTTTGACCTGCGCATCTCCTGGGTGGACGCCTCGATTCTGTCTGCCAACTCGTCGTCTCTGCCGATTTCGTCCAGGATCTCGGAGAGCTTCCTTTTGCCGGGAGAATTCTGCATAGCAACCTCTTAGAGACTTTCTCACTTTGCCTCTTAACTTTTTCTAGTGCTCCTTCCTAAGGTAATTGAATCAATTGATCGCATAACTTATTTAGTCTTCCTGAATTACTGCTCATAAAAACTCGACGAAGGAGTCAAGCCTATGGGCCAAGAGCCAACCATCACTTTATCCATAAAGGAAGCAGGAGAGCATCCCAACAGTACTTATCTCTTTCATATACTCCTAAATGGAAATCCTATCACCAGCAACCAGAGCCTCTCCCTGCCGGACTCCCGGGCAGTGCGAGAGATCTCCCGCAGCTTTGGCGCTCTTTTCGAGCAGGGCCGCATGCCGGAAAAAGATGCCGACGCCCAGCGTGCTCTGGGCAGGCAGCTCTTCGACCTCTGGCTGGCAACATCCTGGGAGAAGATCAGGGCAGTCGTTCCCGTGGGCTCTCTGCGTTTCCTGGTCATCGCCTCCGAGATCCCTGAGATCCTCAACCTCCCCTGGGAGCTTCTGCTTCCGCCCGAAAGTGACTTCCTGGGCATCAATCCGCTCTTTCGCATCCGTCGCTTCCCCTCTTCCGCCAGGCAGATGGCCTCCTTCACCGGAGAGCTGCGACCCAGGCCCCTGCGCCTGCTCTTCATGGCTTGCTCTCCCTCGAATCAGGCGACTCTGGATTATGAAAAAGAGGAAGAGGCTCTTTTCCGGGCGGTCTACGGTCAGGACGTAGCCTTTGATTCCTGCGACCTGGGCACCTTTGAGGAGCTGAAGGAGAAGGTAAGCGAGTTTCAGCCCCACATTGTCCACCTGACCGGCCACGGTGCCGTTCTGGAAGGCAAGGGCCGCTTTGCTTTCGAGAAAGAAGACGGCAGCTCAGATCTCGTTCCTTCGGAAGATCTGCGCCGGTTCCTGGCGGGCTCGGGCGTGCAGTGCGTCTTTGTGAGCGGCTGCCAGTCGGGCAAGGCTCCTCGGGAGGCTCTGGCCGGCATCTGCCAGAGCCTGGTGGGTGCCGAGGTGCCTCTGGCCGTGGGCTGGGCGGCATCCATCGCCGACGACCTGGCCACCAATTTCGCACGCAGGTTTTATGGGGCGCTCAAAGCCGGCCAGCCGGTGGACCGGGCCCTTTCTCTTGCGCGCCAGGATGCCTGGAAGGACTACGAGGGGAGAAGCGATCCATCATGGACTCTGCCCGTTCTCTATTCGGCCACAAATCAGGGAGAGATATTCGATTCGGATCCGCGAAGGCCGGTCGAGCTGCCCACCCGCCCGACCATCATCCAGCGGGCTTTGCCAGGGATGAAGGAGGGCTACGCAGAGCACTTCGTGGGCCGCAGGCGCGAGCAGCAGCGGCTCCTGCCAGCTCTCAAGAGCGGAGACATAGATATCTTGATTCTCACGGGTCTTGGAGGCAGCGGCAAGAGCACTCTCGCCACAAGGCTCGCACGCAAGCTGGAGACTTATGGTTTTGTTCCCGTTCCCGTTTCCAGCTCGAAAACCAATCCTTTGAACTCAGTGCGTCTCTTGCAGGCCTTTGGAGATGCCTTCAGAAAGACTGCAAGAAAGCTAAAGACGAGCAATGCTCAGAAGGCCAACGAGCTATTTTCCCTGGCTGAAGAACTGAACGATCCTAATATTTCGGTCGAAAGCAGAATGCACGATGCTGTTTCTGCTCTTAATGAAGGAAGCTTCCTCCTGCTGCTTGACAACTTTGAGTCCAATATGGATGAGGCAGACCGGTACATTTTGGATGCGGAAATCTCAGGATTTTATAAATATCTGCTCGAAAACCTGTCTGGCGGCTCCAGGGCTATTATCACTACCAGGTATCCGCCTTCAGATGCATCTGTTTTGCCGCCCAAGGTTCATCCTGAGGCTCTAAGCGACTTCTCACTGTCATCGTTCATCAAGATCCTGCAGCGCGACCCTGAGCTGGAGCGCCGCATCCGATCCGGAGAGCTGCCCATGAGCCTCTTGAGGATGCTGCATGAGAAATTCGGAGGAACGCCGCGTTTTCTCCTCCAGATCAAGGAGGCCCTCAAGGAGATGGATGCTGTGGAGCTTGAGAAAGAGCTTAAGAACATCACGCTTCCATCTGATGCCAAATCATCAGAATTGCAGAAATTAAAGGACAAATACTTTGCGGACATATTCGCCGAGCGCCTCTTCGGCTACCTCAGTCCCAGGTCTCAGCAAGCTCTCTGTAGGTCGGCTGTCTACGGCGTCCCTGTGACGCTGGACGGCTTGAAAGCGGTCTCTCTGGAGTCTCCGGATGATGTGCAAGAATTCGTTAGAAGTTGGCAGGAACGGGCCTTCGTCTACCAGGATACCGAAAGATCCAAGAGCCTCTCTGGATCGTCTATGGGCTCCTTCGTGGCTGGCTTCTAGCTAAGCTCTCTCTTGAAGAGCGAAATCAAGCATACAAGGCTGCCGGCGATTTTTTATTTGAAATGGGGAAGCAGAATAAATTGGGAGAGCTTGGCTTATCCTGGGTGGATTGCCTGTTGGAGGCGCGATCAATGTATCTGCATGGGCAATTGCATGGCCAGGCTAGAGATGCAACCGATCGCCTTTCCAGTGCATTTGGACGAAGTGGATTTTACGATGGTGTGAGATCACTGAATTCTGAATTGCTGGAATTCGAAGAGCATCCATCACCTTTGAATTGGATAGCACGAACATATTTCTATCAAGGAGATTATGCCTCGGCTCAATCTTGGTATCAAAGAGCCCTTGTTGCATCTTCAAGTTCAAATCCGCAAGAGAATGCATTAGCCATTTATGGTTTGGCTTCAATCGACTTTAACAAAGGCAACTACGCTTCGGCGTTTGAGATGCTCGAAAGATCACTGAGGATCTTTCAGCAGATCGGCAACCAAACAGGGGAGGCCTCAACTTGGAATGTTATGGCTATGATCGACGCAGATAAGGGCAACTACTCTTCGGCGATTGAAAAGCTCGTGATTTCGCTGAGGATTTTTCAGCAGATTGACGATCAACAAGGCGAGGCCTCATCCTGGCATACTCTGGCCACGATCGATTTTAGGAGGGAGGATTATGCATTGGCGTATGAGAAGTACAAGAAGTCGCTGGAGATCACGCAACAAATCGGTGATAGGGAGGGCGAAGCAGCAACGTTTCATCAGCTCGGATTATTATCTTGGAGCAGAAACCATGCAGATAATGGGCTTCGGATGATAGCTCTCAGCTATTTGATATCATTATCTATCGGCCATGAGAAATCCCAGTTGAGCTTTGAAAATCTCAAGGTCATGGCCTCGCAGCTTAAGCACACCCAAGAGTCATTCGATGCCATGCTAAAGGAAGTCGCCGAGTCCTATCGCAAAGACCGAGGCCAAAGCCTCATCAATGCCGTATTCCAAAAATCCTGATCCTATCTCCCTATCGCTTCTACAAACGCCGCAAGCTCCTCAGGAGCAACGCCTGCTTTTGCCAAAGTAGCGAGCAGTTCCTTATCATCGACAAGAGCCTTTGCGATTTCTTGGGCTGCTGCATATGCCTTATCATGATGGTCCACATGCACAAAAACGATGATATCACCAAAGACGCCATAGACGATAACAAAAGGATCTACATGCTCTCCTCTGAGGCCCTTCAGCTTATGGCTCTTGGCTTTTCCTATCCCTGGATTTTCGCATATTGCTTTGATCTTCTTTCCAAGCCTCTTCTCCAAGGCAGCATCCTTTTTTGTCAGCTTCTTGAACTGCTTTTTAAAATGACCGGGAAGCAGGGGCTTAAATGTCATTGAGGATCAAAACAGGTTTACTTCATTTGCTCAATAGCTCATCGAGCAGCTCATCTGCATTCTTAAAAACCTTGTAGCGGCCCTCTGCGTAATCCTCCAGGCCTTTTCTGATGCCCTCAATGAAATCCATGCCAGCTTCTGCGTCAGCCCGTTCAGGCTCGACTGCGGACGGCATTATATTTGTCTTCTCCCGGGCGTTTGAGCAGATCACGACTGTACCTCGATTGAACTTTATAGTTAGCCATCTATTTAATCCTCTCGTCTTCCGGGTCTTTGTGCTTGTTGCACAACTCCAGCCCTGACTCTCATGAGACCTTTTTCTCCTCCAAACCTTTTTATATATCCACTATCTTCAGAGAAGGGAAACCTGATGACCGGACAGCGCGAGAGAGCCATCCTTATCCCGTCCTCTCTCAACATGGAGAGTAGGGATCGGCGTGAGAGCACGCTCAAAGTTGGCCAAATCGCCCGGGCAGCAGCAGTCTTCCAATATAACCGCATCGTGATCTATCGCGATCCCGAGCACAATGACTCGCGGTTCATGGCTATGGTTCTGCGCTACATGGATACACCGCAGTACCTGCGAAAGATGCTCATCCCCCGTCGGGAGGAGCTGCGCCATGTGGGAATGCTGCCGCCGCTACGTACGGCTCATCACCCAATAAACTCAAAATCAGAATCGCTCAAGATTGGCGAGTTTCGCGTCGGAGCAGTCGTTGAAAGCGTCGGATCTGATAGCGGCGTCTGGGTGGAAATCGGAATCAATCGCCCAATTCCCCTTCGCACCGAAAGTAGGTACTCGGTAGGGCAGCGCCTGAATGTCAGAATCTTTTCGCAGCAGCCGCTCGCCGCTGAGCCTGTGGACCCGAAGGATATCCCTCATTACTGGGGATACGAGACCGAGATAGTGGAGAGCCTGGAGAGCTACCTTGCTGCAAAGCATGAGCAGAGTGGCTACGTGGTTCTTACTTCTCGGCGCGGAAAAGGCATAACGCCTGAAATCCTCTCCAACATGGGACACACTGGCTACCAGCGCGATCTTGCGGTCGTCTTCGGCTCACCAACACGGGGCGTAGATGCATTCTTGAGCAAAGAGTCAATGGACAGATATGAAATGATCAACACCATTCCGCATCAAGGAACTGAGACGGTTCGCGTGGAAGAGGCTGTCTTTGCCACTTTAGCCCTGCTCAACCTTATGCGTTTGGAGGACTAAATGGCAACAATACACCGACCAAGACGAGGTTCGCTGGCCTACAGCCCGAGAAAGAGGGCCAAGAGCGAAGTCCCCAGAATCAGAAGCTGGCCCGATGAGGATAAGGCCAGGATGGCAGGCTTTGCCGGTTATAAGGCCGGCATGACCCACATCATGATGATCGACGACAGACCGCGCAGCCTCACCGAGGGCGTGGAGATCTCCATGCCCGTAACAGTTCTGGAGGTGCCCCCCATGAATGTGGTGGCTGTGCGCGCCTACGAGAACTACAACGGCGGCCTGCGGCCTGCTGGCGAGGCCTGGTCTGAGAACCTGAGTCCCGATCTAGCTCGCGCTCTGACCGTCCCCAAAAAGACTCACGGAACCTCAGCAGACGACCTGCGGGCTCTGGGCGACGATATCGTAGATGTTAGAGTACTGGTTCACACCAATCCCATGCTCATAACCGGAATTCCCAAGAAGACTCCTGAGCTCATGGAGATGCCCATCAATGGCGGCTCCATGCTGGACCGTCTCGCTTTTGCCCAGAAATTGCTGGGCCAGCAGGTTCCAATCTCCAGCGTATTTGAGCTGGGTGATCTTCTGGATGCATCTGCCGTCACCAAAGGCAAGGGTACCCAGGGTCCAGTACGACGCTGGGGAATTGCCATCGCCAAGAGAAAGCACGCCCGTACCGGCAAGCTGCGGCACGTAGGCAACCTCGGTCCCTGGCATCCATCTCATATCAGCTGGCGCGTACCGCAGCTGGGCCAGATGGGCTACCACCAGAGGACAGAGTTCAATAAAAGACTCATGTTCATCGGAAATGACAGCGCACAAATTAATCCGCAAGGCGGATTTCCCGGCTATGGCTTGGTAAGAAACCAATATATCCTGATCAAGGGAAGCGTTCCCGGTCCCATCAAGAGGATGGTCAGAATAAGACACGCCATAAGACCCGGAAAGAACTTCGTGAAAGTGCCTGAGTTTCTCTATGTGAGCCAAGAGTCCAAGCAGGGGGTCTAGATGATGTTGGCAAATATCATTGATCTATCAGGAAACGCAAACGGCCAGATACAGCTGCCTCCCGTCTTCGAGGAGGAATACCGGCCGGATATCATCAAGAGGGCCGTCCTAGCCGCACAGGCAAACAGGCTCCAGGCCTATGGACCTCACTTCTATGCTGGCATGAATACCTCTGCCCTGTCCTGGGGTCCGGGACACGGCGTCTCCAGGGTTCCCAGATTGAAGAACGGCAGGAAAGCTGCAGGCGTACCAATGGCCGTAGGCGGCCGCAGGTCTCACGCTCCCCAGCCTAATGCAGACTATACCGAAAAGGTCAACAAAAAGGAGAGGCGCAAGGCCATCCGCTCTGCGATCGCCGCTACTGCATCTTCGGGATTAGTCGAGGCAAGAGGCCACAGGTTTACAAGAGAGCTGCCCGTTGTAGCTAAAAACGAGCTGGAATCCTTGAGCAAGACCACAGACGTCATCAAGTTCCTGGTGGCTGCGGGCCTCTGGGATGACGTTCAGAGAGCAAAGGATGGAAGACATATTCGTGCAGGCAAGGGCAAACTGCGGGGAAGGAAATATAAAGGCCGCAAGAGCCTGCTCATTGTCGCCGGAAACGATAAGGGCCTCGGAAAAGCTGCCCGCAATCTTCCCGGTGTGGACTTCGTAACCGTAGAGAAGCTTAATGCTGAGCTGCTTGCGCCTGGGACCAAAGCCGGAAGGCTGACCGTCTGGACTGAGTCTTCCCTGGAGAAGCTGGCCAAGAAGAGCGGAGCGGAGGCAGTACAATGATTATCAAGAGCCCCTACGTCACAGAAAAGGTCACCGGCATGATCGACTCCAATGATACCCTGGAGTTTCTGGTGAACATGAAATCCACCAAGCCGGAGATCAAGAAAGCCCTGGAAGATCTTTACGATATCGATATCCTGGCAGTCAGGACCATGATAACCTCCCGGGGAGAAAAGAAGGCCATTGTGAAACTGGCGAAAGAGGGTAGTGCGAACGAGCTTGCCACAAGGCTAGGACTGCTGTAGGTGGGTAAATATGGGACATCGAATCATATCTCAGAATAGAGGTGCAGGTGGTCCAACGTATCGGGCACCCTCTCACAGGTACAGGGCGGACATCAAGCACATCAAAGTCGATAGCGATGAGACAATAAGCGGCGTGGTCCAGGAAATAGTGCGTGACCCCGCGAGAACAGCTCCCGTTGCGCTCATAGCCTTGAGCAACGGTGAGACGAGATACATCCTGGTTCCCGAGGGTATGTATGTGGGCCAGGAAGTCTCATGCGGCATATCGGCCCCCATAGAGCCGGGAAACACTCTGCATCTGGCGGAGATCCCCGAGGGCATACCGATCTGCAACGTCGAATCGCAGCCGGGTCACGGTGGCCAGTTTGCGAGAGCTTCGGGAGTGTGCGCCATTCTCGTAGCTCATGATGCAGGTCAAACCGTCGTCCAGTTGCCCAGTGGTGAGATGAAGTGGCTCTCCCCGAAATGCATGGCGACCATAGGGGTCGTTGCCGGGGGAGGCCGTTTGGACAAACCTCTGGTCAAAGCAGGTAAGAGCTTCTTTAAGTTCCAGTCCAAGGCCAAGAAGTGGCCCATCGTAAGAGGCGTTGCAATGAACGCCGTAGACCACCCCTTCGGTGGCGGTGGACGCCAGCATCCAGGACGGCCCAAGACAGTCAGCAGGAATACGCCTCCTGGCCGAAAAGTAGGTTCAATTGCCGCAAGAAGAACCGGTAAGCGCTAGGTGATAGGTTTTGGCTAAAAAAGCAGGATCCAAGCTTCCTAAGAGAAAGGAAGAATTCTTGTATCGGGGCCGGAAGGTTGCCGACCTCGCCAAGTTGAGTGTAGAGGAGCTTGCCGGGCTCTTACCAGCGCGGCAACGCAGAACGATCAAGAGAGGCCTTGTCAAGGATAACAAAAAACTCATGACAAGCCTGAAGAACAAGGACTCGGTTCGAACCCACATCAGGAATATGATAGTTATGCCTGATATGGTGGGCAAGAATCTCGAGATCTACAACGGCAAGAGCTTTGAAAAGGTAGAGGTCATGCCCGAGATGATCGGACACTTCTTCGGCGAGTTTTCGCTCACGCGCGGTCGCGTGCAGCACGGTGCCGCAGGCGTGGGCGCTACCAGATCAAGCAAATATGTGCCGCTGAAGTGAGGTGTGAGATTGGGCAGATTGAATTATTCGCTTACGCCTGCAGGACGCTCTTCAAGGGCCATGGGGATGGAGCTTCACATCTCACCGAAAGCAGCCCACGAGATCTGCAGGACGCTAAAAGGCATGAGGGCTAACCTCGCCCGAGCCTATCTGGAAGATGTAATCGCCTTGAAGAGGTCTATTCCCTTCAAGCGCTACAGAAGAAATGTGGCCCACAAACATGGCCTGGTGGGATGGGATGCCGGCAGATTTCCGCAGAAGGCTGCCAGGGCAGTCTTGGTCGTCCTTGATAATGCGCTTGCCAATGCCGAGTACAAGGGAATGGAATCCGAGAAGATGAGGATCTTCCATGCCGGTACTAAGAAGGGCAGGACCATCCAGGGATGGATGCCTCGCGCCATGGGAAGAGCCACACCCAAGAACACAGAGACGGTCTCCGTTGAGATGGTCCTCACCGAGGTGAAGAGCTGATGTCCGTAGAAAAGAAGTTCGTAGCAGAGGGCCTCTCCAAAGCACTCGTAAATGAGTATCTGGCAGAAGAGCTGGAACGCGCCGGATACGGCGGCATGGTCATGAATCGTACTCCCATGGGCACTCAGATTACCGTCTATGCGGAAAAGCCGGGCATGGTCATCGGAAAAGGCGGCAAATTGATCCGCAAGATCACCCGCGACCTGGATCGCAAATTCCATCTGGATAATCCCCAGATAGATGTACAGGATGTGGGCCGTGGCGATTTGAACGGCAGAGTTGTAGCCAATCGTCTGGCATCCTCTTTGGAGCGTGGCTGGTACTTCCGAAAGGCAGGTCAGTCCATGATGAGAAGAGTGATGGACGCCGGGGCATTGGGTTGTGAGATTGTCATCAGCGGCAAGCTAACCGGCCCGCGCTCCCGAACCGAGAAATTCATTTCCGGTTATATCAAGCACTCTGGAAAGCCAGCCATCGATCTCGTTGATAAGGGCTACTCCGTAGCCGTTAAGAAACTGGGTGTAATTGGCTGTCAGGTCAGGATCATCCCGCCCGACGTGCGACTTCCTGATGACTTCCTGATTGAAAAGCCGCCGGTCGTGGCCCCAGTCGCGGAAACAAAGCCCGCAAAGGGTCCTGTAGCACCGGCGCCAGTGGCAACGCCCGCTCCCGAGAAGAAGAGCGATCTGGATCAGCTCTTAGAGTCTGAACCCGTGGCTGCGCCGTCACCTCTGGATGAGTCAAGTGTGAAGGGCAGCGAGGGCGTGGCAGAGGATGCGCCTCTCCCCGAAGAGATGGCTGATATTGAGCCCTGCGCCAAGGAAGAGTGATCCGGTATGGCGATCTTTAAGATTGATGAGATCAGAAACATGAACGCGGAGGAGATTGCAGAGGAGCTGAGAAAGCTTCAAACCGAACTCATCCGAGAGAGAGGCATCGTAACTGCAGGTGGCGCCCCGGAAAAGCCTGGGAGAATCAGAGACCTGCGCAGAACGGTGGCCAGGATCAAAACGGTTCAAACGGAGCGAAGCGGATCAAGACGATCCAAGCGGAGCGAAGTTTTGTGAACCTGAATCCTGAAAGCCTGGCAAGGCACGAGCTTATCGGCCTTGAGGTAGCGGTTGCTGCGAGCAGCAACCCCAGCCAGATCGGGCTTAAGGCCCTGGTTGTGGATGAGACCAGGAATACATTCCTTTTGGAGACGAAATCCAAGGTCTTGCGCCTTGCCAAAAAGGATACAAACCTGATCTTCACATTGCCCGATGGACAGAATGTGAGTGTCTTCGGCACAATGTTGATCTCACAACCAGAGAACAGAATTAGCAAGAGAATGCAAAAAACGAGGTGGAAGTTATGAGGGATATCGGACTGGACGTTAGCGCTCCGCAAAAGGAATGCAATGATCCTAAGTGTCCCTTCCATGGTAGCCTGCCCGTACGTGGCCAGGTCTTTAGTTGCACCGTGGTCAGCGACAAGATGGACAGTACCGTGGTAGTAATGCGTAAGTTCGAGAAGAAAGCAACGAAGTATGAACGATTCGAGAAGAGGCAGTCCAAGATCCATGCGCACAATCCCCCATGCATTGATGCCAAGGCAGGGGATCGTGTCAAGATAGCGGAGTGTAGGCCCCTTTCCAAGACCAAATCCTATGTAGTGGTGGAGGTCCTGAAATGAAAGGACAAAAGGCCAAGATCCCAAGGGCGATCAACACTGGCGCATACCTGGATTGTGTAGACAATACAGGTGCGCGGACGCTACACGTCATCGCTGTTAAGAACTATCGAGGCGTGAAAAATAGACAGCCCTGCGCAGGGATTGGGGATGTAGTCGTAGTATCTGTAAAAAAGGGAAGTCCGGAGATGAGAAAGCAGATCTTTAAAGCTGTCATCATCCGCCAGAGAAAGGAGTTTCGCAGGCCCGATGGCCTCAGGGTCAAATTCGAGGATAATGCCGCCGTTATAGTAGATGACGAGGGCGTTCCCAAGGGTTCTGAGGTCAAGGGACCTGTGGCCCGCGAGGTAGCAGAAAGATTTAGCAAGATTGCTTCCGCGGCATCCATGATTGTGTGATGATTATGATTACAAAACAGCCAAGGAAGCAGCGGAAGGCGAGGTATACCGCACCGCTGCACAAGCGTCAAAAGTACATGCATGCACCCTTGAGCAAAGCTTTGCGTGAGGAGCTGAAGAGGCGCAATGCACAGCTTCGCAAGGGCGATACCGTCAAGGTCATGCGCGGCGATCACGCCGGCACCGAAGGAGAGGTCGAAGATGTAGACCTTAAGAGGTGCACCATCAAAGTGGCAGGCGTGAGCAACTACCGGGCTGACGGAACTGAAGTGCCGAGAACTATCCACCCCTCCAATGTCATGATAATCAAGCTCGTTCTTGAAGACTCCGAGAGGGAAAAGATTTTCGCGAGGCGATCAGAATGAGCAGACATCAAAAGAGAATAACGGTTCCCGTAAGCTGGCCCATTGCAAAAAAAACTCATGTATGGGTTGCCAAGACCAGTCCCGGGCCTCATTCCGCTGGGAATAGCATACCTCTCGTGGTAGTAATCCGAGACATGCTTAAGCTGGTAGATAATGCCCGCGAGGCAAAGAGGGTTCTGTATGAGGGTAAGGTATTGGTGGACGGAAAAATCCAGAAGGATTACAAGCTTCCTATCGGCATATTCGATGTCATAGCCGTTCCTTCAAACAACCAGCAATACAGAATGCTCAAGGATGAGAAGGGAATGTTTTATCTCAGCTCTCTTGAGGCTGGCAATATAAGAAAGCTGGCTCGAATTGAGAATAAAACCTTCCTTAAGGGCAAAAAGCAGCAGCTCAATCTGTCCGACGGATCCAATAAGCTGGCAGAAGGCGACTATAAGGTTGGCGACTCGCTGGTCCTCTCACTGCCGAAAAAAGATATCGAAGATAAGATCGGCTTCGAGATAGGCAATCTGGCAATGGTCGTAGGTGGAAAGCATTCCGGCCAAACGGGGAAGATCAAAGAGATCATAACCGTGAAGAGCTCCCAGCATAATCGCATCATAATCTCGGGAGACGAGGAGTTTGAGACCATCAAGGATTACGTTTACATGATCGGAATAGATCAGCCTGTCATCAAGCTGGGGGCCGTTAGATGAATGCCAATCTAATTCCCCGCATCGACAAGATTGTCGTGCATGTAGGCGTAGGAGAGAGCGGTCAGAGGCTGGTAAATGCTGAATCTATCATGAAGGCCATTACCAAACAGCAGCCCGTTCGTTCTATTGCTAAAAAGACTCTGCCTACCTTCGGCATTAAAAAGAATGAGCCCATCGGTGCAAAGCTTACCTTGCGAGGCAAAGCGGCTGAGGATTTTCTGGTCATAGCCCTTAAGGCTGCCGGAAATACCTTAAGAAAGAGCCAGTTTGACATGCAGGGCAACTTCTCTTTCGGTATTGAGGAGCACACCGACTTTCCAGGAATGCGATACGATCCCGAAATAGGAATATTCGGAATGGATGTGTCCGTTGCCTTGAAGAGGGCCGGCTATAGGATTGCAATGCGGCGCGTGGCGCAAAAGAAACTTCCCAGCCGGCAGAGGCTGAATAAAGACGACTCTGTGGAGTTTGTCTCAAAGAAGTTCGGCATTGAGATCTTGGAGGCAGCATGAAGAAAGGAAAAAAGGTCTTCGGAAGAGGGTCAAACCCGTGCAAGCGCTGTGGAAACAAAAACGGCCTGATAAGAAAGTACGGGATATACGTTTGCCGTCAGTGCTTCCGAGAGATCGCCCCTGAGATGGGTTTTGAAAAATATTCATAGGTGGCTACTATGTTATTGGATCCACTGGCCGATGCCCTATCCGTAATTAAGAATGCGGAGAGCGTAGGCAAGCCTGAATGTATCATTCATCCCGCCTCCAAGCTCATTGGAAGAGCTCTGAAGGTTATGGCGGATAGAGGATATATAGGCGAGTTCGAATTTGTTGACGACGGAAAGTCGGGAATGTTCCGAGTGAAGCTCCTGGGAAGGATCAACCGATGCGGCGTGATTAAGCCCCGGTTTTCAACCAAGGTGGCCGAGATGGAGAAATGGGAGAAGCGATTTCTACCCGCCAGAAACTTCGGTGTTCTTATATTGAGCACCAGTAAGGGAGTCATGGCCCATTCTGATGCCAGGAACCAATTCCTGGGCGGTCAGCTCCTGGCTTACGTATATTAGGTGGTCGCAATGGTCAAAGAGATTGCACGAGCGGTAGAGATCCCTGAAGGAGTTGCCGTAACCGTAGACGGGAGTAGCGTCACGGTTAAAGGACCCAAAGGTGAGGTTCGCAGGCAGCTTTGCTATCCTATGATAGATATCACTAAAGAGGATTCTCAACTGATCGTGAATTCCAGGCTCGATAGAAAGCAGCACCGGGCAATGGTGGGAACACTGGCCGCGCACATCAGCAATATGATTGCAGGCGTAAGCCGGGGTTATGAGTACAAGATGAAGGTCGTGTACTCTCACTTTCCCATACAGCTCAAGGAAGCTTCCAACGAGCTCATCATAAACAATTTCCTGGGCGAAAGGAAGTCTCGGTCCGCCAAGATCCTTCCGGGCGCCAAGGTCGAGATAGGCAAAGATGAAGTAACGATCACAGGCATCGACAAGGAGCAGGTTGGCCAGACCATGGCCAATATTGAGCAGGCTACCAGGGTGCATGGTTTCGATATCAGGATATTCCAAGACGGAATTTACCTGGTGGACAAGAGGTGACGAGGATGGCAGAGAGGTTGCTGAGAGTAAGAACCAGGCAGAAATCTAAAAAGCCTGAGTTCACCTTTCATGATTCACATAAAAAGAAGCGTCTGACCACCAGCTGGCGAAAGCCTCGCGGCCTGCACAACAAACTCCGGCAGCAGATTGCTGCCAAAGGCAAGCTGGTTAGAGTGGGCTATGGAAGCCCTAAGGCTGTCAAGGGATTTCATCCCTGTGGCCTTCCTGAAGTGCTGGTTAATAACGTCGCAGAGGTGCAAAAAGCGCAGGGATCTGTGGTACGTATAGCAGCGGGTGTTGGCATGAAGAAGCGCCTGGAGATGCAGGCAAAAGCAGCTGAGTCAGGCATTAGGGTGCTAAATCCCAAGGGTGGTGCCTAGATATGCCGGGTTTAACAACTCAGCGGCGCCTGGCAGCATCCGAGCTGAAAATCGGCGAGAGCCGGGTCTGGATCGATCCCGATCCAGAGGTAGCAAGCGAGCTTTCCGATGCCATTACCCGGGAGGACATTCGCTCCCTGATAGATGCCGGAAAGATCAAGGCCAAGCCTAAGAAGGGTAACAGCCGGGGCAGAATTAGGGCTCGGGCAATAAAGCGAGCCTACGGACACTGCAAAGGTGCGGGACATAGAAGAGGAGCCAAGGGTGCTCGGTCCCCGAGAAAAGAGCAGTGGATGACCAAAATCCGGGCTCTAAGAAAGAAGCTTAGGGAGCTTCGTGAAGGCGGCCAGATAGATCGCCATGCTTACCGCTTGCTCTACCGCAAATCCAAGGGCGGCGAGTACCGAAGCCTCGCGCACATGAACTCATTCATCAAGGCTAAGGGCCTTGCCAGGGGTGAATAAACTTGGCTACAGGACCGAGATATAGAGTCCCCTTCCGAAGAAGAAGAGAGGGCAAGACCAACTATCACGTTAGATACAAGCTAATACTATCGAAGAAACCCCGTGTTGTTGTCAGAAAGAGCAATGCCAACACATTGCTGCAATTAGTGGTAGCGGAGCAGAAAGGCGATAAAACGCTCCTGACGGTCAATTCACGAGAGCTGCAAAGCTATGGATATACCTTTAGCAAGAGCAACATACCTGCAGCCTATCTCACAGGCCTTCTCTTCGGCAAGAAGATGCTGGCCCTGGGCATTGACGAGGGAATCGCAGATATTGGTCTGCATGCATCTACCAAAGGCAACCGAATTTATTCTGCTATTAAAGGCATCGTAGATGCAGGTGTAAATGTGCCCCATGGCGAGGAGATCTTACCTGATGAGAAGAGAATTCGCGGCGAGCACATAAAGAAGTACACGGGAGCAGATATCGTGGCCCAATTCGAGCAGGTCCGAGAGAAGATACTGGGGTGAACTTATGGATCGGAAAAAGAAGCGTGATTTTTACCAGGAAGAGTGGGTCCCCAGGACAAGGCTGGGCAAGCTCGTCTTTGAGGGCCAAGTAACTTCCTTCGATGAAGCAATTGCCTCAGGTCTGCCTATTAAGGAGGCTGGCCTGATAGATGTACTGATACCGGGACTTGAGGATGAGGTTCTGGATATCAACATGGTTCAGAGGATGACGGACTCCGGAAGGAGGGTCAAATTCAGAACTACGGTAATTGTTGGAAATAGAGATGGATACATCGGCTTGGGCGAAGGAAAAGATGTCCAGGTTGGCAAAGCCATCAAGAAGGGCATCGATAGTGCCAAGCGCAATATCATGAAGGTAAAGCGAGGCTGCGGTAGCTGGGAATGCGGCTGCGGCCAGGCGCACACTGTGCCATACCAGGTAGTCGGAGAATCGGGAAGCGTCAGGGTCGTACTTATCCCGGCGCCTCGCGGGCTTGGGATAGCAGCCGGTGACACATCCAAGAAGGTCATGGACATGGCAGGCATCAAGGATGTCTGGACAAGAACGGCAGGATCGACCAGGACGACTATCAACTTCGCCAAGGCCACCTACAATGCACTCATCAATACTGTAACTGTGAGGGCTTGAAGATGTTTGCCATAGTGAGATTGAGAGGCGAGCTGAACCTTCGGCCGGATATCAAGTCCACTTTAGCCATGTTGCACATAAATCGAGTCAACCACTGCATCGTCGTCCGAGAGGATGAACATTACCGGGGCATGATCCAGAAAGTAAAGGACTATGTAGCCTGGGGCAAGATAGACGATGACACGCTGGCTCTGCTCCTCGAGAAGCGGGGACGACTGAGTGCCAACCGGCGGCTGACAGAGCAGTTTCTGAAGGAGAATACATCCTACGGCTCCTTCAAGGAATTGGCCAGTGCCATCACATCCGGCAAAGCAAGCCTGAAGGATCTGGAAATTAAACCCATATTCCGGCTCCATCCGGCCCGGAAGGGTTTGAAGACCATCAAGAAGACCGCGCAACAGGGCGGAGATCTGGGCTTTCGCACAGACTTGACGGATCTTATCAAGAGGATGAGGTAAGAAACCATGGTTAGACCAAATGGAAAAGACAAGAGAGGGCATAGAACCTATCACGGCAAGCACAAGAATGCGCGCGGAGGCGGGTCTCGCGGCGGTCGTGGCGATTCTGGGAAGTGCAAACATCACTTCATGCGCTCTATGCTTCTTGGAACTCAGATGGGCAAGCACGGATTCGTTAAGCTGCCCCTTTCTGTGGAGCTTGAGGTGGTCAACGTGGACGTGCTAGACCAGATGGCAGGCCCGGATGGCAAGATTGAGCTTTCCGAGATGAAGGTGCTGGGTCGCGGCAAAGTAACCAGAACGCTTAACGTTAGCGCGGCTGAATTCACTGCGACAGCAAAGAGCAAAATTGAGGCTGCTGGTGGTCAGGCAGTAGTAGTATGAACCAGCAGAGTTTCTTTTATGCGATAGAGCCCTTTGTGCGCCGGCTCCCCTCCGTGGAGCGGCCCACTGGGCACGTCCATTTTAAGAGAAAGCTAAGCTGGACTCTGGCCATACTGCTGCTTTACTTTACCCTGGGAAATATACCCCTCTTTGGGCTTTCCACAGCATCCATTGATATATTCAGTGCTTATCGTGCCTTTTTTGCCGGTTCCTTCGGCTCGATGATGCTCCTTGGCATAGGTCCAATTGTCACTGCATCCATCGTGTTGCAGCTTCTCGTGGGTGCTCAGATCATCAAGCTCAATCTGAGCGAACCTCGCGATCAGGCCATTTATCAGGGCACGCAAAAAGCTCTGGTGTTTGTCATGGTCGCGGTTGAGGCTCTGCCGCAGGTGTTGGGGGGCTATCTGCTTCCTGATGCAGGTTTGGCCAGTACGCTGGGCACCTCCCTGGGCATGATATCATTATTGATCTTTATTCAGGTCTTCGTAGGCGGATCTCTCATCGTTTATATGGATGAGGTAGTCTCAAAATGGGGCGTCGGTTCGGGTGTGGGGCTATTTATCGTAGCAGGAATTAGCCAGCAGCTGGTCACGGGCATCATCAATCCGGCCAGTGGCGACGCTGGGCTTCCTGTGGGCATCATACCAAAATGGATCGATATCATTCGGCTACAGCTGATCAGCTTCGATACTCTCTTCACATCGGAGGGGCTGAGATTCATTCTGGTCACGGGCGGAATTCTGGCGCTCATATCTACCATAATGATAATTTTGCTGGTCGTCTTTGTGGAGTCCACGAGAATTGAGATACCACTGGCCCACAGCCGCGTGCGGGGCGCGCGGGGACGTTTTCCCGTCAAGCTGGTTTATGCCTCAGTTCTTCCCATGATCCTGGTGCGGGCCATTCAAGCCAACATCGAGATGATCGGAGCGTTGCTGGCAGCCAAGCTTGGCACGGTAACTTCGGCCACGATAACCGGCCAGGGAGTTACCACTATTTATACCGGCTACTCCAGCATTCTGGGAACATTTGTCTCAGAAGCCAAAATCAATTCTGCTACGGGCGCTGCTATGAGTGGCTCGTCGCCTCAACCGGTTTCGGGCTTGATGTATTATCTGTCAGCTCTGCGGGGTCCCAGTGACTGGATGCCGGGAATGGTGCAGCCCCATGCAGGCATGACGGAATTGGGCTTTTCGGCTCTGGCCGGCTGGCAGATATTTCTGCATGTGGTTGTGGACGCTTCCTTCCTGATCATCGGCGGCATTATCTTCGCTATCTTCTGGATTGAAACCACGGGCATGGGCCCCAAGAGCGTGGCTGCCAAGATCCACAACTCAGGTCTACAGGTTCCGGGCTACAGAAGAAATCCGGCCTCCATTGAGAAGCTGATGGAGAGGTATATCCCCAAGGTGACCGTTATTGGCGGCGTGATCATAGGCGTTCTAACTCTGATAGCCAGCCTCTTGGGCACACTGGGAGGAGCGGGCGGCACGGGTTTGCTCCTGGCTGTGAGCATTGTCTATCGGCTCTATGAGCAGGTAGCCAGCGAGCAGATTCAGGAGATGTATCCCATGATGCAGAAGTTCTTCGGAGCATCGGCATGAACGCCCAGCTGACCAAGTCCCTGGACAAAGCCGCCATGGCGGTGGGCTTTGTCCTTTTTTTTGGGGTAATGATCAGCACCGAATTAAGGACCGGCCTGGGAGTGGCTACCGGCCATTTGCTGGGGTGGCTACCTGAAATGCTTCCATTCCATGTGGTGCTCTTCATTTTAGCAGCAGTCACCGGTCTGTATGCCAGCCTGATTCAGAAGTACACTATGGACTGGGAGTACATGCGCAGTTCCCAAGAGAAGATGAAGACACTGCAAAGAAGAATGAAAGAAGCGCAGCTTTCCGGTGATCAGGCCAGAATTCAAGCCATGCAAAACGAGCAGATGAAGGCGGTAGCCGATCAGGGTAAGATGATGCAGATGCAGTTTAAACCCATGCTCTACATAGGCATTGTTTCCATACCGCTCTTCATGTGGGCTTATAGTTTTATAGCCGCTAACCCGGAATTTACGATGACTTTTCCTTTCTGGGGGACGCATCTCATCCATTCCACGGTCTTGGGGCCGATCCTTTACTGGTTCTACTGGTACTTTATCTGTTCACTACCCGTATCGCAGATCATTCGTAAGGCTCTGGACATCGGGAGCATGAGCTAGAGATGATAATAACTATCAGCGGTGCGCCGGGAACGGGCACCTCAACACTGGCTCGTTCTCTTTCCCAGCAGCTAAAACTGCGCTGGGTTAACTCCGGGGATCTCTTTCGCAAGATCGCTGCCGAGAAGAATATTACCGTCCGGGAGATGAACCGTCTGGCAGAGAAAGGTCCGGAGATCGATTATCTCATTGATGATGCTCAGAAGGTCCTGGCCAGGGATGGGGGCGGAATCTTTGAGGGTCGGCTGTCCGGGCATCTGTTGCCGGCGGATTTGAAGGTCCTTTTAAAGGCTGACCTTCGCACAAGAGCCGAGCGGATCGCCAAACGCGAGGCAAAGCTGACTGAAGATGCTATGCAGGAGACGCGCGCTCGAGAGGAGAGCGAATCCCGGCGGTATAAGATGTACTACAACATTGATATAAGCGACTTTTCCGCTTATGATCTGGTAGTGGATAGCGGAAAGTTCGATGAAGCGGCGACGCTGGCAATTGTGCTCGCCGGCGTGAGGGTCTGCTCGTGTCCGTGATCCATCGCGCTGATCGGGCAGAGAAGACATCCGACCGCAGAACCGGGCGCCCGAGCTCAGGCTCGTCTGTAGCCCCTTCCTCATCGACTTCATCGTCTTCTCCATTGTCTTCGTCCTCAAATGGCGGCACATATCCTCAAATTCTTCCTTCCGACAAGGCTCGGTCTGTGCTGGTAAAGAGAAGCGGCAAGACCAACCCTGCTTACGGCACCCCGCCCGAGAAGCGCAGTATCGAGATGCACATGTCATTGGGGGCCATCAATTTGGACAAGACCTCCGGGCCAACCAGCCACGAGATCGCGGCCTGGGTGAAACGCATCCTGGAAGTAGAGAAAGCAGGCCACAGCGGTACCCTGGACCCCAAGGTGACGGGAATCTTGCCCGTTCTCCTGGGAGACGCGACCAGGATTATGGACACTCTTCTCCTGGCAGGAAAGGAATATATCTGCCTCATGCGGGTGCATAAGCCCCAGCCCAAGAAGCGTCTCCTTGATGTCTGCAAAGAATTCATGGGACCCATCTTCCAGAAGCCTCCTCTGAAGAGTTCGGTGGTAAAGGAACTGCGCATTCGCACCATCTATTATCTGGATGTTCTGGAGATTGAGGAGCAGCGCGTGCTCATGCGCGTGGGCTGCCAGGCGGGCACCTACATGCGCAAACTTTGTTTTGATATAGGTCTTGCTTTAGGCACAGGTGCAAACATGGAGGAGCTGCGCCGCACGCGAGCCGGTCCCTTCCGGGAGGATGAGACGCTGGTCACGCTGCACCAACTGACGGATGCCTATGCAGCCTGGAAGGAGACGGGCGATGAGACCGGCCTGAGGCGCTGCATACTGCCTGTGGAGGCGGCCTTGCGGCATCTTCCCCGGCTGGTCATCGCTGATAATAGCGTGGATGCCGTCTGTCACGGCGCGCCCCTGGCTCTGCCCGGGCTGCTTCGCCTGGAGACAGACATAAGCAAGGGCGATATTGTGGCTCTCTTTACCTTAAAAGGCGAAGCAGTGGCCATTGGCCGGGCTGATATGAATAGCCGGCAGATGCTTGACGGCAAGACGGGAATTGCCGTTCTGACCGAAAGGGTAATAATGGAGCCGGGCACGTATCCCAAGGCGTGGAAGCTGGCCGAGAGGGATGCTTCCCGGGCAGCAAAAATAGCTGCCAAGCGCTAAAACCTGAAACCTAATCTATGCCGAGGTCGTCTAGCGGTAGGGCGCCAGCCTGGAGTGAGTTCTCCTGGATAGCTGGTGATCCGCAAGGGTCTCGTGAGTTCGAATCTCACCCTCGGCGCTTTATAATTAACAATTTCATGGCAGTTATTTTTTGAGGCATAAGTAGTTGGCAAAAAGTCTTTATCATAATCTTGCTGGTTATCAATGATTGAGGCGCAAGTTATGGTCGAGATCGGAGATGTAGCTCCCCAATTCTGTCTGCCCGGCGATAGTGAGCAGGATATTTGTCTCAAGGACTTTCTGGGAAAATGGCTGGTGCTTTACTTTTATCCCAAGGACAATACCAGCGGCTGCACTCGTGAAGCGGCGGATTTTACCGCCGCCCTTCCCGTCCTGCTGGATTTGGGTGCAGTGGTCCTGGGCATCAGTCGCGATTCGCCAGCCAGCCACAGGAAATTTGCCGAGAAGCATGGCCTGAAGGTGATGCTGGCCAGCGATCAGGACCACAGGGTTACCGAAGCTTACGCAGCCTGGGCTCTCAAGAAAATGTACGGCAAAGAGAACTATGGCGTTATCAGGACGACTTTTCTCATCGATACGCAGGGAAAGATCGCCCACATCTGGAAGAAGGTTGCTGTAAAAGGGCATGCTGACGCAGTAGTCAAGAAGCTGCAGGAGCAGCTGCAAGAAACGCCATAGACAAGGACCAATCCTTATTTAACATCACAGGCAAGTTTTTCGATTGATGAAAGTCCTACTCTTCGATCCCAGTGCCGGAGCCTCCGGAGATATGATTATGGCATCTCTTCTGGACCTGGGGGCAGATCTCGACACAGTTCGAGATGCTGTCGAGTCCACAGGGTGCACCCTGGAGGTCTCCCGTCAGGAGAAGAGCCACATCATGGCCTGCCGGGCTCGCATCATCTCGGACAGGAGATTTCAGTCCTTGAGTGATGCCGTATCCATACTCAACAATTCCAGCTTGCAGGGCAAAGCCCTGGAAAATGCTCTTACTGCCCTGAACATCCTGGCCGAAGCTGAGAGCAGGGTGCATGGCATGGCCGCAGAGCAGGTTCGATTTCATGAGATCGGCGCTCTGGATGCACTGGCCGACATCGCCGGATCCTGTGCCGCGCTGCGGAGCCTGGCCGTGGAGCGGGTTCTCTCCCGGCCGGTATCTGTGGGCGGGGGCTTTGTTCAGTCGGCGCACGGGCTGCTTGCTGTACCCGGCCCGGCGGCCCTGGAGATATTGAGATCGCATGAAATACCCTGGAAGGGGGGGCCGGTAGACGAGGAGCTATTTACCCCCACGGGTGCGGCCCTGCTGGCAACTTTGGTCGATGAATTTGTGCCCGAATTTCCCCTTATTCAGGCGAAGAGGGTGGGCTACGGGGCAGGCAAAAGAGAGCTTATCCTGCCCAATGTTCTGCGGTCCATGGTCGCGGAAACTCTCTCGGCACCTGAGGCGGCAGCAAAGCACATGTCGCATGGGAACCGAATTGTGCAGCTTGAGACCAATGTGGACGATGTGACCGGCGAGGTGCTGGGCCATTTGATCGAGCTGCTCATGCAGGCCGGGGCCCTGGATGTCTCCGTTCTGCCGGCCTTGATGAAGAAGGGGCGTGCAGGGTCTGTGATCCGGGCTATTGCCGGGCAGGAAGATATGGAATTGCTGGCCAAAGTAATGATGCGAGAGACGGGGTCGTTGGGAGTACGCATCTTTCCCAGCATCCATCGTCTGGTGGCGGAGAGGGAGCAGAGAGGTGTGCAGGTGGATATATGCGGCGAAATCTTCACCGCACAGGTGAAAGAAAGCCGCCTGGATGGCGAGCTTCTAAGCATCAAGCCTGAGTATGAGGATTGCAGGAGAATAGCCTGTGAGACAAATCAGCCTCTGCGCATGGTTATCAAAAAAGTGGAAGAGGCTGGTTGGCGTGGGGCAGCTTTATAACTCGTGCCATCCCTTCTAACATATTTATTATATTATTACTAAGCTACCTGACCAATTCGCCTCTATTTCCTCATTGATTTTTCTTACTAACTTATAATACTAATATAGTTAGGATTGTAGCCGATATTATATATACTTTTCGTAAATAATAATAGTAACAGCATGCTGGGGATTGAATGGGCATCTGTATATAACGATTTATAAAGAATACTGATGATGCGCTGGCTCGCAAGTTTGATTAATCTGCCCCGCAGGGTATCTCTTCTCATGCAAATTGACTCATCCATCCGGCTCTTTGATTGCGCCAAAAAGCTGATGCCCGGCGGCGTATCCAGCCCTGTGCGCGCCATCTCTCCCTGCCCCTTTTACACGGCCCGAGCAGATGGCCCCTATCTATGGGATGCGGACGCGAACCGGTATATCGATTACTGCCTGGCTTATGGGCCCATGATCCTGGGTCACTGCCATCCGGCCATCGTTCGGGCTGTAGCCGATCAGATGACCCGCGGCTGGCTCTATGGGACTCCCTCCTTGCTGGAGGTTGCGGCGGCAAAGAGAATATCTCGACTCTATCCCAGCATGGAGATGCTCCGTTTCGTCAGCTCCGGCACGGAAGCCACCATGGCGGCCATTCGCGTGGCGCGCGGCGCTACGGGTCGCGATAAAATCATCAAGATAGAGGGCGGCTTTCATGGAGCACATGACAGCGTACTGGTGAAGGCCGGTTCAGGGGCCACGACTCTGAGCACTCCTGATTCAAAGGGCGTGCCTTTTGACACGGCTAAGAATACCTTGCAAGTGCCCTACAACGACCTGGCTGCCCTGGAGAGCGTCCTCACGAGCCATCCTGGTCAGATAGCCTGTCTGATCATGGAACCTGTCCTGGGCAATATCGGCCCTATCCTGCCCCAGCCTGGCTACCTGGAGGGCGTGCGCCGCCTCACAAAGGAGCATGATGTGCTTCTCATCTTCGACGAGGTGATAACCGGTTTCAGGCTGTCACTGGGCGGAGCGCAAGAGCTCTTCGGAGTTATGCCGGATCTTACCACTCTGGGCAAGATCATTGGTGGGGGCTTTCCGGTGGGCATCTTTGGCGGTCGGCGCGATCTAATGGAGCAGGTGGCGCCCGGCGGGGGCATCTATCAGGCAGGAACCTTCAACGGCAGTCCCGTCTCACTTGCCTGCGGCATGGCCACCCTGGACGTCATGGAAAAGGAAAAGGTTCTTGAGAAGCTCAATATCACAGGAAAGCATATGAGAGAAGGGCTGCAGGAGATTGTAGACGACCTGGGATTGGGCTACCATGTGGTTGGCATAGCCTCCATGTTCAAGATCTTCTTTGGGGAGGAGCCCCATGATTATAATCAGGCCCTCAAATGTGACAAGAATGGCTATCTGGCCTTCTTCCGTCGCATGCTCAGTGCCGGCATCTTCCTTACTCCCAGCCAGTATGAGACCGATTTCATCTCGGCTGCTCACAGCCCGCAAGTCATAGAAACCACCCTGGAGGCAACTCTATCCTGTCTGAAAAGCTGATCGTGGGTAGCCGGGGTAGCCCTCTGGCAATGCGTCAGACCCAAATTGTGCAGGATGAGCTTCTGTCTCAAGGCATAGAGACGCAACTGACCCTGGTCAAGACCAGCGGGGATGTCTTCCTGGACAAGCCTTTGCACCAGCTCACCGGTTTTGGCGTCTTCGTGGCGGAGATAGATGAGCGCATGCTAAGCGGCGAGATCGATCTGGCCGTGCATAGTATGAAGGACCTCCCCACAAAAAGGCCGGAAGAGTTGATTATCTCCGCGATCTTGAAACGCGACTCGCCTTATGATATTATGCTTTGCCGGGACGGATCAGTAAAACGCCTGGAAGAGCTGAAAGAAGGTGCAATTGTGGGTACTTCCAGCATGCGGCGCACGGCGCAGCTTCGCAGGGCTCGGCCCGATCTCAATATATCTAACTTGCGAGGAAATCTGCAGACTAGGATGCGCAAACTGGATGAGGGCAACTATGATGCTATAGTCCTTGCCAAAGCAGGCCTCGAGAGGATGGGTCTGAAAAATAATTACGTGCGACTGGATGATGAGTGGTTTGTTCCCTCTGCCAACCAGGGAACCATAATCGTCGTGGCCAAGAAGGGGTCAAAGGCAGAATCTTATTCCCGATTACTGGATGATGCACCCACCAGAACTGAGACCATGATTGAGCGCAAGATCCTGGAAACGGTGGGCGGAGGCTGCGTGGTGCCCATGGCAGTGCACGCCGTTGTCTCCAGCGAAAAGGTGCGTGTCCTGGCCGAGGTCCTCTCCTTAGATGGCAAGAGGTTTGTGCGATTGGATGAGAATATCTCTTTACTTGAAGAAGATCCTTTGAGCCGGGCAGAGGATATGGGGCATAGGCTCATGAAGATGGGGGGAAGAGAGTTGGTGGACGAGGCGGTGAAGGAATTTGGCACGCGGTAAAGTATATCTGGTGGGAGCCGGCCCTGGTGACCCCGAGCTCATGACCTTGAAGGCGAAAAGGCTGCTAGGCGATGCGGATGTGGTCTTATTCGATAGGCTGCTTGACCCCAGGATGCTGGAAGGAGTAAAGGCGGAATTAATCGACGTAGGAAAGAATGCCGGCAGGCATAAGCTGAATCAGGAAGGAATCAATTCGCTTCTTATCGAGAAGGCGCAGGCCGGAAATATTGTGGTTCGGCTGAAGGGTGGAGACCCCTACCTCTTTGGCCGGGGCGGGGAAGAGGCACTGGCCTTGCAAGAAAAAGGCATACCTTTTGAGGTTGTGCCCGGTGTGACATCTTCCATTGCCGCTCCTGAGCTCGCTGGAATTCCCGTGACCCATCGGGGTGTGGCCTCTTCGCTGGTCATTGTCACCGGTCACGAGGAGCCGGGAAAAGAGACCCCATTGGACTGGGCGGCCATTGCCGCCCTGGGCGGAACTCTGGTTGTCCTGATGGGCGTCTCCCGTCTGGAGCAAAATGCAGCGGCCCTGATTGAAGCGGGAAAATCGCCCCAGACTCCGGCGGCAATGGTGGAAAAGGGCGGCTGGCCGGAGCAGAGGATGATTAGCGCAACTCTGGCAGATATCGCAGAAAAGGCCAAAGAGGCAAGGATCGAGTCGCCGGCAATATTGGTAGTAGGCGAGGTGGTCTTGCTGGCTGAGAAATTAGGAAAAAAGAGAATCGCCATTCTTCGGCCTGCTGCTCAGCAAAAGGAGTCGGCAGCTCTTGCTGAAAGCTACGGTTTCTCACCTATCTCTGCCCCAGCTATTGCTCTTGCGAAAAAACCACTGCCGGATGATCTGCTGGAGAGGCTAAGCAAAGCAGAATGCGTGGCTTTTACCAGCGCTAATGGCGTGAATATGGCGCTGCACAGTCCCGACCTTCGAAAGGCATTGGCGGAGAAGATGATCGTGGCCATTGGTCCCAAGACTGCCCAGGCTCTGGCTGTGCAGGGCTTGACTGCCCTGGTGCCTGAGGAGTACAGCTCGGAAGGAATGGAGAAATTGCTGCGGGCAAGATGCAGGAGCATTCTCTTCCTGCGCAGCGCTCAGGGTAGCCTTTACCTCTCGGAAGGCTTGAAAGCGGCGGGGCTTAATGTTGATGACATTGCCCTTTACGAGGTTGTACCATCCGGCGATCCCCTGCTGGACGAGCTGATAAAGAGGGCGAATAGCGTGGACATCTTTGCCTTCACCAGCTCATCGACGGCTCGCTTTTTGATCGAAAGGGCAGGAGCGATGGGCCTGGAAAAGCAGCTTCGTCTGGCGCTCGCTGCCGGCACGGTGGCTGCTATCGGCAAGCCCACTGCAGATGAGCTGGCCCGGCTGGGGGTGGAAGTGGACATAATGCCGGATAATTTCACATTTGAAGCTATGCTTGCTGTTTTGAGGGAGTTGACCCGATAAAATGATAATATTCTCCAAAGCCCTGGCGGATCAGGCCACTGTTTGGGAAGCACTGCGCGCCTCTGAGTCGTGCCAGAATCTGCCGCCTGATTTGCTGCGGTTCTCGGCCCAGTCAAAACCTGTGGTGATGTGGAATTTGACAGCGCACTGCAATCTGGCCTGCCGGCATTGCTACATGGATGCCAGCCGCGAGGCCCGGGAGGAGATGTCTCTGGAAGAGGGCATACATCTGGTGGATGAACTGGCGGATATGAAGGTGCCCATCCTTATCTTTACCGGAGGAGAGCCCCTTCTCAGTCGCAATTTCTACGCCCTGGCCTTCCATGCCCGTGAGGTGGGGCTACGCACTGTCATCTCCACCAATGGAACCTTGATCACCCCGGAGGTGGCCAGGCTCCTGGCGGAGGCCAAGATCAGATACGTGGGAGTGAGCCTGGACGCGGCTAAGCCGGAGCAGCACGATGCCTTTCGGGGCGTGGCAGGAGCGCATGCCCGGGCCTTGCAGGGCATCAAAAACGCCCGCGATGCCGGACTGAAGACCGGGCTACGCATCACACTCACACGCGACAACTGGCAGGATGTTCCTGCTCTGCTCAGTCTGGCATTGCAGGAGGGTATCCCCAGATTCTGTCTTTATCACCTTGTCCCAACGGGCCGGGGAGCGGGCATGGCCGACAGGGACGTCACGCCCGAACAAAGACGCAGCGTTATCCGTCTGCTGGCTGAGGCGGCAGAGGAGCTGAAAGGCGAAAACATCGAGATTCTGACCACTGACTCGCCTATGGATGGGGCCTATTTGCTGGAACTCTTAAAGGATGATCCCCGCAGCGAGAACGTGAGAAAGCTGCTCACCAATGCCGGAGGCTGCTCCACGGGAGTAAAGGTTGCCAATATCAATCAGCGAGGTGATGTGCATCCCTGTCATTTCATGCCTCAGGTGGTGGTGGGCAATGTGCGGGAGCGTACCTTCCGGGATATCTGGATAGATCATCCAACACCCGAGCTGCAGGGGCTGCGGGATATCAAGTCCAGACTCAAAGGCGCCTGTGGAAGTTGCCAGTACCTGGATTTGTGCGGAGGATGCCGCCAGAAGGCTTACCACTATCATGGAGACATATTGGCCGAGGATCCTACCTGCATTCTGGAGCAGAAGAGCCTCTGATCAATTTCTATTTTTTTTCTATCGTTAACCGTAAGTTATAATTATGATCAGCAGTTATAATAAATGGGGGCTGTAAATTGACGCACCATGAAGAAAAGAAACCGAAGAAGGATGAGCCAGAAGCGAAGGTAGATCCAATCAAGCTCGGTGATAAGAGGGGCGGAAAGAAGAAGGGCCTGCTCGATACATGCGAATAAACGATTTTACGCCAGTATAATTTTTTGCTTTCTCGTGAATCTCTAAGATATTATCAATAAAAATTGTTTTTACGCCTCTATTTCGTCGACCTGCTTATGTGCATTAGGTAGAAAGTCATGAACGCTATCATTTCCTCTTATATTTTCCACATCATATCCGGTTTCTATTGGAACCTTCGATTTCTTAATCCATCTCACGTTCGTTCGTTCGTACGTTTCTCCGGTCGAATAACACCTGACCATTGGTGCGCCAATAAATTCTACCCGCAAGCCGCATAACGGGCAAATGGCTATCTCAGCTTCTCCCTTTTCATTCTTGCATTCTGTATTAAACAAGTTTTATTCTCCTTGACGTACTTTTCGTGTGGTGTTTCTAATGAGATACTTCAAAGCAGAAATCACCCAAAGATTTGATCACAATGCATATTCTGCATATTTTCTATTTAAGTTTGTTTATGAAAGATTCATAACTTTTCATAACGATCGTCTGTCATGGTTTTTTTATCAGCCTCAGCACGTAAGTATCTGATTATTTTTTCATAATTTCGTCGTTGCTCGAAACAAGCTGCAACTTAGCTCGAATTGATTTAAAAACGATGACAATATACAAACCATTATAATGAATTTGTGAAATTTAGTATACGTGCTACAAATACTGATAAACTGAAATACTAGCGAATAATTCATACAGATGGCCGCATATTTGTTGTAGGCGATAAGCCCAGGCGAAAAAGCCGCAAGCGTGCCGATTACCTGCTTTGCTTTACACGTGATTTCAAGATCGCCGTTGTCGAAGCTAAAGCAAAATACAAGAGCCCAAGCGAAGGGCTGCAGCAAGCCAAAGAGTATGCACTGATGCTGGGGCTGAAATTCGCCTATGCCACCAACGGAGAAGGTATCGTCGAATTCGACTTCACCACTGGAAAGGAATGTTTTAGGGAAGCATTTCCTTCCCCGCAGGAGCTGTGGTCGCGATATTGCCGGGCATCAAAAATTGAGGACGAGCAGACCAAAGGACGAATTCTATCCCCCTACTACCACTCGCCGGGAAAGGCTGCTCGCTACTACCAGGAGATTGCTATCAATCGATCGATTGAGGCCATACTGCAGGGCAAAAAGCGCGTTCTTCTGACCATGGCCACGGGAACCGGCAAGACCTTCGTGGCCTTCCAGATCTGCTGGAAGCTTTGGGAGTCCGGCTGGAATGCGCGGGCCGAGAAGCGACGCCCTAGAATTCTCTATCTGGCAGACAGGAATATTCTCATCGATGATCCCAAGGACAAGACTTTCACGCCCTCAAGCGCCAACATGGCAAGACCGCCGCCGCCCTGGATGCGCTCCTGCCAGCTGTGCTGGAGAGGGCCTTTCGGGGCGAGCTCTAGGCCAAGATGCGGATATATAACCATGAGGACTGAAATATCCATGATGAGTGAAGATGCCAGCATCGTCATCACAGTCGATGACATAAAGACATTTGAAAGGCTAAAGCTCATCTCACAGATGGCTCCTGTCAAAGAAATAATCAACTCCTTTAAGAGGAAGTACGGCTGCGGCCTCAAAGCATTCGAGGATCGAATAGCACGCCTTCCGGAGGACTTCGAGCGCTGGGACGATTTTATTGAGTGGAAGGCCTATGCAGACAGCTTGAGAGATCTTGAAAAGAGAGAAATATAAGGCTCGACGCCCTCAAGCGCCACCAGGCACAGACCGCCGCCGAGCTGGACGCGCTCCTTCCGGCTGTACTGGAGAGGGCCTTTCGGGGCGAGCTTTGAGGAAAAAGCTTACATCTTGCATTTGATGATACTATTACGAGGATCTCATGGTTGAAGGAATCACGCGCATCTCTGTGAAGGGTTTTAAGTCCCTGGCTGAAGAATGCTCCCTTGAAATTCGCCCTCTGACGATATTGGCAGGTGCTAACAGCTCAGGTAAGTCGAGCATAATGCAGCCGCTCTTGATGATGAAGCAGACTCTGGAAGCGAGTTACGATCCAGGCCCGCTCTTGCTTGACGGTCCCAATGTTCGCTTCACATCAGCAGATCAGTTTCTTTCTCGATCGGGTGGCCAAAACCAGGGGCAATTTAGCGTGGGGCTTGAGATCGATGGCGCGATTTCATTTTACGAAACCTTCATTCGCAAGGCGCAAGAAGGAATGGAGATCGCTGAAATATCATATAAAGTTAATAGCAAGACCACCATCCTACGGCCTGAAATGACACGAGACGTGATTATATCTCATCAACAGGAGAGAGGATTGCCTAAAGATTATCAAAATAAAAAGTCAGAGTTTCTTAGGGGCTCTCTTAAAATAGAACGGGATAGATGCTTTTTGGAGCAAAAATTGAGAGGAGATATAGTATTAAGTTTTCGTGATTGTAATTTAAGATTAAATTTTTTTGGGTCGATTTTAAGTCTCGTTCATTTGCCCGCACTGCGAGGCAACCCCGAAAGAAACTATAAAAGGACCTCTGTTGGCCCCAGGTTTCCAGGAACCTTTGAGATTTATGCCGCCAGTATAATTCACAACTGGCAATCAACCAAAGATCCACGACTCAATTATATGGGAGCTGCCCTTGAATTACTGGGTTTGACCTGGAAGGTCGGCTCAAGACAGGTCGATGATGTGAGTTTTGAGGTGATGGTCGGCCGTCTCATTCATCAAGAAGGAAAAGATACCAATGATTTAGTTAGCATTGCAGATGTTGGATTTGGTGTATCCCAAACCTTGCCGATTCTTGTCGCACTTCTTGCAGCAGAGCCTGGCCAGATGGTCTACATCGAACAGCCCGAGATTCACCTGCACCCGCGCGCCCAGATGGCAATGGCTCAGATCCTGGCGGAGGCTGCTAACCGGGGCGTCCGAGTCGTGGCGGAAACACATAGTTCCCTATTGCTCCTGGGCGTTCAATCTCTTGTAGCCGAAGGCAAGCTCTCTCCAGATAAGGTCAAGCTTCATTGGTTTAAGAGAAGGCCGGAGGACGGCATTACAGAAGTCTCCAGCGCTGACTTAGACAAAGCAGGTGCCTTTGGCGATTGGCCGGAGGATTTCTCCTCGGCGGAGATGGACGCAGATACTCGTTATATTCATGCCGCGGAAACGAGACTGGAGTCCAATTGATGTCATCTGGGGATTCAAAGCGGTTGGTCATTGACGCCTCCGTTGCTACATCTACTGGCGAGAGAGGTGTGCGGGGAGAACGGTGCCAGGCCTTCCTGAGGATTATGATTGATGATACATACCATCGCTTGGTGATGACGCGAGAGATCGGTGCTGAATGGGATATACATTCTCATCCCTTTGCTCGCCGCTGGCGAAGAAGCATGAATGCCAAGAGAAGAGTCGATCGGCCAAATGTCGATCATGATGACGTATTTTGCCTGAAGATTGAAAGAGCAAGTCAAACTGAAAAGGCACTTTGCGCTATGAAGAAGGATCTTCATCTCATACAAGCTGCAAAAACAACAGACAAACGTGTTATTTCTCTGGACGATACTGCCAGAAACTATTTTTCTGAAGTCTCAATCCAGGTGGGCGAGCTGAGGGACATTCTGTGGGTAAATCCTGTTAATGATGACGAGACGCCGACAAAATGGTTGACGGACGGGGCTCCGAACGAGGAGCAACGACGACTTGGCACATGACCGACGCTCTCAAGCGCCACCAGTCCGAGACCGCCGCCGCCCTGGATGCGCTCCTGCCGGCTGTGCTGGAGAGGGCCTTTCGGGGCGAGCTTTGAAGTAGCCGCTCGCATCATTTTGCATTTCCGGGATTACTCCGCAAGAAGAATACTTTCGCCCGGCACGCGGTGAGCTTTTATGGCATTAACTCACTTGTCCCTTTGAATGTTAAAACAAATGCAGCGAGACGCCATTTTGCTCTCGCTGATGAATGAGATGAGAGCAAAAGGCAGTTGGTGCGGCGAGACTCACATCCAGAAATCTGTGTATCTCCTGCAAGAACTGCTGGATGTACCAATGAATCTCGAGTTCATACTCTACAAGCATGGACCTTACTCATTCGATCTGGCCGATGCAGTCACCGCCATGCGGGCGGATAACCTGCTTGAGTATAAATTGCGTCGTCCCTACGGGCCAAGCCTTATCCCTACAAAAACAGGCCAGAATTTCCTGAATCAGTACCCTAAGACGCAGGAGAAATACGCCGAAAGAGCGCAATTTGTTGCCGAGAAGATCGGGAAGATAGGTGTTGCAGAGCTGGAGCGTCTGGCCACTGCCCTTTACGTCACACTCAACGAGAAATGTGCAGGAAATTCACGAGCAATCTTGATTACGAAGCTGAAGCCTCATATCAAAATCGAAGAGGCCGAAAAAGCTCTGGAAAACGTTGATGCCATGATAAAAGAGGTTGCTGAAAAAGGATTGTGAAGTGGGCTGCATACATGAATTTCATGGTTGTTCTTTAGGAAGCAGAAGATGGTGGCTACATAGTAAGCTGCCCGGCACTTCCCGGATGCCGCTCCCAGGGCGATAGCATTGGAAGAAGCCTTGGAGAACATCAAAGAGGTGATAGAAGGCTGCGTGCAGTCTCTGGCGGAAGAGCGAACGAGGCTGCTGGGCGCTCCTGGTAGAATCGTAGAAGTAGCAGTCTGATTTCCGATGCTGAAAATGGCAGACGCTGATTCCTCCGAGATTTATATTGACTACAGGCCGTATTTCTTTCGCGTCTCGCTCCATGCCTTCTCTCTTGCGGTTTCCAGCTCCATCAGGTCATCCTTGGTAAGGGAAAGCTCCTCCTTGCATCTCTGAAGGATCACAGATATATCCTATTGCTGCCATAACGTCACCTTAGTTATGTATGCAATCATTGCTTGCGGCATCTTTGAAAAGGAGATCGAAGCTCTGCGCAGAGAGCTGGGATTTCCCTTTGAGGCCCACTATCTGGGAGCAGGCCTGCACGTAGACTTCGACGATCTCAAAGGAGCTCTGGTGGCAGAGCTGGAGAAGTGCCGGAAAAATGGAAATGAGGGCATGATAGTAGTATACGGCCAGTGCCACCCAAATATTGAAGAAATCTTAAGGCCCTACCATGCGTCGCTTGTAGCGTGCCAGAATTGTGTGGACGCCTTCATCACCCGCAAGGGAATGGAGACGAAGGCCAGGGATGGGCTCTTCTTCTACCTCTCTCCCGGCTGGCTGGATGCCTGGAAGGACATCTTCCGCCGCCTGAACTGGGACCAGGAGGCAGCCAGGATGCAGATGGGCTCATTTCGGGGATTTGTTTACCTCGACACTCTGAAAGATGCGCAAGAACGCGAGGAAGAGCTATTGGAATTCTTTGATTTCACTAACCTGCCCTTCGAGATTATGCCCGTAGATCTGGGCTACTTCAAATCCCTCATAGTCAAGGCCAAAGAAAGATTGGAGGATTGAGCTTGGACGAGTTGGAAGAGATAAAGAGGAAGAAAATGGAGCAGATGAAAAAAGAGATGAGCGCACCCGCTAAACCGACCGTAGAGCTGCCTGATAAACCCGTCGTTGTCACTGACGCGACTATTGATGCAGCAGCCAGCCAGTATCCTATCTTCATCCTGGACTGCTGGGCGGAGTGGTGCGGACCATGTCGCACCATCGGGCCGATTATCGAGCAACTCGCTAAGGAGATGAAGGGAAAGGTCGTCTTCGGCAAGCTGAACATCGATGAGAATATGCAAACCGCCAACAAGTACAGGATCTCGGCGATTCCTACTCTGATGGTCTTCAAGGATGGCAAACTCATCGATAAGCTAGTGGGGGCCTATCCCAAGCCGGCATTGGCTGCAAAAATTCAAAGGTTCCTCTGAAAGGTCTGAGAGCTTTCCTTTCGAGGATCCTCTCTTCGATTACCTTTATGGCATTTTTCTTCTTTTTCCATCAAGGTATGCTATTTACAGTCTTGATATTGGGATAGCCGGAGATGCTGTAAACCGGTTTGGACGAAATAGTGCCGGGTACTTCGTAAAGGGGCTTGGTTCTTGAGTATTGACTGATATTGTAAAGGGGCTTATAATTGTCGGTGTTATAGGTGAATTGAGATACATTTCCCAGGCGCGAGCTTACATCAAATGGGGCGCTTTGGGATGCACGAAATGGTATATTGTATGTGGATTTGTTGCCGTACACATCCAGATTGTTTACGGGCTTGGTCTTCTCGAAGCCTGCCCGAAGAACCTTGCTGTGAGTGGGGGCGTTTCCAGTACCCAATTGGGTGGCGGCGGGGGCGCTTTCTGGGCTATCATCTGCAGGCTTGGTTATTGTAGCATTGGGGGTAGCAGCCGGCACCAGGCTCTCAGTGAGATTCGTTGTCGCATTTAGCATGATGCTGGTCGTGGCGTTTTGTGTCCCGTTTTGCGTTGTGTTCGCGGTGGCATTCTGACTTTCTTCTGCAGTTGTGGCCGGCATTAAAAATACCAGCAGCGCTAGCATGCAGATAAGACTAACAAGGTTTTTTTGCATGGTATTCATCTCTTTCTCCTAAGAAATACAATCATGAGCATTGCTAATGCTGCAGCCCCAGCCGGAAAGCTTGCCTTCTTTGCCGTATCTGTGGCATTGCTCCTCACCAGTGGCTTGGCTTCAATCACATTCTCCTCCAAATCCATAACTGCGCCGCCCTGGTCGAGTAAAACCGTGCGCAGCATATAAATGCCCGGCTCGAGAGTCTTATTCCAGGTAATCTCTACCGTCTCATCGTCTCCCGTAAGAAGCACCGGCGTTGTCTTCTCGGTGGTATTGAGAACTTTGCCGTTTTGAGATAGAATAAAGCGCAAAGATCCTTCAAAGGGAACGCGAGAGTTGCCTATGACTGTAGCGCTGGCACCGGTCTCATCCTGGTAGGTCTCGGTGATCTTGGCATCATCCACAGCCAAAAAGGAGTTCATGAAAGACCTTGTTTGGTTGTGATTCAATTCAACGATCTTCACCCTGCCGGCATACTCATGTCCGCTTTCCAGGATCTGCTTCCAAGCATAGTCTTTGGTAATCGGCATTGCAAAGCTTCCTGAGATCGGTACCACCTGCTCTCGGGTGATATAAGCTGCCTTGTTCCCATCTATCAGCATGTAGTAAATATCCACGACGGTAGGATCACTGGCACTTATGGCAAGGTGCATGCCCCGAGAATCGGCCCGAAAATCGCGCACATCAAACCTTATGGGCTCCACTCCACCGTAAAAGAAGTTGTAACATTTCCTGGAGACGGTTGTCCCGTTCTTTATTAAGAGCGCGCAGACATCATAGCTGCCTTTCTCGGCTAATAGCTTCGGCCAGCGAACGATCCAGGTACCTGCACCATCCAGCGACAGATTCCGGCTGGTGAGCAGCCTTCCATCATCGATCAGATCCAGCTGCAAAGCCATGCCGGCCACGTTTCCTTCCACCGTAACATCTGCGGATTCGATGTTGGAGTAGAGGTCTGCAATCTCCGAAGAATGGGCAGTGCCCGCCATTGCCAGTAGGACTGCCAGGGCCACCAGGACCGCTAAATGCCAAACCGCGCTTTTTCTCATAAGGTTACCTTACCTGCCAGCAATTGCCATTGTTGCCATTGTAGTCATTTTATTCTGTTTTATCCTAATAGGTTTAAAACTAACGTGTCGAAAAAAAAGGAACTCAAATAGTCAGCCAATTGGTGAATGGCGCGACCAGGGTTATAAGCAGGGATGTCAGCACCAACCAGGTGAGAATGGCCACTGTGGTCTTGGTGAATCTTTCTGCCTCTTTGGGCCGGACAATCTTCTCAAAGCCGGACTGCACCAGATCCCTGAAGATGTGTCCGCCATCCAATGGCACCGCGGGAAGGCAGTTGAACAGGCCGGCATAAAGGTTGATCCAGCCGATCCAGAGCAGGAGATTGGCAATCCAGAATAATTTGCCGCCCAGAGGCTCAGCCCATCCACTGGGTTCAAAGACGGCAGTCAGCCAGCCGCTAAAACCGGGAAAGCCCTTCTGGGTGAATCCCGGTATACCCGAAAAAGGCAGGCTGAGCATTAAGTGGAAACCCGTTATGCCCATGCTGGGTATATCCTTGAGTGTCTGCAAGAATTGCCTGGCAGGAACCTCCTGAAAGAGTGCGCCTCCTGATAAAACCGCATTCCCGGAGATGCCGATGCCTATGAATCCACCGCTATCTTCCTTGGCCCCGGTCTCTTTCTTAGTCAAATTGACCTGGTAGGTATTCCCCTGGCCGGTTGTAATGGCGATGATTTGGCCGGGGTGAGTGGTGTTCATCAGCTTTCGAAAGCCCTCCAGATTTACGATCTTTATCCCGTCAATTTCTGTAATCAAGCTCTTGGAAGGAAGGCCGGAAGATTCGGCGGACGAGCCCTTGAAGGTAGATGCAACCATGATGCCACGCATAGGCTCGCCGGAGAGTGGCAAGATCTCTTCTCTGTCGTCAAAAAACACATTTACGTTGTTCGTAGAACTGCCCAGATGGCTGTAAAGCTGCTCGAGATTGCTATCTTTGTTGCCATTTACATCCAATAGCACCATGCCACTCTCAAAACCAGCCTTATCTGCAGCTGAGCCATCCTGAACATCGACTGCGATCAGCTTGTCCATGGGTGATATGGCACCGATAACCGGCCCGAAGAAGAGGGCCATAGCCACCGCTGCCACAATGAAATTGGAGATGACGCCCGCCGATAGGATCCTGATTCTTGCACCCTTGCTTACCTTTGCCGGTACATCTTTGCTGCCGAAGAGGTCCACATCATCCGGTTCCACAAAAGCTGCTATTGGGGCAAATAAAACGGCGACAATTCCCATAGACTTGACGCGCACGCCCTCGACACGGCTGAGTATGCCGTGCGCGAACTCGTGCACCACCATGGTCACAAAGAGCGCAATCCAGCCCCAAACGAAGGGTATGTACTCATTTAAGCCGGGAATGAGGAGAATGTTTCTCGGAGCATTATAGCTGCTGGGCATGGGCGGCTCCTGAATCATAAAATAGGTCATGGCCAGAACCAGTATCAAAAAATAGGTCATGCTCAAGACGACCAGTGGTATGCCGGCAGAGGCCACAATCCTCCAGAAACTCTTGGGACGGGCCAGATTGTCTAGAAGATTCAGGCCCCTGGTGGTACGCAAGAATATAGCGAGAGGAATGCCAAACAAGCTTCCTACTGAGATTCCCCGGCTTTTCCATTTTTCGCTATCTTTCAGAGGCAAGAGTAGAATGGAATACAGGCCGATCAGTGCCACAGCTATGAGCAGCCAATCAACGAATTCCAGCTGAAACTGCAAGGACAAAAAATCCAATCCTCAGAGTAAGCCTTGCTCCCTCAGTTCTCCCTTGGCCAGCTCTTGATGTTTCTTCTCCAGGAAGCTATAGACATTCCCATGCGGAGCACCATCAAGCAGCATCTCAATGGCTGTACGCGCCACTCGCATCTGCTCCGGATTGCCCAATATGGCTACTGTCTTGCCGTAAACAGATACCTTGGCGCCGGAGAGCCTCTCCATGATCTCGCGCGACCGTCCGTCTTTGCCGATGATGCGGCCCTTGATGCGTTCCATATCGCTCTTGGTGCCTGCCATCTTGGATAGGTCCATCACATCGAGCATCAACATCTCGTCATCAAGAATGGACAGAGCTCTCTCCGGTGAGAAGCCCCTTCCGATAGCCTTTACCAGGTCTAATACTCGCAGGCCCTGCAATGGGTCCTCTGCCGATGCAATGGAGACCGCACCGGTCTCGCTGTCTATCTCAAGGGTGGTCTTGGTCTTCTCTTCGATAAAGCGTTTCATGGACCCGCCCGGTCCCACCAGCACACCTACGCGCTCCTCTGGAATCTTGATATCCAATTTAATCAGCCTTCTTTTTTGTTTATCTCTTCGATCTCTTCTTTGTCTTTGCGTAGCTTCTCCCAGATCTCTTCTGGAGAGCCCACATCATATTTTTTCTTAAAATAGTGGGCCACGTTGGCTATATCGCGCTCCAGAAATCTTCTGGCCATGGGATGGTCCAGCGTGACAGACTGCCCCATATCTATTATCACAGGATCGCCTTCGTCATAGAGTATATTAAACTCGCTCAGATCGGCATGAACGAGCTGTGCGCGATTATAGAGCACAGAGATATATTCCACGATTTTATCAAAAATCCGCTTGGCGTCCTCCGTCTCCAGTTCCACGTCTTTTAGCTGGGGAGCAACATTCTCGCCTTTGCCTATAAGATCCATAACCAGTATGTTTTCTCTCATGGCTATGGGATGAGGTACGGCTATACCTACCTCCTGCGCACGTGTCAGATTTCGAAATTCCTTTCTGGTCCAGGCAGCGACGATAGATCTCTTTGTGCCCTTTACATTTCCAAATCTCGGATCGCCATGCAAGTAATCCTGCATTACATTGAAATTACTGGTAGAGATGCGATAAATCTTCAGGGCCAGCTCTTTTTCGCCCACGATGGCCCTAAAAATGTTGGCTTCTTTGCCGGTGCAGATGGACCCACCCAGAGCATCAATTACGCCCTTGCTGGCCAAGCTGTAAAGGTCCATAAGAGTGCGCTTATCGAACACCGCATCCTGGACGTTTAAATCATCGGAGTCCTTAATCCTGGTACGAATAACATCGATCTTGGTATCGAAATCTTCGTCCTTGGTACGCCTGCTCATAATGTGCCTTTCAAGAAGATTCCCATCAAGAGGTTCCTTTCAGGAATCCCTTACGTTGCAGCCAGTCCACCTGGGGACCGGTGTATCTCCAGACTACATCGGCTTTTTCATTCTCGATTTCCCAGGGAATGACAATGACCACATCACCCTGTCTGATCCAGATTCTCTTCTTCATCTTGCCAGGTATGCGGCCCATCCTGGTAACGCCATCGATGCATCTCACTTTAATGCGATTAGCTCCAAGCAGACTTTCCACATGACCGAATATTTCTCGATCCTGTTTGCGGGGGAGACGGACCCTGGTAATTACAGCTCCTTCTTCTTCCCTGCCACGACCTCTATTATACAGCTTATCACCTCAAATAATAATTATGGACCTAATATTCATGGAATCTTCGGGGCCGCTTGCCCCGAGTAGCCAAAGTATTTCTTTCGCCCTTGCGCTAAAAACTACGCTTAAATAGTTAAAGCTTGTGTCGGCCAAAATACAAATGGGCCCGACGCGATTCGAACGCGTGATCCCCGCCGTGTGAAGGCGATGTCATAACCAGCTAGACCACAGGCCCTGAAGGTATGCAAGTAAGTCATCAGCTATTTGTATCTTGCCCTTGGGAAGAGAATGGCAAATTCATATTTGTCCTGAGCAAAGGAATTATTTAAATAGTAATTCGCGAAGCTAATTAAACGAATGAGTTTCATCTTGAGAAACCCTGCCTACATCTTTTATGAGCGGCTCTTAAAGTCACGCATTCTTGCCGGAGTTCCGGTGGAGCATGTGGCCATTATCCAGGATGGAAACCGCAGATATGCCCAGCAAAAAGGCCTTTCTCGATTCCTGGGGCACAGTCTTGGAGCCGACACCTCGGAGAAGGTCTCGGATTGGTGCCTGGAGGTCGGCATCAAACATCTCACTCTTTATGCTTTTTCTACTGAGAACTTCAATAGGGATGATACAGAGAAGCGCTATCTCTTTGATCTGATCAAAAACAAGTTTATGGAGCTGTGCAACTCCAAAAAGATTCATGCCAATGGTGTTCGGGTGAGGGCCATAGGCAGAGTGGAGATGCTGCCGCAAGACCTGCAAGAACAGATCAGTCGCACAGAGGAGGCCACGCGAAAATATGCGACCATGTACCTGAACGTGGCCCTGGCTTACGGCGGACAGCGCGAACTGGTTGACGCGGCGCGATCCCTGGCGCGCCAGGTTTCCGAGGGAATGATAAGGGCGGCAGAGGTAGATGAGAATCTGATCGCCCAACATCTCTATCCGCAAGATGGAACCTCCGTGCCAAAAGTGGATCTGATTATCAGGACGGGCGGGGACTGTCGCACCTCCAACTTCCTGCCCTGGCAGGCTAACGGCAATGAGTGCGCCGCATACTTTTGCGCGCCCTACTGGCCGGAGTTTAGGAAGATAGACTTTCTGCGAGCCATTCGTACCGCCCAAACCCGGGGATCTGGCCAACAAGCTTAATTACCTGAAGCATGCCATGAGGGATGTTTTGTCCCGATGGGGTAGTGGACATCCCGGAGGCCTGCGGAGCCAAAAAGCGCAGAGAGCCTTCAACCCGGGTTCGAATCCCGGTCGGGACGTTAGGTTGCTGGTAATGGAAACGCGGTTTTTTCATCTAAATCGCATCATACCAGTCAACTGCAACGACTCAAGAAGAGCTAGGTTTCACGAGGGTCATCGCTTTTATTACATCTGGAGTGCGGAGGGTCACGAATACCCCAACCTTCAGGTTGGGGATGAAGTGAACCCTCGCCGTTTTTTGCGTTAATTCATATCGATCAACCGTTGCTTCTTTTAAAATGAAATCGTATTTGGCACTTTAGCCACAGGTGGTGCCACCCACCTATGGCTAGGATGTGATAAGCGTTGGAATTGCGCAGTTTTAGCCATGGCTATGGTCAAATTACCTACCACATCGTACTGGTGCCAAAGTATCGATACAAGATATTCTATGATAAGCGAGTTAAAAAGGATTGCGAGCTAATTCTCATCAATATTTGCATGGAGCAAGGCTATAAAATTCATGCAATGGAAATTGTAGACGATCATGTTCACTTGTTTCTGGAATTCCACCCGAGCTCTTCTCTATCAAGAGTCGTTCAATTTTTGAAAGGAGGTAGTTCATATAGAATGTTCAAGCTTCATCCCGAATTGAAAAAAAGATATTGGGGCGGAAGCTTGTGGTCAAGTGGCAAATTCTTTCGATCCGTCGGAAATGTGACTGCTGACACAATAAAGCACTATATTAAGGAATCTCAGGGGAAAACAAAAGCAGAATCGCAATTTTGCAGATCAAAGGAATCTGGGCAAAGAAGGCTCGATGATTTCTGATCTCCAGCTAACTGGGCGTGCGTGCGGCCCGAAGCATACCCCATCCCTTTAGGGTGGGGTGGCCGCACGCAGTTTGATTTTACCTAGGGCGTGCAATCAGCTCGGGCAAGCAACATCCTTCCCATTAGTGAATATTTGTCGCATCCCAACATGTCCATATAGGCAGCAATTTTGAGGATTCGCTTCGGTCTCTTCTTGACCACATCACGGTTATATCACGACTTAAGATGCGGTGTAGTCCATCGCGTACCATCTAATGAGTTGGAAATCCTAATAATCTCTGCAACGAGCTCAGTTCCTCTCCTATTCATCCACCGTAAAATACTCCGTCAGGATCTGACGATCATTTCGGGTAACATCTACATGAAATTCGTCAGACGGAAGTTCCAGGTCCCACGTATCTCCATACAAGGTGCGGGTGTCTATGGAACACCAGATATTGTAGGATGGCCAATAACCTCCGCTTGGATTGGGGGGTATATCAATGGGGCCAACTCTATACGAGCTGCCATCTGGAGAATACCAGTACCAATAGAATGAAGCAGGTCCTGCATTGGCGAGGCTCACCCAGGAGTAGACCTTGCTGTCGGTACTAAGGAAGAATCTGTCCGTTCTTGTGATCGGGCTGCGGGTGGCCTCGTCAATGTTGCTGGCCGTGCTATGATCAAGAATGCTGGTGCTGGATGTCTGTTCCTCATAACCGTTTTCGAGAGTAAATTGTTCCGTCAATTGCGTTACATAGGTAGGACCGATCAGGTAGACATTTACCTTCCAGTTTCCTGACAGGTAAGGCTCATCTGGTATATCTGCAATATCGATATAATACCAGATATTGTAAGTGGGCCAATGATCACCGTTGGGATTGGTAGGAATATCCGCAGAACCTGTCTTGTATAGGTTGCCATCCGGTGAATACCAATACCATTCTACTCTGCCGGGGGCAATATTTGCGAGGCTCACCCAGGAGTAAGCCTTACTGTCGGCAGTGGTGAAATTGTAGGTTCTTGTGATCGGAATATGATTGGATTCGTCAACACTGCTTGCCATGCAGTGATCAAGAATGTGGGTGACAGGTGTGGCACTTGGGCTGCTGGTGGTCGTGTTGATCAAAGAGTGCATCCGTGTTGCCGTAGTCTCGGCCACCTCAGACTCTTCGCTGCCCAGGGCCTTTAGAGCATCAGCTTTGCCGTTCCAGGCCTGCCAGATGTCGGCATTGTAGGGATCCAACCTGATAGCCTCATCGTAAGCGGTAATGGCCTCATCGTACTTGCCTTGATTGTAGAGCTCAAGGCCTTCATTGATGCTCGTGGTTAAGTTTGTGCCAGGTGTAGCAATCGGACGGCCATTTAGTGTAATGGTCGCAGGCCTCCAGGTAGAGCCGCCAAATCCCAGCTCCTTTGCCCTGGTATAGGCCGCATCGGACTCGTTAGTTCGACCAAGTGCCTTTAGAGCATCGCCTTTGTAAGCCCAGGGGATGGCATTATTTGGCCATAGCTCTATGGCTTTATCATATGCTAAAATGGCCTGGTCGTATTTGCCCAGGCCATAGAGTGCATCGCCTTTGCCATTCCAGGCCTGCCAGGTCTGGGTACTGTTGGGATCTAGCTTGATCGCTGCATCGTAAGCGTTGATGGCCTCGTTGTATTTGCACTGATTGTAGAAATCGAGCGCTGTGTTAAGGGCCTTGTTGTATTGGGCTGAATTATCAAGATCAAAGCCGCTGAGGGTCCAGGTATTAGCAGTTGGCTGACATTGTGTGGGTACCATCAATACCAGCATGAGAATAAAAACTATGCAGATCCCTCTCATAGGAACGAAGAAGTGTCTAGAGTAGATAATATTTTCGATGACGATGTAGATGAAAGAACTGAATTGGCATACCGAAAGACCTAATTACCTTAGTAGCGAAATAAAAGACATCCGTAGCTGCAAATCGCAGCGAAATTTAGTGTGATGGAGCGAGATGGTTTTGGCATTACAAAGCAGCAAATTTCCCAGGTCCAAGTCAGGCGTACCTGGATATGACGAACTGGTTGATGGCGGTTTTCACAAAGGGACAGTAAACACCGTCACCGGGTCTTCCGGTACGGGCAAGACCGTCTTTGCCTGCCAGTTTATAAATTACGGCATTAAGATGGGTGAGAAGGGAATGATCATCACTCCTTCCGAGAGTGCAGAGTACCTGAAGCGAGAGATGATGTCCTCTTTTGGCTGGGATTTCACTAAACTGGAAAACGATGGAAAACTGGCTATTGTCGATGTAACCGATCCGGTTTTGCGCCTGCAAAAGAGCATCGATGTCGATCCGGTGGATTTTCTTATAAACTTCAGAAAGCTGGTAGAGAGAAAGCTGGAGGAGGTAAAGCCCGACCGGCTTTTCATCGACGATCTCACTGCCTTCTTTATGGCTGTGGAGGCCCCATTCAAGGTTCGCTCTCTGACCGATGATCTCTTCGGCACCATTCGAGCCAGCGGCGTCACATCCCTGGTGACTATCGGCACGGCTTTTGGTACCAACCAGTTCCTGGAGTACGGAGCCGACTCGGCCACTATGCTCAGCCGTGAGCGCATCGGCAATACATTAATCAGGTCGATATATATTATGAAGATGCGCGGCTCGAAGATTGCCAATAGCATCAGGGTCTTGGACATCACCGACGAGGGAATCGCTGTATCCTCGCTCTCGCCTTATTCCTGATCGGATGAGTAGGTGAAGATCGGGAAATCAGAAGGTGCAAAAAAATGATAGAAAGATGGATCGTCCTGGCGGCAGAGGAAGCAGGTCCCGTCTCGAATAAGATGGGCGGCATCTGGAATGTGGTGGATGCAGAGGCTACAATGCTGGCCCGGCTCGTAGCACAAGGCGATATTGAAAGCGGCCTGCATATTCTGGTGGCAGGTCCCAACTATGTTACCTCCGGTTCAGACTGGAATACAGGCAGAAACCGGGTCACAGATCTCACTGGATTCGAGAAACTGGAGATGGGGCCGCAGCTAAGGGACGTTCTGGCAGCACTGAATGCGTCCGGCATTGAGACCGTCACCGGGCAAAGAATAGTAGAAGGCGTTCCTGTCGGCTATGTGCTCTTTAATACCAATTATTATCAGTCCCATATGGTGCGCTGGAATAATCTGGAGATGACACAGAATAACGCCATCAAGACCGAGGCATTTGATTTGGTGGGCCTTGATTCCATGAACTTTGAGAGAGCTCACTATGGCTCGGAGTACAACCACTACCTAAATCTCTCCTATGCCGTATCTGAGCTGGTTAGGGGTCTGGCCCGCGCACCGGAAGAGATGGCGCAAAAGTACACTGACAGGGCAGTCTCGGAATTTGCCAAGTCGGTAATGCCCAAAGTTAGAGTTTGCATGCACTGCCATGAGTTTGGAGTCTTCTATGCGGCAGCCAGGCTCAAGAAATTGGGAGTTCCTGTTAGAATGGTCTGCACATTGCACGCTACCGTTCCCGGTCGCACGGCAGGCTATAAGTCTCTGCAAAAGATCGCCCAAAGCGACTCAAAGATGGAGCCGGGCACACCCCTCGGCTTTGCTACCTTAGAGGCTCTGGCACGCTATGCCGATGCCGTTACATTCGTGGGCGATTCGACCATGAAAGAAGCCATGCTCTTTTACCGCTTGAAGGGCATTGTCATCAGAAATGGAATTGACGTTGAGACACAGGAGATCGACTGGGATAAGAAAGAACGCTGTCGTGCCAGGATTCAGCAATTTTTAACTGAAAACCTCTACAAATACTGCGATGGTAAATGCGTAAAATCCGAGAACTTAATTCCGGTCTTCACCATCTCCCGCATAGAGATCGAGAATAAAGGGTACATTCATCTTCTTGATGCCCTGGTGCTTCAAGACCACCTGCTCAAGCATAGATTGACCGGTCAGCGTCATGCCGAGGAGACCAGGGTGGTATGCTTCCTTATAGCCTCGCACGGTCCCAAAGATAAGGAGAAACTGCCTGATGGATTTCCCATTAACCTCACGCCGGAGGTTTTAGTGGGTGAGGAGATTCGCCTGGAGAATATGATCAAGGAGCGCGGCCTGGATGAATCCGAGCTGATCTCCGGCAAACGAATGGTCGCAGCATTGCTCTATCCTCAGTGGGTGGGACCGGATGACGGCGGCCTGGGAATGAGCGTGGATGAGATCATGGCCGGCTGCGTTGCCGGGATATTTCCCTCTCAATATGAGCCCTTTCTTCTCACCGCCCTGGAAGCAGGCCGGGAAGGCACACCCAATATCGTCAGTCGGGCGGCAGGATACAGCGATGCTCTAAAGAAGATCAAACGTCGCGTGCCGGGCCTGGGGGGCGTGGTAATTGTGGACAACATTGAGGCGCAGCGCCAGGAGACCGTACTGGATTATGCCCTGGCTCTGGACTACTTCACCTGGACCTATCTGGATGATGAGGTCAAATACCGGCTGCTCTGCGAAGAGTCATTCTCTTTGGCTAGGCAGTTTAGCTGGAAGGAGCCGGTACTGGAGTATTACAAGAATCTGGTAGCTTAGCCTGGATGTGAGAAAATAATGAGAATTGCCTACTTGAGCCTGGAGTTTCCGCCCAGGATCTTCGGCGGCCTGGGTGTGTACGTCGATGAAATATCCCGCGAAATGGTCCGCCTGGGTGAGAGTATCTCGGTATTTACCCTGGGAGACGGCAAACTGAAACGATATCAGGAGATGAACGGGGTCGAAGTATTCAGAATGTATCCCGTTCCCATCCGGGACGGGCTTGATGTATTCTTCTCTATCCAGACTCTCTCCTGGGGAGAAGGACTGCGTTTCCTTGAGGATCTCATCAGTCTAAACCAGCTGTGTGCGGCAAGCGTTATGGAGAATGGACCTTTCCATCTCTGTGTAGCCCACGACTGGCTCGGCTTGCTGGGCGCTATGGCTGTTAAGAGGGAAGGAATTCCCATGATCTATCACGTACATGGCCTGGAGATCGGTCGAACGGATACTCCTAATCCGCAGCTCGTGACTCTGGAAAAGATGGGCGCCGAAGTAGCAGATCTGGTCATTACCGTTTCACAGGCCATGAAGCAGCAGTTGGTCGGCCTGGGAGTCAGCCAGGAAAAGGTTCGCGTCTGCTACCATGGTGTGGACGCCTCATTTTTCAATCCCGACCGGGCAGATGCCAAGCGCTTGGCGGAGTTGAAGGAGAGATACGGCTTTGCGCCGGATGATCTCATCGTCCTCTTCATGGGTCGGCTGGAGAGTGTAAAAGGGGTTGTACAGCTCTTTTCTGCCATCCCACAGGTCTTGGCAAAGCATCCCAGGGTGAAGCTGCTGGTAGTGGGCAAAGGCAGCCTGGAGAGCTGGGCGGCATCGGAGGCAAAGCGGCTTGGCTGCGTCACGCTGGTCACTGATTTTCTGGACGGCGAAGAGAAGATGCTCACTTATGCTCTGGCGGACCTGTGCGTATTTCCCAGCATCTATGAGCCCTTTGGCATAGTCGCTCTCGAGGCGGCGGCCATGGGCAAGGTGGCAGTAGTGGGCGCCTCCGGCACATCCGGTCTGGCAGAGATTGTGAAGAACCCAGGAGATGAGCGGCCTACGGGTGTTCATGTCAATGCTCGTGATCCCCAGGATATCGCCTGGGGCATTAATCTCGCCCTGGAGGACATGGACCGCCTAAGATCCTGGGGAGAGAATGCCAGGGCAAGAGTGCTGGAGGAGTTCACCTGGCAGAAGGCGGCGGAGAGAACCCGGGAGATTTATGAGGAATTGACCGGAAGGGAAGCTGCTGGAAAAAAGGAAACGTGAGGTCATGACGGAGCTAAGGAGACATTATTTCCTGGATGAATACTGCATCATTTCCCCAACGCGCGGGAAGAGGCCGTCTGATTTCCAGATAGAGAAGGCGGGCCCTGGAGACGAGGCAGCTTGCCCGTTTTGTCCGGGAAACGAGGAGATGACCCCGCCATCTGATGCCGTCTACACCAAGCAAGGGGTATTATCTGATGGCCCGGCGAGGATCTCCGGCTGGGAGATGCGTGTCTTTCCCAATGTTTTTGCTGCCATGGTCCCATGCCCTGGGCCCGCCACTACAGAATGGATAGCTCTGCCCGGGAAAGGCTTTCACGAGGTGATTGTAGACAGTCCGCGCCACAGAGAAAATCCGGCAGACTTCAGCCAGGAGCACATGGAAAAGCTCATCATGGTCTACAAGGATCGCTATGTCCATTACTCGGGAAATGGCCTTGTGAAATATGTATCCATCTTCAAGAATTGGGGCAAGGAGGCGGGAGCATCGTTATCTCACAGCCATTCCCAGCTCATCACCCTCCCTATTCTTCCCCCACGGATCAAAAGAGAGCTGGATGTCATCAGCCGTGCTTCGCGCTGTCCGTTCTGCAATATCGTAGAGCAAGAGAAGAAGTCATGCCGGCTTGTCGGCGAGAACGAAGACTGGATTCTAATTGCACCCTTCTATTCTCTGGCACCCTATGAGACCTGGATCTTGCCTAAGAGGCATTTTTCCAACCTGGGAGAGATGCATGAGGCGGAAGGCAAAAGCCTGGCAGCTCTATTAAAGCAGGCCCTGGTGAGCATGCGATCCGTCTTGAACGATCCGCCCTCAAACTCCATGATCTTCCAGCTTCCTCTCGGCTATCATCTCAATATCAGAATTCAGCCGGCTATTTCCAGGATCGCGGGTTTTGAGAGGGGTACCGGTGTTTACATCAACTCCGTTGCCCCGGAGTATGCAGCCGCACAGCTTTCGGCATTAGCAAAAAGTGATCTAATAGCGCCGAAAAGTTAATCAATTATCCGACCCTAATAATCTGTAATTTGCCTATTTCATTCCTAATGTATTTCATGAAGCGTATCGTATGGATGAAAGATCAATAACAATAGCTGCAGAGCAAGAAAATACCGGTGAATAGATGCGAATTGGAATGCTCTCCTGGGAGAGTCTATACTCAATAAAGGTCGGCGGGGTGGCCCCCCACGTCTCGGAGATCTCGGAAGCGCTGGCCAGAAGGGGCCATGAAGTACACATCTTTACGCGCAGAGGTGATTTTGAATCTTATGACAAGATCAACGGCGTCCATTACCAAAGGGTCGATGTAGATAGTTCGGGAGATGTTCTGGCTCAGATGAACCGCATGTGTGATGCACTCTATGAGCGCTTCGCAGCAGTGCAAAAGCTCTTCGGCAAATTCGACATAGTTCATGGTCATGATTGGCATCCGGTGTGCGCGTTGACCCGCATAAAGGAGGACTATGGCTTGCCATTCCTCCTGACCATGCATAGCTCGGAATGGGGCCGGAATGGAAATCACTTCGGTTACGGCATATCTCAGGAGATCTCCCATCGTGAGTGGCTGGGCTGTTACGAAGCCTCCCAGGTGATTGTGACCACCAGGCGCATGCAAGACGAGCTGATGTGGATATACAGCCTGCCTGAAGACAAAATTCGCATCATACCAAACGGCATCATTATGGGAAAGATGAGAAAGGGGCGGGACGCCGGCCGGGTCAAGGAGAAATACGGCATTCACCCCATGTCTCCAATGGTGCTCTTCTGCGGCAGGATGAGCATCCAGAAGGGACCGGACCTGCTGGTTGAGGCGGTGCCTCATATCTTGAGAAACAGATCCGATGTTCATTTTGTCTTCATGGGGGAGGGAGGCATGAGGCCGGACTGCGAGAGGAGGGCTCGCGAGCTTGGTGTAGCGGATGCCTGCCGATTCCTGGGATACACATCCAGCGCCGAGAAAGAGGAACTGGTCAATGCTTGCGATCTGATGTGCGTTCCCAGCAGGAACGAGCCTTTTGGCGTTGTGGTCCTGGAGGCCTGGGATGCCTGCAAGCCGGTGGTAGCGACGGAGGCGGTGAGCATAATAAACAATTTTGAGGACGGTCTCCTGGCCTATATTCAACCGGAGTCCATCGCCTGGTGCATAAACCGGCTGTTGGCCAATCCCGAAGAGATGACGAAGTTAGCCCGAGCAGGATGCAGCCGGATTGATACCGAGTTTAGCTGGGATCGTATTGCCAAGAGGACGGAAGACGTTTACGAAGAGGCGAGAAGACATAACCAACCGAAAGGTTCTTGAAGGGTGAGCAGCACAAGGGGCTCTTGGCGCCTCGATAGCTTAGCCCGGTATAGCGCGTCCTTGGTAAGGACGAGGTCGCGGGTTCGAATCCCGTCCGAGGCTTTAATTTTTTTTTGTTTTGATTGGCTTTATAGTGGGGGAGTTGATATGGATAAGAAATGCATATTGATTATTGACGATGATAGAGGCATACTCGAGGGCTTCAAGCTAATCTTAGAGCGGAAAGGTTATCTAACTGATACGGCAGAGACCGGCAGTGAAGCCATAGAAAAGGTGCAAAGCAATTATTTTAACCTGGCATTAATCGATACCAAGCTTCCTGATATGGATGGTACTGCTCTTCTCTCGGAATTTCGCCAGCTTAATCCGGAGATGAAAAAGATCATCATTACGGGTTTTTCCACTCGAGAAAATGCCATTCTATGCCTGAACCTGGGGGCAGACGCATATTTAGAAAAGCCTGTAACTCCTGGAAAATTGCTGGAGTTCGTTGCAGCGAAATTGGCAGAACAGGAATATGAGATCAAGTATCATGAGGATACTGTGAATAAGTTGCTCCAATCTCGCAAGTAATTTTATTAACCTAAATAATATACAAATCCTCCGTCAGCCCATAAAGCCGGGACCCCGTCGATCAGCCCGTCCGTGGCCTCGATCTGGCGCAGCAGGGCAGTTTTTTCGTGAGGAGTGCCGGCTTGGGGGAGCCGCTTGTGCGAGAAGCGAGCAATCTCTGCACCAGGGAGACCATGCGGTCATGACGAGCGATGTCGGCGGGATCCTCCAATAGTTTAAAATTATTTTTTAAGGTAGGATATAACTCTCTCTGCCCTGATCAAACCCAACCTCCCGGATCAAGTAGACACATTAACCGGTCGATCTCAATTATAAAGCTCCTATTTTGAAAAACAACCCTGACTAAGCCCACTTAGCGAAAGATATTTATACTATATGCGCCTACTATTATTGAGGCGCATAATGCAAACCACTCGACGAATCAAAGTGAAAAATGGGATCGAATATTGGTACGAAGAAACACCTTACTATGACAAGGAGAAAAAACAGATCAGACATAAATCAAAATATTTAGGAAGAAACGTAGATGGCCAGCCGGTCCGGATGCGTTCCGCCCCTGACGAGGTCAAAGAGAAGACGAAAAAGAAAACAGAGGCGATCAAGTCATCATTTGATTATGGCTCCATATTCGTTCTTCAGTCAATTATGGAAGAGCTTCATATGGATCGCTATCTGGAAGTTTTGTTGTCTCCTTCGGAAGTGTCCATGGTTCGCGCATTGGCATTTAACCGGATTATACGACCTACTGCAATGAGGAATGTAGATTCATGGTACGAAGGAACCTCTCTTGCCCTCGAATCTCCGCAAATCAATCTTACCAGTCAGCGAGTAAGTGAGCTTCTCGGTCGATTGGGTGAAAGCAATATTCCAGACAGATTCATGTCCCAGCTTATCGAAGGAACCGGTACGAAAGACACACTCATTTACGATATTACGAGCCTGTCAAGTTACTCTCAACTCATCAATATTCTTGAGTACGGGTACAATCGTGATGGCGAGTCTCTTCCGCAAATCAATCTGTCCCTGATTCTGGATAAGGATAAAGGGATACCCGTGATGTATGACATCTTCCCCGGCAGTATTTCCGATGTCAGTACGCTTTCCGGCACTCTAAAAAAGATAAAAGCGCATGGCATCCAAAATTATGTTGCTGTGATGGATTGTGGATTTTTCAGCTTGAGCAACCTTCGCGAGCTGATGACGAATAAAATCTCATTTATTATGGCGGCCAGATTGCAGTTGAATGATTTGAAGCACCTGCTGACGGAAGTGCAAAAGGATCTTGATGATGTAAAATATCTCCACAAGTTTAACAAGGATCCCATTTTTGCCAAACCAATTTCATATATTATTGATTCAATTGAAATCAGGGGGTATGTTTATTATGATCCCAAATTAGAGCAAACCGAGAAGCAGACACTCCTAAGCAGACTCTATGATATTCGTGAAGAGTTGCTCAAGGTGCGCTTGAATAAGAACAGTAACCCCCACGTAGTTTTCAAAGATAAAGCACACGGATTTGGAAACTTCTTCGACTGGAATGTTATGGATAATCGCTTTGAAGTTACGATAAAACAAAACGCAGTTGCACAAAGAATGAACAAAATGGGCAAGTATATTATATTCTACTCAGGAAACTTTGACGAGATGAAGTGCCTTTCTCTCTATCGCGAACGCGATGAAATTGAAAAGAGCTTCAAGGCATTGAAAAGCGAAATTGACATCCTTCCATTGAATACTCATGGCGAAGAGACAACAAGAGGATTCATTTTTATCGCTTTCCTGAGTCTGATTATAAGGTCACGACTGATAAATATGATGAAGGATGCAGAGATACTAGACAAATATTCTGTTGAACTTCTTCTGCTGCAATTGGAGAAATTAAGAAAAATTGCTCTTGCAGACGGACAGATAATAGTCACCGAAATGACAAAAAAACAGAGGGAAATTCTTCAGGCGCTAGACTTGTGCGCCTGAACTTTTCGGGAGGTTGGGATCAAAGCATCCTGAGACATTGAAGACAAACCACTGATCGAATCGTCATAATCAGCTCTATTACGATGATTTCGCAAACGCCTTAATTCTAAGGCCAGTTTCCTTCCATTACTTCTTTTGCCCAAGCAGTAGAGCTGGCTAATGACATAACTATGGACGCTTTCATCGGGAATGATCTTATGCTCCTCATCTCTAAGATGGTTTCTAGCGGTACAAAAGGCCGCGTAGTATGCCCTGCTGATTGATGAGCGAAGCCTTGCCTCATCTTTCTCGTCGGATGATGCCAGACTTTTTGCCAGGCTCAAGTAGCGACACCATTCGAAGCCTATTCGTACTCCACCTGGATGAGCAGCTTAGAGTCTGACGCATCTGAGACATTGAGCAACCAATTATCGTCCAGTTGATCCAATTTATCAATGGCATCTTGCGGTGATAGATCGGTGCAGATATAGACGACCAACTGTTTGTCGCCGATCTCGTCTGGATCAGTCACTACTTCTAAGAATAGGATCTCTGAAGGGAAAAAATTTCGTATTCGACTGTAGGCCTCCATTAGCAAAGGCAAAAGATGCGGATTGCTGCCAACAAAGTCGTACACATCTGCCGCGGTCTTCAGTGTATACTTGTTATTTAGGTGTACCATGTCATGATTTCGCATGGTATCTCCTCGGTCTCCAACATCCGCCTCAGTGATCATCAGAATTCCTCTTCGTCGGCATGAAATAAATAGATTTCATCGGCAAATCAGTCTGCCATATCCAGGGTGTCTACCTGGGACTTCCGCTTCCCCAATCCCGATCTCCTCTTCCGGCAGACCGTAAAGCTGGTCTCCCGTCGATCAGCCCGTCCGTGGCCTCGATCCGGCGCTGCATGGCAGTTTTCTCGTGAGGCTTGGCAGCTTCGGGGAGCTGTTTGTGCGAGAGCGAGCATTTTATCCACTTTGGATTATCATTTTAACGATCGCAAGGTTAAAATTGCTGCAACCCATTAGTAGGAATAGGGGGAATAGTGCACTGTGCCGTTTACCAAAGTTGATGAAAAAGGCAGAATGGTTCTACCTAATGAAATCAGGCGCAAGATGAAGATCTCACCTGGTGATGAATTTGTTGTGGACGAGGTCGGGCCGGACACAATTCTAATTAGAAAAGTGGATGTAAGATCCATGATTCATGATGCGATTGAGCGTGCCAAGTCTGTAGACCTCGATAAGCTCCAAAAAGAGATGGACGAAGAGGGAAACAGAGTTGCCAGAAAGATGTACAAGGTTCTTGATTGACTCCAATCTATTTATTGCGGCGGTAAAGAGCGGTTGGACGAATAGTTCAAAGCTTCTCTCTGTCCTCCTGGATGGCTCTTTCGAATTGGTTGCAAACAAATCTTTGTTTGCGGAGTATGAGAAGTATGCTCAGCAACTTGATGCACAATATATCTTCTATTACATGAAAAGCAGGATTATTTTGACTGATCAGTCCGAAAACGAGGTGCAGAGATGCAAGCCATTCTTTCCTGAAAGTCAGGCCGCTGATGTGGTTCATGCTGCAACCTGTCTTCATACCGCAGCGGTCTTAATCACAAATGATAAACATTTTGATAAAATAAGAGATGCAGGCCTCATAAGAGTTTGGAGCATCTCCGAGGCTATTAAGAATCTACTTTGAATATCTCAAACTGAATTATCTTCAACCATGTTCTATCCTGCATCTTCCACAATCCTGATCTCCTCTTCAGTCAGCCCGTATAGCTCGTAGACCAGCGCGTCGATCTGTCCGTCCGTGGCCTCGATCTGCCGCTGCAGGGCAGTTTTTTCGTGAGGCATGGCAGCTTCGAGGAGCTGTTTATGCAGGGCGAGCATCTTCTCCACCAGGGAGACAAGCGAATCGTGGCGGGCGACGTCGGCGGGGTCGGAGAAAGCGATGGTGCGGATTAGGAAAATTTCTGCTTGAAATATTTCATGGGTCGCGTAGGTCCAGACTGTTGCAGTTCTCGGCAAGTTGGCAAAAGAATTAGATTTTGAGCTTGCCCCTTGCCTCCAGCAAAGACACTAAACTCTCTGCTGACATAGGACATTCTATCAGATCATCGAGTTCGCGGATCGACTCAAGATGCAACTCTTTTTTCATAGCATTCAAGAGTCGATCCTCGTATTCATCCAGGCCGTGACTGATCCAAGTAAATATGCTGGTCTTTTTTCCACTAACATATAATGTATATTTTATATGTTTTGATTTGCCTTTTTTTGGAGAGAATCCTTTTTTCGTCAGAGATGCTACGATCTTCCTGGTCTTATACGCTGGCATTTGACTTTTCTACTCCAAACGAGGCGATCAATTCCTTTCGAAAATCCATAGCATCCCGGCTAAGCAGTTCGAGGCCGGTTTCCACATAATCTTCCCATAGAATTTCTATTTCTTCGTTCAAATCTTCAATTGCAGCCTTGAGGGTCGAGCCATATCCTCGCAAATGGAACTTATCATTTGAGACCCAATATTGATCATCCTCGTAGATCACTTCAAGCAAAATAGGCACCTTCAAATTCAGCGATCTTCCCTTCATTCTGATCTTATCCAACGGCACCAATTCCAGATACTCGATAGATTTTTCGTTCACCAGGCGGAGGGCATACTTGCCTCCCTTCTCCAGTGCCATTATGCCTCTAATGAGAACCAAACGACCAATATTTTCAATGATCCTGTCTTCAAGGTCTTGGGCATATGTACAGGTAACTACGCCTTCAAAAGTATCTATTTGAAAGCTCCTTCTCTGATCTACCCTCACTTCCATCAGTCGTCCAACAACTGATTTCTCAACGTTTTCCGGCTGCCTGGAAAGCACATTTCGAAATACATGCTTATGAGATGGCTGCAACCTCATTATGTCATGTTTTCCAAAGCCAAGACCAACATTATATTCAGATTGCTCATCCGGCCATATCGCATCAAGCTCATGAAGTACTCTAGTAAGCCGATGCTCATTTTTCATAGTCTCTGAAAGCGCGTGGGCAATATCCCTCTCTTGGGAGACGTTGACAAGGATTTTATCCGCGATCAAAAGTGCCTTTTCACCATAAGTCACACCGCCGGGAAGACACATCTGCGAATCCGAAATCATCAATTCAGCTTCGACGCTACCGATATGCATTCCACTGATGACCAGTTCAGCTTTCTCCTTAACACTGTTTGGGAAATCCCCTGCTTTGCGTGTAGGGTTTCCTTCCAGCTCATCAATGATATAAAAAAGAATATTCTGCAATCTCTGAAATATTCCTGCTACAAAAAGGGCTGAAATTTGACCATTATTCCTGGTCTTTGACTCAACTAACAATTTTATCCGTTTAGTTTCATCGCCCATAGGTCCACCGTTTATTTATGCCCTTATTTCTACATATCCTTATCGTTTCAGTTTCTGAAAGTTCTTTATTGAAGTTTCTACTTGTTCGCCTTCTCCACAATCCCGATCTCCTCTTCCGTCAGCCCGTAAAGCCGGAACCCCGTCGATCAGCCCGTGCGTGGCCTCGATCTGTCGCTCCAGGGCAGTTTTTTCGTGAGGCGTGGCAGCTTCGGGGAGCTGTTTATGCGAGAAGCGAGCATTCTCTCCACGAGGGAGACCATGCGATATGCCATTTTTAGTTCTGTTTTCCCACAGATCTCACAACATTGATAAAATCTTCGATTTGAATATTCGAGATGTCAAGCGCGGCAAGAAGCCCTTCATCATCCATTAAGCGCTTCATCAGCCGTCTCGTGACCTCTGAGTCGTATGCTTTATCGTGATGATCCAAATTTATAAACACGACGGCGTTTTCAAAAATTAAATAAACGACAACGAAGTGCTCTGAAATATGTAATGCTCTCAGTCCTCTGAGATTATGGCTCTTGGGCTCGCCTATCTCTGGATTTTGCCGAATACACTTCATTTTATTTATTACTTGAAGCTTAAACGTTCTATTTTTACCAGTTAATTTAGAAAATTTCTTGTCAAAATAACCGGTAGTAATGGATTTAAATGCCATTTGTGATCAAAATTGAGATTTATAGGCGCATCAAGTGGGCTTCCATCTCCTCGTCATCCTCAAAGACTGTGTAGCGTCCCCCAGCAAAATCCTTTAGACCTTTCACAATACCTTCAATGAAGTCTTCCTCTTTCTTTGCTTCTTTATTTGGGATAACTTCCATTTCTGCATTAAGAGGATGTGAACATGCCATGCTCTTATGATATCGTCATGATCGTATTTAAATCCATTGTGCTCTGAGGGCTTTGCTGCATCTCTCCCAATGTTATCCTTCTAGTTTATGCATCTGCAAATATTCGTATTGGAAACCAACATCATCCTCATCAAGGCAATCTATTTCTTCCTTATCACGGCGTCGGTCTGTCGTGCCTCGTTTTTCATTGAGTCGCTTTCGCCTCCACAATCCCTATCTCCTCCTCCGTCAGCCCGTATAGCTCGTAGACCAGGGCATCGATCTGCCCGTCCGAGGCTTCGATCCGGCGCTGCAGGGCAGTTTTCTCGTGAGGCGTGGCAGCTTCGGGGAGCTGTTTATGCGAGATGCGAGAAATCTTTGCACCAGGAGGGCCATGAGATCCGCTATCAATCGTTTCTCAAGTTCATAATCATAATAGATTCATCAGTTCTCTTGTGGTAAAAACTTTGACGACATCCTGCCTCTTGAAATGTCCATCGTTGCTCCAGATCGGACAGTCTAAATACATTGCCAGAGCCAGGAATGGAGAGTCATCGATATCAATTTCAGACATCACTTCAATTGCACTATCTTTGAAGGGGGCCAAGTCTTCAAGAGGGATAAAACTGATTTTGCTGAAGATAAAATCTTTTAAATAATCAAAGGACTTTTCATCTAGCTTTGACTTGGATAATAATTCGTCTTTGTGTCTTTCTATCTCACGATTGGCATATTCAACTGTATACATTTTAAAAGGTGATACGGATATTATATCTCTGGTCAAACCATTCCTTAGGAGAGAAGATATCAGGATATTCGTATCCGGCACTATCTCCATCCTAATTTCTCCATTATTTCCCGCTTCATCTTGTGGTCTAATTCATTCACGTCATCTTCAGAAAGATCGCTTTTTTCCAGGAGCGTGTCAAAAATTATTGAAATGAATATATCATTTTTTATATCTTCTAGAATATCCCGCTCTATTCTTTTTCGCACTAGTGCATCCAAATCTCTGTTGGCCTTTATCGATAACTCAATCTCTCGGGGAAGCTCAACTTCTATCGACATTTTATTGCCCGTATCCTAAATGCTGGAAAAGAATATAAAACTACTTGCTCGCCTTCTGCACAATCCCGATCTCCTCTTCCGTCAGCCCGTACAGCCGGTCCCCCGTCGATCTGCCCGTCCGTGGCCTCGATCTGGCGCTGCATGGCCGTCTTCTCATGAGGCGTGCTGGCTTGGGGGAGCTGCTTGTGCGAGAAGCGAGCAATCTCTGCACCAGGGAGACCATGCGATCATGACGGGCTAGCATTCCAAAGACCTATCGTTTCCCGCGCATCTTTCAGCGATACAATTTTGAGCTGAAAGCCATATGGAACCTGATAGTTCAGAAGAATTTTGTCGGTGGTTATGAGGTAATTCATATTATACGCCAGAGCATAACCAAGATGAGTACGATCAGTTGGCTGCAATCGATCTTTGCATTCGTCCACAAGATGCCAGCAGACTTCAGCTACCCTATTTGTAGGCGGCAGGAATCTGATATCAAGTTTCCTCCATAGCTCGATCAAAGAGGCAATCGTCTCCATTTTGTGAGGATCGCTTCCCTCTTTTTCGCGAGTCAGACTCTTAAAAACAGTTTCTGCAAGCACTGAGAATGGGACACAAAGCTCCAGCGTGGGGTGATTATCGATGTGGTCGAGAAGGCCGATTGCAAGCTGCGACTTTCTATCTTTTTTTTCAGTGCTAACAGAATAAAAGAAGATATCAGCGTCTATGGCAACGTGATTCATTTCTTGCCAAAAGCCTTCTCTATTCTTTCCTTCGTCGCCTTATCTTCTTCTTCGGTAACAGCCCATACGATCCTGCCGTTGATATCCACAGCACCGCCGTAAGGCAACTGATTCTTGTCCGAGTCATAGATCTGCCCGACTACATATTCTGCCATTCATTTCCTCGATCTGAGTTTGGCTTTTTTCGATAATATAGTTTTCGCCGGTTCATTTGTCTGCCTGCGATCCTTCTACGATTCTTATCTCCTATTCCGTCAGCCCGTACAGCTCGTAGACCAGGGCATCTATCTGCCCGTCCGTGGCTCGATCTGTCGCTACAGGGCAGTTTTTTCGTGAGGCGTGGCAGCTTCGGGGAGCTGTCTATGCAAGGCGAGCATCTTCTCCACCAGGGAGACAAGCGAATCGTGGCGGGCGACATCGGCGGGGTCGGTGCAGAATGGGAGCAGCTATGATACGGGATCAAGAAATGGATATACAGACTTTCGACTATGATTTTACCACAAAGGCACAAAGCTCACAAAGAACGCACAAAGACTAATCGGCAAAATATATCCTAACCAGAATTTAATAATTTTCTTTGTGAGTCCTTTGTGCGCGTTGTGTCTTTGTGGTGATAGTAGTAGTAAGTACTAACACCCCATCCTGCCAAAATATATTTGACAATTATGATACTAATTTCCTTCGACATCGACTGCCTCCTCCTCTTTGACCTATCTCTTGTCGGCCCGGCATTCCTGCTTGTGGTAGACATCCCAGCCCAGCGCCTCAAAAAAGGGATTGATGAACTCCGTTCTCAGCTCGGTCTCATTGTACTGACTGGATCGATAGATGTCCTGGTCACGCTCGAACTTCTCCATCAGCTCGAGGATCTTTGCTGGTGCCTGTGCTTGTGTCGGTGCCTCTGCCTGCAATTTCTTTGCCCTCCGGCGCACTCATTGACTGCTCTCCCGAAAAAGCTTCTGGCAGGAATGCAGAGAAAACGAGACTTGAGGCAAATCATCAAGTCTCAAGGCGGCATAGTCAGCTCAAAATTTTTAAAAATCCATACGGATTCCCTAAGCTATTGCCAAAAGACCACAAAGCCGATATACCTCCTTATCTTAGCGCATATCGAAAGGCGAGATAAAATGCTTATAGGAATTGATGTGGGCGGCACCACCACGGATGCCGTTGTCGTGGACGGCAATAAGGTGGTCAAGACCGCATATGTGCCGACAGATCACGATAACCTGTTGAAGTGCTTGCTTATGGCCTTGGACGAACTGGTGCAGGGCATCGACACCAGCAAGATCGAGCGAGTGGTTCTGAGCACTACTCTGATTACCAATATGATCGCCGAGGGCAAGACCGATCCCGTGGCTCTGGTGCTCATACCGGGACCTGGAACCAATCCCCGAGACTACGCTCTGGGCGAGAGCGTCATCCTGGATGGAGCTATCGATTTTCGTGGCAAAGAGATTGATAGGCTAAAAGAGTCCCAGATCAAAGAGGCCGCCTCCCGCATCCGTGGCCAGGGCCTCTCCCGCGTGGCTGTGGTAGGCAAATTCTGCCAGAGAAATCATGCCCACGAGCTGAAGGTTGGCGAGATAATGGCCGCAACTCTGCCGGGCAGCAAGATTGAGCTGGGGCACAGAGTATCCGGCCAGCTCAACTTCCCCCGCCGGGCAGCGACTACCATGCTCACCGCCGCAACCATTGACAGCTATGAGCTCTTTGCCGGAGATGTGGCTACAGCTCTCAAGGAGCGCAAGATCAATTCACCAGTCTATATCCTCAAGGCGGACGGCGGGACACTACCCCTGGACAAATCCGTGCAAATGCCGGTGGAGACCATCTTCTCTGGGCCCGCCGCCAGCATCATGGGAGTAATGGCCCTGACGGACCCTGGCCAGAGCAGCGTGGTCGTGGACATCGGCGGCACCACCACCGACCTGGCTCTCATCCTCACCGGCAAGCCCCTACTCTCAGCTAAAGGGGCACGGGTCGGCTCTCTTCTCACCCACGTGCGGGCCTTTGCCGTCAAGTCGATAGCCATTGGTGGAGACAGCGCCGTTGCTGTCTGCGGCCAGAAGGACAGCGGCGAGGGCCGCGGCTGCGGCAGCCTGGCCGTCGGTCCCCACCGGGACGGACCGCCGATGTGCATGGGCGGAAACGGACCCACGCCCACCGATGCCTTGCGGGTTTTGGGGCTATCTCAGATCGGCGATCTCGCCAAGGCTGAAAAGGCCATGCAGATCGTGGCACAGAGCCTGGGCTGCACTGCCAGAGAGGCGGCCCAAAAGGTGGTTGACGGCGTGGTGGACAAAATCGTCTTCGAGGTTAATGAGATGTTCCGGGAATGGGAACAGGAGCCCGCTTATCGCATCTGGGAGATCGTGAAGAGAGCGTCGCTCTCCGCTCAGAGCGTCGTGGGCGTAGGTGGAGGCGCTCCCCCCCTCGTGCCTCTGGTGGCCGCCCGGCTCAAAGCCGTGGCAATCGTGCCCCAGTATGCGAATGTGGCCAATGCCATTGGTGCTGCCGTGGCCCGGCCCACCTTAACCCTGAACCTGCACATCGACACCGAGAACAAAGAGTATTCTGTGGCCGAAGATGGTCTAACCGGCAGAGTGACAGACCAAAAAATGACTCTAGAGGATGCACAGCGTCTGGCCCGCCGGCTATTAGCGGAACGGTCGGAGCTTCTCGGTATCAGCGAGTACGCCGCTGAGGCTGAAGTTACTTACAGCGAGGTTTTCAATATGATTCGAGGCTGGTCAACTGTGGGAAGACTGATGGACGTGCGAATGGAAATTCCGGCGGGTCTTCTACCTTCCTGGGGGAGGTGCTGAAGATGTCGTCCCTTGGAAAGAAGGGCAGGACGGGCCTCATATTCTTCCCGGCCTTTGATTGGGCCATCTCACCCACCCACCCGGAACGGGAAGAGAGGCTGCTCTACACCCGTGACCAGATCTTTGAGGAAGGGCTGATGGACCTACCCCAAATTGAGGAGTACAAACCCCGCCTGGCCGAGAAAAAGGACGTGGCTCGGGCCCATTTCTGCGTTCCCGATGTGGAAAGTCAGGTAACGGAGGCCCACCTCATCGCCGCCGGCAGCACCCTTACTCTGGCTGACGCCCTGGAGAAGGGCGAGATCAGGAACGGCTTTGCGCTGGTCAGGCCGCCGGGCCACCACAGCATGCGCGTGGTGCACGGCAACCGCGGCTTTTGCAATATCAACAACATGGCCATCATGGTCGAGTACCTTAGAACCAAGTACGGCCACAAGAGGATCGCCGTTATCGATACCGATGTTCACCACGGCGACGGGACCCAGGAGATATTCTGGCACGACCCGGATGTGCTCTGCCTGTCCTTCCATCAGGACGGCCACACCCTCTATCCCGGCTCGGGCTTCGTCAACGAGATGGGTGGACCGCAGGCGCTGGCCCGCACCCTTAACGTTCCCCTGCCGCCGGGTACAACGGACGAGGGTATTCACTACGTCCTGGACAATCTCATCCTGCCCATCCTCGATGAATTTAAGCCTGATTTGATCTTGAATTCGGCAGGCCAGGACAATCACTACACGGATCCGCTGGCCAATATGCGCTTCTCAGCCAACGGCTATGCCCGGCTCAACGAAAAGCTGGCACCTGACCTTTGCGTCCTGGAGGGCGGCTATGCCGTGGAGACGGCCCTGCCCTACGTCAATACGGGCATCATCCAGGCTATGGCAGGTCTTGATTACTCTCATGTCAAGGAGCCGGACTATGTGCCCGGTCGCTTCGAGCAGTCGCCGGCAATGGTGCGGGAGATCGAGCACACTGTCTCCCAGGTGCAGAAAATCTGGGATCAGAGAGATGAACTGGTAGAAGAAGCGCTGGCGGACTCTGGCGATTTCTACCGTCGCAAGAGACGCATCTTTTACGACACTGACATGATCAACGAGAACCAGGAAGAGGTAGTTCGCCTCTGCCCGGACTGCGCCGGATACATGACCATCACCACTTCAGCCCAGCGCGGCTACGGCATCCTGAACAGCGCCTTTTGCGTCTCTATTCCCCGCAAAGCCTGCTCCTCCTGCCGGGAAGACGCCAAAGAGGAGTATGCTGAGCATCTGGACGATAAGAGGATCGGTTATGTCTTGATGCAGGATAAGGACAAAGACAAGTTCAAGTTCTACAACAACATGACGAGGACGGAGAAAGGGTACTGAGTCTTTAGTGGCGCAAAAAGCATCTTAACGGCTTCTTGCGCCAATTTCTATTTTCAATATCCGCAATGCTCAGTTCTCTTGATGACAACGGTATCAGATATTCGATTGAATAGACGCTGCCTGTTCTCCCGAAAACCAAACCATCCGATAAGACAGTCGATGGGAAGCAGAAATGCTTTTCCAAATGCCTCAATAGCTGCGTCTCTAAACCGAATGCTCTCGCCAAGAGGGCCTGTTACAACTATGTTAAGGAGCATCTTTCCCAGCGACTGACCTCTATAACCCTCCAATGCAGTCCAATAAATGAATAATATTGCTGCCAGAAGAAGGACTCCACCAATGCCCAGCGCATCCATTTTTAGGACAATCGCAACTCTTGACCAGAGTATGCCCATGAGCAGTACATCGATCAGCCAGGCCCAGAAACGATCATTCCAGCTTGACAACACAATTTTCTCATCCATAAGAACTCCTTCTAGATTGCTTTATCACCCTAAAGGAGAAGGCCATGTGATGATTAGCTGGCCTTCTTCTGTCTCTTTCGATATAAGTATCCACCCGCTGCTATTATGATGACCAGGACAATTCCTGCAGGCAGAAGCAGTGATGTCGGGGCGGCCTTGACCACAACCGGTATCTTCATGCTCTCGGAGATGACGCTGTCGCCATTCAGGTCGGTATACTTGATCTCGCTGTTGATCCCATATTCCTTGGGCGTGGCATCTGAGTCCACATCCAGCCGGAAGACCACGGTTTTCTCTTCCCCCGGCTGCAATGTGCCTATGAAGGCCTGGTCATCTGTGGATGAGAAGGGCTTGAAGATGGACAGCCTTGCCACTGCATCCTTGATAGGATCCTCACCGATATTCTTGTAGGTGGCAGAAATTGGCGCCTTTTTATCTCCGGCGGAGAGTTCTCCTGAGTTGTTCAGGATCTCAAAGTCTGCTTGCCTCTTGACAATTACCATGATGGGCAGCGTCTGGTTGGCCTTCTGGTAGATATAGGATTCTCGGAAATTTGCCAGAGTGGGAGAGACACCGCTGGTGACAAGGGTCGAGGCGTAGACTCGAACATTATCCTGATAGTCGTAAGAGATATTCAGATTGAGCGGATATTTTCCGGCAGGAGCATGCTCTCCAATCTTCAGGGTGAACTTCAAGGGTGATTGGGTCTTATCTCCTGATTTGAGTGACTGTACCACCTGGTCGCCGGACTTAATGTCGATTTGCCGGTTTTCTGAGTTGAGGCTGGTGGTGATACCCAAAGCAGTAGGCTTCTTATACTCCTCTTGCAGCTCAGCCGCAGCCAGTGCGAACTCTTTAGGGTTTTGGGGTGTCAGATCCTCTTTAAAGCCGATGATTCTTCCATAGTTGGTCAGATCCAAGTAAAGTGCAACGGTATCTCCCCTCTCAAACTCATTTGTACCGGAAATGCTGGCTGAAAGATCCGGACTACCGTACATGGTATAATAATTGTCTCCACCTAGCTCATAGGGTATGTAGGTGTTCTGGGCCTGACTTGTAGCCAGAAGTGTCAACAAGATGGCTATGGTTATGGCAGATTTAATATCCATTGATTTTTCTCCCTGATTTGTTGTTGATTAACGAAATTGCTTTTTTAAGGTCCTGTTTAGCATTCTCAAATACTTCACGTTGAATTTCCATTCGAATCGCTAAGACAACGAATACTGTGAAGGTGGTGATGAGAGCGAGTACTACTGACATCACAGTCACCACCCCGAAGTTGCTGATGATGTTGAAGGGCGATGCGATCAGGGCGGCAAAACCAAAGATCACGGTCATTCCCGACGCCATCAGAGCCGAACCTATACGGTTGGCAGTGATCTTCATTGCCTCATAGGGGTCGCCGACATTGCCTAGCTCCTCATAGAAGCGTTCCATCATCAGTATGGCATACTCCGAGCCTACTCCCAGAACCAGAGCGCCTAACGTGGCCGTGAGAGGGGTGTACTTCATTCCGCCATAGTACATAACCAGGCCCATCCAGCCGATCACTACGAGCATGGGCAGCACAGGCAATAAGGCCTTGATGAGATCTCTGTATATTATCAGGAGCAGGATGAATATCAGGACTAAGCCGAGCAGCGACATCTCCACTCTGCCTGATGTCAGAGCAGTCATGACCGTGGTCATAAGCACCGACTGGCCAGTTATCCTGACCGAAATCCCAGGTGGCGGGGTATTCCAGGCCAGGTCGTCTTCGTACGACGCGATCAATCGTGACATGCCCTCCGTACCCAGATTGCTCTTGACATCGCCTATATTTACATCAACGACTGCGAGGTTATGGCCGCTCAGGTATGCATTGGTTACGGACGAAGGCAGAGTGGCAATTATCTCCCTTATTCTCGTTTTATCATCCGGCAGCTCTCCACCATTGGCTGCTTTGACATAGGTGGCGATGCTTGTAGTTGCTTGCGTCCGGTCTTCTCTGGCTGTCAACAGGTAGCTCTGGAAATCATCTATCCACCTGAGATTTTCCGGGTCCGTAACATCGTCCGCCTGGATTAAAAAATTAATTGAGTCCGTCCCGCCATAGATATTTTTCATATGTTTCAGATCAATCAGAGGGCCCAGGTCCTGGGGAATGTATTTCTCAGAATTCGTCTCTATGGGGACCAGTGTGTCTGCATAATTTCCGGCAAGGGCGAAGATCAAAGCTACAGCCAGCACGGGTTTCCATTTTTCGATACTGTATGTTGCCATCTTCTGGACGATTGCCCCGAATGATGAGCCATCCTCAGAATGGCCTCCCATCTTCTTCTTTCTGGGGGATCTTTTTTCTGACTGATAAAGGATTGTCACGTTCACAAAGAGGGCGGAGAGGTAGCACATGATAAGGCCGATGATGCAGATCTTTCCGAAATCGTTGATCATAGGCACAGAGGAGCTGAGAAGCGAGACAAAGCCTGCCACAGTCACAGTCAGAGCGATTATTACAGGAAATGCCACATGGTTTATGGTATTTATGGAAGCGTCTAGAATGGTTTCTCCTTTGCTCAACTCTTCATCTATCCGGTTGTGGAATTGTATGGCATAGTCTATGCCTATTCCGATCATAATGGGAAACGCGGCAAATGTGACCATGCTCATCTTTATATGGAATAGACCCATGGCCCCGAAGGTCCAGATTATGCCCAGTAAGACTACGGGTATGGGAAGGAGAGACCATCTGACATGCCTGAAGAACAAAAGCAGAGCGACAACCATCAGCACCCCACACAGTGCAAGGATCGAGCCATTGCTACTGTTCATCAGCCCCGTAATTGATGCCTGGAAAGATGGGTCGCCCGTGACGATGGTGCTATACCCCGCAGGAAATTCTGCGAAATCTAGTGCATTATTTATTTCGAGGAGGAGCTTGCTTCGTTGTGCCTCAGAAAGGACGCCTGAAGTAGGCATGCCCACAATCATTCTGGAATGTTTGCGATCAGGCATTAGGCTTTGGACAGCTGTGCCTGCGTTGGCCAGGATCTCGTCTATCCTCTCTTGAGAGGGGATACGGCGGATGCCGCTTATCTCATATTCCGCATCGGCTACGATGTCGGCTATGCTCGATACACCAGTAACATGTTCAACCTTCTTCATGTGATCGGACAGGCGCAGGCTGGCCGAAAGAACTTCGGCTTTTGCCACATCGTCGCCCTCTATCAGTATCATATTGCCATCAGAGCCGAAGTTTTCCTGATAGAGATGATCATATAGCTGATAGAGGGCCGAATCTTTTGACACAAACGTCTCCGTAGTCATGCCCTGGCTCTCTATATTTTGTGCGTAGTGAAGAGAACCTAAAGTCATGAGAACTGTTATGGCTATGATTATTATCGGATTTCTGGTTATCCACGCACCTAATTGTTCCATGCCAATCATGCCAATAAAACCTTCTATTCGGAGTTTGTAGAACGAACCGAATAAGCGCAAAATACTTAAACTTTGTGATCGATTAGCATAATGTGAACGATGAAGAAAAGCTGGCGCTAAAGAAGCCCATCATTGATGCTTGCGTTAAATCCGCCCAAAAAAATGGGTGGAGCGATGCGATGGGGATACTCAGGGGCACCCTTTTCCTGGAAAGCGAACCTGTGTCTCTCGATACACTGGCCGAGAAGACCGGCTACAGTAAAACGACAGTGCGCTCCAATATGAGCTATCTGGAAAACCTCGGCATGGTGCGACGCGTGGTAGGTCAGGCTGGCAAGCAGCACCGATATAAACAGCATCGTTATGCACTGGAGACGGAAACGGAAGCAATGAGGCCGGTGGTTCTGTCTGCGGCAAAAGTGGAGGTCCAATCGGTTTTGCAGGCGCTTAATCAGATTGAGAAGAATCTAGAGGGCCATAGAGATGTGGCTGAAGAAATGAGCACCATCGTGCTAAAGACAAGGCAATTTTATGAGGAAATGGATAGAATTTTGCGCCTCATGGACCGGTACACTCTGAAAGAGCTGATTGAGATCTTAGAGAGAAATAAGAAATGAATGGCTAACGCCGATAGAATGACCGACCGCGCCAAAGAGCTTGAGGCGGCAGCCAAGGACATTAATCCGGCAACCTTGCAGGCGGCCAAAGCTGCTATCGATATAAACTGCCGGGAATATCTGCGCTGGGCTCTGCTCTTCTCCCGCCGCCTGGAGACAATAAAACCTGAGGAGCTGCATAATTTCGCCCGCGCTTTGAGCCTCACAATGCTGGGCCACCTGCCCACCCGGCCTTCCACCTGTCCATTTTGCATCCAGTATGGACATGAAAAGAGCTGCAAGGGATGCGGCTATGCGGCCACGCACGGGCGCTGCGATGCAGACGATTCCGCTTTCAGCCTTTTCATCGAGGCTTTCCAGGAGCTGGGAAGGTTGATCTACCAGGATATGACTGCAAGCCAATCAGCATGCCTTCCAGTCGATACAAAGAGACTGCTATTTGCGCTCCTGCAAGCATCCCAAGAACTGGCAAGAGAGATGCAAGAAGATCTTCCATTATTCTCAGCCTTACAGCTCATGAGGCAAAAGCAAATTTACATAAATCGTATGATTTTGCAGCTGCCGTTATGTCTCTTCTCGGAAGATGTGCAAAAGCAGTGCAGCGTCTTGCAGTATCGTCTGGAAGGATACTGGTAAGTACTTTAAAAAAATAAAGAGGGAAACGTCAAGAACGGAGGAAGATGATGGAGCAATCTATTCTTGATCGCTCCTCATGCTGCATTTTCCAGATAGGCTCCCACCTCCTCTGATTCGGCGGCTTCAAAGCTAAGGTTAATTACAGACTCATAGCCTGCTTTGGACAAGCTCAATTCCCATGATCCGGGTGTTCCGCTGATGGCCGCAGCCCCGTTCGCATCTGTTATTGCGCTTATTTCGCTGCCGGCGGCATCTCGGCCCGTAATCTGAACGCCGGAAAGCTCGGTTCCATTCAAGCTTCCATCATAAACGTAGACTGTTAGCGTAATTGGCTGCGAAGATACCGTCTTTTTCAGATAAGCGGCAACTTCCTCGGTCTGCAGAGCATCATAAGACAGCTCGAGTGGCTGGTAGTTTGATTTTTCAAAGTCCAGCTGCCAGGTTCCGGGGCTGCCCTTAATAACGGCAACGCCGTCGGCGTCAGTTGTGGATGTCAGCGAATTTCCCTCTGCATCCTGACCTGTAATCCGGACGTCGGATAGCATAGTTCCGTTAAGATTGCCCTCGTGGACATAGATGCTTAGAGCGATCTCATCCTGAGCAGATGCAGCCAGCGCTGCATAGCAGCCTATTAAGAGAAATGCCGCCAGCGCTGCCAGCAAGCGAAACGATTTCATTTTAGTCCACCTTTATCTCCCGTGGTCCATCATCGACTTCATGGGCGGATGTTCTGGGAAATGCTTCTCATCCAAAGGCCTGAGAGGTCCGTTATGCATCTTATGATGCCAACCTTCCATCAGGGACTTCTTGGGGGGAACTTTCGAGTGATCATGGTCCATTATCGACCTATGCGGAGCATTTCCGTCGGGACCAGCGAAGCCGAAATTGGCGCCATCATGCTGCCCATCGCCCGGTTCGAGATGCGACCAGGGGGCCGGTTCGTCATGCGGCGCGCCTTGCGTGCCTGGTTCATTACCTGATCCATCTGGTGCATCGGAAGGAGGCTTGATAGGACCTTTGGCAACCATATTCTGAGGGAGTGTATTGCAGCCTTTGAATTTGGGCGCATCAGGTGCCTGATCCTGCATCATGCCGTTGCCTTGACCGAAAGGCGCACCATTTCCCCCAGACATCATGGCATTATCCTGCCCTGGTCCCATATTGCTTCCCTGATTGCCATTTCGTCCATCTCTCTCGCCGCCTTGGGAAAAGGCTGGCGTGACGAGAATGCACATGGCAACCATCATTAAAATGCACTTTGCTTTTGTTTCCATTTTTCCACCACTCTCCTAAGATATGCTCTCCTTAATGGGGCGCATATCACCTTTGCTGCTGCCACTGAACGATATATTAAGTTGTAACAGAACGAACGATAGATTTCGCCTAAAGCAAGAATCGAATATCAAAGGCAATTTATGCGCAAACATCTAAAAAGGAACATTTAGGAACCATTGGGCTGCATTTAGAACCATTAAACGGCTTATGAAAACATTCTTCACAAAATCAACCTCGGCTGGCATCGTATTCGAGCTAACGAGAAAACGACAACAAGCAAGTGCGCACTTAAATAGTCGATAGGCTCGTCGCAATGAGGCAAAAGGTTAATCCCCATGGCCTTCAATTCAGAGATCAATGAGTGCATGTCCCAGCCCAGACATCCGAAGGTGCGCCCTGGTCATCGCCACTTTGACCTCTTTCCTGCCGCCCTTCATGGCATCCTCCATAAACATTGCTCTCCCCGCCATTGGAGACGAGTTCTCCATGGATGCCATCCTATTGAGCTGGATTGCCACCAGCTATCTGCTTTCTGCTGCAGTCTTCATGGTGCCCTTCGGAAAAGTGGCTGACATCTACGGCATGAAGAAGGTCTTTTTCATAGGCCTTTTCATATTCACGGCATCATCCCTGGTCGCCTTCTTTGCTCCAACTTCCATGATCCTTATCGGCTCAAGGGTGTTGCAGGGCATCGGCAGCGCTATGATCTTCGGCACGGGAACTGCCATTCTGGTCAGCGTATTCCCCTTGCAGGAGCGGGGCAAGATATTGGGAATCAACGCCGCTTCCGTCTACCTGGGACTATCATTGGGGCCTTTCTTGGGGGGACTTCTCACCGAATATTTTGGCTGGAGAAGCCTATTTCTGATCAACGTTCCCCTGGGACTGATTCCACTGGCGCTGGGACTGTGGAAACTTAAAGGCGAGTGGGCCGGAGCCAGGGAAGACAGCTTTGATATGATCGGATCGGCAGTCTACAGCTTGATGCTCGTGGCCGTTATGTTCGGCTTCTCACTCCTTCCCGCGTGGGAAGGGGCAGCGTTGGTACTGGCGGGAATCGTGACCTTTTTCCTGTTCATCCGCTGGGAATCGGGTGTGTCCTGTCCTGTGCTGGATGTGAGACTCTTTAAAAAAAATCGCGTCTATGCTTACTCCAATCTGGCGGCACTCATCAGCTACAGCGCCACCTTTGCCATAACCTTTCTGCTCAGCCTCTATCTGCAGTATATCAAGGGGCTCGCCCCCGATCAGGCCGGGCTGATCATGCTGGCCCAGCCGGCGGTGATGGCCATATTCTCACCTTTTACGGGAAAGCTCTCCGACAGAATGGAGCCACGCCTCGTGGCTACCGCAGGAATGGCACTCACATTTGTGGCCGTCTTAGCATTCGTGTCTTTAAACGGGGAGACAAGCATCTTTTTCATCGTAGGCTGTCTCATCACTCTGGGATTTGGGCTGGCATTATTCACCTCGCCCAACACCAACGCCATCATGTCTTCCGTAGAGCCGCGCCACTACGGCGTAGGGTCCGCCACTCTGGGAACCATGCGTCTGGTGGGGCAGGTGGCCAGCATGAGCTTTGTCATGATGGTCTTCTCGCTGTATCTGGGGAAGGTGGAGATCACGCCCCTGTACTATCCGCAGTTTCTTTCAAGCGTCAGGGTGGCCTTTGCCGTCTTCTCTGCTCTGTGCATCCTGGGCATTTTTGCCTCTCTGGCCAGGGGCAAATTGAGAAAAGGAGAACAGGGATGATGAGAAAATAGGCGAGTGTCAAATGCAATAGTAATGTACGAAAGCGGCGAAAGCAGTGGCGGAGCACCCATCACAGGAATGTCTCTCAAGCCAATTATTTTAATAATCTAAGATTAATGGTAATAGATAAAAATGGAAAGATTTCGCTAGAGGAATGGAATCCAAATGCGATTTAAACTATGACTTTACACGATCCATGCCCAGCCGAGAAGTTAATATAAACGATCCTGATCCCAATAAACCCTGAGACAAAACCCGCTCGGCGTACCGTGGCTCACGGTAATGACAAATACAACAGGCACGCTGGTCCGGGGTGTAAGCCATCAACAGGAGAAGACATGACACAAACACCAAATCGCCGGATCGAAGAGCTATTATGTATGTCGGAGGAGCAGCTTTTCGCCGAATTGGGAAAGGCTGCGTTCGCTGATGAGTTTCTAGACTTTGGCCAACAGGTATCACGCGGAAAGATGTGGTTTAAACAGCAACATCAGAGAGTTTACAACACATTATGCATAGATTGGCAGCTCTGTAGGCGGATTGATGAGCCAAAACTAACTGATCAAACAGTGCTTGTTTCCACGTTGGCGGATGTTTTGGGTGAGCACTATGTGGGTATTCCGCTTTTTGCGATAAGTACCCTCATAGTAAAACTTGGTGCTCGAGAGTTTTGTCATTGCTAAATATCCTAACCTCGGAGGAAAGTCAATGTCAGAATTCTGCGACTATGCTGCTAGTGTTTAGCTTCCAAAATAACATAGCAATATATTAATACTTGGAACTCAATCAGAGATCATGCCATTTGTGAGTAAGCGGCCTGCTCTGCAATTAACTGAAGAAGAGCTTGAGTGCCTTAATAAAGCTAGCAAGTCAAGAACGCTCCCTGAAAGAGCAGTAGATCATTCCAAAATCCTTCTTGAGTATTATGAGGGCAAATCAATTTCGCAAATTGCACGAGACTTAGAAACCAATCGGCCTAAAATTGAGCGTACGATTGACAAAGCCTTCGCCTATGGAATATATGCAGCATTGGAAGATCTTCCAAGAAGTGGCAGACCACGAAAAATATCCTCAGGCGCAAGAACATGGATTCGTCTCTTGCTTGCTCAAAACCACTAGACCTTGGATATTCATATGAATTATGGACACAAAGTTTATTAGCAGAACATATTCGGAACCATTGTTTAAATAATGGGTTTCCAGAATTATCAAAGTTATCTCGCGGAACCGTCTCAAAAATACTTGGCGCTAGCAACGTAAAGCCTCATAAAATTTCATCATACCTTGCTCCAATCGATCCGGAATTTGAGCCGAAGAGCGTGGTTGTACTACATACCTACAAGCAGGTAGAATTGCTTCAACAGATGTCCAAAGAAAATAAGCCGCTCGACATGGTTATCATTTCATACGATGAGAAGCCAGGAATTCAAGCTATTGAAAATAAATATCCCGATTTAATGCCTGAGTCAGGTGAATATGCCACGCTTTCTCGCGACTATGAATATATAAGGCACGGAACAATATCCCTACTTGCAGGGATTGATCTCTTAACCGGGACTGTCCATTATAAGATATTCGACAGGCATAGAAGTAGGGAGTTCATTGAATTCTTAAAATGCGTCGATTCAGCCTATCTGAAAGATATAAAAATAATTATTATTCTTGATAATGTTCGCGTACACACATCTAAGGAAACCAGGAGATATCTCAAAACAGTTCCGCAACGCTTTCATTTTGTCTTTACACCAAAACATGCCTCATGGCTAAACATAATCGAGAGCCTATTCAGCAAAATGACTCGAAGCATGCTGAGAGGGATTCGTGTATCATCCAAAAAAGAGTTGAAAGATCGCATGAGTCAATATATAGACGACATGAATGAAACTCCAACAATATTTAAATGGAAGTACAAAATGGATAAAATGGCTGGCGGGATTGTTGCTGACAAGGACGGCGGAGTATTGATATGTTAATTTAGAACTGTAATACTAGTAATAGATACGCTGCCCCAGTAACAAGTGTTTTTCTTAACCTCACTTTAGATCAGTTCGAACAGGCTCTCAATGCAAATGAAGGAGAAGATACGCGTAAAGTTTGGCATGAGATTGCTCACTTCTGGCTCTTATCTGGTACTAGTTTTGGATACCTATCGCAAGTTAACCATCAGTGGATACAGATGGCACGAGTAATCGCAATGCTTCGCTTTTTTAAGGATGGAAGAATTAAATTACCCATTATGGACACTGAGCCTGAATTTAACGGTGGTTCGTTCAAAAAGGCAAAAAAGTATATCACCATAGCCGATCAGTTGGCTGGAGCAAACCCAGTGCTGTCAGAAGAGACTTCTGCCGATAATTTCCAACTATTAAATGGATATTCTCCTGGACAATCCCCATTACTAAAACTCGCTGTCGACGCTCCTGGATGCGAATTGCATGCGACACTAGGCATAAGGGCACTAGTAGAGGGTTTCGCTGAGGCGGCAACTAGGTTTTTGCTTAATGGAGACGAAAGAATAAAAAGACAAGAGCGTTTAGATCCTCCGCGACAGGATAATGGATTTACCAGTGTGGATTATATACTTGCCGAGGAGTACTTTTTTTTTGAGTTGGGGGATATTATTTCGCCCGATCTCCGTACGATCGTGTTTCTAGAGTTGGTACGGCTCGCGTTAATGATTCAATCGTCAGATCTGACCGAGGTTTGTAACAATCCAGGTTATCGCTTTCTTATCCTGCTGACTGCCGCCAAGACAATCGAAGGTCCTAAATCCATTGGGCAAGAATTGAGGCATTATTTGGATCGTATATGTAAACAAGCTAATCTGTTATCCGCAAAGGATTGTCAAGAATACTGGCGTGATGTGGCTTCAAAGGATAATTTACGATTCGCAAGATTCAAATTCATGGGATTCTCGGGAGAACGCGTTGTCAATGCATTCCATGAGTTGATGGAACCAGAACTAAGGGATTCTTGGACTTCATTCCAATTCTTAAAAGAAGGTAGACATGCTCTTTTTCGAAGAGTTCCTCCAAGGCTTGTGCATTTAAAGGATACCCTTTGGCATCCAGACATGGAACCTGAAATGGGCGCCTACAATCCATATCCAGATCATACAGCGTTCTTGTTTTACTCAATTTGCGAGCAGCTCGGACAGCAGAAATTTGTTGAATGCCCTTACAAACGTTCACAGTCATCGTATCTTTGTGGCTGTGATTTCGAAAAAATTGCCAACGAACGCTCTATTCAATGCTCTATTCCAACCAAGATAACGGTAGATAACGTAAAGTGCTCCTTTTTAAAGACATGGTCTCAATTGGATTTCTCCAAGAATACTAAAATACCATTTGATTTCTGATTTTCATTGTGATAGGAAAACTCAAATCTTGACATCCATTATAGGGTATTCCGGGTACAGAGGAAGGACAAACGTCCTTCCACTTGACCTTTCTTTTTCTATTGATTTCTTTGTCCAGTTTTGAGGCACCAAGTGCAATTTCTGCTTAGTTCCTTATATACCACCATACAAACTCTAATCTGTATATGAACTGATGGTACAATGCTATCGGTCATAATTTGGAGCACCGTTTAGTCCCAGAGGGTAGGTATAAAGCCCTGGCAGAGGCCGAGGCCCTCAAGCTGCGGGCCCGGCTGGAGGACCTGACCGTGTGGGAGATGAAGAAGGTCAAGCAGAGCCGTAAGGGCTCCAGGACCTACAGCTACTGGATGGCCTCCTGGCGCGAGGGCGGCAAGATGCGCAACGTGCACCTGGGGGGCAGCAGGAAGATGGATGCCGAGGCTGCCAGGCAGAAGGCCAGGGCGATGAAGGCGGAGGCGCTGGGGATATAGGCGTCGTGGTTGAGCGTATATTGTGATAAGAATGGAAAACATGGCGGGTAAAATAAGCAAAAGATATCAAACTCAATGGGCTGCTCAATTCTTCGTTGCTGCCGAGCTAACACGTCGAGGATACCAGGTGGCTCTAACATTAGGCAATGCAGTATTCACAGATCTTATGGTTGAAAGCCCTAGCGGTCGCCATTTCGACGTGGATGTAAAAGGCCAGTCCACCAAAGGCTATTGGTTGATCAAGCAGCAAATGCCCGATGATAATAGGTACTATATTCTTGTCTACATCCCCCGAGACTCAACAGAAGCTCCACAATACTTCATTATCTCTTCATCAGGGATAGACAAACTCATAATTCAAGAGATACATGATTCCCATAAAAGACTTGAAGAAAAAGGAAAAATATGGGATCCCAAAGACAATAGGTTCTCAGGAATCAAGTGGATTAAAGCGCTTGAATACAAGGATTGGGAAATACTTCCAAAATAGCCAAAGATCGATTATTGGTGATGATCTCCAAAGTGATGGATCTGAAAAGCACTCCTGCTGAAATTATGTAGGCTTGTCCTCGCATCTCCAGGGCCACCTCATGAGTATGCCTCCAGCGTTCTTTGGGCTCCTGCCGTCTTGGCCTCCCTTTGCGCGGCCTGCTCACTGTAGATGCAGAACACCAGGGTTAGCCATCTCCGTCATCTTCTGCAGGTGTGGGTCCAGTGCCGGCGCGTAGAGCAGGATAGTGGCCTCCCTGGAGGTCTGCTTCAGGGCCGGGGGCCCTGGTACTCGACCATCTCGCCGGCATCCTCGTAGAGAATGGGATCGTGCTCCACGATCTGGAAGCTGTGGTGGTTCTCCTCCAGGATGGTCATGAGCTGAAAGGAGGTAAAGGCGCGGCGCACCTCAAGCTCAGTGAAGTTGCGGTTCAGCCGATTGAGGATGCGGGAGTAGTTGCCGCTGATGAAGAGGATCTTGTAGCGCTGCAATTCCAGGTGGCTGCTCTGGGCTACGGCGAGCACCTCCACGGGGGCGATGAGGCGGCTGTTGGTCTCAGGTGGAGGTATACGGCGGGGAGGAGTTCGATTTCCGGGGGAGAATGTCAAGGAAAACTATGTGAATAATCCATGATGATATTGTGATAAAAAGAGCCAGCTCATCGCTGGCGTTTTGAAATGGCGGTCACTATTTGATATCCGTGGCCTGATAGACCTGCCTTCCGCCGACATAAGTCGCCAGAACCTTCGGATTGTCATTGGAAAATTTATCCAATGGCACAGAGTAAAGATCCTGGTCATACACAACTATATCCGCTTTATAGCCAGGATATAGGACGCCTGTATCGTTTCTCGACGTGGTAGCCGTACTGCCGATAGTGAAGCCGTGAACAATCTCTTTAACACTAAGAGGCAAGTGCTTTTTCGGATCTCCTCCACCAGTTACTGCAACGCCGATCACCATCGTAGCAGGAGAATATTCTGGTGGAGAAGTGCTAAAATCGGTGCTGATTCCAACGGGGATTTCGCTGTCGATAAGCTTTTTGATGGGAAACGCTAGGGCACTTTTTTTTCCATAATAATAGGCAGTATCGTCTTCCACAGACCAAAAAGCCGGCTGGACCGTCATAGCGATATGGCCTTTGAATTTTTTGATCTTTTCGATCAACTCATCGTTCGAGAATCCCATATGTATCAGGGTGTGAACTCCGGTGAGCTTTCCTTTTTTGGCTACCACTTTATCGAGTGCATCAAGTACTGCATCGATGGCTAGATCTCCCTGCACATGATAGTGCATGTTCATCCCGTACTCTTCAACCTTTTCGACTATGCGCGTGAGGTTTTTCTCTGGTCCGCCTGTATCATTGGTATAAATTTCCTGGAGACCGTGATTGCCTTGAAGATTTTGCCAACTGGTCCAGGCTTGGCCTCCCCCAAAAGCTCCGTCCACAAAAATTTTGCATCCCAGAAATCGCACCATGTCGGTATCATTGCCGCGGCATTTCGCAGCATCGTCCACATCGCCCAAGTTAAATATAGTATAACAGTAATTGATGCGCAACGGCAGGATCCCTTCTTTTTCCATCTCGTAAAAAAGCTCAGGTCTCATAAACCGCACACCAGGTACACCCATCAGGTCCACTGCTCCTGTGTAACCAAAAGATGCCCAGCGTTTTAGCATAAAAAGCGTACCGGCCTTTATATATCCATCTTCGAATCTGGCGAACATTTTATTTCCCGGCAGCGTCATGGCGGATTCCCGTAGCATGCCCGTAAGCTTGCCACCTTCCATACCCATCTTTCCACCAATAGGCACTCCACTAGCAGGAGTAAGGCCCGTCAGGTTCATCGCGGCAGTATTTATAATAGTATTATGCCCAAGTTTATCACCTAAGAATGCAGGTCGGTTGCCGGTCACTTTATCTATTTTAGCGAGATCTTCAAGCGACCAATTATCGTAATCTCGAAGCGAGAAGCCAGCTCCAAGGATCTGTCCGTTTTCCGGGATGGATTTAACTTTTTCCGCCAAGACACTTGCTATGGAATCTGTATTGTTACAGCCAATCAGGCTCGCTCCGACATAGAAGAAGTACCCTGCCTCCATCAGGTGTACGTGGCTATCGATAAAACCGGGATACGCAGCAGACCCATTTAGATCAATAACTGTGGCATTATTATATTGCATAGTGCTGACATTTGATGCCTTAACCACCCCGTCTAATACCAAGAGGTTATCAACTTTTCGTTCTTCATCAATGTAAATCGATCCATTAGTAAAAAGCTGAACATTGTCTTGTGTCATCGCATTTCCGAGAAAAGGCCACAAGAAAAGCGCGACCAAGACAAGACAAAAACAGCTATCGAGTTTCTTCATATTTTGCATTGGTTCCCTCCCAGCTTACATTCTATATTTGCATTAAATGTATTTTAGCTTTTGCAGAACAATCTGTGCGGAAAGCCTCCACTCTTAAGACTTCTATCTAAAATTGTCCCGATTGCACCGGAGTACTAGCACGGATATGCGGCCTATTTTTCAGCCTACAAACAGAACGTTTATAGCATGTAAACATAATGCTATGCATGCTTGTAGAGCTGTTCAAGACCAAGGAACGAGCCAAGGTTCTGCGCTGAATGAGATCGAGCCAGCCAAAGAGACTAACGAGGTACGCAGGATGTGACGGTGATATCCATGAACATCTCTCAGGGAGTATATTCTATGGGAAATCGAGGTGCATTTGAGAATCGAAGCGTGATTATGGGTGCAAAGTATATCGTGCTCATGCTGCTAATCATCTTATCATCATTGCTCGGAGCCACAGCTAGCGCCTCCAACGCAAGATCGAACGAGGTATTAGATGCCAACGCATCAGAAAGCCTCCACGATTTCAAGATAGAGCAGGAATGGCTGACGATGCATGACGGCGTTCGTTTGTCTGTCACTTACTACCTTCCAATCCCAAGATCGCCATCTGAGACGTTCCCTGTGATCCTTGAAATGAATCCCTACAGAAAAGACGACCAGTCCTACATCGGTGATTACGATTATTATACCTTCTTTGCCAGGCATGGATTTGCCGGGGCAAGGGTCGATATCCGCGGCACTGGTTCATCGGAAAGCGTCACCATTTCTCACGAGTACTCTCCAATCGAGCTTTCAGACTGTGAAGAAGTCATCGCACAGATTGCCCGCCTTCCCTGGTGCAACGGCAACGTTGGAATGCTCGGCATCTCCTGGAGCGCCAACAACGCCATCATGATGGCGCGAAGAGGGCCCCCTGCCCTAAAAGCCATCATCGTAGCTCACATGTGTGACGATCTATTCCACGACCATGCCCAGTACATCGACGGGATCAAGCAGGTGAACGAGTGGGAGGCCTACATGGAGGGCGACAACATCGCACCTCGCTCTCCTGAGTACAGGCTGGACGAGGATTATTTCCGGGATCGCTTTTTGGCATATCCATGGTTCCTGACAAACCTCAAGCATCAGCACGAGGACTCCTTCTGGATGAACGAGTCGGTGCGCTATCACTACGAGAACCTGACCATTCCAATCTTCATTCTAGGTGGACTTCTGGACGGCTATCGAGATTCAGTCAAACGGTTGCTGGAGGGTTCTCCTGGAGTTGTGCGGGCGGAGATTGGGCCCTACAACCATGCATTTCCTGACTACGGAGTGCCTGGCCCTAATTACGAGTGGCGCTATGATGCCCTGCGATGGTACGACCGCTGGCTGAATGGAGCTCAAAATGGCATAGAGGATGAGCCGCGATTCAAGGTCTTCGTACGCGCCGGGCATCCGCCTGATCCGATGATGAACACCACACCAGGAAAGTGGCGCTACGAGGACTGGCCCATCAATAGGACCAGATGGACAGCATTTTATCCTTCTGCGGAAGGCCTGCTCTCTTTTCAGAAGGGAGAGCCTACCACCCACGATCTGCCATATCAGGCAGGGTCCGGGATTGAGGCATCAGGGCTTCGGTTCTGGTGGGGGGAGCCCTCTCAAGATGTCGCTGCCTCAGATGAAGGAGCCCTGGTGTATGACTCCCCTGAGATGAATAGGTCTTTGGAGATCATTGGCTACCCTGAGGTCGCGCTCTGCACAGCGGCGGACGCGCCGCTTGCCAACTGGATAGTGCGACTTGAAGATGTGCAGCCGGACGGGAAAGTGACTCTTATAACTGGAGCCGGGCTGAGCGGAGCGCAGCGCAACTCCTCTGCAAATCCTGATGCACTTGTACCGGGGACATTCTACAATCTCTCATTCAAGCTTCATTTCACCACCTGGACCTTCCAGCCCGGACATAAGATCCGCCTGGCGATCACCAACGCCCAGTTTCCTGCATTCTGGCCGACTCCCTATCCAATGACAATGATGCTCAAATTGGGTGTCAATGAGACCCGCCTCGTTCTGCCGGTCATCCCCTACGAGAAGCGGCCAGTTCCTGTGTACCAGCCGCCAGAGGCCCCGAAAAATGCCCCTGATGCGAAGTCGCTTCCTGGTGGAGGGGACCCGATCTACACCCTCGTCTCCCACAATCAGGAGACAGGAATCGTCTCAGTGGAGCAGAAGTCTGAGCACTACTTCACCGTTTTGGATCGCTCCTATTACCGGATGGACTGGCGATACTATGAGACAAATGAGGCAGATCCCGCGAATTCTCGATTTCTGGGAATCTCAGAGGGGAAAGTCACAATGAAGGAGAGATCTGTGTTGCATCGAACGAAAATTGACATGCATTCTTCAGTCAGTGACTTCCATGTGATCATTTTGCGAAGGATCTACGAAAACGATCATCTCATGCGGGAAAAAGTCTTCGATGAGGTGATACCAAGGGACTTCCAGTGAAGCACAAGTGGTCCTGCATGCATCCGGTGGCCCTCATAGAGCCGGGGCGCCATCTTCGGGCCAGGAGGAGGGCAGCTTTGCGGGCTATCTACTATCTGCGCCGCTTCCAACGAGTGCGATCCCCTGGACCCGCAGACCGTCTACGGCCTCGCCTTCGCCTATATGGAGCTGGGCGACATGGAGCTGGCCCAGAAGCACTTTAGACTGGTGCTGGAAATGCAGGCACCCGAGGAGCTGCGCGCTCTGGCCAGGAACGGGCTCTCGAAGATTGCGGCCCGCGAACTCAAGGCCCGTGGACCACGCATGGACGCCGTCTTCTATCCGGCTGGGCCATGCGGCTGTTTCGCGGCAAGTCGCAGGAGGAGATCCGGGAGATCACCTTCGAGATCGGCACTTTTAATTACATCGTCTGGCCAAAGCTGAAGGATTTCGTAGTCGCTTTGCTGGAATTCCAGATGCTGCGACTCGTCCCCCGCGAGGCTCTGTTCATCAAGAGCTACGGTAACAGTGTGCTCTTCGAGAGCCTGAGGCCACAGGATGCCACGCCTACGTCCTTTTCCGCCTACAACGAGTACGGGATCCTGCTGGGCTTGCTGGACAATTACTATACCCTGCCCAAAGGGAGCTTTCTATTGAGGATATCTTCATTCATTCCCTCGACTATTAAAATAGCCCTCAGCTCAGATGCCGCCTGAATACATCCTCATAAAGCCTCTTTACGTTCTCTCGGGTCTTGGCCATCTCCGGAAAGCCCTGGAACTGCCTGGCCTCTGCCACGTCTTCGGACAGCCGGAGCTTATACTGGCTGCGTGACAAGAACCAGCCATTTCTGGCATAGTAGCGGGAGAGGTATTCTTGCTCAGTCTGGCCGGGGGTGGGTGTAAAGAGCCCATGCCTTGTCTCCAGCTCCGCCAGCTCCATCATAGTAGTATAGCCGGACCTGGCAATGATGAACCTGGCCCGGTTCATAAGCTCTGTCTTCTCCTCTGTGGAGACGTAGGAGTGCACAGTGGTGTGCTCGTCCAATTTTCGATGCGACTCCTCTTGCGGGCTTCCCAGAAGGACCACTTTCTCACCGGGCAGCTTTTGCACCTGTTTCAAGATAATCTCCTCCAGGCGGGTCCTCTGCGGCTCGGGACCGGATGCAATTGCCAGAAAGTCCAGATCCCTGTCCACCGCCATTTTTTTGGTGCTGGTCAAAATTCCGGCGTAATAGACCCTGCGATTAGTGGCATTCACATAGGAGCGACAGAGCTTGCCGCTCAGGTTATTGCTGCCGCCATTGGGATTGATATCCGGCACAATCACCCCTTCGAATTTGCTGTGAAAGAAGCTGTTGAAGGGCATGGTCATCATCTCAAATGGATAGAGATAGCTGGGCATGCTGTAGCGAAGCTGGTGAGATATGAAATAGCTGGAGACCTTGTCGCTGTAGACGCTCATGCGGTTGTCGCTGATGATCAGGTCGAATCTATTCTCTGCCAGAATCGCTTCAAACCTTTTTTTCTCCTGGGCAATAGCCCTCAGAAGGCCAGGAATGCCGGCGACAAATGTTGGCAGAAAGAATCGAGAGTCACTATAGGGCACAGGATAGTCTTTGAAGTGGATGAAATTACACTGCGGGCATTCTCTCTGCAAGAGGGCCAGAGCATTGCCGCTGGTGCCGACGGTTACCTCATGCCCCCGGCGCAAAAGTTCCTCGATGAGGGGAATGTCTCGGGTAGCGTGGCCCAGACCCCAATTGAGAGGACTTACAAAAACATGTCCCATGAACCAGAATAGTGCAGCTAGATTGTATAAACCATTCTCTCGGAGATGGGCTGCCCGGCAGGGGCTAGCTTGCCAAATCTTGTGCACGATGTGACGGCTTTGCTACTATCTAATCATTTCCTTGTAGCAGACCATTCTGCCGGGATGCCGCGCGCGGGTTAGCCCGGGCACCCTCAACGCCAGGCAGGCTTGGAAACACACGCTGGAAACGATTTATGGGACTGACCTATTCAGGAAATGACGGCAGTTCCCTTCTCCAGCCGCACCCCGTCTGCTCCGCCCAGCTTGACCACAGCAATTCCGGTAGAGCTGCTCATAGCCACTGTTTCCGCCTGGAATGCCTGCGGGTCCATATCCACTGAGCTCCAGGCTTCATCTCTTCTCTCCAGCGTCCTTCCCTCTCGGCTCAAGACCAGATCCACCAGATGCACCGCCGAGACTTCCCCCTGCCTTATGAACGACGTGGGATCAAACTGCAGCAGCATGGTAGCATTGCCGGCAGACAGATCGTCCTCTACGCTCGCTTCTCCCATCTCGTCACCAGCGTCATCCACAATGATTCCTTGCAGCTCATACCGACCTGGCTTGACTACAGTTACATTTACTCCGATAGCGATGGAAGTGGGGGTCGTCCTGTTCAGATACTCGTCGGGGAGATAGGCAGCAGGCGGCTGGAACTCCTTTGGCTCCCGGTTAATGATGATATCTTTGTCGAATCTATCGATGTAGCTGCCACTTCTATCGTAGAGTATTAGATTTTGAATTCGCAGCGGCCCACACTTGCCGTATCTCCAAATATCGGTACCGCTGGCATTGACCATTATGCTGCCGCTCTCATTGAGCGCAAATCTGCGATCTATTGCCCCAATCCAGCCGCCGCTGCAATCTACCATCACCCCTTTTAGTTGAAACTCTCCCGGCGCTGTGATGTTCAGGCCGAAGCCCAAGGAAAGCACATCAAAGAGGCTGTCGTTGTCGAGGTCTATGGCCTCATCTTTTGTGAGACCTGTCAGCCTTGTGCCGGCAATGGTCACACTCACCGGAATCTCAAAGGTGTGACTGTCCGAAGAGATTTTTATGTATCCATCCAGCCTGGGAAGCGATGTGCCTTGCGGGATGGTGAGATTGGCCTGTACCGTCCCATTAGAGTCACTCTCCAATCGTTTTGGTCCACTGGTTGCGATCCAGCTCCAATTCTCCTCGGCATATTCCTTGATACGAACTTTAAAGGACTTTCCTTGCAAGGGAACATTGTATCCGTAAACCTTCAGCGTCCAGTTTCCCAACTCCGGATTGCTGATCTCCAAGGGACCGAGATTATCTGCCCCCAAAGCCGCATTCTCCTCACTGGCAGTGCCCCTGGGATTCTCAAAGACCAGGGCAACCTCGCTCTCGTTATTGCCATCCAAGGAACTCAACTCTGCCGAGATCTTCTTTGTGCTCTCTGTGACATTTACAGTTTTATTCCATGTCTCTTTGTATCCCACATGACCCTCAGATTCCCAGATAGCAGTATCCTCAATCATCCCGGTGTAGCTTAGGTTTTGCAGAGACAGACCGAGATTTCTTATGAAAAACTGTGTTTTGCTGCTCGTACCGGATGATGCCGACTCCAGGCTCCAGCGCATAGGAGAAGTCTCTAACTGAGATCGTTCTACCTGCAGCGTGTAGTTTGCATGGTGAGTTGCATTCTCACTGTGAACGGCAATAAGCCATCTTCCCGAAGAAGGTCCTGCGATCTTCTTATTGGCCTGCCGGATGATCGTCTCACCAGTATTCTCACCTGTGTAATACTCGCTGGTAGGAGAGAGCAGGAAGAGATCGAGGTTGGTGCCATTGTCTTGCTTCCACTTTAAAGATGCTTCAAACTCAGTCGTTCCGGGCTGCATCTTCAGGTAGTAGTAATGCCATTCGCTCCCGTTAAGCGATCCTGTACTATTGGCCACGCCCCGAGAGATATTTAAGGGCACGGCCACATTCACACTGATGGGAATGTGCAGAATATTCTCATTTCCGTTTGCGATCTCAATGGTGCCGTTATAAGTCCCAGGAGCGGTATCCTGCGGCACAGTTATCGATGCCGCAAAGACCTTCTGATCATTGGCCATAACAGTCTTCGGCAAGAGCTGCAGGCTTACCCAATCAGCCACCTCACCTTGCGCCGACGTTTTAAGGTCTTTTATCTCCTGATTGCAAAAGAACACAAAACGCAAGTTCCAGTCTTCATCACCAGGAGCTAACGCATATATCTTCTTTTGCGGCCTGTCTGCGCCCGTATCCAGCCCAACGTATACTCCCTTTCCCGCAGGCAGATATGCCCAGCGGCCTGCCGTCCAGCGATCCGGAATCACTGCGCAGATATTACTATTGTTTGCCAAAAGCTCATAGGAAGAGAGAGCATCCAGCATTCCTGCACCTTGATAGTACTCTTCATAACTCTCACCCAGGGTGCTGCTCAGTTTTGCTGCGCCCCTGGTCATGGCCGCCTTGACACCTGCGGCGCTGAGGTTTCCCTCTGCCTGCAAGAGCAGCGCTGACAATCCCGCAGCCACAGGTGCGGAAAGACTGGTCCCCGACTCGCGAGAATAATAGATGTCCACGGGGCTTGGCCGTTTCACGCTGACCGGCACAATGGAGATGATATCAACGCCCGGCGCCACAACGTCCGGCTTGATCCGATCGTCCCTGGTGGGCCCCGAACCGGAAAAGCTGGCGATGTGGCCATTGGCATCTGTGGCTCCCACGGTGATTACCTTTACACCATCACCCGGAGAGTCGATCAAACCTGGCGGCAACGCCAGGACGATTGGTACGAGGAGATAATACACATCCTTTTTGGCGCTATCAGTCTGGGATAATTTGACGGGAGCCTTGTTCTGGCCAACCTGGCTGCTGGAGGTCCCTGCAACCTGGCCTCCTGTTTCGCTGCTGTTGCGATTGCCTGCCGCCACGCAGACCACGACACCGTCGCTTGCCGCATTATCGGCAGCCATGGTTATGGGCGGATTGGTCTCGCCCAGGTTTATGCCGCCCAGGCTGAGGCTGAGGACATCAGCCCCATTGTAAACGGCCCACTCAATTCCCGCTATGATATCCGATACTTTGCCGTCCCCTTTGCCATCTATCACTTTGACACTGATCAGCTTTGCTCCGGGAGCAATTCCCTTGAAGCTACCATTGGAGGCCGCACCTGAGCCGGCAATTATCCCTGCCACCATTGTTCCGTGTCCCAGCAGATCGTCTGCCGTGATCTCATCCGCCAGGAAATTCTTCTCGGCTACCACCTTGCCGATCAGGTCCGGATGATTTTTGTCGATCCCGGAATCAATTACCGCCACGGTTATCCCCGTACCATTGATCCCCTTCTCCCAGAGCTTGTCTGCCTTTATAATTTGAGCAGGAGATCTATAACTTTCATAATATCTATCATATCCATCCTGCGAGACGGAACCTTCCTTTGATAAATTAAAAGATGAATTTAAGGGTAAATCGAAAGACGAATTCCTATCGGGTGACGATACTTGAGTTATGCCATCAAGATAAATTCCCGATACCCATTCGTTTTCCGCCATCTTTCTAATGGCTTTGCAGGTAGCTTCTCCAGCGAGACCGGGTATCAGTTGAAATCGATACTTGACAGAGAGGTCTTTGGAAATTAGATCATCAGAAATAAGACGGTCTGAGCTACTTGGGGCATCTGCATTGAACATCACAATCACAGGGACCTTTTCCCCGGGTGTCTTTTCATATTCATTGGCAGAAAGCAATTCTTCAAGCCTGGAATCTATCTTCTGGTCGGCAGCAGAAGAAAGCTTGGCAGCCTGTGCAGAAGATTCCTGGACGGATGATGAGACCGCCAGAATTATGCATGCAGCCGAAAAAATAATTAAAATATTTCTATTCATATTCAACCAAACCCCATCTAACGATTTATCCCCGGGCCTATCCCAAAATCACAACTAATGAGTGCAAGTAGATAATGCTAAATAAACCTGTGGTACTTGTAGGATGGATGATGCTGGAATGGCTGGTTTCCTATCTGCTCTGGATTAGTTTGGCTCTACTCCTGGCATCCGCTCTGACCGGGATCAGCCGTATTGCAGTTCCTGGATGGGCCCTCTTTGCATTATTCTGGCTCGGTCAGATCAATCACTATCTCACCATAGAGGACTACTTCAATGTGGCTCTCTTTTTAGGAGCAGGTCTCTTGAGCTTCTACATGGCCTGGATTGTGATGAGCCGGGGCTTTTCATCAAAGGCATGCTATTGGGCGAGCTATGCCGCAGCCGTCTGCGGGATAGTCTATTTCCCATTTGCCGAAATTCCAGCTCTTCAAGTCGGATTGATTGGGCTTACCACCCAGATAACCGCAAAGATGCTGCAATTTCTCTCCGTCCCCGTGATCATGGAGAGCTGGAATATAATGAGCCTCAACGGTCGATCGGTGCAGATCATCCTGGCCTGCACGGCCATTGAGAGCATTGCCCTGTTTGCCGGAGTGATTTTATCGGTTCAGGCGCCACGAGGTCGCAGGCTGGCAGCTCTGACCGCATCTACATTATCCATATATATCTTGAACATTGTAAGAAATGGATTTGTACTCATGGCCTACGGTTGGAGCTGGTTCGGGGAAGGCAGCTTTGATATAGCTCATAATATAATTGCGAAGATTGGATCGACAATAGCGCTCCTGGCTATATCTTACCTGGTATTTCTGCTCTTGCCGGAGCTTTTATCAATCATTGATGAGCTTGCAGCAGAGATCAAACCAGGGAGAGGAGATACCGCATGAAGCTGGCGAAAAATTCCACGGCATGGGTAATGGCGCCCATTTTTCTCACTGCAGGCCTCGCCGCCGCAGGAATTTGGCTATTGTCAGCCGTGGCTTTGGCGGGCTTTGTTTTCATGATCTTTTTTCATAGGGACCCGGATCGCCTTCCCAGAGGGGATGGCATGCTTTCGCCGGCAGACGGAAAGATCATCCAGGCCATGCCTGACAGAATCAGCATCTTTATGAGTCCTTCCAATGTGCACGTTAACCGGGCTCCCCTGGATGGATTTGTACGCAATATCGAATACAGGAAGGGCACCCATTTGCCTGCTTTCATGGGACGGGCATGCAAGAATCAGCAGAACAGGATGTATTTAGAAACAGATGACGGAGACATGGAGCTGCGCCAGATTACGGGAACTCTGGTCAGGGAGATCGTCTGCTACGTTCACCCCGGAGATCAGGTGTCGCGAGGGGAAAGAATCGGCATGATCCGCTTCGGCTCAAGGGTAGAAATCAGCATTCCCGCGGGCTACAGTCTGCGAGTAAATAAGGGCGACAAGGTTCGAGCCGGAGAGACGGTGGTTGCGGTGAGGAATTCATGAATGTCTTCCGGGTTATCCGGCTGCCGGACTTATTCACGCTTTTAAACGTCGTTTTCGGATTCCTGGCACTTCTTGCCGCGGGCGGGGCCTGGGGCGCTATTTATCCCCAGTATGCCGTAGTGTTCATCCTCCTGGCGGCAATGGCCGACGGCCTGGATGGGTTCCTGGCGAGAAAAGTGGGCGGCAGCCCCCTGGGAGCCAACCTTGACTCGTTAGCTGACCTGATATCCTTTGGAACGGCACCTGTCTTTCTGGCCATCACTGCCTTTCACCTGCCGCCTCACATCTGGCTGCTGGGCATCTTATTCCTGCTATGCGGAACGTTACGTCTGGCCAGATTCAACGTGATCTCTGGAAAAAGCGATGCTTTCTTTGAGGGGCTCCCCATTCCTGCCGCCGGCATAGCTCTTTCTGCCAGCGTTCTCCTGGGCAGGCCGCCGCTCACCATCGCGCTCATGCTCTTCTTAGCACTGCTCATGGTAAGCAGCATCTCCTATCCCAAAATCAGAGACCTTCGCGTCATGATAATACTGGGCAGCATTTTTCTTGTGGTGGGATTGTTCCTCTTTCGCCAGCACGATATTCTAGAGGCCACCCTTGTGGTCATAGTTCTTATCACCCTTTATCTCACCAGTCCGGTGGTGATCTCACGCCTACGAAAAAAGAGATAGCCGCTTTTGAGGCGGGAATCAAGCTGGGAGCGCTCTACCATCAGTTCGTGGGAGCGCCTGTAAGCCTGAAGACGGCAGCCAGCCTGGAAGAGGCCATGGAGAAGAGCATCTCCCTCCAGCCTTATGTGAAAAAGGTAAGCGTTCGCATAGACCGAGAGAGGCTGTTGGAGAACTGTTTTGGCTATGGCGAGCTGGAGGGGCGCATGATAATCGCCCAGGTGCAGATAGATTATGAGGGCGAGGTCGTGAACGCCAAATTGGAGTACGACGCAGAAAAAAAATATCCGCTTATGAGCTTAGTGGACTCCGATTAACTTAAGGTCGATGGTACCCATAACGAACTCCGTCAATATCTTGACGCTTTCGCTCTATTTTTGGATACATTCACCCAGAGATGCAGATCCCTGTAAGGACCGGTGAAGTTTCCATCCCTGTAAAGCAAAAACTCCAGCTTCTGGCGATCGCCGGTATGATTGAGGACATAAGATACCGGCTTTTCCCATGTCTCGTTATGGACAAGCGTTAGATTCATGCTCATAAGAGTATTATTCAGAGGAGTGTTGTTCAGAGAAAGGCTCATGGTATAGTTAACGAGCGCATATTCATGATTTACCACGCCCACAATAACGGTGCTATGATTTCCTGCCTGAACGCTTGTCGGGTAGTCATAGGCTTTGCCTCCCGGGCCCAGGATATAAAACTCAGTGAATTTCTCGCCCTGCTTGGGGGTTACTATCACATATACCAGAGCGGCAATAGATAATAGGATAGTTATTATTAAAATAATAGATAGGGCCTTATCAAGCCGGCTCTTATCGTCCTGCAGAATTTCTCCCTTCCAGGTGATTATAGTCTCGCGAAATTGGATAGAGAACCTCTCCGCGGCAGGCAGACTCATCCGCCGCCAATAGGCCGCCGCAGCCATGACCATGGTGAATATAGCCAGAGAGACTACCACCGGAGTCAGTCTGATTCCCCAAGGTGTGTAATTGAGGCCAAGGCCAATGAGTGGCACCACGGCTATGGAAAGACCAAAGGAGAGAGCCGTCCTCTCGATTCCCTCTAAATCAGCCTTCTTGGGAAAAAGGGCTGCGATGAGAGTGTAGCCCGGCACAAATAGCACCATAAGCAGACCTAGAGGTATGCGCACAGGGAGAATTGAAAGAGGTGTCAGGGTAAAGAGCAGTATAGCTAACGCTAAAATTACTGCGGCTAACAGGTCGGACGGAATTTTCATGATCTTATCAAACATCTTCATCTCTCTACCGTTCACAGCTACAATAGCCGCATACCTGGCAGTCCCCCAATCTAATCAGCGACTTTGCGAATGGGCTGTTCCATCTCTGCGATGAGTATGTTCCTGGAAGCATTGTAGTCTCGATCGCATGAGAATTTGCAATCTTATCAGCTTTCGACCCAGCACTTTGAGCCTCGTAAGAACGCATGAATATTAACTATGACCGGGATTCATCTTGTTTGGGAGAATGGGATACTTGTAGCTGATCATCATACGAATACTGATATGCATGCCTATTATTTATATAGGTTGAGGGCGGCGCGAAAGTAATCATGGTAAAGGGCTTTGGCTTTCATCCGTTGCGACTGCATCGCAACTCCCGCAGACTCTGCGCAGTTAGCTGGATCACCCTGAAGGATGGGAACTTACCGATGTTTTGACTTCTCGGTCGAAACTCTCGCGGACGCGCGGTCAGCAAGATCAGACCTTGGCGATCCCACAAGCTAAAAAGCCGCCACTCGGCACGGACTTTCCAAAACGTCAAGTTTTTATATTTCGCATCTTGATAAAGAGATACATGAGCACCTGGACCATATCCACAATTTTAATCTTTTTATTCTTTATTTCTACACCCAGTACCCTGGCGATAGCAGTTGAAGAGAACATCGAGCCCGATATTCCAACTTGCAGTCAGCTAGACACGTTAGCGTCCCTGAATTATACGGTTACTATAGGTCCGGATATATCCACAGCCAGCTTTGCTCTCAACTGGAAAAATGAGGCCGGCAAAATCAAGATGGATCTTCAGACACCAGGGGGCCAATGGATAAGATCTGAAGGAAATTCATTTGCGATCTACAAAGAGAGCAATACATCCTTGACATATTTGATAGAAAGGCCCGCCACAGGTAGATGGGTCATGAGGATTAGCCCTGGAAATCAACAAACCGTGCATGAGGACTACTGTATCACCGCACATCTTGTGAAAATGAAGAGCGCTGATCAGTACACGGCTCGATTTAGTGGACTATTCAGCGACAATGCGAGAGACGAAGATAAGGATGGGATCGACGACCACATAGCTATTGAAGCAAGCGTCAGCGTTAAGGCCGCAGAAAAATATTCCGCAATGGGAGTTCTCGTCAATGTGCAAAATGGAGAAAAGATCCGGATCAATAATGCAGCTTTCTTGAATATTGGCGCCCATAATATCAGGTTTGATCTCTTTGATTTGAAATCCCCTGGACCATACCGTATTGAGAGCCTATCACTCTATGATGAAAACGGAAATGAGATCGATAAATTTGTAGGAGATTATATAACTAAAATATATAAAACTAACAATGATAATCGTACTGCATCAGGCCAGAGGGCCAAGCTCACAGGCAGAAACTCTGATTACGGATCAGACATAAATAACGATGGGCTCTTCGAATACCTGACCGTAGATGTGGGAGTTATGGTTTATGATCCTGGAAACTATAGCGTAATGGGATATTTATACGACGAAAATGGCAAAGATGTGGTCTGGTCCTTAGGATCTGGAATTTTGCCGATAGGGTCCAATACCTTGCATATGGATTTTGACGGTAAGAGCATTGAACGGCACAAATTCAATGGCACTTACCGCCTCAAAGAGCTGCAACTTGTAAGAGGAGACTCGGCCATAGAGAATCTATCAATGGTGGATATTATGATGGATGCAACAATCACCCACCCCTATGATTATAGAGAGTTCGTGGATCCGGTGTGGCCAGAAAAAAGCCTTTCAGGGGACGGGAAGGGAGAGATACTTCTTACAATCCAGGTTAGTAGCATACTTCCGGTCTTTCATGGCAGATACAGTATGGATATTGTAGGTGCCAGTATGCCACCGATATCATCTAACTGGACGGTTACGGGAACAGAGAAGGGATACAGCTACGATCTTCCAGGAATTCATATGCCAAGCAAACCCAACAACTTTACAATACAAGCAAGCAATGTGAAGAACCTCAATGTTGGCGTAAAAAAAGACCCAGTGGAAGGCAGGTCCAATATTACACGAACCTGGATTTCAACTCGAGCAAATGCTGACAAGGATGGAATAGCGAGAATCGATAATGATATGATCTCACCAGGAAGATATCAGTTCAAGATATTTGGAGATGCAATCGATAATGCTACCCAGGTTGCCCTAGAGATGAAAGTGGTCAAGAAGCTGTTGATCAACGGTAGATTCGATCTGGCCCTGAACACAAGTGGATTTCCTACCAGCAACTATTCTATCAATGCCAAAGCAATCAATGAATCCGTTCGCTTCGACGAGATAAATCTGAACGGGCCTTCAAGTGGTTTCTAAGCATTTTCATATTAGGGCGGGATAAAAAGAGATTGAAGGGCGATTCGCCCTTCTTCGATAGTTGCATCTACGAGACAAGGGTGTTGCCAGTTACTTGCGTTACTGGATTGAAACCACCAGTAATTGTCGGTATTCCTGAATTGATGTATACCCCCCATCCTTGATACCAACTTAATTCGTTTGGTGACGGCTGGCTTGCCCGGTTAGATGTAACGAGAACTTGTGGGCCATCAAATGTAACATGCGAGTTGGTGGAGAACAACCCGCCACCATTGCCTGCAACGTTCCCGGTTATGCTAACATCGTTAAGGTGCACGGTGCCATCCCAGTTGTAAATACCGCCGCCGTTGCCTGCTGTATTTCCTGTCAATAAGATGCCAGTTAGATCCAGCGTGCCTTTGTTCAAAATGCCGCCACCATTCAGAGCATTACCGTTCTCAATGGTCATATCCAACAGGCTTACATGCGCGGAGGGATTATTGAGGCCGACGGTGAACACCGAACCGGCTAGCTGGCCATTAACTATTGTATTAGCTTTCCCAGCTCCCTTCACAGTCAACGACTTGTCTATTTGCACATTCTCATCGTAGGTTCCACTGAGCACCTTCACTATTCCGCCTGCGCTTATTGCATCTACTGCAGACTGGATCTTATTATAGTCGCAGGCAAAGGAACCAACAAGAGTTGTAGGTGTGGCGCCAATTCCAACCGTGTTGACCCACAATCCATTATCTCCTCCAACTGCCGCCACATGCAGTTTTCCTTCCTTATCCCGGATCGCGTTGGGATTGGATTTGATGAATCCACCCAAGTTATACCATGCGCCACCCGCATTATCCCATAGACCGCCATCGCCGCCCCGCACGAAGTTATGTAACACACCATCAGTATCCACAACGGGTGCTGGATTGCCCTGAATAAATCCACTCAGACCGGTCCAGGTTGCAGTGCCCAAAGTTGTATCCAGGGTATTGTACCACAAAGATCCGTCACCGCCTCGAACAGAGGTATAGATTAAATCGGGATTAAATGGGTCCAAAACCGGCATGACATCGGATGTTATGTAACCACCCAGGCTGCGCCAATCTCCTTCATAAAAGTGAGCGTCTTTCTTAATCAAATTGAGGTCCCATACAGCGCCGTCGCCTCCTCGGGCAAATGTGTGCATATTTCCCTGACTATCAAAGACTATTTGTGGATTGGAGGTGATATATCCAGAGCCAGAATACCAGTCACCAGACATATCTGCCGTATCGAGCTCTCTGGCCCAGAGCCCGTTGTCACCACCACGAACAACGATATACATATATCCATTTGGTGATGATTCGACTGCTGCACTGGGATTTGAGGTTATTATTCCCCCGAGGTTCCACCAGCTACCACCAAAGACTCTATCCCATAAGCCTCCATCACTTCCTTTGACAAGAATATGGATCTTGCCTTGAGCGTCTTCTAATGCAAAGGGGTCCGAGGCAATTATGCCACCCAATCCCTGCCAGTCTCCGTCTACGTTATCCCACAATCCGTTATCGCCACCTTTTGCGAAGATATGCTTCTTGCCATCAGCCTGCAGCTGATACGGATTAGATGTTAAAACGCCTCCAAATCCATTCCATACCCATGAACCGGGAGTAGGGATAAAGCCAGCCGTTGAACCCTGAAGATCGCCCACGAGATTGGTATCTACGACGGCCGGGCTTCCAGCCGATGCTGACATACTGCCCGAAACGCTCTCCCCTTCGACATCATAACTTTCGGAAGAAGAATCATCAGAGGTGCTGGATGCATATATCCTTACATCTCCATTTGCATCTAATTCCTGGTTTGAGGTCACATGGCCGTTAGCACTACCAGTCATGCTCGATTCCAGATGACCAGCAGAGGAAAGGTAGGAATATGCATCTCCATCTGCAGAAGTAGACTTAACCGCAGAATATGCCTTCGATTCAAGGCTATCTGCCTGGAAAGATCCAGAAGCGCTAACACCATCGGATGCAGTAGTATCTAGGAAGCCGCTCATGCCTCCCACGCCGTTCAATCCACTAGTTAGATGGACGATATTATCTGAGGATTGGACCACGCCATCCACATATCCCAGAGCCCCGGCTAAATTCGTGGCTTGGAAAGCGTTAACCGTGCCAGATCCGGCCGTTATCATCTGGGATGACGTCATGTATCCCTCCAGTATACCTGCATTCTGAGTGGTAGAGACAGAACCGCTCGCGCCTGAAACAGAACTATCCGATTGGCCGGAGGATTGGAGATTCTGTCCCACTCGAACGATATCTGAAGAAGCATAGCTGGATGCAGTTGAGCTCATTGCACCTATTGAGTTAATGCTGCTCGAAACGCTAGCCTTTTCGTTGCCAGCCGTCTGATCAATTTTGTTGCTGCCATCGCCTTCCACTGATAGGCTCGATGAGATCCAACCGTCACCAAGAGTCAGTCTCTGGGCCAGATCAGTGTCGATCTCTACTTCATATTTCGCGCTGACTGAGGATGCTCCTTTGTCGTCACCTGATGAACTGCTGACGTATACAGCAGCAGCTGAGACATTTGTTAAAAAAAAAATCAGTATGATGAGTTTACAAATGGTATTTTGCTTCCTATTCATATTTGTTCTTCCTCAGTTATAGTCATTAATGTTGTTATAAATAGTTTATGTCGATAATTTATAAGATATAAATGATTATCATAAAAACATTTATTTTAGATCTATAATTGGCATTAATTCAAGCTGCACAGCCTGAGAGATAATACGTAGATCTTGCCAAGGACTTAATAGATTCTAGAAAAACACATCAACTATAAGATTATATCATAAATATTATAATACTTAATATGAACTCCGCCTTGAATTATCATATCAATAGAAATTGTTACATAATTTGATAATGCCGCACATGCGTCTCGAAATGATCTATAGCTCGATACAGATCTCTTATTAATGAGAAGGCCCTATGGATAAACATAGGTGGGGAAAGTTTCTTATATCTAGAAAGAATAAGACGTACTAACATTTTAGTTGGAGAGATAGCAGTAAAACTGAATTATGGGCAAGCATCAATTGCGCCTAATGTCATCGATCTAGGAGATTAATGCTGCAAGGCGATGAGGGATATGGTTGTGAAATTGGGACAAGAAGGCAAGACAATCGGTAGAATATTCATTGTCCTAATGATGGTTCTCTTGATTATCTTCTTGGCAACTCCTTCGAGTGCAATATCTTTTGGGAGAAATTCCAAGACGATCGATAATTGTGAAGTTAAATGCACGAAATTCGAGAAAGTCATAGATTATAATTATAAAAATGAAAGAACTATCGTGATATATTCTTTCATCGTGGGTGGGATAAAGAAGAACCTCTATGTCAAATACGCTCAAGACTGCAAGGATGGGCATTATAGCAGAACTTGCACCCCATTTGCCCGGTGCAGTGTAAACAAGTTATGTGAGCAAAGTGGCCCTATTAGAACAGAATCCAAAGGCTATTGGAATGAGTGTGGCAGATGGGATATTATAGACATTTGGGTGGCTACAGCCTAAGAGTTCTGATAATAAATGATATATCCAAGATTAATGCTGGCCATGGTATTGGTAATCAGCAGTCTATCTAGTTCTTTTGCGGCGGAAAATGCCGGAAATTTGCCGGAAATATCGACATATATTCCTGAGAGCGGACAGATACATGCCAAGCAGACAATATTGTCGAATGCAACTATTGAGACCAATATATCATCCTTTTTATTTGTTTTGACCTGGCTTAATGCCACAAGCAACCTGGAAGCTGCCTTGATCGCCCCCAATGGCGCCAGGATAGACTCGACTGCTCAATCGCCAGTTATCTACGGCGTGAATAAGAGCCTGATATTCTATATCCTACCAAATGCAGAGGTAGGAAAATGGACTGCGGTGATAACTGCAAAAGATGTGCCGGATGTGGGTGAGTCTTATTGGGCCCTATTTAGCACGATTCCAGAAAATGAATATACAAACCAAGATCTGAACGATTTGGAGAACACCGACGAAGAGTGCCAAAACTGCGCAGAAAAAAGTTAATAATATGCTTTATATTATCAGAACCTCGCTCTGTTTTATACCCAGCAAACCCTTTCCTGGGGAATATATCCCCCCAGTCAAGATGTATTCACCCTTCTCCCAGGATTGATCCGGCAAGAGGATAAGGTCGACACCCTGTTGAGTTGATTCCTGCAGGCCGATTGCACTGTTTGCCGGCAGAAGGGGCAGCAGATCCATGAGAAGCTCGCTGGAAATTTTGAGAGGACCATCTATCTGTAACGATTTAGAGCCCAGGGACAGAGTAATATCAAAACTGTTTGTCGTCTCATTCTTGGCTACACCCAAGCTGGCGTTTTCATAATCATTCCGAGAGATCAGAATTGCCGCAAAGAATTTGTTCTGATTGCCTGGCACAGTTGTATTCATCACCACCTGAATGAACGGCTCTTCCGCTTCTACAATACTTGGCACCTGCAGGACTGTTTGTCCTTCTGTTATCAGCAATGGCATAGAGATGAGCAATGATTTTTTTTCATCAAAGAAATTCAGTGAATGCAGGCCGCTACTGGTTATAGATAGCAGGAAAGATCTACAATTGGTGCCATTGAGGTCATTGGCGTTAATGGTATAATTGCTGCCATATAACGCGAGATTTTTTTTTGCGCAATCTTTACCACTAAAGCCGGTTCCATGATAGTCGGAAAGGTAGAATGAGAGATCGAATGGAGATGTGCACACAGAGATATTGGATGCGTCTGCTTGGAGAGGAGAGAGAAAAGCGCCAACAATTGATTGGTTGATGGAATAAACCGGAATAAGGTCAAAAAGATCTATCCTACCAGCTCCCTCTGGAAAGCTCATCTTCGGCATTAATAGAGTATCATTTCCATCAAGGCTGATTGAACACTTTCCGGAAGAGTCCCCAAAAAATGCCGCCGATGAGTTGCCCAATGCGGTCACATTAACAGGAAAGATAAGGAGCAAAAGCAGAATAATTATGCCAACCATAGCTTCGTAAAAGAGATTATGAAAGTATATATGGCTTTTCCGTCATGGAAAAGAGCTTAGATACTACGAGGGGAAGCTATTAGATCTGTAAGGAGAACGGGTCTGGATTAGGATGAACACAAAGGATATTACAAGATATAACCTTGATCTTATACTTCCGGTAATCTTGATTCTTCTGGCAGAGTCTCTTATCTATCTAGGCAAACCAAATGCAGCAATGCCCATTCATGCTGTGAACTTGATCTTCCTAATTCTATCATCTATTTTTATAAATAACAGAATATACCCCGCATTAATGCTTTTACCTCTTTTCCGTCTTTTAAATGTTGCTATGCCCGTTTTTTTCAATTTAACCCTGTACTCCTATTCCATGGTTTACGCCCCTATGTTCATACCCATCTATTTTCTTGTGAAGGATGGTTTTATAAGCCGCTCAGAAGCGGGAATGACCTTTAAAAGTTTCTTGTATTATTTTCCTCTGGCGATTGCTGTTGGCTTCGCCCTGGGTTGGGGCGAATATAATGTGATACATCCCCAAATTCTGACACCGAGCGCCAATATCAAAGATGTCTTTATTCTTACTGTGACCATGATATTCTTTGTCGGAATTGTGGAGGAGTTTATCTTCCGATCGTCTCTGCAAACCGTACTGGAAGAAAGACTGGGCTCAATTGCAGGACTTCTATTAGCAAGCATAATATTCGGATTCATGCATAGCGGCTACCAAATGCCCCTGGAGCTTCTTTATGTCTCTTTTGCAGGAGTTGTCTTCGGACTGCTCTTCTGGCTAACAAAAAGCCTGCCGATCATCTCTCTCGCGCACGGCGTTACTAATATCTCTCTATTTCTGGTGGTACCTATGAAACCCGAGATCTTGATTTATTTCGTCTCGGTCCCGGCTCTTATCTTTGTGTTCTACGCCTATGTTTTCAAGCGAAAATCCGGCGTAGGTGGGAGCGATTAGGTATAAGATTCTGATTGGCATTGCTGCTTTGAAAAGACCAAAAACCGCGCGAGCTAAAAGCTCAATTTGAAATTATAGGCACTTATCTGCCTACAACATCGATGACTTTGTAGCCTACAATCAGGAAGAATGTGAGTACCATTGGCACAATGGCCAAGTTCAACATGGTTGACAGGCGCTTATTCCATTGTGATGAAGCCGACAAAATTTCTGAGGCACTGAGCAGAACAATAAGACAGATGACACTTATAACACTGATTTCGGAGACACCGACAGTAGCAAAAGTGGTAACCACTGATGTCGTGCTGGCCGCGCTCATGGTGCTAGCTGCGCTCATGGTGCTAGCTGCGCTCATGGTGCTGGCTGCGCTCATGGTGCTACTTACCGTACTCAACATTGAGGATAACATGATTACTCTCTGATAATTTATTCTAGACCCTTATTAGAGTAAATCCTTATCTATGTTCTACTTGCATGTCATATTTATAGATGTCCCATTTAAAATTAGGACTGATATTATTTAAGTTACTAAATGTGCGGATCAATCCTGGAAATCGGTTTTGGATTGATCTCCCTCTAAGTTCCCATTTTGATTGCGCAGATGATGCTAAACATTATGGAATCGCTTAATGCCTTAATAGCCGAAGCCTCTTGCTAGTGGTAGAATTGCCTGAATGGTTTTCGGTACTCATCCTGCAGCTCGTATTTTAATACTATCTTTTCCGGCATAATTTGAACCTCTCTTATCGACTGTGTGAAGAGATACCAGATAAAGCCCCTGTCCGGGAGCCTATACCTATCCGGCAAGGTCTGTGTAAACTCAGATTGGCCCATGATATAAGTTCTAAGCATCTCGCTTCCCGATGCAAAGAGGAAGGGGAAGCTTACGTTTTCAATCTCTCGCTGGCAGTTGCCCTGCAGGCGCAGGCGCTGGGCCAGAAATACCAGGTATTCTTCTTTGGTTACCACCAACTCTCTGTACTCGCTCATTGCAGTCACGCCTATTTTAACGCCAGATGGTGAGATAAAAGTTGTCGTCGCTTGAATTGCAATCGATTATTTAGAACTATTCAAGATATCAGCTTTCTTGCCAGGCATAACTCAGACAGGCTCATCTGTCCTGGAGCCGTGCTCTGTGTGACAAAGCCGTAGGTAAGAGCCGAGCCATAGAGAGGAGCCACAGCACGCATATGCCGCCCCATCCGGCCCATGGCGATCATGCAAAGGGGCATATCAGCATCCAGCAAGAACTTCAATATCCTCAAATTATCATGGAGGCTCTTGGGCGTCACGGCAATCTTGGCAATAGCAGCTTTTGTCTTCTTCATATCCTCGTAGATACCAATCAATTGTGACTGCTCGGGCATTCCCTGAAAGTCATGATAAGAGACTATCACCGGTTTCATTATTTTGGATATGGCATAATCTCTCTGATCCGCCAAGAGTTCCATATCCACGTAGTCGGCATAGTAGGCGGCTTTGATGAGCAGATCAATTCTCTCTCTTTCGCTGCCCTGGAACATTCCCCCTTCAGTCCGGAGGCGAGCTGTAGCGATGATCGGCTTGGCGGTGGCCTTTCGCACAGCCTTTATGGTTTGCAGGGGATCGCTTGCAGAGAGCAGGTCCAGTCGTAGCTCGATCATATCTGCATCGCCTGTGGCCTGGACATCATTTTCTGCATCCCTTCCCAGTACGGCTACTATGCGCGACTTGTGATTCATAGTATTACTGCTCCACAATGCTCTCCTCAATCTTCATTCCGAAGTGGCGGGCCGTCTCTTCCAGATGCACCAGCACCTCGTTGCCGGCCTTGAGATCAGTCACTGGCTTTGGTAAACCATCGGAGCCTACCAGCTTTATGGTCTCGGCATTTTGCAGCAGAGTGCTTATCTTCAGTCCATTGGCCTCCGCCTCAATGAGGATCATGGGCCTCTTCTCGATCTTGGCCCGGCCAACTATGGCCGTTCTGGCCAGCCCCTCCTTGCTGACTATGGTAACCTCATCTCCCGATTTTAGCTCGGAGAGGTAACGCGTCTTCTCTCCCACCCGGATGTAAGCGTGCACCGCGCCGGCATTCACCCGGAAGGGGCGCGCTGCCACGTAGGGGCTGTCTTCCGACTCGCTGTGAACCAGGAAGAATCCTTTTGCCTGAGAGCCGATGAGCATGCCCTCTCCCAGAGACATCATGCTGGCTGTGTCCACGCATACCCGATCGCCCATACCCACGGCCTTGACGGCAGTCACCTTCGCTGAAATCAGCTCTATTCGACCTTTTTGAGACTGATCGACAGCATCCATGACCCTCTTGACCTCAGAAGGATCATTGCTTTCCAGCAGCACACCGTCTGATCCCTTTTCCAGAGTAGCCAGTGCTAAACGCGTCTCCTCAGCCGTCTTGACACCGCTTATAATCATAACTCGCGCACCCTGTAATCCGGCAATCATGTTCTCCAGGGGAATGACCTTCCAGTCCGTGCCGATGACGAGAAGATAGTCAACAATCTTGCCCATCTCCACAGCGAACTCTTCATACTTCTTGTTGGCAATAACCACATAAGCTGCCTTTGTTCCGGAAACAGTCTTGGCGAGAGCCCCGTCTAGAGAGCTGCCCTGCTCTTTAGGAAGAGCTACAGTCCCATCGCCTTCTCCGCCCTTGCCCACAACGAAAATATCCTCAGTCCCTCTCCCTACACCAAAGCAGGCCACCTTGATCTTGCCCAGTTCTCTCACCCGCTCGATGTTCTCTCTGTCTACCAGCACGCAGTCGAAGCCAGACTCGAGAGCGGTAGTGATCATGGGCTTGATCTCCTGCCAAGGCCCTTGTGCCATGAGCCACTTCTCTTTCATGTGCTACACCAGGGCATTCCATTACTAATCTCTTATGCTTAAAAAATTTATACAAGGAGCTGAGAATGAGTCTATGGGAAATCGATTGGTTTATAGCCCTGTAAGCTTGCTCTTTATGCTACTACTTGCATTCTTGCTCTTTGCTGTGGTGGGCTTTCTATTTCTGGACCTGGCCAGGACGGCCTTCACCAAGATAGGCTTCTCCTGGAGCCAGGCGCTCTTTGTCCTGCTCGCCTCACTCCTGGGCAGCAGCATCAATATACCTCTGACCAATCTGCAGTGCAGCACTCCAATGGTGCAGGAGCGACAGATAAGGGCCTTCGGCATCAGTTACCGGGTGCCTGTGGTGGAGGTCGTAAGCTGCCATACACTGCTGGCAGTCAACCTGGGCGGAGCGGTGATACCATCTCTGATATCCATAGCGCTAATCCACCGCTTCCCGGAGTCTCTAAATTATGCCCTCATGGGTATCGCTTTCGTGACCATCTTAACCAATCTTGTAGCCAAGCCCGTTAAAGGTTTGGGAATTGTTACACCCGCTCTTCTTCCGCCTCTAGCTGCGGCGTTGGCCGCGATCCTGCTCGTTTATTTTGGGGGAGCGCCGCATGATCTCATCTTTCTCATTGCCTATGTGAGCGGAACTTTGGGGGCGCTCATTGGCGCTGATATCTTGAACCTCAACAAGATCCGTGATCTTGGGGCGCCAGTGGCCAGCATAGGCGGAGCCGGGACCTTTGACGGTGTCTTCCTGTCCGGCCTGATCGCAGTCTTGCTGCTGTGAATGGAAAAAAGCTTTAAGATAGACGTTAGGGAGGTAAAGCATGAGCTTTAGGGGTTTCCTGGAGGACCTGGAGAAGGACGGGCTGCTAAAAAATGTGCATGAATCCGTATCTCCCATCCATGAGGTTACGGATCGTGCCTGGGGAAAAGGCCCCATATTATTTGATAATGTAGATGGCCATAAGTGCTGCCTGAATATCCTGGGAACGCGCCCTCTGCTGGCACGAGCCCTGGGAATTGCGGCTCATGATATGGTCACTCATCTCGCCACCGTCGGCTACGAGGGGCCCGTTCGCGAGGTGGACTGCGCGCCCTTTATGGAGTGCGCGAGCATTCCCGATCTCTCCCGGCTGCCCGTTCTCACTCATTTCAAGGGGGATGGCGGGCCTTACATCACCTCTGCAGTAGTTGTAAGCCAGTTTGCTGGGAAATTCAATGCCTGCGTGCACCGTCTTCAGGTACTGGGAAAAGATCGTCTGGCGGCACGTCTCGTTCCTGGAAGGCATACTCATCAGTTCTACCAGGCGGCAGTGGCCAAGGGAGTAGAGGTGCCGGTGGCCATTGCCATAGGAGTGGACCCGCTGCTGCTCATAGCTGCATCCACGCGCGTTCCCCCGGAGAAGGAGTTTTCCTATGCTGCGGCTCTGCGAGGCTCTCCCGTGGAGCTGGTGCGCCTGGAGAACGGCTCTTTAGCCCCCCATGCCGAGATAGTGCTGGAGGGCTACATTACCGGCGAGCGGGCCAGCGAAGGGCCGTTTGTGGATATTACCGGTACTGCTGATCTCGTACGGCAGGAGCCTGTCATCCGGCTGACCAGGATGATGACCCGCGAGGATCCCATCTACCACGGCCTGCTTCCCGCGGGCGGCGAGCACAAGATGCTCATGGGCGTGCCCTACGAGCCGCTAATTTACAAAGAAGCCGCAAAGGTTGCCAGGGTCAAGAATGTCATCCTGACGGACGGAGGATGCAATTATTTCCATGCCGTGGTGCAGATAGAGAAGGAGACGGAGCAGGACGCGAGAAGAGTCATCGAGGCCGCCTTTCAGGCACACGGCTCGCTTAAGCATGTCCTGGTCGTCGACTCGGACATAGATGTCTACGATCCCTGCGACCTGGAGTTTGCCATTGCCACGCGCATGCGAGCCGATGAGGATCTCGTCATCCATCCCAATGTGCGGGGCAGCACCCTTGATCCGCGCAGCCGAGAGGGCATCACCACCAAGATGGGAGTGGACGCCACAGCCAGGCTGGAGCGGCTCTGGAAGTTTCAGAGGGTGACGCCCAAGGGGCAGGGCTAAAGAGCCCTACTGCTCTTTAGATCTCCAGATAGAGGCGAATGCTAAATACGACGCCCACAGCAAGGACTATTGATAGCATCAAGGCCAGGACCTGCAACATTATCTCGCTCATTTTATCATATCTATCTTAGCATGCTTCTGGCCTATCTGCTTTTCTCTTCGCGGCCCGGATTGCCGGTACTGTGGGGACGCCAGAACCTGGGCCGATTTCACCCCTGTAATTATGGCCATCAGCCTCACCTTTCCTGTAAAATCGGGACGAATCCTCGCTCCCCAGATGACATTGGCCTTGGGGTCCAACTCCTGGGTTAGGGCCCCGGCGATGGCGGCTGCCTCTTTCATGGTCATATCCGGCCCGCCGGTCATGTGCAGAAGGCAGGCTGTGGCTCCGCGATAGTCCACATCGAGCAGCGGATTTTTCAAGGCTGTGCGCACGATCTTCTCAGGGCTGCTCTTCATCTTGCCCTCACCCACAAACATGAAGGATGCGCCACCGGAGCTCATGATGGTGCAAACATCGGCAAAGTCCAGGTTGATGAGAGAAGGACTTGTCAGGGTCTCGCAGATGCCCTGCACGATCTCGGCGATGATCTGGTCGACAACAAAAAAGGCCTGCTGGAAAGGCAGATGAGGTGCGCATTCCAGGAGGCGGTTGTTGTCCATGACAATTGATGTATCGGCATAGCCAGAGAGCGCCTCCAGTCCCTCCTCTGCTACAAAGATGCGTGCCCTCTCCAGGTGGAAAGGTGTGGTTACCATGGCCACTACAATTGCGCCCCGTTCTTTGGCCAGACGGGCCACGACCGGAGCCGATCCCGTGCCCGTGCCCCCTCCCAGGCCCGCGATCACAAAGACCAGGTCGGCCCCCCGCAGCATGCTCTCCAGCTCGGCTGCCGCCATCTCCGCCGCCTTTCGGCCCACCTCGGGATCGCCGCCCGCGCCCATGCCCCTGGTGAGCGTCTGGCCGATGAGAATCTTCTCATCCGCCTGGGCAGTGTTTAGATGCTGGTTGTCTGTGTTGACGGCCACGGTCTTTGCGCCTGTTAGGCCCATCCTGGCCAGCCGGCTCACAGTGTTATTGCCTGCTCCCCCGCAGCCGACGACCAGGATCTTGGGCATGCCAAAACCCTCTTCATATTCTTTGGACTCACGTAGATCTGACTGCAACTCTCTATTTCCCCCTCATTGCTAGCTAATTAAATCGTGATATAAGTTAATAATTATTGCGGACAAGTGCTTGAACGCATGAGGATCGTTTGTGGACGATGATAAAAACGACTCATCTACGCCCCTCAGCTTTCCAACGACGCCTCTAATCCCTTAGGTTTAAATCTTTTAAAGACCCAATACATAACCTGATATGTTCTGTGAATACATTCATGCGGCGCTGTGCAAAGCAACTTATGAGATCATTGATGACGAAGAGCCATTTTATGGTGAGATAACAGAACTGCGAGGAGTTTGGGCCATAGGAAGAACTCTTGAAGAATGCCGGGAAAATCTAAAAGGCGTTGTCGAAGGATGGATTGCTCTGAGATTGAGTTTGGGTCTGGCAATTCCTCCTGTCGGCGGGCATACCATAGAAACACCCAGCAGGGCTACCGCAGTTGTCTAGGATTACAAATGTCTCAGATCTTGAAACAAGCAGAAGTGAGTCGCGAAGAGTGGCTTTCTACTGGGTGAAAATCGCAAGGTGCTTTTTTTCGCGAGGTTTCGATGTCAATATTACGGGGCGCAGATGATCTGGCACAGTTCATCGCCGCGAACTACTCGGGCCGCGTGGTCGAGGTAGGGGCAGGCTTTGCCGCGGAGGTAGCCTTAGGCCTGCAAGCGCGCGGCCTGGATGTGGTGCTCACCGATAAAGAGGAGCGGCTCCTGGGCTGCCTGCGGGTGGAGAAGGATGACATATTCTTGCCCCGCCTGGAGCTGTACCGGGGAGCAAGCCTGATCTACTCCATCCGCCCGCCTCTGGAGATGCAACTGGCCATGGGCCTGCTCGCTTTGCGGATCGGCGCGGATGTCCTGGTCCGGCCGCTGATGGATGAGGTGACTATCCTACAGGGCTTTGCCCGGCGGCTGGTCAATAGCGGGGAGGCGAGGTTCTACCTGTTTAAGGCGAGGGCGTAGTTAGCTGCTTTTCCCCAAGAAAGCTAACAAAACGGTAAGATAATAGATGGTTAATCCGTGGGCCATGAAAATCGCTCTCGTTGGTGGAACGGGTGATATCGACACCCAGGAATTGCCATAGTTTCCGAGCGGATTAGCTAAGTAAAAAAGAGTTGCATTTTTTCGTCTATCACGGGTTTTTTCTGCTCCTTCCCAGCACCATCTGCTTGGTGGCCCTATCCGACTCAATATTGCGCCGGCAGACCGGGCAGACCCGGATCCACTCCAGGCCTTCGGAGTCTTTCTGCAAATTGACAGGAATAACGGACTCAATCCTGCGCAGCATGGGCTCTGTGGCATAGCGCGATTTGCAGATCTTGCAGGCTACCATATCAAAGGAAATATCCGGCTCAGGTACGGCCTCATCGAAGGCCACCAAGGTTAGAGCATGGCCTGGGCAAAACTCTACGCATAGATCGCACTCCTCTTTGCACCTCTTCCAGTGGATGCTGCGCTTCTCTTCCGTCTCGATACGGACAATATTTTGACTGGGACAGACATTGGAGCAAGACCGGCAGCCCAGGCATAGACTGGTATCAACTTTGATCATCTTCTACCTCCCTGGGCAGCAGCCCGAGCAGCGCGTGCCCGCGTCCGGCGAGACGCCAGCTCAAAATCAGTGGATAGAGCATTGGCAGGACAGGTTTTAACACAGGTGGGCTCATCTTTGCCCTCACAGAGATCACACTTATGAGCAATCTTATCCGTCCAGACCACTCCGAAGGGACAAGCCAACTGGCAGAGACCGCATCCGGTGCACTTTTCCACATCAAAAGCCGTGCGTTCTCCCTCTTTATGCAGAGCGCCGCTAAAGCAGGCGATAGTGCAGTTTGCCTCCTCACAATGATGACAGAAAAGGGGAACGGAGGCATAGTCTCCTACAAAATGCACATTAATGTGTCCGCTACCAGCATGCACTCTCTGGCAGGCCACCTCGCAAGAACGGCAGCCAATACATCTGCTGATGTCAATATAAACGGGCATTTAATCCCTCCGGGAAATCTTGCAGGCCGAGACCTTGAACTCCGGTATCTTGGCATCCGGATCAGTTATATCTGCGGTAAGTATATTGGTTCCAGGGAAATGGAAGGGCATGAATACCACACCCTTTTTTACTCTATCGGTGAGACGGGCATAGGCCTGGGTTTCACCTCGGGGCGTAGTTATGGTCACCTCATCTCCATCGGCCACCTTCAACCTTAACGCATCATCAGTGTTGATCTCCACATATAAATCAGGTTCTCGCTCTATTAGAGAGGGGCTTCTCCGGGTCATGGACCCTGCGTTGTGGTGCACGGCAACCCGTCCGGTGGTCAGGATTAAGGGATAATCCCAGCTGGTGTCCTCTGCCGCCGGACGATATAGAACCGGAACAATAGCGGCGCGTCCCTCGGCCAGCTTGAAGCCTGCGCTGTGAAGTATGGGCGTTCCCGGATGATCGATGCTGGGGCAGGGCCAAACCAGACCAAATCCGCCCAGCCGTTCCCGGGTTATGCCGGCATATTGCGGAACGAATCGGTTGATCTCCGCCAGAACACTGGCCGCATCAGGATAGAAAAGATCTATTCCCAGGCTCCTGCCAACTTTGCATACGATCTCCAGATCAGATAGAGCCGCCCCCGGTGGCTCAATGGCTTTATGGCTCCACTGCACACGCCTTTCCGTATTGGTGAAGCTTCCTTCCTTCTCCGCCCAGGCAGCTGCCGGTAAAACAACATCAGCAAGCTGAGAAGTCGCCGTCATGAATATATCCTGCACTACCAAGAAATCCAGGCTCTCCAGAGCTTTCCGAGTATGATCACTGCTGGGATCGGAGTTGGCCGGATCTTCGCCCACAATATACATGGCTTTAACCTCTCCAGAGGCGGCTGCATCGATCATCTCCGTGGCTGTAAGGCCAGGTCCCAGCGGCAGGCATTCCGCCCCCCAGGCAGAAGAGAAGTAATTGATGGTATTTGGATCGTCCGCCTTTTTGTAGCCGGGATAAAATTCAGCCAGCGCCCCCATATCACAGGCGCCCTGCACATTGTTCTGACCGCGCAAAGGCATGACCCCTGTGCCCGGCTTTCCCAGATGCCCACAGATGAGAGCCAGGTTGGAAATTGCCTGCACATTGTCCGTGCCCGTGCTGTGCTGCGTAATCCCCATGGAATAGAGAATACAAGAGGCTGGTGATATGGCGTAAGAGCGCGCCGCTCTCACAATATCGCCTGCTGCCACTCCTGTGATCTCTGCCGCCTTTTCCGGAGTGTAATCTTTGAGTGATTCTCGATACTCTTCAAAACCCCTGGTCCATTGGGAGATGTAATCAATATCAATCAGGCCCTCTTTGATTATGACATGAGCCATGCCGTTCAAGAGAGCTACATCAGTTCCTGGCTTAAGTTGCAGGAAGACATCCGCCATCCAGGAGGTATGGGTCGCGCGCGGATCGGCTACGATTACTACCGCACCTACATCCTTAGCCCTGTGAATCCAACGAGTGATAACAGGATGATTTTCTGCTAAATTTGATCCGATGATGAATATGCACCGAGAGTTGGCGATATCCGGTATGGGATTGGTCATTCCTGCTGCACCCAGGGTACGGTTCAATCCCACCACGGAAGGAGCGTGACACAACCTTGCGCAGTTGTCCACATTGGGCGTGCCCAAAAGGCGAGCCAATTTCTCGATCAGATAATTCTCCTCGTTGCTGCATTTGGAAGAGGAAAGAATGGCAATACTGTCGGGACCATAATTCTTGACGGCATCGCATAGTCCCCGAGCCACCAGCTGCATAGCCTCCTCCCAGGATATCCTGGAAAAGCCTTCTCCTTTTCTCTTGAGGGGAGAATTAAGCCTCTCCCGGTGGTAGAGGATCTCCAAAGCCGCGTTTCCTTTAGAGCACAAAGCCCCCTCACTCACAGGATGGTTGGGCATATATTCTATCCCGATGGCGCGCTCTTTCTCGGCTTCAATGAATAATCCGCAGCCCGCACCACAATATGGACAGACGGTTGGAACAAGCACTTTTGTCATCTTCATCCCTTTAGTAAGCGTAGAGATTGCTGTAGGGCCTCTTCGACCTGGGCCTGAGCCTGAAGAACTGAGATGTCATTATTTCTTTCTGGCTCTTGCCAATTTCTGGAAAGCGCTCCACGAACCTGGAGATATATCGCTCCAATACGGCCCTGTCGGCCTCATCTATGGGAGAGACGTCCACCTGTCCGCCCAACTGATGCGGCTCTACATGGCCTCGCAGATAGATCACGCCACCATGCATGCCTGTGCCTATGAAGTTGGCTTTGTGAGTCTGGCCGAGCAGGTCAAGGATTATAACAATTCCGCCGGACATGTACTCGCCCAAAAAGTCCTGCGTATGGCCCCCTACTACCAGAACAGGCTTCTTCTCCTCATACTCCTTCATGTGCAGAGCTGTTCTATAGCCGCAATTATCCCGCACATAAATCTCGCCCCCCCGCATGGAAAAACCCAGGACATCTCCGGCCCTTCCTTTCACGACTATCTCCCCGTCATCCATTGTGTTTCCCACGCCATCCTGGGCATTACCATGCACAGTTATCTTATGGCCATAGAGAAAGGCTGCCAGGTCATTACCGGGAGTGCCGAATATCTCGATCTCCATTTTAAGATGCTCGGGTGTGTAGAGGCGGGTGCCGATGTACCTCTGGCCGAAGACATTTCTGATGTTGACCTTTTTTACGCCGGAGAGCATCAAATTCCTGATCCTTTCATTTAGTTCTTTTGTCTTAAGGTCTGTGGCATCGATCTCTACAGCAATTATCCTCTCATCAACTTGATCTGCCTCGATACTGGTTTGGGATGCAATAGCGTTCGCCATTTCCGGCCTCACTCTCCCGCGCCCTTGATCCCCAGAACATCAAGCTCCCACTCGTATAGCCCCACGCCCCGCAGATGGTCCCGGTTGCCGCGCAGGCTTTCTAAGGCGTTGATGCCCATGCCGCCCAGCATCTCGGCAATCTCATGCGACCAGGCTGATATGAGATTGGACAGCCTCTGCGAGGCGATATCCACATTCAACCGGCCTGACAGGCGCGGATCCTGGGTGCATATTCCCCAGTTGCATTTACCAGTATAGCATTTCTGGCAGAGGGTGCATCCCATGGCGATCAATGCTGCAGATCCGATATAGACGGCATCTGCACCTAAGGCTATGGCCTTGATTACGTCGCTGCTGCATCTAATTCCACCAGCGGCAATGATGGAGCATCTGTTTCTGATGCCTTCACTACGCAGGCGTCGATCCAATGATGATATGGCAAGCTCTGTAGGTATGCCCACATTGTCCCGGATGGCTTTAGGAGCTGCTCCCGTTCCGCCTCGCAGGCCGTCAATGGCGATTATGTCCGCACCGGCGCGCACTATTCCCGAAGCTATAGCGGCAAAGTTATGCACGGCAGCGATCTTGACGGATATGGGCTTTTCGTAGTTGGTGGCTTCCTTCAGAGCTGAGATCAGCATGGAAAGATCTTCGATAGAGTAGATATCATGATGCGGAGCTGGTGAGATGGCATCTGTACCCATGGGAATCATGCGTGTCTTTGCCACAGCAGCTGAGACCTTCTCGCCTGGTAAATGGCCGCCGATTCCTGGTTTTGCTCCCTGACCTACCTTGATCTCCACTGCCTGAGCGCAGTTCAGGTACTCGGCATCAATGCCGAAGCGGCCTGAAGCCACCTGCACAATGGCGCATCTTCCAAACTCCTCTCTCATCTCGCGGGGAAGGCCTCCTTCTCCGGTGTTGAAGTAGGTTCCTGACCTACAGGCTGCCGTCGCCAGGGAGCGGAAGGCGTTGTAGCTTATGGCTCCGTAGGACATGGCCGAGAAAAGAATGGGCGTTTGTACCATCAGATTTGGCGAGAGATTGGTCTTGATCTCTACATCTCCATCCTTTACTGAGATATCCATTATGTCGGGTTTAGCCCCCAGGAAGGTGCGCAGCTCCATCGGTTCTCGTAAGGGATCGATGGACGGGTTGGTGACCTGAGAGGCATTGAGCACAATGTGGTCCCAGTAGATGCGAAATGGCTTGTCGTTACCCGATCCGGTAAGGATCACTCCACCAGTCTCGGCCTGTTTCTTCAGATCCTCCAGCTTCTCGCGTGACCATGAAGCATTGGGTCGGTAGAACGAAGGTGTGGGCCGGACTACGATGGCATTTTTAGGACAGAAGACGACACATCTCTGGCACCCGGCGCACTTGTAGTCTTCGGATATCAGCCGATCAGCTACCGGATCGTAGGTGTGGGTGCCAAAAGCACACTGCCTTTCGCAACCTCTACACTGGCCGCATTTCTCTTCGTCCCTTATGATCTGAAACTCTGGAAAGACGAATGATTTCATTGCAAAACCTTCCTCGTGCTATTTAATTCGCCGATAACCGGTTCTCCACCATTGGGCGTCCAGACCCGATCAAGATTTGGCGAAATAAGTCTGATGGATGCTTCCTCTGAGGAGAGGTAGAACATATCTCCTCTTGTAGCAGCAGTAATAGGCCGAAGCCTGATTCTGTCTGTAAGGCCGATCATCCTGTTCGTCTGGCCGATGATTATTGCAAAAGGCCCGTTCATAAGCAGGGGGGCATATACCATCCTCAGTGTGGTGAGCAGTCTCTTCTCCGACTCATTCATGCGGTCGATGGCATTCCAGATGGGCGGGGCGAGAATTTTGGCCACAATCTCAATGGGGAGATTCTGCCTTCTCATAAGCAGGTCTGCTGCATAGGCTATGACCTCTGTATCAGTCTGCAAGGTGCAGGCATAGCCGTACATCTCCAGATACCATCGATTGGTACCGTAAGAAGAGATCTCGCCGTTATGGACGATGGTCGTATCCAGGAGACTGAAGGGATGAGCTCCGCCCCACCAAGCCTGAGTGTTGGTGGGAAATCGACCGTGCACCGTCCAGGTATAGGCTTTGTAGAGCTCATCCAGCATGAAGTACTCTCCGATATCCTCGGGATAACCCACGCCTTTGAAGCAGCCCATATTCTTGCCGGACGAGAAGACATGAGCATTCTCGATCCTGGTGTTCACCCACATGATCTTGCTCACGACGTAATCTTCGTCAGAGAGCAATGCCTCTTCACCCTGCTTTTTGGGAAGGATGAAGTAGCGCCAGACCAGAGGAGGATCGCTTATTGTTGCCACATCTCTATGAGGGATCTCTTCATCGAAAACCACATCGAAGCTCCGGCAGAGAAAGTCATCCAGCTCCTTTTTTGCAGATACTTTATCCTGATAGCTCTTGCCGGTGAACATAAGGTGGAATGCATAGTAATCCTTGTAATGCGGGTATATGCCGTAGGCTGCAAACCCCCCACCCAGACCATTGCCGCGAACATGCATATTGGCAATGGCTATCATGACGCCTTCTCCGGTGAAGCGCTCACCCTCTTTGTTCATGGCACCGAAGATAGAGCAGGCACAGATCTCTTTATTGTATAGCTCCCTTCTTATCCTTGGCATAGTAATCTTGGACTCCATCCATCGACCTTTCTATTGGTTTAATGCTAACCTGACTGCTGCAAGTCTTGCTCGACTATGGTGTGTGGGCAAGAATTGATCTCAATAAATGTTTTATATCTATTTAAGAAACATTCATAATACTTATGATCGAAGCCGGTCGACGCAGGCATATTCCTCTCCACGATTTTTCCCCGCTATTATTACAGGATGATTTCCTTGATGGAATGCTAACAGCAAAAATAAAAGGGTGAGCCCAAAGAAAGGGCTCTAGAGCAGTGGTAAATACCGATTCATCTCCCATTGGGTGACGTTGATGCGATAGGCATCCCACTCTGCTTTCTTGTTAGCGATGAATGCTTTGAAGACGTGCTCGCCCAGTGCCTCGCGAATGAGCTTGCTTCCTTCAGTTAGCTGTATGGCATCGTTCAAGCTTCCCGGCAGAGAAGTAATTCCAGCCTTCTTCCTCTCCTCATCACTCATATGATAGATGTCCTGCTCCTGTGGGGCAGGCAGATCGTACTTGTTGGCAATTCCTGCAAGGCCTGCGGCCAGCATCACGGAGAATGCCAGGTAGGGGTTGGTAGCTGGATCGGGGCTTCTGAACTCGACTCTTGTGGCAGCCTCCTTTCCGGGCTTGTACATGGGCACTCTGACCAGAGCAGATCTGTTTCTTCTCGCCCAGCAGATATAGACGGGAGCCTCATATCCGGGGACCAGGCGCTTATAGGAATTTACCCACTGATTGGTAACCGCCGTGATCTCGGGCGCGTGCTTGAGAAGACCGGCAATGTAGTACTTGCCATCATCAGAGAGATGATATTTATCACCGGCATCGAACATCACATTTCTCTTTCCCTGGAAGAGAGACTGGTGTACGTGCATTCCGCTTCCGTTTTGACCGAAGATGGGTTTGGGCATGAAACTGGCGTGGTAGCCATACCGGCGAGCAATCTCCTTGACGGTGATCTTGTAGGTCATCACCGTATCGGCCATACTCAGAGCATCCTTGTAGCGCAGATCGATCTCATGCTGGGAAGGAGCAACCTCATGATGGCTGTACTCTACATCTATGCCCATAGAGTCCAGGGCAAGGATGGTATCGCGTCGCAGATCGGAGGCGTTGTCGGCAGTGGTCAGATCGAAGTATCCGCCATTGTCCAGGACCTCTGTGCTGTTCTCATTCTTGAAGTAGAAGAACTCGAGCTCCGGGCCTACCAGGAAGCTGTATCCTTTATCCTTGATGCGCTCCAGATTTCTCTTCAAGACATTCCGGGGATCGCCCTCATAGGGGCTGCCGTCAGGATTCTGAATGTCGCAGAACATCCGGGCCACGCCGTTCTCCTGCTGTCTCCAGGGGATAAGTTGGAAGGTGGTTGGGTCCGGCTTGGCAACCATGTCGGATTCGTGAATTCTGGCAAAGCCCTCGATAGAGGAGCCGTCAAAGCCCATGCCCTCAGAAAATGCTCCTTCCAGCTCGTTGGGATTAATGGCAAAGCTCTTGGGAACACCCAGAATATCAGTAAACCAAATTCTGACAAATCTTACATTATATTTGTCAATTGCTTCAAAGACTTCATCTTTTGTTTTTGTTTGCATGGCCATATCACTAGCCTCCAAAAGCCAAAGGGCCATGTTGATTATTTATAGATATTTAAGAGCAGGTCTTAAAAGTTATGAAAAATTATGATCAGGGAATCTATCAACCCATAATTGAATAATTTTGATTTCTAAGAATACGGGAGTTCGCCGGCATCAAGAATGGTCGCAATTATCAAGTAATATTTAGTAATACAAAGAGTAAATTTAACATTGGCATACTCAGTGATAAATTGCTACACCAATTAAAAATTACAGATGTACCTACTAATGCACATCTGTTTTCATTTGCTTGATGGAGTTAAGTGGTTAGTTAAGATCTATTTAATATATAAATTTGTCGATTAGGTATGATTATATTGACACTCAGATTGAATAAATAACATGTAAAATGAAATTTATAAAAAATTATTCTGTTTATTCATACTAGAAAAGGATTAAATATTACTATGTACAAATTGGCTTCGTTTAATAGCGAGTGTAGAAGAGGGATTGATATGAGACATTATATCGTAGGAATAGGATCAGTGCTAATTCTGCTTCTAATAACGGCAGGCGTTTGCTGGGCCACGGACTTCGACTTCAACCCGGGCCAAGAGTCAGTGAAGCATAAGCATGACATGACAAGTGATGTCAGCGGAACAGGTTATACTATGGAATATATGAAGGTCAATACCAATAACCTATCCATGCTGGAGTATGCTCACGGAAGCGGCACCATGGACTATGCAGATATACTCTATGACGAACAGAAGTCGGTTGTCAGCTCAGATAATTACTACTGGATAATTGATCTGACAACAGGACAATGGAAGAAAAAGTATGCAAGCGCCAACAGCGCGATCACATATACCAAGCAATACGACAACATCCAGTCCCCAGTCGCATTTGCCTATGGAACAGGATGGTATGCTTCTCACCCCGTGGGATACAATTCACTATTAAAGGACAAAAATGAGGCCAAGAGCTATCAGGAGTCAGCCTCAATGCATAGGCAAGTGGAATATGCGCGAGCCCTCAAGGGCGATATAGCTATTGAGATCAACTGCACCGGACCCAATGATGTGGCTGATGGCAAAGGTTTTCTGAAGATGAAGATTGACGACGATGTAACCCAGGGTACGCTGCATATTGGAGAGCTCTTATCTATGCCCATGAAAAAGACCAATACACCAAAGTTCACGAACAAACAGGGCTGGAAGAGCAGTATAATTGAGATTGATAGCAACTATGTGGGAGACTTCCAGGTCCAGAAGACTATGACCCTTGACATAAAGAAATCCAAATCTACCTGGGGAGAAGACTGGCTGCCCTGCTGCAGCGGCGGCTTCTTTGACGTTCCTTCCAAGAATTTCAATGCGGATTTCGGCAGCCAGAAGGGCATATTCGACTGCACCTGCCGCAACACCTCTATATCCACAATGAAGCCGGCCTGGAACGCCAGCATGGCTCAATTCCCCACGGAGAAGTACAAGAAGATACCGTGATCAATGAATTGAGTTACTATTTTTTAAAAATATTTTTGCCTCGGAATCCGCAAATCAACCATGTTCTCTGTTGTGATCTCTTGCACTGCAATATCTCATGGCTTCAATTAGGCCCGGCTGTACTAGATAGCTTCAAGAGGCTTTTTGTTGAGAACAGGGATCAGGCTGTGTATCCCAGCTTCTTTGCCTTTTCCAGAGCATCATTTGCCTCCGGATCGCGGCCGGCCAATTTAAGTGCATTGCTCTTATTGACCCATGCAGGCATGCATTTGGGATCAATCTTTATGGCCATATCAAAGCTTTTGAGCGCCTCGACATAATCCTCGTACCCCATTATCTGAGCAATTCCCCGGTTATTCCAGGGCTCCAGATAATTGGCATCCAGCTCGATGGCCTTATCATAGGCTTTTATTGCCTCGCTGAACAGGTCCAACTTGGCCAGAGACAGCCCCAGGCGATTCCAGCACACGGCGCATTCGGGATGAAGTTCTAAAGATCTTCTCAGAACAGCAACGGCTCCGCTGTAATTTTCCATTTCATTGAGAACGATGGCTTTATTATAATAAAATCCAATCTCCTCAGGCTCTATTTCAATGGCCCGGTCGAACATGCCCAGAGACATATTGTAGTCTTTCAATTCTGCATAGGCAAGAGCCTCTCCGTTCCAGGCAGCCGCATTTGCAGGGTCCAGCTCGAGGCTCTTGTTGTAGGCGGCGATGCAGTCGCTGTATCTTCCCGACAGGCGCAAAGCCAGTGCATTGCTCCGCCAGGCATCGGCGTTCTTCGGCTCAATCTTGAGAGATTTCTCGAATGCCTCGATGGACTCAGAGTATCTGCTCAGTGCAAAGAGAGCCTCCCCTTTCTTTACCCAGGCAAGAGCATTTATCGGATTCAAATCAGTGACATTATTGAATGCATCGAAGGCATCGCTAAAATCTCCCCGGTTTGTGAAAGCCAGACCCAGGTTGAACCAGGCGTCTTCATTTTCAGAGTCCAGATCTACCGTCTTTTTCAGGGCTTGCAAGGATTCATTATTACTGCCCAAATCAGCACATATGAGGGCCTTGCTGTACCATGCACCCGCCAGTTTCCTATCCAGCTCAATGGCTTTATCGAGGGCCAGCAGAGATTCGTTATACTTTCCCTGGTTTGCCAGAGCAATTCCCCTGCCATACCAGGATAAAGCGGCCCTGGGATGCAGCTTAATCGCTTCGTCAAAGGCTGCAATTGACTCATTATAAAGGCTCAAGTGTGCATAGGCAAGACCTTTGGCGTACCAGGCCTCCCCCAATTTAGGGTCCAAGCGGATTGACTCATTGTAAGCAGAGAGTGCATCATCATAACTTTCCATGTCGCTCAACGCCTGGCCTTTCTTCATCCAGGAGGTGGCATTTGTGCCGTCCAATTGGATGGATTTATTATAGCAATCCAGGGCGATATCAAAGGATTGAATCTGCATGAATTCATCTCCCTTTTGCTGCCAATAGTTTGCAGTGTACTCTTTTCCGCAAGCAAACATGAAGTTTGATATCAGGATAAGTAGAATCAAGATAATTTTTGCATTAATGGCAATCCCTCTATGATTGATGTTAAAAAAAGGACAGCTAGAGTTCTTTGCCCAGCGAAGTCGTCGTCAATTTGACGTGCTTAACACCCTTCAAGGACATCATCCTCTCAGCTGCTTTTCTCACATCCTGCCCCTCGCCCCTGAGCACTACGACCTCCAGACAATTATCATGATCCAAATGGACGTGCAGACTGGACTGAATTAGGCCGCCAAATTCATGTTGGATCTCAGTAAGGTTATCTTCCAGGCCTCTTTGAGAATGGGCATAGACAATGGTAATCACACCCACCCGTTCTCCTTGGACATCGCTCATCCATTCGAAGTTTACAATGTAACTTCTTATGGCATCCCTGACACCTTCTGAGCGCGAAGAATAGCCTCGATGCAGGATGATTTCATCAAACTTATTCAGCAGATTTTCTGGCAGCGAGATGCCTACCCTCATTAATTCTTGGTCCATATGTAGTCTCGATTCATATTGAAATGCTACTTAGTATTAAACTTTTTGGATCATAGCCCATACAAAGGCACCATTAATGATCAACAGAATCGTTTCATGGCGAAGGATTCCTCCAAAGGATCCGTCTCGCCATCTTCTTTCTCATGTATCCCGCAAGCACAATTTACGAGCCTTCTGGTATAGTGATGCTGGGGATGGATGAGAATCTCATTTGTCGCACCCACTTCAACGATCCGTCCCTTGCGCATCACCGCCATCTGATCGCTTACCTTCCTGGCCAGAGCTATGTCGTGGGTAATGAATACTATAGCCAATCCCATCTTCTCCTGCAGATTCATGAGGAGCTTCAATATCTTAGCCTGAACACTCGGGTCCAGGGCTGAGGTGGGCTCATCAGCAATCAGCAGCTTGGGGCCGAGGACCAGTGCCCGGGCGATGGCCACCCGCTGCACCTCGCCTCCGCTTAGCTCATGCGGATACCTCTGGAGAAAATCATCATCAATCGGCAGCTCGACCCGCTCCAGAACCTCTTTTGCCCTTCTATGCCTCTCCTCTGGACTGCCCTTCTTCTGTACTTGCAGGGGCTCGAGCACAGCATCCAGCACATTCATGCGATGGCTGACCGACTCCTTAGGATTTTGGAAGATCATCTGCACCCGGCTGTAAAATGCGCCGTCCCATTTTGTAACCATCTTGCCTTCCAAGACGACTGAACCGCCATTCGCTTCATAAATGCCCATAATGACCTTCGAAAGAGTAGTCTTTCCCGAGCCGCTCTCACCCACCAGGGCCAAAGTCTCACCCTCGTAGAGTGAGAGAGAGATATCATCTAAGGCTGAATACGAATTAAAGTTCAGGCTGAGATCCTCTATTTCAAGCAGGGGCACAATGCCGCCTCTGTGGCAGGCAATGATCCTGCCTTCTTTTTCCTGCGGCAACGCAACCTGCCTGCTACAAATATCTATACTCTGAGTGCAGCGCCCGTGAAATGGACAGCCCGACAGGCCATGATCCATGCGTCCGGGAATGCCCTGCAGGTCTTTGGTGGCGGTCATTGACGGATAAGAACGAATCAGGCCTCGGGTATAGGGATGGCGAGGTGCTCTTATCAGGTCCTGAGCACTTCCCATCTCTACAATGCGACCGGCATAAAGGACTGCCATCTTATCTGCCAGAGATGCTGCCAGGGAGATGTCATGCGTTATGACAATGCAGATCCTTCCTAGAATAGCGGATCGAAATAACCTTATGATATCTGCCTTGGTGAGCGCATCAAGGGAAGCCGTTGGCTCATCGAGTATCAGCAGATCGGGATCATTGACCAGGGCCAGGGCAATAAGCACCCTTTGCTTTTCTCCACCACTGAGCTGATGGGGATACATCCTGGCTTTTTCGCTATTTAGACCCACGAAAAGAAGATGCTTTAGAGCTATGTCCTTCGCACTCTTGGCGCTGATGCTGCGATGGACAATTATTCCTTCTGCAATCTGATCCATTATGCGCTGCACCGGGTCCAGTGCATCTTCAACATTTTGAAAGACCATGGCCATTTCTTTGCCTCTCAGTTGGCGAAGTTCTTCCTCAGAGATAGCTAGAAGATTCTTTTCCTGAAAAAGGATCTCTCCAGTTGTCAATCCTTTGGCCAGCCCCATGATGGACAGACCCAGTGTTGTCTTTCCGGCGCCCGACTCTCCTACCAGGGCAAGGCATTCTCCTCTCTCCAGACAGAGGTCAATGCCCCTCAAAATATGCCTCTTGCCGAAAGATACCTTCAGGTCCCTAATAGAGAGCATTATCGCAACCTCGCATTGCCTTTTCCCAGCCTCGGGTCCATGGCAGTCTCCAGGCTGAAGGAGAGAAAGCTGATACCTATTAGTGTAGCTGAGAGAGCAAGACCAGTGGGAACCAGCCACCACTGCCAGACATCCAGGTAGGTGAAAGCCAGAGCCTGATGCATCATTTTTCCCCAGCTGATGACCATTGGATCGGACACTCCCAGAAATGCCAGTCCTGCCTCCATAAAGACCGCTCTTCTCGCATCCTGCATCATCAGGGAGGAGATGATGGGAGAGAGTTCCGGTAAGATGTGAGTGAAGATAATATGTCTCTTGCCGGCGCCAAAGGTCCGGGAGGCATTGATATGCACTCTCTCCTTTAAAGAGAGAACCTGGGAACGAACAATCCTGGCACCACCCGGCCAGGAAAAGGCGGATATGAGCAGTATTAAGAGCAGCAGGCTGGGCTGAAGATAGGCAGCCACCAGAATCATCACGATGACTGTGGGAAGAGAGGTTATGGCATCCACAATTCTCATGCAAAGGCGCTCATAATAGCCACCTGCAAGTGCAGCCGTAGCTCCCACAAGCACGCTCAATGTGGAGGAAAGGAGTGCCACTGCCCCGGCAACTATGAGTGAAGTCCTGGCCCCGTAAAGAAGCCTCACCCATATGTCTTGGCCCATTGAATCCGTTCCCAGGGGATGATCCATATCAGGTGGGCTGAAGATTTTGCCGGTGTAGTCATGCGGCGAATAATTGGATAGCAGGGGAGCAAAGATCGCCAGGAGTGTTATTATGGCCAGCATGAACAATCCCGTTTTTGCCAGCGGGTCTTCTGAGATCTCTCCTAGTGGATCAATGTGCATATCTCACCCTCGGATCAAGTCTGATATAGAGAAGGTCCACCAGAAAATTAACAGTCAACACCGTCAGGGTGACTACGAGAAGTATTCCCTGAATGAGCGGATAGTCGCGGGCAGAAATTGCAGTGTTGAGGAGCGAGCCAATACCCGGATAAGAGAAGACAATTTCGATGAAGAGGACGCGAGTGATCAGATGAGGGATAACCATGCCCGTGGCGGTGGTCACCGGCAGAAGTGAGTTCCTGCCGGCATGAGCATATTTTATGAGACTCTCCGGACAGCCCTTGGCCCGGGCGGTTAGGATGAATGACTCACCAAGCAAGGTGACGACTGTATTTCTTGTCAAGAGGAAGATGCTCCCCAGCTGCACCAGGACCATAGAGGCCAAAGGAAGAGCCAGATGTCTCAGAACATCGAAGACATATGACAGGCCCTCATATCCGGCATAAGGAGAAATCGCTCCGGATAGTGGCAACACATCCAGGCTTACGGCAAATATGAGGAGCAGCAGAACGCCGATGAAAAAATCCGGAAAGCCGCTCAGGAACATGAGGAACGCCACCAGGCAGCGGTCCAGAGAAGAGCCGCGATTGTATCCGGATTCAATTCCCAGAATTATGCCTATTGCCGTGGCGATGATCAGGGCAAGGCCAACGAGAAGAAGCGTCCAGGGCAGAGCACCTATTATGACCTGCGATACCTGTTCTCGGTAGTAGTAGGAAAAACCGAGGTCGCCTTGCAAAAGGCCCGTGACATAGGCCAGCATTTGATCCCACCAGGACTTATCCAGGGAAAACTGTCTGATCAACTGGGCCTGCATCTCGTCGGTCATGGCCACCAGGGCCTCATCACCATAGATGGCATGCAGAGGATCGCCGGGCATGAGCCTGGGAAGGATGAAGTTAAGGGAGAAGATGGCCCCCAATGCGATAAGGTAATTGAGAAGCCTTTCCGGAATAAAGCGAGCCGCCTTCCCTTTCTTGGAGTGGAGCGAGCCTTCCTCTATTGAGATGCACCATTTCGCGCTCATATTCGTCACCTGGACCAAGAAAGCAGCATCTATCTGCCTTACCAAAGCTCAATCGCCAGCAGGAGAGCTATCCTCCTGCCAGGCGATCTTGGCCTGGGGGATGCAGTCAATCCCAGTCGAATAGGGCTTGATATCGAGCAATAGGGATCCATCCAGGGCATCCATACCCCTTACCGTCAGTCGATTGCCGTTGACCTGCAATAGGTCTACCACATCAAGTGCCAGGGGATTGGGACGGTTTGGAGAGCGGGTGGCAAAGACTCCATGCTCTCTGCCATCCTGCTTTGGAGTGGCCGTCAGTCGGCTCCTGTCCGCCTGATGCAGCCAGAAGATGACGAAGAGGTGTGTGCATTGCTCGATGTCCTTGAGGGCAGGGGCAAATTCAGGAAAGACCTCTATCTCACATAACTCATGAGAAAGCCTTCCCTGACGGGGGATATCCTCTCGACGGGCATAAGGGGTGTGAATTACACCGATCGGCCTAACGAGATAGGAACTTATTTCTTCTGCTATTATCATCATCTCCAATGTATTTAATGATAAATATCGGTGGCAAATCCAATAAGGTAATAATATTACTGAATAAAGGTCTATCATTTAAGACTCTTTCGCATGAGGTTGTTGGAAAAAATTAAATATAAAATTATAAAAAACCAGACTGCGGCCCGAACACCACAGTCATCTCTTCAACCATCAAACGAAGATCATCTTGTTCAAAGCTATGGGAACTCCGCTTCCCACACCGCCATAGGTGTAGTAGTAGTTGACCTTGTTATCGGATGCCCAGAAGGAGTCCGCATAGTAGAGTGGTAGAGCAGGCAGATCCTGGGATATCAGCTCCTGAGCCGATTTCACCAGATCCATTCTCTTGGCAGGGTCCATCTCCTCCAACTGGCTTTCCAACAGATCATTCAGCGTCTTGTCTTCATCGTAGCGGGCGCTGTTGAAGCTCTTTTGATCCAGAATAAGCTTGTTTAAGATTGCCGGATCGCCACCCAGACCGCCGTGACTGTTCATAGTAAGATCGAACTGCCAGGCAAGAACAAGGCTGTCGAGTGTCTTGGCATCGACGGTGCGCAGGTTGACTAGGATCCCGGCGGCATCAAGCTGCTTGGCAACAAGCTCACCTTGCCTTTCAGTGGTGGCGGTGGCCAAAAGTTCGATGGTCAGAGGTTCGCCGGCTTTTGAGTAATACTGGCTGCCATCTTTCTTCTCGTATCCCAGTTCTTCGAGAAGCTGACCGGCCTTTGCCGGATCGAAGGAATACTCCTTCTGATCAGCATTGTACCACTGGTTATCTGAGGCGTATAGACCGGGGCAACCTTCCAGGGCGTAGCCGCGAAGGCCCGTCTCCACCAACTCCTCGCGGTCGATGGCATAGTAGAGAGCCTGGCGGAACTTGATATCCGAGAATGGAGCCTTCATATGGTTGACCATGATCTTGACCACCGAGTCATGAGTGCTCTTCACCACCTCAAAGCCCTTATTCTCCAGACCATCCACGGTCTCGCCGGGAACAGTCGCCGCGTCCACATCGCCTTTCTCAAGAGCTGCAGCCGACATCTCCAGGCTGACCTTCACAAACTTGATCTGCTTTACCTTCGGGGCTTCCTGGTAATATTTCTCATTGGCCTCGTAAAGGTATGTTCCCTGCGTCTTGTCGTAATTGACCAGCTTGAAGGGTCCTGTGCCGATCAGCGCCGAGTCGTCATTAAAATTGGCCGGATCGCTCACATCCTTGTAGATATGCTCGGGCAGGATTGGCAAGGTGCCGGCCAACTGGTCAAGGAAAGGCGCATAGTCCTTCTTGAGGGTGATCTTGACGGTGCTGTCATCGATGTCCTCTGCCCCCTCGACAATGCTCGAGTCTACCCATTGGTAGGGATGGTCCTGGATGTACTGCACCGTAAAAGCGACATCTTGGGCAGTGAAAGGCTGGCCGTCGTTCCAGGTCACGCCCGAGCGCAGGTGGAAGAGATAGGCCTTCTCATCGGGCAAGAACTCCCACTTCTCAGCGAGAGCCGACACGAACCCGTTTTCGTCTTTCCAGAGCAAGGTATCAAAGATCAGACTCATGCGGATGTAGCCCGGGCCGCGCGAGTAGTGGCCGTAGGGCGAGGGAAAGCCCCAGTCGCCTGTGGCATCCGCAATGGTGAGCACGTCTACGGTTTCATCCGCCGCCTGTGCGCTGCAGAGGACAAGTAGCAGCAAGCAGGCAGCGGCAAAGCCGAGCAGGGGGAGGCGGCTCATGAGAGGGGCCTCCGGGTATGGCAAATGTCAATTTTTTTGTGCATATTAAATTCTCCTATTATTGGTAGATAGAAAGGCTTATTTTAAGAACTTTTCTAGTTATAGTATGATTAAAGGATTAATTAGTTGATAGTAACTCGTGTTAATTAGCAATTGTCCAGAGAAAAAGAAGAATTTCAGGGCAAGGGACTCTAGAGGCAGCAAAGAGTCGTAAATCTCTGGAGTGACCAAAGTTGAACGCCCCGGGAATTGCTATGTCCAAGCTACTTGCCCTAGTACCTCAAGGAATGGCTGGCCCTTACTTGCTCACTACAGACTCGGGTCTTTCTCCCACCACATCTTGACCCGGATCGACGATCCGGGCATCACCAGCGCCCCATCCACCTCCCGCAAAGCTGTCTGCAAGTATTCCTGCAATATCGTCTTCTGCTCCGCCGTCTCCGCCTGAGCCTGGGGGGCGAGCGTTTGCATGGCCTCATCCAGATTCGAGTACCTCTGATTATGCTCCAGCGGGAAGGTCATGACATTCGGATAGATGCCCATCTGGTAGAGGACATTGTAGAGCACATCGCTCTTGGGGCCTGGGCAGTAAGCCCGCCCGTGCAGCTTCTGCCACAGCTCCTGCCACTGCATGTCCCACGAGGTCGGCCCGGCAAAGTGATAGAGATATACATACCGAGAGGATGCCTGCTGCATCTTCTCTATGGCTGATCGGATGTCTTGCATGCCTAAAGAGAAAGAGGCGATCACGACATCGTAAGGTGCTGCCAGGTCGGCGGCCACATCCACGTCCTCCCAGCGCTTCTGCACAATGTCGATGTTGCTCGCCCCATACTCAGCCATCTTCTCTCGCATCACGCTGCGCATGCCCTCCGCCGGTTCCACGGCGGTGACGTGGGCCACCTTTTGGGCGAAGGGAATGGCCAGAGTACCAGGCCCGGCTCCGATGTCCAGGATGCGGGAATCTGCGGTTATATCCGTTCCCCGGATGACCGCCTCCGTTCTATGATAATTCGTCTGACACATATTCCAGAAGCGCAGCGCGCTCTCTCGGCTCTCCCAGATACGAGCGCAATCCCGTCCGGGACTGGACGCACGGTTGCCCTTCGTTTGGCTCTTCCAGACCTCGTTCCAGTCGATGTCCAACAATGGATCTATCATGTTAACAGCCTCACAGCTTCTCATTCTTTCAGCATTGGGGCGTTACCGGTCCGGCCGCATATTTGTCGCTCTTTCCTGTGAAGACGGGGCGGACAAATTGCATCCCATTCGCTTCTGAGAAGAACCGGTCGTCCGCCTCCAGGTGCACCACCTTACCGACGATGAGCACATATTTCTCCCTGGCAATCTCCTCCTCAAGGGTGCACTCCGTCCAGGCCAGGCAGCCCTCGATGCCGGGAGGTTTAACGGCAAAGCTGTTCCGGGGCACGAGGCCCGCCTTCTCCAGCTCATCCACCTCAGGAGGAAAGTTCTTGGCGCAGATCATGACCGCCTCCTCCATGCCAGCCGGGGGCACGTTGATCACGAACTCCCCGGTCTGGCGGATGTTTTCCAGGGTATCCCTCTCGGGCCAGGAGGCGATTAATATCTCGTCGAGTGGCCGGAGCACAGGCGTTACGCAAGACCATGGTGCTGCATTGTAGATATCGCTGCGGGAGATCGTAGATATGAGCACTACCGGAAGGGGCATGATCTGGCCCCTTTGGCTTGGCTTGAGGATCATTCTTCTACCACCATATTCCTTCAGAATCACTATGCTAGAAGTCGGTCCACGATATCTTTCATCTCTTTGATCTCCGGCACTTTTTCGCCTTTCAAGCAGGCTTTGAATACACCCGTATCAAAGGGAAGAGTGCCCACGATTCTCTCCTTATCTACCAGATCCCTCAGCTCCAAAGCGTCCTCATTCATCCGGTTGAGTACAAAGTAGACCGGCTTATTGATCTTGGCTCCCATCTCCATGATCTTCTGAGATAGCTGCACCGACTCGAAGCTAGGGTCTATTACTACTACTATCTTGTCGCAGCCCGCCTCCACGCCTCTGCCAAAGTGCTCGATGCCGGCGTCCGTATCCACAATCACCTGCATGCCGTCGGCCTTCAGCTTCTGGATAAACTCCCGGGCCAGAGCGCCCATGGGACAGGCACAGCCTTCGCCAAAGTCATGAATCTTGCCTATGGCCACCAGCTTGATGCCATCCTCGCCTACAATCAGCTCCGCAGGAATATCCTCCAGTGAGAAATCCTCCAGAATGCTCAGCTTCTCTTTGCCTTCCGATCTCATGAATTTCCTCATCCTCTCCCCAAGTCCCTTCTTGCCGCCAACACTTTCCATGAAGTCCTTGGGCTGCTCAAGGCCAAGATGCTTGTAAAGCCCGAAGTTGGATTCATCAGTGTCTACCACGAGCACCCTATCTCCCCTGGTCGTCATCTCCCGGGCCATCAAAGCCGAGACCGTGCTCTTTCCGCATCCACCCTTGCCACAGATTACTAATTTCATCTTTTTTAGCCTCCTAACAAGATAAAGATAAGCAGATATAATTTTGCATTATCATCTGGAGCGACATGTAGCATTTTATCTTAAAAGACTTTACGGTAGTAATATTAAGTAGGATATCTGCAAAATAAATAGAAAAATTAGAACTTCTAATGCAGCCGCTATGCATGATGTCTGATTATTTACGGCCTTTGCGGTGCATGAGAGTTCAGGAACATCTCCCTGTAATCGGCATACCTGCCGGAAAAAGCCGGATATGTGAAGCTCATGCCGTCTTTGCCCAGCATTGCCGATAGTGGCTTTGCCCTTTGAAAGTCCATGCTTCCATCTGCATTGAAGAACCGGTCATCGGCCTCCAGATGCACCACCCGGCCTACGATGAGCACGAACTTTTCCCTGGCCAGCTCTTCTTCCAGGACGCACTCCGCCCAGGCCAGGCATCCTTCGATTCCTGGAGCACTGACCTTCGCAGATGGCCGGGATTTGAGCCCCGCTTCTAAGAACTCGTCCTCCTCTGGAGGATAATTCCGGGCGCAGATCATAATCGCATCTTCCATGCCTACAGGCGGAATATTCACCACGAACTCTCCCGTCTGACGGATGTTTTCCAGGGTGTCTCGCTTGATCCAGGAAGCGAGGACAACCTCCTCCAGAGGGCGTAGAACTGGCGTGAAATTTGACCACGGGGCTGCATTTCTCACTCCATCTTTCGAGACGGTGGAGATGAGCACTACGGGAAGAGGGAGGATGTTCTCCCTCTGATTGGGTTTTAGTATCATGGCATCCTCTTTGCAGTATTACTTCACTTTACAAAGGACAGCTTGTTTTGAGCGATGGGTATGCCATTGGCAATTCCCTGCTTGGTGTAGTACATATCTACCCTGTCGTCATGAGCCCAGTATGAATCCGAATAGTAGAGAGGCAAGGCGGGCAGATCCTGGGCATAGACCGTCTGGACCTCATTTACCAGCTCTTTTCGCTTGTCTGGGTCCATCTCCGAGACCTCCTGGCTCAAAAGATCATCAAGTCTCTGGTCAGCTGTGTAGCGGGCACTGTTGAAAGTGTATCCTTCACCAATGATCCTGTTAAGGATCTCGGGATCGCCACCCATTCCACCATGGCCGTTTAGAGCCAGGTCGAAGTTCCACTCACCAACCAGACTGTCCAGGGTCTTGGAGTCAACGCTTTTCAATGTTACCTTGAATCCGGCCTGCTCCAGATACTGTCTAATCAGCTCCCCTGCACGCTCGTTTGCAGATGTGACCAGCATCTCCATCTCCAGAGGCCGGCCATCTTTGGAGAAGTATTGACCATCTTTGGTGTAGCCCAACTCACCGAGAAGCTCACCAGTCTTTGCCGGGTCGTAAGCATACTCCTCCACATGGGGATTATACCATTCGCTGTCCGGGGCAAAGAGGCCGGGGCTAGCGATGATGCCGTAGCTGCGCAAGGCTGTATCGACAAGAGCCTGCCTATCAATGGCATAATAAAGGGCCTGCCTTAACCTGACATCGGTGAAGGGCTTCTTCTTATGGTTGACCATGATTTTGGTGATGCCGTCGTGGGACCCCAACAGAATCGCAAATCCTTTGCCCTTCAGGCTATCGGCCATCTCCGGCGGCACGCCGGCCGCGTCAACATCGCCATTCTCCAGAGCAGTGGCTGACATCTCACTGCTGACCTTCACGAACTTGAGCTGTTTGACTTTGGGAGCACCCAAGTAGTAGTGATGTGCTGCATAATAACAGGAACATCAAGCCTGCAACTGCAAATCGAGAAAGAAGGATTTGCCTCCGTCCCATGTTTGCGCCATTTTTTCCTGGCATCTAAATTTCTCCTGAATTAATATTTTGCAATTTTGCGGCAGAGAAAAAATAGGCAGACGCCTCAAGGCAGTCCGCCTATGGTGGCCGATTTTATCTCATGGCTTACATCACGCCGGCAACCTTGAGAGGATGCATGCCTGCATTCTGCATCTGGGCCAGCATCACGGCATCTACCTTGAACTCTTTGAGCACAGTTATGAAGGCCTCAGGGTTATCCGCATAGTCCATGAGCACAACATCCTGGTACAGCTTGGACCCCCAGGCCGGCCCTTTCCAGGTGGGCAGAGCCACTGCACTGAAGTTATAGGCAAGAGCCAGAGCATCGCCCGACTTTGCGGTATCATTCCAGCGGATGTAAATTCCGGCAATATTGGGCACTGCCTTCTTTTCTGCATCCGTCAGGGCCATGACAAACATGCCGCTCTTTCCAGGAGTAGCATCCCAGCGCATCTGGAAGAGATCTTCCTTACACCAGTTGGGGCAGGAGATGACCTTGTAGCTCTCTGTGGTGATGTTGTTGATGGGCAGCTTCTCCTCTACGAACGTGGCCAGGAACTGGCCGCTGGTAACGCCCGGACAGAGATGATCATGGAAGCAGGTGGCCTGTATGAAGTCAAAAGATCCTCCCCGCGCCCAGACATTGGAGATGCCTGCCAACGAGAATTCATTGCCGGCGAAGGCCTTGCCGTTAAATGTGGCGTTGCCCTCATCGGTATGGTTCCTCAGATAATCGATATCCACATTGCCCTTGGAGATCTTGCTGAATACCTGATCATCCGGGAGAGCCTTGAACTCCTCCAGGCTGCTGTTTAAAGCCTTGCTGTTCGCCTGCATGAATACTGCCTCTCCATCTGCCTTATCAAAGAAGTAGAACCAGACAGGCTTCCAGTAGGGGCGCAGAACCTGGAAGAGGTTTGCGTCGCCTATGCTATTTCCGCTCTCAGCCATCAGTCCTTTGATTGCGCCCTGAGTCGTCTGGCCGTTGACGATAGCATGTCCGGCGCTGGTCAGTATGAGAACATTTGCATCTGCTTTCTCGACCTTCAGATCTTGCATGGCAGTCTTGGCTGCCTTGGAGCCCAGCTCCTCCATAACCGCATTGTCCGCCAGGGCCAATCCTGGAAGCAATGCCAGGAGAAGGACCATGGTGATTAACTCGCATTTAGTATTCGTTTGAATTCCTCCGTTAATTCCAAGCATCATGTATATCTATATTTAAGATTTTCTCTTTAATTTGTATTACTGAAATTGTGTATATAATCATTATCGTCATATTAACTATATCATTATCTTTTTTAATATAATTTGAATTTTTAGTTTATTAGTATGATTCCAACGTAACTGACTCAAATCAAACAGGTTAATATAAAAAATTAATAACGAAAAGTCTTAAATATAGCAGATTATTTAACACAAATAAAGTAGGATATATTTGAGATATGCTACACAAACAGCATGTGGATCTATAATATAAAATAATTGGAGAGGAATGAATGCATAAATGCAATTGGATGAATAGGACGATGCTAGCATTATTGATATGCTCGGTATTATTTACCAGCATCACGGCGATGGCATCTTACCCCAAGACATTTACCGATACACAAGGCAGAGAAATCACATTGGATAAAGCTGTAGAGAGGATAGTCACCCGATCTCCGGATGAAGCCAGGATTGTGGTTGCCCTGGGCTACGGCGATAAGCTGGTGGCAGGAGAGCAGGCCACCAAGTCCTGCCTCTGTCCCATGACCTTCGACAACACAACTGAAGGGTGCAAAGGATGTTACGAGACCATCATCGATGGTCGCATGCCCGACCTACCCGAGATCAGCACCAGATACGACATATATTTTGAGCAGATAGCCGCACTCAAGCCGGATATAATCTTTTGCGGAAATTTGAAAGATGCCGAAGCTTTTGAGGATAAGATCGGCTGCCCAGTGGTGGTGCTGGGCGGACAGGGCTGGAATTTTGGTGATGACGGATACTTCAACAGCATCCGCGTAGCCGGGAAGGCTCTGGATGTGGAAAGCAAGTCCGATGAGTTGATTGCCTTTGTCAAGGGCAAAGTGGACATGGTAAAATCAGTAACGGATAGCAAAAAACCGGAAGATAAGCCCACGGTCTACTTCGCCTCCCGAGGCGCAAGCAACGCCTTTTATGATCCCAAAGAGGGCAGGGACTTCACTCGCACTGAGCCCAAATATGATCCCCTGACTATGGCTGGCGGCATCAACGCAGCCTCCGAGATCAACGGTTCGACGGTCAATGTAGCTTTGGAGCAGATCATCGCCTGGAATCCAGATTTCATTTTCATTTCCAATAGCGATGCAGGAAACAACACCGGCCTGGATTTCATTAAAAACAGCTCCGAACTGGCCTCTATTAACGCCATAAAAAACGACAATGTCTACAATTGCTTTTATCCCCACTGCCGGGGCACTCCTCCCGACAGAAACCTATTGAACATGTTATACATGGCCAAGATGCTTTATCCGGATGATTTCAAAGATCTCGATCTGGAAAAAGAGGGCAATGAAATATTCAAGGCCTTCTTGGGCGTGGACGGCGTCTTTACCGAATATGCAGACTATTTGGTCTGGCCCAGAGAGTACCTGGACAGCCTGAAGTAGGAGACGAGACCATGCCGGGAATTATTAATTGGGACGAACTGTGGAAGGCCACCCATGCGGGTGGCTTTCAGCACCACGGCAAAGACCTGGCTGCCCACTGGGACAGCCGGGCCAGGCTGTTCAATAAACGAGTCATGAAGAACAAGGCGAGGTCGAACAGCCAGGCGGCGCTCCTCGGTCTTACCTCCTGCGAGACGGTGCTGGATGTGGGAGCCGGCACAGGCAGACTGGCTTTGCCCATGGCCCGCCTGGCCAAAAGCGTGACTGCTCTTGATCAATCGGCAGGAATGCTCACCTGTCTGCAGGAGAATATGGCAGAAGAGGGCCTAGAGAACATCCGCTGCATCCAGAAGAGCTGGCAGGACATAATTCCCGGAGAGCTGCAGCCGCACGATGTGGTGCTCTCGTCCAACTCCCTGGGCGTCTACGATCTAAAAGAGGCCCTGAGCAAGATGGATGCCCTGGCCAAAAGAGCGGTCTACATATTCACCTTTTCCGACGGCAAGAGAGATGACGGCTTTAGACAGTTCCTGAGAGAAGGCAAAGAAGGCGGAGATGGAGGACATGGCCGGCACAAAAGGCATGAGGCGGGTCCGGCTGGCTATCTTGTTATCTACAATCTGCTCGCGGATATGGGTATTCTCGCCGACATCAAGTTCATGAATTGGCAGTCTGATGAGCATTACGCCAGCCTTGATGAAGCCGTGGCCGAGTGGAAGCAGATGCATGAGGTGCCCGACGAAAAGGAGCCACAGCTGCGGGAGTTTCTCTCGCTCAGGCTGGTCAAAGATGAAACGGGACTGTGCATGCATCGCAGCCATAAGCAGGTCTTGATCTCCTGGCAGAAAGACAGGCCCCTACCGGCCTGAGGAGGATGCAAAAATGGTTTCCTTCCCTCTTCTGGCCGGGTCGGCCCTCTTATTGGGACTTCTGGCCTTATCCATACGGGTGATCAGACAGTACGAGCGAGCAGTCATATTTCGCCTGGGAAAGATCAAAAAGGAGAGAGGACCGGGCCTCTTTCCCCTCATACCCTTAGTGGATAAAATGGTGCGAGTGGACATGAGGGTAAGAGAGCTGGATGTTCCCAAGCAGACGGTCATCTCTCGTGACAATGTGACACTCGAGGTAGATGCGGTCATTTACTACAAGGTAGTAGACGCCACGAGGGCCATCGTGGTGGTGGAAGACTTCGAAGCAGCCACTCTTCTCCTGGCGCAGACCACTCTTCGAGATATCCTGGGCCAAAACGAGCTGGATACCATCCTTTCCGATAGAGACGACCTTAACAAAAGGATCAAGGAGATACTGGACAGCACTACCGGGCCCTGGGGTATGCATGTGGTGATGGTGACCATGAGAGACGTCTCCCTGCCCGAGAATATGCTGCGCGCCATCGCCCGGCAAGCAGAGGCTGAGAGGGAGAAGAGAGCCCGCATAATTTTGGCGGAAGGAGAGTTTCAGGCCTCCAAGATGATGAACGAGGCAGCAGATATGTATGAGAACAAGCCCAGCGCTCTTAAGCTGCGCGAGTTTCAGACTCTGACCGAGATCGCCAAGGAGAAAAACCTCATTGTGGTCTCGATCGGATCAGATGAAGGGAACAGGAATTCGGACATCCCTCTTCTTATGGGGCTGGCCAAGGCGGCTGCGGGTAATAAATGACCAGCTTTAGGACCATCTTCTTTTCTGGGAGGCCCAATGACAATTCCTCCAAAAGGAGGAGAGCAGGCAAGAAGAGCAATCAGGAGATGGCTCACGAGAGATTCAAGTTCATCAGAATCTTCTTCGTGCTGGGCATCGTCGGCCTGCTAGTCCTGCTCACCGGAGTCATAATAACGCTTGGGCCCCTGAATATATCCGTAACAGATTCCTATTCTGCGCTCTTAGCCCGCTTCTGGCCGGACTACTTCACCGTGGATGCTCTTACCTCTCGTGTGGTCTGGAACATTCGCTTTCCCCGGATTTTAGGGGGGATTATGGCAGGATTCGGCCTGGGAATATGCGGCTGCGTGATGCAAGCTGTGCTCAAGAATCCTCTGGCCAGCCCTTTTACCCTGGGCATCACCGCGGGAGCGCAGTTCGGCATCTCCATTGCCGCCGTTATCGGCTTTTCCATTCTGGGAGGGCCCTACTTCATAATCGGCAATGCCTTTGTCTGCGCCCTTCTCTGCTCACTCTTCATCATAGGTCTCGCGGCCATCAAGGGGGCTTCCTCTGAGAATTTGGTGTTAGCAGGCATCGCCGTGAACTATTTCTTCACAGCCATGAGTTCGCTTCTCAAGTATTTCGCCAGCGATGAGCAGCTTCGCCTCATGACCAACTGGGGCATGGGAGATCTGGCCGCATTCTCCTGGACCAACTCACAGCTGCTGCTGGTCATATTCGTCATCTGCATTCCGCTGCTCATGACCAAATGCTGGGACCTGAATATCATGACTGCCGGCGATGAGACCGCCAAGAGCATTGGCGTGAATGCCGAGATGACGCGCATATTCATCATGGTGGTCAGCAGCCTGCTCGTCGCCACCATTGTCTGCTTCATGGGAACCATCGCCTTTGTGGGACTGGTAGCACCTCATATGGCCCGCATGGTCATAGGCGGAGATCATCGCTTTTTAATTCCCGCCTCCGGAGTGCTGGGTGCACTGGTACTCATGTCGGCGGATGCCGTTGGAATGAATCTGATAGCACCTACCATCATACCCACTGGGATCATGACCTCTATTGTGGGAGTTCCCTTCTTCATGTATCTCATGATGAAGGGCAAGAGAAAGGAGTTTTGGACATGATGATCAAGCTTCAGGCCAAGAATATTGTCTTCGGCTACACCAGTAATCCCATTCTGGACAACGTGAACTTTGAGATCGCCCCCTCCAAGCTGGTCACCATTGTGGGGCCGAACGGCTCAGGAAAGTCGACATTGATCAAGTGCGTTGATCGGATTGCAGCTCCTCAGGGGGGCAGCATTCTTATTGACCGCAAGGATGTAACCCGCATGAGCAGGATGGATATGGCCAGATACCTGTCCTATGTGCCGCAAAGCTCGGTGCGCATCTTTCCTACCAATGTCTTTGATACCATTCTGATGGGCAGAAGGCCTCATATCGGATGGCTGGGAAGCGACAAGGACGAGAAGAAGGTCTGGGAAGTTCTGAGGCTTCTTGATATCGAGAAGCTGGCTATGAGCAACTTCGCCGAGCTTTCCGGCGGCCAGCAGCAGAAGATCCTGATTGCCAGAGCGCTGGTTCAGGAGGCGGAGGTGATGCTTCTCGATGAGCCCACCAGCAACCTGGATATCTGGCATCAACTGGATGTTATGAACATAATTCGGGATGTAGTCAAGAAGAAGGAGATCACTGCCATCATGGCACTGCATGATCTAAACCTGGCCTCATATTACTCGGATCGGATCATCATGATGAAGAAGGGAAAGATTGTGGCCGCCGGCGATCCTCATTCGGTGATCACTGAGGAGAACATAGCGTCCGTTTACAGAGTAGAAGCGGCTGTGAGAAGCCTTTCCGATCGCCCCATGATCATGCCCTTGCGGCAGATCCGGGAGGCGAAAGCCTACTAGATCTGCCGCAGATCACCTTACCCACACGGATAGCGACGACAAATATGCTATCACCCGGCCAATCGATTCTGACATCAGCATAAAGATGCTCAGCATGGCCGTACCCTGCCAGCCAGAGGGGTGCCTGAGCCCTGCAAAATGCAAGGGCTGCAGAGAAGGCCCAATCCAGCCCTGGTGCAGGTCGAGTCCATCAGTCTACTCCGAAAATCCTGATCCACCCCACAGCAGCATCAACCTCCACCACTGTACCGTTCTTCGTCTGCAATATCTCCTCCTGCACTCTGTCCACCAGAGGAATGCCGCTGATGATGGCCCCCACTGCCACGATCGGCTCGGAGCGGATATTGATCATAGCGGCAGGAGCCAGTCCCTTCTTTTTGAGTTGATAGATGACGTAGGATCCGACGGTGGAGCCCTTGCCTCCGGGAAAGATGAGCACCTTTCCGGCGATGCACTGGCCGAAGAGCTCGTGCGCCGGATCTACCACCACCCCAGTTGCAGCATCGATATTACCCAGAAACGATATGGCCTCCTTTGTCACCAGCGCCTCTCCCCGAGCCCAGCCGCAGGCAACTCTGTGGCATTTCATCTCCATGTTTACCGCCTCCCCAGAGCTACATCGATGCATTCCTCAAGGCTTCCCAGGCCCGCCTTGACACCGGCCAAACCGGGCAGGTAGGCCAGTGCCTTGCCGGAACTGGTCATCATCCTGGAAAAGCGTTCCGTGGCCGGGGAGACGACCATGCAGGTATCGCAAAAGACCCGAGCCCCGCTTTCCTCGATGGATGCCACCAGGTGGGGGTGCGCCTCTGCGATCTTGCGGGCGGTGCAGACCCACAGCTCCTTTTTCACCTTCTGGCCTTGCAGCAGTCCGGCAATCTTCTCCAGTTCCTCTGCCGAGCAGTGTGGGCATCCCAGAGCCACAGCATCAGCGCCGCCCCCTGGGTATTGGGCATAGACCTCATCGATATCCTTTCGATCGATGCTGATCCTCTCTTCCTCCTGCCGGGCGGGCGGTGCGGGTGTGACATCTTCCACGTAGTAAAGAGCCACCGAGCCGCTGGCAGCCATGGCCGCTCCCAGGGCCTTGAGTTCATCCCTGGCGGGCCGCAGGCCCTGCAGCCGGAAGAAAGGCACTCCGTCCTTTACAATTCTGCCCACCAGAAATCCCAGGGCTCCGTAGTCCGAGCCCTGCAGATCCGCTTCGACCTCCACCACATGGGTAGGCCTGCGAGACTCATCCAGATGGTAGCCGTAAAGAGCGGTCTTGCCCACCAGCGCCGCCGCCAGGGCGGAGGGCCCCCCCTCCCGGTTGGTGCGCGCCCCAATGACCGAGTTGGCATAAGAGACGGCGGAGGACTCGCTCCAGGCCAGGTGATCGCCCCGAGCAGCGAGGCTTTCATAGATCTGGTATGGGGTGCAGGTGCAGTCGATGGTGACACCCAGGCGGCGGTAGGCTTCGATGGTCTGCTGCTGCCTGACGGCGAATTCTTCCCGGATGCCCATCTCCTGCCAGCGGCAGAGGTCCATGCCCGCCGGGTTGAGGATGCTGGGCACGACCACGCGGCCCTGCAGGTCGGATATCCACTCGAGACCTGCTTCGCCGATGTTCTTGTAGGATACTCCCGCGATTTGCACCGATCGAACTGGCACGAGCCTCTCTGCGCCATAGATGTCGCCTAACGCTACAAGGATCTCCATCATGCGGCGCAGGGTCTCGCCCTGCTCACCCTGATAAATGCCTTCTTCCTCACGGGAAAGGTACATGGCGGTTGACTCTGGTCTCCCTGCAATAAACTCTTTTCCTGAGATGTCGCATCATGTGGTGGTACGACATTTTGGATGGTCGTTGGATGCTGTCTTTGCCAGGCGACCACCATAAGATTCGACAGCACCCTCAGGGAAAAGATATATTCACTTACAATCGTTACAATATTGTCCATGCTTGCCACCAAACGCATTCCTGTGACGGAGGCCGTGTGGGTTGAGCTATCAGACCTCAAGACGGCCGGACAGACCTATTCAGAGCTTTTGGAAGAGATGATCGAGGATCGGAAAAAGGCCCGATTTTTCCGCGATATGGAAAGGATTGAGGAAGAAGGCGAGTTTGTGGAGTTTCCGTGGTAGCCCACCAGTTGGTCATCAAGAAAAAGGCGCTGGAGTTCGTTAACGCATTACCCTCAAAAAGCCATAGGATAGTGATAGAAAAATGTAAAACGCTTGCAGGCGATCCGTTCCCAGACCAAGTTGACAAAGAGATAATCTCGCGAAAGGGCCATAAAGACATTTATCGTTTGCATATTTCAAGATCCTACACAGCTTTTTACAAGATTTATAAAGACGAGATAATGGTCAAAATCCTGGATATCACAACCATTGAGCAAGCGCACAGGATATACGGTCGACTCTGAGTGCATATAACTTGCAAGTTTTTGGGATTATCCGTCTTATCTCAAATCTTCCCTGTACCGCACCCCACTCTTGCGAATGCAGGAAGGCCCTTGTAGAAGGCCGCCCGCGCACCCGTCGGCCCGTCGCCCGAGGGGGCAAGGGCTGCAAGGAGAGGCGGATGCTGCCCTAAGGCCGAGCCGAGGCCCTCTGGTACAGGCCAGGCAGATGTCGAGGAGGATGAAGGCAGGGGGCGCTGGGGATTTGGGCATTTCATTTGGAATTGCTTATCGCTTCCTTTTGGTCGCGCCAAAATTTTTCCAGCATCCTTTATTATTTCACAAGCTTCTTCTTCTGAGATCTCACGGGATCTCATCAGGCAATCTTCACATCTTCTGATATGACATTCTTCAAGAAGGAGAATCCCTTACAGGCTTCAAAGTCCTTTTGAGTGAGGACCTTAACAGAAATATCTTCTTTTGTTTCGAGCAGCATATCGAAGGCCATGCCGATAAGATCTCGCCGAAGCCGAAAGTCTTCTTTGTCTATTACTATTAATAGCTCTATATCCGAATCGGGCCGGGCTGTGCCCCGAGCAACGGAGCCGAAGAGAGTGATCCCATGGATTCGATCTCCGTAAGCCTTAGATGCTCTTTTTACGCATTCGTCAAGGGCTTTTTGCCTGGGAAATTCCATTGATAACTCCTAAAAATATAATCGAATCGTATTCATGAGGTATACAGTTTTTGCCCCAAGGCGAACATCGGCCATTTGATCACCTGCCTGAATGTATTTGCCATTTCCTTTACCTTTGATCAGTGGATGCGTCCTAAACCAATCGATGCAGTGGATGCCCCTCTCCCGGAGCGATATCCAGGTCGCGCACCGCCTCGGCAATGAGAATGTCGGCCAACGCCGCCGCCGGAAAGATGATGTCCGCGCTCTCAATCGGCCCATACAGCAGGAAGTCGGCCCCCGCCAGGAGCTGCATGGCCCCTGCCGCCGCATCGCAGCATTTTCTGGCCGTCTTCTCCTTTTGGGAGAGCCAGCGCCAGGAGGATACGGCATTGTGAATGCCCGAGCCCACGGGCAGGCCCAGACGCGCCTTGGCAGCCACGCAAAAGCGCAGAGCCGACCCGGCGCCACTTCCCAGGGGCAGCACCGCGGGATCGATGAGAAGATTTCTTATTCCTATCTCTCCGGCTGCGGCCAGAAGGCCCTTCTCGCGCACATTTCCGCCCGTCTCCAGAATGGCCAGTGAGCCGTCCACGCCCGGCTGGGATGGATTGTAGGCCAGAATGATGGCCGAGTCGATCTCCGATCCCCGCAGGGCCTGCGCCTCCTTCTCCCCCGTTGCCAGACTGATGCTGTTGTAGATGGCCCGGTCGGCATAGCCCAGTTCAGAAACCAGGAGCGCGGCGGCAGAGCGTGTTGATGCATCCGCAGAATCTATGATGAAGGGGCCGCTCCAGACCTGTTCGGCAAAATCAAGATACCTTTCGAAAGCCCCGATGCTCCGGGCATAGAGGTGCAGCACACAGGGGCATCCTGTCTCCTCGGACAGCTCTGCCTGACGGGATATCAGCCTCTCCGCCGCCGCGCGGTCAAAGATGCCTCTCTCCTCATCTGCTACAATCTTGTGCCCTTGATAAAAAATGGTGCCGCATAGAACCGAAGGCAACTGGCCGCACTGGCCCCCAAATTTCACGCCCGCGACGTTTACTATGGATTGATCTTTGCTGAATCGAAACAATTGTCATCCCTCTGCATTAGCCTTCGCCGTAATCTCTTCCACAACCAGCCAGGCCGATGTATCCATGACGACCCTGCCGCCAAAGGATAGGTCCCCCTGGCCAAATGCAATCTGCCGCGCGGCGGCCTTTCTTTTGATTACCTGGAAGGGCTTTTCGGGATAAGGCTCACAGAGGCGGCTATATCTGAATATCTGCTCTTCAATCTGCCCAATATCTTCCAGGCCGATACAGTCCACCAGCTCCACCTGGCTCTGGAAGCGCGCGATGGCCTGCGCCGGAAGATTTTGAATGAATGGTATGGCACCACGCGAACCGATTATTCTGCCCTGCTCATCTATGCCATTTTTATGCAGCGCCAGAATAGTATTGCCGGGCAGATGGCCCTTCGACTCCACCCCGCAGAGGATAAGGAATCTGATATTGCAATTGGATATCATATTGGCCACGATCTTCTCGACGCCCAGATTCTCAGTCTTGCACTGGCCGCAGATGGCAGCGCCCCTTGGGAAGATGGAACTGGCTAAGGTTACCACCGCTACACCGGCATTTGCATTGCCTACCTGATAGTCGCCGCGCACAGGCGGCCAGGGGTCCTCGTAGCCTGGTTTAGTGCTATTGCTCTCCTCTGCCATAATCACTCCAGCCTAAAATCCCTAAGACCTAATCTACATTTATTTTTTCCCGTCAGGGATCCGGCATGATTGCCCGGTAGAATCTCTATGAAATATTGAAATATGAGTAGATTAAATAAGTTGATCACTCTCACGTGATAATTCTTTGCGATACAAGTCTTGCTTCTTACCCAAGCGAACGGTGGAACGAAAATGGCCTCATACAAAGAAAAGATCCTGGATGTCATAGGTGAAGCAGAGGTAGGTCTCACCACGGTAGATGTGGCCAAGAAAGCAGGCGTTAGCAAGACCACGGTGATCAAATACCTCTCCGTGCTCAGTTCCGAAGGCCTGGTCGAATTCGTGGAGGTAGGCCCGTCCAAGCTCTGGAGAAGTAGAAGAACGGGCATAAAGCATAGGGAAGATGGAGCGCAGACTCTGAATATAGAGGCGCAACCAATGGTGGATATTGATTTTTGTAGCGACGAAGACAATACCGTTCACTTTTCATTTCAGGTCGATCCAAATCGGATATGCACACTCTTGAAGCGTGCCAACAAATGCATGTGCCAAAATGCTGAAATATATTAATTGAGGAATAATTACATGCCCAGCGCACCGCAAATGTCTATACCAAAGGAGATCGAAGATTTCTTCACGGTTGAAAGCGGCCAGACCCTTCTTATCAAAGGCTTGCCCGGAACCGGCAAGACTACTTTAGCTCTGGAGATCATGAATAGCTTATGCGAGGATCGGAATGGAATGTACATATCCACTCGAATCGATCCTCGTCGGCTCTATGCCACTAACCCTTGGGTGAAAGAGGTCGTCCCACCCAAGAATGTGGTCAATGCCACTCAGAGCAAGCTCCTGGAGAGCCTGAAGGGCGTAGGAAAAGATCTATCCAACTATTATGCAGTTCTGGATTTTTTTAAAGTATTCTTTGATGAGGCAGAGGAGATGGATAATCCCATGATTATCATCGATAGCTGGGATGCGGTCTTGAATTATACCGCTCACCTCATCGGCGATGCCCAGCACAGCTTTGAACAAAATATCTGCGAATTTGCCCGAGATCTGGACACGCACCTAATCTTTGTCTCCGAATTTGCCAGTGTCATGCCTTTGGACTACATTGTGGACGGAGTGGTGACTATGGAGCAATTCCGTCTTCCCGGATATGCCGAAGGGAGCATGAGGAGCCGCTATGTCCGGCAGATAAAACTGGAAAAGTTGCGAGGAGTCGAAATTGGCCAGAAGACCTACACGGTCACATTACACAACGGGCGGTTCCGGTTCTTTGAGCCTTACCGGGAACATAAGGATGCCAGAATTGCCAGTGATGGAATGAGAGTTCCCGATCCCCAAACGGATCGCATCTCCTCGGGAATTCCTGACCTGGATGTCATTACAGGCGGTCTGAAGTACGGCTCATGCAATGTCGTGGAGATAGACCATGGTGTGGGCAAGAGGTACTATCAGATCCTAACTGCCCTGGCGTCGAATGCCCTTAAGAACGGCAGGGGCGTCTTTATTCTGCCCAGCATCGGCTACCAGCTCAGCACGCGCGACATTTTTGTGCCGACCAATGTTGTTGTCTCCCAGCCGGTGGGAGATGATCCGGTAGCATGGGGGGAAGAGCTGCAAGAGAAGTGGGACGCACTGCGAGAGAGGACTGGCCGGCCCATACTGAATATCATCGGCCTGGACTCCATTGAGTTTGCCTTCGGCTACAAAGCAGTGCTCAATTTAGTCAACCTGATGATCCGCAACTGGAAGGAGACCAATGATATCAATGTGCTTGTGGTGAAGAGCGGCCAGGAGAGCATGAACATGGCTGTCCATACGGCGGATACGTATCAGCTGGTCAATGAATTGAACGGCGGGCTGTGTCTTTATGGCATCATCCCCCGAACTGAGCCCTATTATATGCTTTTAGAGGATAGGAACCGGATCAGCCTGACGCCCATAGTCTAGCTTCACCTGGGTTCCTATCCCCTAAATCTTTCTTCACCAATTAATTTGTGCTTGAAAGAATTTAGGCCTTAGCCAGGCCTTTTGCCTCCCGGGCAATTCGCAGGGCGGCTTCCTTTCGCATCATCTCCACGAACTCTCGCTGTGTGGCAAAGATCAGAGTCCCAGTCGGACAGGCGGCAACACAGGCCGGAGTGTCCAGATTCTTGCAGCGGTCGCACTTCACAGCCATGCGCACCTCAGCGTGCCGGCCTATGACCCCGTAAGGGCAGACCATAGCGCACATCCAGCAGCCCACACAATTCTCTTGATTGCGATCGACGATGCCGCTGACCGCATCCTGGTGCATGCCACCGGTGCGGCAGACGGCAACGCAGGGAGCATCCTCGCAGTGGCGGCAGACGAGAGGCATCTTCTGCCCCTCAGCCATCTCCACATAAACGCGGCGCACCGGCCCCGGCTTCTCAGAGACGGCGGCTATTAGGCTCTTGCCGGCGGAATGCTCTACGGCGCAGGCCATCTCGCAGGACTTGCAGCCTAAACATCTGTCCAGGCGAACGAAGACTTCTTTCATGATTGCCCCTCACAGACCCAGCTTCTTGCGCTGGCTGTCGATATGATTTATCATCAATGCAGCGGCCTTAAACGGATCAGGCTCCACAGCGAAGCATGCTCCGACCACGTCCTTAGCGCCGACGGTGAGCAGTCCGGCAACTGCACTGCTTCCCAATACAGAGGGAACAGTTCCCAGCACGGTGTACACTCCCGAGCCCACCACATAAGCTCCAATAGCCACCGCTTTTTCGCTCATCCACTCCGGAGCAGCGCCAGCCGCAGGCAGGTCGCTTATGTCCACGCCCAGAGCATTGGCAAGCGCCGCAGCTGCTGTCAGAATACGGCTGATGTCCACGCATGAGCCCATATGCAGCACAGGCGGAATTCCCAAGGCTTTGCATACTCCTTTTAGGCCATCGCCAGCCATATCGGCAGCCTCGGGGAGGAGCAGACCGGCCTTGGCACAGGCCAGGGCGTTACAGCCGGTTGTGAGCACAAGCACATTGTTCTTGATTAGCTCTTTTACCATGTTGATGTGGCCATAATCATGAACGATCTTGGGATTGTTGCAGCCGACGACAGCTCCAATTCCCCGCACAGCGCCGCTCTTGATGGCACCGATAAGCGGATCCAGTGTTCCTCCCAGGGCACCCACAATCGTCTCTACTGAGAAGCCCACCATGCATTTGGACTTTTCATTGGGAATGTGGATCTTGGCAGGATTGCGGTTCTTGTAGTTTTGGACCGCCGCCGAGACGATGGATTTGGCCGTCTCCAGGGCAGTCTCTTCATGAAACTCCATGTGCACAGCGCCCGGGAATTTAGCCTTGGGGGAGGTGGAGATGAATTTGGTGTGAAAGCACCCAGCGAGAGCTCCCAGGGCGGGCATGACGCACTGCACATCTACAATCATGGCATCCACCGCGCCTGTGGCCACGGCCAGCTCTTGCTGCAGGAAGTTGCCTGCTGACGGCACGCCGTGACGCATGAGGACCTCATTTCCAGTGCAGCAAATTCCAGCCACGTTTATGCCCACTGCGCCTTGCTTCTTGGCCAGCTCCACCATTTCCGGGTCTGCAGCTGCCGCCACGATCATCTCAGACAGAAGGGGCTCATGACCATGCACTATGACGTTGACCTGATTGGGCTCCAGGACCCCCAGGTTGGCCTCGGAAAATGCGGGCGTGGGTGTGCCGAAGAGAATGTCCTGCAGCTCCGTGGCGATCATGGAGCCGCCCCAGCCGTCGGCAAGGCCAGTGCGTAGTCCCTGCAAAATCAGGCTCACGTAATCGTTGTCAACCCCCATATGGGTGCGATGCATGCACTCCACAATCTCCCGGTCAATGCCGCGCGGCTCAATGCCCAGTTTTTTCCATAGCTCCAGTCGCTTGGCCGGAGCCCGGCGGGTGAACTGGAGGGGTCCATCTTGTTTGCCGAACTGGGCCATGATGGCATCTGCCAGGGCAATTTGAGTTTCTACACCGTACTCCGCCATGAGGCGCTCCAGCTTGGCCTGATCTTTAATGTTGTAGGAAGGGGCCTCGCCCATAACTACAGCCCGGAAGGTATGGGCTACGTCGCGAGCGTGATCGGAGTGGGCTGAAGCTCCTGCGGCGATGCTGCGCAGAAGATTACGGGCAACGATTATATCAGCCGTTGCTCCGCAGACGCCTTTGGTGGCTCCTTCTCCAAAGGGATCTATGCGGCATGGTCCCATGTTGCAGTTTCGACAGCACAGTCCCAGCTCACCAAAACCGCATTGTGGCTGTTGTTTTTCGAAGCGATCCCAGGCAGTCTCCAGACCGGCCCTCTGGCAGACATCAAGCATCTCCCGGCTGGCGGGATCTATGGATCTATCACGAACATCCTTTGCCATATCAGTACCTCTATAATAAATCCTGAGCACAATTTAGGTGCGAATCCGCCTACTACTATTTAATGTTAATCTATTTTATTTTAAATTATTTAAGAAAGTTTTGAAAAAGAAATCCTATAAGTGTGAAATCTATTTGAGTCCATAAAAACAAAATGCTCTGGTTACATCATTGGTCGTTTAATTAATGAGATCTTTTTCACCAATTGTTAGCTACTATAATATCCTAGCATATTTTTAATATTAGAACATGCTTTCATCTAATCAGATGCACGAGTGAAGATAGGATTAAGGGAGGGATGCGGGTAATCATCCCATCCTGTTTTCTTGATGTTTTTCATGTGAACATGTATCCGAAACCTCTTTATATTCTTCAAGGCACTTCTCCCTTATGAAAAATTCATTCTCTGTTCTTCTCATCACTCTCCTCTTGCTCCTGGCCGACCAGGCCGGTGCATCCTTTTGGTTCCGGGTGATTGAAATCACGCCCATTGAGATGACGCCCAATAGCATAGCCAACTTTACCGTCTCTGTTAAGGGCATGGGCAGCGAGAGAGCCTATGTCGAGCTGGTCTTCAGGAACAAGACCAAAGGATTCGATTTCTCATGCCCTAAGATGATCAAAAACGTCTTTCCGGCAGGCGTGACTCAATACAATTGCAGCGTTAAGGCAGCCGATGTGCCGCCTGGCAACTATTCTTTTGTAGTGGACGTTGCCGCCACAGGATCGCCATCCGGCAAGAAGACCGGCTTTATCAATGTGCTGGCGGCGAATGGCGGCAGGTCAATTGAGCCGCAAGCTGGGTCGATGCCAACCGGGCCGACGCTGCAAGTATATAATGCATCCCAGGCCGACGAAGGCGCAGCAGAAAAGCCCCTGGCCCAGACCCAGAATACGCCGGCACCCGGGGCAGTAGCGGCCATTCTTGCCATGCTGCTTGTCTTGCGCAGGATGGCTGAATAATTATCTTAACCAGTAAATAACTTTTTGGTTACTGAAAAACCAGGCCAAGCAGGACAGCATAGATTGTGTTTCATGATATCCATAAATAATTTGCCCAAAACATTTTCATACTACTATCATATAATCACCAGAAGATGAGAGTTAGCGCTAGATTAATCATGGCTTTGTTGGTAAGCACGGTCTATTGGATAAGCTTGATCGTGATCACAATCAGCATGCCGTTGACAGTTGCGCAGTCTCCTGCGGCCTGCGCTGTCACTTCGCCATCATATCCGAGAATCTTGGACTTTGATTTTTCACCCAGAGAATTAATTCTGGATAATGGTTCTTCACAGATCGTCCTTCAAACTCATCTTGCCGATGAGAACGGAGATATAGAATCTATCGAAGCAGTCTTTTCCAGTCCTTCACAAAACCAGTCCGTAGCAGCCTACATGAATTCGACAAATCTGATATCTGGAGATGCCAGCAGCGGCAACTATTCCGCTAATTTGTCCTTTTCTTCCTCCAGCCAAGTGGGTACTTGGACGGTCGAGCATCTGACTGTCTGCGATAGGGCGGGAGATTGCAGGAGAATTAATGCCACCGCGGCAGAAACACTGGGCTTTCCGGCAAAGCTGCAAATCATCAAAAGAAGAGCAATTAATCTCGGCCTTGATCCAAATGAGCTTCGTGGCTGGGCCAATACCGACAAAAGGTTCTCCGCCCAAAGGAAGATCATCATTAACAGCGTCTTCAACCGACCTTCTATCTGCTGGCCGTAATCTAGATCAGCTCTTCATCATTTCTTTTCATCATCCATCTCCCAGCCCAGTCGCTCCCTGATGATCTGGTAGCTCATCTCTGGAGGTATGGCTCCCACCTCGGTGCAGATCAGGTCGATGTACTGGTGCGGCGTAACATCAAAGGCCGGATTTCTTACCCGGACATGGCTGTACTTGGAAATGTCTGCCAGGACCTCGCTGGATTCGCGCTCTTCGATGGTTACCAGTTCGCCCAGGAGTGTCTGTGGGCTGAACTTGTAGGTCTCGGCGGCTACTATGAAACTGGTTCTGGCCTCATGGGCTGCGAGGGCTATCTGGGCTGTGCCTATCTTATTTACCAGAGTTCCGTTAGCTGTTATCACATCTGCTCCCACTACCACCAGGTCAACTTCATTCATGACGCTCCTGGCAGCTGAATCAACAATCAGCTCCGTCTCGATTCCCATGCGATCCAACATGCCGATAGTAGTAATACCCTGATATCTGGGTCGCGATTCGGTGGCTATCACCTTGATCTTCTTTCCAGACTTATGGGCGGTACTGATAACGGAGAGTGCTGCCAGAGAATTGCAGTGGGTGAGCACGGTAGCGCCATCTCTTATCCTGCGGCTACCGATCTGGCCGATTCTCTCCAGAGCTTTTTCGGATATCTCGATGAAGCGATCGGCATTAAGAACAACTGCCTGGCGAGCCGATTGCAGTTCTTCTGTATTGTACTTCATCACCATGCGTATGGCGTTGGAGAGGGAGACTGCTGTGGGCCTGGTCTTGAGAAGAATGTCGGCTGCCCTTCCCATCTGAATATTGAAATCATCAAGGCTTTGCGTTTGTATGGCCTGTGAGAAATCACGCAGAGATGCTGCCGCAGCAGTGGCAATTCGACCTGCACCTCTAATTTCCATGCTGCGAATCTTGGCAGAAGTATCCAGTACCTGGTCCATCGGTTTCATTCTGCTTTCATTGAACGCATTTAGGATAAATTCATTTCCTATATCTTTGACCATTACATCCAAAAATTATTAATATAACCGATACAACTAGTCATTGGGAGTTGGGAGTTGATGGAGGAGAACGATCAGGAGTTTTTGCGTGCGCTTCATGAAGAGAAGATTAGAACGCAAAACGAACGCACACAGCTTGTTACTATGAAGCTGGCCTTTATTACCGTTCTATTTGGCCTCAGCTCCGTAAATGTAGGAATCGATATCTCTGATATATTTTGGCTGCTTTACTTTGTCCCTCTGGTGGCCATAAGCTACGATCTCTATATCATGTCCGCCGACTCTCGGATCAAGCGCGTGGGCATCTTTCTGGGTAGAAATCCCGTATCATTGACAGGCAAAGCAGAACGGGAATGGGAGCGCTTTTGTACTTCTTATCGAGATGGTATGGCCCCTTCCGCTAATCTGTTCTTCTCAACCATTGTAACCCTGGGCGCTGCTGCTTTTATCCTCTCTCAGGGTCTCTCTCCAGGAGGCTCGACGGAGAGACTAATGCGACTGTGGTTTGCCGTCTGGCTGGTAGTCTCTCTGACGGTAATCGTCATCCTGTGGATAAGGCATCAGATGCTCATCAAAACCATCGGCGACTACAAGCTGCTTAAAAAGGATAAACAAACCGCTCCCGTCAGCTGATGCGCTCATTTTGTTTTCTTCTTTCATTTCAAGGAAACCTTAATAAAAGCCTAGACCCAAGATGATGAGATACAATTTCCCCAGTCGAATATCAATTGCCAATAAATCAATATTCAGGATCGGTGGAGTTTCTAATGACTATTAAGGAAAAAGAGATCAAGAGAGCTGTAAAAGAAGGCTATGCTCGAATTGCAAAGCAGGCTACATCTTATTATTCGTCCCGAAGCTGCTGCGGCTGCAGTGATATTCCTGAAGCGAAAAGCAAGAGTATGGGCTATTCTGATGAGGAGATCTCAGCCGTTCCCCCGGAATCGAATATGGGACTGGGTTGCGGCAACCCCGTGGCTCTTGCATCCTTGAAAGAGGGAGAGGTCGTTTTGGATATGGGGGCGGGAGGCGGACTCGACTGCTTCCTGGCCTCCTTTCGAGTGGGTGCATCAGGAAAAGTCATAGGCGTGGATATCACATCGGAGATGGTCGATCGCGCCAGGTCCAACGCCCGCAAAGGCGGATATACAAATATCGATTTCCGGCAGGGAGACCTCGAGAATATGCCGGTGGCGGACAGATATGTGGACGTAGTCATCTCCAACTGCGCCATCAATCTCATTCCCAACAAGAATATGGCCTTCAGAGAGGCTTTTCGAGTTCTCAAGCCCGGCGGAAGGTTAGCGGTTTCTGATGTGGTATTGACCAAAGAGCTGCCGGATTTTGTGAAGAGTTCCAGCAAAGCCTACATCGGCTGCCTGGCCGGAGCCATCATGAAGGACGAATACCTGAATATAATTAGAGGTGTGGGCTTTTCAGAGGTTAATGTGGTAGCCGAGTCGAGCTTTCCTGTAAAATCACTCCTATGTGAAACCGCCGGACCGGCAGTGATTGAGATGCCAAGCATTTCCGAAGAGCAGCAGAAGGAAGTTGCAGATTCTGTTCTAAGCATAAAGGTCAGTGCGCGCAAACCTAAGTAGATGATTTCGATGAAGGTCGGTTTACCATTTTTTCTGGCAATTATCATAGCATCATCTGCATTGGTCCCACATGCACAGGCAGGCTGCTCTGTGGGTGGCTGCGGAAGTGGCAGTGACTCCTGGTTAGAATCGGCTCAGACTTTCATGAACTCTGATGTTCCCCTTGTAGGCGTAACCGGAAATAAGAACACAAACAGCATCAGTACGGGAAGCTTCCGGGCTGGCCAGCCTACAGGCGAAGCTGTGACCAAGAGCGTCAACAGCACAGAGTCAAGCACAGTCTCAAGCATCAATGGCGTGTATGTAGCGACCGGCAGCAGGGCCGATTCATTCCCGGCTCCTGGCATGCTAAAATCTCTGGACGCCATATCTGAAAAGGAAGTGGTGCTGGATGTATCCAGCCGTCGCTCCCCTGGCCAGGCTCATATCAGAGGCAGCGTCAATATACCTGCCGAGAGCTTTTTTTATGGAAATGGAACGCTGCGGAATGTTTCCGAGCTGGAGGCGATCTTGAGCGGGGGCGGCATCTCCCAGAAGGATGCATTGATAGTCTACTCCGACTCATTTAGCTCTGGAGAAGCAATCGCAGTTCTCTATGCGCTGCGCTACCTGGGACATGATGATGTTAGGGCATTGGACGGCGGACTTGACAATTGGATTGCGGCGAGTCTGCCCATGGAGACAAAGGAAAATGTGCGCTCACCTGTAAGTTACGTTGCCCGTCCCAGATCGGAGCTTTTGGTCGATTATGATTATGTCAAATCCGGTCAGGTTCAGATGGTAGATGCCAGGAGCTTTCAGGAATTCGGAAAATCCAGAATTCTCAATGCCACATTCATCCCCCCTGAAAATGTGCTGGACGAAGGGAGGCTGAAGAATGGGACGGATCTGCGGGATACCTTCGCTCGATTGAACTCCAGCCGGACGGTAGTTGTCTACTCGGATGATATTTATGGGGCATCAGTAGTGTGGTTTGCCCTGCAGCTCATGGGATATGATGCCAGGATTTACTCCTGGCGGGATTGGCAAGCCCGTGAGGTCATACCGATCTAAATTCCTTCCGCAGCTGCAGCTCGGGCAAGAGCTGTAGCTCTCCCCATCCCCGGCGATCTCATCGTCACAGATTACCTCCATTCTGTCCAGCTCCCACTCCGGCGGCTTCCTGCCATCCTCTGCGTAAGATGTCGCTTCGCCAACAGTCGCCGTGGCGCTGGCTTTCGCCATCCCCCCGCCTGAGCCGTCCAGGGCATGAACCTCTGCCAGGGCAGCGTTAACGAACCTGCCGTTCTGCGCTCACATTAGCTCTATTATGCAGAAGGATGCGATGCCATATCATCCGGTCTTCTGCGGCGTCGACTCGCGCCTGCTTTTCCAGGAGCAGACCAGGCGAGCCGCAATTCAACCAGCCGAACCGGATGACGCTCATATTGCCGGCAGTTACCCATTCGTCGTTATGCCCACCAGAGGCGTAGGCCACATTGACCAGCTCATCCTGGGGGGGCGGTTAAATTCAGCCGCAGGCTGATGATCATAGTGTAGTTTAAGAGATGAGACTAGTATTACAAAATTTGATTTTGAGGTCAGGCGCAGGGCAGGTACCCGTCCTCGCACATGTGATTCTTGGCCACTATGATCTGCTCATTGATGGAGAAGTTACCCACGAACATGTGATTGATGCGCGTCACCTCGTACTTCGGGCCCCACATCTCCGGATTCGCCCTATCCGGATCCAGTACCAGGTAACCGATGCGCCCAATGCCGATGAAATCCGCATCTATGTTTATCTCAGTGAGATTGGGAAGAGCCAACAGTCTCATCTTGGTGGAGAGACGTGTGGCATCGGTAAACTCTTTGGTGGCACTCATCCTCATGGGATAGTTGTGCAGATTGGTGCTCTCTCGAAACTTCTGGTCGTAAGAGAATAGATGAGCATTGGGATTGCTCTTGCTGCCTATCTCCATCACATAATGCTCGGCGAATGCCGGGCTCATGGCAATGCATTGGACAAAAATGAAAGAAATGACGAGAATCATCAGTCCCAAAAATGTCGCTTTTGTCTTCATTTTTGCCTCAATATTTTTCTTAAACTCCCTGGAAGAGGTTCCAGAGGTATTCTTCAGATAGCTCGCCCGAGCAGACCGTTACCGCCGGTCCTTCCATGAAGGCTTTGCCCTCTTCAAAGCTGATCAGCAAAGGCCCGCCTTTAGTCTGCACCATAACCTCATCATCCACCAGTCCCAGACGGCGGGCCACACTGGCGGCGGCCACAGATCCCGTACCGCAGGAGAGTGTCTCTCCTTCCACACCCCTCTCGAAGGTCCTGATTTCCAGAGGCTGGCCGGCCTTGACAAAATTCACATTTGCTCCTTCCGGAAAGAGGCTGTTGTGTCTTATGAATGGAGCAGCTTTCATAATATCAAAATCCATATCCCCAATGAAAACAACTGCATGAGGGACACCAGTATTGACCGCCGATACCCTGCAGCCCTCGATATCCTCGGAGATGAGTTCGCCCTGGCCGCAGGCCGGTATGGAAGATCGGTCAAACATGGGCACCCCCATATTCACCTTGGCCCAAAAAGAGCCGTCCCTGTCTCGTACCTGCACAGGAATTATGCCGGCTAAAGTCTCCACATCGAAGAACTCGCCCACATATCCCGTGTCCCAGGCATACTTGGCCAGACAGCGTATGCCGTTGCCGCACATCTCTGCCTCTGAGCCATCCGGCTGAATGATCCTCATACCGAGATCGGCTCGCGAGCTGTTTGTCAAGAACAAAACCCCATCTGCACCTATGCCAAAATGGCGATGGCAGAGGCCAATGGCAAACCTTCTCTTCTCGCTCTCCACTACTTGCTCGCGATTCATCTCATCTACCAGGATGAAGTCGTTGCCGTTCCCATGCAGCTTGGTGAAGCTCAGGCTGTAAGGCCGAAAGGGATCGTCATCAAGCTCTATCTCAGAAATATCTGCCAGCTTCATTTTATATACCATGCACCTTTTTACTTAGCTTGTGCTGATGTACGCTAATCGTGCTGATGTGTGGTGATGTCATATTAAACCCATTCTACAGGTGGCACTGGATCTTCTGGAGCTGGACAGATCAATTCAGATAGCTAAAGAGGCAGTCTCGGGCGGCGCAGACTGGATTGAGGCAGGAACGCCCCTTATCAAGAGCGAGGGCATGGACGCTGTGCGCGAGATGAAGAAGGCCCTGCCGGGAACCCGAATCTTGGCCGATATGAAGACGGTAGACACGGGAGCCATGGAGGTGGAGATGGCAGCCAAAGCAGGAGCCGATATTGTGGCATTGCTTGCCGTCTCCGATGACTCCACTATCGAAGATGCCCTGCGAGCTGCGCGAAAATACGGCGTGCAGATTATGATGGACCTTCTCAGCGTTCCCGATCCCGTAAAGCGTTCTCGCGAGCTGGAAGCCCTCGGTGTGGACTATATCTGCGTTCACGTAGGCATTGACCAGCAGATGACCGGTCGCGACACAGTCGATTTCCTCAAAGAGATCGTAGGAGTGGTCAAGACCCCAGTAGCGGCAGCAGGCGGCATAGATCCCGTAACCGGTGCCGAGGCTGTCGCCAGCGGCGCTGCGATTGTCATTGTGGGTGGAAGCATTGTGAGAAGCGCCGATGTGACAGGATCCGCCCGCAAGATTCGCGATGCAATAGACCATGCACAAATGAATGCCGCTCCAAGAATGAGCCGGGAAGAGGAGATGGTCGCCATTTTGCGAGAGGTATCGTCGCCCAATATCTCTGATGCCATGCACCGCAAAGGAGCCATGCGCGGCATCCTTCCCATTAATCTGGGATGCAAGATCGTAGGCAGGGCTATAACTGTGCAGACCTTTGCCGGAGACTGGGCCAAGCCCGTGGAGGCCATCGACCTGTGCGGACCTGGGGATGTGCTGGTTATCTATAACGGCAGCAACTTTATCGCACCCTGGGGGGGCCTTGCCACCTTGAGCAGCAAGAACAAAGGAATTGAAGGCGTGGTTATTGACGGAGCCGTGCGGGATGTGGATGAGATCAGAGATCTTAACTACCCCATATTCTCCTCCGGCATTACACCCAATGCAGGCGACCCTAAGGGCCTGGGCGAGATCAACACCGAGATCACCTGCGGCGGCCAGACGGTGCGACCTGGGGACTACATTGTGGGAGACGATAGCGGTGTCGTGGTAATACCCAAAGAGAGGGCCTACGAGATCGCCAGGAGAGCTAAAGAGGTGGAGAAGATGGAAAGCAGGCTATATGAGGAGATCCGGCGCGGCAAAACCCTCTCCCAGGTGGCCAACCTCAAAAAATGGGAGAAGGTTTGAGGAGGTTTCTGTCTCCGACGAATGGCTTTGAGGAGAATCATTGACGACAAGCCGTAAATAGATTGAAATATTCTTATGAAGGCGCATAACCATCGAGCAAGACATTCGCAATAAAAGCATATTCGCAAAGTAATATTCATGTGGTGGGTTTAACAAAGAGTGAGTTCGAGGAGAAATAACATGGAATTGGAGGACATCGTTTCTAAGTACCCACCCAAGCAGATAATGCTGGTTCCTATCGCTATCATAATATTAGCACTTATCAGCTTGGGCGCGACCTATCTTGCCACAGGCTCGCCTGTGAAGTTAGGGATAGAGTTTACGGGAGGCACTCTTCTCACAGTGCCGTCTGCAGAATCGGAAGAAATAGTGGCGCAGCAGTTTGCTTCTTATCCTCTGGTGGACATAAGAAACATCGGCGGCAGATACATGCTCCAATTCGGCCCTATGAGCGATTCGCAGTATGCTGATCTTGTCAAACTGGCCAATACCAATTACGATGGTCCGGAGATCAGGCACATTGGACCGATTTACAGCAAGGAGCTTCAGGCGCAGGTCGTCAGGTACCTTCCACTTTCGTTCCTATTGATGGCCATAGTGGTCTTCCTGGTGTTCAGGGAACCTATCGTTTCTCTGCTTATTGTGATCAGTGCGCTGGCTGACATTTTGACGGCAGCGGCTTCCATGAACTTAACGGGCGTACAGCTCTCACTGGGAACCGTGGCTGCTCTTCTCATGCTCATCGGCTATTCAGTCGATACCGATATCCTGCTATCCATGAGGGTATTGAAGCGCAAGGGCAACGTGGAAGAGAAGATCATAGGTGCAATGGGGACTGGCCTCACCATGGCTGGAACCACAATTTGTGCGGTAATATCTTTGATCATAGTCTCAAACTTCCTGTACCTCATAGTACCATCATTTACTCGAATGGACATTATTGCCGATATGTCTGCCGTCCTAATATTCGGATTGGCGGCGGATGTATTCAACACCTGGGTCACCAATGCTCAGGGTCTGAGATGGTACCTAAATAGGCCTAAGAAGACCGCCAGGGGGCAGAGAAGATGAGCCTTTTCGAGGAATTATCCAAAGATCGAAGGGTCATTCTATATGCGGTGTTCGTGGCTTTGGCCATCATTTCCATTGGCTTTTTCGGTTTGAAGTTCGGACTGGATCTGGAAGGAGGCTCATATCTGCAGCTGCAATTGCAGGGAGCAGAAGCACAAATCGATGTCTCGCCGGAAAAGATTCTGGAAATGCAGTTTAATGCTTCCTCTGTAGAGAAGCACGGACAGAGCTATGTGGTGACGGTGCCGGAAGTTGTCGATTCAGCATTTGCCGATGATCTCGGCTACATGGGCTCGAAGATCGCAAAAGGAGATAACAGCACCAAAGTCACAATAGTAGCTGCACCTGAGACTATCGTTATCAATTACCTTAAGAAAAATCTGGATGCAGATGTCCAGCTTAATGTGGCAGTCGCACCCGTCCGCTATGAGATCCGGACTAATGTCACCCGAGAATCGCTAGATGCTCTCTTGGCTCCCGTGGGCGGACGAGTGCCCGCAGGCGAAGACGCATTTGTAATGGGTGTGTCCAAGGAGACTGTGGACGAGACTAAGAAGGTTTTAGACTCCAAGCTCAACCGACTGGGCCTTCAGGATATAAAGGTCAGAGTTGTCGATAATAAGTACATACTCATTGATCTGGCGGGAATGGATGTAGCCACTGCCCAGGAGGTAGTGGGCAAGCCCGGCAAGTTCGAGATAAGAATTCAGACCGAGAACAATGAGAGCATGCATGTGCTCTACGGAGATGCCGTGGAGACTGTGGATATCCCCCAGGGAGAACGCAATGGTGGATGGGGAGTTCCCTTTGTTCTCTCAGAAGAAGGGGCGATGACCTTCCAAAAGGCGGCAATTGATACAGGTGCCACCAAGAGGCCTGAGGATCATTACATATCCATGTATCTGGATAAGGATGAGATCTTTTCCGCACCACTTGCACCAGAGCTGGCAAGCAGTCTGCAAAAGGTTCCATCTCGAAGCATGCAGGCAACCGTTGGTGGAGGCGATGCTGGATCTACCAAGGCCAAGGAGCTTTACATTCACCTGCGTGAAGGCGCTCTGCCGGTTAACGTAGAGGTTGTCGGCTCAGGCCAGGTCTCTGCTGCTTTGGGAAGGCAGTTCAAGTTGCAGATGGTAATAGCTGGGCTGATTGCTCTCCTGGCCGTAGCGGGCATGATTTTCTACCGCTACCGGGAGAGAAGAATTGTCCTGCCTATGGTTACCACCTCGTTCTCCGAGGTCGTGATGATGCTGGGTGTCTGGGCTGTTGCCGGATGGCAGCTTGATCTGGCAAGCCTTGCCGGTATCATCATGGTGATAGGCACAGGCGTTGATCAGCTGGTCATCATCACCGATGAGCTAATGAAAGGCGGTGAAGGGGTGGCATCCTCTGTTGAGCGCAGCATCAAAGAGAGAGCTGCAGAGGCGGCTGAGAAGGCCGGGGTGGGCAAGATGGCCGCCACCAGCAGCAAGGTCTATTTGGCCCGGCTGTCCAGGGCTTTCCTCATCATCCTGGGAGCTGCGGCAACCACAGCTGTAGCCATGCTGCCATTGCTTGTCATGGGCTTCGGCTCGCTCACCGGATTTGCACTCATCATCATCCTGGGTGTGATTCTGGGCACGTTCATAGCGAGACCAGCTTACGGCAGGATCATCGGTCACATACTGGCCACGGATTAGACGAGAGAAGAAAACGCCTGCAGGTCGAGCGGACCTGCAGGATATATTTTATCGGTTCCTTGCTATTTTATGTGGGCAGATTGAACTGCAATTTTCCAAGTCTAAGATAACAGTGGCAAATGACCTCTACATTATTTCGACGCACTGTCTGACCAAGGATTTGCGCATCTCTAACTCAGAGGCAATATTTTCTGCGGGAATCCCATCGCCATGAAGCTTTAGAACTTTTTTAACTTGTAGGATTGCGAAGGGCGGATTTCGCGGACCGCGGGTCCGCGAGAGTTTCGACGAGAAGTCGAAACATCGGTAAGTCCCCATCCTTCAGGACGCGGTAGTTCACTTACTATTTGCGATAGCCAATGCTGATGCGCCCCGATGAAGCGTCCTTCTCCAAAACGCCGCCTTTCTTAGAGCTGCCTATCACAAAACTGGACCTGGAACTGCCTATTTGGGATGAGTTGGAGGACTGCTCGGCAAGGGTCTTCTCTTCAGTCTGCTGCGCTTTTTCCAGCATGGCCATTAGCTGAGATCTCTTCTCTCCCGGCGGAAAGACAGGTGGCGGTTTCCACCAAACGGATGGATCGAATTCATTATTAGGGTCGTCATTTTGCCTGGCATAGCCTTCTTCCACAAGGATCCTGTTTACGGGCGGCCAGACCGGGCGGTAATCCGAATCCATAAGATAAATGACACAGATGAGCTGGCTCCAAACGTTGCGCGTGGTGTTGTTGTTGTCATTAATATCCAGATATACCATTTTGTTCTTGAGCAACGAAAGGGCATATTTTTGGGAGGCTTTGCCTTGGTCTGTTACGGTTGAGGGGGCCTGTATATCGGCCAGTTTGATGCTGTCGATGTCCTCTGTTCTCGCATCCGCTATCAGCATCTCTATGCCCAGTGAGTCGCCGCTGATGACGCTCACCACCCGTCCGACAGCCTCATCAGGCAGCCCGAAAGCAGGGGGCATGAAAGACAAAGCTGATAGCAAAACCAATAAGGCCAACTGACGCATCATGATAATCCTTGATTGTCCTGCGGCTTTAAAATTTATAATGGTTCCCCTCGACATGACTGCCATTTTGCTTAAAGTCGATAGGCCTTCGTGCTGTGAGCCAGGGTCTTAGAGTGCATGCTAAAGCAGACTGTTCTTGCATTTCCCATTAAACGAACAGTGGAGGCATCTTTGTTTGTAGTTGTGCCCTCTCTTGGGACAGTCGTGTCCTATTGACCTTTTCATCTCGTCTACCGTTGCCAGCAAATAGGAGCGCAGGGTTTTATCGAAATTGATTCTATGCTGCACTCCATCGGAATAGACAATTATCCCGTAAGGTACTGACCGGCGGTAGTTCTCTTCCACCAGGTAGCAGTATGCCGCCAATTGCATTATGTGGTTTTTATGGGGCTCCTTGGCCCGACCGCTCTTGATCTCCACGGGAATCAAGCTGCGGCCTTTGCCTTTTACTATGTAATCCGGCTTGCCGCTGATTCCCAGATTTTTGGAATACAGGGCCTTTCCCGGGCGATCCAGATCTGAGTAGATTACCTTTCCCTCGGGGATGCCATAAACCATTCGCATGTTTTTGGCTGAGGATGACTCTCTCTTTGACAGCAATTGGAAGGTAGCGGCCAAGATTATTAGAGATAAAACAAAGATTAGATATAAGTCCATAAAAGCCATCCTGCAATTAAAATAGCAGCAATCAGAGAGATGTAGCCCAGCAACCGGAATAAGTCGGCTGCTCTCTCCCTTCTATCCAGGAGTGTCAGCCTGCCCCCAGCTTTCTGATGCATATCGATTCCTCTCTTCAGGCCGAATGACTGCGGCTCCACTCCCGTTCTCTTCAGGTACCAGGACACAGGGCAGTAGACATATTGTGATATCTCTGATGCCGATATTGCCTTGTATCCGTTTTTGCGTTTTAGCATAATGATTTTAACCAGAACCCGATTAGAGATAAAGGTATCATATTAATAGAAGCCCTTCTTTATTCCTATCAGATGGCGGATGAATCACTGGGTTTGAAGGTTAGCCGAAAAAATGGCGAGAAGATTCGTAGGACTCTCATAGAGATGGGCCTCTTTGATCGCTGCCGCAAGATTTGCTCGGATGAATCCCATGTTTACCTGCCCGTCTTGGAGATTGACGAAAAGTCAGCGGCAAAGCTAGGCAGCATTGGGCAGTTTGAATTAGTGGATTTTGGTTTCCTGCCGGAAGAGAGAATAATCAGCCCTGAGGATCTTCTGGGCTTTCGGCCCAGCTTCGAGGTGGTGGGCGACATTGCCATGGTGGAAGATCGTGATGCAGAGCGTGTGGCTGCTGCCCTCATGTCCACTTGCAAGAGCATAAAGACCGTCATTGCCCCCATCTCTGATGTGGAAGGAGAATTTCGCACCCGCCGCTTCCGGCATGTGGCCGGGGAGGCTCGCACCGTTACCCTTCACAAGGAGCATGGCCTGCGCTACCGGGTGGACCTGGAGGGGGCCTATTTCACTCCCCGCCTGGGCACGGAGAGGCTACGCATTGCCGGCCTGGTCTCGCCAGGTGAGGTCGTGCTGGATATGTTCGCAGGCGTGGGGCCATTTTCTCTGCTCCTGGCCAAAAAAGGGGCAAAAGTCATCGCCATGGACAAGAATCCTGTGGCTGTGAAATACCTGCGCGAAAATGCGCTTTTAAACAAAGTAAATGGCATCGAGATTCTGGAAGGCGATGCAGCAGAGCTTGCTCTGCGCTACGAGAATCGGGCGGATCACGTTATTATGAACCTTCCACACAGCGCCTGCGAATTTCTCATTCCAGCTATGAGAGCGGCAAAGTCCCAAGGAATGGTCCATTATTACTGTATAGCACCAGATGATGATCTCTACAGGGATCTGGCTCTGATAAAAAAAGCGGCAGAGGAGATGGATCTCGGCGCGGAGGTGCTCTACAAAGAGATAGTGAGAAGCTATGCGCCGCACAGAAGCAATGTGGTCATTGACTTTCGGCTTTTTAAATCATGAGCAGCACTTTTTTAGGGGGAGCGGACACATTCATAGGTTTGAGCAAGAGGTGTTGTATAATGAAAAAAGCAATGGCATTAATAGTGCTGCTATTCGTTGCCATGAGTATGGCTGATGCAGCTCAACAGGTAAGCCGTCCTGGTAATTCGATTGCATCAATGCAAAAGCTAAAGCTGGATGCGGCTACTATCGACATCATTTTAATAAAGATCGCGCCGGCATCACCTGGAAACAGCGAGCCGGTAAATGTGGGTGTCAAGGTCGTATCCAGTTTGACAGGTCAGGATATTTGCGGATTGGAGGCAACTAATTTCAACTTGGAGACTCTAACCGTGCCGCCGGGCGGTCCTGCCATAGTTATAAAAAATATCTATCCCACCTCGTCGGTTGCGATAAACCAACCAGTAAGTTGCGATTATTGGCTGGATATGGTACCTACCTCATATCAGGGCAACCAATATACCTGGTTGACCGGAACGTATACCCTCAAATTGAATTATATTGTAGATGGACAGCAGCTCGCCAGCAAGACGTTCAGCTTTAGAGTCTGAGATTTATAGAAGGAGTGAGGCAAAAGTCTACTGGACGCAGGAGGGAAGATGGCCATCGACTTATGCCAATACTCTTTACGTTAATTAACGGATATAAGGCTTTCGCCTCAAGGATGAGTCCGGATGATAACAGGTCCCAGGCGGGCCGGCGCTCGATCAGCAGCACCCTTGGCAGAGCAGCAAATCTGCAGATGCTCAAAACCTAATAATAAAATAGATGGAGGTTTAGCTGAGCCTGTCTGCGTTGGCTCAGGCTGAAATCTTGCTCTTGGCGATGTACTTGATCAGCTCAGTTCCGATCCTGGACTTTCTCTGAATCTGATCGGCCACCTCGTCAGCAGATGCGCCGCCTGCAGCCAGGGCGCGAATCTCCTCAAGCGTGCTGTCATCCACGGTGAAATATTCATCCAGGTCCTTTCTGTGGCCCCATACGTCGCCTTCCAGCATATCAATGCCTTGCATCTCCAGGAATACCTGGATGGCATTGGACATGGTCTTGCGGTAGGATGGCGGAACCTGAATCATTCTCAGCCTGGGGCATCTCTGCATCAGGTTAAGGAAATCTACATTACTGGCCCGAAAAGCCAGATGAACCGTCTTCTCATTGGGGTTTAGATTGGGGATCTCATTTCTGGCGCTGATTACTCTAAGTCTCATTTTATCACTCCAGACCATAAAAGGCATTCATAATATTAATAGACACTTTCGCTGTACACATCATACCAAAACGATTGCTATAGATGCAATCATGGCCAAAAATCTGGGAAGAATCGCGAAAGCATATTAATCAGATTGAGACATCCAGTCCAGGTAAGCCTGATGGCCCGCGATGATAGGCAAGGCAATGATATGTTCACGCAGGCAGCCAGCCGCTCCTCCACCAATGTTTTTGCCAGGGCCTCTGCCTCACCTTGGGGGGCGGTGCAAAACACTACCACAAAATCATTTTCCGGCTGGCTCATCCTGTCCCACCCAGTGTTTTCCATTCTTTCCCAGCTCTTTCTTCCAGAGGGGTGCTCTCTTTTTCAGCTCTTCAATTATGTATCGGCAACCGGAAAAAGCCTCCTCCCTGTGACCGGCTGAGCAGACTATGGCCACTATGCTCTCACCAACTGCAAGTGAGCCCGTCCGGTGCACGATTTCTACGGCCTTGAGAGCAAAGCGGCTCATAGCTTCCTCTTGGATCGCTTCCAGCTCAGCAATCGCAGCCTCCCGAAAGGCCTCCACCTCCAACCTCTCTATGCCGTCATCCCTGACCGTGCCCAGGAATGTGACCATAGCTCCGGCATCCTTGCTCTTCGCCCTTTCTATCATCTCTTGCAGGGAGATCTCCTCTTCAGTGATCTCGATCATGAGGCTTTAGCCTCCGGCCAGAGGCGGGAAGATGGCCAGCTCGTCTCCATCTTGAAGCGGTCTGGACAGCTCCCGGGCAGGATCTATCCTCTTTCGGTTGACCATGAGCAGAACATAATCGCGAAGAGCGCCTGTATCGTCAAAGGCCGCGTCCTTAAACGCCTGCTTGGCAACAGCCAGCTCTTCCAGCAGATCTCTTATCGTTGCACCCTCTAACAAGTGCAGTTCTCTCTCTTTTCCGAGAATCTCCCGGAAGCCTGCAAACGCCAGAACAACAATTCGCATGTCTTTCAGCCACGCTTTATTTTTTATACATATCAGCAAAGCTGGCCGGAGACGATCCTGAATCTGCTTTGGCTCTCAGGCCGCCCGACTTCAGGGACTTCTTGATCTTCTCCGTCTCATTTTCCCGCAGACGGGCAATCTCTTCTTCTGAATCGATACCCATAACAAATGTGCCGTGGCAGGGCTTAACATAGGTGAAGAGCATCTCCGTGCCTCGCACGCCCATGGCTACGGGCGGCACGCCGATGATGTAGTAATCCTTGAAGATCTTGTAGCCGGGATCGACGTAATAAACCTCGTCCGAGTTCTTCTCGATATACTCGCGTGCTTCCTTGAAGGAGGTGCGCTCCAGGTGCAGCTTGTACTTCATCTGCTCGATGCAGCTCATAATGTCACCTTATCGATCTTGTTCTTGAGAGGATTTGGGTTATGGGTGGCCTTGGCCACGATCTTCTCAGCAGGATAGTCGATGCTCTCCCCCAGAGCCTCGGCATTCTTGCCGAATACCACTGCAAAAAGCCTGGCGCGGGAGATGGCGGAAAATGTTGCCCCGTAGGTCATACCCGCATCGCTGTGCATGAAAGCGAAGCATACGTCAAAGTCGACCTTCTTTTCCACGACGTCGCCAATCAGCTCGTCCAGATCGACCGTCTTTTGCACATAATAGCTCTCCGGATCGGCCACCTTGAGCAACTTGACGGCTGCGTCCGTACCGGCCACGGTTACATCCCAGCCGGATTTTTCCAGCTTATGGGTGAGGTAGATCACCATGCTCATCTGCACCGGCACTTCCGGACAGCCCATCACCAACAGCGCCTTTTTGCCTTCGCTCATATCTTCCATCTCCTGGGCTAGATTACAATTATTCCTATTAATACTCACTATCAATGCCCACTATCCGAACACTCTTGACAGGCAGCATTGCGCTCGTAGGCCATCTCATCCAGGCAGCCGTTTAGCCCATCCCAGAGCAAGAGGCGGTTCTCCAGAAGCTGGCCTGCGCCTGTAACGTACTTCACTGCTTCAGTCACCTGAATGGAGCCGATCACACCGCATGTGGAGCCCAGAGCGGGAAAGACCGATGCCGGAGGTGCTCTGGGAAAGATGCATGAAAGGCAGGCAGTCTTGCCGGGAATGATGGTGGTAGCCTGGCCCTGGTAGCCGCTGATGGCCCCGTGAAAGAGCGGAATCTCTCTCTCTAAAGCCGCCCGGTTCAGTAGGTATCGAACCGGGAAGTTGTCCATGCCGTCCATGATCAGGTCGCATCCTTGCAGGAGCTGGTCGATATTCTCTTCAGAGATGGTCTCCACCAGCGCCTCCACTTCGATCTCCGGGTTGATGGCGGTTAAGCTTTCATAAGCCGACTGTGCCTTGGCCCGGCCCAGGTCGGCGCTGGCATGCAGTATCTGTCGGTTGAGGTTGGAGAGCTCCACAGAGTCGCAGTCGCAGATGCGAATTTTGCCAAAACCAGCAGCCGCCATGTAGAGGGATATGACGGAGCCGAGGCCGCCGGCTCCTGCTATGAAGACGCTGGTTCTCTTGAGCTTCTCCTGCCCCTCCTCGCCAAAGAGGCGGATCTGGCGGGAGTATCTCTTCTTCTCGCCGTCACTTAGCATGGCTTTTCGCTCCAGATTCTCGTAGTAGTAATAGTCAATCTAGATTGGCCTTGGGCCTTCAATTTCATCATTTCTAACCGCCGTGCACAAAGCGCACTATCTTCAGTTCGTCGGAGCCGCCGGCAGTCTCCTCCTCCGGGACGATCTTGCCGTTCTTGGCCACGATGACCTCTTCGGGATTGATGCCCAGATGCTTGAGGATGTCCTCGATGCGAGCATCATCCTGGTTGATTTCTCTTCTGCTCCCATCCGGCAAGATGATCAACATTTTCTTCTCCTATTCTCCTGCATCAGTTCTACTGGGCAGTTCTGGTGCAAAATGGTTATGGTGACCCGAACGGGCGCGCGCTCCTTGCGTGCGGCTGCGTCCGCGGACGTGCACATTGGCGCGCGACTGCTGGTGAGAGCGCACTATTTGTATGCACGAACCTAAAGGGTGCGTTCTATGTTCACAATTGTGAATAGTGCATTAGTGGCTGGTTTGCTATTTAAGAGTTAAGGATGGGGCAAGGATGAGCGACCTTGATTATATAAATCTCAACAAAAACAGAAACCTCTGATAGGACAGGACCGAAACCTTTTTGGTTTACAAAGTCTCTATTATTACTAACTATGTAAACCGAGGTGCTGACCATGAGTATTGGAGAGCGCATTAAACAGGGCAGACAAATTCGAGGCTTAAGCCAGCGTGAGCTAGCCAAGGCCGCAGGAGTCAGCGCTCAAGCCATATCCAAGTATGAGCGGGATCTGGATGTCCCGGGCTCGGGAGTTCTTATCCGTCTCTGCAAGGCTCTTGATGTAGGTGTAGAATTCTTTATTCGACCGCATCGTATCTCTCGCATCAGTCCCAGCTTTCGCAAACATTGTTCTCTTTCTCGTAAGGATGAAGGTGCCGTCATCGCAAGAATTCGCGATTGGCTGGAGAAGTATCTGGAGATCGAAAGCATACTCTTCCCGGATGAGAGGGATTTTTCGTTTCAATATCCTGCAGGATTCCCCCGCAAGATCAAATCCTTTGACGATGTAGAAGCGGCTGCGGTGGATCTGCGCGAGGCATGGGATTTAGGACTTGATTGCATTGAGAACCTGACGAGCCTTCTGGAAGATAAGGGCATAAAGGTAGGAATCGTAGATGCAGATGATGATTTTTATGCATGCACTTTCGATGCTGAGGATGACCGAAGGATAATGGTAATAGTAGTCCGTAGCGGCATTCCAGGAGATCGACAGCGTTTCAGCCTGGCTCATGAGCTAGGTCATTTGATGCTGGAGACTAAAGATGGCCTGGACCCGGAGAAGGCTGCTAATCGCTTTGCAGGAGCTTTTCTAGTTCCAAAAGCAGCGGTGAAATTCGAACTTCGTAATATAAGAAGAACTATCGGAGACTACGAGTTGCACATGCTCAAGGATAAATACGGTCTGAGCATGCAGGCCTGGGTCTTCCGGGCCAGGGACCTCGGCTTTATTTCAGAAGAGAGGGCTATAGCGCTCTTTAGAAGATTCAGAGCCAACGGATGGCACATGAAGGAACCGGGAGAATCCTATCCTTTCGAAAAGCCCATGCGTTTTACGAGGCTGGTTATGGGATCTCTGGCCGAAGGAATTATCTCAGAGAATCGGGCATCTGAGCTGCTCGGAAAGCCGATGCAATTATTCCTTTCCGAAGTGAAAGAGGAGCATGGGGGCCTTCTCGCTGCGGTGTGTAACTGACAGCAATATCTGGATAGACCTTTACAGAGGCGGCCTCATAGAAAAGGCGCTTCGCCTTCCGATGGAGTTGATAGCGCCGGACGTTGTTATTGAAGAATTACATACGCCTGATGGAAAATACCTCGTGAGCCTTGGACTGCGGGTCCTGGAGCTATCCGGACAGCAAGTTCTCAAGGTGCTGGATCTGGCTGAGCGTTATGCTCGGCCATCTCGTCAGGATCTTTTCGCTCTTGTTCTGGCCAAGGAGATAAAAGCCGTGCTTTTAACGGGAGACGGCAGCCTGCGCGAAGCGGCAGAGAGAGAAGGAGTGCAGGTGCATGGAACTATATGGCTTCTGGATCAGATGGTAGAGCATGAGATCATCGATACGCAGGAGAGGGCAGCATCACTCAAGCTCATGGTCGAGTCTGGGAGCAGGCTGCCTTGGGAAGAGATCAGAGACAGATTGGAGTAGGCAACACTGCAGTTCACTCCAGAATGTGTTAATGCTCATCAGTTGAGAAGAGTGGTGTTTAGAATAAGTCGTCCATGATGGCGGGGTTGGATTTAAGTAGCTGAAAATGGTCTCTTTCCTCGGATTAACTAAATAAATTTCAGGGTGATTAATTTTGCATAAAAGCGTAGTCAAGGATCCAAGTCTCGCCGCAGAAGGAGAAAAGCGCATTGAATGGGCGCGAAGGCACATGCCCGTTTTAGAGAAGATCAAAGAGGAGTTCGAGAGGGAAAAGCCTCTCAAAGGTGCGCGCATTGTGGCCTGCCTGCATGTCACAGTGGAGACGGCCAACCTCATCACCACCCTCGTGGCCGGCGGGGCCGAGGTGGCGGTCACCGGCTCCAATCCCCTCTCGACACAGGATGAGGTGGCTGCGGCCTTAGCGGCGCGGGGCCTTTATGTCTATGCCTTCCGGGGCGAGAACGAGCAGGAGTACTACGACTGCATCAAGAAAGCCCTGGACCTGCGGCCCAACGTCAGTCTGGACGACGGCGCCGATACCATCGCCATCATCCACAAGGAGCAGCCTGAGCTTGCCGCGCAGATGTTCGGCGGCTGCGAGGAGACCACCACCGGTGTCGTGCGGCTGCGGGCCATGGCAGAAGACAATGCCCTGCTCTATCCGGTCATCGCCGTCAACGATGCCGAGACCAAGATGATGTTTGATAACCGCTACGGCACCGGCCAGAGCACTCTGCACGGCATCATGCAGGCCACCAACTTCTTGTTCGCTGGAAAGACGGTGGTCGTGGCCGGCTACGGCTGGTGCGGCCGGGGATTTGCCATGCGCGCCCGTGGCCTGGGAGCAAATGTTATCGTAGTTGAGATCGAGCCGAGAAAAGCCCTGGAGGCAGCCATGGACGGCTATGGCGTCATGCCCATGCACAAGGCCGCGCCGCTGGGAGATCTCTTTGTCACGCTCACCGGCGACATAAACGTGATTCGAGCGGAGCACTTCTCCCAGATGAAGGACCAGGCAGTCCTTGCCAACAGCGGCCACTTCAATGTGGAGATCGACATCCCAGCTCTGGAAAAGATGGCCGCGGAAAAAGCAGAGGTGCAAAACAATGTCACCGAGTACAAACTGCCCGATGGGCGCCGGCTTTACCTGCTGGCAGAAGGCCGGCTGATCAATCTGGCTGCTGCTTACGGCCATCCACCAGAGGTCATGGATATGTCCTTTGCCAATCAGGCGTTGGCAGTGCGCTACATAGTGGAGCACGGCAGAAAGCTGGAGAAAAAGGTCTATGCCGTACCCGTGGAGATCGATCGCAGGGTAGCACAGCTCAAGCTGGCCTCCATGGGTCTGGAGACGGAAAAGCTTACCGCGGAGCAGGACAAATATCTGCATAGCTGGCAAATGGGAACTTAAAAGGATAAAATAAGGAGTGTCTTGGCCTTGGATCTAAAAAGAGGTAACCTGGAAGCATATCTGCAGAGCCTTTACGGGCGGGATTTATCGCTCCTCAGCACTCGCAAGATGGGTGAGACCATAGCTACCACTGAGGACGTGAAAGGATTCGGATACGGATCGCCTCTGCTGGCGGAGTACGAGATAAAAGGAAAGAAAGGCTCAGCCGTGCTCTCCTCCATGCGCGTGCAGCATGGCTTTGGCCACGACCACTTCTCCGACCGGGCAGGGATTATGATCTGGCAGAATTCAACCTTTGCCAGCCTCCCCAAACACGTTCCATCTCTCGATGTGGGATATTTCACGGAAAAAGGCAAACTGGTCTCGGCGGGAGACGCTCGCGAATACTTCCTGCTCATGGAGAAGATTGAGGGAAAAGAGTACTTCTTTGACCTGGAGCGAGTGAAAGAGCAGGGCGCAACCGACTTGGACTTTGAGCGGGTCATGGCGCTCTCCAATTACCTGGCAGAGATTCATGCCGTCAAGAACGACTGCCCTCCCCTCTATCAGCGCAAGATCCGGGAGACGGTGGGAAGCGGTGAGTGCATCTTCGGCATCCTGGACGACTATCCGGATAGTCCGAGCTTCCTCGACCCGGATGAGCTGCAAGATATCGAGAAGATCTGCGTAGAGTGGCGCTGGATGCTGCGCAGTAAAGCCAGCCGGCTCTGCCAGGTGCATGGCGACTTCCACCCCTGGAATATAATGTTTCGGGAGGGCGCAGACTTCTCTGTGCTGGACAGAAGCCGGGGAGAGTGGGGCGAGGCTGCGGATGATATCACCGCTCTTGCCATGAACTACATATTCTATTCCGTGCAAAAGAGCTTGCGCCTGACTGGAGACCTGAAAGATCTCTTCGAATTGTTCTTCGAAAACTACCTGGAAAAGACGGGTGACGAAGAGCTGCTGGAGGTCATCGCGCCATTCTTTGCCTTCCGGGCAGTGGTTGTAGCCAGCCCCACATGGTATCCGCTGCTTTCCGATGACGTGAGACGAGCGCTCTTTAATTTCCTGGAGAACGTCCTGGGCTCCAAGAAGTTCAATTACAGGGATGTGAACAGCTACCTGGACTGAAAGGATGAAGACTTATGCCTTTGAGCTGTCTGGTGAGCATGAAACCCTGCCAAGAAGCGAGGCTCTCGCCCTGGTGGAGATCAACTCCACCCGTTTTTCACAGGTCGCCTTTCTGGACCAGTGCCTGATAGTGGAGGCGGAAGACCTCGATGTGCAAATGGTGGCCAGTCGTCTGGCCATGACCCATCGCATCATAGAGGTGCTGGCGATCTGCGACGCAAACCTGGAGGCACTTGGGAGGGCTGTAAGCCAACTGGTGCTGCCCCATGAAAGATATCTGGTCAGAGCCCGGCGCATCAAGGATGCTGCTCCAGCGGCTGATGCCGTAGAGCGCGAGGTGGGGCGCATCCTTTTTCAAAGAGGCTATAAAGCGGACCTGAAAAGGCCGGAGATGGTTCTGCGAGCCGTCATCACCTCCGCAAGAATCGTATTGGGGCGCGAGGCTGCCGGATGTGATAGAAGTTCCTTTGAGGCACGCCGGCCTCACCTCAAGCCTTTTTTCCATCCCGGTGTGCTTATGCCGCGCATGGCCCGCTCGCTCATCAACCTCACCCAGGCTCAAGCGGGCGAGATGCTGCTCGATCCCTTTGCCGGAACTTGCGGCATCCTGATCGAAGCCTGCTTGATCGGCATACAGGGGCTGGGCATAGAGGTTCAGGCCCGCCTGGTCAAGGGTGCTCTATGCAATTTGCAGTCGCTGGACTGCTCTCTTTTATTAGGGGACGCTAAGTGCTTGCCATTGCAAGACTCATCCATCGATGCTGCTGTTCTGGATATACCCTACGGAAGGTCTGCCAAGATTCTGGCAAAGTCAAAAGATTTCCTCTTGCAGGAAAGTCTAAGGGAACTCTTCCGGGTAATCAAGCGTGGACGACGCATGGTAATCGTGGCGGACAGCTCGATTGACGGCGTGCTCGCGAATGCCGGCTTCGAGATAATGCAAAAGCATACAGACCGCGTGCATGGAAGCCTGACGCGACAAATATTCCTCTGTCGCAGATGATGCTAAAATGGTGATGAAAAGAGGCTTCTCTAGGCCTCTGCTGCCTCATAGTCGGTATCGATGGTGTCCTGTAGGCCATCCTCGGTATGGGCTGTAACCATGCGCTCGGAGACGTCCTGATCGGAGAGTATCTCCAAGAAACGCTTTGTATATCCATCCCTCTCCGATGCTTTCTGGCTGTCGAAGATATTCCTGTACTCTGATATGGTAGAGGGAGCTACTCTCAGAATTCCGGCCATCTCTTTTACGGATTTGCTGGCCTGCGTTAGGCGGAGAAAATCATCCTTGTCGAAAGGAGGCTTCAAATCCGTCTCCCTGAATAAGTGGAGCTTGATTCGGGCTCTGCTAACGGTTTTGTTGAGGGCTCGATCGCCCAATTGCTCTGCGATCTCAGTATCACTTAGTCTCTTGTAAAATAGCCTGACAACTGACGATAACTGTTCAGCAGTCAGCTTTGTCTGTATGCCGTATTGTTTTATCATCTCCTGGACCACATTCAATAAAGCGCGTTCAATCTCGCCGCTTCCCCGGAGACTACCATGACGGGTGGCCTGCTTCTCCACGACCTTGGTTGAGGCACCAATCTTCATAACGAGGTCCCGAAGCTCATCAGTCCTGCCACTCATTTTAGATACTCACCCCTTGGGAACTCCCTTGTTTATAGTATAAAGAGATTTCCATTGTATTACAAACCTTTTTATACACGAGGTTCGTCTAAGAAGGCGGAATGTCCGAGACCAGCATATATGTTGTGAAGACCACTGCAAATCAGGAACGATCGGTGGCCAACATGATCGCCCAGATAGCGCGCAAGGAAAAGTATGATATAAGGGCACTGCTGGTACCTGATGTGCTGAAAGGCTACGTTCTTGTGGAATCACCAGCTCCGGAGATCGTAGATCAGGCTATTCAAGGAATACCCCACGCACGCTCTGTGATAAAAGGTGCCTCAAATATCGGAGAGGTTGAACACTTTCTCTCCCCCAAGCCGGCCGTAATCGGAATTAATGAAGGAGCCATTATCGAACTCATATCCGGACCATTCAAGGGGGAGAAGGCAAGAGTCAAACGCGTGGACGTTGCCAAGGAAGAGATTACTTTGGAACTCTTTGAAGCAATGGTGCCTATCCCCATCACGGTGCGGGGAGATCACGTACGCGTGCTCAGTAAAGATGGAACTTAATAAATTTTGAGGTGACAAGTATTGGCTAATGTCGTAGAAGCATTGGTCCCTGGCGGAAAGGCCAGCGCGGGACCACCTTTGGGCCCGGCCCTGGGACCTCTGGGTGTAAATGTAGCCCAGGTGGTTGCCAAGATCAATGAACAGACCAAAGATCTCAATGGAATGCAAGTTCCCGTCAAAGTCATAGTAAAGTCCAGAACCGAATTTGAAATTGAAGTCGGAACGCCTCCCACCTCTGCCCTGATCATCAAAGAGATGGGTATTGAGAAAGGCACTGGAGACAGAAACACCGTCGGGAATATTACTATGGAGCAGGTTCTCAAGATTGCAAACATCAAGAGAAAAGGCCTTCTCTCCAAAACCCTGAAGAACGCAGCCAGCGAGGTTATTGGCACGGCTGGGTCTGTAGGCGCGACCATTGACGGTATGCAAAGCAAAGAGGCTCAACTGGCTGTGGCCAGCGGCAAATACGATGAGTTATTAGAAGCGAAGGCTTGAAATATAAAGTTATTATCTGTTTGCTAATTCTCTTTTTTGAGAAGCCGTAGAAGACCAATAGTGTCGAAGACTACGGAGGATTGAAATGGATATAGAAGAAGCCGTTAAACAGGCGATCACTGAGGCACCTGCCAGAAAGTTCAGCGAGAGCGTGGATCTGGCTATTAACCTCCATAACATCGATCTGGCCCAACCGGGAAACAGAGTCGATGTTGAGGTTATCCTACCCCACGGACTTGGCAAACCGACCAAGATTGCTGTATTTGCTGCAGGAGAAACTGGCCTCCGAGCCAAGAGCGCCGGCGCAGACCGGGTTATATCTGCTGACGAGATCAAAGAGCTCGCCGGCGATAAGAGAGCTGTGCGCAAACTGGCAGAGGAGTACAAGTTCTTCATAGCAGAGACTCAGTTCATGCCCGTCATAGGTAAGAGCCTTGGTTCCATTCTCGGCAAGAGGGGCAAAATGCCCACACCTCTGCCGCCTACACAGGATGTAACCCCCCAGGTACAGAGGCTCAAAAACCTGATCAAGATCAGGTCCAGGGATAAACCGACCTTCCACCTGACTGTTGGGAACAGAAATATGAACACTAAAGAGCTGGCCGAAAACATTGAAGCGGTCGTCGTCAAGCTCGAGCAGACCCTCAAGGATGGTCGACATAACCTGAAGTCGGTTTACGTTAAGACCACCATGGGGCCTTCCATAAGGGTGATCTAAATGGCAGCAGAGATTCGTCACACTGCCCACATACCTGAATGGAAGGTTAAGGATGTTGAAGAGCTTGTCGAAATGATCAAAAAGAGCCGCGTTGTCGGCATTGTTGGTGTCCGGGAGATACCAGCCGATAATTTGCAGCAGATGCGAGGCAGTCTCAGAGGCAATGTCGAGATAAGAATGGTGAGGAACACCATCGCTCGTCGCGCCCTGGAAGCCAGCGTCCCGGAGATCAGGCAGCTAGCTGATTTCATTGAAGATCAGACTGCTTTGCTCTTTAGCAATGACAACCCCTTCAAGCTGAATGCTCTCTTGGAGAAGGGCAAACAGCCCATGCCCATCAAGGCCGGTGCACGTGCCCCCAAAGACATAGTGATTGAGGCCGGGGTGACATCCTTCTCGCCGGGACCCATGGTCGGCAAGCTTCAAGCAGCCGGCATCCCAGCAGCCATTAAGAGTGGAAAGGTAGTCATCAACCAGAATATCACTTTAGCCAAAGAGGGAGAGGTCGTTTCTGCCAAGACCGCGGACATTTTGAAGACCATGGAGATCTTCCCCAGAAACGTAGGCCTGGAACTGCGAGCGGCCTATGAGGGTGGCTTGATCTTTAAAGTCAAGGATCTTTCCATCAATGTGGATGCACAGATCTCTGAGTTGTCCCTGGCTTCTGCCAAAGCCTTCAACTTTGCGGTTAAGATTGGCTATGCTACGCCGCAGACCATCGGACCCATGCTGCAAAAGGCCCAGACTGAGGCCAGAGCCCTGGTACTGGATGCGGGAATACCCGTGCCCGGCATGATGGAGATGCTCCTCGCCAAGGCAGCCGCCAATGCCAAAGCTTTGGACCGTCTGGCCAGTGGAGAAGCAGCTCCTACAGCTGCCCCTGTCGCGGCTCCGGTCAAGGTCGAGGAAGAGAAAGAAGAGAAAAAGGATGAAGAAGACACCGCTGCGGGAATGGGTGCTCTCTTCGGATAAATTTGATTAAAGGTAAATTCGAGGTAGATTCAAAATGGAATATGTATACGCTGCATTACTGCTTCACAGCGCAGGCAAAGACGTTAACGAGGATGGAATTAAGAAGGTCGTCGAGGCATCCGGTGCCGCCGTAGACGATGTCAGAATCAAGGCCCTGGTAGCCGCTTTGGAAGGCGTTGACATCGCAACAGTCCTTTCCCAGGCAGCCGCAGTGCCCGTAGCCGCCGCAGCCCCAGTCGCTGCCGCACCTGCCGCCAAGGGCGCAGCCAAGGCAGAAGAGCCGGAAGAGGATAAGGAAGCAGCAGAGGAGAGCGGAGTAGAGGGCTTGGGCGCCCTTTTCGGCTGAAGTAATCTTCAGCCGTTCCTTTCATTTTTAAGTAAATCTTCTAATAATAGTATTAGTAATTTTTCATATTATCACTTCCCAGCACATTCCCATAGAATGGTTTTTTATTCATGATACCGTTTCCATCTATTATGGCATGGGTCATGTGGTTCACAGGCCTTCCAGGCTGCGGGAAGACCACTATTGCAGATAAAGTGTCGACGATTCTATCCGAAAAGGGAGTTCGCGCCAGGATTTTGCAGCTGGATGAGATCAGAAGGGCGATAACTCCACAGCCCAAGTATACAGAAGAAGAAAGAGATATCGTTTATGCCAGCCTGGCCTACATGGGCAAGCTCTTGGCTGATGAGGGAGTAAATGTCATCATAGATGCGACTGCCAATAGACGCCGGTATCGTGATTTTGCCCGCCGTCTGATCCCCAATTTTGCCGAGGTCTTTATCCGGGCGCCTCTCTGCGTCTGCATAGAGCGGGAAGCGAAGCGCAAGGCAAAGTTCTCGCCCAAGGATATCTACAAGAAAGCGGCAGGCGAGAAGGCGGCCGTGCCGGGAGTAAATGTAGCCTATGAAGAACCGCTCTCTCCTGAGATTGAAGTAGATACTACGAGCATGGACCTGGGAGAGAGTGCCGGGTATATTGCCGACAAAATTCTAAACCTCAGCGATATGAGCAGAAAGGCTGCCAGATCCTGGGAGGGGGGACTATCCCGGAAAGATTAAAATATAGTCACTTAGACTCCCATTCAGGAAGTGAAGAAGCTTGAAGTGCAATGCTGGTTTTGTGGGTTTTGATGGAACAGAGAATAAGCGAACTCTTTTGGCTTTGGCGCAGGTAAAGAAGGCCGCCGGAATCGAGGGCGACCTGAATGTCCTGCTCAGAAAGCCCCATGGTCGGGCCTTGTCCATTGTATCCAAGTTCAATCGGATGTTTGGCGTAAAGGCATATGTCAGCGAGGCTGCAAATAAAGAGAAGTGGGAGAAGGCAGGAGTCAAGATTGAAGGCGGCTATGACGACTTCTTTGCGGCATCAGATTTTCTGATGGTGGGCGCTCCGGGCGATGAGGAGCTTCCTTACGTTGAGGCAGGCCTCTCACACGGCTGCTTTGTCTCACTCATGGGTGGTGCTGATCGGCCTGAGCTTCTCAAGGGTTTGACAGAGAGCGGAAAGGTCAAGATCACCGAAGAGCTGAAGGCGGACTTTGCCCGCGAGTTCTTCTTTGGTCTGGAGAACTACGAGATGTTCCAGAAGGCCAAGCCCAGACTGGTGCAATGTACCAGCTGCAACACTACCGGCCTTTCCCGGTTGGCTCTGGCCGCGCGACCCCTGGGCCTGACTGCCGTCTTAGGCAATATCGACCGTCGCCACGGCGATCCGCATACCGTGGTCAAAGCCTCTCCCAGCGCCATTCAATTCGGCAAGGGCGCAGGGCATCAGGGTACGGACGCAGGAACCGTCTTCGAAGAGGTAAAGTTCGCTGTGCGCGCCAGCAAAGTGCCCACAACTGTGCCCCACACCAACTTCTTGAATCTGGTCTTCAAGGGAGATGTTACCCCAGCGCAACTGGTAGAGCAGCTGGCCAAGACCCGTGAGGTCGTGGTCATGCCCTATCAGGACGAAGGCAAGAAGCATGATTGGACGAGCGAAATCCTGGAGGCCTATCTCTCCGCAGTTGAGAGACCCATCAGCCCTGAGATCTTCGAGCTGATAGTCTCCGACGCCATCATTGCTTTCAAACTGGGAGACAACACCATTCTGCAGACGGTATCCATGGTGGAGCAGATGTCCATTGCCGTACCCAACCACGTTGAGTCCTACCTGCTCTTTGCAGGCTATCCGGCATCTGATGTGCACAGCCTGGTGGACAAAGCCCTGGGCGTCATGCACGGCATCTGGCCGAACAAGCTCGCCTGCTGATGTCCGAAGAAATAATCGGCCGGCTTATCGGCGATAAGATCAGTCTGGGCCAGGAAGCCCTTTCTGATCTTTATGAGCAGGGCTACTTCGGCAGGCCAAAGGGAAAAGGCCTGGAACTCTCCCTGGTGGAAGCAGCCTATCTCCTGGACCGCACCCGGATCAGGGTGCTTTCCGGGGAAAAAGATCTGGACTTTCGGGCCTTGTTCCAGGCAGCATCATCTCTGGAAAAGGGTTTTGAGTTTCGCTATGTGGTCTACAAAGACCTGCGAGAGCGCGGCTACTATGTGCAGCCCGGTCGCCCTGATTTTCGTGTTTATCCCCGGGGAGGCCACCCGGGAAAGAGCCCGGCTGAGTTTTATGTTCTCGTCATCTCTGAGCGCATGCCTCTTCCCCTGCAAGAGATAATGCAATCGGTGAGGCTTACGGCCCAAATGAGAAAGAAACTGATGCTGGCCATAGTCGATGAGGAGAGCGACATCACCTTTTACGAGGCAAGGGAGAAGGTTATGTCCGGGCTGATGGCTGAAGTGGAGGGAGGCGGCATGGCCACGCTCCTGGAGGACCGCGTGGTTCTCTGGAATCCGGAAGCATCCAAAAGGCTGCATGAAGGCGGATTTTACGGCAAGCCCGTTGGTGAGCGCCTTCAGCTCTCCCTGGTCGAGTCGGCTTATCTGCTGGACCGAGGGATGATCTCCCTGGTCGATCGTGCCGGCGAAGCCATGGACCAAAAAGACTTCGCGGCCAAAGCAAAGCTGATAGAGAGCGACTTCGATCTGAAATTCAGCGTTTATAAAGATCTGCGAGATAAGAGCCTGGTGGTGAAGACCGGCTTCAAGTTCGGCACGCACTTTAGGGTCTACAAGCAGGTAAAGGGGCCCGGAAAGGTGCCCCACTCCGAGTACCTGGTGCATACCGTGTCCGTTGACCACGTCTTCTTGCCTCCCGTGCTTTCCCGTGCCGTGCGTCTGGCCCATTCGGTGCGCAAGCTTATGATCTTCGCTTATCTCGGTGATGAAGTGCGCTACCTGGAGATAAAGAGGCTCAAGCCCTAAAACTAAGTATTAATACTACTTTGGTTTATGAGAAATTATGCCGAAAATCGAGGTGGAGCTAAGTCCGGAATTGAGCGATCGGTTGATGAGCTTTGTAGTCAAGAGCAGGGGCTCCCTCTACGTGCAGCGTTCTGACGTTGTGATTGAAGCCATTAAGGAATACCTGGATAGAAATGAGCGCAAAGTGCGCCGAGCCAATGGCTAAGAATCATAGTCCTTCTCCCACATAGTCGCTCCATCATAAGTGATGCGCCGGATGCGGTGGAAGGGTATGAACTTGGTTTTATTCTCCCATTCAATCTCCATCCAGCCCTGCTCCAGATGGATGATTTTGTCTCCCCGGACAGCAGACCGATCGCCCGGAGCACCCCTATCGACAAATTCCACCTCCGCTTTGCCGAAATCAAACTGAGGATCATGTCGCAAACGCAGGAGAAGGGCGTGGCTGGTTCTCATCGCTTGATCATCCATTTTTACATCTGCCCTTTTACTTGCAGATGCCCCTATCCCACTCGCCAGGCTCCGTTCTTCAGGTCGGGATGAGGCAGACGTCCTTCATAGCCGCACATCTTGCAGCGCACTTTTACAGACACGCCGTCTTCGCTCCAAGCCTCGGCTACATAGCCGCATCTGGGACAGTTGCTGAGGAAACGAGTCATTGCCACCATCAATAATTAAAAAGTTATGGGGTCGCACTTTGCGTTACCCCATACTTACGTTGCTCTTGAGATCAGCGCAATCGCTTCAGGGAGTTTGTAGCCATCTCTCTGATCAAGGATTCTGGGTCCGTTTTGGCAATCTTCTCAATCTTGGCCTTTAGGGCCGCCGATCCTGAGGCCGAAACAGCATTCAAAGTGATCTTGCGCACGCCGAAGTCCTTATCATCCAGCAAACGGTCCGTTAATTTGCTGGCCAAGGCCTCTGGCAAGTTCTTGATACTTGATGCAGCCGCCACACGAACTACAGGCTCGTCGCTTTTTGCAGCCGCCTCTAGAACGTCGGCTGATTTACTGCCTCCGATAAGACTGGCGAGATATGTCGCTTTTGAGGCGAGCATCACATCTTTTCCCTTAACAAGCTCCTGCAATAATGGAATGGCTTCCAGCCCAAGCTCTTTTGATGCCTTCTGGTATTCCGGCTCTTCGCGATCCAGATGGGCACGTACATCTTTCATGGTTATTGACATGATTAACCCCCTAATACTTAAACGTCAGACTGCTATTTTGCATCGTGCTGATCTCGGATGCAATGAGGTCAGGCGGAGGATTGGTGATATTGGCTGTACCGTTGCCTGTCATCAATCGATTGTTGTCATTGACATGGGACAATCCCAGCACGTGACCCACTTCGTGCGCCATTGTCCACACAGTTGCATACTGAGCAACGGCCGCACCAGGCTTTCCTGCGGGATAGGCTGCACATCCATTATAAGGCGGCACAGTGGATCTCACGAAGTAGACCACGATATCTTTGGAGCCTGCGTTATTGCGATTGGCAAATAGCTGATTTTGCTCCGCTGTGGTCGATCCCATCATGCAGCCACCCACGTCCAGATCATCCAGGGCGGGAAAGTTCAGATGCTCCGTGGTGCCGCGCTCCACGCGAATGCCGGACATCATATAGACCTGCTGCATGTTGTCCACCATTAAATCCAGGTTTGCATTGGGATTGGTCAGTATCTTGATATGCACCCTTATGCCCTTTAAAGTCTCATGAGCATCGGTCGCCGGGCTCCAGTAAATTGAGCCGTGCTGGAAATGATTAAACCGACAAACACTGGCGGGCGTTGATGTCTCATCGGTGACGGGATAGCCAAGAGCGCTCTTTTCCCATCCCAGGCTGGACCATCTGTCACGAATGCGACCGTGAACCTCATGAGGACCGGTTTGTGGCGTCCAGTATATCGACCCGCCCTGGAAGTGATTGTAACGGCCTACTTTATCCGGCGTTATCGACTCGTCGGTTAGCGGATAGCCCAGGAAGCTCTTTTCCCATCCCATGCCGGCCCATTTGCCGCGGATGTCGCCATGAACCTCATGAGCACCGGTTTGTGGTGTCCAGTATATCGATCCGCCCTGGAAGTGGTTGTACCGGCCTACTTTATCCGGCGTTACCGACTCGTCGGTTAGTGGATAGCCCAGGAAGCTCTTTTCCCATCCCAGGCTGGACCATTTGCCGCGGATGTCGCCATGAACCTCATGAGCACCGGTTTGTGGTGTCCAGTATATCGATCCGCCCTGGAAGTGGTTGTACCGGCCTACTTTATCTGGCGTTACCGACTCATCGGTCAGCGGATAGCCCAGGAAGCTCTTCTCCCATCCCAGGCTGGACCATTTGCCGCGGATGTCGCCATGAACCTCATGAGCACCGGTTTGTGGTGTCCAGTATATCGATCCGCCCTGGAAGTGGTTGTACCGGCCTACTTTATCCGGCGTTACCGACTCATCGGTTAGCGGATAGCCCAGGAAGCTCTTCTCCCATCCCAGGCTGGACCATTTGCCCCGGATGTCGCCATGAATCTCATGAGCCCCGGACTGAGGCGACCAGTAAATAGATCCACTTTTGTAGTGTCTATAAGCGCCTATTCCGTCCGGCGTTTTTAGCTCCGGGCCTGTCGGTGCGCCCAAAAATCCTGAAGCTCCACCGAGAGCTGCATATTTCTTATCGATTTCGGTCATAAAATACCTCCTTACTTTCTTTGCAGGAGATCTCACACTGGATTTGCATTTGTGAATCTATCCGTAAATTAAAAAAATCCCCGATGCTCTTAAATTGTCTGTCTTTTCCAGTTTTCACCAGTAGTACGATGTTCATTATTATAAATGATTTGGTCGCAATATATTATTATTACTAATGTATTATCTCTACAATATTTAGAATAAGTAATCATGGGTGGCAGCATAAATTCCTTAAGGCATTACCTGATGAGGTAGGACCCAAATTTCAGACCACTGCGGGAAAGGTTAATAGCCTGGAAGCTTCCAAGACAGAAATATTGGGCTTGTAGGGTAGCGGACATCCTAGCGGGCTTCGGTGACCGTATGTCGAAGATACCCGCTGACCCGGGTTCGAGTCCCGGCGAGCCCGTTGCTTTTTTTTCTCTCAGTAATATGATCGAAAAATGCAAGAGTCAAACCTGGGAGATGAAAACGCCTGTGCCTGGAGATAAAAGAAAAAGCAAGGAACCTGCGCAAATATCCAAAAATATAGAGATTAAGTTTGAATAGAAGCAACCTCCGTGGCATTGGCATCTATCGGCGCAATAATAGTAGCATTGGCATCTATCGGCACAATAAGAGTGGCATTGGCATCTATTGGCGCAATAATAGTAGCATTTGCATCCGGAACGACTACTTCCGTGATATTGACATCTGGAATGGCTACCACGGTAGTATCTGCTTCAGATACCTTCGCCAGGCCCTCATCTATTCTTGTGTACACTGTAGCATGATTGTTTGAGTTGTCTGGATCCACCTCAGCTCCGCACACATATGCGGTATTGGCTATCTGTCCCGGTTTTGCGTCTGGCCGGACCCGTACATTGAGTACCAGTCTCGCGCTGTGATATTTAGTCAAGTCGCCCAATTCCCAGACCACGGAATTCGAGTCGGATCTGCTCTGGCTGGCCGTTGTGGGACTCTGCGTCAATTCCGGAGGCAGGAAATCCTGTACTGTGACATCGGTTGCGCTGTCGGGTCCTCTGTTGGTCACAGTCAACACATAATTGAATAACCCACCTATTGGTGCAGGATTTGATGTAGAACTAATGGTCAGAGCGAGATTGGATTTGCTCAAAGGCTTTTCAGGCACTACAACAATAAGCACTGGCTTGGATATAGCAGTAGAATCCTTGCTGTCTATGGCTTTTACTACAATGTTATAGACACCTGGCTCTGTGTCCCAATCGTATCTATAGATCGACTTGCTCTCCGTTGAGCTCCAGATCATCTGCGAATTTGCATAGAACTCAACACGTTTCAATGTATTGCTGTCAGTTACTTCCGCAGTAATTGTGATAGTTTTCGGAACGGTGAAGATTTGGCCGGGAAGAGGACTGGTAATTCTCACCACAGGCTGGGAAGGATTGACGATTATCACAACTGGAAGAGACGGACAGCTATTTCCGTACTTAGCAGAGACCGCTCTTGCCGTCAGGACATGAGTTCCAACTTTGAAATCGGGAAATATCGTAACCGGACAGCATCCGCTGGCATCTTCGCAATTGCCTGACCCAATTTTCAGAGAAGAATCATAGAAATTGATCGACTGAACATCACCGGTAGATGTGGCGTGAACGGGTATGGTCACACTCGTCTGATCGGGAAGAATTGAAAATACCTCCCCATTTCGCGGGCTGCGAATCACTGTAATCGGGGGATGAGGCAATGAAACCACATCAATTGAAACGGTGATATTTTTTTCTGGCCCCGATGCGCCGGATGCGCTAACAACAAATGAATCCTTGCCAGCAAAGCCGGATTCTGGCATATAGACTATATTGGGCGCATTTCCGCTGATGTTTCCATGAAGAGGCAGGCTGATAATATTATAGCTGATCAGATTATTGTCAATATCATTAGCAAAAAGCTCAATGATCTTGGCAGAATCATTCCTTGCTACAATATCCTGAATCTCCGGCGAAGCCGATTGATTCTGGAAATCAAAGGCAATCATCGCAGCATCAATTTCATTTGGGCTGACTAGATCACCTTGGACTCCCTCAGATACCTGGGTGAGAGCTGCCCCGTCGTTAGTCTGCAGACTCCACAGAGGTTTGCAGTTTTGGTCGGCATCGCTGCATGGCTCCTGGCCGCTGGATGCGGCAGTCAAAAGCAGAACAACGAGCAACGTCATCTTGAACATTGCCCATGGAATAGGAAATTTCCACCCCTTGTACATAATAAATCCCCTTATTTCTATTTCCATTATGTGATGGATCTTGGCGAGTGCTGATATAAATAACTTTGGTTGAAAATTTATTTTATATTATGCAAAATTCAATAGCAAAGGAAATCATGAAAAAGATAATTTATTAAGAATTTAACTAACCTGAAAAAAGATAGACCGCAATGCCGCTCCGGGCAGCACGCATTGGAGTGCAGCTATTGCAGATGGAAATCCGAATTCACATTTTTTCGTACTTCAGCGCGAGTCCTTCTCCCTTCCAGTCGAAGACGGGAACGCTCCTTCGCGGATAGCCCGATTCTCGCAGAGCCTGCACCACCAGAGGTACGGTGATAGTGGCATCGGAAAAGACCTGCACTTTGCTGGCCTCCTTCTTGACCTTGCCCCAAGAGACCGCCTCCTCGAAGGTGCAGCCTGACAGGCCTCCCCAGTGGGGTGCGTCCGTGGTATACTGAATGGCATAGCTGTGGCCTCCCGAATAATCGCCTATCAATTCAGCTATGACCTCCGTCTGCTGGATGAAGTTCTTGGGAACGCCTCCGCCGATATAAATCACACCCGTCTGAGCTGACTTTTCCACCATCTGGGTGATCTCGTCCACATCCTTGATTCCATCGACCATGACGCTATGTCCCTCGCGCATAGCCATGACCATGCCTATTCCCCAGGAGCTGTCTCCGAAGGCCGGCACGAAGATGGGGACGTTTGCTTTATGAGCCGCGCCGAGGATGGTGGTATCGGGCAGGTCCTTTCCCACCATGTACATCAATTCGCGTGATGAGTAGCGTCGGGTCGGGTCCAGCCTCTTCACAAAGTCGGATATGTGATTGTCGGCCTTGTGCAGCTCGATCTCCGATACGAAGACGTCGTAGATTCTGTCGATCTTGCATTCATTGAGATAGGCATCATCTGCGCAGGCGCTCCCCTGGTAATGAACGATGCCCAGTCCCTCGCACAGGTCGTGAAATAAGTTGGCTCCCGTGCTTACCAGGCAATCCACCTTTCTTTCCCGCAGGAGGTAGGCAATGAACTCTCCTAAACCTGCAGGCACCATGGCACCGGCGAGACCCAAGAAAATAGTAACATCCTCATCCAGCATGCGCTTCCAGACACTTAAAGATGTGCCGAGCTGGCCTCCCTGAAAGCCCATTTTACCCATGTCCGCCACCAGATCGGCAACACCCCTCTCTTTCATGGGTATTGTCGTCCTTATCTTCTCGCCTTTGCAGATAAAATCATGACCGTGACCGTGATCCATTTCATCCCTCAAGATTACTTCTCATCATTCCCTCGGTCTGGATACGTCTTAAAGATTGTCCATCGCATCAAGCTTTATATACCAAAAAGCACTCCTTAGCAAACTTCGATGCGATTAGCCCTGTTTTCATGGGGGGGTGAGGAATCATTATGTTATTCAATGATGGTTTTGATCGGTGCGGGGGAGCGAAGGATGATGAGGGCCGAGGATTGGGAAGTTTTCATGGGGAAGGCTGAGTGACATGTGGAAAGCTGAAGATTCTTTGGAGCTCTACGGGATAGAGAATTGGGGCAATGGCTATTTTTCAGTTAATGATTCAGGAAATATTATCATATTACCAAAAAAAGACCCTACGAAGTCTGTGGATATTATGGACCTCATCGAGGAGATCGAAAGATCAAGTGACCTCGAATTTCCCGTGCTCCTGCGCTTCCCCCAGATCCTGGAAGATAGGATCAATGAGATCACCGGCGCTTTTTTAGGCTCTATAGCCGAATTCTCCTACAAAGGCACCTATCAGCCCATCTTCCCCATGAAGGTCAATCAGAGGAAAGAGGTAATCGAGTACATAATCAAATATGGAGCCCGGCACGGGATCGGCCTGGAGGTGGGAACCAAGGCGGAGCTTCTGGCAGCGTTATCCCTGGGCCTGCCCCGCGAGGCTCTGCTCATCTGCAACGGCTACAAGGACGAGGACTATCTGCGCCTCGCTCTGAGTATACACAATGTAAATAATATAGTAATTGTTGTAGACCTTTTTGAGGAGATTTTTGATATTCTGAAGTATGCCGAGCAGATGGGCATCACCCCTCGTGTGGGCATGAGAGTCAAGCTCTTTGCCCGTGGCTCCGGTCGCTGGGTGGAATCGGGCGGCGAGTCAGCCAAGTTCGGTCTGTCCACCAGCGAGGCCCTGGAATTGATGAAGATACTGCGAGAAAAAGGGATCATAGACAGTCTGAAGATGATTCATTTTCATATTGGCTCGCAGATCACAGATATCAGGACCATCAAGAATGCCATGAATGAAGCGGCTCGCATCTACGCCAAGGTGCGCAAGATGGCTAATATCGAGTACCTGAACGTGGGAGGCGGTCTTTCTGTGGACTATAACGGCTCCAACACGGCAACTCCCTCCAGCGCCAACTACACTCTGCGCGAGTATGCCAATGATGTTGTCTACACCGTGCAGAAGATCTGTGATGACGAGGATGTCCCATGTCCTGCAATCGTCTCTGAGAGCGGCAGAGCTATCGCAGCCTATCACAGCTTGCTCATCTTCAAGATCATAGGCAAAAAGAATGCCAAAGACTCGCTTCTACGCACACCCAAAGAGGAGGACCCCATCCAGATCGACGATCTGTGCAGCGCTTTTAAGGAGATCAATATTGACAACTACAAGGAGCACTATCACGATGCATTGCAGTATCGTGATGAGCTTTACGACTCTTTTAACCTGGGCAATATTGGTCTTGAAGAGCGAGCCAAAGGCGAGAACCTCTTCTGGATGGTCTGCAAGAAGGCCGCGCTCCTCGCCAAGCAGGCCGAGGATGAGTCGGATGAGTTTCAAGAGCTGAAGAAGCTGGTCAGCCAGAAGTACATAGGCAACTTCTCACTCTTTCAGTCTGTGCCGGATATGTGGGGTGTGGAGCAGATCTTTCCCACCATCCCCTTGCATCGCTTAAATGAGATGCCCTGCGAGAGGGGTAGGATTGTGGATATCACCTGCGACTCCGATGGCGAGATCAAGCGCTACGCCGGGGACAGTGAGGGCCTGGAGTACCTGGATATGCATACCCTCCGAGAGAATGAGGACTATTATCTGGGCATCTTCCTCCTGGGCGCTTACCAGGACACCCTGGGTGACTTTCATAACCTTTTAGGCTGCGCTCATGAGGTGCACGTCATGGCTGACGGCGACGATTGGTACATCTGCCAGAAGGTGGAGGGCGATACCTGCCGAAAGCTCCTGGACTTCTTTAACTATGAGACCAAAGACTACATCTGGGAGATTATGGATCGCTGCGTGGACAAGCATTTGTGCATCCCAAAGAGAGAGCTGGAGCAGATTGAATCACAACTGAACAGGGCGCTTAAGGGATACACTTACTTCATCACCAAGCCTAATGGCCACGCCAAGCCCAGCGGTCAAGCCAATGGCAAGGAAACGGACAGGACTTGTCGTCCAGGTTAACTCATATATTGGCGAGATGAGTTGGGGCTCTGCTTACCTATAATTTTTTGCGACTGGCATGATATCTTGACGGAAAGTTTATTACAATATTGTCACCAATCTATATCGAATAATCGGAGAATTGCGAACATGAAGATGGTCTTTGCACTTGTTGTTACTGTTTTGCTATTGGCTCTATCCGTCCATGCAGCCGACAGACTGGAAATAAGAGGCGAAGTTGCCGGTACAATGAATGGTGTTAGCAATCTTGTAGATGACAGCTATACCTGGAATCCACAAAATTTTCCTGGTTTTTATTATGATCCAAAGAAAGATATAGGCACGGAGCGACTCACGGTATCCATCACCGATGGTAACGATCTCAGCGGGGACTCGCCCTACGGCATCGTTTATGCGACGACCGCTATCCAGAGTGCATTCAAGCTGAGCGAATTTGGCTACTACAATGTCATCGGATTCATGGGAGAGAGGTACTTTGCGGGCTACATCAATGACTCTAGTCTTCCTGTGTATGAGCAAATCCCATTAATGAAGTCCACCGATCCCAGCTCTCTGGAGAAGGGTCAATTGCAAAAGATCCTCATGGATGAGAATTCAGAGATCGTAGTAACACAAGATAAGCCACTTCAGCTTCAAGAGGGGTATCAGCTCAGCTTTAAGACCATCGACAACAGATCTCATCGGGTTGATCTGGAGCTGCAAAGAGACGGCGTCGTGGTTGATGCCAGGTCTGCTTACCCCAGCAAGGATGATGCAACTCTTGCTGACAAGACCTACTGCTACAAGAAGGATCTTGGCGCCCAGAAAGGATTGGTCACCATAGCTGTGTATATAAAAAATTCGTACAACGATACAGAGACGGCGGCCATTACGGTTAACGGAATATGGCAAATATCGCAAGAGTCCACTGCCGTCAATTTGGACGCCAAGTTCGGCAAAATGTCTGTTGCCGAAGTTGACGGAAAAGCGGGAACCATCTCCTTGAATAATGCAGGCCAGAGCATAACTCTGCAAAGAAATAGCGATGTGCCTCTCATGGGAGATATGCATCTCAAGACCGCAGACAGTGACACCTTGAGGTTCTATATTTACCGGGAGACTGCGCAGCCCGGTACTTATGATATACGAGGGGCTATCGCCGGGTCTACGGGCAAGACTGACAATTTGGTGGACGGCTCCTTTACCTGGAATCCGCAGAACTTTGCCGGCTTTTATTATGATCTCGACAGGGATCTGGGCACTGAGACCTTGACCACAACTTTGACGGAAGGCAGCAGGCTGAGCGGCGACTATCCCAATGGCATCGAATACCAGACCACTGCTCAGCTGGCAGATTTTCCATTCCAGGACTGGGGAAAATACAGGATAATCGGCTTTATGGCAGAGCCCTACTTTGCCGGATATTACCCGACAGATGACAGTGGGCCGGATCTGCTCTATCGAGTATCCATGGATGAAAATTCTCTCGCCAGCGAGCAGCTCGAGAAGATCTTGCGAGATGAGAGCGAAAAGACAGTGCTTGCCAAAGGAGACTACCTGGATCTGGAGGAGGGCTACAGGCTTCTGCTGAAGGGAATTGATGAGAACGGCAAGGCGTACATCGAGCTTTCCAAAGATGGAGAGACTGTGAACTCCAAGATTATTGCACCTGGCCACGAATACGCCACCATCGCCGACAAGACCTACTCCTACCGGACAAATGTGGGGGCGCAGAATGGATTGGTGACGATTGCGGTACACTTCAAAGATGCTGTCAACGACGGCAGAAAGTCCGAGGCCATAGTTGATGGAATCTGGCAGATATCCGAAGATCCGGTCTTGGTTGCTCCAGATATGTCATTCGGCAAGATGCTCGTCAGGTCCATTGACGCCAATAGCGGCGTCATCACGATGGACAATAAAGATAATGCTATGACTCTCAGCAGGAACCGGGATGTTTCACTGTTTCCGGAAATCGGCCTGAGGACCGCAGACAACGACAGCTTGAGATTCTTCATCTACAAGCAGGAGAGCATCTGAGGGGCCAACAAATAGATGTGGTGCCGGATGGAAATGTGTGGCTCGGAAGGCTTCAAGAGATCGGGATTCAGCTCCGCCAGGAACTCGTCCCAGAGCTTTTCGTTCTTATGTATGTATTCCTCCATCATCTCCCTGCACTCTTCTGTTTCGGCCCCGTCCTATGATCTTGCCGTTCTCGACCAAAACTGCGCCCATAGGAACTCCGCCTTCCCTAAGTCCATCAAGCGCTTCATCTATTGCCGCTTGCATGAATATGTCCATAGGAGATCAATCAATCATTATTTTCTATCTTAATCAAATATCTATCGAAATCATGCGCATCCAAGCAAGAGATGCCCATAGTTTTAACTTCCCCGGCAGCGCCAGTGGTGGCCAATGCTCACTGCCGAGGAGATGAATAAGGCACGAAAGATCCTGTCGCTGCCAGGTTTTATCGCAGGCATAGCTGCTATCGCTCTTGGCTGCATATTTCTCCTCTTTGCATTGCCGTCATTGGGCCGACCGGGAGAGCTGGATTATGTCTTCTCTCAGGCCGCTGGCGGCTTTCTCATCATTCTGCTGGGGCTGGATGGCATCCTGGCCGCAGCCCTGGCCTGGCAAAGTAGCAGAGCAAAGCAAACACTGCTTCTCCTGTGCGGCCTGTATGCCCTCACCATCTTTGCAGTCTTGGCGTATTATCGTGAATGGAATGCCTGCATAGTAATCTTAGTAATATCTGCCATAACGGGGGCGGCTTTGCGCCGCTGCCCTGGGCATGCAGCTTCCTATCTTCTTCTCTTTGCCGGACTATTCGGATTTCCTCTCACCCAGGCGGCCATAACCCTGCTGCCTTACGGTTGGAAGGCCTGGTCAGTCTCGGGACCTCTCTTTTTCTTCAGCGGTCTGGCTCTTTCGTTTTCAGGAGATTTCAGTCGTTTGCCTCTGCTCTCCGGCAAGGGCAGCCGAAGGTGGGGCTATTTAGCTTATGCTCTGGGGAGCCTGGCATTGATCGCCCTGGCTATAAGCGTCCTGGCTTACCTTCCCGGTCCGGCCGGTCCCGGAGAAGTCAGCACGGCTGCCAAATTTGAGCCGAGCTTAAACGGCACGGATGGGCAGGCGGAGCGGAAGGATTGCGGCTGTAGCCGCAGATCTCTGCAAGACCGGCAAGATCTGATTTCAAAGAATGTTGGCATCCCGGAGGAGAGTGCAGATGACATTGCGGATGACAATGTTGATGAGATGCCGGATGGCAGGCTCAGGGCAAAAATTATCTCACCTGGTGATGTGCGCACCTTTCCGCAAGGAGAGAGTGTGCTCTTTTCCGCCGGCGCTTGCGGCAAAGGGCCGCTCGGCTATTTGTGGGGATCCAGCAGGGATGGCATCATCGGCAGGAATGAATCGTTTCAGATGAGGAACCTCAGCCTGGGATGGCATAATATCTCCCTTACGGTTACCAATTCCACCGGCTCTTCAGACCTAGCCTATGTGGAAATCGGTATAGCAAAGCCCTGGGTTTGCAGCAAGGTCAATCCCAGGCCAAAGTATTATCCCTTGGATACACCCTGTCAAGACATCTGGCCCAATGCGCCGGAGAAGTGCCAGCAGATGGAGGTCTGCCATCCTGACCTGGACTGGATTGTGGATGAGGCCATCAATGCCTGTAGCAGCGAAAGCGGGGATCGAAAAAAGTGCCGAGGACTGTATATCATAAACTCCTTTGGACCACAGGCCCGCTATATGCGAGGGTACGCGGTCTTCAAGGCCTGCTGTTCCGGGTATCCGGAATGCACACGCATGTGCGATCCGAGCATCGTCGGGACCTGCTCTTTTAGAGATGGATTCAATGAGAAAGTAGCCAACCTCTCTTGCCGGCCTGAGGAGTGGGGCGTCTCAGCCTGGCGATCAGATAACAACATGAGCGAGAATAGCGCTGTGATGGGCATGTTTCCCACCCACGCCACGGTCAACATCTTGCAGACGGGCGTATGCATCGATTATGCGGCGGCACTTACCACAATGCTGCGAAAAGCGGGCTATAACCAGAGCGAGGTCTTCAGCACTTCCAGCACGGGATATGAGCTGCCTTTGGTAGGAGATCATCCCGGTCATGCCTATAATCTGGTGCTCCTGCCGGGAGACACAAAGTACCACATTGTGGACACCACCGGCAATGGCGACGGCATCAATCTGGGTGGCGTTCCGGGCTACTTCCGCTTCACAGGCTGCTTTTTGGGAATGCCGTCGCAGATTCGGGTAATGGATTGGTGGGTGGGCTACTGCAGCAAGATCTCAGCCCAGAGCTACAATGATGCCGGTGAGGCAAGGACGCCGGAAAAAGGGAAGATCTTCGGGTGCGCTTGAATGAGCTTTCCAATTTCATTATGCTCACTTCGAAGGAAAGTTCCGATTGACCGAAACTTAGATATACAAAAAAGGATATAATATTAAGATTCATAGGTCAGTCTCCTTAGAAGGTGAGTTTCTGGCTGAGACGATAGATCTTACAGATGAGTTTGACACAAACTCTGCCTGCCTTTAGCAACTCATTGCCTGGTAACGTAACAAAGGATCTCGTTACAGCTATCAAGATATCCCTATTGATCTGCTTCGTTCATGTACCCTTGGCAGGCATCTCTTGAAAGCGCCTGTGGTGAATAGCATATGCTCACACATGGAGGTGAGCAACAAGATGAAGCAGAATCTAAATGATATAAGGGAACGTATTGCCGCAGCAAGAATCGGCGAGTGGCAAAATAGCCTGGCAGATCGTTGGCGCTATTGCTTCTTGGATGATCTCGCCAAGACCTGTGATGCACTATGCCCAATTATCAGTAATGCCCCATGAGGTTAACACTCATTCATACGGACTCGCAGAGCAGGATAATGGGTGGGCGCTTTTGGCTTGGTAGGTCTGGCTTGATCATACGGGCATTTTGGCCGGGGATGGGGGGGCGAATTGCCCGGCCAATAGCCCTCAGGCCGGAACAGGTGTCGCCATAGATTGATGCATACTCTTTTCCATGGTTGCATCGAGAGCTATGCGCATCTCCTCCTTTTGTGCCTCCTCAAAGCTGCCGTTCTCCAGGAGGTCCTCCATCATGCCGCTGATGATATCATCCATGACTTCCATCTTAAAGTAAAGTCGCTGCCTTTGTGCGTAGTAATAATTTATCTGCAGCTGCAGAACGGGATTCGCGGTAGCTTGCTCGTTATTGCTGAGGCTGGCCAGTTCGTCATCCGTCTTTTTGGCTTTATCCTTGATCTTGTTGTAAAGGTCAAACCAGGTGAGAATCGCAGAGGAGTCCAGCTTGGAGAGCTTGGGCATCATGCGCCCAAATCTCTGGGATAGCTTGATCAGGTCCTCATTGGCAGAGCGAATGACATCCTGATGGCGGGCAATATCGGATCCGTATTTTGTGAATTCTGGGTTCTTAGACATCTATATCACCTGACGCAAAATTATAGCGAAGCTGTCATTATGGGATAGAATAACATAGGCATGTAGCAGATAATAAGGACAAGCCGTGCGGGGCGAAAGTGATTGTATTGAGTGAGAATTTGCTGGCATACGATATAGGGATATCATTTGGGGATACGATATGACCTGCCGCAGTGAAAAAATCGGCCAGGTGCGCCGTCTCTGCCATCAGCTCTGCTTCGCCTCCTGCGTGGAAGAGAAGCGGCAGGGCTGTCATGTTGAGCTTTTGCGCCTGCGGCCTCACTGGTCCGTCTTGAAGAGAGAGGAGCAGATGGCCAGTATAGACCGGGGTGAGAAGGTTCCCTTCGACGTTTCCCTGCCCCTGCCTGCCCGAGACGAGCGAGAGGGCTCAGACAAAGGGGTCGGGCTCTTTTGGGAGCGTTTTATGTGCCAGCAGTGCGGCAGGTGCTGCTTTACACCAGGAGCCGGCCTGTACCTGGAAAAAGAGGATTTTGAGAGAATAGCAGAGCGAGTGGGAAAGAAGAAGCTAAAGCCCCTCTGCCGGTACGACAAAACCCTCCATGCCTGGGTGCTCAGACAGCCCTGTCCGTTTTACGATAAGGACAAAAGGGGCTGCACCATCTACGATATCAGGCCGCTTACCTGCACCAAATACCCGCTTCATCCGCCACTGCCGCAGATGCCCTACAACCTGGCCGTAGATGCCTTCTGTCCGGCGGCGCGCCTCCTGGCCAAGGAGACCCTGGGCTGGTGGATCATCTGCGAGAACCACTGGGCGGCACTACTTCACAAGTAGGATCGCAATTCAGAGCTGAAGGAGAAGGCATTCTTTTAGCCATTTTATTCGATCGGACCGCCCCACTTCATTGAGAGTATAATGGTCCGCATCATACCATCTAATGGACTTGGGCTCGCTTGCTGCGCTGTAATAATCCAGGAATTTCTGCCTGGGAAAAAAGGCATCACGAAGCCCGAACTGAAAGAATAGAGCCGTAGGTGCAGCATTCTTTATATGGCGTATGGGGTCGATGGGCTCCATGATCGTTTTATATCTTTCCAACTCGCTCCCGGCAAGGGATGGCATGTTCAGTTGGGCTACATCGGTGAAGCTTCCCACGCCTGCCATCAGCACGCAGGCTTTTATCCTCTTGTCCATTTCCGATAGCATGCCTCCAAAGAGAGCGCCCATGCTATGGCCGACATATGCTATGCGACTTCTGTCCACATAAGGCTGCGAAGAGATCAGATCAACGGCGCGCTGCAAATCTCCGGCAATCTCCATGAACCAGTCGCGTACGTCTTCCGGCAGTCCGCTGGCTCTCTTGCCAAATTCTTCTCCGTTGGCCCAGGGCGCATCAATTAGCAGGCAGATGGCATTGGCTCTTGCCAGAGTTATCGCCTCATCCAAAAAGGAAGATCTGTTTCCCGGGCCGGGATGAACGAAGATGATTCCCGGAAATGGGCCTTCTCCAGCCGGTACAACCAGGTAAGCTCTGATTCTTCCTTCTCTTAGGCCGGCATAGCTGATATCGTGCACAGAGATGCCGCTGTGATATTTTATGCCCTCTTCTTGGCAGGAAAGTATCTCTTTCATTGGAACATGCCTTTCTTGTTCATGTAGTCTATAATCTCTGCAAAGCCGTTACCGTATTCTGCCTGGGACACGTAATCGGAGATCCTCTTCAGTTCAGGGCCGGAGTTGCCCACAGAGGCGCTAAAGCCGGCCAGCCGGTACATGGGCAGGTCGCTGTTGCTGTCGCCGATCGCGGCAAACTCGGACAGATCGATTTGCATGCGACTGGCAATGCGGACCAGACCCGTGCCCTTGTCAACCCGCTTGTCTTTGATGTGCACGGCATATGTGGTGTCAATGATCTCCACAGGCAACCCCAGCTCCTGGGCGCGCCTGTCTGCAGCTTTTGCATCGAAGGTGCGTTGCAGGGCGATGTCGGTAAATCTGTAGCGTGAGGAGTTGTATTTTTGCAAGGGGAATTCTGCGGCCAGCTTTTGGAAGGCATCCTCACAAACCTTAATGTCCGCCAGGATCTCCATCTCCTCTTCCGAGTAGGACAGCACGCCACCATTTTCAGCTATGAAGATGCGAGGCGTGCCCAGGAGAACGGAAACCGTTCTGGTAAAGCAGTGGGTATTGCCCGTGCTCAGCACTACGGGCACCTTTAGCCTACGCAGTGCCCGCAGGGCGGCAGGGCATAGCACCCGGTTTTGGTCGCTCAGGGTGCCGTCGATATCCACAACCAGGGCGCGGATCATTGCCATTGCCCCAGTTTTCCCGTTCCTTGAGAAATCGCTCTGCACTCTGCTCTTCCTGTTGCCATCATCTCTGCCCTTTCTTCTGCTTTCTCTTTCCAGTGGATGAAATTGAGTGTAAAGTCTGACGCCTCCAAATTATGATCATAGCCATTTTGGCACTAAAAAAAGGTTTCGTCAACTAGAAAATGAATAGGCGGCCTATGGAGCGGCGGTTGTCAGTCCGAAAAAAAGTTAAATCATTAACCTCTTATTAAATATTAATCAATCTGGAGTTGGTAAATATGAAGAATAAACGAGTTTTCCCAATGTTACTATTATCTTTCTTGCTTCTCATTCTTTCAAGTACGGGCGTTCTTGCTGCGCCTGCGCAAGATATCAAGGACCAGGCAACTGCTCTAACCGATAGCGGGGGGGACTTCCGAGCCGTAACCTATCCCTGCTATTTTGAGGGAATTGTGCGGGACGCGACGACAGGGGCGCCTATCAAAGAGGCCAGCGTGACCTTCGTCAAGGAGGACAAGAGCAAATCCTGGACTGCCACTACCTCCGATAGCGGGCGCTACCGTCGGGAGCTGCCTGAAGGCAGGTACAACTACATTGCTACCCACTGCGATTATATCATGCAATCCAGCGCTTCTCCGGTAGAGGTAAAAGCTCCCTACACCAAGAGAGTGCGAGGCGCAGGTGGCATTGTCCGGGAGGTAACCATCACGAGCGAGAGGTCCAGGGTTGTGGATATTAATATGAACGCCCGGCCCACAACCGTCTTGCTTGTTACTACATCTCTACTGAGCAGGACGGCAGAACTTGATGAGGCCGTCTCTCGCTATACTGAAGTCATCAGCCGCAAGGATGGGCTTTCCGCTAGCTACGTTGTGCTCGATTCTGAGGATTGCCGGGCCGCTTACGGGGTGCGGCTGAGTGATCCTGCCAGTTGGGAGGAGATCAGAGGAGTGCTGCAGGCCATCACCGATCAGACCGGGCCGTGCTACATCATTCTCCTGGGTGGCCCGTTTGTGCTGCCCGTACCCCAGGTGGTCACCATTGGCGGCAGCCCCTGGTATCTGCCGGCTGACGGCTGGTACATCGATTTTGACGAAAACGGCGTGGTGGACGAAGGATTTGCCATAAGCCGCATGCCGGATGTTTCCGCCGGCTCTTCCGCCGTGGCTGCAGCCATGGAGAGCGCCAGCGATCTTCACGAGGCGGGGGGCTTTGGCATGATTCCTGAGATGCTTCTCTCCACGCGGTGCTGGGCGGCTCCGCCTGCGGGCCTGGGCGACGCCTGCCGGGATGATGCGCCCACCTGCGGGCAGTGTTACGCCACTCCGCCTTACGGGGTGTGCGATGAATGCGACCGCCGTGCGCAGATGTTTGATTTGATGTCTTCCAGCGACTACATCTTCATCATGGGGCACGGCAGCCCGGTTTCCTTCTCGACCAATGAGCACATCCCCATATTCAATCTGGAGAATGTGGCAAACGTAGATCTGAGCCATCATCCTCTCATCTCCGGCTGGGTCTCCTGCAACACCGGCCAGCTCTACAGCGACCGCCCCTCCTTTGCTACGGAGTTTCTCGGAAGCGGGGCGGCAGCCTTCCTGGCCCGCACCACCGATCAGGGAACGCCAGGCCTTTTCGCAGAGAAGTTCGAGCCCTACATCAAGGGCGAGAGCCCCTCGGGCCGCTATCGGCTGGGTGACGCCCTGAGCGATCTGATGAGAGAGGTCGTTCTCAGGAAAGGGGATAGTGAGAGGAGAATCACCATGCAGCTATGCATGTTTGGAGATCCCACACTCAAGAGAGTGCAGCTTGAGCTGCCTGCCACGGGGATGATGGCTACGGCCACTACTTTTTCCAGGGGGAGTTGAGAATGCTGATGGGAAAGAAAGCCAAGCCGGCATCGCCTGAGGAGATGGCAGCTGTTCATCACGCTCTGGAGAGCCCCATTCGCAGGAATATGATCATCCTCATGAACCGGGGGGTTTTGAGCGTGCCGGAGATTGCGGCGGCTGTGGGCGAGAAGATGCTCGACTACCACCTGCACCGCCTGGAGCTGGCCGGGCTGATTGAGCTGGAGGAGGGAAGAATTGTGCTCACCGAGGCGGGGGTGGCCTACGGCGGGCTGGTGAGGGAGCAGAAGGAGAAGGGAGGGGCGGATAAGACGTGAAATATAGAGCGAAAATAGGCGCACGTTTGAGGGGTCATAATATTATTTTGCTGCACTTATTAGTACTTTCTGGCCTAATCGAAGATCTGATTGCAGGAGGATTATGTGGCCTTTGCGAACGGTGGGCCATTTTTCGCGTCTTCGCGTGAGATTCAACAGGGTCCGTTTTCGCGCGAAGGCGCGAAGCCGCGAAGTTTGGACATTTGCTTGTTTCATCCTAGATGTACTGGCAAATCTTAAATTCTAGACAACCGTTTCTGTTGCCTAATGATTTGAAAAATCTAAGACAAAACTATAACATTATTAATATTGGATAATATATTGAATATGACGCGAATTAACGCTTAACACTGCGTGAGGAATAAATGACTGGACTGACCTGGCTTCATCTTTCGGACTGGCATCAAGCAGAACGCAAATTCAATCGCAAAGTTGTTTGCGATGCCCTCATTAAGGATATAAAAGCGAGAGAAAAAATAAATCCTCATTTGAGCAAAATAGATTTCATCATATTTAGTGGGGATGCGGCCAAAAGTGGGCAGCCAGATGAGTATACGAAGGCAACAGAGGATTTATTCAACCCTCTTTTAGAAGCCTGTCAATTGGGAAAAGACCGGCTATTTATTGTCCCTGGCAATCATGATTTGGATCGTGATCTAATTCCTGCTGCACTTTCGAAGCCTTTGACATCCAATGAAGAAGTTGAACCTTGGTGGAGCGAGGATAAGAAAAGAGTGCAGTTATCGCAACCGTTCCAGGCTTTTAATCGCTTTCTGACTGATTGCACAGGCCAAAAGCCTCCGGAATATTGCAGTGTAGGCTCATTTGAGATCGACGGTAGAAAAATAGATTTGCTAGGTATCAATTCTGCATGGATGTGTGCTCGCCATAAAGACGAGGCAGGGGAATTCAGTGACCAGGGATATCTTTGCATTGGCGAATCGCAGATCTACGATTCTCTTGAGAATATCTCGGACTCGGATATCAAAATTGCCGTGATTCACCATCCTCTCGACTGGTTGGCTCCATTTGATTCAAGTCGAAATGAGGTGCATTTAAAACGAAAATGTAATTTCATACTCCATGGTCATGCCCATAAGCCGGGAGCATCCGCAGTCCGAGACAACTTTGGCTATTATATCACAATTCCTGCAGGGGCTTGCTATGACAGAAGCATGTCCGCAAATTCCGACTACACCTATTCATACAATTATGTCCATTTGGATTTTGATACAGACAAAGGCATTGTCTTTCCGCGTCGCTGGAGTGATTTGAACCGGGTATGGCGAAAAGACGATGAAACGTTTTCCACCACGAATGGCGAATTTCGTTTTTCGATTTCCGGATCTGAAAAAGCACCCATTCCCCATCAAATCCCACCGCCTCCGCGTGACTTCAAAGGCCGCGAGGATGAAATCTGCGACATCCTCTCCAACTTTGAAAAAGGTGCCACCATCACCGGCCTGCGTGGCATGGGCGGCGTGGGCAAGACTGCTCTGGCCCTGGTCCTGGCAGACAAGCTTAAGAGCCAATCTCCCGATGGCCAGATCTTCGTAGACATGCGGGGAACGAGTAACAATCCGGATTTGCCTCCAATGGTGCCGGAAGATGCCATGGCTCAGATCATCCGGGCCTACAATCCTGCGGATCGCTTGCCGAGAAACGCAAATGAACTGCGTGATCTGTTTTTCTCCATTCTGGATGGCAAACGTGTTCTTCTGCTGCTGGATAATGCCGCCGACAACGGGCAGGTGGAGCCTCTGCTGCCTCCCGTAGGCTGCACTGTCCTAATCACATCGAGAATAAAATTCGCCTTGCCAGGTTTAGCGGAAAAAGATCTGGACATCTTGCCATTGGATAAAGCATGCGAGCTTCTTCTTCATATTGCCCCGCGTATTGGCAACTGGGCAGAGGAACTAGCGAAACTGTGTGGCCGCCTTCCTCTTGCTCTTCGCAATGCAGGCAGTGCGCTAGCTAAAAAACGGGATTTGAGCGTTCCCGAATATCAAAAACGTCTGAAGGATAAGATGGAACGGCTTAAATTGGTAGAAGGGTCCTTCAGCCTCAGCTACGATCTTCTCACTCCTGGACGAAAAAAGCAATGGCGGCGTTTGTCGGTCTTTCCGGAAGACTTTGATCGCAATGCTGCGACTGCTGTTCTAAAGATGGCTCCAGAACCGTCGGCTGAGGCTCTGAGCGATTTGGTGCGATGGAGCTTGGTGGACTATATTGAAGCACCAGATTCCGAAGAGGGCCGATACAAGCTACATGATTTGGCTCGCCTTTTCGCAGAATCATGTCTCAAAGGTGATGAACTTGCGGATGCCCAGCAGAAACATGCCATGTATTACTCGAAAGTTCTTTATAAATCTGAAAAATTCTACCAAAAAGGTGGAACTAATGTCTTAGTAGGTCTCAAGCTTTTCGATAGTGAATGGGCCAATATCAAAGTTGGGCAAGCCTGGGTAAAGGAGAAGATTCAAGGATTGAATAAATTGAATGAGAGTGATTTGAAATCAGTCTCGCAATTGGCTCGGTCTTATGCAGGTGCAGGAGGTAATGTATTGGATTTGCGCCTGCATCAACGGGATAAAATTGGCTGGCTTGAAACAGGTCTAAAAGCAGCAAGAATAATGAGAGATCAAGGCAATGAAGGAGTTCATTTGGGCAACCTGGGGCTAGCCTACATCTACCTGGGCGAAACTCGCAAGTCAATTGAATATCTAGAAAGGGCATTGAATATCTCCCGAAAGGTTGGAAACAGAAGTGGCGAATGCGTTCACTTGGGCAATCTGGGCCATGCCTATGTTGGGCTAGGCGAGACTGGCAAGGCAGTCGAGTACTACAATAAGGCTCTAGCCATCTCCCAAGAGATCGGCGACAGAAGGAATAAGGGACTCGTTCTGGGCGCCTTGGGATCAGCCTACTATGCTCTGGGTGAGACTCGCAAGGCGATCGTTTACTTTGAAAAGGCTCTAGGTATCACCAAAGAAATCGGTGACATTGAGAATAAAGGAGTCTGGCTGGGCAACCTGGGCAATGCCTACGCCGACCTGGGCGAGACTCGCAAGGCCATCGAATATCACGAGCAGGCACTGGCCATCGACCGCGAGATTGGCGACAGGAGGGGCGAAGGAGCCGACCTGGGCAACCTGGGCCTGGCCTACGCTGACCTGGGCGAGACTTGCAAGGCCATCGAGTACCACGAACAGGCACTGGCCATCACTCGCGAGATCGAAGACAAACAGAACGAAGGAGAATTTCTCTGTAATTTGGGCAAAGCTTACCTGGATCTCAATGAAAACGACAGGGCCATCGAATACTGCACCCAGTCGCTGGACATCGTTCGTAAGATCGAATACAAGAAATTCGAGGGCGAAGCGTTAAACACTCTGAGCAAAGCCTACTCAGCCCTCGGCCAGATCGATAAGGCGCTCGATCACAGTGATCAAGCCCTGAAAATCTTCAAAGATATCGAATATCGTCGCGGGGAAGCTGATGCCCTCTTCGCCAAGAGCTTGGCTCTGCAAAAACTCAGCCAGCAGAAGGAAGCCGCAGCTCTCGCAAATGAAGCCCTCCAGATCTTCGTGCAAATCGAAAGCTCCCTCCAAGCCGAAAAGGTCCGCCAGAAACTGGCCGAATGGGACTGCAGCCCGCAGGAGAATTAGCATGCAAATCATATTTCTGGGCACCAACGGCTGGTACGACAGCCCCACCGGCAACACCATCTGTACCCTCATCAACTCCGAGAAGTACCACATCATCCTGGACGCCGGAAACGGCCTTTACAAAGCGGACCGCTACATCAAGGACGACCTGCCAGTCTACCTCTTCCTCAGCCACTTCCACCTCGACCACATCGAGGGCTTGCACATCCTCAGCAAGTTCCGCTTCCCGAGCCTCGTCATCTTCGGCCAGAAGGGCACCAAAGCGGCGCTGCATACCATTGTGAGCGAGCCCTTCACCGTTCCTCTGGAGAAGCTGCCCTTCCCGGTGGAGGTGCGCGAGCTCTCGCCCGGTCCCTACAAGCTGCCTTTCGCCCTGGACTGCCGCTTCCTGGTGCACGCCTCGCCCTGCCTGGGCTACCGTTTCGATCTGGACGGCAAGACCATCACCTACTGCCCGGACACCGGCGTCTGCGAGAATGCCGTGCTCCTGGCGGCTGACGCCGACCTGCTGATAGCGGAGTGCGCCCACCTGCCGGGCGAGGAGAACCCGGTCTGGCCCCACCTCAATCCGGCGGCTGCCGCAGCCATCGCCCGGCGAGCGAAAGCGGCGCGCCTCGCCCTCACACACTTCGATGCGGGAAGGTACACCAGCCTGGAGATGCGCCGCGAGGCTGTGGCCACGGTCCTGGATTTTCCAGGGATCGTAGTAGGAGAGGATGATCTGGTGGTGCAGCTTTAACGCTGCGAGGCCGAAATAAACCAAACGGATTCGGATAAATCTCACGCGAAGCCTTGATTGGCGCAAAGAACGGTCAGCTGTTTGCAGAGGCAAGGCACATTGTCCCCTCATAATCATGGCTTTAATCAGGCCTGGCTGTACTGGCATTGCAGGCCAAAAAAAACATGATTCCAGACTTCACGGCTTCGCGCCTTCGCGTGAAAATGCTTTTCGGAAGTTGGAACGACGAATGTCGAACCGACTTTTCGGCTCACAAAGCTTATGGCCTTGGAAAAACGACAGGACCATCCATGACAATGAAAAACATAAGCTGCTTACTATTCATATCCCTGGTGCTGGCGGCAAGCGCCGGCTGCCTGGCGAAAGATCCAGGAGCATCTGCATCAGTATCCGCATCAAATCCGGCCATCCCAACGGCGAATCTGCCGGAGGGCTTCAAGCTGCTGGCGGCTTTGCCTGGAGAGAACAGCAACCTCAATATGACTGATTACATCACGGATTTCTACGGACCCGTGAATATCGGCCCGGCCAATACCTCTGTGGGTATATATCAGTGGACCGATCCAGGCCAAGGCTATGATGCCAAGATCACTCTCATCCAGCTCTCCGATGAGGAGCATGCTAGGGCCGCCGTCTCCAACTTCAAATCCCAGAAGACATACCAGGATCAATTGGCCCGCAAGTTGCCCATATTCGGCAATGCCACAGTCAACGGCCATGATGCTCTGGAGATCAAGGACATCCGGGGCGATAACAGCATCAGATATCTCTACCTCTGGAATACGGGAAGCATCGTGGCTCTTGTTGAGGGCAACAACGACAGAAACCTGAGCATTGAGCTGGCCGACGCCTCAGGGCTCTGAAGGCTCCCCTATTTTTATGAAGCCGCAATTTGAGATAGAGGTAATAAAGACCGAGCAAATCGGTGCGTCATCCCGGTCAATTCAATTTATCCGGCCTCTTGGATTTGATTACCTTCCCGGCCAGTTCATAATTTTGAATCTTAAGGGCCCAGAGGGCGGAATCGCGAAGCCTCTCAGCCTCTCCAGCAGCCCTACCGAGGACTTTCTGCAGGTCACCAAACGGCTGACCGGTCATGAGTTCTCCAATGCCCTTCTTTCCCTAAAAAATGGAGATACCATCAGTTTTTCCGGCCCCTATGGCAGCTTCACTTTTCACGGGGAGTACGAGAAGATCGCCATGCTCTCCGGGGGAATAGGCATAACGCCTCTGCGAAGCATGATCAAATACTGCACCGACAGGGGCCTTGCGACTGATATCTTCCTGTTTTATTCCAACCGGCAGGAGGATGACATTCCCTTTAATGATGAATTCCAGGCTCTCACTGCGAAAAATCAGAGGTTTACTATCATTAATACCCTGACCCGACCGGGTCCTTCCTGGAAAGGCCGGGTCGGCAGAATCGATGCCAATCTGATCAGGCAAATGCTCGCCGATTATTCAAATCGTGTATTCTACACCAGTGGCCCTAAAAGAATGGTCGATTCCATGCAACTTATTCTCGATGAGATGAATATCCCTGTGAGTCAGACTCGCAAGGAGTATTTCCCGGGATATGATTGATCCTGTGTATTAATGATAAAAAGATATCACTCCTCGCTGGAAGGCATATCAACCACTTGCCAGTGCTTTCCGCGGATAGGAGCATTCCTTAATGCCTCTTCAATCTGCTCATTTGCCAGTCCATCCAGCCAATCGGCAAGTCTCTTGCCGGGGTTATGTCCGGTCCAATATGATTGCAGCCTGATATGCTGGTCGCACATATGATTGAGGCTTAAGCCACGTTGGCATAGAGAGCCGCGGCACGGTCCATGACCCTTAAGGTCGCACTCTGGGGTTTTCATTTCATCTCCTTGGATGTTTGTCGAGCTTATCTAGCTATTGCAGATTGAAGGACTCTGCCAACACGTCCTTATTTACCTTACCGCTTACAAAGGTTCGTCTCGACAGGATTTCGTTCATGACAACTTTGGCCGGGGCAAAGACGTTGTGGTCCACCTTGAAGAAATCAAATCCCGCAGCTTTGAAGGTCTTGTAGAAGGGTGTCCCCCAATCACGAGAGGCCGAAGAAGGCATGCCTCTGAGATATTGTTGCAGCTCCTCCAGGTTCTCGTACTCCAGTGTGTAGTAAGTCTCCCCGCCGTAAATTATGGCATCGTTGGAGGAGCCCATGCACATAGTAGCGTCGCCGGTGATGGGCGAGATTGGTGCCCGGCCCCAGCCGCACTTGATGGTGTTAATGTCAAATCCCATGGTAAAGAGTTTATGTATGCCCGTCTCGACCACGCGCGCCGAGACCTGCACCAGCCCGGCAACGCTGTCCGTGGGCGCAACGGCAATTCTCAGGTCAGCCGGATCGATGCCGCACTTTTCCGAAATGAGGGCGGAGACCGTTTCATTGGGCAGCTTGTTTGACTCCAAAACGATGACTGCTACATCAGAGGACTCTTCAAAGCATATCTTATCGTAGAGGTCACGGGTCTTTCTGGCCAGGACGCGCGCCGGACCGCTGCCCATAGCGAAGTACTTGTCCGCCTTGATCTGCCACATGGCGCACTGGGAGGCCATGCAGGAGACGGCCGGATGGTCTGTCGCCACCTGAATGCCCGGCAGCAAAATGCCGTTGATATCAAAGGGCGTAAGCTGAATCTCCGCCAGATCAGCCATGCAGAGGCGAGATAGGTAGACGCCGGCACCATAGCCGCCATGAGCCTCTACGCCTGCATCAGCCACCACAGTACCGTTATCAAGTTCTTGAACTTTGATTTGCAGCTCGTCTGCATAATCGAGCATCTCCTCGAAGACCTCGAATCCCATTTCATTGATTCCCATCAAGCCTGATCACCTTTCCGCATTAAGAATGCAATCATCCTTAAAAGTCTATCGATATTGTCCCTGACTAGCTGCCATTTTCCGCGGACAGTGCCTTCACCGGACAAGACCCCAGTGCGGTACAATTCTCTTGCGTGGAGTTATTTTGAGCGTCTGTGGCCCCATTGGGGCAGGTGCAGTTTTCGCCGCAATTACCGCCACAATTTGCGCCGCAATTCCCACTACAGCTTCCGTTTACCTGGCATGAGCCGCTCTCTCCCGAAAATGGACAGGAAATACTGGCACAGTTCAGGATCAGAGCTACTCCTGCCAGGAGCAGGACCAGTGCAACTATTGGATATTTATTCATCATTTGTTCCTCTTGTTTTGTCTCCAGCCTTATCCTATGAGGCAGATAGATTCGGCTTTCTCTATTTATCTTGTTTGGGTACAGGGGTAGAGAAGACCCCAGACTTCAGGCTGGGGATGAATTGTACCCCTGTCAGGATTACTTTCGCTCTGCACTAATTGACTTAATATAGCATTGTGCGACCATATTAAGTTAATATGAAAACGGCCTACAAGTTCCGGCTATATCCAAACAGGCTACAAGAAGCACAATTGGCCTTAACGCTGGATACCTGCAGGCATCTTTGGAATAAAGCACTTGCTGATCGCAAAAATGCCTGGGAACGCGAAGGCATAACTCGATCTTACGAAGATCAGGCAGCTTTGCTGGTCTTTGAGAAACAGTCTAATCCATACCTCAATGCCGTCCATTCTCAGGTGGAACAGGATGTCTTGAGGAGGCTTCAGAAATCCTTTGATAACTTTTTTCGAAGAGTTCGTGAAGGGGCTCGAAAAAAAGGCTACCCCAGGTTCAAGTCCATTAACCGTTATAGCTCGGTTACTTATCCTCAATCTGGGTTCAAGCTTAACGGCTCTCGGCTGATACTCTCAAAAATTTCCGGTGGCATTAGAACCTTTGTGCATAGGCCGATTGTGGGCAGAATCAAAACCTGTTCCATCAAGCGAGATAAGACAAATGCATGGTATGTCATATTTACGACCGAGATTGAGAATCCAACCAAGCTGAAGCCCAAGACCGCGATCGGTGTAGACCTTGGCATCACTCATGCAGCCGTAACTTCGGACGGTCAGTACTTCGACTATCCAAAGTACCATGTCCAAGCTGAGAAGAAAAATCGGGCTGCCAATAAATCGTTGCACCGCAAGAAGCTAGGTTCCAATAACCGGAAGAAAGCCCAGACAAAGTTGGCCAGGATCGCAAAGAGGGTAACCAACCTTCGCGAGGAGTTCTTGCATCAGGTATCCAGGAAACTGGTAAACTCAGCTGACATAATAGCATTTGAAGATCTGAGCATCCAGAATATGCTTAAGAACCACTGTCTGGCAAAGCATATTCAAGATGTATCATGGGGAAAGCTAATGCGCTTCACGGTGAGCAAGGCTGAAAGAGCTGGCAAAATCGTGGTATTGGTTAATCCCTATAACACTAGCCAAAGATGTTCCGCATGTGGTGAGATCGTGCCCAAGAAGCTGAAAGATAGGGTGCATATCTGCTCTCGGTGTGGTCTAATAATTTGCAGAGATCTCAATGCAAGCATGGGAATCAGAACCCTCGGACTGAGGGGGATAGCCTGTGGAGAATCGACCTCCGGCTTTGGCCTATGTCCAAAGTAAGCGCCGGTTCGTCGAAGCAGGAAGCCCCATCCTTTAGGGTGGGGAAGAAGTCACATTTCATCGTGCAACCATGTAAACCAAAGCAAACTCAATTATTTATAGTGGTGTGCAAATTCATTTGCCATTCGAGGTGGAAGAATGATCAAGTTGGCAGAAGGATTTTTAATATCGCTCATGCTCATTGTCATTATGCTCTTGATTGGTGGTTTTGGCCTAGCCGCTTCTCCTGAAAACGAGACGACAGGACTGAATGGAAGTGAAACAACTACCTCCTGGGATCTATCAAACTTATTTAAAGATCGGGAGGCGGCAACCGCTGAATTCGAAGCGCTGCAAAACAAGTCGCAAGAGATAAATGCGACATTTCGCCCCATGTTTAAAAACCTGACCGGAAAGGTTTTGCTGGAATACATTGAGGCGAATAAGAATTTCAGCCGGAGTTTAAGCGTCGTCATGGCCTATGCTTATGCCCAAAATAGCCTGAATGTCAATGACAAATTCTTCGAGAAATTCATCTCCGATGTGCAGAACCTGTACACGGAGCATGCCAAGGCCACCTCTTTTGCAGAAGTATTGCTCAAGTCGCTTTCTACTGCCGAATGGGACCGGCTGTTTTCACAGCAGCCTGCTCTGGAGAAGTACAGAGCATACCTTGAGAACAGCTACCAGCGCTACAGCGATCACCGGCCCAGAAATGAGACGCATGCCGCCTATCTGGCTGATTTATCCAACCAGCTTATGAAGATCAATACCGAAGCGGAAAAGACGGTAACCAATAATGTTACCGTTGCGGGAAATATCACTCTGGAGGACGGAAGAGAGCTGGCCATAAACTCCGTAACCTACTCGGAGCTTCTCTCTACGGACAGGAGCCGAAACAACCGAAAGATGGGCTACGACAAACGCTTCTACCATCTCATCAACGAATCGGACAGAATGGCTGAGATCTACTGCAATAAATCAAGATTAGACGACCAGCTCGCCCGGGAGCTGAACTACTCCGACTCATACGATGCCAAGATGTTCGAGACCTATCTCACGAAAGAGCAGGTAGAGACGATGAACCAGGTCTTCAAAGAACGCAAGGGCGACTTTGATGGCTATTACGAGTTTCGAAGGACGCGGATGAATCTGTCTCTGCTCAAGCCCTATGACCTGGCGCTTCAATTGATGAAAAACCCCGATAAGAAATACAGCTACGAGGAGACACTCTCCAACATATCAGCTTCTTATGCGGCAATGGACCCGGCCTTCCTGGACATATTTGCAAAGACTACAACAAGCGGATCAATGGATGTCTTCCCCAATCCGGATGGCGGAAAGCAGTCAGGAGGCTACTGCCAGGATATGTGTGCTCTGCAGCGTCCTGCTTTGATATTCATGAACTACAAGGGTTTGATGCAAGACCAAAAGACCCTCACTCATGAGATGGGTCATGCCATCAACTTCTACCTGATGGGTAGTAATGTGGATTATCTTTATTGTACCGGCACAGAGTATGAGATGGAGATCCCCTCAACCTTCAATGAGGAGCTATTTGTGGATTATGCGCTGAAAAACTACGACCAGGATACAGCTCTGGCAATTTTAGCGCAAAGCGTCGGTGATTATGAGAACTACTTCACCTTCCAGCCCATGATCACAGAGTTTGAGTGCAAGGCACACGAGCTTTGCCGCCAAAAGACAAATGTGAGCGGCAGCGAACTGTGCCGGCTCTGGACCGACTTATCCAAGGAGTACCGAAGCGGTTTGGTGGATTATTACCCGGAGGACAGTGCCCAGTGGACCTACATCAGCCACATCTATCTCACCAATAACTACTACACTTTCAGCTACGCCCTCTCCAAAGCCGTGACCTTATCTCTATTCAAGATGTACAAAGAAGATCCGGAAAAGTTCAATGAGAATTACATGGCCTATCTCTCCGCGGGAAGCAGCATGACTCCGCCTGAGAAGCTCCAGAAATTCTTCGGAATTAAAATAGATCGAAAGCTATTCGAGGATGCCATGGATGTTGTGCAGATGAGGGTGCAGCAGCTCCAGGAGCTGGAGGGGAAGAGACTGGCAAGTTCCGCCTGAAGACAGGGCGGGACTGTATTCTAATTACTATTTTCACCTTTTTCGGCCAAGTTCTGGGCTTGTTGGTTAGCGCTTTATTGCCGTGGCATTTCCGTCACCCATGAATTCGCCGCCAAGACTCAGGATATAAGTTCCCGACATATTATTAATTGAAGCATTATTTGCCGAGAAAAGGCTGATATCGTATCTATCAGAATTCTGGCCGGAGTATTCTGAGTCAGCCGATTGGACGGTCAATATGAGTTCCTCCCCGTCAAGAGATCCGCTGACAGTAACAGAATTCGTGGTGCTTCCTTTTGTCAGTGTTCCATAGCCCATGATTTTTGCTTTGCCTGAAGACCACAGGGTCAGATCAAGTGACCTGTCCGGTCGATCATCGAATTTTATCGACCATTTGCCGCTCAAATCATCTGATTTGGCCTGCATCGTTTGAGCCTGATCATCAATTTTGCTGGTTTGGTTTGCATTGCTATTCTGCTGCGCCTGTTTTGGCTCAGGCACATTCATGTTCGGACTTGTGATAATAGGCGCTGGCATATCCATGTTTGGAGCCTTAATGCTGGGCGCCGCGATATCACCCGCTTCAATAGCACATGCTTGAAAGGATATGCAAGAAAGCAATACTGTGAATAACAATGAGCTTGCTAATCTCATCTCAGCCAACCTCCACTATAATGTTGTTGCAGGCGGACAATTTTAATGTTATCCTTAATTATGTTTGCCACTCAATCAATCTGCCAGAATTTCCATTTGTCGTGGATCGCCTGACGCAAAAATAATAATACGAGTATGTCCGCATTATCCATGGTGATTTCTTCTTGAGCATGTGTGAATCGAAAACCATCTGGTGGGATGACGGACTGTGGCTGATCGATCAGACCCGTCTGCCAGGCGAGCTATTGCCCCTTCGCATAAAAAGCGTCCGACAGCTCATTGAAGCTATCAAGACCCTGCGCGTGCGCGGCGCTCCTGCTCTGGGTGCCGCGGGAGGCTATGGGATAGCTCTGGCTGCCAGGCTCTCCCCGGCCGGCAATGCACCGGAGTTGATGGATGAATTGGAGAAAGCCGCCCATATGATTAAGGGCTCTCGGCCCACCGCCATCAACCTCTCCTGGGGGGTGGATAGGACTATGCGTGCCGCCGCCCTTCAGGAAACGGCTGAAGATATTCGTGCGGCAGCGCTGCGTGAGGCTGAGGAGATCGCTGAGGAGGATATCCGCATCAATAAGCTCCTGGGCAAGAACGGGGCCAAGCTTCTGGATGACGGGGACCATGTCCTCACCCATTGCAATGCCGGAAGGCTGGCCTGCGTGGGCTGGGGAACTGCCCTGGGAGTCATCCGCTCTGCCGTGGCTGCGGGCAAGCACATTCATGTCTACGCCTGTGAGACCCGGCCTTTGCACCAGGGATCGCGCCTGACTGCCTGGGAGCTGGCCCAGGATGAGATACCGGTCACTCTTATCTGCGACAACATGTCCGGCAGCCTGATGAGAAAGGGCAAAATCGACAAGGTCATCGTCGGTGCCGACCGCATCACCAGGGACGCAGCCTTCAACAAGATAGGCACCTATAGCCATGCCGTCCTGGCCAGATTTCATAAGATCCCCTTCTATGTGGCAGCGCCGCTCTCCACTTTCGACCGCCTGCATGAGGAAAAGGACATTGTCGTGGAGGAGCGAGACCGTGAGGAGATCTGCAGCCTGAACGGAAAACGGCTCGCCCCCCAGGGAATCGAAGTCTACAATCCAGCCTTCGATGCCACGCCGCTGGAACTGGTATCCGGCCTGATCACAGAGAAGGGCGTCTTCCGACCGCCGCTCATGCCAGTGCTTTGAGCAGAGCTTGCGGAGGAGGTTGCGTTTCCAAAAAGTTAAATAGGATAATACATTCTACTTTTTGGGAGGGATTTAAATAAGCCGATCCAGAGATAAATGGAAATTTTTAAATAATATTAACATCGGAGTTCTTATTATCTTTATCCCTATGCTCTTTATCCCGGCATTTTGCGCAGAGGAGCAATCCGGTGAGCTTGATGACATCAGCATTACCTCATTTGGCGAGCCAATCGAAATTGATATGGATTATTATCAGTTGGTGCCCATAACTATAATGAATAATGGCAAGAAAACACATAGATTAAAAATTAGCGCAATCAATCCCTACAGCGACATTTATCTTAGCTTTATCAGTGAAAGTCCGGACAAAGAATACATGGGATTTGCGCCAGGGGATAAAAAGACCCTGGTTCTTTCCATAAATGCGCAGGATGCTGCAAGCAGCACTTATAATATAATAATTGATCTGATCGATAAGCAGACTGGCCAAGAGAAATCATTCCCTCTAAACATATCTGTCAGGTACAGCAATTTAAGTTTTGCATTTAAGGATGTGACCGGACCAGTTGATGCTCAATCGGATTCGAAGAGATTCTTTGTGAAAAATGTGGGCGATGATGCCCCAGATATCGATGTCATTGCGGGAGATGACATTGCAGGTAAGGTAATCATCCAGAGGGTTCCGAGAGATCCAAGCATGTCCATCGCTAAAGGCGAGGGCGTTGATGTTACAATCTCACCCTTGCTTTCAGATCAAAATCGAGCGATATATGGCAACGTGATCGCAAAATGGGGCAATAATTCCAGGTCTTACCCGGTTGAATTCAGGTGTGATGGAGATATTCTCGCAAGAACACTGACTGATCCGATATTGTATTTCAATCTCAAGAGATCTGGATGTATTAATAAAGGGACAGTTAATGATTTGTTTTATTTGCCATCGGGGATAAAGAAGGAAGATGTGGACTATGCTTACGTCGATTTTGAATTATTTCCCCATAGCAATCAATATAAAGAATATGCTGTTGTCGTGGATTTCAACGGACGCGAACTCGGCAAATTCGTGCTTGCGCCATTGCAGGACGGCGTTTTTCAAAGACATATTCGCCTGGACGTAACAAAGCATTTGAATTTCTCTAGTAGTAATAGTCCCAATGCAAATAAAGTTCACCTTTCGACTGATATGGATCGAGGGTATTATACACCTCTATCGGATGCAAGAGCAGTAGTCTGTTTGAAGGGAGAGTATCATCATTACATGTGTTCGAATCGATCGGCCTCACATCTGCCACCATACATCTATTTTAATCCAGAAATTGCTAAATCCGGTTCAAAGCTGGATCTAACAATCGATTCTCCTGTAAAAGGCAGCACGTTGGACACATCTGATTTCATCGTTGTATCTGTAAGATGCAATGGAACAAATGTTCCTTTCTGCAGAGTTAGCGCAAGATCGAATCTCAGCAAGGATGTAATCAGTCTATTTGATAATGGCCAAAATAAGGATGGAGCTGCTGATGATGGAATCTATGGCGCACCAATTGGTAAGTCTCCAGCTGGATCATGCCATTTGAGTATCAATGCTTATCTTGGGGGAGTCTCAGGTCAAAATGAGACAGATTTCATTGTAACCAGAAAATATTATCCACCGGATTGCCCTAACCTCAAGCTGGTTGACCCTGTCCTATCAATAGACAATCAAACGCTTGTCGGAGACAGAGCTATCATAATAGAACCTTCCGTGCTGCACAGCATATCTCTGCATTCAAGCTTTGAGAATCCGTGTTATATATCAGATGGCATCTTGAATTCAAACATTGGCATAAAGTCATGCGGCCAGAGCATATCACTAGACGGCTTTATTCGCATTTTAAATTCGTCTGGTGAAAAGAATCTCGATATAACGTTGAACTCAGAAGTGAGCTTCCTGGATGATCCAGCGGTTTATGGACTGAATACGCTAGAATTCTCAGCCAAGCCGAAAGAGGATGAACACTTTATTCAACCGGACACTATTTCCGCAAGCGTATTTCTCACACCATATAAAATTCAAAGTCATGGCGTAGATCCCATTTTGTACAGACCTTGGCGCGAGAATGCGAATAATGGTCACGGGAATGTAACGATCATTTGCAGCCCTGAGTACGAACAGCATCTGGCCTACAATAGTTCAAAGGATCCTTCTGTGACATCATTTATCGCCTATCTGCAGCTTTTAGGCCTGACTGAGCTTGCAAAAAAATACCCGGATGCAGAGGTCATTATCATTCCATTTCGCGTCGGTGATAGCCAAGATAATATTTGTGCAGCGATTGAGAGGTATGTTCAACAGGCGCGGGATCTGGCAAAGGTCCCTCTTATCGTCGGGGCAGTTCCGCATGTCTACGTGTCATACAGTCCCTCTAATATCATCGCCTCTCAGTCGTATAGAGCTGCTTATATGAGCTATGCTCAGGCAAGTGAGATCAATAGCATGACCTTCTGGGACGATTTATCGTCACCTAAAAGAGCATTGGTGTCAAGCGACTTCCGTAGCGAAAAAATAGCCAGTCCTGCTGCAAAAAAATATAAAAAATATAATTTAGATGATTCAATCGACTATCCTCTTCTGCTTCTCTGTAAAAAAGATATGCCACTGCTCCAAATCGGACCGGAGATAATGGCCGTGGATCTCAGGACGCAAAGCGCGTTTAAATCTATCTATTCAATACAAAGAATTAGCCCTCTTGTGCCGATAGATCATACGTTCTATCTTGGTGGCTCAGCTAATGTCGGACCATTTAGTATTTCTCTAAATCCCTCAAGTTTGACTATTTCAGCGGGTTATAAGAAGGTCAGCGGCCTCATCATCGTAGGAGATTATTCAGGGATAAAAGCAAAGCCATGTCTGCTAACTTATTATTGTAAGAACTTATCTCTAAATGATGCGATGAACAATTCCGTGGTTACTCAGTTCATCTCTCCAGCGGATTTGGGCCGACTCGACAAATCAGTCTCTGAGATATTTAAGAAGTCTTCAATAACTTATAAAAAATGGCTTTCCGATTACGTGGAACCAGACAGCACGTTTTCCATGCTTAGGGCGTGCACCGAAAATGTACTATCTTTTGATCAGCCTGTCTACGATAGCGTAGAGAGCATTCGTGATAGCTACCCGGCATCGACAAAAGAGGCAAATGCCATTTTTGCAGGGGTATCGATTCTCTCAGATGTCAGCCAGATTGCCGGCTATGCAGGATTGCCGGTGTCCTTGACAGCCAGCAACGTTCCTGAAGTCCTGACATATGTGAACCGAGACAATGATATCAACTATATTCTGCTCAATGAGTCCGCTAATCGGATTGAGGCTGTTCAATCAGACTTCCTAATTCCCGAATCAAGCATGATCGGTGATATCAGGATGTCGTCAGTCAGAAAGCAGGCTATGTCGGCATCCTCATCAGGCGAAATGCGAAAGCTTCTCGAACAAATAGCATCGGGCGGCATACCGATGAATACCGGCACAATGTCCAAATCTCTGCAGAAAGGACTCGCATCCAGTGCAAAGTCAATGAACCTGTATTCCAATTCTCAGGATCTTGCGACCTTTTCCTCAAAAGAGCTCTATTATTTAGGCAATCCCGATCTGGGAGACAGCAGAAGTCAGAAGAAAACAGTATCTGGAAGGTTAAGCTATGATGATCCTGAAGATTCGTATGAGCCGAAATATCTGCCAGACAGATTCTCTGTAAACATTAAGAGCCTGCCGGAGCGTTTTGAATTGCCAGGGAAGACCATCATATATGCGAATATCACGGAAAATGAAACTAATGTGGATGGCTTTAAAGTCAGAGCTTATTCGACAATTGCTGCAACAGGAACCGGCCTACCACCAATTCCATTCATTTGTATGATTTTAAATTCGCCTTCATCTCAAGTCGTGGATAGAATTGACGTTGCGTCAGGCGATTCCGTATTTTTAAAGGCCTCCTTGCCATTGACAATTGCCCAAGCGCATGATAAGCCACTCTCCGGCTTCTCCCCTGACGGAATATGGCCACCGCAGCCTTGGTCATATACGTCTGGGATTTCGGGGAACTCTTCAAATACCATTATTTGTCTTTATCCGTTTAAATACAATTCTTCGAGAGAAGACGGCTGGTACAATTGCACACTTAACATCTCCGTTTCCATGAGGAACCTGACTGAAGAGAATAGGACAACTCTCAGACTTGAAAGCTATCCTGAGAGCATTGCTTTAAGCCCGAGTGCCTGTTTCCCACTAAAAGTGCGTGTCTTTAATGATATCTCATCTATCGGCAATGCCTCTGATGTCATTATTAGGGCGAGGGCTTCTGATGGCATAAATATAAGCAGCGATGAGGCACAGAGAAATTCCGACGGCTCTTTGCAATGGCCAATTATGAACTTTGGACGGTCGGCGACGGATTACAATGCATTTCTCCCGCTCAATGTGTGTATCGAAAACAATACCTCTCCGGATACTGCTCAGCATTTGATCAATATAACCTCTGAATACATGGACGACGATGTCCTTAGAAATGCAACGATAAGCATCCCCATAGTACAGATCTCACCGGATTCGGTTGATCTTGCAATAAGTGATGTGACTCTCAAGAATGATACAATTGGGGAAAATAATCGTTACTGGGTAGATGCATCGATTGAAAATGCTGGAAAAGAGACTATAATCATGGCGCAGGTTATGCTATTTGTAGACGGGATATGCAAGGCGCAGGAAAGCATACCTGTTATTGAGAGCGGACACGAGCAAAATATAAGTCTTTTATTCCGACCAGCGTTTGGAAGGCATAATCTCTCAGTTGCAGTTGCAGCATCACCCTTTGAAGTCAATCTTCAGAACAATTACAGAAGCCTCAAGGATATCTATTTTAAGCCAGTTGAACAATGGATAGGCCCATCGGGTGCGAATGTGAGTGCAGTTGTCCAATCTATGCTAAAAGGTGATGGCGGGTTCATCGTTTTAGGCGTTTCGCAACCAGAGAATTCAAGTACATCCAGGACAGTCTTGATGAATATTTCGGGTAATGGTAGCATTGTATGGGAAAGAGAGCTGCCTCAGGGCAACTTTACGGGATATACGATGCTAAAATCAGGTGACGATTATATTGTCGCTGGGTCAAATATAATGAACGATCTGCAAGGAGAAGAGCTATTTGCCACGAAATGCAACAGCAATGGCATCGAGAAGGCTGGAGCCAACTGGTCTTTCGGCAAATACAGCAGGGAGCGAGCACTTTCAGTATGTGATACAGCAGATGGCGGATTTCTTTTGACTGGGTATGGAATGAAAACAAAGGCAAAATCCGGCATCTTGCTGATCAAAGCGAGACCAGGCTTTCCTGGTGATTATAAGGAATGGGATCGTCTAATTGGCATAGACAATAAGAACGGCTTAGGAAAATCCGTGGAAGAATGCAGGGATGGAAGCATCATAATAGCAGGATCTGCGGGTTCGCAGTCAGGCAATGACACAGATCTGTTGCTGCTGAATGCAGATTTTAACTTAAATCCAAAAAGCCTTCAGATATGGAATAAGACCTTTGGGGGAGGAAGAGACGATTTTGCTCTGAAGGTTACTCATGACCAGGATGGCGGCTATGTCATACTCGGTGGCACTTCCTCATTTGGAAACGGTGGCAACGATGTGTGGCTACTTAAAACTGATGCAGACGGACGAGAAATGTGGAACAGGACCTATGGCGGGATCGGAGATGATGGCGCGGGGTCCCTCATCAAGACCGTTGACGGAGGATATCTCATTTCAGGTTATGCTGGAATGTCAGATCGCTGCACAAAGCCATGGATTATAAAGACTGATGCCCATGGCTTTGAGGAATGGAATCTGACATTTAATGAAACAGGCAAAGCAACATCAGCACTTGAGCTGGATGATGGCAGCTTCGTTGTAGCAGGATACAGCGAATCCTGCGAGAGATTCCCCTCAAATCAGACAACAGTCTGGATAAGGAAGCTAAGGCCTGTAATAGCAGATGGGTAGGAAAGATTATGGAGTCGGAGGACTGGCATCTTACTGATTTGACCGCCCGATCCACCGACTTTTATCTTGGTTTTCAATTCAGGGAGCCATCCTTCTAGAAAGATATAATTTGTAATCATCTTTGCATGAGACGTTCAAGAAAAATGGTCCCAATAGCCGTATTTGGCTGTCGTCATCCAGGAGGATGCTTTTAAGATTCTTAAGCAAAATTCCATTTTCGTTGACAGAATTTACCTTCATATCATCTATTACATCATTTTCAGCGATTTGCTTCAGCTCATCGGATATCTGCCATATACCGTCAACTGTGGCGACTTCCGTCCCGTTTTCATCTCTGAACGCATTTAGGAAGGAAATGGCAATAGTCACAATCCTATTATGATTGTCATCGTAGCCTGGCATCTCTCTCTCATATGTAAACGTCCGATCGATCGCTTTTGAATCATCTGTAGATGGGCTCATCACTTTATCTGATTTGGGTATTGCCTTTCCATCTTTATAGAGCGTTGCATACACCTTATTTCCTGCGGGTATATCGATATTTTCTATTTTGAGTTCAAATCCCTCTTCTAGCAGGATGGATTCTCCCCTGGAGACATTTATCCGCTCACTTTGATCTTTGAGCACCTTTAGCAGCTTGCCATCATTAAGAAGGCTTTTAATATCGGATTTCTCGTAGATGATTGAACTTTCTGTCGGCTCATCTCGGCAGTATCCCGCAAAATAGGGCTCTCCTAAAAAGCCTATTACTGAATAATTTCCCCAATTCCGATAAGCAAATTTCTTTGCTCCTGGTTTGCTGGAATACTCTGCAGCATTCTTTTCAATTCTCATTTTGGAGTCTTGGGCATCAGTCAGTCTGAGGATGAGGCATTCGCTTCCGACATCATCATCCATGTCGTAATAAAAGCCCACAAATCTGTAAGGATTCCAGGAAAACCGGGAGAATTCCCTCGGATCCACCACATTACTTCTGACAGAATCTAGATTGCTCTTGTATGGATAGAATCTAAGTGTGTCATTATCGGCTATTCTAAGGCCAATGTTATCGGCTATTGTCTTGTTATTTCCTTTGCCAAGCGTTATGCCTCCATGATTTTTCATCAGGATTTTGCTGCCGTCATAATCATATACCGACAATAGTCCAAATTTATTACTTGCCTCAATATTCTTGATAGGTTTATCAGATAGCTGAAATATGCCATCAACCAAGATCCAATCGGCTTCATCATCCATATGTATATCTTTTAGATGAATCATGATAAATGGTATATCAATACCCTTGTAATTAATATTAAAAACAATTGTAGAACGCCTGATGGATTTGCTATCAATATCCCTCTCTTGGATGTGTTCTCCCTTTATTTCTCGATCACCATTCATCAACACAAGAGTTGCTTCTTTATATTGTCCATCATTTGCGTCATTATCTCGAATATCTGTCACCTTGATGGAATATCCTTCTTCTAGTGGCGGCAGAAAACCCCCTGAATTGGCTTGAAAATCGCCTTTGATATCGGTTAATACCTTGAACAGAAGGCCCCTTTCGAGAAGGTTTGTATCCTCATCAGAGAAATCCTGATTTCGTCCCTGATTGCTGGCAAAGTACTGTTCTCCGAGGAAGTCTATGACCTCGTAGCTGCCCCAATCCTCAAATTTGAATTCCTTTTTTCGGGTAAATGACGAATACAATAGACTGCCAGGATCAATCTGCCTTTGATCATCGGAATTCAGGTGGATGCTTATTTTCTCACTATTCAGTTCATCGTCGCGCAATTCGTTACAGTTATTGGAATCCAAAGAAAATCCAGAAAAAGTCTCTTTTGTACAAGTGTATTCATCAGATGAGATTCCTTGCCTCCAGACTAGATCCCCAACAGGATCTTCCTGAGCGGTGGAATACGATATCAATAAAAACGAAGCTAAGCAAATTAGATGCAATACAAGTTTAATCATAACAATACCTCCAAATGCAACTTTTTTAGGATGGTAACTCACATTTGATATTTAATTCTATCTAGGCGAAAAAGAGATTAGATCGTCGGGATTCCTTTGATCATGAATTCCGATCTGGCTGTCATCGGCGGCGTGGGCTTCGCCTTGTCAGGGCAGACTGATGAGGTGGAGACCCCCTATGGCAAAGTTCCCATCGTTCGCTGCAATTTGATGGAAAAAGAGATCGTCTTCATCTCCCGCCATGGAGATGACCACCTGCCTCCTCACAAAGTCAACTACCGGGCCATAATCTCCGCTGCCAGGATAGCGGGCGCAAGCGCCGTAATCTCCACCAACACCGTGGGCAGCATGGCCGGGCATCCCATGGGCAGCATCTTTTTGCCGAGCGACTTTGTGGAGTTTACCAAAAACAGGCCCAATACATTCTTTGAAGAGAGAGCCGTTCATGTGGATATGGGCCGCCCCTACTGCCCGCATCTTCGCAGCTCATTGATTACGGCGGCCGGCCTGCTTGGCCAGACGGTGGGTGAGGGCGTCTACGTCTGCGCCGAGGGCCCGCATCTGGAGTCTCCCGCCCAGATCAGAATGATGCGCCTGTTTGGGGATGTGGTGGGAATGACCGGCTATCCAGAGGTAGCCCTGGCCAGGGAAGCGGCGCTTTGCTATGCATCGCTATGCATCGTCACCAATCCGGCTGCCGGAATGATGGGAGGAAGCGACCTGGCCATCTCAGAGATCACCATTCTCATGAGAAAGAATCAGGAAATTGTGGCGGAGATAATCAAACTGGCAGCGCAAGAAATTTCGGATCAGAGGTTATGCCGATGCAGAGATGCCCTGGGAGATGCGGGGCTTTGAGAGAACGCTGATGGCCCCAAAGAAGCATCATCCAATAGATGCCCATCAATAAATTTATATATTAATTTATACAGTAATCCATTTGCTATGTATTCCACACGAATTGCCGGATTGCTTTCCTTCGTCGCAGCCTCGCAATTTCTCATCTGTATGCTTATCTGTGAGGCGCTTTATCCCGGATACAGCATCTCAGAAAATATGATAAGCGATCTGGGCGTCGGCTCGACTGCGGGATTATTCAACAGCTCCATCATCGTCCTGGGCCTGCTGATAATTTTCTCTGCAATATCATTTCATTCTTTTCACAAAAATAGGATATTCACCATTCTAATGATCCTGACCGGCGCGGGTGCGATGGGTGTCGGCATATTCCCTGAAAACTTAAGACCTTACCATGAGATCTCCGCCGGCATTACTTTTATATTTGGCGGATTATCGGAAATCTTGTCTTTTGTCCTAGTAAGGTTTCCCATGTCCATGTCGGTAATCTTCCTGGGCGGGTTAACTTTAGGTTCCCTAATATTGTTTGCACTTGGAGTCCATCTGGGACTGGGACCGGGCGGTATGGAAAGGATGATCGTCTATCCGGTGATCCTCTGGGGAGCAGGCTTTGGAGGATATCTGATGGCCTCAGAGCGAAGATAGTATTTACCTCTTGCAGGTCATCAAGCCATCATCGATAGTTGGTGGAAAATTATGCCCGAACTTCCTGAAGTGGAGATGGCTCGCAGATATTTGCGGGCCACAGCGCTGCATCAGTCCATCCGGGCGGCAGAGGTCAGGGACGATCGCATCCTGGCCGGTATATCCGCGACCGAATTCGAGCAGGCCCTGGCCGGCAATCAGTTTTACTGCGCTATGCGTCACGGCAAGAGGCTCTTTTTGAAGCTGCATGATTCGCTCTGGCTGACGCTTCATCTGGGCCTCACTGGAAGGCTGATCTATCAGGAAAGCGGGGCAGAAGAGCCCAGTCACACCCGCCTGCTCATATCCTTCGAAAAAGGCCAAAACCTGGCCTTCGATGACCCCAGGATCTTCGGCGAGGTGGGCCTCGCGAAAAGCCCCCAGGCCTTCCTGGTGGAGCGAAAGATCGGACCGGATGCCCTTCAGCTCGACCAGGATGGCTTTCTAGAGATCATGAAGGGCAGAAAAGGCCTGATCAAACCTGCGCTGCTCAATCAGAGGCTTATCGCGGGCCTGGGCAATCTCTATGCCGATGAGTCCCTCTTTCAGGCAGGCATCTGTCCCAAGACTCGCGGCCTGACAATTGGGCAGCTCACAACCCTTTTCTCGTCCATCCAGGAAGTGCTGAAGAAGGCTCTTGCCACTCATGCCGATCTGGAAGAACTGCCTGATTCCTACCTCCTGCCCCATCGCCATCCCCAAGGAAGATGCCCAAGAGATGATGCTCTTCTCAGACGCGAAAAGATCGGCGGGAGGACCTGCTACTATTGCCCCGTGCATCAAAAAATGAAAAAAAGTTAAGAATAAATAGTACGAATCATGTATGATAACTGTCCAGCAGCTCTTGCAGAAATCATGGCTGCCGGCGGGGAAGGGTAGGAGAATGAAAGAAGGAGAAGATGTTTCCTGCGATGTAATCGATCAGTCGGTGCTGGCCAGCCTCCGAGAGCTGCAAGATGTTGGGGACCCGGATATCATCGCTGAGGTGGGCGGACTATTCATCAAGCATTCGCCTGAGAAGGTAAGAGCTATTTTACAGTCTGTGGAAAGCGGGAACGCCAAGGGGTTGCACATGGCTGCCCACAGCCTGAAGTCCAGCAGCGCTTACGTCGGAGCGATGCGTCTCTCGGTTCTGGCCAAGGAACTCGAGCTGATGGGACGGTCAAATTCATTGGACGGGGCTGCAGAGTTGGCGCAAAGGCTGAAAACGGAATTCATCCTTGTAATGGCCGCTCTTGAAAAGGAGATCAATGAGCAAGGCAAAGAGCGTTTGTGATCGCGTCTACACCGTCGGTGGATCGGATCTCTCTGCACCGGAAGATGCTTTCGTCTATCTGGTGGATGCCGGGTCAGAGCTGGTGCTGGTAGATGCCGGTGTAGGCTATGGCATAAGCAGAATTGAAGAGAATATCCAGTCGCTGGGCTTTGAGCCGGCCAGAGTCTGGCATATAATCGCCACCCACTGCCATATCGATCATATCGGAGGCCTTTTCGCCTGGAAGGAGCGCTACGGCTGCAAGATAATCGCCCACGAGCTGGACCGGGCGGGAATTGAGGGCGAAAACAACGCACTTACGGCGGCCAGTATGTACGGTGTGGACTACAAACCGGTCTTGGTGGACACGTTGCTCAAGGGTGAAACACAAAAGCTCGCCCTGGGCGATTTGGAGTTTAACTTCCTGCACACTCCCGGGCACACGCCCGGCAGCGTCTGCGTCTATATCGATACTAAAGACGGCCGGGTCCTATTCGGACAGGACATTCATGGGCCGTTCTCACCTGCATGGGGATCGGATCTAAAGAAGTGGCGCGTTTCCATGCAAAAGCTGCTGGCTTTGCGAGCTGATGTGCTCTGCGAGGGGCATGCAGGCATCTTTCGAGGGGAAAAAATAGGCAAGTATATTGAGTCGTATTTGAAGAAATACACATAAATTGCTGATACGAATTGAGGACGGTGAGGCTCATTACCTACAAGTCATGGCTCATAATAATAGCAGCGGTGCTGATCGCAGGTGCTATAATTTTTTCCGAAGATAGGGAATCGTCCGGTCCTGGATCATCCACATCCGGATATAGCGGTAGTTTTGCAGGCATTCCTGATCAATAATTTCCGAAATCAGGGCAGCGAGCATCTATGGCTCCTGGTAAAAAATCAGCAGGGTGAGAGCATGTATGTCGATCCCAGCTCAGATAAGATGAAGGCTGATTCCATCTGCCCTACAATGCCCGAGTACAAGAGCTATCAAGAGATGTTTAAGGATATCTATGAGCTAAGCAGCAATATGGGTGGCGTGGATAAGTACGCCTGGTGGAATACGGATGACGGAAGAAAGCTGTACGAAAACAGCGTCATGCTGCTGAAAAAAGAGCAGCTTTAGCCGTTCATCCTCTCATTTTTGTTCCAACTCATTCTACTTTCAAGCGCTGCCCGTGCCGCCAGTCGGGCGAGTCGCACCGGCTCCGGCACCCGTCCATCTCGCGTGAATTTATTGAGCAGAATTCTTGCTTCATCGGGCGAGGCTCCCCAGACCCGGACGAAGACCTCATGACCCGTCCGGAGACGGACACACTGGCGCTCACCGAGCTTGCAGTAAAGGCGAAGCTTCTCATCCGGGCTGGGAAAATACTGGCGAATATATCTTTCCAGGCCGGGAGATTCCTCGTAGGTGAGGCAGACCAAGGGCCTTTGTGTCTCTTCGAAGACCCGCTTTAGATCGATGATGTTAAACCAGCTTAAGGCCACGCCGCTTAAGATCAGAGCATTCACATCCTCTCGGTCCAGCTGCCGGTAAAGGCTGAGCACCGCCTCTGTACCATCGTCGCCGCCCACAGTGGCATGGGCATAAGCCAGGCCGTCCACGCGCAGGTCGGCACGCATGACCACGCCGGCAATTGTGGAGGTAGAGGAAGAGCGCACAAAGCTTTCCGCAATCCCCAAAACTCGCAAAGCCGGCTTGTTGAGATGAAGAGACACTGGCGAGACCACCCTAATCCTGCCCGGATTTTCCCGCCTTTTCCAGGATATCTCTCAGAGGCGGAGCTATCTCTAAAATGGCCTCGATAGTCATCGGCTCGCCTGCAACGGATACTGCGTACTGTCCTGCCGGCTCGACGATAAGCATGGCAAGAGGCGTTACCTGAATAGCCTGGACCTTGTCCTCAAAGCTCTTCAGAACTGTGATTCTGGTCACAGGCCAAATTGTTCTATCGCCCGCTTTTATCTCCTTGCCCACCAATACCTGCAGATCTATCTCAGGAAGCCCGATTTTCTCCATGATCACGTCCACCCCAGCATATCTTTCAAGAGTAGCCTGATCTCGCTTATTCGCATGGCTTTGATCACAGCCAAGACAGGCCAGAGCAGTCTGGCCTCGATCTCGGCTTTGAGCTCTCCCTCCAGCCGCACTCCCGCAAACCATGGATCGATGGAAATATTGGCTGGAAAGGTGCCAAGCGCCGATGCCAAGAACCAGAGATATCCGCTGACAATAGCAGTCTGGGCGGGATCGTCCAGGCCAAAGCATAAGCGACAAGAGCTCTTCTTAAAGTGAATTGACTTGAGAAGGTCCCAGAGAATTTTCGCCAGTGCAGGAGCGACATTAATCATAGATTTAATACTGGGAGAGCGGATGGTATCTTTCGTCTCACCTTCAGTCTCACTATCATTCTTTATCTTAATTCTCTCATCGACGGCTCGCTCCTCTTTTCCGGCCTCTTCTTTCTGGATGGAGGCCAGCAATTCGTCGGCAGACTGGGGCGAAATCTCCACCTTTCTCAAAGTTAGCCCTAGCCACGCCAGCTTAATACTAACCCACACCAGTGGTCCCTTCTTGCCGACATTCAGGGAGAGGTTGAAGGGAGCGAGGAGAAGGATGGCCAAAATAATTATTAAAAGCAAAATAAACATAACTGGAATAGATATATGGGGAATAAATATGGCAGGATAAGAAAACAGCATTCCTAAAGCCTCCAGCTGGCAGCTATTCTACCTTGATGGCAGCCATATCATCTATTCTCTTCTCTTGCATCTTCTTGTGGCTCATCATCTCCATAAGATCATAAGCGATCTCGGATAATGATTCCCCCGGCGGCGACAGGGGGATAACCTTTACGCCTTCCGGGCCAGGGATTCCTTTGAATATGATCAGAACAGCGAAGGGGAAGACCCCCACCCCCCCACCTGTTGCATGCCTCGCCAAGGCTTCTTCTTTCATATCTTCTTCTTTCGCATTCGCGCCCGTCTGGTTCGTGTTGGTGCCAAAGCCCATGCCCATCTTGGCGATGGGTATGATGATCTTATCTTCCAGCTCTATCGGTCCGCAAATTAATTGAGCCGAGAGTGCCTTGAATAGTTCATCATGTGCGGCTCCATTGGCATCAACGCCTGGCATCTATATCTCCTTTTATAACTATAGCCACTTTATATATACATTTTTCTGCCAGAAAAGAAATCACAAAGAATAAGCCCCTAATATTTTCCTAATAATTTTGCTAAGCTTGCGTGCATGGTGTGGATACTCAGGCCGCAACCAAGATACATCATGGGGCATTTTCCAATGATGCACTGCATTTGCAGTTGTGCACATCTCTGTTTAGCCTGAACTGTCTCTGTCCTCCAGTGAATCCAGCATTTCTTAATGCCCATCCTATTTAGTTCAACGATTGCATTCTCTGTCTTTTCCGGTTTCACCCCGATTATAGCACAATCGAGATCTTTCGGAAGATCCAGGATGCTTCGCTTCGTCCCTTGTTCCGGGCTATCCGACAGATCAACAACATGAACTATCTTTCCTCTCCGTATCAATTCGTTTATCGTCAATTTCATGGCCGGTTTGGTCTTATCTGTGACAACGGCAAAGCTGTTATTCTCCCAGAATGACTCCTGCTCCAACATACACTATCACTTCGGTAATTCCATTGTGGGCTCAAAGTATAAAAATAAGGCCGCAGATGACTATGAGATAATGCAGATTACAGATCACATTCATGCCCTGAAGATCCCTTTTCAGATAACCGATCCTTCTGGCAGGAGAATTGACAGATTCGTTTACGCCTTTCTTATTTACGGGGAAGAGATTTGCCTTATCGACAGCGGCGTAGCCGGATCTGAGAAATACATTGTGGAATATCTGAAAAGAACCGGCAGAAGCCCGCATGATATCTCCGTGCTCATCCTAACTCATGCTCATCCTGATCATATTGGGTCCGCCGCCGCCCTCAAACGCATCTGTGGTTGCACTGTGGCCGCTCACGCAGCAGAAAAGGCATGGATCGAGGATGTAGAGTTGCAGGCAAAGGTGCGGCCCGTTCCCGGCTTTTTCTCTCTGGTGGGCGGCTCGGTCCAGGTCGACCGCGTACTGAAAGAGGGAGATGTCCTGCATCTGGAGAGCGGCCCTTCTTTGCAGGTACTGCACACGCCCGGCCACTCTTCCGGCTCCCTCTCCCTGTGGATGGCAGAAGAGGGCGCTCTCTTCACGGCAGATGCGGTTCCCATTGCCGGAGATATGCCCATTTATCAGGACATCCTGGCATCCGTCCGATCAGTGCAGAGGCTTTCTTCAATTCCGGAGGTCAAGCACCTTCTGGCTGCCTGGGATGAGCCGCGCTCTGGTAGCGAAGCCTACCACATCATGGATGAAGGGCTGCAATATCTGCAGCGTATCCACAGCAGCGTTCTCAAGGCAGCAAGAGAAAATCCAGCACTGCTGGAGCAGGACTTTATGCAGCTATGCAGACAAGTTTTAGTTGGGCTAGGCCTGCCACCGGTCATGGCCAATCCTCTGGTAGCCTCATCTTTTCAGGCCAGCTTAAGAGAGGAGATGCGAGAACAACAGGATCTCCTGAGAATCTGAGCGGAGGAAGAGAAAGAGGAAGAAGTCACATGAATCCGACATACGAAGATGAGGCGAGAATAATCTGGCTCAAGGATCATGATGCTCTGGCCAGGATGATTTACGTGCGGGAGAGATGGTTGCTCTGCTCCCTTCGCACTGGTCCTGTCAAGGCTCCTCCTGATGAGATTCTCATCGGCTATGCGGTATTGAAGAAGACTGCAATTAGAGCTGAAGACGCGGGATTTTACAGAAGGATCTTCATCCTGCACGCAGAGGAAGGAGTCTGCGATCCCAAAGGAGTCTGTCGGGATAGTCTGCCGCCTGATGCAGTCGATCCGCTGCTGGTGGAGGCAGGAAAGACCAGCCCAAGGCTTGACAGAGCAGGATATGGACATAAGACATAGACCATCTAGGTCATCTTTAACCGCAAAGATCAAAACCTGCCCACACTATGATAAAAAACAGACCACAGGGAGTCAAGATATGCCCATTAAGCTACGCATTGCCACCTTCAACCTCATGAACCTGGACGACCGGCGCGACCGTTACCCCAGCTTAGAGGAGCGTATACCCATCCTGCGACCCCAGCTGGTTCGACTGGATGCGGACATTCTCTGTCTGCAGGAGGTCTGCGGCCAGCATAAAGGCAGCAGAAAGGTGCGCTTGGATGCCATGGACCGCCTCCTGGAATGCACGCCTTACGAAGGCTACAAGAAAGTCAACACCATCGATCCGGATACAAGAGAGCCCTTTGAGCATCATAATCTGGTCATCCTCAGCCGATACGATATTGTGGAGCATGACCAGTACCTGCACGAGTATGCCCCCTCTCCTCGCTACAAGAAGGTCACAGCGATTCCAGAGGAGAGCGAGGCCAGGGAGATCTCCTGGGAGAGGCCCATCTTGCATGCCAAAGTGCGTCTTGCCAACAACATGGTGGTGGATGTGATCAACCTGCATCTCAAGAGCCGCAGGCCCACGAATATCCAGGGTCACAAGCTGACACCGAGGACCTGGAAGACGGCTTCCGGCTGGGCGGAGGGCGTTTTTATATCCAGCATGAAACGCATCGGCCAGTCGCTGGAGACGCGTATTCTCATCGACAATCTGTTCGATGTAGATCCCTGCGCCCTCATCGCCGTCTGCGGGGATTTCAATGAGGAGTTTGATGAGGTCTCCATTGAAGCCATTCGGGGCGACGTGGAAAACACCGGCAACATGGACCTGTCCATGCGGGTCATGGTTCCCACAGAGAGAAACATACCCGAGCCGGCGCGCTACTCGCTGCTGCACAACGGCAAGGGAAAGATGCTCGACCACATTTTGGTCTCCAGGACCATGCTGGCCTATTTCAAGGGCTCAGAGGTTCATAATGAGCTTTTGCACGATGAGTCTATTGTCTTCGCCTCCAAGATATTCTATCCTGAGTCGGACCACGCTCCGGTGATCGCCCGCTTCGAGATGCCGGATACGAAGATCAAATGGGCTGGTGAGGCGGAAGGGGGCGAGAAGAGTATCAGTTGCATAAAGGGGGAGAAGGGGGATTGCCAGTAGCGAGGGAATCTTGTGACGAAGTCTACCAGCCCGCCGAGGACACCTTCCTCCTCCTCAGAGCTGCGCTCTCCGAGGCCGGGCCCGCTGACCGCGTGCTGGAGATCGGCTGCGCCGGTGGCTTTATCTCCCTGGAGCTGGGGCCAAAGGTCGCCCGCCTCCTGGCCACCGACATAAATCCCCATGCTGTCCGGGCGGCCAGAGCCAGGGGAATTGAGGTCATAAGAGCCGATCTGTTTGGGGGTATCAAAGGAAAGTTCGACCTGATACTCTTCAACGCACCATATCTCCCCACCTTGCCGGAAGAGAGAACCGGCCAATGGATAGACTATGCTCTGGACGGAGGGGAGAGCGGCAGGCAGACGGTGGATCGTTTTATCAAGGACTTGGCCGGACATCTGAGACCCGGCGGCAGAGCACTGCTGCTCATATCCAGCCTTACTGGGCTCTCAGAGGTGCAGGGGACGGCTGCTGCTGCCGGGCTGACTGCGGAGGTGGTGGCAGAGGAAGGATGCTTCTTCGAGCGGCTTTATGTTCTCCGGCTGGGGACCATTGGCTCTTCATTTGGATCCGGATCAGGAGCAACATAGCGCGGCATGGCATCAAGCATGCTGACGAGCTTATCCAAAACCTCACTCACGCCCTGGCCGGTCTCAGTGGACATTTGCATTATGTCTTTGTCGTCTGCGAATCTCAATATGTCTGCCTTATTGGCTACAACCAGAACCGGCAGCGTTAGCCATTTCTTGAGATCTTCGGCCAGAGAGAGCTGGGAATCGATAAGATAGCCGCAGTGTTCACTGGGGTCGAGGATATAGAGAACCACGCCTTGCAGATGGCTTAGGGCAGCTACCGTCTGCTGCTCAATCTCATTTCTCTCTTCCATGGGCCGGTCAAGCAGTCCAGGCGTATCCACGACCTGATACTTTTGCTCTTCCCGCATGAAATGGCCTACAAAGATACCTCTCGTGGTGAATGGATAATTGGCGATCTCGGGCCGGGCTCCCGTGACTTGTACAATGAAGCTTGACTTGCCCACATTGGGGTAGCCGGCTATGAGAATGGTCGGCACCGCCGGGTCTATGGTCGGCATCTTGCGAAGGTGGTTACGAGCCTCGTTTAAAAATAGCAGATCTTTCTCAATGGACCTCATTACCGAAGAGTAGCGCCCGAAGGCCGACTTTCGGGCGGGGGTGGTGTCAAGACCCCGAGACCTTCTAATAGTGCCTACATACTCTTTTGAGATCAGTCTTATCTGTCGGGATGCCCAGCCCAGGCGAGAAAGGCTGATGCGGATCTTATCCACGCCCGCAATTATATCTGCCATCTCTCTGTAGAAGGGCGGCAGATTTTCAAAGGAGGGGAATTTCTTGATCAGATTGCTGAGATTGTCGGAGAGAATATTGCCGGCGTTTTGCACCATGGACTCGTCATCTGTGGCACGAGAGGCACGCCTAAAGGACTTATTTAAAAGCTCTTCTGATGTGGGTACGGTTGGAAGCTGTTCGAACATTATATAACTGGTTACAGGACTAGGGTGATAAACCTTTAGGCGGATACCGCCTGAAAATAGACATTTATAAATGGTTTTCGGAATGCTTATATATCAGTTCTGCATCTATATAGATGAGGTGGCCTCTTGAAGAGATTAGGCACCGCTCTTCATGTTGTACAGAATAAATTGATTCTCCAAAGCGAGCAGACTGTTGGAAGCGAGACCAATATCCCCAGAACCAATTCCTGGGTTGTGGATCAGAAGAGGACCAGAGTCGGAAAGGTTTTCGATATATTCGGCCCCATTAATCATCCGTACATCATTGTTCGACCAAATAGAGGTGTAGATGCCGCTGCCCACGTCGGAAAGAAGCTCTATATCGACGAGGCGCCGGGGAGAGATAGCAAGTGGAAGAGATTGAGAAGCTGAGAGAGATAGAGAGGGCGGAGCCGGAAAAGCTCAAGGAAAGGACCCGGCTCAAGCGCGAGAAAGAGAAGGTAGACGAGTTCGAGAAGTTCACAGTGGAGTGTCCGGAGTGCAAGAGCCACACCCTTGTGCGCGACTATGAGCGCGCCGAGCTGGTCTGCTCAGATTGCGGTCTGGTCATCGACGAGAACTTCATCGACCAGGGGCCGGAGTGGAGAGCATTCGACCACGACCAGCGCATGAAGAGGTCCAGGGTTGGAGCGCCCATGACCTACACCATCCACGATAAGGGCCTCTCCACCATGATCGACTGGAGGAACAGGGACTCCTACGGCAAGACCATATCCTCCAAGAACCGCGCCCAACTGTACCGTCTGAGAAAGTGGCAGCGGCGCATCAGGGTCAGCAATGCCACCGAGAGAAACCTGGCATTCGCTCTTTCGGAATTGGATAGGATGGCGTCTGCCCTTGGTCTTTCCAGAAACGTGCGAGAGACGGCAGCCGTTGTCTACAGAAAAGCCGTGGACAAGAACCTCATTCGCGGGCGGAGCATTGAGGGGGTGGCCGCAGCAGCGCTTTATGCGGCTTGCCGGCAGTGCAATGTGCCCCGCACTCTGGACGAGATTGCAGAGGTTTCCAGGGTTTCTCGAAAGGAGATCGGCAGGACCTATAGATTTGTCTCTCGCGAGCTGGCACTCAAGCTCATGCCGACAAGCCCCATTGACTACATCCCACGCTTCTGCTCAGGTCTGAATCTGAAGGGCGAGGTGCAGGCCAAGGGAATTGAGATCCTGCGTCAGGCAGCAGAAAAGGAGCTTACCAGCGGGCGCGGGCCCACGGGCGTGGCAGCTGCCGCAATTTACATCGCTTCAATCCTCTGCGGTGACAGAAGGACGCAGCGCGAGGTAGCCGATGTGGCGGGTGTGACTGAGGTTACCATCAGGAACCGCTACAAAGAGCTGGCAGAAGAACTGGACATTGAGATAATCCTCTGAAGACGATTTTGAATAACTCCGCCGCAAAGCTGCGGAGTTATCCAAAATGACAACTTTTTTTCAAATCATATTGACAAACGCAGATGATGTTGCGGCAGATATCAGGAACGACAGGCCGATCAGCAAGAATAGGGCGCCGCCCGCTTTGGTAATCACTCTGCGATCGATCCGGCTGGAGAGGTACTTGCCCAGGAATATGGCCATGATGGATAGAAGCAATAGCGCAATCATGACGCCGATGAAAACCATTCTGGGATCGTATTCTGTGGCAAAGAGGGCAGAAGCGATCTGGGTCTTATCCCCCCACTCAGAGAGGAAGATCATGGAGAATCCAGATGCAAAGGCTCTCTTAGCGGAGAGGTTGCTCTCCTCAACATCTTCCTGACCTCCCTTTAATATCAGTATGCCAAAGAGGATAAAAACCAATCCGCTGACGAGCTTCACCAGATGTGTGGGAATGACGTCAGTCACCCATGATCCCACCAGTATGGCAATTCCATCCGCCAGAAGAAATGCCAGCATCACACCCAGGAGAAGTCGAAAGTATTCACGTGTTCGGGAAGAGAGCAGCAGAATGGACAGCTGCGTCTTGTCACCCATCTCAGCCAGCCCGACGGCCAGCAGCGGAATTATGATCTCATCAAGCGCGATTGCAGACACCTTTTGCCTGGTAAATTCAGGATTCTACAGGTCTGGTTGGCATTAATAACTGTTGCGTCGCTTCACCGATTCGATAAATTCCCAATCAAGAATATGCTAAAGTTATACTGATTAGAATCTCTGGTCTCCCGGAGATGAGATCAAGCAAGCGAAAGACCAAATGGAGGTCCCCAAAAAGGCCTTAGAAGACTCCAATTTGAAGGTAACGGTAAGGGCGGAGATCGCGGAAGAGACACCTGAATATGTGGTAATCAGACATGTAGCCAGGGAGGAAAATGTCTCGCTCGTGGTGATGGGGGCGAGGGGAAGAAGCATGTGGCAGGGCCTGCTCTTAGGCAGCGTCTCCAGCGGCGTTCTTCGCTATGGCGACAAAGACCTTCTCATCATGCGCTATAGGACTTTGGACGAGGAAAAAGAAGAACTGGGAAAATTCTGCTCGCGCATTTTCGAGAACGTCTTGACACCTACCGATTTCTCACCCGCAGGAAATGCAGCAATCCAGAAGATAAAAGAGGCGAAGCTCACAAACAATGTACTGCTGCTCAATGTTGTGGCCAAGGGAGAAAAACAATCCCAGTTGGATGCGTCTCTGAAGATTGCACACGAAAAGCTAGATGAGATGAAGGCAGATCTTGCCGCAGCCGGAATTAGCGCCAGAGCATTAGCAGTGTCCGCAGCAGCTGAAGAGCCAAGAACCTATGGCTCAGGCGGCATGGTCAAAGTAGAACCTACTCACATGGCAGCAGTAGGTGGAGTTGTCGATAGGATCCTTTCCGTAGCGGAGACGGAAGAAGCTTCCTTGATTGCATTGGGCTCTCATGGTAAGGGTTGGCTGGATGAAGTTGCCATTGGCAGCGTAGTATCCGATGTGGCCAGGATGGGGCAGCGGCCCGTGCTCGTTGTCAGATCCAAGAAATAAATATGCCATAATTTCCAACTTTTTTAAGAATATCTAGTCAAAGCTATCCATGGCCTCTTTAAGATTATGATGTATGGAAAATATATTCGAGAGGCCCGATATATCCAATATATTTCTGACAACAGGTTGAAGTGATACTAGCCTCATTTCGCCATTTTTTGTCTTCAAGATCTTGAGGGCCGCAATGAAGACACGCAAACCTGAACTGCTTATGTACTCCGTATCGGATAGATCAAAGATCATTCTGGAATTATTGCACATTGATTTATTGAGAAATATCTCAAGATCACTTGCAGATATTACGTCAACTCTTCCGGAGATCGCTATTAACTGGATATTATTGAGATTTTTTTCAGTTATCTTCATAAATTTAGTCCTAATTTTTTAATTCTTTTAACGCGAGACTTCAACTAACGTCAGACTCTGAAATGCAGCTTCATCCGTAGGAAATATCTGAAACATCTTATCTAATCCTGTTATCTTAAATATATTTTGCACAAAAGGCTGCAGAGATACAAGCGGAATCGATCCCTGATTCTGTTTCTGTCCCTTTAAAGCTGCTAACAGAACCCTTAACCCTACACTGCTGATATAGTCCACTTCCGCCAAATTAATGATTATCTTCTCTTTTCTTTCCTCAATTGCTTCTTTCAGTTTAGCCTCTAAATCCTTGGAGGTAATCGTATCGATCCTTCCTGAGATTGAGATAATATGGACATCTTCTATTATTTTCTCAGTAATTTGCATCGGCTCGCCATCCTTTCAGACTCTGTTTCTAGACATTTATCCCTTTTCATATTTTATGGGGTGGAGCTTTCTATTTTTTATCAAGACTAATCGATTTTTATTATTCTTATACTCGTATCTCATTTCATCCGTTTGTGACCTCATAAGATTTATGCCCCATCCGCCAACAGGATGATCTTGAATATTGCCACCGTGATCTCGCTTAATAAACAGAGTAGGATCAAAGCGAGGGGCTTCATCCTCAAGAGTCACCCTGAAGAATCTGTTCCCGCAGTCAAATGTGACCCAGATAGGACCTTTTTCTTTTTTATATCCATGGTTGGTTATATTAACATACGCTTCTTCTACTGCCACCTGCAGCTCCAATATTTGTTCTCTATCAAAGCCCCTTTCAGACATCTTTTTGTCAATATAGCTAACGATCTTGGGCATATTTTCTTTGCCGGAAATCATCTTTGTCCTGCAATGGTCTTTCTGCTGACCTATGGCCTTTATTATCATCAAAGTAATGTCATCATGCTGCTCAGTGTTTTGGCTAAACTTAGATATGTCTGCGAGTATATTATTCAAAATTTCTTTCGTCTCTAGCAGACAATTCTCTTTAATGACTTCCATGAGACGTTCTACTCCATATAGCTCTCCCTGGTTGTTCATAGCCTCTGTAATCCCATCTGTATAAAAGATAGCCATGTCACCGGAGGAGAATTTGATGCGACTTTCCTTGTATTGCGCGTCGTCAATAATACCCATGACAATTCCCATTGGTGCTTCCTCTTCAATTGTGCAGCTCGCCGATCTGAAGAGCAAAGGTGGAGGATGACCCGCATTTGCATAATGCAGCGATAAGGTCTCTCCATCCAAGACACCGTAAATTAGGGTTACAAACATGCCTGTCGGTGCATCAGAAGCAATCATTTTGTTGGCATTCCTGGCCACCTTTGACACTTTGGACTGATTCGTGGCATTGGCTCGAATTATCGTCCTGGAGAGCGCCATGAAAATAGCTGCTGGAATGCTTTTACCCGCGACATCGGCAATTACAATACCATATTTTCCATCAGGCTGAACAATAAAATCATAAAAATCTCCGCCCACCTCCATGGCGGGAATGCTCGTCGCCTCTATCTCGAATTCAGGAATATCGGGTGTCTTTTTAGGAATGAAGCTCTTCTGGATATCTGCCGCAATATGTAATTCCGTCCTCGTTCTCTCCAATTTTTGCTCCATTTTCCTTCGTTCGGTAATGTCCTTTATGGATTCTATTGCTCCTACTCTTTCGCCTGCCTCATTGTATAGCGTTGCTGCCTTTGCTAACAGATAAGACCCAGTTGGCCCAAGACTGGGGATAAATATCTCACCTAAAACCGCATTTCCTTCTTTTTTAAATCTCGCATATTCGTTTTCAAATTGCCTGAATGGTGTTAAGACCATGTCTACCAGAATCGGTCTTCGAAATCCGTAAAAGGGCAGTGCATGCTCGTAATTGTCTTTGCCCAGCATATCATTCGCTTTGACGCCTGTAAGGCTCTCCATGGCTTTATTCCAGACCATTACCCTGCCGTCCAGATCAATAGCCAGTATGGCATCCGGCATGAATTCAATTATTTCGGCCTGCCGTCTTTCCGACTGCTTTAGGGCTTCTTCTGCCATCTTCAGTTCAGTTATGTCCCTGCCAACAGATTGAATCTCAATCAGAGATCCTGATTGGCCAAATATGCCATGGCTGGTCCATTGGATCCAACGTCGCCCCTCCGGCCTCATAAATAGGCTAACAAATGATATCGTAGAGTTATCAGGCATCAGCTCGCTGACCATGTCTACCGCCGGCTGCAGATCTTCGTTTGGGATCAGACTATCAATTCCATTTCCGACTATCTTATCCTGGCTATTTGAGAAAAATCTGCAGAAGATCTCATTGCAATAGGTTATTGTTCCGTCAGTCAATGTTCTTAAAATCAAGTCCGATTGCTCTTCAACCACTGCTTTGTAGCGCTTTTCGCTATTGATGATCTCTTCATGAGCCTGCTCCAAAGCATCGAGCATCCCATTAATGGATGAGGCCAGGCCGGACAGCTCGTCCTTCCCCTGGATCATAAGGCGGGAGGCCATGTTCTGGCTCTTGCCGATCTTGGCAACTCCTGTGGTAAGGACACTCAGCCTGGATAGAACGAAACGATCCAGGAAAAGTAAAGTAAGCATGAATAGAAAAATGTCTGCCAGAGTGAATAAGATTGCAAAACTGCGCAGGCTCTTCAAACCTTGCATATAGATCGCACGTGTTGAATCTATTCTCAGTATCAATAGCGGATTACTGTATATATTGGTCAAGAGGGCATATCCTGCAATAGAGTCATTATCTAAATTCCTGACCAGCACTGAATCATTACCTGGCAAAGAGAGTTTAGCCTCCTTGAAGTCTGGAGGCATCTTATCATCATTCAATGACTTAATTGTTATATGCAATTGAGTGGTCTTGGATAACCTGGCAATCTCTTTATTGGTCAGAAAGCGCCCCAATACCACCCTGCCTGCAGAGGAACCGTCTCCTTTTCTCATGATTACGGGATTGGTGACTACAAGCATGGGCTGATTGGAAATTTGAATAATCCCGGAATACTTGCTCTGTTTATCCAGGCACCCCGGACAAAATCCATAAAAGGATAATTGATCTGACAGGTCGGAGGGGATCTCCATGCGGCTTGCATTTTCGTCCAGGTATCTGATGAATGCCATTTGCCCAAAAGAATCCATGAAGAGCAGCAAGTTGATTCCCATATTGCTCAAGCTCTCATCTGCGAGTTCCTCTTGATAATTCTCAACGAATGATAGGTCATGTGCTTTAAGGAATGCAACAGTATCATTTCTGGTTGCCCAATGATCTGCCAGCCCATCCATGCTATCCAGATCATTTGATATAGCGTTTAAGGCTCTTTCAACGTCCTTATGCATCACTTCTTCTTCCAGCTTCGAAAAACCCAGAAACAACTCCATTTGGGCAGTGATGTACAGGATCAGAACCACGAGGATGAGGAATACTCCCATGACAATTAGTGTCTTCTCGCGCAGATTCATATCCCTTTTTCCTCCCGGATGAATGCCAAATCCAGAAATTTAAGCGCTGGCCAATTGATATGGATCAAAGAAGCTAATGCAATGATCCATCGGACGCAAAGTCCATACCAGACTATTGCACTTCTGCCTATTTTAACGTAATTGTTAAATATGTAATATATCCATTATATATTTTACTTCTCGTAGCACGTAGCACCTGATGATTATTATGATCTCCCCCAATACTATACAACCTATTCCCGGAACCAAGGGCATGAAGTTCTATCCTTACATTCGAAAGATAGACCTCATGTCCTCCAATTCGTTCATACTATCAGGCGAAGATCAAATCGCACTAATAGATCCCGGTGCCCTGGAAGACCAGCTCGACTGCCTTGCAGAGATCGTTGCGATTATGCTCAGTGAGAAGCCTAGGCCGGTGATCGTATATCTGACCCATGCTCATTTGGACCATTGTTTTCAATTAAATCGTCTCAGAAGGATCAAAAATCTGGGCAACATTGCAGTGGCGGCTCAGGAGATTGGAGCAGATGCTCTGATAAGGCAGGACGCAGAATTGACTCTGGCAGGCCTTCTCGGGAAAGAAATGGCTCCCATTACCGTCGATATCAAACTGCTTTCCAGAATGGATCTTCTTATTGGCGGAGCGCTCGAGATTGAATTAAATGGGTGGAAGTTCTCCTATTATGTAGACTCCATCAAAATACGTTATGGTCCTGTACTGCAAAGCCAAACAATCTCAATGGGCAATGGGAACTTGCTTGAGATATACTCCATCCCCGGTCACAGCCCGGACAGCCTATGCCTGAGGGTTGGGGGTCTGCTTTTTACCGGAGATCTTTTCTTCGCCCCTAATCCGGGAATGGCAGGAGCATACGGCTGGAATCAGTCTGCCTTAATAAAATCAATTTATAAAATCATGTGGATCCTTGAAAAAAGGAATATCAGCTATTGCTGCTCCGGACATGGCCGAATTGTCGATGTCGATACGGCATGGAATACTCTGCGATCCATGTATCAGGATGCACTTTCCCTCTCCGGCCTGGAGGAAATCACCCAGCATTGGGCCAGGAATACTGCAATTTATGCCGAAGATTTGATGAGAGAGCTGGAGAGGCTTTTTACTATAATAATTGGCAGATTGGCTTATGTCTCCCAAGTGCTCGAATGGCTGGAAGAAAGTGGGGATGCAGATGACATGCATAAACTCATTAATGTAACTAAAATTGATGAGCTTTTCTTTGAATTCAACTGCTTTGTGGAGGAATTGCATATGGGCAAGAAGCTTGATTGGGATTTGGTGCACAAAGCAGGGCAGATCATAAAAAAGTTGGATCAGGTTTTTGAGAGCAAAGAGATCGGATCGTTTCTGGACAGCTCTCTTCTGAGAAGAGCTAACAGAATGCTAAATGACTATACAGTCACCTATCGTGGGTTTAAGCCTACTTATTATGCAGACGATGTGGACCTAAATGCAATTATAAAAGCGGTCCTGGATTTTTCACTATCTCGGCCTTATGAGGATGATGCTATCTTATGTGCAGGTTCATATGAAGACTACCTCCGGGCTCTCAGGGCGAGGATAGCTTATGTCAATTTGCTGGAGAGACTGACTCTGAAGTTCAAAGCTGACAAAAACTTGCCCTTAGTGCGCATGGATAAAGAGCGTTTCCGTGACGCTTTGATCGACTTATTGGAGCGGCTTGCAAGTGCTGTAGCAACAGAGATACAAATAATTACTTCCAGCAATCTGGGCTGGGTCTCTGTATGTATAGCTGTCCCGAGAACTGATAGAGATTATCCTCTGGATGAACAAACCTGGAGATTCTTCGAAAGATCATTTGCCCTTTGTGGCGGGGTTATTCAGAGATATAAGACCTGCGAGGGCTCTGCAATGCAGATTGAATTCTTGCCATGTGAGTCATTTCTCCTTATGTGCTGAGCCAGGACACACACCAAAAGGTTATTACCAATGAACGAGTAATAGTAACGTATAAAGGTGATGATTTTTGAAAACTATTACTCCAATTATTCTCATCGCTATGCTCGTCGTGGTTGTGCTTTTTTCCCTTGGATGCATTTCGTCTCCAGAGAATAAGACGGAAATGGTCACCATTCTTCGCATAGGTTACCAGCCGACAACTCATCATGTGGCAGAAATGATCGCGCAGGTGAAGGGTTGGTGGCAGAAAGATCTATTGCCGTTTGGGATCACAAATGTAAAGGAATTTGGATATCCATCTGGCGGTTCTGAGCTTGAGGCTATGAAGGCCGGAGACATAGACATGGCCTATATCTGTACTGCACCATTTATTCGTCCTGTTTCCACAGGTCTGGATGCGAAAATTGTGGTTGCTGTAAATACCAATGGCTCAACCCTCATATTGAGGCCCGATTTTAATTATGATGGGCCCCAATCTCTACGAGGATCACATATCGGGACCTTCCCGGCAGGCACGGCCCAGGATACTCTGCTGAAGGTATGGCTGGAAAATAATGGGGTAGGCACCTCTGAGGTCAATATCACATACATGGGGCCGGGCGATGCTGTAAGCGCCATGCTTGCCGGAAAAGTAGATGGGGTATTCCTCCCGGAACCAGGTCCTGCTATGATTGAGTTGGAGAAAAAGGGCAAGTCCCGGGTGTACTCAGGCGAGATGAAACCCAATCATGCATGTTGTGCCATAATCGTCAGCGGCAAGCTGATTAGAGAGGAACCGGAGCTGGTAGAACAGATAATTCGTACCCATATGAACGCCACGGATTATGCCAATGCCCATCCCATGGAAGCTGCAGAGATTTACTCTAATCGCACGGGACAGGATCTGGAGATGATCAAATACTCCATAAAAACCTGGGATGGTAAATGGATGAGTGACCCGCATCTACTTGTCAACGACACACTGGAATATGCAAAAGCCCAATATGCGATGAATTATATACAGAAGATGATGGGCCAAAGTGACCTATTCGATAACAGCCTCTACGATAGTGTGATGCAATCCGAGAGAAGGGCATAGATCCACAATTTCACTCGCAAAATGTTGCGAAGATTCGAGGCAGCAGCAAATATCTGCGATGAGAGCCGCAAAAATATCTTGCTGTCTCCTTATTTGCTTCTTTTTGAATAAATTACAAAATACGAATGAAAAATAGAATAATATTTATTCAGATTGCAGTCGATTCTAATTCATGTCTTCTGAGAGCTACGGATGGAGATTCTGCTTGCCTTTGGAGTGTGTCCCTTCGTGTGCATGGAATTTCTTGGTCGGATCAGTACCTGTTGCCGGGTCCACTTCCATCTTGGTATTAATTGTTTCGATGATATTTTTTGCATAGGGACAGATATACTCGCCTGCGTTGTTCTTTCTCGTAATGCAAATGCCTATGAACACATGGGTCGGTAGGTCTCCCATGGGTGGTTGATTCCAAAATTTGAATTCATTAAGCCTTGGTACCATAGCGATGCCAGGGCAACCTCCGCAATCAAGCAATCCGACGAGTTCGGCATTCGGGCCTAGACCCGCAAACTCATCACTTCTGTCATTGAATGCTTTTAAACAACGACTGCATGCTACGCATTTATCTATCATGTCGATTTTGCATCCAACAATGAGAACTTTCTCCTTGCTTGTTCCTTTGTCCATAATCTCACTCCAATTTTTTTTTGAAACATAATACTACTATTCTAACTATTTAAATGTTATGTTTCAAATTTTTTTAGAATGTTTTGGCATGGCCGAAAGGAATGCGGCCAATGTGGAATAAGATAATGGAATATCGCTATGAAGCTTAAGAAAATGCATTCATTGGAAAGTCAGTCTCTATATAAGTCCAACATTCGGGACCCTACAGGTATATGTTTTCAGGAATATATCCACAATATCTATGCCACTTATACCAATATTCAGGATTTATATTTTTAAAATTATTGATATATGAATATCTTGGTGGCATATAGCGCCACAAGTCAAATATCCGGTATTCAGAGCTCCAATAGTTATCGTAGGTTCCCTGATTGGGATCGAAACAGGAACCCAAAACAATAGCACCTGTTTCATGAGGATTCAGGTTGCCGATAAGGCCATGGCCGATACGAATCGGCCCAGGATTTGCGACACCTTGCCCGATCAGCAGAACAAGGCAGAAGCATATGGCTGCAATATATCTTTTCATTGCGTATCCTCTTAGAATTTTGGGTATTTTGAATCTACGGGAATAAATAACTTAGTCTTAACCTGGGTATATGTATCTACTATAGATTTTACTTCTTTATTGCACAGGCAGAAGGAAATGGTCAAGCATTCATCTCTCCTCCAGCCCTTCCACCAGCACCTCCCCTTCTTCCGTCACAAAGATTCTGGCATCTTTTTCCAGCGCCCTTTTCTTAAAGAGCCGGGGAGCTTTTCGTCGCAGTTGCACCACGATATCCAGAGATGTGATGGGCAGACGCATATGTTTTTCGTCCGCTGCGGCAAATATCATCTTGGGCAGCTCGAAGACATCCGTTCCCTCCTTCGCCTGCAAGGATATGGGAGCGCGCAGCATCATCCATTGCTGCAATGTTCGCTCCGCTCGGGCGATGTTCTGATGGGCTCTCTTCTCCAGTATGCTGATGTTGGAGCGAGTGGTGCCCAAGCTGTCGGCTACCTCCTGTTGGGACTGGCCGGAAAGCCGCATCTGCAGCACCATGATCTGTCTTTTTGTAAGAAACGAATCCAGGGATTCTTCGTCAATTGATTCGGGCATCATTTAGTCGCAAGGTAAAAATGGTCTTACAAGATGATAAAAGCATCCTTCCGGCAGTCACCATTCTACCTGTCACCAGGGCATGGTTATCTCTTCGCTTCTGCCCAGAGCCGCCAGCCTGCCGGCTTGTAGCAAGGCTACCCTGTCGGCCAGCTTGCGACATTGCTCCATGTTATGGGTAGCTATAATTACCGCCGTCCTGCTCCCGGCCAGACTGTGCAAGAGGCTGTCGATGGATGCGGCGCTCCTGGGGTCCAGATTGGCGGTCGGCTCGTCGAGCAGGAGAAGCTCCGGCTGGAGGATTAGAGCTCTGGCCAGGGCAATTCTCTGCATCTCACCTCCTGATAGGGTATTGGCATCGCGTCTCTCATGGCCCGACAATCCGACCATTGCCAGAGCTTCTTTTACCCTGGCACTCATACTTATTTTTCCATCTCTTCCTTGACTGCCTCGCATCCTCAAGCCGTAGGAGACATTCTCCTCCACGCCGGCCTTGAACATAACCGGCTTTTGAAAGACCATGGCCATCTTGCGCCGTACGGCAAGGCCCTCTTTCTCCGGCCTTCCCGAGACTTCTTTGCCGTCAAAGAGGATGCAACCCGCGGAGGGTTCATCGAGGAGATTAATAAGGCGCAGCAGTGTCGTTTTTCCCGAACCGGTGGGGCCGATCAGTCCCAGGATCTCGCCCCGCTCCACTGTCAGGTTGATTTCGTGGAGAATCTCTGTTGAGCCGATGCTTTTACTTAGAGAGCGTACCTCCAGGAAAGCCATTCTTATTTCCCCTGAAATCTATTGAGCAAGAGGTTGATCGCCAGAGAGATGGATATGAGGATAATTCCCAGAGCCATGGAAAGCTCCAGATTGCCCATAGAGGTCTCTAAGGCTATGGAAGTGGTTAGAACACGAGTATAGCCCCGGATATTCCCGCCGATCATCATAGCCACGCCTACTTCGGAGAGTGCCCGGCCAAATCCCAGGAGCACTGCCGCAATAACCGCCACTCGTGCTTCTTTTATAACAGTTATTATTATCTGTATCTCCGTCGCGCCTAGCGATTTAGCTGTATCCCTGATCTGGGGACCGACGCCCGCCAGCGCAGTGATGGTCAGCCCAATCATGATGGGGCAGACGAGAATGGCCTGGCCGAGAATCATGCCGCTCGGGCTGAAAAGCAGATTGAGAGAACCTAATGGCCCCGAGCGGGAGATTAGCAAAAAGACCAGCAGGCCAACGGTCACCGTCGGCAGGCTGTAGAAAGTCTGAATTAGATTTATCAGCGCTCTTTTGCCCCAAAACGCTCGAAACTGGATGATGCCGCCCAGAGGAATGCAGATGATACCTGCCAGGGCGGCGGAAGAGAGCGAGATAAATATGGACCTTATGGTGATCTCGACCACCTGGGGGTCTCTCGCTGCAATTAATTCAAGGGCCTGCAAGAGGCCTCTGTAGATCTCTTCCAACCCTCTTCACCCTAGCTTTATGCAGCAGCGCAGGAGGCGCTGGTGGGAACAGCGCACTCAGCGGCTGCGCAGCCGATCAGATCGCAGTTTCCTCTGGCCGCCGAGAAGAGTGGCTTGCCGAATTTCTCTGTGCCATAGGATGCAATCAGGTCCTGCCCTTCATCTGAGACCAGATAGTTGATGAATTCATTGGCCAACTCACAGTTTACTCCCGAATGTTTCTTGGGATTTACGGCCATGGCCACATAGACATTGAGCAGGTCGCTTCCGCCTTCAATTAATGGGACCAGCGTCAAATTTCCCTGATATGCCATGAAAGTGGACATATCCGAGAGCGTGTAGGCCTGTTTTTCATTGGCCATATTTAGGGTTGCGCCCATACCCTGTCCGGCCTCAATGTACCAGGGACCGGAAGAGTTTACGGCAGAGTAATTGTAGCCGGCCTTCTTCCAGAGCAGCTTCTCGCGAGCATGGGTGCCGGAGTTGTCGCCCCGAGAGACAAACATTACCTTGGAGGGGTCGGCTAAGCCTTTCTCCTTGATGACGGCAAGAGCCTCAGAAGCGTTGATTCCCTTGATACCTGCCGGATCATCCTTCGGTCCGACCAGGAAGAAGTAGTTGTAGGCAATGCATCTTCTCTCCAGGCCCTGTTCGTCCTTGATAAATTTCAGTTCTCGTTCCTTGTCATGGACGATAAGGACATCCACGTCGCCTCTCTCTCCATACTGGATGGCAATGCCGGTTCCGCCGGAGACCACGTCCAATGAAACATTATACTTCTCATCAAACTTGTCCTTGATCACATCCAAGAGACCGGTATCCTGCAGGCTGGTAGTAGTAGCCAGCCTCAGCCTCTCTCCTTCGGCTGCCCCGATAGCGCTGCATAAAACGGATAGCGCCATCAGCACAAGAGTCATTCTTAATAACTTTTCATCCATTTCAATCCCTGATGAAAGGCATGTTGCTTACAATAAATAGGTTATGTCAGCTAATTGACTCACGGGTCCAATGCAAGAGTGCGGCAAGGCCCAGGAAAATCTATATCATACAAAACTGCAAAAAAACATGAACTGATGCCAAGAGACTTGTTAACGTTGAAAGAGAAATCGATTCTCATCACCGGCGGTGCCGGCTTCATCGGCAGCCATCTTCTAGAGGCTCTGCTGGCGGAAAATAGGATAACCGTTCTCGACAACTTCAGCTCGGGAAAGCGTGAGTTTCTTGCCTTGCACCACAATAATCCCAATTTCCGTCTTATTGAAGCCGACCTGCTTCGCCCCGGTGCTCTGGAAAAGGCCCTGAACGGAGTGGATCTGGTCTTTCACCTGGCTGCCAATCCGGATGTGAAGCTGGGCGCAGAAAACACCACTGTGCACCTGGAGCAAAATGTGCTGGCCACCTGCAACCTTCTAGAGGCCATGAGAAAGAGCGGCGTCAAAAGGATAGCCTTTACCTCCACCTCCACAGTTTACGGCGAAGCGACAGAGGTGCCCACACCAGAAGACTACGGACCGCTTCTGCCTATATCACTCTACGGTGCCTCAAAGCTTTCCTGCGAGGCGCTCATCTCCTCCTACTGCCATACCTTCGATATGCAGTCCTGGATCTATCGCTTTGCCAATATTGTGGGAGAACGAGGCACGCACGGCGTGCTGGTGGATTTCATCAGAAAGCTGCAGGAAAATCCACGAGAGCTGGAGATCCTGGGGTCAGGCAAGCAGAAGAAGTCCTACCTGGAGGTCAGAGACTGCGTGCAGGCCATGCGTCGCTGCGTAGAGCACTCAAACGAGCAGGTCAATGTCTTCAACGTCGGCACCGAGGACGCGGTGGATGTAACGGAGATTGCAGATATCGTGGCCGGGCAGATGGGCCTCAGAGATGTTTTATATCGCTACACGGGCGGCGTGGATGGCCGGGGCTGGAAGGGTGATGTCAAGGTTATGCAGCTCTCCATTGAGAAGATCAAGAGACTGGGCTGGTCGCCCCAGGGCGGCTCTGCCCAGGCTGTCGAAATGGCGGTGAAGGCGTTGCTGAAAAGCATTGAGTGATAACTAATGGAAAAAGGTAAGAGACAAAAATAGTGAGAATGCCCCTTACCTTATGTTGCTCACCGCCCATTTCGTCTTTTTCCACCAGTCGCCTTCCAGCAGTGTGGCATTGTAGCCCATGAGCCTCAGGCTGTAGAATAGAGAGTAGGCTTGCGGTGTGCCGTAGACGATGGCCGTCCCTGACTTCTCCAGGCGACGGTCGAAGAGATCTTCCAGCGTGCCGGCATCTTTGACTCGGGAATTTTCATAGAGCTTATCCTGACTAAGGCAGATCGACTCATTGCCCAGCCTGCTCTGGCCGTATTCGAAAAAGTCCCGTGCATCCAAGACCCGGGCATCAGATAGCTGTAGCATGCTCTCCAGGTTGTCGGCGGTCACCAGAAGCCAGGGCTCGATGCGAGCGGTGTAGTTGGATGGCGGGGGAGAGGGCGCATTCATGGTGAAGGCGAGGCCCGCAGCCTGGGCTGCATCTGCGCCGCCGTCCACCAGGCTCACATTCTCATGCCCCAGGTAATTCAGAGCCCAGAAGACGAAATAAGCACCTTCGCCGGAGTCTCCGTAGATGAGCAGCCGGTCATTCTCGTTTACTCCGGCCCGCTCCAGCGCACCCTTGGCGAGAGCCGGATCAAGAACTCCGTTTTTCTGCATATCCTTCCAATACAGGCTTCTCGCCTGGGGAATATGCCCGGAGAGATAATCAGCTTCTGGCCTTACATCCAGAATAACCTGATCGCTTGCAACTTGATCGCTCTTGATTGATGAGGGGCTGGTGATGAGATCGGGCTGAGCATAGCTCTTCTGGGGAGGATCGGCCTTCGCATTGGCTGCGGTATTGCTTGTCTGCCCGTTTATCTGGACAGCCGTCTGGCTGCCGCCCTGCTGGCTGCTCATTTGGGCCCGCTCATAGGCATCCTTTTTGGCCAGCCAGCCATCCAGATCGGTCCAATCCGGACAGGTAGGACAGAACTCGCCGGTCTCTGTGCCGGCCATAGCCGATATTACCAGAAAGTTTTGGAAAAAGACGGCCAGCAGGGAGAATATCAATGCTGCGCTGCTTGCCTTTCTCAGTTGATTAAATCGGGATAAACTGCCGCCCATAATTGAATTCACTCTCAGGATAGGGCACCTTGCCACTATTTCAGGCTTGCTGAGGAAGGCAAGCTATAAATACACCCACCATGTACATCATAGCATCAAAAAGTACTTTGATGTACTATACAATACATTGAAACTCAAGTGGGAAAGTCATACTCAAAACATACAGAAAAACGGAGATGGACAATTTTGAGAGGATCATCAATTCGCATGGAGAGGATATTCAATCGCAAGACAGGAAACGCAGTTATAATTCCCATGGACCACGGGGTGACCGTCGGTCCCATCAAGGGCATTAGAAGCGTCAAGGCCATCGCCGATGCCGTGGCCTCCGGCGGTGCGGACGCCGCCATAGTTCACAAAGGCGCAGCCGTATTCGGCCATCGCGGCTACGGCCGGGATTTGGGACTGATCATCCATATGTCCGCTTCCACGGCTCTGGGGCCCGACCCCAACAACAAAGTGCTGGTGGCAACGGTTGAAGAGGCACTCAAGATCGGCGCAGACGGCGTAAGCATCCATGTCAATATCGGTGCAAAAGACGAGAGCCACATGCTCTCAACACTTGGCGAGGTATCCAGGAACTGTCAAGAATGGGGCATGCCGCTCCTGGCCATGATGTATCCGCGGGGAAAAAAGATCAAAGACGAATACTCAGAGGAGTACATCGCTCATGCAGCAAGGGTAGGAGCAGAACTTGGCGCGGATATTATCAAGACCAACTACACCGGAGACCAGGACAGCTTCGCTCGCGTGGTTGAATGCTGCCCCGTTCCGGTGGTCATTGCTGGCGGACCGAGGGTGGAGTCGGAGCTGGACTTGCTCAAAATGGTCGAAGGAGCAATAGCGGCTGGAGCGCGGGGTGTGGCCATCGGCAGGAACGTCTTCCAGCACGATAGTCCCGCTCTCATCACCCGCCGCATCTGCGGGGTGGTGCACGAGGGCCTTCATGCAAACGAGGCTGCGCAAATCGCAGCGGCAGACTTAAAAGCAGTTGGGAGGTGCGCCCACGCCGGCAGGCTGGAAAATATTGCCTACAGACAATGAAATTTATGCCTTGTGTCTTCAGGCCAGCAGAGATAAAAAGGTACAGTTGCTCTATCTGGATTGATGAAAGCCGCAAGGATCCTCTGCCGATTTATCCTTCTTCTCTTTCTGCTCCTTCTTTTTCTGCCGACCGGCTTTTCCAGTGGGGTAAGGACCGGCGCAGACGAGGGCCCTCGTCTGCAAATCTCATCGATCCGCGGCAATCTGGAGGATGGCCAGCCATCCAGCATTTTCGTTGTGCTGCAAAACAATGCTTCGCCCCCCAAAGATGCGGTTGAGCCTGGGTTCAATAAAGAGAGTGCCCGCAATATTGTAGCCGAGCTTAAAAGCTCCGATGACAGAATCAGGATCTTCTCAGAGCAGCAGAATGCCGGCCTTCTGGCCGCCGGGGAGAATGTGACTGTGCAGTTCATGGCCCTGACTGAGGGTGCACCTTTGGGAATTTATCCTCTAAAATTATCTCTCAACTACTCCCGATTAATCCAGGTGACAGACTCGGGGGAGAAGAGCATTCCCAATTTTGTCTTTGCTTATGAAAGAGCTTCACAAGAGTTGCCCTTGCAGGCGAAGCTGGTGGCGGGGCCGAAGATCGAGCTGGAAGAATCGGAGAGCGAGACGCTTCCGGGAATTGAATCGAGCTTGGAAATCTTTTTGGTCAACCGGGGCGACGAGCCTGCACGGGATATTCAGATGCTGGCCCGCCCCATCTCCCCGTTTCTCATGGTTGAAAACGGCCAGGAGAAAGCAAGCCTTGATCCGGGCGAGAGCGCTCAGTTGAGGCTGTCGGTATTCACGGACGGAAATGCAACCTCAGGTTACTATGCTTTGCCCTGCCGGATATCCTACCGAGACGCGCAGGATGCACAGACAAGGAACCAGGATCTCGCCTTACTGATTTACGTAGGCCAGGAATCGTCTTTTCCATGGCTGTACCTGGGGGCTGCGGGATTGATTCTGTTCCTTTTAGCCGGCGGCCTTTTTGGCCTGAGACGGTTCTTGAGCGGCCAAAGAAGAATCCGAATTGTCAAGAGTTGAATGGTCTCGAAAGAATCAAATCCTTGTAGATCTTAAGCCGTCCAGAAGGAATGCTCATGAAGGTTCTTGTCAGTGATTCATTGGCCGAAGAAGGCGTAAAGAGGCTTTTATCGGGAGCAGACGTTGATGTCATCACCAATCTATCTCCAGAGGAGCTTATCGAGAAGATAAAGGATTATGATGCTCTGGTCATCCGCAGCGGAACCAAGGTCACTGCTGATGTCATTAAAGCCGCAGACCGGCTCAAGGTCGTTGGCAGAGCAGGAGTAGGCATTGATAATGTGGATGTGGAGGCCGCTACAAAAAGGGGCATCATCGTGCTCAATACTCCGGGAGGAAACACCATCTCTGCCGCCGAGCACACCATCGCCATGATGCTGGCCTTGGCTCGAAACATCCCCCAGGCTAATGCAGCGCTGCATAAGGGCGAATGGAACCGCAAGAAATACACCGGCGTTGAGTTCTTTAACAAGACTCTAGGCGTGGTGGGCCTTGGCCGGGTAGGAGCGGAAGTGGCGACGCGCATGAAGTCTTTCGGCATGCAAATTCTGGCTTACGATCCCTTTGTTACAGAGGAGCGGGCCCGTGAGATGGGTATCACCCTGGGTGACTTGGAGACGGTTCTTCGCGGCGGCGACTTCATCACGGTGCATACGCCCCTCACCAACGAGACGAGAAACCTCATCGACGAGGAGGAGTTCAATATCATGAAACCCGGCGTGCGCATCGTCAACTGCGCTCGTGGCGGGATCATCAACGAAGCCGCTCTGGCCAAAGCCGTTGCTGACGGAAAGGTGGCAGGTGCCGCCGTAGATGTCTTCACCAAGGAGCCTCCTACCGGAAATCCCATGCTGGATCAAGAGAAGATCATCGTCACTCCTCATCTGGGAGCCTCGACTGCCGAGGCGCAGGTCAATGTGGCCCTGGCTGTGGCGGATCAGATTCTGGCCATCGCCAGTGGGGGTCTACCCACCAATGCCATCAACATGCCGGCTATATCTCCCGAGACTCTGGCCGTCATGGAGCCGTTCATGAAATTGGCAGAGAAGATGGGCGCATTGCTCGGTCAGCTTGTAGGAACCGGCTTTGAGGCTCTGGAGCTGATTTACAGCGGAACATTGGCCGAGAAGGACACCAGGCCGGTTACCATATCCGCTATCATCGGTCTGCTCGGCTGCCTCATGGGAGATGGCTCAGTCAACTTCGTCAATGCTCAGAGGACGCTTAAGGAGATGGGCGTCAAGCTCCTGGAGAGCAAGACTGAATCTGCTAACGGATACAGCAATTCCATCACCATGAAGCTGACCAAGAACGGTGCGGTGACGGTCGTGCAGGGCACGGTCTCCGGAAACAAGGAGAAGCGAATCGTTCAGCTCAACGAATACCATACCTACATCCCCACCGAGGGTGATATGGTGCTGGCCATCATCGAGGATCGGCCCAATATCATCGGCCCGTGCTGCGTGGTTCTGGGGGAGGGTGAGATCAACATCGGCGGAATGCATGTGGGCCGCATAGCTGCGGGCAAACCTCAGCTCATGGTGCTGAGTGTGGATCATCTGGCAACCGATGAGATCATGAAGAAGCTATGTGCTGTGCCGGGAGTGACCAGCGCTAAGATGGTAGAGCTGTAGGGCTTCGAAAAAACATTTTTTGGTTCAGGCGGCTAACGAAGTGACTTCCTCCCCACCCTAAAGGATGGGGCTTCCTGCTTCGACGAACCGGCGCTTGCTTTGGACATAGGCCAAAGCCGGAGGTCGGTTCTCCACAGGCTATCCCCCTCAGTCCGAGGGTTCTGATTCCCATGCTTGCATTGAGATCTCTGCAAATTATTAAACCACACCGAGAGCAGATATGCACCCTATCTTTCAGCTTCTTGGGCACGATCTCACCACATGCGGAACATCTCTGGCTAGTGTTATAGGGATTAACCAATACCACGGTTTTGCCAGCTCTTTCAGCCTTGCTCACCGTGAAGCGTATTAGCTTTCCCCATGATACATCCTGAATATGCTTTGCCAGACAGTGGTTCTTAAGCATATTCTGGATGCTCAGATCTTCAAATAATATTATGTCTGCCGAGTTTACCAGTTTCCTTGATACCTGATGCAAAAACTCCTCGCGAAGGTTGGTTACTCTCTTTGCGATCCTGGCTAACTTTGTCTGGGCCTTCTTCCGGTTATTGGAACCCAACTTCTTGCGGTGCAACGATTTATTGGCAGCCCGATTTTTCTTCTCAGCTTGGACATAGTATTTTGGATAGTCGAAGTACTGACCGTCCGAAGTTACGGCTGCATGAGTGATGCCAAGGTCTACACCGATCGCGGTCTTGGGCTTCAGCTTGGTTGGATCCTCAAGCTCGGATGTAAATATGACATACCATGCATTTGTCTTATCTCGCTTGATGGAACAGGTTTTGATCCTGCCCACAATCGGTCTATGCACAAAGGTTCTAATGCCGCCGAAGATTTTTGAGAGTATCAGCCGAGAGCCGTTAAGCTTGAAGCCAGATTGAGGATAAGTAACCGAGCTATAACGGTTAATGGACTTGAACCTGGGGTAGCCTTTTTTTCGAGCCCCTTCACGAACTCTTCGAAAGAAGTTATCAAAGGATTTCTGAAGCCTCCTCAAGACATCCTGTTCGACCTGAGAATGGACGGCATTGAGGTATGGATTAGACTGTTTCTCAAAGACCAGCAAAGCTGCCTGATCTTCGTAAGATCTGGTTACGCCTTCGCGTTCCCAGGCATTTTTGCGATCAGCAAGTGCTTTATTCCAAAGATGCCTGCAGGTATCCAGCGTTAAGGCCAATTGTGCTTCTTGTAGCCTGTTTGGATATAGCCGGAACTTGTAGGCCGTTTTCATATTAACTTAATATGGTCGCACAATGCTATATTAAGTCAATTAGTGCAGAGCGAAAGTAATCATGACAGGGGTACGATTCATCTCCTGCCTGAAGTCTGGGGTCTTCTCTACCCCTGTACCCCAACAAGATAAAACCAGTCGCCTGTTTTCATACTGACGGCATTGCTGACCGCCTGGCAAGACATGCGATTGAACGTCAGTTCATTGTAGAGATATCTCTGCGGAAAAAAAAACCTATGCAAAAAACTATAAAGTGTAAGGACGAATAATAGCATTAAGGTGAACCAAGAATGAAAGAAGAAGTTTTCTTTGGCGAAGGCATGGCCAGGACCAAGACCGAATATCCAGACCTCTACAAGGCTATTGTCGGACTGAATGAGGCCGCCTACACCGGCAAAGTCTTGGATTACAAGGCCCAGAAGCTGATTGCCATCGGCATCAATGCCGCTGCCTCCGACGATCGGGCCACCAGGAAGCAGATGATAAGCGGCATGAAAGAGCTGGGCATCACCAAAGACGAGATTGTGGACGTTCTGAGGGTGGTTCTGCTCACATCCGGAATGCCTCCTTTCACCAAGGGCATGAAGATATTGTATGAAATACTCGAGAAATAGAAATTGGCAGAGAAATCAGGCATTTTCTCATTTTTTTAGGCCGGGCCACAGGCTTGAGGTGCCCTGGCAAAGATACTTGGGGGAGAAGATTTGATGGGATGTAAACGATAATCAGCATACTACCACCTACTACTATTCCTACTACTATTCCTACTACAATTACCTATATCGCAAAGCGCCTCTCTGGGCGAAAAAGCCATATCACATTGACTGCAAAGTCGATGACAATTCTCATGGAGGCCCAAGGATGGTTACAGAAAACGAATTCGCCGGAAAGTGGAAAGTCATCGAGGCAGTGGATATGGATGAAGATTATCTCAATCTGTCTACTGATCCATATCTTCTGATACAGGTTAATGAAAGAGGCGAGGTAACGGGAAGCTATCAGTTTGGCACCCAGGAAGGCTACATCGATGGCCGATTCGAGCGGGATGGTGAAAGCCAGAAGCTAATCTTCTCTTTTGAAGGCTGGGACGAGGCAGATCTGGTAAACGGATCCGGCACTTTTTGCGTTGAATCTGGGGACACGTTCCTCTTTGCGATTAAATATGAAAATGGCGATACTTTCCGCTTGAGATGCCAAAAAACACTGGAGGATCCTCTTACTGGTTCGGACGAACCGACATAAAATATCTCCGCCGGATATAGCAAATCCTCGAGATTGATCTGATTAGATAGCTTTCAATGGCTCGAAATCATGCAGGTCTTACACACCCTTTGGGACACGGAAACTTTCCATATCTGGGCAGAATCCTCAGCTCTGCCTCTCTCATCTGCTCGTAAGTCAGGCAATCGTAAGAAGCAGCACCTACCACAGCTTCATCCTTTTGCACTTCCCTGCCTTGAGCTAAAAGACCTTCTCATGCACTCCTTCTCCTGGAGCGGCGAATGCGTTCGGGTGGAAGCGTTGTCTCTTCGCCTTCCCGCACTTATCTCCGGACCTCTTCCTTCTCCCTGGCTTTTGCGGGAAGACTACCAATCTGAAAAACCATCACTATTGGGCACCTTCTCCGTCCCGGCCCTGGGTCTTGCACCAGGACCTGTCCTCGATCTCTTGTTGGAATTGCCCACCAATCCACCTCAGGGTACAGCTTATGCCGATTCCCTGCTCTTCTGGTCACAGCTAGCCCTCTTTTCTCTGGAGCTTGTAGCCCGTGAGCAATTTCTGCCCGGCATCGAGAAAAGCAGAGCCATCTGGAAAGCGGTGATCGATGAGCCGGATCAAGAGCGCCTCAATATCTTCATCCGTTCCTTGTCGCCCAGTTGTCTTAGCCTGTCGCTCCCTGAGCAGGCCACCTCCACTCAGCTAGTCCATAGCTTTGTGAATAGCTCTGTGAACACAATTGTGCACAGTGGCCTGGAGGGGGTTAACCTACTACCTGCAAAGCGAGGCCGCAGGCCAAAGATCGTACCTCTGCCGATTCAATTCCTCTCAGCCCTCACCGTCCAGGAGACTGACCTGTCTGCAACGGCACCGGATCTGGCCGTTTTTTCTTCAAAGATGGATTGCTGGGTCTCACAAGTCCATCCAAAAATTGAGGATATTCCATTTCGTACCTGCTTTCGCCTGGAAGCTCCTGACAGTGAAAAAGCCGCCTGGTCTCTTGCCTTCTTCCTCCAGGCCAATGATGACAGAAGCCTACTCGTCCCAGCAAAAGAGGTATGGCAGACCAAATCTCATGCTCTCACCTTCCTCAAGAAACGGCTTAAAAATCCCCAAGAGCGGCTCCTGGCCGACCTTGGCAAAGCATCCAGGATTGTTCCTCTGATGGAAAAGTGCCTGGAAAGCGCCCGCCCCACCTGCCTGGAGATGCATACACAAGAAGCCTATTCCTTTCTGCGAGAGTCGGCCCCTCTCCTCAACCAGAATGGCTTCGGGGTTTTGCTGCCCTCCTGGTGGGAGAAGCCCGGCTCTCGCCTGGGCTTAAAGCTGCAGCTCAAAGGTCCGGTTAAACAGGAAGGCAAGATCGGGTCGGCCTTCTTCGGGCTCGACTCTCTGGTAAGTTACGACTGGCAGCTCTCCCTGGGTGGCAACATACTCACGAAGGCCGAGTTCGCCGAGCTTTCCCGCCTCAAGATACCACTCATCCAGATAAGAGGCGAGTGGATGGAGCTTCGCCCCACTGAGATCGAGGCCGCCATTGCATTCTTCCAGAAGAACCAAGAAAGGGAGATGACCCTGGCTGAATCTTTGCGCCTGGGCAATGCTCTTTCCGGCCAAAAGCTTCCTGATGTTGATTCAACCCTGCCAATTCTAGACGTTCAGGCAGAGGGTCAGATCGAACAAATTCTTAATTCTCTAGCCAATCCCGGCAGTCTGGAGGAGATCCAGCCTCCCCGTGAATTTCTGGGGACACTTCGCCCTTACCAGCTGCGGGGCGTCTCTTGGCTGGAATATCTGCAAGGCATAGGCCTGGGAGCCTGTCTGGCAGACGATATGGGTCTGGGAAAGACAGTGGAGCTGATAGCTTTTCTCTTGCGTGAACGAGAACATGAATTGGATAAAGAGGGCACTTCCATTGTCCGCCTCCCACCGGCTCTTCTCATTTGCCCCATGTCTGTGGCCGGCAACTGGCAAAAAGAGCTGGAGCGTTTTGCCCCCAGCCTGCGGGTACTGGTGCATCACGGCCAAAATCGACGCACAGGTCCAGGTTTCCTGCAGGAGGCAGGAGAGAAAGACGTGGTCATCACCACCTATGCACTCGCTCAGAGGGATGAGGAAGATCTTTCAGCCATCACCTGGAGTCATGTGATACTGGATGAGGCCCAGAATATAAAGAACCAGAACGCCCGGCAGACCCAGTCCATAAAACGGCTCTCGTCAGGCCAGAAGATTGCCCTCACCGGAACCCCTGTCGAGAACAGGCTCTCCGAGCTATGGTCCATCATGGACTTTCTCAATCCAGGCTACCTGGGTTCCTTTCAGTCCTTTTGCAAGAATTTCTCTCATCCAATTGAAAAATACAACAACAAGCGCAGCTCTGAGGCCCTGCGCACCATAATTTCGCCTTTTGTACTGCGGCGGCTCAAGACCGATTCAACCATTATCCAGGATCTGCCCGAGAAGATGGAGATGCGGGTCAACTACAACCTAACTGCTGAGCAGGCATCGCTTTATGCGGCAGTTGTCGAAGAGATGCTCAGCCGCATAGAATCGCTGGATGGCATAGAGCGAAGAGGTCAGATCCTGGCCGCTCTAACCAAGCTTAAGCAGATCTGCAATCATCCTGCTCTCTTCTTGCAGGATGGAAGCCTTCTGGCGGGCCGTTCCGGAAAGCTCTCCCGTCTGGAGGAGATGCTTTATGAGGTTTTAGCTGGAGGTGATAGTGCCTTGATCTTCACCCAATATGCTGCAATGGGGGCTATGCTCAGACACCATCTTCAGGAGAAGCTGAGAGTCGAGGCCCTGTTCTTGCATGGAGGGACCTCCCGAAAGCAGAGGGATGATATGGTTTCCAGGTTCCAGGCGGGTGGATCGCCCATATTCATACTCTCTTTAAAGGCGGGCGGCTCCGGTCTCAACCTGACCGCAGCGAGCCACGTATTTCACTTTGATCGATGGTGGAATCCAGCCGTGGAAAATCAGGCTACCGATCGCGCCTTTCGTATCGGCCAGAAGAAGAGGGTCTTTGTCCACAAGTTCGTGTGTCTGGGTACTCTGGAAGAAAGAATAGACAAAATGATAGAGCAGAAGAAGGCCCTGGCGGAATCGGTAATAGGGACCGGTGAGTCCTGGCTGACTGAGCTTTCCAATGAGGCGCTGAGAGATATGCTCTCCTTGCGACGAGATGCTGTAAGCGGCGCGGATGATGATAAATGAGCCCTTATTGGATGTACTACGAAAAGACTTCGCCAAAGGAGGTCAAGAACGGCCTGAAGGCCAAGAGCAAGCGTGGCTCTATCGGAGAGACCTGGTGGTCAAAACGCTTTGTAGGCGTTCTCGAGTCCTTCAATCTGGGGGCCAGGCTGACGCGCGGCAGAAGCTATGCCCGAAAAGGCCAGGTCATCTCCATCGATATTAAGCCCGGAATTGTGCGGGCTCAAGTGCAGGGCTCATTTGCAAAGCCCTATGACGTATCGATAAAACTGCTGCCGCTATCTTCCGAAGAATGGGAGAGAGCCATAGCTGCCATGGCCTCTAAAGCGGTATTCTCAGCTCGTCTGCTCTCCGGCGAGATGCCGCAAACAATCGAAGAAGCATTTTCCGATTGCGGCATATCTCTCTTTCCCAGGAAGGGAGCGGATCTGAAAACGGATTGCTCTTGCCCAGATTGGTCCAACCCCTGCAAGCACATAGCTGCGGTCTATTACCTCCTGGCGGAGCAGTTCGATCGTGATCCTTTTCTCATCTTTAAGCTGCGAGGCAAGTCCCAAGAGGAGATCGTCGAGGCGCTGCGCAGTTTCCGCTCTTCTCAGGCCGAAGGAGAATCCAAGTCTCCATCTAGCCCTGTTCCGATTTCCGTTTCTCCTGTCGAGAATAAGGTCAGACCTCTGGAAGAATGCCTGGATTGCTTCTGGCAAAAGGGAAGCGAGCTTGATTTGCTGGAGATCAATCCCAGGAGTCCGATGGTGGAGAGCGCCATCCTAAAAATACTTGGAGATGCTCCATTCTCAATTGGCCGGGATAATTTGGCTGCCCTGCTAAAACAAGCATATGAAATAGCAGGCAAGTCTGCACTTCAGAGGGCAGAGCGAGGAAGCGATGATTAATGAATTTATATTTTAGAGCAATAATGAACCATTTCACACAAAATCTCCGAGCAGATTATAAATAGTTTGGAGACATTCCTTCATGATGCAAATTGCATATTATCGAACTTACAGGAGAGTATGATATGGGTTTCTTAGATCGTATGAGCACTGTTGTGCAGGCAAAGATGAATAAGATCATGGATAAGATCGAGGACCCCAGGGAGACCTTGGACGTGTCCTACGAAAAGCAGATTCAGCTCCTGCAGAATGTCAAAAGAGGCGTAGCGGAGGTCGCCACCTCCAAGAAGAGACTTGATCTGCAAAAGGCCAAGCTGCAGATGAGCCTTGACAAGCTGGACGGTCAGGCCAGGGAAGCATTGCAGGCTGGCCGCGAGGATCTGGCTCGCCGGGCTCTGGAGAATAAGGCTTCCCTCCAGGCGCAGTTGACAACCTTGGACCAGCAGATCGCCGACCTGCAAGAGCAGCAGCAGAAGCTCATGGATGCCGAGAGCCGCCTGGCTACCAAGGTAGAGTCCTTCCGCAGCAAGAAGGAGACCATTAAAGCTCAGTATTCTGCAGCAGATGCACAGGTAAAGATCACCGAGTCCGTGACAGGCATCAGCGAAGAGATGGCCGATGTGGGCATGGCTGTTCAGAGGGCAGAGGCGAAGACAGAGAACATGCACGCTCGCTCGGCTGCCTTAGACGAGCTTCTCGAGTCTGGAACTCTAACCGATTATTCCGGTGGCGATGATCTAACCCAGGAATTGGCCAAAGTAAAGGCACAGAGCAGCGTCAATGATATGCTGGCCAAAATGAAGGAGGAGATGAAGAAATGATCATCAGGATTTTAGGTGACGGGCAGTTTCGCCTGGACGACAATCTTGTAGAAAAGATAAACAAGATCGACAACAGGATTGTAGATCATGTCTCCAGGGGCAACAAAGCGGAGTATGCCCGGGATCTGGCTAATTTGATATCCACTATCAAAGAACTAGCAGAGCCCGTTGATCCCGTGGAGATCCTCCCCTCGGATATCATCATCCCTCCTTCCGATCTCTCCTTTGAGGAGGCAAGGAAGGTGTTCTGCGACGAGGGGCTCATCAAAGGCTGAGCAGCAATGGTGGCAATATCGTCCCGCCATCTGACCCAAACCAGTGGCGGACGACATCATCTGCATATGCTCACCAGTCGACTGACTCCGTCGCTTGTTATCATGCCTATTAACCTTTGATTGCCATCCACCACCGGAAGAGCCGAGATATTATGCTCATTCATGCGCTTGGCGGCTCGCTCGATTGGATCTTCCTGAGCGGAGATGACCACCTTGCGGGTCATTATCTCCTCCAGCAGAGTGTACTTCAAGGCCACAGCCTTGGATACATCCCAGGCGGTGACAATCCCAACCAGCTTTCCTTCTGCGTTGATTACGGGCAGGTGAGTTACGCCCTCGTTCATCATGATTCCGGCTGCCTCCTCTACGCTGGAGCCCTGTTGGATGGTTACTAGCTCTTTGATCATCACATCACCAACTGATCTGCGGGAGAGGAAATTTTGGATGGTATAATTCATCTGCCCGGATTCCAGGAGAAAAGCATCATGCCCGTAGTTTGATCGGATTGTGCAATGACGCACATCGATATCATTGGCACTGATAGCCTCAGCGATCTCTTTGCACTGGTAAGGCGGATAAAGCCAGTCTGAGCTAATGGATATGACCAGGAACTTTGTCTTGGCGCCCTTAAAGGCCTCAGCCAAAGAGAGAGTGCCATTCTTTGTCAGGTCGAAGTAGTCTATGGCCTTGGTGATGTAAAGATAGGAATTGGCATCGAAGCGCTTCACAAAGGCATCACCGTGGTAGCTCAGATAGCTCTCAACCTGAAAGTCCAGAGATGCGAGATCAAAGCCGAATTCTTTTTTGCCCTGCAAGCGCCGACCGAACTTCTGATGCATGGACTCGTCGCTGAGGTATGTGATATGCCCGATCATCCTGGCCAGAGAGAGACCGCGAGCTGGAGGAGTTCGTCCGAAATAGTTGCCATTGTTCCAGTCCGGGTCTGAGGTTATGGCTCTGCGCCCCACCTCATTGAAAGCAATCTGCTGGGGTGAGGAGTAGGCGCTGGTGGCTATGGGCACGGCGAGACGCACCATCTCCGGGTAGGATATGCACCATTGCAAAACTTGCATTCCGCCAAAGGATCCGCCAATGACTGCAAATAGCTTATCTATACCTAGGTGATCCAGGAGCCTCTTTTGGACGTCCACCATATCTTTCAGCGTGATGAAGGGAAAGTCCAGGCTGTAAGGCTTTCCAGTCCTGGGATTAAGAGAGGAGGGACCTGTAGTCCCTTTGCATCCGCCCAGTACATTGGAGCATATGATAAAGAATTTATCGGTATCCAGAGCTTTACCTGGGCCGATGATAATGTCCCACCAGCCTGGTTTCTCTTCATTCTTATGCCAGCCACCAGCATGAGCGTCTCCGGAGAGAGCGTGGCAGATGAGGATGGCATTGCTCTTTTCTTTATTCAGAAGGCCATAGGTCTCGTAAGCAACTCTGGCCCCGTCGAGCCGGCCGCCATGCTCCAGGACTATCTCTTCTGGAATATGATAGCATTGAGTCTCAACTTGGCCCGCAGATTCGCGTTTCATTTGAAATCTCTCTAATTAAGGATAAACAATCATCTTCAAGGCGGTTTTATCTGCCGTAACTATGTTATTTTCATCCAGAGGAACCTCTTTAACTATTCCACCGGCAACCTCAACAGCCAGGAATTCTGTGTAATGCACCAGTGAAGAGACAATCACGCTGTCACCCTTCTTAACAATGGACTGAGTTATAGCCTGAAATCCTCTACGGGCACCGGGGACGACCCGAGCCTGATCCATGTTCAGGAACTTGGCCAGATCCTGGTGGAACTCCTCAATTGGAGGACGGGTGATTTTATCGAGCCGGAAGGGCTTTCGGCAGTAGTCGCAGGTAGAGTAACCATCTCCATAAGATATGATGGCCTTGCGCGCCTCGGGCGTAAGCCTGCCCGCCGCCTGGATGGAGTGGATGTTTATGAACTCCTCTTCCCTGGTCCTTGGTTCGAGCTTTCCTACCCTGTTGCAGGCTGGTTTGCCTTCACCTTTCTCCAAGTCGGAGATGATGCTCTTAATCCTCGTAATAGTATTGGAAAAGTCCTCTTGCTGCACCTCATCAAAACCTGCCGGTAGAGATTGCCTGAAGATCTCTCTGATATCCTCCAGGGCAAAGAGTGCCTCATATGTTTTCTGAATCTGTAGACTCTTTATGGATTCGCTCACCTAATTTGGCCTCCAAAAACCATTATTCTGCATATCCAACAAATTTTCGTCAGTTTGACCCTTGTGAATCGACTTGTCAAAACTCGACGGCTAACTTATTTAAGAACTGAGATTGAGGCAAAAATTACCTTGAGCAAGACTATTTCATCTTGCTCTGGGCTCAAGAAAGGTTTCTTCCGGTTATGACGATATTGGCACATTGCAGGAGTAACGGCGCAAAGAAAGGCATTGGCGGGCGGCTTTGGACTGAATGCCAGGGGCACATTTTTGTGGCTCTGGTGATCATGGCTTTGGCGACAACCATGATCTCAGGCCTGGCCCTTTCCTGGCACATGAAGACGAGGCCGCTGAGCTGAAAGGTTTGGGAGAGACAATACCTTTGCACAAGAAAATAGGATCTATTCTTGGCGGTTATAGCAGATCTTGCAGCTCTTCTCTGCTAATCCCCGCATCTTCCAGGATCTGAATAAGAGTCCCTCTGGCTACTTCTTGATTGCTATGGTAAGGAACTGTGACTCTTCTTTTCGTTTCCGGATGGGCAAAGATGTAATGGCTGCCAGTAACTCGCCTCAATACGAATCCATTCTTCTCAAGAATCGCTATGATTTTTAGAGGAGAAAGAGATGGCAGCTTAGGCATGGGCCTCCACGGTCAGCCTGCATTCGATGAGTTCCTCATCCGTAGGAACAGCCTCGCCATCTTCGATGAGGCTCTCGACATATCCTGTGATTGCATCCCTAGCCATTTCGATGGCCTCTTCCACGGTCTTCCCGTAAGTGACGCATCCGGGAAGTGCCGGGACCAGCACGGTATAGCCACCTTCGGGTTCCTTGCGCAGATTAATTCGATAGCTCAGAGTTCTCATGCCTAACATAAACTCTTGATAATGAAATATACCTTGCGGCTATCATGGCATACTCTTAAATGATGGTGGGGTTGGCAGAGGCTCCGCTCGCAAGCGCGGGCGCTTGGGGTCGGGCATGGAATAAAGCCGAGTAATAGAGCATCTCCATCTTTGCACTTGTTCACTCAGAAGATCGCAAAATTCATTACTTTGCATTGAGATCCCTCATTAAGATGGACAAATTTGCATGTATCAGCACGGCCTTTGCGGGAATCGGAACAGCCTATGCAATAAGAAACTATATAAAAACACTGAAGGACTATTTGGAACCGACACTAATTCGCACTAAACGAAGGATTCAAAACAGATATTTTGAATACGATATGGATCAGGATGGTGATATTCTGTTATGGAGGGATCTACTGAAAAAAAAGTTCAGCAACCCAACTTCAAAAATATTAGTGGAACCTGATCGACCTTTGAGAGTTGGTGACATGGTTGAGCTTAATAACGCTAATATCACGAGGTGGGTTCCTCTTTTTCCTGGAAAAAAATATAGCAATGAAGGCGAAATAATTAGCAAGAAACATGAAACAGAATTTCCGAATTATCACGAATATGGCTTAGAGGAAGAATTGATATCAAGAAACAATGCCCAAGTATTATCTGGGTGTGCTACTACCCGAATCTTGCCGTTTAATAAGGAAGTACTGCTATGTGCTTCTGGAGAATTATGTGAAACTGGTATTCCAATGATTTTAACTGAACGGATGTATTCAGATACACTTCAAAGTATGATTTCAAAGGATGGCGGTGCAAAGGGAAAAATAATAGGAACGTTAGTGGAGCTACCTGGTGAATGGAAGGATCGTTTAGATAGAAATTCCACAAATAAATTAGATAAAAATATTTATGGTTTGCCACGTCTATCATTAATAGTAAATCAAATCAGCCAGCTTGGTACGCCAAGTTTGGTTTTTGCAGATGCTTGGACCCAATTTATCAATTCTGATCTTGGGTATTCATCAATGATAAATTCCCTCTTTAAACCAACTCTTCTTGATGATATCGATAATTCGATAAATATGCTCGTGAATTACGAAAAATTTCTTGAAAGTAGCTTGATTGGAGGAGATTGGGATATTGATGTAGAGTTTGATGAGACGAGAAATTGGTTTGCACCTGGTAATTATAAAATTTTTAATCTGAGTGAAGTAGATCTATTTAGGATATACTATATGAATCCGTGGGGCAGAATGAGAATTTCTTGAAAACTCATTATTAATTTTATCGTAATACCCGATGCTCGCATCGGTGATAAAGTGCATACGTATTCAACTTAGGCTTGGTATCAATGCATCTTGGTTCCAGCTTCATGCGGCGGTGCCTCGGATGACTACCAGCTTACTGTGTGGGTGTACCGCAGCGGTTTCACTTGCGGATATATTTAATATTTTTCCATCATTATTTCTTGAGCCTCTTAGTAGTATTATCATTTTGTCTCCCCCGTCCTTGCCGCAATCCAAACCTTCATTACCCCTTTCCCACCGTCCATCACAGTTTAGAGACCTCCAGATGACCGCGCCTGCACCAAGCATCGACTACGCCGCCCTGAAGTCCGGCGGCATCATCATGCAAAAGGACGATGATTTATTCGCCCTACCCCTGCGCCTGCCCGGTGGCTGCATCGCTTCCAACCTTCTCCCAAAAATAGACGAGGTGGCCAAAAAATGCGGTCCGGTGGAAGTTCGCCTCACCACCAGGGCAGAGATGGAGATTCCCTGGATCAAATGATGCAAACCTGATCGTGGGCAGAAATGAAAACAAGAACAATATGCTCAGCATGCCGGCGAAGGTTGGCGATTACCTGTTTGCTCTGGCTAGCATCATCGTTCCGAACGCTGTTGGCAAAGGCTCATTTTCTCCCCACCTCCTGCATCTCGCCTGCCGCATTATGGCCCGCTACTCTGACCGATTGGGGGAAAAGAATGCTGATATTTCCTGCCGGAGACTTCCCAAGAGCGATGAGGAGACGATTTGTGAATGATCTGGTTGTGGCCGATTCGATATATAGAGACTGAGAATGCGGCAAGAAAAAATTATCAGCGTCAACTGCCAGCTTGTGCCTCAGACTTGATCCTGATCTCTGATTTCATGCGCTCCAGCATGCCCTGTTCCATGTTGGCCTTCTCGCAATGCGACGCCACCTTGGGATTGCAGTTCATCAAGACATCCATGGCCATATTTGCCAGAGAATTGCATCCGCAATCTTCCAGATCGGACAAGAACAGAGACATGCGATTGGCAAATTCCCGGCATTTCTCATAGTTTGCGATGGCATCGCTATGCAATTTGCATAATAATTCGATTTCTTCTTCCTTCTCCGCCCAATTTATATCGTCCATAGCCCTCCGGCAAGTGAAATAATGATGAACGTCAATTATCTTTGCCGCAATCTACAGTTATTTGTGCTTCCAGTGAAGATGAATGTATTGGACGTGCCGGGGTGACTGACCGGTTAAGTGCGCGGCTGCAGACCGCGAGAATTGGGTTCGACTCCCAACCCCGGCCTTATGTTGATCAATAGCACCATGAGCGGCAAGAAGGAGCCTTTCTTGCCTATTCATGACAATCGCGTTAACCTCTTTGTATGCGGTCCAACCGTTTATGACAATTCGCATATCGGCCATGCCAGAACCTATATCTTCTTTGATGTGGTGGCACGCTACCTCAAGCACATTGGTTTTAGCGTCTTTTATCTGCAAAATATCACCGATGTGGACGACAAGATAATTGACCGGGCAGCCCTGCAGGGCATCTCGCCCCGACTGCTGGCACGCACCTTCGAAGAGAAATACCGTGAGGACATGCAGGCATTGGGCGTGACCAGCATCAACTACTATGCCCGCGCCTCAGAGCATATTCCTGAGATCATCAGCCAAATTAGCAGGCTGATTGAGAAGGGTTTTGCCTATGAGACACAGACCGGTGTGTACTTTGACGAATCCCGTTTCAAGGACTTTGGAAAGCTCTCTCATCAGAGCCTGGAAGACCTGGAAAAACACAGGATTGAGCCGGATCCGACCAAGAGAAATCCTGGGGACTTCTCGCTGTGGAAGAAGCGGCAGGACGGCCCGGAGGTCACCTGGGACTCGCCCTGGGGAAAGGGCAGACCTGGTTGGCATATCGAGGACACGGCCATCACTGAGAGCTATTTCGGGGCGCAGTACGATATTCATGGCGGAGCCATGGACCTGATCTTTCCTCACCACGAGGCTGAGATCGCCCAGATGGAGGCGACATCCGGCAAAAAGCCGCTGGTGAGATTCTGGATGCACACCGGCTTTCTCAACGTCAACGGCGAGAAGATGTCAAAATCGTTGGGCAACTTCACCACCATCCGGGAGATGCTGGCGAAGTTCGATGCCGATTCGTTCCGCTTCTTTGTGCTCTCCTCCCATTATCATAGCCCGATCGACTTCTCAGAGTCGGCTTTAGAGCAGTCGAGAAAGAGCCTGGAGCGCATTCGCCAGGCGGCAAAGGCCATCGAGGAGGAACTGGAAAGGACGCCACAGTCTGCGAACGAGGCATCCCTGAAAGACGAAGCAGATGATGCGGGAATGGCTGAATTCAAGGCCAAGTTTCTCGATTCGATGGACAACGACTTCAACACTCCCTATGCCCTGAAAGCCGTCTTCGAGCTGGTAAGAGAGGTCAACCGCCGCATAAACGAGAGGACCATCTCCAAAGAAAGCCTGAGCGAGGCAGGACGACTGCTGGATGATTTCGGGCGAATACTCGGCATCAGCTTTTCGCCTGCAAAGTGCGGGCACTCTGAAGGTTTCGGGAATAACCAGGATCTTACTGGCAATCTAATTGAACTGTTGATTGATGTAAGGCAGAAACTGCGAGATAAAAAGGATTGGGCTCTGGCCGACGAGATCAGAAACCGGTTAAACGAGCACGGCATCGTCCTGGAAGACGCTAAGTCCGGCGGAGGAAGATACTCGATCAAATGATTATAATTGGGGTCAATATTGCCGCAATCGCAGACTTGATAATGGATCAGGTTGCAGGACAGATTGGTGAAATGAAAATGAGGGATCGACTTTGCAGAAACCAAAAATGAATCGACCAGCACGAAGATAGAGCACTTGCCACCATCGGCAAAGCTTGTCTTTAAGGTGCTGGAATCAGGCAGCCTTCTCACGCAAAAAGATATCGTCGCCAAGACCTATCTTCCGCAAAGGACCGTAAGGTATGCCCTGAACCGATTGAAGGAACAACATATCCTTCAAGAGCGCTTCTATTTCCAGGATGCGCGCCAGAGCCTCTATGGACTGAGTCCCGAAACCCAGGAGGTGGTGGCAGAGTAAATGACAATGCAATTCACTCATGGTATTTATCAGAAGTTGCAGCTCCACCTTTCTAGCCTTATCATTTATGTCTTAGTATTCGTCTTCGCCTTCAAGAGCTCCATTTGCCAAGAAGCTTTCAGAGCATCTACGGTTAGTGATTCAGTCCTTCATCCGATCTCGTTCACCAAGGATATGGCAATAAAAAATGACTGCCCAGATTTATACCCGGGCGAATGACAATATGCCGATAGCAGCTTCACCGCACCGCCTTGGCCAGGGCCTGGTCCAGATCGGCGATGATATCCTCCACATCCTCGATTCCTACAGATACGCGGATGAAGTCGGCGGTAACCCCTGTGGCCGCCTGCTCGGCAGCCGTCAACTGCTGGTGGGTGGTTGACGCGGGATGGATTACCAGGCTCTTGGAGTCGCCGATGTTTGCCAGGTGGCTGAGCAGGTCCAGAGACTCGATGAATTTCTTGGCAGCGGGAAGGCCGCCCTTTATGCCGAATCCGAGGATAGCGTTGTACTTGCCCTTCAGATATTTCTCGGCCAGAGCATGGCTGGGATGGCTTTCCAATCCGGGATAATTGACCCAGGCCACCGCCGGATGGCTTTGCAGGTGTTTTGCCACCAACAGAGCATTCTCCGAGTGCTTCTCCTGGCGCAGAGCCAACGTCTCCACTCCCTGCAAGAAGAGAAAAGCATTGAAGGGACTCAAGGTCGGCCCGAGGTCACGCAGAAGCTGAACTCTCGCCTTGAAGACGAAAGCCACATTTCCCAGCCCCGGAAAGTTCCCAAACGCATCCCAGTACTGAAGGCCGTGGTAACTCGGATCCGGCTGGGTGAACTCTGGAAACTTTCCATTGGACCAGTTGAATTTTCCTGAGTCTACGATGATGCCGCCAATGGAGTTTCCGTGGCCGTTTATAAATTTCGTGGCCGAATCTACAATTATATCCGCACCGTAGTCTATGGGCCTGACGATTCCAATTCCCACAGTGTTGTCAACCACAAAGGGAATGCCTGCCTTGTGAGCAATGCCGGCGATCTTTTCGAAGTCGGGCACATCCAGCTTGGGATTGCCAATGGTCTCGGCATAGATGGCCCGCGTTTTGGAGTTGATGGCCTTCTCAAACTCCTCCGGCTTGGTGGAATCGACGAATATCACCTTTCGCCCCAGCTTCGGGAAGGTGTAATGGAAAAGTTCGTAAGTTCCACCGTAAAGATTATTGGCAGATACTATCTCGTCGCCAACCTGGGTTATAGTCAGAAGCGCAATGGAGATAGCGGCCTGACCGGATGCTACTGCCAGAGCACCACTGCCCCCTTCAAGAGCGGCTATTCGTCTCTCGAAGACATCATTGGTTGGATTCATGATCCGAGTGTAGATATTGCCCAGTTCCTTGAGGGCAAAGAGATTTGCAGCATGATCTGTGCTCTTAAATACGTAAGATGCGGTCTGATAGATGGGGACGGCCCGAGACCCGGTCGCGGGATCGGGGCTCTCCTGTCCGGCATGAACCGCTAGAGTGCCAATTCCATATTTTCCTTCGCTCATTTTATTCCTCGTTGGTTTCATATTCTTATTTGCACGATTATGTAAGAGTTTAGATTGAGGCAAAAGCAGCCATGAACCAGATGATTTGCCTCTATACAAAGTTATAAAATTAACTAAAATTGCCGCTATACGGAGCTTTATCTTTTCGAAGAAGTGTAAGGAAGTACGCCAAATTGAGCAGTTCATGGCAATTTGTTAAATGAGAGGTTTACTTATGGGAAGGATCTATGAAGATCTAACCAAGACCATTGGCAATACGCCTCTGGTAAGATTGAACAGAATCACGAAGGGCCTGGATGCTACCGTGCTGGTAAAGCTGGAATCATTCAATCCCTTGAGCAGCGTCAAAGACCGAATCGGCGTCTCCATGATTGAGGCAGCAGAAAAGGCGGGCCATATCAAGGAGGATACCATTATCCTTGAGCCTACTAGCGGCAATACCGGAATCGCTCTGGCTTTTGTCAGCGCCGCCAAGGGCTACAAGCTGACCCTCGTCATGCCTGAAACCATGTCTATTGAGCGGCGAAAGCTGCTCAAGGCTCTGGGCGCTGATCTGGTCCTCACTCCAGGAAGCCAGGGAATGAAGGGAGCAGTGAGTACGGCAGAAGAAATGCTTGTTAAAGATCCTCGCTTCTACTACATCCCCCAGCAGTTTAGAAATCCGTCCAATCCCGAGGTCCACCGCAAGACCACGGCAGAGGAGATCTGGCGGGATACAGACGGAATGGTGGACATTCTCGTAGCTGGTGTGGGCACCGGCGGAACCATAACCGGAATTGCTGATGTCATAAAGTCCAGGAAGCCTGGCTTCAAGGCAGTGGCAGTCGAGCCATCTGCCTCCCCGGTTCTCTCCGGAGGCAAACCGGGACCGCACAAAATCCAGGGATTGGCGCCGGGATTCGTGCCCGACGTTCTCAAGCTCGACCTGGTGGATGAGATAGTCAAAGTGGAGTACGAGGATGCAGTAAAAACTGCTCGCCGCCTGGCAAGAGAAGAAGGCATCTTGGTCGGCATCTCCTCAGGAGCCGCCGCCTGGGCTGGACTGGAGCTGGCAGCAAGACCGGAGAATAAAGGGAAGCAGATTGTGGTAATCCTCCCCGACACCGGAGAGCGCTACCTCAGCACCGAGCTATTCGAATTCTAGGGGTGGGCAGGAGATGAGCATCAGAGAGGATATCCGGACCATCTTTGCCAAGGACCCCGCTGCCAAGTCTACCCTAGAAGTAATCACCTGCTATCCGGGGCTGCATGCCATCTGGATGCACCGGATCTCTCACTTCCTCTGGGCTCATAAACTCTTTTTTCTAGCCAGATTCAGCTCCCATATCAGCCGATTCCTGACAGGCGTCGAGATCCACCCCGGAGCAAAAATCGGCAAGCGGTTCTTCATCGATCACGGCATGGGGGTGGTCATAGGCGAGACAGCCGAGGTAGGAGATGATGTGTTGATGTACATGGGAACGGTCCTGGGCGGAACCAGTCTCGACAAAGTCAAGCGCCATCCCACGGTCGAGGACCGGGTGGTCATCGGCGCTGGCTCCATCATACTTGGACCGATCACCATAGGAAACGGCGCCAAGATCGGAGCAGGTTCGGTGGTGGTTCGGTCTGTGCCTGCGGGAGCAACTGTGGTAGGTGTGCCTGGAAGAATCGCCGAACCGGAATGCCCGGCAACAGGAACGGATCTGAACTATGCCAATCTGCCCGATCCCATGCTGCGAGTGGTAAGCAGACTGCTCGACCGGCAAAACCGACTGGAGGAGCGGCTGCGCTCTCTGCAAAAAGCTATGAGCGGGCCGGAGGCGGAGATGCTGGTGGCCCAAATGAAAAAAGAAGAGGAGATTCGAGAGGCTTTGCGGGATGTTCTCGACCCTGAGGTGGGCATAGATATCGTGGACCTGGGACTGATCAAAGATATAATCATTCGCAGCGAGGATACTGTGGAGGTGAACATGGTGCTGACCTCCCAGGTTTGCCCCATGGTCAGCCACCTCACAGAGCAGGTAAAAAGGCGCGTGAAAGGCCTCAACGGCATTCGACAGGTTGAGGTTAGGGTCTTAGATGAGCCCTGGAACTGGGAATACTTCGTCAAGCAGCAGAAATCGAGGGCTTAGGTATGGCTGAATTTTAGAGCCCAAAACTTATTTACCCTCTCACAAAGCTTCTCCCTGCCATGGAGATACTTGCCGATGTTGGTGGAAGACCTGGCCTGGATTGCAGAGGCTTTTGCAGCTACTGTTATTTCAAAGGAGTAAAAAGCGTCCCACCCTTCGGCTGCAAGCATTGCATGCCCTTCCAGAAGGGCTGCGATTACTGTTCCCGCGCCATTGCGGAGGGCTATCCGGGCTTCAAGCCCATGGACGGCGTCGTATTCGAGGTGGCGGGAAAGTGCATGGGCAGCATCCCCGATAAAGCCGTCATCAGCGGTGGCGGGGATCTGAGCTGCTATCCTGACCTTTTGGCTCTCACAAAGATGCTCTCTCAGGGCATGGTTCCTATAGCTTTAGGCTACACCTCAGGAAAGGGCTTCAAGAGTGCGAATGATGCAGCCGCTCTGGTGGAGGCGGGAGTCACCGAGGTCTCCTTTACCGTATTTTCCACAAACCCGGAGCTACGCCGCAAGTACATGAACGATAAAAACGCTGAGATTGCGCTTGAGTGCCTAAAGATATTCTGCAAAAGCTGCGAGGTTTACGCAGCAGCCGTTCTCATTCCTGGCGTAAACGACGGAGCAGAGCTGGAGAAGACCTGCAGCGACCTGGAGGATATGGGAGCCAAAGGACTGATCCTGATGAGATTTGCCAATTCCCGCGAGCAGGGTCTGATCCTGGGAAATGCTCCTATCATCGAAGGCATAACGCCGCACTCTGTGGAGGAGTTTCAAAACATTGTCACCGAATTGGCAGCGAAGCATCGTTTGAGAGTAACAGGAACTCCTCTCTGGGATCCGCTCACGGGGGCGCCTTTTGCCCTGGCCCGCCATCCGGAGATGGTCTCTGCTTTGCCGCCACTGCGCAGAGGCGCAACCATCATAACCAGCCTCGTTGCCCGACCCTTGTTGACTGCCATTTTTTCTCAGATGGGCGAAAAAGTGAATGTGATGGCAGTAAACAAAGATGTAGGTTGCCTGATAACCATAGAGGATTTCATGGATCTGGATCTTAGTGATGTCAAGGACACAGTCATCATTCCCGGTCGCACCCTGGCCCATGAAAAAGAGATAAAAAAGGCTCTGGGACGTGATGGTCGGGATAGGATTGTAGCTCGGGGCCCGGACAGGCTCACCGTTGATGGAGAGATGAGCATCTCCATGACTGAGGCGGAGGTTCTGGATCTGGAGATGGAAGCCTTCGAGGAGCTGATTGAGGCCATCAACGCGCTGGGGGTCTAGATTGGGAAAGAGCGGCCACGAATGAAATGGCGCAAGAATGAAAAACGAATGCCGTCATGAGGAAGAAGCTCTGTGAGAGTGGGTCCGAAGAACCGATTTGAAGCTTTCATCCTCCATCCTCATAAGTCTTTTATATGAGGAGCGTATCAACACTTTGGTTCAATGGATTATTTCGCCCCATAACAACGGTGAGCGGGCGGCGTCGGGCTCTGACCCGGGGCTGATCCAGTGGATTTAAACTCCCTGGAGGACAAACTTGGCTAAACCAACTACTGGAAAAGAGAAGCCTAAAAAGGTTGATGAAAAGCCTAAGAAGGCTGCCGTAGATGAAAATCTCAGGTACATAGTTCGTATTCTAAATACAGACCTTGTCGGAAAGCAGCAGGTTCACATGGCCCTGACGGGCATTAAAGGTGTGGGCCGCAGATGCGCCAAGGTCTTTACCGATAAAGCAGGTGTGGACCCTTATGCCACATTGGGCCTGCTTCCCGATGCCGAGATCGATAAGCTGAAGAAGGTCATCGAGGAGGACGCCACCAAGATCCTGCCGGTCTGGATGGTCAACCGGCGCGGTGATATCGAAACCGGCACTGATATCCACGTTATGGCCATGGACCTCAATATGACACTGCGTGAAGACCTTGACCTCATGAAGAAGATGAGAAGCTACAAGGGAATCAGGCACGAGAGGGGACTGCGTGTCAGAGGCCAGAGGACCAGATCTTCCGGACGCACGGGCGCCATCGTTGGTGTCAGCCGTAAGAAGGAAGGAGCACCAGCCGCAGCACCAGCTGCAACCAAGGAGTAGGTGGTAAACAATGGGATATCCAGGCAAGAGCCGCAAGATGTTCGAACGGCCCCGCACTCCCTGGCAAGCGGAGCGCATCGCAGGGGAAGTAGAGGTCGTCAAGGCCTTTGGACTTAGAAACAAGAGGGAGCTTTGGAAGGCTCAGGCATTTCTTCGCAAGTATCGGCAGATCAGCAGAAAGATGCTCGCAGCCGTCTCCATCGGCCAGGCACCTCCTGAGGCAGGAGCCATTCTCGCTCGCTTAAAGCGGCTGGGGATGCTCAAAGAGGAAGGAGATCTCGACGCTGTACTTTCCATGAAGGTCGCCGATGTCTTGGAGAGGAGACTGCAAACCCAGGTCTACCGCCAGGGGCTGGCCAATTCCTTGAAGCAGTCCCGGCAGTTCATAGTTCACGGCCATATCCAGGTATCCGGGCGCAGAGTTGACGTTCCGGGATTTCTGGTAAAGCGGGGCGAGGAAATGAGCATTGATTATTACATGGGTTCCCCAATGGCCAAGGAAGGCCATCCTGAGAGGGCATCCCGAACATCCAAGGTGGGTGCATAAAAATGGCAGAAGGAAAATGGGGCATCGCCCATATCTACTCGTCCTTTAACAATACGCTCATCACCATTACCGACATAACCGGATCCGAGACATTGGCGAAGATCTCGGGCGGCATGGTGGTAAAGGCGGCCAGAGACGAGAGTAGTCCCTACACAGCCATGCAGATGGCCATGCAGGTCGCTGATGCTGTGAAAGACAAGGGGATTGTCGGGGTTCACGTCAAAGTGCGCGCTCCCGGCGGCAACAAGCAGAGGTCTCCGGGCCCTGGAGCTCAGGCAGCCATACGTGCTCTTGCTCGCGCAGGCCTGCGCATTGGCAGAATCGAGGATGCGACCCCCATACCCCACGACGGCACCAAGCCTGCCGGCGGAAAGAGGGGTCGAAGGGTGTAAAGTTTGAAGTTTGAATTGCTGCAGCTCGAGGAGGACCGCATCCGGTACCTCCTCAGCGGCGTTACAGCCGCATTTGCCAATGGCATTCGCCGCGCCTGCATGAGTGAAGTGCCTGTGCTGGCCATAGATGAGATTGGTATCTATGACAACACATCCGTGCTCTTCGATGAACAGATTGGACTGCGCTTAGGAGAGGTGCCCTTGCAGGCTGAGGATCTCAATATCTTCACCCAGCCGGAGGAGTGCCAGTGCGGCGGGACCGGCTGTCCAGGCTGCCGTGTGGAGTTCATGCTCTCCTCAGAAGGGCCGGGCACAGTCTACTCCAGCGAGATCCAGTTCACCGATCCCGGTGTCAAGCCTGCCTTCGATAAGATCCCCATAGTCATCTTGGGCGAGGGTGAGAAGCTGGTCATTGAAGGCTATGCCACAAAGCATGTGGGCAAGGAGCACAGCAAGTGGCAGGCCGGGACATTGTGCGGCTACAAGAATTTGCCCTGCTTAGAGGTGGCAGATTCCTGCGATGGATGTGGGAAGTGCGTTGAGGCCTGCCCCAGAAACATCCTGACGGTGGAAGCCGGCAGAGCGAAAGCTTCAAATATACTGGAATGCTCCCTGTGCAAGCTCTGTGTTGAGGCGTGCGAGCCGGGGGCCATTAAGCTCTCGCCCATTATGGACTCATTCGTGGTCTCCATTGAAAGCAGCGGCACTTTGCCCGTCAAGGATCTGGTGGCAAGAGCGGCTGAGGAGATCAAGAAGAGGGCAGAGGACTTAGACGCAAAGCTGGCAGAGCTAGCTTAAAATCATAAGGATCGGCTCGGCAGAAGGCCGATTCTCCAAACCCATTTCGAGCGGGGGTTTCCAAGCCAGGTCAAAGGAGCAGGGTTGAGGGCCCTGTCGCGCAGGCGTTCGCGGGTTCGAATCCCGTCTCCCGCATAAAACCTTTTTTCTGATATCCATTTTCAGTGAGTCATCTTCAAGGCTCTCTGCCATAGGTGACTGGGTTGTGCTATTGTCTCCTGCTTCAGGAGATAAAAATGAGTATGAGGCAAGAAAGTTAATTGTTAATTCAGGCAATTTAGTCCTTTTAACGGGCACAGATAATGCTACCCAACTGAGTGATATATATTTAAATGTTGAGAATTATAATCATGAAGCAAAGAGGACAAGAGATGCTAGTGAACGCTCTAATTCGCTAGCAGAACCTTATGGAGATATCTCAATATACCTTCGCATCTATTCGGGTCACTTGATTGGAAATAGGGGAGATAGAAAGCATGACAGATGTTAGTACGCCTAAGGTAGAATGCCTCAGAGACCTTATTAACTACCAGGACGGCTCCGTCGTGAGCCGAGAGATAATCCGCAAGAGCACAGGAACCATTACACTCTTCGCCTTTGACAGGGATCAAGGACTGAGCGAACATACTGCTCCATTCGACGCTTTTGTCCAAATCCTAGATGGTGAAGCCGAGATAACAATATCAGGAAAAGCCTACCATTTGGAGACAGGTCAGATGATAATCTTGCCAGTTAATGAGACTCATGCTGTAAAAGCGTTAAGCAAATTCAAAATGCTACTGGTTATGATTAGGTCTTAGATAATCGCCCCATATGACGGATGATTCCTTCATATCTCCTTTTTCGCCTCATTGCGAAGGATCTTGTGAACTTTCAAACCAATGCTTGTCAATTCCGAGCGAGTGTGCCTTGCTGTAGATTTGAGACTCTCACGCCAATCAACCTGATTTTCTTGCTTCTTCTCAGCAGAGGCGCAATTAACCGCTTGACATTGTTCTTAAGGATATCCAGATCATTTGTGGGAAACATCAAGGATTTGGAGCGAGTATGCGTGTCAAAGTGCTGATATCTGATCCTGACAGTGATTGTCTTGAACTTGAAAACATTTGCAATCACATCTTCATATACTTCTTCCGCCAAACCATCCAGGACTCGAAGTATTTGCCCTTCATCATCTTCGTCCTTTTCAAAGGTGGTGTCCCTGCCGATTGATTTGGTTTCATACTCTTCGATTACCTCACGGTTATCAATGCCGTTGGCAAACTCGTGCAATCTGGCTCCCCATGCCCCGAAGAGTCTGGTCAGGATCTCAGGTTTGACGGCAGCAAGATCCTTAACAGTCTCGATTTTAAGATCCAACAATGCCTGTTCTGTTTTGGCACCCACACCAGGGATCTTCCTGACATCCAGCGGGAATAGAAAGTCCTTGACGTCTTCCGGCTTGACCACAGTTATACCATAAGGCTTCCTGAAGTCAGATGCTATTTTGGCAATCATCTTGTTAGGAGCGACACCAATCGAACAGGTTAATTGGATCTTCTCCAGGACTTCTTCCATTAGGTGCTTTGCGAATTGCGCAGCCTCATCGAAGTCTTTCACGCGGTTCGATATGTCAATATAGGCTTCGTCTATGCCTCCCTGCTCAAATCGGTCCGCCTGGCTCCTAAGAATTCCCATTGTGCTATTCGATGCTGGAATATAGAGGTCGAAATGCGGTCGAATGTATACGCCATCAGGGCATAACTTCCAGGCGCGAGATATTGGCGTGGCGGACTTAATGCCAAACTTCCTGGCTTCATAAGAGGCACTGCTAACCACACCTCGCCCTTTGCCTTCCTTTGGATCAGCTCCGACTATCACGGGCTTGCCCTTTAATTCCGGGTGCTCTCGAACTTCTACAGAAGGAAAGAAGGCATCCAGATCGACATGCAAAATTATTCGCATTCCAGTTCTCTACATAACTCCTGCTTTCTCTGCGTATTCTACCGGCTCAATATTTAATCACCTCCCAAAGTAGGCAGCAACCTTCTTTAGATGCTCTCGGATGGGGATGCCCTGGGGACACTTCTCTTCGCAATCCCCACACTCCTGACATTGGGATGCAAATCCAGGGCTACCGAACATGCCTCCCAGGAAGCCATAATTGTAGCGGGCAGCATCCGGGGCATCGAACATACAACCCTGGTTATACATTTCAAAGCATTCTGGAATGCTAACATTTGATGAACATGGCATGCAGTATCTACAACCTGTGCAAGGTATTTCGATGCGCTTCTTGTACTCGGCTTCAGCGTCCTTAAATAGGTCTAGTTCTTTTTGCGATAACGAGTTTGGAAGACCATCTTTTGCATAGGCAACGTTCTGCTGAACCTGTTCAAATGAAGACATGCCAGATAGAACGACGGTCGCTTCAGGATGATTCCAAACCCAGCGTAATGCCCATTCTGAAAGGCTTCTTTGGACGGGAGCTTTTTCCCATATTTTGTTGATGGAAGGAATATCTTTGGTAAGCATACCGCCCCGTAGAGGCTCCATGATCACAATTCCAAGCCCACGATCTGCCGCATACTTGAGTCCTTCTGTGCCAGCTTGATTCTGCTCGTCCATGAAGTTGTATTGGATTTGACAGAACGTCCAGTCGTGAGCGTCTACAATATCCTTGAACATGGTTAATTCATCATGAAAGGAGAAACCTGCGTACTTGATTTTACCATCGGCAATGGCATCATTCAGAAAGTCGGTAACACCCAATGAATGAAGGTTCTCCCAAAAAGGCTTCATGAGTCCATGAACCAAGTAAAAATCGATATAATCGGTCTGTAGCCGCTTTAGCTGCTCATCCAGGTAATGATCCATATCTGCGCGCGATTTGATGAGCCAGCTAGGAAGCTTGGTAGCCAGTTTAACCTTCTCACGATATCCACCCTTCAGAGCGCGACCTACAAACGGCTCGCTCTCCCCATTGTGATAAGGATAGGCGGTGTCAACATAATTCACCCCGTGATCGATAGCATATCTGAGCATGTTGGTAGCCTGTTTTTCGTCAATCTTGCCATCTTTTTTAGTGGGCAGGCGCATGCATCCGAAACCAAGGATGGAGAGATCTGACTCCACATTATTCATTTTTCTATAGAGCATAGTCTCATCCAAGTGTTTCCTTACTCCTTATACATTTCCGATCCTCCTAAATGTGAATCTGCCAGAACTTAGCTTCTAGATTTCACCAGCATCCAAATTTCATTAACATGCAATCGAATCAAAATCAGGATTATTTAAGAGTTTTAGATCTAAAAAAGCAAACCCTGTCACTAAGAAAAGGTGATATGGGGTTTATAACTTTATAAATTAATTATAATGTTACAGATTACTAATCATCGTGGAGCGAGAACCGGTAATGAATGCAAAAGAAGATAAAAATCAAGGAATCCTGGCACAGGCCAGGATCTGGAAAGCAAGCTCCAATTCCATAGCATTTCTTCAGTCTATTCTTTTACCTCCAGTACAACTTTTCTAATGGTTCCCGAGAATGTGAACGGGCTCTTGTAGCTCTCTGTCACAGGCGTTAGACGATCTGTGCCAATCTCAAGTCCCTCCTCCCAGGAATAGATGTTGGGCACTGTTGGGGCGAGCGTGTCTTTGCCCACTTCCTTGCCGTTTATGTAGAGGGTTGCAATCCCGGTGGCTCCTGTATTATTGAGGAAATCAGCTTTTGCTGTTCTATCAAAGCGCAAGCCTAGAGTTGAATTGCCCGTGGGAACCTCTGCATCGGAGACAATGGTTGTGTGCTTAAGCCCCAGGTAATTGTAGTCAAAGACGAGCGTCTTGTTCTGAACATAAAGTGACAGTCCATTAAATCTTCCTCCAATGGAGAGGAGCACTCCCTCAGCTCCCTCCTCCGGAATATCGACATCTGCGTCGATAGTGTAGGAGCTGAATTTGGTGTCGGGAATTCCGGGCTCCAGGATGGGGGCCATACCAGGATAGTATGTGAACTTGCCCTTTATGCCATGTTCCATCAACATATGCATTCGATCATCAAGCGGCAGTACATTGTACTTTCCTGCCTCAGCCCACCAGCGTTCCACCATCTCCAAGACTTTGTCGGGATTTTCCTGTGCTAAATTATGAGATTCGGAAACATCCTGGGTGAGATTGTATAGCTCCCAGACATCTTCGTTGAAATTTCCTCCGGAACCGCGCGGATGAGCGGTTACGGCCTTCCAGCCATCATACCAGATTCCCCGGCTTCCCAGCATTGAGAAGTACTGCACATTCTTTTGATTTGGTGCATCGGGCTGGTCGAAAGTATAGGCCATACTAACGCCTTCTATCGGTTTTTGGGGTATGCCGTTATATACCTCGGGCGCCGTTATGCCGACTACTTCCAGAACCGTTGGAACGATATCAATGGCGTGCGTGAACTGGGTTCGAACTCCTCCCTGATCTTTGATCTCTGCCGGGTAATAGACGATCAATGGATCATGGACGCCTCCTTCGTGGGTCCACTGCTTGTAGAGCTTGAATGGCGTGTTGCCGGCCATGGCCCATCCTCTGGGATAGTGAGAGAAGGTCATCGGCCCGCCCAGTTCATCTATCTTATTGAGCAGGAAACTGACGTTCTCTTCAGGCATGTTATTGAACGTCATATACTCACTAAATGAGCCGTTCGTACCGCCTTCCATGCTGGCGCCATTATCTGAGACCAGTATGATCATGGTGTTGTTGATCTGATCCGTCTCTTCGAGATAATCGATCAGCCGGCCGATCTGGTAATCGGTATGATCCAGGAAACCTGCATAAATCTCCATCATGCGAGCAAAAAGCTTCTTCTCGTCCGCTGATAGGCTATCCCATGCCTTTACATCGTCATTGCGGGGCGGAAGCTCTGTGTTTGCCGGCACGATGCCCATAGCCTTCTGCCGGGCAAGGGTTTCGTTCCTGACAGCATCCCAGCCCTGGTCGAACTTGCCTTTGTACTTGTCAATGTACTCTCGGGGAGCCTGGTGGGGAGAGTGGCAGGCACCGAAAGCCAGGTACATCAGGTAAGGCTTGCCCGGCTCTGCCGATTGCTGATCATTCACGTATTTTATGGCCTGGTCCACCAGATCTTTTGATAGGTGATAGCCCTCCTCGGGAGTGGCTGGCGGTTCTATCTGACGGGTATCATCGATAAGAGTAGGATACCATTGGTTGCTTTGGGCTTGCAGGAATCCATAGAAGTGATCGAATCCCCGGCCGGTAGGCCAGTTGTCGTATGGACCCTGTGCGTTGATATCTTTAGTCGAGACGAGGTGCCATTTGCCCAGGGCAAAGGTATTGTAGCCTACTGCCTGAAGCATCTCGGCCAGTGTTGCCGTATTTTTGGAGAGGTTTCCGTTGTATCCGGGATAGCCTACTGCCATATCCGTAAGCGCACCTATGCCTGCCGAATGATGATTTCTGCCTGTCATAAAGCAAGCTCTGGAGGGAGAGCACAGGGCGGTTGTATGGAAATTGCTGTAGCGCAGGCCTCCTTCAGCCAGACGATTGATATTTGGCGTCTCAATGGGACCGCCAAAGCTGCCAATATGACCAAATCCCACATCGTCAAGCACAATGTAGACGACATTGGGTGCCCCTTTTGGCGGCTGGATCTTCTCGGGCCAGCATTCTGTGGAGTCTTTGTAGGTCAGGCCGATCTTCTGGTTATCGCAGTTTGAGCTATTCTGCACAGAAGCGGTGGCACTTGATTTGCCATTTGCCGCCTGTATGACCAGAACGGTATTCTGGGGTGCGGCAACGTCCTCGTTGACAATATCATCAAGCGTTGAGTTCTCTGTCAATACCTTTCTTCTGTTCGTAACCATTTCCAGTGAAGACTTATCAAGCGAGCTGGCGGCGGATCGGCTCCGATCGTCGGCGGCCAGAGTCTGGCTGACCGACTGGCTGTCCGAATCTCCAAGATGGTCTGATACGTCCGCAGAATCGCTATTGGTTGCGGCGAAGCTGCCCGAAGTAATTTGGGCGAATAAAAAAACCAAAAATACTATTATCACAGTTGCTCTTTTTAAGATATGAATACCTCCTCCAACCTATTACTATCATTATTCTATATTAATCTTGCTCATTGATATAAAAACAGGGTTGAATGTAGTGTAATCGATATCTGGTCAATACCTTCGTTCTCATCCGCATAAATGGCAAAATCAATAAACAAAATTTTATAATAATAACGGATCGAATAGAAAAAAACATGGTCAATCTTGACAGGCTGCCCAACCTTCCATTTTATCCGGCCTTGCCATGGCACTTTTTGTACTTCAGTCCGCTGCCGCATGGACAGGGATCGTTTCTGTCCGGTTTGGCGACCATATGCGATATCTGACCATTTTTCATATAGTTCATAATATTAGCAGGCGCCCGGCCCTGGCGAAGTTCATAGGCCATAAACCGCATAGCTCCGTCGATGTGTCTGAAGAAAATCCTGTAGCCCGCACACAGATAATTGAGACCGGTTTCACCTTCAGGCGTTTTGATGAACCGGTTCTTCGGGCATTCACCGTTGCAGACGAAGCAAACCTCGCATTGCCGGCAGTATGCTGGAAGGGTATCGAACTTGTCCCGGCCAAACTTGCGCTGCTTTTGCGAGCCGGCCAGCCGGGCCATATCCTTCTCGTTGATATTGCCCAGCAGGTGCCTGGGCTCCACAAAGTGATCGCATGAGTACATATCGCCATTGTGCTCCATGGCCATGGCGGTTCCGCAGGTCGGCGAGAAAGCGCAGATGCCAGTGGGTACGCCGGACCAGGCAGCCAGAGCCACATCGAAGATCTGCACAAAGGTCTTGCCCACGTCTCTACGCACCCATTCGTCGAATATGGTGATCAAGAAACGGCCATACTGCTCGGCCTTGACTGAACGATCTGTGACGGTGTCGCCCTCTTGAAAGCCGGTATCATTATCTCTCTCCACTATGGGTATGAACTGGATGAAACTGGTCTTGACCTCATCTCTGAGAAAACGGTAAACCTCCAAGGGATAATCGGCATTGGCGGCATGAACCGTGGTCAGGATATTGTATTCTACCTTGTGCTTTCGTAGTAGCCGGGCAGCTTTCATCACCCGATCAAAGGTCGGTTTGCCGGCTTTATCCACCCGGTAGGCGTCATGAAGATCTCTCGGCCCGTCCAGGCTCAGGCCGATGAGGAAGTTGTTCTCATGGAAGAATTCGCACCATTCGTCATCAAGAAGGATGCCGTTGGTCTGCATGGTGTTCTGGATCAGCATTTTGGGGCGCCTGTACTTCTGCTCATATTGGATTGATCTCCGGAAAAAGTCCAGCCCCATGAGCGTCGGCTCGCCACCCTGCCAGGCAATGGTCGCCTGCGCAATCTTCTGGGCTTCAAGGTATTGGCGGATGTAGGTCTCCAGAAGCTCATCCGACATTCTGAAACTGCTGCCCGGATAGAGATTTTTCTTGGATAGAAAGAAGCAGTACTTGCAGCCCAAATTGCACAGTGCGCCTGTGGGCTTGGCCAGAAGATGAAAAGCGGGAAGTGAGTGCGCCTTGCTCATTGATGGCTATTATCCATTAGTTGTTCTTTAATCTTTTTATCTTGCCGGCCCCTATCCAGGCTTGGATATGAATCGATAGGAATCATCTCTTGTGAAAATTAATCTGCTGCAAAAAAATAAAAATAGAAGACGTTGTCGTTTAAATCAACTCGCACCTCCCACAATCGGATATGCCCTCGATGGAGTATTGGGATATTTTCTCATGCTGGCCACAAGTTCCCGATAGATCTTCTGGTATGCAGTTACTACGAAATCGTGCTCTCCTGCAATGTTATGCTCCTCTCCGGGATCTATTTCAATGTTGTAGACCGCCGGAATCTGGCCGTAATCGCTCATCGGTCCCTGGAATGAGTCGTAGGCAATGCGGTGAATCTTGAACTGATGCCAGCGTACTGCGGCGGGTTCCGTCTCAGGCGCACTATCAGTTCCCATGTACCACACAGCCCATTCCCGGTCGGAATTATTCTGTCTTCCCAGCAGGAAATTTGATTGATCTATGCCGTCAATTGGCCTATCCGTGGGGATCTTGCCGCCGCCAAGCGCCGTGAAGGTGCTGAAGAGGTCCATGAGACAGACAATCTCGTTGGATGTCCTTTCTGCCTGGATTTGGCCAGGCCACCGGAATATGCAGGGAATGCGCACGCCGCCTTCATAGGCCGTGCCTATCCCTCCCCGGAATGGCGAGTAGCCGCAGTCCGGATACTGATCGAGTGTCGGTCCGTTATCGCTTGTGAAAACAACGACTGTGTTATTGTCCTTTCCTGCATCACCGAGCGCATCGAGAACCTGGCCGATGTGATAATCGGTCTCCATTACCGCATCGCCATACGGACCCTTGCTGGACTTTCCGGCAAACTTCGGATTGGGAACGCTGGGGAAATGCGTCCTGACCAGAGGGAGGTATATGAAGAAAGGCTTTGTGGAGTTGGTCTGGTTATTGATATATGCAACCGCTTTGTTCACGCATTGCTCATCAACAAATGCCAGAGAGGTCATGTTGAGTGGCTCTACCAGTTTGAGGTCTCCGCCTTTCTTGGCTTCCACCAGTCCATAGAATGGATCCGGAGATTCCCAACTGGGATCGTAGCCGATGCGCTCCCTGAGACTATAGGTGTTTAAGTGATAAAGTATCCCAAAGAATTCATCGAATCCCAAATTTTGAGGCATGCTCTCATTGACATCTCCCAAATGCGACTTGCCAAACATGGCCGTCTTATAGCCGGCATCGGAGAGCACTTTCGCAAGCGTAATCTCCTCTGGAGAGATGCCTGCCTTGGAGCCTGCCGCCGAGGCCAGGGTCATACCCGATCTGATGGGAAGCCTTCCCGTCAGCATGGCAGCTCTCGTTGGTGTACATTGCGTCTCCGAGTAACAGGAGGTCAGCCTCAGGCCTTCCCTGGCCATCTGGTCCATCCTGGGAGTGGGCGCACCCAGTACCTCGCCACCACCATAGCAGCCCGGGTCCATGTATCCCATATTATCGGCCAATATGATTATGATATTTGGCCGTGGCGCAGGCATGATGTCCTCATGGAGAACCTGGGCCAGGCTCGAATTATTGGATAAAGCATTTTTTCGGTTCGTTAAGACTTCTGCACCTGGATTCTCGGGCGTTGTCTTGTCGGCACCATATCCTTTCAGATCAAACGGTATGGGTGACAGACCGGTGTTGCCTGAATCGAGGCTGCAACTGGCAATTGAAATTAGAAAAAATCCGGCAATTGCCAATATAAAACCTTTTTTCATGATTGAATCCTCCAGAATATGGTAGACATGTTGTATATATTACGATTACTCTAATCTAAAAAGGGATCTAATCCTGTAAGATGACTTGCCTTTGATTTTAAAACAATCTAATTCGAATAATTTAGCCGTAAATCTAACTTAAAAGACTATTAAGGATTAACCAGTTAGTTAGAAAATATGTAATCATAATTTGGTTAAGATAGATTTATATCTTTAGAATATGACAACATTTAGATGTCTAAAAGGCATTTGAATATCCATTATAATTTGAAATAAGAAAATAGTGATTAATATGGATACAAATGTCTTTAAAGTTGCAAATATTGTAAGGCGATTTAAAATGGATGATGTAAAATCGGAAAAATCGGTTCAGACCGCAAATCAAGGTCTGTATTATCCACCCCGAGATCTTGTCGAGAACTCCAATGTCGTGGCCTGGATGAAGAAAAAGGGCCTGAAGTCGGAGAGCGAGCTACGGGCATGGTGCTCTGCCAATTACGTATCGTTCTGGGACGAAATGGCCCAAACCTATGCAGACTGGTTCGTGCCCTACAAGCAGACATTGCAGTGGAAAGCCCCCTTTGCCAAGTGGTTTATGGGTGGCAAGATCAATGTAGCTTATAATGCCGTAGACAGGCATGCCAAATCCTGGCGGCGCAACAAGCTGGCTTATATCTTTGTGGGAGAGCCCGTGGGCGATGTTCGCAAGATCACCTATTATGAGCTGTCTAGCCAGGTCAACAGATTCGCCAACGCACTCAAGGCCCAGGGAATCAAGAAGGGCGACCGCGTAGGAATTTATCTGCCCATGGTCCCTGAGCTGCCTGTGGCCATGCTCGCCTGTGCGAAGCTGGGAGCCATTCATGTAGTAGTATTCTCCGGCTTTTCCGCGGTAGCCGTTCGTGACCGGCTGGAGGATTGCCAGCCCAGGATTCTGGTCACCTGCGACGGCTCCTACCGCCGGGGCAAGCCCATTGCTACCAAGCCCCAGGCAGATGAGGCCATAGCCGGCTTAAAGTGCATCGAGAAGGTAGTAGTTGTAAAGAGAAACGGCCAGGAAACGCCGATGACAGAAGGGCGCGATGTCTGGTGGAACGATTTTGTGGCAGGCCAGTCCGGCTCCTGTGAGACCTTGCCCATGGACGCCGCCGATCCTCTCTTCATCCTTTACACCGCCGGAGCAGGCGGAAAGCCGCGCGGCATTGTGCACACCCACGCCGGTATGAGCATCGGCCCGGCGTTTACCACCTCCTGGGTCTTCGATATCAAGGATACGGATGTCTACTGGTCAACCGCTGATATCGGATGGATCACAGGCCACAGCTACATCGCCTACGGGCCACTCTGCCTGGGTGCGACGAGCATCATGTACGAAGGATCGCCCGACTATCCCGACTTCGGCCGGTGGTTTAAGATCATCGAAGACTACGGAGTCTCTGTGATTTACACCGCACCTACTGCTATCAGGATGTTCATGAACGAGGGAGCCTCCTGGCCTCAGAAGTACGACCTTTCCACCGTTCGGCTCATGGGCTCGGTAGGCGAGGCTATGAATCCCGATGCATTTGTCTGGTGGAGGCAGCACGTTGGCGGCGGGTTTGCGCCTATCATGGACACCTGGTTCCAGAGCGAGACTGGCTCACAGGTCATCGCTCCTCTGCCCATAACCCCGCTCAAGCCCGGATCACCCAGCTTTGCTCTGCCCGGCTACAACGTCGAGGTAGTGGATGATAATGGTTTAGCCGTGCCTGCGGGCAGTACGGGCAACATACTCATAACAGCGCCCTGGCCTTCCATGCTCCGAGAGGTCTACCAGGACCCGGCCGGGTATAACGAGACCTACTGGGCTGCTTTTCCCGGCAAGTATTTCTCGGGAGACAAAGCTCGTGTGGATGAGGATGGATACGTCTGGGCTCTGGGAAGAGGGGACGATGTCCTCAAGGTGGCAGGCCACAGGATATCCAATGCCGAGGTCGAGGCATCGGCAGAGAAGCACCCATCAGTTGCTGCTGCCGCAGTCGTGGGCAAGCCTGACAAGGTAAAGGGCGAGAGCATTGTGGTCTTCGCCGTCTTGAAGCCTGAGGCCAAGCCGGATGCCGCTTTGGAGAAAGATATCAAGAACTTTGTGCGAAAGACCCTGGGTCCCATCGCCATTCCCTCTGATGTCATATTCGTATCCGAGATCCCCAGAAATAAGGCAGGAAAGCCGGTCAGGCCGCTGATCAAGGCCAAAGCCTTGGGTGAAGCTCTGGGAGACACATCGGCAGTTGTCAATCCCAAGGCGCTTGAAGCAATCCCGCTCGTGCTCAAGAAATAGAGCGGAATCTCCATTTTTTTTATTTTGTATCGTCAAACCCTATCTTGATGTGAGTTCCATCACAAAAGGGCTTTTTCCCTGAGCCGCCACATCTGCATAGGGCATACGTTCCCTGCTCAGCTAATACAGTGCCCTCATTATTCCTCAAAGGGCATCCTCCTTCCACCAGCAAGGGGCCGTTTTTCAACACTTTAATATTTGCATCTGGCATATTATCACTCTCTTCTGTTGCTGACCGCACCTTCTTGTATGTCAATGCACCGGATGGACATCGATCCACCACCGCCATGATCTCCTCTGAGCTTGCCCCTTGCATGTTAATCCAGGGCGTTTTATCCCGGTTAAACACCTGAGGCAGACCCTTTACGCACTCTCTGGCATGGATGCACTTTTCCGGGTTCCACAGGACTACGATATCCTTATTGGAATACTCTTTCATTACGACGGAGAGTGCTTTCTTTCTACTAAATTCTTTCCTCTCCTCGCATAAACAATTTATAATTTGAGCGGTTAATATGAAATAGACTAGACATCAAGATTTGACATCAAGAATAGGGGTTAGGATTATGGGATTTATTAGCGAGTTTAGGGATTTCGCCATGAAGGGCAACGTCCTGGACATGGCGGTAGGCATCATAATCGGCGCAGCCTTTGGCGGGATTATCAGTTCGCTGGTAAAAGATGTCATCATGCCTCCCATTGGCATGATCATGGGGGGCATAAACTTTGCCGATATGTTTGTAGCATTGGACGGAAAGACTTATGCCACCCTGGCAGCAGCCCAGGCAGCAGCCGCGCCCACCATCAATTATGGTCTGTTCATAAATGCCATCATCAACTTCATCATAGTGGCCCTGGCCATATTCGTGCTCATCAGCCGGGTAAATGCTGCCAGAAAAAAGCCGGCTCCACCTGAACCCAACAGCAAGGAATGTCCGTTCTGCAGGGAGATGATTCCCAAAGCGGCGGTAAAATGCTCACATTGCACATCAGATTTGAAATAGATTGAAGTCAATGGATTGAGGTGAACGATATGAAGAGAATAGCAAGCGTATTTCTGGCATCTCTCGCAGCGGTATTATTTGCACTGGCCATAGCTTCGGCGGGCAGCGTCTGCGACAATGCCCCCTGCGAAAAAGCTGTCAACGTCTCAGCTGGAGAGAATTTTACCATAGATCTAAAGTCCAATGCCGGTTCAACGGGATATGAATGGTGGACGCAGTTTGATACCGAGTACCTCAGCCTTGTGTCATCATCCGAGCAGTCCGGAGATGCAAAGCCGGGATGGGTTGGTGTGCCCGGTAAGAAGGTCTTTGTATTCAATGCTAAAAAATCCGGCAGCACTGATGTTATTATGCTCTTGATCCAGCCCTGGGAGAACAGCACCGTTGCACAGAGATTGATATATCCTGTGAACATTTCCTAGATGCATGAGACTATTATCCTGGAATGTGAACGGTCTGAGGGCCATTCTAAAAAAAGGATTCTTAGATTGGCTTAGAAAAGATATGCCGGATGTGCTCTGCCTGCAAGAGACTAAGGTGGCAGTCGATCAGGTTCCAGCCGAGCTGAAAAGCATGCCTGGCTACTTTTCTTATTTCGGCTCCGGGGAGAGAAAAGGGCGGGACGGTGTTGCTCTTTTCTCTAAAACAGAGCCGCACAGCGTAGAGTACACACTGGGAATTGAGGGATTTGAGGACGAGCATAGAGCCATCGTTGCCGATTATGGTCAATTCTTGCTCTTTAATGTCTACTTTCCCAATGGCAAAGCCTCCCCGGAGCGGCTGGAATACAAGCTGAAGTTCTATGATGTTTTCTTAGAGCACATCTCCCGGCTCAAGGCCGAGGGCAGGAGGATTGTGGTCTGCGGGGACGTTAATACTGCTCACAAAGAGATCGATCTGGCCCGGCCAAAAGCCAATGAAAAGATCTCAGGATTCTTGCCGGTGGAGAGGGCCTGGATAGACCGGCTGGTGGAAAGAGGCTTTTTGGACACATTTCGCGGCCTTCATGAAGAGGGCGAGAACTACTCCTGGTGGGATCTGAAGACACGGGCCCGTGAGAGAAACGTGGGCTGGAGGATCGACTACTTCTTTGTGAGCGAAGAATTGCGGGACTGTGTCTCGTCGGCATTTATCCTCGCCGAGGTATCAGGCGCAGATCACTGTCCGGTGGGAATTGAGCTGGAGATCGAATCAGTTCAATGAGACAATTGTTTCGTAGGAAAAAGGTTTTATCAGTAATCGAGTAAGGATTCTTAATATGAGGTTGGCCTGGCCGCCGCCCCGGCATCTAATAGCATCCGTTTTGATCTCGGTGTCAGCATTGGCTCTGGTCAATCTTTCGCCGTCATCCCTGCAAGAGATTCTTTCGCCCCTTGCTCTTATTCTCGTATTCCTCATCCCTGGATATCTTGCCATGCTATCCATATTTCCCGGCAAGAGCGACCTTACTGGAAAAGGGCGTGCATTACTCTGCCTGGCCTCTTCCGCAGTTCTTGCCGGCTTATTCAGCCTCATTCTAATGGCTACTCCGCGCGGACTGCAGAGTGCGTCTCTAGCCACAATCCTCTCTCTTCTGGCCATATTCCTGGCGGCGGTGGCCTATGGCCGCTGGTCTAATCTGCCCCGCAAGAGAAGATTTCTGCTTATGCCAAAGAAAGGACTGGGAGCGACAAGGCCCATTCCCCGTGCTGCTCTGGCTATCCTCCTCTTGGCTGCCTGTTTTATAGCAGCCCTGGCTTTCGCCTACGGACCATATCAGTTTCCTTTATTGGAGCCATCCGCAAATCTCGGGGCCGCTACGTCAGGAGAAGCATTAACCACTCCATCTTCATCCTTTGAAGAAGAAAAGGAGCAAATAAAATCGTATCCCCCACAGGAAGAAGATATCCTTGTGGTCGATTTATCCCAAAATAATTCCAGCAATGCAAGCATTATAAATTTAAATTCTCCCGCAATTCTTGAAGATAATAGCGAGGCAGAAGTCTTCAGCATGGGCGGAGGCGGCGGTGGAGGCAGCAGCTCATCGAGCAGCAGTCAAGCCGTCGCAAAAAAGCCGGCTTCCAGTAAGGCTTTGCAGCCAGAAAAAAAGGTCAGTACCTCTCCTACCGCAGCCAGTGATGCTGTCAGCAATGTGCAGAGCAATACATCGATTGCCGCAGCAAATTTATCGAATACCAGTCTCACCAGCCAGGATAATCAGACACAAAAGGGCAATCTGACGTTGACCGGTAATTTGACAGAGACTCCCAATTTGACGGAAAATCTGACACTTGATCAGGTCGCTTCTCCAGAGACAGAGCCGGAGGCAAATCCGGAACTATTGCCACCATCAACCATAAATGATACCAATGAGATAAATGCAGCCCAGTCCGAGCAGTCGATCAAGCTTAATGAATTGCCTATAATTGCACCACAGAATAATAATAGTACCGATAAAAGCAGTGAACTGACCTCAGCTGAGACTGCCGCGTCTTCAGCTATCTCTTCTCAGGAAGCCCCATCCCCGGAAAGCCCATCCATCGAGACCGATCTCTCTCGCGCCATCCGGCAATCCGAGATCGTTCTTGACAGATCAGAGGGAGAAGAATCCGACAATTCCAATCGGCCTCCTGTCCTGAAGGCCCTGGTGCCGGACAGAGCCAGCCCCCAATTGCAGGGATCGGCCATCTTCTGGAAGGCAGAGGCCACGGATGAAGAGGGCGATAAGATCCTTTACAGGTTCTTCCTGGATGGCCGGGAAGTTCGCAAATGGTCCAAAATCAATAGCTGGAGCTGGCTAACCCAGGGTTTACCGGCAGGAGACTATCAGATCACCGTCCTGGCAATAGATGGCAATCATGCTGCTCAGGAGTCCTTTGATAGCATAATTAACGCAAGCTTTACCTTAAGTCTCCCCAATCAAGCTCCCGTTCTGCAGCAGCTAAAACCGGACAAGGCCAGCCCGCAGGGAAAGGGCAGTATTATTACCTGGACGGCCAGTGCCAGTGATCCGGATAACGACCAAATTAATTTCAGGTTCATGAAGAACGATGAGCCGGCAAGCGACTGGTCCACGTCCAGCACCTGGGTCTGGGATACCTCCTCGGAAAAGCCGGGGGAATATAAGATCGCCGTGCAGGCCAAAGACGGATTGCACGCATCCAAGGATTCCTTCGACAGCTCTCTGGAGGACAAATTTGTTCTGACGCAGCCCAATGGCATCCCGGAAGTAACAGAGCTAAAAGCTGACCGGCCCAGTCCCCAGACGGCAGGCAGCGCCATAACCTGGACTGCGATAGCTGCAGATCCTGATGGTGACGAGATCTATTACAAGTTCCTGGTTAACGACAAAGAAGTTGGTCAATGGTCGCCGTCGAATTCTTGGGTCTGGGATACATCATCCGCATCCCCCGGTGAGTACCGGATCAAAGTTTTGGCTAGGGACGGCAGGCATTCATCAGAAGAATCATTTGACAGCTTCAAAGACGAGGTCATGACGATTGCAGTCGCGGACTCAAATCAGCCGCCGGTCTTGAGTTCCCTGGTCTCAGACATCGCCAGCCCGGATGTTCAGGGCACAACTGTAGTCTGGAAGGCGGAGGCTTATGATCCCGAAGGCGACAAAATCTTCTACAAATTCCAGCTGGGCGGCCGGGATATGGGCAGATGGTCCGAGTCGGCCAGCTGGAAATGGTCCACCAGGGACCTGCCTCCCGGAGACTACAAAATCCGGGTCCTGGCCAGAGACGGCAAGCATGCCCCCGAGAGTTCCTTCGACAGCTCCAAGGATGCTGTCTTCTCACTTATCTCCGAGATTGATCAGCAGATAAACCAGCTGATGAATAAAAGGTCCAAGGATGCTTCTCAGCAGGAAAACTATCAATCTACGGACATTAGGGTAACTTCAGGAAACGGCACCAACTCCAATGTGGTTCTTGGGAAGAGCAATGGAACAATTTGATGATATGAGATACTTTGTGTTAATCTTTTCCATATTGCTTCTGTCTCTGGCATGTAATCATGCCTCAGGATTCAGACCTAACTGCGATTGTGCTGATATGGATGGTCAATGGACAACGGAAAGACAACTCTTTGAGAACGGCGAGCTCACGGACCATATTGACATGATGAATATGTCGATCCAGATGAATGAGTGCGGCGCGGAAGGCACTTTAGAAAAAGGCGGAAAAATTTTTAATTCATATTTTGCAGGAAACGTCGCAAATAACTTAATTGGGAAATGGTCCCTAGATGGAGAAGAAGGCACATTTAATATTCAACTGCAAAATAACGAAAATGAATGCTCTAATTTTACTGGAAAGATGTATTCCGGATGGAATTATTCCGGTAAATATTGGCAGTGGATGGGCCACAAAGAGGCAATTAGCCCACCTGATAATGCACCACCCTTACCTTTTGGATCGGCATCAACACCAATATCCGCAGGTAAGGTAGAGATCGAGATTACCAGCTCTCAAAGTGTATCTACATTAAAAGCCGGTGGACAAACTACATTTGAGCTAGGGAAGAGCGATGAGGCAATTATTAATGCGATCTGTGAGAAGACCCTATATAAAGTAGGATTGATACAACTGATTTACGGAGATACTAAATTTGCTGATTGGCCAGCGATTCTAAAATATAATCTTATCAATTATGTTTCAATATTGGGCGTATTTTGTCAAGTGAAGACGCCGACCTACACCTCTTCTCTTGATGTCTCTCAATCTAATTTTACATCAGGCTCACGTGGGGCTATTAAATTGGAGCTTATGCAAGGCCCCATTCGGATCGAGGTAATCAATGATCAGGTAGCCCTGGATATCGAAACTCCTACGGTTATTCTATCTTCACAGGGCAAGAACGCCTTTGGCGTAGCCTACGATCCGACGAGCGGAATGAGCCATGTGGCCGCTTACCAATACCCTATACAGGTCCAACCCACTGATGGCAATCATGCTTCCTTCATACTCGAATCCGGCCAGCAGGTTGAGGTAGGTAACGGTCAGGTAGTTGCATCCTCTTCCTCCGGCAAGACATCTGGAGAGGGGAATGATCAGAAGTCGAATCCAGGTCCCATTTCTGAAGGATCGGAAGGCGGATGCTATGCAGATCCAATAACAGGGGAGATCGTCTGCATAGACTCTTCTGGAAAGCCCTCACAATCCAATGGTGGAATGGAAGCAAAAGGATCACAAAGTCCGGGAACACAGGATTTGTGTTTTGAAGATCCTGAGTCTGGTGAAATTATTTGCACCGAATCAGGCGGATAGAGATGATGCCGCCAAGCCTAAGAATCTGCCTCAACTGGGAAAGCAATATATACTTCCTCGAATACATACTTAAGTTAAAGTAAAGCAGGAAATGGAGCGAAACTTTCAACACCCATAAGACGGCAGATTGCGAAGAAAAATGATACAAACGGAGGTAACCTTTGCATATTAAAGAGGTCGAACTCAAGAACTTCAAGTCATTCGGCAAGAGCGTCCGGGTTCCTCTGAAGAACGATTTTGTGACCGTTACCGGGCCTAACGGTAGCGGCAAGTCCAATATCGTTGATGCTCTGCTCTTTGCTCTCTGCCTTTCCAGCTCGCGAGCCATGCGGGCGGAAAGGCTGCCCGATCTCATCTACCGGGGCGATAACGGCAAGAATCCGGACTTTGCTCAGGTTACCGTCAAGCTGGACAATACCAGCCGCCTCTTTCCCCTGGACCAAGATCTGATTGAAGTGTCCAGGAAGATAAAGGTCAAAGGCGACAAATATGCATCTTCTTATTATTTTAATGGAAAGACCTGCGGTCAGGCTGAATTACTGGATCTGCTGGCCAAGGCAGGCATAACTCCGGAGAGCTACAACATAGTCATGCAGGGTGATGTGACGCGCATCATTGAGATGACACCGGTAGAACGCCGAAAGATCATAGATGAGATTGCCGGCGTCGCTGAGTTTGATGAAAAAAAGAAGAAGGCTATGGAAGAGCTGGATGTGGTGCGAGAGCGCATCGGTCGCGTCGATGTGATCCTGGAAGAGGTTGCCGCCCAACTTGCCAAGCTCAAGGCAGAGCGGGACCGTGCCCACTCCTACCAGGCGCATCGGGAGGAGCTTTCCAGACAGGAGGCTTTTCTGCTCCTGGCCAGGCTCAAAGAGGCATCAATGGAGCTGGCCGGCCTGGATGATGAGATCAATTCACTTGACGACAAGAATCAGACGCTTCTGGAGCGGTCGGAGAGCAAGAAAACAGAACTCCTGGCACTTGATGAGAAGCTGCAGTCCATAAGCTCGGAGATCACCCACAAAGGAGAGGATGAGCAGATCTCTGTTAAACGCAGGATCGAGGAGCTGAAAGGAGAGATCTCCCGTGAGGACGCCCGCATCGAGATGACGGAAAAGGCCATCTCGGAGATGGATGATCAGCAAAAGAGCTGCTTTATTCAGATGAGCAGCCTCACCGCCGAGCTGGAATCGTTAGCCGAAAAGATAGGAGATGCAGCGCTGCGCGCCGCCAGCCTGCGAGGAGAACAGGATGATCAGATGGAGAAACAGAGAGCCGCAATGGCCAGTCTCTCCCAGGCGGATGCAAAATTCGCCATTCTCCGGGATGAGCTCTCCCGAGTTCGGCTGATTCGTGAGGAGTCCAAATCAAAGCTTGGCGACCTCGTTAGGGAGAGGGACAGGCTGCTGGATGCCACCAGGCGAGGCGGCCTGGAAAGGGAAGAGCTTTCCTCGGGCATCAAAGAGGCACTTGATAAGCTTGCAGGTCTCGATCATGAGACGGAAAAGCTGAAAGCGGAGCTGGCTGTCTTTAACAGCAAGGCCATGGAGATGGAGCGGGACCGGGATGACCTGGAGAGCGGGCGCCTGCGACTTCGTCGGGAAATCACCGAGGCGGAAAGAGATCTGCAAAGACTGCAGGGAGAGTTTGCCAAGAGCGACGGGCGCATGAGGGCCGCCGAGGACAAAGCGGGATACAGCCGGGCGGTGGAAGCAATTCGATCGGCAATCAAGAGGCAGATGCTGCAAGGTCTTCACGGAACCATAGCAGAGCTAGGTAATGTGGCAACGCGCTACTCTTCGGCTCTCGAGGTGGCGGCGGGAGCGCGCCTGCAAAGCATCGTGGCCGACAATGATCTGGATGCCTCTGCTGCCATTGAGTATCTGAAGAGGTCACAGATCGGGCGGGCCACTTTTTTGCCTTTGAATAAGCTGGACAAAGGCAGCCTCTCCGTCCGGCCCAATCATGCAGGAGTAGTAGATTATGCTCTCAACCTGGTGGACTTCGACCCCAAGTTCCTGGCCGCTTTCTGGTATGTCTTCCGGGATACTCTGGTGGTAGAGAGCCTCGTTTTTGCCCGGCCGCTCATGGGTCGGTATCGTATGGTCACGCTGGAAGGGGACCTGGTGGAGAAGTCAGGTGCCATGACCGGCGGCCACTATCGCTCCAAGATGAAGTTTGCGGCAGAAGAGAAGACGAAGCTCTTGGAGCTGTCCGAGAAGATCGCCAATGCCGAAAGCGAGCGCAGCACAAGGCTCGATAAGCTGGATAAAATCGAAGAGCAGATATCTCGCCTCTCTCGTGAGGTGGAGGAACTCAACCGGGTCATATCCAAGAAGACCTTCCAGATAGATGAGATTGTATCGTCCCGGCCACGCCTGGATAAGTCGATTTCGGAAAAGCGGGAGCGTCTGCTGGCCATGGAGGGCGAGTCTATCAGCTTCAAGGAGGAGCTTGGCCTTTTGGAGAGCGAGATTCGGATCTCGGAAGAGACATTGGCCGATGTGCAGCAGAAGATCGACAGATTGGATGGCGAGCTGAAGGGCTCGGAAATTCCCGGACTGAACAAAAAGGCAGATGCAGCCAACCTGGAGATAAAGCGTCTGCAAGATAGGCTGACCGGCATTGATGCCGAGATTCTCAAGGACAAAATCCGGGAGGAGAGCGGCAAAGAGAAGCTGGCGGAACTGGCGGCAAGAAGAGAATCCCTGGACGGCCAGAAAGCGGAGGCGCAGGCCCGAAAGGATGCAGCAGCCGCGCTGATTGTGGAGCTCTCTGAGAAGCTTTCACTCTCCCAGGGGCGAGAGGCGGAGATTGAAGGAGAGCTGCACGGCTTGAAGGGAGTACGTGGAGAGCTCCTGGAAAAGACCCTGGCCCTGCAAAGAGAGATTGACTTGGCAGAGAGGGAGAGGGACAGAATTGAGGCCCGCAAGAATGCTACGAGCTATGCCAGAGATGCCATCCTTTCCAAAGTCAATGATCTGCGAAACCAAATTGAGAGCCGCGGAGTCGATTCTTCCCAGGAGCCGCCCAACAGCATGGCTGTGGTCGAGAAGATCAAAGCTCTGGAGCAGGCCATGCGTGACCTGGAGCCGGTGAACATGATGGCCATCCAGGAATATGATCATGTCAAGACGCGTTACGACTTCCTGGCAGAGAGAAGGACCACACTCTCTGAGGAGCGCGAGGCGATCATCGATAAGCTGGAAAAGTACGATCAGATGAAGAGGGAGGCATTCCTGGCCAGCTTCACCGAGATCAACAAGAACTTCAAGCAGATATTCCAGGAGCTTTCCAAGGGCGAGGGTGATCTGGTCCTGGAAAATCCAGAAGATCCCCTGGCGGCGGGCATGACCATCAAGGCCCGGCCTGCCGGCAAGTCTCTGCACCGCTTGGAGGCCATGTCCGGGGGGGAGAAGAGCCTGACTGCTCTCTCATTTATATTCTCCATTCAGATGTACCGACCTGCTCCCTTCTATGCCATGGATGAGATCGATATGTTCCTGGATGGGGCAAATGTAGAACGAGTAGCCAAACTAATCAAGAAAATCTCTTCCAAGGCCCAGTTCATAGTAGTATCCTTGCGAAAACCCATGATACTGCAGTCCAAATACACCCTGGGCGTGACCATGCAGGAGAACAACATCACCACGGTGACCGGCATCTGCACAAGCTGAGGCGAAAATGAGCGACGATCCATCTATTCAGGATTCACAGGAAACACCCCAAGCCAGTTCCACCTCCGATTCGAAAACGGAAAATATCCCTGAGTTCGAATTCGGAGAGCCGGCTGAGGTTTTGGTGGAGCTGGCCAAGAGTGGAGAGATCGATCCCTGGGATATCGATATCGCCATGGCTACCGAGAAGTTCTTGCAGTACATAGACTCTCTGGAGAAGAGAGACCTGCGTATTCCCGCCCGAACTCTGCTTTACGCCAGCATCCTTTTGCGCATGAAGTCCGACTCCATGGAAGAGCAAAAGGAGGAAGAGCCCGAGCCGGAGATCGAAGAGATTTTGGATAGTCTGGAAGAGGAGATTGAAGAGAGCCTGCCCCGCCCTCCGGTCCGCCGGCACACCAAGCGACCTGTAACGCTGGACGAGCTAATCTCGGAGCTGAAAAAGGCGGAGATGGTAGGCAGAAGGAAGGCCATGCGGGAGAGGTGGCCCAGTACCGAGGAAAAAACCCTGGATGTGTCCCACGATGAGGGGATCGAGGATCGAATCAAAGCGCTCGGCCCTATCTTAGACGACATGTTCATGGAGAGCAAGACCGTCACCTTCCAGGAAATAAACAGCAAAAACAGCAAGACTGAGGATGGGGTTACCAACTACGTCTCTTTGCTCTTCATGGCCCAGAGAAAGCAGGTATGGCTGGAGCAAGAGGAGATCTTCGGAGACCTGTTTGTGAGCAGGCCTGCTTAAGTGGAGGGACTCCCTGCCAGGTGCTATCTGCAACAACAATTGGGTCGTTCTTCGCCGACTACCACGGGAATTTACTGGAACTACCGCGTCCTGAAGGGTGCGGCTTGCGACTACGCAAAAAGTCGTGTCGCGTCTGGCGGGCTGACATTACTGCCCTGAGACTCCAGGATATATGGGTTTCGTAACCGCATTTTTCGCATCGGAAGGCTACACCGCAATCTAGGTGATCCATCCATTCCCAGGAAAACGTTGGTTGCAGCCTAAAACCTTAATGATTCAGAGGGCAGGGCTGAATAGTTGCATTAAAATTATCACCTCGAAGAAATTCTAACTCTTGAAAACAAATTCTGCGCCTAAAGTCCCACGCCTGCACCTAAAGTCGAATCAAAAGGGCACTTTAGGTGCAAAGCCAGCTGCATAGAAATATATACGAACATATGCCTATATAAAAAAAAGAAAGGAGAACGATTTCTCATCTTGAATTGGTGGATTATGACGATGATCTGGACCCGCGTATTCTGTCTCATCTTTCTAACTCTGATCGTGCAGCCTGCCCACTCAGCAGACTGGCCAGACTGCAAATTCCAGTGCCAGGCCAATGATGTGATTGTATCACGACTGTGGCTGGGAGATGATAGGGGAAGCGAAATGTCTTCTACAGTCGCGGGTGAAAAACGATCCTGCTATCTCTGGGTTACATTTCGTAATAACGCCAATGCGCCCCGCTATGCCGCCATCCTGCTGGCTGATCTGTACCTGGGTGGCACATTGAGCCGATCCTTTTATGACGATGGCATTTGCGTCCTCGACGAAATAGAAGCAAAGTCAACTGTGGACTATCCCATCTACAATATCATCTGGACGGGCGGGGAAGAGGTTATGCTTAAGAGGCTTGTGCTGAGCTGGGAGACGGCCAAAGGTACCAGTTGCAGCGAGGCAAATCGCAAGTGCAGCAATCGCAATACAAAGTGCTATGGTGGACAGGAAGCGGAGTTATTGGCACAGACACCTCTCTCAGCCTCTTTCACAGAGAACCCACAGACCTGCTCTGGTTTTGTCAAATTCGTTGACCTGACGTCAGGCGGAAATGGGCCGTACACCTATGATTGGGATTTTGGAGATGCACTGCATAGCAATGAGAAGAATCCGGATCATACCTATGATCGTCCAGGAAACTACACCGTGAGATTGCAGGCGAGAGATCAATCAGGCAAGGTGGCATCTATCAGCAGGCAGCTCACCATCAATGGCTGTCCTTGCACTATTATTGGCCCGGACCATTCCTGTCTGAGCAAGACCGAGACCTACGGAGTCAGTCTGACCGGCTCGATTCGTGGCACAATTCAATGGTATTTGGACGGAAGAGAGATCGACAAGGTTGAGTCGCAAGGAGGATTGGATGAGTCGCATGAGTCCCGCGAAGAAGGGAGCATAGATATTGATTGGGATAAATATGGAGCAGGTCAGCATTATCTAATGGTCTATGTAAATGACGTTAGCTCCATGAACGGCCCAAAGCTGTGGGCGGCGTGCAATATGACCATAACCGTTACACCTGAGCCCATAGCGGTAATTGGCTGGGTAGTGTGAGACTGATTGGACAAGCGCACTTATTCCTCGAGGCATTTTGTGCAGTCATGCCATCGGAAGGCTTTATCAGCAATCTTAGCGTATGCTTTGATTCTGTCATTCTTGAGCCTTGCATCCGGTCAGGTCACCAATGAAAGAGAGGTGCAGTCAGGGAGCGTCTGCAACTTTGTAGCCCAGAACATATCTCAAGAGGATGCGTCAATCGAATGGAGTGCATCTGATGGAAGCCCTATGAGCTACATCGGAAGATCTATGCGGTGGAAGGCACCTGTTGTCGATTCTCCTAAGAACGTAGTCATATCGCTAAATTTAACCAACACCTATGGTTGCTGTAAATATTATAATAACTTATATAATATTCGTGTAATTCCTAGATTGGTCGCCAAAATCGTTTTGAAAAAGGATTGCCTATTCACAGCGCCCGTCAAAATAGGAGACCATGTATTATACACTTATAATGTAACCAACCAGGGGACTAAGCCTCTCATAGACCTGAATCTCACCGACCTGCAGAACTGGGGACCGGACTCTCAGCCGATTTATAAATCAGGAGATGATGGAAATGGGTTGCTTGATCCGGGAGAATCATGGTGGTATGAATGCGATTATCGGGTTATGGACCCTGCCGATTATCCAATATTGCGCATCATGCAGAGTGATAAAGGCCCCACACAATTGTCCGAAACCATACAAAGGCTGATGGAAAAAAAGGTTCGCCTGGAGATTGTAATGGATAACTTGCGTCGATCTGCAAGCCAATTCGATCTGCAAGCCGCCAGGCAGATCACAACAGAGCAGATGCAAGAAGGATTAAACTATACATATTACAATTACAGTAATGAAGTAACAGGCGAATCATTCAGCAAGATAGTTGATTTTAAGGGCAATTTGAATAGGACCATCTACCAGGACCCCATATCTGGTGCAGTACTAACAGTGCATTATACGACATATAGCAGGATATTCTCCGAAGAGCTCTACTATCCACCCCCTGGAATTAATGAGTACTTCAAAATAGAGTACGATTTGCCGGCCAAGGGATATAATACGATTACAGTAACTGATTACAAATCAGGAGATACACTGATAATGATGGTGGACAGCCGAGGAAATATTTTGAGCAAGGAGTATAGAAGAACGCCGGGATATCAGCTTTACGTCGAGAAATTTTTGCTTAAGAATAAGGCCACTGTTACGGCTAAAACGAGGGATGGAAGTGATGTGTCCGATTGGGATTCATTCACATTGGAGGTCTTCCGGCTTCTGCCCGATTTGCTTGTGACAAAGACCGCTCAGACTGAGTTGGCAATTTCAGGCGGTCTATTGAATTATACCATTCTTTACAAAAACGCTGGTGGCTCAGATGCCCACGATGTTGTGATCACGGAGACCTACGACAAGAACCTCACATTCCTTAGGTCAGACCCTCCGCCCGATAGAGGTAGTGTGAATCGATGGAGCCTGGGAGTCCTCAGTATCGGTGAGTCTGGAAGCATACAAATCCAGACCAAGGTCAGTGCCCTTGCGCTGTTCGGATCAAAAATTGTCAATAAGGTAGAGCTGACTGCCCGGGAAAACTCTTCCGCAATCTGTATCATCAATACCACCGTGGGAAGCAACGATTTGAATATTACCAAGATTGCTTCCACAAATTTAGTGCAGCCCGGCAAGAACCTGACTTATAGTATAATTTACCGAAATAATGGTTCCATAAAACAGACCAATGTGACGATTCATGATTGGCTGGACCCATATGTGTATCTGGCAAACCTAAGCACCCAAAGAGATCTCATATGGCGCCTGGGAGATTTGAATCCGGGTGAGGGCGGCATAAAAGCCGTAAATGTATTGGTAAAGAATGCGATTTTCGGGAACACTTCGAGAATCACCAATAGATATAGAATAGATTCTTACCAGTTTGCCGGAATGACAAAGGAATTGGTGACTCGTGTGATGAATGGCGGGTTGAATATTACCAAGACTGCTTCATCAGATTTTGTGCCACCCGGCAGTGAACTGACCTATACCATAACTTATCGAAATGAGGGATCCGAAAACCAGACCGGTGTGATGATTCATGATTGGCTGGACAGATACGTTGATTTGGTTGATGTTATGGCCAATCCACCTCTGGTCAGCAGCGGATCCGGGAATTATCTCCGGTGGTATCGTGATTATTTGAAACCTGGCGTTGAGGGCACAATAACCATAAGAGTAAGAACAAATGCAACTATTCCTGATCATGTTTCTCAAATCATCAACACATACAGAATAAATTCCACTCAGTTTGAAGCAAAGAATTCGACCCTTAAGACGGATGTGGTTCATTCTCTCTGGATTCGAAAGAAGGCGGATAAGAGCATCTATAAAAGGGAAGATAACATAACTTATACTATTGATTATGGAAATTCTGGAATCACACCGGCCTATTTAGTGAATGTCACCGACCTTCTTCCAGAGGTGATCCTAATCAGTGTGTACCCTATTCCCAGTACCATAAGCGGCAATAATCTGACCTGGAGAGTTGGAACATTAGGCGAAAATGAATCGAGAACCATCCGAATAGTCGCTCAGATCCCCAAAAAAGCGAAAGCCAATTATTATGAGACATCTCAGGTGCAGGGCGATGGCTATGCTTATGTTCGGAAAGGATTTTCCACCGAGGAAAAGAAGGAAGGTCTCACAAATCGAGCGATGATATCAGGGTACTATGGAGAATACCCATTTAGAGTTAGTGCCAATTCATCGGTGACAGTTCTCGGCTCCCCCGGTACGAGCATTTCCAGTCTGGAGCATGGAAGCGGTTACTACAAAGAAGAGTCAAAGAGCAGCCTGCATCAAGAAAATAAGAGCATCCGCCTGGAAAAGAATCTGTTTGCCAAATACAAGAAGACTGCATTTCTCCTGCCCGGGAATCGAAGCCTTAATTATGATTCATTGTGGTCGGATATGACCCGCGTAGAGAACAGGATAATGGGTGACAGCCTTCGCGAAAAGTATCTATACGCCGATACCCTGGACCAGAACAGCACTTATGTAGCGGATATGAATCAGACAGTTTACAGTTCTGAGGCAGATTTTAGTTCTGGCATGGCTCAGATAGACTATAAGAAACATGTCCCCGAAGAGAGAGATGTCGTCCAGGAAATAGATGAATACTACCATGGCAGCTTCCGGATAGAAGAGTCCGTGGACTCATACGGCGAGAGCGTCAAGTTCAGCAAATCGGGATTGGGCAAAGGATTTGTCTCCTCGGATAAATGGGTAAAAGGTGAGCAAAAATCCTACGAATCGGGCAGCGGCTACTACTCTTCTCAGGAGAAATCGGAACTTGGATCAGTTGACAAATACATAAAGATGCAATATGCACCGGTTCAACTCCGTGGCGGATCTCAAAACCTAAGCTATGCCAACTTATGGGACGAGGGATTGTTGACCAAAGATGAGGAGAAAGGCGTGCTAATTAGTAAGGATATCCGTTATGCAACATCTGTCGATATGGAGGCTATGATGGAGAAATCCTCACTCTCCATTCTCGGCAAGTTCAATGGAACTCTCGATATAAATATGGAAAACGGGCCGCGCATCGGTGTGGATCAGAGGCTCATCGGAAGCTTCCAGGTAGATACGGCGATCGGCATCCATGACATGCCCCGGCACCTTTACCCGCATGTTAATATCAGCAAGACGGCAGCTATGCTGGACGAAGAGACCGTCCTCTTTTTGATCAACGTCAGCAACGATGGCAATAAGCTGCTCAAACCACTGAATATAACCGATTACCTTCCCGAAGGCTGCAGCTTCATCAACTCCAGCATCCGAGCGAAGACAAACGGCAGTATGGTCAATTGGACGATTCCTTCCCTTGATATCGGCAGAACGCTGACCATAAAGATGAGAGCCAAGGTAGACGGAGAACGCGCATATTATACGAATACGGTAAGAGTCAGGGCGGTCTGCAAAGAGAGCATAGTTGAGGCCAGGAACGCCACCACCTTTGAGGCCTACTATCAGCCTCTGCCCTGCTGTCTGGGAATAAATGACAGCGCGGATGCCGACAACAAGATCAATACAACCAGTCTATTTAACACCACTCCGACGGTTGGGTATTGGGGTTCATGGAAGCCGGCCCCGTGTTTTGATATCTCCGGCAACATGACGGAATGCTCTGCTCAGTCGGAGGCCTATTATGATGAGATGGAAAAGGATGCGAGCCTGTGCAGCTGCGCATCCAATTATGAGGTGCCGTAAGCAGTCCTTTGTCCAGGAAATTTACTTATTTCCCGGACAAGGGGGCCTGCCGGAATTTTTGGTTTTTACTCCAAAGACCTCTGCTTGCTGACCCTCAGATGGTGGCGGTACATGATGCCCAGGGCGTCGGCAACCTGTTCGGGCGTGCCGAAGACGGGAATGCCGGCATTTTCCAGCTTGATAACATCGGTTTGCGCAAATTCCTTTCCGGCCACGCAGGCGATGATGGGCTTGCCCTTGTAATCGATCTTCTGGAGAGCATCCACGTAGCTGCCCAAAATCTCCGCCTGCAATACAACGATAAAGCTGCCCACGTCCTGGCTGTCTACACCGATCTCAATGGTTCTCTTTACCGTCTCTGCATCCTGGCTGAATGTGTAGTCTACTGGATTTGTGCCGCAGACATAATCGGGCAGCAGGCCCTTCAGCCGCTGCAATAAGTGCGGCTCCAATTCGGAGAGACGCATGCCGTTGTCGGTGATGGCATCGGCGGCAATGACTCCCAGCGAGCCGGCGTAGGTTATTATGAATACACCTTCCCTTGTGGGCAGCGGCTGCTTGGAAATAGCGCGAGCCAGGTTGAACATGTGCTCATAATCGCGGGCTCGTATTATCCCGGACTGGCGAAAGACGGAGCTGAAAATCTGGTCGTTGCCGGCCAGGGATGCGGTGTGGGATGCCACCGCTTTCTTTCCGGCGGCGGTTCGACCGGACTTGAGAACGACAACGGGCTTTTCCGAAGTGATGCGCCGGGCCACATCAATGAAACGCCGCCCGCCTTTCACAGACTCAAGATACATGCAGATGACATTGATGTTCTCGTCCTTGCTCACTGCCTCCATAATATCGGTCTCGTTGATGTCCAGCTTATTGCCGATGGTAGCGATTATGCCAAAATCCATAATATGGCGCAGCCCCCAGAGCATACCGGCTGCGCACACTCCCGCCTGCGAGACCAGGCCGATATTGCCCATGGATAATGCATCCACAATGCCGATGGATTGGACCATGCTGCAATGCGTGTTGATGATGCCGGAACAGTTGGGTCCAAGAAGCCGGACGCCATACCTGTCGGCAATATCCTTCATCAGCAGCTCAATCTTCTTGCCTTCCTCGCCCAATTCCGCAAAGCCGGCTGACTCAACTACGATGTAGCGCACACCGCACTTGCAGCACTCCTCAACTACATCCGGGGTTATGCCGGCTGAGACGAGGATGATAGCCACGTCAACCGGTTCCGGCACGGCGCTGATGCAGGGATAAGCTTTGCAGCCGTGAATCTCATCTGCTTTGGGATTGATGGGATAGAGCTTCCCCTTGAAATTATGGCCGACAAGATTGGTGAAGACGTTCCAGCCAAGCTTTCCCGGCGTGCCGGAGGCTCCGATGACGGCAATGCTCCTGGGATAGAACAGGTCGTGTAGGTCCTGTTTTACGGCAACCTGCGGTGCAGGGCGCGGCTCGCCCAGAATTATGCGGGCGTCAACCACCAGATAGCCATCCGGATAGAGGAATACGGGATTGAGATCCATCTCTGAGATGTCGGGATTCTTGATGACAAAGTCGGATATGGCCATCAAGAGTTTTTCCAGCGCCTCGATATCCGCCGATATGCCGCGATATCCGCGCAGCAGTGCATAGCCTTTGATCTCTTCGATCATGTCTCTGGCATCGGAGGCAGAGATGGGAATGGAGCGGAAGGAGACATCCTTTAGAACTTCCACGAATACTCCGCCCAGACCAAACATCAATACCGGTCCGAAGGTTTCATCATTGGCCACGCCTACGATGGCTTCCACTCCCGGCCGGGCCATCTTTTGCACGCAGATGCCCACGACCTCTTTGTCCCGGAATGATGCAATGATCTGCCGGTAGGCTCTTCTTACTTCATCCGCATCCCTCAAATCCAGCTTAACTCCGCCGGCATCGGTTTTATGGACTACGTCCGGAGAGAGCACCTTCATGGCCACGGGCGATGCCAGGGATTGGAAGATCTCTACCGCTTCGTCCTCCGACCTGGCTACCCCGGCACCGGTGGTGGTGATTCCCAGGCTTTCCAGAACGGCTTTGCTCTCATGCTCCATCAGGTAGGTCCGGCCTACTGCCAATGCCCTATCAATAACCTCTCTATATTGCTTTGCCATTTTGACCCCTAAATTAGCATATTCTTGATTGCAGCTATGCATTTCCTAAGCTGGATTGCATGCTTAAAAAGCTTGCCCGAATTGTGGAAGAACTTGTTCCTGTCATCTTTTTCTCGATCTACCTTTCTTGAGGCGATGCTCTTATCTCAGATAAGTGCCTAACATTTTTGCATGGATAAGGAAATTGTCCAGGTAATCCTTGAGAAGCAGCCCACTGTCAAGAACCCCATCTTGATAGAGGGATTCCCGGGAATTGGCCTGGTAGGCAACATAGCCAGCCAGTACATAGTCAATGAATTGAAGATGACTTATCTCGGGGCCATGAGCTCCAGGTACTTCCCTCCGCTGGCCGTTCTCCTGGGTGGCGTTGTAAATATGCCGGTTCGCATTTATGAGGATGTAGCCAAAGAACTGGTGATTCTCACTGCCGACATCCCCGTTCATCCCCTCGCATCCTTTGAGATTGGAAAGGAGATCGTATCCTTTGCCCAGTCCATCGGTGCTCGAGAGATGATCTGTCTGGCAGGCATAACTGTGATGGGCGACGAGCGCCGGGTCTTTGGTGCTGTGAGCCGGGAGGATTTGCTCGATAAGATAAAGGACAAAGCAGAGGTATTTGAGCTGGGGACAATTACCGGCATTACGGGGAGCATCATGAACGAGTGCCGCATAAGAAATCTGCCTGCGATCTGCCTTTTGGGCGAGACGGCTTCGGCGGACCCAGACCCTCGAGCTGCCATTGCCACTATTGAGACGCTCAATAAGATCTACGATTTGGGGATAAGCACGTCCAAGCTCTCCGAGCAGACAGAACAAATCGAGGTGCAGATGGCGCAACTGGCCCAGCAGATGAAAGCGACCACTACCGAAGAGCAGCAAGCTCAGATGCCCAAAGAATTTCCCATGTACGGGTGATGTCTCATGATCTACATAGCGCTAACGGGATTGGCAAGACATGTGTTGAATGAACTTACTGCAGCCCGTGTCAGGACGGTGGAGATCCAGAGCCCCAATAACTTCTTTGCTCTTCTGCGAGTTTCACCGGGAGACCGGATCTTTCTTACGCAGTCGAGCGCCCCGGATATAGTTCCAGGAACTGGGGGGCTCATCGCCAGCATAAGAGCTCTACAGATCATTACTCATCGCACGGTTCAATCGAACGAGGACTACTACGAAGAGCGTGAGTCTCAGGCGGCCAGGGCGCAACTGCAGCTGGTGGGCGTCGGAAAGGTGAGAAAGATCACCAACTTTGAGCCAGGCACACCACTCATGCTGGACGTGGATGAGATGAGGTTCTGCGACGCGCGCTGAGATGGGCTCACTTTACTGAAACAAATAATGCAGTGGAAGGGCGGCGGCGCTCCGGTAAGCCAAGCTGTGGGACATCCAAATCGCCGCCGCATGATTGTGTATCCCAGATCTAGCTGAATCCAACCCTCAGTGAATACGATGCCGCGAAGGAGGCTGGACGCCAGCTCGTGAATGATAGGAAGATGTCCGCCGAGGTGCTAAGCACAGTAAGCCGGGAGCTCATTTCCAGGGATATGTATGTGCAGATCGCGGGAAGCAAGGACAAGCTAAGCGGTTGTGTCTCCTGTGTGCTGGCCTATGCATGAAGATTTCCAGGCAATCAATCTGGCTGCATATGGCGTCAAGCAAGAAGATTTATTCAAGCACATTTAATGGCACAATGTGAACAATCTACCTGAATCTGCGGAAAATGCCAATGAAGAATCCTTGGTCGGAATCAAGACGCTTACAGGTTCGGATAAACTGCTCGGCCTTCAGAGAGACTTAGCTATAGCTCTTAACTCTATTACCGATTTAAACGAGGCACTGGCACTTGTATTGGATGCTGCTCTTAAGGTAGATGGCATCAATGCGGGTGCCGTTTACATCGCAGATGAGGCTACCTGTAGCGTGGATATGCTATTACATAAGGGATTATCAGAAAAGTTCGTTGAAGGCTGCTCACATTGCGATCCAAATTCACCCCGGGCATGCATAGTCTCGGCTGGCGAAATAGTCTACAGAGATTTTGAGTACATTTCTCAGTCTCCTTTCTCAGATCTACGAGAAGAAGGCTTGAAATCAGTTGCAGACCTTCCCGTGAGGTATAAAGAAAAAGCAATTGGGGCACTCATTCTCGCGTCTCGCATTTATAATGAGATTCCATTAGGCACTCGTAATTCGCTAGAAACTCTGGCCGCCGATATGGCAGGAGTCATAATCAGAATTAAAAATGGAGAAGAACTTAGGAAATCAAGAGAATACCTCAATAAAATAATAAACGCAATTGGTGACCCTATATTTGTTAAAGATAGAGATCATCGATTAATAATGGTTAACGATGCCGAATGCCGTTTGGCAGGCCGAACGCGCGACGAGCTTCTGGGGAGAACCGATTATGATTTTTTCCCAAAAGAGCAGGTGGACATTTTCTCAAAAAGAGATGAATTAGTCTTCGAAACCGGGAACGAGGACGTAAATGAAGAGCAAATTACCGATGCTCAGGGAAATATTTGCACTATTATCACCAAGAAGACCTTACTCACTAACAATGCTGGAAAGAAGTTCATAGTTGGTGTGATAAGGGATATAACCAAACGCAAGCAAGAAGAAGAAGAACTTCATAAGAAAGATATTCTACTTGGCGGGGCCGCCATTGCCGCAAATATTCTTCTGGCAGATAACGATCTGGATCAAGCAATAAATCATACTCTTGAGATTTTAGGAGCTGCTACACACTCCGACCGAATCTATATCTTTGAAAACGAAAATATGGATAATGATATACATCTGGCCAGTTTGCGTTATGAGTGGTCACGAGATCCTGTAATCTCCCTCAAAAATAATTCCTATTTCTATTGTCTTACATATTATCCAATTTTATCCCGATGGTATGATGCCTTCTCAAAAGGGCAACCAATAAAAGGCTTAGTTCGTGAGCTTCCTGAACTCGAAAGAGCATTTTTAAGGCCTCTGAATACCAAGGCGCTTCTCATCATGCCAATTATGATTGAAAACCAATTCTGGGGATTTATCGGCTTTGATGATTGCCAATCCGAACGTATCTGGATCGGCATTGAAGGATCTATTATTCAGGTAGCTGCTGCCTCCATAGGTCAGGCTATCGTTCGCAAACAGGCTGAGAATGCTCTCATTAAGTCTAAAGAAATTGCAGAATCCGCAGCTCGAGCCAAATCCGAGTTCTTGGCCCATATGTCCCACGAGATAAGGACTCCCATGAATGCGGTCATCGGATTGACCGATCTTCTGGAAAGAACCAATCTGGACAAAGAACAACGAATTTATGTGGAGACTATTCGAAGCAGCGGCGATTCCCTGCTATCAATTATAAACGATATTCTGGATTTTTCAAAGATAGATAGCCACAAGGTGGAGTTGGAGTCTCATCCATTTGATTTAAAAGATTGCATTGAAGCTTCCCGGGATGTTGTAACCACAGAGGCGTCGAAGAAGGGGCTCTACCTGAGCTATGGCATCGATTCCAATACCCCGGAGAGAATTGTGGGAGACTCTGCGCGGCTGCGTCAGATCTTGATCAATCTCCTCAACAATGCTGTTAAGTTCTCTGAAAAAGGCGCAGTGAAGATAGAAGTATCTAGCAGAAAGCTTGAAGCCTCAAATTATGAAATCCGCTTCTCAGTGAGTGATTCCGGAGTGGGAATTCCCGAAAACAGCATAAATCGTTTATTTCAACCATTCACCCAAATAGACTCATCGACTACGCGAAAGTATGGTGGAACTGGACTTGGTCTTGCCATTTGCAGGAATCTTGTGGAAATGATGGGCGGAACGATTTGGGTTGACAGTCAATTAGGCAAGGGTTCAACATTCCATTTTACAATTGTGACAGAGTCTGCAACCAAGATGCAAGCTTCTTCTATGGTCGTGGACAATAATCCCATTATCCGTCCTATGTATGGCAAACCTCATCCCATGCACATTCTGCTGGCTGAGGATAACCCTATCAACCAAATGATGATGTTGAAAATGCTAAATAAGCTGGGCTATATAGCTGATGTTGCATCTAACGGCCTTGAGGTTTTGAAATTTCTGGAAATCCAACCATATGATTTGATTCTGATGGATGTACAGATGCCGGAAATGGATGGTTTTCAAGCTACCAGAGAAATTCGCAGGCGCTGGCCAACTGAAGATCGGCCGAAGATTATTGCCATAACTGCCTACGCACTCGAAGGTGATCGAGAGAGTTGTTTGGCAGCCGGAATGGATGATTATATTAGCAAACCTTTGAGGTTGGATAAATTACGGGTTGTCCTTGAATCCTATGGTTAACCTACGGTTGAGCAATAAGATATTCTGAGCTTCTGGAGACGAAGAGATAGTGAATTTGGCATAGGTTTTCATCCGTTGATATTGGATTTATCGCGAAAACCTAATAAGCAGGATACATGTTAATTTGTAACGGCGAACATGGCAATAGCTAAAAAACGCTATCAACCAAAAGTAAAAGGTGCGGGGAAAGGGATACTTGCACGCTTTTACTGGTAATTCTGATGATAGGATTAAGTCCATCAGTATGATGCAGTTTTAAAGCTTGTTCGATATATAAATTCATTTTCATTCTTTCGGAATCCATTTTTATTGAGAAGGTGTACAACCAAAAGAGGCTTCATTCAGCTTTGAACTACAAATCTCCAGAACGGTTCGAAATGGAGTTTGCTTTAAAGACTGTTGCTTAACTAACTGTCTACTATCAGGGGTGCAGTCCAGTTTAGTGTTGTGTAATGAGTTTATAAAAAAAAACACAAAGCTTTGGATTTATATTTTTATACGGCGAAGCTTATCAATGACATTCCGTCCTTTTTCTCCATCAGCAAGATAAATTAGCTCAATCTCATCATCAGAAATGATCGTTCCAAAGTCATATCCCTCATTCAATTCTGCTATGTAGAGCATTTTGTTATCCAAGCCAATTGACCCGGCAAAACTTTCTACAATCTCTTTCCCATTCAACGGATATGTCAAATATCCCGTAAAGAGTCGATCTTTCTGCTCGATGATGACTAAATTTGTAGTTTCATTTTCTGACAGTTTGTATACTCCATTTTCTGCAATATACGCATTCTGAGTCCCTGTCCAGTTCCCAACCAGGTCTGGAACCTGCGCTGTACAGATCCCCATGGTCATCAGGATCAATAATACTGACCAAATCGCTTTCATAAATAAAAAATAGTACATTCATACTATAAATCTTTTAATCTCATGAGCTTTATTGCTTTCATGTAAATTATAAATCCGTGTGCAGAAGATTTCATGCGTTCTTAGAGCAAATCGAGAGCACCTCCTCGCTAAGAATAGGGCTGGGGTAGGCTTCAATACCCCAGTTCTGTTTGAGTTATTCTTTAGGATCGAACTTTATAGCCCTATCGAAAACTATCTCTGAGTAGGCAGGACCGATCTTTGTAGCGTTTTCCAAGTAGAGCCTCCAGCAAATGAAAAGCGGCTGATCCGTCCCTATTCCATAGCCACCAGGACCATAGGGAAGTTCATAGCAGTGTGGATAACCTTCACAATTCCTAGCGAGCTTATACACATAAAGATATTTCGCATTGGGATTGTCAGGGAGGTACTCCTCAGCAGTGCCAGCAAGTTCTGAGTCATGAACTGCTCCAACGCCATTCCATATATCTGCTCCATAAGGAGCAAAATTGGAGTACATCGCCTTTCCTGTAGCTACATGGTTAACACCATAGACGATTAAGAACTCATTGGTACCATTGCCCAGAGTAATTGGTGGATTTCGTGAGAAATCATAGTACTGCGAGATATTGCCAAAAGGCGGCATTGGCGAAGTGACAGATTGATTTGCAGTCCATAGATAGCAGCAATCGTTGTTAGGACCCCATGTATTAATTCCAGTCTGAAGACCGGTATATTGTTCTACGAACCATTTGCCAGTTTGAAGCTCTGTGGAATTCGATGTGTTGTATTTAATAAGGATAGCTTCCCGCAATTCGTTAAGATCATCCAACAGATCAAACTCCGTTGTTCCCGTTCCACGGACCCTTAGCTCTGGTACATCATACGGATCTAGATCCGCAGTTTCATTGGGAGTGATCCTGAGAATCGCCGCAGGTACTCTCTTAATGTAAGCATCGCCCGCTTGCTGGTCCTTGAATAGAGCCGGACGGATGAATAGAGTAAATGTATCGGAACTATTCTCCAAGCCCATGTTCAACATAGTCGAGGGTATCACTTGGGTATTGGTTATATTATCCGGATATCCTGCTGACTCCGCAGCCGCTCGGATACGTCGATCAATACCCTTGCCGGCAGTGGCAATTATTACAGTAGTTTGATTGAAAGGATTTCCGGGCTGCCCATCAGGTGTTCCTTCAGTTTTGATGACTAAATTATTCAACGGGTCGCCCATGCAGGTCCAGATCCATCTTGTCTCGTTTCTGAATGTAGTAAACAGCATTTCTGCATCATAGCAGAAGTATCTACACTCAGGTGGCGTTCGCCCTACGAAAATGATAGCTTCATCTGGACCGAGATTCCAGAATGCTGATGTGTTCTGACTGATTCCAAGCGCTGTGGCTATCTTTGCGAACTGCTCAGGTACCTTATGACCAGGTGCCGGTGGAACAAAGTACGTCAAGTATTTTGTTGTGGGATTGTTTCCAAGCGCTGAAGTTAACACCCCTAAGTTGTATGCTTTTATAGCATCAAAAAAACCTATCGCACCTTGCTGTACCGTGAATCCATCCTGCTCCAGGGCTTGTTTAAATGCCTCCACATTACCAATATCCATATTCTGTCCAAAGGTTGTCCCTATTGATATAGCGAACAAGACTAGAAGTAATATATGATTTCGCATATAATATCTCTCTCCTTACAATTAATTATCATCAATGTCTATTAAAACTTTTGCGATAGAGGTGTGCAGTTAAAGATTCGAGATCACCAGTGCATATGGGTTATATGGGCTATTCTTTCCATATTTTTTTATCATAATTAATTCACTTTCTCCACTAATAATAGTAGAAATGACCCATATAACCCATATGTGTCTCCTTGCTCTGAATCCTGTTAAAAATTAAGCTCTTTTTAAGCACCTTCCATCTAAACTTGCCCATTGATCGCGGTATTGGATTCTTCAGTAGCAATGGTCAAACACATCAAAAAAATGCGTCCATCGGCAAGCTAAGACGCATTTTTTCTTATGTCCTTCCCCCCAATTCGTTCGCTGAAGAAAAGATGATGTTGCCTCTTAACATCGCTATAATCCCCAATTTTGTCTCCGGGCGTGAAATGTACCACTGATTGGATTTTCCATGGTATAGAGCAGTTCTGCGGTTGCTCAAGGCTTAATATAAGCATTCAATCCGATGGTGATCGGCTTATCATCAACTCTGGCGCTAGTAACGATATTCCCATGTGTGCTTGCAACAACGGAGTTTTACCGGATGACGATGGAGTTGGTTTTTCCAGGTCAATTTCTATGAAGAGCTTGTTATCCTTGATTTCTACTTTCAGAGCCATACGAGTTCACCTATTGGTCATTACTTAGACATGCTCATCTATTACCCTTTCCCTTGCTGGGTTTGGCTGAGGATCAACCTTCCAGGCGGCCGGCATGGAAAGCCTCATGAATAATAACCGCAGTATCAGTTCTATAAAGAAGGCGATAATAATGAAGTTGATAAAAGTGGACCAAGTAGCTAAAGAGCCATGGGAAGATACATTATTTACCGGTCCTGTCACCCTGCAAGCGATTATTGGAAATGACCTGAGTGAAAATTTCCTGATACAGCAGGTAAACTTCAGCAAGGGCGTAAGGAACAAATTTCACAGCCACTCTACTGAACAAATACTTATTGTCACGGAAGGCAAAGGTATCGTTGCCACGGATAAAGAAGAAATAACCGTTAGATCTGGGGATGTCATATTCATTCCAGCAGGAGAGAAACACTGGCATGGTGCCGCTAAAGATAGCACCTTCTCGCATATTTATGTCATGCCGCCTGATCTGAAAATAACCCAAATTGAGGATTAAGATATGAGCCATCAAGTTCCACATCGTGTGCTTGCCTGCTGCATACCAGCCAGGAGCCTAGATAGCTTTTAGAGTATGATCGCGATTATTGACCCTGCCACAGCAAGTAGCAAAGCGTTTTCATACCAAGGATTCCGTTTTCTTCCTCGGGAGGGAGGATGTTTGAAGTTAAATGGCATTTTATCTTCATAGCCAAAATTGCCACCAGAGTTTATCCTTGGCCTCTAGAGCTTTAAAATTGTTCACAGACGTATCCTCGTGATTCATCCGTCATTCCCTTTTCTAGGTCCGTTGCGCCGCCAATTCCTGAGAGTGAATTCAAGTAAGTTCAGATAGTGATATCGTCTTTCAATCCCACCGGAACTAGTCATAGAAAATTCCATGACCATTGGGATCTTTGGAAAATGACTTCGATTTGCAGCTAGGGCATCTTGCCGGTGCATCTCGTTTGAACATACCACGGCATAGGCATCTACCTGCAAGTTTTTCGACCTCTCGATTATATTCATCTTCAGTTAAAGGCTCACCAGGGTAGTTTTCCCGGATATTCCTGTCATGTTCAGCAGTTGCTACAGCGTACGGCCCCGAAAGGCCCTTTAAATATCGCAAATGTATTTTACATAAAAGGTGCGGGGAAAGGGATTCGAACCCTTGAACTCCTGCGAGAATAGATCTTGAGTCTATCACCGTTGGCCTGGCTTGGTTATCCCCGCATCAGATAGCGATTCTTTGATATTAGCACATCGCTCCTTATATTCCGAACTAGTTTAATGTATAAAAAGGTTCCCGCTCATGCATCCACGTGGCTCACACAGATCCAGTGGTAGTAACCATGAATACCGGTGCCTGTAACCTCGTCAAACTCTTCCAGCTCCTGGCCGCAGATCTGGCATATCTCACCATCAGGCACCTCTATCTCGGCATCATTGCATAGTACTATTACCATTCAGGCTCCCAGGAGGGCTGCCGGAGCCATGAAGCTTTCGGACAATTAAGACGGGCGGATAGAATTTAGATCGCCCTAATTGCCGAAGACCGCTTTTCTTCCATATTCAAAACCGAGGCTCTACTCCTCTTTGGATCTGCCCTCAAACTCCTGGAAGGTGCGCAGCGCCGAAGCCAGCACCCTGGTCTGGCCGATGATGGCGGCAATGAATACCGCATCCAGGATCTCGTCCTCGCTCGCCCCCGCCCGGGCGGCTGCGCTCATGTGCACCTTCAGGCACTTGTCCGCGCCCGCGCTCGCCGCTGCGGCTACAGCCAGCAGCTCTGCGACCTTGGGCTCAAGGCTTTGGGGACGCAGGGCATAGAAGTCCTTGAGGGCGGAGAAGATCATGAACTGCGGCCGGCGGGCCATGACCTTCAGGATGAAGGGGACTGTGCCCAGCATCTGCTCGGTGTCGTCGTAAATGTCCTCTTGCAGGGAATCGCTGTTCTCCAGGAGGGCTTTGATCAGGGTCTTGTTTTCGGGTTTCATTGCTTGTGCTGTTGGCTCTCCCATTCTTGCAGCTTTCGCCTTACTGTCTCGGCTCGTGAATCTCCGGTCCTGAAAATAGAAAGCTCCTAGGAATTGACCCTCGGATTAAAAAAGAATCACTTTCTTCGCTCTTCACTCCTCCAGCGTTATCGCCCTGATCTCTATCTGAAGCTGCGGCTCATTGGAGTCGAGCACCAGCTCCAGCCGGTCCAGCGGCTTGCTCGGGTCCGTGTCCACCTTGGCATAGAAATAATGCCCCTCATAACCGTAAGCGGAGCTGGCTGTGCTCGGCCAGGAGTAGGCAGGCGCAACCTTGCTGTGCTTTAGCTGTGCCTGGGTCTCGGATCGGTCATAAGCCCATTCGGCGATGTTCACTCCCATGATCAGATCCGTCGTCTCAAAGCTTCCATCCTCGTACCAGACATTGATATGGCCCACTTTGACGTTGTCTGGCACTGCGATGCTCCATCCGGCAAATTCCACAACATGAACGGCCTTGGCATTCTTACCTCTCAGATCGATGGAGTCAACTGCTTGCCCTGCATTGGCCTTCAGTGCCACACCTTCCACCTGAAAATCGATACCATTGTAGGTATGAGCAGTCCCGGTTCCCAATGCAGTCGACTGGCCTGCGGTATTTTTGCTGTTCCAGGATGCCATCCATTCCTGGGCTGTTTCCCAATCCACTTTTCCTGTGAATTGCGGGAACATGAGCGTGCCTGCGGCTTCCTTGGATATCACACATTGCGAGCTATCCCCATTGCAGTAAACATTCCAGACCTTAGGCTTGTTCTCCTCCCGCCAGGATGCCATCCAATTTTGAGCCGTATCCCATGTTACCTTTCCTGTGAACTGTGGAAACATCAAGGCCCCGCTGGCCTCCTTGGAGATGGCGCACTCTGAACTGTCTCCATTGCAGTAGACATTCCAGACGGCAGGTTGTTTCGGATAGCCGTTGGCCAGCATCCAGTTCTGAACAGTATTCCAATCCACTTTGCCCGGGAAGACGGTAAACATCAAATCCCCGCTGGGCTCTTTGGCCACAGTGCAGCGTGAGCCGTCTCCACTGCAATAGACATTCCATACATTCAGATCCTCAGGGCCCTGGGCAGAAGCAGACGGGATGACAATTGCAGCCAAGCACAGGACAACTGCCAAGAGCGATTCGATCCTCATATCCATCCTCATATCCATCTTCATAGCAATCCCCTACCATGCATCTTGAGATTGTCTCCTATCCCTAAACCACACTGATTCGGAAGCTTTTCTTGTCCCCGAAAGGCATCGATCCCGAGACCGTGGCCAAGGCAGCTTCCAGATCCCAGAATCCGGCATTTCTGGGCTTGATGCTCATGATGAAGGTCACGTCACCGCTGCCGGAAAGCTTCCGGCTCAGGCCTGAGTCCAAAATGCCGGACCTGTCTCGTATGGTTGCCTCCACTTTAGTTCCTGCCGCCAGGTTGGAGTAGACGGTGTGCACCTTTACCTGACTCTCTTCTCCTACCGCAATCGTATCAGGTGGAACGACGTATTCGATGCTGCTAATCTCCACATCCGGTTTATTCTCCGCGTTCTCAACGAGCAGAGTGAAGGCTTTTCCGGCCAGAAGCTTGTCGCCCTTCCATATTTCCGCCTTGAGATGCCACTCGTTTATGTACTCAGGCCATCCCGAAGGAATGGAATAGCTGGCAGGCACCATAATCTCGGCGGGCGGGAACAGATAAGTGCCGCTGCCTGAGACCGTAGTCTCGCCGCCACTCTGAAAGCGGGGTGGAAAATCAGCATAGGCGAGGTGCAGGCTCAATGTCGATTCCGCCAGGTCGGTGTATTTGATTCCGACAACAATGGGCACACGTTCGCCTACGGTTAGTGTCTCAGGCGACAACGGATATTGAAGTGAGTTGATCTTCACTTCCCCACCCTGAGCCGGCACAACTGCGATCAAGATAAGGCTGAAAAGAATAATGCCAACGCTTTGGTTTCTCATGACCATATCCTCCTATCTTTTGATCTCTCAATAAGTACTAACCTAAATTATTAAACGTTATAAATAAATGCTTGCATTCATCCTTGCTTTTGTTTGTTCCGCTAGATATTTACTGCCTCAGCACACTATTTTTTCGAAGCAGTCCTTGCAGAGCACCTTTCCGCCAGCCGTCCTTCCCAGGATCTCCATGAAGCCTTCTTTGCACTCCTGGCACTTGAGAGACGGATAAATCCTGGCCTTCTCGGGTGCAGGAATATTGACATTTTTCACCGAGAGCAGATCTTCGTCCTTGCCGCTCAAGATGTCCTCAATAACCTGAGCCCTCAGCCGCTCAAATTCCTTCTTCTCTTCTGCGGAAAGATTGCCGCTCGCCGCCTTCTGGCGCAGGGCGTCCATTCCCTGGAAGACATCGCCCTTGAAGTAGATGCGCATGGCGCGATCCTGATCGCGGGAGTAGAAGGTAAAGACCTGCTTGCCGTTATCCACAAAGATCAGATTGCCTTTGCCGGCTGTGCAGCCTAAAAGCGACTGCACCGCATCCACGCTGCAGGATTTGTTCTCGGCAATGCAGACCAGCTCCTCATCCTTGGAGCGGGGGTAGTGCTCTTTAGCATACTTTGCTACTCTGTAGCCCATGGCAAGGCCCGGGCAGATATGGCCGTGAAACTCAGCCGCTTTTTTAAAGTCTTCTTCCATAATAGTCCCCTGGATTAAACCCCAATTTTGATTATTTAAACTAATTCTGTTGACTTGGAATAAGTAAGAAGCGGTCGATGCGAGAATAGTCCATGTGAGATAGCTTATTGAATAAAAATGAAAAAATAAGGTGGAGCAGTTCAGTCTTATGCAAAAACCTTCTCAGGCATGGTGGGCCTTGTGCCTATATATTGGTCAATCATATATAATAATAAAACAATTTATTTTAAAATAAAATCCTCGCAACTTGCTGCGCGTGGGTGCGCCGCCGTTTCACTCCTTTCGTTTTGTGGATAGCCACGAGTCTGTTCCTTTCGGCAAGCATAGCCAAGCATTCCAGGACGTCTCTTAGATTATGATCAAGGCCATAAAATACAGTCCATCATATGTTAAAAAATGTATATAAACTCTTCTGAGGCAGACTACCCGAATTTTAGATTAGGCAATAAATGTGATACTTGCCATCCTTGTTCTCAACGCCATGAATATCGTGGCTGAAGCCCTTGAACTCCTTATCCCATTCTTGCAGGGCACAAAGGTACTTGAGATGTGGACCATCAGCAGGTCCGATATTCTCTCCAGAGAGCAGCATGGGAATGCCGGGTGGATAGGGAATAATTCCAGTAGCTACTGTTCTATAAGCTATCTCTTTATCATTCAAGGCCAGAAGTTCTGCCCGGCCATGCACCAGCCTCTGATAGGCCTGGTTGGGCGTCTTATCCTGTGTGGGTATTTTTGCATAGATCTCTTCCTGAAGCCCCATTAAATTCAATTCTTTCACCTTTTTGAACATCTCCTCAGCCAGATCTCTCAGTCCCATCTTCCCATAGTATTCTGGATCCAGCAGCACCTTGTCAGGCAGAACCTCTTTCAAGGGAGTATTTTTATTGTAATCATCTCTAAACCTCAAGAGGGCGTTGACCAGAGTTCCCCATTTGCCTTTGGTAATCCCCATCGAGAACAGGAAGAGGATTGTGAAGTCCGTTGTCTTTTCCACGACTATGCCGCGATTGTCCAGGTAAGAAGTGACCAGCATTGCCGGTATCCTGACCTCCCCTTCATCCTTTAGAGATTCATCTCTCCCAATACCCGGGGTGACCACAGAGACCTTGATTGGGTCAAGCATACAGTAGCCTTCCTCCAGATTGCTGAAGCCATGCCACTTGTCTTTGGTATGTAGCACCCAGCAATCTGGATTTTCAGCCAGTATCTTGGGAGACACTCTCTCGAAGTCGACGCCTTTAATCTTATCTGCATTCCATACGTCGAAGAACCAATCTCCATTTTCCTGAGATTCTTTGAATATCTTTCGCATGCTCTGGCGGAAAGCAATGGCTTCATCTATCGATTCTCTGGTTAGAGCTTCACCACTCTCTCCGGACATCATGGCTGCGGAGACCTCATTTGAGGCGATTATGGCATATTGAGGCGATGTCGAGGAATGCATCATAAATGATTCATTGAATCGATCATGAGGGATGCATTTCTTGCCGTTCCTTACATGAATGAAGGATGCCTGCGAGAGAGCAGCGAGCAACTTGTGTGTCGAGGTGGTGGTGAATACGGTGGGAGCATTGTCGGGTCTGCTCTTTTCAAACATGCCGTATCGTTCGTTGTAGAGCGGATTGAAGCGGGCATAGCCGTACCATGCCTCATCGAAATGTATGCGGTCAACGCTATCGCCCAGGATCTCCAGGACGCGCTTGACATTATAGCACAGGCCGTCATAGGTAGAGTTGGTGATAATCGCATGCATAGGCCGCTTATGTCTTGGATTTGCGTTATCTAAAGCATCAGCCGAGGACGAGATTTCCTCATCATTGCACTCCGGTTCGACTACCAGGTTATGAGATAAAATTGATTGCGTGACTGCTTCCTTGCCGATGTTCTCCGGATAGATAGGCCCAATCAAGCCCAGGTGGTTTCTGGAGGTCTTCATATAGGCAGGAATTGCGCCGGTCATTATCAAGGCCTGTTCAATGGATTTATGGCAGTTTCTGTCGACCAGGACGTGATCTCCGCGGGTGACGCTCGCCATAAAGACGATACGGTTTGAGGCCGAGGTGCCGTTAGTCACACTGTAAGTGCGGTCTGCGCCAAATATTTGGGCCGCATATCTTTCGCTCTCGCCGATTGGTCCGGAGTGGTCCAGCAAAGAGCCCAGTTCTCCTACTGATACAGAGAGATCCGACCTGAGCAGGTTTTCCCCAAAGTACTGGAAGAAGGCTCTGCCTACGGGTGATTTGAGAAAAGCCGTTCCGCCCGTATGGCCGGGGGTATGCCAGGAGTACTCGGAAACCTTGGCGAAGTCCATGAGGGCTTTGGTAAATGGCGGCTCAACCTGATCTCGGTAACGATTCATTGCCGCTAATACCCGTCCGGCAATGAATGTGGGTGTGTCTTCCAGCACCCAGACCAGTTCGTCCACCAGCGACATCACTTCTGCGTTGATCAATGGAGCCTTTCCGCTATCGGACATGAGAAAAACAGGCATATGGCTATTTCTGCTGCGTATTAGCTTGAGCAACTCTTTGGCTTTGTTATGGGTCTGGGGGTCATCATCGTCCAGGCTCCAATCCATGAGAATGCACTGGATTGAGGGATCTGAGAGAATTACTGACCTGCCATCATCTGCTGAGCATGATTCGATGACCGTTGCATCTTCATTCTCCAATTCAGCTACCAGAGCGCGCACAGCTCGGCCTTCCGCAGTGGGCAAATCGATCTCATCGTCTACTATTAGCACCTTCATTCCCAGCGCCAGATCATTAACTCTTGTCATCCTACATCACACTCAGCACGTATTATGTGGGTGTATTGACCACTCTATTATTAAATCTTTGTAGAATCATTGATTGATGCTATTGAATTCTATCCTTGGATTTCGCTTATAGTCTTTTTGCAGTATCACAAATTTTTTCGTTAAACGTGTATCGAAGGCGCGAGAGATTTCTGCTTGGGATATGCCAAATAATTAATACTAATAATACGTGATATATATGCAGAGATTTGGTGTGAGGTTGGAATATGAAGATTACTCTATCCTTGCCTGGCAGCAGTCCTGCTGCTCTTATTGACTGCCACGGGCGCTCTTGCCGGCATGGCTCAGTTTGCCGGTTCCTGGACAAATGTGGATACCAATACCGCTGGTATCACCAATCTGGATATTGCTACTATGGGTAGCAACGCTCAGGTACATGCCTGGGGCAAATGCCATCCCACTGATTGTGATTGGGGGACGGTGCAGGCTCAGGCATTTGCTCCCGATGTCTCCTCTGACGTTCTCAGTGGAGCCGACACCTTGATCGCTGTTTTTGTTACATCATTTTCCCAGATCAGTCTGGTCATAAAGCCAGCCAGCAACCAACTTAAGGTGGACTCTTACGATCGCTTCATGGACAATAGCGGCAGAAGCAATTACCAGGCCAGCTATACCTTCCGGAAGGCTGAGGCACCTGGAGGCACAACTCTCGGCGATGTGACACCCGGTCCAGGCGACATTGGTCTAGGTGATATCGGCCCAGCCGACACGGGTCCTGGCGACATGGGTCCAGGTGGAACGATTCCCGGCAGCACACCGGCTCTGATCGATCTGACCGGCGTCTGGAATTGCGATGACGGCGGCATTTACTATGTTCGCCAGCTTGGAACGACCGTCTGGTGGTATGGAGAGCAGGACCCCAATACGCCCAACTGGTCCAATGTCATGCGCGGCAGCATCAGCGGCAATATGATCAACGCTGACTGGTCAGATGTGCCCAAGGGAAGCGTGATGCAGAACGGTAATCTGGTCCTTCAGATAGCATCCAATAACAAACTGGTGGCCATTTCCAAGACGGGAGGCTTTGCCGGATCGGTCTGGACGAGATAGGAACTAAAAATTATATTTTTCTTTTTTCCTATCTTTTGCTTTTTGTTATTTAGCCGCAGCGTCCCGGCTCGGCAGAATAGGGCCTATTTTCCTTGAGGCACCATTGCATCTGCTCCAGTATCGGTTCGATCCTGCCGTTTGTCTCGCCTTTCAGCTTTTGCACCATGATCTCAGCTAAGCTGCCCTGCTCAATACGCTTTGCCACCAGTGGAAGATATCGCTTCTCCTCAGCAGTGGCGCTCTTTTCCGCCAATGCGAGCAGCTTCTCCAGCTCCGGGTGCATCCCGGCTACGCCGCAGCGCATAGCCATCTCCAGCATGTCCAGAAGAGCGCTCTCCTCCTCCTCCAGCACGATATCGGAGCGAAGCAGCGCCAGCAAGAATGCAGAGAACGCCATGTCCGAATGCAGGCATTCCTGCTCATCGATAGCTTTGACCTCCAGGCACCTTCTGGTAAAACGTACAATCACGCCTCTGGAATTGACCCACTCTCGGCAGAGAATCTCAGCTTTGCATTTTTTTAGCTTGCTGTAGATCTGCCGGTTGATCTGCACATAATCGTCGGCGCTTCTTAGCTTTTCCGGCAGTATGTCATGGCAGATCTCAGGAATGGCCGCCTGATTTTGCCGGTAATAAACCAGCCGGTTGTCCATGTAAGGCGTGAGCTTTCCTTCAACCATGGGCGAAGAGGCGGAAACTGCGACGAGATAAGGCATAAGTGATCGAATCTTGTTGAACATGGCGACCAGCTCTTCCTTGTCAGCGTAAGGAATGTTGATCTGCAGAGCCTGGATATTCAGCCAGCCATGCTGCTTGATATTGAATAGCCGGTCGTATGCCTGATAGTACTCCTGCTCATCGTGATCCCAGTAGGTCGTCTCCTGCAAATTGAGCAACGGATGCATTCCCAGACCCATAAAACCGTACTCGTAGTTGGTGGCCCGGTAAAGCTCACAAAGACCCTGGTAAAGGTTTCTCTCCAAAAAGCTGAGGCTTCCGGGCCTTGCTGGAATCAGTTCAATGGCATGCTTTTGCAGCTCCTTGGAGACCAGTATTCCCCCGAAAGCCACCTCGTGCTGCACCTGCCCGGCGATTCTCTGGATTATGCGGTCAGAGATGGCCAGTGGCCTGTGGTTTTCATCGTTTATGGAGTACTCGTGCTCCGTTCCGATGGGCGATGCGGCTCTTAGCGCCTTGTGCATTGCTTTTGTCATTGCCTCAATCGGAAAGCGGGATCTGTGCCACTAGATCCGTCTCCGGCTCCTCGATCTTCAAGATCTCTTCCATCTCAGCCGCAGGAGTGGCTTTTATCAGATGCATGATCTTCTCCACCGATGTCTCGAATAGTCCGTCGTAGGCTTTTCGATTGGCTTTGAGAAATCGGACCATAGGGCAGATGTTTTCTCTCTTGAGGAATATCTGCAGGACATTGTCCTTGATGTCAAAGGTAAATGGTCCGGCGACGCAAGTCTCGGGCTTGATGGAGTGGATGCTGCATTTTCCGTTTTGAAATAGCACGCAAAATCCATCTTGCTTCAGGCGCAGCCTCTTGTATCCGGCAAACTCTACAGCGCTCTCTGTCACGCCGTTTTTTATCAGTATGTCTATTCTCTCCTGGCTCAGAGGGGGCCGCGCCTCAAAGCAGCAGCCACCATCCAGATGGCAAACGCTACAGGCCTGGCTTATGGCTTCACACAGGTAATCTTCCATCAGAATATCATCTCTATTTAGAAATCGATCTTGTAAGAGTAGGCAGCATTTTCTTCCAGGGCCGAAAGGTTGGAGATGCCGGCGGCAGCTCCCAGACCGTACTCACCCTCAAAGCCATGCTGACCCAGGGCCTTCTCAGAAAGTTCATCGGCATAGCTGCATGCGTCTCCCGTCATCAGGTAGGAGATGATTTTTTGGAACATATCCGGATAATGGGCATCCTCTCCACCATCCAGGGACGGGTTATCATTGACCTCAATGACGTAGAGCTTTCCGTTGCTCTCTTTTATGTCCACACCATACATTCCTTTGCCGATGGCGTTGCCTGCCTCGCGTCCCAGCTCAATAACCCCAGGCGGAACCTGATCGGCGGGCACACTTTCCACATCGCAGTAGACGATATGGCCGTTCACGGAGGCTTGGATCTTGAAAGTTTCTGAGGGGATGATGTAGCGACAGGCATAGAGTAATTGTCCGTTGATGACCCCCACTCTCCAGTCAAACCTGCTCTCGATGTATTCCTGCACCACAATCCAGTCGGAGAGCTTGAAGAATCTCTTGGCGATCTTCAATAGCTCGCTTACGGATGAGACCTTCTCCACCCGGACAGAGAAGGATGTAGATGGCTCCTTCAGCACCAGGGGCGTGCCCAGCTCTTCGAAGAGCTGTGCGGCAGAAGCCTCATCCAGCTCCTTCTTCTTTAGGAACTTGGTCCTGGGCATGGAGACATTTTTCTTCATGAGGTGCATGTACATGTTGATCTTGTCGGCACAGATCTGAATGGAGCTGGGATCGTCTATCACCGGTATGCCATACATTTGCGCCATCCTGGACGCCACATAGGTGATGTTCATGGGATCAGTGTTGGCGCGAATGAAGAGTGCGTCAAGTTTTGGTATCTTTTTGATGTCCACTGGAAAGATGAACTCAGCAGTGTGGCCCATGCTCTCAGCCACGTCCCGGCATTTTACCACGGCCGTGAGCTGTTCAGAGCTGCTTAACGTCTGTCGATTGACGAAGATGCCTAGTTTACTCAAAGCGTCTCACCCTTTTATCCAGAAGGTCCTGTAACATTTCCGTTTCATCCTTGGATAATTGCGAATATTTCACCGGAGCCAGAGAAGATAGCCGACAGCCGGATTCATCCTTGACCAGTACTACTTCTACTAACGGCAGCCGGAAGACCTCATAGATCTTCTCCGCCAGCGACTTCGCCATCTCACAGCAATTTATGGTCTTGCCGAAAATGGATACACATTTCGCTACGGATGAGTTTTCATTTATCTTCTGATAGCAGAAGGGGTACCTGCCATGATTGGTGACATGCTTGACGACCGTCTTGGCTTCTTCCAGGTCTTTGATCAAGAAATGGTCAGACGGCGTGGAGAAGTAGTTCAAACCGTAGACTATTGCAGGTAGCGAGACGTACTGGTTGGATATTATCCAGTCGCAGACCGGGATGCCTGCCAGCTTGGCCTTCTCGAGGCATATGGGAACAATATAGGCGTCCAGCACATCGCTGCTACTGGGCGTGGTTTTAATGCCTTCATTCTCGTTCTTGACGATGGTATAGTACGGCTGCGTCTTGTAAAAGTAACTCTCATTTACAATATATTGGGAGTCATCTTCCTTTAAAGTATACATGATATCTTTTTTAGGAATATGCTCTCTTCGTTTGTTCATTAAAGCATCACCGCATGACCTGCGCGTGAGAAAATAGACTTATCTGCTGGTTTTTTTGCGTAGGATACCCTACGGTATTTGCTTAGACTACGGTGCGTTTCAGAATCGGATGCCATTTCATTCTCAGAAATTTGGATCTCCTCTGGAGCTAAACACCTCGCTGGTAGTATTTATCGTTATCGACCTTCGGTTCGAAGCTGCCTGGTATTTCGCTATCTGCTGCAATTGCATTCTCGTTAAAGATCGTTATATTTCCGTCTTGATGGATAGGTATTACGCGAATTGCCTCATCATCTCATTTGGGCTGGCTGTGGGAAGACTGCAGACATGATCAGTGCAGACGTAGGCAGCAATCGTTTCTTCCTCTGGGGGCAAATTTTTGGTGAACGGCGCAATCTCTCTGATCTCTTTTCCGCACACCAGTATTGTGGATTTGTTGGGCAGAAAGCGAGTTCTCATGGCCTCTAGCATCTTTATAATTACTGCGTCCTGTTTACTTCCCAGCAGCGCTATTTCAGGTGTCGGCCCAAGGGCATAGTCCAGAGAGCAAAGCAGCATGTTCTGGCCCAGGGGCCGGCCTGATGCTCGGGCGTTGCCGCGTGCCAAATCCCAGGCCTTCTCTTCCAGTTCGGTCTGTCCGGTGAGGTGCATGAGCCGCAGAAGGTTATGCATGGCAATGGAATTTCCTGAGGGAATTGCTCCATCATAATACTCCTTTCTGCGAAGCAACAGGGCTTTTGCATCATCTGCGGAAAAGAATAGGCCGCCTTGATCCTTATCCCAGAAATGCTCCATCATGATTTGGTTTAGCTGCAAAGCTGCTTTCAGGTATTTGACATCAAAGACCATCTCGTAGAGATCGAGCAGTCCCCAGATCAGGAAAGCATAATCATCCAGGTTGGCGGCAATGCCGGCCTCTCCCCGGTAGCGGTGTAGCAGTCTACCCTCAGCAGTTCGCGTCTCTTTCAGGATAAAATCGGCAGCTTTGATTGCCGCTCTCTCATACTCTGCCCCTTTTGGTCCAGTCAGGGCCTGGGCAGCTTTTGCCAGGGCTGCGATCATGAGTCCATTCCAATCGGTGAGAATCTTATCGTCCTTAAAGGGATGCGCTCTCTTCTCTCGGGCAAGAAAGAGCTTCGCTCTAATCAACTCCAGCCGTTCATGGAGATCCGGCGCACTCATTTTCAGAACGGTTGCGCCATCCCGTAGCGTTGATCTCAGGCGGAGGATGTTTTCTCCTTTCTCGAAGTTTCCGCTTTCATGCACATCGAAGAGCCTGATCAACAGCTTAAATTCCTCATTATCCAGCGTCTCTTTCAGCTCCTCTGCCGTCCAGAGATAGAATTTGCCCTCTTCTCCCTCGCTGTCAGCGTCTTCTGCCGAGAAGAAGCCACCCTGGGGGGCAGTCATGTCCCGCAGTACATAATCCAGGATTTCGCATGCTGTTCTGGCGTATTCCTCTTTTCCTGTGGCCTGGAAGCATTCGGTATAGGCGATGGCCATCAGCGCCTGGTCATAGAGCATCTTCTCGAAATGGGGAACAAGCCATTCTGCGTCCGTGGAGTATCTATGAAAGCCGAATCCCACGTGATCATAAATACCGCCCATGCGCATGGCCTGCAGTGTGGCCTCGACCATTTGCAGAGCATGCCCCTCTCCGGTCCTGTTCCAGTGGCGCAGCAGGAAGAAGAGGTTATGTGGCGAGGGAAACTTGGGAGCAGTGCCAAAACCGCCGTTTTGGGGATCGTAGATGGAAGATAGGGCCTCGTATCCGCGGGCGAGAAATGCTGCATCCAAATTCGCGGCCTCTTCCCTGGCGGAAGGCTGGCTCTGCGTCTGGAGATAATCGAGAATCTTGTCGGCTGAGCCGAGAAGTTCGTCTCTGTTCTTGTCCCAGATCTCCTGGATCCTGGGGATGATCTCCATTAATCCTGCCTGACCATGGCGGCCGGTCTTGGGGAGGTAGGTGGCGGCGAAGAAAGGCTTTTTCTCCGGGGTCATGATAATAGTAAGGGGCCAGCCTCCTCTGCCTGTCATGGCCTGGGCCACGCTCATGTATATCTGGTCTATGTCCGGCCTCTCCTCCCGGTCCACCTTTATGCAGATGAAGGCATGGTTCATGAGGTCCGCGACAGCCGGATCTTCAAAGGACTCGTGGGCCATGACATGGCACCAGTGGCAGGTGGAGTAGCCCACGGAGAGGAAGATGGGCTTATCCTCACTTTTCGCGGCTGCGAAGGCTTCTCCGCTCCAGGGGTACCAATGCACGGGATTAGAGGCGTGCTGGAGGAGGTAGGGGCTCTTTTCGGAGAGGAGGCGGTTAAATGCGGGAAGGATTTCGGATCTATTCCTGTTGGCAGTGGATTCAATCCTCATAGAAACCTCTATGTGTATTGAGAAATATCAATGTGCTGATGGCTTATTTTTTTATAAAAAAAATAAAATTATCTTGCTTAAAATAAGCGTATATCACCAGGACCGACTGCAGCTCCTGGACCGCCCGCTCCTACATGGAAATACACTACATCTCCATCATCGAAGATTGCGCTGCCTGGGGGGGTTCCAAGAATATTGCCATTGGCATTAAAGAACATCAGTGAAGCAATGTTAGTAATAGATGCTGTGTTTGTCGGGCCTCCTATAATATTTTTTATAGGTGGTGTAATAGAAACCAGTTCAAATGGAGTCAGTGGCAATCCTGCATCCGGATCGGCAAGTGAAACTCTTGAGCCCGCTGGGAATGCACCATTCGCAGTTATTCTAACATCGTTTGTACCGACTCCAAGTTGAGTCCCTGGAGATAAAGCTTTAAGATAGACTGGATCGCCTAGATCATATCCTGCCCCACCTGCCACATTCAGATAATAAAATCCTACTGCAAAAGCGGAAGGCAATGCATATACTGCCGGTGGAACCGTATTTAACTGTTGACCCATATCGGAATCGCCAGCCCTTACATAAGACCCTGCGGGATAAGCTCCCCATCCGACCAAACGAATATTATTTGCCCGTACTATTCTTTGTGCGGGAGGTAATATATTAGTGCTACCGAACTGCAGATAGGCAACATCTTGATCATCATACAAACCATTTGCATTTAGATCCCAATAAGATATCCAGAATGAAGCTTGCCCGGCAGGATCAGGTGGCCATGCGACTCCAAGCCCAATCGCTGCAAAATTCGATAGCGGAAGTCCAACGTCCGGATCTCCTGCGTTTACCTTCGTTCCGTATGTCCCTTGTGCTGCTGCTTGGCCGGATGCGAATATTGCCAGGCATAGCAGAATGTATATCGATTGTCTATTATTCACGGTAACACCTCTTTTGTAACTAATATGTTTAGTTACCTTAAAAACTTATTCATTCTTGGTATACTAATTAAATTATATGGTAAAAAACTTTTTAAAAAATTATTGGCATAATTTGTGCGAGTTCTAGTATCTCTCTGCCAACTCATCGCATCGTTCGATCTGTTTTACTATCTCGAAATATCTGCAAAAATATCATCCAATTATCAATTTTATTTTTTATATGATTTATTTGAAAATGTAATTTATTCATACTATTATCGTTTTGATTCCTGATAGCTTCGCGAATAAACGTCAAAATTATTTTGTAATTCTGTGTGCATTTCTCTTTGTTCCAGAGCGGAAACAATTGCTAATAAATTTACAGAGTTCGGTTTCATTTTCAATACTATTACATCTACTATCACTACCATCATTCTCTTGAATATCCATATGATAATTTCTTTCGATATGTTTATATCCCTTTAAGATAAATTCTTCGTATACTCAATAGAGTATAGGGGTGAATTAGTATGAAGGGAGTAGTAATAGCGACAGCTTTAATTATATTGCTATGCTGCTGTACCGCATTGGCCAACCCACCACTGGTGCCGCCAGTACAGTACGAACAGTTTTGTGAAGCACAGAAGATATCCGGAAGCGGTGTAATCGATATGAGTACCTCAATAGTCGATAAGAAGATCGCTCTGGAGTACTTCAACAACATGGCCGGCGACGGCGACTTTGAGCTTGATCAGGAGAATGCTTACTCGCAGAATTCCGATAAGCTGAAGAGAAATATTTCCTCAGCAAACGGCGGAAATGAGAGCCAGCTCAATTTATACGATGCTACCAAGCTCACTTATGCCAGCAAGGACACGCCTCTTATGGGCTCTAAGCTCTTGCATTCCAAGGCGTTTTACGGCGGAATAGGTGCCAAGGTCCAGGAGAATTTCGCGGTTTATGAGATGGAACAGGATCAAAAGTCATTCTTTGTCTCAACCACGCCCTACAATCCTCAGGAGCCTGTAGCGCCTGTAAACCAGGACTACCTGCAGCTTCTGGCATTGTACTATCCGCAGGAATATGCCCAGTACATGGCACAGACCACGCACACCATAACTCCTGAGCAGCTCATCAAGGAGCTCAAGGATGCGGGAAGGGACACAGCGCGAGTGTCTGCCCTTATGGGCAATAATCCGGCTCACTTAATTGGCCTCGAGACCAAGAATACCTTCAACGGCACATGGGGAACGGATGCTTCCATGCACAAGATATTCTACAAGGATATCAAAGCCCACGAGATGTTCTCCGGAACATTCGAGGCAGAGAAGACCATCAAATTCCATGAGAATCCCGTGCCGGAAAAGGATCGTGCAGTCTGTGATGGCATAGATTGCTAGAAAAGCGGCAATCTCCCAATCTTTTTTTTTTTGCAAATTTAGTTATCTATCGATCACTTTTATATCCTGTTGGTATGTCCTTTTGGTCCTCCAATTGCGGAAATTCAATGCCGTCAGCGACTGCCGACTGCCGCGTTGCTCTCCGATCCAAGTTTCGACTCTGAATCGAGCAGGTCTTCCTAGTCCATTTGCCCCATGCTAAAAAAGGATACAGAAGGTCCGAAAATGTGGATCTTCAGAATTTGTCAGCTTCTCACACCGGGCCGATGGGTGCTACAACTTTCTTGTATACTTCATTGAGGACCTGGGCCAGTGCGGTATAAATGGCGGACAGTCCGCAGATTATTCCCTCGTATCCAGCCAGCGTTCCGATTGCGGCGCTTCCAAGATAATCTCTTGCGGCAAGCAAGAAGAATAGGATGGTCAGCGAGAGGAAGACGAACTGCAGGGCTCTGTTGATCCTCAGGGTTCCAATGAACATGAAGAAGGTAAAGAGTCCCCACATGAAGAAGTAAGCTGCAAAGGCAGGCTTTGATGTAGCCTGGGCAAGCCCAAGCGAAGGCAGAAACAGCAAAGCTACCAACGAGAGCCAGAAAAGGCCGTAGGATGTGAAGGCGGTAGTTCCAAAGGTGTTGTTCTTCTTCCATTCCATTATTCCTGCAATGATCTGGGCGATGCCCCCGTAAAATATCCCCATGGCCAAGATCATCGAGTTTAGCTCATAGTGTCCGGCATTGTGGATATTCAGCAGTACTGTAGTCAGTCCGAAGCCAAGCAGGCCAAGAGGCGCTGGATTGGCGGTAGTATCTTTGAGGATCAGAGTGTCTATGTTTTGTTTCTTCGTTTCTTGCATAGTCTTATTTCCCTCCTGAATTCCGATTAAATGGTCTTATTATTAAATTGTTGCTCTTAAAATATAAATTAATAATGGTGTTAAATGTTGCGATATATTTCCAAAAAGAAATCTTTTTGTCATGTAATTATATATCCTTAATTGATAAGCGGTGTGAATAGAACATATGCTTGCATATAATCGCTTACACATTCAGCGTTATTCCAAATTTGTCCAGGTCTCCTATATGACTTGCGATCCTGCGGAAAAGATGCTTTTCGCGGCATTCTACAGATTTATTACTGAAGGCCGCCATGAATCTAGCACAAATGATATTCTCACTTTCTCAGCAGCATCACGCTTTCCAATTGAATCGGTTCTTATAATTGTATTGATTAATTTAATTAAATCTAAATTAACATATATTTATAATTAATACTTTTGTTTTAGTGCATTTATTTAATATATTATATTCCTAAATATGATTTTAATTAATTTCATCCATTTATATCAATTATTATGTTCGATATAGTTCGAGATGATTTACCCTGGCATTCTATCTTCAATATCTAACACAATATAGGAAACCATAAGCATCAGTCAAAATAGCACAGATGTTTTTATGTAATGATATATTTTTATTTTCTACATTTTTCAATCCGATGGCAAAGCATCCAGACAAATTTCTTATGTATGAAATTCTCTAAGGGTTATACAGTAAAATTTATATATGATCAATGATAAGTTATATTTGGGTCCGGGATTTCTTAGCAATTCTATATCATCCATCCCCTCGAGATGAATAAACCCGGATCCTAACCTTTTGATCCTCAAAAAACGATTGATTTAAATTCGCGTCTTTGCATGATATATGATTATGATCGAGATAGAAACCTGCAAATCAGTGGATGTTATTGATATCACAGATCAAGTTGAGATAACGTTGCGAGAAAGCGGCGTAGAAAACGGTCTTCTGCTGGTCTATTCTCTTCATACAACCACGGGATTGACTGTCAATGAAGCAGATGGCGCATTGATTAATGATATTTTAAGTCTTTTAGAGAGAATTGCTCCCCGGGGTGCAGGCTACCAGCATGATAGGGGGGACGGCAATGCTCATGCTCATTTGCGGGCTACGTTGCTCGGAAATAGCCTTGTAATTCCTGTGGTGGGGGGTAGACTGGTTATGGGGGTGTGGCAGAGGATACTCTTCTTTGAATTTGATGGTCCAAGACATAGAAGCATATTTGTGAGAGCACTGGCCGAATGATCCAAAAAGGACTGGATGAGGGAAAATCCCTCGATCTATCAACTTGCCGTCAAATCATTTGTATATAGTTGTGCCTGTGGTATTAGCAAGCTCTTTGAAGGCGGCCATGAGATCCTTTGTAACCGGGCCGGGCTTGCCGTCACCGACGACCCTTCCGTCTACCTTGGTAACAGGCGCAACCTCTGCTGCGGTTCCTGTAACGAAGACCTCGTCTGCAGTGTAGAGGTCAAACAGGCCCAGATCACTTTCCTTTATGTCGTAGCCGTGAGCTATGGCCAGCTCCATGACTGCTTCCCTGGTTATGCCTTTGAGATTGTTTATTGTGTGGGGTGTGCGGATCTTTCCTCCTTTAATGACGAATATGTTGTCTCCGCTTCCCTCGGACAGCATTCCCCGTGAATCGAGGATGATGGCCTCATTGCCGCCTTTGATATTTGCCTCAATTTTTGCCAGGATATTGTTCAGATAGTTAAGGCTCTTGATGTTGGGCGGCACGGTGTCTGGAGCATTTCTGCGCACAGAGACGCTTATTGCCGTGAGGCCGACTTCGTAAAGATCTCCGTACATTGCCCCCCACTCTACGGCAATGATGATAACCGATGCCAGGCTGCACTTGTTGGGGTCCAGGCCCAGGTCACCAAAACCTCGGGTAACAATGGGCCGGATATAAGCATCACGCAGATTATTCTTCCTCAGCGTCTCCAATATTGCCTCGCACATCTCCTCCTGGCTCATAGGAACGCAGAGCAAGATGGCCTTTGCCGAGTCGAAGAGCCTGCTCACGTGATCCTCGAGCCGGAAGACGCGCCCTCCATAGGCCCTTATCCCTTCGAAGACTCCGTCTCCATAGAGAAATCCGTGATCAAAGACCGAAACTGCAGCCTGTTCCGCCGGAACAAACTTTCCGTTAAGATAAATTAAGCTCATAGGGCACCCTCGTCACCGGACAATTGCCGAGGATAAATGCGTTTTGATCGTGAAGTAAATCGATTGGTTTAATCGATGGGTTTATTAGAGAAGCAAGGAAGGAAAGTGCCTACTTTTAACGGGGTTTGGAGCTTATGGCAAGACTTGGTTTCGTGGTCTCGGAGTTCAATAGGGACATCACCTATCAGATGGAGCTTTTGGGCAGAGAGCATGCTCGGTTCCTGGGAGCAGAGGTCGCGACTGTCGTTTATGTTCCTGGGGTTTATGATATGCCCCTTGTGGTGAAGAAGCTGCTTCGTCGCGAGGACATCGATGCGGTCGTGACCATCGGTTGCGTTATTCAGGGGGAGACTGCCCATGATGAGGTTGTGGTCTCGCAAGCGGCTCGAAAGCTGATGGATCTGTCATTAGAGCATGATAAGCCTGTGACTTTGGGAATCACCGGTCCCAAGATGTCCCGGCCGGATGCCCACAAGCGGGTGGATTACGCCAAGCGGGCGGTCGAAGCGGCGGTCAAGCTCCTGCAGAGAATGGATGGTGTTTAAGCTATGGTCTCCTCGCGAATGGCTTCCATTCACGAATCAACCACCATGAAGATCTCGGCTATGGCCAAGAAGCTGGCGGCTGGCGGTCTTGATATCATCGATATGGGTGTCGGCGAGCCTGACTTCGATACGCCTAAACACATTGTTGAGGCGGGCTGCAGCTCTATCAGAAATGGCGAGACGCGCTATGCGCCAACCGCTGGTATTCCCCAGCTTCGCCAGGCCATCGCGGATAAGCTGGTCCGGGAAAATTCCCTTCACGTTTCTGCTGATGATGTCTCTGTCACTCCCGGTGCCAAGATGGCGGTGTTTGCCGCCATCCAGGCGCTGCTCTCCGAGGGCGATGAGTGCGTTCTCATCGGGCCTTCCTGGGTGAGCTATGAGCCATGTGTGGCCTTTGCGGGGGCGACTGTCGCCTGGGGCGGTGTAGATGACAATTTTATGCCTCTTGATCTGGCGGATAACATCAATTCCCGGACAAAGCTCATAATAGTCAACTCTCCCTCTAATCCCACGGGTTCTGTTTTTGATAAAAAGATCCTTAAGGAGATCTCAGATCTGGCTGTGGATCACAATCTTTTCGTTATCTCCGATGAGATCTATGAAAAGATAATTTATGATCGCGAGCACATCAGCATTGGCTCATTGCCGGGAATGGAAGAGCGGACCGTGACCATAAACGGCTTTTCCAAGGCCTATGCCATGACAGGATGGCGACTTGGATACCTCGCCGGTCCCAAAGAGGTCATGAAATGGATTAACCGGCTTCTCTCTCACTCCGTATCTCAGGCCACAACTTTTGTGCAGAGTGCGGGGTTGGCTGCTCTGCAAGGGCCTCAGGATGAAGTTGATTATATGTTACGAGAATTTAAGACACGTCGCGATATGCTGGTCGCGGGCCTAAAGGATCTGGGAATACCGTGCAACGTGCCAGGTGGGGCCTTTTACCTATTTCCGGATGTATCTGCATTGGGGGGCGGGGATTCCTTTACTGATCGGCTGCTCAAGGAGGCACTCGTTGCAGCCACGCCCGGGTCGGCCTTTGGACCGGGTGGCGCGGATTATGTCCGGCTCTCTTATGCAACATCTCAAAGTCGAATTTTACAGGCTCTGGAGAGGATTGAGAAGATCCTGCATTAGATTGGAGCAATAAAATTTTTCAATTATTGTTTTTTTTATATCTGGTAAGGATAAGTTATATAAGTCACTCGGTTTTCTATTAAGATGGCAAGTATCGCAGGCCGATAACCTAATGAGATCTATATAATAAATCTTAAAATAAGGGTGCATCGTTATGAATAAAAAAGCTTCTTATCGAGCCAATTCTAATGCCTGGCGAATTGGGATTTCTGGTTTCGTATCGCTATCTATCCTTATCATCTCTGCATTGGCAACTCCTTCGCTTGTTCTGGTGAAGAATGCAACAGTTGATACTCCTGGCGGCACAATTCATGAGGGATCGATCTTAACCGGTGCTTATACGATCACGAATACAGGCAATGAAACAATTAGCAATATAGTAATTACCGACGTTAGGAATTATCCGACACCAGGAGCTAATGCAACCATTCCTTCCTCAGGGGATATAGGCGCTCTGCAGGCAGGAAAATCGATAACAATCAATGATGCATACACAGTTACGGAGGATGATATTTGTGCTCAAGGCATCTTGAGGGGCACGGCAACAGCCAAAGGAATGGGCTCGGATGGACTCGATGTTTTATCAGATACGTCCGAAACTGTAACCCCTGTGCAAACGTCAGCATCGATTATTCTCCAAGTAGAGCCCATTTCTCATCCTTCGGCTCTGGCACATCCAGGCGATGAAGTTGAATTCAAATATACCGTGAGAAACCCCGCATACAATGAATCTATCTACCGTCAACCAACTTCTGTTCACGGCCTTGTCGTGGCTGATGCTTTATTGGGCAAAGTCTCCATGAATCGGACTGATCTAAGACCAGGTGAATCCGCGACTGGAACAAAGAAGTACACCATTCCCGCCGATAAAAAAATAATCTCCCGCGGTGTTACGGCTGATGCTGATAGCTGCAAACTGCATGTTGCGGTTGGGGCTGATTCAAATCTTCGCATCATCGATCCTGATATGACGATCGTAGCTACTTCGGACAGGGAATCTGTAAAATCAAATGATACTTTAAATCTCACTATTACTGTCACTAATACGGGGGATTGTATCCTCAGTGATATTGTCGTGGTAGATACTCTTCCCAAGGGATTAAGTTTTGTTGATGATGGACAATCTGAGCCAAAACCTGTTCCAAACCCGCCTCTCGTCAATTCCGATGGCACGACTACTTTGACTTATACAAAGACGCAGCTGGCCAAATCCGGCGTTTTCAAGATAGATATCGCGATCAGGTCTAATGGGCAAGCAAATGGTAGGCTGCGCAATAGTGTGCAGGCAAATGCCACTGATTTATTAAATACAATCATTGGTCCCAAGGTTGCGTCTAAGGATGTGACCGTTTAGATTTCTATCTCATTGCCTGTTTTCTCATTTTTTTGCAAGTATCAATAATACTGATTATTCTACCACATAGAAATCCATATCTATATGTTCGAAGGGGCAAATTATTTATTCTCTTAAAGATGATGAACATTTGTACTATCGATGGGAGGGACAAAGCATTAATATTATGCAGGAGCCATGTGAGCTTAATGGATGTAATACATCCTCAAAAAGTCCATTGATTAGATCTGAATCTACTTTCCTGATGAAATCATCGGCTTGGACGAAGGCAATCTGTGCTGATGCAGATGCCTGCATTCCGGAGGGAGGCGAATCCAATCCCGATGATTTATTGGTTCATAATAAATTGGCAAAGTATTTCCTAATTAATATCCAGCTCTCTATAGAGAAGAATGCGGCTATAAATCTCAATGCATCTGCCCTCTTTTCAAGGCGGCCGGGTGCAAATGCGAGCAATTGTGCAGCAGGTGCGATAATATTCGGAGAAAATCTCAGGGGCAAAGGTGTTTAGCCATGAACAAATGGGTTTCTTGTAAAGCCAAATCCAGATTTTGGCAAATCGCGTTTATCATTCTTGTATCGATATTTCTGATCAGCGGCTCAGCCAGTGCAGCTGCTCACCTCAAATTTACAAAGACCATTACTACAGGATTAACGACTCATGAGCTAGACACCTTGACTGCTCATTATGTTATTGAAAATGATGGCACTGAGACGATTGACAATATCGTAATTAAGGATTCAAGGAACTATCCATACTCAGGCGGATCTTACATAGTATATACCTTCCCGCCCTCGGGTGACCTGGGCTCTCTTGCTCCCGGTGGAACGCCAATAACATACGATGATAATTATTTGGTTTCAAATACTGATGCCTGTAACCTACCTAATTTGGTGGGAGACGCCTATGCATATGGAACATACGGAAGCAGTCCATCTACTCCTTATTCATCAGATATATTTGAAACGATAACTGGCGTCTCTACGTCGACCTCAATACACATCGACAAGGCAATTACCGGTCGCCCCAATAATTATGCCCATCCGCACGATGTGGTGCGTTTTACATACACCGTAGAAAATACCGGGTCTCTGTCTGTTTCTAATATCAGGGTAGTAGACACCCCGTTCGGCACAATCTCATTGGCTTCGCCTACTCTGGCGCCATTAGGGAAAACCGGTTCAAGTACGACCGGAATATACGACTTTACTGTGCCTACAGGCATTACATCTCATTATAATTCGGTGGATGCTAAGGCAGATAGCTGCAAAAAAACGGATTCTGTATCTTCAGCTGATGCAAATCTGTTCGTCATCGATCCTGATCTGACCATAACAAAGACCTCAGATAAAGATTATGGAAAAGCAGGCGACACAGTAATTTTCACCGTCACTATCACCAATTCTCCCGATTCGACCCTCAATAATATAATCGTTGAAGATACTCTTCCTGCTGGACTGACCTTTGTTGATGATGCTTCTTCGGACCCTAAGCCGGTTCCAAACCCGCCCGTTGTCAATCTGGATGGTACAACTACTCTAATGTATTACAGATCCCAATTGACCAAAAATGCAGTTTGGACCATTAAAATAAAGGCTCAGTTTGTCGGGACTCCCTATCTGGGCGTTCTAAGAAACAATGTAAAGGTTGATGCCACCGACCTGGCACTTGATCCAATTGATACAGAGTATGCGTGGAAAGATGTTACTGCGTATTCAGTCGACATGTCCGTAGCGAAATCCGCGGTTCCTGATCATGGTATTGTGGGTGCTTCCATCAAGTTCCCGCTGGTAATCACCAACCTTGGCACAGCCGAGATGTCCCATGTTAAGGTCACCGATACTCTGCCCCTGGGCCTGACCTATGATTCCACCAAGACCCCAATTGGAGATCGTCCCGACAGCTCAGCCGGCGGTGTCCTGATCTGGAATGACATCGGCCCTCTGGCCGCCTCAGGACTCCCAGGCAACACCAGAACCCTCGAGCTCTGGGTAACCATAGATGGCGGTTTCATCGGCCCGATGACGAATCCCGTTCAAGCCGATGGCGTCACGCAATATGGCGACACCATCACTAAAACAGCTTCAGCAGTAGTCACCTCCTATACCTTCGACATGTCTGTAGCGAAATCCGCGGTTCCTGATCATGGTCTTGTCGGCGCTTCCATCAAGTTCCCATTAGTAATCACTAACCTGGGCACAGCCGAAATGACCCATGTTAAGGTCACCGATACTCTGCCCCTGGGTCTGACCTATGATTCCACCAAGACCCCAATTGGAGATCGTCCCGACAGCTCAGCCGGCGGTGTCCTGATCTGGAATGACATCGGCCCTCTGGCCGCCTCAGGACTCCCAGGCAACACCAGAACCCTCGAGCTCTGGGTAACCATAGATGGCGGCTTCATCGGCCCGATGACGAATCCCGTTCAAGCCGATGGCGTCACGCAATATGGCGACACCATCACCAAAACAGCTTCAGCAGTAGTCACCTCCTATACCTTCGACATGTCCGTAGCGAAATCCGCGGTTCCTGATCATGGTCTTGTCGGCGCATCCATCAAGTTCCCGCTGGTAATCACTAACCTGGGCACAGCCGAGATGTCCCATGTTAAGGTCACCGATACTCTGCCCCTGGGCCTGACCTATGATTCCACCAAGACCCCAATTGGAGATCGTCCCGACAGCTCAGCCGGCGGCGTCCTGATCTGGAATGACATCGGCCCTCTGGCCGCCTCAGGACTCCCAGGCAACACCAGAACCCTCGAGCTCTGGGTAACCATAGATGGCGGCTTCATTGGCCCGATGACGAATCCCGTTCAAGCCGATGGCGTCACGCAATATGGCGACACCATCACTAAAACAGCTTCAGCAGTAGTCACGTCCTATACCTTCGACATGTCCGTAGCGAAATCCGCGGTTCCCGATCATGGTCCTGTGGGCGCATCCATCAAGTTCCCGCTGGTAATCACTAACCTTGGCACCGCCGAGATGTCCCATGTTAAGGTCACCGATACTCTGCCCCTGGGCCTGACCTATGATTCCACCAAGACCCCGGCAGGCGATAGGCCCGACAGCTCAGCCGGCGGCATACTGATCTGGAATGACATCGGCCCTCTGGCCGCCTCAGGACTCCCAGGCAACACCAGAACCCTCGAGCTCTGGGTAACCATAGATGGCGGCTTCATTGGCCCGATGACGAATCCCGTTCAAGCCGATGGCGTCACGCAATATGGCGACACGATCACTAAAACAGCTTCGGCAGTAGTCTTGTCCTATACCGTAGATATGTCTGTAGCGAAATCCGCGGTTCCTGATCATGGTCTTGTGGGTGCTTCCATCAAGTTCCCGCTGGTAATCACTAACCTTGGCACCGCCGAAATGACCCATGTTAAGGTCACCGATACTCTGCCCCTGGGCCTGACCTATGATTCCACCAAGACCCCAATTGGAGATCGTCCCGACAGCTCAGCCGGCGGTGTCCTGATCTGGAATGACATCGGCCCTCTGGCCGCCTCAGGACTCCCAGGCAACACCAGAACCCTCGAGCTCTGGGTAACCATAGATGGCGGCTTCATCGGTCCGATGACGAATCCCGTTCAAGCCGATGGCGTCACGCAATATGGCGACACCATCACCAAAACAGCTTCAGCAGTAGTCACCTCCTATACCGTAGATATGTCTGTAGCAAAATCCGCGGTTCCTGATCATGGTCCAGTGGGTGCATCCATCAAGTTCCCGCTGGTAATCACTAACCTTGGCACCGCCGAAATGACCCATGTTAAGGTCACCGATACTCTGCCCCTGGGCCTGACCTATGATTCCACCAAGACCCCGGCAGGCGATAGGCCCGACAGCTCCACAGGCGGCATACTGATCTGGAATGACATCGGCCCTCTGGCCGCCTCAGGACTCCCAGGCAACACCAGAACCCTCGAGCTCTGGGTAACCATAGATGGCGGCTTCATTGGCCCGATGACGAATCCCGTTCAAGCCGATGGCGTCACGCAATATGGCGACACGATCACTAAAACAGCTTCGGCAGTAGTCACCTCCTATACCGTAGATATGTCTGTAGCGAAATCCGCGGTTCCTGATCATGGTCTTGTGGGTGCTTCCATCAAGTTCCCGCTGGTAATCACTAACCTTGGCACAGCCGAAATGACCCATGTTAAGGTCACCGATACTCTGCCCCTGGGCCTGACCTATGATTCCACCAAGACCCCGGCAGGCGATAGGCCCGACAGCTCTACAGGCGGCATACTGATCTGGAATGACATCGGCCCTCTGGCCGCCTCAGGACTCCCAGGCAACACCAGAACCCTCGAGCTCTGGGTAACCATAGATGGCGGCTTCATTGGCCCGATGACGAATCCCGTTCAAGCCGATGGCGTCACGCAATATGGCGACACCATCACTAAAACAGCTTCAGCAGTAGTCACCTCCTATACCGTAGATATGTCTGTAGCGAAATCCGCGGTTCCCGATCATGGTCTTGTCGGCGCATCCATCAAGTTCCCGCTGGTAATCACTAATCTGGGCACAGCCGAAATGACCCATGTTAAGGTCACCGATACTCTGCCCCTGGGCCTGACCTATGATTCCACCAAGACCCCAATTGGAGATCGTCCCGACAGCTCAGCCGGCGGTGTCCTGATCTGGAATGACATCGGCCCTCTGGCCGCCTCAGGACTCCCAGGCAACACCAGAACCCTCGAGCTCTGGGTAACCATAGATGGTGGCTTCATCGGTCCGATGACGAATCCCGTTCAAGCCGATGGCGTCACGCAATATGGCGACACCATCACCAAAACAGCTTCAGCAGTAGTCACGTCCTATACCTTCGACATGTCCGTAGCGAAATCCGCGGTTCCCGATCATGGTCCTGTGGGCGCATCCATCAAGTTCCCGCTGGTAATCACTAACCTTGGCACCGCCGAGATGTCCCATGTTAAGGTCACCGATACTCTGCCCCTGGGCCTGACCTATGATTCCACCAAGACCCCGGCAGGCGATAGGCCCGACAGCTCCACAGGCGGCATACTGATCTGGAATGACATCGGCCCTCTGGCCGCCTCAGGACTCCCAGGCAACACCAGAACCCTCGAGCTCTGGGTAACCATAGATGGCGGCTTCATCGGCCCGATGACGAATCCCGTTCAAGCCGATGGCGTCACGCAATATGGCGACACCATCACCAAAACAGCTTCAGCAGTAGTCTTGTCCTATACCGTAGATATGTCTGTAGCGAAATCCGCGGTTCCTGATCATGGTCCAGTGGGCGCTTCCATCAAGTTCCCGCTGGTAATCACTAACCTGGGCACAGCCGAAATGTCCCATGTTAAGGTCACCGATACTCTGCCCCTGGGTCTGACCTATGATTCCACCAAGACCCCGGCAGGCGATAGGCCCGACAGCTCCGCAGGCGGTGTCCTGATCTGGAATGACATCGGTCCGCTGGCTCCCACTACAGGCACAAGAACTCTCGAGCTCTGGGTTACCATAGATGGCGGCTTCATCGGCCCGATGACAAATCCCGTTCAAGCCGATGGCGTCACGCAATATGGCGACACCATCACCAAAACTGCTTCGGCTGTTGTCACCTCCTATACCTTCGACATGTCCGTAGCGAAATCCGCGGTTCCCGATCATGGTCCAGTGGGCGCTTCCATTAAATTCCCGCTAGTAATCACTAACCTGGGGACAGCCGAAATGACTCATGTCAAGGTCACCGATACTCTTCCCACGGGCCTGACCTATGATCCTTCCAAGACCCCGGCAGGCGATAGGCCCGACAGCTCCGCAGGCGGTGTTCTGATCTGGAATGACATCGGTCCGTTGGCCCCCACTACAGGCACAAGAACTCTCGAGCTCTGGGTAACCATAGATGGCGGCTTCATCGGCCCGATGACGAATCCCGTTCAAGCCGATGGCGTCACGCAATATGGCGACACCATCACCAAAACAGCTTCAGCAGTAGTCTTGTCCTATACCGTCGATATGTCAGTAGCCAAGTCGGCAGATCCTGTTCGGGGTAAAGCAGGCACTTCTGTTAAATTCCCGCTTGTCATCACCAACCTTGGCACAGCAATAATGACCACCGTTAAGGTCACAGATACCCTTCCTGCCGGCCTGACTTATGATCCAGTCAAGACTCCGGTAGGCGATAGGCCCGACAGCTCCGCAGGCGGCGTCCTGATCTGGAACAACATCGGCCCACTGGCAGCCTCAGGGGGCACGAGAACCCTAGAACTCTGGGTTACCATAGATGGATCCTATATCGGCACAATGACTAATACGGTTCAGGTCGATGGTACTTCGGAATATGGTGATCCCATTACAAAGACCGCCACCGCCGATGTCACTTCCTATAACGTCTTAATGGATGTCGATAAATCGGCCAGCCCGAACTTTGGTCCAGCAGGCACTTCCATCGATTTCCCGCTAAAGATAGATAACAAGGGAACAGCAAAGCTGGCTACTGTGACGGTTACAGATACATTGCCCAAGGGCCTGACCTATGATGCAGCCAAGAGCGTTCCGCCTGCGGATTCATCCAATAAGGATCCTGTAACAGGAATAACCATTCTTGTCTGGAATAACGTCGGTCCGCTCGATGGTTCTACTGGCACAACGACCATCCACCTCTGGGCTACAATTGACGGCTCATTCTTCGGCAAGATGACCAACAGGGTAGATGTTCTGGGCATTTCGGAATATCAAGAACCCGTTACTGGATTTGATACTGCTGATGTCACGTCGCATAACGTATTCATGAATGTAGACAAATCAGCGAATCCGGATATCGGCATAGTTGGCACCTCCGTCAACTTCCCACTGAAGGTTGATAATACGGGTACAGCCAAACTGGATACCGTGAAGGTAACAGATACGCTGCCCAAAGGCCTGACCTATGATGCAGCCAAGAGCGTTCCACCTGCAGATACATCTTCAACTGATCCTGCAACAGGCATAACCACTCTCGTCTGGAATAATGTGGGACCGCTGAATCCGGTTACAGGTACGATTACCATTAATCTTTGGGCAACAATTGATGGTAATATCCTTGGCATGATGACCAACAGAGTTGATGTTCTGGGCATCTCGGAACATGGTGAGGAGATCTCTGAATTCGATACTGCCGATGTCAAATCCTATTCGGTCTTAATGGATGTCGACAAATCGGCTGTACCGGAGTTTGGTCCAACCGGCACATCTATTGATTTCCCGCTAAAGGTAGACAATAAGGGATCGGCAAAGCTGACAACTGTGAAGGTAACAGATACATTGCCCAAAGGCCTGACCTATGATGCTGCAAAGAGCGTTCCACCTGCGGATTCATCTTCAACCGATCCAGCAACAGGCATAACCACTCTGATCTGGAATAACATGGGTCCGCTGGATGCCGTTACGGGTACGATTACCATCCATCTCTGGGCAACAATCGATGGCAACTACCTCGGCAAGATGACGAATTTAGTAGATGTCTTCGGTACCTCGGAATATGGCGAGAATATTGAAAAGACCGATACCGCCGATGTAAGATCCGGATCGGTTCTAATGGATGTTGATAAATCCGCAATACCTGATTTGGGCCAAGCCGGTACATCTATTGACTTCCCAGTAAAGGTAACCAACCTGGGAACCTTGAAACTTGTTACCGTTAAGGTTACCGATACTCTTCCCAAAGGACTGACCTATGATGCTGGCAAGAGCGTTCCACCTGCGGATTCATCCTCAATAGATCCCTCAACCGGCATAACCACTCTGGTCTGGAACAATGTGGGTCCGCTGGATCCCCTTACCGGTACAACAACCATCCATCTTGCGGCCACAATTGATGGCAGCTTCATTGGCAAGATGACAAATGTAGTTGATGTGCTCGGAACATCCGAGTTTGGAGAAGATATACCCGGTTCCGATACTGCTGATGTCACATCATATGTGTCCACAATGGCGGTCGAAAAAACTGTAGATCTGCCCAAAGCCCCAATCGATACGGTAGTAACCTTCACCATGAAGGTAACTAACATGGGTACGACAAATCTGGTTACTGCTGAAGCAAAAGATACTCTGCCTAATGGCCTTAGTTATATAGAGGCAACTCCTGCACCAAACTCCAATACGCCTGGACCCTCAGGAACTACAATCCTGGTCTGGAATAATGTTGGTCCACTGGCTGCGAACGGCGGTTCAGCTACCATAGTGATGAAAGCTAAGATAACTGGTACCGTCGAGGGTACGATGACCAATAGCATTGATGTCACAGCAAGAACCGAATATGGTGAGGAACTAAAAGGGCATGATACAGCTGATGTAACTCTGGAAAAAGCCAGTATCGGTGTATCCAAGCAGGCTATCCCAGATTTCGGATTGCCGGGGAGCATAATCGAATTCCCGATAATTGTCAAGAACGACGGTAATGTCGATCTGGTGCAGGTTTCTGCTAAGGATACTCTTCCAGATGGGCTTGAGTATCTCGAAGACGATCACGGCGGAGTGTTGATAGCTCCTGGTGTCATCCAATGGAGCAATCTGGAAACCGTAGATAAAATTGATTTCCTTCCGCCTGGCGGCGAGATTCATATCAATCTGAAAACTGTTGTAAAGAGCACCATCGTCGGCGAACTGGATAATGTCGTCTATGCATCAGGTGTACCCAGGGGCGGCGGCAAGCGCGTTGAAAAAGAAGCTGAAGCCAAGGTATCCGTTAAATATTTCGGTGTTTCAAAGACCTCAGATAAGAGAACATATCGCCCTGGCGAGGAGATAACCTATACCATATTAGTTTGCCACCTTCGCGGAGCAACTGAGCCGCTAAGGGATGTAATAGTCAAAGATATCTTCCAGAATCCAGGACAGGTTGAGATCGTAGCCAGCTATCCTGAACTATCTGATGATGGTACGTGGCATATTAGTGAGATCAAGCCTGGAGAATGCGCAAAAATGATCCTTATCGCCAGGACACCCAAGATCAGAACCACATTTGATCTGGATCAGTCTGTGAAAGGAAAGGGCTTCGTCAATGTGAATAACGACCTGGCTACCGCGGTTGGTCCCTACGGAATAGATAATTGTGTCTATGTAGAGGCCAGAATGGGAGATGCTAAGGTTATCAATAGTACCTGTTTGGGTGTCACTATCGATGATACAGGCACTGAGCTACAGACGAGAGAACATGGAAGCGGTGATTACAGCTCTGAGGAGAAGACCAGCCTCAAATGGGAGAACAGATCCATCAAATCGCTGAAGAATGTCTCTGCCAGCTACTCTCCGACGACTTTCGAGCTGCCAGGCAACAAGGGCATAAATTACGACTCAAAGTGGACTGAGGAGAGCCGCGCCAAGAACCACATCACCGGCGCAGTCATGCATGAGACCTATCGCTATGCTACCGACATAGACCGCGATTCGTATGTCAAGATGGATGAGAATGGATCCGAAATGGTTGTAGACTCCAGCTTTACCGGCAAGGGCAGCATCGGATTCTTCAAGAAGTCCTCGCCTGATGCTGGACCCAAGAGAAAACCCATCTTCGAGAGCCAGGAGGACTACAGCGGCCAATTCAGAATCAATGAATCATTTGATGAATACGGCAAGAACGTTGTAACCACAAAAGCCGCCTCTGGAGAGGGCTTCGTCTCCTCAGACAAGAGGGTTCGAGATAGCCAGAGGACCTACGAGTCTGGTACCGGCTCATACAAGAGCGAGGAGATCGTGGATACCTTCACCAATTACATAGGGAAGGATATTGAGGTCGCTCATAAGCCGAGCAGCTACAGCTACTCTCCATCCATCACTGCTAACCAGGACATGAAGTGGAGTGAGGGAATCTGGTCCAAGAGCGGCAAGCTGCGTGGAGGCGTTATAGTCGCTGCCAATGACTCAACCGGTGCTGCCTCAGTGGAGGTACCGTGCAACACTTCCAATAAGAGCTCGGCTCCCGCTACTATCATCAGCGAGAAGTATTCATCTCTGGAGTATCTGAAGAAGGATTCCGTAGCACTCGGATTAAATGAGATGAAGACCAATGCCACCTTCGAAGGAGTTGCCGATTTCAGGGCAGCATCGGTCGGTGTAAATGGCTCGGATGAAGTAGACAATGAGGAGCGCTATGTAGGCGCATATAGCCTGAACCGGCATATTCTCATGACCGGCGTCGCCAAGTACGACTATCCGCATATCACCGTGACCAAGGAAGGAGTTAAAAAATCCGAATGGTTCAATCGGATCAACTCTACAATTGGCGATTACATCATAACCGTAACCAATGATGGTAATCGCGCCCTGGCTCCGGTTTATGTAGCGGATTTCTTCCCGCCGGGCACCCAGTACATCAGCTCCTCGGTAAAACCGACAACACTTACCGATAAGACTGCCAACTGGACTATACTGCATCTCGGAATTGGCAACAGCCTGAGCATAAATCTAAAGCTCAACATAACCGAAAATGCACCTGATAGCGTGCTCAATTGTGTCCAGGTTACCGGAATGGCCGGCGAATCTATGGTTTCATCAACCAATTGCACTAGCCTGGATTCCGCATGGCTGGGATGCTGTGCATCCCAGGTCTCAGTGGAAAAGAATGCCAAATTGGACTCAATGGATCCGACTGTAGTGCATTACACCATAATGCTCAGAAACAATGCCAAGAGTAACTGGGCTGCAAAGGTTACCGATCAGATTCCAGTAGATATGACCCTGCTGAATTCCTCAGTTGAGCCATACAGCAAGGACCCGATCTACATCGCCTGGAATTTCGCCAATCTGCAGCCTGATGAACTGGTTACCATTGAGTATAGCATGCGTGCAGCCAGAAATGGAGCTTATACCAATAAGGTGCACGTGGATGCCAGCGCGGTGGATGGATCTGGCAGCGGTTCTGCCGATGCATATGCTTACATAGATGTTAGGGGCACTGGTGTTGCCCCAAGGACTCTCAGGTATGACGGTTGGCAGCCGCCAGACTGGGAACTGAATACATCAGATGTTGGCATAACCATTTAAGTGCAAAATGCCTGGGCTTTTAGCTCAGGCTACTTTTTTTATAAAACTTCATTTTCAGGCATGCTAACCTTAATAAAGAAGCATTCCAAGTGACTAGCGTGGTATAGCATGTCGTTTCAGATTGAGAAAATTCATGCTCGTGAGATCCTTGACTCGCGAGGAAACCCGACGATAGAGGTTGATGTTTACACATGTTGCGGTTTTGGCCGCGCTGCCGTGCCCTCTGGGGCATCTACAGGCACGCACGAGGCTCTGGAGCTACGTGATGGAGGAGACAGATATGGCGGCAAGGGCGTCCTCAAGGCCGTCAAGAATGTCAATGAGGTTATAGCTCCCCAGCTGCTGGGCATGAATGCTTCCGCTCAGAGGGAGATCGATGATTTTATGATCGAGCTGGATGGCACGCCTAATAAAAGCAATCTCGGTGCCAATGCCATTTTAGGTGTCTCAATAGCAGTGGCCAAGGCGGCAGCCTCATCTGCAGAAATGCCGCTCTACAAATACCTGGGTGGCGTCAACACCGCTCGCCTTCCCATTCCTTCCTTCAACGTACTCAATGGTGGTCAGCATGCCGGCAACGAGCTCTCCATCCAGGAGTTTATGATTCAGCCCACCGGTGCCAGGAAGTTTTCCGAAGGCCTGCGCATGGCTGTGGAGACCTATCACGCACTGGGCAAAATCCTGAAGGGCAAGTACGGTGTGGGCGCAACCAACGTCGGTTATGAAGGTGGCTATGCCCCTCCCCTGGTCAAGACTCGCGATGCCCTTGATTCCATCATGAGTGCCCTTGATGTCAGCGGTTATGGTGATGAGATCAAGATCGGCCTGGACTCGGCTGCATCCAGCTTTTATATGGAGGGCGGCTACTCTGTGGATGGCAATCGGCTCGCTCCAGGAGAGCTGATTGATTACTATGTCGATCTTGTCAAGACATACCCCATTATTCTGCTGGAAGACCCATTCGAAGAAGAGGCGTATGACAGCTTTGCCGAGCTTACCGCCAAGCTGCCGGGCACGATAATAGTTGGGGACGACCTTTATGTCACCAACATAAAGCGTCTGGAGAAGGGCATCAAGATGCATGCCGGAAACGCTCTGCTCCTCAAGCTTAACCAGATTGGATCTGTCTCTGAGGCTTTTGATGCGGCACGCATGGCCTTCCGGGCGGGCTGGAAGGTTATGGCCTCTCATCGTTCCGCAGAGACAGAGGACTCGGCTCTTGCCGATGTGGCTGTGGCTCTGGGCTGCGAGCTGCTCAAGACCGGTGCACCGGCTCGTTCGGAGAGGACGAGCAAGTATAACCAGCTCCTGCGCATTGAGGAGCAGCTCGATGAAGCGGCGGCATACGCCACGATTTAGGCTTCTAAGAATCAGAAAGGCTCTGTCCTGAGAATTTGGGACGAGCCAATTATTTTTATTTGACAAATTTCGCTGAAGCCACCTGCGGCCTCCCACGCCAGCGCGCGCGTGGGGGGCGGCCGTGGGAGGCCGTGTCCAGAACATCGCCTCTAAAAACGGCCTCTCATTGCCACATCACTTCAAGGGGTTTTCGGCGGGGGACTGCGAAGACCCTGTATTTCGGGTTGCCAAACATCATGGCGTAGGCGCATTTGCGTCCCGCAGGCAGGCCGAGTTCTCTCTGGAGCGGTTCATAAGAGATGGCAGCCATGGCGACGAATCCTGCCCAGCAGGTGCCGATGCCAAATGCCGGGGCAGCGACATCGAAATGCGTCAGAGCAATGATAGCATCGGTGGAAGCTATCGGGTTATCCTCAGGAATGTGGGCGAAGAGCAGATGCGGGGCTCCCCGGCAGATGACGTCAACTCCCTGCTCCCACGCCGAAATAAACATCGGAACGTAACCGCTCATGGGATGGGAGGTATTCAGAAGGCTCTTCATCCATTCGATGGTCAGTTCGGCTATCTTCTTCACCTTATCTGGGTCATGAACAATAAGCCATTGCACCGGCTGGCCGTTGCTTCCCGAGGCGGCGTACCTGGCAGTATCGAGGATTTCGAGGATCTTTTCCTTAGGCACAGGATCACTGGTGAAGTGTCGCACGGACCGGCGTTTCTTGAGATAGAACGATATTGTCCCTGGAGAAATGGTTCCGGCACCTTCCGGCAATGGCAGCTTCTCATCGGGCCGCAGGTTTAAGAAGAGCGCTTGTGACGGACAAAAAGCCTCGCAGTGACCGCACTGGAGGCACATGACTGCTTTTTCACCTGCGACCTTGGGAAGGATGTTTTCCTTCCCAGGATTTATGATCATAATAGGGCAGACAGCCGAACAGATCCCGCACCTAGAGCAGAGATCTTTATCAACGATTATAGTTTCCATCAATTATCATCCTTTCTGATTGCTTCTCTTGATTGAATAAGAATCTTGCCTGCACTCCGTGTGTTGCGGTTTGGCGAATTGCAAAAGGAGCTTCCTGGCGCATTAATACCAAGATTCTGACAAAGCAGCTACGCGTGCTGGAGGAAGATGAAGTAATCAATCGGCCAGTCTATCCGGAGGTGCCGCACTGTGTGGAATACATGATCACGGATTTCGGCAAAACTTTAACTGCTCAAATTTTGGCTGCAGCTTCCTCAGGCCACGGGCGGCGGCCTCGTGCGACCGTAGGGAGGTCGTGGGCCGAGGAGGAGGCCGCCGGGGCGCGTAGCTCTCATGTTCATAAAGGGCGAGTGAGAACGGTCTAGCTCGCTCGGTCAGGAAGCCTGAGGCAGGACAAGCATCGCAAGAAAAGCAAGATCCATTGGATTTGAAGATCTCGCGAAGGGAAGTCCAATAAATCTGGGAAAGCTATGCAGAGAGCAAACAAGAATAAGATGCACTCGGAGATGTATTTTGCTATTGGCCACAGGTTGTCTGGACCATGAAGGAAAATATAAATTATTCATACGAAATGGATTCTGAGCAGGTGCGAAATACTTTCAGGACTATACACACGCCAACTTACCTAAAAAAAGCTAAGATCAGATCTCCACTCACCCACAAACAGTCCTCAATTCCATGTAACACTTTATTTCCGAAGAAAGCATTATAAGCTTTCAGGCAGTGACTTAGACGCGTGAGTAAAAATATCCTTTCAACTGCGGCATGGCTGACTATTTCAATTCTAGGCATCTTAATCTTTCTTATATTTCCAATACATGCGGATGAAAATGCGAATTTAGCTTCATCCGGCCAGATATCGACGCCGATAAATTCGACAATTCAGGGTACTCTTATCCATAGCCCGGATAGCATCCAGCGAGAGATTGATGCGGCAGAACCGGGAGATCTATTGATAGTAGAAAGTGGGGTATATTTTGAGGGGATCAATATAACCAAGACCATTTCTTTGATCGGAAGAGATACGGGTTTTGGACCGCCGGTAATAGATTCAGGTGGAAAAGGCAGCGCTGTGACGCTCTCTGCGGATCGTATATCTTTAGAAGGATTTAGACTTGTCAATTCAAGCGGGACTGAAGGAAATGCAGGTCTTAAGGTTATTTCAAATAAAAATGTTATCAGGAATAATAATATTGTTCGAAACAATGGAACGGGCATATCGTTGTCCAATTCGCAGGAAAACGAGATTACAAATAATACGATAATTGAAAATGGGCTTCATGGCATCTCCCTCGATAACAGCTCCTCGCATAATGAGATCGTAAAAAATGCGGTTAGCAGGAATAATGCAAGCGGCATTGGACTGTGGAACCGCAGCAATGATAATCTCCTCGAAGGTAATCTGGTTTTTTTTAATAAATTGGGCATAAGCCTCTGGAATGAATGCGATCAAAATCAACTGCTTGGGAATAACGCCAGCCAGAATGATTTCAGCGGAATTCAGATCTATCAGGGAATGAATAGCACAATTGCGGAAAACACTGCTGTACTCAATAATTATTCAGGAATAGCTATAATCTCGTCAATGAAAAGCAGGATCATGGGCAATAATCTGAGCTGGAATAAGTATGGCATAAATATGGCCGGGACATCAGGGGATGAGGTTTCGAGCAACCTGGCAAGATCGAATCGTATGCAAGGAATAAAAATATCCGATTCGATGAATTTGAGTCTCAAGGAGAACCAAATGGACCAGAACCTTGAAGCGCTTATGATCACTGGCTCAGAATCAATTATATCATACTCCAACAACGCCAGTTTTAATGAGGTGGGCATGACCTTCCTCGATAGCCGGCTCTGCACGATCAAGGATAATGAAGCCTTTCAAAATGGCAATGGCATGTTCCTGGTGGGATCATCTCAATGCATATTGACCTCAAACAAGATCCACCATAACCGTCTTGAGGGACTGGCCCTTGGAAGATCCGACGACAATCTCATCCAAGAAAACGAGATACTATTTAATTACGATGGTATCTATATCGATAATGCAATAAACAATTCTATCAAGAATAACCGAGCAACAGGCAACGCCGATCATGGAATATTGCTTTTTAATAACTCTAGCCATAATGCCCTAGTGAACAACAATCTGCAGAAAAACGGTTGGGGCATCCTTGTTTCTGGATCGCGGGATAATATCCTGACCGATAATATGGCAAATGATAACTATTACGGCCTTTATTTATCTGGATCACAGGGCAACAACCTATCTGGAAGCATTCTTTCAAGAAATATATTTAACTTCGGAGATATAGGCTTTGTGAGCCCGAATACCGTTGATCTCACCAATACCGTAGATGGAAAATCTGTTTATTATCTTGTGGGAGAATCAGAGGTCACCATAGATGGAAGATCAAAGGCGGGAGTTGTCTACTGCATCGACTGCAGTAATATAACCATTAAAGGCCTCTCCATTTCCAACAGCAGCCGAGCAGTCTACTTTAGGAACACCACCGGATCGAATATAATTGGCAATACCATAAGAACCAGCTGGAATGGTATCTTCTTGGAGGGATCTTCCAGCAACTTGATAGAAGCCAACGATGTCAAGAGCACTGAAAATGCCATATTCCTGGAGAGTTCGGAGCGCAATATTTTGAAGTCTAATAAAGCCATCGATAATTCTTATGGGATTGTTCTCGATTGCTCTCGGAGGAATTCTATAGCATCTAACCTTGCCGAGATAAACTATGTTGGCCTATTAATTGCCAACCTCAGCGAGGCAAATGAGGCGGAGAAAAATGATTTGGAAAGAAATGGCATAGGGATCTATTTGAATGACTCCTATAACAATCTTCTTTATCAGAATAACGCCAGTAGAAGTGAGTATGTAGGAATAGATCTGGTCGATTCCAGCAGAAATGATATCACGGAAAATGTTGCTTCTGCGTGCTGGCTGGGGATCTATTTAAAAGAATCTGCTGAGAACTCAATCCACGCAAATGAGATCGCGGGAAATCAACAGACAGGCCTGCATTTTTTTAAATCCAATTCAAATAATATAAGTCAAAATGCAGTCCATAATAACAGATTAGATGGAATAATGATGGATGAATCCGATATCAATACAATATGGGCAAATGAAGTCCGGGACAATATCCGGGCAGGAATAAGAATCGTGAACTCCAGCAAGAACACTGTGGAGCAGAACAATGCTCTGAAGAATACTTGGGGGATATATCATGACAATTCCAGTCATGCTGTGATGAGAAGAAATTTTATGGCAAATAATAGATATAATTTTTATTCCCGGGGCGATAACGACATAGATGCCTCCAATAAGGTCAAAGCTGCGTCCATGGGACAAAACAGTTCCATATATTATCTTGTAAATGATTCTGATAGGAGCATAGAGCAGTCATCCAACCCAGGATTGGTCTATTGCCTAAACTGCACCAATATTACTATGAAAGGTCTAAACCTCACAAATAATGTCTATGGCATACTTCTGGAAAACACGACTGGTTCACAGATTGAGGGATCCAGGCTTAACGGCAATCAGATGGGAATTGGCCTTTTTGCCTGTAATGATAATAATCTGAGCAATAATGAGATTCTTGACAATGCCCAAGATGGGCTTCTAATCATTGATTCCAATAATAATGTGATGGAGAGAAACAATATCAGCAAAAATGAGATGGATGGCTTCGCTCTATCCAACTCATCCGGCAATAATATATCTTTCAACCGCATGGATGAAAATGTCTATTCTGGGATAAGGCTCAATGGTTCCAGGTTGAATTCACTGCATTCAAATCTGGTTTTGGGTAATGGGGCGGGATTGCTTCTTGATTTCTCCGGAGGAAATGCTCTTGAGGATAACATAATCGATAATAAAGGCTGCAATTTCAATGTAACCGGTCGCAGTTATGCAGACTTCGACAATAATATCTCTTCGAGCAATCTCCTCAATGAGAAACCCATTTATTATCTGGTAAATGCCTCCAATATCGCACTGAACTCGACCAGCAATGCTGGATCTGTGTTCGGCCTCTATTGCACCAACTTGACCCTCGAAAATCTGACCATCAGGGACAATTATATGGGCATTTACCTCCGTAATACTACCGGTTCTAAGGTGATTGGAAATCGTTTTATCAACAACACTTTCGGCATTTCCCTGTATGGCTGTGAGAATAATACTCTGGAGGATAATGCAGCCAAAGAAAACGAATACGGCTATGACATCCGGTTCTCCGAGAGGAACGTCCTCTTGCGCAACCTTGTCAACCGCAGCACTGGCTATGGCATTTCTCTGCAGGAATCCCAACTGAATACCCTGAGAGATAATGTAATGGAAAATAACCGCTACAGCCTTTCTGTCAACCGGGAAAACGACATAGACACCTCAAACAAAGTGAGCGGTCGTGCAGCATTCTTCCTGGTGAATGAAAAAGACCAGGTCCTAGACGGCTCCTCCCCGGCAGGCACGATCTACTGTTTCAACTGTAAGAATATAACCATTCGCGGTCAGAACCTGAGCAGCAGCTCCAGCGGTATCGCCTTCTATAACACTACAGACTCCCTGATAGAAGATAATTACTTGCACCATAATCTGGTGGGGATCTATCTGGAGAACTCCCACGGGAATATCCTGAGAGAGAATCAGATGATGCAAAACAACCAGAGCGGCATACGTCTATTTCAATCTCCCCAAAACAACCTGGAAGAGAACAAGGCAGCATTCAACCAGCATGGCATCAGCCTTCTCAATTCAAGGGGCAATACTCTTGCTTCCAATCTTCTCTCTGAGAATAGCGGAAGGGGAATCTGGCTAATGGATAGTCTTGAGAATAATCTGACCAACAATAGTGCATATCAAAATGGCTATGGAATGTTTCTAGAATCTTCCGGCAGCTCCCGCCTGATAAGAAACAATCTCAACTCAAATCAGTACAACTTTGCCTTATTGGCGGAAAACCGCAGCCATATGCTTAATTCAATTGAGCCGGACAACCTGGTCGATGGAAAGCCGATTATCTTTCTCATAGGCTCGGATGGAGCGATGATAGATAAGAGCGATAATGCTGGGGCTATATATTGCCTTGATTGCAGCAATATCACAGTCAAAGAGCAGGAAATCAGCAATTCTTATCATGGAATATGCCTCTACAATACTTCAATGTCCCAGGTTATTGGGTGTAGCTTCAGTGATTGTATGACGGGGATCGCTATCATCGACTCGGAGCGCAACATAGTCGATGGTAACCATTTTAAGAAAAATGGCCATGGTATATACCTAATGGATTCGATCTCCAACGCTATCTCTCAAAATCGGGTAGAGAGCAGCTGGAGCGATGGCATCAAGCTCTTGGAGTCCGATGGAAATGCAATATGGAAGAACGAGGTTGAATCCGGCAATTTGAGCGGCATATATCTCGATCCATCAAACCGCAATAACGTAACCTCAAATCATATTTTGAACAACGGTCAGGATAATGTAAACTACGGACCGGGAAGCGATAGCAATAATCTGAGAGATAACCAGATTCAAGCCGAGATGGGAACAGGCGGTGGAAAGGACGAAGACCACTCACCTGAGGCAGAAACAATCGATTATTCGTCTCTGGTTGAGACTGAGAAGTCCAAGCTCTGTATGGGGAAAATAGCTTTTGAACCAGAGAGGAAGATGATAGTAGGCGAGGTCTATAGAGTAGAAACCCGCATATCAATTAATGAGAACGTTGAAGATCTCATCGCCGGCTTATCGTCCCAGGGAGAGGCCAAAGTAGAGAGTATTCCCGTCAGCACCTTTATGAAATTAAGGCTTACCGGTTCCAAGTTCGATATCGATTCAATAACCGACGAAAGGCAATTGGTAACCAAGGGCGGTCATCAAGAGTGGCTGTGGGATGTAACCCCTCTGGAATCGGGAATGCATGATCTTACCCTCTCTGCCTTTGCTGAGATAATCCTGCCCGGTCAGAGTCCCATGACCATAGACTCGAAGGTATTCTCCACTCATATCAGCGTGACTTCAAAAGAGGTGCCTGTAGCCGAGAAGACGGAAGGATTCGTCGAGAAGAATTGGCAGTTCATTGTGGGAACCCTGATCATGGGATCCGGGCTGCTCAAATGGATATTGGGCAAGATAAAGGCAAATGCCGCCAAGGGCAAAAGCCAGTCAGTGGATAAGGCAAAGGAACAGAAAAATGAGGATGAGAAGAAATCCTCCTAAGATCAATAATAGATCATGGACAGGATGTACCGGAGCATTGGAGATCCCAATCCTCGGGAGGCATCCAGTCACCTGAGGATGCCACACTGCTCTTATTGCCGATCGTCAGGACGGCGCTGTCATAAGCAGGCAATATGTCGCAGCCCTCCAACGATACCGCCTCAACTTTAACCTGATTGACCAGCCTACCTCCTTTTGTGACCATTACCTTGTAGACTATGGACATAGTGCCTTGTGGTTTGAGCGATATGACATTCCAGGTGATAGTATTGCTTTCACGGTCAAAGCTGGTGATGTCAGGAGTTGCCTCTACTAGCTTCATGCCTTGAGGCAGGCTGTCGGTTACAATGAGGCTGGTGGTGCAATTGCAGAGATTTTCAATGCTGAGGTGGTACCAAACCAGATCACTGGCGGATTTATTGACATAGACGCTCTTCTTGACCATGATCAGATCATCGGTGGGAGGAAGTTCCAGCCAGCCGCCTTTAGTGACGGTGATATTGCTGGCGTAGGCCCAGCCCGCATCGTGACTTCCTGAGGCCTCCACACGGTTGACCAGTGTGCCGCTCGGATCTTCCCCCATCTCCAGCCAGAGGATGATCTCAGACCTCCCACCTACGGGCAGATTGGTGAGAGTCCAGTTGGCGCTGGAGCTGGTCAGGCTGGGCCGGAGGGAGGAATTGACATAAAGGGCTCCGGGCGGGAAGAGGTCCTTTACATAAACTGGAGAGAGCATTTTGTTGCCATCGTTTTCCACAGCAATTTTATATCTGGCATAAGTCTTGCTGGGATTCGATTGACTTATGATTTCCCCGTCCTTGATTACATTGATATGAGGACGATCGAAACGGGCAGTTCCCTTTATACTCGTCTTTTGTCTGATGGAATATTTGCCGATGTATTCCTGCTCCAGGTCCATTTCGCCTTTCATGGCCTGGCGATAGCTGGCGCTGCCGGTGAAGTTGGACTCGGTTTGGATGATGTTCAGGCCCATCACTAGGGTCTGCTTTTCCATGTCTTCCAGGTTGCGATACTCTTCTCCCAGGTAGGTGCTGCCCGGATCTCTGGAGTAGATGCCCTCACTCCAGTTCAATGATTGATTGGGCCAGGAGGATATGGTTGGGTTCAGGCCGACCGGGTATGCGGTCAGATTGATATCCTTGTAGATGTAATTGGTGTATGTCTGGATCTCCTCCTGAGAAGAGTAATTTCCTGTTCCTGATTCATGGCTCCTCTGGCTATCTCCTATTCTTCTGTCTCCGGCCACAAATCCCGATCCCGAGGCGGATTTCTTTGAAATTACACTCGAGCCGTATTCGTCAATCTTCTGATAGACTTTAAAGCTTCCAGCATAGTTTTCCAGAATATCCAGGAGGCTCGTCTTTCCGTCCACCTGCTTCTTTTGCAGGCCGAACCGGCCCAAGCCATCAAACTCGGAGGATTGTTCCATAACCGATTCGTTTTCATCCAGTTTTATGTGGCTCTCCAGGCTGATGTTTTGGGCATGGGAGAATGAGCCAGTCATGGATGTTCCAGTGATACGGTTCCTGGCCTGGGTCCTCTCTGTCCAGGGAGAAGTGGAATTGATGGTGCGCCTGTCGTAGAGTTTCAAGACTACTGGCTGCAGCCTGGCAGTTACGGATTTGTTCATCTGGATGGATTTGTTCTCCATAATCATACGAATCTCATCTTCGCTCTGGTAGAGGCCGCTGCCGTGCTCCCGGCTGGATAGCTCTGTGCCCGCTTCACCTAAAACTGTTACCAGAGATGTATCCTGGATCTGCTTTTTGGTGCTGGATGAGAGGGCACGGACGGTATTCTTTATGACGAACTGCGGCAGGGTGGTTGAGTAATCATCGGCCACATTGACGTACCCTCCTCCGGATACGGATGAGGTCATATCAAATTTTAAATTCGTCTTCGGGACCTGGACCATCAATGTGATCACAGCACACTCGCCTGGGGCAAGAGTTCCCAGGTGCCATTTGCCGTCTTTTTCTGTCTCCATTGAGCTATAAAGCAGTATGACCTGCGAGTCGAGGGCGTCCCAGGCGATGACGTTATCCAGGGGAAGGCTGCCAGTGTTGCAGATGGTGATGGTATAGGTGATGTTCTCGCCGCGCTTTACAGTCTTCTTATCTGCCTGCTTGCTAACACTAAGGGAGAGGATGTCGACATCGGCTCTGTCTGAAGCAAAAACTGTGCCGCCTCGGGTAGTGTTTGCCTTCACACTGACCGTATTGGTCTGCATTCCTGAGACATCATCTTTAACCATGCCTATCATACTTATGAACTTCGATTCGCCCGGCTGCATGGGGCCCAGATCCCGCCAGGAGACCAGATCACCCGAAGAGGTTGCATTGCGATCGTCTGAAACATAGCTAATTCCATTCGGCAGGTTGTCATTAACCAGAACCGATACCAATTCCTTCTGGCCGGTGTTGGTGATATTGATGCGGAATGTCACCTGGTCTGAGGGCTGAGCAAAAGAGGGATCAGCCTCTTTTTCTATGCTGATGTTTGCTGCTGCGTTCAGCTCCAGGGTATCTTCATCGCTCTGCTTCTGGCCGTCCTCAGAGGTGGCCTGGACGCTGGCCTTGCTGATCAGGGTTTCGGGAAGCTCATCATCCATAAGAGCCACCAGGTTGATCTCCTTAGTCTCTCCCGGTCTGAGCGGACCAGGATCCTGCCAGAGCAGAGTTCGGGTGCCGTTCTCCTCCTCCTGGGAGATGTCCGGATCCGGCCCGCTTTCTACGAATGTGCCAGCAATTCCTTTGGAGAGCTGGTCAGTTATACTGATGTTGGTTAACTCAGAATCGCCGAGGTTGGTTACCATCAGGACGTATTGGGCATTGCTTGATGGCTGGCCGGTCTGGAGTGAGCCCTCCTGAGATATCTGTATTGAATCACTTATGGTTAATGCTCCATCCTCCAATAACGGATAATTATCTTTTTCTGATTCACCATCAATAGAATAAGGCGCATTGCCGATGCCGTCATGGTCAGGATCCGATCCCTCGTAGTCAGACCAGTAATTGCCAGTGTAATTATAATACTCTTCTTCATGATAATAATAGTTAACTTTCTCTGCGGTGTTCCATTGGTTATGCCCGTCTGAATTAGCGGAATCAAAATGATTCCCAAAGATGGTGTTGCTGTTGGAGGATTCTAGACAAATACCGCTTATACTATTGTTGGTGGCGCGATTATTCGAGATGGTGTTGCTGTTGCTGGTGGATTGGAGGTTGATCCCATAGCGATTGTACCTGATTGTGTTACCATCCATGGTGTTGTCGCTGGAGGACTGGAGGATGATGCCGATACTGAGGTTCATTTCAGCTTTGTTGCATTCAATAGTGTTGCTCGAGATGGTGTTGTTGTCACTGGAGGAATCGAAGCGGATGCCGCATAAATTGTCTTTGACAGCGTTGGCCGATATGGTATTGTTGCTGGAGGAACCGAGGCGGATGCCGTCGGAATTGTCTTTGAAAGTGTTTGCCGAGATGATATTGCTGCTGGTGGAATAGAGGTAGATGCCGTTTTCGTTGCCGGAGGCGAGATTATCCGAGATGGTGTTGCTGTCGCTGGAGAAAAAGAGGCAGATGCCGTTTTCGTTGCCGGAGGCGAGATTATCCGAGATTGTGTTGTTGCAGGAGGAATCGAGAAAAATCCCTGTCCAGGAGTTATTGATGGCGGTATTGCCCGAGATGGTGTTGCTTTTGCAGGAGGAATCGAGGTAAATCCCACACCAGTAGTTATTGTTGGCGGTATTGCCTAAGATGGTGTTGCTGTTGCTGGAGGAATCGAGGGAGATGCCGGCTTCGTTACCGGTGGCGAGATTATCCGAGATGATATTGCTGCAGGAGGAATCGAGGGAGATGCCGTCGAGGCTGCCGGAGGCGAGATTATCCGAGATGGTGTTGCTGTTACTGGAGGAAGCGAGGTAAATCCCTGTCCTGGAGTTATTATTGGCGGTATTGCCCGAGATGATATTGCTGCAGGAGGAATCGAGGTAGATGCCAGCGGCGTAGAGGCCCTCTTCGTTGATGTCTTCGTTGCTGGAGGCGAGATTATCCGAGATGGTGTTGCTGTTACTGGAGGAAGCGAGGTAAATCCCTGTCCTGGAGTTATTGTTGGCGGTATTGCCCGAGATGATATTGCTGCAGGAGGAACTGAGGAAGATGCCGACGTAGTTGCCGGTGGCGGTATTGCCCGAGATGGTGTTGCCGCTTGAAGTCACGTAGATCCCCGAATTCCCCGAATTCCTGGCCATAAATCCCTGAATAGTACAGCCGTCGGCATTCATGGTGATAGCGTTCCCGGTGCTACTGCCGTCCACAATCGGCGAGCCGACCCCGCTCAGGATGAGGGTCTTGTTCACGTTGACATGCTCATAATAGGTCCCGCTCTCGACCTCTATGGTGTCGCCGGGACAGGCGGCGTTGATGGCGTCCTGGATGCTGGTGAAGTTGCAGCCCGAGGCACAGACGGTGAGGGTTCTTGTGCCGGTCCTCTCCGTCAGCGGGAAGCTGTCCTGCTCCGACCCGCCAGGGATCGGATAAGACGAGTCGCCGATGCCGTCGCCATTGCAGTCCCAGCCTGCATAATCTGACCAGTTGTTACCGATGTAGGTGGTATTACCTTTGTACTCGATTTTCGTGGGAGAGTGCCAATTGTTCGCTGAATTGGACCAAGCATTGTTGGCATTGTCGAGGGTGTTCTGGTAGATGGTGTTTCCGCTGGAGGAAGCGAGGTAGATGCCGACGTCGTTGCCGGTGGCGAGATTATCCAAGATGGTGTTTTCAGAGGAGCTTTGCAGGGATACGCCATGGCCCCCATTGCTGGGCCCGTTGCTGGTGATTTCGTTGAGGTCTATCTGGTTATTCCGGCAGCTTTCCATAATAATGCCACCCAGGCCGTTATTCGCAATGGTGTCATCCGTTATCCTGGTGCCGCTTGATGAAATGATGGAGATGCCATAGCCATGATTATCTCTTATCTGGCATCCACGGATGAGACAGTTCGACGCTCTCACATCGATTCCGGCATGAGGATTGCCCGAGCCGGTCACTACCAGACCGCTGAGGGTGGCACCTGAACCGCTCAGAGTAATTGTGCTGTCCACACCATTGCCTTGGATCTCAGGAGACCCCTCCCCCATGATTGCTATATTTGCCTTATCAATAACAATCGGGCCAGAGTATGTCCCGCTCTCGACCTCTATGGTATCGCCGGGACAGGCAGCGTCGATGGCTGCCTGGATGCTGGTGAAGCTACAGCCCGAGGCGCAGACGGTGAGGATTGTGCCGGTCCTCTCCGTCAGCGGGAAGCTGTCCTGCTCCGATCCGCCGGGGATCGGATAAGGCTGGTCGCCGATGCCGTCGCCATTGCAGTCCCAGCCCGCATAATCTGACCAACTGTTACCGACATAGGTGGTATTGCCTTTGTACCCGATTGCCGTGGGGGTGCCCCAATTATTCACTGAATTGGACCAGGCATTGTTGGCATTGTCGAGGGTGTTTTGGTAGATGGTGTTTCCGCTGGAAGAAAAAAGGCGGATGCCAGTATTGGAACTGTCGGTGACAGTGTTCCCAGAGATATTGTTTCCAGAGGAGCTTTGCAGAGATACGCCATGGCCATTATTGCGAGCTCCGTTCCTGGTGATTCTGTTGAGGTCGATCTGGTTATTCTGGCCGCTTTCCATGATAATGCCACCCAGGCCGTTGTCTGCGATGGTGTCATCCGTTATCCTGTTGCCGCTTGATGAAATGATGGAGACGCCGTAGCCATGATTATTCGTTATCTGGCATCCACGGATGAGACAGTTGGAGGCTCTTATATCGATTCCCGCATGGGGATTGCCTGAGCCGGTCACTACCAGGCCACTGAGGGTAGCCCCTGAACCGCTCAGTGTAATTGTGCTGTCCACGCCATTGCCTTGGATCTCGGCAAGCCCATCCCCAAGGATAGCAATATTTGCCTTATCAATGACGATAGGCCCAGAATATGTGCCGCCAGACAGCTGGATGCTGCCGCCGGGGCTGACCGAATTTATTGCCTGTTGGATATTGCCGCCAGGGAGCACCTGGAGGAAGAGGATTTCATTGGGCTGATCTGGTTCCGTTGGGGGGATTTCAGTTGGTTCATTTTCTTTCGGATTTGTATTACCTTGGTTAATATTGTCCTGGGAGTTTATTTCTTTAAGACTATCGTAACTATTATCGATTATGATATTATTATTCGAATTCTCCAAAAGAACATCATATTTTGAATTTTTTATAATTTCATTTCCTTTAAGTATATTATTATTTGAATCTTTTAGATATATTCCGTTGATGCCGTTCTCTGTAACTGAATTATATAATATGGAATTATTTGATGAGTTCTCCAGATAGATTCCATCGAACCCATTGTTATTGATATTGTTTCCATAAATGATATTGCTGCTCTTGCCTTTCGAATGAATTCCATAACCCTTATTATTTTTAAGGCTGTTATTGGATATGCGGTTCCCATCGGAGAATACAAGGATTCCGGCTTCAGGATTTCCGGAATTCATCACCACGAAACCATCTACAGTGCATGCGCTGGCAGTAATGGTGATGGTGCTGCTATGTCCGACTGCAGATACCACTGGTGTTCCTTCTCCGGTATCGACTCCCCGGAGGATTACCCCCGGCTTGCTAAGGTTAAGGTTTTCTTTATAATCTCCGCTAAGAACATAGACTGTCGAGCCAGGGATGGATTTATCCAAAGCATCCTGTATGCTAGTGAAGTTCACACCCGGTATCTTCTTGGGTCCAACCACATTTCCAGAGATCTCATCTGGATTGGGCAATGGTTCCAGAAAGAATTTGCTTACATCCCCAGAGAAGTCATATTCTTGAGACGAATTGCGGAATTCGGGGGGGATTTGGCCATTTCCCAAAACGAATAAAGTAAAGATGATCAAGCAAATTATTTTTCCGCTTTGGTGCATTGGCTCCCTCCACATTTTGAAATTCAGCTTATGTTAAGAGGATGCATTTAAGCTTTTTCTTTGGAGTGACACATGCGTTATCTCGAAAGTTTGGATCTAAATTCTCGTCAATATGGCATGTAAAAGGAGAATCTAGTCAAATACCGGAAGATTGACACTCATATCCTGCACCGTTGAGTTCGCAGACATGATAAATAAATATCAGTTTACAGAAGGACGCACATTGGGATGAATCAACAACTGATATATCTGAAAAAAGTTAAAAATAAAAAATTTTTTACTGAGGCAGCAGAACTGCTGCTGCCTGCATTGCCCAGTTAATGAATGCATCCGGGAAGACGCCTATCCAGAGCACTGCTAAGAGTGTCAGGACGAGCGCTACCGTATATCCCTTCTGCTCAGCGATCTTGGGGCCCGCCGGCTCCTTGAGATACATATAGCTGATGATCCTCAGGTAGTACACCAGCGACAGAGCGCTGTTGAGGATGGCAATTACTGCCAGCCAGACCAGGCCGGAGTAAATGGCCGAGCTGAAGAGCACGAACTTGCCGATATATCCCGCCGTGGGGGGGATGCCCGCCAGCGCAAACATGAAGATCAGCATGCAAAACGCTGTTATGGGCGCCCTTTTAGCAAGACCGGCATAGTTGGATATGTCATCCGGGTCGGTTTCGCTTCCCTTGGATACCATGCTCGATACCTGAGCCGTGCCGATGAAGGCACCAGTCTTCATGAGAGCATGTCCCAGGATAAGCAGCAGCGCGCCGGCAATGCCCAGCTGATCGGCCGGCACCAGCCCCAGATTTAGCACATTTACTGGCGCAGCTCCATAAGCCGCTCCCACCACTACAAAGGCGATGGCGATGTAGCCTGCCTGAGCGATGGAAGAGTATGCCAGTATGCGCCGGACATTGTTTTGCCAGCAAGCGGCCAGGTTACCAAGCGTCATGGTAACAGTTGCCAGGATGGCGAAAGCCATGTACCATTCCATGCGCAGAGCCACCAGGGCTATGATAATTACCCTGAATGCCGCTACAAAGCCCATCTTTTTGGAGCCTGCTGCGAGCATGGCCGAGACCAGGGGCGGTGCGCCCTCGTAGGTATCGGGAGCCCACATATGGAAGGGAACCAATGCCATCTTGAAGCCGAATCCTACTATGACGAAGAGCAGAGCCACCAGAGTTGCCGGGCCAAAGTCGGCCAGGGAAGCTGCGGCGATATCTGCCAGATGAGTGGATCCCGTCATGCCATAGAGCAGAGAGAAGCCGAAGAGCATGAACGCAGAAGCGACTGAGCCGAAGATGAAGTACTTCATAGCCGCTTCCAGATTCTTCTTGCTTCTATCAAAGGCTGCCAGGGCATAGGTGGACAGGCTTGCCAGCTCGAAGCCTACGAACAGGGTCACGATGTCGATGGAGCTTGAGACTACCATCATGCCCACTGTGGCAAAGAGCAGCAGTGCATAATACTCTTCTGCACCTTTTCCAGTGTACCTCGACAGTGAGGCTATCACAACCAGTAGCGATACTACCAGGAAGACGACCTTGAAGAACTGAGACAGGCCGTCGACTGATATGGTATCAAAGAAGAACAGAGCGGGCTTGATGGTCAAATTGGAGGCCACCAGTCCCAGAGCTACTACCAGCCCTGCTGCGCTCAAGTATCCCATGAGCTTTCCGCTGTTCTTCATCAAGGACCCCAGCAGTACGACGAGCACTGCCAGGATTGTGAGTAGCGCTTCTCCCCAGAGGGGTGCGTAGTGTGAAAACTCCACTTCAGATCACCCCCATCTGGGTCAGGGTAATTACAGGCTCCATGACCTGAGTTGCCGCTGTTCCCATTATATCGGTTATCAGCCCGGGCTGAATGCCGAAGATCAAAGATAGAACTATGATCATGGCCATGGAGAACAGCTCATAGGCATGCGGTTCATGTACATTCATATACTTCTTCAATATCGGACCGAACATGGCTTTTTGCATGGCCCAGAGATGATAAGCGGCCGTTATGGCCACGCTCAGGAATACCACGAACATGGTGTAGCTGGGCAGCGTTGCATAAGATCCGGTCAGAACCATGAACTCAGCCACGAAGCCGCTCATGCCCGGCAGTCCTAAGGATGCCATGAATCCGGCCAGCATAATGACGGCGAACTTGGGCATGCGATCGGCGAGGCCTCCCAGATCGGCAATGACCCTGGTCCCTACCACGTGCTGGATCGTACCGGCAGACATGAAGAGGACGCAGGTGATAATGCCGTGGGAGAACTGCTGGAACATTGCCCCCGTAACCGACATCCAGGTAAAGGCCACGGCTCCAAGTGTTACAAAGCCCATATGGCTGACGGATGAGTACGCTACCAGCTTCTTGATATCCTTTTGAGCCAGTGCCATGAAGGCTCCGTAGACAATTGAGATCACCGCAATGATGGCGATGATAGTCACGAATGCCTTATCGACGCTGGGAAGCATGGGCATAATGACCCTGAACAGGCCGTATCCGCCCATCTTAAGCAGCAGAGCTGCCAGCACAACCGAACCGGCTGTAGGTGCTTCAACGTGAGCATCGGGCAACCAGGTATGGAAGGGGAAGGCAGGCATCTTAACCAGGAATCCCAGGAGAAGGCCGGCGAAGATGATATTGAGCAGGCCGGTTGGGAATATGGTCTTGTCTGCTGTCGCTGCTAACAAGGTCAGCATGTCAAAGGTTCTGGTACCCTCGGGCGTCTGGTAGGTGAAATACAGGGCAAAGATAGCCAGCAGCATTACCAGGCTTGCCACGTGAGTGTAGATGAAGAACTTGATGGCAGCGTAATCTTTTCTCGGTCCGCCCCACGATCCAATGAGGAAGAACATGGGGATGAGTACTATCTCCCAGAAGATGTAGAACAGGAAGAAGTCCAGAGATGTAAAGACTCCCAGCACGCCCACTTCATTGAGCAGAAGAAGGGCAAAGTACTGATTGGGCTTCTTTGTCTCTCCCCAGGAGTATATTATTACCAATACCGATACTATCGTAGAAAGCAAAACTAATGGAAAACCTATGCCGTCGACGCCTACAGTGTATTTTACGCCAAGGGAAGGGACCCAGTCATAGCTCTCTACAAACTGCATTAATTTGGAGGTTTTATCAAACTCCATATACATTTGCAGGGATAGGGCTAAAGGTATAAGCGAGGCTATTAGGGCCACGAATTTGGCCTTGGTTCCCGCAAAGAAGGATACCACTGCCCCCAGAAGGGGAATGGCGATCAATAGCGAGATCACATTTGAGATCATACCAGGCCCACCTCCATAGCCAGAGTAATTACAACCACCAGCACCACAACTCCCAGCACCAGCGCAGTGATGTAATTTTGCACCACACCGGTCTGAACCTTTCTAATATGCTGTGCAAATCCCATAACCCAGGCTGAGAGCCAGTTGAGCCATCCATCCACGAGCTTGATGTCAATCATATTGCAGATCAACGCCGTGCCGTAGACTACAGTCTCAGCAAACCAGCCGGTCAGGATTTCATGCTGATAGTATCCCTTGAGCAGTAATTTTCGAATGGGATCCTTGTCGCCTGTAACCTGGCTTGGGTCAAACTTCTTGATTTTATTCCAGTAGAACAGCCCAGCCGTGAGAATACCGCCAATCGCCACAATTATTGGCAATATCTGGATGTACCAGGGCTCTCCTGCTTCTCCTTCTCCGCCTTCTTCTCCTTCACCAGCAGCTCCATGACCGCTTTCTGCAATTTCGGGGGAACCTTGCTCCTCTTCTAAAGCCGCACCCTCGGGAGCGGCGTGCCCTTCGAGGACATGTCCTCCGATTATGCCGAGTTGAGCAAAGTCTATATCGTAATGCTCGAAGTTGGAATCAAGATAGCTGTAGAAGTCTTCTTGAGCTGCAAAGCCGAATCCAAAGGCAAATACTGCTAAGATTACCAGCGGCCCGATCATAATCATGGGCGACTCGTGTTTGCCATAGTCGGATCTTTCTTTGCCGGTAAAGACCGAGAACCACATCCTGAAGGTGTAGATCGCTGTCAGAATTGCTGCCAGTACCAGCATTATGTAGGGCAGGAAGTTGATCATCACACCGTACTCGTAGGCAATTACTATGATCTCGTCTTTGGAGAAGAATCCCGTGAATAATGGGAATCCAGCCAGAGACAGAGAGCCTATGAGCATGGTGTACATGGTCCACTTCATGTATTTTCCGACGCCTCCCATCTCTCGCATGTCGTTGGTATTTACGGCGTGAATGACTGAGCCTGCACCAAGGAAAAGGAGCGCCTTGAAGAAGGAATGTCCGATGAGATGGAAGATGGAAACACCCACCGCAAAGGTTCCTACAGCTGCTCCTACTCCCAGGCCCGCCATCATAAAGCCGAGCTGCGAGACGGTGGAAAAGGCCAGCACTCTCTTGATATCGAAGGAAGTCAGACCCATGGTGGCGGCAAACAAAGCCGTGAACGCTCCAACTGCAGCTACTGCTGTCAGCCCATAGGGCGCAGCGTAGAAGAGCGGGAACATTCTGGCCACCAGGTAAACACCTGCTGTAACCATGGTCGCAGCATGAATCATGGCTGAGACGGTGGTTGGACCTTCCATGGCATCAGGAAGCCAGACATGCAGGGGGAACTGACCTGATTTGCCCACTGCGCCGCCCAATAGTCCCAGAGCGATGAGCGTCAGCTGATCAGCTGGAATTTGGGCTACATGAGCATAGATCACCGGGAACTGCAAGAGGTACTCTCCGGGTGCGAGAGTGAGGTTCAGGTTGGCAAGATTATTGTAGAGCAGAATTATGCCTGCCAGGAAGAGAACGTCGCCCACGCGCGTTGTCAGGAATGCCTTCTTAGCAGCCGCAGCCGCCGATGGTTTTCTGTACCAAAAGCCGATCAATAGATAAGAACAAAGTCCCACCAGCTCCCAGAATATGAAGAGCTGAAGCAGGTTATCGGCATAGATCAGGCCCAGCATGGAAGCAGTGAAAAGTGCCGCTTCCGCAAAGTATCTCGCTGCGCCCGGATCGCCATTCATGTATCCATTGGCATAGGTGTGAATCAGTGTAACCACGAAGGTCACCATGAGTAGCATCACTAGCGCCAGTGGATCAATCAGTATGCCCACATTGAAATTAGCGAACCAGGGCATGGACTGATGAATTATCTTATCAGGATATGTCTCTGAGAATATTCCCAAAGATAATATGAGACCTGCAAATGTTGCCAGAACGGTAAGGAAGCCTCCGCCTCTGGGCAGATGCCATCCTACGAATAGGCATAGCAAGAAGGCCAGTACTGGAAGGGCTACAATCAGATATGCATAATCGGCATACATTCCTTACCACCTCATGGCGTTAATATTGTCCAGGTCTATTGTTCCGTATAGCCTGTACAGTGCAATCAATATAGCAAATCCAACGCCTGCTTCAGCCGCGGCCAGCGCAATAGAGAACAGGGCAAAGACCTGACCGTTCACATTAGGCTGGTACGCTGAGAAGGCGACAAGATTAATGTTGGCGCTATTGAGCAAGAGCTCGATGCACATCATAAGCTTGACACCGTTCTTTTGAGTAAAGAGTCCGTACAAGCCGATGGTGAACATCGTGGATGCCAGTAGTATATAAAGCTCCAACGGTATCATCGGTAAATCTCCCTCCTTGTCATCGGTTGTCGCCCTCCTCAGGCAACCTCCTTTCGTGCTACCCAGACCGCTCCTACAAGGGCCGCCGTCAAGACCAGGGCCAGGATCTCAAACGCAAAGACGTAAGAGGTAAATATCTCCAATCCCACGTCTCCAATGCCGCTTTCCGGCAACCTCAATCCTTCCTGCGGCTCAAAGCTGAGCGGCTGTTCAATACCTGTTCCCCAATCGGAAAGAGAGAACGAGGCGAAGAGAGCAGCCAGGAAGGCCAGGGTAATGATAATTATCTTATATTTCACCATGGGACTCCTCCATAATCGTCTTCCTCGTGAGCATCACGGCGAAGAGTATCAGAACTCCGACGGCTCCGATGTACACCAGAATCTGAGCTACACCCACAAAGGGAGCATTCAGGGTTATGTACAAAGCGGCCACTCCGGCAAAGCTTCCCAGCAGGTAAAGAGCGCTGTGGACTATGTTCTTGGCATAGACTACAAGAGCCGATAATAAGACGATGATTGCAGCTAAGCCCAGGAAGGCCAGGAGCTCAATGGCAAATCGTATATCTAAGGCCAGTAGCTTATCCAGGACCGTTTGCGACCAGGGCGATAGAATTACAATCAACGCCAGGCCACCGAAGATCACACCCAGAGCTATGAGCAAAACCAATAGCTCGAAGATTGTCCTAATGACATTTGCGCCCGACTTTTCTGACATCAGGCAGCACCTCCTTCCTTAGGCTTGGCCTCTGCTCCATCTGTTTTTTTCTTGGCTGGAGCAGCCCCTTCCTTGGCCGGCTTTTTGGCTGCACCCTCTTTTGCGGCTCCTTCTTTGGCAGTCGCCTTCTTGGCAGCAGCTTTCTCGGCAGCTATCCTCTTGGCCTCAGCCTCAAGGTCGGCCACCTCTTTGGGAGAGAATCTCTTGGTCGATAGGAAATCTGGACTCTTCACGATATCTTTTCGCGTCCAGCCTGCCATGATGACCTTCTTTCCCATCTTCAGGCACTCCACCGGGCACTCGTCCACGCACAGACCGCAGAACATGCATCTTCCAAAATCGATCTGGGGAAACTGCATCTTCTTGTTTTTGAGAGGATTTCCGAACTTGAAATTGACCATCTCAATGCAGCTGTTGGGACAAATCCTGGCACAGGTTCCACAGCCTATGCATGTTGTGGCATCCAGCTCGTGAATACCTCTTTCCGCGGCAGGAAGCTCCATCATCACTTCAGGATAGAGCCTGGTGACCTCTATTTCCCGCGTGGCGATCTTCAAAGGCCAGGTGAAGTTCTTTATCATCTTTCTCTTCAACATCTCAACGCCACCTCATGCAAAGTAGGACCCAATTATGACTGCCCATCCCAAATTTACCAGGGAGAGAGGCAGCATCCACTTCCAACCCAGGTCGGTTACCTGATCGATTCTCAATCTGAAGAGTGCGGCCCGGATCAATATGATGAACCAAATAACGATTATCACCTTCATGAGCAACCAGATCATGGGCGAGATTATATCCAGAATTGGTATGGGTATGATCGGGCCATGCCAGCCACCCAGGAATAGCAGCGACAACAGAATGGATCCCAGAAGGAAGTTATTGTACTCCTGGAAATAAAGCAAGCCCCATCTGATTCCACTGTATTCGGTACTGTAACCGCATATGATTTCTTCTTCTGCCTCGCTCTGATCGAATGGAACCCTTCCTAAGTCTGTGACCAGGGCAATTACAAAGATGATAAATCCGAGTGGTTGGGCAAAGGCATACCAGACCGTCTGACTCTCCACAATCTCCACCAGATTGAGGCTATGGGCCATAACGGCTACAGATATGACGCAGACACCCATGGGGACCTCGTAGGCAATCATTCTTGCGACGCCTCGGAAGCCTCCCAGAATGGAGTACTTATTGTTGGAGCTGTATCCGGCCATGAAGACCGCGATGGACATGATGCTAAGAGCTGCTTCCACATAAAATGCGCTGATATCCATGTTGGCCACAACGAGCGGATAATCCTTACCGCCTATATGCAGTGCTCCAAATGGTATCGCCGCAGCCACCAGCATGGTACCGGCGGAGGCGATGATAGGGGCCCATACATAGACGCCCTTATCAACGTCTTTGGGAATGACATCTTCTTTGGTGAATAGCTTAATGGCATCGGCACCAAGCTGAAGTATACCCCATCTTCCGCCCACGCGATTGGGACCAAATCGGTTGCAGAAATCGCTCATAACTTTTCTGTCTGCCCAGATCACCAGCATGGCACCGACGTTGACCACAGCAGAGAGCACCAATGCACCTATTATGCCTATGATCAGGGCGAATATCGCAGGCTCCTGGGCGACAAATTGAGTTATGATCTCTATTATTTCGTCCAAATTCTCTCCCTCCTACCTATCCGACTCCGATGGGCAACCGTCCATGCTTCCGGCTATTGCCACCGCATCTGCAATATAGACTCCTTCCAGAAGTGGAGTCAAGGTCTGGAATGTAGCGTAGAATGGCCCTCTTACCTTAACGCGGTACGGCTTATCGCCACCGTCGCTAATCACATACATTCCCATCTCGCCTCTTGGATCCTCAACCCGATAGTAAGCCTCCCCAGCCGGAATCTTCTTTGGTATCTTGGTTTCCGTCCTAATAGGCCCGGAGGGAATCCTGTCCAGACATTGCTCGATGATGTGAATGCTCTCTAAAATCTCTCTTAGCCTGACATCAATTCTGTCCGCGGAGTCTCCTCTGGTTCCGGTTATGACTTTAAAGTCCAGTTCCGGATAGACCAGTATTGGATCCTCTTTTCGCATATCATAGGCTACACCTGTAGCTCTCAGAACCGGCCCAGAGCATCCCAGACGTTTACCTGTCTCGGGAGAGATGCTGCCGATATTCTCCATTCTGGCATGATAAATCGGATCCTGTGCAAAGAGCTCAAGGAACTCTTCCGTCCTGGACTTCATATATGGCAGGACCTTTTTGCATTGCTCTATGAAGCCTTCCGGCAAATCGTTTCGCACGCCTCCAAAGCGCACGAAGGTGTGAGTCAGCCTGGCGCCGGTAACGCTCTCAATCAACGAGATGACCTTCTCCCGGTCCATGATCATGTACTGCCAGGGAGCAAAGCCCACGCCAGCGATCAAAGTCAGAAACTCGCCTGTTCCGATCAAATGGCTTTGAATTCTGGAGAGCTCTTCCAGGATGACGCGGATATATTGCGCCCTCAAGGGAACTTCCAGTCCCAGGATCTTCTCCACGGCTCCACAGTAACATTCATTATTGGAGAGGCTGGCCACATAGCACATCCTGTCTGTATAGGTTATGCCCTGCAGCCAGGTCCTGTTCTCCATGATTTTCTCGATGCCCTTATGAATATATCCGATATCCAGGAAGGCCTTTTTTACCCTCTCACCCTCGACCAGGATATCAAGCAAGAAGGGACCGGGGACCATAGCATGTTGTGGCCCAAGATGCATAATCATCTCTGAGTCGGACTTAATCTCCCGTTCCTCGCGCTCCCGGAAGGTGGGATATTTGGGATGTTCTTTCACCACTGTTCCGGCTTCAATCTCGCCGGGCGTTGGTGGAAAATGATATTCCGTATAGCCTTCAGCAGTGGTGATTGCTACAGCCCTCTCTCCGGTGGTCAGGTCCGGATAGCCCTTATAATCCTTCCTCCAGGGCCAGGCTCCCACCAGCGGATCGGATAGAAGCAGAGGATACTGCTCAGGGTGACCCTCGAAGTTGATCCCTAGCATCTCCCAGATCTCACGCTCATACCAGTTGGCATTCCAGTACAGCCCGGTCATGGATTTGATGGATGGGTTGTCTCGAGATGTCTTCACCTTGAGCATGGCCACAACCTGATGAGCTCCGTGGCTGGCCATGATTTCTACGACTTCCATCTCCTTTTTGGCAATCCAGTCGATTCCTGCTGCACCTGAATAATGATCGAAATTGAGTTTGGTGGTCAGGTGTTTGCAGACATCCAAGATCTTCTTGGAATCAATTGTGGCCCAAAGTCTCCGGTCCGATTCCACCCTGGAGTCCAAAACGGCTCCTGGAAATGCAGACTGCATGGAGCTTAGGACCTCGCTTGCTGTTGTCAAGAAAAGATCCCTCCTCTAATAGTCCCGCAGGTCCTTACGCTGCTTGATCTTTTCCTGGAGATTGATGAGGCCCTCTAGGAACTGCTCGGGCCGGGGTGGACAGCCTGGGATGAAGACATCAATGGGGAAGTGGTCGCCTGTGTTTTGGATGATATTATAGGAATCATAGAAAGGTCCACCCGAAATGGCGCACTCGCCTATAGCGATGCACCACTTGGGCTCAGGCATCTGCTCCCAGAGATTCTTGAATACCGGCAGGTACTTTCTGGTTAAGTAGCCGGAGATGATCATTACATCCGTTTGACGGGGTGTGTTTCTCGGAATGCACCCAAATCTGTCGCTGTCATAGGGCGCAGCTCCGAAAACGAACATCTCCACACCACAGCACCCCATGGGCTGCATTAAAAAGTATACCGAATTTTTTCTGCCCCAATTGAAGATATTCTTAATGGGTCCCATCTCGATTATTTGATGGATCTTCTCCGTAGTTGTGAACCAAACTTCAGCCACAGGTTGGCCGAATATGGTCCACTTCTCAATCTCCTCATCGATTGCTACGGGCACGGGTATGACATCGCTTATACCCAACGCAAAGCCTCCTTCTTGATAGCATAGATAAGTCCTACCAGCAGTACAACGATGAATAGGAGCATCTCGAAGACGGCGTAGTTCATGAATCCAAAGACCATGAACTGCTGCATTGCTTTACTCGCGTACACATAGATCCAGGGATATAAGAATAAAACCTCAACATCGAATATAACGAAAACGATTGCGAAAAGGTAATATTGAACGCTATACTGGATCTTGGCGTCGCGGATAGGCTTCAGCCCACCTTCGTATATCGATAGCTTTTGGCGCTTTGGCCTGTTAGGTGCTATTATCTTAATAGCTGCCAAAGCCGCAATGGGCACTATAGCTCCCATTATCAAAAATATAATAAGTGGTATATAATTAACCACTGCCATCGGTTCGCCGGCCATTGTTTACCCTCCGTAAAAGCTAAACATAAGGCCTGGTATAAAAGGTTTATGAGAAAAAATTTCGCGTTGCATAAGTTCAATCACAATTTTCATGGACTATCTGAAGAATATTATCATTATTAAGGTGATTAAATGGATGTAGTTCACCAACTGAATATAGAGCCGGGGATGAGCGTAAATGTCCTGGTAGAGAGAATGAGCCATTGCGGCTTTGGCGCTAGAAGATTGGCGCAGGCTACGGCTATTTATGAAAAGATGCTTTCTGGAGATTTCACAAAATTCCTTGCCATCTCCGGCGCGATGGTTCCGGCGGGCATGAGGGATCTCATCTCCGATCTGATCAGAAGAGGGCATGTGGATGTGCTGGTAATCACGGGGGCCAATCTCGTCCACGATATAATCGAGTCCTTTGGCTGTCACTGTATGGGGACCGCCGAGTCTGATGATGCGGCTTTGCGAGCGGAAGGGAAAAGCCGCATTTATGATGTCTTCCTGAGGGACGAGGACTTTGTCGGATTTGAAGATCTCATGCAAAGAATCATGCCCGAGAGGGAAAAGACGCTCTCCGGAAGAGAGCTGATGAGCATTTTGGGAAGTCAAATCAATGATGGAAGATCCATACTGCGCTCGGCCTACGATATGTCGGTGCCCGTCTTCTGCCCCGCGCTTCCCGATTCTATGATCGGCCTTCAGGCCTGGATGTTCAGCCAGACCCATCGGCTGAATGTAGATGCTTTTGCCGATATCAAGGAGATTGTGGACATCTGCTATGGATGCGAGAGATCTGGAATAGTAATAGTTGGCGGAGGCGCTCCCAAGAACTTTGCTCTGCAGTCCATGCTGGTCACCCCCAATAGCTTCGACCTCGCGATCCAGCTTACCACAGATACGCCTGAGAACGGCGGCCTATCCGGTGCCACCCTCTCCGAGGCCGTCTCCTGGGGCAAGATCTCGGAGCACGCGAAATTCGTCACCGTTTATGGGGATGCAACCATCACCCTGCCTATGATGGTGGCGGCGACGCTAGAGAGGCTGAAGCTATCTGAGAAAAAGATGCCTGCAAAGCCGACCGGGTGAAAAAATTGCAGATAGGAATTGATCTGTGGGAATTGGAGGAGATTGCCGACAACAGGATGAAGACCATCTTTATCAGCTGTGTCGGCTCGCACATGTGGGGCATGAATAGCCAGGAGAGCGATATCGACCTGGTGATGATCTATATCGCTCCCACCAGATCTCTTCTGCGAAGCGAGAAGATCATGCCCACGGTGCGCCAGCAGATAACTGCCCGGGGAGGAGAGGTTTATGATACCCTTGGTTGGGAAATAGGCCACCTCATAAATCAGCTCATCAAGGGAAACGTCAACGCCATATGGTACGCCACAAGCCCGCTCCTGGTCAAGCCTTCTATTCTCCAGGAGGAGCTATCAGCCCTGGTGCGGGCCAACCTTTGCCGCGAGACGTACCATTCCATCAAAGGGATGGCGGAAAGCCAGATCAAATCTGAGGAGAAGCCTGCGGAAAATTCCAGGATTGCTGGCAAGGGTTACAGAACTGCTCTGAGGACCATTAATTTCGGAATAAAGCTACTCTCAGAGGGCAAAATATGTTTTACGCCAGTTCTGCATACTCTCGGTGCAGAGGAGGTCATGGAAAGGCTGCAACGATTGGATGACGCCTATACCTCCAGCCACCTGCCGGACCGACCGGACGAGGATGCGTTTCGTGAGTTCCTTCTCAGGCTGCGATTGGATGATCTGTCTCTCGCTGATCGGATAAATTAATAATCCATATAACGAATAATTAGGCGAGGTATTTTATTGGAGATCGTTGTGGGCATAAGCGGCGCATCCGGGGTACAGTACGCCATTCGGCTCTTGAGGGTATTGCGGGAGAAGGGCAACATGATTCATCTGGTAATAACCGATTCGGCGGCTAAAATCATTGAACTTGAAACCGATTTTCTGCAAAAGGATGTACGAGACCTTGCAGACCATGTCTACGCTCCCCGCGACTTCGCCGCTCCCATAGCCAGTGGCTCACATCTCTTTGATGCCATGGTTGTCATCCCCTGCAGCATGGGAACGCTTTCCGCTATTGCCTGCGGCTCCTCGGACACCCTCATCACCCGGGCAGCGGACGTCTGCCTCAAAGAGAAAAGGAGGCTGATAATAGTTCCAAGAGAGACTCCTTTGGGATTGGTGCAACTGCGCAACATGGTCGCAGCAGCCGAGGCGGGAGCGGTTGTTCTGCCGGCATGCCCTGCCTTCTACTCGAAGCCGCAAAGCCTGGATGATCTGGTAGATGTGCTGGTGGGCCGGGTTCTCGATCTTCTCGGTGTGGAGAATGATCTCTACCGTCGATGGCAAGGAACGCTTGAAAGGAAATGCTTATAACCGTTCGAATCAGAGCGACTGGCAAGGTGAATTAAATGAAGTGCGCGCTGTGTCTTGTTGAGAAGGAGACGGTCCCTGTCAAGCTTAATTTGGCCACTCTTAAAGGCCCCAAGGATGAAATGTTCAATCTATGCAAGGAGTGCCTGGACCTGGCACATCAAGCTTATATCGATAAGGATTTCCTGGCTGTCAAGGCGGGATCCGATGCCGCGCCCCACGGCGCGCACGGGGATGCGCACGGAGCGCATCACTGAAATCCTGAATTCAATTTTCTCATAAATCAATTCCCTCATGAAAAAGATCCTAAGTGAAGAGAAGGTTAGAGGCATCTTTTCCTCCTGCCAAAAAGAATGCGATGTACTCATTGCTCTCTTAAGAATGGTCATCCCCAACTGGGATGATATAGAATATATTCTGGAGGGCAGGCCGCGCATGGGGGCAGAGGGATGGCATACCGTCTATGATCTCTTCTGTCGGTTCAATGAAGAGCACTCGGGAGAGAGCATCTTTCCGGGTGGGCTATGGCTTTCCATGGGCTTTATAAAAGACGAGAGTCTGGAGGCATGGCAAGTGGACAGCTCGGATATGAAATTCGCTTTTAAGAACGGTCGCGCTTGAAATCCGAATATGGATAGAGAATACCTCTTTTTCTGCCGCGAATGGTTTGAGGAATATACCAGTCGGGTTCATTGTCAGGATGCAGAGATTGAAGCGAACATAATGCTTAAACTTGCGCATACCTATCGCGTCTGTGAGAACATCACAGTAATTGCCGGCTCCCTGGGCTTAAATGGAGAAGATCTTGCCATGGCGCAGGCAATAGCCCTCTTGCACGATGTGGGTCGATTCGAGCAGCTGCGTGGTTTTGGCTCCTTCGATGACCGCATGACTCTTGATCATGCTATGCTCGGCCTCAAGGTTATCAATCGCACGGGAGTTCTTTCCAGCTTGCCGAAAAGAGAGCGGAATCTGATCCGAAAGAGCATCTGGCATCACAACAAGTACATGATACCTGTTGCTGAAAAGGCCGAGGTTGCTTTTTTCTCTAAATTGATCAGGGATGCCGACAAGCTGGACATACTGGGAGTTGTCACTGAGCATTTTGAGACTAGGGATCAGCATCCTAACCGGGCACTCGATTTCGGCCTGGCCGATGATTTGCGATTAACACAAGACGCAGTCTCCGACATAATGCAAGGAAAGATGGTGAGGATTAATGTGCTGAAAACTTTGGGCGACCTGCGTTTGCTGTATTCGAGCTGGGTCTTTGACATCAACTTTCCCATCACCCTTGCACGCTTAAAAGAGAAAGGCTACCTGAAGGGGCTCCTGGCTGATCTTTCTATGCAGCCGGAAATTAACCGGATAAGGGACTTCTTGCAGGCCTATCTGGAAAAGTATAGTAATATGAACCAATCATAGGAGACAATCGCCTCCTGAACTGGAGTATCTCCTGCTGGAGAATTGGCGAAAAAATTTGCGAATGCAAATCGGATGCGAATAAGAGCTAAGGGAGAAGTGTGGTATGAGAAACTTGATAATTTCATCTTTGATCATTCTTGGGCTGGCATGCAGCTCTCAGTCACTGGAAGCTATTATGATCAGCCAGGAAAACGGCATGACAATCCTGGCCAACTTCACAAACAATTCAGCTAATCAATCGGATATGAACGCCACCATCAATGAGACTGACAACAACCAGACGCCGACAAACAGCATAGCAAATGAAGCTGCTGCGAGCCTGTGGAGCTGGGGAAAAATTCCCAATGGCTATGAATTGAATAAGAACGGCACTTTAACCAAATTGGCCGATGAACAATGGAAGCCAAGCATCTGAAGTGGCGGATCAGAAAATGTTGGAGCGCAGAACGGGCATTGGATTGATGCTTCTGGTGGGAGTCATCGCTCTGCTCTTAGGATGGCATTTCCTTTCGGATAGCTCATCTGCGGGGCAATGGACTGTATCCGGTGAGGGAATCTTGGATTATATCGTATCCATGCCCCAATATAATTTGAGCCCGCCCGAGGGCGACGGCAACAGCACCCTTTCTACAGTCCAGTTCCAGAGCCGTGACGCGAATGTAGCAGCACTCTTGAGAATTCCATACGGTGATGAAGTGAACAGGAGCATTCCCGGCATCGTACTCCTGCCCGGCGCTACCGTCAGCAAAGAGAGAGAGCAGAAGCTGGCCAGACATCTGGCAGACCTGGGATTTGCCAGCATCACCCTTGACCAGAGAAATCTGGGGGGCATTGATCCAAAAGCCGATCTGCAGATGTTTTTAAAGGGCGAAGAGCCGACGGAGTATAAGATGGTTTATGATGCTCTGGCGGCGGGAGATGTACTTCGCAGCCGACCTGAGATCGACCCAACGCGCATCATCTACGCCGGGGAGAGCAACGGAGGGCGTTTTGCCATTATGGCCTGTGCACTGGACAAGAACGCGAAAGGTGTTTTGGCCATCAGCACATGTGGCTATGGAACGGATGCTGCTATTGCCTCGGCGGGAGTAGTCGATAAGAATCAGGTTCGCTTCTACCGGTCCATCGATCCCGAGACCTACCTGAGCAGGATCGCGCCTCGCCCGTTGGTCATGATCCATTCTCGCAATGATACTATCATACCTTACCAATTGGCAGAGCAGACCTATGATCGGGGAATGCAGCCCAAGAGAATGCACACCGTGGGCTGCAACGTGCATGGCTACTGTGCACAGATGAATGAGGCAATCGAAGAAGAGCTGTTGGGCATGGCTATCAAATAGTGCAGGCAGCTATATTGAGAAAATGGGAGGGATAGGCAAGGTCGATAATGAAGCGGGTAGGAGGAAAAGATGGTCTCTGTCGACCTTGCCCATCTTATGCTCGTCGTTCAACGATATAAATGTGTGGTACATCGCCGACTAACGATATAATTCAAGCTTGAAGAGCTGCAATTGGCACCAGTCACCCTGCAATTGGTATGCGGGGTGTGCCTGTTGGTCAGGATCTCAAAGTGTAACTTTTACATCCTTGCCGGCAAAAGCCTCTTTGAGATGCTCTTCCTGCTCCTTGGATAGGGATGTCTTCAATACCTTAACGTTCTTGTACTTCCTAAGCTCGTCCATTACTTTGTCCGGTGTGGACTCTCTAACCAGCAGGAACAATGCCGAGTTTCCAGGCTGTATGGTGTTTGCTACCTCTTTGATAAATTGTTCGTCCATACCCACATTTGTATATTTCCCTGCAATGGCTCCGGCGGCTGCACCGAGAACCAACCCGAATATCGGTACAAGGAAGATGAGACCGATCAGAAGTCCCCAGAAGGCTCCGCCCAGAGCCCCTGCTCCTACCATATCGACTTCTTGATTCACCTTAACCTTCCCATCCTTGTTTCTTATGACAACCGCGGCATCCTCCAATCCTATGAGATGCTCTTTTTGAAGCTTTAGCAGGTCATCTCTCATCATCCCCGCACTAGTTTCCGTATCGAAGGCCAACACAACCAAATCACTCATTATTAGAAACCTCCAGAATTACTTGTACCACTTGTTGCTTATAGACTTTTCCAAATATCTGGATCTATATTCGTCATATTATTGGATCTGTTTTCCATTCCTCGGGATGGCAGTGATCATGGTTCGCCAGGTGGTATTGTCAAAATACAGAGCGTCAAACCACATCCAGTAAAAACGATTGGCATTAACGAAGGAGTAGCCGTCGCAGTAATCATCATACTTATCATAAGGATCTGCCAGAATCAAGACATCATCCCACGGATCGCTAACATTTTGATAGTCGTATCCAACCGCGATCGCCCAATGTCCGCTCAGGTCTATCCATTCCACCAAGGTCGGAATGCCCTGCAAAATGTTGTCTCGCAGCCGCTCTAATGCAGTACCATCACCTTTGTCCTCAAACTCAAGTAACACATCAAAACCATTCTTCTCAAGCCAGGCAATCATTTCCTGTGGTTTTGTTCCCGGCTGGGATGAATTCAAGTCTCTTGTGCCTAATTCTTGAGCAATTTTCATTTCAGTCTTTGCATCATTTTCAATATAAGGGCATCCATAAAATTTAGCCAGGGAGAGTAATACTGCTGGGCCGCATGTATAGTCGGTCGTTTGCTGGTAGCCTGTCAAACCCGGAATAAAATCAACATTCTGTGAGGTGGAGAGGATAGCCGTATCAATTTTTGGAAACCACGCAATCGTGCTATTTTCCCCATAAGAGCAAGCGCAGGAGACAAGAACAATCGAGATGATAACTAAGGGTGTAGCAATAGTAATTTTCTTCATTTCGCTATTTGTGATGCGCTCTGATAATATAAAGATTATTCGTCAGAATGTTTATGTGGATGAAGAGGTCTATGAAGATGATTGGAATGCTTTATGGAGATGAAGACCCATGTTCAATACCAAAAAGAAGAATGAAAATGGGGAAGTTGTAGTAGCTATTTGCCCGCTATGCAATTTACGCGTTGAATTTATCGGCGCTCCGATGGTAAGATGCTATTCCATAGGAGACATGTATGAGCCGGAGAGAATTATTTGGGTTCTGGAATCAGATGTCCCGAAAGAAACCGGATACGATGTGGAGAATTCGAGGGGTGACAACAAGGAGCAAGATTTCTTGCCTAATGCGCACGTCACGGAAGATGAGAAAGAGGGACGATAGAGAACGAGGTAATAATGTCTGCAGAATTGCTCCTCCTGTCCAGGGGATCGGGCCGGCCCGATGATATGAATTATCCTTTACCGAGGCTCGCATGTACAGGGTAGTCAGACGCAGGGAGATGGCCGGTGGAGATATCATTCTCAATGAGATTGAAGCGCCTAAGATCGCCCGAATTGCCCAGCCGGGACAGTTCGTGATTCTCAGGGCTAATGAGGTTGGAGAGCGTATCCCCATGACCATGGCAGACATAAATGCAGCAAATGGGACCATTACCATCATCTACCATGTGGTGGGCCGGTCCACGGCGCTATTCAAGATCCTGCAGGTGGGTGACTATTACCTGAATGTGGCCGGACCACTGGGTCGGCCTACCGAAGTAGGAAATGTGGGAACAGCCATCTGCGTGGGCGGAGGAACGGGACTAGCCGTTCTCTATCCCATTGCCAAAAAACTAAAGAGCCTGGGAAATCGGGTGGTGAGCATCATCGGGGCTCGCACCAGGGAGCTTGTCATCCTTCAAGAGGAGATGGCTGCCGTCTCCGATGTTCTCATGATCTGCACGGATGACGGTTCATTGGGGCGCAAAGCAGTGGTGACAGAGCTATTAGAAGAGGCCCTGAAAGAAGAGGTCCCGGGATTAGTAGTAGCCATCGGGCCTGTGCTAATGATGAAAATGGTCAGCGATGTCACGCGGCCCCGTCAGATTAAGACCATCGTCAGTCTCAACCCCATCATGATTGACGGCACTGGCATGTGTGGCAGTTGCAGAGTCGAAGTGGGTGGAGAGACGAAGCTGGCCTGCGTGGATGGGCCGGAGTTTGACGGCCACCAGGTGAACTACGAGCTGCTCATGGCTCGCCTCTCTGCCTTCCAGGAGGAGGAGACGCAGGCCCTGCGGGCGCATGGGGAAGAAGAGATGCATAGATGCCGCTTGAAAGAGGGGCATTTGGATGATATGATGGGAAAAGCCAAATACATAAACGGGAAGATATCTAACCAATGAAGCGGCTCACTGCATATGTCTCAGGCAAAGTCCAAAGGGTAGGCTATAGGGCTAGGGTTATCCAGTCAGCAAATGGCTTGGGTCTAAAAGGCATAATCGAGAACCTGAGCGATGGACGAGTTCGAATTATTGCTGAAGGCGATGAAGAGAAGATGAAACTATTCGAGGGTGCAATAGACATAAAGAATACATTCATCCAGGTCACTTCTATTGAAAAGATATATTCTCAGCCTTATGGCGAATTTGGCAGCTTTTATAAACTTGTCGGGACGGGCGAGACCGACTCCCGCCTTGATGAGGGAATTGGCGTACTGAAAGACATGAGAGATCTGCTCATTGCAATTTGCGGTAAGCAGGATAATATGCTCGGCAAGCAAGACCAAATGCTCGGCAAGCAAGACCAAATGCTCGGCAAGCAAGACCAAATGCTCGGCAAGCAAGACCAAATGCTTGGCAAGCAAGACCAAATGCTCGGCAAACAGGATGAAATCCTTTTCGAGATCAAGGATATGAACAGTAGCCTCAACGATAAAATGGATAAGCTTCTGGATAAGAGCGACATTATTGAATTGAAGGGTGATGTGGCCGAGATGAGGTCTGCTCTGAGGGCAAAGGGTATTATTTAGCATGAGGGCCTAATTTGAGCCAAGCAGTACACTGCCGGTGATTACTGCAACGTCTCTGTGCAAAAGTGGATGAGTGGTCATTCTTCCGGATGGCGGCCCAGGGCGAATGGCGCATCTCCGGTGGGATTTCTAAACCAATAACATGCAAATATTTATAGCTATGTTAAACTCATTACTCTTGGAGGTTTTGCATGAAAAATATTCTAACAATAATTGCTTTCATTTCCCTGCTATATCTGCCTGTTGTCCTTGCAGAGGATGTAAGCGTTGATCAGCTCAAGCAGATGACAACTGCATCCGCGGACAATCTCACAACCTATACCTACTCCCGCTCCGCAGAAAGCACTATCATCTACAGCAATGAATCGCTCCAAGATAAATTTGCTGCAGTCAAGGCCACCGAGGGTAAAGTGAACCTGACAGCACAGTCCGGTTGGTGGAGCCATCAGCTTACAGATATTGGAACCGGGCAAGTCCTCTACTGGCAAGGATACTTCCTAAATGGCACGGAAATATGGAAAGAGGGAGATAACTGGACCCAATTTGTCATCGACGATCCGGATCTGGTTATGGCGGACTATAACGAGCTTTCCAGTCAAGTGGCGCTCCTATACTACAGCAACCTATCGATCAAAGGAACGGAGACCATTGACGGTGAAGACTGCTACGTGATTGCGGCAGAACCGATCCCATTGATCAAGAAGACCATCTTGGGCACGCAGATCTATGCCGCCTATCTCTCTTCGCCTTTCCCAATGCCCGATGAATTCGACAACAAGAACCTTGACTTGGATAATACCTCAATTCAGGGTAACAGCAATGTCTCAGTAACAGCCTGGATTTCCAAGCAGTCCTCTCTGCTAAAGAGAATTGAGATTGATTCCAGCTTAACCCTGACGCCCTCGATTCTCAAGATAGTGGAGCAAAACTTTACCATACAGTCGACTCTGCAGGAAAGGACCGATTATGGCAATTTTGGTGAGAGCGTGCAAATTGTGCTTCCCGAAGAAAGCCAAAATCAATCACCCCGCATAAAGGGCGCAGATTGGAGATGGGCAATCTTTGGACTGGTGGAGCCCTAATTGGAGGGATAAATAGATGAAATTTTTCAAGAATATTCTCTTGAGCTTTTGCATACTGGCATTTCTGTCCTCAGGTATGCTTGCGGCCATGGCACAAGATCCAGCCGATCAGGCACGCTCTTACTGTGTTAAGTCAGGCTATCTTTACAGTTCATCTCCCGGTGTCAATGGTGGTCAAGGAATGTGTGTGTTCCCTGATAAGAGTTGGTGCGATTCCCAGGCATTTTTCCAGGGAACCTGCAATCGCAGCCTAAAGCCAAATATCATTCCGGGATATGTCTCAGAATCGGATGGCATGTGGGTACAATCGGTTGAATCGATCTGCCGGGGCAGGGGAGGCAGTCTGAGGAGCGTCCATACGCCTTATGGTGATATTACTATGTGCGCGTTTGCTGATGGAAGGACCTGTGATCTGAAATCTCTGGCAGAGGGAAGATGCGGCGGGGATATGTGGCTGGCATATGCTCGTTCCTGGCTTGATGCGCCGTAAACTACTTATATTTTCTTCTATCTTTTAATAAAAATTTTTACATATAAAATTGAGCGACCAAACTGTTATATTTGAGCAAAAATATCCATAAACGGTAGGATGATCGCCAATGAATTCTGATGAAGTTTGGTTTTCTCATAGAGAAAAAATCTTCCAAATCGAAGATGGAAAGGTCGAATGGACAGATGAGCCGAAGGTATGGAACTGGGATCACTGCACAATAACGCTCGTAAAATCCCCAAAGAAAAGGCTCAGAGTAGTGGTAAGGAGCAACGCCAACCGAAACCAGACATCGTTTAAGGTCAACCGGCCAATGACCCTGAGATATATGCTGGGTTTCGATATTGATCAGGTTTATCCGCTGAAATGCGAGAGTCCGAATTCGAAAAAAGACTCTGAAAATAGTAACCTATCATGGACCGGTCCGGGGGATAGATGGGTATTTCAACTGGATGAAGATTATTGGATATGGGAGTACAAAGGAGACGGATCGGACGTCACTTCCTCGAATGTCTATAAGATCTATCAGGAGATAATGGGAAATCTATCAGGCACTCACCAGGACGGCTTTGATCAGGTCTTCGATTTGCAGCCGAAAAGCCTGAGCGATAAGATGGTCATAGATCATCTCCAATCTCCACCCGGCAAAATGTTGGATCGCATTATTCCCGCAATATACCAGCCGGCAGTAGATGGCTTAAAGAACTATCTTCGAGAGGTACATTGTGCTCAAAAAGATCTTGATGGTGGAATTTCTGAGGTAGAGGTTACCCTGATCTTTAATAACGAAGAATTAAGGAAACATCGCCTCCTGGACATACCATATCGGGAGCTTCGCCGCTTGATGTATAATCGAGACAGCGATGTGGAGAGCTTTAAAATACGTATCGACAGAAACAATATGCAAAACAATCGTTTCATCTTCAAAAACATCCACAGCATAATCGATGGTAGAAACAATGATTTGAATGAGGATTCGATACATGGTGATCCGGACGGTATTGGAAATGCTATCAGCTACTACTTAATTGACTACGGTCATCCGGTAGTGTTTGTGAACACATCCAATCATGCCATGGCCGAGCATGATGCCAACCAGAAGCTATGGAAATGGGAGTATGTGCCTGGCGTAATGGATTCGCCGCTGATTCTGGGAAGCAAGACTCGTAAAGAAATAGATGCTGAATTTGATCGAGGGCAGGTAAACAAAACATGAGAAAGATCATCAAGATAGACCCGCAGCTATGTAATGGCTGCGGTGAATGCATCACCGCCTGTGCGGAAGGCGCCATCGAGCTTAAGGACGGAAAAGCCCGGGTGGTGAGCGACAGCTTCTGCGACGGCCTGGGCGCATGTCTGGCCGTTTGCCCCCAGGGTGCTCTCACCATCGAGGAGCGCGAAGCCACGCAGTTTGACGAGAAGGGAGCCAAAGAGCATAAAAGTTCGGCCCACAATCATGGGCGAATAAATCCTGCAAGATGTGCGGACCCTTCTTCCGTTGTCACGCCTTGCTCGGCTCCCATTACCCTGAAGCCTAATCAGGAGGTTCATGCAGATTTTTCCCGCGAAAAGATAAAACCCGGCGAAGATCATGCCAATGAATTGTGCGGTTGGCCCATCCAGATGAGGCTGGTGCGCCCCTGGGCCCCTTACCTGCAGGGCGCTCGCCTGCTGGTAGCCGGAGACTGCACTGCTTTTGCCTATCCTGCCATACAGCAGGACTTCATAAAGGGCCGCGTGGCCCTGGTAGGTTGCCCCAAGCTCGATGAAACCGGGCCCTTTGTGGAAAAGCTGGCCGAGATTCTCAAGCAAAACGAGATCAAGGACATTGCTGTGCTGCACATGACTGTGCCCTGCTGCTCTCAGCTTGCCCAGCTGGTTTCACAAGCCGTGCACCGATCTGGGAAAGATGTGCCTGTGAAGAGCTATGTGGTGGGAATCGAAGGAAAGCTAATTACTTAACTGACAATTTGATTCTTCAGCAGCAGAATCTAAATAGCTGAATTTGGAAACGAATACATGGGTGAATCAGGTTATGGATTTCAGCCGTCGTTTTGACATGGCAGCAGGCTCTCTGGTCTTCCTGGTCTTTCTCGCCACAGTTTACCTGACCAAGGACTTCCTTACCACTATTTTGCTGAGCATAGTCATGGTATTTCTCCTCAAGCCGCTTTTTGCCGCTTTCTTTCGTCTGACCCGGCAGAGACAGATATCCTCCTTATTCTCCATATTGATTGTCTTCATCTTTATTCTGGCCATCCTGCTCGGCATCACCACTGTGCTCCTGGTGGAGATATCCAATCTGGAAAGGTCTGGGGCCCTGTCAGGCATCCAATTCACGGTCATAACCCAGGAGATCGACAGATGGGCCATGAGCGCCCTTCCTGTTTGGGTTTATAATTATGTGAATGTCATAATACTTAAAAACGTACAGGAGATAAGCGACATCCCTGTGACCATTGCCACCTGGCTCTTTCCCATTGTGCAGCGAGAGCTAACCTCATTTGCCTCCAATCTGCCCGTGCTTTTTGCTCAATTGATTGTAGTGGTGTTCTTCACCTACTACATCCTCATCGACGGCAAAGAGTTCCTGGCCAAGGCTGTGGACCTGGTTCCCAGGCAGAAACGGGCAATTGTTCTGGATTTTCTGCAGGAGCTTAGCGGCATCTATAACACCCTTTTTACAGTCTACTTCACCACATCTATGTTAAGCGGTGTTTTGGCTGCGATCGGCTTTTCCATGCTGGGCATGCCCTATCCCTATTTGATGGGGGTTGTTGTGGGCATCTTTACGCTCGTTCCCATGCTGGGTCCGCCTTTTGTATTCATTCCACTGGCGCTCTATTATCTATTCATGGGGGATGTGATCCGTTTCTTGATAATCATGATATTCGGAACGGTGGTTCTCATGGTGATCCCTGAAAATGTAATCCGTCCTCATCTAGCCATGAAAAGCTCCAGGATTCATCCTATAGTCACATTGCTCGCGTACACCGCCCCCATATTCGTAGTAGGAATCATAGGCGTGATTATCGGCCCCACTCTCTACGGCTTTCTCCTGGCGGCCTACCGAGCAGCTATCAATAACCGGGAGACTTGACGAATGGAAAGCTTTATCTCTTTTTATAGGTCACTAGTTTAGTTCAGTTCCATGGAGCTTTAAAGATGGGCGTAGAGAATGGCTTGGAGAAGTTTGGTGCTATTGATATTGCAGAGCTGCTGCTGACTGCAGATATTTATAACCGCACAGAGAATTTGACTGAAGACGACCTACCTCCCAATATTCGCAAGCATTACTTCGATGGGCAGACTAGAAGCGTCAAGAGGCCGATTTATGTAACCAGTGCCGATGCACAGAAGATTTATGGCATTGAGAATGTCAAAGCGGTTATAAAAGATCTCACTTTTGTGGCTTTTGAGGAATTTGGCTCCCAGCTCCGGCTGACCGTATTCGATGTGGCGGCCAAGTGGTTTGCCAATCAAAAGGATCTGGCAAGGATTAAATCGAATCCCACATTGGCCTACTTCTATGAGAACTATGATTCTCTGGATGTGAGCTATGCTCAGGCCAGGAGCGCCAATAAGCCTCTTTCAGCCGACCGGGAATGGATAGACGCTAAGATTAAGGAGCTTTGCAAAGATTCCAAGGAGGCGGAAGATCTTCTTAAGCTGGCCTACATCAAGGCCCCTGAGGATGTTAGGGATAAAATTGCCGGTCTGATTTTGACAGAGGATCAGAAGTCTGAGATAGAAAAGATGGGCAAGGCTCTGAAAAATCGGCTATATCTGCGAGAGATCGGGCTCTACGAAATAGGCAAACTTCTTTTCGTCGGCCCGCCGGGAACCGGCAAGACCTCTACCGCCCGGGCTCTTTCCAGTTGGTTTTCTCTACCCATTGTGGAAGTTCGCCTCTCCATGATCACCAGCCAGTATTTGGGGGAGACGTCCAAGAACATAGACAAGGTCTTTGAGCTGGCCAAGAGGCTATCCCCCTGCATACTGCTCATTGATGAGTTCGATTTTGTGGCCAAGACCAGGACCTCAGATGAGCACGGCGCCATGAAGAGGGCCGTCAACTCGCTCCTTAAAGCCATAGATGAGATCAGCCTGGTGGAGCATGGCGTTTTGCTCCTGGCGGCCACCAACCACCCCCAGCTTCTGGATTACGCGGCCTGGCGGAGGTTTGACAAAGTATTGAGCTTTCCCCTGCCGGACAAGGATATGAGGCGCAAGATCCTGGACAAGGTGATCTCCCGCATTGATGCAGATGTCGATACGGCTGCTCTTGCAGAAGCGACGGAGGGCTACTCGGGCTCGGACCTGCGGTTGGTTATCAGGGAAGCGGTGCTCAATGCTCTCCTGGAGGATCGCAAACATTTGAGCCAGGAAGATCTGGATATTTCTATTGAGGAGTTCCGGCGCAGGATCTCTGATTACAAGCGGAGCGTTACGGCATGAGTTGCGCCATATGGGCCATGAGGAGCGCATGAAGGTCACTCTCCTGGGTACGGGCGATGCCATTGGTACGCCCAAGATCGGCTGCAAGTGTCCCGCATGTATGGATGCCCTGCGTGGTGGCAGAAGCCGCAGGATGAGGTTTTCCGTTCTCATCGAGTCGGATGAGGATGACGGAAGGGTCTTGGTGGACAGCAGCCCTGATCTGCGCTGGCAGCTATTAAAGAAGGATATATCCAGCGTGGACGGCGTTATCTGGACGCATGCCCATTATGATCACTATGCCGGCTTTGGGGATTTTCACCGGGTGCAAAGTCATGTGGATGTTTATGCCCTCAAGGAGACTATGGACTATATCTTAAACTATCTCTATTTCCTCAATCCCGTGCGCCACGACGCTGTAGCCTATCAGCCTTTCGATATTGCAGGCATGCAGTTCACCCTATTTCCCGTCAACCATCCACCCACAGAGACGGTGGGGGTGCGCATAGACGACGGCAATAAAGTGGTGGTGATCACCAGCGACACCAAGATGGAGATTGCGGCAGAAAGCCTGGAGCTGATGAAGGATGCTGATTTGATGCTGGCGGATGCCATTACCCCGCCCGGCTACACCATCAGCAAGCACATGACGGCAGACGAAGCCATTGCTCTGGGGGAGCGATTGGGGGCGAAAAGACTGCTGCTAACGCATCTCAGCCACCTCTATCCGCCCCATGAGATTGCTCTCAAGGAGTGGCCGCTGGGCCATGACATGATGGAGATTGTGCTGTAAAATCCTGCAAAACTATTCTTTCGCTGAAATATAGCGTTAAAGACATATACAAAGAGCTAAAGACAGTTAGATGATGAAAAGGCTTACCGCTTATGTCTCGGGAAGTGTTCAGAAGACAGGATACCGAGCAAAAGTTGCCGATTTTGCCAGAATGCTGGGACTAAGAGGTACTGTGGAGAACCTTGATGACAGCCGAGTGAAAATATTGGCAGAAGGCAATGAGGATAAGCTGAAGTGGTTCGAAGAGGCCCTTATTATTAATGATAATTTGATACAAGTCTCCTCTATAGAAAGAGAATATTCTGAACCCATGGGTGATTTTAGCAGGTTCTACAAGCTTGTGGATAAGGGAGAGACAGACTCTCGGCTGGATACTGCCGCATCTCATCTAAATAATCTCATTGGTGCAGTGAATAATTTGAATGATAATCTTGGCCGAAAGATGGATGTTATGATTGGTTTGAATGATAATATGGGCAATAAGATGGATGTTATAATTGATTTGAATGATAATCTTGGCCGAAAGATGGATGTTATAATTGATTTGAATGATAATCTTGGCCGAAAGATGGATGTTATGATTGATCTGCAAAGAGAGGCCCTCGATTCCCAGGAAAACCTGCTGGAAGAGGTTCATGAGTCCAGAAAAGATCTTAAGGGATATCTCGAACAGAGATTTGAAAAGCTGGAATCGGAAGTAACTGAGATGCGAGCTGCTCTCAGGGAAAAAGGGATTATTTAGTTCCCAATGTTTTGATTCTTACATTAGAGATATCCATGAGAATAATGATTATTTTGTTCCTTCTAATGCTTCTGCCACTCGCGGTGACGGCCACTGCAGAAACGCCTACTGTCCCTGAAAAGGATACAGAAAAAGATTTGTCCATAATTGCTCCAAATGATTTTAACGCCGCCCTGAATTGCAGTTATGATGAAATCGACCGTCACGCACTGACTGCGCCTTCTTCGGCCGAAGCTACGGTAGAAAGCCTGGCTGCCTACTTGATCGAGCCGGCAAAGAATGATCGCGAGAAGACCCGGGCCATCTTCCGCTGGATCACAGAGAACGTTGACTACAACGTTGAGGTTTTTTTCCAGGGCGGCACCGGGGCTACGATATCTGAGGATGTCCTAAAAAGCAGAAAATCGGTCTGCTACGGCTATTCCGATCTCTTCCTCTCTTTAGCCAGGGAAGCGGGCCTGGAGGCAGTGAGGATCAGAGGCTACGGAAAGGGGTACGGATATGTGCCGGGCAAGAGCTTCACCGGCCCCTTAAATCATGCCTGGAATGCCGTTAAAATAAACGGATACTGGTATTTAATGGACTGCACCTGGGGGGCGGGGTATGTGAGTGGGGAAGGAAAGTACGTGCGCAAATTCGACGATCACTATTTTATGACGCCGCCTTCCCAGTTCATCTTCAGCCACCTCCCGGAGGATGTCCGCTGGCAGCTTCTCGATCTGCCTCTCTCAAAAGAGGGGTTTGAGAATCTGGTCTATCTGGAATCGGACTTTTTCAACCTGGGTCTGAAGCTCGGGCAGAGGAACGGGACGATAAGCGCGGCAGGCCAGGTCAACGTCTCCATATTTGCACCAGAGGATGTGTTGATGATGGCAAAGCTGGAGTACGCCGACGGCGCAGCTGCTGGAGATGGCCGCACATTTTGCCAGAGAGATGGGGAGCGGTATGATATTTATGCTCAATTTCCAGGCGCAGGGAGTTTTATCTTGAAGGCCTATGCCAAGCGAAGAGACGATCCAGGAAAGTACGATTCTGTGCTGGAATACGGCATCAATGCCTCCTCAGGTGGGGGCTCCGGCTTTCCCATGACGTTTAAAACGTTCAGCGAAACAGGGGCCTATCTCTACGGGCCGCTGGAGGGCAGGCTGCAGGCCGGGTCGAGCTACCTGTTCCGGATCAGGGTTCCAGGTGCCAGGAATGTGTCTGTGGTGTGCGGGGATAAATGGACAACTCTTGCGTCGCGAGGGGATCTTTTTGAGGGGAATGCGACTGCCGGGAAGGAGGATGTGGGTGTCTTCGGGAAGTTTCAGGGAGAGGGGTGGGATGGGCTGGTGAGATATAGTTTATAGCATCTATTTAGTTTACAGTTTAAAAAAATAATACTTGTTTAGCTTAGGCTTGGTTCCATCTTTATGCGGCGGCGCCTCGCATGCCCCGTCTGCTTGCAGCGGGGTGCGCCGTCGCCGTTTGACTCTAAGCAGCACCGTAATTATCACTAAATTTAACTCCTTATTTTTATAATTAAATTCCTCATTAATTCTTCACATTCATCCAATTTATTAGTTTTTATATTATTTAAAAGAATCTCCTGGTTTCTTTCTACTCTATATATCCAAAATCCTTCAGGAGAAGCTACTACAAAGCTTTTCATCCCTAGCAAGAGCGAATAGGATTTGGCTTGTAGAACTGCTTTCTTAAGTTGAGATTCATTGACTATTTCTAATTTATCCTCAAATAAAGTCAAGTCTCCTTTCTCATCTTGAATAATAAAATCTACGTAGCATGTGTGATATTGGCTTCCTACTGTAAAATAACATGGATATTGCCTTTTAAATTTTAATCTCCAATGCTTTAACAAAGGCTCAATGATTTTATCCTCAAATTCTTCTTCTGAGGAGTAGGTCCCAGAGGTCGCTTCTTGGCCTATAGATTCAGGAGATAATCCTAATCTTTCATAGACCTCTTTTCCTATTTTCTCTAATAATCTATTATATATTGAATATGGAATTGTTCCTGCTGTTACTCCCTGTGATTGAGCTTTGACAAAACTCCAATTATTTAATACTAAATCATGTTTCATCTCTATCATTGTAATATCTCTAATCGAAGTAATTTTTCTTAGAGGAACATAAAAACCACCCCACCCCAAATACGCATCAAAATAAGGTTTTCCAGACACTTTATATATTTCTGTGATTGCTTTTCTTGGACTCTGCCTATACATAAATACTAAATCACCAATCTGCATTTCTTTTCTACCAGACCATGTAGTTTCAATTTCGTTATCTAAGCTACTAAAATCTTTAGGACTTGATACTAATATCCAGTATCTGTTATAATTGTTTTTATCGAAAAATAATGGTGCTAAAACATCAAATAGAAAGTAATTAATCCTTTTCTGAATAGACTTAGGGTCTTCCAGATTTGGCCATGTATCATGTGAAAACGAAAGTAGAGCTTCATTTAAGATCAGGTAATTTTCAAAACTATTTTTGTTATGTCCAATTTTGGAAAATGAAAACTGAAATTTCTCATAGATTTGACTGAAAAATTTGAATCCTGCAAAGATTTCATTTTCTAAAAAAGATACTCTATAAAATAAATATTTTTGTGGATATAAATAATTTAGTGTTAAAGATATATTCGATATGTTATTTTTAAAAGTCTCCTTTAGGATTGATATAACAGCCCCCTCGTCTACTATGTCTTTTGAGGTGACAACAAGTGGTAAAGAAATATCTCTTCCAGAATTAATCCCTGAAAGCAAAACCTTTAGATCTCTCTTCCACACATCAACATCATAGCATCTCTCTGCATTTCGTTTTACATCTTCTATCAGCCAATTCAATATCAATTCATCATTCATATATTATTCTTCCGTTAAGCCCATAGCTTCATTTTTAACATGGATGGCAATGAGTTCTCTTCAAAGCATTTTCTATTATTAGATTGCCCTTAGTCAGAGCGTTTGCACTATTGCATCACTGAAAAACTCTCAATAAAAAAATACATAGAGCCAAAATCCGGTCACAGCATCAGGAATTGTTCATATTTCTGGCGTTTGGTCTGGTCGCTGATATGTGAATACCTGAGTGTTGTTCTTATATCACTATGGCCTAGAATTTCCTTCACTCTGCTTATATCACAACCGGCTACTATCATCATGGTTGCCGTCGTATGCCTCGCGAATACATGTACACCCACGGCCTTTTCAATTCCTGCCTTTGCTTATACCGGGTAAATAAACGGTGTATTTCAGTTCGTTGCCATCTTTTTCCATATTCCGTAAAGAATAGAGGTTCTCTATCATCAAGGAAAATAAAGGTTTTAATTCAAGATAACGGCGAAGTGTCGCGGCACATTCGTTGTTAATAATTAATAAGTGCAATTCTATCTTTACCACGTTTAACGTTACCGATTCTAATTGTCAGGCGCTTTAAATCAATATCCGGGACATCAATATTGCATAATTCGCTTGCCTGTAGGCAGGCATAAAATACAGTTTGTAATATCGCGAGATGTTTAAGGTTCTGGATTACACTGAATATTTTAATAACATCGTCTTTATCGAAATAGTGAGGTATTTGGTTATTAGGTTCAAGTCGTTTGACTTCTATTTTCTCTCCTATCATCGCGTGGTAAGCTCGTATGGAATATTTGTATTGGTTCTTGGTAGACCTCGATGCTTTCCTTTCGGCTAAAATGTCTCTAAAGAGTTCTAAGTCTTGGTTCGATGGCCTATCGCTTTGCGCGAATTTGAGATATCTTCGCACGTTTCCTAAATAACCGGTTACAGTGGCTTTCCTCATCCCCTGGCCTTCAAGATATCGCCGGAATCTCTTCAAAGCCGGTTCAAAATCAGTTGTAATTTTTATATCAAAATTTATATTCATTATCTGCAAATATAAATCTCCTGGGAGAAAAGGACACAATCCTGTAACACATAGAGAATCATCCGAAACAAAAATCGCTACCAAAAGAGCACTTTTATGGGGCCACGGCGATTTGAACGCCGGTCACAGGACCCCCAGTCCTGTAGGATACCAGGCTACCCTATGGCCCCGCACAGCGAACTGTAGGAAGCAGAGGTGGCATATAAGCATTTCCCATGGTTTTTGACTCCACACCTGGGTTCGTGACAAGGCTCTCGATCAAATAGTTTAATAATCCCTATCTCTCCAAGTGAGAGCCCGTGAGACGGAGAAAGGACAGCCACAGGACCAGAGATCTGGCCTTACAGCGCATGGAGAGGCTATTTATGCTGGCGGCAGCAGTTCACGCGGCCAACCCGGAGAGGAGCGACAGATATGTGCAGATCGCCAGGAAGATTTGCACCCGCACCAGAGTCAGAATGCCCCGACAGCAAAAAAGGCTCTTTTGCAGAAACTGCGGCAGCTTTCTTGCTCCGGCAGCAACCAGGGTGAGGCTAAGTGAAGGCGTCCTTATCACCACCTGTCTGCTGTGCGGCCGGCAGATGAGGCGCCCTTACCGGTCTTCAGGAAATGGATCGTCGAGATAGCACAAAGAGCCAAAGCTCGATAACCCTAACCAGGATGCCTAAATGGTTGATGAGCACCTCAGTCTAATCGACGCTATCGGATGAAGCCAGACCCAGTTGATCGTAGCCTATGTATTGCATTATGCGATCCTTCTTGTCTCCGATCAGCTCATTCTCGCGATCGAGTATCTCTTTCACCAGATTTACGATGGGCACCTTTCCATCCCAATTTCGGGCCAGGATTTCTGTCGAGGACGATTCCTTTGCTACCTCATTGGCGACAAACGCGCAAAGGTAGATATCGTCCACATAGCCGATTGGACCGTACTTCTCCTCGGGGATGATATCCTCAGGAAGGATAAAATATGCAATGGCGGCAATGACCAGCGGCGACATCGACCTGGGAAGAGCCTGGTCATCCAGGAGCCTGGTCATCATTTTGTAGAGGGCCGGCGCCTGTGCAATTAGCTGGGAAAATTCGCCATCATAACCGGAGATATCCTTTTCCAGTATGGCATCAAATCTCTTCAAATCAAAAACCTCTCCACTTCTTATTTGTGGACGATTAGATAACTTTTGTGCCCGAAAAACGTTTGAGGGAGACCACTGGCGATGATTTTTAAAGGAGGCGGGCAAGATCCGCCAGTGATTCAAGAACCATATCCGGCTTGACGCCAGAGCTTTTTGCTATCTCTTCTCGATACTTTCCTGTTTTAACCAAAATTCCCCGCATGCCCATCTCCTGGGCCCCGTGCACATCGGTCAGGATATCGTCTCCTATCATAGCGGCGTCTTTTGGCTTTATTCCCAGGTCTGTTAGAGCCAGCTGGAAGAAATTGCGGGAGGGCTTTCCCATAAGCAATGCCTTCTTTCCCGTGGCATATTCAAGGGCGGCAACGAAGGGGCCGGTTGACAGGACCAATCCTTGCGGCTGGCTCCAGTATCGATCCATTTCCAGGGCAAGAATCTCCGCCCCGTCAAGGATTAGCCGCAGGGCCTGGTTTAGGCGTTCGAAGGTAAAGCTATCTCCGGCGTCACCGATTACAACACAGTCCACATTTTCTTTAGAGATGATGATATCTGCCTGCTCAAAGTCCCTGTGCACGTCTCCGGTGGTGAGGAGGAAGCACCTTTCTTTTCCTGATTTCTTTATGTGCTCGATGGCGGCCAGGGGCGGGGTGTAGATCTGCCAGGCGGCAACATTGTATCCCAGACCCCGGAGGCGTTCTGCCACAGAGTCGCGAGCGCGGCGCGTGGAGTTGGAGACGAAGCGGTAGCTATATCCCAGCTCGTCCATGCGCTGCAGGCATTCCTTGACGCCTGGATAGGGATCTTTTCCCGTGTAGAGGACGCCATCCAGATCGATGAGAAAAGCCCGGACAACGGGTTCGATTTTCATTTGACTAGAAGACACAGCATTATTCTCCTAAAGCTAATGCAAGATAAATTTTGCGAAATTCAAATTTCCCGAAGGCCGGGCGCGCATTTGATAAAGCTGTAGCGCATATCAGCCGCAAACGATGTGCGATTATCTTCTCAAATTGGGCATCTGGGCCTTTCTCGCCCTGACCGCCATCTGCATGATCTCTTCAGGTGCTCAGTTTAACGGCACTACATATCATCTGGGTGAGAAAGAGGCGCTGGTCTCTGTGCCTGTCAATGCCAGCCATCTGAATATCACACTCTCCGATAAGACGGAGAATATGACGCTCGTTGACGAAGTGGGCATGAATGTAACCTTCAACAGCAGCAATCGCTTCTTGCGGGGAGACTACATCTACAACCTGACCTTTGCCAGGCACGTCACAGGAAGGCTGAATTACACCATGTCTTTGCAGGGCCAGCAGCTAATTCTTCCCATTCGGGATCATGGGCGGCTGCAAATAATTCTGCCGGAGGGCTTCACCACGGGAGAGCGCAGCCTGGGCATAGCCAGGCCGGCGCCGGACGAATTCGTTGAGGATGATTCCGGCAGCATTCTAACCTGGAACAACACAACGCAAATTTCCTACATCGAGGTCAATTATTACCGGAGGAGCGCTCCCCAGGCATTGATGATCATTATGGGCATCCTGGGCCTGACGGGTTTGGTTCTGCTGGCTCAATACTACATCAGCATCCGAAAACTGAAAGAGGCCGGGATGGAAATGGAACGCGAAGTGAATGGGAAAGATCGCCAATAGAGAAATCCATTCATTCAAGAATAGCAGGCTTTTTTTCTGAGGTGGTGATCGATCCAGGCCGAGATCTGTCTTCTTCTGGTATAGCCGAAGAATACGAGATAAGCCAGGCCTGCCGTTTCCGGTATCCAAACGGCGGGATTTTTCAGGCCGCAAAGAAGCATCTCCAGGTAGCTCATGGTATCCAGAAGCGGCGCGCTGGGAAATGGCCCCAGGATGGGCCAGAGCAATATCTCCGGGGAATTCCACATAAAGTCCAGAGAGAGGTGGACCAGCACTCCCCAGGCCAGGGAGAAGAGCCTGATATCCTGGAAATGCCAGCATAAGGCAGAAAGGATCATGAGGAAGAGGAGCGTGTGGGCGAAGGTGCGGCCCATATTGGGGCTGCCGAATACTATCAGGCCCAGGGGTTTATCGATGATGTCGGGCAGCATGGAGCCCAATGCCAGAAAGGCCAGGCTCACGCGGCTAAAAAAGCGGGCTGTTGCTAGAGCAAGGCCTACATGGGCAAAGAGAAGCATTGGGCAGAGAATCGTTCGCTTAGATATTTAGCTATTTTGCGGGGTCTCTACTTTTTGAAAAAATTATGCCCATGGACAGAAGCAGGCTGATGGATCGCGATTTTTGGCAGCGTAATCTGTCTCACTGGCCGCTATGGTGAGCGAGGATGATTGTTGCGATTTTAATAGAAGTGAGCCAACCACAACCTTTTTAATGTATCTAGCGGCACTCAATACTAATCTCAATTACTACGATAGTGGGAGATGATACGGAAAGGAGTACCAGATCCTTAATAGCAGAGGGTCAGGGAGGGCTTCGCCGGACACTCACACCTCGCAAAGTGAATCCAAGCGGGTTGCTGAATTGATGCAGCCTTGATCCATTCGAGGCTGATGATGGCGAAAGTCATCAATGGTGATAAGAGGCGCCCAGGCTTAGCAGCCAGGGCTGTAGATTTTGCTCCTCTGGGGCGGAAAGCGGATTACTATCAAATGGCTGCGCTACCCTGCGGAAAGCATCGGGTATCTTTATCATGTTTATAAAGCCTGAGGGGGGCATGTTGTGCTTGAAGTGGGTACTGATTCTCATTTATATTCTCATGGCTGCATTGTTGATTGGAATCACTCAGAGCGCGGAAAATTATTATGAAACGACAGAGGATGAAGGCCTCCGGTTCAGTTCCAATCAGACGGTGGAAGGGTTTGGAATTGCCAGCTCATACATGTGCATGGATTCAGCAAATCGGGTGCTTCATTCTCATAGTAGTGGTAGCGGTGTCTTCAGCAGTGAATCCAAAGCCATGGTCCGGGAAGGAGTAGTCACAAAATTGAATCCTGGTTCGTTCTCATCAAACACAGGTGTTGGATTTCAAGAGAATGCCAGCAAAGCCTATTCCCCAACGAGACTTGATTTTCCCGGAAGCTTTCATTCCAGTCCAATCAGCTCTTTATGGAGCGATTCCACAATTCTCTATGCCGGGGGCGATAAAGTCACGGCTCTTGAAGCAAACTTTGATCAGGTGCAGGCTCTGAACAAAGAGATGAAAACAACTACTTCCGGAAACGGGGCCTATGAAGATACGTCGTCATCCACTTCTTTTGCGGGAAGCATGGACCTTAATGTCGTATTCAATGGCACGGGGCAGATCGGTGCGTATGTAGGACCGCTTGACGGGAATAATCCGGATGTTTTGACGGACAGGTACTACTTAGTCGATAATTACTATCGAGGCGCTTTCACCATAAGCAACAAGATGAAGATTGGATATAAAGCAACTCTCCGACAAGAGGAAGCTGAGTGGATGCCGTGCTGCTCGGGCGGCTGGGCAAGCATGAATTACAAAGAAAAAGAGAGTTTTCCGGTCGATGTGAACAGGGTATTCAATTGCACTTGCTTCTCAGTGCCTTAACTGTACCGACTTCATCAGAAGAGCACAGAGGATGCACGAGAGCAAAACGTAGATAATATCAAATACAAAAAGCATGGAATTTCGATATGATGAAGCTCACAGCATTTGTATCCGGCAAAGTCCAGGAGGTAGGCTATCGAGACAGGATAGTCGATATAGCCAATGCGTTTGGCCTCAAGGGTATGGTGGAGAATTTAAAGGATGGCCGGGTGAAGATAATAGCTGAGGGCGAGGATGAAAAGCTCAAATGGTTTGAGAGTGCCATTGATATAAAGAATACCTTAATCTATGTCTCGTCCATAGAAAAGCAATAATCTCCTGACGCAATGAGTTCGACAGTTTCGGGAAGTTGGTGCTCAAAGGTGAGGTAGAAACCTGGCTGGACATAGCTCCCATCTATCTTAAAGAGATAGTCTTTACGCTCAAAAAGATGAATGATAACCTTGGGCGGCAAGCGTAATCAGATGATCTGCAAGCAGGATGAACTATTATTAACCACAGAGGTAACAGAACCATTGCGTTCCTCACTCGAAAATAGCGGAGAACGATAATTAAAGCGTTAGAATAAATGATCATGTGCTCTTTCGATGCCGTTATCCCTCAACTATATAATGGATAAGGTCATCAGTATAAGCAGGAGTGTACTCTAATTGTCTGAATACCTTATACCCATTAAGATCGAAAAACTGGAAGAAGGAGTTTATCTAGCCACAAGCGATACTCTGCAAGGGCTGGTGGCTCAAGGCAGGACAATTGCAGAGACGATGGAAATAGCACAAGATGTAGCCAGGAAACTTATTGAATCATATATTGAACATGGCGATCCCCTTCCAGATAAGATGACTCCTGCGGCAAGGATTGTCCGGAATATCAAGATACCAGTTGCAATTACTGTATGACGAAAATTCCGGTTCTTACCGCAAGAGATGTCATCAGGGGATTAAAAAGAGCTGGATTTGAATTTGACCGTCAAGCGAAAGGAAGCCACGAGATCTGGTATAATCCAGACACTAAAAGAAGGACGACAATTCCCAATCATCCTGGCATTGAAATAAAAAAAGGAACGCTCAAGGCAATACTTGAGCAAGCAGGTCTTTCATTAGAAAATTAAAAACATTTCTGCGGTCTACGACTTTCACACAAAGGCACCAAGCCACAAAGAACGCACAAAGAGATAGTCTAATCGTTTAGTCCGTCGTCTTTGTGCCTTTGTTTCTTTGTGGTGAGCGTTCGTTGCCACTGGTTATAATTATCAATCTTCAAAGAGAAAGGCTTTCCATTCATAATATTATCACTATATCAAATCACTACGAGGCTCTATGTCCCTAACCATCGCCGCCATGCCCGCCTACAACGAGGAGCGCTCCATCGCCAGAATGGTCCTCGGCTGCCAGAAGTACGTCGACCGCGTGATCGTGGTCGATGACGGTAGCTCTGATGCTACGGCGGAGCTTGCATCCTCTGCAGGAGCCCATGTCGTTCGGCACGAGTGGAATGCAGGCTACGGGGCGGCTCTTCGCTCCTGTTTTGAGGCGGCCAGAGATTTGGGCGCGGACAGGATGGTTATCATCGACGCTGATGGGCAGCATGATCCCGATGAGATACCCAAGCTTCTCTCGCCTCTGGACAGGGGAGTGGATCTGGTTATTGGCTCGCGGTTTTGCAGAGGGAACGGCCAGGAGGTTCCCACCTATCGCAAGGTCGGCATGAAGGTTCTTGATATCACCACCAACTTACTGGGGGGCCTTTCCGTCACCGACACCCAGAGCGGCTTTCGCGCCTACGGAAAGAGGGCGATAGACTGTATTTGCATTGACGATGACGGCATGTCAGCCGGCTCGGAGATACTTCTTCAGGCCAAGGATAACCGGCTGAAGGTAGAAGAGGTGGAGATTCATTGCAGCTACGCTGTGGAGAAGGCCTCGAAGCAGAACCCGGTGAGCCACGGTGTCAAAGTGCTCTTGATCTTGCTGCAGGATATGGAGCTAAGAAGGCCGCTTTACTATTTCACCTTGCCGGGGATGATATTTGCAGCGGTGGGGATCGGGATCGGGCTTGAGCTGCTCAGGGTCTTCTATCATGGCGGGCAGCTCAGCTATGGTCTCACCATTCTGATGATACTGACGACTCTGGTGGGATCATTCATGGCTTTTACGGGGATTATTCTGCATGCCATCTCCAAGCTGATCGATCAATCCATGAAGCGGATGGATGCTTCTCGGAGGGTGAGGACGGAGCCTAGCTCGGGTGGGGTGGCACATGAGAATCGCAGTGGTATTAAGAACGCGGCCAGAGATAATTAAGATGGCACCGGTGATCCGGGACTGCCGGCGGGAGTGAGCTCCATTGAGATGCTCAACGCGACCAAGCAAATGATATCGCAGGGCGATGGTTGGAATAACCCTTTTGGTGATGGCAAGGCAAGCAATTTAATCCTAGATTTACTTAAGATATTATATGGTGAGTAAACATGGATGAGATTGAGGTAGTTTATGAGAAAGGTATTTTCAAACCCTTGGGGTTTATCGACCTTAAAGACGGTACTAAAGCAGTTGTAGTAGTGAGACCTAAAGGGATAGCAGATGTGCTGGAGAAATTCAGCAGAAAAGTTGACAAGGATGTTCTAAAAGAGTTCCTGGAGGAGAGAAGGTGATAGTTGTTGACACTTCTGTTTTTCTTGATGAACTCTTCAAATTTGATCAGAAAAGGCATGACAAAGCCAGAATCTTATTCCGACTTATTGAGGAGAAAGACGTTCTAATTGTGGAGCCCGAGATATTTAGAGTAGAGCTGATTGGGCAGCTTGTTAGAAGGATGAAAAAGGATGAGGCCACTGTATTGTATGAATCCATTGTTGAGCGGCTTGATTTTATCAAAGCAAACGATTTAGGAGGGGTTGCTTTTTCAATAGCCTTTGAGACCGGCTCAAGGGCAATCGATGCTTCTTTTATAGCTGCTGCTAAAATAGGGGGTTCTCATTTGATATCAAACGATAAAACGCAGGTAGAAAGTGCAAGAAAGTTCGGAGTTGAAGCCTATTATCTACTTGACGAATTTGAAAATGTTAAAGAAATGATGAAATGCAGTATAATTTCATAAAACCACCAGCATCTCATGGTCGGATAACATGCCCAGGCTGACAGAAAGTGCATCTAACGCGCATTCAATGAGCTCTTCTGAGGCGGATGAGATGGACCAGATGCGAGACAAAAAGCTTTTTAAATCACTACTGAAATTAGGAAAGTACGTAAGAAATCAGTTGCTTGTTGACGGCTAAATCGGTCATCGTCTGAATTGAGGCTATGATAAGAGGGGATGACTGGATAGCCGGGGCTTTAGAGATTCTATTTTGATATAACCAAGACAACGAGTTTGATCATATCGGTTTACGATTTTCACCACAAAGCTCACAAAGAATGCACAAAGTTTATTTAGCCGATTCGCAAGCAGAAGTTTTAATTATCAAGCTACTATTTTTACCGCAGAAACGCAGAGTTAGCCGAGCCACGTAACTTCCCCTAATTAGCACCACTTGAAAAAGGATAGCTCACAACTTTTGAGTAGTAGTCGTCTCCGTCGTTCGTCCTCCGCGTGCTCTGCGCCTCTGTGGTTTTATTCTCGTTAACCCCTGGTTATAATCATCGATCATGTGGACTAAAACCAACGGCTTACGACGATCACCACAAAGCCACAAATAACTCTAAAAACATGAGTATTTATACAAAGAGTGTGGAATTTCTGTATGATGAAGCTCATTGCATTTGTATCCGGCAAAGTCCAGGAGGTTGGCTATCGAGCCAGGATAGTCGATATAGCCAATGCAATTGGCCTCAAGGGCATGGTCGAGAATCAAAAGGATGGCCGGGTGAAGATAATCGCTGAGGGCGAGGATGAAAAGCTCAAATGGTTTGAGAGTGCCATAGATATAAAGAATACCTTGATCTATGTCTCGTCCATTGAAACGGTATATTCTCCTGCATGCAATGAGTTCGACAATTTCGGCAAGCTGGTGGTTAAAGGCGAGACCGACAGTAGGCTAGACACGGCTGCAGTCTATCTAAAAGAGCTCGTTTCTGTGGTCAAGAATATGAATGATAACCTGGGCGGCAAGATGGACCAAATGCTCGGCAAGCAGGATCAAATGATCGATAAACAGGATCAGATGCTCGGCAAGCAGGACGAACTTCTGGATGAAGTCAGGGATATAAACGGGAAGTTCGACAGGGTGCTGGAAAATGATATCGTTGAATTGAAGAACGATATGGCCGAGGTAAAAGCCGCTCTGAGAGAAAAAGGAATAATCTAATAGAGACTGCATGACTTAGTTTCCTTCCGCTTTTTGAGAATACTATGGTTTACGACTTTCACCACAAAGGCACAAAGCCACAGAGGACGCACAAAGGGATTAAAATGGTTTTAGTCGTTTATGTGCCTTTGTGGTGATCGTCCGTAACCACTGAATATAATCCCCAATTCTCAAATCCTAAAGAAAGGTTACTTCCCATGCATACTATTAATCCCTCCCAAATACCAAACCGCAGCGAGGCTATATCTTGTCTGCTCTGGATCGGGGCATTGACCTGGTCATAGGCTCGCGGTTCTTCAGAGGGAACGGCCAGGAGGTTCCCACCTATCGCAAGGTTGGCATGAAGGTTCTGGATACCACCATCAACTTCCTGGGGGGCCTTTCTGTCACCGACACCCAGAGCGGCTTTCGCGCCTACGGAAAGCGGGCGATAGACTGCATTTGCATTGATGACGACGGCATGTCTGCCGGCTCGGAGATACTTCTTCAGGCCAAGGATAACCGGCTGAAGGTAGAAGTGGTGGAGATTCATTGCAGCTACGCTGTGGAGAAGGCCTCGAAGCAGAATCCGGTGAGCCACGGTGTCAAAGTGCTCTTGATCTTGCTGCAGGATATGGAACTGAGAAGGCCGCTGTACTATTTCACGCTGCCGGGGATGATATTTGCGGCGGTGGGAATTGGCATAGGTCTGGAGCTGCTCAGGGTCTTTTATCATGGCGGGCAGCTCAGCTATGGTCTCACCATTCTGATGATACTGACGACTCTGGTGGGGTCATTCATGGCTTTTACGGGGATTATTCTGCATGCCATCTCCAAGCTGATCGATCAATCCATGAAGCGGATGGATGCTTCTCGGAGGGTGAGGACGGAGCTTAGCTCGGGCGGGGTGACACATGAGAATCGCAGTGATATTGGGAACGCGGCCGGAGATAATTAAGATGGCACCGGTGATCAGGGAGTGCCGACGAAGGGGGCTGGATCATTTCGTGCTGCATACCGGGCAGCACTACTCCTACGAGATGGACCGGGTATTCTTTGAGCAGCTTGAGATTCCTCCGGCGGAGTTCAATCTGGATGCAGGATCCGGCACTCATGCCGATCAGACAGGCCGGATCATGACGGGCATCGAGAAGGTGCTGATGAAGACCGAGCCGGATGTGGTCCTGGTGCAGGGGGATACGAATACGGTTCTGGCCGGTGCACTGGCGGCCTCGAAGCTGCATATCAAGGTTGGGCACGTGGAGGCTGGGCTGTGCAGCTACGACCGGAACATGCCTGAGGAGATCAACCGGATTGTAGCAGATCATATTTCTGATTACCTGTTTGCTCCAACGGAAAATTCCAAATCGAATCTGATAAAAGAGGGAATCGCTGAAGAGAAGATATCCGTCACGGGAAACACCATTGTTGATTCAGTCTACCAGAATAGAGAGATAGCTGAGAGAAAGGTCAATGTGCTCAAGGATCTGGGGCTGAAGCCAAAGGAATATTTTCTGGTAACAGCTCACCGGGCGGAGAATGTTGATAATAGAGCCAGGCTGAAAGAGATTCTCAAAGGTTTGGAGCTGATTAGGTGCGAGTTTGGTTTGCCTGTTATCTTTCCCATGCATCCTCGGACTCGAAAGATGGTAAATGAATTCGGGCTGGGCCTTGACGGCATCAGGGCAATAGAGCCAATGGGTTTTCTGGAGTTTCTGCAACTGGAGGCCAATGCCAGGCTGGCTTTGACCGACTCGGGAGGGGTGCAGGAGGAGACATGCATCTTGGGTGTGCCGTGCGTGACGCTGCGGGAGAATACGGAGAGGCCGGAGACAGTGGATGTTAAATCTAATATCCTTGCTGGGGCTGATGGTGGGACGATTCTGGAAAAGGCAAAGCAAATCCTGCAGCAAAGCAATAGCTGGAAGAACCCATTCGGAGATGGCAATGCGGGGAGAACAATTATAAGGCATATCGTGCCGCATGAACTCAGCAATTAGTTAGAATAATTATACTATTATTATACGGAGTTTTATTTCATGAATATATTAGATGAAAAAAAAATTTTGATAACTGGCGGCACAGGTTCATTCGGCAATGCTTTCATAGATTTTGCTCAGGATTATGATACAAAATTTGTCGTCTTCAGCCGGGATGAAAAGAAGCAGCATGATATGTATATTGAGCGGATGAATGATAATATCGCCTATGTAGTCGGAGATATACGCGACAAGGGCAAGTTATTGAAGTATTTCAAGGACGTTGATTACATTCTGCATGCTGCTGCTTTAAAGCATGTTCCAACCGGAGAAAATTTCCCCGAAGAAGTCATAAAGACAAATATTCTCGGCACGCAAAATGTCATAGACGCCGCGGAAGAATGCGGCGTCGAAAAAATCGTGAATCTTAGCACAGATAAGGCAGTGTATCCTATAAATGCTTATGGAATGAGCAAAGCATTGGCTGAAAAATTGATCAGTGCTCACAATGGCAACACCACATGCATGAGCTTAAGATATGGAAATGTTTTGGGCTCGAGAGGGTCTGTCATTCCCTTGTTCCTGGGCCAAATTAATAATAATAAGCCAATGACTATCACAAATTATGACATGACCCGTTTTTTATTACCATTAAACAATGCGGTTTCCCTGGCGCTCAAATGCCTTGAAGTAGGGAATAAGGGCGATCTTTTTGTAATCAAGCCCCCAGCATCTAGCGTGCGCGCGCTAGTGGATGCATTTGAACTGCATTTCCATAAGCAATTGGAGCAGAAACTTATTGGGGTCAGACCTGGCGAAAAGATGGATGAGACGCTATTGACCCCCGAAGAGATAATCCGATCTTCAACCATAAAGCAGAATGGAATTATTTATGCCAGGATATCCAGACTGGAAGCGAATATTGGGGACTATTTCTACAAGGGCGATGACTTTAAGCCATCTGAGCCATTTACTTCTGCCAATACAATTCAATTGGATGCTGCACAGGTTTTGGATACCATTCGTCAGGCGGGCTTGCTATAAAGACTGGAATAACCGGCAGCAAAGGGTTTATAGGCAGTCATCTGACCAAGCATTTGCATGATCCATTATTATTCAAAGGGGATCTGACAAATATAAGAGATGTCTGTGAGTTCGTCAGCGGCTGTGACAGAATTTACCATCTTGCTGGAAAGAATAGAGAGCAACCTGGAGAAATACTCAAGAATAATATCGTATCAACATCCAATTTGATTCTTGCTTGCAAGATCAAGAGAGTAGATCCCGAGATAATTTTTGCATCATCTCAACAGGTTATTTGGAACAGCGACTCTGAATATGGATTTGTGAAGAGCGTTGAAGAAGAGATCGTAAAAAAGGCTAATAAATGGTGCATATTCAGAATTCCCAATGTTTATGGACCGGGATGCAAGCCGTTTTACAATTCCGTGATTGCGACGTTCTGCTATCAGATTTCAAAAGGGGAAAGCGTTACCATCCACGATTCATCAGTAAAGCGTGAATTCATATTCGTTGATGATTTGGTGGAGCGACTTCTCGATCCGGGATTTAATTCGTTGAAATTGATAAATGGCGAGACCATAACCGTTGGAGAAATTCATTCCTTTTTGACGGATAAATTAGGTAGACACAAAAAGCTGGAGAAATGCTTGCAGTCATATAAGCAATTGGCGGATTAGATGTATCCAATTCATAAAAATAAAACGGGATTATTTCAGGAGCTGGCCAGAACCAAAGATGTGAAATTCGGCCAGATCAGTCTGCTGGTTATCAAATCAGGATGCTCACGAGGCGGTCACTACCACACCAGAAAAGAGGAATGGTTTTGCTGTATCCGGGGACAATGCAGAATGGACTTGCAGAATATTCATTCGCTGGCAACTAAGGACATATTATTTGATGAGGCGACAAGAGAGTTCATTAAAGTCGAGCCTTTTTGGAGTCACACTTTGACCAACATAAGTGATGAAAAAGCATGTGACATTATCATAATCATAAGTGAAGAATATAATGAATTCGACCCAGATACTTTCAAATTTGAGTGATTAGGGGATTGATGTCCGAACTAAAGGTAATGACCATAATGGGCACCAGGCCCGAGATCATCCGCTTATCGGAAACTATTAAGCGATTAGATAAATATACAAACCATATTCTGGTACACACCAATCAGAACTATGATTATGAGTTGAACAAAGTCTTTTTTGAGGAGCTCAATTTAAGAAATCCGGATTATCTTCTGGATGTCAAGTCCGCTACAATCGGAGAACAGATAGGAAAGATACTGACCCAAACAGAGAAGGTCATGATAGATGAAAAGCCGGATGCAATTCTTATTCTGGGAGACACAAATAGTGCATTATCCTGCATAGTAGCTAAGAGATTGAAGATACCAATTTTTCATATGGAAGCCGGGAACAGATGCTTCGACGATAGAGTCCCGGAAGAGATCAACCGGAGAATAGTTGATCATACATCCGACATTAACATGCCTTATACTGAGCATGCTCGCAGAAATCTCTTGCGGGAAGGATTGAGCCCGGAAATCATTTTTGTAACCGGCTCGCCGATGGCAGAAGTACTCAAAGTAAATATGGAAAAAATTGAAGGATCATCAATATTACAAAAACTTAATTTGGAAAAGGATAGGTATTTCTTAATTAGTATACATCGAGAGGAAAATGTTGATACTATAAGTAATCTAAAAATAATATTAGATACTCTAAATTTAATAGCAAATAAATATGGTTATCCTCTAATAATATCTACGCATCCTAGAACTCAAAAACGTATCGATGAGTTAAAGATTATAAAGAACGACCTGATGCATTTTCACAAGCCATTCGGCATGTTTGATTTCATCAAGTTACAGAAAAATGCCTACTGTACGATATCTGATAGCGGGACTATTCATGAGGATGCCGGTATTATGGGGATCCCTGCATTGGTAATTAGAGAAAGCTCTGAACGACCGGAGGCTTTCGATATGGGTAATGTCATCCTCACAGGAATTAATTCTCAACAAATCCTTCAATCAATTTATGTTGTAAGAAATCAGTACGACGAGGGCATTAGATTTTCAATACCAGATGATTATCAGGATATTAATGTCTCTAATAAGGTGATACGTTTAATAATCGGATTGAACAAAATATTACTAAATAAAAAATATTATATTGAACTGCACTCAATCAGATAGCTATACGCCAAAATTGCATAAGTAGTGAGCTGCTAAATATGTCTCTAAATACGATTCTAATTAACCCTTCCTGGGATACAAAATATCCTCAACCTCCACTGGGACTTGCAAGCTTAGCTGCGGTCTTAGAGACGAATGGTTATTCAGTTAAAGTTATAGATGCAAATGCATTGCGGCTCTCAGAACAGGGTGTTATAGAGCTTGTGGAGGACGCAGACGTTATTGGGATCACGGCAATGACCCCCATAATCAATTCAGCGATTAAGATTGCAAAGGGAATTAAGCAAGCCAACCCAAACACGACAATAATCCTTGGCGGACCTCATGCAACTATATATTCAAAGGATATTTTAAAGAATATACCCGAGATAGATATAATCGTGAATGGGGAAGGCGAAGATACAATTGTCGAGCTTTGTGAGGGACTGGAAGATAATAGCTTGGATGGAATTTATGGAATTACTTATCGAAAAGGAAATCAAGTTATAGAAAATCAATCCAGACCTCTAATAAACGACTTAGACACATTACCCTTTCTGGCATATCATCTTTTACCTATCAATAAATACAAATTGCATCCGCCGCATGGTAGAAAGTCCCCTTTGATGGCAATGCTTACAAGCAGAGGATGTCCCTATAATTGTATCTTCTGTTCTAAGTCTGTTTTTGGGAGCACATGGAGGGGCCAAAGTCCAAAAAGGATAGTAGATGAAATTGAGTTTCTCAGGGAAAAATTCAATATCAGGGAGATTGCCTTTTATGATGATTCATTTACGCTTAAAAGTAAAAAAATATTCCAATTTACTGAAGAGCTAAAAAAACGGGATATTGATATTATTTGGACCTGTGAAACAAGAGTGAACTTAATTAATGAGGAAATGCTCAAGGCAATGAAAAATGCTGGTTGTTATATGATCGCATATGGGATCGAATCCGGGAACCAGTCGATTCTGTCTACCTTGAGAAAGAACATAACAACTGAACAAGTGCGATCTACAGTAGAGACGACACAAAAAGTTGGCATACGGACGGTTGGGTATTTCATGATAGGCTCGCCAGGAGAAACTACGGCAACTATACGTCAGACAATCAATTTTGCAAAGAGTCTTCCATTGGATTTTGCTCAGTTCTCTGTAACAATACCTTTTCCTGGCTCTGATCTTTATGATATATATTTTAGCAAATTCGATAAAGATCTCTGCTGGGATGATTTTATTTATGCACGTACTGACTCATTCGCACCACCCGTATTTGAAACTAGTAGGCTCTCTAAAAACGACCTAAGAAATTGGAATACAACAGCATATAGCGAGTTTTATTTAAGGGCATCATATATATGGAATAGGTTCATTGGAATGAGGTCCGTAGGAGACCTCAAGACAAACATGACCGGCCTTCAATTGTTCTTCGAAATGCGAGGCAGAAAGTAATGAACGTGCTTTTTGTTCATGAAGTTGATTGGCTAAAGAAAGTAGTATTTGAAATACATGAGCTAGCCGAGTCGTTGTCCAAGCTAGGGCATAATGTTTATGCGATCGATTTTGAGGATTCCTGGAGGCGTAAAGGTAATTTGGATTTTGGATCCCTTAAGACTATTGAATTTCGAGGAGTACATAGGGTTTATGATGATGCAGCGGTAACTCTAAGAAGACCTGGGTTTATTAAATTGCCAATTCTAGATCGTGTATCTGCTGCATTTACTCATTATTACGAAATAGACAGAGTGGTAAGAGAAAAAAAGATTGATGTCATTGTTCTGTATTCAGCTCCTACGAACGGGCTACAGACAATAAAAATTGCAAAGAATCATAAAATTCCTGTAATTTTTAGGTCGGTGGATATCTTACACATGCTCGTACCTATAAAAGTTTTAAGGCCTTTAACATTTTATATCGAAAAGCTTGTTTATAGGAATGTAGATAAAATTTTAGCTATAACCCCAACGCTTGCGGAGTATGTTATTGATAATGGTGCCGACCTCGAGATTGTAGATCTACTTTTAATTGGAGTGAATATCGACAATTTTAGGCAGGATCTCGATGTTAGTGCTCTTAAAGAGCAATTAGGCATAACCGAACGAGACCGAGTTATTATCTTCATCGGTACTTTTTTTGAGTTTTCAGGACTTGATCGATATATTGATCAATTTCCAGCCATTCTGCAGGCGGTCCCAGAGGCAAAATTGCTACTTGTCGGCGGAGGACACATTTTTGAAAAAATAAAAAATCAAGTCGATAAATTAGGGCTTAATGATAAAATTATATTGACAGATTTTCAACCATATAATTTGATGCCACTATATATAAATCTCGCAAGTATTTGCATAAATCCGTTTTTGATTAATAACACAACACGAGATATAATACCTGGAAAGATATATCAATACATTGCATGCGGCAAACCTGTTATTGCCACACCATTAGACGGATTGAAATCTCTAATTCCAGATGAGAATTCGGGTGTAGTTTATTCCGATATAAAGGATTTTGGACAAAATACGATCATTCTTTTAAAAAACAGCGGATACGCAAAATGTATCGGAAATAATGGCTATCACTATTGCTTAAAAAATAATGATCAATTGGTCGTGACTCATAAATTGGAAACCTTCTTATTGGGTATAGTTAGAGATTTAGCAACGAGCATGCAGGACACTTAGTCTCAATCAGGTTTGTCTTGTTATAGTTACAAATTATAGTGAAAACATGCAAAATTAGAACATTAGGCTAATGGGAAATAGCGGCCTTGTACATGCTCAATAGAGCTACCAATTTGCCAGAACGATGATTATAAATAGATATTGTTTAAATAACATTCATTGTGGTAGAAATTATACAAAAAGATCTTATCGGCCTTGACGTTAATAAGATCAACTTCGATGATAAAGAATCAGTTAAGTCCCTCATCATCACACTGCTCAACGTAGTTGAACAATTACTTCAGGAGAATCGGCAACTTCGAGTAGAGGTTCAGCAATTGAGAGATGAGAACGCTCGATTTAAAGGAGAGAAAGGCAAGCCGAAAATTGCACCAAATGTCCCTCCACGCGAGCCACAACTCCCACCCGCGGAGAAGTCTAAAAAGTGGTCGAAAGACTCGAAGAAGCCCAAGATAAAGATTGATCGGATGGTATCATTAAAGATAAATCCTGAGACATTGCCACCAGATGCTGTTTTCAAAGGGTTTAGCTCCATTGTTATCCAAAACATACGGCTGCAAACTGATAATGTTGAATATCGGCGAGAACATTATTATTCCCCGTCAATGAATATGAACTATTATGCAGAGCTCCCGAAGGATATTCAAAGCACACAATTTGGCAGCGATCTGAAAGCACTCGTTGCTGTCCTTTATTACGTTGGCAGAGTGACCGAAAACAAGATCCATAGTATCCTGACTAATTTTGGTACCATTATCTCGGAAGGCGAGATTTCTAACATGCTCAAAGAGCTTTACGAGATACTAACCGAGGCTTTGGAGAACGATCCACCGCCAAAAGTCAGAAAGACTTTAAGGAAATTGGCGCAAGAGGCGCTTCGGCACGGGATCGGGAAAGAGTACTCGGTTCCTCGCTATTTCAAGTGGGTAGATTGAACTGCAATTTTCCCCTTCTTAGATATATAATTAGTATTAGATTCTTCGTTGTTCTGAAGCCTCTTGCACAGCTCTTCGCCGATTGAACCATGCTATTTATCCCTTCCAAAACGCCGTTCGAGATTTTGGTTTCTGCGTAATTTACTATTCCATTCCAATGAGACTTAATGGTTTTAGCAGCATCAATAATCGGTTCTATTTGGCTATGTGTTGCCCAATAATACCATTTCTTGAGGAAATCCTCAGCAAGGTTCTTATCATTAAAAGTCCAGAAGTTTTTCAGACTAAGCTTGAAATTATATGCTTTTGTTGTCATCAAATTCATGTCTTTAAGAGATCCAAGCTTTTCTTTTTGAGCTAATGAGAGGCCGGTTGGGTTTTTAAGCCATACATATCGAGCATTCTTTAGCTCTTCATTATGGTGTTGCTACTCGCGGCGTACTTGATCTATTGCCTCATTGACCATCTTTATGACGTGAAATTTATCAAAAGTTAGGGACGATCTGGCAAACTGTTCCGTTATCCCTGATATGAATGCAGGAGACATATCCGAACACAACATCTCAATATTTTCCGATGCGCCATTGTGATCCTCAAGGTCTTTCTTGAATGAACCGATAACACTCGCGTCCTTGCCCTCGCATACGTATAGAACTTTATTATTATCGAGATCAACGAATAGCGATACATATTTATGAAATTTAGCACAGAATGTTTCATCTACGCCTACTATTTTTACTTGCGAATAATCATTCTTAGACCACGAATCAGGAATATAATATGACAAAACCCTCCAAATCCTTGTATCATGTTAATCTATTATTTCAGCTACGGCACTAATTGGCATATTCTGGGCAAGAAGCAGTATTAGAGCATCCATTAGCAATGTGAAACCGGTGCTCCTCCTGGCCCAAGGAACATCAATCAATCTGATTGATCCGCATTTCTGGCAAATTGTGCGCGGCACTCTGGCATGGATATACGCCTTAAATTGGAAAAAATTGAGGTGCCGCCATACTCGTTCCTTTGTGTCATGAATGCAATTATTCGGGGATCTGCAATTTGAGCATTCAATTCGACTGCCCGGAATGAAATCGATATGAATATCTATCTGTTTCTTAGCACCACTAAATTCTATAGATTTAATATACCACGGGTCTTGGAGAGTCAACGCAAGCTTGAAAGGTCTTCCTGAGATAGAGTCACGCATAATAATTCAGGAAATGAGATTATTAAACCTTACCCCATACCCACTTAGAACAGCGAGGAACCGAGTACTCTATCGAGGAAGTCCGGAAATATATCGGGAAAATCAACAACGGGTTTGACTACTGGTTCACGTTTATCATTAATCCTGGTGTAGAGCCGACCAATAATCGAGCAGAGAGAGCTTTGCGGCCACATGTGGTTTTGAGAAAGATCTTGGGCACGCTTCGCAATGATAAAGGAACATCGATTCATGAGCGAATCATGACGACACTGGCAACCTGGGGACAGAGAGGATTGAATTGTCTCCAAATGCCAACCGAGAAGCTGGCCAGCTAAACACATACGATTCTTCTAATACCTGCAAGCGTCCTCTGCAAGAAAGGCCCATATCCCAATACTAAGACCCAGAAAAAGACTTTAGGAGAGATCCTTCGTTCTCTTTTGATAAATCCAGTTCTCTTTGCAGCTTCTCGAAGCCATTTTACAGAAAACATGATGCACAGACTTTTCACAAAAATATCTACATTATCGCATACTTTTTCCTTTGTCATGATAGCTAATTCCTCTCAGAAAATAAGATTATAGTAGTAATATAAAAAACTTATCCTGACAAATTTTCTTTCGAGAATAATATGCATCTAATTTTAAAAATAGGCCTTAACCGATGACCAATGAACTTACACATATATGCTATGAGGAAATGAAACTATGGACATCTATTTTAAACGCAATACTACGCAGCTTGCCGCGCGTGGGGTGCACCGCAGCAGTTTCACTCTGAGTCATGTGAGGAATAGGTTATGAAAATTCTGCAAGTTACTAATTTTTTTAAACCCTCGTGGGAATCGGGCGGCCCCGCAAGGATGGCTTATGAACTATCTATTAAATTTATTAAAAGGGGACATGAAGTAACCGTATATACTACAGATGGATATAAATCGAAATTAAATGTCGAGACGAATAAGCAAGTTAACGTTGATGGTATTAGAACATACTATTTTCGTAGTCTTTCGGATATCATAACGCAAAAATTGAATCTTCCTATTTCGTATTATTCTCCGTTTGTTGCAATGAAAGAAATTAATGGTTATGATATTATTTTTATTTATGATTTTCGTACAATATTATCACTAGTTGTCACCTATTATGCAAATAAATTTAACGTACCGTATGTTCTATTACCCTATGGTTCGCTTCCCAAAACAATGGGATTTAAAGGATTATGTAAAGCGATTTATGATATTCCGTTCGGTTACAATATGCTAAAAAAATGTCGCAAAATAATCGCCCAAAATAATCATGAAAAGCTGGTATGTAGAAATTATGGAATAGACGAAGGAAAAATTGTTCTTATTCCATTAGGGGTAAATCTTTCAGATTTTAATGAATTGCCTGCTAAAGGTTATTTTAGGGCCAGCTATTCGATTTCCCCAGATGAAAAAATCATATTATTTCTCGGAAGAATTCATCCGAATAAAGGTATTGCTATATTAATAAACGCTATTTCTCAAATCCTTAAGCAAGGCTGGAAACTTAGACTGATAATTGTAGGAAATGACGATGGATTTCTAGCTGATGCTATGAATTTAGTAGACGCCCTTGGGATTAGCGATAGAGTCTTATTCCCAGGCCCTATATATGATAAGACCAGAATACGAGCGTATATCGATGCAGACGTCTTTGTTTTAACGCCTTCTTTTTACGAAGAGACCTCATTAGCAGTCTTGGAAGCATGCGCTGCTGGTATACCTGTAATAATCACTGCGCAAAATGAAATTCCACAATTTAAATCATATAATGCGGGAATTATGATTAATTATGATCAGCTTGAATTACAGGCCGCACTCATAAAGCTAATTACCGACGATGTTTTGCGGACAACTATGGGCAAAAATGCTCGAAAAATGATCCAAGAACTGTTTAATTTGGATTCCGTTGCAGATGAAATGGAAAATATACTTACAATTAGAGATGATGAATAAACATTTAGAGGATATAGGGAAATGAAATGATAGAATTAAAACAATTCTTTAAGAACAAAAATGTTCTCATAACTGGTGGCTTAGGATTCATTGGCTCAAACTTGGCTCATAGTCTAGTTGATCTTGGAGCCAACATACTTCTTGTAGATAGTCTTATTCCAGAATATGGTGGAAATACTTATAATGTTGAACATATCAATGATGCCGTCAGAATTAATGTTTCGGATATCCGCGATGAATATAGTATGCGTTATCTTATTCAAGGCCAAGATTATTTATTTAACCTTGCAGGGCAAACTAGCCATATAGATTCGATGCAAAACCCCTATGCAGATCTAGAAATTAATTGCCATGCACAGCTTTCGCTACTTGAATCATGTAGGAAATATAACTCTAATATTAAAATCGTATTTGCGAGTACCAGACAGATTTATGGAAAGCCTAATTATCTTCCGGTTGATGAAAGACATATCCTTCAGCCAACTGATGTAAATGGAATAAATAAAATGGCAGGGGAATGGTACCATGTACTTTATAATAATGTTTACGGAATTAAAGCTTGCGTTCTAAGGCTTACAAACACCTACGGGCCACGCATGAGAATAATGGATGCTCGGCAGACATTTCTGGGTATTTGGATTCGCTTATTAGTTGAGAATAAACCATTTGATGTTTATGGTGATGGTACTCAAATTCGTGATTTTAATTATGTAGATGATGTTGTTAATGCATTATTATTGGCTGCGTCTTGCAACACCGCAAATGGTGACGTATTCAACTTAGGATCTAGTGAAAAAATATCACTCAAAGAACTTGCACAAATGCTAATTAAAATCAACGGTCAGGGCATCTATCGAGTTATTCCATTTCCTCTGGATCGCAAGGTCATAGATATTGGCAATTATTATGCAGATTACAGCAAGATTACCTCGATAATGGGCTGGGCACCAAAGATATCCTTATCTCAAGGGCTTGCAAATACTCTACATTATTATCAAAAATATTACAAGTATTATGTTTGATATATTATTATAATATGTAGTTAGCATAATATTTATATAATGAGCACAAAATGCGAATTTTGCTCTAAGACTATTTCATTGCCACATCATTTTGGAAGCCATATACTAATACTAAATCATTGATCCACAATATCGTGTTCTTTGGAGGAATGATTTTATGATACCAATGATAGATTTGCGAAAGCAATACGATTCTATTAAAGAAGATATTGATAAAGCTATTAACAGTGTCATTGAAAACGGCCAGTTTATACTGGGTGAAAATGTAAGCCTATTTGAAACCGAATTTGCTAATTATTGTAATGTAAATTACGGGGTAGGAGTGTCATCAGGTACTGATGCGATCCATTTAGCTTTGCTTGCATGCGACGTAAAAAAAGGCGATGAAGTAATAACCGTTTCTAACACTGCAACACCTACGGTTTTGGCAATATCCTATACAGGAGCTAAACCTGTATTTATTGATATAGACCCACTTACACACAATATGGATATATCCCTGGTGGAGAAAGCCATAACAGAAAGGACTAAAGCCATCATCCCAATTCATTTATTTGGGCAGCCCGTAAATATGGGCCCTATAATGGACCTAAAAAACAAATATAATTTAAAAATTATTGAAGATGCGTGCCAAGCTCATGGTGCTGAGTATCATGGTAAAAAAGTAGGTAGTATCGGAGACGCGGGATGTTTTAGTTTTTATCCTACAAAAAATTTGGGCGCGTATGGAGATGGGGGAATGGTTGTCACAAACGACGAAGAATTTACTGAATCGATCAGACTAATGAGGAATTATGGCCAGCAAAAAATGTATAATAGTCTAATCAAAGGTTATAATAATCGACTTGACGAGATTCAAGCAGCAATACTTCGAGTAAAGTTGAAAAAATTAGATCGTTGGAACGAACAGAGAAGAAGTAATGCAAAGATATATAACAATATTTTACGAGATTCCAATGTGATTACGCCTGTTGAAAAAGTCTGTTCGAAACATGTATACCATTTATATGTCATTAGGGTCAAAGATAGGGACAAATTACAAAATATGCTAAATGCCAATGAGATATTTACGAATATTCACTATCCAATTCCCGTCCATTTACAAAAAGCATTCAGTGATCTTATGATCGGGCAGGGATCTCTTCCTATTACTGAAGAATATGCTAAACAGGTGTTGTCTCTTCCTATGTTCCCAGAATTAAACCATGAAGAAATAGAGAAAATTTCGTATTTAATATCTAATTTTCGATAGTTTGCATTTGGTGTGCAATGAAAATAGTTCACGTTATGAATTGGTACATCCCAGGAATGGGATATCAAGAAAATTCTTTACCATTTGAGCAAAAGATGCATGGGTACGATGTAGAGATTATAACTTCGGATAGGTTTCCCGCATTGGAAGGTTATGATAGACATATCGGACGAATCAGAGGAAATAGAATAATTGGTCCTGGGATCTACGAAGACAATGGCATGACCATTCATAGGTTACCAGCAATTCTTGAAATCAAGGATGGGGGTCAAATATTATTAAAAGGACTAAAGAATAAATTAAAAAGCTTAAAACCAGATATAGTGCAGGCACATGGAGCTTTTTGTCCTCTGACTTTACAATCTGTGTTTTATAGTAGGGAATTAGGTTATAAGATTTTTGTAGATGATCATACAAACAAAGACAATTTTCGATTAGATTCTTTAATTAAAAAAATATACATTTATATGGTAATCAAGTTCTACTCAAAATATAGTGAACGTGTTAGTTATTGGATGCCCGTTACTTTCGGCTCAATCGAAGTATTAGATGCCTTTTTAAGGATTGAAAGATCAAAGATCAAATTAACGCCGTTGGGCGTTGACTCAACACGTTTCTATGAATCTAATGATTTAAGATGTCTAGGAAGGACAGAATTGGGCATAGAAAATGAAATATTAATTGTTTCCGCGGGTAAATTTAACGAACATAAGGATATAGATGTTCTAATTAAAGCTTTTAATGAAGTCGCCGAAAAACATCCCACGGTTAAACTTCTTCTTATAGGCGATGGGCCAATGGATTACATGAGAAAACTTAAAAGCGTAATAGACTTATATTTATTAAATGATAAAATTCTATTTAAAGATTTTGTTGAGAATTCAGAATTGCCTAAATATTACAATGCTGCAGATATTGGAGTGTGGCCGGGAGATGCTTCAATTACTGTAATAGAAGCACTTGCAACCGGATTGCCTATATTGTTACCACAACAGGATTCCAATTATGGAATTATTTTTAACTGCAGTGCAGCACAAGGATTCAAAAGAGGAGATTTTAGTTCTCTCGCGCTCATGATTATGGAACTAATTGAAAATGAGAATTTCAGAAAATATATCAGCAGTAATGGCAAAGAACTTATATCGAAAAAGCTTTCGTGGGAAAAAATCGCTGAGCATACTATCTCGTTGTATTTTAATAATTTTTAATAAGATATCTAATCTTGGAGCGGGAGCGTTAATATAATGCTCAAATGGTCTGCTTAATTAAACTAAATTGTATATTTAATATTCCATCTATTAAACTAGATACCATCGGAAATATTTGCAGTTGCTAGCTCTAATCCAAAATGTGGGATATATGAACTCATACATTATATATATATTTGTAGTTTGTTTGCTTCTATCCTCAGTATTACTGCTAATTAGGGATTTCGAATATAAGTATTATGTTTTATCCTTATTGGTATATATATCGTTTTTAATCATATATCCGCAATTACTTTCTCCGTATATAATTGGTGTAGATTCTCATTTTGAACGAGCAATGGTTGAATTAACTTTAACTAAAGGCCAATGGTATAGTGATCTTCCTGAAAATTTAGTCAATGCAGCGTTGTCGATCTGCATATTTGCCCCTATTATTTCGCTTGTAAGCGGGCTTTCCGTTGACATAGTATTAAAGTTTATCTTATCGATTTATCCAATAATTTCAATTGCAATTATATGGTTATTCAACAAAAAAATATTCAGTTTTACAAATAAAGAGGCATTCATTTCGCTTCTATTTCTCATAGGCTCTAGCCAATATATGCAATTATCTATTTATGGTCGTCAAGAGGTTGCGTTTTTTCCTGCATTATTATTTATCTATTTAATATCTATAAAGAATCATTTTGCGCGATTCAAAATAGTATGCTTATTATTGCTGATTGGCTTAGTAATCTCTCATTATGCCTCTTCTTTATTTTTGATTACTATTTTTATTACTAGCAGCCTGATAACGAGTTTGGTAGCGAAATCACATGGGCGATATAATGCCTGTTTAGAATTTGCTCTTATTAGCTTAGTTCTGGTGATCTTTTGGCTTCTATTCGTAGTCAATGTGACTAAAGTGAGTATTATAGTTTCTGCCCATAATGCCTTACTTGGTGTGATAGAATTTAATACCGGAAATATATCACCAGGAGCAGCGGATTCACTGAATCCTTCGTTCGTAGATATATTCTTTAAAATAAATTACGTTATTAATATTATGACTTCTATATTAATATCATTGGGTATATTATTTACTATATATAGAACTGTATTAAATGAAAAAGTTGAATCGTATGTAATAACAAAATATCTATTTTTTTCAGCTTTATTAGTTTTTTTTGTTTTCAGCACTTTTTTACCTACCGTCTCTCTTTTTTATTGGCCTGAGCGCTCCTATATTTTATTATTATTATTTTGCAATGGATTTTTAATTATTGGATTTCGAAATATCGTAGGAATTGTGTGGTCACACTCTGCAACAATTGATAGAAATCACAGCTTATATGTTGGCAATATTATTATTATGTTAATTTCTATAATAGTTTTATCACATTTAGTTCTTCAGATTGGACTGCCTACTCAGCTCGTATACGGGCATGTGGATAGTAAATATTTTACAGATATTAAAAATAACCATTATACATTAGCCGAAGAGGTGGATGCAGTCGATTGGCTAAATGACTATAAAGCTGAAAACAGTACAGTATTTACGAGTTTATATGGCAGAGGCATCTTGCCTTTAACAAGCTATGGAATGCTCAAATCCAGCAATATTATTACATTTAATTCGATTGAGAATATACCAAGATCTTCACAAAGAAATCACATATATATGCAGAAAGAAGGATTTATTAGATATGGAACAGATATTGTTAAAGAGTCAAATATATATAATTCGTATACAGCAAAAATATTCCTCGCCTAATTTTTAGTTCCGAGAATGAGCATAACAATAAACAATATCTTCGATCATAGTTGATTGATTCGCCCTAGAAACCTTCAAATTTCGTCCTCTCTTTTTATACCTAATCTAAAGAGGATGACAAAATCAGAGGTTAACATGAATCCTCGATTGGCTAATGGTCTCATAAACGAAAACCAATGGATCTGGACATCAAGCTCGGATATGAAACGCCCATGCGCCCCAGGCAGAGGCTCACACGTGACGGATGGAAAACCACATATTGTAATCCGTTCACGTTAAATGTGGTTATGGGCAGTGAAGGCTGACAAGTTTATGGGACGGCTGATCCCGCGATTGAAACGAGCCAAGATCCCCCGAATACGGGACTGCGTCATAGAACGCGTATGGGAAATTATCTCATATCAGGGAAACATCATCTGCCCATACCAGGCAGAAATGTATATGAAAAAACGAAGAGATAGAGTTTGCGGTGCAGATGTCCATAAAGATTTGATCGTGGCAACAATAACAGGCGATGATTTTCAACCGATTCGAATGGATTTTGGGACAACGAAAACTGAACTTAGGAAATTTCGCAAATGGCTGGTAGCCAACAAATGCGAACAGGTGGCATTTGAGGCTACTGGAGTCTATTGGATACCGATCTATGATGCATTGAGCAAAACCATAGATACAATCGTTGCCAATCCGTTGCAGATAAAGACTATTCCCAACGACAAATCTGATTCAAAAGACTCAAAGCGGATTGCATCTCTTTGCCTGAACAATCAAATCAAGCGCTCTAGGGTATTTACCAATGAAGACCGAGATCTCAGGACTCTAACTCGAGCCAGGTCCGGATATGTCAAGACACGAACTCAGTTCCGGAATCGGATACACAAATACCTTTCATCATGCGGGATCAAACTCAGTTCTTGCATGGACGACATATTCTGCAAATCCGGCAGATATATTTTGGACGGTCTGGCAAAAAAGAAGTCCATCGAGAAGATCTTGAAAGGCATCCCATCCGGAAAAATAAGGAAAAAGCAAGACGAAATTAGGGTAGCACTTGAAAGAAGTCTTGATGATACAAACAGAATGCTCTTAATAGATGCCCTGGAATTCATTGATAATCTCGAATCCAAAATAGAAAAGCTGAGCCATGAGGTCCTGAAAAAGATTCAGCAGAAGAGCAAAGACCTGGCCATCGTCATGTCAATTCCAGGAATTGGATTCGTATCCGCATCGGCCATATTGTCTGAAATTGGAAATTACCGTGATTTTCAGACACCTGACCAACTCGCTAAATGGTGCGGCCTCAATCCTGGAGAAAGCGAATCTGCGGGCAAAAAGAAAAAATGCGGAATTACAAAGAAGGGTTCCAAGTACATTAGAGTTATGCTGGTTCAGGCTGCAAAGACCATCGGAAGAATGAAAAATACACGGCTTTCCAGGTTCTTCCAGAGGTTGGTCAAAAAGAAGGAGCCAAATGTAGCCACTATTGCTGTAGCCAGGAAGCTTATCTGTCTCATTCATCATCTTCTTATCAACCAGGAGCTGTATCAGGAAGGTGAATGCAGATCGAGAGGAGCAAGTCAGGATAAGTCCTGCCAGGCACCTTCATTTCAGGATGAGCAATTGACGGATAGAGTAGCTGCAATTGTGGACGCCTTTTATCACCTGAAAGAGGGCAGCAGGAAGAATGCTCTTATGCGTGAGCTTGGAGCCATTTCTATAACAAAACCCGGCCAGAAAAGGCCATCCGGGGGAGGTGAATAGGTCGCCTCCTGATTATGATTTATGTGGTTTTCCATGGGAAATCTAATTCACTACCCGCAATACGATATATGGAGAAAACGATGTATTCATTTAGTGATATGAAATTATTAGTTATAACAGAAAGGTATCCTCATAAAATGGATTCCGTAAGTGCATCTTTTGTAAAACATCAGATCAAATATATAAAGAATTATATTGATACAGTATATGTAATATCGCTAACGGCATTCATCCCTAAATTTTTAGCTAAATGCTCTTTCATGCATCCGTTATGGCGGATGGATGCGTATGCAGAAAATTATAATTATGATAATGTATATGTGTACTATGCGAAACATTTTAATCTTCCTTTATCTTTTTGCATGAAACATAAAGCAGAAATAACTTTAAATGTAGTTAAAAATATAATAAATAGAAAAAAGTTGGATTTTGATTTGATTCATGCTCATTTTATCGATCCTGCGGGCTATGTAGCAGTGAAACTTAAATATTTATATAGAAAACCAGTTATATTGACTGTTCATGAAAATAGAGAATGGTACTTAAAATTAATCTCTTCTCCGAGTAAGAAGACGTCCTATACTCTGCAAAATGCAGATAAAATAATTCGGGTCAATAAGAATGATATAGAAAATTTAAAACGTCTGGTAAAAAATGATTCTAAATTGATATATATGCCTAACGGATATAATTCTGAACTATTTAAGCCGTTGAATATGCTAAATTGCCGCTTGACACTTGGGTTAAGGCATGACAAAAAAATAATTTTAAATATTGCAAGTTTAGAGACTAAGAAGGGACACGTATTTTTGATAGATGCAATGGAGAACGTTTTTAAAATTAGAAAAGATGTATTGCTTTATATTATTGGGCAAGGATCTCTGGAAAAGGAACTTAAGCAATTGGTTGCTGAGAAATGTCTTCAAGATTGTGTCATCTTCGCGGGTGGCAATAAACCTCAAGAGGAGTTACCGATTTGGATAAATGCCTGCGATATATTTATTGTGTCAAGCTTAAGCGAAAGCTTTGGGATTGTCCAGATTGAGGCCCTAGCTTGCGGAAAACCAGTGGTAGCCACTTATAATGGTGGGAGCGAAGAGGTCATAATAAATGAGAAATTGGGTGTCCTAGTTGCATCAAAGGACTCCCAGGGATTGGCATGTGCAATATTACAGGCTCTTGATGCCAAATGGGATGAGGAATTTATAATAGATTACGCCAATAATTATGCATTGAATCATACAACTAAAAATTTAATTCAGGTATACGAATCTACTCTGGCTTAAGGATGACTTTAATGGTGGGGCGAGTATATTCTTCGTAATTCAAGAGATGTTTTCCCATTATTTTAGCAAATCCTTCCATATCAATTTTTATCAAACTGCATAGGATGCAAAGCAACGCAATTAGTTTTAAATAATATGTTCCCTTGGCAAAAGCTTCTGTAAAGTCAATTCTAGCGATATTCCAATTACCTTTAATTAAATTAATTCTGCCAGAATATAAATATCCACAGGCAATCCCCACATGATATGTCTTATAAAGAGCATTTTCTGTGATTCCCTGCATTTTTAGCGAATGAACTAAATCTCGCGGTAGTTTATCATAAAAATCTATTATAAACTTGTAGGACGTGGCCATCTCTAAAACCATTGATGTGGTTACTTGTCTATTGTGTCTTCTCCAATACCCCAGTGTATCATTAATGGGCAGAAAATCTCCAATCAAAATAAGCTCCAACCATGTCGGATAATCTACATATGGGCATCCAGTCGGTTGCCTAAACCCACCGATCGAGAGTAGTCTATCCTTTCGACATATCACAGTGCAGGCAGTAATGAAATCTCTGTAAATCAATTCTCCTATAAGTCTCGATTTGGGCATAGTCTCATATTTTTCGATGTTTTCTGGGGTCGAAAACATATGAGTTCCTTCGATATTTACATTGACAGCTTTTCCAAAGCAAAGTACGATTTCTGGATTGATAAACGCAGGTATTTGCTTTTCTAATTTGTTTGCAGGCCAAAAATCGTCTCCTTCCAAGACCGCTATGAGTTCTCCTCTTGAAATACTAAGAACCTTATTATATGTTTCTCCAAGTTTAAATATACCTGCATTTTTTTGCTGTATATATTTTATGCGTTCGTCTTTGTAGCGTTCAACTACCTCTGCTGTACCATCGATGGACCCATCATCGATGATTATTAGCTCCCAATAGGGATATGTCTGTGCTAAGACGCTCTCAATACATTGCCCGATAAACATCTCATGATTATATGTAGGCGTTATAATGGATACAAAAGGTCTATATATCATAGAATCACTCTCAACGATGTGATTGACACATGATCCATTTGGTTATTTGTTGGTTCATGCGGTTTAATCAAATGCGAGTTTTCTCATTAATTATACAAGTAATAATCATCAAAATTTTTGTTAAACTTCAGGCTCCTACGCAAACTCCATGTCGAGGGATTCTTGAATTTATATGTCATATATAATAGTTAACTAGACGATTTCGCTACCATTACCTAGCTATCGACCGAATATGCTCAAAAAAATTTATTATTATTTTTGCATAATAGTTTATTCTAATTTTTTTTATAGTTATAGGATTTTGAGCGTCCCAATTTCCATTAGTAGTATATATATAATTATAGCTATATTTATGTTTTTGGAGCAATTTTTCCAAAGAAAAAAAATATCTTTCAGAAAAGGAATATCCACTTGACCTATGATATAAGTAGCATGGTAGAACATAAGCATATAGACCCAGAAGCTTTGCACTCAGACAATAATCTACTGCATATAAGTGCCAATCATCACAAACTAGCTCATCGAATTGCAGTTTATCGAATATTTTTTTTGGTATGATTACGAGACATTCATCTAACGTTTGTACATTTTCAGGGCCTTCTATCTGGGTGTTCCCTGCTAATGTAGGTGGATTGCCATGCTTAATGTTTGTAATCACACCAGTACTATTTTTTGCACCGGCTACTCCGGCAATTCCAAGACTCGGTAAGGAATCTAATGTTTTTTCTGCATTCTCTAACCAATATTCCGAAGATAAATTAACGTCTTGATGTATAAACATAATATATTTAGAATTTGCCTGCCTACCTCCTCTGTTCAGAGCTTTTGCCGCAGAATTAAATTCTGCCTTAGTATTGTCTATCATTATCAAATTGTATTCTGCGGTTTGTTTTTGGAGACCATTTAATAGATATTTCTCCAAAATTTGCCTATTATTATATGCGCAGACAATGGATATCAATTTAACAACCCCTCTATCTAGACAGTGTTAACATCAAGCCTCGGAATTTTGAAGAAATCAAACTGCGCGCGGCCACCCCACCCTAAACGCCCATGTGCCTCAGCATAATTGCACATACGAGGCGAATGAAAAACAAGATCTATCGACATCTTAAGTCTCGTTTTTCATGGGAAAGGGATGGGTATGCTTCGGCCCGCGCGCCAGGGTTAGCCGGATTTCAGAAACATCCGAACCTTCGGTTTCCTGGATCTGCTTATCAGAATAATTGCGTATTTGCGTTCGGTTGCATGATCGCCTTGTTAAATCAATCTCAGAAAACATGAAATCAGGGCGAGGGTTCACTTCATCCCCAACCTTAAGGATGGGGAATTCGTGACCCTCCGCACTCCCGTTGTTTTAATATGACTCTTCTTCTGATTAATCCGGAAGCCAGCCCGGTCACTTCATCATCATCATATGCTTGCAGCGATTTCGGAGATCATAGGTAGGATTTGGTTGGGACCTCTATGTCGCACCAGCGATGACCTAGCAAGCACTGCATCAACTCTACCCTTATCGCCGTAATACATACCAAATTATAGAATTCGCTTTTGTGGGAGCATCCCCATAGGGCGTATTTTTTGTAGTCTTTCTAATTTTTATCTAAGGGCCGAATTATACGTTTCAGCCTGACAACATTAGCATAAGCATTCTCACCAAATAACCATGAAAGAGCGACTACCAAGTATTTTATGTTAAATGGATTTGACCTCAGCGCCCGCAGAAGGTACATTCTTCCTTCACGCTTGCTTCCAGCTTGGCACAAATGAAATCCAATCGAATACTGCCAGCTCGCCAATGAATATTTATTCCTCTTGAAAGTACGAATGTGTTTCTCAATTATTAGCTTACTTGCTTTAAAGAATGCATCCTGATTAGCAGAGATACTATCTTGCGAATAAAACGCATTTAGTAACGGCTCGTCAATGCAATCAAATATATAATATTTTGATATTCTAATGAATAGTTCCCAATCTTGGAGGCGAGGAAGACTTTCGTCAAAAACGCCTACTTTTTCGAAGCATTCCTTTCTTATGACTACCGCATCGGCTGCCACAAAATTTCCATTAAGAAGCTCTTCATGTAAATTACCTTTCTTTATTTTTATATTTTGGCCAGGCATATACATTCTACTATCGTCTTTTATTAAATAGAATCCAGTATAAACTACTCCAACCTGGGTTGAAGCCTTTTCAAAGATTCTCATCTGTTTTTCTAATTTTTCTGGCAACCATTCATCATCGCTATCTTGAAATGCTATGTATTCCCCATGCGCTGCATTTATTCCTGTATTCCTGGCTGCCGAGCCGCCTCTGTTCAACTCGTGGCGGATGTATCGGATGCGCGGATCGTTGAAGCCCATGATCACCTCTTTGGTATTGTCCATGGACGCGTCGTCCACTACAATGAGTTCGAAGTCATGGTAGGTCTGGTCCAGCACGCTACGAATCGCCCTAGCTATCAAATGCGCACGATTGTAGGTCGGGAGGATTACACTTACGATTGACATCTCGCTCTCCTTTATTTACGATAAACGGATTCTTAGTCTGTGAATGCCTTCCCTATGTAGGTCTATTCTAATGGCTTCGCCATTTTAGGTTGAATTGCTCAATAGACTTCGTCTAATGATATTGTTTAACAATCTGGCGATAGTCACTGGTGAGCTCTTATTCGTCATCAAATGGCATCGACATGCGCCCAATTCAGGAGAGCTAAGCATTTACAATAAAAGCAAACACCAGAATTTAAACTAATATGTGAGCTCAATCAATAACCAATGTTGAGCAATTTGATTATGCTTTCACTATTTTATCACTTCTAATATGACATGTCGCATTTCTTGTATCTACAATTAGTTTGCTATTTTTTACTATAGATTCGTAATTATAAGAGGAATGATCTGTCAATATAACTACGCAGTCGTATTCCCACAAATCCGTTTCTAAAATTGGAACTGATCTCATCTGGAAATTATACTTTCTAATTTTTGGCATCTTTGGAACATAAGGGTCATTGTATTTCACTTTTGCTCCATGGGTAATAAATAGGTCCATCACCTTCAAAGATGGTGATTCCCTTGTATCTCCAACATCTTTTTTATAGGCTAGACCAAGGATTAGTATTTTCGAATCCTTTACTGATATATTTCGGTCATTGAGAGCTTGTATGGTCTTTTCTACCACATAGTAAGGCATATGGGTGTTGACCATTCCTGCAAGTTCTATGAACCTAGTCTCAAAGTCGTACTCTCTAGCCTTCCAGGTCAAGTAAAATGGATCTATGGGAATACAATGTCCGCCCAAGCCAGGACCAGGATAGAATGCCTGGAAGCCAAAGGGTTTGGTCTTGGCAGCATCTATTACTTCCCAGATATCTATGCCCATACGGTCAAATAGAATCTTGAGCTCGTTAACAAGCGCAATATTTACTGCACGGTAGATATTTTCGAGAAGCTTGGTTGCTTCCGCCGCTCTAGTAGAAGATACGGAAATGGTCTCGATCAAAATGGATTCATAAAGAGCCTTTGTAGCCTCTAGGCATTGTTCAGTGAATCCGCCTATCACTTTAGGTGTGTTGACAAGGCTGAATGCTTTGTTGTTTGGATCCTCTCTTTCAGGAGAATATGCCAGGTAGAAGTCTTCTCCTGCCCTCAAACCAGTTGCTTCAAGTATTGCCCTCATTTCTTCGTCGGTTGTACCAGGGTATGTTGTAGACTCCAGTATGATTAGCTGGCCTTTGCGCAAATGCTTAGCGATTGTTCGACTGGTGTCAAAGACATATGATAAATCAGGCTCTCGGTTTCTATTGAGGGGAGTAGGAACGCAGATTATTATGCAATCAGTCACCTCCAGGAGATTAAAATCTGTGATTGGCTTGAGCTTGCCTTTTTCCATGACCGCCATTATTTTTTTAAAATCGATGTGGTGAATGTAGCTTTTCCCATCCTGAAGAGCGTCTATCTTTTTTCCATCAATATCGAAGCCGTATACGTCAAAGCCAGATTGTGAAAAAGCTAATGCAAGGGGGAGGCCTACGTATCCAAGGCCAATTATACCTACTTTAGCATTTCTATTTTTAATTTTATCGATCAATTCCATAAAGAATCCTTGCCTTTGATGCTGTGTCGCATAATTTATATAGTAAAAATATAGTATGTGTTTAGCTCACACCCAGGTTTTTAAAATACAACTCTGGCAGAAATGATTTAGACCAAAAAAAATTAAGTAATGTGAAACGGCGGCGGCGCACCCGCGCAGCAAGCTGCATGGTTTTCATTTTCGATAAATATTATTTTATCGAAGATCAATATAAATGAGCGTTTTGAACCAAAAAGAGATCTCGGGCATTTAGCGACATAGGATGTCGCAAAATGGGCTTATGGATACTGGTTATGATGTGCTGAGCATATACAAAAATTTATAAGAGATGAACATATTTCTTTAGTATTCTATTGAAATATGGTTTCGATCTTTTAATCTCTATCAAAGATTCCAGCTTAATCCCTTGACCGGTCCATTGCATTTCATTTATATCTTTGGCGCATAATTTTCCGCAAAATTCTGCTACGTCAAAAACATTCTCCAGACCAAATTCAGCCGCATCAAGCACTAGATCACTACCATTAAATCCCTTTTTGAAAGAATCATCACTGCAATATTCCTGAATATGGCAATCAAAAATCTTACCATAAATCTTTTTTATGAGATGATACCATCCAGGCATACCATCCTCATCTCTGGAATGGTCTTTGAATTTTTTGTCAAACCATAACTGCAAACCACGATCATCAGCTAGCGAATCTCGGATTTTGCCTAAATGCATTCTCCATTCCGTTTCTCCATCAATGCCTCTGAGAGATCTTTCTCGCAATTCATTCACGCAGTTGAAAGTAAGTCTTTTGCGGTTGATACAAATATTTTCATCATTAGGGAAAAGATTATCCTTCGCCCAAAGAAACGAGTCTCCAACATATGCAGAATTCACCGGAATATCTGGAATTCTCGGATGACGTATGCGATTAGCTTCAGCACTCAGGAGCCAAAACTCTTGAGCGATCAAATTATCTTTTGCATAAGTTGTGGCAAATCCGGTACTAAATGACGATTTTCCAGCAATGCCTAATGGTAGTCCTATAGAGATGTAGTTCTTTGCGAGATGCGCGAACGCAAAGCCGGAATATACATCAGGACTCTCGGTAGGAAATAGGCTTCCCGTTTTATTACGCAACAAATCTATAAGGGTTCGATGAATCGCTGAACGGTAGATCATTGGAAATCCATCGCCATAGCTAATTTCGAAATTGGCCATTTTTTGAATAACTTTTCGGGAATTAAGCATCTGATTTTTTCTGACAATAGGGATGACGAGTCGATTCTCAAATTCCGGAGCATTTGGCCAATTGTAGTAAATCCACTGCCAATGCAGGGCTTTAACATCGAATACCCTGAGTAATTGATTGATCATATCAAGTGCATTCAACAAAAGGCCATCGTCATCTCCTATTACGATTACATATTCGCCTTCAGCATGAGAAATCGCTAGCTCCCAATTTTGGCTCATTGCAAGAGGTCGGTCTGATCGAATATATTTTATCTTTTCCGACTCAAAGCTATCTACTGTTTCCCTGGTTCCAATGGAACTGCAATTGTCGCAGACTATGATCTCATAGTCATTAAAATTTTTTTGATTTAAGCAGGTTAATAAAGCATACTTCAATGTGGCATGCCTATTTCTGGTCGGTATCACAATGCTGAATCTAGGGGTTGACATTCTATCTCCTAATTATATCCTTATGTAATATACGGCGTGTTGTTTTTTTATTCATACTTAATAGTTAATAAGAATAATAATTAATTATGGCTTCTGAGATCTGCTGTAATCGAGACATCCTTTCCTCTCACTGAGCCTTCGCAATATTCGGATAATAAATCTAAATTATTTGATAATATTACAGATATATGATTTATTGATATTAATTCATAGATACGTTTATAGGAATCCTCAATAATAAATTTAATCGATACCTCTTTCGATATAAGTGCCCAATAACACCGGATGCCAAAAGAGATCTATAAATGCCCTATATGCTTTAGTCGTTGACCCAAAGTGAAACAGCAGCGCACCCGCGCAGCAAGCTACGGAGCATCCGAGGCGTCGCCGCTTTAAAATGGAACCAGGTAGAGCTAATCAAAGCCTAAGATGAATACGTATGCCCTTTATCCCAGTCGCAGCAAGCTGCGGGAATTGCGTTTTTAAAATCAGGGATTATTGAGTAAATTATTTTCCGTCAATACCTATAAGCTTTAAACTGCGAGTGATTCAGATGTGCTTGCACTGATGATTTCACACTATTTTCATCTGATTTGCTAAAGATGAGATTTCCACCAGAGAATTGTTTCATCCAATCCTCGGTCAAGTTCGTATTTGGGTGTCCAGCCCACTTCTTTTGTAATGCGACTAACATCAGCCACCAATAATGGTGGGTCGTCTGATGACATAGGAACTGCGCCATACTCAATATGATCACTGTTATTGATCTTGTCCGAAATTTTTTGGATTATATTTTTTAAGACAACAGGCCTGCCCGATCCGATATTCACTGGCCCCTCAACACCGCTTTCCAATAGAGCTATAAATGCATCTGCGACATCCTTAACATATAAAAAATCTCGAATCTGATTTCCGTGAGAACAGCGTGCTTTTTCTCCCATCAGCAAAGAGCGAATAACAGATGATGTCAGTCGGTCTTGATGCTCATAAGGGCCATATAGGAAAAAAATGCGCCCCCATGCTGTACTGAGTCCGGTTTCTTTGGATAGACTATCAAGTATTATTTGCAGAGAATGCTTGCATGTTCCATAAAGTGTTGAAGGTAAAAGAGGAGTCACTCTTTCAGAACAATATCCATATCTCCAATCATACTCCGCGCACGTGCCAGCCAGAACCGCTCTCTTTCCACCGTTAACAACGAACGCCTGCAAGAGCTCAAGGCTTGATTGAACCCAGCGGATGTTCTCCAGTGATGTCCAGCATTTTCCCGGCACAACGTACCAGGCAAAGTGTAATAAGTGCGATGGCATAACATCGGTCACTAAATCTTGTAGCTGCAAGGAATTCAATAGGTCGATTTTGTGCCAGTGAATAACTGAACTGCTATCCATGGGGCACCTTGTAGAAACGGCATGAACCTCATAACCCCTCGAAGACAAAAAAGGCAGGCAATGACGGCCTATAAATCCTGTAGCTCCCGTGAGCAATATTCTTTTCATAGATTGATGTCCGAATGCTTTTTATATTTGGCTGAGATAATTTGTTTTTGATATGAAAATGAGTGACTATTCAGCCCTTCCCTGTAAATCATTACGGTTTTAGGCTGAAACCAACGTTTTTCCGGGAATGAATGGATTGCCTTCAAAGACTCCTTGAATGGCGTCGATAACTGAAATGGAGTTCTTTTTGACCGTAGAGATATATCCTCTAATTCTGCAAAAGATTCTGGCCCCTTCCCAGCTCCTGAAGTTGCCTGAAATTTTCTGCTGAACTTTCACCATTCTCTGATCCCTCTCTGCCAGATTATTGTCAAATGGAACCTCAAAGTCATACATGAAAGCCAAAGCTTCTCTCCGATACTTGTCCATTCTCTCCAACAGATTTGAGGCCTTTGTCTTTTTGATATGAAAATGATTCATATTTACCTATGCAGTCGCCGCCTTTGTCACTGAAGATCCGGCCTTCTCAAGCGATCTAACCATCGATTGCTCTCTTCTTTTTGATGTTCTTTCATGAATGGCCTCTGCACCCATATCCTGATAAGGCTCAGATGTCTTGAGTACAAAGTAGATATCGATAAGCATACACGATGCGCCAAAGCAACAAGAGTCAAGAGTCTTCTTTTTGCCCTCCCTTCTGATGAAATTATGGTAGAAGGCATTATATGAGGTGTTCTTAGTTTTTGAAGCAGCCCATGCGGATTCAGTTAAGGCTCCCTTTAGAAAGGAATTGCCTTTCTGTGTTTTTCCGCTCTTCTTCTTTCCCGCACTCTCGTTATTGCCTGGGCATACGCCCGCCCAAGAGTAAAGATGTGCTTCATCTGGAAACTGAGACATATCATTCCCAATTTCTGCCAATATTGCTGACGCATTAACTTCACTGATTCCTGGAATCGTTTGAATCAGCTTCGATTCCTTCTGAAAAGGGATCATCTTTTTCTCGATCTCCTCATCGTGTTTATTTATTTGCTTGGTAAGATCGTCGATACCAAGAAAGATGAACCACTGGAAACCCACTATTTTATCGAAGCGGTTGTCGAGCTTGATGCAGATTCTATTTTAAGAAAACGCCAGATGCTGGGTCAGTTTGTCCTTGCCACTAATAAAATGGATCTGGACGGGGAGACTATCCTTGCCAATTACAAAGGGCAACAGAAGGTTGAGCATGGATTCCGCTTCTTAAAGGATAAATGCTTTCATGTTGCGGAGATCTATCTCAAGAAAGAGGAGCGAATAGAATCGCTAGCCATGATCGTGGTTCTCACTCTTCTCATCTATGCTTTTGGCGAATGGATCTTAAGGAAAAAACTAAGTGAAACCGGAATGACTGTACCCAATCAGCTCAAAAAACCGACCCAAAAACCAACTATGAGATGGGTGTTCCAGATTTTTATGAGGGTCACACACACGGTATTGATTGAAGACGGTCATGTGGTTAAAACAATAGTTCACCTAACCCAAGAACAGGTAACAATACTCAAGCTTCTTGGACCGGAATGTAAAAAATACTATGGGTTGGAGGGTTAATGCGGAAATCCTCATGAGCCAGGACTAAGGCTCACGCTCGAAGAATGAAAAAAACCGATATGCAGTTCGGTTCTTTCATAGGAATGTGGGATACATTCTGGCCAAAAGCCTCGTTGTGCACAGGTCTTTCCGGCTCATGATAATTGAATCTCTTAGTTTTGTATCGTTGAATTTCTCAGATACCACTCGTTGCGCCTTTTTTAGATCAAATTACATTTACTTCCGGTATAGGAATTATGAACCGTCCCCCACGTCGGCGATATTCTGCTTGCTGAACTAGAATTTCGTCGGCAAAATTCCATGTTAGTAATAATATGTAATCCGGCATTGATACCAACAGTTTGTCTGGAGAATATATTGGCAAGTGCACTCCAGGCATATAATGGCCCTGTTTAAAGGTACTGCGATCAACAACATAGTCCAAGAACTGCTGCCCAATTCCAAAGTAATTTAGAAGGGTACTGCCCTTGGCAGCAGCTCCATATGCTGCAATTGCCTTTCCATCCTGTTTCAAGTAAGCCAGGAGGCTGCAGAGGGATTCCTTTAGCTCCTCAACCCTTCGCGCAAAGTCATTATAATACTCAAATCGATCCATTCCCCAATTAGCCTCAGCCCTTAGCAGGTTTTGCACAGCATTAGAACGGCCAGAGGAGCTGGCTTTTGCCACCAAGAGTCGAAGCGTGCCTCCATGAATTAGCACTCTTTCTGCATCCTGTATAACCATCCCATGTCGCTCGATCAGATTATCCAATGATATGAGGGAAAAGTAGCATAGATGCTCATGGTAGATGGTATCGAACTCGCATTGGTCGATTAGATCCTTGAGGTAGGGAGCTTCTATGATAGCTATCCCATCCTCTTTGAGTAGAAGACTGATACCAGCTACGAAGCCATTGAGATCAGCTACATGTGCCAGCACATTGTGTGCATGGATAACATCTGCTTTCTTTCCCTGCAAAGCCAATTTATTCGCCAATTCAATACCGAAAAACTCAGATAATGTGGGAATGCCTCGCTCTTTCTCTGCCACCTTTGCTATGTTTATTGCTGGCTCAATTCCCAGAACTGGAATCCCTTTCTGCTTATAGTACTGGAGCAAGTATCCATCATTGCTAGCGATCTCGATGACAAAGTTGCTGCTATCCAAATGGCGAGAATTAATAACTCCTTCAACTAATCCTTGAGCGTGTCTCAACATAGTATCGGAAAAGGAGGAAAAATAGAGATATTCTCTAAATAGCCTTTCAGGCGGCAACGTTTCAGTGATTTGCACCAGCTTGCAGTTAGGGCAGAAGACAAAATCCAGCGGATAGATGGCCTCCAGCCTATCGAGCTCTTCAGCTCTTAGCAAGCCATTAGCCAGTGGGGTTTTTCCTAAGGAGAGGATGGTAATTAGGCCGGTCTCTCCGCATGATCGGCAAAGAGGTTTATCAAGAATCATTTATGCCTCAGAAATTTCTCATACCAATTTATTGTTCTACGTAGGCCCTCATCAAGGCTAAAAAGCGGCTGCCATTTCAAGTCGCGCCTTGCTTTAGCGGCGGTTAAGTATTGATGACGTATCTCATTTGTAGCCTCGCTTTGCACTTCAGGGGCATATGTAGAATTCATAATCTTGAGAATATTCTCAACCAATTCCAATACGGTTACCTGTATCTCGTTTGAAAAATTAAACGCCTGACCAAAAAGGTTCCTATTCTCGCCCAGCTTTTCCGCCAGTAGCATATACGCTGCTGCACCATCCTCTACATAAAAATAGTCTCTGATGTACTGCCCGTCCGAGCGAATGATTGGTCTATTTCCCCTCAGAACGGACCTGATAGTTCCCGGCACAACGCGGTTCCAGTTTAGGTCTCCGCCACCATAAAAATTTCCGCAGCGAGTAATTGCGAGCGGAAGGTCATAAGTTGCAACATAGGCCTGGGCAATTAGATCGGCGCAGGATTTGCTTACGTCGTAAGGATGGCGACCTTGCAGAGGTGTCTCCTCATCATAAGGCAGAGACTCGTGATCCCCATAGGCTTTGTCCGATGATGCCAGAACAATTTGTTTCACAGTGGGACTTCGCCTGCATGCTTCCAACATGGCCCAGGTTCCGCCTATATTCGTGTCAAAGGTGGAAATAGGATTGCGGTTAGCTATTGTCACAATGGTCTGAGCCGCTAGATGGATGACTGTTGAGATTTCATACTCGCCTAGTGTCTGCTCAAGCAATCCCTGATCTCGTACATCGCCCCGCACAACCTTGACGTTCTCGATCAATCTGGCCCGAACCAGCTCGCTCTGAGGCACCCAGTCTCGAACCAAACAGACCACATCAGCTCCAGCTTCAACCAATCGACGCACCAGCCAGCCACCCACGAGACCGGTTGCCCCTGTAATAAATGTAGGCCGATCAAGCCAAAAATGGCTCATTCCCATGCCTTCCAGGGTGCATGGCCTTCGTTCCATAGATTTTCAAGGAGCCGCTTGTCTCGCAGAGTGTCCATGCACTGCCAAAACCCGTTATGCTTAAAAGCGGCCAACTGATGATCAGCAGCTAGTTGTTCAAGAGCATCTGATTCTAGACTGCATTGATCGCCATCCAGATAATCAAAGATACCGGGCTCAAAGACCAGAAATCCTCCATTGATCCATCCCTCTCCAATCTGAGGCTTTTCTGTAAAATCGGATATAAGGTCACCATCGAATATCAGGCCACCGAATCTGGCAGGCGGTCTCACCGCAGTAACCGTGGCAATGCGACCTTGAGAACGATGGAATCTCATCAGATCCTGTAGATCTACGTTACACACGCCATCACCATATGTTACAAGAAAAGTATCATCCTTCAGCCATGGCTCCAATCTCTTTACCCGCCCCCCTGTATTTGTTTGTATGCCGGTATCTATCAAATTCAAAAGCCAGTCTTCACAATCTTTGTTTTGCATCTCTACTTTACCGTTGGAAAAATTGATCTGCATATTGCCGTTCAATGTGTAATAGTCAAGAAAATAGCGCTTGATAAACTCGCTCTTGTAACCAAGGGCAATGAAGAAATCTCTAAAACTATAATGGGAATAATGTTTCATGATATGCCAGAGAATCGGCTTTCCTCCAATTTCTACCATTGGCTTGGGTCTCACCTCAGTTTCTTCAGCCAAGCGTGTGCCAAGTCCTCCTGCAAGAATTGCGACCTTCGTCATGTCTTACCTCTATCAATTGAATCGAACTTCGTGGTCCAGCGAAGGAGGGGCCTTACTACGCCAGGCAAATTACCAGAATAATCCCCTCGGGCCGAATCACCATTTTGGCTATCAATAACTTGGAAAGAGATTGCGTCACGCTCATAAAAAAGAGATATTCCGGCTTTAAAATTGCTAATAACAGCATCAACAATCATAGATCCTTCTGACAACATATTGCCTGGTATCCATGCTGTACTCAAATAATGTCCTGGAGTACGAGGATGCCGATTCCATACGGGGTCTTGGTCAATTGTAACAAAGGCATTTACTCCTTCTTCTGTAATAAGATGATAATTTGGGGCCAGAATGTATCCGGGTTTTAGCACCTTAAACTCCATCTCGATTCCCACTGGCTTTCGGATATCCACTGCATCGGCAATCTCTCCTTCTTCCGTTCGCACCCTTACCGCCAGCAGTCGCACAATGTCATTTCCCGGAGCTTTATTAATATCCGTCCATTCTCTTGCCGCCGTAGTGCCTATGCCGGACCGCAAATATGTACTTACCACCTGCGAAGAAGGGCCATCGTGCTGGACGCTCCCTGCATCCAGTAGGATCGTACGCGGACAGAGGCGGGTTATGGCCGGCATATTATGAGATACAAATAGAACCGTTCTCCCTTCTTCGCCCACGCTTTGCATCTTATTCAAGCATTTTTTCTGGAAGGATGAATCCCCCACCGCCAGCACCTCATCCACCAGCAGAACCTCCGGCTCCAAATGAGCGGCCACAGCAAAGGCCAATCGCACATACATGCCGCTGGAGTAGCGCTTGGCCGGAGTATCCAAAAACTTCTCCACCTCAGCAAACTTGACAATATCGTCGAACTTCTTATCGATCTCTCGCTGTTTCATACCCAATATGGAGCCACTAAGATAGATATTCTCCCGCCCGGTAAGCTCGGGATGAAAGCCCGTGCCCACCTCCAGGAGAGAGCTGACCCGCCCATGCAGCTCCACAGATCCAGTTGTTGGCGAGGTGATCTGAGATAGAATTTTGAGAAGGGTGCTCTTGCCGGTTCCATTTCTGCCAATGATGCCGACTACCTCTCCCGACTCGATTTCGAAAGAGACATCCTTCAATGCCCAGAAGTATTCGTCTCCGTAGCTTGTTTTCGACTTTTGCATTAGTCGTCGAAGCGGGGTGGTTGCGATAGCAGTAAGGGCGTCTCTGAATGTCTTGTAGGATTCTCGCTTGCCTATGCAGTAGCGTTTGCCCAGGTGCTTGACACGTATTGCAGTCTTTGTCATCTTTCACACCACATCGGCAAAGGTCTTTTCCATGCGTTTAAAGTAATAGGCACCCGAGACGAGTAACACTATTACTATCACGAATGAGAATGCGATCATTGTGCTGGGTGGATTCGTACCCAACAGTGCCCAGCGAAAACCTTCTATGACTCCTGCCATGGGGTTCAAGCCGTATATCCATCTGTACGACCCTGGCAAGATTGTGCTTGGATAGACCACGGGCGATGCAAACAGCCAGAGCTGGATTAGGAACGGCAGAGTATATTGGAAGTCTCGATATTGCACATTAAATGCTGAGAGCCATAGTCCGACGCCCATTGAAGTCATCAGAGCCAGCAAAATGAATAGCGGAAGCCATATGATGTTAATAGTAGGAATGAAGCCATAGTATAACATCATGACGATAAGTATAGCGAAGGCGATCATAAAATCTATTAGCGGTGATAGGATGCCTGAGATGGGCATGACCAGACGGGGAAAGTAAACCTTGGTCATGATATTAGCATTGGTGATCATGCTATTCGTCGATCGAGTGATGCCCTCGGAGAACAGAGTCCAGGGCAGGAGTGCAGCATAGCTGAATAGTGGATAGGGGATTCCTTCCGAAGGGATCTTGGCCAGCTTGCCGAAGAAGATGGTAAAAACAACCATCATCATGAATGGTTGAATGACTGCCCAGGCGGCGCCGAGAGCCGTTTGTTTATATCTGACTTTTATATCCCGCTTGGCAAAGGTATAAATCAACTCTCTGTACTCCCAGAGCTCTCTCAGGTCTATGGGCAGCCATCCGTCCAGTGGGCGGATGATTCTTACCGGAGCTTCAAAATGGTCCGCTTTACTCTTATTCAATGTGTCGTTCATAATTATTCTTCGTCACTATTCACCTGTTGATATGATATCCAATGAGAGTCATTGTCAATGAAACACATGCACGTAGTATTCCTGGGTCGTGTACTTGATTTACTGAAAAGGTATCTTGAATCCCATCAACTCCTTGATAGTCCATACATGATCAGTCATTCCTTCTGCCATTGCAGGTGTTCTTTGCATCCACTTTTTCCTTTCTTGATCAATCCTTTTCCGAAGTGACTTATGTGGCTTGACGAAGTTGTACCAAGCCTGGAAAAAGTCCAAAGCATGAGTATGCCTCCCCAAGATCTTGCTGCAATTCATACTCTTGCGCACAAATCGCGCCAATGAATTGCGAATTGTGAGATTCAACCGCTCAATATATGCCGTATTGATCTTTCCACCAGAATCGGCACCGAGTAAACTCATTACCTCTTTTGGATCACCATAAACAACACACTGTATTACCTCAACGATTCGTCCCTCCTCCCTTTTTTTGCATACCTTTGCATACTTCAGATTGGGATAAGGAACCAGTACTGGCTCAGGCTTTCTTCCGATTCCGCAGTAATGGGGAGTCTCAAGAAAACCATAAACATTGAGAAGCCCTTCCTCGAATGGATCCCAGTTACAGGAATTGACGAATCAATTGCTCGACGTTTTTCAATATCGCCAAAAAATTCGACACAATCATCGGCAGTTCTTTTTCCTTCATGATGGCTCAAAAAAAGTCGAGTGTCAGGTTTTATTGCAGTCAGGCTGTAGACATCGCCGTATTCTTTCGAATCGCTGGCAGCGACGTTTTTCTCCTTTTTTTATATATGACCAGATCTCATCAACTTGCACGCGGTCCAAGCGAAGTTCTCTCAGAAAATAATCCGTAACTTCTTTGCAGTGCTCGCCGGCAAGATAGACCCACTTGCATATTGTGCTCTTATCATGGCCCGACATCCGTGCAGCTCCGCGAATGCTTCCTTTCTCTGGAATCATTGCCAGTGTTCGGCAGACCTCATCAATTGAAGTGTTAAGGCCAAAGAACGGCGTTCCGTGAGTTTCGCTGAAACAATGGCCGCATGTTCTGCATTTAAGGAGCGCCCGGTTATCCTTACCATATCTCTCCTTCAAAACTATGTTTCCTGCACCCTTTTTCCCGTAATCAGTACAATCTTTCTGCCAGCACCAAAAATTTGGCAAATCAAGACTTAACTCCATCGCTACCCCTTATCAATTATACAATGAGGTAGTATTAAAATATTTCAGTAAAAGAAGTATACAACCCAAAGTTGGATGGCGGTACTTTCGGCTTCTCTACCAGCCTCTTAACACCTCCATGCTCATCAAACTCCGCCACACCAAAACGCTGCGGATCATCTACCTCTGTTAGAAGAACGAGTGCATCAGGATCTAATTTTCGAAACTTCTCAGCATGCTTGGCGATCCCGCCTTTTATGATGTTGTCTCCCAGATACATGATGAACTCATCATCGCCTAAAGAATCCTCGGAGATAAGAATGGTATGGGCCAGGCCCCTTGTCTCCCCCTGGTAGATGAACTCGATGTTGGCATCCCATTCTACGGAATTTACGGTCTCGATTACCTGATCCTTGTTAGGCCCCAGAATTATGCCGATATCTTTGGCTCCGGCTTCGATAACGTCTTCGATTGGGTAGAAATGAATGGGCTTGTTGGCTACGGGGATGAACTGCTTCTGCTGGGAATGGGTTATGGGCCGCAGCCTGGTGCCATGGCCATCCGAAAGGATAAGGGCCTTCATTTTTTACCTCGCGTTTTCTATGCTTCAGTTTTGAAGCTTTTAGATCATTTAATTTTTCTCATCCAGAAACTTCCAGGCCAAACGTTACTCCTGTTGTAGGAATGGAATGCCTTCTCTAATTTATCAGGATGCTTTAGGTGCATAAAGCTGCCTCCCCATAATACTTCAAAGGAATCATTAAATAAAAGAAATGCGTGTAATAGGTACTGCTCATTTAAGAACCTATGACTATCGATCCATTCTTTCTTATATTCCGCTGGTAAGAATATATCGTGTATATGAACAATAACTCCTTTATTGAGTCTTGGTAACAGCTCCAGATATTCAAGCTGAACATCGGAGCCTATCCTCAGGACGTGAGAGGAATCTATAAAGAGAATATCATTATCATCTAACTTGCTGAATTCAGATAAATTAACATCTTGAAGTTTGATTGATATTAACTTAGACAATCCGGGAAAACCTTTCCGAAGCGTCTTATTTGGATATGGCTCGATTACAATTAATTCTGTATCATTGCCAAATTCCTCTTTATTCTTTTTTATGGCCTGTGCAGCCAAGTAAGTAGAATTACCAGCTCCAATTTCAATAATTTTCCTGGGTTTAAAGTGCCTGATCATGCAATAGTATATCTCGGCATCTACGGACTCAAAGGACCCATTCTTAATGTAATATTGATCGGGAATACATGTTTTAGTTCTAGGAAATCTTTCATATTCCTGTATATATTTATTCAAAAATAATTCCAATATATTAATCATAAACTGGCTATTGATATTTAAACCCGGAAGTTCTGAATCTTTATCCCATAACGCATCGCCTAAATATCTAGTATCCGGAATGGGTGATTCAAAATAGTTCCTTGTAATATGAAATCCAAAAAACTCCCATAAAACGAATGTTCTATTTAAAATATATTCCATAAAATAATAATATATTTTTTGAATCTTCTCCATTTATCCACCCGATACAAGTCAATTCTTTATTCTTTAGGTTTTTTCGTTCTCTGTGCCTCCGTGGTTCGCTATTTGCTGAGAACCCTTACACTTCGTCCTACCACGTCAGCTTCCATGGAGTGGCGCTCGGAGTCTTTTCGTCTGCCAGGGCCTTCCACCAACCTTCATTCTTCGCATACCACTGGACGGTGTCCTCAATCTCCTGCTCGAAACTATGCAGAGGCTCCTTCCCAGATCTCGGCGAATCTTTGAGGAATCAAGGCTGTAGCGCAGGTCATGGCCCGCTCGGTCTTCTACATACTCCTGGGAGCCGTCATCTTTAACAAGACTATTGAGAATTGATCTGACGATCTCCAGATTATTACATCGGGAACACGGAGGGCCACGAATACCCTGACTTTCAGGTTGGGTTGACCGCACGCAGTTTGATTTTTCTCAGCTCCCGAAGAGATGTTGTATATCTCACCCGGCTTGCCTGACTTCATGACGCTCTCCACTGCCCGGCAGTGATCCTCGACATGAATCCAATCCCGGATGTTCATGCCTGAGCCGCAGATGGGGATCTTCAGGCCCAGTGAGGCTCTGATAATGGTCTTGGGAATATGCTTCTCAGGAAATTGGTGAGGCCCATAATTGTTAGTGCATCTGGTTATCGAGGCATTGAGGTCATAGGTTCTCGCATACCCCAGCACGAAGACGTCAGAGGCGGCCTTGCTAGCGGAATAGGGAGACGAAGGCCGCAGAGCATCGCTCTCTTTGAAGGAGCCTTCTAGAATATCTCCATAAACCTCATCTGTGGAGATGTGAACCAGCCGCACGGAGGGATTCACCTTTAGTAGAGCCTTAAAGAATGGTTTACACACCTAAAGCATTGCTCTGCAGAAATGCTTCCGGAGCGGAGATGTTCCTGTCCACGTGAGTCTCGGCAGCGAAGTTTACTATTACGTCTATGTCTCAATGAGTTTTGAAACCTGGGATAAATTGGTGATGTCGCCCTTAAAAAGGAGTATCTGCTGTCATTTTCCAGGTCGGATAGATTGGCGGGATTAGATCCATACTTCAGGTCATCCAGGTTTATAACGGTGATATTGCTAATATTATCTAAAATGTACCTCATAAAGTTGGACCCAATGAATCCGGCACCTCCTATGTCCAGTACTTTCATGAAAAGACTCCTATTATTATCTTATTGTTGCATAATTTTTGGAATCATACTTTTTGCGGATAAATCTCAGAGTTGCTGGAAGCGCATGAAGGACGAACCCAGAGTCTTTAATATATACTCAAATAAGAAATCAGGACTATTTGGCCTAGCCTTTGTAGCCTAGCTCACGGGCCCTAGCTAAGGCTGCGTCTGATTCAGAAGAACGACTAAGAAAATAAAGAGCGTCGCTTTTTCCTTTCCAGGCATCTACATGTTTGGGATTCAGTTCAATTGCTTTCTCGAACGCCTCGATCGAATCATTATATTTTCGCTGGCTATTTAGAGCTCTGCCTTTTGCCGCCCAGTTGTTCGCGTCCCTTGGATTGAGTTCGATAGCCCTGTCATATGCTTGAATCGATTCGTTCTTCCGTCCCAGGCTTGCTAGAGGATCTGCCTTGCTGATCCAGTAGCTCGTCTCTTTTGGATTCAGTTCAATCGCTTTCTCAAAAGCGTCGAGCGATTCGTTATATTTTCGCTGGCTATTTAGAGCTCTTCCTTTTGCCGCCCAGTTGTTCGCGTCCCTTGGATTGAGTTCGATAGCCCTGTCATATGCTTGAATCGATTCGTTCTTCCGTCCCAGGCTTGCTAGAGGATCTGCTTTGCTGATCCAGTAGCTCGGTTCTTTTGGATTCAGCTCGATAGCTTTCTCGAATGCCTCGATCGACTCATTATATTTTCGTTGAGTATTGAGAGCTCTCCCTTTGGCTGCCCAGTTGTTAGCGTCCTTTGGATTGAGTTCGATAGCTCTGTCATATGCTTGAAGCGACTCGTTCTTCTGTCCCAGGCTTGCGAGGGGATCTGCCTTGCTGATCCAGTAGCTCGTCTCTTTTGGATTCAGTTCAATCGCTTTCTCAAAAGCGTCGAGCGATTCGTTATATTTTCGCTGGCTATTTAGAGCTCTTCCTTTTGCCGCCCAGTTGTTCGCGTCCCTTGGATTGAGTTCGATAGCCCTGTCATATGCTTGAATCGATTCGTTCTTCCGTCCCAGGCTTGCTAGAGGATCTGCTTTGCTGATCCAGTAGCTCGGTTCTTTTGGATTCAGCTCGATAGCTTTCTCGAATGCCTCGATCGACTCATTATATTTTCGTTGAGTATTGAGAGCTCTCCCTTTGGCTGCCCAGTTGTTAGCGTCCTTTGGATTGAGTTCGATAGCTCTGTCATATGCTTGAATCGATTCGTTCTTCCGTCCCAGGCTTGCTAGAGGATCTGCTTTGCTGATCCAGTAGCTCGGTTCTTTTGGATTCAGCTCGATAGCTTTCTCGAATGCCTCGATCGACTCATTATATTTTCGTTGAGTATTGAGAGCTCTCCCTTTGGCTGCCCAGTTGTTAGCGTCCTTTGGATTGAGTTCGATAGCTCTGTCATATGCTTGAAGCGACTCGTTCTTCTGTCCCAGGCTTGCGAGGGGATCTGCTTTGCTGATCCAGTAGCTCTGTTCTTTTGGATTCAGCTCGATAGCTTTCTCGAATGCCTCGATCGACTCATTATATTTTCGTTGAGTATTGAGAGCTCTCCCTTTGGCTGCCCAGTTGTTAGCGTCCTTTGGATTGAGTTCGATAGCTCTGTCATATGCTTGAAGCGACTCGTTCTTCTGTCCCAGGCTTGCGAGGGGATCTGCTTTGCTGATCCAGTAGCTCTGTTCTTTTGGATTCAGCTCGATAGCTTTCTCGAATGCCTCGATCGACTCATTATATTTTCGTTGAGTATTGAGAGCTCTCCCTTTGGCTGCCCAGTTGTTAGCGTCCTTTGGATTGAGTTCGATAGCTCTGTCATATGCTTGAAGCGACTCGTTCTTCTGTCCCAGGCTTGCGAGGGGATCTGCTTTGCTGATCCAGTAGCTCTGTTCTTTTGGATTCAGCTCGATAGCTTTCTCGAATGCCTCGATCGACTCATTATATTTTCGTTGAGTATTGAGAGCTCTCCCTTTGGCTGCCCAGTTGTTAGCGTCCTTTGGATTGAGTTCGATAGCTCTGTCATATGCTTGAAGCGACTCGTTCTTCTGTCCCAGGCTTGCGAGGGGATCTGCTTTGCTGATCCAGTAGCTCTGTTCTTTTGGATTCAGCTCGATAGCTTTCTCAAAGGCGTCGATCGATTCATTATATTTAGCTTGACGATTTAGAGCACTTCCTTTTGCGGCCCAGTTGTTAGCGTCTCTTGGATTGAGTTCGATAGCTCTGTCATATGCTTGAAGCGACTCGTTCTTCTGTCCCAGGCTTGCGAGGGGATCTGCTTTGCTGATCCAGTAGCTCTGTTCTTTTGGATTCAGCTCGATAGCTTTCTCAAAGGCGTCGATCGACTCATTATATTTTCGTTGAGTATTGAGAGCTCTCCCTTTGGCTGCCCAGTTGTTAGCGTCCTTTGGATTGAGTTCGATAGCTCTGTCATATGCTTGAAGCGACTCGTTCTTCTGTCCCAGGCTTGCGAGGGGATCTGCTTTGCTGATCCAGTAGCTCTGTTCTTTTGGATTCAGCTCGATAGCTTTCTCAAAAGCGTCGATCGATTCATTATATTTAGCTTGACGATTTAGAGCACTTCCTTTTGCGGCCCAGTTGTTAGCGTCTCTTGGATTGAGTTCGATAGCTCTGTCATATGCTTGAAGCGACTCGTTCTTTCGTCCCAGGCTTGCGAGGGGATCTGCTTTGCTGATCCAGTAGCTCTGTTCTTTTGGATTCAGCTCGATAGCTTTCTCAAAGGCGTCGATCGACTCATTATATTTTCGTTGAGTATTGAGAGCTCTCCCTTTGGCTGCCCAGTTGTTAGCGTCCTTTGGATTGAGTTCGATAGCTCTGTCATATGCTTGAAGCGACTCGTTCTTCTGTCCCAGGCTTGCGAGGGGATCTGCTTTTCTGATCCAGTAGCTCTGTTCTTTTGGATTCAGCTCGATAGCTTTCTCAAAAGCGTCGATCGATTCATTATATTTAGCTTGACGATTTAGAGCACTTCCTTTTGCGGCCCAGTTGTTAGCGTCTCTTGGATTGAGTTCGATAGCTCTGTCATATGCTTGAAGCGACTCGTTCTTTCGTCCCAGGCTTGCGAGGGGATCTGCTTTGCTGATCCAGTAGCTCTGTTCTTTTGGATTCAGCTCGATAGCTTTCTCAAAGGCGTCGATCGACTCATTATATTTTCGTTGAGTATTGAGAGCTCTCCCTTTGGCTGCCCAGTTGTTAGCGTCCTTTGGATTGAGTTCGATAGCTCTGTCATATGCTTGAAGCGACTCGTTCTTCTGTCCCAGGCTTGCGAGGGGATCTGCCTTGCTGATCCAGTAGCTCGTCTCTTTTGGATTCAGTTCAATCGCTTTCTCAAAAGCGTCGAGCGATTCGTTATATTTTCGCTGGCTATTTAGAGCTCTTCCTTTGGCTGCCCAGTTGTTAGCGTCCCTTGGATTGAGTTCGATAGCCCTGTCATATGCTTGAATCGATTCGTTCTTCCGTCCCAGGCTTGCTAGAGGATCTGCCTTGCTGATCCAGTAGCTCGTCTCTTTTGGATTCAGTTCAATCGCTTTCTCAAAAGCGTCGATCGATTCGTTATATTTTCGCTGGCTATTTAGAGCTCTTCCTTTTGCGGCCCAGTTGTTCGCGTCCTTTGGATTGAGTTCGGTAGCTTTGTCATATGCTTGAAGCGACTCGTTCTTCTGTCCCAGGCTTGCGAGGGGATCTGCTTTGCTGATCCAGTAGCTCTGTTCTTTTGGATTCAGCTCGATAGCTTTCTCGAATGCCTCGATCGACTCATTATATTTTCGTTGAGTATTGAGAGCTCTCCCTTTGGCTGCCCAGTTGTTAGCGTCCTTTGGATTGAGTTCGATAGCTCTGTCATATGCTTGAAGCGACTCGTTCTTCTGTCCCAGGCCTGCGAGGGGATCTGCTTTGCTGATCCAGTAGCTCTGTTCTTTTGGATTCAGCTCGATAGCTTTCTCAAAGGCGTCGATCGACTCATTATATTTTCGTTGAGTATTGAGAGCTCTCCCTTTGGCTGCCCAGTTGTTAGCGTCCTTTGGATTGAGTTCGATAGCTCTGTCATATGCTTGAAGCGACTCGTTCTTTCGTCCCAGGCCTGCGAGGGGATCTGCTTTGCTGATCCAGTAGCTCTGTTCTTTTGGATTCAGCTCGATAGCTTTCTCGAATGCCTCGATCGACTCATTATATTTAGCTTGACGATTTAGAGCACTTCCTTTTGCGGCCCAGTTGTTAGCGTCTCTTGGATTGAGTTCGATTGCGTTGTTATAAGCCTGAAGTGATTCGTTCTTCTTTCCCAGACTGGATAAGACGCCCGCCTTTGCACTCCAGTAGCTCGGTTCCCTGGGATTAAGCTTGATGGCTTTCTCGAAAGCATTGAGCGATTCATTATATTTTCTTTGACTATTGAGAACTCTACCTTTGCCCGCCCAATTATTTCCGTCTCTTGGATTGAGTTCGATTGCCCTGTCATAGGCCTTGAGTGACTCGTTGATCTTCCTCTGGTTGAAAAGAGTCTGCCCTTTCGTAGACCAGGCATTGGGATCTGTTGGGTCTGTGGTATACTTTGGATTGCTTGCATAATCTGGATTTATCTTGATGGCTCTGTTATAAGCATCAATTGATTCACTGTAATTGCCCAGGTCTTCCAGAATTTCGCCCTTCTTGATCCATATGCTTGCATCCGTTGGATCTAATTCGAAGGCTCTATCATACGCTGCGAATGATTCATTGTATCTGCCCAGCAAATAGCGGATATTTCCCGCATTTTTCCAAGCCGTTATATATTCCGGATTAATCTCGAGCGCATTTTCATAGTTCTCACTGGCCTCTTCCTTATTTCCCAGCATGCCAAGCATATCGCCCTTCTTATTCCAGGCCAGCGCATTTTTTGCGTCTATTTCTATTGAATGGTTGTAAGATTCGAGGGACTTATTATAATCACCCGTTCTTTCATAATTAAGGCCCTTGATGACCCATGCATTCGCATCTTTCGGATTATTAATATTATCTTTGTGCCCCGGATATTTTGCAGAAACCATTGTAGCTTTATCATATGCACTGGCCGCATCAGCATGCTTTTCTTGCAAGCTTTTCACATTGCCTTTGCCAATCCATGCCAGTGCCAGTTCCCGTTCCAGCCGGATGGCTTTCTCATAAGCTTGCAGGGATTCATTATGCATTCCTATGCTTTCTAGCGCGTTGCCTTTGCCATACCAGGCCATCGCCAATCTCGGATCTAACTCAATAGCTTTATCGTAAGCCTTAATCGAATCATTCTGCTTTTCCAGGGTTTCAAGCACATTGCCTTTGCCGTTCCAGGCCTGGGCAAATGTTGGATTCAATTCGATGGCCTTGTCATAGGCTCTGGCGGATTCGGCAAAGGATCCCAAATTTTGCAGTGCATCTCCCAGGCTGTTCCATGCATTCGCAGAATCCGCCTCCAGTTCAATAGCTTTGTTATAAGCATTGATGGAATCATCATACAAACCAAACTCCAAGAACGCATTGCCCAGGTCACTCCATGCAGTTGCAGAATCCGGTTCCAGCTCGATAGCTTTTTCATAAGCTCTAATGGAATCATTATACAATCCTATTTCCAGGAGCACATAACCTCTGTCGCTCCATGCCGCTGAAAGATTCGGATCTAACTCGATTGATTTATTATAAGCTTTGATGGCTTGGTCATAGGATCTTATCTTGGCAAAATCGTCTCCTATTTTAAGCCAATCACTGGATGAATATCCCTGAGCGGCCATCAAGGGACAAAGCGCGATTAGTGATATCAAAACCATGATAAATATATACTTCATATCGCACCTTAGGACTGGTACTCATCTTCACATCATGTTATCTGTGGTTGATAATAATAGCTATATAATAATTAACCGCTAAAACTTCGGCTATCCAGTCATCCCTCTTATCATGGCCTCAATTCAGACGATGACCGATATAGCCGTCAATTGCAATTGTTTTCCTAGCTACTTTCTCAACGCATGACTTTCCATGGCAAGCACCAGTCCTGCTTATCTCATCCTGAGAATTCTGCAGAATAAACGATTGACGGCCTTGGCCGGTCGCGGCCTTGAGCGACGCCCGAGGCATTGCGCGGGAGGCCAGCAGGCCGACTCGCGGCACCCCGGAAACAGATGCGCTGTAAATGTCTATATCAAATAGTCATATTAAAAACAGATGTCTAAAGCCCCGGCTATCCAGTCATCCCCTCTTATCATGGCCTCAATTCAGACGATGACCGATATGGCAGTCAAGATCAACCGTTCTTCTTACCTGCTTTCCTATTTTCGGTAGTGAAATAAAAGGCTTTCGTCTCGCATGCACGATCCTGGAGATTTCGGACAGGTGCACAATTTTTTAGCATTCGCATATTCCGCCTTCACATCACCCAGCTTGCCTTATCATGCTGTGCATTCGCCATTGTTTTATATTTACAGTATCAACAACTGGTGTATGACCGGAAGGGCAAGAAATCATCTCATTAAAAATGCATATTTTAAAGAAAATAAGGGCATTAAAATTCTGCATCTGAAGGGCAGTCCCTACGAGATCGGCTATCAGCACGGCTTTCTCTTAGCCGCCAAGATTGAGCTGATGATCAAGAGAACCCTTCTGGCAACCATAGCTTACGTCGCCCAGCAGACCGGCTCGGATCTCAAGCGGGCAGAGGAAATGATATGGATCGGCCAGCAAAAGGCAGAACCCCTCATCCCCCAGGAATCTAAGGATGAGATGAGGGGAATTGCCGATGGTGCAAAAGACGCCGGAGCGGATGTGACCATGCAGGATATCCTGCTCTGGAATACTAATTATGATCAATGGTGCATCTACGCTCATCCTCATTACTGGCAATGTGACGCCGGATCAAACACAAATGGCAAGACCATTCCTGATGCCAATTCTCCGATGCCTGTTCCCTCCGGCGGCTGCAGCAGCTTTTGTGCCTGGGATGAATGGGCTGGAGGAGACGGAAGGCTGATCTTCGGCAAGAATGAAGACAATTTCAATATGCCTGAGCAGTTGGATAACCGCATGATGGTCATAGCCGACCCTGATGACGGATTCGGCCATGCATTCATGACCTATCCCGGCATGATCGGGCTTGATGGCGGCCTGAACGAGGACGGATTTGAGATGATGACCCAGCTGAATTCCATGCAAGATGAAAGCATGCAAGGCTGCGGCATAGCCATATTCACTCGATATCTTCTGACCCATGCCGGCACGATAGACGATGCCGTCAAGATCTTCCGGGAGACGCCGCGCTCTGCCGGCATTGCCTATCATGTAGCAGACGGCAAAGCCAAAAAGGCCGCCGTAGTAGAAACGTCCTCCAAGATGGTCTCTGTCCGCTATCCAATGGAAAATGTCAAAGCCTTGTGGCAGACCAATCATTCCAACTGCTATCCCGGCTGGATGGGCTATTCGGGTTACAACATGGTAGCCGATCAGCAGCCGGTTAATGAGCTCAAGGATATATCCACAATTGAGAGTTGGCAGAATAGCCTCAAGGACCCTTACAACTTTTATGTTCAGGCTCCCAGCCGCTTCGAAAGATACGGCCAGCTGATACATCAGTACTACGGTCGAATAAATGTAGAAAATGCCATAAAAATATTAGGTGATCGCTACGATCCTTACACCCGGGTAACCCGTCCGGTCAATTTCGCCTCCTGGACAAACAACATCCTCTGCTCAATATGCGCCCTATATCCTGATTTTGCCTATCAGGCCAGGGAGCCGGTGGGCAAGTTCAAAGCCCATATCGCCAATATGTGGAGCTTTATTGCTTATCCGGAAACGGGCGATCTCTGGCTGGCAATAAGAGATTTTCCTGCCCAGTACGGCGGATACGAATATTTCAACTTGCAGGAGCTGCTGGGTTCTTTGCGTTAATTTGATTGCCAAGGACGAAGCGGGAAGTCCTCTCGCGCCACTATTTCGCTGTTGGGTCCATCTCCCAGATACCAAAGGGGTTGTTTTCAGTATCCATACAGACTATAAAATATCCCATTCCGGGAACGGCTTTCTTGGGGACGATTATCTTTCCGCCCAGCTTTTCTATTTTCGCTGCGTAATCATCCACGGATGGCACTCCTATGTAGTTTATAATTTGTTGGTCGGGGTGCATTCTCTTCATCATACCCCCACCGGGAGCGCCATAGACATCGATCATCATATAATCCATGCCTGGCATGCCTGCTATATTCCATCCGAATAGGTTGGAATAGAATGTTTTTGCCCTCTGCATATCATCAGCAGGTATCTCAAAGTGTACTATGCTTGCCATTTTCTTCATTCCTCCATTGTTCCTTATGACTATTTCTTGATCATTTCATCCCTGAATTGAATATGCCTTCACGATCTTCAACTGTCTGGAATAAATCTGTGACCCTCCGCTTCGTCTTGCCCTCGAACTCATCGAATCTCGACGTCTCAAGTAATACATGTTCCGGCGTACCAGCAAATTCAAACGTTATGGAAAGCATACTTATTTCCATCCTGGTCGCGCTGGATGAATCGCCAGACTCCTCTAATGGAAACGTTACTGTTTATCCTGAGCCAATGGCAAATCCTTAATTATCAGGCCGATAAGAAACCGACGGTGAAAAACATGTCAAGAAGCTGCAAGCTTGTGCTCTTATTCCTCGCAGTATCGATTCTATCGATCTCGGCTCAGGCAGAGAGCAATTACAGTGTGAACCTTACGTCAGACAAGTTTCTAGGCTACTATCTGGTGAACCAGAGCGGTTTTGCTCTTTATTACTTCTCAGATGACGGCAGCGCAGGCGGCATTAGCGCCTGTTACGACGATTGTGCTTCCAAATGGCCCCCCTTCTATGCCGAGACAATAACTGTGCCGGACAGTCTGAGAACCGCTGACTTTGCCGCCATAACCAGAACCGATGGATCAAAGCAGACCACATTCAAGGGCTGGCCGCTCTACCTCTATTCCCTGGACCAAGCCCCCGGAGATCTCTTTGGAAACGGAAGGGAAGATAATCTCTGGCATATAGTCGACCCTCAGGATCAGCCTCAGCTCTTCTAGAGTCCAACCATTATAAAGGATGGATAGCCGGGGGCAGAGGCACGAGCTGCCATCCTTTTTAGGATCAGAGGAAATCTTTGGTCAGCAAACTAACCCTGCCTTCAGGTACAGCCAAATGCTGCGACTGAGGCGAAGTGCTCAGGTCATGGATGGCGGGAGCAGCATGCCGCTGCATAGCTTCTTTGCCGGCTTGAGGATTTCGTCCGGGAGAGCCCCTCGCGCACACCCCGCGATATTGAGCTTTATATCATTTTCACCGTGGGAAGGGCTCTTGATGATGCGAGGCTAATAGACCTGCTCGCCTATGATTAGCGCCTGGCGCGTTCCGCCAGTTGTGGTCTGATTTTCTCACCAAAAGACCAAAAGAATGAAATGGATTGAAAAACAGTTGCAATAGCAATGCGCGCAGAATTAATCCTGGTCCTGGTGCTAAGCCTTGCGGCGCCGGCATTTGCAGCTTATGAATCCGGACCGGTTGGACCATATAATGTATCTTTTGATATGAATACTACAAAGGATTACAGAGTCATCGTTGAAGCGCCCACTCACGGTGTCACCTCTTTGGGAGTGAACTTTCAGAGATACAACCTAACCGTAGATAGCGCTGATAACCTTGCCTGGCTGGTCCTGACTCGTTATGAAGAGCCAATGGTCGCCAATATCACTGCTAACGAATATATTGTGTACAGCGCTCTCATAAGTGCCGGCGCGGATAAGCCCAATCTCTACCAGCCGGTAATCGACGGAAAGCCGGGTGTGCTGGGCAATTTCAGATTTGAGAGACAATTCTTAGGCCAGGGACAATATCAGGAAGGCGATCTCATCGTCGCGGCCAGCTACTCTCCGGATGCAAGAATTGACGAGGATGGAGTCTACTGGGGAAGGACCGACTGCCGCATCATATCCACCTTCCCCTGGGAGATCATCAGGGACCTGCTTTACACCCTGCATGTTGAGGTGCCCGAAGAAGAAGGCGCGCCCCTCAACCCAGCTAACCCATCCCCTTCCGCAAACCAGACCTCTCTCACTAACCAATAAAAGGCAAACATATCGCGTTCTCATGGGATTGACAGACATCCGGTCCATCACTCAAAGCCTGGAAAAAGGCGTTTTTGGTATGCACAGCTGCATATAGGGTTCATGTAGACATTAGGTGATGTCTACATAAAAATCACCTTTTAATATTAAGCTAATAAACAGGGTATTTGGAGGAATCTAAATCTACTCAATAAAACTGATGTTGTCAATCCTGGCGCTGGGAATGCTAGCTACAGTGGGCGCTGCCTTGGATGGTATGGGCGATTTCGAATCTGCACCCCGTGATGGCGGACCTGACGGTTTCGGTGGTCACGGTGGTCATGACGGTTTCGATGGTCGTGGTGATAATCATGATTTCGGCAGCCATAGATATAACGATTGGCTGAATCCCGGTGGTTATTCGTATACCTATAGCTGGGGATATCCATCTTATTACCCAAATTACTGGTATCCAACATATACTTACACCTATCCGACCTACTACACAACGCCGGTAGTCTATCCAACATATAATTACTACTACGACCCGGTAGTCTATGACCCCTGGTATGCAACCAATGTCTATGGATGGGGTGGAGCGAGCTACTACTATTCCAGTAGCTGGTCCTGGTCTAATCATGGCGGATACTTTTTCTAAAGATCCAGCCTACGAGTAACGCAGCGTCAGCTTTGGGGAAAGATCGGAAAAACGATCGAGAAAAACGGTTTCAAACACTGCTGCCGGAAAGGGATTCTGGCGGCAGCCAATCATGTGTTTTTTTTTGTCAAAAAAGAAAAATCAACTGTTCTCTCAAGCCGCTGTCTTATCCTCAGAATTCGGCTCTTGCGATCCAGTTGCATCTTCTGCAGGCTCTTTTGCCGGTGGCGAGATGAGCTCTGATGTAACGCGCTCACCAGTATGCTTCTCGACATAGTCTACCTCTTTCAGCCCCAGATGATGGATAATCATATCCGCCAGGCCGCGCCTGATCATGAGCCACTCTTTGTAATAGGAGAGCTCCCAAGGAACGGTAATTATAGCCACATCATCCTTTATTTCCGCTTCGAGATCCATACGGGAAAAGGTCTTGATGAGGGCTTTGAGCTTCTCTTGCAGATCCTCGATGAACTCATTGATCCTGTATTCATAGACTATGGTCCTGTCGGCCAGAGGATGGTTGAAGTCAACGCTTACCTTTCGCCCGAATATTCTGGTGACGGTTCCAACCTTATTCTCAACGCCTACGCGCATGCCGGGAACTGGCTTTTTATCCTTAAATTTGTTTATGGGGACGATCTCAACTTTCTTGGGGTCCCGCAGTCCGAAGGCGCCCTCGGGTGGTATCTCCACCTTGCCACTGTAACCGACCTCTTTTCCGATCAGATCTTCTTCGAAGCCCTTCACGAGTTGGCCTGCGCCAATTACTATGAGGTGTGGCCCGTACTGGGCCTCTTCGTCAAATATTCCCTTTTCTGTCGCAATGTCCTTATCCGTGGCAGCAATTACCTGCCCTTCAACGCTCTCCGTGTAATCAATTCTGATGAAATCGCCATTTTTCACAGTCATCTTTTACTCCATCCTAAGCTTAAATGAACTTCAACTAATCCGGGGCAAGACATGCCTTAAACCTGATTTATACTTTCGCATTCGTTCAGATCAAGTATTCCGCGATTCTGTCGGTGAGAGGCTGCTCACAATAGAGGCAGCGCAGCAAGACCGGGTTCTTGGTCTTGACAAGCATCCTGGATTTTATGGGCTCGAGGGTATTGGAGATGCAGTTGGGATTCTGGCAGCGCACCACCCCTACAATCTCATCGGGCAGATCCACAGTTCGCTTTTCAATGACTTTGCCGTCCCGTATGATATTGATAGATGCGGCCGGGGCAATTAAAGCGATCCTGTTCACCTCTTCCTCGAACAGCTCGCGGTCCTCCACCTTGACGATGTCTTTTTTGCCCAGTTTCCTGCTTTCCACGTTCATGACCACGGAGACTGTGGCGTCTGTTGTGCCGGCTATTCCCAGGATCTTGAGAACATTCAGCGCCTGGCCTCCGGCGATGTGGTCAATCACCGTTCCATTGTTGATGGGCTTTACCCGCAATCCCTTTGGCACATCTTTAATCTCTGACATTTTAGCTACCCCCGCCAATAAGCATTTTGAGAAGAGCCATGCGAACGGGAACGCCATAGAAGGACTGCTGGAAGTAGCGAGCGTGCGGCGTCCCATCCACGGATGGGGCAATCTCGTCCACGCGCGGCAAAGGATGCATGACAATGAGCCCCTCTCTTGCCCCGGCCATGAACTCGGGCGTGATCCTGTAGCAACTGGCCACTTTATTATACTCTACCGGGTCTGGGAACCTCTCGCGCTGAATGCGTGTCATGTAAAGCACATCCACGTTGTTGATCACATCTCCCAGGTCATAGGTCTCGCGAACGCGAGTACCCTTGCTGGAGAGGTCTGCCTTAATGGGATCAGGCATTCTCAGGCTGGCGGGAGAGACCAGAGTTATATCGGCTCCGAAGAGCGAGAGGGCATAAGCCAGAGAGTGAACCGTGCGGCCATATTTCAGATCGCCGACAAGGGCAATGCTCAGATTTTCCAGATGGCTCTCTTTCTTGATGGTGTAAAGGTCCAGAAGTGTCTGAGTGGGATGATGCCCGGCACCGTCCCCGGCGTTGAGCACGGGCACAGGTGAGAACTGGGAGGCGAGGCGGGCCGAGCCTTCTTTGGGATGACGGATGACCAGGGCATCGGCATAGCCGCCAATGACACGCACTGTGTCCGCCAGCGACTCGCCTTTGGAGATGGAGGACCCCTCTGCCGGCCCCAGGTTGATGACGCCTCCGCCCAGCCTTTTCATGGCCGTCTCAAATGACATGCGCGTTCTGGTGGAGGGCTCAAAGAAAAGCAGAGCCAGGATTTTGCCTGCCATCATATTGCTCTTCTGTCCTCGCGCATAAGGCTCCAGGGACGCGGCCAGATCGAGGACTGAGTCGATCTCCTCTCTGGAGAACTCTCGCATGGTGAGCACATGTCTCTTCATGAACATGGCTTACCATCTCAATTTATGAGATAATAAGGCTTCCATGGAGAGGCAGAAAGTCGCTGGAGACTCATTCATCTATTATGCAACGGTTGTATAAGAGTTGACACCAGACAAATGAGGTAAAGCCCATGAAGAACGAAAGAACGGTTTCATCACAACAATATTCGCCGACTATGACCGAGGATTACAGCCGGATCTCAGATACGGCCCGGGCAGTGAATGCAGAGGTACTGCCCAGGATGGCGTCCTACATCCGGCGCATCTCGGCGCAGATCGCTGCCATGAGCGCCGATGAGGCGTTTGTGATCGCCGATTATGGAGCCGCAGACGGCGTGAATTCCAGCGAGTTGTTTGAAGAGGTCATCCGTCTGATTCACGAGGTGAATCCTATCCTGGCCATCAAATTGGTCTATATCGATCTGGCGGATCCGGCGAATTTTCTGGCGTTCTGGGCCGCCTCGGCTCTGGCGAAGTTGGAGCACGTAGAGGCCCGGTACATCCAGCGGTCCTTTTATGAACCATTTCCTGAGATAAAAGGCAGACTTCAGATCGGTTTTTCCTCAACTGCATTGCACTGGATGAATGCCCAAACGGTTGGAGCTGATTTTTTCCGCCATCCTCTCTGCATACAGCCCAACCAGCTCAATGATGGTCAGCGCAGAAAATTTGCGGAAAAGTGGAAAGATGATTTTCGGACGTTTCTGCAAGAATGCTCGACATCGCTGGTTAAGGGAGGAGCCCTGTTTCTTGCCAACCTTGCCAATCTAGGAGACGACCAGTGGCCGGCTTCGCCCGGATATAACAACCTACGGGATATTTGCCAGGAATTGTATGTGGAGAAGAAGCTTTCCAGGGCGGAGCTTGAGGCCATTTTTATACCGGATTACTTTGCGACGCCTCATGAAATGTCCGGCTTGCTGGATGAAGACGATCTCAGGGCTTGTTTTGCGATCAATGCCGTTGATCCTTTGACTGTCCCGTGCGCCTATTTCTGCAAAGCGCAGGACAGGCTGGATGACCCAGAGAAAAGGTCCGAGCTTGCGGCTACCCTGGCCCGTGTAGTCAGGGCCTGGAGTGAATCCTCGATGCAAATCGGACTCAATCCGGATAACAAAGAGCTGATTGAAGACATCTATCGACGGCTGCAAGAGAAGTTCTATGAGAAACCAGAAGGCTTGCCCTATCAATATTGTCTGCTCGAACTGGAAAAAAGATGAAGGTTAATGCCTTCATCCATAGTAATCTATATCTGTGTGTTGCCGGTAACTTGCGTTGCTGGATGATACAATAATTTGCGTGCCACCAAAAGCTGTGGTAGTCGTTTTGAATTTTTATCTTTTTTCGGGGACTTTATGACTATCCACCATTGACTTAGCAACTTTAAACGCAATGCTGCTTCCAGGCAGTAATAGATTGGCAGCATCTGCTCCTACATCGAAAATGAGATCGCGAGTGATCATCTTCTCGAACTGCTGTCGCAATGTTACACCCCCGGAAGTCATGACTCCCGTGAGACCATCGAATTCGACTACCGTTGTCTTGCCCTTTGGCTCCCATTTATATTCGAACGCGTAGACAGGTCTAAAGTATAGGTCCACAATGTGGATATTTGCTTTTTCCTCATGAATTGTGTCTGCCTGGATCGGTCGCAGCATAGATGCCAATACCTGACGTACTGCGGCGCTTGCATGCATTTCTGGCATCACAACAATGCATCCCTCGCTTGACAGTTTTTCAATATCGATTACTGTCTCCTTGTCAAAGCGTAAGTATTTTTCCCACTGTTGTTCTTTTCCACGCACGGCGTCAAAGATAATTTCAGTACTGCATTCTTCCATGCAGTGTTCGGTTCCGGTAATTGCAAACTGCCGTGGTTCTGCCCCAATTGTATAATCTTTTCCATCTACAGTTACACGTTTTACCTCTGGAGCAATTACAGGGACGTTATAGGAACGTGTGCGGTCGTATTCGTAGTGCACATTGCAGGCTATATGCCAGAACGGCTCATAACGAAACTCGTTGTATGTGATTTTGACGTCCTCAGACTTAGGACGAGAGAAAAGCCCTGTAAGACCGCTACCAAAGACTGTGGTTTTTTTATCCCATGCTTTCTCCCGTGCTTCATCCATGCTAAGTGTGGGCAGCAGGCGGAAAATTTGTTCTTCACCAAATCTGATATCCATACTACACCCTCAGATTCGATTCCATGAATAGGTCCCATAGGTTATTTGCTATTATAAACGTTTTGAGTTGTCTGGGAGGATGGCTTGTTTTCAGGAATCTGCTTTATAAACGGCTTTTGGGAAAGCATTAGCCACAAGGCAAGACATGTCACACCGGCCAGGATATTCATCGTTCCCAGAACCTGAATGGTATTGCTCCAGGGCAGAGAGATTATGGTCATACCGACGCTGCCCATAAAGATGCCAAAGCAGCTCATGAGAGCCGAAGCTGAGCCGGTATCTTCTTCCTGCTGCTCTAACATCAGATTGGCTCCGGGAGTGCGCACACAACTGGCCATAAGCGTAGCAGGCAGCAGCACCAGGGCAAATATTATGGGTTTGATGCTTCCTAGAAGAAGGATCAATAGTCCGCTGGCCGAGATGACAGCAAAGCAGGTTATGATAATTGATCGGCGCAAAAAACGTCGGGCCAGCCGCAGATATAACACGGGCCCAGTGATCATTCCCAGAGCATTGAAGGCAAAATAGTAGCTGTAAACCTGCTCGCTCAGGCCGAATCCATTTATGTAAATATACGAGGATGCCGCTATAAATGCCATGCTGGATACGCTGAGCAATGAAAAGATCAGGAGCAAGGAGGCAAAGCCAGGATTTTTTGCCACTTTGCCCAGCCTCCCCCAGGCCTGCCCTGCCGTTCCAGTATAGCGTTTCTCGGTCGTCTCCTGTAAAGCTATGCTTCCCGCCAGCGCCAGCAGGCCGATTCCTCCCAGAATCAGGAACACTCCTCTCCAAGAGGTAATGCGAAGCAAGAGGGCGCCTAAGACGGGTGCGGCCATGGGAGATATGAGTACCATGGACTGAACCAGAGCTAAAATCGTCTCCCTGTTTTTTCTGTCGTAGACATCCTTTATTATGGCGGTGGCTACGGCAAAAGCCCCACTTCCACCCAGGGCTTGCAGGATCCGGAATAGTATTAGTTGGTAGATATCCACTGAACCCGCGCACAGGAAGCCGGCCACAGAATAGATGGACAGAGCAATCAGCAGTACCGGTCTGCGTCCGTATTTGTCGCTTTGCGGACCCCAAAAGAGAGTTCCTGCTGCGAAAAAGACAAAAAACAGGATTAAAGTGAGATTGGCCAGGTCGGTTGATACCCCGAAAAATTTGGCCATCCCGGGCAATGCGGGAAGATAAAGGTCAGTGGATAGCGGAACGAAGGCGCTCAGGAATGCTATGAGTCCGATTAGGCCCTTTTCACCCAGATACCTTTGTCTCAATCTCCGCCCCAGCAGCTCTTCTTCTTCTCCGTTCTCTCCAGAAGATCGCATAGCTTGTTGGCGCTCGCGACGACCGTCTTTCTGCCGATGCGATCCTCAGCCGCAGGCCGAACGGCAATGCCTCCGAAGTGGGCATCATCGCCAACTACTATCATGCCGTGGATGTGCATCCAGGCGTGCACCGTATCCAGCGCCTTCTCCTGGCCGCCGTTTCTGGCTCCACCAACGCTGAGGGCGCAGCCGACCTTATCCTTGAGACGAAAGCCCTGCCTGCGTAGCGGGATAGTCCTGTCGAAGATTGCTTTAAGCTGAGCAGTCACGCTTCCAAAGTAGACCGGCGTGGCGATGATGATACCGTCTGCTCTTTCCAGCGAGGAGAGGAGTTGCATCATATCGTCCCCTTTAGGACAGGATTTTCCTTTGCTGCAATCCCCGCAGTCATTACAGAAATCTACACACATCTCTGATGCGAGATGCCTTTCAGTCTCAAAGCCCCTCTCTTTGGCCACAGACAGGGCTTCATTTAAGAGGAACTCTGTATTTCCGGCCTTTCGGGGACTGCCGCATATGCCAACTACTATCACCTTTTGCTACCTCCTCCAAAGGACCCGGCAAAAGAAGATGTTCTTTTCATATTCCATGCATTCTTTCTTTTCTGTATTATAGATCTACCTGTCACGATTGAATATTCTGAGGCAGTAGCGGCTTGGGCCTGGTTTCGGGTTTACCACATATTTTTATGCCATGAGACCAAAAACAGCGGATGTAGGTCCAGACGATGCGGGTCGAAAAGATGTGCAAACAATGGATTCTTCCGGCTTTGATCGCCATCTTCACGGTGCTTTGTCTGTGCGGGGGTGGGGTCGTATGGCAATATGTGGACAGCTACAGCGATGATTCTCATAATTCCCTGTCCTCTTTATCGGTAGCTGCATCGTCATCGGATGTCAAGGGCAAGGTGCTTTCTTTAGATCGCTCATTCGCGATTGATGGCAGTCTCTGGAGCTGGGGAGGATCTCCAAGGGGATTTTCTGTTAACAATGGGACGCTTAAATATCCGGATGACTACTATACGTCTCATTTTAACCTGGGATATAATAAAAGTGAGCCTTCTTACGGGCAGAATAAGCTTCAGAATTTAAGCCAATACTCCACTGGATTTGCCACGGGATTTAGCACGGATTATCCCGGATATAATATCTATAGTCTTCTTTCTGATGGAAAGTCCAGCTACGATCCCTGGAATAACTATCCCGGATATGATCCGAATTATCCAGTCATTTTTCCAGAGCAAAGTTAATATCCGATACACGAATTTTATTATGGGATTTTGGATGAATGTAGAGATCACATCGCTCCTGGACCAGGATGTCTATACTCAAAAGGGCATCTTTGTGGGCAGGGTAGAAGATGCCGTGCTTGACCCTGAGAACGGCGTGGTGAGCGGCCTGGCTCTGGGAGACGTGAACCGGGAGCTATTTGATCAAAAGGGTAAGGGGATTGTAATACCTTATCGCTGGGTTACTGCAGTGGGCGATATTGTCATTATCCGGCACCTGACTCGCAATGCAAAGGATCAGCGCAAAGTCGACTAGCTGGGAGATCTATTCCGGCCTATGTGCTCGCGCGCCACTGGTAGTAAGAGCGGACGGAAGAGGTTTTAAAAAGGTGCTGGAGGAAAGCTCAAAGCCCTACGACATCAATTTTGCCGGATCGATGGTAGCCGCTGTGGAGAAATTCTTACTGGATTTTGGGCCCACTCCCGCTCTGGCCTTCACATTCTCTGATGAGATCAGCCTGGTCTTTCTTGATGCGCCCTTTGCCGGTAGAGTGGAAAAGATCGATTCGCTGGTCGCAGGTTTTCTCTCGGCGGCGCTATCTCTGGAACTTCACAGGCTCGTTTCCATGGATTGTCGCACGATTCCTCTTTGTCAGGAGGAGATATGCAGCTACCTTGTGGAGCGGCAGAATGAAACCTGGAGAAATCATGTCTTTTCTTACGGCTTTTACCTGTTGCGAGAGGAGGGTCTCAATGAGACCCGGTCAATGGAAAAGCTGCGTGGGTTAAGGGAGCCGGAGATTCATGAGCTTGTCTTCCAGAAGGGCATAAATCTGGCCAAGACCCCTGCCTGGGAGAGGCGAGGCGTGATGGTCTACCGCAAAGAAGGGCAGGTGGCAGTGGATTGGGATATCCCGCTCTTCTCGACAAAAGAAGGAAAAGCGCTTTTAATGGAGATAATTAGCCATGCAAAGTCTGGATAAAAGAGGTACCATCAGATAACCGAGGAAACGATAATCTGGTAACTATCATCTATCGCTTTGGGAAAGAATCGTGAAGTATCTCTTGATTATATCTTTGTTTTCGGGGGGAAGGCTCTCGATATAGAGCTCAGATGAAACTGCGGTTGCGTCTCCTGCTTGGGATTGCGAGAAGACGCGTTCCACCGGCTCTGTGTTTCTGGCCAGAGATCCTGCTCCTATTCCCGGATAGAGCATAATTTCCATCTTGTTCTCATTTAAGATAGCCAGAGAGGGATTGCCGAAAAGGTTTCCTGTGAGGTTAATTTCCTGGTTTGCGCTTTGCGCAGGAATTTCATTCTCAAAAGCAGAAAGGGCTCTGTCCCTTAAATCGGCAAGGGACTGAAAATCCGATGGATTGATAATATCGCTCTGCGCCAAGAGAATGGCCGCACCTGATATAATTACGATAATAAGTGCCCTGCTGCTGATCCGTCGTGAATTGAGGATATCTGAAGGCTTGATTCTATTCAGGCTTGCTTTGATCTCTCTGGCAAGGTCTTGCATGGGCAGAGAATCAGCATCGCGATTGTCGTAAGCGGTTTTGGCTTTCTCGGAGAGCTGGGGTCCCAGGAGCGGAAATATGTCTGCCTTTTTCCGCCTCTTGATGAGCGCGGCTGCGGCCAAGCCGATGATTATGGAGAGAACTGCGGGTAAAGCTGCGAGGAGAGAGTCATCCTGATAATAGAAGCTCATAAAGCCGGGAAGGCCGATAACCTCTGCCAGGGCGTATACTGTAATGGAAATTATTGCAGCATTCATTGCCCATATGGTTCTTTCAAAGCGGAGGTAAGCCTGGGTCAGCCTGCTCAGGGGTTGGAGAAATTCATAGGGCCCTTTCACAATATTTATTCCTATGGTGCCAATAAATAGTTTTTGCAGGGAATGCTGAAAAGAGTTTATATTACCTGGTCAATGGAATATAAAATGGCTGGCATCGATGGATTAAGAGAAAGGCTCCTGCTTGTTCTGCTAGCTTTTGCTCTGCTGCCTATGGTAGTTCTAGGGATCATATCTTTAGTGGAGATGAACCATGCGTCAGTGGATGTTCAAAGTAATATCTCTAGCCTTAGCAAATCCTTGAATCGTTCCGCATTGGAGGTCGGTCAAGGCGGTGCCGATCAGGTGCAGCTAGCTGTCGCGAAGTCTCGTCAGTATGATGAGTTCTTCGGGCGCATTGCTTCTGAGAACGAGCTGGTTGCCGATTATTTGGCAGCCGGATCCACAAATGAGAGCTGTACCCCGGCAGGAATATGGGTTGCCCCGATAGATTCCAATCAGACAATTTCCGATATAAGAGATGCCACCATAAGGTCACTATGTGCTCCTGCCAAGATTATGCAGGCACTTCACAAGACCAAATCATCACAGTATCTATCATATATCGGAACCGAGGATGGGGTGCTGGCTGTATGGCCTTATAGTAACAAGACTCTCAGTAACACGGCGCCCTTCGGTTACAAGGATATGCCGTATTATGATCAGGCCAGGCAAAAGAAGAAGACTATCTGGACCGGGCCATACACGAGTGATAAGGGAGATTATGCAATTACCATTACAACTCCATTCTATAGAAAAGACGTGTTTGCAGGCATTGCGGGAATGGATGTCTCTTTATATCCGATTTACAGCGATCTGTCATCCCTGCGGGGTAGGGGCTATCCCTTCATTATGGATTCGTCCGGCTTGATAATATATCGATCAAAAAATAAGCCGGAAAATGATCTGAAAGAGCTCTTCGTAACGGATAATCTATTTGAATCCAACAACCCCGAAGTTAGGGCTCTGGGCAAAAACATGATAAAAGAAAGCTCCGGCTCCAGTGTGATCGGGCTGGAGGATGGGGACGGCTATGTGGCTTTCTCGCGCATAGCAACACTCGGCTGGATCGTTTGCATTGCCTATCCTGCTGAAGAGATGAGCCTGCCAGCTCGATACATAGATTCCGGTGTTAAGGATGTTGCTATGAGCGCAACTGCCGGCTTGAATGAGGCTTCGCGAAGGGTTTGGGAATACGCGCTGACCATCTTTGTTCTCACCGTTTTTTCCGTATTGGGGGCCGGATGGTGGATGAGCAGAAGAATCGATGGCCAGATCGAATCGCTTTCCAATGCAGCTGCAAAAATTTCCCGTGGCGAGTTTGATGTTATCGCTGGGACTTCTGGTGAACTGGCTCCTCTGGCAGTATCATTCAATAAAATGGTGCAGGGTCTGAAGGGATACGTGGGAAGGCAAGAAGCTGAAGCGGTTTTGCGGGGCGGCTCAGGCAAGGAAATGGCCTTTCTAGAAGGGGTAAAGCGTAACCTCGTTCCCACGACTGTGCCCCAGGAAGAAGAATATGATATTCAGACGCTTTACTGGCCATCGGATATGGATGGTTTTGATCTCTACGATATTACCCGAGCTGATGATAAGATAGCCTTCGCTATGGCGGGTGTAGGTGGGGATGGTGTCCAGGCAGCTATGCTTGCCATCATGTCGCGAACGCTCATCCGTGCTTCGCCTGATAAATTGGATCCGGCGAAAGCAATCAGCGAACTGAATTCGCAGATAAATCAGTATGGTCATGGAACAAATCTGGCATGCTTTTATGCGCTGTTGGATCCAGTAAACCATACCTTAGAGTATGTGAATGCTGGCTTCAATCCGCCTTTCATTGTCGATCCGGGTGGAATGGTGGACACATTGGGTGGTGGCGGTATCGCTCTTGGTATGCTGGATAGAATGGAGCTTGAAAGGACGCTCATACCCATTCAGCCAGGTGATGTGATGGTCATGTATTCCGATGGCGTTGTCGATCTGGAGAATGGCTCCAGAGATCATTTCGGTATAGAGCGGCTGATAGATCTGATCATAAACAACAGACATCGTCCTGCTTCTGAGATATTGATGGTCGCGGAGAAGAGTCTTATGGATTATTCCAAGTCAAAGATTTCTTCTTCAGACGTAACCCTAATAATTCTCAAGCGAAGTTAATTATCTATTTTAGCCTTTTTTTGTGATAGGTAGGCATTAATGATCGAATTGATTTATTACGAATATTATTATATAAAATTTCTTACTCCAATTGCCTGATTCTTCGATGCGCTACCTATAAATACGGGTCCTCCGTTAGGTGAGAAGGCCGATGCGATGGGCTCGCAGGATCCGCTTCGTTCTCCAGATGCAAACCTGGGGATCAGATGGGGCGAAATCCTTAAGTACGAGTTTCGATCACAATGGCTGCCGAAAAGAGTTCATGTTTTCGTGTCTCCTTCGCGACTTCTCCTCATGGTCAAGTCCAAGTGACTCGAAAGCTATAAATAGTACGAACTCCTTTTGTGCTGGTCCAATAATCGACGCTAAAGAGGTCTGCTGAAAGGCAACCTTTAAATAGTAGTGATGCGTACAGAATTGGGCCGATGAGGCGTCGCACCTGAAAATCCAGGGTCCAGCATTAGATGGCTGAACCTGCTTCGAAGCTGCGATTAAAACAAATGGAGACGCGAGATTTTTCGTGTCTGACATTGGTCTTGGCGACTCAGCCAATTCCGACTGGTTTCGGAATAACATGATTGAGTTTAAAACTTCCTAGAAGGATATGAATTCTGGTTGATCCTGCCAGAGGTTACTGCTATCGAGGTTCGACTAAGCCATGCGAGTCGAATGTAGCAATACATGGCGTACTGCTCAGTAACACGTGGATAACCTACCCTTAGGACGGGGATAAACCCGGGAAACTGGGTATAATACCCGATAGATCTCGATTGCTGGAATGCATCGAGATCTAAAGCTCCGGCGCCTAAGGATGGATCTGCGGCCTATCAGGTAGTAGTGGGTGTAGCGTACCTACTAGCCTACGACGGGTACGGGTTGTGAGAGCAAGAGCCCGGAGATGGATTCTGAGACACGAATCCAGGCCCTACGGGGTGCAGCAGGCGCGAAAACTTTACAATGCTGGAAACAGCGATAAGGGGACCTCGAGTGCCAGGTTACAAATCTGGCTGTCGTAATGCCTAAAAAGCATTGCATAGCAAGGGCCGGGCAAGACCGGTGCCAGCCGCCGCGGTAACACCGGCGGCTCGAGTGGTAACCGTTATTATTGGGTCTAAAGGGTCTGTAGCCGGCCGGATAAGTCTCTTGGGAAATCTGGCAGCTTAACTGTCAGGCTTTCAGGAGATACTGTCTGGCTCGAGGCCGGGAGAGGTGAGAGGTACTTCAGGGGTAGGGGTGAAATCTTGTAATCCTTGAAGGACCACCAGTGGCGAAGGCGTCTCACCAGAACGGACCTGACGGCAAGGGACGAAAGCTAGGGGCACGAACCGGATTAGATACCCGGGTAGTCCTAGCCGTAAACGATACTCGCTAGGTGTCGGCCACGGTGCGACCGTTGTCGGTGCCGTAGGGAAGCCGTGAAGCGAGCCACCTGGGAAGTACGGCCGCAAGGCTGAAACTTAAAGGAATTGGCGGGGGAGCACCACAACGGGTGGAGCTTGCGGTTTAATTGGATTCAACGCCGGAAATCTTACCGGGACCGACAGCAATATGAAGGCCAGGCTGAAGACTTTGCCGGATTAGCTGAGAGGTGGTGCATGGCCGTCGTCAGTTCGTACTGTGAAGCATCCTGTTAAGTCAGGCAACGAGCGAGACCCACGCCCACAGTTGCCAGCGTACTCTCCGGAGTGACGGGTACACTGTGGGGACCGCCGCTGCTAAAGCGGAGGAAGGAATGGGCAACGGTAGGTCAGTATGCCCCGAATATCCCGGGCTACACGCGAGCTACAATGGTTGGTACAATGGGTATCTACCCCGAAAGGGGATGGTAATCTCCTAAAGCCAATCTTAGTCCGGATTGAGGGCTGCAACTCGCCCTCATGAAGCTGGAATCCGTAGTAATCGCGTTTCAACAGAACGCGGTGAATACGTCCCTGCTCCTTGCACACACCGCCCGTCAAACCACCCGAGTAGGGTCTGAATGAGAGCGCTTCCTTTGGAGGCGTTCGAATTTGGGCTTTGCAAGGGGGGTTAAGTCGTAACAAGGTAGCCGTAGGGGAATCTGCGGCTGGATCACCTCCTAACGTTATTGGGTATGCGAAACTGCATACCCGTCCCCTTAACCAGTTGGAAGCTGAAAATGTCGACCGAGACCAAACAAGAGAAATTAGCCAGCTATTCTGATTATTAGCTGGGCAATGATAACCCGGGCTTGTAGCTCAGCTGGTAGAGCGCCGCCTTTGCAAGGCGGAGGCCCTGGGTTCGAATCCCAGCAAGTCCAAATTCATATGCACACATTGAGGCAGACTCGATGTGGAAGGGCAGAGGTCCGTTCATTGACGGGACGGTCCTGTGAAGCCGTGCACAAGCTTTGCGACCAGACGCTCACTGAGTTTAGTGGGGCATAAGCTGCTTATGCCAGCCAGGGGATGGCTCGGCTCAAGTGCTGACGAAGGACGTGCCAAGCTGCGATAAGCCTCGGCGAGGCGCATGGAGCCATTGAACCGAGGATGTCCTAATGGGAAATCCTAGTCTTCGGACTGATCCGTAAGGATCGGGAACGTCCCGGATTGAAACATCTTAGTAGGGACAGGAAGAGAAATCAACCGAGATTCCGTTATTAACGGCGAGTGAAAGCGGAACAGCCTAAACCGAATCCCGCAAGGGAGATGTGGTGTTATAAGCCGGTCCAAACGTTTTGTCAGAGAAGTCGAAGTGGCCTGGAAAGGCCTGCCAAAGAGTGTGAGAGCCACGTAGTCGTAATTTGACAAGACCGGGGCCGTGTCTTGAGTACCGTGCGTCGGAAATCGCGCGGGAAATTGGGGGTCACCAACCTCCAAGGCTAAATACATCTTGAGACCGATAGCGTAGTAGTAGTGTGAACGAAAGCTGAAAAGTACCCCAAATAGGGAGGTGCAAAGAGCCTGAAATTGGCTGGCGATAGTGCGTTAGGGCGCGCAAGGATCTTCCTCTCGAAGGAAGGCATCGCAAGGTGCTTGTACGAGAGAGGTTGCCGGCGTTCTAACATGCGTTTTGAAGAACGAACCAGGGAGTGCATATTGGCGGCGAGGCTAATTCTTTAACAGAGGAAGCCGTAGCGAAAGCGACAAGCGCGCATGAAAAGAGGCGCGACGTATACAAGTGCGTGCAGTCGCCCGTATGCGACCCGAAGCCGGGCGATCTAGGCGTTGGTAGGTCGAAGCGTGGCGAAAGCTGCGTGGAGGATCGTTAGAGATGTTGATATGCAAATCGCTCTCGTGACCTGCGTCTAGGGGTGAAAGTCCAATCGAGGTCGGAAATAGCTGGTTCCTCCCGAAACATATCGCAGTATGACCTGGTCTGAGATAGTCGGCGGAGTAGAGCACTGATTGGGGAAGCCGGACCCGAAAGGGTCTGTTCTCTTGTCAAACTCCAAAACCGCCGTCATCGTAGAAGACCGGCAGTCCGGGCTGGGGGGTAAGCTTCTAGTCCGTGAGGGAGACAACCCTGACCGTGGTTAAGGTCCCCAAATATCGGCCAAGTGTCAACACTTAAGGGTGTCCTGGGTCATAAACAACTGGGAGGTTAGCTTAGAAGCAGCTATCCTTTAAAGAGTGCGTAACAGCTCACCAGTCGAGATCCAGGGCCCCGAAAATTGACGGGGCTAAGCCGATTACCGATACCACGGAGCACCGCAAGGTGATCTAGTAGGGAGGCGCTCTGCGTGGGCAGAAGCATCTCTGTGAGGAGATGTGGACCGCGTAGAGACGAAAATCCTGGTAGCAGTAGCAGCAAAGTCGGGTGAGAATCCCGATCGCCGTATGGGCCAGGGTTCCTCGGCAATGTTCGTCAGCCGAGGGTCAGTCGGTCCTAAGACGTACCTTAATCGGAGTACGCCAAATGGGAAACAGGTTAATATTCCTGTACCTTTCAACATTAAAACTGACGCTTCCGGATATGTCAAGCGTCCGCGCCAGGGCGTTCAAGCGCGGAAGCCTGCGGAGAGCCGTAATGGCGAGAAACAGGCGAAAACGTGATGACGTAAGTTGGCAAATTCCAGGAGTCCGTGAAAAGGGAGTTGAAAGTCCGTACCGAGAACCAACACAGGTGCCCCAAGCTGAGAAGGCTAAGGCGTGTCGGCATATGCTAGCTAAGGGAATTCGGCAAAATAGCCACGTAACTTCGGGATAAGTGGTGCCTGCTTTGTAAGAAGCAGGTCGCAGCGACGAGGGGACTCTAACTGTCTAATAACAACATAGGTGATTGCGAATCCGTAAGGACTAGTACAATCACTGAATCCTGCCCAGTGCAGGTACCTGAAAACCCGGTTCAACGGGAAGAAGGGCCTGTCAACGGCGGGGGTAACTATGACCCTCTTAAGGTAGCGTAGTACCTTGCCGCTTAATTGGCGGCTTGCATGAATGGATCAATGAGAGTCCCACTGTCCCTAGCTGGTACCCGGTGAACCTTACGTTCCAGTGCAGAGTCTGGAGACCCCTAATGGGAAGTGAAGACCCCGTGGAGCTTTACTGCAGCCTGCCGTTGGGTTGTGGTTCTGATTGTAGAGCATAGGTAGGAGACGTCGAAACTCGGGCGCCAGTTCGAGTGGAGTCGCCCTTGGAATACTACCCTTTCGGAGCTACCGCCCTAACTCTGAGAAGAGGACCTCGGTAGGTGGGCAGTTTGGGTGGGGCGCCACGCCCTTGAAAAGATATCAAGGGCGCCCTAAGGTTGACTCAGTTGGGTCGGAAACCCAACGAAGAGTGTAAAGGCATAAGTCAGCCTGATGTTACCTCGCATAGCAAGAGGTGATAAGACGAAAGTCAGGCTTAGCGAACCTCTCAGCTCTCTTGGTGAGAGCGTTAGATGACAGAAAAGCTACCCCGGGGATAACAGAGTCGTCACCGGCAAGAGCACATATCGACCCGGTGGCTTGCTACCTCGATGTCGGTTCTTTCCATCCTGGCCGTGCAGCAGCGGCCAAGGGTGAGGTTGTTCGCCTATTAAAGGAGATCGTGAGCTGGGTTTAGACCGTCGTGAGACAGGTCGGTTACTATCTGTTAGGGGTGTATTGCGGTCTGAGGGGAAGTTAGCTTTAGTACGAGAGGAACAAGCGAACGGCACCTCTGGTCTATCGGCTGTCTGGCAAGGCATGCCGAGCAGCTACGTGCTCGCGGATAAGGGCTGAAAGCATCTAAGCCCGAAACCGCTCCTGAAAAGAGACCGCTTAGAGTACTCGTAAAAGACGAGTTTGATAGAGCTGGTGTGTAAGCACCGAGGCAACGAGGTGTTCAGCTCGCAGCAACTAATAACTCCGCAGCGCCCCGCTAAACTCGGGCGAAATCTGGTCGCAAAGCATAAATTGTGCATTACTCCACGGTAAGCTTCCAACGGGGAAGCAATTACTGCCGGTTCGAATCCGGACCATGGATTCGAGCATAGCGGCCAGAGCGACAGGGAGACTCCTGAACCCATTCCGAACTCAGAAGATAAGCCTGCCCACGTTCTGCACTGTACTCAGATGCGCGAGCTCTCGGGAAATGCAGATCGCTGCTATGCTCACCTAAATTTTCTATTTTCAAGGAGATCTGATTTTATCAAAACATATCTCTTGTATACTAATTTGATGAATGGATTAGATTCTAAACTGCATGTAGGTAGCTATAATGTGTGAGAGTGCCTTCCTATAAAGAAAGGCGACATAATTTAGCTTCCTCTTTCTCACATTCGAGAGATTGATTTTGAAGGGAATGGCTGCATTTGATAAAACCGGTTTGTTGTTTGATTCCATAATCAGAGTAAATTGGATGATGACGGTCAAGCGAATTCTTGTTGACAGAAAGATCGGGGAAGCGGATGAAGATTTGCGAGCATGGGTAAATCAGGTCGTTCCCAAATGGCTTGCCATATAGTCAAGAAAAAGAGCAATAGGGAAAAGCTATAATTACCCGAAAACCCCCTCCCGAAAGTGAGAGAAGGAGAGAATAATGTCGGAGGATCAGAAAGCAGTCTACAGCCGCGCACCAGAGATGTTCAAAAGGCTCCGGCGCGAGATCGACAAAGTCATGGTCGGCCAGAATGTGGCTATCGAGCAGCTCCTTGTTGCCATTCTGGCTGGAGGCCACGCCCTCCTGGAGAGCAATCCGGGTCTCGCCAAAACGCTGCTGGTGAAGACCACTGCTTCCTGTCTGGGTCTTGATTTCAGCAGGATTCAATGCACTCCGGACCTTATGCCCGCGGATATCACCGGAACGACCATCATTGACGAGATCGATAAGAGCAAAAAGTTCCGCTTCGAGGCAGGTCCCGTCTTCTCCAATATCGTTTTAGCCGACGAGATCAACCGGGCATCTCCCAAGACGCAGAGCGCTCTCTTAGAAGCCATGCAGGAAAAGCAGGTGACGGTAGGAAACAAGACCTATCTTCTCGATAAACCCTTCTTTATCCTGGCCACGCAAAATCCTATTGAGATGGAAGGCACCTTCCCTCTTCCCGAGGCACAGCTGGATCGGTTCTTGCTCAAGATTTTCATGGAATATCCATCCAAGGAAGAGGAAATGGAGATCCTGGAGAGATACACCATTCGCGGTGAGCCCAACGTGGAGCCGGTGGTCAGCAAGGATGAGGTGATCGCACTGCAGCAGCTCTGCCGCGATATGCCTGTCTCCGATGATCTGAAGGCTGCGACAGTGAATCTCGTGCTGGCCACACGCAAGTGGGAGGGCGTCGCCTACGGAGCCAGCCCCAGGGCCACCATCGGCCTCATTCTATCAGCCAAGGCCAGAGCATTCCTGCAGGGCAGAAACTATGTTTCCAAAGACGATCTGCATGTCATGGCCTATCCTGTCTTGAGGCACAGAATTATCCTGGGCTTTGAGGCGGAGCGAAAGGGTCTCACCCGCGACCAGGTGGTAACGGACATTTTAAAGAGTCAGTCTCTTTAAGGTCTTCAAGGAGAGATCAGGAAAGATTATGGATACAGAGTTCTTCAAGGAGCTGGAGAAGTTCTCACTGCTTGTCAGGAAGCGAGTATCGACCGCCTACAGCGGAGGCAGAAAGTCCCTGCGCTTTGGACACGGCATCAGTCCGGTCGGCTATCGGGAGTACCGCAAAGGAGACGACTTCAAGCTGGTAGACTGGAAGGTCTACGGTCGAACTGAGAAGCTCTATATCCGGGAGCATGAGGAGGAGAGAAGCCTGGTGGTGCACATCCTTCTGGACGGCAGCGCCAGCATGGGCTATGAGGGAAAGTTCGGCTATGCATCTCGCCTGGCAGCCGGCTTTGCCTATCTGGCTACCCAGGAAAATGAGAAGTATGCCATATCGCTCTTTTGCAAGAAGCTTTATCCAGGCGAGCCCAAGCGGGGAAGAAGAAATCTCTTTCAATCTATTGAGGCGTTGGACAGGACCACTCCCCGAGGGGGTACGGGATTGCTTGCCATCGCTGATCAGGTGGAATCGCTTCTCAAGACCACCAGCCTGGTGGTCCTGATATCCGACCTGTTGGGAGAGACCGAGGATGTCCTATCCAGCATCTACCGGCTATCCGGGCATGAGCTGGTGGTAATTCAAGTGCTGGCACCGCAAGAAACGGAGCTTCGATTCGGAGGCGATGTCAAGTTCGTGGACATGGAGAGCGGCCTGCCACTCATCACCCGTGTTACTGAGGATGAGCGAAAGGAGTATTTGAGACGCTTGGCGGAGCATAATAATCGAATCAGGGCGGCATGCAGTCAGGTTGGAGCTGATTATTTCCTTGTGAAAACGGACCGGCCTATCTTCGAGGCCTTTTCCGAGATGCTCAGCCGCGCTGTGATCTGGAAGACATAAGTCGTCTTTGTGCCTTTGTGGTGAGCGTGGTAGTAATCACTTGTCTCTCATCCCTACCGAGAAAACCAAACCACAAAGGCACAAAGCCACAAAGAACGCTCAAGAGACGAACTAATATGTTTATGAATTCAAATAACAGCAAGATCAAGCTTGGTTATGGTCAAGGGTGCCTCGATCTGATGTTGGCTGAAGGGGCAGAGGTAGTGCTGGCAGAGGAGCTTGCCGGCGCGCCTGCTGGTGAGATTGATAGATCAATAGATCATGCCCGTGGAAAGAGTCTCGATGATTTTGCCGGCTCTAAATCAGCCAGCATTCTGGTGAGCGATATCACCCGTCCTGCTCCCAGTCATCTCATGCTTCCTCCTCTCATCCGCCGGCTTAAGGATCTGGACATTAGCGATCTGAAAATTGTCTTTGCTCTGGGCACGCACCGCAGGATGACGGTGGAAGAAGAGCGCTTGCTATTGCGCAGCTGCACCAGCCTGCCTTACATGCAGCATGACCCCAAGAACTGCGTATGTTTGGGCGAGACAGGGCGGGGCACGCCAGTGGAGATCCTGGAGACGGTCGCCTCATCTGATCTGATCGTGGCCACAGGAAATATCGAGTATCACTATTATGCCGGCTACAGCGGCGGAGCCAAAGCCGTCTTGCCCGGAATAAGCTCGGAGCGTTCTGTGATCAAAAACCATGCGTTGATGAGAGATCCGCTCGCCATCACGGGAAGGCTGGATAGCCCGGTGCGCCAGGACATGGAGGACGCGGCTGGAATAGCGGGGCTGGACTTCATCTTGAATGTCGTTCTGAACGGCAAAAAAGAGATCGTGCAGTCGGTTGCAGGCGACTTTATCTCCGCTCACCGCATTGGGGCTGCTACCGTGGATCGCATGTACCGACGAGCCGTTAAGCCGGTGGAGATTGTTGTGACCTGTGCCGGGGGCAGGCCCAAAGACCTCAATCTCTTCCAGGCGCAAAAGGCTCTTGACAATGCCAAGAATGCCGCCCTGCCGGGAGGAAGCATCATCCTGGTGGCGGAGTGCTGCGAGGGGCTGGGCCATCCCGTCTTCGAACGATGGGCAAGGGAAGCGACATCTGCCGAGGATTGCTGGGAGCGCTTCGGTCGGGAGTATGAGTTTGGCGGGCACAAGGCTGCTTTTCTGGCCAAGGAGTCCATGCAGCATCATCTGATCCTGGTCTCGGCTCTGCCGAGGGATAAGGCGGAGATGTGCTTCTTTCAGCCGGCGGCAACCCTTGAGCAGGCTCTGGAGCTGGCCAGAGCCAGGCAGGGCAAAGATGCGCGCATGCTGGTCATGCCGCACGGCAATCTGACCCTGGCTGTGGCGAAATGATTTTATTCCCATTTCAACCGAAAACTGTATTATCTATAACGATCAAATAGATAGTTCGCTGCGAGATAAGGCTGAAGCTGATTAAGCTCCAGGAAATGGGCACCTCGCTTAATTGCGAAGTCTTCGGTGAATGCGAGAATCTATCGGACCTCGTTTCAGTTCTTGTATGAGCGCGGCAAGGATCGAAATGTGTGCAGGCGAAGCGGGAGCAGGCTCTTCATCTCTGATGATGTGTCCCCGTAAGAAGGGCGCTGTGTCAAAATCCAGTGCTGCCTCGCTGTTGCCTGTGTGATGGCGCAGGGCGGGCTCAAGGCCGCCACTACGGTGGTTGGTCCCTTTGAGAAGGGCATTGTGGCTCGATGCTTGGCTCGCCTAAAACATCACTGTGTTAATTCAAAAAAATTTTATTCCGACTTTTCTGCCATTTGCAGAGCCGCCTTCAGCTCCTCCATCTTCACCGGCTTGCTGATGTATCCATCCATTCCGGCGGCAAGGCATCTCTCCCTGTCTCCTTGCAGGGTATAGGCGGTCATAGCGATTATCCTGGGCTGTTTTGCAGCAGGCAGGCTGCTGCGAATGAATCTGGTGGCCTCCAGTCCGTCCATCTCCGGCATTTGAATGTCCATGAGGATCACGTCATAAGATTTTTGCTCCAAGCTTTTCAGCAATTCCTTGCCGTTGAAGGCCACATCAGCTTTATACCCCAGATGCTTGAGCATGGCCAATGCCACTTTTTGGTTGATCGGATTGTCTTCGGCCAGAAGAATGCGAAGATCTTGATTTGTGGCGGGAGGCAAAGTAGCATCTCTTCGCGGCTTTACAGCCTTCTCTTCTCCCCCAAGAATGCGCAGCAATGCAATGCCTAGCTGGGCTTCTCTGACCGGCTTGGTTAAGAAGGCGCGGGTCTTGGCCTGCGAGGTTGCTTTCTCTCCCAAAAAGCCGATCTCTATCACCGGCAATGATTGCAGCTCTTGCTTGCTCAGTCTTTCTGCCAGCAAGGGCCATTTTGCGATATCGCTATCAACAATAATTGCATCGTACCTCTCCCTGTCCAAGAGCTGGCAGGCTTCCCAGTCCGAGCCTGGCTTTGCAGCAGAGACTGCAAAGGAGTGAAGATGATTGGCCAGCATCTTTCGGCTCGCTTCTTTATCGACTGCAATCAGGGCTTTCTTACCTTTTAGTCTGGAGTAATCTCCTGCATATTGATTCCTGGCAGCTTCGCAAGTCCCTGTCCCTTTTTCGGGCAACAGAAAATGGAATTGGGATCCTACTCCTGCTTTGCTCTCTGCCCAGATTCGACCGCCCATCAGCTCCACCAACCGGCTGCTGATGGCTAGCCCAAGGCCAGTTCCGTCATACCGGCGGGCAAGTGATGAGTCCACCTGGCTAAAGGGGAGAAAGAGCCGGGACATGCGATCCTCCGGGATGCCTATCCCCGTATCTCTCACTATGAAATGATATGCCTTTTCTTCTTTATCTCTGCAGACTAAGACCGTTACCTCTCCTGATTGTGTGAATTTGACGGCATTGCTGGCAAGGTTACCAAGAACCTGCCCCAGACGCAAGGCGTCGCCCACCATTCTCCGTGGCACATCGCCGGCCAGAACATAAGCCAGTTCCAGGCGCCTCTCGGCGGCATGGGCCGCAACCTGGTCGAGAGAGGTCTCGATAACCTCCTGCAAATCGAATGGCAGGTCCACAATATCCATTTTTCTGGCATCGATCTTGGAGAAATCCAGTATCTCGTTGATGATGCAAAGCAGTGAGAGGCCGCTAATGCGAATGGTCTTCACATAATCCCGTTCCACAGGACCAAGATCGCTTTCTAAGAGCAGGTCAGTCATGCCTATGACAGCATTAAGCGGCGTTCTTATCTCATGGCTCACATTGGCGGTGAACTCCGCTTTCGCTCTGGCTGAAGCCTCGGCAGCGTCCCTGGCCCGGACCAGCTCTTCTTCCATCTTCTTCTGCTCGGTTATGTCTATGCAAACGCCCAGGGCCGCATAAAACTCGCCGGATTCGTCAAGCAGGGGATATATGGAGTACATTGCCGGAAACTTCTCCTGGCTCTTTCTTAAAAGAGTCCTAAATCCGGAGAACGTCGTCTCTTTTCTCATGCGGCGAGCCGCTTCAGCCAATTTATCGCGATCCTCGGAAACAAGCAGCATAGAGACCGGTTTTCCTAAGACCTCTGCACGACTGTAGCCGAAACATTTCTCAGATCCTGGAGAGAATTCCAGGATGAGAGGCTCCTCACTCCTGGCATCAGCAATGATAAAGGAGACATTCTTAGCCGCTTCAAAGATGGCTTTCAAATGCCTCTCCCTCTCATGCAAAGCTTTTTCCGCCTTTTTTCGCTCTGTCAGCTCATTATTCAAATCAGCGGTTTTCTCTATTACCATCTTGCCTAGAAAGTCCTGTCTGCTGGCCACCAGGTAAAACAGGCCGACAAGAAGTCCCAGAATTATCAGGCCTGCCATTTGGACGATTCTCAGCGGCACCTGCACTGCGTCAATCCATCCGCCGGCAGGCACTCCTGCCAGCTCCCAGTAGCCGTCGGGCAGCTCTATTCTGTAGATCACCGGAGCGGACTGGAATACTCTGCTTTCCCCATAAAACACCTGTCCGCTGCTGTCTCTCAATGCCATATCCAGGCTACTGGAGCTGTTGTCCAATCCTGCAGCTTGCAACATCTGTGGAATATGGATGGTTATGGAAATGAATCCCCAGAACGTCTCATTTTCATAGACGGCTTTCCTGGCCACCATGCCCAGGCCGCCTCTTTTCATCTCATGAGGATTGGTGATAACCAGATGATGTGTGTCAATGGCTTTTTGCATATCTTCCCGGAAGGCGGGAGAAAGGTCCTGGAAGAGGCTGCGTCCTCTCATGGCTTCATAATCCGTTGCCGGATATACATACTGAAAGACTCCATTGGGCGCTATGGCAAGATTGCGAATTCCGTCGGTGCTGGAATAGATATGCTCTGAGTAGATCACAAACTCATCATTTAATGCGGGTTTAGGCGAGCTGATCTCAGCCTGAACAAAGGCATCCAGGCCTTCGAGCAGTTCCAGGCGCTGAGAAATAGCCATAGCTAAAGAATTTCCCTGCGAATCAAGCTGGCCGGCAATGCGGGCCTGCTCATCAGTTATGAGCTGGGATTGATACCAAAGGCCTGCCTGCCACCAGATCAATAATAAAGCAATAGCAATCAGAGCAGTCTGCAGTTGAGTCTTTCTCATTGGCCTTCCTTTTATAGGCAGATGTTCCATTCTCCTTTCAACCTTCTCTAACGGTTGTCTGATAAACTATTTCCGCTCATAAATATTGGGTACTAAGCAATGTGGCCTGAGGAACAGACTCGCGGTCGGCTAATGGATGGAATGGATACGGCATTCTTCAATAACCCCGTGGTGGTAAGGAGGTTTATGCCTGGCGACCTGGAGGCAGCCTTAGAGATCGATAGGGAGGTCTTCGGCGGATATGATCCTGCCATCTTCACAGCCTTTTATGAATACCACGGCGGCAGCTCTCTTGTCGCAGAGGTTAGTGGAATTGTGGCAGGCTTTGTCCTGGGATTTCGGCATACTCCTTTCGAAGGCAGGGTATTCTGGCTGGCCGTGAGGCCGCTCTTTCAGAGTCGCAACATTGGCATGAGGCTTATGCTGGAGGTTTTGCATGCCTTCCGGCAGATGGGAGCACGCAGTGCCACCCTGGAGGTACGAGTGAGCAATAAAAAGGCCCAGTCGCTTTATTCCATGTTGGGCTTTCGCATGATAGGCATCAGTCCTGCTTACTACAGCGACGGTGAGGCGGCCATTATCATGAAGATGCGACTGTAAGCACTATAACGGTGAATAAAATATTTTTTAATTGTTTGTTACTCCACCCCGCGAGCGGTCAGGCGGAAGTCTGCCATGATGCCCTCCGGGGAAGAGCGGTGTTTCATGATCCGGGCGCTGCGCATCCCCTCACCTTTCTTCTCCAAAAAGATGATTGCTTTGCAGATATGTTCCAGTCCCGTGCCTCCAATAGGCCGCAGCGAGTTGTTCTCTATGTCCATGTAGACTTGATTGGTTATTACTGCGGGAATCCTGTGCCTGCGAGCAATCTCCTGCAGCTCGGAGAGCTGGACTGTTAATGTTCGGCGAACAGAACGGTTATCATCTGCTTCCAGAAGCACACGGTAAAGGGATGTTGCCGAATCCAGAATTACCAGACCTAAATTTTGGCCGGCGATCTTGGATGCCTCGCGTATGGCTATTGCCTGCTGCTCCAGGCTCATGGGTTCAAAGATCATGATCTTGGCAGCCATCTCTTCTGCGCCGGGGCCGGCGATCTGTTTGAACCTCTCCGCGGAAAAGCCTTCCGTATCTACGAATATGACGCGTAGACCGCGGGCTACGGCCTGTACTGCCAGTTGCATGACAATATTGCTTTTTCCCGTGCCTGCTTCTCCGTAAAGCTGGGTTATTATGCCTGACTCAAATCCTCCACTCAAGAGAAGATCCAGGCTCTGGCAGCCGGAAGGCAAACGGTCGAGCATGGGCTATCACAGACAACTATCTAACATGAGTAAATTTATCTATCCTATCCATGAGTCGGTCCATGGCCTCTTGTTCCCTGGGACCGCCACAGCGATTGATGATGCGCTGCATCTTCATCAGCTCATCGAAATAGCATTCTGTGCGAAGAGCCAGATATCGGGTGGCAGCAACAGCCGCTTCAATCACCAAATTTGCTCCACGGTTGCAGGCGCGAAAATCCTTTCGCAAGACCTCACCCTTAACCAGCTGTACATTGGCGATGATAATATCCGAGGCAAAGGTCTCGCATTTAAAGAGCCCCCAGGCTTCTGCTTCTTTTAATACGGGCAAATCATCCCGGCGCGTGAAATATTCCGAATCAAGGTCTTCTATTGCCGTCTCTGCGAAGAGCCAGGCATCATGGCTGATATTGGCCACAAACCATCCTTTGGTCAGGACGTTTTCGTAGGTATGAGTACCGAGGAAAAGCCGCACATAAAGCCTATCTCCATCTCTTATGATGCCTAGTGGCGCGGCATTGATCCGGCCCGACATCTCTGTAGTTGCGATTACCTCGTTTATGCCGCCCTGTATTCCCAGTTCATCTAAAGCGTCATTTCCATAAAGCATTATTAAAACCTCAAATTAAGACCTAAAACCTCCCAGAAGGGAGATAAATAAAGATGATGCAATCAGGTCCGCAGTCGACCCAGGATTTATGTCCTGTGCCAGAAGATCTTTGTCCAGCTCACGGGCCTTGCCAAGGGTGTCATCCAAGAGAGCCTCTCCGGCTCGCTCTGATACCTTGCGGGCCAGGTTTTCGCCAAATTTAGCGCAAATCAGGCTGTCGGGTACATCTGCCAGTGCCTCCAGGAAGGTTCTGACTATGCCTTCGTTTTGGCCCCATCGGCTGATTTGCTCATCTAATCTCTTCGCGAGCAAAAATGAGCGCTCATAATTGGTGGCCCATTCGCGAGCAACAATGTCGTGCTTGGAGGAGAGCCTCATCAACTCTAACAGAGTCTTGCCGCTCTCGCGAACGGCTTCTTGCCAGTTCTTGTCATTCAGGCTGAGATAGTCCACTTCGACAACTCTCGCTTTGGCCTCCTCAAAGGCACTGTAAAAGTCGATGGCATCGGTTACCGTGGTTTCTTCCAGGACATTTGCGAGATCCTCATGCAATTCGTCGTGCTTTCCAGCAGCGATTGCTATGGGAATCATGAGAACCAGAGAGCCAAAGTGAGTGTTGCTGCTCAAATTCCAGGTCTTCCAGGCCTGCACACCCTCGAGAATAAGCGATCCCACGCCAACATGACCGTTGGCAGCTTTGCGAAAGATGGGATAAGCGGATACTGCGCTTATCAAGAACTGATTGAAGCCGATATCGGCGAAGTCGTGGCAGCGATCCACATTGCCGGGCTTGGGGCTGGAGGAGAGCTCAAAGAGCATAGCCAGCACTGCGCACTGGGCCACGCGTTCGGAATTCATAATTTATGAGGAGGATTTGGAGAGAAGCTCTTCCGCCAGCTTCTTTTTCAGCTCCATGTACTCCTTTGCCGAAAGCCCGATTCTGGCTAGCGCAGCGTCACGCAAATAGCACATCTTGCTCTTCTTGCAGCACCACACGAGACTTCCAAAGCAGGTTCCATCGCCCTTCTCCAAGGGAGTTCCCTTGGCAAATGCGAGCTTCTTTTGCACAAACTCTTCCGGCGTCATACCTGCCTTCTTCAAGGCCCCATGGACCGGGCAGCTTTTGACAGGTGGACAGCAGAAGGCCAGGCCGCGCAGGTCGCCGCCCGCGCAGATATGTTTGGGTGCATTGCACCATCCGCTCAGAGAGTCATACTCCTGCATGGCTCCTGAGAGCCATTGGGCAAATTCCGGGTCAGCTCCTCGCAAAGATACGACATCTGCGCCCATGGCAAGCAGATTCCTGGCGTCTTCAAATTCGCCGATGTCGGCCAGAGCCATGATTACCGGACCTCTACTATCTTTTGCCTTTTTGACCATTTTTGGTCCGGCTCCGTTCAGGCCGCGCAGGTCGAGGTGGATTATGTCCAACTCGCTCTCATTCAGCTTCTCCAAAAGGGCATTGGATAGGTCTTCCGGCCTGATCCTCAGGGAGAGTGTGACGCCGCAGCGCTTCAGGCGTGGAATGAGTTCCAGAAGGCGGATGGGGTCGGTGATCTTGGAAAGCCGCAGGTCGAGCAGGCAGAGATTTCTGCTTGCCAGCCGGGCCGCCTCCAGGAGGGGCTCATCTTGGGAGCAGGTGGCGGACAGTCCAAAGGCTCCTGTTCCTTTCCTGGCATTCCGGCTGATTGTCTCTAAACTGGCCTGCATCTCCTCGAGAGGAACCTCATCCAGATCGAAGCCCTCCAGCAAGAGCAATCCCGCCGCATCATTAAAGTCGGGCTGGTTATGTGAAGATATAACGGCAATGGGATTGTCGATATGCAGATATCCTACTTCAAGCATCGGGATGTAATTTCGTGCATGAAGATATCAGCCTTTCGCTGCTATTATTTTAATCATATTTTATTTATTTGGTGATTATTATGGCTACTGCCTGGTACTCTGCCATTCTTTATATGCAAGAAAATCCTAAGGCTTTACGATGATATCATGGTGACCTTTAAAGTAGATGCAGATGCGCGGGCAAAGATCCAGGGATCTGAGGACCTGGAGAAGCACCCCATAGTTGCCAAGGTTAAAGGAACGGGAAAGGATGGGGCTTTGAGCGTGCAGGTCTCTGGGGAGGATAGCAGTCCCATATCGGCACGGATATCAGGCGATTCCAGGAATCCGGTTGCCGTGGGGCCAATAGAGATTGCACCCATTACCATAGTTCCAAATCTAGAATCAGTAGCAAAGACCATTGATCTTGGTGCTCTGATCGGCGCATTCACAAAATTGTCTCAGGGGATCAAGGTGGAAGTGGCAAATTCCGGTGCACCCCTGTCTATCGCTCTCGGTAAAATCCCAGTAGACTTGACGATCTCCGTTTCTTCTCCTGCCTCGGAGATGGTCTTCAAGGTGGAAATCAAAGGGACTGTAGGTGAATAGAATTATTTTTATATATAATCATGCAGACGCCGCCATGAGGGGCCTATGAGGGGTCTTTTATTCTCCCTGACTGGCTGATGACTCTGGTGGCGGCCGCCCTTCCCGTCTCCGAGGTTCGAGGTGCCATACCTCTGGCCATAGGCGTCTACGGATACGCGCCCTGGCAAGCCTATCTCTTATCAGTTTTCGGAAACCTCCTGCCTATAATTCCCCTGCTACTCTTTCTGGGGCCGGTCTCAGATTACATGAGGCGTTTTAGCTGGGGTGACCGTTTCTTTTCCTGGCTCTTTGCCCGTACTCGCAGAAAATATATCCAGGACCATGAGAATTTTGGGCTGACAGCCCTGGCTATATTCGTGGCCATACCTCTGCCCATGACCGGGGCCTGGTCGGGATGTGCGGTTGCCTTTTTGCTGGGATTTCGTTTCTGGCCGGCGTTCGCGGCCATCGCGTCAGGTGTTCTCCTCGCCGGAGTCATAGTAACCACCGCTGTTGTTGGCGTGCAATTCCTGGTACTCTGAGTTGGGCCATTTGGCATCTCTATCTTGATGCAATGTGAACTTGTACGGTTCTCTTATCTGTCAAAAAATACACAATTACTTATTAAATATCCTCAAAACTTATAATGTATCTAGCATAGCTTATCCAGTATATACTACCAAAAAATATAAATATTATTGACTCAGACAGTATCTTATAATGAAGACTGTATGGGGTGAGATAATCAAGAAAATTGGCATTATTATGGTGCTGGCTGTGGCTATGCTCTCGGTTCATGTAATGGCGCAGGGCATCGCCGGCAACGGTGGCGTGGATATCCTTGGAAAAGACGGAGGGATATTTGAGACGGAAGGAACTGCTTTCAAGTTCCCGGAGGCGCAGGATACAAACATCGATAACTTGATTGTTGGTGATGATAAGGCTCTGGCTATTGGGAACATCTGGAATAAGAAACCACTCGCTACTGCAACCAACAATCTGGAGATAAAGAAGAATCAGGATACTGGGAATTGCAGTCCCTGCACCAAAGTCAACATAGATATGATCAAGGCAGGCAATAGGAAGGCTATGGCTATTGGACCGGCAGATGCAGCCAACTATATCAAGATAGTAACCAATCAGCAGTAGTATCATGATTGCTTATCTGATGTGGTTTGGGATCTGACAAAAATAAACCCACCGACAGGGTGTTGGTGGGCCCCTCCTAATTTTATGAATCTATTGTGTTGATGACACGGTTCATATACCGCTCAATGGTCGTGCCGGGAATAGTTCTGAAGGAATCGAGTTCGTCTGAAACGGCAATCGCTTTGAGTAGTTCATCTTTTCTAATTTTAGCGAATAAGAAAACGTGCGGCTGCCGGGATTCGAACCCGGGTTACAGGCTTGGGAAGCCTATGTCATAACCACTGGACCACAGCCGCTCCATGACAATGAGATCTTGGTGCTTGGGATATCTGGATTTTGACAGTCTCTCAATCCCTACAGGCGCAGCTTTGAGCCATTGCGATATTTAAGCCTTTCCGCAACAATAATCATGATCCTGCAGGCTGCAAATATCCTGTTGGCAGGTAATCTGTTGAGTAGTAGGGAGGGACGTTGTTGTTGTAAGGGAAGCCATAAGATGGGTAAGCATTCGTGTAGACTGGTCTTCTCGTCTTAGGGTCCAGATAATAGTAGATTGGCATTCCCGTGTAGGGATTTATGTAACCATAGACAGGATATCCTGTATTGGGATCAACGTAGACTCTTCCCAGCCAGCCACTGGTGTAGTTGAGGGACTTCCAAATGTAATAGGGGTCCGGCAATAAATTTCCATTGACAACTATGCTTCCTTTAGGAGAACTGCCCCACGACCAGAGGTCGTTCTTGAGATTTGTCTCCGCTGGCTGAGGATTTTGGGCTTTGAAGCTGTTAATCCAGTTCCTGCCAAAATCTCCACCAACGCTTTGCGGGTAACTCATGCTTTGGGCATAGCAGCCCGCTGCTAATAGGCAAATCGTCAGCGAGATGATTGCTGCAAATGCAGTTCTCATTTCAAATCCCCTTGCTATCAACAAGAACGCAAGCGATAAAAGGCTTTTGATTAGTCCTATTTGAGCTAAATCCTCTCAGCTTTATGAAAATAGAAAAGATGGGGCGATATCAAGCATCTGGGAGGGATATCCGACTATCGCCCCTAGTAGGTTCGACGTTCAACGATATATACTATTCGCTTGAGGGCTGGATAGGATTACAAACTGTTATCCCGCTTAACTCTAATTCAGGGTGGCTAAAGGCCAATATCATGCCTTTATCCGATGAAGCCTATCAATTTCCGCATTTCCTTTTTTCCCATCCTGCAAATATATCAGCTCAATCTCATCCTCGGAAATGATAGTCCCAATGTCGTAACCCTCTCTAAATTCAGCGATGTAGAGCTTTTTATTATCCCAATCAATGGCTCCGGCAAAACCTTCAACAACTTCTGTTCCATTCTTATCCAAGTAGGTCAAATTTCCTGCAAAGAGGTGATCCTTCTGCTCATCGATAGTAGCATTAACGCTCACGGTTTCTGTCCACTTGACAGTTCCGTTTTCGTTATACGAACCATTTCCTAAACCCGTCCAGCTCCCTAATAGGTTTGGAACTTCAGCAGTACACATTGCCATGGTCCAGAAGACAAGGATCAACAATGAAAAACTCCAAATCTTTTTCATGCATGTTTATTAGTGCTCTTCTATTATAAATATTTCCAATGATTTGCAGAAAAGGATTAATATTTTGAGAACCCCACGATTCAATGTTTTCTATCACATTTCTCTTACCACCTGAGATTGCCTATACCTGAGGAATAGCTGGTGAAATATCGCATAACCCCGGCTTATCGCCATTTGGGACGAGTTTGTATATCGCTCCATTCAAATCCAGTTCTACGTAGTCACCCATGGGCTTCGCATCGAAGTTGTGAGTCAAGAGAAAGAATGCCAGGTCTTGGGCAGTAATTCTTGGATCATCAAATGAGAATATGCGCTCTCTCAACTCTAAGATGTCATTTCCTGATGCAGAGGCTGTATGGAGTAGCCCTGCGAGAATGATGGTCAGGATAGCGAATATTATCCTCATCTTTGGCTTTATCATTTGTGCCATGCAACTCCCCATAGCCCCATTTACATTGCTCGCATGCTCTCCAAATCGTTCTTTAAGTCTTCATTCATCCTGGTTTTGTTTAGCCTGCAATTTAGAATATTCTGCAAGCTGAATTTGTCATATTTTATGCCTTCCAGATTAGCGTTACTCAAATCAACATTCATCATCATGATCATCGTGAGATTGGCTCTTCTGAGATCTGCACCTCTTAAATTTACATTCTTTAACAGTATCAGTTCCAGCCTGGCATTCCTTAGATTAGCCGTGCTCAAATTCACATCTTGGATAAGCATAGGACCTTGAAGCATAGCACCTTCTAATTTTGTTGCAGAGAAATTGGAGCCTATTAGATTCAAACCCTGTAAATTAGCTGAAACCAGAGTTGCTCCGTTCAAGTCAGCACCATTTAGAGCAGTACCGTAAATATTTGCCGAATTTAGATTTGCATCTTTAAGGGTGGCATTATTGAGGTCGCTATAAGATAGATCCGCATGCCTCAGATCTGAACCGGTCAGATTTGCTCGCATCATATAAGCCCTGGTTAGATCTGCTTCGCTCAGATCAGAGTTGCTCAGGTTGGTACCGTAGAACTCCACCCTTGATAGCTGGCTTGCAGATAAACGGCTATCACTCAGGTCTGCCCAGCTCATCTTTGCACTCATGGCAATTGCCCGGTGCATGTTCAGTCCCTTCATATTGCAGCTTACCAGATTGGTTTCAACGAGCCTCATTCCAGTCAGGTCTGCGCCCCTCAGGTCTGAGTTCTCCATGCATGCACCAGTTGCATCTGCCTCGATGAGCTTTGCATCAACAAGTTTGACCTTGTGCATCTTGCAGTCATTGAGATTAGCATTGGAAAGATCTGCTCTGCTAAGATTTGCATCTTCCATGCAAACACCGGAGGCATTTACCCGATTCAGTTTGGCTCCCGTGAGGATGGATTCATGCATCTCGGCATCGGAAAGATCGGCATCTGAAAGATTGGCATATGATAGGTCCGAATGCGAAAAAGAAGATCCCTTGAGGACGGAACCGGAAAGGTCTGCCCCGCTAAGGTTAGTGCCGGTCAGGTTTGCAAAGATTATATTTGACTTAGAAATATTAGAGTTGATTAATTTTGCTCCATAGAGCCGCGCCTCAGAGATATCTGCGCCTCTAAGGTCTGCTTCAAATAAATCTGCATTAATCAAGTTAGCTCCAACAAGACTTGCGCCAGAAAGGTCGGCTTTTACCAATGAAGCGTTTCGGAGCATAGCGCGCCTTGCATATGCATTAACCAGGCTGGCATCTGTCAGATTTGAACCGTTCAGGTCAGAAGCCATCAGATTTGCATTGTCCAACTTTGAGCCTATGAGATTCGCGTGACTTACAATTGCTTGCTGCAGGTCTGCCCATGTAAGATCTGCATCATTTAAGTTTGTGCCGAAAAGATCGGACAAGACGAGATTGGCTCCGGTCAGATCTGCCAGAGAGAGATCCGATTCATGAAGACAAATTTCTTCCATGCTGGCTCCGGTCAGATTGGCCTTTTTGAGAGAAGCGCTGCTCATCTCCGCTCCCATCAAATAAGCTCCACTGAGATTCGCACCATCTAGAACACATCGCTTCATATCGGAACGATTAAGATGAACGGCGGACAGATTCTGATCGCTGAGCTTTAGGTCGGCCAGCATAGATCCGTCCTGATATGACTGGTGGGGTGATTCGTAATTTCCTATAACTGCAGAGGAAATCGAAAAATAAAAAACAATGAACAAACAAATTCCTAGGGCGGATCTCATTACAGGACTATCCATAGCCTTTAATATCTCACAATTCCATAAATAATTGTTGATCCTGTGCAAGTCCCCTGGGAGAGGCTCGTCCGGCAGTGGCTCCGGGCAAAGCTCACTGCCAGGCAATCAGGCCTTCCGGAAGAACGAGAGGATGCCCGCAGGCGTGGGCAGGCGGGCCCGGAGGCGTCTAAGGTTTCAGTGCTTCTCCTTAAGCTTTATCTCAATCTCAAGCTCATCTTCCTCGTATTCTACTTCAAGCTTGATGGGGGATCGGGGATTGACAGAGAGAGACACGTTGCCATAGGCCACTTCAACCGTACCTCCGGTTTCAATCTCCGAAGCCAGATCTCTGAGAAATGCGGCTACTTCTGAATTGGTCAAAGAGAATTTTTGTTTGAACTCCTCAATTCCTGTGCCAGAGCAGAATTTCAGGGAAATTTTTCCTGTCTCACCTAATATTTTAGCCATGCTAATCGCGGAATATGTTTGAGCTTAGTACATAATGAGTTTTGGCCCATGATCATTTTATCTTGGTGGCATGCGTACCGCAATTAGGTTTAAGAACAATACCATCTGATCTATTGCCAATGGATGAATTAGCGCAGCGGGCGGATATGCAGCTAAACGTAATTGAAAATGCATACTCGATCAGGATTCAAAATAAAGAGGAAATTGTCAGCCTCCTTTCTAAAAGGCTTCAGGATAAAAGGCAGATCTTACTGGTTTGCACATCTATTAGCTCCTGGATTGCAGGCAGCAACATCAGAGGAGATACAGTCGTTCCCATCAATATTGTTATGCATTTAATTGAAGCCGCATCTCATTCATCTTAACAGCATTTGCAGAATGAGTGCTTGGGCAGCCCAAAGGCCGGTAGCGGGAGATATCGCCCGCTTTCAGCCTCGGCTCAGGATCGACGGGGTGCAGATCATTCCGGCAGGAGGGCTCGCCGGGCAGAGGTGCCAGGACATCTTCCTTTTGCAGGTCGTATTCCTTGGCGATCTCTTGATAATGTTAATATAATTTTGATAATCACTCCGTTAACCGAGCTTTGTGATTAATTAATATATGCACACAAAAATTTTTAAATTGGCAAAATTTAAATTCAAAGAAGTTCTAATAGAATTAGAGGCATAAAGGAGGAAATATGACAAATGAGACTTTAGAGAAGGCAAAGACTGAGATCGAGAAGAAGCTCTCTTATGCAAAGGCCGATGCAGAGAAAGGATTTGCCGATGTAAAGGCTGAAGTGGAGAAGGCGAAAGCTGAGGTAGGCAAGAGGATGGCCCATGCAAAAGCTGATGTGGATAAGGCGAGAGCTGATGCAAAAGCTGAAGAAAGAACTAAGCAATCGCAAAAATGAATCCGGTAGGAATGGATGAGAAGAAATGAATCGGTCAAGGACCCAAATAACTTATTCTCATCTATTCCGATTTTTTGATGCAGTAAAATGAGCAAACCGTGGATGAGAGTGAAATCGCTTAGCAAAGAATGGCATTATTGACGTGCTGGGTGGCAATTATTAAAAATGTATGCAGTCACTCGACAGCAAATTTATTATCTCTTTTGCTTCCGGCCCTACTTCGGTCGCCGGGCGTGCGCACGCAGGCGGGCCCGGGAGCGGCAATGCCCGTGCCCAAGGGCGCTTTGCTCACTGCGGGGTTTTTTATGCCATTGCGTGTCTCATGTTTTATGCGAGGGGTTCTATTCCCAGGTAATCATAATATCCGCGCTTGAAGGATTCAAACTCTTTTATGGTCTCATAGGCTTTGTCGTACATAAAGGGCGTTTCATCTGCGTAAAGGATCTTGCCCTTCAAGACCTGCATGCGCAAAGGAAGGGGAAGCTGCTGGAAGATCTAATGTCATAGACATCATCAAAGATCTGATAAGACTTTGAGGCGGAATTCAGGGGCATCGGCATCATCGTAGTATACACAGATATCAATGTCCGAATCCTCCTTCATCCTGCCGACTGAGGATGAGCCGTAGAGGATGATGAATCTGACTTTGTCGCCACAGAGCGATTTAATTTTCTGGACGGCTCGATCAATTTTCGCATGCATTACCATTGGTTCTCCTGGGCTCATTGGCTGGTTATCCGCGTTCAAAGGGGAAAAGCTTTTCTGAGAAGTGCATTGGCCAGGTAAAGTTTTAATCTTTAGTGAGATGCTCTCATGTTGGTGAGCCCAATTGTCTAGCCAGGCTGAGATTCATGAAATGATCTCAAGCACAAAGGCCGAGGATCGGAAAGATGCGGCTTCTGCCCTGGTTTCAGCCTTAGCCCTTCTGCCCGATAAAACCCAAGGCTGGCAGGATCTCCTGAGGCTCACTCAAGACCAGGATAGCGACGTGCGAATGATTGCAGCCCGTGCCCTGGGCTTCGCCTTTTCCCTTCAGCCCGACAAAGACCAACGATGGCAAGATCTCATCAGGTTGTCCTACGATGATAAGAGCATAGGTCAATCGGAGGCAATCGAGGTTCTAGGAACTGTTTTCGGTTTCGTTCCAAATAAAGACCAGGCATGGAGGGACCTCTTCAATTTGGCTAATGATGACAATAGGCAGAGCTTCATTCAAATGACTGCAGTAATTGCAATGGGTAAGGCATTCATCCAAATTCCAGACGAAAGAAAGGATAATGCTTGGCACGATCTCCATAATTTAACAAATCACCAGGAGAAGGGTGGCGTCCGATGGGGTGCCGCACTGGCCATTGGGACTGCTTTCTGCCATCTTTCTGAAAAATATCGTCATGAAGCTTTAGAGGATCTGCATAGGCTTGCTGATCCTAATGAAAAAACTGGAGTTAAATGGGGTGTAGCTGAAGCTTTGGGAGTGGTGTTTAGTCATATTACGGATGAAGAAAGGAGTGAAGCTCTGAGGGATTTGCTGAGCTTTACCAGGGATGTTGATAGCAGCGTGAGAATGCAAGCCTATTATTCCCTGGGAAGAGCTTCCTTTTTCAATGCTCAAGCATGGCAAATGCTTCATAGACTAACTCAAGATAGAGACGACGTATTACGACGGGATGTAGTGCGACGGGAAGTGGCAAAAGCTCTGGGGTCAATTTTCAGCCAAGTTGCTGATCGGGATCAAGCTTGGCAAGATCTTTATGAGCTAACTCAAGATGGAGACAGAGACTTACGAATGTATGCCTATCACTCTTTAGGAAGGGCTTCCGTTTTCAAGGCCACAGAAGCGCATGATAATGATACTTTGAATAAGGAACTAAAAGCCGCTGTAGCTTTTTTTAAAAAATCGTCTCAAGAGGCAAAGTGCAGCCCTGCAAATTTCTGCTATTTATTCTATCGATCGTATCTAGCGCTGGCTTTTCAGGGAGCGTCAGAATCAGAGGTGAAAAAGTACCTTGCAGAGGCCAAAGAAGCTGTTGGTGGCTCAGAAAATAAAAAAAAGCTGCTTAGCGCTGTGGAAAATCTGGCAAAAGCTCTGGAAGAGAGCCAAAAGCTCAAGGAAAAATCCATCAAGGATATTCAGTGCGATCTTCAAGCCTACCGATGGTATTGCGACCGGGCAGCCGAGCATATGGCAGCGGTGGAAGAAAAGGCTCCGGGTGCAGTCGGATTGCTGAGAAAATGCAACCCCATTATTGAAGAGAGGATCGAGGCCACGATCGCCGGCATCCAGAAGGCGGCCAGGGAAATCTGTCAGGTGACCCGAGGATCGGGCAAGAAATATGAGGAGCCCGGCGCTCAGATAAATCGAGAGGCAAAGAGCCTCTCTTCGGAAGATCCGATAAAAGCATTCAAGAGCAGCACAAGGATTGCCTCGATTCTCAGAGTGTTTTGCGGGCTTTTGCCCAGGGACAAAAGGGGGCATGCCTGCGAGATCGTGGATGAGATTGAAACAGAGCAGGATCTATCCGGCAGGCTCTCCAAGATCGAGTTGGCACTGACCTATCTCCAACCAAATATCGATATGGCAGCTCATGAATCAGCTACTGTCAATAAGCTGGAGGAGATGCACATCGACATAAAATCGATGGATAAGAAGCTAAATACCATCATACTCGATCTATCAAAGATCAAGATCAGCTCAGGGGATATCTCTGCCAATCTGTGTTCCGTGAGAACTGCACTCTACAAAATAGAGGAGATGGAAAGAGCCTCGGCAAAGGATCAAAAAGGCGTTCTTACGCCTCCCGTGCATCCAAGTGAGAGCCAAATTGAACTCGGTAATCTCATCGAAGCCAGAGTATCGGAGCTGGAAGAGATCCTGAAGTGCAAAGCGACGAAGGAGGATATTCAGGCCATCCTGAATAAGTTAGAGAGCCTGAAGCCGTCAGCAGGATTTGAATGGCTGGGCAGAATTGCCGACTTGATTGCAGTCTTTGATGCGTCGATTAAGGTCTTTTCATTTCTCATGTAGTAAAGAGTTCACTTTCTTGGTTCGGTTTTTCGGTTTGTTATCCACCTACCACACCTTCAAATCTATCCCCTCGATCCTCACCATCGCTCCTTCGGAGTGCACCACCACTCCGGAGTGCACCTTCTGCATCATGGAGTAGCTCCGGCAGAAATCGCACCGTCTCGCCCACTTCCGGCCTCCTGCCCCGGCTCACCGTACCCTCGAAGGCGGCCACCATGCAGATGCCGATATCCTCAGGTGCGGGAAGCCCTTGCAGCAGATGCACCGGCCCGACCAGATGCACAGTGACGATTCCCCTGCTTATTCTTTAGCACTTCTGCAAAATGAGTGATGGGACAGCCCAAAGGCCGGTAGCGGAAGACGTCGCCCTCCTTGAGGCGCGCCTCAGAATTGAAGGGATGCAGATCCTCCCGGCAGGATGGCTCACCCGGCAGCGGAGCCAGGGCGAAGTCGGCCCTCAGGCCGTCCAGAACGCCGATGAGGTCGCTTAATTGCGCCAGTAAATCTTCACAAGAATCGATTACGATCTTGTCAAGCTCTTAAGGGTCGTCTTCTGTACCTGCCCAATTCAACAATTATAATGGCTTGTTGTAGTACATCGTTTTTGGCGGAGCTTAAGAACTTCAAGAGTGCCTCGTTTACTTCACTGGCAACAAATCCTGTGGGCAATCTCAAAATTATTGCACCAGGATGCTGTGGATATCTGATAATTTCGCCATAATCAAGGTCTCTGGTTATTACTACTCTGTCAGCATTGAGGGCGTAGTCTATTATCTCTTGATCTCTTGCATATCTCATGCCCAAATCTCTAACTTCCTGCACATCAAAGCCCAGGGAGTGAACAACAGCAGCGCTCGATCTGGGCATGTCGGCATCCATCAGAAATTTAGGCTTGGGCATAGGCAGTGATCTCTTCGCCGGCAATTATCCGAGCCGCATATGCCAGAGCCGCCAGGACATCTTCTTTTTGCAGGTCATATTCCTTGACGATCTCTTCGACCTCCATACCGCCGGCCAGTGAGCCGATAATTATCTCCAAAGGAACACGGGTGCCCTTTATGATCGGTTTACCATGCCGAACTGCCGGATCGATTACTATTCTCTCCTCGTACATTTTATGTCCCCAGATAGGTTACTTCTGTGGCCTTCTAAGCATAAATCCTTTTGTGGAGCGTACGAAGATTAGCCATTCAATAAAATCCATTTGGAAAGATCACCTGCATGAAGATGCGCCTATCTCGGGAAAGAGCTCAAGTGCACCGGCGGACGTGCACGTGGGCGTGAGCGGGTGCATCCCACCTGGTGTAAAGCAAAGTTTTTTGATCTTTGAGGGATGACCTCGTCTCTGTGAGCCCAATTGATTAATCAGGTCGAGATACATGAAAGGGTCTCAAGCAAAGAGGTTGAGGATAGAAAATGGGCGGCCAAAGCTATTGGTTCAGCATTTGCCCATTTGCTCGACAGGACTCAGGGCTGGCAGGATCTGCACCAACTCGCTCAAGATCCGGAGAGCGAAGTGCGGCGGAATGCAGCCGATGCCCTAGGTTCAGCCTTTAACCATTTGGATGACAAAGATCAAGGCTGGTGGGATCTGCACCAGCTCACCCAAGATCCGGAAAGCGAAGTGAGATGGGTTGCAGCCGATTCCCTGGGTTTAGCCTTTGCTATCCTGCCCGACAAGAATCAAGGATGGCAGGATCTTCTTAGGCTCACTCAAGACCCTGAAATCGAAGTGCGATGGCGTGCAACTGACGCCCTCGGTTTAATCTTTGTTCATTTTCCAGACAAAGACCAAGGATGGAAGGATCTTCTCAGGCTCACTCAACTATCGAAGAGCGATATGCATTGGGATGCAGCCTATTCTCTAGGTTTGGCCTTTGCCATTCTTCCCAATAAAATCCAAGGATGGCAGGATCTACATCGGCTCACTCAAGACTCGGAAAGCAAAGTGCGACAGAGTGCTGCCGATATTCTTGGTTTAGCCTTTGCCCATTTGCCTGACAAGACCCTGGGTTGGCAAGATCTGCACCAGCTCGCATTAGATCTAGAGAGCGAAGTGCGACAAAATGCCGCCAATGCCCTGGGTTTAGCTTTTGCCCATTTGCCCGACAAGAGCCTGGGCTGGCAAGATCTGCACCAACTCACTCTAGATCCAGAGAGCGAAGTGCGACAGAGTGCTGCTGATTCTCTAAGTTCAGCTTTTGTCCATTTGCCAGAAAAAGACAAAGGCTGGCAGGATCTTCTTAGGTTATCTCAAGACCCAGAGGACGAGATGCTAGGGAGTGCAGCCTATGCCTTGGGTTTAGCCTTCCTCCATTTGCCAGACAAGCTCCAAGGATGGCAGGATCTGCACCAGCTTATTCAAGCTACAGAAAGCGAAGTGCGAAGGAGTGCAGCCGATTCGCTGGGCTTGGCTTTTGTCCATTTGCCAGACAAAGATCAAGGATGGCAGGATCTGCACCAGCTCATTCAAGATGCAGAAAGCGAAGTTAGACGGAGTGCAGCCGATTCGCTGGGCTTGGCCTTTGCCCTTCTGCCCGACAAAATGCAAGGCTGGCTAGATCTGCACCGACTCATTCAAGACCAGTATAGCTCCGTGCGACGAAGCGCAGCCGATTCCCTGGGCTTGGCTTTTATCCATTTGCCAGATAAAGATCAAGGTTGGCAGGATCTGTACCAGCTCACTCAAGACAAGGGTAGTTACGTGCGACTGAGCGCAGCCAAAGCCCTAATTTTAGCATTTGCCCTTCTGCCCGACAAAGTGCAAGGCTGGCAGGATCTGCACCAACTCACTCAGGACACAGAAAGCGAAATGCGGCGGACCTCAGCCAAAGCCTTGGGCTCAACCTTTGCCCATTTGCCCAATAAAATTCAAGGCTGGCAGGATCTTTGCATGCTAACACAAGACATAGATAGCGACGTTCGAATGTATGCATACCACTCCCTGGGAAGAGTATCGGTTCATAAAGCCTCAGAGTCTATCGATAAGAATACCATTAGAGCAGAGTTGGAAGCAGCAGTCGAATATTTTGAGAAATCATACCAAGAGGAGCCCAGCTTCAATCCAGCAAGTTTTTGTCGTCCCTTTTATCGATCATACCTTGCTCTAGCTTTCCAAAATGCATCTGATGAAGAAGTCCAGAGGTATCTTGCCGAAGCAAAAAAAGCTGTAGGCAGCAATAAAAATAGAAAAGAGTTATTTAGCGCCATAGAAAATCTGGCCAAGGCTTTAGAAGAGACCCAAAAACTCAAGGAAAAAACGATAAAGAACATTCAAAGCGATATAAAAGCATACCAGTGGTACTGTGATAGAGCATCTGAACACATGGTCGCAGCAGAAGGTAAAGCACCCGGTACGGTCAAGCTGCTGAGAAAATGCAATCCAATTATTGAAGAAAGAATAACGGCCACGATCGCCGGGATCCAGAATACTGCCAGGGAAATCTGTCTGGTGACCCGCGGATCTGGCACGAAATATGAAGAGGCTGGCGCCCAGATAAATCGAGAGGCAAAGAGCCTCTCTCCAGATGATCCGATAAAAGCATTCAAGAGCAGCACCAGGATGGCCTCGATTCTCAGAGAGTTCTGCGGGCTTCTGCCCAGGGACAAAAGGGGGCATGGCTGCGAGATCGTGGATGAGATTGAAGATGAACAGGATCTAATCGGCAGGTTCTGTAAGATGGAGCTGTCACTGACATTTCTTCTGCCGAATATTACTCTAGCAGCATACGAATCTGCAACCAATAGCAAGCTGGAAGAGATTCATAGTGACGTAATAAAAATGGATGAAAAGCTAAACACGATAATATTCGACCTCTCAAAGATAAAAATTGGGTCTGGAAATATATTCGCCAATCTATGTGCGGTAAGAACTGAACTGAACAAGATAGCCGAGATTGAAAGGGGCTCAGTTTTGGATAACCAAAGGGTTTCAAAGAATCCATCCCATTCAAATGAGACTCAAATTGAACTCGGCAAGCTTATTGAATCCAAAGCCTTTGAACTGGAAGAAATCCTGAAGACGAAAGCGACGAAAGATGATGTCCAGGCAGTCCTGAATAAGCTAGAGAGCCTGAAGCAGTCAGATGGATTTGAATGGCTTGGCAGAATTGCCGACGTGATAGCAGTCTTCGATGCATCGATAAAGGTTCTTGCATTCCTCACTTAACTAAAGAACTCACGTTCCTTCTACCACACCTTCAGATCGATCCCCTCGATCCTCACCATCGCCCCTTCTGAGTGCACCACAACTCCCGAGTGCACCTTTTGCATCATGGAGTAGCTCCGGCAGAAATCGCACTGTCTCCCCCACCTCCGGCCTCCTGCCCCGGCTCACCGTCCCATCGAAGGCGGCCTACCCGTGCAGATGCCGATGTCCCCCTGGCGCTGGCAGGCCATGCAGCAGATGCACCGGCCCCACCAGGTGCACGGTGACGATTCCCCTGTCATTCTTGAGCACTTTTGCAAAATGAGTGATTGGGCAGCCCAAAGGCCGGTAGCGGAAGACATCGTCCTCCTTGTGGCGCGCCTCTGGATTAAAAGGATGCAGATCTTCCCGGCAGGATGGCTCGCCGGGCAGCTGTGCCAGGGCAAAGTCGGCCCGCAGGCCGTCCAGCACACCGATGAAATCCCAATCAGAAAAGGACCATTCTTGCCAAATTTATCCACTACCGCCAAGCTGAGCAGAAGAGAATCCGGTCATGAAACCGAATCAAAAGATAACTGTTAAATCCCATCGAGTAGTAGAATAAGTCATGTTCTCGGAATATATCGCGGCGGCTTTGAGGCGGGCGAAGTACGAATCCCTGGAGAATGGCTCTTACATGGCCACTGTGGAAGGTCTTCGTGGCGTGATAGCCACCGGTGAGACTATTGAAAAATGCCGGGAAGATCTAATCGAAGTTATTGAGGAATGGATTGCCATTCGGTTGCAGAGAGGCTTTGCCATTCCGTCCCTTGAGGGTCATGCAATAAGCGTCTCCCAGGAGCCGATGGCCATTGTGTAGAATAATTCCCGTTCCTTATCGCGTCCTAATCAAGAAGCTGAAGAAGCTGGGATTAGAGGGACCACACCATGGCAGCAAGCACCCTTACATGGTCATTGGCGACACAGTTATCATCCTACCAAATCCGCATCAAGGCGAGGACGTAGATGTAAGTCTCATTAAGACCATTTTAAGAGATGCCGGTATCTCCCGCGAGGAATGGATTTCAGCATAACATGCTCGCCTCGCTCAAGGAGGGGGCCCGGGAGGGGATTATACTGGGCTTTGGCGCGGTTTCTCGTGGCTCCTGATCATTCTGGAATACAAGTAAAAGACTTATGGTCGCATGCGGGGCGAGCCTAAAAGCAGTGAAGCTGATTGCTTTGAAATTACTCTTACCAAACCTTCAGATCTATCCCCTCGATCCTCACCATCGCCCCTTCTGAGTGCACCACCACTCCGGAGTGCACCTTTTGCATCATGCAGTGCTCCGGCAAAAAGCGCACCGTCTCGCCCACCTCCGGCCTCCTGCCCCTGCTGACAGTCCCTTCGAAGGCTGCCACCAGGCAGATGCCGATGTCCTCGGGCGCTGGCAGGCCATGCAGCAGGTGCACCGGCCCCACCAGGTGCACGGTAATGATCCCCTGTTTGTTCTTGAGCACTTTGGCAAAATGAGTGATTGGACAGCCCAAAGGCCGGTAGCGGAAGATCTCCCCCTCTTTAGGCCGCGCCTCAGGATTGAAGGGATGCAGGTCCTCCCGGCAGGATGGCTCGCCACCCAGCGGGGCAAGCGCGAAATCAGCCCGCAAGCCGTCCAGAACGCCGATGATTTCCTCCGTCTTCTCTGAGCAGACAAAGAGCTTGGCGATCTCCTCAGCACGCCCTTTGAATCTCTCCTGCTTGAGCACGGGGCAGCGCTCCAGCCCGGCCACGTCCACCAGCTTGGCGGCAAACTCCCGGCAACTGGAAAGGCCGCACTCCCCGCAGTTGTATCCCGGCAAGAGCTTCTCGATCTGCTGCATGTTTTACCTCACTCTCCGGTGTACTCCATGAAACCGTCCAAATGCCTCAGCACGCCCCGGTGATGCTCCTTGGCGATACGTAGCTCCCCCGTGCACAGAGTGCAGATGGCCAGAGGCGGATTGTGCCGCAAGACCATCTCACCAGAGATGTCCGGCCAGCCGGCCATGAGCTGTGCCAGCTCTGCCGAGCCCTTGCCGGAAAGCCCGTTAGCCTCAATGATCCGGCAGCCGGGATTAGCCTCCAGGATGCGTTCCCGGAAGACCTCCCTCTCCGCCTGGGATACGAGGTCGCCTTTGGTCATGACCGCAGCATCGGCAGTGGTGAGCAGCGGCCCCACCTTGAGGGGGCTGTTGGGACCGGTGGTAACGTCGATCACGCAGATGGCCAGAGCCTTATCCGGATAAGGAGCACAGCGCAGGCACAGCCCGGCAGTCTCATTGAGCATGATGTCGGCCCCCTGGGCCGCAGCCCACTCCAGCATCTCGTCAAAATTGTAGATGGCGTAGTGGTCCGGGCACATATCCTTGGCCAGGCCCACGGCCACCGGCACCCCCAGCCGCTTAAATCGGGCGTCGTCCTCCGTCCACATGCAGTCGATCTTGACCACAGCGGGAGTGTGTCCGGCCCGCAGCAAGTCCTTCACAGCATGCATGAGCACCGAGGTCTTGCCCGAGCCCGGCGTTCCGGCCACCACTACCATCTTCAAGCTACTACCTCGCCCTGGCGAATGGTCTCCCGCAGAGCCGTGAGCCAGCCGTCCAGCCGTTCCACATCCCGAAAGACCTTCTGCTCATCCTCGTTGGTGCTGATCACCTTGATCATGCCTCCGTTCTTCATGACTATGCGACGGGAGGCCATGAGAGCCAGCATGGGATCATGAGTTACCACTACTACGATCTTTCCTTCTCCGGCCAAAAGGCGAAGCGCCTCCTGCTTTTTTATGCCGGCATTCTCAATCTCATCGATGAGCACTATTGGAGAGTCGCTGATGACGGCAATATCTGCAACCATAAGAGCCCTGGACTGGCCGCCACTGAGAATGGTTAGCTGAAAAGCGGGATTAACCGGCTCTCCAGTCAGGGTGTTGGCCAGAGCTATTACCCTGTCTGCCAGCCTCGGGTCCTTGCCCCGCGATTTGGCATGCATTCTCAAAAACTCATCCACAGACATGTCTGCCAGAAAGTGCATATTCTGGGAGAGCTGGGCCACCAGCTTCTTGCGGGGGTTGCTGCGCATCTCCGCCGCAGGCGCCTGGTTATTTATGAGAATGCTTCTGCCTGATGGCGTGTCTCCATAGGCGAACTGCTCAATGTCGGCAATAAGAGTGCTCTTGCCTGATCCGGTGGGCCCTACTATTCCTATTATCTCACCGGGTGCTATCTCGATCTCGGATACGCCATCGGGACGGCCTTCTTTATCCACGCCGCCTTTAATTGTTAAGGTCAGGGGCATAATTTCGCAATTAATGTGACTGATTGCCTGGCTCATTTTTTGCTCTCCAGAAATGAAACTGCTTGCTCCCAGTGGGAGAGGGTGATTTGCGGCTTGAGCATTTGCAGGGTATGATCCTCTTTGATCCTGGCTCTGCCTCCGCCTGTGATATTGAGAAGGATGATATCTCGGGGCACAACGCTGCCGGCGCTTATCGCCTGCTCGAGCGCTGCCACGGCTATTGCCGGAGCATTAAGAATATCGATTTCCTCCGACTGCTCAAAGAGCTTCTTGGCCTCTGCTGCCTGGCGATCGGTTATGCCGTAGACCTCGCCCCGGGTATCTTGCAGGGCGTCTCTTACGCCGCCCGGCATGTCGTAGGGAGGTCTGCGATTGAAGAGAACATCATCGAACATGTCGCTACATACGGGCTCTGCCTCTTTTCCCTTCCAGGCACAGTAAATGGGCGCATTGGGAAGATTCTGGGCCAAATGTAGCATTGGAAGGTAAGAGCCGAAGCGTCCGTCTGCCTTGAGGCGAAGTGCCGCCTCCCAGGCTGATATGCCGCCCGTGCCGCTTCCTACTGCCTGGAAGTAGTGCTTGGGAATCTGTCCAAGCGCCAGAGCGGCGTCGAGCATCACCGTGCCCATCCCGTCCCGCCTGGCAATGTTTCTCGCTCCGCCCTCCGGCGCAAAGCCGGGCAGGGATTGCACCTTTTCAGCTATTTGAATGGCATCGTAGTAATCGCCCTGCACGGCTATCAACCTCACCTGCCCGGTGCCTCTGCTTTCCGCTGAGCCTGCCTTCGCAGCAGTCCACATTCTGCCCAGGGCTTTTTCCGGCACAAAGAGAATCAGCGGCTGGCCGGTGATTATGGATACATGGGCAAAGGCGCGAGCGGTGTTGCCGGCAGAAGCCACTACCAGTGTGGGGTTGTCGCCTCGTTCCTTCAGCCTTTGCATGGTGGGTGCAGCCTCCAGATCCTTGAAGCTGCAGGTGGGCATCTTTGCGCCACGCTCCGGCCAGTAGCCGTTGAAGCTGATGTAAAGGTTTTCCAGGCCCAGTTCCCTGGCCAGGCCTCGGCTCTTGTAGGTCACTGGTGCGCCTTCCGCCTCTGCGATGATCCCCTGTACAGGAAGCCAGTCAAGGAAGCGCCAGATGCCGGGCAGGCTCTTGGGCTTAATTTGCCTGGCCTGGTAATCGGCGCGCAGAAGTGAACTGTCATGGGGACAGCTCAAGGAATAGGCAGGCTGCACTGATCCGTCGCTCACACATAAAAGCCGATATTCGCCCATAGAGGCCACTTCTCCAAATGGAGAATATAATGTTTTCTATTTAGGGACAAAATTTGTCCTAATTGTGAAAATAGATGGCTGGAAGAGTACCATTGGTCTAAATGTGGGCCATCCTGGATATTAATGTTTTGCCGTAGAGATGGTCCTTCTACCCAAAAGTAGAAATAATTGGTCTGCATTGTCCAATAGTATGCCAAATGTGGAGCGGGTGATGAGGGCCGCCTTCCAGTCGGACGAGAGGCTGCGGGAAACCTTGAGAGAGGTCTTCAGGGAACTGGGGCTTTCAGCTCGGGAGTTTTCCAAGGTATCAACAATTCCACAAAGCACCCTCTACAAGATTCTCTCCGGTCACAGAGACCCGAATATCACCACGCTGCGCCAGATTGTGAAGACGATTCGCCAGCTGGAAGGCTCGGAAGGTAATTTCATCGCCATAATTGCCGCCCGGCCAGTCCTCGACAAGATCAGCGAGAAGAAGATGAAGATAGGAGACAAGATGCTAACCTTGCGAGAGTATTCGGCTACCACCATCGAGGAGGCCATCATCGCTGCCATAAGAGCAGAGAGAGATGGAGCCTCGGCCCTGGTCTGCGCCCCCATCGTCAGCCCAACGGTTGAGAAGCTGCTCTCCATTCCGGTGGCCACCATAATTCCCAGAGACAGTGTCATCCGGGCCATTGAGGTTGCGGCCAGAAAGATTGAATGAGGAATTGTATGAGAATTACATCTGTAGCTACTATGATACTGACTGTGTCATTGGTATCATGTCTTTTCTTGGCGGTCGCGAGCAGCCAGAGCACTCCTCCTCAATTCCAGAGCGTGAGTGGAGAATTTGCTCAGAAGTGGATAAAGGATTTCAAGGAAGAGAATGCACAGTCGGCCCCCGTGATCGAGGATAACCCGCAAGATAAGAATGGCAGCGACTTATGGAACTGGGGCAATGCGCCTCAGGGCAGCAAGATAGTTGATGGCAATCTGGTAACCGATCCCTATTATCTCCGGCCGCTTTTAAATCTGTCCAGCAACTGGCTGGGCGAGACCTACACCGATTCCGCTACCGGTCTTCCCATGGAGACCTACTCCGATCCTTTGACCGGGAAAAAGATCTACCGTTTCCTCAATCCCACCAATTCAAAGCCCTTCTTTACCTATTCTACTTATCCCGATGCCAAGACCGGCAATCTGGTTTACGCCTATATTGACCCCATGACGGGAAATGAGGTCCATGCCAGCGCGGCCCCCATTGATCTCATCAACCTTCTGGCGGGCAAGATGGCAGGTCAAACGGCCTACAGTCAGAATGAGCCGTGGACCAGGCTGTAGTTGAGAGCTGATAATTATGGTCTAATATCATATTTTTGGCGAATATTCCATAATCATTATCACTGTTGAGGATTCAGAGACGATATGAAAGCTAAATTTTTTCATTGTCTAACATAAAACTATCTTTCTAAAAAAAGTCTTTTATAGTTAAATGATATAATTTTGGATAGAGGGGTAATGGATTCATGAGGTTATTGATCGAGATCTTCATTGTAATTATCCTATTGGCATCGGCTCAAGCATACGATTTTAATGGCAGCGTCAAATATGGCATCGGGAATAAATCATTCTCTATGAATTTGACAAACCCCTCAAATTCATCACTACCCCATGAAACGTACGATCTTAAGAATTTGGAAGCTTCGACGGCAAGAATGAATTCTCGGTTTGCTGAACGATCAGGAATGTTTCTCTTAAATCAGTCCGCTGCCATCAATTACAGCGATTGGCATGGAAATGGTCAGACGAATATTGGCCTGAATCTTAAAAACGGCTCAAATCGATCGATAAAGTCTGAGACCATTAAATTCAATATATCGGACGATCTGGCATACAACCCAATAAAGTTCGTCATAAAGCGGGAAGATCTGCACGATAAAAGCAGATCTCAAAATTCAACAATCATTGTGCATGGGGGACAGAGTATCCAGGATGCTATCGACGCCGCCGCCTCGGGAGATACCATCGAAATAAACAGCGGAACATACATTGAAAATCTCCGCATCAACAAGCCTCTCACTATTCGGGGAGTGGATGTAGGAAGTGGTCTTCCTGTCATTGATGCCAACAGCAAAGGAAACGCCATTGAGATCTCTGCAGATCAGGTTATTTTGGAGAACATCGTTTCTACAAACGCTTCCAGGTCCAGCATGAGGCCAGGGGCAGGTATTAGATTCAGCTCTTCAAACAATTGTTCCATTGGACGCATAGAATCATATAATAATTATTATGGCATAAACTTAGCAGACTCCAATAATAATACCATATCTGAGTGCAATATAAGCAACAGCCAGTATGGTGTCAGAATCTACTTCTCAAATAACAATAGGATACAGAATTGCGATGTAAGGGATAACGACATTCCCTTGAATATTGTTTCATCAGTTGGAAACCTGATTTCAGGCAATATTTTTAAAGACAACTTGCATGAGATTGAGACAAATAATGATAACAAAATCATAAACAATGAAGAGATCTCGGCCTCTGTAAAAGAACTTAATTCAAGCAAGGAGGTCGTGGAACTAAATGCCAAACCCAGGCCACAACCACCTCAATCCAATTATGGCGGAAAGGCTAAATCATCTCATTCATCTGGAAATCATGGTAATGGTGCACAATGGCGTCCCGCTTTGATGAATGATGACGAAGGAAAAGAATACAATAATTTGGCTCAGAAGGCTGCAGGAACTCTCGTTTTTAATCCTCCCAATGTTATGACAAGTGGGGAGAGCGAGTGGATTGATGCTCGTATTGGTCTGGAAAATACTTCAACATTGGTCCAGGGACTCCTTGGAAAAGGTGAAGTCCAATTTAGAGATGTCAGCACAGAGACGAATATGACTTATGTTGTCAAGCTGGAAGGTGACAGTGGTTTTGAGATCCAGGCAAAAAGACCCGACGCCCAGATATTAGGGATTGACCCTGCAGTATGGCTCTGGTCGGTTACCCCCTTAAAAGATGGCAACCATACACTTATACTTAGCGTGGATCTTCAATTGGAAAAACCACCTTTTAACTGCAGATGCATAAATGTGACTTACTGGCCGGTGTCTGTAAGAGTGCTGGAACCAGGCCCAGAGCAGCGAGTAATGAATTTCATGAGTTCCTCTTACTCTTTGACCACAGGGGCAATAGCCTTCCTGGCCAGCCTATTCTCTTTGATCGTCTTGTTCAGGCAACTTAAAAAAAGGAATTGATGGAAATTAAAGAGGCGGAAAAGGCCGCGATCAGGTCACCGCCTCCGTAGAGTTTCTTATATTGGATATCACCTCTAAAACAGCAAGGTCTGTGGCAAGTATGCCACCTCCAACTTCATCTGGAGCAGGAACCTGCTTGCCCCCTATATCGATACTCTTGCGAGCCGTCCTCACCAGTAAAGATTTAATCCCGGAAGCATCAAGACTTGGGTCCAGAGAGCGAACTAAGGCGGCAGTAGCTGTAACAAAAGGTACAGACATACTGGTCTCACCTCCCGAGTCTTCGATTCTCCCCTTATCATCTTTACCCCAGATTGCTTGATCTCCAGGAACGCCAATTGTCACTTCGAAGTTGTCGCTGATCCGGTTGCTGTCTGCTTGAATGGTTCCATCGTTATTTATGCAGCCTACGACTATAACGTTAGGCAAATGATATGCATAAGGAAAACGACGCGATCCGTCAAGGGCTTTTCCATCATTTCCGGCGGAACATACAAAGAGATGATCTGGATATGCATCTGCCCATTCTTTGAAGAATTCTTCCGACTCTGTGACTGCACCTGGGTCAGCCTCGCTGTTTCCCCAGGAGAAGCTCAGTATATCAGATCCTATGCCTGCCTGGCTGAGGGCAAGCATGTAGCCCATATACCAGGCGTCCCCGGACTTGGAATAAATTGGAGATTGCATATTGATCATGCTAACACTCAGGTTATCTCTGAGCGGCTCTGAAGCAATTCCAACCAGGCCCCCATTATCCGGATCAGCTGCCAGGATATTCATGATTCCTGTACCATGACTGCCTGCGATCGGATAATCGGATGACGGATTTTTCAGCAATGAGCCGTTACTTTTGGTATTGATTCTAACTGCGCCATCGAATTCACCATACCCTTTATAAAGGCCATCATCAATTACTCCGATCTTTGCTTTAGAGAGGGGGAGCCCAGAGGAGCTGATAGCATCCCAAGATTGCTGTACGCCAACGATCTGATAGCTTCTACTTCTGTCTTTTGAGTAAATTGGATCGTCCAATGGAGATTTATCTGGGAATATCTCCTGATGGGGAAATGCCAGCAGTATGTCAGGATCGCTATTTGCAACAGATAGAGCATCTCTTAAGTCTTCTTCATTCTTGCCAAGGGTTTCTATCTGATACAGGCTTATGAAATCAATATAGCCCACTACTTTAGCTCCTAGATGGCTCGCCAGCTCTTGCACGATGCAGTGGCTGCAGCCTTTCCTTGTAACCACCAGGATCTGATTGGCCGGAACTTCACCCCATTGGGATGTGGAAATGAGGCTTTCCGGTTCGGGCGGCTTGAAGGTGACCGAGCCTAATTTCGGTATTACGACCATTGGATCCGGCAGAGGTGGGCATTCAACCTGTTCGCTCTGGGGCAGGGGCTGATCGGAATAGATTGTCGTTTCGCAAGAAAGCCAACAACCGGGCGTCTCAGAGGATCCGCTGGACATGGGTAAAGAACTGGGTAAACAATAGGGTGCTGCGGCGCAAAAATATGCCTCATTGCAATCAGGTGGTGGCGAGCACAATATACTATTATATACATAAGTGCTCTGCGTCTGGCCGCTCTCTTGTATCAGTCCAACTTCTATTGCATCAACTTCCTGAGCAATAAAGATCAAAGCCAGTATCAATATAATCTTCATTGAATCTCACCCTGCACACCGGAACATGCGCAACTGAAAATCTCTTCAGCATTCAGCGTTCTTCTATCAAGTATATTCATATCCTTCCAGCCCTGATAGCAGCAAGGCAGCCATTGGTCAGATTCCTTTGAATCAGGGAACCGGGATTTCATGTTGAGTTTCTTTGTTATATTGAAGGACCCATAGTATCTTTCGTCACCTTTATTGAGAATCTCGTAGCCGGTCAATGGAGCTTGCTCTAATTCGGACCCCGATTGTTGATACTTCAGGTCTGCTATGCCGGTTGTGCTTGTCGAGATCTGGTAATTCAATTCTCTGGTGGGCTTTCGCTCTATTTGAATTATATTATCCTCCGTGGCAAGAACTGTAGCATTCATCCTGTCCAATCTCATTTCGATAATCCTGTCCTTCGATAAGTTCTTGTTAAACAGCAGATTAGCTCCCACAAAGTCGAAATTGTTGCCTGCAAAATCGCGATTATTGATATTTTTTCCAGAATATTCCAGCTTCTGGCTGGAGGATATATTTGCCTGCCACCGCTCAATAAATTTTATTGCATATGTATCCGAAGAAGTGGATTTAACTATATCCAATCCCACAGGCATTCTAATCTGTGCCCAGGCATCTATATGTTCTTGAGAGCTGTAGTTGCCCTCCGAGGCAGCAGTTCTCTCATTGAGCCTAACATCAATGAGGTTCATGTCCTGGAAATGAGAGGAATAAGGGCTCAAGACTCTGCCTCGAGGACCAACGAAAGCCTTGATCTTTCCTTCAATATATTGGTCTGACTCAAAGCTCATATTATTGCCGTGCCTGTAAACACTCCAGAAATCATCTGTGGTTTTCACATAGCCAAACCAGCTATCCGAGGAAGCTATTCCAGGAAGCATGATCAAGATAATTAGAATTAGACGCAATGAGACATAATGTAAAGCCATTATTATTCCCTCCCGCCATCAAATAATTTTTCATAATCGTTCATCTAGCTTGTATAAATATCTTTTTTAGGGCATAGCGCGAATAAGCTTATAGAATGAATGGTGCGAAAGGCTTTTATTTCTCCGCGGCCTTTTTTTGTTCGTGGGGTTTCGTATGAAGACTGCATTAGCCGTAGTAGTGCTAGTAGCATGCCTACTGGCCGCGGGCGGCTTAGCTCAGGATGCGAGCCGTTTCCAGAGTGTGGGTGGGGATTTCGGCAAGAAGATGATCAGCACCATAAAATCCAGTGATACAAAGCCGGCGGCTGCAAGCGGCAATAATGGCAGCCTGTGGAGCTGGGGAAGTTCGCCCAAGGGAACCCTGGTGGTTGACGGTAACCTTATCGGCGATCCTGCATATACAATGAAAACGCTGAACGTTGTCAAGAATTGGCTGGGCGACTCTTTCGTGGACCCATACGGTACTGCATCTCCTGCTTATTCCTACACAGATCCTCAAACGGGTGAGCCGGTTACAACTTATGTTGATCCGGTCAATGGCCAGTCCTACTATACGTACACGGATTCCAAGTCTGGAAAGACGATTTACGTCTACTTTAATCCTGATACCGGAGTGCCGATCTATGCTAGCTATGCGCCTGTTTCCGGCCAATACGTGGAGCAAAAGAAATCTTCTCTGCCGCCGATCTTCAGTTAGAGCGAACGGAAAAATCGGAAAAATTTGCCTGGTGCCGGCTGAAAAAAGGCTCTGACACTCGAAAGCCTTTTATGGTTCTGGATTAATGCCATGAAAGTGGGGTTTGGTATGAAGACTGCATTGGCAGTAATGGTATTACTGATAGCTTGTCTCTTGGCAGTGGCTTGTCATGCCCAGGACACGAGCCGTTTCCAGAGTGTTGGTGGAGACTATGGCAGAAGTGTGATTGGCACCTTTGAGGCCAATGCTACCGCGCCGTCTTCCGTCGCCAATACTAGTGGCAATAACAGCCTGTGGAACTGGGGAAATGCGCCCAAGGGAAGCTTGATTAAGAATGGAAAGCTGGTGGATGATCCATTTGCTACCTGGAAGTCCTTCAATTATTCGGATGGCTGGATGGGCGAGGTTGAGACGGATCCCTTTACAGGAAGATCGATCTATGCCTACAAGATTCCCACTACCGGGGAAATCAAGTATTTCTACATTGATCCTTACACTGGAAAGCCCGTCTATGTAGACAAAGGTAATGCGATTGCAAATGACGCCAGCAGTGATAACTACGTACTGCCGCGGCTATTCCGCTAGGGTGTTCACGGGATTTAGTTTAATGATTTGATGAGATATTGGAGAGTGATGGATAAATGAAATATATTGCTATATTTTTATGCATAGTGGGCCTGACAGTGGCCGCAGACTATACCGCCCAGCAGCAGACCATCATGGAAGGCCTGCGCCTGTCCTACCAGCTCGGCGAGGCGCATGAGAAGTACACGCAAGGCGGAGATGCCACAACCTTCAACGCCATAATAGATCAGTGGAACGCCTGGGTGCAGACCAACTTCGGGCAGGATGCCAATTTGCTCATGCAAAAGGTGACAGGCCCGGTAGATCTTAGCAAGCCCTACCTGCTCGCCAACAACACCACCCAGGGTGGCATGGTCCATGCGATTGATGGATCTAACAAGGCAGGCGGGTCAAAGTACACCACGAATGATATCAATCTGCTGCCGAGTGGCGCAATCAAATCGTATCAAGATAGCGATGCAGGAAAAATTACAGGCGATGGTTACCTGGGCGGGGTCTAGGGCCTTAGCGTACCTATATTCCTTTTCTACATTTTTTAATATATCACATCCGTTCTGATACGTTGGACCCGCTGCTTATTGATATCCAGGCGACTTTGGTATTCCTCCAAAGGATTTCATACTTTCATGCTATCAATATGCTATCAAGGAGGCGTTATGGCCCAGATCATCGTGCGAAATCTCGACGACGACGTTGTGACTCGATTGAAAATGCGCGCTCGAGATAATGATCGTTCCCTGGAGGCGGAGGTTCGGCATATCCTGGAGCAATCGGCCAAAATAGATGTGGCTTTGGCTCGTCAAATTGCCCTCAATATTCGAGAGAGACTGAAGGGCAGGACGTTTCCAGATTCTGCTGTGCTTATCCGCGAGGACCGTTATTGGGGAAATACTATGAGCTTCATGCGATCTTCTGTTCATGGAAGTAAATAACGTTCTTTGTAAGTTGATTCGTAGGGGGTTTTTATCTGAGGATGAAGGATTCGATATCCATAATAAACTCTCATATCCGGAAAACTATATATTCTAGATCTGCTTAGCGGATGGCCCGTGCATAATCCTGAGATAAACACGGAGACGATAATCACCATCATAGGCTTTTTAGGGGCAATTCTGCTTCTCCTGGATGTCGTGATAATTAGATAATTTTTAAAATTTTCCAGAAAAATATGTTCAAGGGGTCTTCTATCATTTTATACTGATATAATGAGGTGGGAGAGGTTCAGGAAGGAGGAATCAGGACCTGAACTCTCCTAATTTGGCAGAATATTTATCAACATTATTGTTTATGATAATACACTTTTCTAAGATCTATTCTTCCTTCATTGGATTTAACACTTTCGGTATTTTAACTAAGTTAAAGGAAAAAGTCGAAAATTTTTTGCACTGCTGGCCTTATTGAGATGGGCGAAGATTAGAAGTAGCGGCGGTGCCCATCTGTATTTGTATCCACTTGAATTCATCTGGAAAACCAAAAAGGAGGAGAATTCGCCATTGCAGAGCAAAAAAGACCATCTCAATAGGGAAAATGAAAAGGCACTGATCGTGTACGAGAAGATGCTGGCCTTCGAGATGGACCAGGTGCAGCGCGCCAATATACAAAAAAGGATAGGCGATAATTACCTGGAGATTATCAGGCAAAAAAATGATTTTTCAAGTTGCGAGCGCGCCATTGCCGCCTATGAAGAAGCTCTGCTCGTATTTATGCCAGAGATCCATCCACTTCCTCGTGCCAGAGTCATGAGTGGCCTGGGCTTTGCCTATGCGGCTCTTGCAGACTATGAAAATCGAGCTAAAAACCTCAAGCAGGCTACCCTCTGCTGGGAAGAATCCCTGCACTTCTTTTCTCTGACTGCTGCTCCTAATGAACATGCCTCCCTTCAAAATGAGCTGGGAAGTGCCTATCGAAAGCTGGCGGAGCTGGAAAGCCGACAGGAAAACGGCAAAAAGGCAGCAGAGGCCTGCAAAGCAGCGCTTCGCGTCTATAACCTGAAAGATAGCCCCCAGCAATTTGCAGCAGCCATGGCCAACCTGGGCAGCAGCTATCTGACCCTGGCCCAGTCTGCAAGTGCAGCTGATCATGCAAAAAGCTGCCAGGAAGCCGTTTCAGCTTACCGGGAAGCCATCCAGGTCTATTCCCTGGAGCGAAGCCCCATGCAGTACGCAGCCATGAAGAACAATCTGGCCATAGCTTATCTCTCTCTCTCCGAGGCCGAAGATAAAGCAGGAAACTGCCGTCTGGCTCTTGCTGCTTGCAAGGAGGCGCTGATCTACAGAACCGAGACGGAGCATCCACTGGCCTACGCCGCTACGCAGAACAATCTGGGAAATGCATACCTCGCCTTAGCCGAAGAAGATGAAGCAGTGAACGAGGGGTGGAAAGCGAAAAGGAAAGAGGAAGAAGAAGAGGGCAAGCATGGCTGCCTGGAATACTGCCGGCTTGCACAGGCGGCTTACAGCAATGCTCTGCGAATCTATTCTCCAGAAGAGTACCCCAGGCTTTATGCAACGGCTCAAAATAACCTCGCCAATGTCCATCTCACCATGAGCCAGAAGGTGGACAAAACCGGCAATTGCATGAAGGCCATCCTGGCGGCTCAAAAGGCTCTGGAGGTTTTTTCCCTGGAAGACTCTCCTGAGGATTACGGCGAAGCCAAAGGCAGCCTCTGGCTGGCCTATCTAACCTTGGCTGATATCGAGTATCGGGCTGAGAACTGTGCTCTTGCCCTGCAGGCCTGTGAGGAGAGGCTGCATTCTTACAGGGTTTGGGCGGCTCATCCGCTACAGATTGCTTCCTGCTGCAAGGATCTGGCCATGACGGCTATAGTCCTGGCGGATAATGAAATCTCGATCCAGGCCAAAGTGGAAGACTGCAAGAAGGCCATATCTGCCGGCAACGAAGCTCTGCAGATCTATGATGTGTCCAGACACGCAGAGGAGTATGCAGAGGCGCAGATCTTGCTTTGGGCGGCTTATTCGGCTCTGGCCGAGGTTCAGGATCGCGAGGAGAACTGCCGGCGGGCAATAGAGGCCTGCCAGGATGCCATCGTAATCTATGAGAGGACAAGTCCGGCTGAGCACGCCGATGCTCTGAAGAATCTGGGCTACAGCTTCATCACAATGGCTGAGATGGAGAACAAAGCGGACAACTGCCAGAGAGCAATCGATGCCTGCGAGCAGGCCATGCAATATTACACACTGGAGACGGCACCTTTGGACCATGCCGATATTCTCAGGGATCTGGCCTTTGATTATGTGACTTTGTCTGAGATGAGGGATAAAGAGGAGTGCAGCAAGAAGGCGCTCAAGGCTTACGAGAATGCCTTTAAAATCTATCGGACCAGGTCGGAGGAGCTGGAGATGGCGGGAGAGTCGGGCGCTTCTGAGATGAGAGAGATGGCGGAAAGATGCCACCTTTCCATGCAGTCCTGCAAGGCCATCTTGAAGGCAGGGCGAAAGGCCGGAGCGGCGGCAGTGGCAGCTCCGCTACAGAAGAAGAAGTTGAAGAAGAAGGAGAAGGAGAAGACGGAGGCGAGGAAGGGAGCATGAGCGGCTTGACGGACGAGCAGAAGACGGAGTACTTCCGGCGATCCTACACGGCAGTGGATGGGCTGTGGTTCATGAAGATCGAGGAGAAGCTGGGATTCGAGGAAGCCTTGCGGCTGGACGAGGCCGTCTGGAAGGTTCTGCCCAAGATTCAGGCCCGCACCCTTAAGGGCATGATGCATCTGCATGGCGGCCTGCCGGGGCTCTGGCAGGCGCTCTCTGTCCGCCTGACCCTGGAGGGCTTTGAGTTTGAGATAGAGCCGCGGGAGGATGGCTTTGTCGTGATCGTCAAGAGGTGCCCCTGGCATGATATGATGATAAAGTCGGGGCGCGGGGAGTTATCGGAGCGGGTAAGCGATCTGATCTGCCGGGTGGAAAACTCAGTCTGGGCGAGCGAGTTTTCCGGGGAAAATGGCAAACCGGATGAGGGAGAGATTCGATATGACGAAGGCCGGGAGGGCAAGGGCCAAGGCCAGGAGATCGACTTTCTGAGGGAGGAGAGGATTTGCCGGGGAGAAGGAAGATGCATGCTGAGATTTACCTGATTTAGGCAAATGAAGATGCGATCATAATACAAAATAAAATGCCCGCTTTTGCAGCGGGCTGAGAAATTCGACTCATGCCGAAACAAAGGTCATCCTTTAATCGCTTTAACCCTCTTAAATATCTGCTCCATGGTATCCGCATTGCTCGCTGTAAAGCTGAAGGGCGATTTTGTGAATGGCTGGAAATAGATGGGAACATCGTCCAAACGGTAGAAGGTTCCATCACACTCCATGGCATCGATCACACCCGGCAATACCACATCTGATATCATAGTAGTCGGACATGGAGAAATATCGATACAGGCCACCGGGATCTCGGCTAAATACTCAGCACAGGCAGCCGGAAAGTGCGAGACCGGATCGGCAGAGACAATTAATGCAGCATCTACATCTCTCTCTCTGAGCAGGTCCACCGATGTGTACTCACCCGGGTTATAGCGCGGATATCCGCGGGAGAAATCCAGGCCGAAAGGAAAACCGTAGAGATAAGAGGCAACCTGGTTGAAGCCGGCCACATTGCAGTGCCCCCTCAGGGCTCCGATTACGAATTTGGTGTGGGCATTCAGCTCTTTAACCAGATTGAATGCCGCCTGAGCATTGCGGTGCTTGCCATAAGATGATGCAATCCCCAGGCCCACATAAATGGACCCGAATTTGCACTTCTTCATCAGATCGAGCATCTCTTCCATCTGGGCGATGGAGACGCCGGTTACCTCTTCAACCGAGGCGTGCGGCCTCTTGCCATGCAGAAGCGTTAAGAGTGCAGATAGAAGCTCATGGTCGGTGTTGGGTCGAAGCTGGATATGCAGATCCGAATTCTCAGCAGTTACGCTCCTTCTCGGATCAACGGTGATAACGGTGCGATCAAACCTTCCCCGCCGTGTCCAATAGCCCCGCGGATAGACTGCATAGCGGGACATGTGCCTGGGCATGGACTCCAGGGGATTGGAGCCCCAATAGACAGCCAGGTCGGATCGTGATTTGCTCTGTCCGGCAGTAGCCCCCACGCGCCCCGCTTCCTGAATGCCCATAGCAGTGGGCCCGTGGCAGACGGTGGCATTGGAATCAACCACCGCACCCAGGAACTCGCCTAAATGAAGCCCCACCTCCATGGCCTCACAGGAGGTCTCGCTTCCCATAAAGAGCAGAGGGCGCTTGGCTCTTGCCAGAATCTCTGCCGTCCTCTCTATGGCTTCCTCCCATTGAGCAGTCCTGACGGTATCCTTCTCTCGCAAGGTAGGCAGACGGATTCTGTGGCTGCTTACAATCTCCTGGAACTTGGCATTGCCCATCTTGCAGGCATTCTTAACGGTAATACCCTCGCCGGAAAGCTCCACCTGAATATCGTCACAGGATCCCCCGCAGACCGGGCAGACAATGTTCTTTGATCTCTCTGATGCCTCAGGTACCTCTGATATCTCTGACGCCATCGTTATCTTCACCTGCCCCTTGCATACAGCTTCATTGTCAAGTCTATTGCATCCAATACATCATCCAATGTGGGCTGCACCCTCACGGGAGAGCCTTTGTAGAGTGGCGAGCCGGTGGAGAATGTTTCCGGGTCCACCACCACATTGGCCCAAATCGCCCTGGGCATGAAGATCTGGCCCGGCTCCACAGAGTCTGCAGCGTAGGCATAAACCGCCACGGTGCGCCGGCCATCCATGGTGGATATCAATACCCTTTGCGGAGTGCCCATGGCCTGAAAATCCCGGGGATTCATCTCGCAAACGGCGCATTCCTGGGTGTACTCCTCGGTGAGCTTGCTTCCCCCTTTGGCCAGCCTGCCCTCCTCAATGGTGCTTCCCGTATTAAGCAGAAATTCTATCATACTGTCTGCCACTCCTGAAAAATCAGCGAAATTGAGCATTGCCTGCATCCTCTAGCCCTCCTTGCAATAAAGAGAGCCTTTGGGATTCTTGCCCAGAGAATAGTCGCCGGTGAACCTGGCATACCATCCATCAATCCGGATGTCTCCCAGCACCACATTCTCTTCCCGGCCAATCTCTACAAAACCAGGGGATGGCTGCTTGATAGCACCGCATACGGCAATAGTGCCTCCATTCATCTCCGCACCCACGCCGCGCACAGCCGAGCCCTTCACCAGGATGAGACCCCCGTTCTGCCGAATGCCGCAAAAGTTCTCCACATTGCCGGCTACTATTATCCGCCCGCCTACCAATCCTCCGCCCAGCTGGCTCCTGGCGTTGCCGTCTATCAAAATCTCGCCGCCGGTCATTCCCCGCCAGCTCCCCCGGTAGCTAGAGCCTATATGATCCGCTCCATTTCCCTGAATGTGAATCTGTCCGCCTTTCATCTCCATGCCCGTCCAGGACCCGGCATCGCCCTGCACCAGGATACTGCCTCCCGTCATCTCACAGCCCAAGTGCATGCCAGCTGAACCGTGGATTTCTATCCTGCCTGCCTTCATGCCCTGGCCGATGCGCTTGACCCGGGAGACATCCCCTTCGATGATGATGCTGGTCTCTTCGGGCTTTGCCTCCTCAGGAAGCCTCGCTTGGCTCACATCCACCTCGAAGAATTCGGCTAAAGGAAGCTGCATAGCTCCCTGCCAGACAATCAGCCCCTCAATCTCTTCCTTCTTTTTTTCTGCAAAAATATCGGGCCTGATAACCTCTGCCTCGACCGTGATTCCTATGCAGCCCTTGGATCTTAGAAGAATTTCTGCCATACCTTTACCTCCTCACTAGGGCCATAGCCTCTTGGGGCTTGTTGACCGGGATGGCAACAGGATTTTTCAGATACTTATCCGGCACAGGATAGTTGGCATAGCCTACTGTGTAGTACTTGAACCAGTCCTTGAGATCGCAGTGCATCTCCTTTTCCAGGGTTTCGTCAACATAAGGCCGGCAGTAGTACCTCCTGCCATCCGGCACAGCCACGATCTCACCCTGCCTGGCCACTATTTGGCCGTCCTTGATAGTGTAATCGGGCCGGGCCAGCTTGGCTGTCAATGCTGCCGTCTCGCTTAAGTTCAGCTTCTCGGGATTGATGTCGTAGACGGTAACATCTCCGTCTGCACCCACCCCCAGGTGGCCTTTCCGGTAGGCCATGCCGATGGTGCGGGCAGGGTTGGCGCGGGTGACTACGGCTATCTCGTAAAGGCTCATCTCCCGGTCCACCCCGCCAAGACTTGATTTGTCGTAAGCCCATTTGTGACATTCTTTGGCTGTGTCGTCCCTGGCTTTTTTGGACATGAGCCAGGTGATCAGTTGCGGATAGGAGGTGAAGATGCCGCCGTTGGGATGATCGGTGGTCATAATGGTCTTCCAGGGATCGTCAATAAGCAGCATAACCTCAAGGCCAATAGCCCACTGCACGCTGTGCACCGGACTGCTCTTCAAATAAACCAGCGAGAGCACCCCTGAGCCGCATTCCATTTCAACATCGCAGTTGGACCATTTCTGGCCGGTGAGCATGTAGAGATCATGCTGGGCCGGGCCGTCGCCGGTCATTGTTGTGGCCGGGCCGAAGGGAACACTTCCGCTGTCGATCACTACACCATCGACCTGGTTTATGTATTTGGCCAGCTGTGGTGCGCCGGAGCAAAAGTCTCTCCATGATGTGCCGCCGTAGGCGCTGAACTGGGCGTGGGCCAGGTAGACGGTCTGCCTTCTTCTGGCGCTCTCTTTTGTCTCTGCCCACTCCAGCTCCGATCTGTTCTTGGGGTCCAGTCCGGAGGTGATCATCAGCGAGTCCCTGGCAATCTCCCAGTTGCCGGGGTGGCCCAGGTTATTGGCATGCAGATGCAAAGACATAGGCAGGCCCAGCATCTCATTGACCTCAGCCAGTCCCCGGATGAGCTCTCTGGGCGTCACCTCAAAATGAATATTGGGCTCGTCCAGGCCGTGCACATTTTTGGCCCAGCCCCAGTTCTCGACGCCCGCAGGATTAACGCATTTGATGCCGTAGGCCTTGTGGGTCCTCATCATCCAGGCCACATAAGCGGCTGCCTTCTCCAGATCTCCTTCCTTGAGATAGCGCATGATAAACCAGTTGTTGCCCAAAACCATGTAGGCACCCATATCCAGAATGGGAGTGGAGCGCATCTCCTCGTGGGTGTGGCGGGCCTCCAGAGGTGGCATGGCTGCTTCAAAGACTGTGGTGTAGCCCATAGCAGCGTAATCGTAACCCTGCTTGTAAACGGATGGAACGGTGTAGCCGCTGCCGCAGTGGGTTATCTGGGTCTTTCCCCTCGTTGATTTATAGTGATCCTCGGGGCGCATGAGACGGCCGGCATTGACCTTGGCTCCGGCTACATGCGAATGGGAGTCCACGCCACCGGGCATGACCGTCTTTCCCGTGGCGTCTATGATGGTGGCATCTCTCTCTTGTGCGCTGCTGAGGCTGGAGACCACCTTTCCGTCCTTTACGAAAATATCAGTGACATCGCCGTTTATTCCATTAAGTGGATCGAATAAGTAGCCGTTTCTGATGATCGTAATATTAGTAATAGCCGCCATTTTAAGCCACCTCCTTTCTCTCTAACCATATTGCCTGGACCGGGCAGATCATGCTGCAAGTGGCGCAGCTGCCGCAGACCTCCTGATCTACCACCCGGACAGTGCCGTTCAGGACTTCCAGCAGCGGTTTTTCGTCCAGCTCATTGAGGTGGCCGGCGGCCAGATAGGGATCAAAGAGGGCATTGACCGGACAGACGATGACGCAGTTCCCGCAGCCAAGACAGGCATCCACGTCTGTCTTGAGAATTGAGCTTAAAGTGGGTCTTTTCGCAGGGGCACTCAATTTCTTCTCCAGAGCCTTCTTTCCCTTCATATCCGGGACTATGGCACTCTTGGAAACGGTGATGGCTCTAACCGGGCAGGCCTCCTGGCATGCTCCGCAGTAGATGCAAGCATCCTTTCTGTGGGTCACCTTCTCCACCATCTCTGCGGCTTTCCCTTCTTTATTGAAGAGAGCATTTGCAGGACAGGTGTGAACACAGGTTCGGCAAGCCTGGCAGACGTTATCGTCCCGGAAGAACTGGCCGGCAAATGGCTTTTGGTATGTTATGGCTCCGACCGGGCAGACCTGAGCGCACCAGCCGCAGTGCACGCAACGGTTCAGGTCGATGATGGTCTTTCCTTCCATCCTCAGGCTGCCGTCTTCCGCCAGTTGGCGATCCGACACTTCTATGCAGGACTGCGGGCAGACATCAACGCACAGGCCGCAGTGCACGCATTTATCGTTTACAGCCGTAGGCTCCAATGCCGCGCTGAGATAGGACTCATCCTTTTCGGCCTTGCCTGATGTGCGTAGTTCCAGAGCCCCGGTGGGGCAGACGCGAGCGCACAGAGCGCATAAGACACAGGCCCCGCTCCTTTTCTTCTCGATGAAATCTTTATCAATCAGACCGCGGGCCACAGCACCCACCGAGCCGATGACCAGTTCCCCCTTGGGGCAGATCTGGACGCAGGTTCCACAGCCGATGCACTTTTCCGGCAGATAGACATGCTGCCTATCATCTCGGGATTCCAGCAATACCTCTCTCATCCGATACCCTGCCTCGATTAGTATGGGTGGAGAAGACATAAAGAGGTTTTGCATGGATGCTCATGAAATAATGCATAGTTAGCATTTATGTTTATATCATAACTTAGATGATCGAGGAAGAAGAGCTGATAGAACCTATTTAAGCCAGCAGATATTATCCATTCTCATGTTCTTACTTGGGGAATACTATGAGGATGAGGCCAGGGATATCGTCGATCGGCTTAAAAAAGTGGGAATGAAGGTGGATATCAGAACCTTCACAGCCGGCGAAATGGAAATCTCCCATCATCTGGAAGGCCGCATGAGTGTGCTCAAAGGGAAACTAAAGGAAGCTGATTATGCAAGGAACGAGCGATACCTAGATGCCCTGCGAAAGGTTCTGGCGGCGGGAGCCGGACCCGAAGATTTCGGCGAAAAATTTACTCTGGAGCTTGACCCGCAGATAAACGAGAAGAGAGCCCAGTTCGCTGAGATTTTGAAAGCTGATCTGCCTGAGGAAGAGAGAGAAGCGAAAATGAAGGCCTTTGCAGGTATAAAGGCTGATCTGCTGGATGTGTACCATGCCGAGGCCTTCATCGACACAGTTCTGGACCGAAATGATATCGGGATCGGAGAATATGTAGGCAGCAAACTGGACGATCCTATTCTGCGCGTCATTGATGAGAGGGAGGATCTGGAGGAAGAAAGTGATCTGGCCAGGACGACCACGGTCTTCACGGTTGAGCCGAGGGCCCAGGTCTTTATCGATGAATTTTATGCGGTTCTGGCGGAAGAGCTGGACGAGGAGTTTGAAGATGAATATGAACGGGAGTATCTGTCTCTTGTCTTTTTAGGAAAACTGATCTCCGACATTAAAGAGCCGTCACAGGGAAAGGTGGATATGGAAGCTTTCCGGGAGAGATGCCGATTTGATATGGAAAAGAAAGGAGATCTGCTGGAGATAGATGGCAGCGGCGCAGCTCTAGAGCTGGCCAGGTCGCTCGAGAAAAACGGGATAATAAAGGTCAAGGGCGATAGCGTCAAGTGGAAACGGTAAGGAGAGATATGGCAACTCATCTGATCGGCTCGATTCAAAAACTATTTCGTGGAAAATGCTAATTAGCCAGAGACGGATAAAGGAGGTGTATCATGGCTAGAGGAAAAGGCAATAATTCGGCGAACAGCAAAGGTGCGGATTTAGGTTTTGAAGCCATTCTATGGGCGGCTGCCGATAGGCTGCGAAACAATATGGATGCAGCGGAGTACAAGCACGTCGTTCTTGGGCTTATTTTCCTCAAGTACATCTCCGATGCCTTCCAAGAAAGGCATGATCAATTGATCAACGAAAAAGAGCAGGGAGCCGATCCAGAGGACCCGGATGAGTATCTTTCAGAAAACGTCTTCTGGGTGCCCAAGGAAGCCCGTTGGTCCTTTTTGAAAGCCAATGCCCGGCAGCCAAAGATAGGAAAAGCAGTAGATGATGCCATGATTGCCATCGAGAGAGATAACAAATCACTCAGAGGTGTCCTGCCCAAGGACTATGCCCGTCCTGCTCTGGATACTCATAGCATTGGTGATCTGATCGATCTCATCAGCGGGATTGAGATGATAGACAAGAAGGACCGATCAAAAGATGTTCTGGGCGATGTCTATCAGTATTTTCTATCTCAGTTTGCATCTTCCGAAGGAAGAAAGGGTGGGCAGTTTTATACACCGCAATGCGTGGTTCAAATTTTGGTTGAGATGCTAGCGCCCTACAAAGGCCGTGTCTTTGATCCCTGCTGCGGCTCTGGGGGCATGTTTGTTCAGAGCAAAAAGTTCGTGAAGGCGCATGAAGGACGCAGGGATGACATCAGCGTTTATGGGCAAGAGTCCAATCCCACGACCTGGAAGCTAGCCAAGATGAACCTGGCCATCCGGGGCATCGACGGAAATTTAGGCCCGGAGCACGCCGACAGCTTTCACAGGGATCTGCACAAAGATTTAAAGGCGGACTACATCCTGGCCAATCCGCCTTTCAACAGCAGTGACTGGGGTGGGGAACGCCTGCGCGAGGACGTGCGCTGGAAGTATGGCATCCCGCCGGCGGGCAATGCCAACTTCGCCTGGGTGCAGCATTTCATTTACCATTTAGCCCCTTCGGGCATCGCGGGTTTCGTCCTGGCCAATGGCTCCATGTCCTCCAATCAGTCCGGCGAGGGCGAGATCCGCCGGGCCATCATTGAGGCTGATCTGGTAGACTGCATGGTGGCTCTGCCAGGCCAGCTATTCTACTCCACGCAGATTCCGGCCTGCCTGTGGTTCATAGCACGTGATAGGAAGAATGGAAGATTCAGGGACCGGCGGGGCCAGACGCTCTTTATCGACGCCCGGAAGATGGGAGTTTTGACCGATCGGGTGCATCGGGACCTGACACCGGAGGAGATCACAAGGATTGCCAGCGTCTATCACGCCTGGCGGGGCGATGCAGGTGCTGGTCAGTACGAGGACGTGCCGGGATTTTGCAGGAGCGCAACGCTTGAGGAGATCAGGAAGAACGGCGGCTACGTGCTCACGCCCGGTCGCTACGTTGGTGCAGAGGAAGTGGAGGCGGACGGCGAGCTGTTTGAAGAGAAGATGCAGCGACTGACTGCAAAGCTCGGCGAGCAGTTTCAGGAATCGGCGCGGCTGGAGACAGAGATTCGTGCTAATCTGAAGGGGCTGGGATATGATGTCTGAGGAGCGGTTGTTGGATCTGCCCGTTGGCTACGCTGCGATTCTGGCAGACTTGAAGGATCAGATTAAAGGTGCCAGGCTAAAAGCAGGGCTGGAAGTAAACCGCGAGCTGGTGCTCTTGTACTGGAGAATTGGAAAGCAGATTAGGACGCAGCAGCATGAAGAGGGATGGGGCTCTAAGGTTATTGAACGACTATCTCTAGATCTCCTACGAGAGTTTCCGGAGATGAAGGGTCTGTCGTCTCGGAATTTGAAGTACATGAGAGCATTTTACGAGGCTTACCCTGATGAAGCAATTGTGCAGCAGCTTGCTGCACAAATTCCATGGTTTCATAATTGTGTATTGTTAGATAAAGTTAAACGCCCTGAAGAACGCGTTTGGTATATCCGCCAGAACATCTCCCACGGTTGGAGCAGAAATGTACTGGTCCACCAGATCGAGAGCGGCCTGTTCGAGCGACAGGGGCGAGCGCTGGTTAACTTCAACAGAACGCTGCCTGCACCCCAATCTGAGTTGGCCAGGCAGATTCTCAAAGACCCGTACAACTTCGATTTCCTGACTCTGGGCAAAGAGGCGCAGGAGCGGGATCTGGAAGAGGCACTGCTCAGTCATCTACGGGAGTTCTTGCTGGAGCTTGGCGTGGGATTTGCCTTTGTGGGAAGCCAGTATCACCTAGAAGTTGGAGATCAGGACTATTATATTGACCTTCTATTTTACCATCTGAATCTGCGCTGCTATGTGGTTATCGACCTGAAGATCTCAGAGTTTCAGCCTGAGTTTGCGGGGAAGATGAACTTCTATCTCTCTGCCGTGGACGATATCTTGAGGCATGCAGAGGATGAGCCATCGATTGGGATTGTGCTCTGCAAGGAAAAGAACCGGGTTATCGTGGAGTATGCATTGAAGGGCATCAATAAACCAATGGGCGTAGCGGATTATCAGCTCTCCACGGCACTGCCGGAGAATCTCAAAGGAAGCCTGCCAACGATTGAAGAGCTGGAAGCAGAACTGGAAGGGGCAAGGGGAGACGAAATATGAGAAGAACGATCGGGCATGGAATCTCTTGGGCTTATGTGATGGGCGACATCAACGTATTCAAACTACTTCGTTTCTCTAATGTTTTTGGATTCAAGATAATCCAGACACTGTCTGGACTACTATTTTGGCTGCACTTGTTTTTGGCCAAATTGAACCAAGCCATACGATTCAGGAGAGAGATTATATCGATTGGTGAAGTATCAGGGAGAAACAGAGATGACTCATTTTATTGAATGGCTTGGCATTCCTGGTAATGCCGCTTTTGCTGCATCAGTTCTTTCTTTGGTTTCCATTGGCATTGCTAGTGCAGCGATGTACACAAGTTGGAGAACCCAGAAACGGCAAGTTGAGATCGAGGAGATACGAGAAAGAGACAGACAAAGGGGGATGCGTAAAGCAGATCTCGTAGCAAGACTAAAGGATGACGATGGAAGGGATCTTTTGGTCATTGAGAACAAAGGACCTGCGGAGGCTAGTGAGATAGTAATACTTCTCAATGGCAAACCACTATCTGAATACCAGGGGTTTGTGGGTGGCCAACCGGATATTCGAAGGGTGGGACCATATTCATCTTATCACTACCTCATGGCACTTACTATGGGTATGGACCTTTCCTTTGAGATTACTATTGCATGGGTTGACGATTCAGGAGAAGCTGGGCGTTATCTGACAACCTTAACTTACTAGAGATAGCAGAAATGAACCATACACAAGTACTTTGGATAACTAGGTCTAAGAACCTTCGAGGTCTGGGCAATGGTTCTTGAAAAAACCTCTCCGTTGGGACCACTTCCATATGGCTGGAAATTGGTCCCCTTAGCTGACCTTACTCTAAAAATTGGGAGCGGAGCTACACCGCTCGGCGGAGATGCAGTATATTTGGAAGCCAGAGACAAGTATGCGTTGATCCACAGTCAGAATGTCTATGATCGAAGATTTGACTCACAGAACCTTGCTTTCATATCGGACCAAGATGCACATCGCTTGGATGGAGTTAAGGTACGGCCAAGAGATATTCTGCTAAATATAACTGGAGATGGAATTACATTTGCTAGAGCCTGTATGGTAGAAGAAACGATACTTCCTGCGAGAGTTAACCAACATGTCTCTATCATCAGAGCCAAAGAAGACTTGCTGGATCCAGGATTTCTATTTTCCTATTTAACTCACCCCCAAATAAAATATTATATGGAGAGTTTTAATGCAGGAGGAAGCCGTCGTGCGCTGACCAAAGGACATATTGAGTCTTTCCAGATACCGCTTCCACCAATTAATGAACAGCGCGCCATCGCTCACATACTCGGCTCTCTGGATGACAAGATCGAGGCCAACCGCCGCATGAACGAGACCCTGGAGGCCATGGCCCGCACGCTCTTCAAGTCCTGGTTCGTTGACTTCGACCCTGTGCGCGCGCGGGCGGAGGGGCGGGCACCCGCTGGCATGGGCGCAGAGACGGCGGCGCTGTTTCCCGATAGCTTCGAGGAGCAGGAGGGGCGGATTGTGCCGAGGGGATGGAGGGTTGGAAGGGTAAGCGACCTTTGCAGCGCGATCTATAGTGGAGGAACACCAAGTACAGATAGACCTGAGTATTGGAATGGTGAGATCTCGTGGCTTTCATCTGGCGAGACAAGAGAGAAGTTCATTATCGGCACAAAGAGACAAATCACAACTGCTGGTGTGTCGAACTCTAGTGCGCGGCTGGCACTCTCTCGATCGACCGTGATAGCAAGCGCAGGGCAGGGAAATACTCGTGGTCAAACATCTATGCTTACGATAGATTGTTACATTAATCAGTCAGTGGTAGCGCTCGTTGCGAAACCAGAAATTAGTTCTCAATATCACCTTTTCTTTGATCTCGAACGACGCTATGAAGAGTTCAGGAGGATTTCTGATGCACACAGTTCTCGCGGAAGTTTGACGACGAAATTGCTGGCTGGATTAAATGCAATGATGCCAGAGCACTCAGTCATTCATTGTTTTGATGATGTTGTCGGGGCAATGATAGAGCGAGTTATAGGAAACCTTCAGGAATCCCATACACTTGCAGCTTTGCGGGATTCGTTGTTGCCCAAATTCATTAGTGGAGAGATGTGCATTAATGATGCAAAGACTTTATTATTGTGACTATAAACGGAATATTAATGCAAAAAAATAAAGAGGAATTTGATGTCACCTAAACGAGTATTCATTAGTTTTGATTTTGACCATGATGAAGCCCTTCGTAGTCTCTTGGTAGGTCAAGCAAAGAATCCTGAATCTCCATTTAGCATTTCAGATTGGTCCGTTAAGGAACCTATGACAGGCAATTGGAAGGAGAAGGTGCGTGAGCGTATTCGCAGAACGGATTTGACTATTGTCATATGTGGCGAGTGGACTCATACGGCCACAGGCGTAGCAGAAGAGTTGAAGATTACTCGCGAAGAAAGCAAACCATATTTCTTGCTCAGTGGATACGGTGATAAAACCTGCACCAAACCAACTTCTGCATTATCGTCTGATGGGATTTACAAATGGACATGGGATAATCTGAAATTACTTATCGACGGTAGGAGGTAATAAATGGTCGGTGAGCCTCCATCCCAACTGATTCGGCAGACGAAGGAAAGCTATGGTGAATCCTTCAAGACGGACCTCTTCGAGCAGTACAAGCTTTATATTGCGTCATCTGAGAAGATAAGCGAGCGACGGGTATCGTCGAACAATTACCTGCTTACTGTCAACGCATTTCTTGTAACTTCGTATGGGTTGCTCGCTGCAAGCCAATACAAAAGCTACTGGATAATTTTGGTGCCAATTGCTGGCGTTCTCGTCTCTTTGACGTGGTATCGAATCATTACCTCATATCGTAATCTTAACCGTGTAAAATTTAAAGTAATCAATGAGATCGAGAAACAGATGCCTGCTGCGCTTTACGAGTATGAGTGGAAAATAGCGGAAGAGGGAAAAGGCAAGACATACCGACCATTATCACATTTGGAGCAATGGATTCCGATTATTTTTATAATACTCTATGGTTCAGTTACGCTAATTAATTTAGTGTGTGTGATCTGATGATGTCGATTATCGAATCAGATGTTGAGCCCGCCGCCTTCTATCTCGGCCCACTGCCAAAGTTTATTCCCTATGAGATTATGATAGATATGAAGAATCCGTTGGAGACCAAAACATGACTAAAGGCGACCGCGTCAAGCAATCGGTTCCAAGAATCGAGTATTTGAAAATAAAAAACTATAGAGCCCTACATAACCTTGAGCTGAGAGGCATCACTCCTCTAACGGTTTTTCTTGGGCCAAACGGCAGCGGAAAATCTACCATCTTCGATGTTTTTGCCTTCCTATCGGAATGCTTTTCAGTGGGCCTTAGAAAAGCACTTGATAAACGGGGTCGGTTCAAGGAGCTTCGTACTCGTGGCTCCAGCGGTCCTATTGAGATCGAGCTGAAATATCGCGAGAGAAGTGACATGCCTCTCATCACCTATCATCTCTCCCTTGACGAAGGCATCACAGGCCCTTATGTCGTGGAGGAATGGCTGCAATGGAGGAGAGGTCAGCAAGGAAAACCCTTTAGGTTTCTCGATTTTAAGAATGGAGAGGGACAGGTAATTGCTGGAGAAAATCCGGTTGAAATCGGCGATCGGATCCATGAGATGCTCACGTCTTCGGATATGCTTGCGGTGAATGCTCTTGGCCAGCTTGCTAAAAATCCCAGAGTCAGTGCTCTGCGCCAGTTCGTAACCGGATGGTACCTTTCATATCTTACTGCAGATAGCACGCGAGGATTCTCTGAGCCAGGTCCTGAGGAGCGACTGTCTGCAACCGGCGATAACCTGCCCAATGTTATTCAGTATTTAAAAGAACAGCATAAGGATCGTTTGAACCTGATTTTGGATACATTATCACATCGTGTTCCTAGACTTGAGAAAGTTGACTCCGAATTTATGCCCGACGGTAGGCTTCTTTTGCAGATTAAGGACGCTCCTTTTGAGCAGCCGATACTGGCGAAATTCGCATCTGACGGCACCCTTAAAATGCTGGCCTACCTCACTTTGCTCTATGATCCACATCCACCTCAGCTCATAGGAATTGAAGAGCCGGAAAATCAGCTTCACCCCAGGCTCTTGCCGGAACTCGCAGAAGAGTGCAGACAGGCAACAGCCCGAACCCAGCTTATGGTCACTTCCCATTCACCTTTCTTTGTAAATGGCCTGAGGCCAGAGGAGCTTTGGGTACTCTACAGAGATGAACAGGGTTACACACAGGCACGTCGTTCTGCAGATATGCGAGGCATTAAAGAGTTCATGGATGAGGGCGCACAGCTTGGTTACCTCTGGATGGAGGGTTACTTTGAGGTGGGCGATCCATTGACGGCGTCAGGTGGTCCAAAACACCCATCATTAAGCCAAAATGCAAGGCTCCAAGCGGAGTAATGATCCATGCATATTATATTTTTAGTGGAAGAACTCTCTGCAGAGGCCGCCCTCCTCAACATAGTGCCCAAGATTCTGGGTGCAAGTGCATCTTTCGAGATCCATCCTTATCAGTGCAAAGACGATCTTCTCTCAAAATTGCCACGTGTTATGCGAGCCTACGCTAAATGGTTGCCTGACGACTGGCGCATCGTGGTCCTGGTTGACGAAGATCGATCCGATTGTGATGCACTCAAGGAAAGAATGGAGCAGTCAGCAGTTGCTGCAAGACTGATAACCAAAACGATGGCTGGCAGCTCAAACCGCCATGCAAAGTTCCAGGTCTTGAACCGAATTTCCATAGAAGAGCTTGAAGCATGGTTTTTCGGGGATGTTCATGCACTCAATCAGGCTTATACGAGGGTTCCCAAGACACTTGGAGGCAGATCAAGATATAAAGATCCAGATTCAATTAAGGGAGGAACATGGGAGTCACTGGAACGTGAGCTAAAAAAGTCCGGGTATTTTCCCGGCGGTCTGCGCAAAATAGAAGCGGCAAAGACTATTTCCGCATTCATGGAACCGGAAATAAATAATTCAAAAAGTTTTCAAGTATTCAGAGACGGCCTGAGAGAGATGGTTAGATGGGGGATATAACTGAAATCGATATGATCTGCTATGAAAAAAGAGATAGAGGCCTTCAGCCTCTCACCCCATCGCATCTATCCGGCAGGCTGCCATCTTGTACTCCGGTATCTTGGCCACCGGATCGAGGGCATCGGAGGTTATGATGTTGGTCCCCTGCCAGTGGAAGGGCATAAAGACCATTCCTGGACTTACCTTTTCCGTCACTCGGGCCCGAGCCTCTGTCTCTCCCCGAATCGTTTTCACCTTAACCATGCCATCATGGAGCACATTCAGCTCTGTTGCATCCTTTGGATTTATCTCAACATAAAGCTCAAAGTCCCTTTCCAGAAGCGAGGGACTGCGGCGCGTCATGGAGCCGCTGTTATAGTGAACAACAATTCTGCCGGTAGAGAGAAGCAGAGGATATTTCTCGCTGGTCTGCTCGGCTGCAGGTTTGTTCACCACTGAGGCGATATTTGCCTTTCCATTTGGGTGGGCGAATCTCTCCCTGTGCAGGATATCCGTTCCGGGATGCTGCTCATCCGGACAGGGCCAGCGTAGTCCTCCGATCTTTGATATCCGCTCAAGGGTCATGCCGCCATACTGAGGCACAGTCCGGTTGATCTCCTCAAGCACCTGTGCGGCTGAAGGGCTGCCCAGATCCAGTCCCATCCGTTTGCCGATCTCATTGATGATCCAGAGTCCCTCCTTCGCTTCGCCTACGGGAGGAACGGCCTGATTGATCCACTGCACCCGCCGCTCCATGGAGGTGTAGCTGCCATCTTTTTCCGCCCAGGCTGCTGCCGGCAGGACGAGATCTGCCATTCTTGCCGTGGCGGTCATGAATATCTCCTGCACAATCAGATAGTCCAGGCTGTCCAGGGCAGCTCTTGTCTTGTTGATATTAGCATCGCAGATGACTGGATCTTCTCCAACGAGGTATAGGGCTTTGATGCGGCCTTCCAGAGCCGCTTCTGTCATCTCCGTGGAGGTCAATCCCGGCCCCAGGGGTAGATCGTCTGCATTCCAGGCAGCCTTAAAAAATTCCACGGACTTCGGGTCCGAGGCCTTCTTGTAGCCGGGATAGAACTCGGCCATGCCGCCCATATCGCAATTTCCCTGGACGTTGTTCTGTCCGCGCATGGGCCAGACACCAGCACCGGGCCGACCCATCTGGCCGCAGATTAGCGATAATGTGGCGCAGGCCTTGACGTTGTCTGTGCCGCAGATGTGCTGGGTTATGCCCATGGAGTAAAGCAGAGCGGACGCAGGAGATTTGGCGTAAATTCTGGCTGCTTTGATAATCTGCCCAGCCGAGACTCCGGTCAGCTCTGCTGTCTTCTCTATGGTAACTTCGCTGAGATTGGCCAGAAGCTGTGCAAATCCCTCTGTTCTCTCGTTGATGAACTTTTTATCAATCAAGCCCTCATCCACTATCACCTTCATCATGCCTCTCAAGAGGTCAATGTCACTGCCGGGCTTGATTCTCAGGTGCATATCCGCCATCCAGGAGGTGGAGGTGATGCGCGGGTCGGCCACGATCACCACTGCCCCATTGTCTTTGGCTTTTTGCGCCCAGCGAGAGACGATGGGATGGGCCTCGGTGAAGTTTGTGCCTATGGCAAAGATGCACTGGGAGTTTTGCAGGTCGATAAGATTGTTAGTCATAGCTCCCGTTCCCAGGACCGCGCCAAGCCCTACCACGGTAGGCGAATGGCAGAGGCGAGCGCAATTGTCTACATTCGGTGATCCTAAGAGGCGGGCCAGCTTTTGCATCTGATAGTCCTCTTCATTATTGCAGCGAGATGAGACCAAAAATCCCAGAGATTTGGCCCCGTGATTCCTGATATTTCGGGCCAATCCGCCGGCAGCCAGGTCCAGGGCCTCTTCCCAGGAGATTCTGACAAAATCTTCACCCATTCTCTTCATGGGATACTTGAGTCTCTCCTCGTGATTCAGGACCTCCAGAACAGCGTTGCCTTTGGGACAGAGTGCGCCCTCACAGGCTGGGTGGTCGGCCATATACTCAATGCCGATAGCTTTGTCCTTCTCTACTACCAGATACATACCGCAACCCACTGCACAGTAGGGGCAAAGAGATGGCACTAATTTTGTAGACAATTAAAATCCTCCGAAAGTAAGAGACAGGCTTCAGGGCAGAACGAAATCATCGGGTCTTGTCGCCAATGGCTACCCCGAATATATTCTATTGCGATATAATGAATCGTACCCGGCATATCGTCCCTGCCGCCATACTCATTCCGCCATGGGTTTAATAACGTTTGCATTGTGGCTTACTTTCTGTAAAATGGTAAATAAAAAGCGAGGCCAATTTCGTACAAATTCGCTCTATTATCATCAAACATAACATTCAAATACGATAAATATATAGAACTATCTAGTCGCTATCTTGGCCAGGGAGGGAATGAAATGAAGAGATTGCTTATTTTGGCAGCGCTTGCTACTCTGTTAATTAGCATGGCAGGTGCGGCCAACTACATGTACGAAAAGGGATCCGTCAAGGGTGTTGGCTACAAGAATGTGGAGATGATCATCTCTACCCAGACTGGCTTTAATGGCCAGAAGCTGGTGGAGAAGGAATCTGGTTCCGGCAACGTCATCACTGAGAGAACTGAGCTTGAGGCTGAAAGACAGCTCAAAAGGGACTACATGCCAATTAGCTGGGAGATAGTGAGAAATGGCTATATAATCCAAATCACAGGTAGTTGTGTATGGCCCACCGGCATTCATTGTCCCATGGACTACATCAACTTCACCAAGGAAGCTGAGTTTGAGTACATGCCAGTCTCTTACCAGACTGGTTCATATGACCAGAAGTGGATTGAGAAGCTGTGTGTGCAGAATTACAGGATCGGTGCAGTTCTCACTGAGATGTACACCCATGCAGAGCATTTGCAGAAGAGCACCGAAGTCAAAACCAGAGGATACTCCAATCTCAATTTAAGCCAGAAAGCAGATGATGCATCAATTCAATGGCCTCAATGGCCCAAGCCGCCGATTATATGGCCTGTAACAATGCTATCACCCTGCCCTGCATGCTGTACTGGCGTCCTTGAGGCCAACTTGAACAGCAACGTCATTGGCGTTGCCCACATCGGCTGGATTTCCAGAGATCCTGATGCGGATGATCAGCTCAAGGGTCGCCATGCCGAGTATGGCAGGTCAGTCGAAGACCTGACTGGTGTATTCTCCATAGAGAAGTTCATCCAGCTCTGGGGAAACTCAACATGCGGAGCCATAAGCGTTGACTGGCTGCCGTGCGTTTGATTGTTGCGGATATCCTGCTACCTTTTTTCCAAAATCGTAGACAAATCGCTAGATCACACCCTTGGTGCTGGGAACACCCGTTCCCTCTTTCCTGACCGCCTCACGAATAGCAAAGCCCAGAGCCTTAAAGATGCTTTCTATTTTGTGGTGATCGTTCTCGCCGTAAAAGCGCACGTTCAAAGTGAGCCTGGCACCGACACAGATCGCCTCCAGAAATGGCTGCAAGAGCTGGGCCTCTAAGTCGCCAATCCTATCGCTCTGAAACTCTCCAGTCATGACCAGATAGGGCCGGCCGCTGAAATCAAGAGCTACATCGGCCAGGGCCTCGTCCATGGGCACAGAAGAGGAGCCATAGCGGCGAATTCCGATGCGCTCCCCCAGGCTCGCATCCAGAGCCAGGCCGATGGCCTCGCCCAGGGCCTGCGTTTTGTAAAAGCCCGGCTCCGCCTGGGCCGTCAGGTCCAAGAGAGCCGTCCGGGCCAGAGCTGTAAGCATGTGATCCAGAAATCCTGATCCCGTGTTGACCGTCGCCTTGCCGGAGCCATCCAGGTCCAGACAGGCTCTGGCCTTGCACTCGCGAAACAATCCCTGTGCTTCTCCTTTTCTCATAATCTTCAATCCTCCTTTAAGTCGCTTCATCAAGTGCCCGCAGGGCCCTTAGAGTGCGGCGTACGGAGAGCTTGCCGGTGTAGATGGCAGTTCCCGCCACAGCGCCGCCGGTTCCAGCCTCTCGCAGTGCCAGGACGTCTTCAACGGATGTAACTCCGCCTGCTGCCACTACCGGGATCTGCAGGGCTTGCACCAGGTCGCGCGTCGGCTCCAGATCGATGCCTTTTTGCTGTCCTTCCACATCGATATTGGTAAAGAGAATAGAGCCGGCTCCCTTCTCCTCAAAGAGCCGGCCCAGTTCTACTGCCTTCTTTCCCAGCGTCCTCTGCCAGCCCTCCGTGGTCACATCACCACGCCGCACATCCAGGGCCACCATAATTCTCTCCCGACCGTGGCGATCGGCCAGGCGAGAGACCATATCCGGATCTTTCAGGGCGGCAGTTCCCAGTATGGCCCGATCCACGCCTAGATCGAGGATAGTCGAGACATCCTCCTCTGTGCGGATGCCGCCTCCTACTTGAATAAACAGGTCCAGCTCTTTCACAATCTGGCTTAGGATGGATGCGTTGACTCGTTTTCCCAAGATCGCTCCGTCCAGATCGATGATATGCAGATGGTCCGCGCCCTCTGCCACCCAGCGTTCTGCCTGGGCCAGTGGATTGTCCAGGGCCACGACCTCGGTGCCAGGCACGCCGCCGATGAGCTGTACGCACTTGCCGCCACGCAGATCCACCGCAGGAAAGAATGAAAAAGTCATGCCAACTGTTTTGCAGCAAATAGACCTTAACAGTTTCGATTCTTCTTAGAAAAAAAGGGTGTTGGGATTTTAGATTGCCTTCAGATTGCTTATGCCAGGTTTCGGATTATCAAGTCCGCAGTTATGCCAGGCGACCCCTGAGGAATCGCGCTGCAGCAATTAGCGCGCCGCCGGCAAATGCAAATTCGAAGCCCGGCACGCTATTTTCTTTTTCTTCATCATCTGAATTGCCTTCGCCAGCTTCATTCTCATCGGCCTCTTTGCCCTCATCGTCATCGGCATAAACCGGTACCGAGCATGCCATGATCATGAAGATGGCAGCGAGCAGAATTATGAGAGTCTTTTTCATTTCTTTCACCCAACTGTAGTTCCTATTCATTGTATATTTGATTTTAGGTCCGCGAAAGAGTGAGCCAATAAGATGTCTAGCATAATATTATATATGTTTAGGACGGAATCAGGGCTAATCTCCGCCTTTTCAAAGGCGGGATACAGCCCGTACCTATCGAAAGATATGTAAACTAATTGAACTAATAGCAAAGCAGAAAGGTGAAGTAAACCATTGAGAGTGTTTCGATATAGACTTAAGCCAACAAAAGCTCAAGTAACCAAGCTGAATGAGCAACTAGAGCTTTGCCGATGGGTCTATAACGAAACGTTGGCTATGCGAAAGAATGCCTTTGAACAAGATGGGAAGTCTGTAAGCTACTTTGAATCCAAGAGGATGCTACCGATCTGGAAAGAGATGAAGCAGGAACTGAAAACCGTTCATTCTCAGGTATTGCAGGACGTGGTTCTGAGGGTTAACCTCGCATTCAGAGCCTTCTTCAAACGGGTTCAATCTGGCGAAGAAGAAGTTGGTTATCCTCGCTTCAAGGGAAAGAACAGATACGATAGCATCAGTTATCCACAGAGTGGCTTCTACATAGATGGCAACGTGATTTGGTTATCCAAGATTGGTGATATCAAATTCAAGTTGCATCGCCCCATTGATGGATGCATTAAGAGACTGACCATCCGAAGATCATCAACCAAAAAATGGTATGGATCTTTCCTGGTTGAAGATGCCCAAAATCACATTCTGCAACCCTCTGATGAGATGGTCGGCGTGGACATGGGTATCAAGAACTTCGCTGTGCTTTCCAATGGCGAGTTCATCGAGAATCCTAAATTCCTCCTAGCTGATGAAGAAAGACTCAAGAAGGCTCAAAGCAAACGTGACAAGCTGCCAAAAGGATCTGCCAATAGAAGGAAAGCAAGCAAAATTGTAAGTCATCTGCACGAAAGGGTAACCAATCATAGAGAGAACTTTGCCCAACAACTGAGCCGAGAATGGATCAACAAATATGGAATAATAGCATTTGAAGACCTGAATATAATCAAAATGGTTCATAATCACAACCTAGCGAAGAGCATATTGGATGCTGCTTGGAATAAACTGGTACAATATACTTCATACAAAGCGGAAGATGCTGGTAGGAAAGTAGTATTGGTTAATCCTGCAAATACATCTCAGATATGCTCAAGCTGTGGTCAAATAGTCAAAAAGGATCTATCTATCAGAGTCCATAATTGTCCTTATTGTGGATTATCGATAGATAGAGATCTCAATGCTGCTCTTAATATCGCAAGACTGGGGCTACAGTCTTTGGCATCAGCCTAGATGCCCGCCAATTCATTTGCGGGAGTGGTCACTTGATATGAAAGACAAAAAGCTATTAGAAGAGTTTAGGAAGATTCATCCTGAAAAGTTCGCATCAGAGGATGAGATCTTCTCTCACATCCATGCCGGCGACCGCATCTTCATCGGCACGGGCTGCGGCGAGCCGCAGTATCTGGTCTTAGCCTTGGTAAATTACGTCAAGAACCATCCCAAGGCCTTCTTCGATGCCGAGTTGATTCACGTTTGGACGCTGGGGGTCGCGCCTTACACCGATGAGAAGCTTCAGGAGAACTTCCGGCTCGACTCCTTCTTTGTGGGCGACAGCACCAGAAATTCCGTCAACCGCGGCGCTGCCGACTACACACCTGTCTTCCTCTCCCAGGTTCCCGACCTCTTCCGCTCAGAGCTCATACCGGTGGATGTGGCCCTCATCCAGACCTCTCTGCCCGACAAGCACGGCTATTTGAGCCTGGGAATCAGCGTGGATGTGGTCCAATCAGCCGTCGAGATGGCTGAGCTGGTGGTGGCTCAGGTCAATACGAATATGCCTCGCACCCACGGTGACGGTTTCATAAATATTAAAGACATTGATTACATTCTGCCTCATGACGAGCCTCTGCTGGAATATTCGGTCAAAGCGCCAAATGACATTGTGCAGAGCATCGGAAGATATGTAGCCCGCATCATCGAAGACGGCTCGACCATCCAGGTGGGCTACGGGCTGATCCCGGATGCAGTAGTTCCCAATTTGATGGATAAAAAGGATCTGGGAGTTCATACCGAGCTGCTCAGCGACGGCATTGTCAATCTCATGAAGAGAGGGGTTGTCACCAATCGCAAGAAGACCCACAACCCCGGCAAGACCATCGCCTCCTTTTGTATGGGAAGCCGTGACACCTACGATTTCCTGGACGAGAATCCCGCTGTGGAATTCAAACGGATCGATTACACCAACCATCCCCTCATCATTGCCCGCAACCGGCTCATGACTGCTATCAACAGCGCTATGGAGTTGGATCTGACCGGTCAGGCCACGGCAGAGTCGCTGGGCGGAACCTTCTACAGCGGCATCGGCGGACAGGCGGATTTCATGCGGGGAGCAGTTCTGGCTCCGGGAGGAAAGACCATCCTGGCTCTGCCCTCCACTGCTTTGAATGAGAGCGTCTCTCGAATTGTTCCCACGCTTCAGGATGGGGCGGGAGCCACCCTGAACCGGGGAGATATTCGCTATGTAGTAACTGAATATGGCATTGCCTATCTGCACGGCAAGAACATTCGGGAGAGAGCCATGGATCTCATCGCCATCGCTCATCCTAAATTTCGGCCCTGGCTTATGGAGACAGCCCGCAAGAGGGCTCTCATCTACAAAGATCAGGTCTTCATTCCCGGAGAGAAGGGAATCTATCCAGAGGAGCTGGAGATCTACAGGACCACCCGCAAAGGACTCAATCTGCTTATGCGGCCTGCCAAGATCACGGACGAGTCGCTGCTAAAAGACTTCTTTTATGATCTATCAGAGGATAGCCTTTACAAGCGTTTCTTCTCGGTTCGAAAAGACATGCCTCACAAGAGGCTGCAGGATTTCGTGGCTGTGGACTACAGCAAAAAGATGGAGATATTAGCCACGATTGTGGAGAAGGAAAAAGAGATCATTATCGGCCTGGGTCAGTATGAGCTTAATTCGGATATGCATTCGGCAGAGGTCGCCATGGTGGTAAGCGACAAGTTCCAGGGGCTGGGCATAGGCAGAGAGCTTCTTTCCTATCTAATCTATCTGGCAAAAAGGCAGGGATTGCTCGGGTTTACAGGAGAGGTGCTGGTGGAAAATAGATCTATGGTGGGCCTCTTCGAGAAGATGGGATTTGATACCGAGAAGAGGAGCGAAGAGGAGGTTTATGAGATGCGCATGTGGTTTAGCAGAAGAGGGGAGCGGGAATAGCGGAGTGGACGGAATATGAGAAAGCTCATAATAATAAGAATCGTGCATGCTCCTACTGACATGGGCTCTGCAGGAGCAGGGCTGGAAAAGGCAGGCATATCAACTCTGGGAAAGCAGCGCTGGCTGGAAAACCAGAAGAAGATCGAGAACTTCTGGCTGGAACTGGAAAAAGAGGTGGACGATATGGGCCTGGATATGGAGAAGCTGCGCATCTACCAGGACGGCCTGCCCTGCGCCGGGGCTCTCGGGGAGCGAATTGTGCGGGAGACGGCAGCCAAAGGCAGCAAAAACTATCAGATTGTGCAAAAGCTGATGGAGAGGGGCGCCAGTATCGAGGCGACGGAGAGCCCTGATCTGCTTCGCCGGGAGTACGGCTACATCAAAGCGCTCCTGGAAGCCAAGAGCAATGAAGAGAGACGGGCGGCTGAGGAGCGATACAACCAGGTTAAAGATAAGCTTCTGGAGGAGAGAGATCAATTCATCGCTCGGGCCATTGATGCCACTCTGGCGGAGGGAGAGACGGGTCTGCTCTTCATCGGAGCCTCGCATAACGTGCTCCCCAAGATAGCTGGTGATATTGAGGTGAAGTGCCTGGATTAGGCGGATTGGAATGGAATACGAGTCAACTACTCGCCAATGAATTGGCGAGCTTGCCTCTACGCAAAAAGTCGCGAGGCGTAAGGGTGGCTGACTCTTCATGCTGACTGCATTGTGGCGGGCTCTACCGCTGGCACCCCACCTATCCAGAGAAGCATCCTCTGTCATACTATCAGCTAGACCAGTTACCCGGTCTCATGCTCTGGAAAGGCTGTTTTGTCCCCCAGCGTCTGAGCGATTTGGTGATGAAGCTGTTTTATCCCTACAAAATGAGGGTGCCCTACCGTTTCAGGTACCGCTCTGCCTGATCATGCAAAACACACATCGGGAGGTAGATTTGTGAGCATAAATAACTTACGGCGGGGTACGCTCCTCCTGCCACTGAAGAGACAGGAATCCGCTACCCCTGCATCCCAACGAGTCTTGAAGCCCACTACTGCCAGATATGCCATAGCTGCCTGGAGGCCGGTGCACCTCACCGATACCATAATGCTGGCGGACAGAGTCCATGAGGCTCTGGTCAGCCTCTCCGATGGCTCAAGCGTCTTTACCGGTTGCGACAGTCACCGAGATCCGCTGCACGGGAACAGGCATGCCTATATCTTTTGCGAATCGAATAGCGGGCCGGAAAAGGGCGATGGCGGGGAGATCACTCACATCGTCGTTTACGCACCAATGGGCTTTGAGTTGGGTGATCTGAAGGCCCTGGAGGATCTGAAGGAGATCTGGGGAGAGAATGATCTCCGTGGTTTAGTGACTTTGCAGGGATTTGGCCGGCCTGAGGATTTTGCCGGAAAGGATGCAGAGCATGCTTTCTGCCCTCTGCTGTCCAGGTCGCAGGTCTGGGTATCTCGCACTCCATTCATCCCCACCCGGCATCCCAAGGTCACCAGAGCTGGCGCTCTCAAGCTGGATGCGACAGGCCTGCAGATAGGGTCTCCTGAGCACGAAGTCAGAAGGCTTCTCGAGCTGGAGCAGCTGCCTGAGATCACATCGGTCGAGCCGATTGCAGATACCCTTCTGGGAAAATCGCAGACTGGATGGTCAAGCTTCAGATTGCTGAGAGACAAAGGCCGGGGCAGGCGGGCAGGATGCTGGGGTTATGGATTTAGAATTGTTTTTTCTCAGCCGGTGCAGGGGCCTGTGGCAGTCGGGTATGGCGCACATTTCGGCATGGGGCTGTTTGTGCCTGAGGTAGTCAGGTGAACCAGATAGTGGATGCAGCTTTAGAGCAGTCCGGGCAGGGAGGAGAGAAGAATGAACTGGATTGAGATAGTCTCTTTGCTGGCCAGCTTTGCTTCAATTTTGTGAGACCACTCACCCGCTCTTTGGATACAAAATTAGCTACAGGAGAGTCCTGGAGGTGTCGCGACTTTTAGCCAGAGTTCTCTCCGGGGAGATTGAGGAGTATCCGGCATTCTGCACAAGGTGATCGGCATAAACATAAAGTGATTTGCATGAGTGGGCTGCAGAGCTATGTGATAAGCTATGATATAATGGAGCCGAGAAGGCTCGTAGAGGTGCATAAGACCATGATGGGCTACGGCCAGCCGCTTCACTATTCCGTCTTCCGCTGCGACCTGAATTCAAAGGGCATGAATGCTATGGTTGCTGATCTGGATAGAATAATCAATCACAAGGAGGACAGGATAATGATCATTGACATGGGGCCGGCTGAAGGCCGGGTGGATGAGAAGATCAGGTTCTTGGGAATAAAGCAGAAGTGGGAGAATCACAGGGCCAGGATCTTCTAATCAGTTGGAGGCAAAGAATAAATAGAAAGAGAGCGAAACAAATGCAAAGCTCTGCAAATTAAAAACCCTGCCAAGCCGGGGCCGTCCAACAGAGGGATGGATCTGAGCCTTAATCCCATTAGAAGCTAAAGCTTTTATATGAGATCTTTTGCGAGCGCCTCATTTATCCCCAAGACCCCAGGGGGTGCTCGCAGAGCCCATGCATATTGAAAGTGACCCTAAAATACAAAAATTTTAGAAGTATTTTGGGGCAAAAAGGGGAGGTGCTCGCAAATCGAGGAGAAATCCAATGCAGGCACAGTCCCGAAATGATACCCTATTTCCATTTCTGAAAAGAAGTGGCTCCATTGAAACTGGCTTCAATCGGCCTTAAGTGTTTTCCCTGCAGCCACATTTCCATTTCTGAAAAGAAGTGGCTCCATTGAAACCCCTGTGGAGACAATGTAGTGGCCAACGCAAATCGATTAATTTCCATTTCTGAAAAGAAGTGGCTCCATTGAAACCAGATAGCTGGAAACCGTAATTTACTGCCCCGGCTGGCATTTCCATTTCTGAAAAGAAGTGGCTCCATTGAAACCAGATAGCTGGAAACCGTAATTTACTGCCCCGGCTGGCATTTCCATTTCTGAAAAGAAGTGGCTCCATTGAAACCGCACAAAAAGATAATGTATGAGATATAACAGTTGGTACAGTTGATTTCCATTTCTGAAAAGAAGTGGCTCCATTGAAACTCATTCTATTTTCATCATCGTTCCAAACAATGGACTCATACCATTTCCATTTCTGAAAAGAAGTGGCTCCATTGAAACGCTGTTTCATCGCTCTCTCCATTTTTTCGCAAGGAATACCAAATATTTCCATTTCTAAAAAGAAGTGGCTCCATTGAAACACCTCTTTGATTGTATTTTCTCCACCACCCCTTAAATGCTCATTTCCATTTCTGAAAAGAAGTGGCTCCATTGAAACGCGCGAACAGCAGAATCAAAATCTTATATTCGTCTCTCACATTTCCATTTCTGAAAAGAAGTGGCTCCATTGAAACTCAATTGCGTCCTTGTTTTTTGTTGTGGTCATAACATCCTCTCCAATTTCCATTTCTGAAAAGAAGTGGCACCATTGAAACAAGCAAAGCTCTTCTCGCGGCTCATCAACTTTTTCTTTAGCCTAATTTCCATTTCTGAAAAGACGTGGCTCAAATTGAGACGCCATAGATACTCGCAGCAACCCAGAACGGCCCAGCCCACAGGCGGCAGGCCTGGGGCGAGAGCCGAAAGACGGGCAAAGCCGCCATTCACTCATAGCCGATACATTTTTAGCTTTGGTGTACCATGGTTAACTCATGAGTGCTTCCGATAAGACGATTTCTTCTCCTGCAACGGTATCGATTGGAGCAAAAATAACTCCCGTGCAGGCCAGGCAAATCAGAGAGTTGATTGAAGCTGGGGCTTTTATTAACGAGTCGGACTTCGTAAGAGATGCCATTCGCCACAGGCTGACGGAAATAAAGGTCATCAAGTGCCGGGATATCGACTACGATACCGCCAGAAAGGAAGTCGAAGGCTATTTCAAGCGTCGTGGAGAGGCATTTCCGGATGAAGCTGCTGAAGATCTGGAGCTTGACTTCGATCTTGTGATGAGAATCACACAGGAGCTGAGAAAAGAAGGCACATTGGAGGAAGCCTGATGGACTATTACGAAATTGGAGATACCATTCATGGGTCTAAGATCTATGTAGAGGCCAGGAAGATCGAAGGCTACAGAGTAATAGTAAAAACAGGGAGACATAAGGCTCAGAGCGTTACGCTTATCGAAAATGCTAAGGCAGTCGTTGTTAAAAAATTAAAGTATGCTGCAAAGAAGCCAAACGAGCCTTAAGATTGAGATGGTAACTTCATTTACTATGTGCACTTATTAACCATAGAAACAAATGCTAGGAACCAGGAGATTAGATAATCAAATGTTCTCAGATAGTCTAAAGGCAAAAGAGGCTGTAACTGTTGATGAGGACGAAGTGTTGCTGAACCTTGAAGAAGCCAAAAAGCTCAAGGAATTTGAGGCCCATATTAAAAAATCGATTCAGCAGTTTGAGTCAGGCCTTGGCAGAACCTTTGACGATAAAGATGATTTTCTCAACTATCTTAGAAATCTCTAGCTCTTCTAATTCAGTTCCAGAAGCTGCAAGTGGAGGATACGAAGGTGAGCGGAAGAAAATATAAAACTATGAAAAAATTATGAGTCTGACGACTCTGCTCAAAAAATGCGGCTATCTGCCGCAGCAGGGCGCAGTGTTTATCGTGCAGGAACCCTGGCCTGTGCAAGATGAGCCGCAGCCGGACTGGGGGCAGCTGGCCGCGCAGGAGGATGCTCCTTCAGCTCCAAGCGCGCATGGTCCGGTGCAGTTCTCCTGGCACCCCGTCTGCCCGCATGATTCATTGCTGGGGCAAACGCATGATCCAGCTTGTCCGAGAGACAATCCAATTCCTGCAAGCAGCAGGATAATTGATACAATTGCGAGTTTCTTCATTTAAACCACTCTGCTAATCCTTTGAACGTCGCACGTTCACAACAGTCAGTTATCGCTATAGCATATGACGATTTGTATTTGGGCAAGACTCTTTTGGTTACTGGGTAATAGTGCGCTACAAATCGAAAATGAATGCTTACTACATTTTATCAATTGATGCTAAAATCTCATTTCAATGAACATTTTCTGCCAGCCGGATGGACGATAAATGAATCTTGGAAATTGATTTGTCTATCTGGGGGGCAGAAAACTCTTTATAGTTCGACGATTGTCTTATATTATCAAGTTCACAATTGTGATAAAAGAGATCAAGGAGGAGCTATGAAGATTATTAGCCTGCTTCGTGCATTGGTCATTTTCAGTCTCATCGTCCTGCCTGCATGCTCGCAGCCGAGCCACAAGGACTGTTCCTGCATTCTCGGCAACTGCCCTGAAAAGACTGTGGACAGCTGCTGCAGCCAATCTTCCGATAGCTGCATCTCCATGAGCTGCAACTGTTCAGGCCAATTTGCATCTTATCAAGGGATGGAATATTACGATCCCAGCGATTCGCATTTCAGGAAAGCAGGCTCGCGTTTGCCTGACAGGCAGGGGTTTGCTGGCCCGCAAAGCTGCAGCAACGCCGGTGCGTTATGCCCTGTGCCTCCAGCTTCACATAATAATAACCACGTCGGACCGCCGGATCCGGATGTAGTGGAATTTCTGCCCTCGTCAGCCAGGCAGGTATTCCAGGTGCTAGTTTCTGATGGACCTCTGACTCAAAAGGACATCATAAGCAAGACCGATCTCCCGCCAAGGACGGTGAGATATGCCCTGGGCAGGCTCAGGGGAGAGGATATGCTGGAAGAGCGCTTCTGCTTTCGCGATGCCCGGCAAAGCCTCTACGGCCTGAATGGAATGAATGCGAGGTGAAGCCACCTCTCCGTTTTTCATGGCCTATGTATTTCAATTGCGGATGCTCGAAGCTAAATTGCCTCAGCACAAAGATATAAATAACTCCTTGGTTAACAATTGTGATCGGTGATATTAAATGAGGGATCGCCTTTGCTGACGCGGAAATACAGCCGCATAGTTTGAACCTGGACCGTTTGCCGCCATCGGCCAAGCTGGTTATCAAGGTGCTTGAATCGGGAAGCCTTCTAACCCAAAAAGAGATCATAGACAAGACCTACCTTCCTGCCAGAACCGTCAGATACGCTTTAACCAGGCTGAAGGAAGAGAATCTTCTCTTAAAGAAATTCTATTTCCCGGATGCACGCCAGAGCCTCTACGGCCTTAGCGCCGAATCCTCGGAGGTGATGACTGCATAACCCTATTTTTTAACCATTAAATTTTTTTAATTACACAAAAAATGTCTAGAATGTCATGGACAATCTTATCAATCATGGTGTCCTGATATTGATCCGATAATGGGAGAAATGATATGGAACACGTAAAATTGCAGCTAGCTGGAAAGCAGGCAGATGGATATGTGATCGCTTTGGGTCCGGTAAATCTCGTCAACGTTGTCACCGATGTGGGAATGGTGGGCTGCGGAGCATTTGATGTCGCTGCCCTAAACAACTTCGGCTACCCGGCAGCCAGGGTCAGGCCCGCTCAGGGAGTCTCCATTGCCACCATCGAGGATCTCTTGCAGGGCATAGTCAAGGAAGTGAATCCTGCTGCAGAGATGCTGGGATTGAAGGTTGGCCAGACCGGAAAAGAGGCACTCGAATTGCTATAGCTCAAATGTGATTCATCCAGTGATCAATAGTTCAGCTTCTTTCTCGGATGCTGTTGCTCTCGCAGCGTCGGCCAGTGCCTCTTCGAACTCATTTCTCTCTGATAGGGATATCCGTGCGCTGCCCTCCGGATAAATCAATTCCAGTTCCTTCCTAACATCGTGAGAGGCAGGCACCCTCAATACGCGCAGATTTTCCAGCGACGTCTCGAAGAGAACTTTGCCAGGTGTCTTGACCCAGAGAATGACTCTTTGGCTGGTAATATTCCAGATGCCTGGCACCCAGCATTTTATCAGACCCTCATCCTCTCGCAGATATCCGAAGGTCTTGTAGAGGATCTCCTCGCCCGGGAAGAGCGGCAGGTGCGTCTCCTGGCTGGCATACAATTCCCGGCTGCTCTTATCCCAGTCTTCCATTATGCCGTACTCCAGCATGGTCTCCATGCCGGCGATCATGGCCCTCAGTGTCACGCCAATCAGGGGTATGCCGGCCACGGAGATGATTAGATCGGCGTTTAGAACTGCTCCCTTGTTGAGAAGCCGATCCAAAACCTCGACCAGACAGCTCTCTCTCTCCGGATTCATCCTACCCCCGAGAGGCATACAAAGCTGAAGGGAGCCCAGGGGCCGGTGAACCTTACATAGAATCCTTCTTTGCCGTTTATCTCTTCAAGGACCTCGCCCAGCTTTTTCACGGCCTCATCCGAGACCCTGCAGCAAAAGGCAGCGAGAAGCTTCTTGTCCTTGTATTTGTCCGCAGTCCAGGAGCTCTTGCCTGCGGCCTTCAGCTCTTCCGCCAAAGGCTTGATTTCTAAAAAAAACTGATCTGCCAGCCCGCCGGCTTCTGCGTAAGTCAGGTCTTTCAGCTTTATGTCAAGATTGCGCTTGAGAAGATAGGCCTTTCCTTTCGGCTCATTTTCGATGCGGCTTTTGAGATCCACCAGCTCCTGATTATGGGCTAATACCAGATTTTCCAAACAAGCATGATCGCAATATATCTGGATTGAATACTCTGCCGTTCCCTGCATGCGCAGCAGCTCGCTTGCAAGTTTTTCGTAGTCCCGGCAAAGCCAGTCTAAAACCGCATCATCATCACCCCTGATGATGACATCGAAAGAGAAAGGAAGCACGGTTCCGAACATCTTCGTCGCCTGGTCTATTACATAGCTATGCTCCAAGACCCAATCCTCGGCCAGCTTTTTGTCCTCGGTATGATATGGTTTTGCCTCGCAGGCATGTACTATTGCTGCGATGTCCTTGTAGGGTACTATGTAGACGTCATTCTCCTGGATGCCTATGCTGCCCAACCGGGCTTCCTGTCCGGTCATGGCAACTGAGTAAAGGTATCTGGCCTCGTTTACCATTATCTCAGGACTCCTCTTCCTGGCTTTCTTCATTCCAGCTTGCAGGATTCAGGAACTTGTCTATCAGGTCTTCTGCGGCCAGATCCAGATCAGTCCGAACCAATTGCACAGCATCTTCTATGTTGTTGTCAGACTTTATCTTGGCGAGGGCCTCGGTTAATTCAGAGAGGGCTTCGCCCAGTCGCTCTATTTCGCCGTCGCTGAGACTTCCACTCTCCATTCTCCTCAAAGCCTGTCGTTCTAAAAGCTCCTGGATGATCTCCACCAGGGCCACCACCAGGCCCAAAAGCCCATCCTTCAGGTTTCCTTCATCCAGGTTGATCGACATTTCGGGTCCTAGTCTAGCCGCAGGTGAAGTATGCCGTTCTTGAAGCTCTTCTCGATGATGGATTTTGCCTGCCTGGGCATTACTATTTTCTTGCTGAATTGACCGGCAGTTATTTCCAGAGAATCTCCCTCCAGATTCATCAGCAGCTCCTCCTCAGAGACCCCGGGCAGTTCGGCAATAATAGTGATACCGTCCTTTCCTTCCATCACATCCACTATCGGCTGCCTTTGGGGTGCGGCCTCGGGCATTCTGACGCTTTCTGTTCGGGGAGCCGCCCGCCTCGCTGCATGGCCTGGGCCCCGGCCTAGCGGCCTGGTAGAGACATGATAGTCGACGACAGGCTTGCTGGACCAGCCAACATCGATCCTGTGTTTTATTTCTGCGTCCGTGTCGGCAATCCTCTGCCGAAATTCGGGTGAGGACTCTTCCAGGGACTTGATTATGCCTCCCAGACCGGGGATAAACTGGCTCACCACGTTATGCACTATCCCACCCATTTGAATATCGCCGCTTTGCTTATGGGACCCCTTTTCCAGTTCTTCGATTCTTTTTTCCAGGCGCGCTATCTTCTCAGCATCCTCTTTATTCTTGCTTGCATCCTTATCTTTTGAGTCCTCGACCATAAGTATCCCTCCAAGATCAATCGTAATTTCCAACGCCGGGCCGGATGATGGGCAGAGGTGCTGGGCTGGACCAACCGCAGATATGACAGCCCTCCCGGATCAACTCATCTTCATCTCTTTTATTACCGCATTCCGGGCAGCAGGCCTTGGGTTTGACTGCATCTTTCCAGCCTGGTGCTTTAAGATTGGTTCCTGCGGGCATCTCCAGGCCGTACTTGGCTGCGGTCTCAAAAGAGGCTAATACTGCCCGAATCTTGATGCCCAAAAGCTCTGTGCCAGCTATTGATACGGCTATATCAGCATTGATCACCAGGCCCTTGTCAAGAATTCTTTCCACAATATCGGCAAGATTCTGGCTTTTTGTCGGCGCCAAAGAATTCATTTATACCCCCACTTACCCTCGGTTGGCCATCTCGTTACGGATTCTCCTCTTATGAGCCAGTATCTTTGCCTTATGAATGAGCCTTTGCGTGCGCTGGATCATTCTGACCGTTGTCCTTTGAGTATGCCATCTCTCTTTGATCTTACGATTATTATTCCTGGAACTCACATACCAGGTTCTTTTCGTCTGCATAAGTGCAGGGAGGACCTCGTCTCTTATCCTTCTCTTATGAGCAGTTACCAGGGCGTGCTGACGTCTCCGGTTGTCCAGAACCTTTTGACTTAGAAGGGCCATTGTTTCATATCTCCACAAGATTATTCATTTTCATCCTTAAATCCTATCTGCACTCTACCATGGTAAATTGCTCGAATGAAGCCGGGATATCCCAATGACCCTGAAAAAGGCCGTTTATGTTCATTGTTTTCATCCATTTCCTGGATTATCTGCCAAAATTCCCCAACTTTCTTTGCGGGCGTTTTTTTGGCATCTCCCGATTCATCGGCCATATCTTATCCCAGTATATCCATCCTTGAACCGAGATCCATTTCCAAAACTTTCATAGCTACATCCAGCTTATGCAGGAGCTGTGAGTTCATCTGTTCGTATTCCTGGCGATCAAGCTCTCCAAATTCATAGAGCAGACGGGTCTCTTTTATCTGGTCTCTAATCTTTTCCGGATTGTAATATCCTTTCAAGGCAAATTTTTGGATCTGCTCCAGCGTCCAAATCATATCCAGCCCAGGCAGGGTGATTCCAATGGATCGCAGCACAATATCATCAATTATGAACAATCTATCGAAACCCCCTTCGTTTGCCTCCCAGGATATGAATGTCTACGAAGTTATAGGCAGGCCAGGGACCGGAGTATTGCACCTTCATCTCGTGATATCGTTCTTTAAGCCTGCCCACCTGCACAGAGAACTCATCCATAGTGGACTTATCTACCAAAAAGGTGCTGTTTAAAATCAAGCGGTCAGAAAAGAGCTTGAGCTTTTTATTATCAGAGGAAACTGCTAAGAGGCTTTGCAGAAAATCGGCGCTGCATTCCTCTTTTTGGGCGCTGTTCATGGGTTCTAGATCTTTAGGAAGAAATACCTTGATGCCCAGTTCCACCTTGCCGTCTACAATCGGCAGTGCCTTCTGCATGGCCTGATAGCCGGCGCTCATGGCAATTTGCAGTAGCTTCTTGCTCTTAAATGCCATGCCATAGGCCACAGGAATCACACTGTACTCTCGCATTACCTGTTCAACTACATTCCTGTGGATCTCGACTTCCTGCTCAATAGCAGCATAATCCCTGTAGGTCACGTCACTCACGACAGGGCTTAAGTCCCGATAGTCCATCGTATAGACCTCGCTGGCATCAAAGCCGATATTCCCAAAGCTCTCTCTCTCCTTAAATGGGAAAGGAATGACGCAATAGACATACTTTCCTAGAGTCTCGGGGACATCCTTCTCAGCTTTGCGAATCCTCCTTAACAAGAAGCTACACCTCTTCCTCGACCATCTCCATGTCCGATCTTCTGCGCAGCATTATCCTCTTGTAGCCAAGAAGCTCCCCATCAAGATCGAATTTCATCTCGTACCTCCCCATAATATCCTGTGTGTCGGGCACGGATCTTCTTTCCAAAACCTCGATCTCAGCCACCCAGCCTTCTGTATCCTTGTTAAGGCTGATGATGCTGTCAAGCTTCTTCTTCAACATGGTTTCTGCAGCTTGGGTTGCTATCCCAAGAATATCCTGAATCTTTGGCTTACCGCTCATGCATGGTCACCTGAGGAGTGTAGATAGAGAGCTCTCCATGAATGGGAATTATTTCCACGTCCCTTCCCTTTAATTCATGAATTCTCTCTTTCAATTTATATTTATCTACTTCGTCAGCCAATCTATAGTAGCGAAGAAATGAGGCAAGCTTATGTCTCCTGGATTTGACGGCATCTCTGCCCAAGGCTTCTTCCTCAAAAGTTCCATCAGGTTTGAGGGTGAAATAGAATGTTGCCCCTATCTGTCTTCCGTCCTGCATTCTGGCTTTGATGACCAGAGCATCGGTCTCATTGAATGCGAGGCCAGGAGGCTTCTTGTGGAAGAGCTGGCTTATTTTATAAACCTCCGCCTCTTCGACTACCGCAGTTATTGGTTGCATATTCGCTTCCCTTAGGCTGAACTCAAGCTGCCGACTCTCTAACCAGTCTCTTCTTCTCTTCCATATCCTTGGGAGAACAGGTCTTGTTGGCTATGACATCGATGCACATTTGCTGGAAATCTATGGTTAAATCTTCTCGGTCTTTTAGGGTTTGCAGTCCTTTGGCGATCATGATGCAAGCCCTGGTTCCGGGTTTCTGGGCATCAGGAAGCTTTTCTCTTATCGATCTTATTGTCTGTACAATCTTCTCGGCTTTGTCCTGAGAGATTCCCGTGTGCTCCATCACGATTCGCACTTCAGTCTCGTGGCCGTAGTAGTCGGCATATATGCCCACCATACGATCGAGCAGCGCATCTTGCGGCCTGTGAATTCCTGCATATTCAATGGAGTTGCTGGTGAGGATGGCTTTGAAATCCGGATGAACTTTTATGTACCTTTCTTCTCCAAATTTAGTTGGAAGTTCCAGGATGCCTTCTTCAAAGACGGACAGGAGAACGTTATTCGATGCAGGCTTGGTTCTGGAGAACTCGTTGTAGATGAGGGTATAACCATATTTGCAAGCCAGAGAGAGGGGATTGTCAACCCACTCGATCTTCATGGTATCTCTTGTCTTGAAGACGTTGTGGACGTAATTATCTCGCACACTTTCGCTCTGCATCTGAGAGTAGCCGCCGATTAAATCGGATGTAGTTATAGCTTCATCTCCGTTTATCCAGACCACAGGCCGCCCAAGTCTTTTGGCCACATGTACGGCCATGCTGGTCTTGCCGCAGCCTGTAGGCCCAATCAGATGTACAGGATATCCAGCTTGAAGCCACAGAGAGAGGCGGCTTTCCATCTCCATTACCTCCGGGGTGCTGATGAAATGATTTGCCTCGGGCGTGAGGAAAGCCTCTTCAATGGCCTTATGCCTGGCTTCTTCAGATATCAATTCATAGCTGCAGTCCATATTAGCCGGAGATTTGATTCTCACTTGAATGCTGGGATCATTTAATCCTGCCTTAGAATTGTGAGCCATCTCGCTAGCCTTTTTCTCAGAAGCGGTCATGTGAACTGCTTCCCCTCTCACCCTTCTGGGATGTGACTCAATATACGGCATCGCTTAGCACCTTCATGGAATTATGATAATAATAAAAAGTTCTACTAAGGATTTACCCATAGTAGAAATCACGGACATAGTTCTTGAGATCTTGCTCTTGATATCTGTAGATCTCATTTTGGAAAGACGCTGCTCTTCCTTGAAGCTCCCTTGCTCCGGAATACAGCCTGGAGACAGCTTCGCGGTTCTCTTTTATCTGTGAGTTAAGATTGCTTTGGAACTTTGCCAGACCAGTCTGCAAATTTCTGTAGCCCTCATCTCTGATGTTCTTTCCAGCTTTCGAAAATTCACGAGCCATCTTTTCCTGAGAGGACATAATCTCTCTGGCTCCTGAGTGCATTCTTGCGGTAGCGTCCGAATTTTCCTTGATTTGGGCATCAATTGACCGCTTGAATTGCATTTGAGCCTGATCGAATCTCTTCTGACCGTCCTCTACCATTTTTTGGGCTTCGGAGTGCATATTTCTAGATAATGTGTTGCTGGCAGCGTGGAACTCTTTCACCGATTTGGTCATCTCTCGGATACCTTCATCACGGATATCTTTACCAGCTTTCTTGATTTCAGCTGCTTTGTTATCGATTGCATTGGCCTTTGCCAAAACACCCTTCTTGCCAAAGCCAGCCGGTTTCGCTGCACTTTTCGGTTTTTCGATCATTGAAGCCTCTTTAGGACTCACATGTGGTATGGGCTTGGGAGGCTCTTTCTGCTTCTTCATAGCCTCCAGGATATACTCAGCTAACTGAGACTTTGTTCCTCCCAAATTCTCCAAACCATACTTCAGAGCCAATTCTTCCAGATCTCGCCGAGTGTGCTTAGTTACCAGCTCGTCGAAGGTCTCAACTTTGTTGGTTGCGTATTCTTCCATGGCTCTTCCTCCTAAAATAATTAGAAGAAATCAGCACTAAGCAGGAACCCCAGGAGTAGCGCCGATGGCCGCTTGTTCGATCTTGGCCATCTCCTCAGAGTAGTGCAGATAGGTGTCCACCGATGCTACGACAACACGTGCCTCGACGGTCAGAATCTCAATACCCACCAGGCTGATCCTGGCCCAAACATCGACTACGATACCCTTGTCGAGAATCCTATCCAGAACCTCGGCAAGACTTGATGCGTCCGGTGTAGCGGTTACCATTTTTATTCACTCCTTTAGATATTGCATTAACAGATTTAAGCTGGGACTTTGGGGCTTGCTCCGATGGCCGCCTGCTCTATTTTGGCCATCTCTTCAGAGTAGTGCAGGTAGGTGTCCACCGATGCAACGACAACGCGTGCCTCGACGGTCAGAATCTCAATACCCACCAGGCTGATCCTGGCCCAAACATCGACTACGATACCCTTGTCGAGAATCCTATCCAGAACCTCGGCAAGACTTGATGCGTCCGGTGTAGCGGTTACCATTTTTATTCACTCCTTTAGATATTGCATTAACAGATTTAAGCTGGGACTTTGGGGCTTGCTCCGATGGCCGCCTGCTCTATTTTGGCCATCTCTTCAGAGTAGTGCAGGTAGGTGTCCACCGATGCAACGACAACGCGTGCCTCGACGGTCAGAATCTCAATACCCACCAGGCTGATCCTGGCCCAAACATCGACTACGATTCCCTTGTCGAGAATCCTATCCAGAACCTCGGCAAGACTTGATGCGTCCGGTGTAGCGGTTACCATTTTTATTCACTCCTTTAGATATTGCATTAACAGATTTAAGCTGGGACTTTGGGGCTTGCTCCGATGGCTGCCTGCTCTATTTTGGCCATCTCTTCAGAGTAGTGCAGGTAGGTGTCCACCGATGCAACGACAACGCGTGCCTCGACGGTCAGAATCTCAATACCCACCAGGCTGATCCTGGCCCAAACATCGACTACGATACCCTTGTCGAGAATCCTATCCAGAACCTCGGCAAGACTTGATGCGTCCGGTGTAGCGGTTACCATTTTTATTCACTCCTTTAGATATTGCATTTACAGATTTAAGCTGGGACTTTGGGGCTTGCTCCGATGGCTGCCTGCTCAATCTTTGCCATCTCTTCAGAGTAGTGCAGGTAGGTGTCCACCGATGCAACGACAACGCGTGCCTCGACGGTCAGAATCTCAATACCTACCAGGCTGATCCTGGCCCAAACATCGACTACGATACCCTTGTCGAGAATCCTATCCAGAACCTCGGCAAGACTTGATGCGTCCGGTGTAGCGGTTACCATTTTTATTCACTCCTCTTAATATGTAAATACAAATTTAAGCTGGGACTTTGGGGCTTGCTCCGATGGCTGCCTGCTCAATCTTTGCCATCTCTTCAGAGTAGTGCAGGTAGGTGTCCACCGATGCAACGACAACGCGTGCCTCGACGGTCAGAATCTCAATACCTACCAGGCTGATCCTGGCCCAAACATCGACTACGATTCCCTTGTCGAGAATCCTATCCAGAACCTCGGCAAGACTTGATGCGTCCGGTGTAGCGGTTACCATTTTTCTCTTCTCCCTCTGACTTATCCTGAGCAATCTCAAGGATTATTATTTGTCTGGGATTATTTCTAAAGCATTTTTTTATGCAAAGGACTGGAGGCGGATAGTTGGAGGCCGCTGCCTATCCTTCCCTCCTCCTGTCCTCTGTGTCTGACACTCCACTTTGGCTGAGTTCATCTGTACGAATTTTCTCCCAGAGCCCTTCGTACAATACCATAGAGAGTACGGTTGGGACTAAATAGTCTTTCATCTTCTGTATTTTGTCTCAAGTGTTGTTTCTAAATTTGTTTCAAAAATTGAGAGTTAACAAGCTATATGTTTTAGAAAAATAGATAATAATCATCGGTATCATGGGATCAAGCAGATTATAATAGATGTCATGGTCTGGAGGTAAATTATGAAACTACTTATAATTGATGACGCTCCGGAGATGCTTAAAGCATTCAGGGACATACTCGAAGCCTATGGATGCGAGGTATACGTAGCGGAAAACGGTGAAGAAGGCCTGACCAGATATACAGAAGTTATGCCGGATGTCGTTCTAATGGATATATTGATGCCCAAGCTTGATGGCATAAGTGCTACTAAAAAAATTCTGGAGATGGACCCATCCGCGAAAATTATTGTTATCTCTGCTGTGGGAAAGAGTGGACTTGATAATGAATGCCTCCTTGCCGGCGCTAAGAAATTTATTATAAAACCATTTAAGATAAAAGAACTAATGAGCTCAATCAACTCGCTGGTGTCAATGAATGAAAGGAATTGAATCGGTAAGGGGGTATCAGGAAGAAATAATTGAGGCGATCCCCAGCACCATCATTGTCGTAAATAGGAGCCTGGAGGTGCTTTACGCCAATAGGAATTATTATGCTAAATCAGTCGCGAAGCGGGAGAGGGATGTCTTGGGAGAGAGACTGTCCAGGGTAATTCCGTCTATGCTCATAGAAAAAACAGGAATTATTGATAAAATTCGAGAGGTTTTTCTTACCGGTGTTCCTTTTGATGGTGATCAGATCAGATATCCGGGCGGGATGTTCTATTTCTATAAAATATATCCTTTGAAGGAGGATGAAGAGTGCATAAGCAAGGTTGTAATCTTCATGGAGAACATCACCGAGCTTACCCGACTGGAAGAGGAGCTTCGGGAATCTTATGTCAAGCTGGAGAATGCTTTTGCCGAGCTGAAAGAGAATGACGAAATCAAGTCTGAGTTCATCTCTACTGCCTCTCACGAACTCAGAACTCCCATAACCGTGATCAACAGTTACGTTGAGATGTTCGAGGGAGGGATGCTCGGCGAGCTTACTGGAGTTCAGCGGGAAAAGGTGGCGATCATAAGCTCGCAGATTGAGCATATGATTCGACTGGTAGAAGACATGCTTGATGTCTCTCGATTGGAGTCAAAGGCTCTCAAGATCAATAAATATCTTATCCGGGTCGATGATATAGCCAGAAAAGCTCTCGATGATCTGAGTCGTCTGGCCGGGCTAAAAGAGCAGTCTGTGTCTTTGACCATAGAGGGAGAACCCCCTCTGGTGGAAGGCGATGATCGGAGAATCAAGCAGGTCTTCAATAACCTTCTTACGAATGCCATCAAGTACACTCCCAAAAAAGGAAAGATTGACGTAATAATTACCGATGAGCCGGAGGATATCTGTGTATCGATAATTGATAATGGTATGGGAGTTGCCAAGAAGGATCAACAGAGAATCTTTGAAAAATTCTATACAGGCAGCGGCAGCTCGCTGACCAGAGAATCAGGTCGTATGGGCCTTGGCCTGGCCATAGCCAAGGGAATAATTGAGGCTCATGAAGGACGCATTTGGGTAGCGAGCGAGGTTGGCAAGGGAAGCACATTTGTTTTCACATTGCCCAAAAAGCTATGATCAAAAATATTCTTGCCAGGCTCAAGATCGCGCATGCAGTTGTGCCCACGACTGAACCCTTAAATAGTCATGTATGTCGCGATTTGACCAAAGGCTCCAGCTACCTGGTCAAGGAGCAAAAGGCAGAGGTTGGCTTCGAACTCTTTGTCTCTTTGGTAAAGGGAAGGTGCAAAGATTGCGATTATCTTGATTCTTTCCCCTGCGAGAGCATCGGTTGTGAAAAGTGCAAGTTGCCGTGCACCTGCAAAGTATGCAAGCATTCAAGGGCGCAGGGATTATGCTTTACAATGCATTCACCTCAGGATATCCGTTTGAGGTATGCTCTGCAAACTACTCCTATTTTCTGGATAAGCAATCATGGGACCCAGAGCATCAGCCCAATGGGCCTTGAGGTAATTGCTGATATTGTCATCAAGTTCTTGAAGCAAAGCAAGAATCCGGTAATTCTTCTGGACGGAATAGAGCATTTGATCTTCGAAAATGGCTCAGCGCCTGTGTTGAGGTTGCTGAGGGATATACAAGAGTTGATCATAATGCAGAGGGCCATTCTAATCGTGCCGGTAAATCCTGAGGCGATCGAGAAGAAAGAGCTGGCATTGATGGAACGAAATATGAGCGAGCTAAGGCAAAACACAATTGATGACTGAAAGCCAGCGCTTAAGTGGACGAAAAAATTCTTATAGTTTGTACTGCTACGATTAATTGGAGTCATCATTAATCACATGAAAACATCGATCCAGAACTTCGAGGACCTCGGTGAATTCCAGGAGGATAACTGCAAAAAGTTCGTTGATAGAATCATCAAGACGAATCGCGAAGTTTTTATGATGTCTTCCCTTATTGAAAAGCAAATGTGTGGTTATGATCTGATTAAAGAAATATTCTCGAAGTGTGATGTTTTTCTCAGCCAGGGAACCGTTTATCCCGTCTTATATACTCTCGAGGGAGAGGGATTGCTGCATGCCGAATATAGCAAGGGTGATATGAGAAGCAAAAATTACAGCCTTACGCTCAAGGGCAGAAAAATCGCTGAAAAGGACATTGATGATTTCTCAAAAGCATTGGAGCAGGTATGCTTATTACTCAAGAGATGAGTTGATGCTGAAGAACACAATCAATGGCCTCGATAAAATTCTCTTTGATGAAATCCCTAAGGGTTCAGTGATCCTTGTAACCGGTGCAGAAGGTACTCTGAAATCAGGCCTGGTATTCAGCATGATGGCCAACTATTTTTCGGCGAATGATGAACATGGCCTCTATGTAACTTTAGAGCAAAATATAGAAAGTCATCTTAGAAACATGAATAGTCTGGGGATTAGAGAAGAGCCTGGTTTACATATATTTGACTACCGGGATATGCGGTTGGAGTGGATGGACAGCGAATTGGATCTCATAAGAACTACTGAGGAAGTCATCGATTCTTACAAAGAAAAGTATAACAACCTGACGTTATTTGCACTTGATTCTCTAAATGCCCTCTATTCCATCTCAGATCCTGGAAATATGAGGACGAAAATCTATAATTTCTTTTCGCATCTTCGAGATGAAGAGCTTACATCTTTCTTGATAATGGAGTCTGCCCAGTCGAGAATCTCTGGACAATTCTCCCAATTTCATCAAGTAGAGCATTTCCTGGCGGACGGAACAATTGAGCTCGGCATGATTGAAGGGAAAGGCGGCGTGAAAAGGTACATTCAAATCTTGAAAATGAGAGCCACAAAACACGCGATGGAAAAGCATCAGCTTATCATCGGCGATAATGGGCTGAATATTCTCGGTCCTATCTATTAAAAATTCTAGCGTTTCTCCTGCCGGGCTATGTTAGATGCCAGATAATGAACTCTGAGCCTCGATTTCTTAAGCTGGAGCTCGGATGCCATTTTTTTATTGTACCATGCCCTGACAAATAGCGGCTCAATTTCTATTGCTCTATTATAGCAATCTATGGCATCTTTGTATTTTCCCTGTTTATATAATATATTGCCTTTTGTATTGTAGACATGTGCATTATTTGGATTGAGGCTGATGGATCTATCGCAACACTGCATACTCATATCATGTTTTTTCTGGAAGTAAAGAATTTCTGCCTTTGCAGACCATGCTTCCCAGTTTTCCGGATCCTTCTCCAGTTCCCGTTCAACTACCATCAAGGCGCCGTCGATTCCTTCCGTGGACAATAGACGTAATGCTTTTTTGAAGGAATCATTTCCTTTTGCCCCATCGCAAGACATTACCATCGAATGACTCCTTTTTTTAGTTGAATCTCCAAAAGGAAAATGTCTTTGGCCATATTAATAGACGATTGCGTCTCATATGTGCAAATCAAGCTACAAATCGATCACGATCGTTCATAGAAAATCTTGAAGGATAGGTTAGCTTACTTGAACACCTCTCCCGCTTCCTTATACCAGAGGAGAAGGTCAAGGTGACCCATGGGTATCTTCGCCTCCTGGGAAAAGGCGGTCATCTTTCTCTCAATCTCCAGGTAGATTCTTTTGGTTAGGGATGGAGGAACTTCATCTATCACGCCCAGGAGAACAAGATTCTTAAGAATATGCCGATCTAATATGGCTAGATTCTCGCCCAGGCCAATGTTTCTCAGGAAATGGCTGGCTTCTTTGTATCCCAGGCCTTTGATATTTTGCACCAGCCATTCCCGGGCCGCTCTGGGATCGGAAAATCCTGCCAGCGTGGCTCTTAGAGATCTGGCGCAAAACATATTCCTGGCCAGGCAGATATACTCCCCTTTTCGCTGATGGAATCTGACGCCCCCCAGCTCCTGGGAAATTTGTGCCGGATCTGAGCTATTAATCATGCACTTCTCGCTGAGTCGTTCTACAGCCTTCCAGCAGGTCTTGGCCTTGGATTGAGGCGTGAGCAGGCAGAAGGCCAGCTCCAAGAAGAGCTCTTCATCCGTGGCCGTCTCCCAGATACGGCGGAAATCCATGAGTCTGGCCTCGATTTGCGGCTTTACGGGATTGTAATGCTTCATCAACTCCTCAACGGTGAGGGGGAAATTCTCTGTTTGCCGGTCCATCATCCTTTCTAGTTCCTGGGAATATTAGGGCTTTTTGATCAGCAAAAAGCTCATAGCTTTTGGCATTCTAGCTGCTATCACCTTCCATGACGATACACTCATCAAATGCCGCAGGATCAGAACAGCGATTTCATCTTGTCTCTGCCTTTGCGCCCACCGGCTCACAGCCCCAGGCCATCGAAAAGCTCATATCCGGCCTGCAGTCGGAAGAGCGGGCGAGCGAACATGCTGGCGCTGGCGTTGGCGGCAATTTTCAGACCCTTCTGGGTGTCACCGGCTCGGGCAAGACCTACACCGTAGCCAATGTCATCGAAAAAGAGCAGCGTCCCACGTTGGTCATCGCCCACAACAAGACCCTGGCCGCCCAGCTCTATAACGAGTTTCGGGAGTTTTTTCCGGAAAACCGGGTGGAGTACTTTGTCTCTTACTACGATTACTACCAACCGGAATCCTACATCCCTTCCAAGGATCAGTACATCGAAAAGGACTCTCATATCAACCCCAAGATAGAGCAGATGAGGCTGGCAGCCACCGCTTCACTACTCTCGCGCAGAGATGTCATTGTCGTTGCCTCCGTCTCCTGCATCTATGGTCTGGGCAACCCCGAAAACTTCCAGAAGATGGGCTTTGAGGTGAAGGTGGGAGAGCATATCTCCAGAAGAGAGATCCTGGGAAAGCTGGTAGACATTCTCTTTGAGAGAAACGACCTGGACCTCTCTCCCGGACGCTTCCGGTCGAAGGGCGATACCATCGATCTGGTCCCCGGATATATTAACAACATAATTAGAATCGAGCTGTTCGGGGATCTGGTAGAGAGGATCTCTGAGGTTGACCGGCAGACAGGCCTTCTCGTTGAGGAAATGAATTATTTCTTCATCTATCCGGCACGCCATTATGTGATCCCTGAAGAGGAGCAGAATGCGGCCATAGAGACCATCCTGGCGGAACTGGAGGAGCGACTACCACAGCTCGGCATGATCGAAGCCCATCGGCTCAAGCAACGCACTCTGCACGACATGGAGATGATCTCGGAGACGGGCAGCTGCAAGGGCATCGAGAACTATTCCCGCCACTTCGACCGCCGCCAGCCTGGCGAGGCACCCTACTGTTTGGTTGACTATTTTCCGGATGATTTTCTGCTGGTAATCGATGAGAGCCACCAGACCCTGCCACAGCTTCGGGCCATGTACAACGGCGATCGCGCCCGAAAGAAGAGCCTGGTGGATTATGGCTTTCGCCTGCCCAGCAGCTACGACAACCGGCCATTGCGCTTTGAGGAGTTTGAGCAGCACATGAAGAATGTGATCTTTGTGTCTGCGACGCCGGCAGCTTACGAGCTGGAGCATTCCGCCCAGGTAGTGGAGCAGATCATCCGGCCCACCGGCCTGCTCGATCCCCTGGTGGAGATTCGGCCCATCGAGGGGCAGGTGAGGGATGTGATGACAAATATCCGCCTGGTAGTGGAGAAGGGCGACCGGGCGCTGGTGACGACGCTTACCAAGCGCCTGGCGGAGGAACTCACTGACTTTCTGGCCCAAAATGAGATCAAGGCCCGCTACCTGCACTCCGATATCGACACCATGGAGAGAACTGAGATCATCCGCGAGCTGCGCCTGGGCAAGTTCGATGTGCTGGTGGGAATCAACCTTCTCCGGGAGGGCCTAGACATCCCAGAGGTGGGCTTCATAGGCATTCTTGATGCCGACAAAGAGGGCTTTTTGCGAGACGAGAAGAGCCTCATCCAGACTATAGGAAGAGCATCGCGCAATGCCAACTCAAGGGTAGTTCTTTATGCGGACAGGATGACCGGATCCATCAGAGCCGCAATGCAGAAGACTGAGCAGAGGCGGGCCATGCAGATGGCCTACAACCAGGAGCACGGCCTTGTTCCTCGGACTATCAAGAAGCCCATCCGGGAGAAGGTGGTGGAGATTACCGATACCAGGCATATTCCAAAAGCAGACATCCCCAATGTGATCATCGAGCTGGAGGCGGAGATGCGGGCGGCGGCGGAGCGGCTGGAGTTTGAGAGGGCGATACAACTGCGGGATACGGCGAGAAGGCTGGAGAGGGAGATGAAATCAGAATAAATGGACGTCACCGAAAAATCAGGCGTTGAACTAGATCAAAAAGATCTGACCCGTGGCGTTTCCTTATTGATCGGAGACCCAAAAAAAGCCGTTTTGAAGCTCTCCGGCCCGATGATCGTAGCCATGCTGATTCTTGCTGCTTATAATCTGGTAAACGCCGTCTGGGTTTCAGGCCTGGGATCGGATGCCTTGGCAGCAGTAGGGTTCGTGAGCCCCATTTTCATGGTGGTGGTGGGCCTTTCCAATGGCCTGGGCGCTGGCGTATCTTCCTCCATATCTCGCAGAATTGGGGCTGCAGATAAAAGTGGCGCCGACAATACGACCATGCATGCCATGCTCTTAATGATCATCGTATCCGTAATATTAACTGTCACCCTCCTTTATTTCTTAGAGCCGATGCTCCTGGTTATAGGTGCAGGGACGGCTCTTGACCTTGCCGTCCAATACGGCAACATAGTTTTTGCGGGAAGCATATTGATAGTCTTCACGAACACAGCATATGCGATTTTAAGGGGTGAGGGGGACGCAAAACGCACCATGTATGCCATGGGCGCGGGATCGTTGATCAATGCCATTTTAGACCCTATTCTGATATATTGGGCGGGCCTTGGAATCGCAGGAGCGGCATGGGGCACGATCATCTCCCTTTTTCTGGTTTCGGCAGTTCAAATTTACTGGCTGCTCATAAAGAAAGACACCTATGTTTCGCTCTCCAGGAAAGCCTTTGTCCCGAGCAGGGGCGTGATGTTGGATATTCTCAAGGTGGGAATTCCGGCAAGTATTGAGTTCCTCTTCTATTCCATAGATGCAGTCATCATCAATGCCATGCTGGTGAGAGTATCGGGAACTGATGCCGTGGCAGTCTACACCGCCGGATGGCGGGTGATCTTCGTGGCCCTGGTTCCCCTGATCGCCATCGCCACTGCGGAGATATCGGTTGCCGGGGCAGCCTTTGGAGCCAGGAGATACGACAGCCTGGCCATAATTCACAGCTATTCCACCAAACTGGGGCTGGCCATTGGGCTGGCAACGGCCCTCATCACCGGGCTATTTGCTCCGCAGATAACGGCTCTCTTCACCTTCGGCCCGGAGAGCGCGCACCTGGCGCCGACCATGGTGGCATTCATGCATGTCATGTGCCTCTTTTATCCCTTCGTCTCTCCGGGAATCATGTCCTCCAGCTTCTTCCAGGGGGCGGGCAAAGGTATGACCTCGCTCTTTCTAAATTTGCTAAGAGATGTGATCCTGGTAACCATGATGGCCTACTTGCTGGGAATGGTCCTGGGACTGGGCCAGGAGGGCATCTGGTGGGGGATAGTCTTCGGCAACATCAGCGGGAGCCTTTTAAGCTACTTGTGGGCCAAATTGTACATATCGCGGCTGATGAAGGATAAGGGGCTCTTCTCAGTGCGAAGAGATTAATATCATAATGATGGGATAAGATTGCAGAATTCATGGAGATGTGATGCGGGCATGATTACATCATTTTCCTTAAAGAACTTCAAGAGCTACCGTGGGGCGGAGATGCCTTTAGCCACGCTTACCCTTTTTACAGGCCCGAATGCATCCGGCAAGAGCAATGCCTTGGAGGCAATTCGTCTCTTGTCTTTGCTCTCCAAAGGAACTCGTCTGGATGACATTGAAAAGGGAATTCATGGGGCAGGTGCCATCTTTCGTGGAGATCCGGAAAATTTCTTCCGCGATACTGGAATGGGATTTGAGATCGGCTGCCAGATCGATGGCATTGAAGGGGATTGGAATCGTCTCTCACTCCAAGTCGGCTTGATCTCAGATCATTTGGTCATCACAGATGAGTTTGTCTGGAAGATGTCCGAGCCTCTTCCTTTGTATCGTTTGGATGGACTGCCGTTTAATGAATGCATGGATGAGATCACTTCTGTACAGTATAATAATTTTAAACCTGAAAATAAGCCAAGAATTCCCTGCTCAAATCGACAGGCAATTTTTTTCCAGTTGGATACTCCGGCGCGTTTTTATGAAAAGGATATGGACTCCCAGAGGATTATTCCAGAGGTAGTTAGTGAAATTAGAAAGAACCTTCAGAATGTGATGTTCCTGGAGCCCCGGCCCGAGACGATGCGTGATTACTCCTACTTCAAGGATGATGTAATGCAGGTGGGTGGAAGAAATCTCTCCAGCGTTCTGTTTAAGATTTGTAATGATCCATTCGGCAGAGATGAGATGCTACAATTCGTTCTGTCCCTCCCGGAACAAGACATCACTGATATTAGATTCATCAGGACGGAGAAAAATGATGTCATGGTTCGGCTGGTGGAGTCCTTCGGCGGAAAGGAGGGCGTTTTTGATGCTCCGGTCCTCTCCGACGGTACACTGCGGGTCTTGGCGGTCGGGGCGACGCTGCTCTCTGCTCCCCATGGGTCTTTGGTCATCATCGAAGAGATCGACAATGGCGTTCATCCCAGCCGAGCTGAAAGCCTTATTTTGCAGATTAAAGGGATTGCTGAGGCTCGCAGTCTTCGAGTTCTTCTAACCTCCCACAATCCCGCCCTTCTCGATGCTCTTCCTGATGAATCTCTGGGCGATGTGCTCTGTTGCTACAGAGATCCGGAATTGGGAGACAGCCGCATAGTGAGGCTTGGAGATCTCGATCGTTTCCCCGAGCTTATGGCTCAAGGCACATTAGGGGAATTGGTGACTCGGCAGATCCTGGATCGCTTCTTGAAGGATAAGACCACTCCAGAGGAGAGAAAGCAAGCGGCATTGTCCTGGCTTAAGGAACTCAAGAACGGGGTGAAGGATGAGTGCCATTTGCCTGATTGACACCTCCATTTTTTCGAGATTCTTGATGTTCCCAGAAAGGCTTGCGATCATGATCACGTGATCTCAGAGCTTCAGTCGAAGATAGAGAATGGCGAGTCGTTGTTTTTGCCAATGGCAACCATTCTGGAGACAGGAAATCATATCGCTCAAAATGGGGATGGAGGGCAGCGGCGATCTTGCGCTCATAAATTTGTCGTGCAAGTTCAGCAAGCACTCAACGGGCAGTCTCCTTTCAAGCCTATCAGCTTTCCTGAAAAGGAGCAGCTGTATCAATGGCTGATCGAATTTCCCGATTCCGTCATTCAAGGAAAAAGCCTGGGAGATTTATCTATAATCCACGATTTTAACAGGTTTAGCAGGCAAAATCCTAGGCGGGAGATTTACATCTGGTCCATGGACGGCCATCTTTCATCCTTCCGCCAGCAAGCCAGATATTAATATTATACATCGACATTTATTATTGTGATTAGGTCTTTTTGTGCAAGCACCTCTTGCACAATTATGCGATCGGGCCGGAAGACGCAAACGCGCGCATGTACTTCAGGTTGCGAGGTGAAAGCCCCTGCATCTCCGGGAAGTCCACCCAAAGTTCTGTGGATAGTCGGTCGATCACCTTAGCTCCCCATCCTTCGCTCTGCCGTCTCTCAAAGATCATGCACCCAATATTCCAGAAAAGCCGCGCTTTCAAGGAGTTGGCGACTATGACCACATGTAGGAAGCCTAATTGGATCCGCTATTTGATCTGATGGAAAAGATGCAACAGAACGGCTTTCTGTTTTCAGGCAAAACCGACGAAGACATCTCAGCATATCGTCGAGCTGTCCTGTCGCGGGATGCTTTTGTTCAGTTTGGCATACAAGTACTGGTCGAGGATTCTCCCATCCTTGAAGACGGAAGCCCTGATAATCCCCTCAAGGGTAAAACCAGCTTTTTCAAGCACCCTGGCTGAAGCGGCATTTGTGGTGTATGGTTCTGCGAAGATTCGGTGAAAGCCAAGCTCTGCAAAGGCATATTCGCTCAGTGCTCCTATCGCGGCTGTCATGATTCCATTGCCCCAGAAAGGCTCTGCAAGCCAATATCCCAGCTGCGCAGTGAATCGATGAACATCAATCCCAGGCATCAGACCGATGCTGCCAATGGCCTCATGATCGGATGCAATTACAAAATAGGTTCTGGGCTCCATTTGCATAACTCTGGATAGAAACGCTTCTGCATCTGCCAGCCTGTAAGGATGAGCAAACTTATCTCGAAGGTAAATCCAGATCTTTCTGTTGTTGGCATAATGAGCTATTGATGCAGCATCGTCCTCGCGCCAATCTCGAATCACGTACTTGTCGATCTTGATATGCACGATGGGCATCCTGCACCTGCCAGCTCCAATCCGGCGAGCCAGATATTAGTATTAGTTGATAATTGTTGCGAGTGAGGAGAGTAAGCCCCCTTCTGTTCTTTGACGGCATTCAGCTTAGCGCCATACCCGAGCTTGGCTGGACGTCCGTGATTTCAGCTCTATTTTGGCTTGCACCCACAGGGTTTCGCCGTTTCATCCGCTTCCCGCGCGACCTTCAGCCTTGCGGCATCATCGCTTTAACGCGGAGCGGTCTCGTTTCTGTGCCAGAGCCGGAGCTCTCGCCCCACATCATTTGAGATGTCTGTGTGTCCAGTGGTGGAGGGACTTTCCACACCGGCCGGAATTGGCCAGCGGCAGCCGCCCTTCCTCTCTCGCTGCAACATAGGTCCATGGCGCGGTTTATAACGCCTTCGCTTCTCATGGCCGCAAGTCCTCGGGGGCAAATCTTTATCACAGGACCGATCTTTTAACCACAAATGGCCCGAGATCAAAAAGACTACTATTATCGACTGGCAAAACAGGAGGGCTACAGAGCCCGATCCGCCTATAAGCTGCTACAGATCAATGAGAAGTTTAACGTCATCAAGCGAGGGGACAGCGTGGTTGATCTGGGAGCTGCGCCCGGCGGCTGGCTGCAGGTGGCTGCCAAGCTTTCCGGCGGTAGCATAGTGGGCGTAGACCTGGAGGGCATTGCGCCCATCCCAGGTGTGAAGACCTTTGTGGCGGACATAACCCATGAGAGCACCGTAGATCTGGTGAAGGATGCCCTGGGAGGGGAAGCGGATGTGGTGATCTGCGATGCTGCGCCTAATCTCACCGGAGCCTGGCACAGAGATCATGCCGTCTCCGTCGACTTAGCCCGATCGGCGCTCAAAATCGCCAAGAAGCTTCTGCGGCCCCGGGGAAATTTCGTGGTCAAGGTCTTTCAGGGTGACCTGTTCCTGGACTATCTGAACGAGGTTCGAAAAGAGTTCTCATCTGTCCATGCCCACTCGCCGCTTGCATCCAGAAAGGAGAGCGCTGAGACCTATGTCGTGGCCAAAAAGCTGCTCACAAGCCCAGTGAGGAGAGGCGATATGCTGGACGTGGAGATCGAGTATTTGGGTAAATCGGGAGACGGTGTAGCCATAGTGGAAGGCTTCGCGATCATTGTGCGCAAAGCACAGAAGGGCGAGAGGCTGCGGGTGAAAATCGATGCTGTGAAGCCCAATTTTGCCTTCGCCGATATATTGGAGAGAAAGGGTTAATAACCTGCCCAAGAAAAACAGAGGGAAGGCAGGGGCGATGCTATGGAAGACAATGCCGTGATTTTCGTTGGTGACAAACCAGTCATGAACTATGTTCTCGCCGTAATGACCCAGTTCAACAAGCCGGTCTCCACAGTAACGCTGAAGGCCAGGGGACGAGCCATCTCCCGGGCAGTGGATGCGGCAGAGATCACACGGAATCGATTTATGCTCAACGTAGTTGTCAAAAACATAACCATCGGCACGGAGTCCATCCCCAGCGAGGATGGCAAGACGGTGAATGTATCTTCAATGGAGATCTTGCTGGCCAAGACCTGATTTAGATTAATATTATTTCACAATCACGCAGGCATTCTCATCAAACGGATTAGTTCTCATTGCCAGGGAGAATAGATAGGGATAATTCGAATTGAGATATCTCATGTATGCCATCCACTCCATAACCAGCAGGAAATATGCTCTTTCAATGTCGCCGGCAAGATGCCGGTAATCGGAATCCGGTTGACCTTGAAAGTCCCGGCGAAGCTCCAGTTCCTCCGTCAAGTGGAATACAGATCGAAGCAAATTGGTGAAGCTCTCATTCTCCAGCAATAGGGGGTTTTCCAGCAGTCTCAGGGAAAAGCTCCTCTTGGAACTCAAATAAGCGGAGAGAGCCTTCATATCTATCTTTTTTATATCGATGCTGTAATTGTGATTTCTAAATTTGTCCTGCACCCGAATAAATTCCTCTTCGGACCACTGGTCGATCTTCACAAGATCCCCGCTAAGTTTGCATAGGTTAGGATCATTATCGGAAAAATAGGTCAGGAGCCAGGTTCCGATCTCGCTAAAAAAAACGCCCACTACTATGTTCATCTTCTCCAGTCTATTCTGTCTGGATCGATTGGCAAGCAGCCTATTGAGAATTATGGTTACCAGCAGTACATTTAGGGGCAAATATCCCAGAGAGTTGAAGAGATAATTGAAGATATTTTGAGCATCACCACTAATCAGGTATTTTGCGCTGTAGATTGCAATGGACAGCAGAATCAAGATTGTACCAAGGCGCGCTTCCCAGCTCAGCTTCATTTCCTTCGCTCTTCTCCAAGGGTTAATGTTCCCAATTTATTGTCAAAAGCTAAGAACGTATCGATATAGAGCATCGATATCTTTACCTACAATAAATCACCACTGGAAAATTGGTGATTATATGTTTCCAGGACTTGGAGGATTAGGCGGAAGGGGCGGCATGAGCCCCAAGAAGATGAAAGGCATGTTGAAGAACATGGGCATCAATATCGAGGAGCTGGAGAACGTCTCCGAGGTTGTCATTCACATGCCCGACAGGGAGATTGTCATATCCAATCCTTCTGTCGCGATCATGGACTCACATGGCACACGAAGCTATCAGATATCCGGCGACGAGTCTGAGCGCGCGCCATCTGGGGTGGCACCGCAAACTGTAGCCGAGCCTCCAGTTGAGATTTTGGACTCGGACGTGCAGCTGGTAGCAGCTCAAACGGGCGCGAGTCTGCCGGAGGCAAAAGCTGCCTTGCAGGAGGCCAAAGGAGACCTGGCGGCTTCCATAATAAAGCTCTCATCAAAATAGGTTATGTCCTGCACCATTCGCGACCCAGTTCATGGTGCCATTCAGATCGATGAGCTTGAGCGCCTTCTCATCCTGTCCCGACCGCTGCAGCGACTGAAGGGGATTAAGCAGCTCGGTCTGGTGGAGACGGTCTATCCAGGGGCGACACATAGCAGATTCGAGCATTCTCTGGGAACCATGTACATGGCCGGACGGATGGCTGAGCACCTGGCTCTCTCCAGAGATGAGATACGAAAAGTGCGCCTCGCCGGGCTCTTGCACGACCTGGGGCACTCGGCACTATCTCATGCGGTGGAGGGCGTTCTTCGCCGAAACCCGGACATACAGCCCACTCTGTTCGGTAGACCTGCTTCCAGACACGAAGAGTTCACCCGTCAGATCATAACGGCTCATCCCTTTGGAGAGAAAGCTGTGCAGGTTGCAGAGAGGGATTTCACCAGTGCCGATGAATTATTTCTAGAGGTCGCGGATATTGCTTCCGGAAAAAGGCCCCCTCTTGGCCAGATCATTGTGGGCGATCTGGATGCGGACAGAATCGACTTTCTCTTGCGCGATTCGCATCATTCGGGCGTTTCCCTGGGTCTCATAGATACCGACCAGATACTGCAATCTCTGACCATCAGCAATGGTCGGATTGTGCTGGCGGGCGATGGCGACTATCGGGCCGAGATGTCCCATACAGCAGCAGAGTCGATGCTCATTGCCCGGTCTCATCACTATAATGCACTTATCTACCATCCAACGGTTCAGTCCATCCGGGCCATGCTTCTGGCTGCATTGGAGCGTGCCTTGAGCCGGATGGATGGCGATGAGGCTAAACGCAGCATTATTCTATTCTTCCAGGAGTATACGGACCCCGATCTTCTGGAATTTATCCGGCGCAGAGGAGACAGCACATCTCAAGATCTTCTGGAGCGCATAAAATATGGCAGAGAATTTCCTCTGGCTGCCAGATTCGACCACAGCACATTGCCGCCGGATATCAGAATGGCCCTCTCCACGATCTCCCGACATGGACACATGAGAAAACTCTTCGAGGACGCTCTCGGCAAGAAATACGGGGCACTTGTCGATGTCACTGTGGGCAGCGGAGTGCCACGATCCATGAGAACAGAGGCAAACGGATTTTTTTATGACGAGTCGGCTCTGGCTTCGGGTCTGGTAAAATCCTTGACCCGCCAGATTGCGATATCTTTTTTTTCCGACGATAAGAGGGAGATCTCACTCTCAGAGGTGAAGAGCCAAGCTCAGCGATTACTCAGCTTCATTCGAGACGAGAGCTATCTTCCCATTGACGGGCTGTTGCTCCTGTTTTATACCCTGCATCAGATGCTTTCCGAGACCTATGGCCAGAAGATCCTCGTTCCCAGGATCAGAAACATAACCTGGCTCTACCGGACCGTGGCCAGGATAAAGGATCTGGGGCAGGCCGGACTCTCCGGTCTTTTTGACTACTCGTTTCATTCCGATTATGGTTTTCCCTACAGCGAGAAGCTATTCGAGGACATTCAGATCCTGGTGGCGGGCGGCATGATCTATCAGGACGAGCGGCACTATGAACTGAACGGACGGTGGCTACAGCGATACGAGTACATGCTCACGGCTGACGGCACAAAGTACGCCGAAAATGTGGCCATATCTTACGGCAAAGAAGCAGAGGCACTGGCCAATCACCTTCGACTGGAGAAGCACACCATTCCTTATGATGTGGTGAGCCTCTATCTCAAGAGATATATTGGATAAATTATTCGTCCGGCAGGCAGCTTGTACGATTTGCCTGCCATCCGAAAAAAAGTTGGTCTCAGTTCATCTGGTGCTGCTTGTATGGAGACTGCTCGTAAGTCTCGACCGGAGCGGATGGGGACCATGCATCATTTAAGAACTGATAGATGCTCTCGCCTGTCCAGGCTACCGTCTTGTCCTTTCCGGCAGCACTGGCAGTGTAAACAGGAGAAGAGGCCGCAGGTGAGGTATAATTATCTTTCAGGAAATCATAAATGGCATAGTTGGAGCTGTTCAGGGTGGTGTTGTTACCTGTCATGTTCCTTTGTACACCGGTAGACTGGCTTGCCAGAGGAGCGACGAATGTGCTCGGCGTCCAGCTATCATTGATGAAAGCGGCCATAGATGGTGTAGTCAGCAGTGATGATTCAGCCGGTGACGGCATAGCAGCAAGATCATCCTTTAAAACTGTCGAAGGAAGGGCTATAACAGCAGGCAATAGCCCACCAAGAGCTACCAGAGCAAATAGCACAAGTATAATATGTCTCATGGCGTTTGCATTATCCCTCAGGTATCCATAAAGCTTTCCGTCGGTAAGGCCAGTCTCGGGCAATGAAATATATGAAAATGGATAATAATTTCTAAGCGCCTTCATTCTCATTGATATCGTTTTTTTCCTCAGCAGGGTCTTGCAGGACTTTCAGCTGCGTCGTGGTCGCCTCCGGGTGCTCCATCAGGTATACGGCCACATCTTTGCGGTGCACCAGCCGGCAGTTGATGCAGCTCCAAAACCTCTTTCCTTTCTTGGTTCTCACATACCCGCCAAGCTCTTCATCCTTGCAGGGATATAAGGGGCAAAAGCAGTGCGTGCAGTCCTGATCAGAGAAATGATGACAGGGATAATACTGGCAATTTTCTTTGCCTGTTGCTTCTGCAGGTAGGTCGGCTACCTCCCGAATAAGGCAGGGGTTATCGGTCACCAGTCCATCAGCTCCCAATCGGAAGAGCCAGCTCGCCTCTTCTCTGCTATTGACGGTCCAGGGAAAGACCGCGATTGCCCGCTGATGAGCTTCTTTGAAGAGTCTGGCATTGACTCGCTTTGGAAAAATGGCCGTCGCTTTTGCCATAATGGCCAATTGAACTGGATTTATGGGCAGCGATGAGATGATGATACCTGTCTTCAGATCCGAAATGTCTGATAGCTCGCGCAGGCTGTCATGATAAAAGGAGGTCACAATGCTTTTTTTGCCCTGGAGAGCTTCAGCCACCAGCCCTTCCAGTCCTTCTTCCTTCATCTCCACCACCAGGCCCAGGCCAAGCTCCCCGGCCAGAATGATGGCCTCTTTTAGTGTTGCAATTCTTTGGTTTTCCACACTCCGGCCGGTTAGGTCTAACACATCGAGGGCTTTTAGCTCCACCAGGCTGAGTTCTTCAACCAAGCCGTTGCCATTGGTAGTCCTGTCCACCCTTTCATCATGCATCAAAACCAGCTCGCCGTCGCGAGATAGCCTTACATCCAGCTCTACATAGTCTGCTTTGCACAAAGCGGCGGCCCTGATGCCTTCCAGAGTATTCTCCGCGGCGCTGGCGGCAGCCCCCCTGTGACCTATAACTAAAGCCATTGACCCTAAAACGTCTGCAAAATATATCACTTTTTGCATAAAGCTGGCAAAGGATTATACTTGCGGAGAGACAAGGGTAGATTGAATGTTGGCTAATCTTGAAAAGTTTTGCAACCTGTTAAGGGACACCGCAGAGATCAACATTGACCCCTTGCAGCGGGGCGGAATTCTGACGCCAGAGGCGCGGGCTGCTTTGCTGGAATGGGGAGATGGCTATTCGGTCTGCGACTTTTGCGCCGGAAGGCTGGATCGCATCAAGACTCCACCGGTCGAGGAGTTCGTGCATGACGTTCTTCCTGAATTTTTGGGCACTGATGAGGTGCGCGTCACACATGGGGCACGCGAGGGAAAGTTTGCAGCCATGCATGCCCTTTGTGAGAAGGGCGACTGGGTAGTAATGGACGGCAATGCCCATTATACTTCAGTTCTGGCGGCAGAGAGGGCGGGCCTCAAAATAGAATATGCGGCCTCCAGCAAAGAACCTGATTATCTCATTTCAGCAGAAGGATTTGTAGAGGCTATTGAGCGGGCTTATGAGCAGAAAGGAAATGTGAGTCTGGCAGTATTGACCTATCCGGACGGAAATTATGGAAACCTTCCTGATGCAAGAGCCATAGCAGACGCCTGTCATGACTACAGCGTGCCCTTGCTTCTCAACGGGGCTTACGCCATCGGCCGGATGCCGGTGGATGCACGCGATTTGGGGGCGGACATAATCGTAGGCAGCGGTCACAAGTCCATGGCAGCTTCCGGGCCTGTAGGTATTCTGGGAGCCTCTGAGGAGTATGCTAAGCCCCTTTTTAGGATCTCTTCCACTAAAAAGAATAAAGAAGTTGAGCTTTTGGGCTGCACCGTGCGCGGCGCTCCTCTTTTGACGCTGATGGCGTCTTTTCCGGCAGTTGTAGAGCGCGTGGGCCGCTGGCCGGAGGAGGTTGACAAAGCCCGCTGGTTCTCGGCTGAGATGGAGAAGCTGGGCATGATCCAGCAGGGGGAGCGGCCCCACAACCATGACCTCATGTTCTTCTTAGCGGAAAACCTCTACGAGATCTCCCAGAGAGCAAAGAAGGGACGCTATTTCCTTTACCGCGACCTGAAGGAGCGCGGCATATGCGGCATCAAGCCAGGCCTCACCCGCCAGTTCAAGCTCTCTACCTTCGGTCTATGCAGAGAGGAGCTGGAGAAGGTCTTGCAGGCATTTGCCGAGATAGTTGAATCCTATATGTAAGATATGCAACAGCTTTATTATTACTGGATAAGAGTGTAGATTGATATGGAGGGATAGATAACGAATTGCAGATCGCAAAACGTCTCCTTGGCTCTGGTCACCCTGGCACTGATTTGTACTTTAATGACGCCTGCCTATGCCGGAGCAAATGAAACCTCTACTGATTGGTTCATGAAGGGTCTTGAGCTTTATAACGATGATAAAATCGATGAATCACTGCAGGCCTATAATAGGGCTCTCGAACTGGACCCAAATGATTCTGAGGCCTGGAACAATAAAGGAATTGACGAGGGTCTTTTGGGAAAGTATGACGATGCGCTGGTATCTTTTGGGAATGCGGTGGCCATAAATGAGTCTTATGCCGAGGCTTGGTACAATATGGGTGTGATTTATGATTTTAAAGAATACTATGGTTCTGCCGTCCAGGCATACAAGAGAGCCACCCAGCTAAATCCCTCCTATCAGAAAGCCCTGGTGAGGAGAAATGTCGATACGGATGTCGTAATGGCCCGTTCGCTCTCCTGCGCCTGTCAGGATCCGATAATTTTGGTCTAGCCCTACTCATTGCTTTGTGAGAGCTTTCTTGAAAGGCCTCACATTTTTTTTTGCGCTGATTATGGCTATTTTTACAGGCCGCTCATTCCTATCGGTATCTGGCTGATATCTCCCACTCCTGTCAAGATTCTATCCGCATCCTCGCGCACATCATGGTACATCGATTTTTGGGATGATGCCGGAATTGGGATCTCTTTCGCCTTCGTCATGGTGGCATTTGTCTCAAAATCAGATCGCAAAGAGACTTTACCATTGCTCACCTGCAAAATGCTGCGGGTGCAAGAAAAATAAAATTAAAGCTTTGCACATGCGGAATAATTTAGATAGGTATGCCGCTGATATCTCCCACCCCGGTCTGGACCTTATCTGCGTACTGGTGAATGTCAACAAACCTTGAGACTGGTTTCGCCGGCTCTGCCGTCTGCTCTGCAGTTGTATTCGTGGCAGACTTGTCCTCAACAGCAGCAGGGGTCTCGACTTTGGTCTCCTCGATGATGGCAGGGGAGTAACTGGAGACCTCCGGGCTGACCCACAAGGCGCTGAAGTTGCCGCTGCCTACCTTCTTTCCTCCGCTGATCTGGGTGAAGTTGCCTACGATGGTATCATCGGCATATATTCCGGTCATCTTGGTGGTGACAAGCTCTTTGTCCTTCTGAGCGGTCAATGTCAGAGTTATCTCGTTTTCTGCGACTGAACCGAGGACATCCGCATTCCAGGCCTTTCCACCTTCCGGCTCGTACTTGGCCTGGCCGTACAGCTCGTTTCCTTCCTGATTGAGGACCATGGTAATGGGATCAATCTCAATGCCTGTAAAAGACCAGATGTAGTTGAGATTGGGCCCGGCAGCCGCCTGCGATGCATTGACATCGGCCGTATCGTTCGACGGGATACTCTCATTTGTCGAGCCGGTCTCAGAAATGCTCGTATTGTTGTCGATCTGGCCAAGAGACAGGCCGGTGAAGAGGGATACAAGCAGTAGGGAAAGAATTATGCTTCTTTTATTCATAATATGCCTCCGATATATTTCTACCTTTCAGCGATAGGCTTTTCGTCATTTGCCTACAACGCCCTCCTGTCTAACCTCCTCCTTTATAAGCTTTTCACACATACCATCAATTAATAAATACATAATTCAATTGATTATCAGGTGAATTTGCTTTGAATAGTGGCCGACTTCTCGTTAAGATAAATCGAATCTGCGCCTGGATGCTTCTCATCTTCATGATCATCTTCCTTATCTCAGGATATGCCTGGTGGAACAGGACATTGCTTCCTTTGAAGGATGCCATATATATGCACACCAATCTGGACCTATTCCTGGTATTTTTCTTCCTGATGCATGTGCTTATCAGCATCAGATTTGCATTGGCGCGCTGGAGGGTGGGCCATGCTCAGATGGTTAATTTGCTGCTTATCGCGATCGGTATTCTCTCTTTCTGGTCCATCCTTAGCATTCGGTGAAATATCCTGCCAACTTCGTCCAGTCCCGAGTTCGGGACTGCACAGGCATAAAGGACGAGAGAAAGCTTAAATTAGGTATGAGTAGTAACACAGATTTAAATAAAACAGGAGATAAGCTATGAACCGAATACCAATTGGGGCTGCAATTCTTGCTATAATTATATCGTGTTCTCTGGGAATTGCTTTCGGTGAGATTGGAGCCGTTCAAACCAAGAACGCCGCAGATAACTCGACAGGTGATTCTACAGAAAATGCATCAGTTAAAACAGGAAACATATCCATAAACGTCATAGGAAATTTGACAATAAGTGCGGCAGGCAATGCGACAATCAATATGATATTCAATAATCTAACGAGCATCCAATGTGACTGATCCAGTCAAAGCAGAGTATACTGCCTGAAATCAAGAGATATATTAATATTAAAAAAATCCTGCGCCCTTCTGGACACAGGATACTGACACAGGATCCTTTCGATTGCCGAATGCCTAATATCCGGCTTTGGCTACAGGAACCACTCCAATGTCGAGATACTGGTCTTTCTCATTGCTGTATTGCGGCCAGGTAACATTGATCCCGCCATTGGGGTTGCCCGTCTTGGCAAATCTGGTCCACATGTCCATGATGTAATCGGAAACCGTGCTGCTGGTTGGATTTGCCTTCCAGTAGCTTGGCCTGAAGACAAAGTAGAGCTCGCTGGTATGATATGCGCCATTGGGCTGGCCGGGCAGGACATAGGTGAACTTATACAGATATGTGCTCTTGTTGAGATCGGCCATAGAACCGGCAATGAACTTGGAGGCCAGGGCAAAGTCGATATCTGTGGCAATCCTCTCTATTCTGTACTGGACCTCTGAATCGTTCCTGGCCGGGTACCTGGCCAGCATCTTGAAGGCGTACGGTCCAAAGCCGTCCTGCAGGAACTTCCAGTAATCCTCCGTGGTCATATTTGTCTTGGCAGCCAGCAGAGTTCCTTCATCTGCGTTAGATCCGATCAAGAGTGGGACTGGATTTTGTCGCCCCTGTCTGAAGATCTCTTGCGGCTCCTCTGGAATCAGCCACCCGTCAATGGTGGGCTTGAAGGCCACATTATGGAAACCCCAAAATGTTGAATTCCATACATACGGCGTGCTGTTGACCAGGTCAAGGGCACTCATGTTGCGCATCTTCTGGATTGCATCAGGCCCGGAATATCCCAGGCTTTCGGCGTACTTCTGGCCGTAATCTTCTGCCTCAGCCTTTGTTCTGTAACCAATAATTGCCGGGCCATTTGACCAGACTCCGCCGCTCTCGACGATGGCCTGGCTGTAAAGCCCCTTGCTCTGGGGTATTGCCAACTGGCTGACTATGTTGGCAGCTCCTGCCGATTCGCCGAAGATAGTGACGCGATCTGGGTCTCCCCCAAATGCGGCGATATTCCTTTGGACCCACCCCAAGGCTGCCTCCTGGTCAAGAAGAGCGTAGTTGCCTGAGGTATTGTTAGGTGACTCTTGGGAGAGCTGTGGATGAGCCAGATATCCAAGAACTCCGACCCTGTAGTTGAACGTAACCACGATAACCCCTTTTTCAGCCAGGGCGGTCCCATTATAGAGTGGTAGAGCGCTAGATCCCCTAACATATGCTCCTCCATAGACAAAGACCATCACCGGCAGTTTTTCGCTGGAATTGGCCGCAGGAGTCCAGATGTTCAGGGTGAGGCAGTCCTCGCTCATGTTCCCCGGGTACCATTCAGGTCCAAAGTCTTTTGAGACTGCCTGGGGGCAGGACGGGCTGAACCTGTCGGCTTTGAAGACACCCTCCCAGAGTTTAGCGGCCTCTGGAGGCTTCCACCTCAGATCTCCAGTTGGAGGTGCTGCATATGGAATCCCAAGGTATATGTTAAGCCCGTTCTGGTTAATTCCTGAGACATATCCACCTTGCGTCTTTATAACATCCAATCCTTTTTGCGTATCTTCTGCTACAGCAGATACCGCCAAGAGGCAAATCCCGGCGTATATCACACAGATCAGATATTTGATTTTTTTATTCTTTATCGTATTTTCCTCTATACACACCATAATAATCCCTTAATAATAGAGGACGATTCAATCTATTAAGTTTTTTTGTATCTGTTTTGTTTAAAAAAATGCGTTGGTTGAATCAAAGATAGGTGACATTGAGTTGTTGAGTCCAAAATTAAGAATCTCACATAAATTGCTGAGCACCGCAAAGCTTATTTAACCTGGCGTTACTAACTTAAGGTTCAATAAGTAATAATAGAGTGATGATATTGGATCCAGTTGAGCTTTTAGATATCCTGGGGAACGAGAATAGGAGGCGCATACTTCAATTGCTCTCCTTTCGCCCTTTCTATTTTAATGAGATGGCCAAGCGACTTGATGTCGGGCCAAAGGCAGTCATCGATCATCTGCTGATGCTGGAGAGAGCGGGCCTGGTGGAATGCTACCAGGACCAGGGAAGAAGAAAGTATTTCCGTATTGTCAGAAAAACGGTCCTGGAAGTGGCGGTCTCGCCTCATTCTTATGGGGTGCGAGCCTTTCTCTCTGAGGACGTACCAAAGGTGGAAGATACCGAGTTGGCCCAGGATATGAAGCTCTTACGCGACGAGCTCTCAAGCCTGGAGGAAGAAAGGCTGAAACTGCGCACCCTCCTGGACGAGATCGAATCTCGCGAGATGGAGATCAAACACAAAGCTTGCAGTGCGGCGAAAGACTTTGCGCAAAACCAGCTGGAGGCGGAGATTCTGACGGCATTGCTCTCGGGTGACATTGATGCTTTGCATCTCTCTATGAAGCTCGAGGTTCCAGAGATTGTGGTAATAGATCGGCTTAAGAAGCTGGAAGAGCGTGGGGCTGTGCATTTATTAGATCAGAAATGGAGCATTAGATAATGGAGAGGGATGCGGCGAGCCTAGAGACGGTCGAAGGTGGGCCAAAAGGAGTTGCTTCTGCGCAGCTTCGAGTGGCTGAAGCCTATCACAAAGATGCAGGTAAGGGCGTGGCCAGGATTGGGGCTGATGCATTTGCTTCCCTCTCCCTGGAGAATGGCGGAGTGGTGGAGATCAAAGGAAAAGATAAGGTCTACGCCATAGTCTGGCCCGGAACCCCTGACGATCCCCAGGACCTAATCAGGATTGACGGAAGTACCCGCGCCAACCTGGGTGTGGGGATAGACAGCAAAGTTGTGGTCACTCGGGCTGAGGCAAGACCCGCCCGAAAGATCGTAGTCGCCCCCACGCGCCAGATCCGGCTCATGGGCGGTCCGCAGTATTTGCTTCGCATGCTGCAAGGACGGGCAATTGTCAAGGGTGAGATGCTGCGCGTAGAGATGATCAATAGCAGCCTCAACCTGGCCGTGGTCAGCACATTGCCCGCCGGTGCGGTGCTGGTGACAACAGATACAATCATCAGCATCACCAGAGAGACTTTGGAGGAGCTGGCACTGCAAGTGCGGGATATCTCCTATGAGGATATCGGCGGCCTTTCCCGCGAGATAAGAGAGATCAGAGAGATGATTGAAATACCGCTGCGCCATCCGGAGCTCTTCTCTCGCCTGGGCATAAATCCACCGCGCGGAGTGCTGCTGCACGGACCGCCCGGCACGGGAAAAACGCTCATCGCGAGAGCAGTGGCCAGCGAGACCGATGCTAATTTCATATCTATCTCCGGTCCTGAGATTGTATCCAAGTTTTATGGAGAAAGCGAGCAGAGGTTGCGCCAGATCTTCGAGGAGGCCTCAAAGACTGCTCCTTCCATCATATTCATCGATGAGATCGATTCCATTGCACCCAAACGTGAGGAGGTGTCCGGCGACCTGGAGAGGCGTGTGGTAGCCCAGTTGCTGGCTCTCTTGGACGGCCTTTCCTCGCGGGGAGAGGTAATAGTCATAGCCGCCACCAATAGGCCAAATGCCCTTGATCCTGCCATCCGTCGTGGCGGACGCTTTGATCGAGAGATTGAGATCGGCATTCCCAGTAAAACCGGTCGGTTGGAGGTGCTTTATGTTCATACCCGGGGCATGCCTCTCGATCCTACCCTGGACTTAAAAGAGATCGCGGATGCTACGCACGGCTTTGTGGGAGCCGACCTTTATGCTCTCTGCAAAGAAGCAGCCATGCGAACATTGGAGAGGGCGTTTCCTGACCTGGATGTGAGTGAAGATATACCATCAGAGATCGTGGAAAGCCTTAGGGTCACCAAAGAGGATTTTAAAGCGGCTTTAAAGAAGATTGAGCCTTCCGCCATGAGAGAGGTCTTCGTAGAGGTGGCGGAGGTACACTGGGATGATGTGGGGGGCCTCGATGGTGTCAAGCAATTGCTCATCGAGGCGGTGGAGTGGCCGCTGCAGTATCCGGAAGCTTTTGCTGCTGTGGGCGTTCGCCCTGCGCGCGGCATACTTCTCTATGGCCTGCCTGGGACGGGCAAGACCCTCCTGGTAAGGGCTCTGGCTACAGAGAGCAATTTAAACTTCATCAGCGTCAAAGGCCCGGAGCTGCTCAGCAAGTGGGTAGGCGAATCGGAGCGTGCTGTAAGGGAGATCTTTCGCAAGGCCCGCCAGGCGGCCCCAGCGTTAGTATTCTTTGATGAGATCGACTCCATTGTTCCCAGCCGCAGCGGCGGAGCGGAAGCGAATGTTACAGAGCGAGTGGTAAGCCAATTCCTAACTGAACTGGATGGACTGGTGTCGCTCAAAGATGTGGTAATTGTGGCGGCAACCAACCGGCCGGATCTTCTGGATAGCTCAATGCTGCGTCCCGGAAGGTTCGATCGTTTAATTTATATTCCCATGCCGGATAATCTTGCAAGGAAGAGAATACTTGAGATTTATCTCTCCCGCATGGCCGCATCCGGTGTACAGGCCCAATGGCTGGCTGATATGACAGAGGACTTTTCCGGTGCAGATTTGGAGATGTTCTGCCGGGAAGCAGGGATGCTTGCTTTAAAAGAGCATATAACACCAGGCATGAATCGAGAAGAATTGATCATTGATAGGATACTGATAACACATGATCATTTCCAAAGAGCGCATGAGCTTATCAAGCCCCATCTGTCTAAAGGCATGCGGGAAGAATACCTTAAAATGATTCGAGATTTCCAAGGGTAAGAAAGGACGAAATGAGCAAAAATAGTATGGTAGCAAAGCATCAGATATATAGTCAAGAAGGATTAAGAGACGATATGAGGGCCGAAAAATTGACTTTTGAAGACGAGTCGAAAGAGCTGCTTGGGGATATAGATTTCAATGATACCAGCAGCATAACCGTGCCTGAGAGCCTCATTGATCACGTAATCGGTCAGGATGAAGCCGTGGAAGTGATCAAGAAGGCGGCACGTCAGAGACGCCATGTCATGCTCATCGGATCGCCGGGAACAGGCAAATCCATGCTCGGCAAGGCCATGAGCGAGTTGCTCCCTGTGGAAGAGCTACAGGATGTGCTGGTCTATGCCAATCCAGAGGATAACAACACACCGCGCGTTCGCATAGTGCCTGCCGGCAGAGGCAAGCAGATAGTTGAAGCCCAGAAGATGGAGGCCAGAAAGAAGGTCCAGACGCGCAATATGTTCTTAATGCTCATCGTAATGGCCCTGATAGTATATGCCTATTATACCGGACAGCTCCTCTTCGGAATCATAGCGGCAGCGCTCATATTCCTATCACTACGTTATATGCTGCCCAAAGAGGATGCCATGGTACCCAAGCTCTTGGTGGATAATAACGCCAAGAAGAAGGCACCTTATATTGATGCCACCGGTGCACACGCTGGTGCCCTTCTGGGAGATGTGCGCCATGATCCCTTCCAGTCCGGAGGGCTGGAGACGCCATCCCATGAGCGGGTGGAATGCGGAGCCATTCATAAGGCCCACAAGGGAGTTCTCTTCATTGACGAGGTAAACACCCTGCGCCCGGAGTCGCAGCAAAGCCTGCTTACTGCTTTGCAGGAGGGTGAGTATCCCATCACTGGTCAGAGCGAGAGAAGCTCCGGAGCATTGGTCAGAACTGAGCCGGTGCCCTGCAACTTCATCATGATCCTGGCGGGAAATTTGGATGCCGTGCAGGGAATGCATCCCGCTCTGCGTTCCCGCATTAAAGGCTACGGATATGAGGTCTACATGAGAGACAGCATGGACGACACTCTGGAGAACAGAAACAAGCTCATAAGATTCGTGGCCCAGGAGATTGTGAGAGACGGCAAAATACCGCATTTTACCAGGGATGCAGTCTCGGAGATTATGCGGGAAGCCAAGAGGAGGTCGGGCAGGAAGGGCCATCTCACACTAATGCTGCGAGACCTGGGCGGCTTGATCAGGGTATCCGGGGACGTAGCTCGCGCCGATGGTGCGAACCTCACTGATGTGGACCATGTAAAAGAGGCCAAGAAGATGGCAAGGTCTGTAGAGCAGCAGCTTGCAGATCGCTACATGGAGCGGCGCCGTGATTACAGCATGTTCCATTCTTCCGGTGACGAGGTGGGAAGAGTAAATGGTTTGGCAGTCATGGGCGACTCGGGAATAGTGCTCCCCATCATGGCCGAGGTCACACAGGCCCAGTCCAAGGAAGAGGGCAAGATCATAGCTACCGGCAAGCTGCAGGAGATAGCCAGAGAAGCTGTCACCAACGTCTCCGTGCTCATCAAGAAGTTCCTGGGTGAAGACATAACCAAAAAAGATGTGCATATTCAGTTCATCGGCACCTATGAGGGTGTGGAGGGCGATAGCGCATCTATCTCCATTGCCACAGCAGTCATATCCGCCCTGGAAGGTGTACCCGTCAAGCAATCGGTGGCCATGACCGGATCGCTCTCTGTGCGGGGAGATGTCATGCCTGTGGGAGGCGTGACGCAGAAGATCGAGGCCGCAGCGAAAGCCGGCATCAAGACGGTGCTTATACCAAAATCCAACATGGGTGATGTACTCATTGATGACGCCATCAAGGGCATGATCGAGATAATCCCCGTCTCCAATATGAGTGAGGTCTTTGAGTATGCCATGGGCGGACAGAGGAATCGGTTGATAGAGAAGCTGAAGAAGTTTGCAGCTGAAAAGAAGATCGGCATCATCTTGCCGGAGACCATCTCTATCCCCAGCAGGAGCATCTGAAACCCAATGGCGCCTGAGTTCTACGACATCCGAACCCTGCGCGGCAGTAGGACCAGGATTGTCCTGGACAACGGAAAGCTGGAAGAGATTAACCAGGCCCCTTTCCAGGGCGCGGCTGTGCGAGCTCTTTTTGGAGGGGCCTGGGGTTTTGTTACCACGGATAGTGTGACAGATCTGGGGGAGGATGTCGCTCTGGCCAAACGCATCGCCCGGAAGATTGACCGGCGCGATGATCTCACGCTGGCCCGGGCCCCACCGGGTAGAAGCGTCGTAGTTCCGGTTAAAAAAGATCCCAAGGACATTTCCCTGGAGGAAAAGGTGGCGCTGCTGCGAGAGATTGAAGACGCAGCTAAAGTGAAAGGCGTAACCTCGACTCAGGCCGTCTATGCGGAAATGGATTTCACCATGCATTATAGTAGCTCTGAGGGCCTGGATCTGGAGGCAAAGACGACGCGTATGGGTTTTGTCATCAGCGCTGTGGCCCACAGAAACGGACTGTACCAGACGGATGGAGAGGGTCGGTCCGGAGTGGGAGGCCTGGAGCTCTTTGACCGGGAAGACCCCATTGCCCTGGCTAGAGTTGTAGGAGAGACGGCGGTAGCCCTTCTGGACGCAAAAGCGCCCAAGGGCGGAACCTATCCCGTTCTCCTTGATCAGGAGCTGGCCGGAGTCTTCGTTCATGAGGCAGTGGGTCATGCCACTGAGGGAGATATCATCCTGGAGGGCGACTCCTGTTTGGAAGGAAAGCTGGGCCAGAAGATCGGATCGGAATTGGTGACGGTCAAGGACGATCCCAGTCTGATGAATAACGGCTACTATCCCTTTGACGACGAGGGAAGCCTTGCTCAGGAAACGGTATTGGTAGAAAACGGTATCCTCAAGTCTTATCTCAATTCTCGCGAGACGGCTGCGCGGTTAGGCGGCGTGCCGCGCAATGCCCGCGCTGAGGGACTGGACCGGCCGGTGGTGCGTATGAGCAACACCTACATCGCCAATGGCGACTGGAAGCTGGAAGAGATGCTGAGCGAACTGGGAGATGGCGTCTACCTGGCAGGTAGTCGTGGGGGCCAGGTGAGCACGGGCGAGGGCGTCTTCCAATTCAATGCCAAGAGAGGCTATCTGGTGGAAAAGGGCGAGAAGACCAGGCTATTGCGCGATGTCTCGTTATCCGGCAAGATCCTGGAGACTCTGCTGCATGTGCGCGCGGTGGGAAATGATCTGAAGTTCAACAGCGGGCGCTGCGGAAAAGCAGGACAGCTTGTGCCCGTGAGCGACGGTTCGCCGCACCTCCTGGTGGCCGAGGCGACGGTGGGCGGAGCGGGATAGAAATGGACCTTCTCAATTTATTTTTCTATTTTATTAATGGTTTCTTTAAGTTAAGTGGTATTAGAAGCATAATTTAAATGAGATTATAGCGAACATGAGGGATAATGGTGGCGACCGAAATTCCAATGCAAGTAAAATTTCATCAGATATTGGCCCTTACGTTTCCTGGCTTCTTTTCCGCGGTAACATTTTTCATGTTGATTGATCTATGGAGTCCATTAAATCTTACATCTTATGTATTTGGTGAGACTTCAAGAATTATCGCATTTATTGGATTGGTATTTGTTATAGGAACTATGTTTGGCATCATAAATGATGGGATTAACCATTTGATTATTGAAGGTGTTTTCTTCGATAGATCTCAGAAAATAATTAAAATAAAGGCTTGCATTAGACATGCTGTTAAAGATTATTACCTAAATATTTTGCATAAACGTTTGACTTGTGCAAATGAAATAATGAGTTGTGAAACATGTGCTCATAATAATAATTGCAATTTGAATGAATTGATTCTAAACGACTACTATATATTCAGCAAAGATATTACTAAATATATCTCTATTGATGCGCATCTCAATGAAGAATATTATTGCTATTGTAGCTTTTATTCTAACTCATTTATTTCATTGGTATTTTTCGCTGTAGTATCGCCGAGTTATTTTCATGGATCCTTTGGCATCGGATGGGGACAGGCTTTGCTATTATGCGCCATCACGCTGATTTTGTCTGGATTAGGCCTCTATAGCAGTTTTAATACATATATCTACTATTATCGGGCATTATACTCAATAATTAGGGGATATGTCGATACGCAAGACATTTAGCTGGATGCTCGCGAAATCAAGTGTTTCCAAGAGATCAGCACAGTATTTGTCGCTAGTGATCGATCGACGTATCTGCCTATAGCTTGGGGTATTATGGGCGTGGCGAGATAGCTCTTGCAAGCTCTGCAAATTTGACCAATTGCTTTTGCTCTATCTAAATCTAACAGAACTTGAGCGTAACTGTTTTGTGGAGCGATATGTGCGATCTTCCTTGATGATTGCATATCGGTAGCGGCTGAGATTCTACTGGCGGGTACTATTGTGGTGGTTTTCCCTCCTAATTGCATCCCTCTTTTATCCGCCATCTATAAATACGGGTCATCCATTAGGGAAGAGGCCGATGCGATGGGCTCGCAGGATCCGCTTCGTTCTCCAGATGCAAACCTGGGGATCAGATGGGGCGAAATCCTTAAGTACGAGTTTCGATCACAATGGCTGCCGAAAAGAGTTCATGTTTTCGTGTCTCCTTCGCGACTTCTCCTCATGGTCAAGTCCAAGTGACTCGAAAGCTATAAATAGTACGAACTCCTTTTGTGCTGGTCCAATAATCGACGCTAAAGAGGTCTGCTGAAAGGCAACCTTTAAATAGTAGTGATGCGTACAGAATTGGGCCGATGAGGCGTCGCACCTGAAAATCCAGATCCAGCATTAAATGGCTGAACCTGCTTCGAAGCTGCGATTAAAACAAATGGAGACGCGAGTTTTTTCGTGTCTGACATTGGTCTTGGCGACTCAGCCAATTCCGACTGGTTTCGGAATAACATGATTGAGTTTTAAAACTTCCTAGAAGGATATGAATTCTGGTTGATCCTGCCAGAGGTTACTGCTATCGAGGTTCGACTAAGCCATGCGAGTCGAATGTAGCAATACATGGCGTACTGCTCAGTAACACGTGGATAACCTACCCTTAGGACGGGGATAAACCCGGGAAACTGGGTATAATACCCGATAGATCTCGATTGCTGGAATGCATCGAGATCTAAAGCTCCGGCGCCTAAGGATGGATCTGCGGCCTATCAGGTAGTAGTGGGTGTAGCGTACCTACTAGCCTACGACGGGTACGGGTTGTGAGAGCAAGAGCCCGGAGATGGATTCTGAGACACGAATCCAGGCCCTACGGGGTGCAGCAGGCGCGAAAACTTTACAATGCTGGAAACAGCGATAAGGGGACCTCGAGTGCCAGGTTACAAATCTGGCTGTCGTAATGCCTAAAAAGCATTGCATAGCAAGGGCCGGGCAAGACCGGTGCCAGCCGCCGCGGTAACACCGGCGGCTCGAGTGGTAACCGTTATTATTGGGTCTAAAGGGTCTGTAGCCGGCCGGATAAGTCTCTTGGGAAATCTGGCAGCTTAACTGTCAGGCTTTCAGGAGATACTGTCTGGCTCGAGGCCGGGAGAGGTGAGAGGTACTTCAGGGGTAGGGGTGAAATCTTGTAATCCTTGAAGGACCACCAGTGGCGAAGGCGTCTCACCAGAACGGACCTGACGGCAAGGGACGAAAGCTAGGGGCACGAACCGGATTAGATACCCGGGTAGTCCTAGCCGTAAACGATACTCGCTAGGTGTCGGCCACGGTGCGACCGTTGTCGGTGCCGTAGGGAAGCCGTGAAGCGAGCCACCTGGGAAGTACGGCCGCAAGGCTGAAACTTAAAGGAATTGGCGGGGGAGCACCACAACGGGTGGAGCTTGCGGTTTAATTGGATTCAACGCCGGAAATCTTACCGGGACCGACAGCAATATGAAGGCCAGGCTGAAGACTTTGCCGGATTAGCTGAGAGGTGGTGCATGGCCGTCGTCAGTTCGTACTGTGAAGCATCCTGTTAAGTCAGGCAACGAGCGAGACCCACGCCCACAGTTGCCAGCGTACTCTCCGGAGTGACGGGTACACTGTGGGGACCGCCGCTGCTAAAGCGGAGGAAGGAATGGGCAACGGTAGGTCAGTATGCCCCGAATATCCCGGGCTACACGCGAGCTACAATGGTTGGTACAATGGGTATCTACCCCGAAAGGGGATGGTAATCTCCTAAAGCCAATCTTAGTCCGGATTGAGGGCTGCAACTCGCCCTCATGAAGCTGGAATCCGTAGTAATCGCGTTTCAACAGAACGCGGTGAATACGTCCCTGCTCCTTGCACACACCGCCCGTCAAACCACCCGAGTAGGGTCTGAATGAGAGCGCTTCCTTTGGAGGCGTTCGAATTTGGGCTTTGCAAGGGGGGTTAAGTCGTAACAAGGTAGCCGTAGGGGAATCTGCGGCTGGATCACCTCCTAACGTTATTGGGTATGCGAAACTGCATACCCGTCCCCTTAACCAGTTGGAAGCTGAAAATGTCGACCGAGACCAAACAAGAGAAATTAGCCAGCTATTCTGATTATTAGCTGGGCAATGATAACCCGGGCTTGTAGCTCAGCTGGTAGAGCGCCGCCTTTGCAAGGCGGAGGCCCTGGGTTCGAATCCCAGCAAGTCCAAATTCATATGCACACATTGAGGCAGACTCGATGTGGAAGGGCAGAGGTCCGTTCATTGACGGGACGGTCCTGTGAAGCCGTGCACAAGCTTTGCGACCAGACGCTCACTGAGTTTAGTGGGGCATAAGCTGCTTATGCCAGCCAGGGGATGGCTCGGCTCAAGTGCTGACGAAGGACGTGCCAAGCTGCGATAAGCCTCGGCGAGGCGCATGGAGCCATTGAACCGAGGATGTCCTAATGGGAAATCCTAGTCTTCGGACTGATCCGTAAGGATCGGGAACGTCCCGGATTGAAACATCTTAGTAGGGACAGGAAGAGAAATCAACCGAGATTCCGTTATTAACGGCGAGTGAAAGCGGAACAGCCTAAACCGAATCCCGCAAGGGAGATGTGGTGTTATAAGCCGGTCCAAACGTTTTGTCAGAGAAGTCGAAGTGGCCTGGAAAGGCCTGCCAAAGAGTGTGAGAGCCACGTAGTCGTAATTTGACAAGACCGGGGCCGTGTCTTGAGTACCGTGCGTCGGAAATCGCGCGGGAAATTGGGGGTCACCAACCTCCAAGGCTAAATACATCTTGAGACCGATAGCGTAGTAGTAGTGTGAACGAAAGCTGAAAAGTACCCCAAATAGGGAGGTGCAAAGAGCCTGAAATTGGCTGGCGATAGTGCGTTAGGGCGCGCAAGGATCTTCCTCTCGAAGGAAGGCATCGCAAGGTGCTTGTACGAGAGAGGTTGCCGGCGTTCTAACATGCGTTTTGAAGAACGAACCAGGGAGTGCATATTGGCGGCGAGGCTAATTCTTTAACAGAGGAAGCCGTAGCGAAAGCGACAAGCGCGCATGAAAAGAGGCGCGACGTATACAAGTGCGTGCAGTCGCCCGTATGCGACCCGAAGCCGGGCGATCTAGGCGTTGGTAGGTCGAAGCGTGGCGAAAGCTGCGTGGAGGATCGTTAGAGATGTTGATATGCAAATCGCTCTCGTGACCTGCGTCTAGGGGTGAAAGTCCAATCGAGGTCGGAAATAGCTGGTTCCTCCCGAAACATATCGCAGTATGACCTGGTCTGAGATAGTCGGCGGAGTAGAGCACTGATTGGGGAAGCCGGACCCGAAAGGGTCTGTTCTCTTGTCAAACTCCAAAACCGCCGTCATCGTAGAAGACCGGCAGTCCGGGCTGGGGGGTAAGCTTCTAGTCCGTGAGGGAGACAACCCTGACCGTGGTTAAGGTCCCCAAATATCGGCCAAGTGTCAACACTTAAGGGTGTCCTGGGTCATAAACAACTGGGAGGTTAGCTTAGAAGCAGCTATCCTTTAAAGAGTGCGTAACAGCTCACCAGTCGAGATCCAGGGCCCCGAAAATTGACGGGGCTAAGCCGATTACCGATACCACGGAGCACCGCAAGGTGATCTAGTAGGGAGGCGCTCTGCGTGGGCAGAAGCATCTCTGTGAGGAGATGTGGACCGCGTAGAGACGAAAATCCTGGTAGCAGTAGCAGCAAAGTCGGGTGAGAATCCCGATCGCCGTATGGGCCAGGGTTCCTCGGCAATGTTCGTCAGCCGAGGGTCAGTCGGTCCTAAGACGTACCTTAATCGGAGTACGCCAAATGGGAAACAGGTTAATATTCCTGTACCTTTCAACATTAAAACTGACGCTTCCGGATATGTCAAGCGTCCGCGCCAGGGCGTTCAAGCGCGGAAGCCTGCGGAGAGCCGTAATGGCGAGAAACAGGCGAAAACGTGATGACGTAAGTTGGCAAATTCCAGGAGTCCGTGAAAAGGGAGTTGAAAGTCCGTACCGAGAACCAACACAGGTGCCCCAAGCTGAGAAGGCTAAGGCGTGTCGGCATATGCTAGCTAAGGGAATTCGGCAAAATAGCCACGTAACTTCGGGATAAGTGGTGCCTGCTTTGTAAGAAGCAGGTCGCAGCGACGAGGGGACTCTAACTGTCTAATAACAACATAGGTGATTGCGAATCCGTAAGGACTAGTACAATCACTGAATCCTGCCCAGTGCAGGTACCTGAAAACCCGGTTCAACGGGAAGAAGGGCCTGTCAACGGCGGGGGTAACTATGACCCTCTTAAGGTAGCGTAGTACCTTGCCGCTTAATTGGCGGCTTGCATGAATGGATCAATGAGAGTCCCACTGTCCCTAGCTGGTACCCGGTGAACCTTACGTTCCAGTGCAGAGTCTGGAGACCCCTAATGGGAAGTGAAGACCCCGTGGAGCTTTACTGCAGCCTGCCGTTGGGTTGTGGTTCTGATTGTAGAGCATAGGTAGGAGACGTCGAAACTCGGGCGCCAGTTCGAGTGGAGTCGCCCTTGGAATACTACCCTTTCGGAGCTACCGCCCTAACTCTGAGAAGAGGACCTCGGTAGGTGGGCAGTTTGGGTGGGGCGCCACGCCCTTGAAAAGATATCAAGGGCGCCCTAAGGTTGACTCAGTTGGGTCGGAAACCCAACGAAGAGTGTAAAGGCATAAGTCAGCCTGATGTTACCTCGCATAGCAAGAGGTGATAAGACGAAAGTCAGGCTTAGCGAACCTCTCAGCTCTCTTGGTGAGAGCGTTAGATGACAGAAAAGCTACCCCGGGGATAACAGAGTCGTCACCGGCAAGAGCACATATCGACCCGGTGGCTTGCTACCTCGATGTCGGTTCTTTCCATCCTGGCCGTGCAGCAGCGGCCAAGGGTGAGGTTGTTCGCCTATTAAAGGAGATCGTGAGCTGGGTTTAGACCGTCGTGAGACAGGTCGGTTACTATCTGTTAGGGGTGTATTGCGGTCTGAGGGGAAGTTAGCTTTAGTACGAGAGGAACAAGCGAACGGCACCTCTGGTCTATCGGCTGTCTGGCAAGGCATGCCGAGCAGCTACGTGCTCGCGGATAAGGGCTGAAAGCATCTAAGCCCGAAACCGCTCCTGAAAAGAGACCGCTTAGAGTACTCGTAAAAGACGAGTTTGATAGAGCTGGTGTGTAAGCACCGAGGCAACGAGGTGTTCAGCTCGCAGCAACTAACAACTCCGCAGCGCCCCGCTAAACTCGGGCGAAATCTGGTCGCAAAGCATAAATTGTGCATTACTCCACGGTAAGCTTCCAACGGGGAAGCAATTACTGCCGGTTCGAATCCGGACCATGGATTCGAGCATAGCGGCCAGAGCGACAGGGAGACTCCTGAACCCATTCCGAACTCAGAAGATAAGCCTGCCCACGTTCTGCACTGTACTCAGATGCGCGAGCTCTCGGGAAATGCAGATCGCTGCTATGCTCACCTAAACCTATTTTCGCAAAGCTTGATTAAATTAATTGGATTGATATTACTACTATTTAGCCGTGCTGCTATATGCTTCACGTTTACAATTTCATGGATAAAGGCAACCTTGCCACATCCTTATCCCGTATGTGCGCCTTCCTTACCTGATTCCTTCTTAAGTCGTGCGAGACTATTTTGAACGATGCCCACGCTGTATTCATCCTTGAATTCTTTGAGGATCGCTAGCGCCTTCTGGTAGTAATCCTCGGCTTCGTCCCATTTTCGCTGCTCTTCGGCCACCCTGCCCAGTTGATGGTAGGTGCTGGCCTGGCTGTAGCGGTCGTTGAATTCTATCTTGATTCTCAGAGCCTTCTGGTAGTAATCCTCGGCCTCGTCCCATTTTCGCTGCTCTTCGGCCACATTGCCCAGTTGGTGGTAGGTGCTGGCCTGGCTGTAGCGGTCGTTGAATTCTATCTTGATTCTCAGAGCCTTCTGGTAGTAATCCTCGGCCTCATCCCATTTTCGCTGCTCCTGGGCCACCCTGCCCAGTTGGTGGTAGGTGCTGGCCTGGCTGTAGCGGTCGTTGAATTCTATCTCGATTCTCAGAGCCTTCTGGTAGTAATCCTCGGCTTCGTCCCATTTTCGCTGCTCCTGGGCAACCATGCCCAGTTGGTGGTAGACGCGAGCCTTATCGTAATTAGCGTTTAATTCAAAACATATTTTCAGAGCCTTCTGGTAGTAATCCTCGGCCTTGTCCCATTTTCGCTGCTCCTGGGCCACACTGCCCAGTTGGTGGTAGGTGCCAGCCTGCCCGTAGCGGTCGTTGAATTCGATATAGATTTTCAGAGCCTTCTGGTAGTAATCCTCGGCCTCGTCCCATTTTCGCTGCTCCTCGGCCACCCTGCCCAGTTGGTGGTAGGTGCCAGCCTGCTCGTAGCGGTCGTTGAATTCGATAAAGATTTTCAGAGCCTTCTGGTAGTAATCCTCGGCATCGTTCCATTTTCGCTGCGCTTGGGCAACCATGCCCAGTTGGTGGTAGACGCCCGCACATATTTTCTCTTGTTTCTCATCTATAATGTCTGAGTCATCATGCAGGAAATTGAGAATATCTTGATATAATTTCTGGGAGCTGGTATAATCTTTGAGCATTAGATGTCTCAATGCAGCATTATCCATAATAGCGATAAATTCGAGTCTAAGACTATCATTCTTGGCAAGACCCGAATATCCCTTAATCTTCTCGATAACCTTTTGGCCCATCTTAAGGCCGAGCGAATGGTTCTGATGAATGTCATAGTATTGGGATAGAGCCGTGTAGATGGATAAAACAGGAGCCTTGGCCTTGAGAGCCATATCCAGAGCCATGGACAGATTCTCAAACTCCAGCTCCATTAATATCTGTCCCGTTTTTTTCTCTTTGGGATCATTCGATCTGTTGAGATGGCCAATGTTTTGAGCTATAAGATTGTAGAGTTTATAGAAGGCGATTTCCACGGAAGCCTTGAATTGTGCATCTTCTCTGTTCAGGCGGGTGGAAAGAAAATAGGGAAACGTAGGCTGCAACCTCAAAAATCCTTGAATCTCGTGCATAGTGGCCAGACCCCAGCGCCCGACCTGGCCCAAGACATCCTGCCAGCGATCAAAGGGAAGCGCTGAGAGAGTGGGCTGCTCCTTTAGAAAACTGGTGTACTCACCCAGAGTGTATGCGGGTAGAATGCTCGTAAAAGGAGCGAGGCAGAGTAGCAGCCTCTGATCCTCGGCTGAGAGATTGCTGTGGGAATAGTCGATGCATTTCAATATGCTCTTGGTCTTATCCTGAGTATCCTTCTGATCCAGCCCTTCTTTTCCCAGCCGCAGAGTCTCCATAACCTGGGCCGGGGTTTGAGACCGCAGATTGGAGAGGACCACCTGGATAGCCAGAGGATAGCCACTCAGGATCTTCATCAGCCGGGAAAGCTCATCGCTTCGCATATATTCCTCTCTGATATCTGGATCGGAAATATTTCTCTCCAGGACTCTCTGGGCCAGATCCGAGGCTGCCTCGGGGTCCAGGCCCTCCAGCTCATAAAGATCGCTGGAGTGCAGCGGCCCGTCATGACCGTCCATCAGCCAGTCCTCGCCTCCTCTGGTTCCAAATAGTACCAGGCTCCTGCCTCCTGCCAGCTCCTTCAAAAAACTGCAAAGCTCCTGGCGCTCTTCTTCCGAGAGCGTATTCTTGATGGCCAGGCCTTCGCCCGTAACCGACTCAAGATTGTCCAGAATCAGGAGGTGCCTCTGCTTCTGGCTCTGCAGGCCGGAAGCAACTTTTTGAATCTGAGCAGCTATTGGCATGGCCTGAAAGCTCAGTAGCTCAAAGCTCGGCCTTCCCGATGCTTCAACCTTCGGCCCGTAGAGCTTCTGGGCAAGGGTCTGCAAGATCTCCTCTAACTTCCAGGCTTTCTCATCATAGCCGAAATAGGAGACTTCGCCCGCCAGTCCGGTGGTCTGCCACCATCGAGCCAGATGCCTGAGCAAAGCGGTCTTGCCTGATCCTCCCATGCCTTTGATAAGCAGAAGATTTCGTTCTGATCCCTCCCTTGGCAAGAGCAGCTTTCTCTCGATTCTCAATACATCAAGGTCTCTGCCTACGAAACCATAGACCGTTTCCGCCTCTCTGCAAACATTAGCTCTCTGGCAATTGAAGTCATACTCCTCCTGAGGTGTAAAGGAGCGACGGTCTAAGGGATTCTCGCCCATTATTCCTTGCTGATAAACAACAGGCAGCATCCAGTCCTCCAGGTCGATGCTCTGATTATAGTGAGCCCTGCGGCCTTTATCGGCAGATAGGGCGAATCTGGCCTTTTGCAGGGCAGAGTTTAGGTCATTTCCTTCCATGATCCGCTGGTAGAGGGCGGACATCATGATCCGGGCAGCACTGACGGTAACTGAATAGCTCATGCCCAGAGCAACCTTCACTCCAGCCTGGAGGAGCTGGCTAGCCATGACTGTCTCTACGCCCCCTACCTGTTTGCCGGATTGGCATGCATTGATAATAGCCACTGGTATGGAATAATGCTGGAATATCCTGTCTGCCAGCTCCTGAGCAGAAGTGGGTTCTGGAAGCTCCTTCTTCTCCGACTCGAAGAAGATGAAGGCTCTATGGCCGGGGAACTCAGAGATGTCCACTCGCCCCCAGCGGGCCTGGAAGAGGAGTCTGTCTGCTTCGCGCGCTTTCTGGAGGTCTTGATAGGTCAGGACGGCGCCATGCAGATCGAAATGAAGGACATGATAATAGCCAGGGCCTTTACGATCCAGGTGCTCTGCCAGGGCCCTGAATGTTCCTGGCCGGACCAGGTCGATGCTGACCGGGATTCCTGATTTTTGCATTGATTCCACGAGTGGTCGGGAGATGGTTCGATAACTGATATCTTCTCCTTCCTTTGGCCTGGAAGTGATCAGCAGGATGTTGAGGGTCGGTGATGGTTTTGTACTGGCGGCAAATGATGAAGCCTTAAATGTTCTCCTGATCATGGCCGATCGAACGGAGAATGGATCGGAAAGTTTTGGATCTTTGAGGGCCTCCCAATGAAGGCTATGAATATTTTCCGGTGAGCCTATGATCTCAAAGGCCAGATGTTGCAAGCCGGATTGCGTTGCCTGTTTGTAGCTGGTGTAGAGATCAATGTCGGAAAAGAGCTGTGCAAAAAGAGCTTCGCCATAATCCTGGATACTTTTTGCGGCCTGCAAAGCTCTCTTCTGGCCGGTAAACGGAAATCTTAGATGCTCCTCGAAGTACCATACCAGTTCCTTTTCTTGAGCATCGCTGAATGGACTCTTTACTGCGGTTTTGAATTCGCCCCGGCCATCTATGCTCAGGACAACGTTGGGCTCATCATTTAAAGCCGCAATCTCGCGAATGGTTATCAAGGGCATCGAAATTCTACTCCTGATCAGGAGTGACAACTATTATTTGCCCTTCATAATTATTAATTATATTGATTGAGATATTGCCTGGTTTTTCAGGGGCTTGCTTCTCGAAAATCGATTTTATTTTATCTTTGATTAAATCCTTTATGAGATCGAGAGCTATAGCTCCAGCCACTGTCTGGAGGAGTATGAGCGCTTGATCCGGCGACATGCTAAAGGCATCTTTAGAGTATTTGATCTCTTCAGCCTTGCCTGCGTAAAGAGATTTGGGATCCGAATTCCACATAGCAACGAAGTCATGCGAATTGATATTCAGATCTGGTGAAAGCGCTATCTTATATTCCATGAATAATCAGCTCAACAGACGATGCGGAGAAAAAAACTTAAGGTTATCGCTCAAGCTCTTTGATATTTCCATTTGGTTTTGGAGGACGAAACTCGGTTCTATTTCTTTAATGCGGCAATGAATTCTTTTCTCTCCAGCTTAGCCTGCTTCATAATCGAGATCAATGTGCCTTTCGCCAGCTCTCGGTGATTCGGCACGGTAACGACAAGATTTCTTTCTTCATAGTAGAGTAATTAGGTATCCATTCAGACTCTAAACGCCCATGATCCTTAAGGCTCATACGTGGCGGATGAAAAACCTCTCATGCTTTGTTAGCTATGTTTAGTCTGATATGGGCAGTGAAGGCAGTCACCCTTTTCGGACTATGATCCACTTCCCTAAACTAGCCAATAATCCCGCGAATACGGGGCTGCGTCATCGAACGCGTATGGGAAATTGCCCCTCTGTGAGGGATTTACCATCTGCCCATATCAGGATTGGGAACATATATGGGCAAACGAAAGAATAGAGTTTGCGGAGCCGATGTCCATAAAGATATCATAGTTGCCACGATCCAAGACTCTGATGATACCGAATTCCAGGAAAAGTTTGGCACTATCTCGATAGAGCTAGGGAGATTCAGGGACTGGCTCATCGCCCACAATTGCGAGCAGGTAGCCTTCGAAGCTACTGGAGTTTACTGGTTTCCCGTCTACGATGCTCTAAGTCCTTCTATTGATACCATTGTAGCGAATCCCTGGATGATAAAAGGTATCCCTAGGAATAAATCAGATACTCTTGACTCCAAGTGGATTGCAGGTAACTGCTTAGATGGCAAAATTAAGAGGTCACGAGTTCTGCCCAAAAATGGTAGAGACCTGAGGACTTTGACCCGTGCCAGATCGGCATATACCAAGACTCGAACACAGCTAAGGAATAGAATTCACAAGTATCTGGCGCTTTGCGGGATTACGCTGAGTTCTTACATCTCAGATATCTTCGGGAAATCCGGCAGACATATCTTAGATGGCCTAATAGAATCTGAGGATATAGATACGATCATGGACGGCATACCTTCTGGAAAAGTCAAGAAAAAGCGAGAGCCTATCAAAGCATCTCTTGGAAATGGTCTTGATGACGTTTCAAGAATGCTTATCAAGGATACTCTCGAACTCCTGGATCATCTGGATGAGAAGGTAAATGATACAAGCCTGGAAATACTTGGTAGACTTCAGGAAAGAGCCAGAGACCTGGCAATAGTCATGTCAGTTCCTGGAATTGGATTCGTATCTGCTTCGATTATTCTGGCAGAGATAGGAGACTATCATGATTTCCAAAAGTCTGAACAACTAGTAAAATGGTGTGGACTGGCTCCAGGACTAAACGAATCTGCGGGAAAGAAGAGCCCTTGCGGTATCACTAAACAGGGATCCAAGCATCTCAGAACTATACTTGTGGAGATTGCTCAAGTTGTGGCTAAAATGAGCAAGAACAATCTTTCAAGTTTTTTCCATAGATTGAGGGCTAGAAAGAATTACAATGTAGCAATTACTGCTTTGGCCAGAAAATTAATCAGCATAATTTTCCATCTGTTGATTAACCAAGAGCTATATCAAGAAGACAACTGCACTACGGTTAAAACAAAACCCATCAAGAAGGATCTCCTCCGCCTATCCAAAGAAGAGCAATTTAAGGATGGTGTAGCTGCAATCGTAGATGCCTTTTATTACTTCAAGAAAAAATCTTCGTTAGAAGGGGGTGGATAGAACCCCACAAATCCCTCAATTGGAGAAGGGTTTTTCATGGGAAAGGGATGGGGAATTCGTGACCCTCCGCACTCCCGTTGTATCAATTGCCGGGGATTGTGCGCCCTCAGGCGTACATCTCTCCGCGCTCCACTTCCCGTGAGGCTTTCTTGCGCAACTCCGCTGCCAATTTGGAATAGTACTTCATGGTGTCGGGGGTAACCGAGGGTCCGATCTCCTGCAAAGCCGCCAGGAAATGCTTCTGGCCGATCTTCTCTGCCGCCATATCCTCTCGCAAGGCCAGCCGCCCGGCTTTACGCACCACCGCAGCGATATCAGCTCCCGTGTACTGGTCAGTGAGGTCAATCAGCTCGTCGATATTGATGTCGTCCGCCAAAGGCGCTCTTTTCAGATGCACCTGGAAGATCTTCCTGCGGGACTCCTTGTCAGGCACAGGAGCTAAAATCAGTTCGTCAAAGCGTCCCGGTCGCAAGAGCGCCGGATCGATGATATCCGGCCGGTTGGTGGCCCCAATTACTACCACTCCTCTCAACTCCTCCAGGCCGTCCATCTCACTTAAGAGCTGGTTTACGACTCGCTCCGTGACATGCGGCTCTCCTGCGCCTCCGCCGCCACGCATGGGCACCAGCGCATCCAGCTCATCCAGGAAGATGATGGACGGAGCCACTTGCCTTGCTTTTTTGAATATCTCTTCCACTCTCTTCTCGCTCTCTCCATACCACTTGGAGAGCAGCGCAGATCCTTTGACCGTGATGAAGTTGGCTTCGCTCTCATTGGCCACCGCCTTGGCAAGCATGGTCTTGCCCGTTCCCGGAGGCCCGTAGAGCAGAATTCCCTTGGGCGCCTCAATCCCTAGGCGGCGAAAACTCTCGGCGTTTCTAAGCGGCCACTCCACCGCCTCCACAAGAAGCTGCTTGACTTCTTCCAGGCCGCCAATGTCCTCCCAACTGACACTCGGAACCTCAACTAAAATCTCCCTCATAGCCGAAGGAGAGACCTCTCGCATGGCTGCCTCAAAGTCGTCCTTTTGCACAATGAGCCGGTCCAGGATCTCTTTGGGAATGGTGGGCTCTTCCAGATCTATCTCCGGAAGAATGCGGCGCAGAGCATTCATGGCCGCCTCCCGGCCCACTGCCGAGATATCCGCGCCTACGAAACCGTAGGTTCTCTTGGCAAAGTCCTCCAAAACGACATCCTCGTGCAAAGGCATGCCGCGCGTGTGAATCTGAAAGATCTCCATGCGTCCTTCCATATCAGGAACGCCCAGCTCGATCTCCCGGTCGAACCTGCCCGGCCTGCGAAGGGCCATATCCAGCGCCTCGGGCCGGTTGGTGGAGCCGATTACTATTACGTTCTTTCTCTCTTTCAGGCCGTCCATGAGCGATAAGAGCTGAGCCACAACGCGCCTTTCCACCTCGCCGGTGACGTCGCCGCGCTTGGGTGCAATGGAGTCCAGCTCATCCAGGAAAATTATGGCAGGGGTGTTCTTCTCCGCCTCTTCGAACAGATCTCGCAGCGCCTTCTCGCTCTCACCATAGTACTTGGACATTATCTCCGGGCCGTTGATGCTTATGAAGTAAGCGTCACTCTCATTGGCCACGGCTTTGGCGAGCATTGTCTTTCCTGTGCCGGGCGGGCCGTGCAGGAGAACGCCCTTGGGCGGATCAATTCCCAGGCGGTCAAAGAGCTCGGGATGTTTGAGGGGAAGCTCAATCATCTCCCTGACCTTGGTAATCACCGGCTTCAATCCGCCAACATCTTCGTAAACTACCGAGGGCACAGAACGCTGCGGCGTCTCTACAGCCTGAGGTAAAAGCTCAATGTCGGTTCCTTCTGTGATCTTGACAATTCCGCCCGGGCTGGTGGAGATCACTCTCAGCTTGATCTCGCCCAGGCCAAAAGCTTGAGCTCCTAAAAAGCCGCGGAATATCTCCTCAAACATGGTCTCTCGGCCCATGGAGTCGGTGGGCGGCTTTCGCACGCTGGTCGTAGAGATGATATCTCCTTTTGTCAGCGGCCGGCCATTGAAGACCTTGGTGAGGACGTCCCCGGGAGCAAAGATCTGCATCCCTTGCGTGACGGGGGCCAGGGTTACATGCTTGGCCTCATTCCAGACCGCCTTCTTGACCTCTGCATACTGGCCTATGCTCGTTCCGGCGTTGGACCTGATCAGACCGTCCATCCTTATCATGTCAAGCCCCTGATCCTGGGAGTAGGCACTGACCGCCAGAGCTGCCGTTGACCTTGAACCTAACAGCTCAACTACATCTAAGGGACGTGCGCCTATTCTCTCCAGAAAATCCTCGCCAATCCTGACGATGCCTTTTCCTACATCGCCCTGATTGGCCTCGGAAACCTTCAGCCTGACGCTTTCTCCTTCAGTCATGCAATTACGAATATTGGCACCTATTTTTTAAGTAGTTTGCGATTTACTGCATTTTTGCATTATTCGAAGGATATATCTCCGAAGAGCGCTCACTACAGCTCGCTAGGGAGCTGACACTATCATGCAAGGCGCTAAAGACAAATTTCCCCATCTTCCCGAAAGGATCTCTGGATTGCGAGAGCTGGCCTATAACCTCTGGTGGAGCTGGCACCCGGAAGGCCGGGCTCTCTTCAAGCTCCTCAACCGCCGGGGATGGTATCTGAGCAACCACAACCCCGTAAAGATGATCAACCGCATGGATGGCGTCGCTCTGGAGGCCGCGGCATCCGACCCGCACTTTCTGAGGCACTATGAAGCCGTCATGATCCGGTTCAACAGCTACATGGACCCATCCTCAGGATGGTTCTGCAGTCGTGTCGATCAGCCGGATAAGTGCAAGATCGCCTACTTCTCAGCCGAGTACGGCCTTCACCACGCCCTTCCCTTCTATGCAGGCGGCCTGGGCTTTTTGGCAGGAGACTTTCTCAAGGAGTGCAGCGACCTGGGGCTGCCTCTTGTGGCTGTAGGGTTCATGTATCCACAAGGATATCTCCGCCAGATGATCTCGCCGGACGGCTGGCAGATGGGAGCCTGCGAGATGATGGATAGGGAGAATGCACCTATTAGAAAGATGGAAGATGCTAATGGCGATCCGATCAACATCAAAGTGCCGATCATGGACCCACCCATCTATTTAGAGGTCTGGATGGTTCAGGTGGGAAAGACCAGCCTTTACTTGATAGATACCTCCAGCGAGGCCAACGATCCCTGGAATCGGGTCATATCCGACCGGCTTTATACCGGTGATCTGGAGCAGCGCCTGCGCCAGGAGATAGTCCTGGGCATAGGGGGTGTGCGCGTCTTGCGTCATCTGGGTGTGGACTATTCCGTTCTTCACTGCAACGAGGGCCATCCTGCTTTTGCCATCCTGGAGAGAATTCGGGAGAAGGTAGAGGAAGGAACGAGCTATGCAGATGCTTTCGAGCAGGTCCGGAGTACCACGGTCTTCACTACCCACACGCCTGTTCCTGCCGGCCATGATGTCTTTTCCTTTAAATTAATGGACAAGTACTTCGGCTCATACCTTCCCACACTTGATCTCTCTCGAGATGAGCTATTTCGCCTGGGAATGAATCCGGCCAAACCGGAAGGCTTTAACATGACTGCTTTTGCCCTGCGCTGCAGTGCTTTTAGAAATGCGGTGAGCAAGAAGCATGGAGAAGTCAGCCGGGATATGTGGCAGCAGCTTTGGCCGGATCTCGAGGTGGACAGAGTTCCCATTGAGCACATCACCAATGGGGTGCATGTTCCTACCTGGATTGACCGGCGTCTGGGTGATGAAATATTAAACCGCTACCTTGGACGAACTTGGTTGGAGGAGCACGACCAGCCGGCTATCTGGCAATTAGTCGATGAGATACCGGACAACGTTATCTGGGAGCATCATCGTTTCATGAAAGAGATGGCAATTGCCAAGATAAGAGAAAGGGCCCGCAACAAATGGCGCAAATCCGGTTCAGACTTCAACAATGTCATGGCCTCAGGGGTGCTGCTCGATCCGGCTGCTCTCACCCTGGGCTTTGCCAGGCGCTTCGCCTCCTACAAACGGCCCACCCTCCTCATGCAGGATATGGCCCGTCTGGCTAGAATCGTAGGCGATCCCAGCAGGCCGGTGCAAATCATCTTTGCCGGCAAAGCTCATCAGGATGATCAACAGAGCAAGCAGCTCCTGCAAATGGTCTTCAATGCCGCCAAGGACCAGTCCTTCGGAGGGCGCATCGCCTTTGTAGAGGATTACGATGAGCTCCTGGCGCAGTATCTGGTGCATGGCGTTGATGTCTGGGTCAACAATCCTCTGCCGCCCATGGAAGCGAGCGGAACGAGCGGCATGAAAGCCACCTTGAACGGCGTGCCTCAGCTTTCCATCCTGGACGGATGGTGGATCGAAGGCTACAATGGAAAGAACGGCTGGGCTGTGGAGGGCGCAGGAGAGGGGCCCGACAGAGACGCACGCGACGCAGCGGCCATCTACGATCTGCTGGAAAAGGATATTGTGCCGCTGTTCTACGATGTGGACGAGGATGGTGTCTCACACGGCTGGGCGGCTGTCATGAAGGAGGCCATCAAGATGGCCGGGCAGGGCTTTTCCGCTCGCAGGATGGCCAAGGAGTACACGGACCGGTTCTATAGAAAAGCACTGGAGTCGGCCATGAAGATGGAAAGATCCGGGGTAAGAGAGAGCGCCAAAGGGGATATCTTCGGCGGGATCTAGACAAAGGGTTTATCTACCTTCATGCCAACCCGATTGTTTCAAAGGTCATCACCATGATTTCTAAAGAAGATATTCAGAAGATTTTGAAGGGATACGATAAGAACGACCTTACCATTGCTACCATCTGCTCACACAGCAGCCTGCAAATTTTCCATGGTGCGCGTATGGAGGGCTTCAAAACCATAGGAATCTGCATCGGTCAGCCTCCTCGGTTCTATGATGCCTTTCCCTTAGCAAAGCCGGATAAGTTCTTCTCAGTGGAGAGCTACAAGGCACTCCTGGATTATGCCGAGGATCTCGTAGCCGAGAATGTAATAATTATTCCGCATGGCTCTTTGGTTGAGTATCTGGGGATCGAGAAGTTTGAGTCGCTGGCCGTTCCCACCTTCGGAAACAGGCGCGTTTTAGCCTGGGAGAGCGACCGGGAGATGGAAAGAGAATGGCTTCTCAAAGCCGGGGTAAATGTTCCCATGCGATTTGAGACTGCGGACGATATCGACCGGCCTGTCATTATCAAGTATCACGGCGCTAAAGGCGGGCGAGGCTTCTTCATTGCCAAGACAAAAGATGAGCTGCTCTCGAAGATGAAAGCGGAGGAGAAGTACACCATTCAGGAGTTTATCCTGGGCACCAGATATTATATTCATTTCTTCTATTCGCCCATTAAAGATGAAGGATACCAGCTTAGCAAGGGATCTTTACAGATGCTGGGCATCGATCGGCGTGTCGAGTCCAATGCCGACGAGATCTTTCGCATAGGAAGCATGAAAGAGCTGGCAGAAGCCGGCATCTATCCCAGCTTCGTGGTCACGGGCAACCTGCCGCTCGTCCTTCGCGAGTCTCTTCTGCCCCGTGCCTTTGAGCTGGGAGAGAGAGTCGTGGAAACCAGCCTGGATCTCTTTGGCGGGATGATAGGCGCCTTCAGCCTGGAGACCATAGTCACCGACGAGCTGGAGTTCAAGGTCTTCGAGATCTCTGCCAGAATCGTGGCGGGCACTAATCTCTACATGAGCGGATCACCCTACTCGGACCTCATACAGCCCGGCCTCTCCAATGGTCGGCGTATAGCCCAGGAGATCAAATTGGCCAACGAGAGGAATCTGTTGCACGAGATTGTATCTTAATATCGCATTTTAGATCGCATCTTGAATCTGAAAAGAAAGGCTTATCTTGGAGTGGTCAGTAGATGTGCCAGTATGTCAGGCCTGATTAAGACCTTCCAAGAGGCCACGCTGCTTCAGTGCGGCTTTTTAGAGAAGTTGCTGGATCTGGAAATGGCAAACGTTGCTGCCTTTTCCGACTCCATGGTGGAGTTTTTGAGACCGTCGCCGGACAACAGGTTCGTCTATGGCCTTGCAGCGGGCAGGTCCGCCCTCGCTCTTTACAGCTTCTTGCAGCTTATCCAAAACCACTTTGATAATGTATTTCCGTTCACCCTCGAGGACCCGGTGCAAAGGCACTACCGCAAGGGGAAGAATCTGGGGATTGCCATCTCCGGTTCCGGAGAAACACTGGCTGTAAATAAATATATTGATGATATCATCTCTCTGGGAGGTGACATCAAGCTGATAACTGCCAATGAGAATGGAACCGCCTATAAGATGGTGAGCGAGTACGAAAGGGGATCGGTTCTGGTTTTCACGGCCAGGACAAAACAGTCCACCGATAAGGATACAAGGTCGCGTCTCTCGCCCATGGGCACTGAGTTTGAGCTGCAGGTACTGGCCTTCTTAAATGCCCTTTTCGCAGATATCCAGTCCCGGCTGAAGGGAGTATGCGATCCTGCCTGTCCGCAATATCGCTCCACGATAAGGGACTATGAAGAGAATGCTCGACTCATCTCCCAAATGGACCCTGAGCAACTGGAGCACTGGTTTAGCAGGCTGCTGCCCAGGAGCGGCAGATACATCGTCGGCGGGGTGGGAAGATCAGGCCTGGTGGCCCGCGCTTTTGAGATGAGGTTCACCCATTTGAATAAGATCAGCTACTGGGAGAGAGATTTCAATACGCCCAGCTTTCAGATTGGAGACGTTTACATTCCCATAACCGGCATTGGCAACACCTATGAGGCTTTAGAGGGAACGGTTACGGCTCTGAGCAAGGGAGCTGATGTGATGCCCATTACCGCCAATCCCTCTTCCCGGCAGGTCATGATGCTCAAGAAGCACGGCAGGGAGAAGGACATCGCCGTGATACCTGTAAAGCCGGAATACAGGGAGCTGTTCCTGGGAGACACCAGCTCCACCACCTGGCTGATGTCTGAATACACCAAGTTACGCTATCCGATATTTGAGATCAATGCATCGGTGTTCACCAATAGCGTGGTGGCTGTGGGCGCGGAGTTTCTGGGCATCCTGGAAACGGGCATGAGAAGGATGCACGTCTAGACATTGCGAGAATGAAATGGGGATGATTCCGGGCGAAAATGGCGGCTAAGCCCGGGGTCGTCCATGTCTAAAGTTCCGCTGTCGCCCATCAGCTGGACCGATTCGCTCAATTATGACGCAACTCTTTAAAAACCTTGCAGGATTCTTCATTCTTTTGCTGCGCAATATAAGATTACGGGCAATGCAGCGACCTTTGAACGTTATATAGACCATATGAAAATATATACCATTGTCTACAATGTAATCAAAGGTGAAAAGATGAATGCCAAGTTGTTGATGCCATCAGTGGTTTTTGCCGTCTTATTTCTTCTAATGGCAACCACTTCAGCCCAGTCGCTTCCCTACGATCAATATCCTTACGGACCTGACTATCAGGGGCCATATGATCCAACTGATCCCAATTATCCGGGACAGGACTATCCAAATTATCCCACAGACCCCTACTATCCTGGGAATCAACAGGGTCCTGTGACCGATCCCAGCTCAAGTGGCGGCAATGAAGGACACCCTGCCGAGGGACCAAGCAGCTCAGAGCCTCTTTCCGCACCATCGGGCTCCAATACAGAAGCCTTGAATTATGCTGAGGGAGAGTCTCTGAGCCTGCAAGAGGTCTCAAGCAGCGGAATGATGGCCTCGGGAAGCGGACCCGCCACCTCTGCCGACAGATCGATGGCCTTTATGATGACATCCGGCTTGCAGATCTGGACAAGATACAATGGCATGTGGACAACCAATCCCGCTTCGGTATTCTTTTGGAGAAGCACCAGCATTCTCTCTTACAACGATCAGGCTCAAAGGGTGTGGTCCTGGGAGGGGTACCCCAGAGGACGGCAGGTCTGGAGCAACCAGGGTTACAGAATGCCAGGATACTTCCACGGCCGGTTTACCGGTGATGAACGGGGCTGGCACCGGCTGGCCATTTGGGGCAGCAGATCCGGCTGGAGCAATGTTCTCTGGATCTATGTATGGTGAAGTGAGAATTGCACAGGTGCCGGGAGTATGAGCAATCTCTCGGCCTCTCTATTCACTATTATTCATATGAATATAAGCAACCTTGATCTCAAAGCCCCCCGTACCTTCGCACGTGCTCCCAGGCTCGATGATCCTCCGGGAACCGCTCCTTTCGGGTGTAGATGGATGCATCCTCCCGCCCGAACAGCTTTCGGTCCTCGCCCACCGGGCAGACCTTGATGCATATCCCGCAGGGCGAGATGCCCCGGCTGTTCAGTTCAGCACTCCGGCCAGTGCAGCTCTTTTTATCAGTGAGCCCTTGCGGATAGTCCTTCTCATCCAGAGCCTTCACCGGGCACATCTTGACGCAGCGCATGCAGCGGGTGCATAGCTCTTCTTTCATGAGAGGATCAGAGGATAGCTCTGCCGCAGTGAAGACGCTGCCAAAGCGCACCCGAGGGCCAAATTGAGGGGTGAGCAGCATATTGTTCGTCCCGAAATTGCCCAGGCCTGCCAGGAGGGCAGCGTGTCTGTGAGAGAAGAAGGCCACCGGATTTTTGAGCAGGGCCTTGATGCCGAAGTATCCGTCACGAGGAACGAAGACAGATGGGTGGCCCTTTTCGCTCAGAAAATTGGCCAGTCGGTAGGTGTACTGATCGAGCAGGCTATTCACTGTGTTGTACAGCTCCCGGTAGTAAATGGATGGCGCGCTCTCCAGCACAGGCAGGCTGACTGGCAGGCCAATGACAATTACCGATTTTGCCTGGGAAAATATGGACTGAGGATAAAACTCCTCCGGCATCCAGGGCTGAAAGGGTGGGTCCTTCCAGCGCTCTACACTCGCTACTCCCAGCAAGGGTATCTCCATCTTCTTGCATCTCATCCGGATAGCTCTCAATAGATCTTCACTCATAGTAGTGACTCTATTCGCTATCAATGGATAAAAAGATCTGCACCAGATTTGCAATGGCCGTTATCATTATTAACCTATAATCATTAAAGAATTAATTTAAAATCATTAATGGTTACCCAAGGCAAGCGTTATATAGTTTTTCATGCTTAATGCTGATATATATGTAAATAACGGGGGCAAATATGATCGATGCCGAAAAGGAGAAGCTGGAGCGAATAATCAAAAAATATGAGGGAAAAGAAGGTTTTCTAATCCAATTGCTCTTAGATTTGCAAAGCGAGCTGCATTGGATCTCCAAAGAAGCAATCAAGGAGCTTTCCCTGAGGCTTAAGATTCCAGTAAGCCGGATCTTCAGGGTGGCGAGCTTCTACAAAGCCATGAATCTCTCTCCTGTAGGCCGGCATAACGTATGCGTTTGTATGGGAACCGCCTGCCAGGTGCGGGGCGCTCAGAGACTGCTGGATGCAACCGAATCCAAATTGGGCATAAAATCAGGCCAGACTACACCGGACCGTAGCTTCACATTAAATCGGGTCAATTGCCTGGGATGCTGCGCCATCGGTCCTGTAATGATAGTAGATGATGATTATCATGGTCGGGTGGACTCCAAGAAGGTAAAGTTGTTATTAGGTCAGCTTGCATCCGATAGTCAGAACTAGGAAAAAAATGGGGTAGAGATGGCAAGACTTACATCAATTCAGGATCTGGAGATCTTGAGAGATGAGATGCAGTGCAAGAGAGACCCTCGGAGAAAAGAAGTCGCAATCTGCACAGGTACCGGCTGTCTGGGTCTTGGTGCACGAGCGGTGGTCAGCGCCTTTGAAAAAGAGGTGGAATTAAGAGGGCTGCAAAAAGAGATCCGCATTAAGGAGACAGGATGTCCAGGCTTTTGCGAAAAGGGAACTCTGGTTGTTGTCTCTCCCCCAGGAATCTATTACATGGGAGTGCAGCCGGATGATGTGCTGGAGGTCGTGGAGGAGACGCTTTGCAAAGGCGAGCTGGTGGAGCGCCTGCTTTACACCGATCCTGCGACCGGCCAAAAGGCAGTACTGGAAGACGATATCCCATTTTATAATCATCAGATGAGATTTCTAATTAAGAATAATATAAAAATAAATCCTAAGGATATATACGACTATATCGCCCTGGGCGGCTATGCCGCTTTGAGCCGCGCCTTATCACAAATGTCCTCCCGGGATGTGATCGAAGAAATAAAAAAGTCCGGTCTGCGCGGCAGGGGAGGTGGCGGATTTCCCACTGGAAAAAAATGGGAATCGACGGCGAGTGCGCCCGGCCAGCCCAAATATGTGATCGTCAATTGCGATGAAGGAGATCCGGGTGCCTTCATGGACAGAGCTCTCATGGAGGGCAATGCGCACTGCGTTTTAGAGGGGCTGATTATCGGAGCCTATGCAGTGGGAGCGCATAGCGGCTACATCTATGTGCGCATGGAGTACCCCCTGGCCGTGGAGAATACCAAGTTCGCCTTGCATCAGGCCCGAGAGCTGGGCCTTCTCGGGAAGAATATTTTGGGTAGCGGATTTGATTTCGATGTATCCGTGCACAGGGGTGCGGGTGCTTTCGTATCCGGAGAGTCGACCGCTCTCATGAATGCCCTGGAGGGCAAGGTGGGCGAGCCCCGGCCCAAGTATGTCCATACCTCTGAGTGCGGCCTCTGGAATCGACCCAGCCTGCTCAACAATGTGGAGACCTGGGCCAACATTCCTCTCATAATCAACCGAGGAGCTGATTGGTTCTCCTCCATTGGAACGGAAAAAAGCAAGGGAACCAAGATATTCTCACTGGTTGGAAAGGTCAACAATACCGGTCTGGTGGAAGTCCCCATGGGCATGAGCCTGGCCGACATAATTTACAAGATAGGAGGCGGAATTCCCAATGGAAAGATGCTAAAAGGAGTGCAGACCGGTGGGCCATCAGGCGGAATAATTCCTGCCCGGCATTTGCAGACGCCTGTTGATTATGAAGAACTCACCAGGCTTGGCTCCATGATGGGCTCAGGCAGCATTATTGTCATCGACGAGGATACCTGCGCCGTCGATTTGGCCCGCTACTTCGTTGACTTTCTTTGCGATGAGTCCTGCGGCAAGTGTCTGCCCTGCCGGGAGGGCTTGCTCAGGATGCGAGAGACATTGGACGGCATAGTCTCGGGCATTGGCCGAGAAGAAGACCTGCAAAATCTCAAAGAGGTCGCCGAGCTGATGAGAAGGACGTCGCTGTGTGCCTTAGGCCGTACAGCCATAAATCCGGTCTTAAGTACATTATCTTACTATCCTGATGAATATGCGGCCCATATAATCGAGAAGAGGTGCCCCTCTCTGGCCTGCAAAGCTCTTGTTTCTTATTATGTCGAGCCGGAGGTTTGCATAGGCTGCGGCCTTTGCAGGAAGAACTGTCCCCAGGGAGCAATCGAGGGAGAGGAGGGAAGCATTAGCGTCATAGACCAATCCCGTTGCACTCGATGCGGCATTTGCTTCGATGTCTGTCCGCCAAAGGCGAGGGCCGTTGCGAAAGTCTCTCGCGGACTTTTCCGATCATCATCTTCCTCATCATCGTTATCTCCATCGTTAATGCCATCATCATCTTTGACCGGTTTAGAGAAAGCAAACAGAGGTGAGAGGCCATGACCAAATTGAAGATGACAATCGACGGTCATGAGATAGAGACCTCTAGCGAGAGTGGCTCGACCACGATCCTGGAGGCGGCAAGGCTTGCCGGCATTCATATCCCGACGCTGTGCCATCATCCTTCTCTGGAAGCTTATGGATCCTGTCGTCTGTGTACTGTGCAAGTCGTTAAAAACGGCAGGAAAAAGTTTGTCACCGCCTGCAACTATCCAATAGAGGAAGGGCTTGTTGTAAATACCTGTACAGAGGAGATTGCAGGCATCCGAAAAATGATCCTGGAGCTTCTCCTGGCCCGCTGTCCCCAGGAGAAGAGATGGCAGGAGATGGCAGGAGAATATGGGATTATCAAGTCACGCTTCTCGCCGGAGGACAAGAATTGCATTCTTTGCGGACTATGCTACCGGGTCTGCGAGGAACTGGTGGGCGTGGCGGCCATCAATGCTCAGAACCGTGGCGTCTCCCGGGAGGTGGATACACCCTATGGCGAGCTATCGGAAGACTGCATCGCATGCGGTGCATGTGCTCTGGTCTGTCCTACAAATTCCATCATAGAACGAAAGAACATTTACCCGCTCACCTCAGTCGATATCAAAGAGATGGAAGAGGAATTCCTCAGTGGACACATTGATGATGATCTGGGGATAAATAGAGAAATGCTGGCCGCAAAGAGCAGCATTGAAGGGCAGGATGGGGGTATGGTAACCTCAATACTCCAGCGTGGAATTGAGACGGGACTGCTGGATGGAGCAGTAGTCGCCCCAAAAGATGAACGCGTGGGAGCGAAAGCCGCTCTTGTTGATGGAGTGGAATCGATTTTGCAGGCAAGAGGGACGAAATACGTTCGGGTGTCCGTCATCGCCCCGCTCCTGGAGGCCTTAGAGAGGGGCAAAAGGAGAATTGCCGTTGTCGGCACACCCTGTCAGATGCGAATGGTCAGAAAATTACAGAGGCAGGGCTATTTTAATGAAAAATTTCCAGATGCCAGGATATTTCTCATCGGCCTCTTCTGCTTTGAAAGCTTCGATTATGAATCCCTTAAAAGCCGCATGAAGGAGCATTTCGGCATAGATCTGGATAGGGCGGAAAAGATGCAGATCGCCAGAGGGAAATTCATAGTGGCAGCGGACGGCAAAGAGTACTCCTGCCGGGTGCGAGATCTTGGAGACTCTGTGAGAGAAGGCTGCGGATTTTGTGGTGATCTGGTAAGCCGGCTGGCAGATATTTCTATAGGCTCGATTGGGAGCGAGGAAGGATATTCCACTGTGATAGTGAGATCCGAGTGGGGGGAGAAGCTGCTGGAAGCGGTGCAATTTGATCGAAAGGAGATCAATCGAGAGGAGATTGTCAAACTGGCTGCAATCAAGCGGAAGAATGCCGACAAAAATTTTGCGGGGATCGTGGCCGGGCTGCCGGAACGGCTGGAGGCGCAGAGGAATGAGTGCGCTTTGTCTCCTGCAAAGGTCTTTAATTCAGAGATCTTATCCTGAACCCTCATTTTTCGCTCGAAAGATCTATACCGGAATAAGCCCAAACATTCAGGCATGGACTACTCATTCAAGCGAGGCTTCAAGCCTGACTTAGAGCGAATATCAAAGGCACTGGAAGAGGAATTTCCCACCGAGATCAAAGAGGAGAACGGCAAGCTTCTGCTCAGCTATGGAGCTCTTAAGAGCGTCTGTGTGTCAATCACCGGCAAGAAGCTCACTGTGACCACAGAGTCGCTAATAGGCGCCAGCGACGTCGTTGCCATGGATACCAACAAACGTTTTAGAAATTTCCTGGAAAAGGCCACAGGCTACACCGCCAAGCAGAGGCTGCAGATGGCCAAAAAAGAGGCGACCAAAGGGGCTGATTGATGCCACTCTTGGGCTTTCATTTTTTTAGTAAATAGTCAGCTTGCCTTTAACAAACTGCTCCACCAGATCCTCTGTGCTCTCCAGCCAGAAGTCCAGGATGCGATCTACCTTTGACTCCATAGCCGCAGTCAGAGCCATGTCGCCTGAGATCTGCACGCCTCGCAGGAGAGGCTGGTTTATGGGCGAGCCGATCTTACTGACCAGAGTCACGTAGGCCTCCTCCACCCCTTCCAGCTCTGCGATCTCGGCTGCCGCTTTATGCGCCAGCACATTGTAGATCTTGCCCACGTGGCTGACCGGATTCTTTCCGGCTATGGCCTCCATGGTCATGGGCCGCATGGGGGTGATCAGGCCATTGCCGCGATTGCCCCGCCCCGTGGCTCCATCGTCTCCCATCTCAATTGAGGTGCCGGTAACCGTGAGGTAGATATTCTCCCCGGCGTCGGCGCAGTTCACACCTACCTCTACCTCACCGCCATGATCTGCCTGGGCCTTTCTCATAACTGCTTCCCGGACGGCAGCCTTGGCCTCATCGTAATCCTCTCGCGAATTGATATACCGGGAGACCATGGCTGTGGCTACTACGAGGGTCAGCCGGTCTCCGATGCGCACCGCCATGAGCTTAATGTCCTCGCCGGCAGCGGGCACGCCTCTTACCACTTGCTCCAGATCCAGGATGAGCTGCTCGGTATTACTGCGTGGTGCATATCCTACTCCAATGGAGGTATCATTGGCTCCCCGGCCGATGAGGCTACGTAGCTCCGGAGCGCCCTCTTCCACGCGCGGCTCGACCAGGAATTGCTGCAGATTTTTAACAGTTTTATGAAAATGCGAAGTAGTGGCATCTTCAATGATCTCAGCCATCGCCTTTGCGGATGGCCGGCTGGCCCTGCCGCCCACAACCACAGAAGGGGGCTTCAGAATCGTACCACCGGCAAAGCGGGGCGCGCTCTTGCCGGCGATGATGAGGACCTTGTCCACATTATGGTGCAGGACCCTGCCGAACTCATCCAGATAAAACCGGCAGAGTGAGCGGGAGATGGCTTCAGAGATGCCGTCCGCCAGGGTATCCGGGTGACCCAGGCCTTTTCTTTCTACGACCTCGAAGGGAAGCGGATTGTGTTTAATGAGGGTGATCATAAAAACCACAGGATATAATTAGGTGGATTATGATTAATACTTTTCTGGGAGAGAAAATTTTTCGGTTTACCGCTTCAGGCATGAATTTATAAGCATGAAAAACTCAGGGTTTCTTTATATGAGTGAAACATCGGCCATTTCCGGTCAAGAGACCATTCAGGAGTCCTTTGTAAAGAGGATAAGCGCTCTACAGTCCGACAACAAGAGCCTCGCCGAAGAACTGGAAACCACCAGGATGGAGAGGGAAGAGGTAAGAGCAAAGCTCTTTGAGTCCCTCATTGCCAATAAGAAGTATCTGCGAGAGGTTGAACGGCTGAAGAAAGAGAATATCCTTCTCAAGAGGATGCCGTTATTCCTGGCAACGGTAGTGGAGATGGGTTCGGACTATGTCCTTCTCAGGCAACACGGCAATAATCAGGAGTTCATCACCACTGCTCCGCCGGAGCTGATGGGGATGATCCAGACCAACTCTCGTGTGGCTATAAACAACTCTCTGACCATCGTTCGCGTACTGGATCGCTCTGTGGATGTCCGGGCTAAGGTAATGGAGCTGATAGAGGCACCAGATGTGTCCTACGAGCAGGTCGGCGGTCTGGAAAGCCAGATTCAGGAGATCAGGGAGACTGTGGAGCTGCCGCTCACCAATCCCGCAATCTTCAAGGACATCGGCATAGAGCCGCCCAGAGGCGTCCTGCTCTACGGTCTGCCGGGAACGGGCAAGACCATGCTCGCCAAAGCTGTAGCTCACGAATCCAAAGCCACTTTCATCCACATGTCCGGATCGGAGCTGGTTCATAAGTTCATAGGAGAGGGCGCGCAGCTTGTTCGCGATATCTTCCAGATGGCGCGCGAGAAGGCTCCCAGCATCATATTCATCGACGAGATCGACGCCGTGGGAAGCATTCGAACCCATGACGGCACCACGGGAAGCGCCGAGGTTAACCGCACAATGATGCAGCTGCTGGCAGAGATGGATGGGTTTAGGACCAGGGGAGACATCAAGATCATCGCAGCTACGAACAGGATTGATATTCTGGATCCTGCACTGCTGCGGCCCGGTCGTTTTGACAGGATCATTGAGATTCCCATGCCTTCAGCAGTTGGAAGGCTCAAGATCCTGGAGATTCATTCCCGGAAGATGAAGAAGGATGAGGACGTGGATCTGATGGAGATTGTCAAAGTCACCGAGGAAGCAAGTGGTGCCGACCTTAATGCCATTGTAGTTGAAGCAGGCATGAATGCGTTGCGCAGAGGCGCATCTTCGGTTGGCATGAGCGATTTCGAGACGGCAATCAGAAAGGTTCTCGGGGATGAGATGGAAGGATCGGAAGAAGCTCTGCGGATGTTCTCTTAGGCGGCATAAAGCCGCCATTGTTTTTATATCTCTGGCAATATATTTTTGCAGTCTTTCAGTCAATTTGCTCCATTCTATTGTCCCGTTAAGTCCGGAAATCTTTAAGTACTCATTTTCTATCCTAGCCTTCGATGAATCTTACAGCGATGGCAGGCATGACCGATCCGATTCTACTGGCAAATTGGATTCAGAAGGCTGTGGATTCAACGACCGGCAGACATGTTGATCTGGTCTTTATCCAGATCCTGGCAAATGCCGTCAGCAACATCGATCTGGCGTCCATTTTTTTAAATGTTTTTTTTGTAATATTGATTGCGCTTTTGACTCGCTCCGCTGTGCGCATCGTAGACCGCATGTTGGTGAATTATCTTCCCACTGTAGCCTGCAAGGTGCAGATGAAGATGGACGAGACCATGCAGCTCATGATGCGCAGATTGGTTTCTGCCACTATCTACGTTATCGGTCTCATGCTCATCATCTATCAGATACCGCAGCTAAGAAGCCTTGTCACCGCCATACTCGCCGGTGCGGGTATCGCAGGTCTGGCCATCGGCTTTGCCGCCAAGGACTCGCTCTCCAACTTCACCTCCAGCATATTCCTCGCTGTTTTCCAGCCCTTCCGGGTGGGAGATTCAGTGGACTTTCGGGGCGAATACGGCCAGATTGAGGATTTGACACTGAGGCATACGGTAATCAGAACTACCGACAACAAGAGAATTATTGTTCCCAATAGCATCATGAGCATGGAGCCGATCATCAACTGGTCCATCAGGGAACCGGAGATAATCTGGATGGTGGATTTCGACCTGGAAAAAGCTTCCGACATCGACAAAGCCAGAGAGATCATCCTCAAAGCTGCAAAGAGCCACCCCATGGTGCTAAAAGACAAGACCATCAATGTGCTGCTATTGAACTCTCGGTACTCGGAACTGACCCTCCGGTTAGAGGTTCCTGTCCCCGGAAGAAACGTAGCAAAGGTTATCGGTTGCGACATAAGAGAGAAGGTCAAAAAGGAGTTCGAGGTAGCGGGAATACCACCGGCGTCATCGCCTAATTAGAAATTATCTTAGGTATTTTTGCTTGAAATTGAGTCTTTTCAGAATTTAACTTGTAGGATTGCGAAGGACTGATTTCGCTGACCGCGGGTCAGCGAGAGTTTCAACGAGAAGTCGAAACATCGGTAAGTCCCCATCCTTCAGGACGCGGTAGTTCACCAGTCTCACCTATGCGCCGCAAAAATCTCCTGAAGCTTCATAATCTCGTCTCTCACGTTTTCTTTGGCCACAACACAGGATATGGCGCACAGCCCATCTGCTCCCGCTCTGACGACCTCCCCCGCATTGCAATGATTGATGCCGCCAATAGCGATCAGTGGAATTTCGACCTCTGTCCGGATCTCTTCAATCAGTCTGATGCCCGCCGGCTTTCCGGCATCCGGTTTAGTGGCGGTCTGGAAGATGGGTGAGACTCCCAGGTAGTCAGCTCCGATGCTTTCTGCCGCCAGGGCTTCGGCAAGATTGTGAACGGTAACGCCGATGATCATATCGTGCCCCAGCAGTTTGCGGGCGGCAAGGCACGGCATATCGGACTGGCCCAGATGAACGCCATCAGCCTCTGCTGCAAGGGCAATGTCTATGCGATCGTTGACAAGAAATAATGAGCCGGAGTCCCGGCATATCTCCCGCAGCCGCACAGCTTCCTGGTACATTTGCAGCGTTTCTGCGTTCTTGTTTCTGTACTGGACAACTTTTACTCCGCAGGAGACCGCAGAGAGAACATCGCTCTCATTTCCGGCACGGCTCAATTTGCCGTCCGTTATGAAGTAGTATCCTTTCACTCTTTTGTCCTCTGCATTCTCTGTACTGTTTCGCTGTCAAGATTGTACACGGCATCAAAGAGCATTTCCTTGAAGCTGCCCGGTCCTTCTGCCTTTGCGGCTGCCAGTTCTGCCGCGACCTCGTAACAGACAAGACCGGCAACACAGGCATCAACGCAGTCCCTTTCCACAGCGGCAAATGTGCCTATTACTGATGTTGCCATGCATCCTGTGCCCACAATATTTGCCATCATGCAGTGACCGTTCAACACCCTTACCACTCTCTTTTCATCGGCCACAATATCCTCTTTTCCGGTGATAACCACGGTGCAATTCCTTTTTGCAGCCAGGTCGCGCGCTATCTCCTGAAGATTCTTCTCCACGTCCGAGGCGTCCACCCCCCTGGTAGAAACGCTCTCTCCGGCTATGCGAGCGATCTCGGAAGAATTGCCCTTTATGATGTTCACCTTTACCTTATCCAGAATCTCAAAACATTTATCATCGCGAAATTTTGTGGCTCCGGCTCCGCAGACATCAAGGACCACCGGTATTCCCTTTTTATTGGCACTCTTTGCGGCAAGTATCACGGCCTCGACAAAATCAGTTGTCAGAGTTCCGATATTCAAAACCAGAGCCGAAGCTATGCCTGCCATCTCTGCCACCTCTTCCCTGGCATGAGCCATGACCGGAGAGGCTCCAAATACCTTGACAATATTAGCACAATCGTAAATAGTCACCCAGTTAGTCAGGTGATGTATGAGCGGCTTTTCCCTTCTCACTCTTTCCAGGCAATCGGATGCGATGTTTTTCACGTGGCTGTCTCCTGTTCTCGAATATTTTATTGGACTGATCGTCAGAAGTTATAATGTTTTCTGTCTACCATGTGGTAGCAAAGGTAAAAATAATACTCAGATGCTTGGCAGTGGCAACAACGAATGCAATCTGAGTTCGAGGTATCAAGATCTATGGATTTTTCGTTAAAGGTTAAGGGCTGGATGGAGGCTAGGGGAAAGCGGCTGGAAGAGAGCGATGTAGGGGCAATTCTTGCCCAAGATCCGGCTGCTATCTGCAGATTTGGCGGCGAGTTCTTCTTGGAATGGAGTGACTGCAAGGCACGCGACCATTTCGGGATTATGCCGGGAGACTGCCCGGCGGGAACTATGATCTGCAGCGGCAAAGAGATGGGAAAAGTAGACCCCAAATATCCCCTCATGGATTTGGATGAGGCCATAAGAATTGCGGTACAGCTTCGCAGCGATGAGGGAGTTGTGGCTCTATCCGGTGGTGTGGACTCGGCACTTGTCGCCCGGCTGGCCGGCAGAGAATGCGTTGTGGTAGGATTAGCCGGATCGCATGACCTCCGCCACGCAAGGCAGGTGGCTCTGGAGTTCGGCCTGATCCTTCATGAGCACTTAATCGATCCGGCGTCAATTGAAGAAGCCCTGGCAGAGGTCTTGGCCGTCATTCCCAAGAGAGACCCGGTAAATGCATCTATCGCCACAACGCTCTATTTCGTCTGCCAATGGGCAGGGCAGCATGGCGAGAGGCGCATCCTGGCCGGCCAGGGGGCGGATGAGCTCTTTGGAGGCTACTCCCGTTATCTGCAGACCGCAACTCTCGCCCAGGATATGGAGAAGGATTTCCAGGGGCTTGCTTTGCAGCTGGCCAGGGATCAGGCAGTGGCCGGACTGCATGGAACATGCTTCTCCCTGCCCTACATGGACTGCAGAGTAGTAGTAGCTGCCCGGAGTATCCCGGCGGATCTGCTGGTGGCAGATGGAGTGCGCAAGAGACCGCTGCGAGCTGTAGCCGGACGGTATATGTCACCGGCTATTGCCCAATACGAAAAGAAGGCCATGCAGTATGGCAGTGGTGTCATGAAGGAGATACAGAAGCTGGCCTCCCGAAAGGGCTACAAGAGATCGCTACAGGATTATTTGCAGGAGATCTGCAAAAATGCCGGCCTGGGACACTAAGGCCAAAAATAAGAAAGCACTATAGATCAATCTTTAATTTTTTAGCTCCAAGGCTAACCATTTCATCCATTGCCCGGCTGGAATCCTCTGGCTGTAGGTTAACGCCGGCGATGGCATCGGTCAAAATAATAACTTCAAGTCCGCCTTTAAGCGCATCCAGCGCGGAATATTTCACGCAATAATCCGTAGCCAGTCCGCCGATATAAATCTGCGTAACTCCCAGATTTTTCAATAAATTCGCTAATACCATTCCGCCCGGATCCGTGGCGTGGAAAGCCGAGTAGCTCTCTTCTTCCGGATCCATGCCCTTGGACACCACCAGGACCTCTCTTGGAAGCTCAAGCTTCGGATGGAACTGTGCACCATAACTCCCAACGATGCAATGTTCAGGCCATACTCCGCCAAACTGCTCAAAATGCTTGGTGACTTTGGGGTGCCAATCCCTGGTCACAATAATCGGCAAATTTTCCCGCTCAAAATACTTGATGTACCTGTTAAGAACGGGGATGATCCTGTCACCCCCATGGATGCCCAGAGCGCCACCAGGACAAAAATCATTCTGCACGTCAACCACCAGGAGTGCCTTATTTGGTCTCAATGAACTCATGGGCAAGAACATCTCCTGGCCATTTCGAATTCAGACCTCCGAAGCCCTGGCCTGGCTCTGCGTCGCAAATACCGTTTGGGAGAGCAGCATGGCCACGGTGAGCGGCCCTACTCCGCCCGGAACAGGTGTTATGGCGGATGCGATCTCCTTTACGGCCTCGTAGTCCACATCTCCCACTGTCTTGTCTCCCACCCGATTGATGCCCACATCAAAGACAATGGCACCGGGCCGGACCATATCCTTTTTGATCAGGGCGGGAACGCCTGCGGCTACTATCAATATCTCGGCATCTCTGGTGTGCTCGGCCAGATCTTTGGTGAAGACGTGGCAGACCTGCACCGTGGCATTGCGGCTGAGCAGCATGGCTGCCAGAGGTTTGCCTACCACGTTGCTGTGGCCCACAATCACGGCCTCTGCTCCCTCCAGCTTCTTGCCCAGCCGCTCCAGGGCATAGATGATGCCCCGTGGGGTGCAGGGCACCAGGCGCTCCGCTCCCAGAAGAAGGGCGCCCATATTCACGGGATGAAATCCGTCCACATCCTTCTCAGGCAATATGCTCATCATGGCCTTTTGGGGGCTGAGACCCTTAGGCAGAGGCAGCTGCAGGAGAATGCCGTTTATGTCCGGACGGCAATTGAGCTCCAGGATCTTGGCTATGAGCTCTTCCTCTGAACTGTTCTCGGAAAGGACCACATTCTCCGATCGAATCCCTACCCTGGTGCAGGCGGAATGCTTGAGCCTGATGTACATCTGCGAGGCGGGATTCTCGCCCACCAGCACTGTGGCCAGGCCGGGCACTATTCCCCTCAGAGCCAGCTTTTTAACCCTCTGGGCGGTCTCGACCTCAACGTCTGCCGCCAGAGCTTTTCCATCGATTATCATATTAATCACGGCAGATCCGGGTAGAGCGGGAACTGTGCGCATAGCTCTCTGGATTGCCTGCGAACATCGGCTATTGTCTCCTCGTTCTTGATGTCGCGCAGCACCGTGGTAATGAGGTCGGCAATCTTCACCATCTCCAGCTCTTTCATTCCTCTGGTGGTCATGGCTGGTGTACCGATGCGAATGCCGCTGGTGACGAAGGGCGTGGCCGGATCGAAGGGTATCATGTTCTTGTTCAGGGTTATGCCCGCTCTCTCCAGAGTTTCGTCGGCAACCTTGCCGGTGATGCCTTCTTTGATCAGCTTGACCATCATGAGGTGGTTGTCAGTGCCCCCTGAGACCAGATCGAATTTGTTTTCCAGAAGTCTGTCCGCCAGGACGCGAGCGTTCTTGACCACCTGGAACTGGTATTCCTTAAACTCGGATGTCAGCGCTTCCTTGAAGGCCACCGCTTTTGCGGCTATGGCATGCATAAAAGGACCGCCCTGGGTGCCTGGGAAGACAGATCGATCAATGGCAGAAGCAAGCTCCTCTTTACAGATGATCAGAGCGCCTCTCGGCCCGCGCAGGGTTTTATGAGTAGTAGTGGTAACGATATCTGCGTAAGGCACTGGTGTTGGGTGCGCGCCCACGGCACACAGGCCAGCGATATGGGCGATGTCAGCCATGACCTTTGCTCCTACCTCGTCGGCGATCTCGCGGACGACCTTGAAGTCGATAGTTCTGGGATAGCTGGAAGCGCCCACCACTATGAGCTGCGGCCTGTTCTTTCTGGCAATAGCTGCCATCTCGGAGTAGTCGAGCATCTCTGTCTCGGGTGCGACGCTGTAGGGCACGATTTTGTACATCCTGCCCGAAAAGTTGACCGGGCTGCCATGCGAGAGATGGCCGCCGTGGGCCAGATTCATGCCCATGATGGTGTCGCCAAGCTTGAGCACGGCAAAGTAGGCTGCCATATTGGCCTGAGTGCCGCTCACCGGCTGCACATTGACATGCTCTGCGCCGACAAAGAGCTTTTTGCAGCGTTCGCGAGCCAGATTTTCCGCCACGTCCACACAGCCTGTGCCGCGGTAGTAGCGTTTGCCAGGGTAGCCTTCCGCATACTTATTGGTCATGACGCAGCCCTGGGCCTCCATGACGGCTCTACTTGCGAAGTTCTCAGAGGCGATCAGAATTATGTTATTTCGCTGCCGCTCCAGCTCAGACTGGATTGCAGATGCGATTTCGGGATCTTCAACGCTTAAAGGCTTCAAATCAAATCACCAGTATATTGTCATGCGATCAGGATTGGAGGAGATGCAATGAGGAGAGCAAAATAGATTATGGTGATGACGCCATTTTGCATGCAGGATTTTAGCTAAATCTCCGGATCAAGATCAAGCCATAACTCTTTATTGTCAGCGGCTGTAAGGTATTGCCGGAAGGACATGAGATGCTAAAGCGTGCCAGGATTATAGCCGATTATCAGTTTGGAAGAGGTGCCGGGGAGGCCCTCTTTCCCGAGGATACAACCTACAGTCTCTCCAAGACGCGCCGGCTGAGGTACCTCTACTCGGGAAAGGAGAGGATCGCCACGGTTCGAGCCAGCGACAACCTCTTGACGCTCAGCATGCTGGGCGCGGGAAGGCTGCATGCCAGGTTCGAAAGCCCGCATCTTCGAGTAGTGGCAATGGAGGATGCCGCGCCCTTTGTGGCTAAAGGAGGCAATCTCTTTGCCAAGCACGTTTTGAGTGTGGACGAGGAGATCAGGGCGGGAGAAGAGGTGCTGGTGGTGGACGCCCAGGATCGGCTGCTGGCCACGGGAACGGCAGTGCTCGCGCCGGAGGAGATGCTGCAGATCAAACGAGGCATCGCAGTGGCTGCTAGAAAGGCTGCTGAGCATTAAATCCAAATCTTTTGATCACTCTCTAAATCATCACACTACTTTTTCCCAAGCGGCAGGTTGTGCCGGTGTTGTGGAGCCGGGCAGAAATATCCTGCCAGGGGATTGTCTCTTGGTCTGCGAGAGAAGAGTTTTATACGTTAGTGGATGATTTTCGCGAAGAAGAGGTTGGATAATTGTTGTTTGAAGAGCTCGAAAAGATCAACACGCGTCCTGAGCCGTTTGAGTTTTACACGGCAAGTGATCTGTGGAATGATGATCATACATCAGAGCAAATGCTCGCATTTCATCTAAACCCAGAAATTGATGTTTCTTCCCGAAAAGCAGCATTTATCGATCGATCGGTTGAATGGATAGCCGCTCATTTCCATGTGGGTGCCGGGATAAAGATTGCCGACTTCGGATGCGGGCCGGGATTATATGCTGCGGGGCTGGCTCGAAAGCAGGCGGAGGTTACGGGGGTTGATTTCTCGAAGAGATCGATTCAGTATGCGCAAAAAGCAGCCATACGGGAAGGACTGTCCATCCACTACATAAATCAAAACTATCTGGATTTCGAAACAGATGATCGCTTTCATCTCATCCTGATGATTATGTGCGATTTTTGTGCTCTCAGTCCCAGGCAGAGAGAGAAGATGCTGGCGAAGTTCCATGCAATCCTAAAGCCTGGCGGCTGTGTTCTCCTTGATGTCTATTCGATGAATGCCTTCGAACAAAGGCAAGAAGCTGCAATATATGAAGCCAACATGCTCGATGGTTTCTGGTCACCGAATAAGTACTACGGGTTTCAGAATACCTTCAAGTACATGAGTGAAAATGTAGTTCTCGACAAATATTCGCTTTTTGAGTCAGATCGAACAAGGACTGTTTATAATTGGCTGCAATATTTCAGTCCGGAAGACCTGGAAAAAGAGCTAGCTGAATGCAAATTTGCTGTTGAAGAGATCTTTTCAGATGTCGCGGGCTCACCTTATGATCCGCAAGCCAATGAATTCGCAGTCATTGTTAAGAAATTATAAAATGGCAAGAAGACAGAACAGAGCAATTGCTCGATGGGAATATTGCGCTGCTCTCTCACCTTGATTTCTTGCATCAGCTTTCCGCAGGCCATCGTTTCTATTTCCTTCCCAGAGCCGATATTCCCCGGAACCGTTCCACAGCTTCCCCGATGCGTTCGGCCACATAGTCCACCTCTTCCTCGGTATTCGACCGGCCCATGGTGATCCTTAGAGAGCCGTGGCACTCTTCCGGCTTCAGGCCCAGCGCCAGCAAGACGTGAGACGGCTCCAGCTTGTGCGAGGAGCAGGCGGATCCCGTGGATACGGCTATGCCCTTGGAGTCGAGGTAGAGGAGCAGCGATTCGCCCTCCACATAGGAAAAGCCGAAATTCAGGCTTCCGGGAAGTCTTCTCTTCATGGTCCCATTGATCCAGGAATCCTTGACCCTTCCCAGGACCTTTGCTGCCAGCCGGTCGCAAAGCTTGCTCAGCCTTAGCCCCTCCATGGCCATGCTCTCGCTGCAAAGCTGCGCCGCCTCTGCCAGGCCCACGATGCCAGCCACGTTTTCCGTTCCCGAGCGCAGGCCTCTTTCGTGCCCACCGCCCTGCACTATGCTCTCCAGTTTCGTGCCCCGGCGAATGTAGAGCGCCCCCACACCTTTGGGCCCGTAGATCTTGTGAGCTGAGAGCGAGAGCAAATCGACACCCAGGGCGTTAACGTCCGTGGGAATCTTGCCCACGCTCTGCACGGCATCGGTATGCAGGTAGATGTCTTTCTCGGCGGCCAGCTTGCCTATCTCCTCCAGCGGCTGGATGGTTCCTACCTCGTTGTTGGCGTGCATGATGGAGATGAGAATGGTGTCAGGTCGAATGGCTGCCTCAAGGGCTGCCATGTCCACCACACCCTCGCCGGTTACGGGAAGATAGGTGACGGCAAAGCCCTCCTTCTCCAGCGTCTTGCACGTCTCCAAAATAGCAGGATGCTCGACACAGGTAGTGATAATATGTCTGCCTTGCTCGGAATTGCGCATCGCTATGCCCTTCAAGGCCAAATTGTCGGACTCTGTGCCCCCTGAGGTGAAGATGATCTCCTCAGGGCTTGCTCCCAGGAGCCTGGCCACCTTCTCTCGGGATTCTTCCAGAGCTTCTTTTGCCTCCCGGCCAAAGCCATGCAGGCTGGAGGCATTGCCGAATTTGTCGGAAAGGTAGGGCAGCATGGCCTGCAAGACCTGCGATGCCACAGGAGTGGTGGCTGAGTGGTCCATATAGATCCGCTTCATAGCAATAGAGAGATGAAATGCCAGGGTAAATAGGTGGCGAACTCATAAGAAACTATAAGTATGCAGCAAAGGACGGGAAATTATGAATCTATCCATTCCATTGTTTTCCACTCCGCTCTTGATAGCTGCGGCCCTTATCGCCCTGGGATTCATAACTTATCTCCTCTCCGCCAGGATTGGTGTGATTCTTATGGGTGCAGGCAGTGTGATCATGGGTGCGGTAGTCATCTTCGATCTGCCAAACGGCATGGGGCTGCAAGGCCTGGTGCTCTTTGGAATGACTGTGCTGGTGGGCGGATGGATGATGTATGTGGGAGTAAAGAATGGATGACAATATATTTTTAAATTATTAACTTATTAACCTATCTTCTTGAGATCGATATGATGGGCTTGCATCTTTTGCGGAGATCTTTCAAGAATAAGATTATATATCATTATTTACAATTAACATATCATTCCGAAGGGATCTTAAATGAACCGAAATTCAGCACCTGTAAGAATGCTGCTGTTGCTAATTTTATTTATATCATTGATGTCAATTGCAGCTATGGGACAGGGTCCGGCCACCATCTTTTTCACAGATGCAAAGGAGAATCCGGGGAAGGTCTATTCATCAACGACGAGCGGAAGCGAGAATGTCTATTTTGCCCGCCCGTCAGGAAATATCTACACCTTTGCGTTTCATCCTTATGTGCCGGAGAAGCTATATTATGTAAATGCTAATGATAATAAGATCTACCTGGCCACAAGGACCACCGGTGGGGCCTGGACTGCGACGGATCAGGTGGCTTATACGCATAGCACTTATATCCGGGACTTGGAATACTACCCAACAGCAGCTAGCGGACTTGAGGTCTACTTTAGCCAGTCCAGTGGAGCAGGCGGGGACGGCCAGATCTACCTCTTATCCGGGGGTGCTGCAGTTCCTTATTATACCGTGAGGCTAACAGATGTCGATGGCTACTGGGCCGGCGATTTTATCCATGACACTGAAGGCCATCTCTACCTCAGCTCAGGAAACAGAGTACCTGCATCTATCTATCAAGTATCTGGCAGAACTGTCAGCCGGATCTACACCAGCGAAACCGCTCCAATAACCGGCATGGCCTATCGGGATGGAAGCATTTACTATGCCAATTGGGGCAATGAGATCCACCGTCTGGACCTCTCAACACTGGTTGATACTGTCGTCAGATCTCAACCAGGGCACACCTGGATTTCAGATGTTGCACTTGGATCTTTCGGCGCTGCGACCGGGGCATTGGCTGACGCATCCGGCATCCTAAGACCAGGAATTGAGTCAAATGTCATAGGAAAGACTGCACAAGGATTCTCAAAGAATCCAATTAACCAATTGAACCCTCAGCCCGAGCCACCTAAACCCAAGTATTATTGACGCACAAATATCGTGAAAGAAGGCAACAGGGACCTGATCATCCTGTATCTTCTTTCCACCTCTTTGGCAATATTTGCCGCATTTTCGGGACACTGCTGGATTTCTGCTTGTGAAACAGCAGCGACGCATCCGCGCAGCAGGCTGCAAGGTATCCATTTAACTTGTAGGATCGCGAAGGGCGGATTTCGCTGACCGCTGGTCAGCGAGAGTCTCGACAGAGAAGTCGAAACATCGGTAAGTCCCCATCCTTCAGGGTGATCTCGCTGACTGCGCAGAGTTTGCGGGAGTTGCGATGCAGTCGCAACGGACGAAAGCGGAGCCCTCTGCCATGATTATATTGATTACCATGTGCTTTAGCCTGGCAAGTTAGCGCGAGGTGATTTGGCAATAGAGTAATTAGTGATTTTCTTGCTAATCGCTAACGTATCAATATCTATTAGTTCGAGATGATTTAGGTAGTTCCAAAATAATACACATTTTTTATGATTATTGCTATGATTTTATCACCATTCCTGGACAAATAAAGGCGCAAAACATAAATATTTAAAGAAGATAGTAGGAATGTCAAATGCAAATTAATTGATTATGATGGCTCAAGCGTTCCCAGGAATTTAGATCGAGAAATAATGATGATTCGGTCACATTGATTACATTTGCAGCAAATCAATAATTTTATTAATTCAGGTTTTGGAGGGATATGGTTGGATGGAGATAAGAGGAGTTCTAAGAAAAACCCAAAAGGCACGATGACTGTTCAGGAGGCTGGCAGAAAGGGTGGTTTGAAGACTGCCGAAACACATGGCAAGGAATTTTATGAAGAGATCGGACACAAAGGTGGCCAAAGGGTCAAAGAACTAATCGAGGAAGGAAAGAAAGCCAAGGCACAGAGCGCAGAGAAACAGTAGCACATATCTCGTAGCTTCAACGATTCTGCAGTTCAGTGGATTAGCCTTAGGATTACAGCATATCTGCCCGCCGCCCAAAAAGCTAATAAATGTTTGGCGGCAGAAATAACTGCAATTGTATTTGTATATGGGGGAAAAATTAGTAGAATGAGCTCTGCGCACAGGCTACATTGAGACCAGAAGGAAGAGAACAATGCTAAGAATTCTTCGCTGGATTACGATAGGGTTAATTTTAGCAACGCTTTTGGTTTCAGCAGCATATCTCTGGGATATGAACCGGTCCTATGAACGGATCTCTGGAAAGAGTATGGTCATGCCTTCGCCTTACGGGGATATCGAATTCACCGAAGGAGGGGCCGGTCCGGATGTCCTGGTAATCCACGGTAGCGGTGGAGGCTACGATCAGGGAGAACTCCTTGCGCAAGCTGTGGTTGGCGACCAATTCCACTGGATTACTCCTTCTCGCTTTGGATATCTGCGCTCGACCTTCCATGAAGGTGCCACATTTGACGACCAGGCACGTGCCTATGCGTATTTGCTCGACCAGATGGGCATCAAGAAGGTGGCAGTCGTCGCATTGTCTCATGGCGGCCCATCCGCTCTGCTCTTTGCCGTGCTGTACCCAGAGCGAGTATCCTCGCTTACACTTGTCTCCTGCGGTGTCGCGTCTTCGGTCGCAAGAGACCAAGTACAAGCGAACCAGAAAGGCGATATGCTGACATCAATTTACAAGCATGACCCGCTTTACTGGGCCATAACCAAGCTGTTTCGAATCCAGTTCCTGGAGCTGCTGGGCGCTAACGACGTGGTCATTGCCGGCCTTAATCCATATCAGCGGGAATTAGTTGACCAGATTGTTGATTACATGAATCCTGTGTCGCTGCGATCCGCCGGTGTTTCTTTCGACAACAAGGCAAAGATGCCGGGCGAGAGGATTGCAGCAATCAAAGCTCCAACCTTAATATTCCATGCCACAGACGATACATTGCAGCTCTACCACAATGCACAATTCGCTGCGTCCAACATTCCCGGTGCAAAGCTGGTCAGCTTCCCGAGAGGGGGCCATCTTCTCCTGGCAGTCGAAGAACCGACAATCCAGAGGCAAGCGCAAAGGCACATCCTGACTGCATAAGCGAGTAGCTCCTGATTTGACAAGGCCATAATACTTGTATTTGTATCTTACATTTATCAGGGCATATTGTATTCGCTCGAAATACTCTAATATCAGCAGATGATAATCATGATAAACCAAATCTGTTTGAATAAAAGGAGGGATTGAGATCAAAAAGGATACCATTGAGATATCTGCTTTTGCTAAAATAGTTTGTGCAGTCTGCATTATTTTGGCTCTTTCTATTTCAGCGTTGGGATGCACAACATTTGGAATAACCAAATCAGCTTCCTCCGATGGATCTGTCTTTGTGGCACACAGCAACGATGGCTTCGGGCCGGGTGAGGTGGGCACCACAGTCCGGGAAGATGCTGTAGTGTTCACATATGTCCCTGCTCAGAATTTCACTACTGGGTCAAAGCGTCCTGTTTTTTATGATCCGAACAGCGGCGGAGAATTTCGGGGAAGCGGTGCTACATCAGATAATGATACGATTATCATTGGCTACATAGATCAGGTGAATCATACATATGGCTACCTTTCCGGATCGTATGGGATGATGAATGAACATCAGCTGATCTCAGGAGAATGCACGGATTATGCGAAAATCCACCCTGATGCAGAGCAAGGCAAACGAATCTTCTACAGTTCAGAACTATCAAATATCGCAATGGAGCGATGCAGGACAGCCAAAGAAGCAGTTGAACTGGTAGGATCACTCATCGAAGAGTACGGGTACTATGGAACGGGAGAGACGCTTATCTTTGGAGATTCAAGAGAAGTCTGGGTTATTGAGATGTGCGGAGGGACACCAACAGACACTGGGGGATATTGGGCGGCACAGCGTGTTCCTGATGGTCAGATTTTCGTTGCTGCTAACGAGTTTCGAATCAGGGAAATCGATGCCAATGACACCAATAATACGGACTTGATGTTTTCCAGGAATCTCTTTGATGATGCCGAGACGATGGGATGGTGGAATCGCAGCGATGGGCGGCTTGACTGGACGGCAACATTTAGCGCTGGCGAGTATTCTCATCCATATTATTCCCTCGGTCGTGTTTGGCGCATCTTCGATCGGATTGCACCCTCAAGAAATCTGTCTCCTTATGTAGAAGGACCCTTCACCACAGCTTACCCCTTCTCCATCGTCCCGGACAGGCCTATCAATATCGCAGAGGCGTTTAATCTCTTCCGGGATCATTACGAGGGTACAGATTTTGATCTGACTGCGCCGCCTGCTGGTGGGCCGTTCGGTGATCCGTACCGAAAATGGGGGCCCTTTGATGAGCATGACCGGCTTTACCCGGGTGAGCTCAAGCCGGGTTCCTGGCCCAGGCCGATTTCCACCGATCCATGCGGCTACTCTTACGTAGCCCAGGCGAGAGAGTGGTTGCCTGATTCCATCGGCGGAGTATGCTGGCTCGGTCTCTCTTCGCCTGCCGAGACTTGCTACGCACCATTTTATGCGGGCATAACAAAGCTTCCTGCTCCGTATCTGAATGGATCACACTGGGATCTTGACTTTGATACTGCATTCTGGCCGTTTGAGATAGTGCAGAATTGGGCCAGGATGATGTATGTGGAGATGATACCGGTCATCAAGGCAGAACAAGCGCGGCTTGAGTGCAAAGCCATGTCCCAGCAGGCTGATATTGAGCAGCAGGCTCTGGAATTGCATAAGAACGATGAAATCTCTGCTCGGGAATTTCTGACAGAGTATACGAATGCCACAGCCATGGAGAACCTGGAGAGCTGGAAAGCGCTCTTCGAGAAACTGGTTGTCACCTATCGCAATGGGCAGTATAACGATGTTCAGAATAAGACGATAACCAATATTGGATATCCCGATTGGTGGCTTGAGTATGCAGAGTACCAGTATGGCCCGAGAGTGTATGACGTCCAATCTCTGCAGGAGATTCCAGGGGTCAAATACACCGACAAAACCGTAAATCTCACACCATCAGAAGACCCTATTGATTATATCCGGGAAAACCAAACTAAGTAGATTCTATATTCTTTTTTATTTTCGACATTCTATGGTATCTGATCCAGCCCTTGGGCAAAGTCTGCCAGGATATCCTCTCGGTCCTCAATGCCCACTGAGACCCTCACCAGGCCGTCGGAGATTCCCATCTTCTTTCGCATCTCTTTGGGCATGACGGCATGGGTCATGGAGGCGGGATGCTCAACCAGCGTGTCCACCGATCCCAGGCTTACCGCCAGGCTGCACAAATTGAGGCTGTTCATAAGATTGCGACCCGTCTCCACTCCGCCTTTTACCTCAAAGGAGAGCATTCCGCCCCAGCCGCTCATTTGCCTTGCGGCCAGGGCATGCTGCGGATGGCTGGAGAGTCCCGGGTAGTTCACCTTTTCCACAGCAGGATGCCCCTCTAAATATTCGGCCAGATGCAGAGCATTCTCTGCATGTCTTTCCATCCTCAGATGCAGGGTCTTGCAGCCTCTCAGGCAGAGCCAGGCCTCATGCGTGCCCATGGTTCCGCCTGCCGAGAGGGCCGTGCGCCTCATGGCGGAGATCGTCTTCTCAGAGCCCACAGCCACGCCTCCCAGAAGATCACCATGTCCGCCGATGTACTTGGTGCAGCTCTCCACGATCACGTCTGCGCCCAGCCGCAGAGGCCGCTGAAAGTAGGGGGTGGCAAAGGTGTTGTCTACAGCCAGCAAGGCTCCTGCCTCATGGGCCATCTTGCTTATCTCGCCAATATCGCTCACCGCCATGGTGGGATTGGCAGGAGACTCTAAAAAGACCAGGCGGGTGTTCTCTTGCAGACCGGAGAGCACCCTCTCCCGGTCGGTCGTGTCCACAAAGCTGACCTCGATTCCAAATTTGGGGAGAAGCGTGGAGAAGAGTCCATAGGTCCCACCGTAGATGACATCAGTGGTGAGCAGATGGTCGCCCTTTTGGAGCATTGAGAGCACAAGCGCCATCTCTGCGGCCATGCCTGAGGAGAAGGCGAGACCTGCTGGCCCGCCCTCCAAGGAGCAGATCTTATCGAGAAAGGCGGCATGGGTGGGCGTGTTGGGCGCAGAGCGTATGTACCTGTAACCCGGACCGCCGGAGAAGGTGGCAGCGGCCTGCTCGGCGCTTTCAAATACGTATGTGGATGTCTGGTAAATGGGTGTAGCGTGAGCACCAAATGGATTGTGCCCTTCACCGGCATGAACGCACCGAGTGCCGAAGCCTGACTCTTTCTCCATGATCTTTCACCTGAGTTGGGAATTTGGATGTTCAAAAGAAATATAATTTGCCATTGGTATGAAGTCCAGGGCACTGTAAATGCCATGCATTGGCGGGCAAAATTGTCCTGGGAAGATAGGCATCCGCAGCCCAGCCCATCCCTGACATGAAGAGCGCGACAATTACGATTTTTGCTCTTTTTGGCCGAGATCGATTCGGTCCAGCAACGCCGCTACCTCATCGGGATCTTCCACCTGGAAAGCGCCGCAGATTTCCCAGCTGTTCAGACTTATGACCGGCTTATCCATCTTCATGGCCAGGGCTATCTCGGAAAGGGTACCCAGTTCTCCGGGGAGAGCAATTACCACATCGGCGCTCTTTACTATTATCGCATTTCTGGCATGGCCCATGCCTGTAGCAATCGTCACGTCGACACACGAGTTGGCCTCTTGCCTCTCACCGGGAAGTATGCCGATGCATAGGCCACCTGCCTCTCTAGCCCCGCAGCAGGCCGCCTCCATCACGCCGCCCAGACCCCCGCAAATGAGGACATGGCCATGCGAAGCAATGATCTGACCAAGCCGTTTGGCATTCTCTCCGACCTTTGGGCTGCATACTCCCCCGCCCACAACTGCAATCTGCATTCTCCTTCCTTAGAGGCTAAACTAAAATAATAGTATCGCCATAACATACAGAAGAAACATAAATACTGCGTGACCTGAAAAGAACGACCAGAAAGGAATACTTCAATGGATAAAAGATCGGTTCTAAGAGCATTCTTTCGGTTAATCAACCGATTCGTTGTCGTCCCGGCGTTTCAGATCGGTTGGGGGCGACTCATATCCAATCCCATTACGGGAGACGTCATGGTGCTCGGCACCAGGGGCAGAAGGACGGGAAGGATTCGCTATACTCCAGTAAGCTATGCCCGGATGGGACCGAATATCTACTGCTACCAGGGAAAAGAGATGAAAGGACAGTGGTATCTGAACCTTCTGGCCGATCCCAAGATTGAAGTGCTCCTGCCGGAGGGACGCTTTTCCGGGCACGGTGAAGAGATTCATAACGGTGCAGAGAAGCTAAAGGCAATCAGGCAGATCCTGCTGGGCAGCGGCCTGAATCGCTCCATGTACGGGTTTGATCCCGGGGCAGCAAGCGATGAGGTAGTGCTGGAGAAGACAAGATGCATGCCTGTGATCAGAATTGGACTTGACTTTGATGAGTTTAGCAAAATTTGAACTGAGCTGAATTGCGAAAGCTATAACTTTCATCATCCAGATTAGCAATTGTGGACTGGTTCTTCCTCTCATTAGTGGGCGCATCTGCTCTCGCCGTTACCGGGGTTATCGACAAGTTCATCCTGAGCAAGTATGTGCATAACCCTCTGGCCTACCTTGTCGCGCTGGTGGTAATGCAGCAGATGCTTATCATAGTCATACCGGTCTATTTGGGATGGGGTTTTGTCTGCCCCCAGACCTTTTACGCCATGGCGGCAGGTTGCATTCAGGTGGTCCTCTGGTCGGCCTACCTGCTGGCCCTTCATGTGGAGGAGACGAGCAGAGTGGCTGCCATGGTATTCGTCTTTCCCGTCTTCGTCTTCCTGGGCTCATTTCTTTTACTGGGAGAGACTCTTGCCGTCAAGGATTATGCAGGAGGGGCTCTGCTGGTCTGCAGCGCCTTATTAATATCCTACCGGCCTGCACAGCGCGGCAGTCCGGCTATCGTCTCTCCTGCTCTAAAGTACATGGCCGTATTCTGGATCTTTTCTGCAGCCTATGCTCTGGCTGCCAAATACCTCCTCGCCTTCATGAATGAATGGCATTTAATTCTCTGGTCGTCTCTGGGCAGTCTGCTGGCCGTGTTGCCGCTTCTGTATCACGAGGCGGTGCGCAGGGAGTTTGCCGCATATTTCCGTCGCGGTCCGTTTCTGCTTTCCGCTCTTCTGGCCGACGAGCTCTTCGACTTTCTGGGAAGAGGTGCTTTCATCTTCGCCTATGCCGTCGGCTCGGTAGCCCTGGTCTCCAGCGTGGCCGCTCTTCAGCCCTTTATAACTCTGATCTATGTACTTCTCCTGGGACTGTTTGTTCCTGGAATCCTACAAGAGGAGCTGGACAGGAAGACGATGGCTCTGAAGACAGTGGCCATTCTCTTGATTGTGGTGGGAGTTTATCTCGTCTCTTGATCTGTCTGATCTTGAATTGGCGAAGATACCAATTCAACAAAAAAGGAGATAGTACGATTTTTGCATCAAACTTGTAATGGTTCTTTAATACGACTCAACCGAACGACGATATCACCATCCGGGCAGGTTACATCCGCATAGCCTTCGCCTTTTTCCCATGGCATTTTGTCGCTATATCGCATCGCGAAAGCTGAAGGAAATATGGCATTGAATGCTCGCACACACATGCCTTCAGGCGTTCTGGCTTCAAAAACGAAATTCTCGCCTTTTTTCATTTTTGCAGCGCCTATGCACTTTTCTTTATCTCCCGCAATGCTAATTACTTCACATCTTATTTTATAAACAGCCACTTTTGACTCCTCCACACAAGTTGCTTGGCCTTAAATTGATGTTGGCAATGCTATTTAGTTATTTCTTGATCTCCATTCTTACGAAGCATGCAGTATTTCCCTTTCATTACATTCGCTCCACGCACGGCTTGCTCTCATATCCCTAGAGTCACTTATCATCTATCATGGAAATTGAACTCCACCCGGCGATCTCTCTGCTCCCTGAAACATTCAATGTCCTGGTAGCCCCTGTTGAGATGTTAGCTGATGCCCTGAACAACCACCTGGAATTGCAGCGCTACAGTGTCCTCTTCGTCTGTGGCAACTACTCCCGCATCCTCAGTCGATTGGATCGTAACTTCACTGAGTTGGAGGTACGCCGGGCTTTCACCTCTTTCCAGCTAATGACCATCTTGGAGGAAAACCACCACAGTTTCTTGATCATCGAACATGATCCGACTCTCTATGAGGATGCTAAAGAGATGGTCGAATATGTGGCACAGGCACTGAGGCAAACCTCCAGAGATGCAACCATCCTGCTCTACTCCCCCGCTCTGGACACTCATCTGGAGAAGATGACCGAACTGGCGGATCGAGTATTTTGCTTCTACGAAATGCCAAAAGCTCCCGCAAGAGGCAGAGCGAAGGCTGAAATGAAAAATACCGGATCGCAGGCCACATTAGAGGTGTTCTCATGAGATATGCGATTTAGGTGTCATTCTTCCTTCTTGGCCTCTTCATTACCTTCTTGCAACTCGAGAATTGGCTTTCTTTGCCAGCTTCCAAAGTTGCATATCAGGAATTAACGATGAAGAATCCTCGAAAGGGGATAGCACGCTATAACTTGATTCCAGAGCTATTGCTCCCAATCCCGAGATACTCGCTAAAGAATGCCAACTTTCTAAATTTTGGAAAAATTATTTATCATATAAACCTAATTAATTAAGTTCAGTTACTTACAGTCAAGGATTTTTACTTGAATCGGAGGAATGAATATGGTAAGAAAAAGAGCTTTAATGGTAGAGCAATCTGAAGGCCCGGTATCGTCAATGCCGGATTTGAGCAACATAACAAACTGCACAAAAGAAGCCCTGAATGCGATCAGAGACAAAGATCGCGGACCGGATGATCCAACGAAATTCAATGAACTATTGGAACGAATAGCAGAAGCTGAACTGGAATTGCCGCCAGTCTATCGCGATAATGTCTCCCAGCCATTTGTACAGAAACTGGAATGGTACGGCAATAATACATTTAAGTATATCTTGAATCGGGATAAGGCGCGCGAGGGGAGGGCTGGTCTGATTATGGATATCGCTCATGCTATCCTTCAGAACGGCGAGGGATATTTGATGAGGGAATTGGATGCCTTCCAAGAGGTTATTAGCGACCTTTATGATGGCTTCCTATCCAATGAGGATCGTCATGATGTAAAGCTTCCCGATCTAAGTGTCATCGCTCCGCTGGTCAAATGGGGCAGACCTAATTTTGGACCATACACCTGGACGGCCGATGACACCATCAATATGAATGTCCAAACTGCTATCGTCAACATGCCACCCACTAATGCCAGCAAAGGCCTTCTGGCCTGGGGCGCGCTGGGCCATGAGACGGCAGGTCATGACATATTGCATGCCGATGATGGCTTGCATGACGAACTGAAGGCCGCCGTGAAGGAAGCGCTTCTTAAAGAGCAGATCAATCCGATATTGCCTGATCAATGGGCCGATCGTTTGGACGAATCCGCTTCTGATGTACTGGGCATACTCAACATGGGCCCGGCTGTGGGTATCTCTCTTATCGGTTATTTCCGGGCCATGAATGCTTCCCTGGGCGGCCCTATGAAGCTATGGAACATGAGCCTGGACATTAATTACGATAACCACCCGGCCGATATCCTTAGAGGCTATCTGGCGGCATCTGTGATAAGGCGTCTGAGCTTTGATACTGCCAAAGCCTGGGCTGATGCCACAGAAGCAGAGGTCAACAAGGATCTGGTGGAGATACGACTTAATGTATTGCCAAAATATGATGGCACTTTGGATCCAAACTCAGGGACGGTTATAAGCCCGGCCGATGGACGCAAATCAGCGGATGTGGTAGCCGAGACCATTATGAACTACAAGCTGAATAGCCTGGAAGGCCATGCTCTGTCAGAAATTCAGAACTGGGGGAACATCGATGAGGAAATCGTAATGATCCTCAGGTCTGCCTTAAGGTCTTCGGACCCGGAGGTAGAGGCCCTTCTAGAGGGTTTTTATGCAGCCCATGTGGTAGATGCAGCCATAAGAGAAGCAATGGTTAACGGTTCCGATATTCAATTGATCTTCAGCAATATGATCACGATTCTCAAGGCCATGCATGATGAGAATCCCATGTGGGGTCCGACATACGTAGAACGTCCAGGTGATATAGTACGCTTGCGACTGGCTGTTTCCAAGAGCAGGAAGTTCGCCTGGGCTAAATGAGGCAAAAATTATTTTTTTAGAAACGTCGAGGCCAAAGTGAGTAAGGCGCACCAGGAAGAGGTGTTACGATTCCATTATAGATAGTACCTGCATTTGCCGCGTCTTCTGCATAAGCGGACTGTATTCCTGCTTCTATCGCCCTCACCGTCGAGATATTCCAATTATAAAGGCGCGCATCATAGTACAGATTCAATAGAGCACCACCTTTAGTGCCGGCTTCCCCAACGGTGTCCAAGAATTCTTCAACATCCTCTTTGTGCACCCCATTACGCGATGCAAACCCCTCGATCTCCATAGTCGACAACGAATGCAACCATGCCACCTCCCCTTTGAAAATGAGAAAACAATTATCGAGTCTCGAGCGTGGCCAACACCAAAAAGTCCATAGTGCCCTTTGCAGAGGAGCCAAATCACCTTCGTGATGGGCTTGACCCGCGCCCGAGATATTCGACTTCGTGCCGAGCCTGAGGCGTCACAGCACTGGACTATCACACAGTGTCCGTCTCACTGGAATCCGATGCATCGATAGATGTCGGATCTGCAATTCGCCTCAATCTCAGCATGATTGTGCCACTCCATGCCCCGACCGTGTATTAGCGCGAGATCTCCAGCAGATTACTGTGCCAATCACAGCACGCAACTTTTTCTTCCTGCTTAAGTCTCTCACAGGTTCATAGCCGAATGCATGGCCACGAAGGCATGCATCTCCTGGAACAAGGATGTAAATCATGCACGTTGCCCTGCATGTTGCCTATTCTAAGGCAATTATCCTTGCCATCAGAGCATTATCGGATACGTTTTAGCCCACGGCACGCCCACCAACCCTTGCATGAAGCGGCAAACTACTATTATAGTCATTATTGATACTTATAGTTTGCGGCTGATTGCTGGTAAAATGAAAAGGGTTTCAAATGTCGCCAATTAAGCTGGCGCAATCAACCCAGGACGAATAGGTGGGATTGACTCTGTCCACTCGGATGGGCATTATCATTATCCCGAAAGCTAGACCCCACAGGACAAAGAGCAAGATTACATAGTAGAGATCCATGAGCATTCACCATTATTAATAGTGATGTTCTTAGTATGTATATATTTCGCATCAGTTCGATGCAGCAACCTCCGAGATACGTAGCTGTGCGCTTGAAAAAGGAAAACTTAAGGGCTTCATAAGCTCATCCCCACTATAAATATGGACAGAAACTATAAATCATCCGGCGTACTCTACTAGTTATGCCACCCAGCAAAGTGTTCCTGGGTCTTGGATTTCGGTGGGACAAAACCCGAGTAAGAGCGGAATTGTAGCAGGAGGAAATACGAGGGATGCTGACAGAACTGGAAGATCAGAGAGGCAAACTCAGGCAGGAGTCCCTTGCCTTCAAGGATCGAAGAAGCCAACTGAATGCTGAAGCGAGCAAATGGGCCGCCAAACGAAATGAGCTTAACAGGGCCACCGAAGAGCTGATCGATAAGGCCAAGGAGTTCAAGAAGCTGAGGGACGAGAGTAACAAGAATGTTGCACAGTCCAAAAAGATGAGGGATGAGTCCAACGAGAAGATAAGCCCGCTCTATGCAAAGATAGACGATATCCGCAAGAAGCACAACTTCACTTGTGAGCGCTCCATTAGAGATCTGCACGGCGAGATCGATCGCCTGGAGTTCCGGCAACAAACGGAGATTTTAAGTCCGGATAAAGAGAAGCAACTGGTCAATAAAATTACTGCTCTTCGTGCGGAGTTCAAAGTGAGAAGAGAGCAGCTTGAGAAGAACGAAGAGCTGAGGAAGCTTCTCGATGAAGCGCAAGCCTTGAGAGATCTGGCATCCAGTTACCACGATCAGGTAATCAAGTTCGCAGAACTGGCTCAAAAATACCACGATCAGATGATTGGTGCCTTCAAAGAAGCCGATCAGACTCGTGCCGAAGCCGATGCCGCACAAAAAGAGTTCTTGAAAGCCCAGTGACTTTTCCTCGATATCTTTTTTGTGAAAGCAAGTAGTATAATATTATCATTACGTCTGCACGATGAGCTGTTCCGGGCCATCTTGATGGATCATCTGAACATTGCCAGCATCTCATAGACCCCTTCCGCGCTTCTCTTGCTCACATCAAATCCCATCTTTCTAAAGAGCCGGAAGACAGGATCATTGCCAACCAGAACCTCTGCCGTGAAGCCCAGGATTCCCTGCCTCTTGGCAAGATAAGTCAGATAGCTGAGCAGTTCACCGGCAACACCCTTCTTCTGGCAGTCGTCCCTCACCACCAAAGCTACATCAGCTGTGTACGTATCGCTGTTCAAGCCGTACTGGCCAAGTCCGCAGATCGATTCCCTGTCACCTTCCTGCATTACGGCTACCAGTATCATCTTCTGGAAGTAGTCCACCACCACAAACTCTTGCAGCAATTCATGGGGAATGTCTCTCCTGGCTGAGATGAACCTCTGATACATGCTTTCATCAGATAGTGAGTAAAAGAAATCCTTGAGCATCGGCTCATCACTGATCTTGACCGGCCGCAGCAGAAGCTGCAAACCCTTGCCGGTAGTCTTCAAAACCTCCAGATCCGCAGGATACTCGCCTTTTATGCCGGGAATGAAGGCCTGATCCGGATAGATGAGATAGAGCCTCCTGGCCTCCTCTATCAGCCAGAGCCGGAAATCTGGATGAGCGATGGTGATCAGATCCATGGCCCTCTCTCGAATACTCTTGCCATGTAAGTAAGCAATACCATATTCAGTTACAACATAGTGAATATCGCCTCTTGTTAAGGTGACTGCCGCCCCCTCACTCAGGAATGGCACAATCCTGGAGACGAGCGGTCCTCTTGAGGATAGATCCTCCCCCATCTTTCGCGCCGTGGAGGCCGTGGAGGGCAGAGCGATAATGGTCTTTCCACCAGGCGCAAGGGCCGCTCCTCGCATGAAATCCGCCTGGCCGCCGATACCGCT